>NZ_AP029191.1:9600000-12447268 GCF_055379765.1 Actinomadura rugatobispora | reverse complement strand
TCCCGCCCCCTCTTTTCCGGGCGGGTGCGCTCGTTTAGATCTCCTCGCCGGCCAGGACGGCGTCGGCGTCCACGATCCGGTAGGCGTAGCCCTGCTCGGCCAGGAAACGCTGCCGGTGGGCGGCGTAGTCCTGATCGAGCGTGTCACGCGCCACCACCGCGTAGAACCGGGCGCCCTGCCCGGAGGACTTGGGCCGCAGCAGCCGTCCCAGACGCTGCGCCTCCTCCTGACGCGACCCGTACACACCCCGATGCCCTCGACTGTCACCCGAGTTAGTGTCCGCGGTGCGTTGGGCGGCGTAGCTGTGGGCGAGGAAGCGCTGACAGCGGGCCGCCGCCGTAGGGCCGACTCCTGACGCGACCCGTGAGAACCCGACGCACGGCGATGGGCTGCTCCTGGCGCCAGCTGTACTCGCCTGACGCCTGCATCGCCACGCCGCGTCGGTGTCCACGATGTGGAAGGCGTAGCGCTGGCGGGCGAGGCCAGGTGTCGGCCTGGTCGAGGGTGGCGCGGGCCTCCACCAGCGAGTACAGGCCGGGGGCTTGGGCGCGGGAGTCTTGGCGGTGGGAGCTGTGCGTGCCCGAGGCTTGTGCCGCTTCTATCGTGTCGGCCTCTATGAGGCGGGTGGTCAGACGTGATCGCTGCGGCTATCGCGCGACTGCGGTGGCTAGCTGTATTTGTGGTGTTGAGAGGCGCGGTGCTTCTTCGGTGCGTGGTGTCGACGTTTACAGCTTGATTTGGACCGATACGCGCCCACCATGGTCTTGCTGCCTGGGCCATGGGCTTGTGGGCGGGTAGAACGGGCGGCCCAGGCTGCGCCCGCCCAAGAGTTCAGCAGTCCAGCAAGGCGCCGCGCTTGCACCTTGGCTTACCACGGCCAGGTGCACTCGGCGGCCTTACACCCGCGGACGGCTTGGTCTGAGGGCGTCCGCGGCCCTTTCTGGAGTTGGCTGTACGCAACCGATCGGTGTGGGCGTGTTCCCGTTCGGGCGGAAGTGTTGGGGGTGGACGGGCAGCCTGGGTTTGGGTGCCAAGTTGTTCTTTGTGGGGTGGGGCGTGCTGGGCCTTTATTGGGTGAGGGTCAGGCGGCGGGTTACGGTGCGGGCGATCAGGCGGCCGATTGCTGGGAGTTCCAGCGGTAGCAGTGAGGTGCGTGGGTGGACGCGGCGTGTGCGGCCGCGTTCCAGGGCGGTGACGATGGCGTCGGCGGCGGATTCCGGGGAGACGGGCGGCGGGGTGCGCATCGGGGTCGAGCGCCAGGGCAGCAGGTCGATGTCGCGGGCGTCGGTGTCGGTGGCGCCGGGCACCACTTCCAGGACCGAGACGTCGGCCAGCTCGTGGCGGAGGGTGCGTGTCGCGTGGGCCAGGGCGGCCTTGGACGCGCCGTAGTAGGCGAGCGAGGGGATGGGCACGGCCTGGAGGCTGGAGGTGACGTTGGCGACGGCCTGGAGACCCGGGAGCAGTGCGCGGGTCAGCGCGAGCGGGGACCAGAAGTTGGTCTCGAACAATGCGCGGACCTGGGCGTCGTCCCCCAGGGTGCCCTGGGCGCCCACCACCGCCACCCCGGCGTTGTTGATCAGGACCCGCACCGATCCCAGTTCGGCGAGAGCCTGCTCGGCCAGCGTCGCCGCGGCGCCGGCGCGTGACAGGTCGGCCTCGATGATCACTGGACGTTCGTGTTCCGCCGCTATCTGATCGGCGATCTCGGTGAGGTTGGCCGTGCGGCGGGCGGCGATCGCCAGCCGGGCGCCCCGCCCGGCCAGCGCGAAGGCCAGCGCCCGGCCGATCCCGCTGGAGGCCCCGGTCACCAGCACCGGGGCGTCCCGCAACGTCATACCGCCCATCCGCTCCTCCTTGACTGATAATCAATCAGTCGGGACGATAGGTTCAGCGCATCCAGACCGTCAACCCCGGAGTCCCGTGACATCCACCGACCGCCGCGCCCTGCTGATCGAGGCGGCCTCGGCGCTGTTCGCCGAGCGCGCCTACGACGAGGTGACGACCGCCGAGATCGCCCGGCGCGCCGACGTCGCCTACGGCCTCATCGCCCATCACTTCACCAACAAGCGGGGGCTCTATCTCGCGACGATCCTCGCCGCCGCCGACCGGCTGAAGGCCGTCCATGAGTCGGCGCCGGTGGGCGACACGCCCGCGGAGCTGCTCCACGACGCGCTTTCCCGGCACATCGCCCACATGGAGGCCAACGCCAAGGGGTTCCTCGCCCTGATGCGCGGCGGGAACGGGTCCGACCCGCAGGTCCACGCGATCATCGAGGATCTGCGCTGGCAGGGCGCCGTCCGCCTGCTGAACGCCCTGGGTGTCGCCGAGCCCGTGCGTCCCGCTCTGCGCACGACCATGGGCGGCTGGGTCGGCTACCTCGACGAGATCCTCATCGATCACCTCGAGCACCGCGACCTCACCCGGGACGACCTCGCCCATCTGGCCGCCGCCACCCTCTCGGCCGCTCTTCGGGCCGCCCGTGAGATCGACCCGGCCGTCGGGCTCGACCCGCGGATGATCGCCTCGCTCGCACCGGCCGAGGGCTGATGAGTCAGACCAGAACTCCGAGGTCGGCAGTGCGCCCCGCCGACTGTCGCAGAAGGTTTAGTGCAAAGATATAGTCGGCACATCCGGACCTCTGGAGGGGCTGCTCTATGCGTGTGACGGACGAGATCCTTGTCGGCGGCCAGTGGCGGCAGGGGGGCGGGGCCTATGCCGAGACCCGCGATCCCGCGACCGGCGCGGTGATCGCCGGGCTGCGCCAGGCCTCGGCCGGGGACGTGGACGAGGCGGTCGAGGCGGGGCGGCGGGCCGCCGCCGAGCCGGGCTGGCGGGACCTGCTCCCGCACGAGCGGGCCCGCGTCCTGGTGCGGATCGCCGACCTGATCGCGGAGCGGGCCGAGGATCTGGCCCGGCTGCAGACCGCCGACACTGGCAAGTCCATCAACGAGACCAGGGCGCTGGTGGCCAGCGCGGCGGGGACGTTCCGCTACTTCGCCGGGGCGCTGGAGACCCTGGAGGACGCCTGGACGCCGCCGCGAGGCCCGTACCTCACGGTGAGCCTGCACGAGCCGATCGGGGTGGTCGGCGCGATCACCCCGTGGAACTCGCCGATCGCCAGCGACGCCCAGAAGGTCGCGCCGGCTCTCGCGGCCGGGAACGCGGTGATCCTCAAGCCCGCCGAGTGGACGCCGCTGGTGTCGCTGGCGCTGGGCCGGCTGATCTCCGAGTCCGGGCTGCCGGCGGGGCTGCTGTCGGTGCTGCCGGGGCCAGGCGGCATCGTCGGGGACGCGATCGTGCGGCATCCGGGGGTCGGGAAGGTCAGCTTCACCGGCGGGACCGCGACGGGACGGAAGATCGGCGCGGCGGCCGCGGAGAAGATCATGCCGGTGTCGCTGGAACTGGGCGGCAAGTCGCCGACGATCGTGCTGCCCGACGCCGACGTGGACCAGGCGGTGGCCGGGGTGCTCTTCGGGGTCTTCTCGTCCTCGGGGCAGAGCTGCGTGGCGGGCTCGCGGCTGTTCGTCCACGCCGACCGGTACGACGAGGTGCTCGACCGGATCGTGCGGGCGACGGAGAAGCTGCGGGTCGGGCCGGGGGACGACCCGGCCACACAGGTGGCGCCGCTGGTCACGCACGCGCACCGGGACCGGGTGGCGGCGATGGTCGACCGGGCCCGCGCCGAGGGCGCCCGGGTGCTGTGCGGCGGCCGGGCCCCGGAGGGGGAGGGGTATGCCGCGGGCGCCTACTACCTGCCGACCGTGCTGGACGGGCTGCCGAACGACGCGGCGACGTGCCAGGAGGAGATCTTCGGCCCGGTGCTGGTGGCGCTGCCGTTCACCGACGAGGAGGACCTGGTCCGGCAGGCCAACGACACCGTGTACGGGCTGGCGTGCGGCGTCTGGACCCGCGACTACCGGGCGGCCTGGCGGGTGGCGCGGCGCGTCGAGGCCGGGACGGTGTGGGTGAACACCTACAAGCAGTTCAGCGTCTCCACGCCGTTCGGCGGCTGGAAGGAGAGCGGCATCGGCACGGAGAAGGGCCGCGCCGGGATTCTCGGCTACACCAGGAACAAGAGCGTCTACTGGGGGATGGACGAGGAGCCGTTGCCCTGGGCGGGGAGCTGACCGCGGGGCAGTGACGGCGTCCGCTCGGCCTTCTCCAGCGAGCGTTCCAGCTTGCTGAGCAGGCGGCCGAGCTGGCGGCGCTCGGCGTCGGTGAGGCCGTCGAGCATGCGGGCCTCGTTGGCGAAGTGGGCGCGGGCGACGCTGCCGGCGACCTCCAGGCCCTTGTCGGTGAGCCGCGCGTACACGACCCGCCGGTCCTCGGCGTCGCGTTCCCGCACGACCAGGCCCGCCTTCTCGAGCCGGTCGAGGCGCAGGGAGATGCCCCCGGTGGTGAGCAGGGAGATCTCGGCGAGCTCGCCGGCGGTGCGGCGGTACGGAGGGCCCGAGCGGCGCAGGGTGGCGAGCATGTCGAAGGAGGCCATGTTGAGGTCGTAGCGGTCGAACAGCTCCGACAGGAGGCTCTGGTAGCGCAGGAAGCTGCGGTGCAGGCGGCCGAAGACCTCCATGGGGGAGGCGTCGACGGCGGGCAGTTCGCGCCGCCACTGCTCGAGGATCAGGTCGACCGCGTCGGGGCGGCCCGGGGTTCTGCGTGTCATCGACGATCGGCGGGCGGTGCTGCCGCCCGGCCCGGCCTCCCTCCGGTGGCCGCCCGGGGGCGGCGGAAAGATCTCGACGCGAGGGTGCGAAGCCTCAACGCAAAGATACACCGGTCCGCGCGGCCCCCTTGTTCGCGCCCGATGCCGTCCGCACCGGCCGCAGCACCGTGCGCGACCTGTTCGCCGGACGCTACCTGCGCCGCACCGTGGTGATCTCGCTGCTTGGTTCTTCGCCTACTACGTCAACCACCGCATCACGGCCTGGCTGCCGTCCCTCTACACCAAGGACTTCGGCCTCGACCTGGGGGCCGCGCTGCGGTTCACGCCGCTCAGCAACATCACCGGCCTGCTCGGCTGCCTCATTGTCGCGCTGGTCATCGACCGCGTCGGCCGCCGCCCCGCGCTGGCCGTCGGCATGGGCGGCGCCGCCGCGGCCCTGATCCCCCTGGCCCTGTCGGGCGCCGTGTCGGGCGGCCAGGTGGCGGTCTGGGCCTCGGTCGCGACCCTGTTCGTGTACGCCACCAACGTCAGCCTCTACCTCTACACGCCCGAGCTCTACCCGACCCGCAGCCGCGCGCTGGGCGCCTCCTTCGGCGGGGTCTGGCACCGGCTCGGCGTGATTATCGGCCCGGTCGTGGTCGGCGCCGACATCGGGGCCGGCGGCGGCCTCGTCACCGTGTTCACCGTCCTGGGCTGCGTCGCCGCCGCCGGCGCCGTCACCGCCCTGTTCGCCGTCGAGACCAAGGGCCGCACCCTCGAACAGCTCAACGACTGATCACCGCCCGGAGGGAGGGCCCCGCGGACGACCCACCGCGGGGCCCGCCCGCGTGTCCCGCCCCGGCCCGGCTCACCTGTCCGGGCCGGGGGTCCGAGGACGTCCGCCTCACCCGTCCCGCCGACCGGCAGGGGTGAGGGTGGTCCGGCTTGGCCCGGCCGTCACCTGCCGTGGCCGGGTGGGACGACGGGCCGCCGTCCGGGGGCTTGGACCGGGGGGACCTGCCGCCCGCTGGGGGCGACCGGTGCGGGCAGGTTCGCCACCTCGTAGTGGGCCAACGCGAGGTTCCCTGCCGTGCTGGGCATCGTGGGCGGTTCAGCCGGTTTGCCGCGGAAGCGGAAGGCCGAGGTGAGATCGCCGAAGGTCTCCCTCCGCCAGGCACTGATGTTGGAGCACTCCACGCCCGTCACCCGCTCCAGTAGCCGCAGGTTCGAGGTGTGCTCGAACGGCTCGCTGCACACCCAGCCACCCGCCGTCCACGGCGAGACGACGATGCAACCGACACGGAAGCCCGCACCGATGGGAAGGCCGCCGCCGTTGACGCCCCCCGGGGAGGTCTTGGTCACGAACTCGTCGGGAGTGCCGGCCGGTGGGGTCGGCGGCGGGACGTGGTCGAACATGCCGCCGTTCTCGTCCCAAACCAGGATGAACACGGTCTTGGCCCACACATCCGGGTTCGCGGCGATGGCGTCGATCTTCGAGGCGATGTACTGCGCCCCGGCGGCGGGCATGGATTGATTGGGATGCTCGTTCTGCCCTGCCGGAGGGAACAGCCAGCTCACGGCCGGAAGCCGATCATTGAGCGCGTCGTACTCGAACTGGCCGGGAGCGGAAGGCGTCCGGGTGTTCTCATAGAGGGGCGAGTTCGCCGGTGCGTCTCGGTACGCCTGGAAATACGGGTAGGCCTGGCTCCGCATTCCTCCTTGTTCCCAGTAGAATTTCCAGCTCACGCCGGCATCGGTGAGGTCCTCCGCGTAGGTCCTCCACCTGTTGACGTTCATATTGTTGATGAGAATGGGGCCACCGGCCGTTCCGTTGGGATCGATGGTTCCGGTTTCCCACATGACCCGGTTCGGGGTGGTGGACCCGAGGACCGAGCAGAAGTAGTTGTCGCAGATGGTGAACGCATCGGCCAGCGCCCGGTGAAACGGGAGGTCCTGCTCGTCGAAGTATCCCATCAGCAGCGGAATGCGGCTCTGGTCGCCCTGGATATAGCGATAACTGGCAGGCAGCCATTGGTCCATCCTGCCGCCGTTCCACGCCATGTGCGACGGGTTCCACGCGTAGTCGCCGGCCGTCGGCATCCCTTGCGCCGCCGTCGTGCGACTGTCGAGGTGGAAGGGAAGCACGTAACCGTACGGGTTCTTGTCCGTCGGCTGGTGGAAAACGTTACGCCCCGTCGACAACCGGATCGCATCCGGATCCGAGAAACCCGCCACACCCGACATGGTCCCGAAGTAGTGGTCGAAGCTCCGGTTCTCCTGCATGAGGAGCACGACATGCTCGATGTCGTTCAGTGACGGGCGCCTGCTCGGCGGAGGTGCCGCCAGAGCCTTGTGAACGTTGGGCGCCATCTGCCACAACGCCGCACCTCCTGCGGCAAGGCCCGCCCCCAGCATCCGGCGCCGAGTGAAAACCGGGTCCTGGGCAGACCGAGTCTCTTCGCCCATCCCGCGCTCCTCCCTGTGAGGCGACCCGCCCCCAGGCCGCACATCGAATCCGACACAGCGGGCGTCGACGTTAGGCGCCAGGTGCGAACACAAGATCCTCTCGGGAAGAACTCCCGTTGACCTCGGGTTGATCGTTTCGAGGTGACCTCGAGACGCCCCTCACGGCCGCTGCGCGTTCGGGCGTGTCCGCCTGTCCACGCCACGGCGGAGACGACGGGGGTGCGGCGGGCGAGACCCGGGCGGAGTCCGTCATGAACGTGCTCGAGAACGAGCATCGCGCCGCCTGGCGGAGGGAACTCCAGGCGGCGCGGTCGCCGGTGAGGGTCAGGTGTGGGCCGGAGGGCGCGGCCGGTCGATGTGGTGGGGGACGGCGTTCAGGTGGCCGGTGTCCGTCGCGGTGTACGCCGAGGGCTTGGCGGACGAGGCGGTGCCCGGGTCCTCGGCGAGCCGGTGCGCCCCGTACAGGACCAGGGCCCAGGCCAGGCAGGCGAACGAGGCGGTGTGCAGCAGGGCACGGACGATGTTCCAAGCGACCCACTTGCTTTCGTACTGGTCGCGGACCGCTGCGATGTCGTGGATGCGCTCGGGGTCACCTGCCCTGTCGAGCTGGTCGTTGAGAGGGACGTTGGCGGCCATGGTGACGATGAACGCGACCACGTAGAGCACCAGTGCGGCGACGAGCCAGGGCGCCGCCTCGCGTCCATGCCCTCGGAAGGCGAGCAGGGCGGCCAGCCCGATGACGGGGATCGAGCCGACGAACATGAGCATGAACACGGGATTGAGGATGCCCTTGTTGATGCCCTGCATCGCGTCGACGAGGGTGCGGTCGGACGCTCTGGCCAGGCCGGGCATGACCCCGCAGACGAAGCCCACGAACAGCCCGGCCATGAGCCCGGCGAAGATGACGGCGGTCAGGAGCGTGCCGGTCTGCAGGAGTCTCATCTCGCGTCCTTCCGGTTCCAGACGCCGGTGGCGGCGGTGTCCCTGGCGTAGTCGGAGAAGTCCCGGGCAGGACGGCCCAGCACCTGCCGGACGCCGTCGCCGACGCTGGAGTTGCGGCCGTCCAGGATCGTGGTGAACAGGTAGGTCAGCAGGCCGGTGACGTCGTCGGGCACGCCTTCGGCCGACAGCGCGGCGGCGAAGTCGTCGGCGGGAATCCGGACGAAGGAGAGGTCGCGACCGGCGGCGGCGCCGATGGCGGCGACGGCTTCGGTGAAGGTGAGCAGCCGCGGTCCGGTCATCTCGTAGACGCGGCCGGTGTGCCCGTCCTGAGTGAGGACGGCCGCGGCGACCTCGGCGATGTCGTCGATGTCCACGAACGGCTCGCCGACGTTCCCCGCGGGCAGGGTGACCTGGCCTCCCAGGACGGGGTCGAGCAGGTAGCCCTCGCTGAAGTTCTGGGCGAACCAGGCGGCGCGCAGGACGGTCCAGTCGGCGCCCGAAGCGGCCAGGGCCTTCTCGGACGCCACGGCCTCCTCCTCGCCGCGTCCCGAGAGCAGCACCAGCCGCCGGGCGCCGGAGCGCACCGCGAGTTCGGCGAAGGCGCCGATCGCCTCGGGGGCCCCGGGGGCGGCCACGTCCGGGTAGTAGGAGACGTACACCGCGCGCACGCCTTCGAGGGCGGGCTCCCAGGTCGCGGGGTCCTCCCAGGCGAAGGGCACGCCGCCGGAGCGGGAGCCGATCCGGACCGGGAGGTCGCGGCCGGTCAGCAGTCGCACGACGCGGCGGCCGGTCTTTCCGGTCCCGCCCAGAACGAGGGTCAGTTCGTTCGCGCCCATCTGTTCTCTCCTTCGTTTGCCCTGGTCGTACCGTTTTCGGTCACACCCCCACTCTCGGGTGGCGGGGGATCGCGAACAACGATCAGCCGTGCAAGGATCGTTAACCCCGGGGTTGACGGACGGAGGCGCTGTGGAACAGCGCGAGATCGAGATCTTCCTGACGGTCGGCGAGGAACTGCACTTCGGTCGCAGCGCCGAGCGGTTGCACATCTCGGTGGCCATGGTCAGCAAGACGATCAAGAAGATCGAGCGGGCGGTGGGGGCGGCCCTGTTCGACCGCACCAGCCGCCGGGTGGCCCTGACCCCGATCGGCCGGCGGCTCTATGACGACCTGCGCCCCGCCTACCAGCAGATCCTCGACGGGGTCGAGCGAGCCGTCGCCGCAGGCCGCGGCATCGACGGGGCGCTGCGCGTCGGATTCCTCGGCACCGTCGTCGCCCAGTTCGTCCTCCAGGTCGCGGAGGTCTTCCACGCCAGGCACCCCGCCTGCCAGGTCCACATCCAGGAGAGCCGCTACGCCGACGGCCTGGGCCTGCTGTACGGCGACGCCGTCGACATCCTGCTTCTGGCCGCTCCGGGAATGGCCCCCGACCTCAGCGAGAGCCCGGTCCTGTTCCAGGAGCCCCCGGTCCTCGCCGTCTCGGCCAGGCATCCTTTCGCGCGCCGCGAGTCGGTCTGCCTGGACGACCTTGCCCGCGACAAGGTGCTACGCCCCCGCGGGGTCCCCGACGAACTCGAAGCCCTCTCCGTTCCGACCCATGCGCCCGGCGGGCGACCCATCGAGCGGGGCGTGGAGTTCGGCACCATCCAGGAGATGTTCGCCCTGGTCGGCGCGGGACGGGGCATCTTCCCCGTCCCCACCCACGCCAGCCTGTACGACGTCCGCCCGGATATCGCCTACGTCCCGATCAGCGATGGGCTGCCCTTCCAGTGGCGGCTGGTGTGGCGGACCGCCGGCGAGACCAACCGGGTCCGGGCCTTCTGCCAGGCCGCCCGCGACTTCGTCGACACCCACGGCGACCCGCTGATCGAACAGGCGCGGCCGAACGGCTAGCCGGACGGCGGCGGCGAGCGGTGCAGGACCGGTTCGAGGGTGGCGGCCCACTGCCGCAGGAGCCGCGAGCGGCGGGCCGAGTCGTCGGTCAGCAGGTCGGCCAGGCCCAGGCCGCGCACGAGATCGAGGGTGGCCTGCACGCTCTCCCGCACGCCGGGCACGCTCTCGTCGGCGCCCAGCGCCTCCACCGTCAGCCGGTGCGCCTCCCGGCCGACCTTGGCCTCCAGCGGGACGACCCGCGCGCGCAGCTGCTCGTCGGAGGCCGCGGCGACCCACAGCTGCAGGGCGGCCCGGAACAGCGGGCTGGTGTACATCTCGGCCAGGGAGGTGAGCACCTCCAGGGTGGACGGCCGCCGCCCGGCCAGGCCGTCCAGGTGCTCGCGCATGCGCGCGGTGCGCACGTCCGAGCCGTACTCGACGGCCGCGGTGACCAGCTCCTCGCGGGTGCGGAAGTGGTGCTGGGCGGCCCCGCGGGACACCCCGGCGCGCTCGGCGACCACGGCCACGGTCGTGCCGGCCCAGCCCACGGAGGCCAGGCAGCCGACGGCGGCCTCGAGCAGCCGCGCGCGGGTGGCGCGGCTGCGGTCCTGCTGCGGTTCGCGGGGGAGTGCCTGCGTGGTCATCGCTTCCTCGGCTCGGCTGCGCGTCCAGTCAACCAAACGGTGGAACGGCAAAGCAATCAAGCACGATTGATTTTTTATCGCCCGGCTGGCAGGGTGCAGCACATGACGCGACCCCAGAGTCGTCCACTGCGGATCGGCAACGCCTCGGGCTTCTACGGCGACCGCTTCGAGGCGGTGCGGGAGATGCTGGAGGGCGGCCCGCTGGACGTCCTGACCGGCGACTACCTGGCCGAGCTGACCATGCTGATCCTCGGCAGGGGGAGGCTGAAGGACCCCGGCGCCGGGTACGCGGCGACCTTCCTGCGGCAGATGGAGGAGTGCCTGGGCCTGGCCGCCGGGCGCGGCACGAAGATCGTCACCAATGCGGGCGGGCTCAACCCGGCCGGGCTGGCCGAGCGGCTGCGGGCGCTGGCCGAGCGGGCCGGTGTCCGGGTCCGCGTCGCCCATGTGGAGGGCGACGATCTGCTGCCCCGGGCCGAGGAGCTGGGCTTCGTCCACCCGCGGTACGGGGCTCCGCTGACCGCCAACGCCTATCTGGGCGCCTGGGGGATCGCCGAGTGCCTGCGGGACGGCGCCGACATCGTGGTGACCGGGCGCGTCACCGACGCCTCGCTGGTGGCCGGCCCGGCCGCCGCGCACTTCGGATGGGCCCGCGACGACTGGGACGCCCTCGCCGGCGCCACCGTGGCCGGGCATGTGCTGGAGTGCGGGGCGCAGGCGACCGGCGGCAACTACGCCTTCTTCCAAGAAATCTACAACGTAAAGGCGCCGGGCGGTCCGGCCGTGCCGGGCTTCCCGCTCGCCGAGATCCACTCCGACGGCTCCAGCGTCATCACCAAGCACGAGGGCACCGGCGGCGCCGTCACCGTGGAGACCGTCACGGCCCAGCTCCTGTACGAGATCGGCGGCCCCGCCTACGCCGGCCCGGACGTGACGACCCGGTTCGACACCATCGAGCTGCGCCAGGAGGGCCCGGACCGGGTCGCCGTCACCGGGACGAGAGGCTCCCCGCCGCCCGCGACCACCAAGGTGTGCCTCAACCACCTGGGCGGCCACCGCAACGAGATGACCTTCGTGCTCACCGGGCTGGACGTCCACGGCAAGGCGGACTTCGCCCGCGCCCAGCTGGAGGCGGTCCTCGGCGGTGACCGTCCGGCGAAGGTGGAGTGGACGATGATCGGCGCCCCCGCCTCCGACCCCGGGACGCAGGGGGAGGCCACGGCCCTGCTGCGCTGCGCCGTGCTGGACCCCGACCCGGAGAAGGTGGGCCGGGCGTTCAGCGGCGCGGCCGTCGAACTGGCGCTCGCCGGGTATCCGGGCTTCACGATGACCTCGCCGCCGGGCAAGGGGAGCCCCTGCGGCGTCTACGCGCCGGCGTTCGTGCCCAACGGGGAGATCGAGCATGTCGCCGTGCTGCCCGACGGCACCCGCCGGGTCGTCGAGGGGTGCGGCGCGGCGGCGGTGGACGAAACGCCGTCGCCGAGGCGTCCATCCGCCCCCGTCCCAGGGCCGCTGGTGCGGGTCCCGCTCGGACGGGTCGCCGGGGCGCGCAGCGGAGACAAGGGCGGTGACGCCAACATCGGCGTCTGGGCCCGTACCGCCGAGCAGTGGCGCTGGCTCGACGGCTTCCTCACGGCGGAACGGCTCGCCGCGCTCCTCCCCGAGACGCGCGACCTCCCCGTCACGCGCCACACCCTGCCCAACCTCCGCGCGGTCAACTTCGTCGTCGAAGGGCTGCTGCAGGAGGGAGTCTCGGCGTCGACCCGCTTCGATCCGCAGGGCAAGGCCCTCGGCGAATGGCTGCGGTCCCGCCTCGTCGACGTCCCGGAGGCGATCCTGTGACCCTCAAGAGCACCCTGGACGCGCAGGGACCCGAGTACCGGGAGCGGCGCGAGGCGATGCTCGCCAAGCTGGACGAGCTGGCGGCCGAACACGAGAAGGTGCTGCTGGGCGGCGGCGAGAAGTACGTGGCCCGGCATCGCGGGCGCGGCAAGCTGCTCGCCCGCGAGCGGATCGAGCTGCTGCTGGACCCCGACGCGCCGTTCCTGGAGCTGAGCCCGCTGGCGGCCTGGGGCAGCGACTTCCAGGTCGGGGCCGGTGTCGTCACCGGGATCGGCGTGGTCGAGGGCGTCGAGTGCATGATCGTCGCCAACGATCCGACGGTGCGGGGCGGGGCCAGCAACCCCTGGACGCTCAAGAAGAGCTTCCGGGCCTCCGACATCGCGCTGGAGAACCGGCTGCCGCTGATCAACCTGGTCGAGTCCGGCGGCGCCGACCTGCCCACCCAGAAGGAGATCTTCATTCCGGGCGGGCGGATGTTCCGCGACCTGACCCGGCTGTCGGCGGCCGGGATCCCGACGATCGCGCTGGTCTTCGGCAACTCCACGGCGGGCGGCGCGTACATCCCGGGGATGTGCGACCACGTCGTCATGGTGAAGGAGCGCGCGAAGGTGTTCCTGGGCGGGCCTCCGCTGGTGAAGATGGCCACCGGCGAGGAGGCCGATGACGAGGAGCTGGGCGGCGCCGAGATGCACGCCCGCTCCTCCGGCCTGGCCGATCACATGGCGGTGGACGAGGCCGACGCGATCCGGCTGGGGCGGCGCATCGTCGCCCGGCTCAACCACCGCAAGGCCGGTCCGGCGCCCGCGCCGTCCAGGGAGCCGCTGTACGACCCCGAGGAGCTGGCGGGGATCGTCCCGGCGGACCTGAAGATCCCGTTCGACCCGCGCGAGGTGATCGCCCGCGTGGTGGACGACTCCGAGTTCGACGAGTTCAAGCCGCTGTACGGAACCAGCCTCGTCACGGGCTGGGCGCGGCTGCACGGCTATCCGGTCGGGATCCTCGCCAACGCGCAGGGCGTGCTGTTCAGCCAGGAGGCGCAGAAGGCCGCGCAGTTCATCCAGCTGGCCAACCAGAGCGACACGCCGCTGCTGTTCCTGCACAACACCACCGGCTACATGGTCGGCAAGGAGTACGAGCAGGCCGGGATCATCAAGCACGGCGCGCTGATGATCAACGCGGTGGCCAACAGCACGGTGCCGCACCTGACGCTGGTCATGGGGGCCTCCTACGGCGCGGGCAACTACGGGATGTGCGGGCGGGCCTACGATCCCCGGTTCCTGTTCACCTGGCCGAGCGCGAAGTCGGCGGTGATGGGCCCGCAGCAGCTGGCCGGGGTGCTGTCGATCGTCGCCCGGCAGGCGGCCATGGCGCGGGGCGCGGAAACAGGTGGCCAGGTGTACGACGAGGAGCAGGACCGGGCGATGCGGGAGATGGTGGAGAGCCAGATCGAGGCCGAGTCGCTGCCGTTCTTCCTGTCCGGGCGGCTGTACGACGACGGGGTGATCGACCCGCGCGACACCCGCACGGTGCTGGGCCTGTGCCTGTCGGTCGTGCACAACGCCCCGATCCGCGGCGCCGGGGGAGGCTTCGGCGTCTTCCGCATGTGAGCCGTCCGGTGACCGACGAGTCCGTGAACGCCGAGCCTGTGAGTGACGAGCGAATGATCGACAGACTGCTGGTGGCCAACCGCGGCGAGATCGCCCGCCGCGTCTTCCGCACCTGCCGGGACCTGGGCGTCGGGACGGTCGCGGTGTTCTCCGACGCCGACGGCGCGGCGGCGCCGGGCGAGCCGGCGGGGGCGTCCCCGCACGTGCGCGAGGCGGACGTAGCGGTGCGGCTGCCCGGCGCGGCCCCGGCCGACACCTACCTGCGCGGCGACCTCATCATCGCCGCGGCCAGGAGCGCGGGCGCGGACGCGGTCCATCCCGGGTACGGGTTCCTGTCGGAGAACGCCGCGTTCGCGCGGGCGGTCGCCGGCGCGGGGCTGGTGTGGGTGGGGCCGCCGCCGGAGGCGATCGAGGCGATGGGCTCCAAGATCGAGGCGAAGAAGCTGATGGCGGCGGCGGGCGTGCCCGTCCTGCCGGAGCTGGACCCCGGCGCCGTCACCGAGGCGGACCTGCCGATCCTGGTGAAGGCGTCGGCCGGCGGCGGCGGGCGCGGCATGCGGGTGGTGCGGACGCTCGCCGAGCTCCCCGAGGCCGTCGCCGGGGCCCGCCGCGAGGCGCAGTCGGCCTTCGGCGATCCGGCGGTGTTCTGCGAGCCGCTGCTGGAGGGCGCCCGGCACGTCGAGGTGCAGCTGCTCGCCGACGCGCACGGGACGGTGTGGGCGCTGGGGGAGCGCGACTGCTCGGTGCAGCGCCGCCACCAGAAGATCATCGAGGAGGCGCCGTCGCCCGCCGTGGACGCCGGGCTGCGGGCGGAGCTGAGCCGGGCGGCGGTGGAGGCGGCCCGCGCCATCGGCTACGTCGGCGCCGGCACGGTGGAGTTCATGCTCGCCGGCGACGGGCGGCGGTTCTTCTTCCTGGAGGTGAACACGCGCCTTCAGGTGGAGCATCCGGTGACCGAGTGCGTGTACGGGCTCGACCTGGTGCGGCTGCAGATCGAGATCGCCGAGGGCGCGCGGCTGCCCGCCGGGCCGCCGGAGCCGCGCGGGCACGCGATCGAGGTGCGCCTGTACGCCGAGGACCCCGCGGCCGGCTGGCGCCCGGGCAGCGGGACCCTGCACACGTTCGAGGTGCCGGGGGTCGACGCCGAGTTCGGCGTCCCGGCGGGGTACGGGCTGCGGCTGGACAGCGGGGTGGAGAGCGGCGGCGAGGTCGGCGTCCACTACGACCCGATGCTGGCCAAGCTGATCGCTTGGGGGCCGACGCGCCCGGCCGCCGCGCGGCGGCTGCGGGCGGCGCTCGCCGGCGCCCGCGTCCACGGGGTCACCACCAACCGGGACCTGCTCGCGCGCACGCTCGCCGAGCCGGTGTTCCTGGGCGGGGGAGCCACGACCGGCTATCTCGACCAGGTGGGGCTGGACGAGCTGGCCCGTCCGCTCGCCGACGAGGGCGCGGTGCGGCTGTCGGCGCTGGCGGCCGCGCTGGCCGGCGCCGCCGCCGACCGGGCCGCGGCGCCGGTGCTGGGCGGGCTGCCGGCGGGCTGGCGGAACGTGCCGTCGCAGCCGCGGCGCAGGTCGTACGAGGGGCCGGGCGGGGAGGCGGTCGAGGTCGCCTACCGGACGGGCCGCGGCGGCCTGCGCGCCGAAGGCCATGAGGGGGTGCGGCTGGTGGCCGCGTCCCCGGACCAGGTGACCCTCGACGTCGACGGGGTGCGGTACGGCTTCGACGTGCGGACCGTCCCGGACGGCGCCGCGGTGTACGTCGACTCGCCGCTGGGCCCGGTGGCGCTGCGCGCGCTGCCGCGCTTCGCCGACCCCGGCGACCTGGTCGCGCCCGGTTCGCTGCTGGCTCCCATGCCCGGCACCGTCGTCCGGGTCGAGACCGAGCCGGGCGCCGCCGTGGCCGAGGGCCAGACGCTGCTGGTGCTGGAGGCGATGAAGATGGAGCACCGCATCGCCGCGCCCGCGGCGGGCACCGTCGCCGAACTGAACGTCGCCGCCGGGCGGCAGGTCGAGGCGGGCGCCGTTCTCGCCGTCATCTCCGAGGGGACGGACCACCGGTGAGCTTCATCGAGAGCGAGGAGCGGCAGGCGCTGCGCGCCGCCGTCGCGGGACTCGGCGCCGAGTACGGTGCGGCGTACTACGTGGAGAAGGCCAGGGCCGGGAAGAAGACCGACGAGCTGTGGGCCGAGGCTGGGCGGCTCGGCTACCTGGGCGTGAACGTGCCCGAGGAGTACGGCGGCGGGGGCGGCGGGATCGGCGACCTGGCCGCGGTGTGCGAGGAGCTGGCCGCGGCGGGGTGCCCGCTGCTGCTCATGGTCGTCTCCCCGGCGATCTGCGCGACGATCATCGCCCGGTCCGGGACGCAGGCGCAGAAGGACCACTGGCTGCCGCGCTTCGCCGACGGGTCGGTGAAGATGGCCTTCGCGATCACCGAGCCGGACGCCGGGTCCAACGCCCACCGCATCACCACCACCGCCCGCCGCGACGGCGACGGCTGGATCCTCAGCGGCCAGAAGACCTTCATCTCCGGCGTGGACGAGTCGGACGCCGTGCTGTTCGTCGCCCGCACCGAGGACCAGAAGGGAAATCTGCGGCCGTCGCTGTTC
Organism: Actinomadura rugatobispora; assembly: GCF_055379765.1. Taxonomy (NCBI): domain Bacteria; kingdom Bacillati; phylum Actinomycetota; class Actinomycetes; order Streptosporangiales; family Thermomonosporaceae; genus Actinomadura; species Actinomadura rugatobispora. Next base: position 12,430,651 of record NZ_AP029191.1, on the reverse strand, counting down.
ATCGTGCCGACCGACGCCCCCGGGTTCACCTTCACCCCGATCGAGATGGAGATCGTGTCGCCGGAGCGGCAGTTCGTCTGCCATCTGGACGAGGTGCGGCTGCCCTACGAGGCGCTGGTCGGCGACGAGGACGGCGGGCTGCTGCAGCTGTTCGCGGGGCTCAACCCCGAGCGGATCATGGCGGCGGCGATGGGCGCCGGGATCGGGCGGCTGGCCCTCGGCAAGGCGATCGCCTACGCCAAGGAGCGCCAGGTGTTCAAGACCCCGATCGGGGCGCACCAGGGCCTTGCGCATCCGCTGGCCGCCGCCAAGATCGAGCTGGAGCTGGCCCGGCTGATGGGGCAGAAGGCCGCCTGGCTGTACGACCGGGGCGACGACATGGGCGCGGGCGAGGCGGCGAACATGGCCAAGTACGCCACCGCCGAGGCGGCGATCCACTGCGTCGACCAGGCCATCCAGACCCATGGCGGCAACGGCCTGACCACCGAGTACGGCGTGGGCATGCTCGCCGGGGTGGTGCGGCTGATGCGGATCGCCCCGGTGAGCCGCGAGATGATCCTCAACTTCGTCGCCCAGCACTCTCTGGGGCTGCCCAAGTCGTACTAGTCGACGCGGGGCGGAGCGCGCCCGGGTCACTCCCGGGAGCTACGCGGCGGGGTGGCTCCGCCGGGTGACGACTCCGCCGCCGGGATCCTCTAGCGTCGACCGCGACGGGTGACGGCGGGTGACGTGCGCGGGAGCGGGGAGACGTGGCGAGGCGGAGGACGGGCGGCGTGTGGCGGCGGCGGGCCGGGCGACTGGCCGCGGACCTGGCGCCGGCGGCGGGCACGCCGCTGCTGCCGCTGCGGCGCCCGGGCTGGACGGCGTGGCTGCCGCACGTGGCCGTCGCGCTCTTCTCCGCCTCCCTGTGCGGGGTCGTCTGGCACACCCTGATCGAGGACTTCGGCGTTCCCAACCAGATGGCCGGGACGCTGGGGTTCGCGCACGCGCTGGCGCTGGTGGTGGCGCTGTACTGGCCGCTGTCGGGCTGGTGGCTGTCGCTGGCGGCCGCGGTGACGGCGGCGGCCGTCGCGGGCGGGGCGGGCGACCCCGACCCGGTGCGCGGCACCGTGGCGCTGTGGCCCGGGCCCGACCTGGTGGCCCACCTCAGCGTGATGGCGCTGGTGGGCATGCGGGCGCGGGTGCGGGTCCAGGTGGAGATGTGGGTGCTCACGCTGGTGGCGGGCGTCGCGCTGGCGGTCGCGTTCCCCGGCCGGGCCCCGTTCACCGGGGTGCTGTCGATGAGCGTGTACTCGGCCGTGGTCCTGGTGGCGGCCGGCGCGCTGCGGTCGCGGGGCGAGGCGGTGCGGCGGCTGGCCGAGCAGCTGCACATCAGCGAGCAGGAGCGGGCGCGGCGGGCCCTGCTGGAGGAGCGCGCCCGCATCGCCCGCGAGCTGCACGACGTCGTCGCCCACCACATGTCGGTGATCGCCATCCAGGCCGAGGCGGCGCCGCTGCGCGTGCCCGACCCGCCGGGGGAGCTGGCCCGCTCGTTCGCCACGATCCGGAACAACGCGGTCGAGGCGCTGACCGAGCTGCACCGGGTGCTGGACGTCCTGCGCGGCGACCACGGCCCGCCCGTCCCCGACGGGGAGGCCGACACGCCCCAGCCCACCCTGGACCGCCTGGAGGACCTGCTGTCCGGGGTGCGCGGCGCGGGCCTGGCGGTGACGGTCGAGGTGGCCGGGACGCGGCGGCCGCTGGCGCAGGGCGTGGAGCTGTCGGCGTACCGTATCGTCCAGGAGGCGCTGAGCAACGTCCTGCGGCACGCCCCCGACGCCGAGGTGACCGTGAGCCTGGAGTACCTGCCCGGCCGCCTGGACGTGCGCGTGACCAACACCGCGGGCACGGTCGCGCGGGACCGCGGGCGGGGTCCGGCCGCGGCGTCCGGCGGCGGGCACGGGCTGATCGGCATGCGCGAGCGGGCCGCGATGCTGGGCGGGACGCTGGAGGCCGGTCCGCGCCCCGGCGGCGGCTACGCGGTGCTGGCCCGGCTGCCCGCCGCGCCGGCGCCGGAGCCCGTGCGATCGCCGCGGGTGCACGTGCCGTCCGAGGGAGAGGGAGCGGCGTGACGATCCGGGTGCTGATCGCCGACGACCAGGCCATGGTGCGCGAGGGCTTCTCCGTGCTGCTCGGGGCGCGGCCGGACATCGACATCGCGGGCGAGGCCGCCGACGGCCGCGACGCGGTCGAGCGGGCCGAGGCGCTGCGCCCCGACGTGGTGCTGATGGACGTGCGCATGCCCGTGATGAGCGGCCTGGAGGCCACCCGGCTCATCACCGCGGCCGGGACCGCGCGCGTGCTGGTCCTGACGACCTTCGACCTGGACGAGTACGTCTACGAGGCGCTGCGCTCGGGGGCCAGCGGCTTCATGCTCAAGAGCGCCACCGGTTCGGCCCTGGCCGAGGCGGTACGGGTCGTCGCGGGCGGGGAGGCGCTGCTGGCGCCCAGCGTCACCCGGAGGCTCATCACCCACTTCGCCCGCTCCGGCCGAGGCGGCGGACGGCCGCTCAAGACCGTCGAGGAGCTGACCGAGCGGGAGACCGAGGTCCTCGCGCTCGTCGCCGGCGGGCTGTCGAACGCCGAGATCGGCGAGCGGCTCGTCGTCGCCGAGCAGACCGTCAAGACCCACGTCAGCCGGATCCTCACCAAGCTGGGCCTGCGCGACCGCACCCAGGCGGCCGTCTACGCCTACGAGACCGGGCTGGTCCGTCCCGGCTCGGGCTGAACGACGGTCAGCCGGTGAACCGGACCAGGCGCTCCACCTGCTCCTCCAGCGGCACCGGCGCGGCCGGCCGGTTGTCGACCTCCAGATGCGGGACGGGCGGCGGCTCCTCCGGCCGCATCCGCGCCACGAACGCCTCGAAGGCCGCCAGCTTGCCGGTGTCGCGGTGCGAGCCCCGGTCGGTCAGCCGCCGCCGCAGCGTCGCGGCGTCGGTGCGGACCCACACCAGCCGCACCGGCGGCCCGCCGAGCTCCCCGACCCACCCCGCCCAGCGCTCGGGGGAGCGGATCTGCCCGGTGAACGGGCCGCTCAGCAGCACCGGGCAGCCGTGCGCCCGGATCTCCCGCGCGGTCGCGGTCATGCCCTCGTACTCGTGCCGCTTGACGTGCTCGTCGTACCAGGGGCCCTCGCGCTCGCCCGGGTCGCGCCCGTGCGCGTCCAGGACCGCCGCGACGAACGCGCCGTACACGGTGTCCTTGTCCAGGAGCGCGGGGACGGGACGCAGCCGTTCCAGCAGCAGCCGCGACACCGTCGTCTTCCCGGAGCCGGGCGGCCCCGCCACCACCCAGACCGTGCCCTGCCCGCCCTCGGCGGCATCGCCGCCGCCGGTCACGCGGGGATGCGCAGGCGGCGGCTGGCGAGCCGTTCGATGCGCGCCTCGTCGATCTCGTGGCCCAGCCCCGGCTGGGTGTACGGGACGCCCACCACCCCGCCCGACGACCGCACCGGCGGCGACACGAACGCCGGCCCGCCCGCAGGATCGGACACCTCGCTGGGCAGCGTGACGCCCGGCAGCGAGGCCAGCGCCACCGCCGCGGCCTGCCCGATGCCGAACGCGCCCGTGCCGGTGCACCACACGTCCCAGCCGGCCGCGTACGCCAGGTCGTGCGCGGCGCGCGCCGCCGTCAGCCCGCCCATGCCGGCCACGCCCAGCTCCAGCACCCGCCCGGCCTCCCGCGAGATCGCCGCGTCCAGGGTGTCCAGATCGCCGATGCCGGGCGCCAGCGCGGTGCCGACCAGGCGCTGCAGCCGCGCGTGCGCCGCCAGGTCCTCGCCGGGGAACGGCCGCGCGATCGCCAGCAGCCCGTAGCCGTCCAGCGCCTCCATGACCGCCAGGTGCTCGGGCGTCTCCCGGTAGGCGTGCCCGGCGTCGGCGACCACCGCCAGCGCGGGGAACGCCTGCCTGATCAGCCGCACCGGCTCGATGTCCCAGCCGGGCCGCACGTCCACCGTGACCCGGGTGTGCCCGGCGCCGACCGCCTGGTTGGCCCGGGTCACCACCGTCTCCAGCAGCGGCTCGGGGGTGATCCGGGCCCCGGTGACGATCGAGGTGCGGGTGCCGCCGAGGGCGTGCGCCAGTGGTTCGCCGCGGGACCGGCACCACAGGTCCCAGCAGGCCATGTCGATCGCGGAGGCGGCTCCGGCGCAGCCCAGCTCGGCCGCCGCCGACACGTCCTCGGGACGTTCCAGGTCGAGCCCGATCAGCGCCGGGCCCATGCGCTCCTCGATGTCGGCCCAGACATCGCCGGCCGCGCCCCCGCCGCCGCCTCCCGGGCCGCGGGCCGTGACGGCGGCCTCGCCCCAGCCCACCACGTCGTCCTGGCCCGTCAGCCGCACCAGGACGCTCTCCGGCCGCCGTCCGCGCGGCATCGCCACCCGGAACGCGTCGCAGCCCTGGATCTGGGGCACCCGCACCCGCCCTTCACGCTCGTCGGTGTCTCCCTCCATGATCCCCCCTCCGGGGACCAGCGAAGACACCCGGCCCGGGTACGCGGGGCCCGGGGAGCGGGCGTCACCGGCGGCGCGAGCGCCAGGGGCGGCGGAGGGGACGCCGCTCGTAGCCGCCCTCGGCGAGCCCCGCGAGCCGCTCGAAGGGGTTGTACGAGGCGTGGTCGCCCGACAGCGCCAGCGACACCGCCGCGCACACCAGATACGCCGGGATCATGACCGGGCCCAGGCAGAAGGCGTACTGCGTCGAGTGACGGGCCTCGTGCCGCAGCAGCCCGGGACGCTCCAGCAGCGCCTCCGGCTCGCGCCGCACCAGCACCACGTTCCCGACGGTGAAGGCCGACGCCACCGGCAGCGGCAGGCGGTAGCCGCCGGCGACGAGCAGGCCGCCGGGGGCGCGCAGCACCCGCCGCGGCGCCCGCGTGCCCGCCGCGGCGAGCAGCAGGCCCAGCGGCGTCGACAGGTTGACCAGGTTGACGGCCTGGCGGAGGCGGTACGCGGCCTTCACCTCATCCTCCTCGCGGGGGGCGGCCGGCCGGGGGCGGCCGGTGGAGGCGGGGACCGGCCGGCGGCGACCGGTCCACGGGGGTCAGCTGGGGCGGCTCACTTGGGGCAGGTGTCGTCGAGGGAGACCGGCTTGGTGTCCGTCCTGCTCGGCGAGGGTGACGGCGAGGCTCCGCCGGCCTCGGTGGCGGGCCTGGTCTTGGTGCTCGACGCCGACGGTGAGGCCGACGGCGACGCCGACGAACCCGCCCGGTCGCCCGCCAGCGCCCGCGTGGTGAGCCGCCGGATCAGGGCGTAGTCGGGGTTGCCGGTGTGGATCAGCGGCGGCACGAACTGCAGGCTGTCGATCCGGGAGCCGTCCTTGACCTTGGTGGACAGCGACACGAACGCCGGCAGCAGCTCCTGCGGGATGTCGGTGGAGATGGCCCGCTTGGTGGCGGCCGCCAGCCGGTCGAACTTGGTCAGCACGGTCTGCGGGTCGGCCTGCCGGGCGATCGCGTTCAGCAGGCACTTCTGCCGGCCCATCCGGGCGTAGTCGCTGCTGAGCGTGCGGGACCGGCCGTACCAGAGGGCCTCCTTGCCCTTCAGCACCCGGTCGCCCGGCTGCAGCACCTCGCCGCGCTGCCCGTACGGGATCGGCTCGGTGATCTTGATCCGGACCCCGCCCATCGCGTCCACGATGTCGGCGAACCCGAACATGTCGACCAGGATGTAGTAGTCGACCGGCTGCTGCAGGATCCCGCTGATGGTGGCCTTCAGCAGCTCGGGGCCGCGCTGGTTCTTGCGCGCGCCGGGCACCACGTCGGGGTGGTCCTCGGCGTACTGGTAGACCTCGTTGAGCAGGCCCGGGGTGCCGGCGCCGTCGCCGGTGAAGCCGTAGGGGAAGCGGTCGCGGGAGGGCCCGGCCGGCATCGGGACGTTCTCCAGGTTGCGCGGCAGGCTCAGCAGCACCGTCTCACCGGTCTTGGTGTCGATGCTGGCCAGCGTCATGCTGTCGGTCCGCACGCCCTGCCGGTTGGCGGCCGCGTCGCCGCCCAGCAGCAGCACGTTGACGCGGGACTGGCCGTTCCAGGGGTCCTTGGTGTTGACGGCGCGGCCGTTGCCGCCGCCCGCCTGGAAGATGCTGGTGAGCGTGTCGCGGGCGACATAGGTGTTGTAGGCGCCCCAGGAGACCGGCACCGCCACCGCGAAGCACAGCACCGTCACCGCCACCGCGCCCGCCGTGCTCGCGCCCAGCGACAGCGAGCCGGGACGGGCCAGCTGGTAGGAGCGGATGACGACGGTGACCCACACCAGCCCGAGCGCCAGGATCCCGCCGGCCACGCCCGACAGCCACGCCGGCTGCACCGCCAGCTCCATCAGCCGGGGGCGGAAGAACAGCCCCAGCACGGCCGCCGCCGCGCCCAGCAGCACGAAGGCGCCCAGCAGGATCGAGCCGACGATCCGGCGGCCGGTGACCAGGTGCGCCACGCCCCAGACCAGGGCGGAGGCCAAGGTGAGCGCCAGGGCGCGCAGGAGGCCGGGTTCGGCGTCGCCCTTCTGGGCACGCCGGCCGGCCGATCGACTCGCCATGTACGCTCCGATCCCCACGCACGATCATCTGACGCCTCGCCTACATTATGGACGCGCGAAACCGGCCGGGAGTTGCCCGGCGTCCGGACGGGCGCGCGCCCGGCTCCGAACCGGCGCCCGCCGGGCGCCGTGGAGGCACGGTCCGTGCGCCGCCGGCCGCGGCTCCCGCTCGGCCCGGGCGTCCTGGCTCCGCGACGGGAGCCCGATCCGGGGACCTGGACGGCCCGCGCGGTCAGCCCTGGCGCGGCCCGGCGGCCCGGATCATCCGGTGATACTAGCGGTGACGCGCGCCGCCCAACGGTGATCTTGACGATCCCGACGCGCCGTACACCCGCCGCGTCGGGATCGTCCAACCCCGTACCGCCCTGTCCTCCGGGCGGGCCCGCCCGAATCACCGGACCCGGGGGCCCGAATGATCCACCGGCCGCACCGGACGGACCGGGGTACAGCGACGACTTCGGATAGTACCCGTTCGAGCACGGTCCGTACCGTAATTCGGTCGCGCCGCCGCGCCCCGGGAAACGGGACGGCTCAGCGCTGCCTCACCAGCTGCTCGACAGCGGCATCCCCTCGGCGTAGCCCGACGAGCTCTGGACGCCCACCGTGGCGCGGTCGTGGAACTCCTCCAGCGTGCGCGCGCCCGCGTAGGTGCACGAGCTGCGCAGCCCCGCCACGATCGAGTCGATCAGGTCCTCGACGCCGGGCCGCTCGGGGTCCAGGAACATTCGCGAGGTCGAGATGCCCTCCTCGAACAGCGCCTTGCGCGCCCGCTCGAAGGGGGAGTCCTCGGCGGTGCGCAGCCGCACCGCGCGGGCCGAGGCCATCCCGAAGCTCTCCTTGTACAGCCGGCCGTCGGCGGCGCGCTGCAGGTCGCCCGGCGACTCGTAGGTGCCGGCGAACCAGGAGCCGACCATCACGTTGGACGCCCCGGCGGCCAGCGCCAGCGCCACGTCGCGGGGGTGGCGGACGCCGCCGTCGGCCCACACGTGCCGTCCCAGCCGCCGCGCCTCCGCCGAGCACTCCAGCACCGCCGAGAACTGCGGGCGGCCCACCCCGGTCATCATCCGGGTGGTGCACATGGCGCCCGGCCCCACCCCCACCTTGACGATGTCGGCGCCGGCCTCGATCAGGTCGCGGGTGCCCTCGGCCGTGACCACGTTCCCGGCGGCGACCGGCACCCCCGGGTCCAGGCCGCGCACCGCCGCCAGCGCGGCGATCATCTTCTCCTGGTGGCCGTGCGCGGTGTCGACCACCAGCAGGTCGGCCCCGGCCTCCAGCAGCGCCTTGGCCTTGCCCGCCACGTCGCCGTTCACGCCGACCGCCGCGGCGACGCGCATCCGGCCCGCCCCGTCCAGCGCGGGGGTGTAGAGGGTGGCGCGCAGCGCCCCGGTGCGGGTCAGGATTCCGGTGAGGCGGCCCTCGGCGTCCACGACCGGGGCCAGCCGGTGGCCGCGCTCGTGCAGCCGGTCGAACGCCTCGCGCGGGTCGACCCCGTCCGGGAGCGTCACCAGGTCGCGGGACATGATGTCGCGCAGCTGGGAGAAGCGGTCGACCCCGTGGCAGTCGGCCTCGGTGACCACCCCGACGGGACGGCCCTCCTCGACCACGATCACCGCGCCGTGCGAGCGCTTGTGCAGTAGCGCCAGCGCCTCCCCGGCGGTGTCGCCGGGGGACAGCCGGATCGGGGTGTCGTAGACCAGATGGCGGCGCTTGACCCATCCGATCACGTCCGCCACGACCTCGACCGGGATGTCCTGCGGGAGGACGGCCAGGGCGCCGCGCCGGGCGACCGTCTCGGCCATCCGCCGTCCCGACACCGCCGTCATGTTGGCCACCACGACCGGGAGCGCGGTGCCGCTGCCGTCGGAGGTGGACAGGTCCACCTCCAGCCGGGACCCGACCGCGGAGCGGCGCGGGACCATGAACACGTCGTTGTAGGTGAGATCGTGAGCGGAGTGCTCACCCTTCAGCAGGCGCACGCTGTCGACACACCAATCGGGGCTGGGAATGGCTGGGCCACCGTACATTGTGCGCCATACCCCCAGAAACCGGGACCGAAGCAGCGTCCGACCCCCTGACGATCAAGGCGGGCGCCGGTCCGGCGGCCGATACAGGCCGTGAACGGGGGGCATGCCGTGGGGCGGGACACGGGCCGTGACGGCCCGCGCCCGCCGCCGGCCGGGCGCCTACCGGCGGGAACTCCCCGAGGTGACGATGACATGGCCGCCCGGTGCCTTTCGCGAGCGATCCGGGTGTCGCGCGCGTAATCATGGAGACGGCGCGGACGCAGTGGTTTTGAGTGCAACGTGAGGTTTAGCTCTGTGTAAAGTCACCTCTTGACGATCCTGCGCGCGCGATGCAGTTTTCTTACATGTGCCTCGCGCGGACATCCGCCCCCCGTAGGAGGCGTCACAGCAGAACATCGGGAGCAGCGCATGCAGGTCACGCAGGTGAACCCGGTGCGCAGCCTCCGCCTGCGCCGCCGTGCCGGGCCGCCGCGGGACCGATCACGGGACCGGCGGGGCGCCGGGGACCGTGCGCCGCCCCGTGATCCTCGCCACTCCGGGCGCCGCCGTGCCCTCGCACCGCGGCGCCGGTCGCGCGCGATGATCCCGGTCGCGTTGCGGTGCCGTGGTGCTTTATCCCGCGCCGAATTCGGCGCCTCCGGGACCGAAAGCCGACGCTTCGACGGTCTGCGGGCACGGCGAACACGAGCAAGATCAATATTTGACGACAGACCGTCCCGAAATGGAATGATCTTGCAGTTGTCAGCGAAACGAGTCATCGCACCCCGAGGAGGAGAGCCGTGCTGGATGCGGTCGACGCCGTGCTCGTCCGCGAGCTCCAGCGGGATGGCAGGGCGACGTTCCAGGCCCTCGCCGACCGGGTGGGGCTGTCCCGCACGGCCGTGCGGGCACGGGTGCAGAACCTTCTCGAGACCGAGGTCGTCCGCGTCGTGGGCATCGTGCACGCCGCGGTCGTCGGGGCCGAGGCCATCGGGCACGTCTCGGTCACCGTCGACGGCTCGGCCCGCAAGGTCGCCGCGGCCATCGCCGAGCGGCCGGCGGTCAGCTTCACCGCGCTGACCGCGGGCCCGCACGACCTGGTCGCGCAGGTGCGCACCCGCGACGACGCCGCGCTGGCCGCCGAGGTGGACCACATCCGCTCGGTCGCCGGGGTCCGCTCGGCGGAGGTGTTCCGCTCGGTGTCCACCGTGCGCGACACCCACGCCGTCGTCCGCGAGCTCGGCGACATCGCGCTGGACGACATCGACTGGCGGCTGCTGCAGGAGCTGCAGCGCGACGGCCGCGCGCCCTACACCCGGCTGGCCCACATCATCGGGCTGTCCCAGGCCGCGACCCGCGCCCGCGTGGTCAGGCTGATGCGCTCGGGCGTCATCCAGGTGACCGGGCTGGCCGACCCGCTGGCCCTGGGCGCCGCCGAGCTCGGCGGGTTCGGGCTGGTGGTGACCGGCGGGCTGCGCCGCGTCGCCGAGGCCGTGGCCGAGCAGGACGGCGTGCGGTACGTGGCGACGGGCTTCGGCCGGTACGACATCGTCGGCCAGGCGGAGGCGTCCTCGCGGGCGGAGATGGTCGCGGTGCTGGACGCCATCCGGGCCGTCCCCGGCGCCACCGTCCGCGAGTCCTGGCACCACCTGGACGTGGTCAAGGAGTCCTACGCCGTCGAGCTGCCCGACAAGCCGCTCAACGGCGGCGACTAGCCGGGACGCCCGCGCCCCGGGCGCCCGGGAGACCGGGCGCCCGGGGAGACCGGGAATCGTGCGGGCCCCGGCCCCCGGGCCCGGTGAGGGCTCAGAACCGCACGGGGAGCGCGGTCAGCGACCGGTGGAAGGGTCCCGGGCGCCACCGCAGCTCCGCGGGGTCGATCGCCACCTCCATGTCGGGGAACCGGTCGAGCAGCCGCTCGATGGCCACCGTCGCGATCAGCCGGGCGGGGCGCTTGGCCGGGCAGGTGTGCGGCCCGGCCCCCCACGCCAGGTGCGCGCGGTTGCCCACCCGGCTGCCCGCGGCCCGGCTGGGGTCGGTGTTGGCGGCCGCGAAGCTCACCAGGACGGGCCGGTCGGCGGGCAGCCGCGTGCCGGCGAAGTCGGTGTCGCGCACGGGGAAGCTGAACCCGAGGTTGGCCAGTGGTGGATCGGTCCACAGGATCTCGTCCAGCGCGTCCTCGATGGCCAGGTTGCCGCCCGACAGGTCGCCGGCGAACCGGTCGTCGGTCAGCAGCAGCCGCAGCCCGTTGGCGATCAGGCTGTGCTGCGGCTCGGTGCCGAAGCCGAAGAAGAGCGCGATCGAGTCCATCATCTCCTGGTCGGTCAGCCGCGCCGGATGCGCCATCATCCAGGACGCCACGTCCGGGCCCGGCTCCCGCCGCTTGAGCAGCACCAGGTCGGCCAGCGCCTCGGTGAGCATCATGTTGGCCTCGGCGGCCTGCTCCACGTCGATGATCCGGCTCAACGCGAGGATCACCCGCTCGGCGAGCTCGGGCGGGCAGCCGAACAGCCGGGTGAACACGCTGGCCACCAGCACCCGGGCGTACTCGCCGACCAGGTCCGCCTCGCCCCGCACGGCCAGCGACTCGATCAGCGAGTCGGCCGTCTCCTCCACATGCCGGCGCAGGTCGATGACGTCGATCCGGCCCAGCGGGTCCTGCAGCGCCGAGCGCAGCCGCGCGTGCCGCTCGCCGTCGGCGTACAGGCAGCTGGGACGGTAGGCCATGACCGGCTTGACGGGGCAGTCGTCGGCGACGGTCTTCTCCCACGCCCGCCCGTCCTTGGGGAAGCTGCCGGGGTCGCGCAGCACCTCCAGCGCGGCGTCGTACCCGAGGATCAGCGTCGCCTCCACGCCCGGTGCCAGCTCCACCGGCACCGCTGTGCCGCGGGGGCGGTTCTCGTCGTAGACCTGGCGGGGGTCGGCGGCGAAGTCGGTTCCGTACATCGGCACGGGTTCGTGCGGGGAACCCTGGCCTGCGGTGGTCGGGGGCGTTTCGGTCGTCACACTGGCTCCTGGTCGTGAACGGTCTTGCGGGCCGGTCCCGCGCCCGCGGGCCGGCCGATGGGCACCCGGCCCGCGTCAGAGCGGCGGGAAGCGGACGGGCAGCGCCGTCAAAGCGCGGTGGAACGGGCCCGGCCGCCAGGCGAGCTCCCCGGCGGGCACGGCCGGTTCCATGTCGGGGATCCGGTCCAGCAGCTTCTCGATCGCGACCGAGGCGATCAGCCGGGCGTGCCGCTTGGCCGGGCAGGTGTGCGGGCCGGCGCTCCACGCCAGGTGCGCGCGGTTGCCGGTGCGGTGGGCCACCGCCCGGGACGGGTCGGTGTTGGCGGCGGCGAAGCTGACCAGCACCGGCTGGTCGGCGGGCAGCCGGACGCCCGCGAAGTCCACCTCCCGCACCGGGTAGGTGGTGCCCAGGTTGGCCAGCGGCGGATCGGTCCACAGGACCTCGTCGAGGGCGTCCTCGACGGCCAGGCTGCCGCCCGACAGGCCGCTGGCGAACCGGTCGTCGGTCAGCAGCAGCAACAGCCCGTTGGCGATCAGGTTCAGCTCCGGCTCGGTGCCCGCCGCGATCACCGTGTAGATCTGCAGGGCCAGCTCGTCGTCGTCCAGCCGCGCCGGATGGGCCAGCATCCACGAGGCCAGGTCGGCGCCCGGCCGCTCGCGCTTGAGCGCCACCAGGTCCGCCAGCGCCTCCGCGACCAGCAGGGCCGAGTCCCGGGCGGACGCGCCGACCTCCATGACCCCCATCAGGCCCCGCAGGATCCGCTCGGCGATGCCGGGCGGGCAGCCGAACAGCCGCGTGAACACCCGCACCGGCAGCGGCCGCGCGTAGCGGCCGACGAGGTCGGCCTCGCCCTCGCCGGCCAGCTCGTCGATCAGCTCGTCGGCGGTCTCCTCGACGTGCAGGCGCAGCGCGAAGTCGTCGATGCGCCCCAGCGCGTCCGTCACCGCCGAGCGCAGCCGGGCGTGCGCCTCGCCGTCGGTGAACAGGCAGCTCGGCCGGGACCCCATGACCGCCAGCAGCGGGCAGTCCTCCGGGACGGTCTTCTCCCAGCGGCTCGGGTCCTTGGGGAAGGTGCCCGGGTCGCGCAGCACCTCCAGCGCCGCGTCGTACCCCAGCACCAGCGTCGCGGGGACGCCGGGGGCCAGCTCCACCGGAGCGGCCGGGCCGTGGCGGCGCAGCTCGTCGTAGACGCGCCGGGGGTCCTCGGCGAAGTCGTCCCCGTACAGCGGAACGCGCGCGGGCCCGGCCCCGCCTGCCGGGGAGGGGGAGGACGAGGACGACTCAGAGGTCATGAGCGCTCCTGATCGAGGCGGACGGACGGTACGGCGTCAGGCGGTCGCGGGGAAGCGGACGGGCAGCGCCACCATCGCCCGGTGGAACGGCCCGGGACGCCACTGGATCTCCTCCGCGGGCACCGCCGGCTCCATGTCGGGGATCCGGTCCAGCAGCTTCTCGATCGCGACCGAGGCGATCAGCCGGGCGTGCCCCTTGGCCGGGCAGGTGTGCGGCCCGGCGCTCCAGGCCAGGTGCGCCCGGTTCCCCTTGCGGCCGGACACGGCGCGGGAGGGGTCGGTGTTGGCCGCGGCGAAGCTGATCACCACCGGCCGGTCGGCGGGCAGCCGCGTCCCCGCGAAGTCCACGTCGCGGACGGGATAGGTCACCCCGAAGTTGGCCATGGGCGGGTCGGTCCACAGGATCTCGTCCAGAGCGTCCTCGACCGGCAGGCTGCCGCCCGACAGGTCGCCGCCGAACCGGTCGTCGGTCAGCAGCAGCAACAGCCCGTTGGCGATCAGGTTCTGCTGCGGCTCGGTCCCGGCCGCCATCAGCAGCAGGAGCTGGTACGCCATCTCCTCGTCGTCCAGCCGCGCCGGATGGGCCATCATCCACGAGGCCACGTCGGCGCCCGGCCGCTCGCGCTTGAGCGCGACCAGCTCGAACACCGCCTCGGTGAGGACCTTGTACGCCTCCTCGGCGTGCTCGACCTCGAAGATCCCGCTCACCCCGCGGACCAGCCGCTCGCTGATCTCGGGCGGGCAGCCGAACGTCTCGTTGAACACCAGCTGCGGCAGCCGCCGCGCGTACTGGCCGAGCAGGTCGGCCTCGCCCGCGCCGGCGAACTCCTCCAGCAGCCGGTCGGCGGCGCGCTCCACGTAGTCGCGCAGCGCCGCCAGGTCGATCCGCGACAGCGCGTCGTTGACGGCCGAGCGCAGCCGCGCGTGCGCCTCGCCGTCGGTGAACAGGGCGTTGGGCCGGGACTGCATCATCGGCAGCAGCGGGCAGTCGGCCGGGACGGTCTTCTCCCAGCGGCTCGGGTCCTTGGGGAAGGTGCCCGGGTCGCGCAGCACCTCCAGCGCGGCGTCGTAGGCCAGCACCAGCGACGCGTTGTAGCCGGGCGCGAGCTCCACCGGTGCGACGGAGCCGTGCGCGCGCATCTCGTCGTACAGCCGCCGCGGGTCCTCGGCGAACTCGGGGCCGTACATGGGGACGCGGTCGCGGGGCCGCGACACCGGGCAGGACGGCGTCGCGGCCCCGGCCGGGGACTCGTCGGTCACGCCGACTCCCGGTCGAGGGTCAGCAGATGGTCGACGAGGGAGATCAGCGCCTTGGCGGACGAGGCGTGGTCGCGGGCGTCGCAGACGATCAGCGGGGTGGTGGGCAGCAGGTCCAGCGCCTCCCGCACCTCCTCGTCGGGGAAGACGGGCGCCTGGTCGAACTGGTTGACGGCCACCGCGTACGGCAGCCCGTAGGACTCCAGCAGGTCCATCACCTCGAACGACTGCTCCAGCCGCTCGGTGTCGACCAGCACCAGCGCGCCCAGCGCCCCGCGCGCCAGATCGCTCCACATCTGCTTGAAGCGGTGCTGCCCCGGCGTGCCGAACAGGTACAGCACCAGGTTCTCGCTCAGGGTCAGCCGGCCGAAGTCCATCGCCACGGTCGTGGTCGTCTTGTCGCGGACCCCGGCCAGGTCGTCGATGACCGCCCCGGCCTGCGTCATGCGCTCCTCGGTCCTCAGCGGCCGGATCTCCGACAGCGTGCCGACGAAGGTGGTCTTGCCGACCGCGAAGTGCCCCACGATGAGCAGCTTCACCGACGTGCGCACCGTGTCGGGCAGGTAGTCGGGCTTGGCGGACGCCTCAGAGACGGGCGCGGAGTCCATCGAGCACCTCCTGGAGGATCTCGGTCCGGGAGAGCCGGGCCGCGGGGGCCGGCGCACGGGTGGTGACGTGGCCGCTGTCCATGAGGTCCGACAGCAGCACCCGGGTGACCCCGACGGGCAGCCGGAGGTGGCCGGCGATCTCGACCACCGACAGCGCGCCGCCGCGGCACAGCGTCACGATGCGGCGCTCCTCGGGGCTCAGCCCGGCCAGCTGGTCGCTGACGGCCACCACCAGCGTCACCAGGTCGAAGACGTTGCGGGTGGGGTGGGCCCGGCCGCCGGTCACCACATGCGGCCGGACCAGCGCCCGCTCGTTCCTGCGTGGCGTCATGCGCCCGGCCCGTGGCGCGGCGGCGAGGTCAGCTCCTTGCCGAGCCGCTGCACCAGCTCCTGCAGCCGGAACGAGACCGCCTCCATGTCCACCCGCGGGCTCGCCGACACCGCCAGGTACGCGCCCGGCCCGGCCGCGACCAGGAACACGTACCCGTCGTCGAACTCGGTGATGGTCTGCCGCCAGGTGGTGTCCCGGTCGCCGCAGAACTCGGCGGTGCCGCGGGCCAGCGACTGCAGTCCGGCCATCCCGGCCGCCTGCCGTTCGGCCTCGTCCCGGCCGATCCGCTCGGAGTGGGCCATCAGCAGCCCATCGGCCGACAGCAGGATGGCGTACCGGGTCTCGGGCATCCGCAGCGTCTCGTCGAGCATCCAGCCGAGCTTGTTGTCCCCCAGGTGGTGCGTGAGCTCGTTCATGAACGCTGGTCCTCTCCTTCTCCTGCGCGCGCGCCGTCGGACTCGGGCGCTTCGTCGGACGGTTCCGCCTGACTGCCGGGCGGTACGGCGGTGCCGTCGGACGGTGTGGAGGCACGTCCGGAACGGGTGCCGCGCTGCCAGGCGCCCAGACCCGCGGCGGTCTCCTTCGCGGGACGGGCGGGCCGGTCGGCGGTGGCGCCCTCGGCCGGGAGGGCCTCGCCGGACTCCATCCGGCGCCGCTTGGGCAGCCCGCCCACCGTCTTGGTGCCGCCGCCGGAGGCCCGTCCGGGCCGGGCGTCGGCGACCGCGCGGGCGGTCCCGCCGGAGGCCGTGACGGAGGCGGCCGCGGTGGTCTTGGCGGTGCGCGAGGCGCGCGCCGATCCGGTCCGCGACGACGAGCCGCGGGCGGGCGCGGGCTCGTCGTCGGCGGGGACGGTCGTGATCAGGACGCTGGGCAGGAACACCACGGCGCGGACGCCGCCGTAGGGGGACCGGGTGTCCACCGAGACGGTGAACCCGTACCGCGCCGCCAGCACGCCGGCCAGCGCGAACCCGACCTGGGGCGGGTCGCCGAGCTGGTTCATGTCCACCGAGCCGAGCCCGCTCAGCAGCCGGCTCGCGTGCGCCAGCTCCTCGGCGTCCATCGCGACCCCGGCGTCGTCGATCATGATCGCCACGCCGTTGTGCGTGGTCTGCACGTTGACCTCGACGGAGGTGTCGGGCTGGGAGTGCCGGGCGGCGTTGTCCAGCAGCTCGGCCAGCACCAGCACGACGGGCTCGACGGCGCGGCTGACGACCGCCGCGTTCACCGGCGAGTGGACCCGCACGCGCAGGTAGTCGCGGATCCGGGAGGTGGCGCCGCGCACCACGTCGCTCAGCGAGGACGCCGAGCGCTGCTGCCCCGGCCAGGAGCCGCACAGCACCGCGGTGGCCTGCGCGCGCCGTCCCAGCTGGGCGTTCATGTGGTCCAGCCGCAGCAGGTCCTCCAGGACGTCGGGGTCGTCGTGCCGCTCCTGCATGGTGGTGATGGCCAGCTGCTGCTCGCTGGCCAGGCTCTGCACGCCGCGCATCGTGGAGCGCAGCGTGGACTTGGCGGCCTGGTCGGCGCGGGCCCGCACCTGCTCGACGGAGCTGGAGAACACCTCCATCAGCTCCTCGATGCCGCGCTCGTAGGACGCGCCGAGCTGCCGCGGGTCGTGCAGCGGCGCCGTGACGGTCACGGCCGGGTTGTGCAGCGACTCCATCAGCTCCGGCAGGCGCTTGGCGGCCAGGTGCCGGATCTCCTCGTCGCGTCGTGTCAGGCCGTCGGTCAGTGCGGCGTTCTGCCGGCGCAGGACCTGGGTGATCTGGCGCTGGCGGAACAGCAGCACGCCGACGGCGGCCAGTCCGGCCAGCGAGCAGACGATCGCCAGGGCCAACAGGAATTGCTCCATCGGGTCCTCGAGAACAGACGGGTCGGATGGGTGGGAGGGGCACGTCCGCCGGGGGGCGGGACGGGCGCGGCGGAGTGCGCCGCGCGGCCCGGTGTCAGGCCCGGCGTGCGGCCGGGCGGGCGCCGCCCGGCGGGCGGGGCGCGGTGCCCGCGTGGACGGCCGCGCCGATCACGTCGATCGCGTCGCTCGGGTCAGGATCCTCGCGGGACCCCGGCCCGTGCCGGTGGGCTCGCGCCGCGGGCGTCACGGGCGCGGGCGTGATCGGTCGTCGGGGTCATCGCGGCATTCCTTATGGGCCCAAACATGTCGGAGATTAACCCTTTTGTCCGAATGTCCCGGGGAAAAGGGCTGCTCTCCCCGGGGATATCGGACAGGGGGTGGTTGGAAGA
Source organism: Actinomadura rugatobispora (assembly GCF_055379765.1). Taxonomy (NCBI): domain Bacteria; kingdom Bacillati; phylum Actinomycetota; class Actinomycetes; order Streptosporangiales; family Thermomonosporaceae; genus Actinomadura; species Actinomadura rugatobispora. Next base: position 12,413,344 of record NZ_AP029191.1, on the reverse strand, counting down.
CCATAGGGCGCCCGCAGTCGCTGGACTTGCGCCAGCGCGCATAAAATTTGTCGTGGGACGCAGGGAGTCTCGGCGGTATCTGCGGATTCATCGAGCGATGACCGAAGCGAATGCTATTCGGGTTTCCAAGGGGGCAGGGCCGGATCCGGCCACGGTGCGCGTCGTTCCGCGCACGGCGAGCACGCGCATGTACTAATCTGCCGGAGCCGCCGCGAAGCAGGGTGCGGCGGCGCACGGGCGGACCCTGCGCGGGAGCGGTTGCGCGCCGGGTGGAGGTGAAGGGTGTCTTCGGTGGCCGAAGGAGCCTATGCCGTCGAGGCGTCGCCGGCGGACCCCGCCCCCGGGGCCGTCCCGCCCCCGGCCGAACGGCCGGGCCCCTGGAACGACCGGCCCGCCACCGCCCCGCACGACCGCCTCGGCCGACCCCGCCCCCGTCCCGGCGGCGGACCGCGGGTCGTCCGGACGGCCTCCCGCCGCGGCGCCGCCGCGTACCAGATCGCCGAACTGCGGCCCGAGCAGCCCGCCCGCGCGCTGCGGCTCCTCTACGGCGCCGCCGAGGAGGACCACCGGCTCCTGCTGCTCCTGGGCGGGCGGCTCGTCCTGCGCCAGGGCGGCGCGGAGATCCTCCTCGCACCCGGCGACGGCGGCCTGTTCATCCCGGCCGAGCCGCTCGAGTCCCAGCCTGAGGTGCCCGTCCGGGGCCTGCTGATGACCATCCCCGCACACGAGGCGCGCGAACGGCTCGACCGCCCCCTCACCCGCCTCGACCTGACCACCGGCGTCGGCCACGTCGTGCAGGGCATGATGAAGGACGTCCACGGCGAGCGCGGCCGCCTCACCCCCCGCCAGTTCGACGTCATCTGCGACCGCATCGTCGAGCTGCTGTGCCTGCTCGCCGACGACGGCCGGCCCGGCGTCCCCGGCCACCTGGCCGAGGTGGAGTCGATGGTGCGGCGGCACGTGCGCGCCCACGCCGCCGACCCCAAGCTCAACGGCGCCGCCGTCGCCCGGGACCTCGGCTGGTCGCTGCGCCAGGTGCAGCTGGCCCTCCAGCAGGCCGGCACCACGCCCCGCGAGCTGATCAGGGAGGAGCGGCTGCGGCTGGTCCGCGAGCGCCTGCACAGCCCCCGCCACCGGCACATGACCATCACCGAGCTGGCGCACTCCTCGGGCTTCTCCTCCGCCAGCGCCCTCAGCACCGCCTTCCGCCAGCGCTACGGCATCAGCCCCAGGGAACTGCGCCACGAGACCGCCCGCCGCACCACCCCCTGACTCCCAGGCATGGAGGGGCCTCTCAGGCGCGGCTGAGGGCGGCCTCCTCCAGGTCGAGCTCGTTCAGGACGCGGTCGAGGACCTCGTCGTCGATGCGGCGCTGGTCGCGCATCTGCACGAACACCCGGCGCTCGGCCGACAGCATCTCCCGCCGCAGCCGCCGGTAGGTCGCCGTCGGGACCTCCTCGCCCTCCGGGCCGGTGCCTCCGCCCAGCCGCTCCCACGCCTTGAGCTGCCGGTGCTCGGCCAGCTGCCGCAGCCGTTCCACCACCGTCTCGTCCACCGGGGCGGACTCCTGGGCGAGCACCTCCTCCAGGCGTTCCAGCGCCGCCTTGGCGGCGGCGTGCTGCGCGCCCGCCTCGGTGACCGTGTCCATGTACTGCTCCCGGTGCCCGGCGATGCCCAGCCGCCGGATCAGCGCCGGGAACGTCAGGCCCTGCACCAGAAGCGTCGCCAGGACCGTGGTGAAGGTCAGGAACAGGATCAGGTCGCGGCCCGGGAACGGCCGGCCGTCGTCGGTGGTGAACGGGATCGCGAACGCGGCCGCCAGCGACACCACCCCGCGCATCCCCGCCCAGGAGATGACCACCCGGCCGCGCCAGTCGACCCCCTGCTCCTTGCGCCGCACCGACGGCGAGAGCCACACCCCCAGATAGAAGGTGGGGAACACCCACAGGAACCGGACCGCGACCACCAGGACGAAGACCGCCGCGGCCCACCAGGCCAGCTCGGTCCAGTCGTACCCGGACAGCCCGTCGACCACCAGCGGGAGCTGGAGCCCGATGAGCAGGAAGACCACCGACTCCAGAATGAAGATCATGACCTTCCAGAACGAGCGCCCGATCAGCCGGGTCGCCGCCGCCGACTCGGCCGCGCGGTGCCCCAGGTAGAGCCCGCTCACCACCACCGCGATCACCCCGGAGGCGTGCAGCACCTCGGCGATCAGGTACGCGGCGAACGGCGCCACCAGCGTCACCGCGTTCTCCACCACCGGGTCGCGCAGGCGGCTGCGCAGCCAGTGCATCGGCGGCCCCAGCAGCAGCCCCACCGCGCAGCCCAGCACCGTCGTGAGCGCGAACCGCTCCAGGCCGTCCAGCATCGTGAAGCCCGCGCCCGCCGCGGCGGCCACCGCGACCCGGAAGGCGGTCAGCGCCGTGGCGTCGTTGAAGAGGCTCTCCCCGACCAGGATCGTCACCACCCGGCGCGGCAGCCCCAGCCGCCGCGCCACGCTCACCGCCGCGACCGCGTCCGGCGGCGCCACGATCGCGCCCAGCGCGAACGCGGCGGCCAGCGGCAGCCCGGGGATCATCAGGTGCGCCGCGTACCCGACGGCGACCGTGGTGAACAGCACCAGCCCGACCGACAGCACCCCGATCGTGCCGCTGTTCTGCCGCAGGTTGACGTAGGAGCTCTCCCAGGCCGCCGTGAACAGCAGCGGCGGCAGGAAGAAGAACAGCACCAGCTCGGGGTCCAGCTCGAAATGCGGCACGTCCGGGACGAACGAGACCAGCAGCCCGGCGATCACCAGGATCAGCGGGGCCGAGAGCCCGGCCCGCCGCGCGAACGCCGCCACCGCCAGGGCGGCGACCGGCACCGCGAGCAGCCACAACGCTTGGATTGCCTCCACAGGCGCATCATGGCACGCCGCGCCGTCCCCATCACACCGCGGCCGTGCCGGGGCCGGGACGGGCCCGTCTCGGAGGGGGACGGCGGGCGGGTCAGGACGGGGCGTGCGGGCGGGTCAGGAGGGGTCGCGCACCCGCGACTCGCGGGCGGCCTCCTTGGCGAAGGCCAGGAAGTCGCGGGCCACCGGCGGCAGCTGGCGGTGCGCGTGCACCAGCCCGATCAGCCGGGTGATCGGCGGCATGAACGAGCGGACCGCCAGCCCCTGGGTGTCGTCGAGCTGGTTGCGGTACCACAGCAGCGAGCCCATCCCCGCCCGCACCCAGCCCAGCCAGGCGCCGCGCTCGTCGGACTCCACCGCCGGCACCGGCCTGGCGCCCACCCGCTCCAGGATCGCGTCGATCTCCGCGCGCCGGGCGCTGCCCCGGGCCGGCAGCACCAGCCGCAGCCCGTCCAGCGCGGCCGGCGGCACCGGCTCGCGCAGCTTCAGCCCGGGCGGCGAGATCAGCACCACCTCGCGCTGCTCGAGCGGATGGGCGGCCAGATCGCCGGGCACCGGCAGATCGGTCACCGCCAGATCGGCCCGGCCCGCCCGCAGCGCCGTCGCCACCGACTCCCGCCCCTCGCAGCGGATCACCCGGACCCGCACCGCGGGCTGGTCGCGGGCGAACCGCGGGATCAGCCGCCCGGTCAGCTCCGGCTCCAGGGACGCGGTGGCGGCGATGCGCAGCTCGGCGCCCCGCCCGTTGGCGCGCGAGACCGACAGGCCCTCGATCGCCTCGACCGCGTCCAGCGCGACCCGCGCCTGCCGGACCACCTGCTCGCCGACCGCGGTGAGCACCACGCCCCGGCCGGACCGCGCGAACAGCTCCACGCCCAGCTCGCGCTCCAGTTCCCGCACGGCCCGCGACAGGGCCGGCTGTGCGACGTAGAGCGCCTGGGCCGCCGACGTCATGGTTCCGTGGTCGGCGGTCGCCACGACATACCGCAGCTGCCGCAGATTCATGCCCTGACCGTATGCCAACCGGCTCGGCTGGTCCTGGACATAGCCGGAATCGGCTGCGTTTCGAAGTCCCGGCCTCGGGTTCGGGACGCGGCCTAGGGCAGCGCCCCGGTCCGGTGCCCGGGGCCCGGCTCCTGTCCGGACGCCGGCTCGGGCTCCAGGGGCGGGGCGCCGACGGCGCAGTGCATCTTGCAGCGGGGCTCGCGCTCCTCCGGCGCGGCGCGCAGCGCGCCGTCGTCGACGGTGAAGAAGCTGAGCGCCGCGCCCGCCGCCAGCAGCGCCGCGCACACCGGCATCGCCAGCCGGAACCCGTCGGAGAAGGCGGCCGGGTCCTTGTAGGCGTCGCCGGTCAGCCCGGCCAGCGGCGGGATCGCCGCGACCGCCAGCAGCCCCGCCGCCCGCGCCACCGCGTTGTTGACGCCGCTGGCCACGCCCGCGTGCCGCTCGTCGGCGCTGGCCAGGACGGTCGCGGTCAGCGGCGCGACCACCGCCGACAGGCCCAGCCCGAACACCACCACGGCGGGCAGCACGTCGCGGACGTAGGAGGCGCCCGCCCCGATCCGGCCGACCAGCAGCATCCCGGCGGCCGCCACCACCAGCCCGACCGTCATCGGCAGCCGCGGCCCGATCCGCTGCGCCAGCGCGCCCGCCCGCGAGGACAGCAGCAGCATCAGCACCGTCACCGGCAGCAGCGCGGTGCCCGCCGCCACCGCCGAGAACCCCGACACCACCTGGAGGTTCAGCACGAACAGGAAGAACATCACGCCCATCCCGCCGTACACCACGAAGGTCACGACGTTGACGGCGGAGAACTGCCGGGAGGCGAAGACGTCCAGCGGCAGCATCGGCCGCGGCGCCCCGGCTCCTTCCTTCTTCGCGCCGCGCGGCCATACCGGCAGGCGGATCCGGCCCCGCCCCCGGCCGCGGGCGCGTTCCACCAGGACGAACCCGGCCGCCGCCCCCAGCCCGATCGCCGCCGCCGCGCCGACCAGCGCCGTCGAGACGCCGCCCTCCGGCCCCTCGGTGAGCGCGTAGGTCGTCCCGGCCAGCGCCAGCGCCGCCAGCGCCGCGCCCAGGACGTCGAACCGGCCCCGGGCCTCGGGGTCCACGGTCTCGGGGACGTGCCGCACCGCCACCAGCACCACGATCACCGCCAGCGGCAGGTTGAGCAGGAACACCCAGCGCCAGCCCGCCTCCACCAGCCAGCCGCCGGCGAACGGGCCGATCGCGGCCGCCACCCCGCCCAGCCCCGACCAGGCCCCGACCGCGCGGGGCCGGTCGTCGGGCGCGAACGACGCCTGGATGATCGCCAGCGAGCCCGGGGTGAGCAGCGCCCCGCCCACGCCCTGCAGCGCCCGCGCCGCCACCAGCGTCCCGACGTCCTGCGCCGCCCCGCACAGCAGCGAGGCCACCGCGAACCACACCACCCCGATCACGAACACCCGGCGGCGGCCGAACCGGTCCCCGAGCGAACCGCCCAGCAGGATGAACCCGGCCAGGGTGAGGGTGTAGGCGTTGACCGTCCACTGCAGCCCGGCCATGTTCGCGTTCAGGTCGCGGGCGATGGTGGGGAGCGCCACGTTCACCACGGTCGCGTCCAGCGCCGCGACGCTGGAGCCCAGGACCGTCGCCAGCAGGATCCAGCGGCCGGGCCCGGTGCCCAGCCGAATCTGCTCCATCAGTGCCCGACCCGGCCCGTCAGACGATCAGTTCGTCGACGAAGCACCACCGCCAGTCCTCGCCCTGCTCGAAGGAGCGGACGACCGGATGCTCGCTCTCGTGGAAGTGCGCGGTGGCGTGCCGCCGCGGCGAGGAGTCGCAGCACCCCACATGCCCGCACGACAGGCACAGCCGCAGGTGCACCCAGCGGCTCCCCTCCGCCAGGCACTCCTCGCACCCCCTCGGCGTCCGCGGTGACGGATCGGAGTCCGGCAGGACCTTCACATGTTCACAGGCCATGCCTGCATGGTGCCACGCGTCCGGTCAAAACCTCACCAATGGTCAGGACTGAACGGTTCGTCCTCGGGCCTGGCCGACTCCGACAGCAGCCGCACGTCCGACTCCACCATCATGGTCACCAGTTCCTCGAAGCCGACCGCGGGCTCCCAGCGCAGCTGCTCGCGGGCCTTCTTGGGGTCGGCGCACAGCAGATCGACCTCGGCGGGACGGGTGTACTTGGCGTCCAGCACGACATGGTCCTGCCAGTCCAGCCCCACCGTGCTGAAGGCGAACTCGACCAGGTCGCGCACCGACTGCGTCTTCCCCGTCCCGATCACGTAGTCCTCGGGGGAGTCCTGCGCCAGCATCAGCCGCATCGCGCGGGCGTAGTCGCCGGCGAAGCCCCAGTCGCGCCGGGCGTCCATGTTGCCCAGCCGGAGCTCCGCCGCCAGGCCGAGCTTGATCCGGGCCGCGCCCAGCGTCACCTTCCGCGTGACGAACTCGGCCCCGCGCCGCGGCGACTCGTGGTTGAACAGGATCCCGCTGACCGCGAACATCCCGTACGACTCGCGGTAGTTCTGCGTGATGTAGTGCCCGTAGGTCTTGGCCACGCCGTAGGGGCTGCGCGGATGGAAGGGCGTCTTCTCGTTCTGCGGCGTCTCCCGCACCATGCCGAACATCTCCGACGAGGACGCCTGGTAGAAGCGGATCTGCTCGCGGTCGGGCGTCCGGGACGGGCTGATGCCCGACACCACCCGGATCGCCTCCAGCATCCGCAGCACGCCCATGCCGGTGACCTCGGCCGTCAGCTCGGCCTGCTGCCAGGACATGGGAACGTAGGAGATGGCGCCCAGGTTGTACACCTCGTCGGGCTGGACCAGCTCCACCGCCGAGATCAGGCTGCCCTGGTCGAGCAGGTCCCCGGTGGTGATCTGGACGTCGCCGATGTGCTTGCGCAGCCGCGCCACGTGCGGGTTCGCCTGCCCCCGCACCAGGCCCCAGACCTCATACCCTTCGGAGAGCAGATGCTCGGCCAGGTAGGAGCCGTCCTGCCCGGTGATGCCGGTGATGAGTGCTCGCCTGGACAGCGGATCCTCCATGGCTGATTGGCTGATAAATCAGACGATGGCCTCGCCCCGGGGCCGCGGCTCCGCGGTGAGTGTGAAATCCGAGGTTAGCGATCGCTCGTACGAACTGACGAGGGAGGGCACCGTTTGAACCGAATTTGTTTCGGGTTCACGATAGTCCGTTACGTCCGGGTCCGCGGGGAACGTGGCGGTGCCCATGGTGGCGGGCGTGCAGGCGGACCCGGTGGCGAACGTGGCGCGGACCATGGCGTGGACCATGGCGCCGAGCCGCCCCGATGTGCCACGGTGTGATCATCATGACTGTCCCCGAGGTGCCGCTGCGGCTGGGCGGCCGGGAGCTGGGCCGGTACGCGATCATGGCCGTGGTCAACCGGACCCCCGACTCCTTCTTCGACCGCGGCGCCACCTACGGCTTCGACGCGGCGCTGGACGCCGTCGGGCGCGCCGCCCGCGAGGGCGCCGACATCGTCGACATCGGCGGGGTGAAGGCCGGGCCGGGCGACGACGTCGACGTGTCCGAGGAGCTGCGCCGGGTGGTCGACCTGGTCGCCGCCGTGCGCGAGCGGCATCCCGGGCTCATCGTCAGCGTGGACACCTGGCGGGCCGAGGTGGGGGAGGCGGTCGCCGCCGCCGGCGCCCACCTGCTCAACGACACCTGGGGCGGGCCGGATCCGCGGCTGGCCGAGGTCGCCGCCGCGCACGGCATCGGGCTGGTCTGCGCGCACGCGGGCGGCCTGGACCCGCGCACCCGCCCGCACCGGATCGGGTACGAGGACGTGATGGCGGACGTGCTCGGGCACGTGGTGGCCGAGGCCGAACGGGCGGTGGCGCTGGGCGTGCCGCGCGCGTCGGTCCTCATCGACCCCGCGCACGACTTCGGCAAGAACACCCGGCACTCGCTGGAGATCACCCGGCGGCTGGGGGAGATGACCGCCGCCGGCTGGCCGGTCCTGGTCGCGGTGTCCAACAAGGACTTCATCGGGGAGACCCTCGGGCAGCCGGTCGAGAAGCGCGGGGTCGGCACGATGGCCGTGCTCGGCGTCTCGGCGTGGCTGGGGGCCCGGGTGTTCCGCGTCCACGACGTCGCCGGCGCCCGCCGCGCACTGGACGCCGTCACCGCCCTCGGCCCTGCCGCCACCGGCCCCTGAACGCCCAGGGGGCATCGGTCAGGGGGCGCCGGTCAGTGGGCGGCCTCGCGCTGGCGGGCGCGGTAGGCGGCGACGTGCATGCGGTTGCCGCAGGTGCGGCTGTCGCAGTAGCGGCGGCAGCGGTTGCGGGACAGGTCCACCAGGACGCGCGAGCAGTCGGGCGCCTCGCACGTGCGCAGCCGGTCCAGCTCGCCCGCGGACACCACGTACGCCAGCGCCATCCCGCAGTCGGCCGCCAGGTGCTCGAACAGCGGCGCGCCCGGGGCGAAGAAGTGCACGTGCCAGTCGTAGTCGTCGTGGTCGGTGAGGTGCGGGGTGGTCCGGACCGCCCCGACGATCTCGTTGATCAGCCGGACCGCGCTGATCACGTCGGGCGCGTCGAACACGGCGCGGAACCGGTCCCGCTGCTGGCGGAACTCGGCCACGTCCCGCCCGGTGACCTCGCCCACGTCGCTGAAGCGGTGCCGGTCGAGGAAGGCGCGCAGCTCCGCCGGGCCGGCCAGCCCCTCCGCGCCGCCGGCCGCGGGCCCGCTGTTGATCAGGTCGACGACGACGGCGAGCGCGTGCTCGGTGTCATGAGTGAAGATCACGATGACTCCAGTGTGGGAACCGGGCGGCCTGTCCCGGCGGTGCCGGGCCCGCGCGGCTGGCCTTCACTTTATGACGGCCCGCCCGCCGGCCGCCCCCGGGACGGCGCAGCGTACCGGAAACCGCGGATCCGGCCCCGTCCCAGCGGTCAGCGCGAGTAGTGGGGGTCGGCGACCACCGGGTAGTAGGCCCCCTCGTGCTGGACGCGCATCGTGACGACCTGGCCCTCGAGCGCGTAGTCGGCCTTGACCTGACGGAACATCGAGTCCGACGCCCACGGGTTGTAGAGCCGCCCCACCGTGGCGCCGTAACGCAGGTGGACGACGTCGTACCCGCCCGACGGCATGCTCTCCAGGGCCAGCCCGTCGGCCAGCGACAGCGGGAAGCGGAACTCGCCCGGCGCGTCCGCCCCGTGGATCACCGTGAGCAACCGCACGCCGCTGGCGGTGGTCTGCGCCACGATGTCGGTGTCGACGTCCACGCCCACGAACACCCGCAGGCTGGGCCGCAGCACCTGCCCGACCGTGTCGGCCGCGGTGACGTCGATCCCGATGTGGACGCGCTGGCCGTCCTTGGTGGGGACCCAGACGCCGTCGCGGGCGCGCTGTCCCCAGCTGACGTCGGGGTTCTCCAGTTCCTGGGGCTCGTTCTTGCCCCGGGCGACCAGAACCCTGGAGGCGGCGTTCATCGCCGCGGCAGCGCCGTCCTGTGCATGCCTCATGGCGGGCCCCCTCGCCTTCCAACCGTCACATCCGTGAGGACGACTTGATCCGGGTCTATCACGGGGACGCGCGGCCGTACGCCTCTTGGCCTGCACTGGCTCGCTATGTGGCGTCCACCCCGTGCGACGTTGGACCTTACACCACGCTTATATCGAACGGTCAGGCGCCATGGGCGATATGGACCTGTCCCCGGGTGCTCACGGAGCGTGTCCGCCAGGACCAAGCGGTCTCCGCGGGACGGTCCCGGCAGGGCGGCCACCGCTCCGTCCGGCGCCCGCGCCCGCGAACGGGGGAGCCGGCGCGGACCCGGTGGCACCGGTCGAAGGCGGTCGGTCCGCGGCCGCGGGCGCCCGTCCCGGCGCGCGGCCGCGCCGGCGAACGGGCGGCACGGCGCCGCCCGCCGCCCGCGGCGCGAAAAACACATTGCGCCCGATCAAGAACCGCCGCATCCTTATGTACATCGAACGGAACGAAAGGCAAAAGAAAGAACGATGGGGTGAGCCACCGGTTAGGCGGCTGGTCTCCAAAACCAGCGAAAAGTGGGTTCGACTCCCACCGCCCCTGCTGAATGATCTGCCGGGCTTGTGGTGTAACGGGAACACTTCTGTCTTGCACACAGACGATCAGGGTTCGATTCCCTGCGAGTCCACGGGCCGGACCCCGCGGTCGGCCGCCCTCGCCAGGCGGCGGCCGCGGGGCCGGTGAAAACGCCCGGCATTCGCCGGGACGCGCCGTAGAAGCCTTTCCGGTGAGGCACCAGACTTCCAATCTGGAGAATCGGGTTCGAATCCCGGCTACGGCTCCGCGACGGCCCGCCCTCCCCGGCGGGCCCCGCCCCGGAGGGTTGGCCGAACGGTAAGGCAGCAGTTTCGAAAACTGTCGTTGAGGCAACTCATGGGGGTTCGAATCCCTCACCCTCCGCCCATCGGCACGGCGCCGGCCCCGGTCCGTTCGGCGAACCGGGGCCGGCGCCGTCCGCCGCGGGACGCCCGGCGGACCCTCGGGGAGGCGGTCCGCCGGGCGCCGTTCCGTCCGTGCCGGCGGCCGTGCCGGGCCGGCCCGTCAGCCCGCCAGGGCGGGCGCGAGGGCGTGGCCGGAAGCGGTCTTGAGGTCGGCGAGCACCTCCGAGAGCCGGTCCAGCCCGGCGGCGATCCAGGGCAGCGCGGCCGGGGCGGGGTCGGTGAGGGCGGCCAGGCGCTGCTCGTCGGTGTCCCCGTACAGCAGGCTGGTGGCCACCCGCATCCGCAGTGCCTCGGCGGGCTCCCCGAACGCCGAGGCGGGCAGCACGCCCACTCCGTACCGTTCCAAAAGCAGCCCGCACAGCTCCGCGCCGGTGCGCACGCCGCACGCCTCGCGCAGCCGCTCCCGGAACGGGCCGAAGTCCGGGTAGACGTAGAAGGCCGCCTCGGGGGCCCGCACCCGCGCCCCCGCCTCGGCGAACCGGTCCGCCACGGCGCCGGTCACCGCCGCGTGCAGGCGGCGGCTGCGGTCGATGTGCTCGACCAGTTCGGGCGGCTCGCCGAAGGCGAAGGCCGCGGCGTGCTGCATCGGCGCGGGCGCGCTGGACCACAGCTCGCTGGCGATGCCCAGCAGCCTCTCCCGCAACTCCCGCCCGAACCGGGCGTCCGGCAGCCTCGCCACCCCGAGCCGCCACCCGCCCGCCGCGAGGTTCTTGCTCAGCGCGGTCGTCACCACGGTCCGCTCCGGCGCGTACTCGGCCGGGCTCGCCACCGCCCGCGCCGCGGGATCGTGCACCAGGTCCCGGTAGATCTCGTCAGAGATGATCACAAGGTCGTGCTCGCGGGCCACCGCGCACAGCCGCCGCACGGTCTGCTCGGAGGCCAGCGTGCCCGTGGGGTTGTCGGGCAGCGTCACCACCACCGCCCGGATCGCCCGGCCCGCCGCCCGCGCGCGCACCACGGCGTCGGCCAGCAGCGCCGGGTTGGGCACGCCGCCCTCGCCCGGCGGCGTCGCCACCGGGACCGCCCCGGCGCGGGTGATGGCCGCCTGCGCCGCGTACGAGACCCAGCTGGGCGACGGGATGGCGATCTCACCCCCGATGGCCGTCATCAGCGCGAACAGCAGCGGCTTGCTGCCGGGACCGGACACCACCAGGTCGGGGTCGGTGGGCAGCCCCCGCCGCTCCCAGTACCCGGCCGCGGCGGCCCGCAGCGGCGCCGAGCCCGCGACCGGGCCGTAGGCGCCGCGGCCCGCGGCGCCCGCCAGCTCGCGGGTCAGGGCGGGGTGGATGGGGACGCCGGCCTCGCCGAAGCCGAGGGCGAGGACGGGCAGTCCCTCGCGTCTCTTCCGCGCGATCGCTTCGTTGATGGCGAGCGTGGGGGACAGCGGGACCGGCCGGGCGGACGGGTTCAAGACAGGCATCGCAGTACTCCAGGGCATGACGAAATAGGCGTTGCGGGGTGGGAGAGGGGATGGCGAGGCGAATCCCCGTAAAACGACCCGGCCGGGTTCACCCTTCATGCTGCCCAGGGCCGAGCATCATCACAAGCGAGTCTCACCGATGCTGACCGTAAGATGGGATGATGCTAGAGCTGCGTCGGCTGCGCCTGCTGGCCGAGTTCGCCCGCCGCGGGAGCATCGCGGCCACCGCCTCCTCCCTCGGTTACACCCCGTCCGCGGTGTCCCAGCAGCTCGCCGCCCTCGAACGCGAGGCCCGGGTCGCCCTGCTCGACCGCACCGCCCGCAGCGCCGAGCTGACCGACGCCGGGCGGCGCCTGGCCCAGCGCGCCGAGGAGATCCTGGGCCTGGTCGAGGCCGCGGAGACCGAGCTGTCCTCGCAGGCCGACGCCCCCATGGGCCGGGTCGTGGTCACCGCCTTCCCCACCGCCGCCGTCGCCTTCGCCCCCGCCCTGGCCCACAGCCTGCGCGACCATCCCGACATGACGTTCGTGCTGCGCCAGACCACGCCCGGCGACGGGATCCGCCAGGTGCAGAGCGGGGAGGTCGACATCGCCCTGGTCGACGACTGGTCCGGCAAGCTCCCCGACCAGTCGCCCGCCGCGCTGAAGTTCTTCCACCTGCGCCGCGACCCCCTGGTGCTGGCCGTCCCCGCGTCCCACCCCATGTCCGACCCCCACCAGCAGGTGGACCTGCAGAAGCTGCGGGAGGAGCCGTGGATGGCGGCGCCGACGGGCGAGCCGTCCCGGCAGGCGGTGGAGAAGCTCCTGGACACCGTGGGCGGCGCCCGGCCCGTCCCCTGGGAGTTCGAGGGGCTGCACACCATCCTGAGCCTGGTGGCCAGGGGCATCGGCATCACCGCGATCCCGGCGCTGGCGCTGGCGGCCGGCGACCAGGGCGTGGCGGTACGGCGCATCCCGGACTGCGTCCTGGCCCGCGAGGTGTACGCGGTGACCCGCGCGGCGAGCGTGCGCAGGCCCTCGGTGACGGTCACGCTGCGCGCGATCTACGCGGCGGCCAGGGAGGTCCAGCCCGCCCCGCCCGAAGACTGACCTGTGTTTCAAAGCCCCGGCCTACGGCGCTCGCCTGGCGGCTGTGTTTCTAAGTCCCGGCCTACGGCGCTCGCCTGGCGGCTCGCCCCTAACCGGGCCTGTGGCGAGCGCGGCATCGCTTCGCGATCTGGCCGGTGACGCTCGCCTCCGGCGTCGCACCACCGCCCAGGTAACGCGCTCGCGCGGTACCTGACCACCAAAAACCAAGAGGGGCCGGCGCGGCAAGGAACGTGCGGCCCTTCCCCCCTTTCGGACGAACTCAGCCGTCAGCCCAGCTCCGAACGGTCGCTCGGGCGTGCGATCGCGTCCGAAGGCAGGTTCGAGCGGAGCGAGAACCTGATCGCGGAGCGAGCCGCCAGGCGAGTTCGGAGCGATGCAGCGATCGCCGCATGCGCGACAAGCGACGAGCCGCCAGGCGAGGAGCGCAGCTCGCGCATGCAATGAATAAGTGCGGCAGCGCCTCGATCTTCACGTACCGTGGAGCGAGTCGCCGCCACAGCCGCCTCCCCGGGAGCCCCGCCGCAGATGGACCGCACGCCCCAGCACGGATTCGAGCTGCCGCGGCTCACCTGCATGCTCCGGCACGCGCTGCCCCGCTTCGTCGAGGGCGTGATCGCCCCGGTCGCGGTCTTCTATGCCGCGCTCGTGCTGCTGGGCCTGAACGGCGCCCTGGTCGCCGCCGTCTCCTGGGTCTACGGCGGGATCGCCTGGCGCTACTGGCGCGGCCACGGGGTCCCGGCGATGCTCCTGCTGGCCGGGCTGGGCGTCACCGTACGGGCCGTCCTGGCCGCCATCACCGGCAGCCCCGTCGTGTACTTCCTCCAGCCCACCCTTGGCACGCTCCTGGTGAGCATGGCGTTCCTGGCCTCGGTCCCGCTGCGGCGCCCCCTGGCCCAGAAGGTGGCCACCGACATGGTCCCGATGCCCGAGGCGTTCCTGAAGCACGCCCGCGTCCGCCAGTTCTTCCTGCGCATCTCCCTGCTGTGGTCGCTGGTCTTCTTCACCAACGCCCTCTTCAGCCTCTGGATGCTGTTCCACGAGTCGATCGGCACCTACCTCTGGGTGCGGACCAGCGTGGTGGCCCTGCTGGGCGCCGCCGCGGCGGCCGTGTCGGTGTTCGGCTTCCGGCGCTGCCTGCAGCACGTGAACGGCGAGGCGGGCGCCGGGCCGGGCGCCGAGACCGCGCTGGCACCCGAGCCCCGCGCCGCCGCGGCCTGACCGCGTTCGCGATCTTTCTGGAATTGGTCCCCCGGATCGGCAACTTCTCCGGCGCACCAGGCGTCTCACAAGGTCGGATAGATACGTACAACACGGGGTTAACCAGGGGCAGTGGGAGTATTCGTGGGACTTAAAGGTCGTTTCGGCATGGTCGTGACCGGGGGCGCCGGAGCGGTCCTCGTCCTGGCCGCGGCCGGCTGCGGCGGCGGGAGCGAGCAGGGCGAACTGGCCTCGGAGAAGTCCGGCGCGGTGACCATCACGCCGGGGAACGGGACGGCGTCCGTCAAGCCCGACGGCCCCATCGAGGTACGGGTCGCCGACGGCACGCTGGAGAACGTCACCGTCCAGGGCCAGGGCGTCACCGTCACCGGGAAGATGGCCGGGGACAAGAAGAGCTGGAAGTCGGACCGCACGCTGTCCCTGGGGACCTCGTACACCGTCACCGCCCAGGCCCGCAACGACGGCAAGACCAACACCGCGACCAGCACCTTCACCACGCTCAAGCCGGAGAAGACGCTGTCGGTGCTCGACGTCACGCCCAGCCTCAAGGGCGAGAAGGTCGGCGTGGGCATGCCGATCATGGTCCGGTTCAACCGGGCGGTGACCGACAAGGCCGCGGTCGAGCGCACCTTCCAGGTCACCCCGGAGAAGCCGGTCGAGGGCGCCTGGCGCTGGATCGGGTCCGACCAGGTGATCTACCGGACCAAGACGTACTGGGAGCCGCACCAGACGGTCCGCTTCACCGCGCGGCTGGCGGGCCTGAACGCCGGGTCCGGCGTGTACGGCGCCAAGGACGTCGACCAGAGCATCACGATCGGCGCCGAGCAGATCACCAAGGGCGACATCAGCAAGCACCACATGACGGTCACCCGGGACGGCAAGAAGCTGCGCCGGGTGCCGTTCAGCGCGGGCAACGGGACCACGCGCGAGTACACCACCACCAGCGGCGTCCACCTGCTGATGGGCAAGGAGAACCCGGTCACCATGGTGTCGCCGGGCCGCAAGCCGGGCGACCCGGGCTACTACAAGACCGTGGTCAACCACGGCGTCCGGATCTCCAACAGCGGTGAGTTCACGCACGCGATGGCGTCCACGGTCGGCGTCCAGGGCAGCGCGAACGTCAGCCACGGCTGCCTCAACCTCAGCCCGGCCAACGCCAAGTGGTACTACGACATCATGCAGCGCGGCGACGTGATGGACCTGACCGGCAGCGACCGCGAGCTCGAGCCGTTCAACGGCTGGGGCTTCTGGCAGATGTCCTACGACGGCTGGAAGAAGGGCAGCGCCCTCGCCTGAGCCGCGATCCGGGCGGGCCCGTCCCGCCCATCGCCCTGGTTTGCGGGGACCGCGTCCGGTTCGGAATGCTGGACGCGGTCCGACCCCCTGGGAGCTCACATGGCCGATGGCGTCCCCTCGCTGCCCGCCAAGGCGCTGCCGCGCCGCGACGGCGATCCTGAGCGGATCGGCGACTACGAGGTGCTCGGTTTCCTCGGCGAGGGCGGGATGGGCTCGGTCTACCTCGGCCGGGGCCCGGCGGGCGCGGCGGACCTGGTGGCGGTCAAGGTCGTCCGCGCCGACCACGCCCGGCACGGGCAGTTCCGCGAGCGCTTCCGCCGCGAGGCCGCCAGCGCGCTGAAGGTCCCGCGCTTCTGCACCGCCGAGGTCCTGGACGCCGGTCCGGACGCCGAGCGGCCCTACCTGGTCACCGAGTACATCGACGGCCCCACCCTGGACGAGGCCGTGGAGGAGGGCGGGCCGCTGCGCCGCGCCGAGCTGGAGCAGCTCGGCGTCAGCATGGCCGCGGCCCTGGCCGGCATCCACGGCGCCGGGGTCGTCCACCGCGACCTGAAGCCCGGCAACGTGCTGCTGAGCCGGATGGGCCCGCGCGTGATCGACTTCGGCATCGCCAGCGCGCTGGACACCACCCACCAGCTCACCGCGACGGGCCAGATCATCGGGACGCCCGCGTACATGGCGCCCGAGCAGTTCGAGGGGGACGGGGCCACCGAGGCCAGCGACGTGTTCGCCTGGGGCTCGGTCATGGCGTACGCGGCGACCGGGCGGCGCGCGTTCGGGGCCGGGCCCTCGCAGGCGATCGCGTACCGGATCGTGCACGGCGAGCCCGACCTGGAGGGCGTCGAGGAGCCGATGCGCGGGGTGATCGCCGCGGCCCTGGCCAAGGACCCGGCGGGGCGTCCCACGGCGCGCGGGCTGCTCTCCCGGCTGGGCGTGCCGGGCGGCGACCCCGCCGCGGCCGCCGGACGGCCGGGCGTCCCCGGCGTCCCGGCCCCGCCGCCGAGCGGGCGGTCCGACCTCCCGCCGCCGATGCCGCCCCCGCCGCCCTCGATGCCGCCCTCGCGGCCGCCGTCGGGCGGCCACGCGTGGCCTGGCGCGACCGGGCCCGGCGGACGTCCTGGTCCGCGGCAGACCCAGCCGAGCATGTCCTTCGGCGGTCTGGTGAGGCCGGACGGAGAGGTCCGCTTGGGGGTCCTCGTCCGCAGGGCCGCGATCTCCGCCCTGCTGCTGGTCGCGTTCGTGGTGGCGATCGTGACCGTGCCCCGCCTGCTGGACGACGAGGGCGGCGGCGACGGCGGTTCGGGCGGGGGCTCCGGCGGCGCCTCCGGCACGGGCTCAAGCACGGGCTCAAGCACGGGGGCCGCGGGTCTCGCGGGCCGCTACACCAGCGACTACGGGGAGATGTACGTCCGGGTGGAGGGCTCGGACGTCTGGATGATCTACCGCTGGATGGGCAAGAGCCGGGTCCGCGGCGTGCTGGAGAACGGCGTCGTGAACGCCCATTACACCGAGGGCTCGGGCGCCGTTCCGACCGGGCGGGTGCGGTTCGCCGTCAACCGCTCGGGAAACGCGGTCTCCCTGGACGGCAAGTGGTCGACCTCCGGCGAGCTGACCCACGACTGGGACGGGCTCCGCGTCGACGACGCGATCCCCGCCGACATCGCCGCCGACCTGCGCGACCCGTCCCTCTTCCCGCCCCCGCCGGGGTAGCCGCGCGGTCCCCGCAACTGTTTGATCTCGGGCCCGGGTAATGTACCGGTCATCCCCTCGCCAATGGATGTTTGTCGCTAATGTCTCCCTGGTAGCGGCGGGGTTCTGGAGGTTCAGGGTGCAGCGGAGGCTTTCCGCAGGGGTCCGGGCGGGCGCGGGAGTGACGGGGGCCTTGCTGCTCCTGACGACGGCGTGCTCCGGCGGGGACGGGGGCGACGGGGTCACCGTCGGGGGCAAGGGCGAGGCCGGCAGCCCGCAGGTGACCGTCTCGCCGGGCGACGGCGAGGGCAAGGCCAGGCCCGAGAACGGTGTCACGGTGACCGCCGCCGGCGGGACGATCGAGCAGGTCGCGCTCACCCGCAAGGGGCGGCCGGTCGAGGGCGCGCTGTCGCCCGACAAGACCAGCTGGAAGTCGCGCACCCTGCGGCCCGGGACCGAGTACCAGGTCACCGCGGTCGCCAAGAGCCCGCAGGGCAAGTCCACCACCGTCACCAGCACCTTCACCACGGTGAAGGCGGCCGCCCAGCTGGGCGTCGCCGACATCACCCCGATGCAGGGGGAGAAGGTCGGCGTCGGGATGCCGATCATCGTGACGTTCAACCGGGCGGTGCAGGACAAGAAGGCCGTCGAGCGCGCCCTGCAGGTCAAGTCGACCAAGCCCGCGACCGGTGCCTGGTTCTGGCCGAGCGCGCAGCAGGTGATCTTCCGGCCCAAGAACGGCGAGTACTGGCAGCCCAACCAGCAGGTCACGTTCTCGGCCAGGCTGAGCGGCGTCAAGTCCGGCACCCGCACCTACGGCATGGCCGACGTCAACCGCCGGTTCACCATCGGCGACTCGCACATCGTCACCGCCAGCACCAAGACCAAGCGGCTGGTGGTGAAGAAGAACGGCGTGAAGATCAAGAGCTGGCCGATCAGCGCGGGCAAGGGCGGCCGGGTCGTGAACGGGGTGGACACCTTCCTCACCACCAGCGGCATCCACCTGACCATGGGCAAGGAGAACCCGGCGGTCATGACGTCGGAGTGGATGGGCGTCGACCCCAAGGACAAGAAGAACGGCGGCTACAAGGAGGTCATCCCGCACGCCGTGCGGATCTCCAACAGCGGCGAGTACGTCCACTCGATGGCCGCCACCGTCTGGGCCCAGGGCCGGCAGAACGTCAGCCACGGCTGCCTGAACTCGCCGCCCGCCGCCGCCCAGTGGTTCTACAACTTCGCCTACCGCGGCGACATCGTCGTCATCACCGGCAGCAAGCGCCGCCTGGAGTGGAACAACGGGTGGAGCTACTACGAGATGCCGTGGGAGCGGTGGGTCCAGGGCGGTGCCCTCGACCGCACCGTGAGCACCGCCTGAGCCGCGGGGCGCCGCCCGCCTGACGGGTCACCGGTTCTGACCAGGCCGCATCGGGACCGTCCTCACTTGTTGAAACCGCCCAAGTGCGGGGGAGAAGGTGAGAGACCGGGAAACCTCCCAAGAGCGGGGAGAACCGATGAGTCGGGACATAACCGGCAAGGGGGATGGTGACCCTGAGGCGGGCGGCCGGCCACCGGCGGACGATCAGCGGGGCCGCGTGCCCGTGCGGGCGCGACTCCGGGCCAAGTCCAAGACGAACGCGCACTGGGCGGCGCGGCCCGTGCACCGGACGCTGCGGCGGTCGGTGCTGGCGATCGTACGGTGCCTCCTGGCGATGCGCCGCCCGCCCCGGCCGGGCGAGCGGCTGCGCGTCCGCGTCCTGCTCCAGCATGCCAACGGGACCGGCGGGACCATCCGCACCGTCCTCAACCTCGGCGGCCATCTCGCCCGCGAGCACGACGTGGAGATCGTCAGCGTGTTCCGGCGCAGCGCCGAGCCCTTCTTCACCGTCTCGCCGCGGCTGCGGATCCGGTTCGCGGACGACCGGACCGGCCCGCCGCGGGGCCGGGTCGCCCGGCTGCCGTTCCGGCTGCTGTCCCGGCTGCCCAGCGTGATCACGCCGGTGGACGACGCCTCGTTCCGCGGCATGTCGCTCTGGTCGGACCTGCTGCTGCTCCGCGTCCTGTGCGGGCGGCAGCCCGACGTGCTGATCGGGACCAGGCCGTCGCTGAACCTGCTGGTCGCCGACCTGGCGCCGCGCGGCGTGGTGACGATCGGGCAGGACCACATGAACCTGGCCGCCTACCGTCCCGGGCTGCGCCGCGAGATCGAGCGCGCCTACCCGCGGCTGACCGCGGTGTCGGTGCTGACCGAGCGCTCCCGGGCCGACTACACCGCCGTGCTGGCGGGCGCGCCCACCCGGGTCGTGCGGATCCCCAACGCGCTGCCCGTGCTGCCCGGAGGGCCGTCCCCGCGCGAGCGCAAGGTCATCCTGGCGGCCGGCCGGCTCACCCGGCAGAAGGGCTTCGACCTGCTGGTGCGGGCGTACGAGCCGCTGGCCGCCGAGCACCCCGACTGGACGCTGCGCATCTTCGGCGCCGGCGCCCGGCGGGACCGGCTGCGCCAGATGATCGACGAGCGCGGGCTGGCGGGGCGGGTGGTGCTGCGCGGCCGCACCCCCGACCTGGCGGGAGAGATGGAGCGCGCCTCGGTGTACGTGCTGTCGTCCCGGTTCGAGGGCATGCCGATGGTGATCATCGAGGCGATGAGCAAGGGCCTGCCCGTGGTGGCCTTCGACTGCCCGACCGGTCCCGGCGAGATGATCCAGAACGGCGGCGACGGCCTGCTGGTGCCCGAGGGCGACGTGGCCGGGCTCACCGCCGCGCTGCGCACGGTGATCGAGGACCCGGCGCTGCGGGAGCGGCTCGGCGAGCGGGCGCTGGCCTCGTCCGGTGCGTACCACCTCGACCGGATCGGCCCGCAATGGTCGCGGCTGCTCCGCGAGCTGAGCCCGGGGCCCGCGCCCGAAGCGCTGCCCGCGCGCCGCCGCCGGACGGTGACCGCGGTCGCCCTCATCGGGCTGGCGCTGGGCCTCCTGGGCTCGGACGCCTGACCCGGTCAGCCCGCGCCCGGGGTGGCGCTGCGCAGCAGCTTCGCGCACGCCTTCAGCGCGTTCTGCGCCTTGACCGCGTCCTGCTCAGGCTGCCCGGTCTGGCTCTGCCCCGCGTCCGGCACATAGACACCGTGCTTGCGCATGCACTCCGCGAAGGCGTTGTAGACCTTCGTCGGCGGGTTGCTGGGAGACGCACCGTTCCCGGAATCGCTCTTGGGGACGGGGCTGGGAGGCGTCCGGCCGCCGGTGGAGCCGGGCGTGCTCACCACTGGGGGCGAGGACCCTTCACCGGCCTCGCCGCCGCCACCTCCACACCCGACGACGGTCAGCGCGATCGCGGGGACCAGCGCCGCCAGGGCGAGGCGGCCGGGGGACGCAGACATGATCTTCCTCGTTTCCTGGGGGACGGCACGGACCGATATCGTGCGTGCCCGCGCGCCGCCCGGGATACTAAGGAGCCGCCGATTTCGGCCGTCCCGAGTTAGCAGTGAGCCGCGATCCCCAGGCGGCGCCTCACCCCCAGTGGTCGCCCCACGCCCACAGATCCGCCGCGGGAACGGCCGGGGGCTCCCGCCGGTCGACCCCGAAACCGCTCCGGAAGAAGATCAGCGGCCGGGCGTCACTCGGCGTCTCCAACTCCCGCACCAGCCCGATCACCACGTCATGGTCGCCGGCGGCGTGCACGTCCCGGATGTCGGCGTGCACCCGCGCCAGCACGCCGCGCAGCGCCGGCGCGCCCCAGCGGGAACGGTCCCACTCCAGGCCCTCGAACTTCGCGCCCTTGCTGGACCCGAACCGCAGGCAGACCTCCTCCTGGTCCTCGCCGAGCACGTTCACGCAGAACCTGCCCGCCGCCCGGATCCGCGGCCAGGTGCGCCCGCCGCGGTCGGCGCAGAACAGCACCAGCGGCGGCTCCAGCGACACCGACGCGAACGACTGGCAGGCGAAGCCCACCGGCTCCCCGCCGTCCAGCGCGGTGATCACGGTGACGCCGGTGGCGAACGCCCCCAGCGCGCGCCGCAGCTCGTCGGGGGTCGGCGGGGGCGGATCGCGCAGATCCGACGGGGGCCGGGGCTCGGCCGTCATGGTTCACCTCGGAGCTCGGGTCGCGGACATGGCCGGACGGCCACGGCCGTTCGCACACGAACCTAGAACGCCGGGGCACCCCTGCGCACGTCCGGGGTGCCGCCCGCGATCAAGCCTTGTAGGGTCGTCGTGATCAACCGGGAGGTGCGACATGACCGGCGGTGCACGCACGATCGCCGTGAGCGGCGCCGCGTCCGGCATCGGACGGGCCCTCGCCGACCTGCTGCGCGAGCGCGGCGACCGGGTGATCGGCGTCGACCGCGACCAGAGCGACGTCCGCGCCGACCTGTCGGTCCCCGAAGGCCGCGAAGAGGCCGTACGGGGCGTCCTGGATATCTGCGGCGGCGTCCTCGACGGCGTCGTCGCCTGCGCCGGCATCTCCGACCCCGAACCGCTGACGATCCGGGTCAACTTCTTCGGCGTGACCGGGCTCCTGGAGGGGCTGCGCCCGGCGCTGGCCGCCGCGCCCGCACCCCGCGCGGCCGTGGTCGGCTCCATCTCCGGCACCCAGCCCGTCGACCGCGCCGTCGTCGCCGCGTGCCTGGAGGCAGGCGAGGAGGAGGCACTGCGCCTGGCGCGCGAGGCCGTCGCCCGCGACCGGGGCGGGCGGCTCTACCCCTCGTCCAAGTCGGCGCTGGCCCGCTGGCTGCGCGCCGCGGCGGTCACCCCGGACTGGGCCGGGGCCGGCATCCCCCTCAACGCGATCGCGCCCGGCGTCGTGCGCACCCCGATGACCGCCCCGCTGTTCGAGGACGAGACCATGCGCAAGATCATGGACCAGGCGGTCCCGATGCCGCTGAACGGCCACGCCGGCCCGGAGGTCGTCGCCGAGGCGCTGCACTGGCTCATCAGCCCCGGCAACTCCCACATGACCGGCCAGGTCGTCTACCTGGACGGTGGCGCCGAGGCCATGCGCCGTGGCCCCGACGTCTACTGAATCATCCCCGCCGCGGTACCGGCCTCGGCCATCACCTCGCGCACGAACCGGACCCGCCCCCGGCCCAGCCGCCGCAGCGTCCGCCCGTGATCGGCGACGATCACCAGGGCACCGCCGGCGACCGCCGCCCGCCAGGCCAGGAGCACCCCGGCCCGCACCGGCCCCGGAACCCCCGCCAGCCCCTGCCGCATCCGGCGGCAGTGGAACGGCACGTGCCGCCGCTCGTCGGCCAGCAGCCGCCCCGCCACCTCCTTGGTGAGCGGATCGCGCGTCCCCTCGTGCAGGGCCCGGTAGAACCCCGTCGCGATCACCTCGGCCACCATCAGCACCATCAGCTCCAGCCGAAGACCCATCGCGCGCCGCGCCCACACGAAGATCGCATCGCTCCAGTGCGTCCCGATCGTCCCGGCCCCGGCGGCGGCCAGCAACCGCTCCAGCATCCGCGCGTGGTTCTGCTCCTCGGCGATGAAGAGCCGCAACGCCGCGGTGTACTCGGCGTCGCCGGCCCGCTCGGCCTTGCCGATCAGGAACGCGCCGTCCCCGTCCTCACCGACCTGGAAGCGCTGGAGGCTGCGCACCACGCACGGCTCCAGCCGCGCGCCCCGTCCCCACTCCGGGTCGCCCGCCACCGCACGGGCGCGCACCTCCTCCTCGAAGCCCCGCAGCCACCCCGTGAACTCGGTTCGCATCGATCCTCCACACCTGGTCGCCGTCCAGCCCAACCCAACCGACCCGATGTGGCCCTTTCGGCGGCGAAATGAGGAGGTCCTGAAAATGTGTTGCCCGCACGCGCCAGATCCGGCATCGTGATGGGCATGACGGAAGAGCGCGAACCCCCCGCCACGGGAGCCGGTTGAACGGGTGACCCCCTCACCCCTCGCCGCCTTCCGGGCTCCCGGAACAGCGGCTCTTTCTTTTTCCAGGCGCGTTCGTCCAGTGGTCAGGACACCACGTTCTCAGCGTGGGGACACGAGTTCGATTCTCGTACGCGCTACGGCCGGGTCGACTAACGGCAGGTCCCCTCACTTTCAATGAGGAAGGCGCGGGTTCGAACCCCGTCCCGGCTACAAGAACCCCCAGCTCAGACCCCGAATTAAAGATCACCTTAACGATCTCAAGATCGTTTGCCATCACGATGTCATCAGGATTCTCCGCCACCGGATGACACCGCCCAGCACCCTGCGATCCCCGGGATGCCCGCACCTCGACAGGGGAACTGCTCGACCAGACCCCGGTCGCAAGAAGGGGGCGTCTGCGTGGTGACCAACGGCTCTGGCCTGCTCTGGACGGGTTCATCTCACTGAGGCGCCCCGAAACGCAAGCACGGGTCTCGACCATCTTGTGCGGGCTGGCTGCCGGCCCGGCGCCGAGCCGTAGGGTCGTGCGGCACCCCATCGACATCCCACCGGGCCGTGGTGAACGGCTGCAGGCAGCGGCGGGCCCGCAGTCGTACTTCCCGGCGCTGCCACCTGTGCGAACGCATCATCCAAAAGCAGCCTGCAACGGTCACGTCCAGCGGAGTGGTGTACGAGCGGCCTCCGCGTGTTCCTGTTTCTGCAGGTTAAGCTGTGAGTTCTCGCTGGTCGATCTTGGGGTCGGGTGTGGTGCCCTCGATAACCCGCAGTCGGGCTTTGGTCAGGAATTCCAGGCCCATGTAGCGGCGGGCCTCGGTCCATTCGTCGGTCTGTTCCATCAACACCGCGCCGACCAGGCGGATGATGGCCGGGCGGTCGGGGAAGATCCCGACGACGTCGGTGCGGCGGCGGATCTCCTTGTTCAACCGCTCCTGCGGGTTGTTGGACCAGATCTGCCGCCACAACTGCCGGGGGAACGCCGCGAACGCCAGCAGATCGTCGCGGGCCTGGTCCAGATGCTCGGCCGCGTCCGGGTGCTTGGCCGCCAGCGAGTCGACCACCCGGGCGTGCTGGGCCGCCACCTCTTCAGCGGCGGGCTGGTCGAAGATGGTGCGCACCAGCGTCGCCACCCAGGGCTGCGCGCTCTTGGGGACCTTGGCGAGCAGGTTGCGCAGGTAGTGGGTCCGGCAGCGCTGCCAGACCGCGCCCGGCAGAGTCGCGGCGATCGCCTCGACCAAGCCGCGGTGGGCGTCGGAGACCACCAGCTGGACCCCGGACAGGCCGCGGGCGACCAGTCCCCGGAGGAAGGCCAGCCAGCCGGCGCCGTCCTCGGCCGAGGTCACCTCGACCCCGAGGATCTCGCGGTGCCCGTCGGCGTTGACCCCGGTGGCGATCAGGACGTGGACGTTGACGGTGCGGCCGCCCTCGCGGACCTTCTGGGTCAGGGCGTCCACCCACACGAACGCGTACGGTCCCGCCTCCAGCGGGCGGTTGCGGAACGCGGCGACCTGGGCGTCCAGCACCTTGGACATCTCGCTGACCTGGCTCTTGGAGATGTTCTTGATGCCCATCTGCTCGACCAGCCTGTCCACCCGCCGGGTGGACACGCCCAGCAGATACGAGGTCGCCACCACGCTGATCAGGGCCTGCTCGGCCCGGCGGCGCCGCTCCAGCAGCCACTCGGGAAAGTAGGTTCCCGACCGCAGCTTGGGAATCTGCAGGTCGATCGTCCCGGCCCGGGTGTCCCAGCCCCGTTCCCGATACCCGTTTCGGCGGTTGACGCGTTCGCCGCTGCGCTCGCCATAGCCGGCGCCGCACATCGCGTCAGCCTCGGCCGACATGAGCGCCTCGGCCATCGTCTTGACCATCGACCGCAACACATCGGGCTCACACGCCCCGATCTGCTCGGCCAACCACCCGGCAGACATCCGATCTTCCTAAGGTGTCAAGCGGCGGCTGCCAGTCGGGTGCGGAAGGCGTTTGCTTCGTCATAGAGCCGGCCGGTCTGCAGGCAGTGGTACAGGCAGCCGAGCATGCGGTTGAAGGTGTTGCGGAGCGCGCTGGAATGCCGGTCCCCGGCGGCTCTCCGGTGGTCATAGTGAGCGCGCGGGCCGGGCGCCCGGAGTGAGGCGAACGCCCAGACATGACCAGCAGCGGCCAGGCGTTGGTTCTTCACCTTGCGGTGGTGGACCACCATGCTGCGTCCAGAGGCGCGGGTGATGGGAGCTGATCCGGCATAGGCCTTGAGTGCGCGGGCATCGGCGAACCGGGCCCGGTCGTCGCCGACTTCGGCCAGCACGCGGGCACCGGTAAGGTCGGCCAGGCCGGGGAAACTGACGATGATCGCGGCGTCGGGATGCTGGTGAAATGCCTGGCTGGTGGCTTCGGCGAGGTCGTCGGCGGCCTGGCAGGCGGCGTCCAGCTGCAGCAGCAGGGCCCGGGCCTGCTGGCCGAGCGCGGCCTCGATCATGGGGAGCTGATGCAGATGCTCCTGACGCAGGACGGCTTGGAGTTCTTCGGCACGCCTGTCCAAGTTGCGTTGGCGGCCGGCGCGGCGCAGCGCCGCCCGCAACTGGGTCTTGGTGAGCTTGGCGGCCCCGGTGGGGGTCGGGGCCGCGGTGAGGACGGCGCGGGCTTCGCAGGAGGTCAGCCCGACATTCTTGACCTGGAATGCATGGAGCGCGGCGGGGAAGAACTCGCGCAGCAGTGAACGGAGCTGGTTGGCCAGCTGCTGGCGGTTCCAGACCGCGTCCTGCTGAGCGCGGGCCAGCACTGCGATGGACTGCACGAGTTCGGAATCCTCCGGCAGCGGCCGGTGATGGGCGGCGTCGACGCGCAGAATGTTCGCCAGCGTGAACGCGTCGGCGTGGTCGCTCTTGGACCGGGCGACGGTGTGACGCTCGCGATAGCGGGCGACGGCGAGCGGGTTGATCGCATAGACCCGGCGGCCGGTGGCGCGCAGGCAGGAGACCAGCAGGCCGCGGCTGGTCTCGATGGCGACCGGGATCTGCTCGTTGGCCTGGTCGCCGTGTTCGGCGAGCAGATCGGCCAGGGCCTGCCAGCCCGCGACGTCATCGCTGATGCGGCGGCGCGCGAGGAGTTGGCCGTCGGCGTCCACCAGAGCGACATCGTGGTGCCTCTCCGCCCAGTCGATTCCGCATGTCACCTTCAACTACCGTGCTCCTTCCGGGGGTTGGTGCAGCTCAGAGCCGCGCAGGGGCACGCCACGCCCTAATGAGAGAGCTCGACGGCTCGACATCCGATCAGCAGTTCGTGGCCCCAGCCCGCCACAGGGTCCGCGCTCTTCGGTGAGGACTCAAGGCCCCGGTCAACGGAGCGGTGTTCCCTGTGGTCGGCTCAGAACACGATCCTGCCGAGGTCATTGATGCGGTGGGTGGTGATCGAGAGGCGCCGGGCCGCGCTGCCTATGGGGAGGACTTCATGTCCAGGGACACCCGAGGCGTCTCCCGGCACCCTTCGATCACCACCCACCCATCGCTCATCCCGATCGCGCACTGCCTGCGAGGAAGAGGTCAAGCCTCGGGGTCCACATAGGCATCGATCGAGAATGAGCTACAGGGACCGAAGCCCCTCGGGAGTCATTAGGAAGAGGTCAAGCCTCGGGGTCCACATAGGCATCGATCGAGAATGAGCTACAGGGACCGAAGCCCCTCGGGAGTCATTAGGGTCCACACTGTTGTCCACGGCCATCGCGTGCTCTTCTCCTTCGGTTCTTGGTCGATTCGAAGGATCACGCGGTGGCCGCCTCACGTCACGACGCCATGCCCTTTGACCTGGTCAAACTCGTACACCACCTCCGCGGACGCAACCCCTGCAACCCGGCCGCGTCCAGGTGCTCTGGCCTGGCCACCTCTTCCGCCTCAACACACCTGAAGCCTCGCAGCGGTGGCCGTCTTGCTTACCCAGACTCCCCAAGATCTCGATCTGCGCCCGGAATACAAAGCCCGAGAGCCACAGGACTCCGGATGATGCGACCCGTCACGCTGTGGTCTTGGGGGCCGTTTCTGTGATGAGGGGGGCGGGGCGGAAGCCCTTGGTGAGGAGCCAGATGCCCAGTGATGCTTCCCAGACGATTTCTGGTGCCGTGAACAGGAAGTTCATCGGGGACTGCTGCTCGTAGGCGCCGAACAGGACAGCGGTCGCGGTGGCGCAGGCGATGGGGCCTCCGATGAGCCCGATGAGCGCCATGGGGCGTGGCACCAGGCCCGACCGGTACATCAGGTAGCCCAGCAGCAGCCCGTTGCCGAAGCCCGCGCAGAAGGCGGGGCCGAGCAGGAACGTCTGATCCTTCAACGCCACCAGTGCCTGGCCGATCAGAGCGGCATTGGCGCCGCCCCCGCCCGAGAGGTCCTGCCGCAACGTCACGACGGCGAGCACACTGATGACCCCCATCACGATGACGGTCGACTCGAGGACTCGCAAGGCGATGTAACCGAGGGCGATGCTCTCGCTCTGCCGCTTCAGGATCGGAAACAGCACGACCGCGGTGGCGATGTTCGCGACGGCGGTCAGAATCTCAAGGAGGGCGCCAAGCCGCACCTGCGTGTCCGCGCCCGCTCCCAGGATGTAGTTCGCGTCATTGAGGACCGGGTCGTACAGCAACGCCGCGGGGATCGAGAAGACGAAGGTGAGGATGAACCAGACACCGGCGATCCTGGCGGTCCGCTGAACGACGTCCACCGAGGTTTCCGGAGTCCGAGATTGGATCGGGTTCACCTGACTCTCCAAGGCTTGGATCGGCCCCCGCCTGATTGTCGGGACAGTCGTAGAGAATCATGCCGAACGGGCGCTGTCCCCACCCGCTGGTGGCCGGTTCAAGCCGCGCCTCAGTCGTGGGGAGGATGGTAGGTGGTCGTCTGGCCTCTCCCGCCATGTTGTTCGATGCTGGTCTTGGAGTTCTGGCACGGTGTGTCCGCCGGCCGCCAAGGCGCCGAGCGTCTCGTTCGCAAGGCGGTCCACCAATTCTCGGGTGGCGTCATTGCTCAACTGGGCGGGCGCTTTCAGTGTCACAGCACGTCCGGCGCGACGGCGGTGGAGTTGCGACGCACCAGGCCGCGCACCGCTGGCCGCTGGCTCGGTCAGCGACCGCCGCCTCTTGCGGGACGGTCGGCCAGCCCGAGCTCGGCCATCCGCGCCGCAACCGTGTTGACCGACACCTTCCGGCCCGCCTTTCGTAGGTGCTCGGCTGTGTGGAGCATGCGGTCCACTCGGCCTTCCGCGCGGCTTCGGCCAGGTTGTGCGCCTGCCGCCTTTCGGAGTCCGGGGCCGTGGAAGGGGCCGGCTGGACGGTACGGTCGGCGCACGCGACCTTGAGCGAGGCGGGTGGTTCAGGTCGCCGACGGAGAGGCGACGTCCCGGCTTGGCTCCGGGAGTATGGAGCAGGGCCGAGATGGCCAAGCCGGCATGCCGTAGGGCGCGTGGCGACCGCTCCGCCCTGCATGCCCGTGCCCGTTCTTCCTGTCCCGACGGTTCTGCGTGATGGCGTGCGACCGCCCGCCTCTTCACACTGACCAGTTGAGGCGCTGGTTCTCGCGCCAGCGCCGGAGCTCGGCCTCCTCGAAGGCCAGGGCGTCGTCGAGGGACCTGTCGGCGTTCTCGTCGTAGAGCTTCCGGACGATCGCGACGAGCTCCTGCCTGGCCGTGGCGATGTTGCCGGCGATCGTTCGGGCTCTCGTCACGAGCTCCTCCGCATCGACGAGCTCGCTCAGCAGGCCGGCGCGAAGGGCGGCCTGCGCGTCGAGCCGGACGCCGCCGAGGCTCATGGCCTTGGCCGTGCGGGTTCCGACGGCACGGCTCAGCCGGGCGGTCATCCCGCCGCCGGGGAACGCGCCGATCTTCACATGGGTGTCGGCGAACATCGCCTGCGGGCCGCCGATCAGGAAGTCGCAGCCGAGGGCCAGTTCGAGGCCGCCCGCGACGGCCGGGCCGTTGACCGCTCCGACGAGCGGCTTGGACAGCCTGCCGAAGCGGCGGATGAGCGCACCGACCGTGCGCCGGTCGGCATCGGCGGCGGCGAAGACCTTCAGGTCCAGCCCGGCACAGAACGCGCGGCCGGAACCGGTGATCACCGCGACCCGCGCCGCGTCGTCCTCCTCGAACCGGCTCAGCGCCTCGTCGAGAGCGGTGACCAGGTCGGGCGACAGGGCATTGCGCGCGTCGGGCCTGTTGAGGGTCAGGGTCAGGACGCCGTCGGTCAGTTCGGTCACCAGGACCCGGGAGGAGGTCGTCTCGTGCATCAGAAGATCCCGTATCCGCCGTCGAGGCGCAGGCAGTCGCCGGTGTGGAACGAGGAGGCGGGGCTCGCGAGGTAGATCGCGACGCCCGCCCAGTCCTCAGGCGTGCCCCAGCGCCTGAGGGGGATCCGCGCCATCACCTTCTCGGCGACCGCGGGGTTGTCCAGCCAGCCGTCGAGGACGGGCGAGCGGGTCCAGCCCGGCAGGACCGCGTTGGCCCGGATCCGGTACTTGCCGAATTCCACGGCCAGTGAGCGCGACAGCGCCAGCAGTCCGGCCTTCGCAGCGGCGTAGGCCTGTTCGCGTGGAGCTCCGAAGAGCGCGGCCACGCTCGAGGTCAGCACGATGCTGCCGCCGTTGCCGAGCTCGACCATGGTGCGCGCGGCCTCGCGCGTGGTGAGGTAGGCGCCGTCCAGGTCGACCCGCATCAGGTCGCGCCATTGCTGGAGCGTCGAGTCGAGGTAGCGCGGGTTGGTCATCGAATTGGCCAAGGCCGCGTTGGCGAAGCAGGAGTCCAGCCGGGAGAACTCCTCGACCGTCCTGGCGAAGCCGGCGACGACGGCGTCTTCGTCGGCGATGTCGATCTCGTAGGCGGCGACCCGGTGGCCGTGCGCGGCGAGGCGCTCGGCCGCGGACTCGTTCTTGCCGGGATTCCTGCCCCAGATGCAGACGTCGGCTCCGGCGCGGGCCAGCCCTTCGGCCATG
Source organism: Actinomadura rugatobispora (assembly GCF_055379765.1). Classification (NCBI taxonomy): domain Bacteria; kingdom Bacillati; phylum Actinomycetota; class Actinomycetes; order Streptosporangiales; family Thermomonosporaceae; genus Actinomadura; species Actinomadura rugatobispora. The sequence continues at coordinate 12,383,466 of NZ_AP029191.1, read as the reverse complement.
CCGAGACCCACGCCGGAGTTCCCACCGGTGACGAGCGCGACATGGCCGGTGAGATCGAGGGGGGTGCGGTGTGGTCACGATGTGCTTCCTTGGTGAGAAGTCGCGACCTCGCAGCTCGGCCCACGTGCGCCTCGGCCGCACCGCGCGGGCGGCGGCCGAGTGGTCGAGGTGCCTCCGGCCCCGGCGGCGCGCTGCCGTGCCTGCGGGCCTCACAGGTCGACTCATGGTCCGAGAAATAGTAATCTAATTTGACTGATTTGCAAGTCTGGTGCGGTGGAGTGCGTCCGGCGCCGGCCCAGCGGTGATTCTGGTCTCGGGGCGATCGTCATCGCCCGTACCTCAGGAGGACGGAACTGTGCAGTACGCGATCACGTTGATCGTCGGGCTCGTCGGTGTAGCGGTGGCGCTAGCGCTGGCGGGCCGGCGGGTGAGGTTCCTGTGGGATCTGTTCAAGAGCGGTCAGCCCGACCCCGATCGTGTTCTTCAGCTCAAGCGTGACAAGAAGAGCGGTGTGGAGGGGCAGGTCACCGAGGTCCTGGGGCAGCGCAAGCTGCTGAAGTGGACGGTGGCCGGTGCGGCGCATCTGGCGGTGATGTGGGCGTTCCTGCTGCTGATCACCGTGTACGGCGAGGCGGGCGTCCAGCTGCTGTTCGGGTTGCACGCCCACATCCCGTTCCTGCAGACCTGGGGGCCGATCGGGTTCGTCCAGGACACGATCGCGCTGGCGTGCCTGGCCGGTCTGGCCACCTTCGCGCTCATCCGGGTGAGGAACTCGCCGAAGAAGCTGGACCGGGGATCGCGGTTCAAGGGCTCGCACACCGGCGGCGCGTGGCTGATCCTGTTCATGATCTTCAACGTGATCTGGACGATGCTGGCCTTCCGCGGCATGGAGGTCGCCAACGGCAACTTCTCCTACGGCAGGGCCGCCTACGCCTCCTACGGCGTCGGGCAGCTGCTGGAGAACATCGGCGAACCCGACAGCGGCCTGCTGAACGGGCTGGAGGCCTTCTTCCTGCTGGCCCACATCGGCGTGGCGCTGATCTTCCTGGTGATCGTGGTCAACTCCAAGCACCTGCACATCTTCATCGCGCCGCTGAACGTGATGTTCAAGCGCCGCCCCGACGGGCTGGGCGCGGTGCAGCCGATGATGAGCCGGGGCAAGCCGCTGGACTTCGAGGAGGCCGACCCCGACGAGGACACCTTCGGGCGCGGGAAGATCGAGGACTTCACCTGGAAGGGCTTCCTGGACATGGCGACCTGCACCGAGTGCGGGCGCTGCCAGTCCCAGTGCCCGGCCTGGAACACCGGCAAGCCGCTGTCCCCGAAGATGGTGGTGCTGGAGCTGCGCGACCACGCCTTCGCCAAGGCCCCCTACATGCTGGCCTCGGAGGAGGAGCGGGCCGCCTTCACCGACGAGCAGAGGGCCGCCATGCAGGTGGACAAGGAGCTGGTCGGCGAGGACGGGGTCATCCACCCCGACGTGCTGTGGTCGTGCACCAACTGCGGTGCGTGCGTGGAGCAGTGCCCGGTCGACATCGAGCACATCGACCACATCCTGGACATGCGCCGCTTCCAGGTGATGATCGAGTCCTCGTTCCCGTCGGAGGCGGGGGTGATGCTCAAGAACCTGGAGAACAAGGGCAACCCCTGGGGCATGTCGGAGATGAAGCGCCTGGAGTGGATCGAGGAGCTGGACTTCGAGGTCGAGGTCGTCGACGACAAGCTGTCGGAGGACACCGAGTACCTGTTCTGGGTCGGGTGCGCGGGGGCGCTGGAGGACCGGGCCAAGAAGACCACCAAGGCGGTCGCCGAGCTGCTGCACATCGCCGGCGTCAAGTTCGCGGTGCTGGGCCCGATGGAGGCCTGCACCGGCGACCCGGCCCGCCGCCTGGGCATGGAGTTCGTGTTCCAGATGCTCGGCCAGCAGAACGTCGAGACGCTCAACGACGCGGGCGCCAAGAAGATCGTGGCGACCTGCCCGCACTGCTTCAACACCCTGGCCAATGAGTACCCGCAGATCGGCGGGGACTACGAGGTCGTGCACCACACCCAGCTGCTGGCGCACCTGGTCGAGGAGGGCAGGCTCACCCCGGTCACCCCGATCGAGGAGAACATCACCTACCACGACCCCTGCTTCCTGGGCCGTCACAACAAGGTCTACAAGCAGCCCCGCGACATCATGGCCACCGTCCCGGGCGTCAAGACCCAGGAGATGCACCGGCACAAGGACCGCGGTTTCTGCTGCGGCGCCGGCGGTGCGCGGATGTGGATGGAGGAGCGGATCGGCAAGCGCATCAACACCGAGCGGGTGGACGAGGCGCTGACCACCGACCCCGACACCGTCTCCACCGCGTGCCCGTTCTGCCTGGTGATGCTGGGCGATGCCATCAACGAGAAGAAGAACTCCGGCGAGGCCAAGGAATCGCTGGAGGTCGTGGACGTCTCCCAGCTCCTCATCCGCTCCATCAAGGGCGAAGGCACCGCCGAATGACCTCCTGGACGAACGCGAACAGGCCCCTGAGCCCATCGGTCGTGGTTGGGCCCAAGGGCTTGGAACACGGGTGAAAAAATCGGGAGAGCGTCTTGCTCGATCGAGTCGGCCCGGGGAGCGTCCGTGCGGATCGGTTCACTGTCCGCGCTGACCATGACGAGGGCCTGTCCGGTCGTGCCTGGTGGAGTGGGTCAGGACGAAGCGCCGCTCCCAGGTGTGGCGGCGAGCAGTTCGCGCGCCATGATGATCTGCTGGATCTCCGCCACGCCTTGGGCGACGTCGAAGAACACCGACTCGCGGTAGAGACGTTCCACCACCATGTCCTTGGTCAGCCCGTACGCGCCGCACACATGCAGCGCCGCCTGAGCGGCCTCCCGCGCGGCCCGTCCCGACACGAGACGGGCCGCGGCGGCCTCCGCGGCGATTCTTTCCCCCCGGTCGAGCAGGTCGGCGCAGGTCAGGACCAGGGACTCGGCGCCGACGACATCCGCGGCGGCCTTTCCGAGGAGCGCCTGCACGGTGGGGAAACGCCTGCCTATCGGCGTGCCGCGGTACTCGCGGGTCAGAGCGTAGGACGCGGCCTCTTCCAGGGCCCGCGTGGCGATCCCCACGCAGATCATCGACGCGCGCACCTTGCCGAACGCCTCACCGGCCAGCATGACCTCGAACCCGCTGTCCAGGCCGCCCACCAGGCCGTCGTCGTCCACCCGCACGTTATCCAGGGTGACCGGCCGGGCCTCCGTCCCACCCATCGACAGCACCTCGCTCGGCCGGCCGGCCTGCCAGCCCGGGAGAGAGGTGTCCACCAGGAACGCTCCCAGCGCCTTGTCGGAGGTCCTTGCGAACACCAGCGCCAGCTGGGCCTGTTCGGAGAAGGAGATGAACTGCTTGGTGCCCGAGAGCGTCCAGCCCGTGCCGTCGCGCCGGGCCTGGGTGGTGATCTGACGGGGGTCCGAACCGGTCGCCGGCTCGGTGAACGCCCACGCCGCCATCAACTCTCCGGAGACGAGTCCCGGGACGAAGCGCTCGATCTGCGTGGGCGTGCCGTGCTTGAGCAGGGTCATCGCCACCTGGATGGTGGTGCCGGGGTACAGCGCGGCGACGGCGCAGTGCCGTGCCACCTCGCGGCTCGCCACCATGTAGGCGCGGACCGTGCCGCCATCGCCGCCGTACCGCTCGGCGAACGGCAGCCGGGTCATTCCCAGCTCGCAGACCGCCCGCCACAACTCCGGAGAGAAGCGCTGGTCACGGTCGACCCGCGGGGCCAGCGGGGCGACCGTCTTGGCGGCCTGACCGTCGATGGCGGCGCGCAGCTCCTCCAGCTCCGGCTCTACGCGAAGTCTCACCACGCCTCCGCCAGGGTCGGCAGTCGATGCATCGTCATGGCGAATAAGTTAGATAATATTGTTAATATGTCAAGTTCCAGGCCGGTCCTGCCGGTGGAAGTGCCCGGACCGCAGCCGGGCGTGGCCGACCCCCGGTGGTCAACCGTCCTGTCCCGGGCGGCAAGCCGGCGGCGCAGTGTGCGGGTGGCTTCGACGCCGACGAGCATCCGCGGCCGGACTCCATGCTGGAGAGGGCCGGTGCTCGGGCGCACGGCCGTCTCGGATGACCGACATGCCCTCGCCAATTTAGCCGTAACAGAATAAAGAGATAACTTATTAAATTCTGCTACCCTAGCGTCATGAGAGCTGACACTGCACCGGCCGCTCCCGTCCGGTGCGGGGCGGAAGGCGGAGGAGCGTGACCGAGTCCACCGAGTCGACGACGGGGCCGGGAACGCTGGGCCGGCGCGTCCGCGTCCCCAAGATGGCCGAGCTGGTGGCCGCGCAACTGCGCCGCAAGATCGTGCGCGGTGAGCTGGCCGGCGGGGCGGCCCTGCCCGCCGAGACCACGCTGATGGAGGAGTTCTCGGTCTCGCGGCCGACGTTGCGCGAGGCCTTCCGCGTGCTGGAGTCCGAGGCGCTGATCAGCATCCGGCGCGGTGCCCGGGGCGGCGCGCGGGTGCAGGTTCCGCAGGGAGAGGTCGCGGCCCGGTACGCCGGGCTGGTCCTGGAGTACCGCGGCACCACGCTCCAGGATCTCTACCAGGCCCGGAACCTGATCGAGGCTCCCTGCGCGGGGCTTCTGGCGCAGCGGGCCACCGATGACGACCTCGACCGGCTGCGCACCGCGGTGCGCGAGGCCGAGCTGCTGATCGATGATCCGCCGGCGTTCATCCGCGCGCACATGCAGTTCCACGCGCTGGTGGTCGACATGTCGGGGAACGAGACCATGCGGGTGCTCAACGGCATGGTGCGGCACATCATCGACCAGGCGAACTGGTCGCATGTGGATCTCGACGCGGGCAGCCCCGAGAACATCGTGGCGAACCGGGAGGGCTTCCGGGCCCACGTGCGGCTGGTGGAGCTGGTGGCCGCCCGGCAGTCCGAAGCCGCCGAGGAACTGTGGCGGGCCCACCTCGAGGCCGCGGGGGAGTACCTGTTGAACAACCAGTCGATGACCACGGTGCTCGATCTGCTGGGCTGAGGCGAGCCGGGTCCCTTCTCGAGTGGGCCCGGCGCGCCTCCCGAGAACCGGAACGGGAACCCTGCCTCAGAGGCGGTGCTCCTTGCCGGGAATGGTGAGTCCCGAACGAATCCGGGCTCCTTTATGGCTGCCAGGTTGGACCAACCGCCTTTCACGCGGTCGGATACTCGTCCCGGTGCTCCGGCGCGGCGACGGCCGGGAGGATCTGTGCGAAGCGTCCCTTGGCTCTCTTCATCCCTGCAGGGAATCCGCGCCGCCCAGGGCGGACTTGCCTCTGAGGGGCACCTTCGAGCGGCGCGGAGTCGCGCTCGTCAGGAGTCGGACGGTGCTTTCCGCAGGAGGGTGCGCACGGCGACGGCGCCCTCGATGGTGGCCTGGGCGCCGGCGTCGCCCGTGATCAGGTTGAAGGAGCGGCATCCCGCTCGCACGTACGGCAGCAACGCCGCCGCCACGTCCTCGGGAGTCCCGTACGGGCTGTAACGCTCGAACTTCTCGAAGGGGGTCCGGTAGAGGCGCTCCATCATGGTGGCCAATCCCGGACGGGCCTCGCCGGGGGAGTCGCCGAAACCGCACCAGACGTGCATGCCGTGGCCCCACCGCTTGACCTGGCGGCCGCGTGCCGAGGCGAGCTCGGCGATCCGGGCGCAGGACGCGGCGTACCGCTCGGGCGTGGTCCACAGCCCGAGCCATCCGTCGCCGTGCTCCGCCGTACGGCGCAGCGCCGCGTCGGACCGGCCTCCGACCATGATGGGCACGGCGACCTCCGGCGCCGGCCGGACGGACACGTCGTCGAGCGTGAAGAACTCGCCCGACGCGCTCACCTCCGCGCCGCCGAGCAGCGCCCGGACCAGTGGGATCGCCTCGTCCATCCGCCGCCCGCGCGTCGCCGGGTCGACGCCGCACGCGCGGTACTCGGCGGGGTCTTCCCCGCCCACGCCGACACCGAAGACCACTCGGCCGGGGGCCAGGCCCGCCAGAGACGCGACCTGCCGCGCCACCGGAACGGGATGGCGCAGGGGCAGCAGGTAGACCGCCGTCTGGACGGTGACGCGCGTCGACAGCGCCGCCAGCGCCGTGGCGTGGAGGAGGCCGTCGAAGCCCTGGCCTCCCTTGAAGGTCACGTGGTCGCCGACGAACAGCCGGTCGATTCCGGCCTCCTCGGCGTCCGCCACGAAATCCCGCAGCGCCGCCGCGTCGTGGAAGAGCTCGTGCGGCACGCGCACTCCCACGGTGATCTCATCGTCCATCTGTCCTCCGTACCGTCGAAAGGGGGTGCGCCGCGGTCTGATCAAGGCGGGGACGCCGTTTCGCGGTTCCCGTCAGGGCCTTGGCCGCGGTACTTGTGGCCACTTCGAGCAGGCCCTAGGCGCCCATGCTGAGGCCGCCGTCCACGGTGACCACCGATCCTGTGATGTAGCCGGCGCGCTCGTCCAGCAGGAACCTCACCGCGTGCGCGAGTTCTCCAGGGTCGCCGCGGCGGCCCAGCGGGATCATCGCCCGGATCGCCTCCTGTGCCGGAGCGGGCATCACGTTGGTCATGTCGGTCTCGAAGACCCCGGGCACGACCAGGTTCACCGTCACGCCCTTGCGCGCCACCGACCGCGCCAGCGAACGGGTCAGTCCCAGCAGCCCCGCCTTGGCGGCGGCGTAGCCCGCCTCGACGGGGCTGCCCATCGCGGCCGTCACGCTGCCGATGTTGACGATGCGGCCGAACCGCCGGTCGGTCATGGGCTCCAGAACCGCCTGCGCGAGGTGGAACGGGCCGCTGAGGTTGGCCCGCAGGGCGTCGTCCCACTCCTCCTGGGTCATCGCGCGGACCTTGTTCTCGATCAGGAGGCCGGCGTTGTTCACCAGGTGGTCCAGCCGGCCGTGCGTTGCCAGGACGTCCTGCACCAGCCGCCGGCAGAAGGCGCGGTCTCCCACGTCGCCCCGGTGCAGGGACAGGGAGCCGCCGTCCGCCGCCACCTCGTCCGCGAGTCGGCGGGCGGCCTCGTCGTCTCGGGCGAAGACCGCGGCGACGTGCACGCCCTCGGCCGTCAGGACGCGCGTGATCGCGGCTCCGAGCCCTCGGGTGCCGCCGGTCACCACGGCGACCCGGCTCGGCTCGCAGGCCGCGTCCGCGTCGTGCCCGTTGGGGGAGGCGGTCACCGGCGCGCCGCCCCGTCCAGCCTGGCGCGCACGGCCTCGCGCTGGAGGGGACTGCCCACATTGCGCTCCATGAACGCGCGCTCGGCGCGGAATCCCGCCTTCATGGCCTCCTCGTCCCAGGCGCGGTTCAGCATGCTCTTGGCGGCGCGCACCGCCGCCGGGTTGCGGCCGGCGATCTGCGCGGCGATCGCCAGCGCCTCCTCCCGCGGGTCGGCGCACACGCGTGTCGCCAGCCCGATGCGGACGGCCTCTTCCCCGGTGACCTTCCTGGCGGTGAGGGTGAGTTCCTTGGCGACGTCCACCCCGACCAGGCGCGGCAGGATCTGCGTGCCGCACATGTCGGGCGTCAGCCCCCAGTCCATCTCCAGGACGCCCATGCGCGCGTCCGGTGCCACCAGCCGGATGTCGGCGCCGAGGGCCAGTTGCAGCCCGCCACCGAGCGCGAAGCCGTGAACGGCGGCGATGACCGGGACCTCGTGCACCTGCCACACCCAGACGGCTTTCTGTCCCCGGCCCAGGACCAGGCCGGGGACGCCGAACTCGTCCGGCGGATCCCCGGCGTCCTCGACCGCGGCGGGCCGCCAGGGGCGGGCGTCCGCCTGGGCCTGGAAGGCGGCGAAGTCCAGTCCGGCGGAGAACGCGCGGCCCTCGCCGGACAGGACGATCGCGCGCAGGCCCGCCTCGTGCCGGAGCCGTTCGCCGACCCCGATGAGCTCGGCGAACATCGCGTCGTCGAGCGCGTTGAGCTTGTCCGGACGGTTGAGGCGCACATCGGCCACACCGCCCTCCAGCCGGCAGAGCACCCGGTCCATGGCCCGTCTCCTCGCACAACGCGTCGTAATCAGTTAGTTCATATAACTTAAATTCCGCCGCCTCGGGCGTCAACGCGGAATCTCGGGCGCGGGGTCGAGGTGGTCGAGAACATCCTGGTGGCGCTCCCGGACGGCCGGGAGGGGCCATTGACACGGTTCGGGGCGCGTACGTACGCTCGATATAGTTAAATCTTTCAGATTCGGTATGTGAATCTGACGCTACCTCCGTCCGTCCGGGGGCCGGATGGGGTCGAGGAGGAGAGGCCGTGACCAGCGCTCGGGAGACCATCAGGAGCTTCGTCGGCTCCGGTGACCCGTTCGACAGACCATCGGAAGAGGTGCGCGCCCTCCAACTGGAGGCCGCCCGTGAGTGCTTCGGCGAGCACCGGGAGCGCATCCCATTGCTGCGCCGCCGAGCGGACGAGACGGGCGTCAAGGAGATCCGCGCGGAGGGCGACATCGTCCCGCTGCTGTTCTCCCACACCAGTTACAAGTCCTACCCCCTCTCCTACATCACCTCGGGACACTGGGACCGCCTCCTGCGCTGGTACTCGACGGTCTCGGTGGTCGAGACGGGCGAGGTCGACGTCGACGGCGTGACCGACATCGACGACTGGATCGGGCGGCTGGACGCGGCCGGCCACCGGCTCTACATCACCAGCGGGACGTCGGGAAAGGTCTCGTTCCTCAACAGCACCGCGGCGGACCGGGACCTGCTGGGCCGGATCATGGCCAACCTCACCTGCTGGCCTGACCCGCTGCCGCCCGAGCGCGTCCGCCGGGGCTACATCCTGGCGCCCGCCAGCGGGCCGATGCGCTCCATCGACGGTTTCCGGATGCACGCCGACCTGTTCGTGAAGGAGGGCGAACTGCGGCTCCTGACGGAGGACTCGCTGCGCGTCTCCGAGCTGATGCACAGCGGGCTGCTCCGCAAGAAGATGGTCGACGGCACCGCCACCCCGCAGGAGGTCAAGGAGTTCGAGAACGCCTCCGGCGAACGCGAGGGGGTGATGCAGGCCGCGCTGGACGGGCTGCTCGACGACATCGCCGAGCACCGGCGCGAGCCGCTCTTCATCGCCGGGATGAACAACCAGCAGTGGGCCCTCATCCAGGGCCTCCGGGCGCGCGGCGTCCCCGACGGGGAGTTCCACCCCGACTCGCTGGTGCTCGCCGGAGGCGGCAACAAGAACCAGGTCCTGCCCGCGGACTACATGAAGCAGTTCGGCGACTTCTTCGGCGGCGTCCGCAGGGTCCGCAGCTACGGCATGACCGAGTTGCAGGGCTCCTGCCCGTCCTGCGAGAAGGGCAACTACCACATACCACCGTGGGTCCTCCCGCTGGTCCTCGACGAGCCGGGCGAACGGCTGCTCAACGAGGACGAGGGAGTGGTGGAGGGGCGCTTCGCCTTCCTCGACCTCTCCCTGGAGGGCCGCTGGGGCGGGCTGATCAGCGGCGACCGGGTGAAGGTCGACTTCTCCGCGTGCGCGTGCGGCAGGACCGGTCCCACGGTGCTGCCCGACGTGTCCCGGTACGGCGACCTCGGCGGCGACGACAAGATCACCTGCGCGGCGACACTCGACTCCTACGTGAGGGGGATGATCCAGGCATGAGCGGCACGGTACTGTCCGGCACCGGCGGTGACGCGGTGACGACCCGAGGGCCGGTTCCCGTGGTCCACGTCGTCCAGGGCGCCGTCCAGCAGGGCACCGACATCGTCCACGGCCGCACGGGGGCGGAGTTCGCCACGCCCGCTCTCGACCTGGACCACCTGGTGTGGTCCAGGACGGAGCCGGGACCGGCCTTCGAGGTGCCCGTCGCCGAGATCGTCGATCTGCTGGTGGAGACCGGCGAGCGGCTCAAGGCCGATGCCGACGGCCTGCTCGCCGAGGCGCTGGAGCACATGGTCGAGGTCAACCCGCTGCCGCGGGAGGTCCTGGAGCGGGCGTACGCCCGGCTGTGGCGCAGCTTCGACCGCGCGCAGATCCAGGCGCAGATCGACAACGAGCTCGGCGGCTCCGACGTGCTCGACGGCTGGCGGGAGGTGGCGCTGCCGGGCGGGCGCGTCGGTTCGATCCGCGCCTTCCCGCCGCGCCTGGTGCACATCCTGGCCGGCAACGCTCCCGGTGTGGCGGCCATGTCCATCGTGCGGGGCGCGGTGACCAAGGGCGTGAACCTGCTGAAGCTGCCCTCCAACGACCTGTTCACCGCCACCGCGATCCTCCGCACGATGATCGCGCTCGCTCCCGGGCACCCGGTGGTGCGCTCCTTCTCGGCGGCGTACTGGCGGGGCGGGGACGAGACCGTGGAGAGCACGATCTTCCGCGCGCAGTTCTTCGACAAGCTGGTCGCCTGGGGCGGCGAGGCCACCATCCGGGGCGCCCTGAAGTACGTCGGCCCGGGGTTCGAGCTGGTGTCCTTCGACCCCAAGTCGTCGATCTCGTTCATCGGACGGGAGGCGCTGGCCTCCGAGGAGGCTCTGGGGGAGGCCGCCGAGGCCGCCGCCGCCGACGCCACCTTCTTCAACCAGGCCGCGTGCGTGGCCAGCCGCTTCCAGTTCGTGGAGGGGCCGGTGGAGAACGCCGACCGCTTCGCGGCGGTCCTGTGCGAGCGGCTGGGGGTGGCGCGCGAGTTCTCCTCCGCCGGCGGCCCGAAGGTCGGCGGCGAGCTGCGCGAGGAGATCGAGGTGCTGCGCGAGCTGGAGGAGGACTACCGGGTCTGGGGCGGATACGACGGCCGCGGGCTGGTCATCCGCTCGCCCGAGCCCGTGGAGTTCCACCCCGACGGCAAGATCGTGAACGTCGTGCCCGTGCCCTCGCTGGCCGACGCCGTCCGCCACGCGGGCGTCGCGACGCAGACCGTCGGCGTGTACCCGGCCGCGCGCAAGGTGGAGCTGCGCGACGCCCTGGCGTCCGCGGGCGTGCAGCGCGTGGTGCCGCTCGGCGGTGCGGGCGGCATGCCGCCGGGGCTCGCGCACGACGGCTTCTACCCGCTGCAGCGCCTCATGCGATGGGTGAACGACGAATGAGCGACCGGACGCCGGCGACGCACTGGATGATCACCGGTGTGTCGAGCGGGCTGGGCAGGGCGCTCGCCGAGGCCGTGCTCGAACGCGGCGGGGTCGTGGTCGGATCCCTGCGCGACAAGGAGCGGGCGGCCGACTTCGAGGCGCTCGCCCCGGGGCGCGCGTTCGCGATCCTGCTCGACGCCACCGACCCGCCCGAGGTGCTGGCGGAGCGCGCCGCCCAGGGACTGCGCCTGGCCGGCCACATCGACGTCCTGGTCAACAACGCGGGCTACGGCCTGCTGGGCGCGGTCGAGGAGGTGAGCGAGGAGGAGATCCGGCACCAGATGGACACCAACTTCACCGGTCCGCTGCGGCTCGTCCGGGCGCTCCTCCCGCACTTCCGTGAGCGCCGCCGGGGCCATGTCGTGAACATCAGCTCGGTCGCGGGGTTCACCGGCCAGCCGGGGCTGGGGATCTACAACGCCTCCAAGTTCGCGCTCGAGGGGCTGTCGGAGGCGCTGCGGCTGGAGCTCGCGCCGTTCGGCATCGGCGTCACCATCGTCGAGCCGGGCGCGTTCCGCACCCGATGGGCGGGGCCGGGGCTGCGGCAGGCCGGGCGGCGCCTTCCCGAGTACGAGGTGGTCACGGCCATACAGGGAGGGCTGGAGCGGCTGGACGGAGCGCAGCAGGGCGACCCCCGGCGCGCCGCGGCGGCGATCATCAGGGCCGTCGAGGCGGCCGAACCGCCCGGCCGGCTGCCGTTGGGAGCCGATGCCGTGAAGGCGGTCCGGGGCAAGCTGGCCGGTGTCGGCGGTGAACTGGACGCCTGGGAGGACGTGGCCGTCTCGACGGCGTTCGAGCCCGCCGGTCCCTGACCCGGCGCGGGCCCGGCCGGACGGGCAGCGTCTATGGGTGCCCGCGGGCGCGGTGGAATCCGCCCCGCGGGCATCCGTCGAGGAGGCCGATCAGATGCACGCCGGTCATCGCCCGCTCCACCTCGGGGGCCGCTTCTCGCTGAACGCGCGCGGTCCTTCGAGCGCGTCGTGACTCTTGGCGATCTCGTCGTGCGAGGTGTCGTTCAGTGCCCAGGCCTCCGGCTCGGGAAGGCGTGCGGACACGTGCGCCACGGCCTTGCTGGCGCGCACCGCGAGCGGGGCGTTGGCGGCGATGGACGAGCCGAGCTCCACGGCGGTCGTGAGCGTTTCCGCGGGACGCACCACCTGGTTGACCAGGCCCCACTCCAGTGCGGTCGCCGCGTCGATCGGCTCGCCCGTCAGCAGGAGCTGGAGGGCGCGCCGGGTGCCGACGATCCCGGGCAGCCGTACCAGCCCGCCGCCGCTGGCGAGAACGCCCCGCTTGACCTCGGGCAGCGCGAAGCGCGCGTGCTCGCCGGACACCACCAGATCGCACGCCAGCGCCAGCTCCAGCCCGCCGCCGTAGGCCAGGCCGTTGACCGCCGCGATCACCGGCGTCGCGATCCGGTCCCGGACCAGCTCCGAGACGACGCGCGGCCCCGGGACGGAGGGGTCCGCGCGCCCGGCCAGCTCGTGCAGATCGCCTCCCGCGCAGAAGGCGCGCTCGCCGGATCCGGTGATGACGATCGCCCGCACGGCCGGGTCGGCGTCCGCGGCCGCCAGCGCCCGCTTGAAACGGCGGGCCAGCCCGGTGGTGATCGCGTTCATCGACCGCGGCCGGTTGAGCGTGAGGACGCGGACGGGGCCGTGGCCGGTGACGAGCAGCTCCCCGCCGCCCGCCACCGGCCCCCCGTCGGTGAGAGATGCGGTCATAGAATCAACTTAATAGGTTGAATTATTCAAGTCCAGCGGGAAGGTGGAAGGCATGGCGGCCGAGGCCCTGCCCAGCCGGGAGGACCGGTGGGAGTACATCCCGCCGGAGTTCCGGATCCGTGACGACGAGCGTTTCCTCAGCATCCCCGACGCCGTGCGGGTCGCGGCCGCGCGCCACCCCGGCCGCGAGGCGATCATCGAGGGGGACCTGCGGCTGACCTTCGCCCGGCTGGAAGAGGTCATGATCGACGCCGTCCGGGCGGCGATGGCGCTCGGCGTCCGGCCGGGGGACCGGGTCGCGGTCTGGGCGCCGAACTCCGCCCGGTGGATCCTGGCCGCGCTGGCCGTCCAGGGCGCCGGCGGGATCCTCGTCCCGCTCAACACCCGCTTCAAGGGCGAGGAGGCCGCCTACATCCTGCGCAAGAGCGGCGCGACGGCCCTGTTCACCGTCACCGGCTTCCTCGGCAGCGACTACCCGGGCATGGCCCGGCGGGCGGCCCCCGACCTCGCGGCGCTGGCCCCCGGCCGGGTCGTCGTGCTCTCCGGCGAGGCGGCGACCGGTGACCTGTCCTGGGAGGAGTTCATGGCGGCTGGGGCCCCGGTCGGCGAGGACCGGGCCCGCGCCGCGGTCGACGCCGTCGCCGGCGAGACCGTCTCGGACATCATGTTCACCTCCGGAACGACCGGGCGACCGAAGGGCGTGGTGCTGACCCACGGCCAGTCGCTGCGCGCGCACGGCTGGCTGGCGCGGGTCATGGACTTCCGCGCCGGCGACCGGTACCTGATCATCCCGCCGTTCTTCCACACCTTCGGGTACAAGGCCGGATGGATGGCGTGCATCGTCCACGGGGCGACCATCCTGCCCCAGACGGTGTTCTCCGCCGGCACGGTGCTGGAGACCATGGAACGGGAGCGCGTGTCGATCCTGTGCGGCCCGCCGACCCTCTTCCAGGACCTTCTCGCCTCGCCGCGCCTTCCGGAGGCCGACCTGTCCGCCCTGCGGGTGGTGATGGCGTCGGCGGCCCAGGTCCCGCCGGAGCTCAACCGCCGGATCCGCGAGGTGCTCCGTCCGGAGATCCTGCACAGCGGCTACGGGCTGACCGAGGCGACCTCCCTGGTCACCGCGACCCGGCCCCGGCAGGACGACTTCGCCGACATCACCACCACGGTCGGCCGGGCGGCGTGGGAGGTGGAGGTGCGCATCGTCGATCCCGAGGGGCGCGACGTGCCGCGCGGCACCGCCGGCGAGCTGTGGTGCCGGGGCTACACCGTGATGTCGGGGTACTGGGACGAGCCCGCCGCCACGGCGGAGGCGATCACCGAGGACGGCTGGCTCCGTACGGGAGACGTCGCGGTGATGGACGACCGCGGGTTCATCCGGATCGTCGACCGCATCAAGGACGTCGTCATCGTCGGCGGGTTCAACGTGTACCCGGCCGAGGTCGAGCGCATCCTCGGGGAGCACCCGGACGTGGAGTCCATCGCCGTGGTCGGCGTCCCCGACGAGCGGATGGGCGAGGTCACGGCCGCCTTCGTGGTGCCCCGGCCGAGCGCCGCCCTGGACGCGGAGGAGTTCAGGACCTGGGCGGCAGGGCTCATCGCGGGGTTCAAGGCACCGCGCCATGTGGCGGTCGTCGAGGCGCTGCCGCGCAACGCCGGCATGAAGGTCCTGAAGAACGAGCTGCGTGAGCGCGCTCGCGACCTCGTCCAGCGCGGGTCAGGGACCGGGCAGGGGAGTCCCTGACCCGCACTGCCGGCGGCCGCCTACCGGGAGTCCGCCTTGAGATCGGCCATGACGGGCGTCCACAGGTCGATCTCGTGCTCGTAGGGGGCGTAGAACTGGAAACGGGTCACCAGGTCGCCGAAGCGCTCGGTGAGGACGGAGGCGATCCGCTCGGGGGGACCGACGACGGCGAAGGCGTTGAGCACCTCGTCGTCGATCGCGTCGCCCATCGTGGTCCACTTCTCCGGGTCGTCGCCGCGCGACAGGGCGTGCAGCTCGTCGCCCAGCGCGCCCCAGCCGTGCAGGTCGAGGACGCCGCGGTAGGCCGGGGTGCTGGCGTAGAAGGCGATCTGTTCCCGGACGGCGCGGACGGCGGCGGCCAGCGACTCCTCGGTCGTCCCGGTCGCGGTCAGCGGCAGACCGACCACCTCGAATCCGTCCCCGGACCGGCCGGCCTTCTCTCGACCCCGGCGCACGGTCGGCAGGGTGACCTCGCGGATGTAGCGCTCGGTGGTGAAGCCGTGCAGGAGGATCCCGTCGCAGACCTCGCCGGCCACCTCGCACATGGCCTCGCCCACGGCGGCGATGACGATCTTGGGGGCCGGGGTGGGGAGGGGGCCGGGGGAGAAGAAGGGCGTCATCAGAGTGTGGCGGTAGAAGTCGCCCTCGAAGCTCAGCTTCGAGCCGTTCTGCCAGCTGTCCCAGATGGCGCGGATCGCGCTCACCATTTCCCGCATGCGTGCGGCGGGCCTGCTCCAGGGCATCGAGAAGCGCCGCTCGATGTGCGGCTTGACCTGGCTGCCGAGGCCCAGGATGAAGCGGCCCTCGGTGTAGCGCTGCAAGTCCCACGCGGTGTGGGCCAGGGTCATCGGTGATCGCGCGAACGCGACGGCGATGGCCGTTCCCAGCTCCAGCCGCCGGGTGGACTGCGCCGCGGCGACGTGCGGGAGGAAGGGGTCGTGCTTGGACTCCGACGACCACAGGCCCGCGTAGCCCCGCTCCTCGTGCTCGCGCGCCGTGGCCGCCATCTGCTGAAGTGACCCAGTGGTCAGCTTTCCGTCTGCCTGCATGGAGGCAGCTTAAATGATTCCGCTGATATAGTTAAATAATTCATCGTTCCGATCGGAGGAGGCACATGTCGAACGTCGTCATCGTGGAGGCCGTGCGCTCGGCCGTCGGCAAGCGGCGGGGCGGTCTCTCCCACCATCTGGCCCCCGACCTGTTCGCCGACGTCCTCGGCGGCCTGGTCGCCCGCGCGGGCATCGACTCGGGCGTCGTCGAGCAGGTGACCGGCGGGTGCGTGAGCCAGGTCGGCCAGCAGTCCGGCAACATCACCCGCACCGCCTGGCTCACGGCGGGGCTCGACCAGAGGACCGCCGCGTCGACGATCCACGCCCAGTGCGGCTCGTCCCAGCAGGCGTTCACCCTGGCGTACGGCATGGTCGCGGGCGGGGTCGCCGAGGCGGCCGTCGCGGGCGGCGTGGAGTCGATGAGCCAGGTCCCCATGGGGTCGAGCACCCTGCCCGAGCTGGGACCGGCCAGGACGCCCCGCTACGAGCGGCTCTACGAGATAACGTCGCAGTTCGAGGCGGCCGACCGCATCGCCGAGGCATGGGGCCTCACCCGCCCCCAGCTGGAGGAGTTCGCCGTCCTCTCGCAGGCGCGGGCCGCCGCGGCCATCGCCGAGGGCCGCTTCGCGAGCCAGATCGTGCCCGTGGAGGCGCCCGTCGCCGGCGAGGACGGGACGATCGTCGGTACCGGGATCGTCGACACCGACGAGGGGCCCCGCCCGACGACGCCGGAGGGGCTGGCCGGCCTGCGGGTGAACCAGAAGGACCGGCCCGGGGCGCTGCACACGGCCGGGACGTCCTCGCAGATCTCGAACGGCGCCTCGGCCCTGCTCCTCATGACCGAGGAGCGGGCCGGGCGGCTGGGGCTGACGCCCCGCGCCCGGATCGTCGACTCCCTGATGGTCGGCAGTGATCCGGTGATGCTGCTGACCGGCCCGATCCCGGCGACGCGGGCGATCCTGGAGCGCAACGGCCTCACCCTGGACGACATCGACGTCGTGGAGATCAACGAGGCGTTCTCCTCGGTCGTGCTCGCCTGGGGGCACGAGCTCAAGGCCGACTTCGCCAGGGTCAACGTCAACGGCGGCGCGATCGCGCTCGGGCACCCGCTCGGAGCGACGGGCGGCGTGCTGCTGACCAAGGCCCTCAACGAGCTGGAGCGGACGCGGGGCCGCTACGGCCTGGTCACGATGTGCCAGGGCGGCGGCATGGGCACGGGGACGATCATCGAACGGCTCTGAACCGGGACCGCCGGCGAGGCGGTGTCCGGGGACGGTGACGCCCCCGGACACCGCCTCAGATCACCCGCTTCGCCGCGAGATCGGCGATCGTGTCCTCGTCCAGGTCCAGCAGGCCGCTCAGGACGTCGCGGGTGTGCTCCCCCAGCACCGGCGGTGCCGCGTAGTCCTCGACGGGAGTGCCGGACATCCTGATCGGGTAGCGCAGGCCGGGGATCGGCCCCGCCGTCTCGTGCGCCATCTCGATCGGCAGCGCGCGGTGCCGGACGTGCTCGTCGCCGAGGGCCGAGCGGATGTCGTTGACCGGGCTCACCGGCACGTCGGCCGCGTCGAGCACCTCGATCCAGTGTCGCGCCTCGCGCTGGACGAAGATCGCCTCCAGTACCTCCAGCAGTTCCAGCCGGTGCTCGATCCGCGCGGAGATGCTGGAGAACCGGGGATCCTCGATCAGCCCGGGGTGGCCGATCGCGCGGCACGCCCGCCCGAACTGCGGGTTGGTGGTCGCGACGATGAAGAACCGGCGGCCGTCCGCGCACTCGAACGCCTGGGAGGGGATCCCGCCGAATCCCCCGTTGCCCCGCCGTTCGGGCACGTCACCGGAGACCAGGTAGTTCTGGACGTAGTGCGACATCGACGCGATCCCGCAGTCCAGCAGGGAGACGTCGAGGTGCTGCCCCGCGCCGTGCAGGTCCCGGTGCCGGAGCGCCGCCAGGAGGGCGGTGCCGGTGTACAGGCCGGTCAGGATGTCGATCAGGGAGAGCCCGGACTTCATCGGGCCGGCGCCGGGGGTCCCGTCCGGGTGCCCGGAGACGCTCATCATGCCGCTGAGCGCCTGGAAGATCCCGTCGTACCCGGCCCTGCGCTCGTACGGACCGCTCTGGCCGAACCCCGTGACCGAGCAGTAGATCAGCCGGGGGAAGCGCTCGCGCAGGTCCTCGTACCCGAGCCCGTACTTGGCGAGGACGCCGGGGCGGAAGTTCTCCAGGAGGATGTCGGAGCGGCCGATCAGGCCGAGGAGCACCTCCCTGCCCCGGTCGGTGGTGAAGTCGAGGGTGATCGACCGCTTGTTCCGATTGCAGCTGAGGTAGAAGGCCGACATGCCCGCGGTGTCGCCGTCCAGGAAGGGCGGGCCGTACTGCCGGGCGTCGTCCCCGGTCGCCGGGCGCTCGACCTTGACGACCTCCGCGCCGAGGTCGCCCAGCATCTGACTCGCCAGGGGGGCCGCCAGGATCCGGCTGAGGTCCAGGACGCGGACCCCGTGAAGCGCGCCGTCGCTCACCGCTCATCTCCTCGTTCGGGTTCACTGAATATAGTTCAATAGATTAAACTTTTTTGATGGCGCCCTGTGGTCAGGGCGGGTGAATCAGATAGATTATTACATTATTGTCGGGTCGTGGAGGGATGCGAGATGACCGGGACGGCGAGTGCGGCCGAGCCGCTCGTGCGGGGCATGACATGGGAGGACATGGAGGAGGGCGCGGCCTTCCGCACGGCTTCGAGGACCGTGACCGAGACCGACCTGATGAGCTTCGTCCACCTCGGCGGCTTCAACGAGCCGCTCTTCTACGACGCCCGGCACGCCTCCGAGGGCGGCTACACCGGGAGGCTCATCCCCGGTGCGCTGGTCTACGTGTTCGCCGAGGGCCTCATCCTGCAGACCAACGTCCTGCACGGCACCGGGCTGGCGTTCATGCACATGGAGTTCACGGTCGAGCGGCCCACCTATGTGGGGGACACCCTGCACGTGGTCGTGGAGACGACCGGGTCGCGCCCGTCCAGCAAGCCCGGGCGCGGGGTGGTGAGCACCCGCTGCGGTGTGATCAACCAGCGTGGCGAGGAGGTCGCGGTCTTCACGCCCGTGCGGCTCATCCGCGGGCGTGACTTCGAGGCGAGTTAGAGCGGAGCCGGGAGGAGTCGTCATGGAGTTGGAGAACCGGTTCACCGTGCCGGTGGGCGTCGACGAGGCGTGGAAGGTGCTGCTCGATGTCGAACGGATCGCGCCCTGCATGCCGGGCGCCGTCCTCGAGTCGGTCGACGGGGACGGCTTCGCCGGCAAGGTCAAGGTCCGGCTCGGCCCCATGTCCCTGACCTACCGGGGGAAGGCGTCCTTCACCGAGAAGGACGAGCGAGCGCACCGCGCGGTCATCGCGGCCTCGGGGAGGGAGGCGAAGGGCGCGGGAACCGCCAAGGCCACCATCACCGCGGCCCTTGAGGAGCGTGGTGCCGAGACGCTGGTCCGCGTGCGGACCGATCTGGCCATCACCGGACGTCCGGCGCAGTTCGGCCGCGGCATCCTGGAGGAGGTCGCCGGCTCCTTGATCGGCCAGTTCGCCGACGCGCTGGCCGCCGAGGTGTCCGCCTCCCCGCAGAGCACGCCGGCCCCCGGCGAGGCCGGCCCGGTCGACGCCGGACCCGCGGCGCACGCACCCGCGGCGACGACGGGCCCAGCGGAGGTGAACCTGATGAAGGCGGCGGCCTGGCCGATCGTGAGGCGGGCCTTGCCGCCCCTCGCCGCCATGCTCCTTGTCCTTGCCTGGATGGCGCACCGCCGTAACAGGCGGCCCGAACGGACCGCGTAACCGAACGAAGGAGTCCGCGGCGATGAAGCCCGCTGCGTTCGAGTACCACGTCCCATCGACGGTGGCCGAGACGGTCGGCATGCTGGCCGAGCTCGGCGACGACGCCAAGATCCTGGCGGGTGGCCAGAGCCTGGTGCCCATGATGGCGCTGCGGCTCGCCCGGCCCGAGCACCTGGTGGACGTCAACCGTGTCGCCGGGCTGACCGGCGTGAGCCGGGAGAACGGCTCCCTCGTGGTCGGCGCGGCCACGCGCCACGCCACCCTGCAGCGTGATCCTGAGATCGCCTCGGCGGTGCCGCTGCTGGCCAGGGTGGCGCCTTTCATCGGGCACTTCCAGATCCGCAATCGCGGAACGCTCGGCGGCTCGCTCGCGCACGCGGACGCCGCCGCCGAACTGCCCGCGGTGGCCCGCGCCCTGGACGCCGAGTTCGAGGTGGCCGGGCCCGGCGGCGCCCGCCGTGTCGCCGCCGCCGACTTCTTCCAGACCCTGTTCACCACGGCGCTGGAGCCGGACGAACTGCTCGTCGCCGTGCGGTTCCCGGTGTGGGAGCCGGGTAGCGGGTTCGCGGTCGCGGAGGTGGCGCGCAGGCACGGCGACTTCGCCCTGGCCGGGGCCGTGTGCGGGGTCCGGGTGCGCTCCGGCCGTATCACCAGGGTCGCGATCGGCCTGATCGGAATGGGCAGCGTCCCGGTGCGCGCCGAGGCCGTCGAACGCACCCTCATCGGCACCGAGGCGGCGGGGCTCGACCTCGCCGACGTCGGCGCGCAGGCGGTGGCCGACGCGGACCCGCCCGCGGACGTGCACGCCGGCGCGCGCTACCGCGCGAAGGTCGGCGCCACGCTCGTCGCCCGCGCCCTGTCCACAGCGCTCGAGGAGGCGAACCGTGGCTGAGATCACGACGGCACAGGAGTCCGGCACCGAGACCGAGGTCGCGATGTCGGTGAACGGCGTCGCGCGGCGCGTGCGGGTCGAGCCGCGCAAGACGCTCGCCGACACCCTGCGCGAGGATCTCGGCTTGACCGGGACCCATCTCGGCTGCGAGCACGGCGTCTGCGGAGCCTGCACCGTCCTGCTCGACGGCGAGGCCGTGCGGGCCTGCCTGATCTTCACCGTCCAGACCGAGGGGTCCGAGGTCACGACCATCGAGGGGCTCGCGGCCGACGCCGACTCCCTCACGCCGGTGCAACGGGCCTTCCGCGAACACCACGGGCTGCAGTGCGGCTTCTGCACCCCCGGTTTCATCATGTCGGCGACCGCCCTGCTCCGGGACGACCCCGACCCGGACGAGGAGGAGATCCGGGAGGGGCTGTCGGGCAACCTGTGCCGGTGCACCGGCTACCAGGGCATCATCCGCGCGGTGAAGACCGCGGCCGAGGAGGCGGGGCACCAGTGAGCACGGACCCGTTGAGGACCGCCCCGGCCGGTTCTCCCGCGACGCAGACCGCGCCCTTCGGCGCCACCGCCGCGCGCTGGATCGGCCGGCGCATGCACCGCCGTGAGGACATCCGCCTGATCACCGGCCGGGGCCGGTACATCGACGACCTGAACCGGCCGGGCACCGTGCACGCCGCCTTCGTACGCAGCACCGTCGCCCGCGGCGCCATCACGGCGGTCGACACCACCGCGGCCCGGGAGGCGCCCGGTGTGGTCGCGGTCCTCACCGCGGCCGAGGTGAACTCGCCCTCGCACCAGTTCTGGCAGACGATGACCGGCCCTGAGTCGGTCGGCACGCCAGGGCGGGTCCTGGCCGACTCCGATGTCCGGTACGTCGGCGAGCCCATCGTGCTCGTCGTCGCCGAGTCGCGCTACCAGGCGGAGGACGCCGCCGAACTCGTCGAGGTCGACATCGACGCGGAGGACCCCGTGCTCGGCTTCGCCGCCGCGCTCGCCGAAGACGCTCCCCGGGTGCACCCGGAACTGGCGAGCAATGTGGCCGAGGAGGTGCCGACCCCGGAGATCCCGGGACTGGACGAGCGGTTCGGCTCCGCCCCGCACGTGTTCACCGAGACCTTCGACCAGCACCGGTACCTGTGCGTGCCCATGGAGACCCGCGGCATCGTCTCGCAATGGGACCCCTGGACCCGGCAGCTCGAACTGGCCATCTCGGGCCAGGGAGTGCACGAGCCGCGCCTGTTCTACTCCCGGATGCTGGGCATCCCCGAGGACGCCATCCACGTGACCATGGGCGACGTGGGCGGCTCGTTCGGCCAGAAGATGTTCCCGATGCGCGAGGAGCACGCCGTCGTCATCGCCTCCCGGCTGATCGGCGGCCGTCCGCTCAAGTGGATCGAGGACCGGGCCGAGAACCTGATCGGCGGCGGGCACGCGCGCGAAGAGCGGATCGAGCTCAGGGTGGCCACCGACGAGCGCGGAGTGCTGCTGGCCGCCGAGGCCGACCACCTGGAGGACGTGGGCGCCTACCCCGTCCCCGGCAACGGCATGACCGCCGGGACCGGTGCCGTGATGTTCCCCGGCCCGTACCGGTGGGCGGGACCCGGATCGGTGCGCTACACCGGACGCGCCGTGTACACCAACACCTGCGGGCACTGCGCCTACCGCGGCCCCTGGATGATGGAGACGACCGGGCGCGAGCAGATGATGGACGTGATCGCGCGTGATCTCGGCATCGATCCGCTGGAGATCCGCCGGCGCAACGTCATCTCCCGGGACGAACTGCCGTTCACCACACCGTCCACCCTCGTGTACGAGACCGTCAGCCCGGCCGAGACCCTGGAGCAGGCGGCGGAGCTGATCGGCTATGAACGGTTCCGCCGGGAGCAGGAGGAGGCCCGTGGGCAGGGCCGCCTGCTCGGCATCGGGCTGTCGCTGTACGTCGAGCCGCAGTTCGGGTTCGGCCACCTCGGCACCGAGGCCGCGACGATCCGGATCGAGCCCAGCGGCAAGGTCAACGTCTACATGGGCACCGGAAGCCACGGGCAGAGCGTCGAGACGACCATGGCGCAGATCGTCGCCGACGAACTGGGCGTGCCGATCGACGACGTGCGCGTCGTCCAGGGCGACTCGGCCGCGACGCCCTACGGGCCGGGCACCGGCGGCAGCCGGACCGGCGCGATCGCCGGGGGCGCGGCGCACGCCGCAGCCGCGGCCATGCGCGAGCGCGTTCTGGGGATCGCCGCGCATCTGCTGGAGGCGAGCCCGGACGACGTCGAGATGGTCGACGCCGTCGCCCGGGTGCGGGGTGTCCCAGGAGGGCCCGCCGTGACGCTCGCGGAGATCGCCGCGGTCGCCTACATCGACAGCGACGCGCTGCCGTCCGGCGGCGAGCCGGGCCTGGAGGTCTCCAAGCGGTACAAGTCGCCGGCCTTCATGTTCTCCAACGCCTGCCACGCGGTGACCGTGGAGATCGACCGCGAGACCGGCACGGTGGAGATCCTCCGCTACGTGGTGTCGGAGGACTGCGGGAACATGATCAATCCCATGGTGGTGGAGGGGCAGATCGCGGGCGGTGTCGTCCAGGGGATCGGCGGCGTCTTCTACGAGCACATGATCTACGACGCCGAGGGCAACCCCACCACCACGACGTTCATGGACTACCTGCTGCCCACCGCCGCGGAGGTGCCCGACCTCGAATACGGGCATGTCGTCACCCCGTCCGGCACTCCGGGCGGGTACAAGGGCCTGGGCGAGGGCGGGGCCATCGCGTCCCCGGCCGCGCTGGTCAACGCCGTCCGCGACGCGCTCGCCCCGCTCGGCGTGAAGGTGAACCGGCAGGCGCTCTCGCCCGACCGGATCCTCGACTTGATCGACGGCGCCGGGAGGCCGGCGGGGACGGCATGAGCGGGCGCTCCGAACTAGCCGGTTTCACGGGACGGCGCTCACTCCCGACGACGCCGCCCGTGCCTCTGACCGAGCCCGCCACGGAGCCGGTGGATCGGGGTCCGACGTGACCGGCGGTCTCGTCGAGCATCTGACCTTCATGAACGGCTGCGCGGCGCGCGTCCCGTTCCGTGCGCTGCTGCCCGCCGTGGCGGCGGCCGGGTTCGACGCGATCTCACTGTGGCCGAACGTCTGGCGGCACGCCCTGCGCCGGGACGGGCTCACCTTGGCCGCGATGAGATCGATGCTCGATGACCACGGGCTGGGAGTGGCCGACTGCGACTCCTGTCGCGACTGGATACCGGGGCCCGACGGTGCGGCACTCGCGCTGCCGGGGCCGGCGGCGGACCGTCGCGAGATCTTCGAGGTCTGCGCCGCCCTCGGCGCCGGCACCGTCGTGGCGGTGCACCACGGATCCGGCGGGCTCGTGCTGGATCGCGATGCCGCGGCGTTCGCGGCGCTCTGCGACGACGCCGCGGAGCACGGTCTGCGAGTCGCGCTGGAGTTCATCCCCTTCACCCCGGTGCCGGACGTGGCGACCGCCTGGTCGCTCATCGACGCGGCGGGCCGGCCGAACGGGGGAATGGTGTTCGACGTCTGGCACCACGTCCGCAGTGGCGCTCACGACGGCCTGCCGGACACCGTGCCGGCCGCGCGCATCTTCACGGTGCAGCTGGCGGACGGTCCGCTCGAACCGCCCGGACCCGATCTGGAGGAGGAGGCGAGGAGCGGACGGCTGCCGCCGGGCGCGGGGCAGATGGGCCTTGCCCGGCTGCTGAGGATCCTGCGGGAGCGCGGCGTGCGCGCCGCCGTGGGCCCGGAGCTGGCGCTGCCGACGCACGCCCGGCCGCTCGAAGCACTGATCGCCGAGGTCGCCGCGGCGACCCGGAGCGTGCTCGCGGCGGCCGAAGTGAAGACCCGTCCAGCTGTGTAGATCCGTGGCGGTGGCGGAGCGGTTGAGGGTCTGCACATTACATGTAACATGAAGAATGCAGCTTGAATGGAAGGGGCGGCGTGACGGAGATCGAGGCCGAAACCGGGGGAGTGCTGGCGGGCCTGCGCGTCATCGACGCGGCGACCCTCTACGCGGGTCCCTTCATCTCGACCGTCCTCGCCGACCACGGCGCCGACGTGATCAAGATCGAACCGCCCGGCGGTGACCCCTACCGGACCGGCGGCAGCGCGCTGTGGGCCCTGCTGGGGCGCGGGAAGCGCTCGATGACGCTGGACCTGCGCCAGGAGCGGGGGCTCGCGATCCTCCGGCGGCTGGCCGAGCACGTGGACGTCGTCATCGTCAACCTGCTGCCGGACGCGCTGCGGCGGCGGGGGCTCGACTGGGAGACGCTGTCGGCCCTCAATCCCGGGCTGATCCAGGTCTGCGTCACCAGCTTCGGACTCGACGGCCCGCGCGCCAACGCTCCGGGTTCGGGCACGCTGGGCGAGGCGTTCTCCGGTCTCACGCACCTCACGGGGCACCCCGACGGAAAGCCGATGCTCGCCTCCGCGCCGGTCGGCGACGCCGTCACGGGCTACGTGGGCGCGTTCGGAGTGCTGGCCGCGTGCTACGAGCGCGCCCGCACGGGTCGCGGCCGGCTGGTCGACGTCAACCCCGTCGACTCCCTGCTCCATCTGCCGGCGCCCGCCCTGGCCGAGTGGACGGAGGGCGCTCCAGTGCCCGGCCGCCTGGACGGACGCCTGGCCGCCCCCGCGGTGCGCAACACCTTCCGCTGCCGTGACGGCACCTGGGTGGCGATCAGTTGCAGCACCCCGCGCCACCTCGATCAGCTGCTCGACTCGGTCGGGTACACCGGCGCCAGGCTCGGCGACGGCGACGCCTACGACGCCGCGGTGGCGGCCTGGGTCGGCCGGCACGACCGGACGTCGGTCATCGCGCGACTCGGCGAGCGCCGTCTCCCGGTGGTGCCCGTGCACGACGCGCGCACGCTCCATGAAGACGACCACGTCCGGGCGCGCCGCGCCCTCCGGCAGGTGGCCGCCGCCGAGGCCGGCGAGCGGTGGGTCCCGGCCGCGGCGCCGAGGTTCGTCGCGGAGCCCGACGCGGACGCCGCGAGTGGGAACGGCACGTCGGACGAGTGCCCCGGCTTGGGCGAGCACACGGTCGCCGTACTGCGCGACCTCCTCCATCTCGACGAAGCAGCGATTCAGCGGCTGCGCGAAAGCGGCGTCGTCTAGGCCGGCGACGCCCCTCGTCATCGAACCCCGCGGAACCACGGAAGGGACACCGATGAGCACCTCAGCCACGGTCTCGGTCGAGGACGCCGTCCAGCGACTGCGACCCCTGATCCAGGGCGACGGAGCCGACCTCCGGCTGGTGCGGATCGACGACGCCGTCGGCGTCGTCGAGATCGCACTCGAACTCGACGACGCCGGATGCGGCGACTGCGTGCTGCCCCCGGCGCGACTGCGGGACGTGCTCGCGATGCGCCTGCTCGACCTGGGGGTGGCATCCCACCGGCTGGTGGTGCGCGACCCGCGGACCGGGAGCGGACCGGAGCATGAGCGGGTCATCGTGCTCGACCCCACGGCGACCGTCGGAGGCGCCGCGCCGACCGCGCTGCCCGACGTGGGCCCGCTGGAGGGCAAGACGGTGTGCCTCCGGGTCGACGTCCTCTGGACGTCCTGGGACGTCGCCTCCGAGCAGTGGAAGAGCATGTTCGAGGCTGCGGGCGCGAACGTGCGGGTCTTCCGCCGAACGCAGGGCCTGGCGGGCGGCGACGGCGACACGGCCGATCGCGAGTGGGACGACATCCTCACCGGAGCCGACGCGGCCGTGGTGGGGCTCGGCAACTGCGGATCGTGCACGTCGTGGACCGTCAAGGACGCGGTGCGCGCCTCCCACGCGGGTGTCCCGACCGCGGCCGTGGTCACCGAGCACTTCGCCGCCCTCGGCGCCACGCTGGCCAGGAGCTACGGGGAGCCGGGGCTGCGGCTGCAGGTCCTGCCGTTCCCCTTGCAGACACGGCCCGACGACGAGGTCCGCGACATCGCCGTGCGGACCTTCCCGGCCCTGCTCGATCTCCTGGGGGCCCGGGCATGAGCGCGGAGGCACGGCCCGCTGCGCCGCCCTCGGGGTTCCAGAGCGCGATGCGCGAGGTGAGCGCGGACCCGGTCGCCTTCCAGGACTACGCGACCGTCGCGGGCTGGGGCGACGGCCTGCCGCTGGTGCCGCCGACGCCCGATCGTGTCGCGCGATTCCTGCGGACCGCGCACGCCGACCCCGACCAGGTGGTCGTCGACGGCGTCCCCCCGCTGGGAGCACCCTGCACGATGGAGAAGCTGGCGATCAACGCCATCATGGCGGGCGCGCCGGCGGACTCGATGCCGCTTCTCGTGGCGGCGATGCGGGCCATGGACGCCCCCGACTTCGAGCTGCACTCGCTCAACGCCACCACCGGGTCGGTGGTGCCGCTGCTCCTGGTCAACGGCCCGGTCCGCGCCCAGCTCGACCTGCCCCACGGCGCCGGCTGCCTCGGCGGCGTCGCGGGCTCCGCACCCGCGATCGGCCGAGCCCTGCGCCTGGTCATGCGCAACGTCGGCGGGCAGAAGGTCGGGGTCACCTCACAGAGCACCTTCGGCCAGCCGGGACGGGTCGCCGGCATCGTCTTCGGGGAATGGGAGGAGCGTTCGCCGTGGGCACCGCTGGCCGAACGTCGCGGACACACGGGGAGCGCGGTGACGGCCTACGGCGCCATGGGCACGCTCAACGTGTGCGATGTGCTCGCCCAGACCGGCGAGGAACTCGTGTCCATCATCGGGCGGTCGATGGCGGTTCCGGGAGCGAACGGCTTCCTCTCCGGCACCGCGTTCTCCGAGGTGCTCGTGCTCATCAACCCGACGTGGGCGGAGGTGATCGGGCGCGACCATCCCGACATCGCCGATCTTCAGCGCCGGCTCTGGGAGCTCGCCAGCCTTCCGCTCTCGGACTGGCCGAGGCGCTATCACGAGCCCATCGAGCAGCGCGGGCGGGTCAGGAACGGCCGCGTCCACCTTGTCCAGGACCCGGATCAGGTGCTGATCGCGGTCGCCGGCGGCGAGGGGGCGCTGCACGCCACGGTGATCCACAGCTGGGGGGCGACGCTCACGACAACGCGTCCGGTCGTCACTCCCTCGTCGGTAGAATCGCCAGGATGAGGGCTGCCGACCTGGGCGATTCCGAGCTTTCGAGCCTCTCGCCGATCGCCGATTCCGACTCGCTCACGAGCGTGGTCGAGGGGCGTCTGCGACGGGCGATCCTGTCCGGAGAGCTCGAGGCCGGCGCCCGGCTGAGCGTGCCCGAACTGGCGAGGCGGCTGGGGGTCAGCCGCAGCCCCGTGCGTGACGCGATCTACGCCCTCGAGCGTTCCGGTCTGGCCGAACTGCGTCCCAGGCTCGGAGCCGTGGTGCTCCGCGGCGGGCGCGCGGATCTCGGCGATCTCTTCGAGCTCCGCGAGGCGCTCGAGGGGATGGCCGCGCGGCTGGCCGCCGAGCGCATGGCGCCCGACGACCGCCGGCGCCTCCGCGAGGTCATGGCGCACCATGAACGCGCCGTCCACGAGAGCGATCTCCAACGGCACCTGGAGCTCGACGCCGAGTTCCACCGGCTCGTCAACGAGAGCGTCGGCAACGCCCGCCTGTCGGCGAGCCTGCGCGACGTCCATGATCAGATCATGGTCGTGGTCCGTGCCGCCGCCGCCGAGCCGGGAGGCATGGGGCCGGGGGTGCTGCACGACCACAACGCGATCGCGGACGCCGTCTGCCGTTCGGAGCCCGACGAAGCCGAACGCGAGGCGCGCCGGCATGTCAGGGCCGTGCTGCGGTTCGTCCTCGACGTCGGCTTCGCGGCGAGCGAGGGAGCGACGGCCGACCAGCGGGGCTGAACCGGCCCGTCCGATCGCGGCACGATGCCCGATCGCGCCCCCCTGCCGCCGGTCGCCGTCGTCGTCGCCGTCGGCTCACGCTTCGCCGTCCGGGGAGGTCCGGTAGCGTCGGCTTCGGGACATCGCCGGCGGCATCGTCCTCGACGCGGCCGGCGAACAGGATGCCCGTCTCCTCGAACGTCTGGCGTACGGCGGCGACGATCAGTGCCGCGGCCGGCCGGGGGCCGCGCTCGTAGTGGTCATTTCTGCTGGACGATGCCGGCGGAGAGGAGCCGGTCCACCTCCTCGGCGGGGAACCCCCAAGCGAGCAGGACGGAGCGCGAATCCGCGCCCGGGAGCGGGGGCGGACCGCTGATCCGGCCCGGTGTGCGGCTGAAGCGGGGAGCCGGGGCCGGCTGCGTCACATCGAACGCGCGGGGATAGGTGCCGCGGGCGGCGTTGTGCGGGTGGCCGGGCGCCTCGGTGATGCCGAGCACCGGAGTGACGCAGGCGTCGGTGCCGTCGAAGACCTCGGTCCATTCGGCACGGGTGCGGCCGCGGAAGATGTCGGCGAACAGGGTCTTGAGGCGCGGCCAGTTGGCGGGGTCGTCGCGGTCGGGCAGGTCGTCGGCGCGCAGTCCCAGCCGCGCCACCATGATCGCGTAGAACCGGGGTTCGAGCGGGGCCACCGCCATGTAGCGGCCGTCGCTGGTCTCGTAGGTGTCGTAGTAGGGCGCTCCGCCGTCGCAGAAGTTGGTGCCCGGCCTGTCCGCCCACCGGCCCTGTGCCAGCATCGAGTGGACCAGGGTGGTCAGCGACGCCACGCCGTCGACCATGGCCGCGTCGATCACCTGACCCCGGCCGGTCGCGCGGCTGTTCAGCAGGCCGCACACGAGGCCGAAGGCCAGCATCAGGCCGCCCCCGCCGAAGTCGGCGATGAAACCGGGCGGGGTCGCCGGAGGCGATCCCGGGCGCTGGAGGAGGGTCAGGGCGCCGGTCAGCGCCTGGTAGTTGAGGTCGTGCCCCGCCATCTGCGCCATCGGCCCGTTCTGGCCCCAGCCGGTCATCCGCCCGTACACCAGCATGGGGTTGTGCTTCAGGCACACATCCGGTCCGAAGCCCAGCCGCTCGGCCACCCCGGGCCGGAAGCCCTCGATGAGCACGTTGGCCCGCTCGACCAGGCGCATGAGGGCGTCCAGGCCCTCGGTCTGCTTGAGGTCGATCGTGATCGAGCGGCGGCCGCGGCTGAGGGCGTACTTCTCGGGCTTGACGGAGCGGGTGCCGGGGCGGTCCACCCTGATGACCTCGGCGCCGAGGTCGGACAGGAGCATCGCCGTGTACGGGGCCGCGCCCAGGCCGGCCATCTCCACGACACGGACTCCTGCCAGTGGTCCTTCGGACGCCGTGCCAGGGCGGTCGGCGGTTGTCTCGTCCACGTGCTCCTCCTGTGAGTTCGGCGATGACCTGCTTGCCCGGCGGTTCACCGGTCTCCCGGTGCGGCCTCGGCTGAGCCCGTCCCGCCGAGCAGGCGCGGCCCGCGCAGCATCGCGATCAGCGCGGGGCCGCACAGGACGACCACGAGAGACCAGGAGAAGGCGTCGTGGAAGGCGGCGGCGTACACCTCGGCGATGGCCTGCCGGAAGGGCTCGGGCAGTGCCGAGACGGTCTCGGGCGCGCCGATCAGGTCTCCGGCTCCCGCCCGGTCCGGAGCCCCGATCCCCGCCTCCGCCAGCCGCCCCGGCAGCAGGTCGGTGACGCGCGCCGTCACGATGGCGCCGACCAGGGCGACGCCGGTGGCCGCCCCGAACGAGCGGGCGAAGGTGATCAGCGAGGTGGTGATCCCGAGATCGGAGGCCGCGGCGTGCGTCTGGGCGACCATCATGAGGATCTGCACGGTCGACCCCAGCCCGAGGCCGATGAGGATCATCGCGGCGGGGAGGGCGGCCGTGGCGCCGGCGCCGCGGATCGACGCGAGCAGCAGCGCGCCGGCGAGGATCAGCGACGTGCCGGCCAGCGCGAACGGCTTCCAGACGCCGAAGCGGGACAGGGGGGCGCCGACCAGCGGCGTGGTCACGATCTGGCTGAGCAGCAGCGGCAGCATCAGCGTTCCGGAGCGGGCGGGCGTGACGCCCTGCGCGATCTGCATGTACTGCGGCAGCAGGAAGAGGGCCACGTACATCACCCCGCTGGTGACCATGCTCGCCGCCGCGCAGATCAGGAACGGGCGGCTGCGGAGCAGCCGCGGGGGGAGGACCGGGTCGGCCGCGGTCCTTTCGGCCCGTACCAGGAGGGCGGCGAAGAGGACGGCCGCCGCCGCCAGCGCGGCCGTCCCCGGCGATGACCAGGGGATCGTCCGGCCGCAGAAGGTGACGATCAGCAGCATGCAGACCGTCGTGCCGACCAGGCAGACCATCCCGGCGAAGTCCACCGAGCGCCCGGTGCCGCGCCCCTCCGGCGGAAGTCCCCGCAGGACGAGTGCGCAGACCAGGACGGCCAGCGGGACGGCGCCGAGGAAGCACAGGCGCCATCCGGACGGGCCCAGCCCGACCAGGTGGCCGCCGATGAGCGGTCCGGACACGGCCGCCGTGCCGTAGCCCATGACGACGTAGCCGATGTACCTTCCCCGTTCGCGCGGCGTGGTCAGGTCGCCGAGCAGGACCTGGGTCATCACCAGCAGGCCGCCGATCCCGATGCCCTGGACCGCCAGTCCGGCGATGAGCTGGACCGTCGTCGTGGCGCTTCCGGCGATCGCGGCGCCGGTGACG
Source organism: Actinomadura rugatobispora (assembly GCF_055379765.1). Taxonomy (NCBI): domain Bacteria; kingdom Bacillati; phylum Actinomycetota; class Actinomycetes; order Streptosporangiales; family Thermomonosporaceae; genus Actinomadura; species Actinomadura rugatobispora. Next base: position 12,352,626 of record NZ_AP029191.1, on the reverse strand, counting down.
TAGAGCAGCGCGGTCGCGAGGAAGACCCGGCGGCGGCCCAGGACGTCGGCCAGCTTGCCCATGATGGGGCCGGCGATCGTGGCGGCCAGCAATGTCGTCGAGGCGATCCAGGAGACATGGGACTGGCCGCCGCCGAGGTCGCCGGCGACGGTCGGCAGCGCCGTCGCGATGACGGTGGTGGACAGGGTGGCGACGAACTGGCCGGACGCCAGGCCGGTGATCGTTGTCAGCGGTGGACGCGCGCCCCCGCCGCTCGCTGCCGCGCTCGTGACCTCGCTCCGTTCCGGCGCCGTGCCCGGGAACACGTGCACCCGGTGGCCGGCGCCCATGGCGATATCAGTAAATATGTCAGATAATTATGCCACTCCCCGATGGGCTTCGACGCCGGGGTGCCCCGGCGTGTGCGTCCCTTGGGAGAGATTAAGTTAAACTATATAACTATTGACCTGGGGTGGCGGCCGAGCCCGGCGGCGCCGCCCGGCGCAGCGCGTACGACGGAAGAGAGCCGATCATGACAGAGGTCGCCCGCACGCACCCTCTCCTGGAGGATGCGCGCCTACCCGAGGTGCTGACGGCCGTGACCGCCGGGGAGCACGCCCCCCGCGGTTCCGGCCCGATGCTCGACGTCGAGGATCCGGCCACCGAGAGCACGGTCGCGAGATTCGAGGAGACGACGGCCGACGGCGTCGCCGGGGCCGTCGAGAACGCCCAGGCCGCGTGGCGGGGCTGGGCGCGGCTCGACCCCGTCGAACGGGGCCGCCTCCTCAACCGGGTGGCGCGGGCCCTGCGCGAGAACGCCGACCGGCTCGCCCGGCTGGAGTCGCTGGACTCGGGCAAGCCGCTGTCCCAGGCCCGCACCGACATCGCCGGAAGCGCACGCTACTTCGAGTACTACGCCGGCCTGGCCGACAAGATCCACGGGGAGACGATCCCGCAGCCCAGGGGGACGTTCACCTACACCGTGCGCGAGCCGTACGGCGTCGTGGCCCACATCACCCCCTGGAACGCCCCGCTGACCCAGATGATGCGCGGAGTCGCCCCGTGCCTGGCGGCGGGCAACACCGTCGTCGTCAAGCCCTCCGAGCTGACGCCCCTGACGTCGGTGCTGGCCGCGCGCCTGATGGTGGAGGCGGGGCTGCCCCCGGGCGTCTGCAACGTCGTGCTCGGCGCCGGGGACACGACCGGGGCGGCCCTCACCCGGCATCCCCTCGTGCGGCACATCACCTTCACCGGTTCCGTCGCCGCCGGGCGCCGCGTCGGGGCGGTGGCGGCCGAGCGGATCATCGACGTCAACCTCGAACTGGGCGGGAAGTCGCCCACCATCGTGTGCGCCGACGCGGACCTCGGCGCGGCCGCGAAGGCCGGCGCGCTGGCGGTGATCCGCAACTCCGGCCAGTCGTGCTTCGCGACGACCCGGCTGCTGGTGGACCGCCGGGTGCACGGGGACTTCGTCGAGCGGCTCGCCGGGCACGTCGCGGGCCTGTCGGTCGGCCACGGCCTGGACGATCCCGACCTCGGACCGCTGATCTCGGCGCAACAGCGCTCCCGCGTGCTCGACCACATCGACCGCGCCGTGCGCGACGGCGCCGAGGCGGTGGTCGGCGGCGGCGCGGCCGAGGGCGCCGAGCGCGGCTACTTCGTCTCGCCGACCCTGCTCAGCGGGGTCACCAACGACATGGCCGTCGCCAGGGAGGAGATCTTCGGACCGGTCCAGTCGGTCATCGCCTTCGACTCCCTGGAGGAGGCGGTCGAGATCGCCAACGACACCGAGTACGGGCTCTCCGCCGGCGTGTTCACCGCGCACGTCGGGACGGCGCACCGGATCGCGGCCGAGCTCCAGGCGGGCCAGGTGCAGGTGAACCGCTACTCCGGCGCGGGCGTCGAGGTGCCCTTCGGCGGCTACAAGAGCAGCGGCCTGGGGCGGGAGAAGGGCACCGAGGCGATCACCCACTACACCCAGCTCAAGAGCGTCATCGTCGCCACCTCATGAGCGTCACTAGGGAAGGATCGGACATGGCAGGCACACCGGTTCTCGGATTCATCGGCCTCGGCGTGATGGGCTCGCGGATGTGCGCGAACCTCGTCCGCCGCTCGGGGGCGACCGTGGTCGTCTTCGATCCGGTCGAGGACGCCGTCGACGCGGCGGTGGCCCTGGGCGCGCGGCGCTGCGCGGGCATCGGCGAACTGGCCCGGGACGCCGACATCGTCTTCCTGTCGCTGCCGAGCATCGCCGAGGTCGAGTCCGTCTGCGAGGAGCTGTCGGCCGCGGCGGGACGTCCCCGGATCGTCGTCGACATGAGCACCAGCGATGTGCAGCGCACCCGGGAGCTGGCGGCGCGCCTGGAGAAGTCGGGCGTCGCTCTCGTGGACGCGCCGGTCGCGCGGCTCCGCCAGGCGGCCGAGGACGGCACGCTCCTCATCACCGTGGGCGCCACCGAGGCGCGGTTCGCCGAACTGGAGCCGTTCCTGTCCTGCATGGGCAGCGACATCGTGCACGCGGGCGGCACCGGCAACGGCCAGGTGATGAAGATCCTCAACAACATGGTGCTGTTCCTCAACATGAACGCGCTCGCCGAGGCGCTCACCATCGGCCGGGCCGCCGGGGTGGACGGCGCCCTGCTGTTCCGGACCCTGGCCCTGGGGTCGGCCGACAGCTTCGCGCTGCGCCGGACGGCGACCGCGACGATGATCCCCGACGAGTTCCCCGAGCGCGCCTTCCCGACGAACTACGCGATCAAGGACCTGGCCCTGGCCCTGCAACTGGCGCACGACCAGGGGATCGAGCTGCCCGCGGCGGGCCAGACCATGGCCCTGCTCGAACGCACCCGCGACGCCGGCTACGGAGAGAACTACTACCCCTCGATGATCAAGCTGGTGGACGGCCGTGGCTGAGCGCCCCGGACGACCGGGCCCGGACCTTCCGGACTGGGACGTGTGGGCGCTGCGCCTCGGTTCGGTGGACCGTCCCGCACGCGACAACTTCCTGATGCCCTGCGCCCGCTCCGGCGCGATGCGCCTGGACTTCACGATGTGGGTCGCGCGCGCGGGGGACCGGGTCGTCGTCGTCGACACCGGCTTCAGCGAACGCGCCGGAGAGAAGCGCGGCCGGCGGCTCGACCTCCGCCCTGCCGAGGCGGTCCGGCGGCTCGGGATCGAGCCCGGCCGGGTCAGCGAGGTCGTCCTCACGCACCTGCACTTCGACCACGCGGGCAACCTCGGGGACTTCCCGCAGGCCCAGGTCTCGGTCCAGGCGGGCGAGCTGGAGTACACCACCGGCAAGGCCATGACGCATCCGGCCCTCAACCACTTCTTCGAGGCCGATGACGTCGTGGAGGTCGTCCGCCGCGTGCACGACGGCGGGGTGCGGGTGGTCGAGGGCGATCTCGAACTGGCCCCGGGCCTGGAGCTCTGCCTCATCGGCGGCCACACCAAGGGCCTCCAGGTCGTCCGCGTGCACACCGCCCGGGGGTGGGTCGTCCTCGCCTCGGACGCGCTGCACTACTACGCCAACTTCCACGAGCGGAACCCGTTCCCCGCGATCCTCGACCTGGGGCAGATGCTCGACGGGTACGACCGGATCGGACGCCTCGCGGCGAGCCAGGACCACATCGTCCCAGGCCACGATCCCGCGGTGTTCGACCGCTACGCCGATTCCCATGACGATCTGCCCGACGGGACGGTGGCCTTGCACCGCGCTCCCCGGCGGGCTCCCGCTCCCTGACGAAAGCTGGTTCTCCATGGATTTCTCCCTGCCGCCCGAGGTGGACGAGTTCCGCCGCTCGGTGGAGGCGTTCTCGCTGGAACGGCTCGCCCCCCAGGCCCGTGAGCGGGCGCACTCCGCCGACTACCCGTGGGACGTGGCGCGGGCGATGGCCGCCCAGGGCCTGCTCGGCCTGACCATCCCCGAGGACAAGGGCGGCCAGGGCGCCGGCCTGCTCGCGGCGGTGACTGCCATCCAGGCCGTGGCCAAGGGATGCCCGCGCAGCGCCGACGTCGTCCAGGCGGGCAACTTCGGCCCGATCCGGACCTTCGCCGAGTACGCCACGCCCGCCCAGTGTGAGCGCTACCTGCCCGGGCTCCTGGCGGGGGAGACCCTCATAGGGCTCGGCATGACCGAGCCGGAGGCCGGGTCGGCCGTCACCGACCTGACCACGAGCGCGGTGCCGAAGGGCGACGGCTACCTGGTGAACGGCACCAAGATCTTTTCGACGCACAGCGCCGAGGCGACCGTCTTCCTGGTGTACGTGCGGTTCGGCCCCGGCGTGGGCGGCATCGGCTCGGTGCTCGTGGACCGCGACAGCGAGGGGCTCACCATCGGAGAGCCCTCGACGTTCATGAACGGCGAGCGCTGGTGCCAGCTCTACTTCGACGACTGCTACGTGCCGGCCGATCAGGTGCTGCTGGGCGAGGGCGGTTTCAAGAGGCAGATCAGCGGCTTCAACGTCGAGCGGCTCGGGAACGCGTCCCGCTCCATCGCCCTGGGACGCTACGCGTTCGACCAGGCCACCGGGCATCTCACCACGCGCCACCAGTTCGGCCGCCCACTGGCGGAGTTCCAGGGGCTGCAGTGGATGTTCGCCGAGGCAGCGGTGAAGCTGGAGTCGGCCCAGATGCTCCTGCACAGGGCGGCCGTGGCGGGTGACCGGGACGGCATCCCCTCGGCGTTCGACACGGCCGTCGCCAAGTTCGCGGCCAACCAGGCCGGATACGGCGCCGCCGACGTCGCGATGCAGGCCATGGGCGCCACCGGGTTCAGCACCGAGTCCCTGGTCGAGTACTGCTTCCGCCGCACGCGGGGATGGATGATCGCCGGGGGCTCGACCGAGGTCCTCAAGAACCGCATCGCCGAGCACGTTTTCGGCCGCCGCTTCAGCCAGCGGGGCGCCGCCTCATGACGCGACTGTACGACGCACTGCTCAGCCCTTCCTCCGTGGCGATCGTGGGCGCGTCGGACACTCCCGGCAAGACCACGGCCCGGCCGCTGGAATACCTGCGCAGGCACGGGTGGAAGGGCGAGCTGTTCCCGGTCAATCCCGCGCGCGAGACCGTGCTCGGCGAACGGGCCTGGCCCTCGCTCGGCGCGCTTCCGGTGGTGCCCGACCACGTTTTCATCCTCACCGGGCCCGACCTCGCGGTCGAGGCGGTGCGCGAGTGCGCCGATCTCGGCGTGACGGTGGCCACGGTCATGGCCGACGACTTCCTGGACGACGGCGGGCGCGGCGCCGCCCGGCGCGCCGAACTGCTGGAGATCGTCAGAGCGTCCGGTCTCCGGCTGCTCGGACCCAGCAGCCTGGGCGTCACCGCTCCCGGGGACGGCCTCGCCCTCACCGCGAACGCCGCCTTCGCCGAGGCGGAACCCGGTGACGGCGGCGTGTTCGTCGCCTCGCAATCCGGCAGCGCCATGGGCGCCCTGCTCTCGCGCGGCATGGAGATGGGCGTGGGCTTCCGCGGCATGGTCTCTACCGGGAACGAACTCGACCTGACGCTCGGCGAGATCTGCCTCGCCTCGGTCGACGACCCGCGGATCGAGAGTTACGCCCTCTTCCTGGAGAACATCACGGGCGCCGACGACCTGCGCGCCTTCGCGCGGGCCGCCGCGGAACGGGGCAAGCCGGTCCTGGCCTACAAGCTCGGCCGGACCGACGCGGGCGCCCGCCTGGCCGTCTCGCACACCGGTGCCCTGGCCGGGGACGACGCCGTCGCCGACGCGCTGCTCAAGGATCTGGGGATCGCCAGGGTGCGCACCTTCGAGGCACTGCTCGAAGGGCAGAACCTGGCACGCGGCCTGCCGCTCCGGCCTGCCGGGGCCGCGCGGCCCCGGGTGTGCGTGCTGTCCACCACCGGCGGCGGGGGTGCGATGGCCGTCGACTGCCTTGCCGCCGCCGGGGCCGACCTGCCGGGGCCGTCGCCGGAGACCATCGGGCGGCTCGCCGAGGCCGGGATCGCCGCGGGCCATGGCGCCCTGATCGACCTCACGCTCGCCGGCACCCGCTACGACGTGATGAAGAGCGCGCTCGACGTGGTCCTGGCGGCACCGGAGTTCGACGCCGTCGTGGCCGTGCCCGGCAGTTCCGCACGGTTCCACCCCGAACTGGCGGTCAAGCCGATCGTCGACTGCGCGGCGAACGGCAAGCCTCTCGCGGCGTTCGTGATGCCCGCGGCGCCCGAGGCGTTGCGCCTGCTGAGGAGCAGCGGGGTGGCGGCCTTCCGGACGGCGGAGGCCTGCGCCGACGCCCTGTTCGCGGTCTTCGGCCGCCGGAAGCCCGCCGCGGGAGACCGGCCGGGTCCCAGGCCGCCGTCCGCGGACTCGGAGATCCTGGACGAGGCCGAGTCGTACGAGGTGCTGGGCGGAGCCGGTCTCTCCTGTGCCCCGCACGCCGTGGTGACGGCCGGTGAGCTTCCTCCCGGCCTTCCGGTGCCGGGCCCGGTGGCAGTCAAGATCCTTTCAGCGGAGGTGCCGCACAAGTCCGATGCGGGCGGCGTCGTTCTCGGCGTCACCGACGGCGACGGCCTGCGGGCGGCCGCGGACCGCATCGCGCGGTCGGTCACGGAGCGGCTCCCCGCCGTGAAGCCCGAACGCTTCCTGGTGCAGACGATGGCGCGGGGGCTCGGCGAGGCGCTGGTCGGCTTCCGGCACGACCCCGACGCCGGCCCGGTCGTGGTCCTGGCCGCGGGAGGGGTGCTGGCGGAGCTCTACCAGGACCGCAGCGTCAGGCCCGCCCCGGTCGATCCGGGCACGGCCCGCGAGATGATCGGCGAGGTCATCGCCTTCCGGGCGCTCGCCGGCTATCGAGGCGCACCCGTGGGCGATCTGGACGCCCTGGCCCGCGCCGTCGCCGCGGTGTCCCGGCTCGCCGACGCCGACGGCGCGGCGATCCTCGAAGCCGAAGTGAACCCGCTGCTCGTGCTCCCCGAGGGCCAGGGCGTCGTCGCGGTGGACGCGCTCGTACGCCGCGAGAGAGAGGTCTGAGGAGATGGCCGGGACAACGAACGGGACGGTCATCGGCGCACTCACCGAACGCGCGATGGAGCTGCGCGCCGCGCCGATGCCGTCCGCGGCGGCCGACGCGGCGGAGCTGGCCCTGGTGGACTGGCTCGGCGTCACGCTCGGCGGCAGCACCGGCGTGCCCGCCCGAGCCCTCCTCACTGGACTCGGTCCGCTCTCGGGGGCCAGCCGCCTGGCGGGCGGCGGGACGGCGCCGCCCCCGCTGGCCGCGCTGGTGAACGGCACCGCCGCGCACACCCTGGAACTCGACGACATCTACGCGCCGGGGCTCTTCCACCCCGGGGCACCGATCATCGCCGCCGCGTTGGCAGTGGCGGACCAGGTGCGCGCCTCGGGAGAGACGCTGCTGCGCGCGGTGGTCACCGGATACGAGGTCGGCTGCCGCGTGGCCACCGACCTGGGGCCCGCGCACTACAAGCACTGGCACACGACCGGCACCGCCGGCAGCGTCGGTGCCGCGGCCGCGGCGGCGGAGGTGCTCGGCGCGGACGAGGACGTTTTCGCCCACGCCCTCGCCCTGGCCGCGACGATGGCCTCCGGGCTCCAGCAGACCTTCCGCAGCGACGCGATGGGCAAACCCCTGCACGCGGGGAACGCCGCGCACGCGGGCGTGGTCGCGGTGGCCCTGGCCGCCGGAGGCGTGACCGGGGCCGCCGACGCCCTGGAGGGGGAGGCGGGACTCGGAGCGGCCTCGGGAGCGCCGTCCCGTTGGGAGACGTGCCGCGCCCCGCTCGGCTCGCCGCCGGCCATCAATGCCGTCACCGTCAAGCCCTATCCATGCTGCGGGCACACCTTCGCGGTCATCGACGCCGTCCTGGAACTGCGTGCGAAGGGGCTGACCGCGGACGATGTCGACCGTCTCGACGTCGCCACCTACTCCACCGCACTGGCGGTCGCCGGCATCGCCCGTCCGCGCACGGCCGCCGAGCGCAGGTTCAGCATTCCCCACCTCGCGTCGCTCGCCCTGCTCGACGGAGCCGTGACCGCCGCGGCCATCGAGTCGGACAGGAAGGCCGCAGACCTCCGGGCACTCGCGGAGGCGGTGCGGCTGGAAGCCGACCCGGTCTTCGAGGAGCGGTTCCCCAGTCGTCGCGGGGCCCGCGTGACGGCGGTGACCCGCTCGGGGAAGCGGATGACCGCCGAGGTGCCGGACCGTTCGGGCAGCCCGCAGAACCCACTGCCGTACGAGCGCGTGAAACAGAAGTTCCTCGACACCGCGGCGGCGGTGATCGGAACCCGCGGCCCCCGACTGCTGGCCCAGGTCGGCCGCCTCCGCGCTGGGGGCGAGGTCGTCGATCTCGAATTCGCTCAAGTCTCACGATCGCTGGGAGCGCCATGACCACCGTCCGTCATGACTTCGCCGTCGACGTGACGGCCGCGATGCCCGGGGACGGCCCAGCCACGGGCCCTGTCGAGGTCACCGCGACGGTCGTCGCCGATCCTGGGGCCGTACCGGACCGTCCGCTGGTGGTGCTGGCGATCCCGGGCGGGACCTACCACCGCCGTTACTGGGATCTCCAGCCTCCGGGCCGGGAGGGCTACAGCAAGGCGGAGTGGCTTGCCCGGCGCGGCTCACGCCGTCAGCCGGTTCGTGCGCGACGGCCTTGAGAGGGGCGCGTTCGCCGAGGCCCTGCCGCCGTTGCCTGATGCGGCGCGTCACCCATCGTCATCGCCAACATTCCGGAACACCGACGGTTCGGTGCGATCCCTCAGGAGGAGCGCAGGCGGCTGATCATGGAGGACAACGCCAGGACGTCCGGCCTCCCCGAGCTGCCCATGTACCACGGGGCGCCGCGGGACAACTTCCGAGGCGTCTTCCATGTGGAAGACGTCCCCGACGACCTGTGGGATGGCGCACATGCACAACTTCGCCGACACCCGCGAGCGGCTGTGGCGGCGCTTCGCCGACTGGCTGCCGGTCATCGCACCTCGTTGACACCGCCCGCCTGACGCCTTCCGGCGTAGGGCGCCGAGGTCTGTGGGCGTGCTGGCGCTCGCCCGTGAGCGCTTCGGCTCACTTGGCCCCGGAGCGTGCGACGCAGCTCCGGGGCCCAGGTGTTCGTGGGTGTGGGAAGGTCGTTCAACGCATGACGACCTGCGGCAGCGGGGTCCTCAGCCGGTCGCGGTCAGGACTTGTCGGGGAGTAGGCCGATGGGACGGCCCGCGGGCGCGGCGCCGTACAGTTGCGGCAGGGACTCGACCAGCTCGTCGGCGGTGACCGACGCGCCCGAGCGGGCGTGGTGCGTGGCGGAGATGGTCCAGGACTGCATCCGGTTGACCTTGTCGCCGTCGACCCTCAGGACCTGGCCGGTGAGCCAGCCGGCCGCGTCGGAGGCGAGGTAGACGACCACGCCCGAGGCGTTGGCGGGGTCCAAGGGGTCGAAGCCGTTCTCGCCGGGCGCGCCGCCCTTCAGCATCTCGGCCGTCATGCGGGTGGCCGCGATGGGGGAGATGGCGTTGACGGTGACGCCGTAGCGGCGCATCTCCATGGCCGCGATCGTGGTCAGGTTGGCGATGCCGGCCTTGGCCGCGCCGTAGTTGGACTGCCCCACCTGGCCGAACAGGCCGGTGCCCGAGGTGGTGTTGATGACGCGGCCGGCGACCGGCTCGCCGCGCTTGTACGACTCGCGCCAGTAGGCGCAGGCGTGCCGGGTGAGCCCGAAGGTCCCCTTGAGGTGCACCGCGATCACGGCGTCGAAGTCGGCCTCGGTCATCGAGAAGATCATCCGGTCGCGCAGGATGCCCGCGTTGTTCACCACGATGTCGAGCCGGCCGAACCCGGCGACCGTGTCGGCGACCAGGGCCTGCGTCGCCTGCCAGTCCGCGACCGAGCTCCCGTTGGCGACGGCCCGCCCGCCGAGCTTGGTGATCTCGGCGACCACCTCGTCGGCCGGGGACTCCGCGGCCTGCTCGCCGTGCAGGCCGGCGCCGAGATCGTTCACGACCACGGTGGCGCCCGCCTCGGCCAGGGCCAGGCAGTGCGCCCGGCCCAGGCCGCGGCCGCCTCCGGTGACGATGGCTACCTTCCCGTCCAGAAGCCCCACGACTTGCCTCCTCATGCGATGGCCGAGCCGACGTCGGCAAATACTTTAATTATCTTACTGTATCTCGGGTTGGACCCTATCCTTGGCGGGATCGGCTGAATAGGGTAGATGTTTAAGCGAACTGAGGGGTGAGGGATGAAGGTCGGTGTCTGGTTCGATCTGCGCAACCCGCCGCGCTGGCGGCGGGATCCGGCGCGCCTGTACGCCTTCGTGCTCGAGATGTGCCAGGAGGCCGAGCACCTCGGCGCGGACTCGATCTGGTTCACCGAGCACCACCTGTTCGAGGACGGCTACCTGCCCCAGCCGCTGACGTTCGCCGCCGCCGCGGCCGCCCGGACCCGCCGGGTGCGGCTGGGCACCGGGATCCTGATCGCCCCGCTCCGCAAGACCCCGCAGCTGGCCGAGGAGGCGGCGGTCGTGGACCTCGTCAGCGGGGGAAGGGTCGACCTCGGGCTCGGCGCCGGCTACCGGGTGCCCGAGTTCGACCTGTTCGGAGCCGACATCGGCGAGCGCTACCGGACCCTGGACGCGCAGGTCGGCGAACTCCGGCGGCTCTGGGGCGACGGCGGACTCACCCCGGCCCCCGTCCAGGAACGCCTGCCGATCTGGCTCGGCTACCTGGGGCCGAAAGGCGCTCGGCGGGCGGGCCGGATGGGCGAGGGTCTGCTCACGGCCAATGCCGAGTCGTGGCCGGAGTACCGGGCGGGCCTCGCCGAGGGCGGGCACGATCCCGGCGCCGCGCGCATGGCGGGGGGCATCGAGGGGTTCGTCAGCGAGGATCCCGAACGGGACTGGGCCCTGCTGGCACCGCACGTCGCGTACCACTTCGACAGCTACCGCCGCTACATGGTGGAGGGGACCGGGCGGCTCGTCCCGCGACCGGTGGACCCCGACGTGCTGCGGTCGCGCCCGCCCCGGGGCCCGCTGACGTCGTTCCCGGTCGACACTCCCGAGAACATGGCCGCCCACGTGCGGAAGTACGCGGGCGAGGCGCCGGTGGAGACGGTGTGGTTCGGCGCCTCGGTCGCCGGGTTGCCCGAGGAGGCGGTGGCCCGGCATATCGGCGTGATCTGCGAGCGGCTGCGTCCGCTGCTTCAGGAGGGTGCCGCGTGAGCAGGCTTCAGGGCAAGATCGCGGTCATCACCGGAGCCGCGTCCGGCATCGGCGCCGCGACCGCCCGGCGGGTCGCCGCCGAAGGGGCGAGCACGGTCGTGGCCGATCTGAACAAGGACGGCGCCGCCGCGGTCGCCGAGGAGATCACTTCGTCCGGCGGGACCGCGACCGCGGTGGGAGTGGACCTGGGCGACACGGACTCGGTGCGCGCCATGATCGAGAGCACGGTCGGCGCGTACGGCGGCGTCGACGTCCTGCACAACAACGCCGCCGCCACGCACCTGGCGGCCAGGCGGGACCTGGCCGTCGCGGAGGCCGACCCGGCGGTGTGGGACGACACCATGCGCATCAACGTGCGCGGCGCGATGGTCGCGATCCAGGCCGCCCTGCCGCACATGATCGCCCGTGGCGGCGGCGCGGTGATCAACACCTCGTCCGGGTCCGGTCTGGCGGGGGATCTGCGCAATCCCGCCTACGGCGCGTCCAAGGCCGCCCTGATCAACCTCACCTGGTACGTCGCCACCCAGTACGGCAAGCAGGGCGTCCGGTGCAACGCGATCACGCCCGGGTTCATCGTGACCGGTGCGAGCAGGCACTCCGCCCACGGCGCGATGCAGGAGACGATGCTGCGCCACCACCTGACGCCCAGGCTCGGGTCGCCCGAGGACGTCGCCGCGGCGGTGGTCTTCCTCGCCTCGGACGAGGCGGCCTTCATCACCGGGCAGACCCTCGGCGTCGACGGCGGCCTGCTCGCCCACCAGCCCTACGTCGCGGACATGCGGCAGGGATAGCCGCGCCGCATCCGATGAGAACCCGATCCGAGGAGTACCCACATGGTGAACGTGGACGTCGAGCTGCACCGGCGCAAGGCGGCCTCCGATCTGCCGCGACCGCGGCTGATCATCGGGGGTGAGGACGTCCTCGACGCGAGCGGGGGCGTCCACGAGCACGTCAATCCCGCCACCGGCGAAGTTCAGGCCGCCGTGCCGCTCGCCGGGGCCGGGGAGGTCGACCGGGCGGTGGCGGCCGCCCGCCGCGCGTTCGAGGAGGTGTGGGGGCCGATGCGCCCCGCGGAGCGGCGCCGCCTGCTGACCCGCTTCGCCGGCCTGATCCGCGAGCACATCGAGGAGTTCGCCGCGATCTGCCCGCTGGAGAACGGGGTCTGCATCGGCGGATGGGCCGAGAACGTCGGCCCGCACGTCGCCGAGTGGACCGAGTACTACGCGGGCTGGGCGGACAAGATCGAGGGCGGTGTCTCCGCCGCCTACAGCCCGAACGAGTTCGTCGAGTACACGGTCGCCGAGCCGTACGGGGTGATCGGCCACATCATCACCTGGAACTCGCCGGCGCTGTCGCTGGCGATGAAGGTGCCGCCGTCGCTGGCCGCGGGCAACACCGTGGTGATCAAGCCGGCGGAGAGCACGCCCTTCTCCGCGCTGCTGTTCACCGAGCTGGCGCGTCAGGCGGGCATCCCCGACGGGGTGATCAACGTCGTCACCGGCCTCGGCGAGGCGGGGCAGGCGCTGGTGACCCATCCCGGGATCGACAAGATCTCCTTCACCGGCGGCCCGGTCACCGCGCGCCACATCATGGCCGCCGCGGCGGCCTCCCTCAAGCCGGTGCTGTTCGAGCTGGGCGGGAAGTCGGCCAACCTGCTGTTCGCGGACGCCGACCTCGACGCCGTCGGCCCCTACTGCGCCGCGTTCGCGATGAGCAACTCCGGCCAGGGCTGCGCGCTGCCGACCCGGCTGCTGGTGCAGCGCCCCATCTACGACGAGGTCATCGAGCGGGTGGTCGGCACCGTCAAGGCGCTGCCGGTCGGCGACCCGCTGGACCCGGCCACCTACATCGGGCCGCTGATCGACGCGACCGCCCGGGACCGTGTCCAGGACATGATCGAGAAGGCGGTCGCCGACAAGGCCGGACGCCTCGTCCACGGCGGCGAGCGCATCGAGGCCGACGGCTACTTCGTCGCTCCGACGGTCTTCGCGGACGTCGACAACAGAAGCGATCTGGCCCAGAAGGAGGTGTTCGGCCCGGTTCTGGCCATCACGCCGTTCGACACCGAGGACGAGGGGGTCGCCCTGGCCAATGACAGCGAGTACGGGCTGTCGGCCTACATCCAGTCCCCGAACGTCGACCGGATCAACCGCCTCGTCCCGCGCCTGAAGGCCGGCACCGTCTTCGTCAACCCCGGCCCCAACCCCATCACCTGCGCCGGCACGCCCTTCGGCGGTGTCGGGATCAGCGGCTTCGGCCGTGAGGGCGGCAAGGCCGGCCTGGACGAGTTCATCCACGTCAAGGGGGTCGGCGTCGGCCGCTCCTGAGCCTGCCCCGGGTCCGGGCCACGGTCTCGGACCCGGGGGACGGGTGTAACCGAGATCGCAGCGATGTGGCTTGACATGTAATGTGCATGCAACATTGTCACCATCCGATTCTGGTGTTAGCGTCGAGCCGTATTCCGGCCGTCTTCGGGCCGACCATCGCGTCAACTCGGCTCGCGGATGGTGCGTGATGATCGATTCAAGCCTTCGGAAGGCCTTCGACGGCGTCGACTGGGGCATCTCGACGTCCGAGGGGCTCGCCGCGCCGTCCCGCGGCTCCTTCGGCATCGCCCCGGCCGGGCCCTCGCGGCGCTGGTCGGCGGACCTGGAGGCGGTCGTGGGCGGCGCGCCGACCTCCTGCCAGATGGTCGCCGGCTGGCCGTACCTCCAGCCGGCCGGCCCGGGAAGCTGGGACAGGGCGGCCCTGGACCGCTGTGATCGCAGGCTCGACCAGTTGCTGGACCGCGGGATCAAGCCGGGCATCACACTCCTGCACATCGACATGCCGCGCTGGGCGGACCTGTCCGGAGGCTGGCTCGACCGTGACACCGCGGCGCGCTTCGCCGACTTCGCGGCGGGGATGGGGGAGCGGTTCGGCGACCGGGTGGCCCGCTGGACCACCGTCAGCGACGTGCTGGTCCACTCGGTGGCCGACTACGTCGCCGGAATGCTCCCGACCGGCCGCGGCGTGGGAATGCGGGGCCTGGTGGCCCTGCACCACGTGCTGCTCGGCGCCGGACTCGCCGTCCGGGCGCTGCGGCAGAACACGGGCGGCGCCGAGGTGGGCGGCTCCCTGACGCTGATAGGCGGCTACGCCGCCTCCGACGACATCAGGGACCGCGTCGCGCTGGACCGGCTCGAGAGCTGGGCGCACCGCCTCCTGCTCGATCCGATGCTGCTCGGCCGGCACATGGTCGCCGGGAACGACCGCTCGCCCGTGGAGGACGCCGGGTGCGTCCGGCCCGGGGACATGGAGGCGATCGCCGAGCCCGCCGACGTGCTCGGGGTCGTCTGGCACGTGCCCACACGGGTGGCGGCACCGGAGAACCTGGCCAGGCTGCTGCCGGTGCGGGAGTGCTTCAGCGCGCTCAACGACGCCAACCGCGTGCTCGCCCGTCTCGGCTTCGTGCTCGCGCCGATGGAGGCCGTCCAGACGACCCGCTACGGCTGGCCGGTCGTTCCCGAGGCGCTGGCCGACGCCGTCGCCGCTCTGGACGACATCTACGGTGACGCCCTGCCGCCGCTGCGCATCATCGACAACGGCATGTGCGACCTGGAACCCGCCACCGGCACCGACACCGACGAGGAGCGGGCGCGCCGCCGGGCCGGACTCACCGCCCAGCTGCGCTGGCTCGCCCAGGTGATGGCGGAGGGCGTCAAGATCAGCGGATACGAGTACTGGTCCCTGATGGACAACGCCGCGTGGAAGCTGCGCTACACGCGGCACTACGCGATGGCGGTCGACGGCCGGCAGCACCCGCCGCAGCCCGCGATCCCGCGTGACTGGCCCCACCAGGAGGCCTTCGGCGGGCCCCTGCCCCCGGTCAGGACGTCCACCAAGTCCGGACGCCGACCCCTCCACTCGGTCTAGGCCGCGAGCCCGCCCCGGGCCTCGTCGAGCGTCAGGGACTGCCCGCTGAGTCCTGCTGGGCCAGCCACTTCTCGTGGCGGTCGAAGTGCCCAGGGTCCCGGGCCACCCAGATGCCGGAGGCGCGCGCCAGGACCGCGCCGCCCGGCAGCAGTGACATCTCGCCCGCGATGTACCAGCGCGACCCCTCCCGCCGGTCCACCCAGGCCCTGACCTGGACGGGCCTATCGACGGGGACGGGCTTGACGAAGCTCACCGACAGTTCGGCGGTGACCGAGAGCGTCCGGTTCAGCAACGGTACGTGACCCAGGCATTCGTCCATGACCGCCGCCGTCCAGCCGCCGTGCGCGACGTTGGGACCGCCCTCCTGGTCCCGGGGGCAGGTCACGTGGAACCAGGCGTTCCCCGTGTCGTCGAGGCGCTCGCGCTGGACGCCGAGCCGGCACCGCCCGGCGGCGTGGCACGCGCCGCACAGCGCGACGCCGCCCCCGGTCCGCGGCGGATCCTGGAAATCGGAGCCCGCCCAGCGCCGGTCGGGCGTCCTGGGCCGGTCGTCGTCAGTGCGCATGCACGATCCTCGGGTAGACGGGGCTTCGCGGATGATCGAACCTCGCACAGGCTCGTGAATCAGTTATCTATATTCTATGATTATGCTACATCTCGGCCGACGCTCAACACCGGCCCCGAGGGCACCGCGCGGCCGCGTGCCGCGCCGGCGTCCCGAATTGGAGAGTGCCCCGTGACCGACCCCTACGACCGCACGCGCCTGTTCGATCTGACCGGCAAGATCGCGCTGGTCACCGGCGGCAGCCGCGGCCTCGGCCGCGAGATGGTCCTGGCCTTCGCCGCGGCCGGCGCCGATGTGGTGATCGCCAGCCGCAAGCTCGCCGCCTGCGAGGAACTCGCCGAGACCGTCCGCGGGACCACCGGCCGGGAGGCCCTCCCGATCGCGTGCCACGTCGGCAGATGGGAGGAGATCGACCGCATGGTCGACGCGGTCTACGACCGCTTCGGGCGTGTCGACGTCCTGGTCAACAACGCCGGGATGTCGCCGCTGTACGACAGCGTCCTGGACGTCACCGAGGAGCTGTACGACAAGGTCCTCGGAGTGAACCTCAAGGGGCCCTTCCGCCTGATGGCCCAGGTCGGCACGCGGATGGCGGCCGGCGCGGGCGGCTCGATCATCAACATCAGCAGCATCGGCGCCGTCCGGACCGGCAAGGACGTGATCCCCTACGCCGCGGCCAAGGCGGGGCTGAACAGCATGACCGCCTCGTTCGCCCACGCCCTCGGCCCCGCCGTACGGGTGAACGGGATCATGCCGGGCGGGTTCTTCACGGACGTGGCCGCGCACTGGGACCGCGAGGCGTTCGACCGGCACGCGGCCCGGACCTTCGCGCTCGGCCGGGGCGGGGAGCCCCGCGAGATCGTCGGCACGGCGCTGTACTTCGCCTCGGCGGCCTCCAGCTACACCACCGGGTCCGTCCTCGTCGTCGACGGCGGCGTACCGGCCTAGGAACGAAGGGAAGACCATGGCAGAAGCAGGACGGCTCCAGGGCAAGATCGCGGTGGTGACCGGCGCGGGTTCGGGCATCGGCAGGGCGATCACCCTGCGGTTCGCGGCCGAAGGCGCGCGCGTGGTGGCCGCGGACATCTCGGGAGCGCAGGAGAAGGTGGCGGCCGAGGCCCGGGGCGAGGTGGAGCCCTTCACGTGCGATGTCAGTGACGAGGCGGCGGTCCGGGCGCTGATGGCGCACTGCCGGGAGCGCCATGGCCGATTGGAGATCTTGGCCAACAACGCCGGCATCGCGGGCGGGGGCGCCCGCATCCACGAGACCGGCATGGACGCCTTCGACCGGGTGATGGCCGTGAACGTGCGCGGTTCCTACATGGTCCTCAAGCACGCCCTGCCACTCCTGCTGGAAGCGCCCAGTGGGGCCTCCGTGGTCAACACGGCCTCGATCGGAGGGTTCCGGGCGACACCGGGCTCGTCGCCCTACATCACCTCCAAGGGGGCGCAGGTGATGATGACCAGGGCGGCGGCCCTGGAGTACGTCAGGGACGGGATCCGGGTGAACGCGGTGTGCCCCGGCACGACGGAGACCGCGATCCTGGACGGCAGCCCCCCGGAGACGCTGCGGATGCTGTCGGACAGGATCCCGATGGGGCGGCTCGGCACCGCCGAGGAAGTGGCGAACCTCGCGCTCTTCCTGGCCTCCGACGAGGCGTCCTACATCACCGGCCAGTGCTACGTGATCGACGGCGGCCGCAGCGCGGGCTGAGCGGCGGGAAGGCGACAGGGCGGCGGAGCGCGCCGGTACCGGCTCCGCCGCCCTGGGCGTTCGGAGAGCGGCTCTCAGACCGCCGCCTGCCGGGGCGTCTGGTCCGGGACGCTGAAGAGCTCGTTGAAGGCGCCGCGGGTGATGCGTTCGCGGACCTGGTCCGGCACGCCGTCGAACAGGCCGCGGAGCGTCTCCTGCGTGTGCCCGTACGTGCCCTCCAGGTGGGGGTAGTCGTCACCCCACATGACGTTCTGGAAGTCGGAGTGGCGGACGGTGTCCACGGCGCTGGCGTCGTGCTGGAACGAGGCGTACACCTGCCGCTTCATGATCTCGCTGGGCAGCCGGCTGAGCTTGGGCCGGACGAACATGCCGTGCTGGCGGTAGGCCTCGTCCATCCGGTCGGCGATGGCCGGCAGCCAGGAGGCCCCGCCCTCGGCGATGAAGATCTTCAGATCGGGGTGGCGGTCCAGCGCGCCGCCGGCGACCATGTGCGACACCACGCGCATGCCGGGATAGGTGGTCTCCATGAAGTTGACCACGGCGCCGCCGGGCCCGCGGTAGACGACCGTGTCGCCGCCGGTGCCGATGTGGAAGGCCACGGCCATGCCGGCCCGTTCGGCGACCGTCCAGAGCGGCTCCCAGCGGTCGAGGCCGTACTCCTCGCCGGGGGCGGTCTGGGTGGGCAGGGACACCGCCTGGAAGCCCAGCTCGGCGGCGCGTTCGAGTTCGGCGACGGCGTCGTCCATGTCGGCCATGGACACGCAGGCGGGCGTGAAGATCCGCTCGGTGCGCCGCATGATCTCCGCGTGCGCCCAGTCGTTCCAGGCGCGGACGACCTCGCGGGCCAGTTCCCGGTCGCGGATCAGGGCCGACCAGAAGCCCATCGAGGGGAAGGCCACCTGGCCCCAGACGCCCTCCTGGTCGAGATCTTTGAGGCGGACGTCCAGGTCGCGCGCGCCCGGCGGCCGGATGGCGTCCATCAGGTCGTTGAGCTGGCGGTTGACCTGGTCGCCGTCGATGTAGAGCACCTCGAACCGGTCGCCGCGCTCGCTGCGCGGGGCGCGCTCGGCCAGCCTCTTGGGCAGTGCCTGGAGCCAGAGGTCGTCGGGCTCGAGCACGTGGGAGTCGGCCGAGTTGGCCCAGATCTTGGTCATCCGTCCTCCTGAACCTGCGCCGGTATAGT
This sequence comes from Actinomadura rugatobispora, assembly GCF_055379765.1. Taxonomy (NCBI): domain Bacteria; kingdom Bacillati; phylum Actinomycetota; class Actinomycetes; order Streptosporangiales; family Thermomonosporaceae; genus Actinomadura; species Actinomadura rugatobispora. The sequence continues at coordinate 12,334,086 of NZ_AP029191.1, read as the reverse complement.
CCAACTATTCTATATATCTATCTATATCTGGCAAGCGAGCCGGGTGCCGCCCCGGGGTGTGGCGACCGCCCCATCGTTTGCTAAAGTAGTCTAATTATATAGCTATATCATGAGGGAGGTCCGATGGGTGGACTGGTCGCCTACGGCGCCTACGTCCCGCACCGCAGGCTGCGGCGGGGCGAGATCGCCGCGGTGCTGGGAGCGGCGGCCGCACCCGGCTCGCGGTCGGTCGCCGCGCACGACGAGGACAGCACGTCGATGGGGGTGGAGGCGGCGCGCGCCGCGCTGCGCGGCCTCCCCGGGGCCCACGCCCCACGCCAGTTGCTCTTCGCCTCCTCGGCCCCGGCCTACACCGACAAGACGAACGCGACCGCCGTGCACGCCGCGCTGCGGCTCGACAGGACGGCTCCCGCGGCGGACATGTGCGGGGCCGTCCGCTCCGGCTTCGCCGCGCTCACGGCGGCCCAGGACTCCCCGGTGCCGACCCTGGCCGTCCTGTCGGATCTGCGCGGCGGGCTCCCCGGCGGAGCGGACGAACGCGAGGGCGGCGACGCCGCGGCGGCGTTCCTGTTCGCCGGCTCGGGGGACACCGCCTCGACCGCCCCGGTGATCGCGGACGTGCTGGCCCGCGCCTGGTCCACCTCGGAGTTCCTGGACCGCTGGCGGATCCAGGGGGAGGCGTCGTCGCGGACATGGGAGGAGCGCTTCGGCGAGCAGGCCTACGCCCCGCTCGCCGGGGCGGCGTTCGCCGACGCGCTCAAGCAGGCGGGCCTGACCCCTGAGGGCGTCGACCACCTGATCGTCGCGGGCACCCACGGCCGGGCGGTCCGCGGCGCCGCCGCCCGGACGGGCGTGCCGCGCCGGGCCTGGGCGGACGATCTGGCCGAGGCCATCGGCAACCCGGGAACGGCCCAGTTCGGCGTCGTGCTGTGCGACGTGCTCGACCGGGCCGCGCCCGGCGAGACCATCGCCGTCATGCTGCTGGCCGACGGCGTCTCGGTGCTCGTGCTGCGCGCCACCGGGGCACTGGCCGGACGCAGGACGGAGCCCGCGGTCGCCGAGCAGATCGCCGCCGGGGACGACTCGCTCACCTACACGACGTTCCTGACCTGGCGGGGCCTCCTCGACCGGGAACCGCCCCGCCGGCCCGACCCCGAACCGCCCTACGCGCCGCCCATGCTGCGCTCGGCCGAGTGGAAGTACGCCTTCGTGGCGGGCCGGTGCCAGGTCTGCGGCACGCGCCACCTCCCGCCCGCCGACGTCTGCCGCGAATGCCGGCATGTGGGGCCGATGGATCCCGAGCCCATGGCCGACACGGCCGGGACGGTCGCGACCTTCACCATCGACCATCTGGCGTACTCGCTCAGCCCTCCGACGGTCATGGCCGTCGTGGACTTCGACGGCGGCGGCCGGATGCGGTGCGAGCTGGCCGACGCCGATCCCGGCTCGCTCCGGATCGGGGACCGGGTGGAGATGTCGTTCCGGCGCACCCGGACGGCGCGGGGCGTGCACAACTACTTCTGGAAGGCCCGGCCCGTGCGCCGCGGCGCCGCACGAGGCTGAGGAGGACACCGGTGGGATCGAACGGCATCCGGGATCGCGTCGCGATCGTCGGCATGGGCTGCACCGCCTTCGGTGAGCACTGGGACAGGTCGGTGGACACCATGCTGGTGGAGTCCACCACCGCGGCGGCGGAATCGGCGGGCGTCACCCTGGCCGAGGTCGACGCGTTCTGGCTCGGCACGCAGGGGTCGGGCTCCTCGGGACTGACGCTCAGCCGGGCTCTGCGCATCGGCGACAAGCCGGTGACCCGCGTCGAGAACTTCTGCGCCACGGGCTCGGAGGCGCTGCGCCAGGCGTGCTACGCGGTGGCGTCGGGCGCCTATGACATGGCGATGGCGGTGGGCGTGGAGAAGCTCAAGGACTCCGGCTTCTCCGGCCTGAGCGGGGCTCCCGTGCCCGACGACGGCACCGTCGGCATGAACGACATGACGGCCCCGGCCTCCTTCAGCCTCCTGGCGCCCGCGTACGCGCAGCGGTACGGCGTCGACATCGCCGAACTGAAGGACGTGCTGGCGCGGATCGCGTGGAAGAACCATGTGAACGGCGCGCGCAACGAAAGGGCCCAGTTCCGCAAGGAAGTGCCGATCGAGCGCATCAAGTCGGCCCCTGCCTTGGCGGGCATGCTGGGAGTGTTCGACTGCTCCGGAGTCTCGGACGGGTCGGCGGCGGCGATCGTGGTGCGCGCCGAGGACGCCCACCGCTACACCGACAGGCCGATCTACGTGAAGGCCCTGTCCTTCGTGGCGGGGGCGGCCACCGGCAGCAGCGACCCCGGCTACGACTTCACCACGTTCCCCGAGGTGGTGGCCTCGGCGCGGGACGCGTACCGGCAGGCGGGCGTGACCGACCCGCGGGCGCAGATCGCGATGGCCGAGGTGCACGACTGTTTCACGCCCACCGAGCTGGTGCTGATGGAGGACCTCGGGTTCTCCGAGCGCGGCCAGGGCTGGAAGGACGTGCTGTCCGGCGCCTTCGACCTCGACGGCGACCTCCCGGTCAATCCCGACGGGGGGCTCAAGGCGTTCGGGCACCCGATCGGCGCGTCCGGGCTGCGGATGATGTTCGAGGCGTGGCTGCAGCTGCGCGGCGAGGCCCCGGCCGACCGCCGGATCGCGTCCCTCGCCGAAGGGCGCCGGCTCGCCCTCACCCACAACCTGGGCGGCGCCCCGGGCGAATGCGTCTCCTTCGTCTCCCTGGTCGGTGCCGAGCCCGGCGCGTGACCTCCCCGCCACGAACATGGAAGGACGACGGATGACCGTCACCAGGCCCGACCCGCTCGGCGAGCGGGAGCAGCAGGACATGCGCGCGTGGTTCCGCGAGCACTGGGAACGCGGAGTCGAGTTCAACCGGGACTGCGGCATGAGCGTGCGGCGATGGGACCCCGACGGGGTCGAGATGGCGCTCCCCTTCGCCGAGCGCCTGAGCGCGCACGACGGCGTCTTCCACGGCGGCCTGCTCTCCGCCTTGATCGACACCGCCGGGGGCGGCGCCGTCATGGCCGGGCACGACTTCGCCAGGGGCAGCCGGCTCAGCACCGTCTCACTGTCGATCCAGTACCTCGCCCCGGCGCCCGGACCCGAGGTGGTCGCCCACGCCCGCTGCGTGCGGCGCGGAGGGCGCATCCACTTCAGCGAGGTCGAGGTCCGCCGCGCCGACGGGGTCGTGTGCGCCCGCGGCCAGGTCGTGCTGAGCGTGTCCGGCGAGCGGCCCGGCCTGGGCCGGCGGATCCCGAGTTGAACGACATGAGGAGCGTGTGATGTCCGAGCAAGCCGTCGACCGGCCCGACACGGACCTGGTCCTGTACGACGTGGACGAGGAGGGGGTGGCCACCCTCACCTTCAACAGGCCGGAGCGCAAGAACGCCTGGAATGTGCCCATGGAGGCGCGGTTCTTCGAGTTGCTGGACCGGGCGGCGGCGGACCCGCGGGTGCGCGTCGTGATCGTCACGGGTGCGGGCAGGGCGTTCTGCCCCGGCATGGACATGCAGCGGCTGGAGCAGAACTCCCGACCGGGCGAGGGCCTGCACCTGGAGGGCCGCAGTCCCATGTACAGCCGGCGGCTGCTGCCCAAACCCATGATCGCCGCCATCAACGGCGGATGCGCGGGCATCGGCCTGATCCAGGCGCTGATCTGCGACGTGCGGTTCGCGGCCCGCGGAGCCCGGTTCACCACCGCCTTCACGCGGCGCGGGCTGGCGGGCGAGTACAACCTGCCCTACGTGCTGCCCAGGCTCGTCGGGTTGGAGAACGCGCTCGACCTGCTGCTGTCGGGACGAACGTTCGACGCCGACGAGGCCAAGGCCCTGGGACTGGTCAGCCGGGTCGTGGAGCCCGGCGAGCTCCTGGACGCCGCCCGCGCCTACGCCCGCGACATCGCCCGCAACTGCTCTCCGCGCGCGATGGCCGTCGTCCGGCACCAGGTGTACGGCGACCTCGACCGCGACTTCACCGGTGCGCTGGGGCGCAGCTACTCGGCGATGGAGTACTTCGCGGGCTCCCCGGACTTCCGGGAGGGCGTGGAGAGCTTCACCCAGAAGCGTCCCCCGAAGTTCGAAGGACTGCCCCCGGACTTCGATCCGGAGGAGGCCACCCGAGACCCCTTCCTGCCCGGTTGAACGCCGAGAGGACGAAGGTGACCACTGTGAACAGTCCTTCCGGCCCGCCCGGGAGCGCCGTGGCCATACCCGGGCGGGAAGGGGCATGGCGGGATCTGCGGTCGCTGCTGAGCGTGGAGCCCACCGGGCCGGACGCCTTCCGGGCGCCGGCGACCCTGACCAGCCGCAGGACGGTCTTCGGCGGTCTCGTCGCCGCCGTGGCCGTGCTCGCCGCCGGGCGCACCGCCGCTCCCGGGCAGATCCCGCACTCGCTGCACGCCCACTTTCTGAGGCGGGGGACTGATCACCCCTTTCTGGACATCAGTGTGCGCCGCGTACGCGACGGTCGCGCCTTCGCCGTCCGTGAGGTGGAGGTGGCCCAGGGAGGACGGACCCTCTTCGTCATGACCGCCTCCCTGCACACCCCCGAGGCGGGGGACGACTGGCACGCGGAGGTGCCGGCCGCCGATCCCGGCGCGGTGGTCCGGACTCTGCCGACACAGCGTTTGAGCGATGTGGGGCACCCCTTCGAGATCCGGCATTTCGCCGCTCCCCGGGCGGACGGGTTCGTCCCGCTGCATCCCCTCTGGCTGCGCCACCGCGCCGCCGTCCCGGACGACCCGCTGTGGCAGATCGCCGCGCTGGCCTACATCTCCGATCTCGGGGTCGTCATGGACGCCCGCCCGCCCGGTTCGTCGCTGCCCCACGACGTCATCGGCATCAGCCTCGACCACACGGTCTGGTTTCACAGGCCGGCGCGGGTGGAGGAGTGGCTGCTGATGGAGTGCGACCCGCTGAGCAGCAGCGGCGGCCGTTCCCTCGCCCACGCCCGCATCAGCGACCGGGCCGGACGCCTCGTCGCGACGGTGCTCCAGGAGGGGCTCCACCGCCGTGCCCACTGATCCGTCCCCCGCGACGGCGACATGGAGGAAGCGTTGATCGATGCTGAGCGCGCGGCGGCCGCGGCCAGACCGCGCGAGGTCACCTGGTCGGAGATGGTGGCCGCGGCCTACGACCACGGCCGGCCCGCCGCCGTGTACGGCGACGCGACCTGGAGCGGCCGCGAGCTTCTGGACCGCGCCGCCGGGGCGGCCGGCTGGCTGGACTCGCTCGACCTGCCGGAGGGCGCCCCGGTGCCCGCGCTCGTCGCGTCCTCGCCCGAGGCCCTCGCCCTGGTCATCGCGGGCGCGGGCGCCGGCCACCCGATCGCCCCCCTGGGGACGCGGATGACGGCGAGCGAGGTCGCGACCGTGGTCGCGGGCCTCGACGCACCGGTGGTGCTCGCCCAGCCGGAGTACGCGGAGCTGGGACGCGAGGTGGCGGAACGGACCGGGCGCCGCCTCGTGCCGCTGCCGCCGTTCGAACCGGGGGAGCGCCCGCTGGCCGCCCGGCCGGAGGACATCGCGATCGTCCTGCACACCTCCGGCACCACGGGCGCGCCCAAGGCCGTGCCCATGCCCCAATGGCGCCTGGCGGCCCGCGCGAGGGTGAACGGGGCGCTGTGCGAACTGGGCCCCGACAGCCTCTACGGGGGGAGCGCGCCCTTCCACCATCTCTCCGGACTGGGGAACGTCGTGGTCGCGCTGGGCGCGGGGGCCCGCATGACCGGGATTCCGCGGTTCACCGTCGAGGGCTGGCGCCTCCTGTGCGAGAGAGGCGCCACGCACACCAGCATGGTGCCCTCCATGCTGGAGATGCTCCTGGCCGCCGGGGAGCTCGGCCCCGCGCGCTGGCGGGTCCTGCAGTACGGCGGCGCCCCCATCCGCCCGGACACGCTGAGGGCGACGTACGCCGCGGTGCCCGGGGTCCGCATGCTCAACATGTTCGGGCAGACCGAGGGCTCGCCGATGTCGGTGCTGACGCCCGACGACCATCGTGCGGCGGTGGCGGGGCGCGAGGAACTGCTGCTGTCGGTCGGCCGGGCCGCTCCCGGCGTCGAACTGCGCATCGACAGGCCCGGGGCCGACGGCATCGGCGAGGTGCACGCGCGGGGCGACCACCTGTTCGTGCTGGACGGCGAGGGCTGGCTGCACAGCGGGGACCTGGGCCGGGTCGCCCCGGACGGCTACCTGTACCTCTCCGGCCGGCGCAGCGACATGATCATCCGAGGCGGTGAGAACGTGCATCCGCTGGAGGTGGAGACCGTACTCGCGGCGCACCCGGAGGTCGCCGACGTCGCGGTCGTCGGCGTGCCGGACCCGCGGCTCGGCCAGACGGTCGCCGCCTTCGTCGTGCCGGCCGATCCGGGCGCGCCGCCGGACCCCGAGCGGCTGAGGACCTTCGTCCGCGCCGAACTGTCCGGGTTCAAGGTGCCCGCGTACTGGCACGTCGTCACCGACCTGCCGCGCAACGCCAACGGCAAGGTCCTCCGCCGCGTCCTGCGCGACACCGTCCCCTAGGACGCGGTCGCCGAGGTCCTTCGAGGGCATGAGGCGGGGCCGTGCCCGGGTGTCCCGGGCACGGCCCCGCCGTGGTTCTAGGCGCCGATGTAGCTGGCGAAGATGTCGCCCTGGAGGAGCTCGCCGGGCTCGCCGTCGTAGCCGATCCGGCCGCGCCGCAGCACGTAGGCGTGTGTCGCGATGTGCAGCACCCGCTGGGCGAACTGGTCCACGATCAGCAGGGCCACCCCCCGTGCCGCGAGGCCCTCCAGGAACGCGAACACCTCGTCGACGATCACGGGGGCCAGGCCGAGCGACGCCTCGTCCACCAGCACCACCGCGGGGTCGCGCAGGAGCGCCTGGGACATGGCCAGCATCTGCTGCTGGCCTCCGCTGAGGGTTCCCGCGGTCTGGTCGAGGCGGCCCGACAGCGCGGGGAACGCCTCGACCGCCCGCTCGATCGCGGTGGCCCTGTCGCGGGGCGCGGCCTGGAGCGCGAGGTTCTCCCGCACCGTGAGGCTGCGGAAGATGCCGCGCCCTTCGGGGACGAAGCACAGCCCCCGTTCGGTGCGCCGGTGGGCGGGCAGCCTGCTGATGTCCTCGCCGAGCAGCTCGATCCCGCCCGCCTGGACGCGGTTCAGCCCGGCGGCGGTCCGCAGCAGGGTCGACTTGCCGGCGCCGTTGGCTCCGAGCAGGGCGACCACCGCCCCTTTCGGCACGGTCAGCGAGACTCCGTGCAGCACCATGGTCTCCTCGTAGCCCGCGCGCACGTCGTGCAGCGAGAGCGCCGCGGGCGCGGTCGCGCCGCCCGTGGCGTCGCCGGTCGTGCCGCCGGTCGCGGTGCCGCTCATCGCTGGGCCTCCTGAACGTTGTCGACGCTCCCGATCTCGCCCTCGCCCAGGTACGCCGAGCGCACCAGCTCCGAGGACCGGACCGCGTCCGGGTCGCCTTCGAACAGCATCTGTCCGAAGTCCAGGACATGGATGTGGGAGCACACGCGCATCACGAGGGACATGTCATGTTCGACCAGGAGGATCCCGACACCGCGTTCGCGGACGACCTTCTGGAGCACCTCGGCGAAACGGGCCGTCTCCTCCTGGTCGAGGCCGGAGGACGGCTCGTCCAGCAGCAGCACGTCGAACCGGCCCGCCAGGCAGCGCGCGAGTTCGACGAGGCGGCGCTCGCCGGTGGACAGCTCCCCGGCCTGGCGGTCGGCCAGGCGGGCGATGCCGCACAGCCGCATCGCCTCGCCGGCGGCGGCGCGGGTCCGCCGCCGCTGGGCGCGCGGCGCCGCCAGCTGCGACCACGGGCGGGCGCCGGCCAGGGCGCTCTCGTGGCCGAGCGCGACGTTGTCGGCGACGGTGAGCGAGTCGCACAGGTTCATGATCTGGAAGGTGCGGCCGATCCCGGCGCGCCCGCGGGCGGCCGGCGGCATCCGGGTGACGTCCCGGCCGTGCATGGTGATCTTCCCCGAGTCCGGTCTGATGAGGCCGGTGCCGGCGTTGAACAGGGTGGTCTTGCCCGCGCCGTTCGGGCCGATCAGGCCGGTGATCCGCCCGGTGGGCGCGTGCAGGCCGACCGCGTCGACGGCGGTGACGCCGCCGAAGCGCACCGTCAGCCCGCGGACCCGGAACCCCTCGCCCGGCCGGGCGGCGGCCGGCGCGGTCTCCCGGACGGGGGCGCCGTCGCCGGGGGCCTCGGCGGCGGTGCGACGTCTCCCGCCCAGGCGTTCCAGGGCGTCGCGAAGCCGCTCGGGGGCGGGCGGTGTGCCGCCCGCCATCGCGACCTGGACGGCGAACAGCCCGAACGCGGCGTTGAGCCAGTAGCCGGTGTCCGCGCCGGGGAAGTAGCCGGGGAGGATCGCGGTCATCCCGACGAAGATCGCGTACCACGGCCCGCCGAACGGCGCCAGCGCCAGCATCGCCAGCAGGATGATCGAGTGGAACGAGGTGTAGTGCACGTCGGTCGTCCCCGCCGAGTGCAGCGTCGCCCCGTAGAGGATGCCGGAGATCCCCGCGACGAAGGCGGAGAGGCAGAAGACGAGCAGCTTGGTGACGTTGGTGCTCAGGCCCGCCGTGGACACCGCCACCGGTGCCTCGGCCATGCCGCGCAGCATGCGGCCCAGCCGAGCGCGCTCCACGGCGACGGCGGCGGCGGCGATCACCACCACCAGCGCGAGGACGAAGTAGTAGAACGCCCGGTCGTCCTCGGCGAACGACGGCCGGGGCATCTCCCGGCCGTTGCTCAGCGGGGTGAACATCCAGTTCAGCGGGTAGAACAGCCGCTCCACCATGATCCCGAACCCCAGCGTCGCCAGCGCCAGGAACAGGCCCGACAGCCGGATCGCGGGCAGCGCGACGAGCGCCCCGACCGGGACCACGATCAGCGCGCCCAGCAGCAGTGCCACCAGCCATGGCAGGCCGTGGTCCACGGCCAACTGGGAGAAGGCGACCGCGCCGATCGCGCCGAAGGCCGCGTGGCACAGCGAGACCTGGCCCGAGGTGCGCACCAGCAGGCCGAGCGACAGGAACATCACGACCTGGGTGAGCCCGACGATGTAGAAGGTCAGCTTCGTGCCGGCGAAGAGGGGGACCGTCGCCAGCAGGGCCACCACCACGACCGCCGTGGCCAGCCGCACCCGGCCGGGCGCCTGCCACTGCGGCGGCGGGCGGTGCTCGACGATGGACGGCGGCCTGAGCCTGCGCTTGGGGGTGAGCAGCAGCACCGCGACCAGGATGAGGAAGGGCAGGCTGGAGGGGACGCCCGACAGCCAGGTCACGTCGAGCAGGTAGTTCTTGGTGATGTCACTGGCCACGCCGAGCGCGAGCCCGCCCAGCAGCGTCAGCGGGATGTTGGTGAACGCGCCGATGGCGGCGGCGCCGAACGCGGTGACCACCAGGAACGTCAGGGCGATCGGCTCCAGCCCCACCAGGGGCAGCAGCAGCACGCCCGACAGCGCGGCGAAGGTCGAGCCGATGAGCCAGGCGATCCGCCGGACCCGCACCGGGTCGATGCCCTTGACGTCCAGGAGGTCGGGGTCGTCCACCACGGCGCGCATCGCCAGCCCGGTCCGGGTGAACCGGAACAGGGCCCACAGCGCGCCGACGGCGGCCACCGCGATCGCCGCGGTGAACACGTACTTGTAGTGCACGTTGACCGACCCGAGGGCGAAGGACTCCTCGGCCTTCGGCAGGAAGCTCTCCACGCTGATGGGGTCCGGGCCGTACTTGATCGTTCCAAGGCCCTGGACCAGGAGGATCAGCCCCGCGGTGCCGACGATCTTCATGGGCACCCGCTGCGGGGCCAGCCGCCGCGCGATCAGCTCCATGACCAGCCCCATCAGGGGACCGGCCAGCAGCACGGTCACGGCCGCCGACACCTGCCAGCCGAGGCCCTGGTCGATGTGCAGCCAGTAGAAGAGGTAGGCCGCGACGGTGGCCAGCGCGCCATGGCCGAAGTTGAAGATCCCGGACGTCTTGTAGGTCACGACCAGCCCGGTGCCGATCAGGCCGTAGACGGCGCCGATCGCCAGGCCGCTGACGAGGAAGGGAATCAGTTCCTGCATCTCGGCCTCAGCCGGTCGCCGGGGCGCTCATGCAGTCGGTCTTGAGCGTGCCGCCGGTGACGCTGTTGCCGGACGTGCCCGAGAGCGAGGTGCTGGTGAACTCGCCGTTCTCCATCTTGTACATCCACAGGCAGTTGATGGCGGGCCCGTTCTCGCCCTCGGCGTAGGTCAGCCTCTGCGGCAGCAGGCCGCCGAGGTCCTCGTCCTTGAGCTTGTGCAGCCCGGCGATGATGTCCTTGCGGGTCGGCTGGTCGCCGATGCCCGCGGCGGCCTTGCGGGTCACCTCGAGAGCCGCCCAGACACTGGTGGCGGCGGGGGTCTCGAAGTCGGCGTCGGGGGCGTGCTTCTTCATGAGGTCGCGGAACTGCTTGACCGGCTGGTCCTCGGCCCACCAGGGGAAGCCCTGGATCCCGCCGGCGAGCTTGACGTTCGGCGCCTTGGTGAGCTCGGCGTTGACCGTGCCGGCCGAGGCCCCGAAGTACCCCTTGTAGCCCTGGGCGAGGCAGTCGGAGATGAGCTTGCGGCCCGCCGCGGGGGCGACCGCGATCTGGATGAAGTCGGTGCCCTGGTTCTTGAGCCGCAGGCACTCGGCCGTGTAGTTGGGGGCCGTCGTCGACACCGCCACCGACCCGGAGAGCTGCAGGCCGAACTGCTTGGCGGCCGGTCCGTGCAGCGTGGTGGCCTCCTTGCAGGCGGCGACCTCGGCGCAGTAGACGGAGGCCCACTTGGTGGCGCCGACCGCCTTGGCCGCGGCGAACTGGACGAGCACGGTGCCGGGGAACGCCTGCGGCGTGGTGGGGAAGTAGTTCGGGTACCCGGTCCAGATCTTGGTCTGGTAGCCGGTCGCGCCGATGACGGGGACGTCCTTGCCGCCGAGCGCGGCCGCCACCTGGTGCTCGGTGTTGGCGGCCTCGGTGGTGATCGACAGCACCTGCGGGTCGGCCAGGAGGTCCTTGGCGGCGGCGGTCGCGCTGGCGCCGTCGCTCTTCTCGTCCTTGACGATCACCTTGACCGGGTGCCCGGCGATGCCGTCGCCGGCGTTGATCCAGCGCTGCCAGGCCAGGGCCGCGTCGGCGCCGCTCTTGCTCGAGGAGGAGCTGGCCCCGGTCCGCGACACGATCAGCCCGATCTTGATCTCCGGCTTGGTGAGGGCCGGGTTGACGGTCTCGCTCGCCGCGCCGTCGCCGCCGTCGCCGCAGCCGGCGAGGACGAGCGCCGCGGCGCCGAGGCAGGCGGTTCCGAGCAGGCGAAATGGTCTGGTCATCAGACGTCTCCTCATAGGTGGGGCCGAGCGCGGAAGGAAGGGACGGCGGCCCCGAAGATCGCTCCAAGGCGCGTTCGGTGGTGAACCAGACGCGTGTGAGGAAGGTAACAGTACAACAAGAGCAAGTAAAGAGATTCGTTATATATTTAAGCTGTATGCGTTCATTCCACGCGTTGCGGACCCTGGGAGGCCGTCGTGAACGATTCGGATGCGGACCGGAGGCGCAGCAGGGCCGCGGCGCTGCCGCTGCGCGGGGACCGGCTGCGCGGGCGTACCGCGCTGGTGGCGGGCGGGGGTGGCGGGCCGGATCCCGACTTCCTCGGCACGGGGGCCGCCACCGCGCTCCTCTTCGCCGCCCAGGGGGCCACCGTGGGCGTGATGGACGTCTCCGCCGAGCGCGCCGAATGGACCTGCGCCCTCATCGGCCGGCAGGGCGGGCGCGCGCTACCGCTCGTCGCGGACGTGACCAGTGAAGAGGAGGTCGAGCGGGCCGCGCGGTCCCTCGTGGCCGAGGCCGGACGGCTGGACGTGCTGGTCAACAACACCGGCATCACCGGCGGCGCCGTGGACGCCCCGGACACGCGCGAGTGGGACCGCGTCGTCGAGGTCAACCTGCGCGGCACGATGCTCACGTGCCGCGCCGCGCTACCGCACCTGCGGGCGTCCGGCGGCGGCTCCATCGTCAACGTCTCCTCGGCCGCCGCCGTCCGCGCCTTCGGCAGCGGCGCCTACGGCGCCTCGAAGGCGGGAGTGATCGCGCTGACCGCGGACCTCGCCTATGCGTGGGGCCGCTTCGGGATACGGGTGAACTGCCTGGTGCCCGGTCACCTGCACACCCCGATCGGCGACCGCGGCGGGGACGAGGCGCGCGAGACGCGGCGCAAGGCGAACCTGCTGCAGGTCGAGGGCTGCGCGTGGGACATCGCCTGGGCGGCGCTCTTCCTGGCCGGCGACGAGAGCGGCTGGATCACGGCCGCGACGCTGCCGGTCGACGCGGGCTCCACGGCCGCGACGGTGCTGGGCATGCTTCCCCTGATGTGATCCGGGATCGCCGTTCCACCCGGTGCCGATGTTCTCGCGGGTGGAACGGCTTCTCGTCGCGGCGGGAGGCCCCGCCCCCGTCGCTCGGCCGCTCAGGAGGTGAGCAGGGGCAGCGCGTTGTCGCGCAGGAACTTCCTGCGGTTCTCCTCGCCGAGGTCGGTGACCTTCGCGAAGTAGTCCCGCGGGTTCGCCAGCCCCTCGGCGTGGGGCCAGTCCGAGCCCATGACCAGCGAGTCCACCGTGCCGAGCCGGTCGGCGAGAGCGATGACGTCGTCCTCGGGGTAGGGGACGACCTTGACGTGCCGGTGGAAGACGCGGCTCGGCCGTTCGGCGAGCTGGCCGCCCAGCCAGACGCCGTTGCGGCCCATGCCGCGGCTCTTGTCCATGTGCTTGAGGAAGTGCGGCACCCACTCGGCGCCGAACTCGCTGACGACGACGTTGATGTTGGGGTGGCGGCCGAAGAGGTTGTCGAAGATCAGGGCGGAGAGGGTGTCGGTGATGGGCCGCTCGCCGTAGGTGTTCTGCCACTGCCAGGCGGAGAACTGGAAGGGCGGGACCAGGCCCCAGCCCCAGTGCGAGGCGACGTTGGCCTGGTAGTGGAACTCGGAGATGTGGAAGGCGATGTTGGCCTTCGCCTCGTTCACGCGCGCCCAGAACGGGTCGAAGTAGGGGTCGCCGGGGGAGCGGCCGTAGGCGGGGCCGGCCGGGATCATGATGAACCTGGCCCCGGCGTCGAGCACGGCCTCCAGCTCGGCCACGGCGTGGTCGAGGTCGCGCAGCGAGAGCATGGCCGGCGCGTAGATGCGGTCCTTGTAGGCGAAGCCCCAGTCCTCGTTCATCCACCGGTTGAACGAGCGCAGGTTGTCGTACAGGGGCTCGACGCCGTCGAGGTAGGCCTCGGCGAGCAGGCCCCAGCCGCCGGGGTACATCAGGGCCCGCTCGATCTCCTGCTCGTCCATCGTGGCGAGGCGGGCGTCCCGGTCGAGGTACTCGTCCCTGAAGTCCTCGAAGAACCGCTCGGCGTCGGCCTCGTCCCCCTGGGAGCGCTGCCGGAGCATCTCGGCCAGGGAGCCGGGGATGTAGGCCTTGTCCAGGTTCTTGTGCTCCAGCGCGTTGATGACCCGGTGGTTGGCGAGCAGGACCTGGTCCCCGGAGGCGGTCTTCACCAGCTGCACGGCGGTGTCGAGCCTGTCCTTCGGCATGAAGCGGGTGAAGCAGTCCGTGGTCTCGTACGAGTGGGTGTCGAAGTCGATCATCTGGTAGGGGAGTGCGCCGCTCATCGGCCGTCCTCTCGCTAGCAGGGACAGGTTCCTCCAATATAGCTATATAAATAAAACTTGCTAGCGTTCAGGGCCCAAGTGGAGAGCTCGAAGGCGGAGGTGACGGCGGATGGCGTCGGTGGATGTGGCGGCCCTGCTGGTGCGGGTGGTCGTGGGCGTGACCATGGTGGCCCACGGATGCAACCATCTGTGGGGAGGGGGCGGGCTCGCCGGCACGGCCCGCTGGTTCGGATCGCTGGGGATGCGCCCTCCGCGGCTGCACGCGCTGCTGAGCGGTGCCGGCGAGATCGCGGCGGGCGCCGCCCTGGTGGCCGGGCTCCTCACCCCGCTGGCCTGCGCCTTCGTGATCGGGACGATGGTGGTCGCGGGGGTCACGGCGCACCGCGGGAACGGCTTCTTCGTGTTCAAGGACGGGTACGAGTACGTGCTCGTCCTGGCCGCGGCCAGTGCCGCACTCGCCCTGCTCGGTCCGGGGGCGGTTCTCGGCCGACCGGCTGATCGGTGTCGACGACGCCCTGGACGGCGGGCCGGGGGCGGCGATCGCGGTGGGCGCCGGGGTGCTCGGCGCGCTGGTGCTGCTCGCCGCGACATGGCGGCCGGGGAACGTCGAGGTGGGCCGGGATGCGGGCAGCTGAAAACATTTCGCTGAATCAGTTGACTGATTCGACGATTCGGGCGATGATTCCGGTGTCGTAGATCACATCAGCGACGCCCCGCGCCGCGCGACGCTCCTCAGGCCGTGACCGGTGCCGCCCCGCGGGCGCCCGGGGCCCACTCGGAGCCAGCTTCCCCGAGCCCAGAACGAGGAGGGCATATGCCGGATGACAGATATCTCGAGCCCGAGGTGGAGACGATGCCCCGGGAGGCGCTCCGGGAGGTGCAGGAACGGCGCATCCTCGAGCTGCTTCCCGTCGCCTACGAGAACTCGTCCTTCTACCGGGAGCTGTGGGACTCCCAGGGCGTGCACCCGCGGGACGTCAAGTCCCTGGAGGACTTCCAGGAGCGCGTCCCGACCTTCGACAAGGACATGGTGCGCGAGTACCGGGCGCGCACCGGAGACGCCTACGGCGGGCTGATGTGCGTGCCCCCCGCGGAGCTGACCTCGATCACCTCCAGCTCGGGCACCACCGGTGATCCGGAGTTCTTCGCGGAGATCTGGGACGGCGCCCCGCCCCTGGTCACCGCCCAGCTGCGCGACCTGTGGGAGCTGGGACTGCGGCCGGGCGACCGGGTGCTGAGCCCTCCGGGGACCTTCCGGAACCTCATGGACTACGGCTACCACGCCCTCGGCGCGGTGGTGGTCTCCGTGGACACCTGGTTCGGGCGCATGCCGGAGGTCCTGGAGGCGGTGCGGCGCTACCGGCCCGCCTACATCCAGCTCATGTACCCCCAGCTGGTCGAGCTGGAGCATCTGGCGGACAAGTACGACCTGAAGGACATCTTCTCGTCGCTGAAGGGCGCCGCGTGCGCCGGGCAGCCGATCAGCCCCCGGATGCGGCGGAAGGTCCAGGACGAGTGGGGCATCGAGCTGTACGAGTACACGAGCGCGGCCGACACCGGCACCGCCTGGGAGTGCCGTGAGCACGACGGCTTCCACCTGTGGGAGGACACGGTCTTCGCCGAGTGCCTCGACCCCGCGACCACCGAGCCGGTGGCGGACGGGGCGATGGGCGAGCTGGTCGCCACCGACCTGGACAACCGGGCCGCACCGCTCATCAGATACCGCAGCGAGGACCTGGTGCGCCTCAGCCGGGACGGCTGCGCGTGCGGGCGCACGCACGCGCGCATGTGGGTGGCCGGCCGGCGCGGTGACGAGACCCTCGTCCAGGGGAGGCCGGTGGTGCTGCGCGACGTGTGGCAGGCCGTGGAGGCCGAGCCGGAGACCGCGGCCGGGGTGTTCCAGATCGTCCGGCCCTCGCGCGAAGTGGATCGGCTGCACGTCCGGGTGGGCTACGACCCCTCGGTCACCGCGGACACCGGCGACCTCGCCGAACGCCTGCGCGCGGGCATCGGCGAGCGGACCGGTGTCGAGGCGCGGCTGGAACTGCATACCGAGGAGGACCTGATGTCGACCGTGCGGAGCGTGGCCAAGTTCCCGAGGGTGGTGAAGAAGTGATGGTGCGCAAGGACACCCTCGCCCGCGCCTGCCTGCTCGACCACCCGGCCACCGCCTACATCGTCCCCGTCAGCCGGCCGGACGGGATCACCGAGTACGAGGTCACGTGGGACGATCTCGCCCGCGACGCGGCCTGGACGCAGGAGCGGCTGCGGGCCCTGGGCCTCGAACGCGGCCACCACGCCCTCATCACCTTCTCGGGGCACGAGGGGGTCTGGTTCCAGCCGGTCATCGAGGCGCTGCGCGATCTCGGAGTGACCTACGGGACGGCGGAGGCCATGGGCTGGGACCACACCCGTACCCGGGTCTTCCAGCGCGAGCTGGAGCTGCGGGCGGTGCTGGGGCTCTCCGCCGACACCCTCGAGGCGCTGAGCGGTCAGGCCATGATCGGTGACCTCTTCCGCGGCACCCCCGTCGTCCTGGCCCGCCCCGGAGCGGCCGAGCGGCTGCGCGAGGCCGGCGTGCCGGCCGGGATCATGGCTCCGCTGGGGCCGGCGCTGGCCGTCGAGTGCGCGGAGCGTTCGGGCGCCCACGTCAACGGCGCGGCATGGGAGGTGGTGGAACGGGACGGCGCCCTCGCCGTGGCCGCCGCCTCCGAGCGGCGCGCGACCGGGCGGCAGGAGATCGCTCTCGACGTGGTGGGCCGTGTGCTCACGGATCGCTGCGCGTGCGGAAGCGACGACCCCCGCGTGATCTTCGGCTGAGCAGGACATGAACGGGCACGGCCCCGGACACGGCGCGGAGACGCCGTCCGGGGCCGCGTCGTTTCCGGTCGACGCTCTGGGACACGCCATGGGGAGCTCGCCGGGTCAGATCCCGAGCCTCTCCAGGAGGCGTTCGTGGGACGCGGACGGCCCTCCGAACAGCAGCTGTGAGGACTTGGCCCGGCGGAAGTACAGGTGGGCGGGGTGCTCCCAGGTGAAGCCGATGCCACCGTGGACCTGGATGTTCTCCGTCGCGGCGAACATGTACGCGCGGGAGCAGGTCAGATGGGCGGCGGCGGCCGCCACGGCGAACCCCTCGTCCCCCAGGTCGGCGAGCCGCGCGGCCTCCCGTGCGGCGGCCCGGGCCAGTTCGAGCTGGACCAGCATGTCGGCGCACTTGTGCTTGACCGCCTGGAAGCTGCCGATGAGGCGGCCGAACTGGACACGGGTGCCGGCGTAGGCGGTGCTGCTCTCCAGGCACCGCGCGGCGCCGCCGGTCTGCTCGGCGGCGAGTCCCAGGGCCGCGAAGTCGAGGACGCGGGCCATCAGCCGGCCTCCCGCGCCGTCGGTGCCCACCGGCGTGGCGGGGGTGCCGTCGAGCCGGAGCCTGGCCATGGCCCTGGTCGCGTCCAGCGTCTCCATCGGCTCCGCCGTCAAGCCGGGGGCCCCGCGGTCGACCGTGAAGAGGGACGGCCCGGCCGTGGTGCGCGCGATCACCAGCAGCAGGTCGGCCGACGCGCCGTCGATCACGAACGACTTCGTGCCGGTCAGTTCCCAGCCACCGGAGGGGGCCTCGCTCCGGCGGACGGCCCTGGTGGTGATCTGCACCGGGTCCCAGGCACCGGTGCGCTCGGCGACCGCCAGCGCGGCCGTCGTCGTCCCCGCGGCGATCCCGGGGAGGTGGCGGGCGCACGCGTCGGAGTCTCCCGAGGCCAGCAGCGCCCGCGCGGCCAGCACCACGGTCGCGAAGAACGGCGAGCAGACCAGGGCCCGGCCCATCTCCTCCAGCACCGCGCCCAGGGCGACCTGGCCGAACCCGTCGCCCCCGTACTCCTCGGGGATGGCGAGCCCGGGCAGGCGGAGCTGCTCGGCCATCTGCGCCCACACCTGGGGGTCGTACCGGGGTTCGCTCTCCATCGTCTTGCGGACGGCCTCCTCCGGCGACTTGGCCTCGAGGAAGGACCGGACCGCGGACCGCAGCTCGTCCAGCTCCGTCTCGGAGAGCTCCACGACGTCCGTCATGACGTGCCCTTCTCCGCTCCGGACCGGCGCAGCTCGCGGAACGGGGACCTGGTGTCGATGCCCGGCTCCTTGGGAAGGCCGAGCACCCGCTCGGCGAGGATGTTCTTCATGATCTCTTCGGTTCCTCCGAGGATGCGCAGGGCGGGCGTGGCCAGCAGCAGCTCCGACCACGCGTAGGTGCCCCACTCGCCCGAGTCGGCGATGGCGCGGGGACCGAACACGTCGGTGACCAGATGCGCGGCCCGGGTGAGGTTCTGGGCGTACATCAGCTTGGACACCGACATCTCCGGGCCGGGGGCCACGCCGGCGCGCATCGCCCGCCTCGCCCGCGCGTTGAGGTGCTCGGTGGCCATCACGTCCGCCAGCAGCTCGGCCACCCGGGCCCGGACGCCGTGGTCGTCCAGCGTCCAGGTCGCGCGCATCACCGCGGCCAGCCGCTCCGGCGACAGCGCCGCCGCGGCGGGCCCGCCGTCGTCGCCGCCGACGGTGGCGCGCTCGTTCATGAGCGTGGTGAGCGCCACCGTCCACCCGCCGTCGACCTCGCCCAGCCGGTGATCGTCCGGCACCCGCACCTCGTTGAGGAACACCTCGTTGAAGTCGGACCCGCCGGTCATCTGGCGCAGCGGGCGCACCTCGACGCCCGGAAGCGTCATGTCGACCAGGAACGCGGTGATGCCCCTGTGCTTGGGGGCGTCGGGATTCGTGCGGGCCAGCGCCAGCCCGATCCGGCTGTGGTGCGCCACCGAGGTCCACACCTTCTGGCCGCCGAGGATCCACGCGTCGCCGTCCCGGACGGCGCGGGTCTGCACGCTCGCCAGGTCGGAGCCCGCCTCGGGCTCGCTGAACAGCTGGCAGGCGATGGCGTCGCCCCGGTACATCTCGGGCAGCCAGCGGTCCTTGACGTGCGGCTGGGCGTGGGCCAGGATCGTCGGCCCGATCATCCCCAGCCCGATGACGCTGAGGACGCCGGTGTCCGGCACGCCGTACTCGGATTCGACGGCGTTGTAGACCATCTCGTGCACCGGGGTCAGCCCCCGGCCCCCGTACTCCTCGGGACCGGTGATCCAGCCGAAGCCGTTCTCGTAGCGGGTGCGCTGCCAGTCCCGCGCTTCCTGGATCTTGCGCTTCTCCACGTCGGGCGGATCCGAGCTGAAGTAGGCCATGCGGTCGTCGCCCGTACCCCAGGCGAACGCCGTGCCTTCTCCCTCGCGCCCGGCCGCGCCCGGGGCGCGGGCGTCGAGGAAGGCGCGGACCTCGGCGGTGAACGCCGGCAGGTCGCCGGCGCCGCCGCCGGTGTCGTGGGCCATCGATGTGCTCCTTGGACGTTTCGTTCGACCGCGCGGTCAGGTGGTCGGGGGCGGGCCGGGCGACGCGGGGTCGCCCGGCGCCGCCCCTCGGGTGATCAGGTGGACAGGATGGTGACGGCGGAGACTCCCGGCGCCCCGTAGAGGTGGGTGTAGCCGACGCGGGGCGCGCCGGGGACCTGCCGCGCTCCCGCGGTGCCCCGCAGCTGGTGGACGATCTCGTGGATCTGGCGGAGCCCGGACGCGCCGATGGGCTCGCCGTTGCCGATCAGGCCGCCGTCGGTGTTGACCGGGAGCCGGCCGCCGGGTTCGGTCGCGCCCTCGGCGATGAGACGCTCCTGCTCGCCGTCCTTGCAGAGCCCGGTCTCGGCCATGTGGATGATCTCGGAGCCGGCGTCGGTGTCCTGGAGCTGGGCGATCTGGACGTCCTCGGGGCCGATGCCCGCGGCCTCGTAGGCCGCCCGGGACGCGTCCACGCTGGGGCTCGGCGCGGGCTCGCCGGCGGGCATCGAGGGGCTCTGCACCTCGAAGGCCCCCAGCCTGCGGCTGCGCATGACGCTGGCCCGGACGCGCACGGGAGTGGAGGTGTACTTGTGCGCCTGGTCGGCGCGGCACAGCACCACGGCCGCCGCGCCCTCGTCCGGGCCGCAGTACATGTACTGCCGCAACGGGTGGTTGAGGACCGGAGAGGCGAGGATCTCCTCCTCGGACAGCGGGGTGCGCCGCCACGCCTTCTCGTTGCCGGAGGCGTTGCGGAAGTTCTTGGCCGCGACCCTGGCCAGGGTCCGCTCGGTGATGCCGTGGTCGTGCATGTAGCGGTTGATCTTCATGCCGAAGAAGTGGGTCGTGAGGAACATGCCGGTCTGCCCGTACCAGTCGGGGAGACCCGCCACCGAGGGGTGCGCCGCGAACGCCCCGCGGGGATGCTTGTCCATGCCGATGGCGATGGTCAGGTCGTGCTCGCCCGTCTCGATGGCCTTGGCGGCCATCGAGACGGCGATGCCGGCGGTCGCGCAGCCGTTGAACACCCCGCGGAGGGGGAGGCCGGTCGGGCCCAGGCGGCCCACGATCGCGTCGGGGTTGGCCACCTCGAGGCTGCCGATGAAACCGCCCTGGATCTGGGGCCAGGTCACGCCCGCGTCAGCGAGCGTGAGCCGGACGGCCTCGGCGCCCATGTCCATCGCCGACTTGCCCGGGAACCGCCCGAAGGGGTGCAGGCCCACACCGATGATGACCGCTTCCATCATGCCTCCTCGGCGGTGGCGCCGGCGGGCGCGAACGCGAACGTCAGGATCTGCGTGCCGTCGTCGGCGACGCTGTAGGGGACCACCACCATGCGCATCGGCTGCCCGATGGTCAGGGCCCGCGGGTCGGGTTCGGTCAGCCGGGCCTCCACCAGCACGCCGTCCGGGAGCTCTATGTAGCCGACCGTGTACGGCTGGAAGGTCTCGGCGGTGTCGTTGCCGTCGTAGGGCGGGGACGGCGGGCGGAACCCCTGGGTCGTGAACGTCCAGAGGGTTCCCCGGTTCGACAGCGTCCGGCGCGCGGCCTCGCCGCTTCCGCAGCGCGCGCAGTGGCCGGCCGCCGGAAAGGCCACCAGCCCGCACCCGGCGCACTGCGAGCCGATGAGCCTCGGCTCGTCGGAGGGCCAGGTGAAAAGCTCCTCGGCGACCGGCCTGGCCTTGGTCTTCGTCATCGACGACTCCTTCACTCCGGGCCGGGCCCGGCGATGTCATCCTGTCCGCAGGGTAGCGAAAAAGAGATAGATATGTAAATTAGTTAGCCTTTTTAGTGCCTGTGCCGGCCGGGCGGGCCGGGGGCGCGCCGGAGTGGTGTGCGTCACGGAGGCGCGCTGTTGACCGGAACGGCCGTGTCATGGGTGCCCTGCTAGGCTTGTTGTGCTAGTCAAAATCATCTGACTGTTGTTGCAGGGTGTGCGGAGGGGTGTCGGAAGTGGCTGAGGTGGCGCGATCTGTTCCGTCGGCGGAACTCCCTGCGACAACGGTGCCGGCGCGCGCGCGGGTCGGGCGCCGGGTCCGGGTGCCCAAGACGGCCGAGCTGGTCGCGGGCTCGCTGCGCCGCCAGATCATCCGGGGCGAGCTGGCGATCGGGGACGCGCTGCCGTCGGAGTCGGCCCTGATGGAGCAGTTCGGGGTGTCCCGGCCCACGTTGCGCGAGGCGTTCCGGGTGCTGGAGTCGGAATCGTTGATCACGGTGCGCCGCGGGGTGCACGGCGGGGCGCGGGTGAGCGCCCCCGACCCCGAGGTGGCCGCGCGGTACGCGGGGCTGATCCTGGAGTACCGGCAGACGTCGGTGGGCGACGTGTTCGGGGCGAGCGCGATCATCGAGCCCGCGTGCGTGCGGGTGCTGGCGCAGAAGCCGCCGGCGGGTGCCGTGGCCCAGCTGCGGGAGGCGCTGGAGGCCGAGAAGGCCGCACTGGAGGACCCCGACGCCCTGGTGGCCGCCCAGGACCGGTTCCACGGGCTGCTGGTGGAGCTGACCGGGAACCAGACCCTGATCCTGCTCGCCGGCATGCTGCGGTACATCGTCGACCGTGCGAACGCCGCGCACGTCGCCGTGGAGGGCACCAACCCCGAGCACACGGCGCAGGCGCGCAAGGGGCACCGGGCGCATGTGCGGCTGGTGAACCTGATCGAGGCGGGCAAGGCCGAGGAGGCGGCCAAGCTGTGGCACCGCCACATCACCGCCGCCGATGACGTGGTCAACGCCGCCGGCCCCAAGACCCTCCTCGAACTCCTCGACTGACACCCGCCGCGACCGGCACCCACCGCACATGCGCCGCCGTGCCCTCAGAGGTCCAGCGGGTTCTTCCGGGCGACCGCCTCGAAGTCGGGGCGGCGCTTCTCCCGGTGCGAGGCCAGGCCCTCGCGGACCTCATGCCCGCCGAACCCGAGGAACTCCAGGCCGAGGGAGGCCTCGAAGATGGGGGCGGCGGAGCGGTACCAGTGGTTGAGGGAGCGTTTGGTCCAGCTGATGGCGCTGACCGAGCCCGCGGCGAGCTTCGTGGCCACCCGCAGCGCCTCGTCCTGCACCTCGGGGTCGTCGACGCACCTGGAGACCAGCCCGATCCGCTCGGCCTCCTCGCCGGTGAGCGTCTCGCAGGTCAGCAGGTAGTACTTGGCCTTGGCCATGCCGCACAGCAGCGGCCAGCAGATGGCGGCGTGATCGCCCGCGGCGACGCCGAGCCGGGTGTGCCCGTCGACGATCTTCGCTGTACGGCCGGCGATGGAGATGTCGGCCATCATGCCGATCACCAGCCCGGCTCCGACCGCGGGCCCGTGGATGGCCGACACCACCGGCTTGGCGCAGTCCAGCACCCCGTAGACCATGTCCCGGGCTTCACGCATCACGCGGACGCGCACCGCGTAGTCCTCGGTCATCGCCTCGATGGAGTCGAAGGTGCCGCCGGCGGAGAACGCCTTGCCGGCGCCCCGGACGAGAACGGCGCGCGTCTCCTCGTCCCGGTCGATCACCGGCCACACGTCGGCCAGCTCGCGGTGCATCCGCGGATCGACGGCGTTGAGATTGGGGGCGTCGAGGACGAGGCGCAGCACGCCCGGGGCGGGACGGTCGAACTTCAGCGAGCTGAACCCGTCGTAAGGGTCGGTCATGGGATCTCCTGTTCGGACGGAGCGGATGGGCTGACGGCCTGTGGTGGGAGGACCCGTGCTCACTTCGGTGCCGGACGCGGTTCGCGCGGCAGGCCGAGGACCTTCTCGGCGAGGATGTTGCGCTGCACCTGGGAGGTTCCGGCGTAGATCGTCCCCGAGCGGGCGATCAGGTACGTGGCCGACCAGGAGCCGGAGGAGTTCGCCGCGCCGGGGTCGTCGGTGCGGTAGGTCCGCAGCGGCGGCCGGCCGGTGGGCACCTGGGCGTGCATGCCCATGATGTCCATGGCCAGGTCGGTGACCTGGAGGTGGTACTCGCTCCAGTACAGCTTGGCGATGGACGACTCGGGACCGGGCTCGGCGCCCTTGAGCCAGCCGGTCAGGATCCGGTGGCCCAGATGGCGCATGATCTCCACCTTCGACCAGCACCAGGCGATGCGCTGGCGGATCACGGGGTCGCGGTCCTTGCCGTACAGCCGGGCCAGCTCGATCAGGCGCTCGAGCTCGGCCTTGAACAGGATGGGGTTGGTGGCGGCCTCCTCGCCGCGCTCGACGCCCAGCAGGCTCTGCGCCACCGTCCAGCCGTTGTCGACGCCTCCGACGACGAGGTCGGCCCGGGTGCGGGCGCCGGTGAAGAACACCTCGTTGAAGTGCATCTGCCCGCCGGCCATCCGGAAGGGCCGCACCTCCACCCCCGGCTGGTCCAGCGGCACCAGGAGGAACGAGATGCCGCGGTGCCTGGGCGCCCGCTGGTCGGTGCGCGCCAGGACGAAGATCCAGTCGGCCTGGTGGGCCCCGGAGGTCCACACCTTCTGCCCGTCGATCACCCACTCGCCGCCGTCCAGGGAGGGGCGGCGGGCCGGGGTGAGCACCGCGCGGGTGGTCAGCGAGGCCAGGTCGGAGCCGGCGTCCGGCTCGGAGTAGCCCTGGCACCAGGTGTCCTCGCCGCTCAGGATCCGGGGCAGGAAGTGCTTCTTCTGCTCCTCGGTGCCCCAGCGCAGCAGCGTGTTCGCCAGCATCTTGACGCCGAAGGTGTCCTGCGGCAGGCCGAAGGGGACGCCCGCGCGGGCCAGTTCCTCCATGAGCACCACCTGGTGCAGTTTCGACAGGCCGCGGCCCCCGTACTCCTCCGGCCAGGCGACCGCCAGGTAGCCCCGCTCGGCGAGCAGCGCGCGCCATTTCCGGGCGAACTCCCAGGCGGGCTCCTCGTCCAGGGCTCCGATTCCGGGCCAGTCGGCCGGAAGGTGCTCGGCGAGGAAGTCCTTGACCTCCGCGCGGAACGCCTCGGCCTCGGGCGGGTAGCTGATGTCCACGGGGCCCTCTCCTTGCGGCTTAGTAGCTAAATGATTGTACTAGGATGCTGGTTTCGAGTCCGGGGTGGGCCCGTTCCCGGACCGGGTGAAGGGGCCCGGCCCCGCGCCGAAGCGCCGCTTCAGGGGCTCCTTGCGGATTTTTCCGGCCGGGGTGCGCAGCGGCTCGCCGGTGAACTCGATCGAGCGCGGGCACTTGTAGCCCGCCAGGTGCGCCCGGCAGTGCTCGAACAGCCGGGCGGCCGTGCCGCCGTCCGCCGGGCCGCCCTCCTCCAGCTGGACGACCGCCTTGACCTGCTCGCCCATCTCCGCGTCGGGCACGCCGAGGACCGCGGCGTCGGCGACGTCGGGGTGCTCGACCAGGACGTCCTCCACCTCCTGCGGGTAGATGTTGACCCCGCCGGAGATGATCATGTTGATGGCGCGGTCGGTCAGGTAGAGGTGGCCGTCGTCGTCCAGCCGGCCCATGTCGCCGACCGTCCGCCAGCCGCGCCGGTCCGTCGCCGCGGCCGTCTTGCCCGGATCGCCGCGGTACTCGAAGGGCGTGCCGCCCTCGAACCAGATCACGCCCACCTCGCCGGGCGGCAGTTCACGGCCCCGCTCGTCGAGGATGTGCGGGCGCCCCATGAGCGGCCGCCCGACCGAGCCCGGCCTGCGCAGCCACTCCTCGGAGGTGATCGCGGTGGCGCCGATGCCCTCGGTGGCCGAGTAGAACTCGTACAGGACCGGCCCCCACCACTCGATCATCCGGCGCTTGACCGGCACCGGGCAGGGGGCGCCGGCGTGCACCGCCCAGCGCAGGCTCGACAGGTCGTACCGGCGGCGGATCCTCTCGGGCAGCTTCAGCATGCGGACGAACATGGTCGGCACCCACTGGCCGTGCGTCACCCTGTGCCGCTCGATCAGCCGGAGCGCCTCCTCGGCGTCGAAGCGCTCCATGACGACGACGGTCGACCCGGTGCGGTGGCAGGCCATCGACCAGGCCAGGGGAGCGGCGTGGTAGAGCGGGGCGGGGCACAGGTAGACGTCGCCGGGCAGCATGCCCAGGGTCTCGCGGAGCCAGTGTCCGGGGACGTCCGGGTAGGTGCCCATGGGGGCCGCGCTCACCTCACGGCGGATGCCCTTGGGCCGGCCGGTCGTCCCGGACGAGTAGAGCATGATGTCGCCCTCGCACTCGTCCGGGATCGGGGTGTCCGGCAGGTCCCGGACGGCCTCCTCGTACGCCTCCCAGCCCGGGACCGTGCCGCCGATCATCAGCCGGCGCTCGATGCCCGGGAGCGCCTCGGGGGTCAGCGCCGAGGCCGTGCCGGCGAGCTCCCGCGTCATCACCACGACCTTGGCGCCGCTGTCGCCGGCGATGTAGGCCGACTCCTCGGGGGTGAGGTGGTGGTTGACCATCGTCAGCTGGAGTCCCGCGCGCTGGGCGGCCCAGGCGAGATCGAAGACCTCGGGCCGGTTGCCGCTCAGCACCGCGAGCGCGTCCCCCGGCCGCAGACCCTGGCGGCGCAGCAGGTGGGCGACGCGGTTCGACCGGGCGTCGAGGTCGCGGTAGGTGACGACCTCGCCGGAGCCGCCCATCACGACGGCCGGCAGGGCGGGGGACGATCTGGCGAACGTTCCTGGATACATGGCTCCTCCTGGCGGTGCCCGGTCGCTGCCCGCGCTTCCCGATCTCCTCCGGCGGCCCCGGCGGCACGGTGAAGGCATATTAGATCAATAAGTTAACTCTATAAGCGAGCCGACGGTGCCCCGGTCACACGCCGATCGCCGTCGCCAGGAGCTCCCTGTGGTGGGCGGAGTCGCCCAGCAGGAGCTGCGAGGTCTTCGCGCGCTTGAAGTACAGGTGCGCGGGATGCTCCCAGGTGAACCCGATGCCGCCGTGGACCTGGATGCAGTCCTGGGCGGCCTTGACGCACGCGTCCGAGCAGAACGCCTTGGCCAGGCTCGCCGCCGCGGGCAGGTTCGCGTCGCCGTTCTGCGCCGACAGCAGCGCGGCGTAGGCCGCGGCCCTGGCGGACTCGACCTCCATCAGCACGTCGGCCAGGAGGTGCTTGACGGCCTGGAACGAACCGATCGCGCGGCCGAACTGGTGCCGGACCTTCGCGTACTCCACCGCCATCTCCAGCGCCCGGGAGGCCACCCCCACCTGCTCGGCCGCCAGTGCCGCCGCGCTGTGGTGCAGAACCAGCTCGACCAGTTCCCACGCGTCGCCCCGCGTGCGCAACCGCCGCGCCCGGACGCCCCGGTATTCGAGGCGGGCTTGGCGCCGCGTGGGGTCGAGGGTGGGCAGGACGGTGCGCGTGAGCCCGTCGGCGTCGCCGTCCACCCGGAAGACGCCGATGTCGTCGGCGGTCCGGGCCACGGTCAGGACGAGGTCGGCCTGAGCGCCGTCGAGGACGAAGGTCTTGTGGCCGTCGAGCAGCCAGCCGCCCTCCTGGTCGGCGCGGGCCGTCAGCGTGACGCCCTGGCGGTCCCACCGCGCCGAGTCCTCGGTCAGGGCCAGCGTCGCGATCCGCTCGCCGGCGGCCAGGGCGGGGAGGAGGTCCGACCGGGCCCCCTCGTCGTCGCTGTGCAGCAGCGCCGTCGTGGCCTGTACCGCGGAGGCCAGGTACGGCGCGCACAGCAGGGCGCGCCCCATCTCCTCCATCACCAGCCCGACCTCGACGGGCCCGGCGCCCGCGCCGCCGTGCCGCTCCGGCACGGCGAGCCCCTGCAGGCCGAGCTCGGCTCCCATCCGGCGCCACAGCGCCGGGTCGTGGCCGGCCTCGGTCTCCATGGCGCGGCGCATCTCGGCTTCCGGCGCCGTGGCCTCCAGGAACGCGCGCACCGTCCGGCGCAGCTCCTCCTGGGCCTCGTCGAAGGCGAAGTCCATCTTCCACTCCTGATGCGGTCGGTGCCGTGAAGTGACGGCGGTTGCGGGCAGGGCTCGGGGAGGAGCGGTGATCAGTCCTTGGACAGGAGCTTCTGGACGATCGCCACGTGCTCGGCGGAGTGCATGGTCTCCCGTTCGGCGAGCAGCGCGGCCTCCTGCACGCTCGACATCGCCTGTTCGAGGTGGAGGTTCACGGCGCGCTTGGTGCCGCGCAGCGCCTGGGCGGGCAGCTCCGCCAGGCGCCGCGCGAGCTTCATCGCCTCCTCCAGCACCTCGTCCCTGGGGGCGGCCGAGTTGGCCAGGCCCAGGCGGACGGCGTCCTCGGCGCGAACCTTGCGGCCCAGGAAGAGCAGCTCCTTCGCGCGGGCCAGCCCGACGATCAGCGGCAGCACCAGCGCGCCGCCGTCGCCGGCGACCAGTCCCACCTGGACGTGCGGGTCGGCCAGGTGGGCGTCCTCCGCGATGACCACCAGGTCGCTGAGCAGGGCGAGGCTGCAGCCCAGCCCGACGGCCGGGCCGTTGACGGCCGCGACGACCGGCAGCGGGCAGCGCACCATGCCGGCGACGATCCGGCGGGCCTCGTTGACGTTCTGGTCCCGGAACGCCTCGTCGCGCTGGACCCGGGTCATCACCTCGAAGTTGCCGCCGGCGCTGAAGGCGCGCCCGCGCCCGGTGAGCACGACGGCGCGGGCCTCGGCGTCGGCGGCGACGCGGTCCCACACCTCCGCCAGCGCGGTGTGCAGGCCCTCGCTCGTCGAGTTCAGCTCGTCGGGCCGGTTCAGCTCCAGCAGCCGGACCGGCCCGTGCGCGGTCACCACGAGCTCGGGGGACAGGTCGTACATCGCACCTCCACGAGGGTTGCCCAACTAAAGGTCATCATAGTTGAATGGTCTAACTAAATATACGGAAGTGCTTCCAGTGGTGCGGTGGAGGGTGGGCGTGAGCGAACGGCCCGGGCGAGAGTACGAGACGCTGCTGGCGGACCTGACCGACCGTGTCCTCACGGTCACGCTCCACCGCCCCGACCGGCTGAACGCCTGCACGCCGCGGATGACGGCCGACCTCCTCGCCGTGCTCGACAGGGCCGACCGCGAGGACGAGGTGCGGGCCGTGATCGTCACCGGCGCGGGGCGGGCCTTCTGCGCGGGCGCCGACGTGAGCGCGGGCGGCGGCTCCTTCGACCACCGGGAGGCGGGCGCCGCCCACCGGGACGTCGGCGGCCTGGTCGCCCTGCGCCTGTACGCCTGCACCAAGCCGGTGATCGCGGCGATCAACGGGCCCGCGGTGGGGGTGGGGGCGAGCATGACCCTGCCGATGGACATCCGGCTCGCCTCGACCGAGGCGCGGTTCGGCTTCGTCTTCGCCCGCCGGGGGATCGTCCCGGAGTCGGCGTCCAGCTGGTTCCTGCCCAGGGCTGTGGGGATGCAGCGGGCGATGGAGTGGGTCGCCACCGGGCGGCTCTTCGGTGCCGGGGAGGCGCACGCCGCCGGTCTGGTGCTGTCCGTGCACGAGCCGGACGACCTGCTGCCCGCGGCCCGCGTGATCGCCGGTGAGATCGCCGCCAACACCGCCCCGGTGTCGGTCGCGCTGGCCCGGCAGATGATGTGGCGGATGCTCGGCGAGCCGCATCCGATGAAGGCGCACCGGCTCGACTCGCGGATCATGAGCCAGCTCGGCGGCGGCCCGGATCCGACCGAGGGCATCGAGTCCTTCCTGGCCAAACGTCCGCCGGACTTCCCGGGGAGGGTGAGCTCCGACATGCCGCCGATCTATCCGTGGTGGGACGAGGAGGACTTCCGCCCGCTGGACGAGGACCGGTAGCGGATCACTTCAGCTAAATAGTTATACTATTAAATCGGATATGACCATTCAGAACCCGCCCTGCGTACAGGAGTGCCTGTGACCACGATCCGTCGCATGACCTTCGGTGATGTGATCCGCGAGCATCGCCGTTCCTTCGCCGACGCCGACGCGCTCGTCGACGGCGACCTGCGCCTCACCTGGTCGGAGCTCGACACCAGGACCGACCGGCTGGCCTCCGCGCTCACCGCCGCGGGCGTGGGGGCCGGGGACCGGATCCTGTGGCTCGGCCAGAACTCGTTCAGGGTCTACGAGCTGCTGGGCGCCGCGGCCAAGATCGGCGCCATGGTCTGCCCGGGCTACTGGCGCTGGGCGGTGCCGGAGATGGTCTTCGCGATCGAGGACTTCGATCCCAAGGTGATCGTCTGGCAGCAGGAGGAGATCGGCGAGACCGTCGCCAAAGCGCGGGGCGCGGTGACAGGCGGGGAGGCGGCGGAGCGCACGACGCTCTGGCTGCGCCACGACGGCGACGGCGCGGACTCCTACGAGTCGTTCCTCGCCTCCGGCGCCGCCGGGGACCCCGGCCGGGACGTCGACCCCGACACCGCGCTCATGGTCATCTACACGGCGGCGATCAGCGGCCGCCAGTGCGGGTCGATGCTGTCGCACCGCAACCTGCTGGCGATGGGCGCCAACGCCGCGTGGATGGGCGACATCGGCCAGGAGGCGGCCTTCCTCAACGCCGGGCCGATGTTCCACATCGGCAACTACCAGATCTGGGGCATGCCGGTGTTCGTGCACGGCGGCAAGAACGTCGTGGTGCGCCGCGTCGACCCCGAGCTGCTGCTGCCGCTGCTGGTCCGCGAGCGGTGCACGCACGCCTACCTCATGCCGCCGACCATCGCCAGCCTCGTGGAGCTCAACAAGGAGGCGGGGCACGACCTCTCGTTCCTGCGGGCGAGCATCGCCCCGCAGCTGTGGCAGGGCATGGCGACGACCGACACCAGCCGCTTCACCCGCAACGGCGGCGGCGAGGGACGCGTCTACGGGCAGACCGAGGTGACCGGTCTCGCCGTCACGTCGGCGTCCGGCGGGGCGGGGATCGGGAACGCGGGCCGGCCGGGCCCGTTCGCGATGGTCCGGATCCTGGACGGCGAGGGCCGGGAGCGCCCGGTCGGGGAGGCCGGGGAGATCTGCGTGCGCGGGGATCTGGTGCACCTGGGGTACTGGAACCGTCCCGAGATCAACGCCGAGCGGTTCCGGCACGGCTGGTGGCACACCACCGACCTCGGCCGCAGGGAGGCCGACGGGACGATCAGCTTCCTGGGCACCACGACCCGGATGCTCAAGTCCGCGGCCGAGAACATCTTCCCCGCCGAGGTCGAGAACTGCCTGGAGTCGCATCCGGCGGTGCGCGAGGCGGCGGTGATCGGCGTTCCGAACGAGCGCTGGGCGCAGGACGTCAAGGCGGTCGTGGTCCTCCACGACGGTGCCGGGGCCGGTGCGGAGGAGCTGATCGAGCACTGCCGCGAGCGCATCGCCTCGTACAAGAAGCCCAAGACCGTCGAGTTCCTCGGCGCGCTGCCCCGCACGGCCGCGGGGGGCAAGGACTACGACGCGCTGGACGAGCGCTTCGGCGGCGGCGGATACCCCGGCGCCGACACCCTGGGGGCGGGCCGTTGACCGCCATGGACGCGACGCCGAGGAGGCGGCATGGCTGACCGGAAGGCCGTGATCGTCGGGATCCACGCCACCGAGCAGGGGCTGTCGCTGCCGCACCGGACCGCGATGGACCTGGCCCTGGACGCGGTCCGCGGGGCGATCTCCGACGCCGGGCTGACCCCGGCCGACATCGACGGCGCCCAGCTCGACTGGCCCGGACCCGGCGGCGTCGCGGGCGAGGGCAGCTCCTGGGCCCGCCTGTTCGGCCGGGACCTGCGCTGGACCAGTGACTCCATGCTGGACAACGCCGGTGCGCGCGGGCTGCTGAAGGCGGCCGCGGCGGTCACGGCGGGGTATGCCGACACGGTCGTGGTGGGCGGCTGCCGCCTGGTGTCCCGTGGGCCGGACAACGCGCCCGTGGGCGCCGGTGACGAGCCCCTGGAGTTCACCGACGTCTGGGGCTCCTACGTGGTCGCGCAGTTCGCCCTGGTCGCCGCGCGGCACATGCACGAGTACGGCACCACCTCCCGCCAGCTCGCCGAGGTGGCGGCCACGATCCGCAACAACGGCTCGTCCAATCCCGAGGCGATGATGTACGGCAAGGGGCCCTACACGGCCGAGGACGTGCTCGCCTCCCGCATGGTCGCCACCCCGTTCCACCTGCTCGACTGCTGCATCGTCGGGGAGGGCGGCGCCGCGTTCGTGGTGACCACGGCCGACCGCGCCCGGGACCTTCCGCACTCCCCGGTCGCGGTGCTGGGCGGGGGGATGGAGTACCACCAGGCCGCCTACGCCAACCCGGCCCTCTACCGGGAGGTCGGCCAGATCGGCCGGGACGCCTCGTCCCGCGCCTACGGGATGGCCGGCGTCGGCGCGCATGACATCGACGTCTTCTCCCTCTACGACCCCAACTCCTTCGAGATCATCCGTCAGCTGGAGGCGCTGGGGGTCTGCGCGGAGGGAGAGGGCGGGCCGCTCGCCGAGAGCGGGGCCATCGCGCTGGACGGCAAGCACCCGGTGAACCCGGACGGCGGCTGCCTCTCCTACTCCTGGAACGGAACCCAGCAGATGACGCTCAAGGTCGTGGAGGCCGTACGGCAACTGCGCGGTACGGCGGTGCACCAGATCGAGGGCGCGCGGCTCGCCGTCGTGGGCAACGCGGGCTCGGGCGCGCAGCACTACGAGATGGCCGTCCTGGGGGAGGGCCGATGAGTCGGCCGGTGCCCGTGCCGACGGAGCTGACCCGTCCCTTCTGGGAGGGGACCCGCCGGGGAGAGCTGCTGATTCCGCGCTGCGCGGACTGCGGGACGCGCTTCTTCGTCCCCGAGCCCGTCTGCCCCGGCTGCCTGTCGGCGGACTGGAGCTACGAGCCGTCGAGCGGGCGCGGGGCCGTCTACTCCGTGACCGTCGTGCACCGGGCTCCCGGTCCCGGCTTCGAGGTGCCCTTCGCCCTCGCGGTGATCGACCTCGACGACGGGGGGGACGCTGCTCTCCCACGTCGTGGACGTGGAGCCGCACTCGGTGGCGATCGGGGCGCGGGTGCGGGTGTCCTTCCGCGAGCTGGACGGCACCATCACGCTGCCGTGCTTCGTCCCGGAGGAGCATCCCGAAGCATCGAGTAGATAATTAAATTATTTAACTGTATTGTGGGCGGGTCGGTTCCGAGCACGTCCAGCCAGGAGGAGATGTGGAACTGCAGGGCAGGGTCGCGATGGTGACCGGTGCCGGGCGCGGCATCGGCGCCTCGATCGCCGACGCGCTCGCCGCCCGGGGCGCCGCCGTCGCGGTGTGCGACGTGGACGCCGGGGCCGCCGAGAAGGGCGCCGCCGCGGTGGCCGCGCGGCATGGCGTCCGCACCGTGGGCGTCGCCGCCGACATCTCCGACGGGGCCGCGGTCCGCGCCGCGGTGAGCACCGTCAAGGACGCGCTCGGACCGGTCGACGTCCTGGTCAACAACGCGGCCGTGGACGTGATCAAGAGCTTCGTGGACGGCACCGAGGAGGAGTGGGACCGGATCATCGCGGTCAACCTCCGCGGCACCATCACCGTGACCCGCGCCGTGCTCGACGACATGATCGCCCGCGGCACCGGGAAGATCGTCCACATCGCCTCCGACGCCGGCCGGGTCGGCTCCTCCGGCGAGGTGGTCTATTCGGCCACCAAGGGCGGTGTGATCGCCTTCGGCAAGGCGCTGGCCCGCGAGGTCGCCCGGCACGGCATCACGGTCAACACCGTGTGCCCGGGCCCGACCGACACCGCGCTGCTCGGCCAGGTGGCCGACTACAGCCAGAAGATGTACGACGCGACGATCCGCGCGATCCCGCTCCGGCGCCCCGCCGAGCCCGCCGAGGTCGCGGGGGTCGTGGCGTTCCTCGCGACGGACGCCGCCGCGTACATGACCGGCCAGACGCTGTCGGTCAGCGGCGGCCTGACGATGCTGTGAGGAACGCCGAGATGACCCAGGTATTGACGACCGAGGTGCGGGGCCGTGTCGCCGTCCTCACGCTGAACCGCCCCGGCAAGCTCAACGCCATCGGGACGCCCACCCTGGACCGGCTGGAGTCGGAGCTGCACCGGCTGCGCGGCGAACGCGAGGTCCGCGCGCTCGTCATCACCGGTGCGGGGCGCGCCTTCTCGGCCGGAGCGGATCTGGACGAGATCGGGGCCTGCGCGGGCCCCTACGACTTCCGGGCCTTCGTCCACCGGACCACCGACGTCTTCGGCCTGCTGGAGGCGTACCCGAAGCCGTCGGTCGCCGCCGTCCACGGGTTCGCCTTCGGCGGCGGCCTCGAACTCACCCTGGCCTGCGACCTGCGGGTCGCCGAGGCCGGCGCGCGGCTGGGCGTGCCGGAGATGAAACTGGGCGTCCTGCCCGGCGCGGCGGGGACCCAGCGCCTGCCCAGGCTCGCCCCGCCCGCGATCGCCAAGCAGATGATCCTCACGGGCGAGCCCGTCACGGCCGAGCGCGCGCACGCGGTGGGGCTGGTCAACGAGCTGGCCCCGCCCGGGGGAGCGCTCGACGCGGCGCTGGAACTCGCCGAGCGGCTGGCGGCCGGTGCGCCGCGGGCACTGGAGGCGGGCAAGCACCTGGTGGATCGCGGGCTCGGGATGGACCTGGACACCGCGATCGCCTACGAGCGGGAGACCGTGACGGCGCTGTTCACCACCCTCGACCGCGAAGAGGGATTGAAGGCGTTCCGCGAGCGCCGCGAGCCCGAGTTCCAGGGCCGGTGAACCCGCGGCCGAGACGAGGAAGATGACCATGGACTTCAGCTTCAGCGAGGAGCAGGAGGAGCTGCGCACGATCGTGCGCTCGTTCCTCGCCGCGCATTCGGCCGAGACCGACGTGCGGCGGATCTCCGAGGGCGGCGAGGGCTACGACCCGCCGGTATGGCGGCGCATGGCCGGTGAGCTCGGGCTCCAGGGGCTCGCCGTCCCCGAGGAGTACGGGGGCGCGGGCTTCGGGTACGCCGAGCTCGGGATCGTCTTCGAGGAGATGGGACGGGCGCTGCTGTGCGCCCCGTACTTCGCCTCGGTCGCCCTCGCCGCCGAGGCGCTCCTGCGCACCGATGACGAACTCGCCGCCAAGGACCTGCTCCCGGGCATCTGCGCCGGGACGACCGTGGCGACGCTCGCACTGACCGAGGAGGGCGGGCGCTGGACCGAGGACGAGGTCAGGCTCGCCGCCTCGCACGTCGGCGGCGGCTGGGCGCTGTCGGGCGTCAAGACCTACGTCCCGGACGGGCACCTCGCCGACCTGCTGCTGGTCGTGGCGCGCGGCGAGGACGGCGTCAGCCTGTTCGCGGTCGAGGCCACCGCCCCCGGCCTCACCAGGACACGGCTGCCGACCCTGGACCAGACCCGCGAGCAGGCGCGGCTGGAGTTCGTCAGCACGCCCGCGCGGCTGGTCGGGCGGGCCGGGACGGCGTGGCCGGTCGTCGAGCGCACCCTGGCCACCGCGGGGATCCTGCTCGCCGCCGAGCAGGTCGGCGGCGCGGCGGCCACGCTCGCGACGGCCGTCGAGTACGCGAAGGTCCGGGTGCAGTACGGCCGTCCGATCGGCTCGTTCCAGGGGGTCAAGCACCTGTGCGCCGACCTCCTCACCGAGCTGGAGTCGGCCCGTTCGGCCGCCTACGGCGGGCTGTGGGCCCTGGAGTCGGGCGACGAGCGGGAGATCCGCGTCGCCGCGGCCCTGGCCCAGGTCTACTGCTCGGAGGTCTTCAGCCGGGTGGCGGCCGGCAGCGTCCAGGTGCACGGCGCCATCGGCTTCACCTGGGAGCATCCGGCGCATCTGTACTTCAAGCGGGCGAAGAGCGCTGAGGCGCTGCTGGGATCGCCCGCCCACCACCGCGAGCTCCTGGCCGCCGCGCTGGGCCTGTGACCGCGCGGTTCGCGAGGAGGTAGCGATGATGGAGTTGCAGTTCGGCGCGGAGGCCGAGGAGTTCCGCGAGGAGGTGCGCACCTGGCTGGCCGAGCACCTGGTCGGCGAGTTCGCCGCGCACCGCGGGGTCGGAGGCCCGACCGACGGTGAGGCGTGGGAGGTCCGCCTCGCCTGGGACCGGGAGCTGTCGGCCGGGGGCTGGCTGGGCGTCGGCTGGCCCCGGGAGTACGGCGGCCGTGGCCTGGGCCTGCTGGAGGAGATCGTCTTCGAGTACGAGTACGCGCGGTCCGGGGCCCCCTACCGGGCCACCGGCAACGGCCTCGACCTGCTGGGCCCGATGCTGATCGCGATGGGCGGCGAGGAGCAGAAGCAACGCTTCCTCCCGCGCATCCTGGCCGTCGAGGAACTGTGGGGCCAGGGGTTCAGCGAGCCCGGTGCCGGGTCCGACCTGGCGTCCGTGCGCACCCGTGCGGAGCTCGATGGAAACGAGTGGGTCGTCAACGGCCAGAAGGTGTGGACCACCTTCGGCATGCACGCCGACTGGTTGTACGCGCTGTGCCGGACCGACCCCGATTCCAAGCGGAGCAAGGGCCTCAGCATGCTGCTGATCCCGGCCGACCAGCCCGGTGTCGAGATCCGTCCCATCCGCTCCCTGGCCGGTCAGGACGAGTTCGCCGAGGTGTTCTTCACCGACGCCCGGACGCCGGCGGACATGGTCGTCGGCGAGGTGGGCCAGGGCTGGCGGACCGCGATGGGGACGCTCGGCATCGAGCGCGGCACCACACTGCTGCCCCTGCAGCTCACCTTCGAGCGGGAGATGGACGCGCTGCTGGAACTGGCCCGCGACCGCGGCGCGCTGGACGACCCGATGCACCGCCGGTCGATCCTGGACGCCTGGATGTCGGTGCGGATCATGCGTACCACCAACCTGCGCACGGTGGCCGAGCTGCTCCAGGGCCGCACCCCCGGGCCGCAGGCGACGACGGCCAAGCTCTACGCCTCGACCAACCACCAGCGGATGGGGCACCTGGCGACGGAGATCGCGGGACCGGCCGGGCAGATCGTCGGGGACGGCTACGGCCTGGACACCCGGCAGCGCTCGTTCCTCATCTCGCTCGCCGAGACCATCTACGGCGGATCGAGCGAGGTGCAGCGCAACATCATCGGTGAGCAGGTGCTCGGCCTCCCGAGAGATCCGAGGCCGGTGTGAACGGAGGTCGGTTCGATGACCACGCCCCCATCGCCTGACAGTCCCGATCTCCTGGAACGGATCGACCGGATCGAGTCCCGTCTGGCCATCGGGCAACTGCCCATCCGCTACGCGCTCGCGGTCGACTCCAGGGACCTGGACGCGTGGGTCGCCTGCTTCCGCCCGGACGTGGACATGGGCCGTCACGGGCGCGGCCGTGAGGTCCTGCGCGCGTACATCGAGCCCCTCGTGCGCGGCTTCTACCGGTCGGTGCACCAGATCTGCGGGCACCGCATCGAGTTCACCGATCGCGACCACGCGACGGGCGCCGTCTACTGCCGGGCCGAGCACGAGGTGGGCGACCGGTGGATCGTGATGGCGATCTGCTACCTGGACGACTACGTCCGCCTCGACGGCGAGTGGTACTTCTCCCGCCGCAGCGAGAAGCACTGGTACGCCGCCGACGTGACCGAGCGCCCCCAGGCGGTGGGCTTCACCGGCTGGGAGGGGGCCTCCGAGCCTCCGCTGCCCGCCGGGTTCGCGTCCTGGGCGCCCTTCTGGGACGGCGATCCGGCGGTCGAGGGGCTCACGGGACGGCCGTGAGCCGTGCATTCACTATCTGAGGAGCCAGTGCATGTCCGAGAAACTGTGCGAGGGGCGCGTCGTCGTCATCACGGGCGCCGGGAACGGGCTCGGGAAGGCGCACGCGCTGGCGTTCGCCGCCCAGGGGGCCAGGGTCGTGGTCAACGACCTCGGTGGCGGGCGTGACGGCGGCGGCGCCTCCGGCGGCCCGGCGCAGCAGGTGGTGGACGAGATCGTCGCCGCCGGCGGCGAGGCCGTGGCCAACACCGACGACATCTCGTCCTGGGAGGGCGCGCGGCGGCTGGTCGGCCAGGCCGTGGAGGCGTTCGGCGGCCTGGACGTGCTGGTCAACAACGCCGGCATCCTGCGCGACCGGATGGTCGTGTCGATGACCGAGCGTGACTGGGACAGCGTGCTCGCGGTGCATCTCAAGGGCACCTTCGCGCCGCTGCACCACGCGGCCGCGTACTGGCGCGAGCAGGCCAAGGGCGGCCGGGCGGTGGACGCCCGGGTCATCAACACGACCTCGCCGTCGGGGCTGTTCGGGAGCGTGGGCCAGGGGAACTACGGCGCCGCGAAGGCGGGGATCGCGAGTCTGACGATCATCGCGGCCGCGGAGCTGGCCCGTTACGGCGTCACGGTCAACGCCGTGGCGCCCACGGCGCTGACCAGGCTGACCGAGGACATCGCGTTCATGCGGGACGCGGCGGCGAAGGGCGACCTGAGCCCGGAGGCGATCTCGCCGCTGGTGGTGTGGCTGGGCTCGGCCGCCTCCAGGGACGTGACGGGCCGCGTCTTCGGCGCGATGGGGAACCGGATCACGGTGCTGGAGGGCTGGGTCGCCGGCCCGTCGGCCGATTCCGCGGACCGGTGGGAGCCCGCGGCCCTCACCGGCGTCGTCCCGGGACTGGTGGCCGAGGCCGCGCCCAACGCCGACGGGCTGGGCGAGCGCGCCGCGGGCTGAGGCACGTCCCGCCGCCGGCCGCCCCTCGGCTTGCAGGCCGCCTCAATCTCATAGAATAATCTAACTAAATAAACTCTTAGTGTGATTGAGGTGGGTGCATCGTGGACTTCGCCCTGACCGACGAACAGGAGATGCTGCGCGCGACCGCGCGCCGGTTCGTCGACGACGTCTGCCCGGCCGAGCGGGCCAAGGAGTGGGACGAGCGGTCCACCGTCCCGCCCGAGCTGTTCGAGGGCATGGCGGATCTCGGCTGGTTCGCGCTC
This sequence comes from Actinomadura rugatobispora, assembly GCF_055379765.1. Taxonomy (NCBI): domain Bacteria; kingdom Bacillati; phylum Actinomycetota; class Actinomycetes; order Streptosporangiales; family Thermomonosporaceae; genus Actinomadura; species Actinomadura rugatobispora. The sequence continues at coordinate 12,296,384 of NZ_AP029191.1, read as the reverse complement.
CCCTTCGCCGAGGAGGAGGGCGGCGACGGCGGCGGACCGCTGGAGCTGATCCTCATCGCCGAGGAGCTGGGCCGGGCGAGCTTCGACGTCGCGATGTGCTACATCGGCGTGCTGATCCCCGGGCTCACCGTGTTCCGGTGGGGCAACGAGGCGCAGCGGGCCTTCATCCGCGAACAGGTCATGACCGGGCGGCACCGGCTCGCCGTCGGGCTCAGCGAGCCCGACACCGGCTCGGACGCGGCGGCGCTCCGCACGCAGGCCGACGACCGGGGAGACCACTACCTGGTCAACGGCCAGAAGGCCTGGTGCACCGGCGGCGGGCTGCCCGACACCACGATCGCGACCTACGTGCGCACCGGCCCGCGCGAGCCCAAGCACGGCGGGATCAGCCTGCTCCTGGTCGACCCCGCGTCCGACGGCGTCGAGGTCAGGCGCACGCCCACGCTCGCCCGGCACATCCTGGGCACCAACGAGGTCTTCTTCAACGACGCCGTCGTGCCGAAGGAGAACCTGGTCGGACCGCAGGACGAGGGCTGGAAGGTGATGCTCTCCAACATCGAACTGGAGAAGGTCATCATCTCCGGCGGCTACCTGGGCGCGGCCCAGGCCACGCTGGACGAGATGCTGGAGTACTCCCGCGAGCGGCACGCGTTCGGCCGGCCGATCGGGACCTTCCAGTCCCTGGCCCACGCCATGGCCGACCTGCAGACCGAGATCGACTCCGCGCGCCTGCTCGCCTACCGGGCCGCCTGGCTCCTGGCGCAGGGCAGGCCGTGCACCCGGGAGGGGTCCATGGCCAAGCTGAAGGGCTCGGAGACCTACGTCAACGCGGCGCGGCTGGGCATGCAGGTGTGCGCCGGGCACGGGTTCTCCACCGAGAGCGTCATGAGCTTCCGCTACCGGGAGTCGATCGTCGCCACGATCTCGGGCGGGACCAGCCAGATCCAGCGCAACGGGATCGCCCGCAGCATGGGCCTGCGCACGTACTGAGCACGCGTATTGACACCACGGGCCGACACCACGGGCCGACCGGCCGAAGCAGCCACCCGGGAGGGGCGCACCATGAGCGATCCGATCGACCGTACGATCGTGGACCCTTCGGCCGCCGGGGTCGATCCCGGCAAGCTGGAGGCGCTGCTGAACCGGGTCAGGCCGGAGGTCGAGCACGGGCCGCTGCCGTCGGCCCAGCTGGCCGTCGCCCGCGGGGGCCGCCTGGTGGCGTTCGAGACCTGGGGCGACGCCGATCCCGGCACCCGGTACATCCTGCAGTCCGTGGGCCGGTCCGTGGTGGCGGGCGTGGTGTGGAAGCTGCTGGGGGAGGGGCTGCTGCGCCTCGACGAGCGCGTCGCCGAGATCATCCCCGAGTTCGCGCCGAACGGGAAGGAGGCGGTGACGGTCGAGCACGTCCTCACCCACACCGCCGGCTTCCCGTTCGCGCCGCTCGGCCACCCCAGGATGCGCGACCGCGACCGGCGGCTCGCCGCCTTCGGCCGCTGGCGGCTGGACTACCCGCCCGGCACCCGGTTCCAGTTCCATCTGACCTCGGCCGCGTGGCTGATCGCCGAGATCGTCGAACGGCGCACGGGCCGGCGGTTCGCGGACTACCTGCACGAGCGGGTCGCGGGGCCGCTCGGGCTGCGCAGCCTGGAGCTGGGCGTGCCGGTCGAGCGCCAGAAGGACACCGTCGCCCCGATGATCGCCACCGACCGCACCGGCGAGGACCAGGAGCCCGACCCCTGGGGCGCCTGGTACCTGTCCGACCCCGACGTCCTCGCCGCGGGCGAACCCAGCCACTCCCTCGTCGGCACGGCCGCGGACGTCGCGCTGTTCTACCAGGCCCTGGAGCACTCCGGGCTGTGGCGGCGCGAGGCGGTCGAGGAGGGCAGGCGGATGCGCTTCGCCGAGCGTCCCGCGGGCGACGAGCTCTACGGCGGCGGCAGCAAGCGCGTCGGGATGGGCCTGTTCGTGACGGTCGCCGGCCCCGACGCCGGCGGCAACCTGCCCTCGACCGGCTCGCCCGCCCTCTACGGCAACAGCGGGGCCGCCTACCAGCTGGCCTTCTTGGACCCGGAGACGGGCCTGTCGTTCGCCTGGCTGTGCAACGGCTACCCGCTGGCCGGATACGACCTCTCACCCTGGGGGACCGCTCTGCTGACCGAGGTCGCCGACCTGGCCGCGGACCTCCTCTGAGCGGTTCAGCAGCCCCTCCCGCAGCACATGCTTGCGGATCTTGCCCGAGGCGGTCAGCGGGAAGCCCTCGACGAAGTCCCACACCCGCGGGACCTTGAACGCCGCGAGCCGGGACCGGGCGAAGAACTCCAGCTCGCCGGGCCCGGCGGCGGCCCCCGGAACGAGCCGGACGAAGGCCGCCACCTTCTCGCCGAGCCGCTCGTCGGGCAGGCCGACGACCGCCGCGTCCGCGACGGCGTCATGCGCCAGCAGTGCCTCCTCCACCTCGCGCGGATAGATGTTCTCCCCGCCCCGGATGATCACTTCCCTGCTGCGGCCGTGGACGCGCAGCACACCGCCGGCGTCCATGCTGCAGATGTCGCCGGTGCGCAGCCAGCCGTCGGCGCCGAGGGTCCGCGCGGTCTCCTCGGGACGGGCGTGGTAGCCCGTCATGTTCAGCGGCGAGCGGATCAGCAGCTCGCCGTGCTCGCCGAGCTCCGCCGTCTCGCCGGAGCCGAGGCGGGCGATGCGGGCCTCGCGGTGGGCGCAGGGCCGTCCCAGCGTCTCGGCCTTGGTCACATCGTCGTCGGACAGGCCGGTGGACGTCGCGTAGGGGCTCTCGGACTGCCCGTAGGCGATGGCCAGCCGTGCGCCCAGTCCGTCCTCAAGGCGCCGGATGAGTTCGGGCGGCACGGTCGAGCCCCCGCCGCAGACCACGCGCAGGCTGCTCAGATCGCGCGTGCGGAGGTCGGGGCAGGCCAGGATGTCGGTCATCATCGTGGGGACGAGCCCGAGGATCGTGGCCCGCGACCGCTCGACCAGCCGCAGGACGGTCGCGGCGTCGAACGAGGGGGCCAGGACGTAGGTGCCGCCGACCGAGGCGGCGGTGAGCACGGCGCAGACCGAGGCGCCGACGTGGTTGAGCGGAAGCGGGCTGCAGTAGATCTCGTGGGAGCCGGGCTCGTGCAGCGCGGCCATGCCGAAACGGCCGCTGTTCACGCACGCCAGATGGCTGAGCACCGCCCCCTTGGGGGTTCCGGTGGTGCCGGAGGTGTACTGGATGAGGAACGGCGAGCCGGGCGCGGGCGAGGGCAGGGCGCCCGGCTCCGGCCGCGGAGCGGAACGCCGGGCGTCCATGCCGAGGACCGGGCACGGTGCCGGGAGCTCCGCGGCCAGCGCCGTGGCGCGTTCTCGCAGCGCCCTCCCGCGGAAGGTCTCGGCCGCCAGGAGCAGCCGGGCGCCGGAGTCGCGGAGCTGGTGGGCGGCCTCGGCATCGGTGAGCGCGGTGTTGACCGGCACCAGCGGCGTGCCGGCCAGCGCCGCCCCGTACTCCAGCACCACCCAGTCGGCCGAGTTCGCCGACCAGACGGCGACGGGATCGCCGGGGGAGACGCGTCCGAGGATGAGCCCGGCCGCGCGTTCGGCCGACTCCAGCAGCTCCCGCCAGGTCATCTCGCGGAGCTCCTCCCCCTCCGGCCACATCAGGGCGGCTCGGCCCGCGTGCAGGGCGGCCATGTCGCGGAGCAGGGCGCCGACCGTCGTCTCCCAGAGGGGCTCCTCCTCGTCCGCCGGACGGTGCGCGATCGTCAAGGGCGCCGGGTCTTCGCTCTTCGGCATGGCAGTGCCCTCCTGGAGCGGTCACAGACCCAGCGAGCGGCCGACGATCTCCTGCATGATCTCCGACGTGCCGCCGAACACGCGCTGGACGCGGTTGTCGCGCCAGATGCGGGCGATCTCGTACTCGTTGACGTAGCCGTAGCCGCCGAAGAGCTGCATGCAGCGGTCGATGACCCCCCACGCGGTCTCCGACGTCCAGTACTTGGCGGCCGCCGCGTCCTCGGCGGTCAGGTGCCCCTCCACCAGGGCCATGGTGCAGCCGTCGACGTAGACCCGGGCCGCGTCGAGCTTGGCGCGCGCGTCGGCGAGCGCGAACCTGGTGGCCTGGAAGCCGCCGATCGTCTGCCCGAAGGCGGTGCGCTCGCCCGCGTACGCCAGAGCGATCTTGAAGGCGCGCTCGGCCGCGGCGAGCGAGGAGACGGCGATGGCCAGCCGCTCGGTGGGCAGGTTGCCCATCATGTGGTAGAAGCCGCGGCCCTCCTGCCCGATCAGGTTCTCGGCCGGGACCCGCACCCCCCGGAAGAACAGCTCGGAGGTGTCCTGCGCCTTCATGCCGACCTTGTCGAGCTTGCGGCCGCGCTCGAACCCCTCGGCGCCGCGCTCCACGACGATCAGGCTGATGCCCTTGTGCCCGGCCTCGGGGTCGGTCTTGCAGGCGACCACCACCAGGTCCGCGAGGATCCCGTTGGTGATGAAGGTCTTGGAGCCGTCGATCACCCAGTCGCCGCCGTCGCGGCGCGCGGTGGTGCGGATGCCCTTCAGGTCCGACCCGGCGCCCGGCTCGGACAGCGCGAGCGCGCAGATGGTCTCGCCGCTGACGACGCCGGGCAGCCAGCGGGCCTTCTGCCCGTCGGTGGTGAGGTTCATCAGGTACGGGGGGATGACGTCGTTCTGGAGTCCCAGCCCGATGCCCACCGAACCGGTCGCGGCCATCTCCTCGGCCATGATCGCGTTGTAGCGGAAGTCGCGGACGCCCTGGCCGCCGTACTCCTCGGGGAACTCCCAGCCGATCAGCCCGGCCTTGCCGGCGGCCGTCCACGCCTCCCTGGTGACCTGGCCCGCGCGCTCCCACTCCTCGGTGCGGGGAGCGCACTCGCGCTCGAAGTAGGCGCGGGCGGTCTCGCGGAACAGGTCGTGTTCCGCGGTGAAGATCGTTCGACGCATCTGCTGCCTCCGGGACGCAGGGGAAACCGGCCTCCGCGGCCACTGGCCGCACAGGGTGACGATAGATTAGTGTATATAGCTAAATGATTCATAGACGCTTCCGGTAGCGGCTGAAGGGCCGTCGTGAAAGGACCAGACACATGTCGGTGATCAGGCTCCCGGTCGAACCCGGGCACATGCTCACGTTCGCCCGCGCCGTCGGCGACCACGATCCGGCCTACGAGGCCGAGCTGGCCGACCCGGAGGCGCACGCGGTCGCGCCGCCCACCTTCGTCATGGCCTCGGCGCACTTCGACGACGACCACCCCCTGCGGCCCAAGCCCGGCGAGGAGTGGTTCGGGTCCGGCGCGGGCCCGGGGACGGCCCGGGAGGGCGGCGGCGGCCTGCACGCCGAGCAGCACTTCGAGTACCACCGGCCGGTGCGCGCGGGCGACGTGCTGACGGCCGAGACCCGGCCGGGACGCGCCTGGGAGAAGAAGGGCCGGGCCGGCCTCCTGCGCTTCACCGAGACGATCACCGAGTACCGGGACGCCGGCGGCGACCTCGTGGTCACGGCCCGCTCGGTGGGCGTGGTGCCCGAGGGGCCGGTGTCCGGCCCCTCCGCCGGCGGCGGAAAGGGAGGGAACTGATGGCCGTCTCCAGGGATGAGATCAAGGTCGGCGAGACCCGTGAGCGCGTCGTCGCCGAGGATCTGAAGCGCACGCAGATCGTGCAGTACGCCGGGGCGTCCGGGGACTTCAACCCCCTGCACACCGACCAGGAGTTCGCGGTCGGGAGCGCCGGCTACCCCGGCGTGTTCGCGCACGGGATGCTGACGATGGGCATGACGGGACGCGTGCTCACCGAATGGTTCGGCAGGGAGAACCTGCTGCGGTTCGGCGTCCGCTTCAAGGCCCAGGTGTGGCCCGGGGACACGCTCACCGTCACCGCGACCGTCGAGGACATCACCGCCGGCGACCACGGCCCCGTGGCCGAGGTGTCGCTGCGCACCGTCAACCAGGACGGCGTCGAGGTGGTCGCGGGCACGGCGGCGGCCAGGCTCGACGGCCCGGCCTGACCACGTGGCGACGCGAAGCGGGGAGACGACGATGACCGACATCCGTTCCGAGGCGGAGGCCCGAGACGCCGGCGAGGAGCCGGTCATTCTCAGCGAGCTGACCGATGACGGCGTGCTCGTGCTGACCCTCAACCGGCCCGACCGGCACAACGCGTGGACGCTCGAGATGGAGCTGCTCTACAACGAGCTGTTCGACCGCGCCGAGTCCGACCCGGACGTGCGCGCGGTCGTGCTCACCGGCGCCGGCCGCAGCTTCTGCCCGGGCATGGACATGAGCGTGCTGGACGCCGCCTCGTCCGGGGCGAAGCCGTACCCGACCCACCGGCTTCCGCCGCGCACGCGCCCGCTCGGCTGCTCCAAGCCCGTGATCGCCGCGGTGAACGGCGGCTGCGCGGGCATCGGGTTCAACCAGGCGCTGATGTGCGATGTGCGCTTCGCCGTGCCGCGCGCCAAGTTCGCCGCGGCCTTCAGCCGCCGGGGGCTGGTCGCCGAGGACGGCGTCGCGTGGGTCCTGCCGCGCGTCGTGGGATACGGGCACGCGAGCGACCTGCTGCTGTCGTCCCGCCCGGTGACCGGCACCGAGGCCCTGGCGATGGGACTGGTCAACCGCCTCCTGGAGCCGGCGGACCTGCTGCCGGCGGCGCTGGAGTACGCGGGCGAGCTCGCCCGCCAGAGCAGCCCGTACGCCATGTCGCTGATCAAGCGGCAGTTGCGGGACGACCAGGACCGCGGGTTCTCCGAAGGCCACCGGGAGGCCCTGGCACTGCTGTTGGAGGCCAGGAAGGCGCCCGACTACCGCGAGGGGGTGCGCAGCTTCATCGAACGGCGGCCGCCTCGGTTCGCCGGCCTCGGCGAGGAAGCGCGCCCGGCCGACGGGGAGAAGGCCGGATGAGCGGCGGCACGCGGCTGGAAGGGAAGGTCGCGCTCGTCACCGGGGCGGGGCAGGGCGTGGGACGCGGTGTCGCGCTGGCCCTGGCCGAGGAGGGCGCCGCGGTGGTCGTCACCGGCCGCACGGAGAGCAAGCTCCGCGCGGTCGTGGCCGAGATCGCGGAGCGGGGGGCCAGGGCCCATGCCGTGAGCGGGGACGTGGGGCGGCGCGAGGACGTCGAACGGATGGTCGCCGAGTGCCTCGCGGCCTTCGGGAGGCTCGACGTCCTGGTCAACAACGCCCAGTCCTCGGTCCAGCGGCTGCTGGAGGACACCACCGACGAGGACATCGACCTCGCCTACCGCACCGGTCCGCTGGCGACCTTCCACGCCATGCGGGCGGCACTGCCCCATCTCCGCGAGGAGGGCGGCAGCATCGTCAACTTCGGCTCCTCCACCGCGGTGCTGGGCGATCCCGCGTTCGGCTCGTACGCGATGGCCAAGGAGGCGATCCGGGGTCTCACCCGGACGGCGGCCCGCGAGTGGGGGCGGTACGGCATCCGGGTCAACACCGTCTGCCCCGCCGCCCTGAGCCCGGCCGCCGCCGAGTACCGCGACGCCGATCCGGAACGCTTCGAGAAGGTCATCCGGCAGATCCCGCTGGGGCGCATGGGGGATCCGGAGCCGGACATCGGACGCGCCGTCGCGGCCCTGGTCAGCGATGACCTGTCCTACCTGACGGGCGCGACGCTGATGCTCGACGGCGGCCGCACGATCCTGGGCTGAGCCCGATGCGCCACCGGACCCCGGCCGCTCCCGTGGCCGGGGTCCGTCGTGTCTCTGGACGGCCGCGGGGCGATCGGTCACTCCCCGCGGTCCAGGGCCGCCTGCGCGAAGAGGTTCAGGCGGGACCGGACGCGGCGTTCGAGGAACTCTCCGAGGACGCGGTCGAAGACGGCGTTGTCGTCTCCGGCGACCATGTGGTGGGCGCCCTGGACGTTGCTGAACTCCGCGTGCGGCACCAGCTCGAGGAAGCGCCGGGAGTCGGCGACGCTGAGCACGTCGGACTCGCCGCCCCGCACCAGCAGCGTCGGCACCCGCAGCGACATCGCCGCGGCGCCGAGCCGCGCGGGGTCGATGAGCCTGTCGCGCTGGACGGCCTCGTCTTCGCTGCTCCTGAGGAACGCCGGATCCCAGTGCCAGAAGAATCGGCCGTTCTCCTCGCGGAGGTTCTTGCGCAGCCCCTCGACGTTGCGGGGACGCGGCCGGTGCGACAGGTAGGCCGACACGGCGTCGGCGGCCTCCTCCAGGGAGGCGAAGCCTTCGGACCCGCTGCGCATGAACGCGCCGATGCGGCCGGTGCCCTTGGGCTGCAGGAACGGCGACACGTCCACCAGGATCAGGCCGAGCGCCAGCTCGGGGTGGTGCCCGAGGGCCGCCAGGGAGGAGTTGCCACCCAGGGACGCTCCGACCAGGACGGGAGGGCGCCCGAGGAACTCGGCGATCCGCACGACGTCGGTCGCGAACCTGTCGAGCCCGTACCGCCCGTCCGGCGACCAGCCGCTCTCGCCGTGGCCGCGCAGGTCCACGGCGAGCGTGTACCAGCCGGACCCGGCCAGGTCCCGGGCGGTGGCGCGCCAGGAGTGCCGGGTCTGACCGCCGCCGTGCAGCAGCACGACCGGCGGATCGGCCGGGTCTCCATGCGCGTCCGCGACCAGCGTGACCTTGTCGTCGCATTCGATCCTGAGCGTCGCCGCCTGCCCTGTGCCCACCGGGCGTCTCCTTCTGCCGTGGATGTACGTCCCCGACTGCTACAGCTATCACCGTAAGAAAATGATTAAATTAGTTTACTCTATCAACGGTTGGATCGACACGAGATCGGAGCGGATGCCATGCTGCTGCAGGGCAAGGTCGCGTTCATCACCGGTGCGGCGCGCGGACAGGGGCGCAGCCATGCCGTCCGGCTGGCGCGGGAGGGCGCCGCGATCATCGCGGTGGACGTCTGCGCGCCCGTTTCGGCCGACAACGGCTACCCCGCGTCCGGCCCGGCCGATCTGGAGGAGACCGTCCGGCTCGTCGAAGCGGAGGGCGCCCCGATCGTGGCGCACGAGGCCGACGTCCGCGACTCCGCGGCGCTCGGGGCCGTGCTGAAGGAGGCCGTCGCGCGGCTGGACGGCCGGCTCGACGTGGTCGTGGCCAACGCGGGCATCTGCAACTGGGGCCGGTTCTGGGAGATCTCGGACGAGCAGTGGCGGACGATGATCGACGTCAATCTGACCGGGGTGTGGCGGACGCTGAAGGCGGCCGTGCCGCACATGATCGAGGCGGGCAACGGAGGGTCGATCATCACCGTCAGCTCGGTCGCGGGCATCAAGTCCCTGCCGGGCCAGGGGCATTACAGCGCCGCCAAGCACGGCGTCGTGGGACTGACCAAGTCCGCGGCCGCCGAACTCGGCGAGTACGGGATCCGGGTCAACTCGGTGCACCCCTGGGGCGTGCTGACCCCGATGGGAGAGGACGCGAACGTGCACGAGGTGCTCTCCCGGCATCCCTCCTACGGGGCGTCGTTCGCCAGCCTGCTGCCCGACCTCCCCATCGCCGAGCCCCGCGACATCTCCGACGGGGTGCTCTGGCTGGCGTCCGACCTGTCCCGGTCGGTCACCGGAACCCAGCTGACCCTGGACATGGGGGCCACCAAGGTCTGAGCGTCCTCCGTTGATCGCTCAGTCCGACAGGCCGAGCAGGTCGATGGCGGCGACCACCATCGCGGCGGGGTCGCCGCTCCCGTCGGAACGCACCCACTGGTTCCAGCCGACGATCGCGGCGCTGGAGACGGCCGCGGCGACCACCGCCGGGCGGATGTCACCGCCGGCCGCGCCGACGCGGCGGCCCAGTTCCGCCGGGACCGACTCGTCGAGGACCGTCTCTCCCAGATCCCTGGCCCAGAGGTCGGGCGCGGCCACCAGCACGCGGGCCACCGCGTGCACCCTGGGCCGGTCACCGGGCTCGACGCGGGACGTCTGCTCGTAGGCCGCGCGGAGCGCGGTGACGGGTCCCTCGCCCTCGGGCCGCGCCTTGAGCGCCTGGACGAGGCCCTGGCGCAGCGAGCCGCGGTAGCGCCCCAGCACCTCGTCCTTGGTCGGGAAGTAGCGGAAGAAGGTGCGCTGCGACATCCCGGCCGCTTCGGCGATCTCGTCCACGGACACCGCGTCGTAGCCGCGCTCCAGGAACAGCCGGATGGCGATCCGGGCCACCTCGTCCTGGACGAGGCGCCTGCGCCGGGTGCGGAAGTCCTCGGCGGGGCCGCCGGCATCCGGAGCCGGATCGGTGTCCAGCCCGCCGCCGGCGGGGCGATCGGGGAGCATGACGCCTCCTGGCATGCGTGGTCGTGGTGGATCAGCATGGCACGTTCCGTGCGTCGATCCCTTGACGATGTCAGTGGCCGACTCTATTGTCAGCCACTGTCACCGACAAGCCGGCCCTGGAGGGCGCTCATGACCGGATCGGCCGCCGCCGCGGCGAGCACGCCGCTGCAACTCGATGCCACCGCTCTCGCGGGCTGGCTCGGCGGGCGCCTGGGCGAACCGGGTGCGCCGCTGACCGTGACCCGGATAGGGACGGCCACCGGCATCGGGAACGCCCTGTTCGAGCTGCGCCTGGGGGAGGACTCCTACGTCCTGCGCAGACCGCCCGCGGTGCTGAACGACGCGAGCGCCTCGAACATGGTCCGCGAGTGGCGGATCCTCACCGCGCTGGAGGGCACGCCCGTCCCGCATCCGGCGCCGCGCCTGCTCTGCGAGGACCCCGAGGTGATCGGCGCGCCGTTCCTGGTGATGGACAAGATCACCGGCTTCACGCCCGGTTTCGAGATGCCGGAACCGTTCGGATCGGACCCGGCCCTCCGGCGAGGGCTGGCGGAGGCCTACGTGGACGCGCTCGTCGACCTGGCCGAGGTCGACTGGCGCGCGCGGGGACTGGAGGGGCTGGGCAAGCCGGAGGGCTTCCTGGAACGGCAGGTGCCGCGATGGCTGGCCCAGCTCGACCGGTACCGGACGCGGGACCTGCCGGAGCTGGACTTCGTCACCGGCTGGCTGGAGCGCAACCGCCCGGCCGGCAGTGCTCCCGCCCTCATCCACGGCGACTACAGCCCGTTCAACGTCATGGTCGCCCCGGCCCCTCCGCCGCGGCTCGCCGCGGTCATCGACTGGGACACCGGCACGATCGGCGACCCGCTGCTGGACATCGGCCACCTGGTGGCGCGCTGGACCGACCCGGGCGAGGAGCTGGTCCTGACCGCGCTGCCCGGCCGGCCGGACGGCGACCCCACCCGTGCCGAACTCGTCGCGCGCTACGCGCGGCGGTCGGGGCGCGACCTCTCCGCTCTGCCGTACTACGCGTGCCTGGCCCTGTTCAAACTCGGCGTGATCCTGGAGGGCACCTACGCGCGGGAGGCGCGGCGGGGCGTGCCGGAGGAGAAGAACAGCATGGCCGTGATGGTCCCGCGGCTGATGGTCGCCGCGGCGCGGTTCGCCCGTGGCGAGCGGGGGCTGTGATGGGCGGACCGGGCCGCGGGCTCTACCGGCGGACTTTCTGAGGAGGAACGGTCATGTGGGAGTTCTACACCGAGCCTGAGTTCGCTTCCCGTCTGGAGTGGATGCGCGAGTTCGTCCAGGAGGAGGTCGCACCGCTGGAGGTGCTCTGGCCGCACCACCACCACCGGGTTCCGCCGCCCTGGTTGAAGAAGGTGATCGACCCGCTCAAGGACGAGGTCCGCCGGCGCGGGCTGTGGGCCTGCCACCTCGGCCCCGAACTGGGCGGCCAGGGGTTCGGCCAGGTCAAGCTCAGCCTGATGAACGAGATCCTGGCGCCCTACCAGTGGGGGCCCACGATCTTCGGCGTCCAGGGCCCCGACACCGGCAACGCCGAGGTCCTGGCGCACTACGGGACGGCCGCGCAGAAGGAGCGGTACCTGCGGCCGCTGCTGGCCGGGGAGTTGTTCTCGGCGTTCTCGATGACCGAGCCGCACGGCGGCTCGGACCCCACCGGGTTCCGGTGCCGCGCGGTCCGCGACGGCGACGGCTGGGTCATCGACGGGGAGAAGTTCTTCACCTCCAACTCCGAGCAGGCGGCGTTCCTCATCGTCATGGCGGTGACCGACCCCGACGCCGCCCCGCACCGCCGGATGTCGATGTTCCTGGTCCCCCGCGAGACCCCCGGCATCGAGACCGTCCGCCCGACCCGGTACATGGGCGAGCCCGCCGAGGCGATCGACCACGCGCTGCTGCGCTACAACGGCGTGCGGGTGACCGCCGACGCCCTGCTCGGCGAGCCCGGCCAGGGTTTCGAGATCGCCCAGACCCGCCTGTCCGGCGGGCGCGTCCACCATGCCATGCGCGCCGTCGGGCAGGCCCGGTACGCCTTCGACATGGCCTGCGAGCGGGTCCTGAGCCGGACCACCCGGGGCCGCTCGCTGGCCGACCAGCAGCTCGTCCAGCAGGCGATCACCGACAGCTACGCCCAGATCGAGCAGTTCCGGCTGTTCGTGCTGCGCACCGCGTGGCGGATCGACCAGGGGCAGGGCTACACCCCCGAGGTCCGGCGTGACATCGCCGTGGCGAAGGTCCTCTCGGCGAGGGTCGCGCACGATGTCGTGCACCGCGCGATGCATCTGCACGGAGCCCTGGGAGTGTCCGACGAGATGCCGTTCTCGACGCTGTGGCAGCTGACCCCGGGCTACGGCATCTGGGACGGTCCGACCGAGGTGCACCTGTCGACCGCCGCGCGGCTGATCCTGCGCGAGCGGGAGCCGGCGCCGGGCGACTGGCCCACCCAGTGGCTGCCCGCCCGCGTCGCGGCGGCCCGCGAGAAGCACGCCGAGGCCCTCGCGTCCCAGGCCGCCGAGGCGCGAGAGGCCGGGGTGTGAGCGGAAGCTCGGGGGCGCTCGGTGGGCGGCGTCGGCCCGATCGGTCCAGATATCCGGCCCGCAGGTAGCCGTGGACCGTCCAGACGAGGGTCCACAGCGCCGCCTCCGCGTCGACGCCGGGCCCCAGCGCCGAGCGGATCAGCTCGCACCACCAGGGTGATGAGCTGGGAAAACGCCTCTTTGTGCGGTACAGGGCGGGGTGAACGGCCGACGGTTCCGGTGTCCGCCGGCGGGTGACGATCGCGCGGGGCCGGCCGGGGTCCCTGACGGGCCGGCGACGCCGATGGGCGATGATGGCCCGTGATGGACTCTCCTCCGCCGAGATCGCGGCGCAGCCCGTCGACGGTCCGGGCCCTGGTGCTGCGGGCCGCGCGGGACCTGTTCGCCGAGCACGGGTACGCCCGGGTCTCCACCCGGCAGATCGCGCAGCGGGCGGGCGTCACCCAGGCGCAGGTCTTCCGGCATTTCGGTTCCAAGGCCGCCCTGTTCGTGGAGGCGGCCTACCAGCCGTTCCACGACTTCGTCGCCGGCTACGTCCGCCGCTGGGCCGAGCAGGGGCACGGCGCGGACAGTTCCGCCCACGACACCGAGGTCTTCGTCGACGGCCTGTACCGGCTCCTCCTGGAGAACCGCGCGCTGCTGGGAGCGATGTCGGGGGCGGCCGCCGAGGACGCGCCGGAACTGGCCGCCGCGACGGCGTCGTTCCTGCGCGAGGTCTTCGACCGCCTGCAGAGCGAGGTCGCGCTCGAGAGCGGGGCCAAGGGCGGCACGACCATGGAGCCCGCCTACGCGGTGCGGTTCGCCTTCGCGCTGATCTTCGGCGTGTCCGTTCTCGACCAGGCGCTGTTCCCGGCCGAGGACCGGCCGGGACGCGCACGGATCGTCGAGGAGATGTCCGGCTTCATCCTGCGCGGGGCCTCGATCCCGGAAGCCTGACCCGCGACCCGGATCCGAGGTCCCGGAAGATAGCAGCGATATCTTGACGCCCCTCGCTGAGCCTGGCAGTGTGACCTATCACGCAATCATTCAGCTATTTCAATTGATTTGTCGGCAGGGATGCCATCCCTGCCGGCGCCCGGAAGGAGCTGAGGCGTATGCGGGTCACGGTGGATCGCACCCGATGCCAGGGGCACGCGCTCTGCGTGATGAACGCGCCGGACCTGTTCGATCTGGACGACGAGGGACGCGCCGGCGTCCTGGCCGATCCGGTGCCCCGGGACCTGGGCACGGCGGCGCGGGAGGCGACGGGCGGATGCCCGGAGCAGGCCATCGCGATCGAGCCCCGGACCGAGGAGACACGAGCATGAAGGACGAGCCGGCCTTCCCCATCTTCTGCGCCGCGCACGAACTCGACTCCTGGGACGAGCGGCGTCCGCAGGCGGCCTTCACCGAGCTGGCGGGGAGCGGCTGCCCGGTGCGCCGCGACGGCACGCTCGTCGTGGCCGCCCGGCAGGAGGTCGCCGACTTCCTGCGCCATCCGGCGGTCCGCGCCACCGACGGCGTGCACTTCAACCTCGGCGGCAAGCGCCCGCTGATCCCCCTGGACCTGGACGGCGACGTCCACCGCAAGTACCGCAGGCTGCTGGACCCGCTGTTCACGCCCAAGCGCGTCGCGCGGCTGGAACCGGTGATCCGGGCCCGCACCAACGAGCTGATCGACGCCTTCGCGGACGAGGGCTCCGCCGACCTGATGCCCGCCCTGTGCGGGCCGCTGCCCACCCACCTGTTCATCGACCTGCTCGGACTGCCCACGGCGGACCTTCCCGTCTTCCTGCGGTTCAAGGAGGCCGTCGTCCGGCCGCAAGGGGCGACCGAGGAGGAGCAGCAGGCCGGCATGCGCGCCGCCGGCGACCGGATGTACGCCTACCTGGAGGCCGTGCTGGCCGAACGCCGCGCGCAACCGCCCCGCGACGACCTGATCGGCGGCTTCCTGACCACCGAGCACGACGGCCGGCGGCTCACCGACCAGGAGATCATCGACGTCTGCTACCTGCTGGTGATCGCGGGACTGGACACCGTCACCTCCGCGCTGTCCTGCCTGCTGGCCTGGTTCGCCGAGCATCCGGCCGAACGCCGGCGGGTGGTCGCCGACCCCGGGCTGCTGCCCCGGGTGGTGGAGGAGCTGATGCGCTTCGAGTCGCCGGTGCCCCTGGCCCACCGGTGGGTGACCGAGGACATCGAGGTCGGCGGCCGCAGCTTCCCCGCCGGGTCGAAGGTCGAGGTGGTCTGGGCCGCGGCGAACGCCGACCCGGCCGCGTTCCCCGACCCGCTCACCGTCGACTTCGCCCGCCCGCGCAACGCGCACGTCGGCTTCGCGGCCGGCCCGCACCGGTGCCTCGGCTCGAACCTGGCCCGCCTCGAACTGCGGCTGGCGATCGAGGAGTTCCACCGGCGCGTCCCCGACTACGAGATCACCCCGGGCGACCGGGTCGTCTACACCAACCACGGCGTGCGCGGCGCGATCCGCCTGCCGATCACCTTCCCGGTCCGCTGAGCCGGGCGGAATGACGAGGAGAAGCAGTATGAGCGGACGGCTGGACGGCAAGGTCGTCCTGATCAACGGAGCCGGATCGGGCCTGGGGCGGGAGAGCGCGCTGCTGTTCGCCGCCGAGGGCGCGGCGGTGGTGGTCACCGACCTGATCCCCGAACGCGTCGACCGCGTCGTCGACGAGGTGACCGCCGCCGGCGGTCAGGCCGTGGGGGCCAAGGCGGACGTGCGCGAGCCGCAGGACAGCGTCGACGCGGTCGCACTGGCCGTGGACACCTACGGGCGGCTCGACGTGCTGATGTGCTCGGCCGGGGTGCCCGAGGAAGGGTTCGGCACGCTGGCGTTCGAGGAGATCTCCGTCGAGGGCTTCACCTCGATGCTGGCGACCAACCTGACCGGCGTCTTCCTCGCCGCCCGCGCCGCGGTCCCGGTGATGAAACGGCAGCGGCGCGGCACCATCCTCGCCGTCTCCTCCATGGCCGGCTACGTGGCCTACCCGGGCTTCCCCGGCTACGCCGCGGCCAAGCACGGCGTCAACGGGCTGGTGAAGGGCATGTCACTGTCACTCGGCGGTGACGGCATCCGGGTCAACGCGCTGTGCCCGGCGCACGGAATGAGCGCCAACTTCGCGATGCCGCCCGATGCCGAGGTGCTCGGGAAGAGCTACGAGCAGATGCAGCCGTGGGACGCCGCCGCGACCTCGATCCCGCTGAAGCTCGACCGTCCGCCGACGCTGCGCGACAACGCCAACGCCGCGCTGTTCCTGGTCTCGGACGAGTCGGCGTACATCTCCGGGGTGTGCCTGCCCGCGACCGACGGCGGCAACCTCGCCCGGACCTCGATCATCTTCCCCGGCGACCTGGGCGGCGACGCCGGCGTGCTGCCGCCCCGGCTGGCGGAGGAGATCAGCGAGGCCTGACGAGGCCACACCGGCCTGGACCTGTCGGAACGGCCTCAGGTACCGCGCTCATCAGCCCGGGTCCGAGGACGCCCCGGTGCCCAGGGGCGTCCTCGGACGGTCGGTATGGTCTACGGCCTCGCTCTGCCGATGCCGGTGAGCCAGTCGCCGAGCGCGTCGTCGCTGAGCGCCGGTTCGATGGGGCCGCGGTCGGCGCCCGGAGCCAGGCCGTTGAGGAGCAGTTCCAGGTAGCGGCGGGCCATCGGCGGGCCGAGCGTCCTGTCGGTGTGTGCGAGCCGGCTGAACATGAGGATCAGCAGCGGTACGTCGGTGGCCCGGAAGTCCGCGCGGAGGGCGCCTTCGGCCTTGGCGCGCTCGATGAGATCGGTGAGCGGCGGCTCGATGCGGGCGCGCAGCCGGTCGAAGCGGGTGCGGTCGGTGTCGACGGTGTAGAGGAATTCGTGCAGGCCGCGGTCGTCGGCCTGTTGCAGCAGGCTGCGGCGCAGGAACTCGCGGAGCCCGTCCCAGGCCGAGGGGCGCCGCCGGCACTCGTCCAGAAGCTCGGTGCCGGCATCGAGGCGCCGTTCGAAGACCGCTTCCAGGAGCGCGGTCTTGGAGTGGAATCCCCGGTAGACGGTGCCGACGCCGACCCCGGCGCTGGCCGCCACCTCCTCGAGGGTGGCGCTGAGGCCGCGCTCGGCGAACACCCGCTCGGCGGCGGTCAGCACCCGCTCCCGGTTGCGCAGCGCGTCGCGGCGCGGGGCACGCGGGGAGGAGGTCGGCATGCCGGAACTCTATCTCGCTCCGACAAAGCGGAATGAGTGCCTCCGGATAGTGTTAGCATCGGTCGACGCGTTGCTCGTCGAGGAGGCCGTATGGCACAGATCGTCGGGTCGGGCGCCCGGGTCGCCGGACGCCGGGCGGAACGGCTCGTCCTGCGGCTGCTCGGGGTCACCCGGGCCCGCCCGGACTACACGATCTCTCCGGTGCGGGTGCCGATGCGCGACGGCGTCGAGCTCGCCGCGGATCTGTACAGGCCGTCCACCGAGCCGCTGGGGACCCTCCTGGTCCGCGGCCCCTACGGGAGGTCCCTGCCGTTCTCGCTGCTCATGGCCCGGATCTTCGCCGCACGCGGGTACCGCGTGCTGTTCGTCAGCAGCCGGGGCACGTTCGGCTCCGGCGGCGAGTTCGACCCGATGCGCGACGAGGCCGCCGACGGTCAGGACGTGGTCGCCTGGATGCGCGAGCAACCCTGGTTCAGCGGTACCTTCGGCACCCTCGGCGGCTCATACCTGGGGCACACCCAGTGGGCGCTGCTGGCCGACCCGCCGCCGGAGCTGGCCGCCGCGGTGATCTCGGTCGGGCCGCATGACTTCAGCCGGCATGCCTGGGGAACCGGGGCGTTCAACCTGGACCTGCTGGAGTGGAGCGACGGGATCGCCCACCAGGAGGAGGCGCGCGGGCTGCGCGCCGCGGTGCACCGGGCGCGGAGCCGCGGCAGGCTGCGGCCCGTCCTGGACGCCCTCCCGCTGGCCGACGCGGCCGAGGCGCACTTCGCCGGCGGGGCACCGTGGTACCGCCACCGGGTCACCCGCCCCGACCTCACCGACCCCTACTGGAAGCCGATGCAGCACGCCGCGGCCTTGGAGCGTACGAGCGTGCCGGTGCTGCTGATCAGCGGCTGGCAGGACCTGTTCCTGGACCAGACCGTGGAGCAGTACACCCGGCTGCACGAACGCGGCGTCGACGTCGCACTCACCATCGGCCCGTGGACGCACATCCAGGTCATGTCCAAGGGCGCGCGGACCACCACCGCGCAGACCCTGGACTGGCTCGACGAGCACATCGCCGGCCGCGGCGGGCGCCGCCGGCCCGCGCCCGTGCGGATCCACGTCACTGGTGCCGGCCAGTGGCGTGACCTGCCCGCCTGGCCGCCGCCCGGCACCGCCCAGACCCTGCACCTGCACCACGGGGGCGACCTGCTCGCCTCCGCCCCCGCCGGGGACGCCGCCTCGACGTTCACCTTCGACCCCGCGGATCCGACGCCCACCTTCGGCGGGCCGATCCTCGCCGGCGGCGGCATGGTCGATGACGGCAGGCTCGCCGCCCGCCCCGACGTGCTCGCCTTCACCAGCGACCCGTTGGAGCACGACCTGGAGGTGCTCGGCGGCCCGGAGGTCGAGCTGGCGCATTCCACCGACAACCCGCACGCCGACCTGTTCGTCCGGCTCAGTGAGGTGGACGCCAAGGGCCGCTCGCGCAACGTCACCGAGGCCTATCAGCGGCTGGCCCCGGACCGCGAGCCCGGACCGGTGCGCTTGGCCCTGCGCCACACCGCGCACCGCTTCCGCGCGGGCCACCGGCTGCGGCTGCTGGTCGCCGGCGGGTCACACCCGCAGTTCGCCCGCAACCTGGGCACCGGCGAGAACCCCGGCACCGGCTCCACGCTCAAACCCGCGACGCACACCATCCGCCACGGCGACGGCGAACCGTCCCGGCTTGTGCTGCCCGTCGCCGGCAACTGAACAGGACCGCCCCCATGGCACTGACGCTGGAACCCGCGTTCACCCTCACCGTCGAGGTCGGCGAGCCGCGCGAGGTCGGCAGGACCCACGCCGGCTACCGCAGGGTGATACCCATCCTCGGCGGTAGCGTCGACGGCCCCGCGCTCACCGGCACCGTGCTGCCCGGCGGCGCCGACTGGAACGTCGTGCGCCCCGACGGCGCGGTGCATGTCTGGGCCCGCTACGAGATCCGTTCCGCGGACGGCGCGGTGATCTCCGTGATCAACGAGGGACTCGGATACTTCGACACCCCGGCCGGCGGCGTGTCGATGCCCACCCGTCCCGTCTTCGAGGTGCCCGAAGGCGGCCCCACCTGGCTCGCGACCGGCTTCTTCCTAGGGGAACTACGGGTGGGAAGCGAGGCGGGGCAGGTGAGCATCGAGGTGAGCCGCGTCCTCGCCATCTAGGCCCGGTTCGCGGACCTCGCCTTCGGAGATCTCTGGGGCTGCCCACGAAGGGGCCGGTAGTCGTCGCCCGCCCCGGGGCCCGGGTTGAGTACCGCGGCAGCACCATGGAAGGGTGCAGATCTCACGGGCCTCCAGGCACGCGGCGGGGACCAGGCACCGTGGTGCAGCCGAACTTTCGATGGGACGAGGACGATATGGCGCCGACGACCACCGAGGCCGCGGCCCGCGCACAGTTGCTGCGGCACTTCGTCCGGACACTCCGGGCCCTCCCGGCCGGCTCGGCGCTGGCGCGACGACATCCCGATCTTCCGAAGGCCGGCCTCCATGGTGGCATCACCTCCGCTGTCGATGCCGATGATCCTGATCACCTGGCATTCTTCGACATCGCGTACTGGGTGATCGGCGCCACCCCCCAGAACTCCGACCGGTATTTCGAGCTGGTGCTGGATGCCTGGCGAGAAAAGGGCTGGCCGACGCGAACCGATAGGGATACCAGCCCGCGCGCGGGCTATACCCGAACCACCGATGGGTTCGGAATCTCGGTCCGGCAGAGTGTGGACGGTTATCTCAGCGTGTCCGGAACGACGCCTCTTTTCGGAGCGGACTCGGACAAGGGCCGCCCCCTCCCGCCCCGTATCGATCACCCTTCCGAAGGCTGAGTTGACGGGAAGCGTCCAGCACCTCGGACTTACAGCGTTGGTGGGCCCCGACCAGCGCGGCTTTGTCAGGGGCTGCCGGGGGAGCTGCCGGGCGGAGCGGTCGTGCCTTCATGGGGTGCGGTGAAGGCTGAGGTGATCCAGGCCTGGCACGCCTCGCGCACCTGGCCCTTGCCGGCCGGAGGGGAGTCGAGGAGGCTTGCCGCCAAGCCCCGAATGAGTGCCTGCAGCAGTATCGCCCCGATCGAGGGGTCGATGTCCGTCCGGACGGAGCCGTCGCGCTGGCCCTGTTCGATCATTGCGGTCCAGCCGTCGTGGCTGCGCTGGTCGGCGTCGAGCATGCCCTTCGGTGACGCCTCCGCCGGAAAGGTGGCGCCCCACATGACGATCAGAGCGCGGTCCTCGCTGGTGGGGTTCTCGAACCGCTCCAGGTAGGTGTCGACCGTGCTTCGCAGGAGTTCGAGACCTGGGATGTCCCCGACGAGACGCCCACTTCGTGTGACGGCCGCGGTCATCGCGTCGTTGATCGTGTTCTGCGCCCGCTGTGCGAGCCGGGCCATGAGCGCGTCCTTCGACCCGAAGTGGTGGCTCGCGAGGCCGCGGCTCGCCCCGGCGCGGTCGCTGATGCCGGCCAGCGAGGCGCGTTCGATGCCGCGCTCGGCCACCAGATCGGCGGCCGCCTCGAGCAGGGCCTCCTCGGAGTCGTTCCTTCGCTCGACCTGAGTCCGACGTTGGGGTGCGGCCGGGTTCATGACGGCAGAGTACTGGGTTCGCTGTCCACGGTGCTCGGCTCCAAGTTACTTGTTCAACGCTCAACAAGTATGTTAGCTTGCGCTGCGAGTCACGCGCGATTCCAAGGAGACGGTCAGGATCACTGGAGGCGACAAGATGGCCGCGTACGACATCGTGATCAAGGGCGGCACCGTCATCGACGGTCTGCGCACCCCCCGCTACAGGGCCGACGTGGCGATCAAGGACGGCAAGATCGCCCAGATCGGCCTCGTCGACGCCTCCGAGGGAGCGGAGGTGGTCGACGCCTCCGGCAAGATCGTCGCTCCCGGCGTGGTCGACATCCATACCCACTACGACAGCCAGATCTTCTGGGATCCGTGGTGCACGATGTCGGGCTGGCACGGCGTCACCACGGTTCTGATCGGCAACTGCGGTTTCGGTTTCGCGCCCTGTCGGCCGGAGGACCAGGACCGCGCGATGCTCAGCCTGTCCCGCAACGAGGCGGTGCCGGTCAAGACGATGCGAGCCGGAATGCCTTGGGACTGGGTCTCCTACCCCGAGTTCCTCGACAGCGTCGACCGCACGCCCAAGGGCGTGAACGTGATGTCGCTGGTGCCCCTGGCACCGCTGTACGCCTATGTCGTCGGTGTGGACAAGGCCAAGGCGCACCGGGCGTCGGACGAGGAACTGGAGGTCATGTGCCGGCTTCTCGTCGAGGGGATGGAGGCCGGCGGCGCCGGCTGGAGCTCCCAGATCTCGGGTGACCTGTACAACGTCCAGCTCGACCACGACGGCACACCGATGGTCACCGACATGATGACCGAACGCGAGGTCACGGCGTTCTCCAGGGCGCTGCGCACGATCGGCCGGGGCACCACCCAGATCACCGGACAGCTCGAGACGGCGGCGCTGATCGCCCGGGAGAGCGGCCGTCCGATCATCTGGAACGCGCTGGCGCCCACCGGCTCGGTGAGCCAGCACGGCGAGTCGCAGTTCCCCCACCTCGCGACCATCGACCGCCTCGAAGAGCTGAACCGGAAGGACGGCCTGCGGGTCTTCGCCTCGGCCCAGATCGTGCGCTTCCAGTCCGAGATCGTCCTGGACAACTACAACCTCATGGACATCTTCCCCGCCTGGAAGGACGCCTGCCTCGGCACGCTCGAAGAGAAGATCGCCAAGTTCTCCGACCCCGGACGCCGCCCGGCCCTGCGCGCGGCGGTCGATGAACTCGAAGGCGGCTTCGGCGCCGCCCGCTACCCGCTCGCCGAGATCACCGTGAACTGGATCACGAGCGACGCCAAGGACGCGCCGGCGCTCAAGGAGCGCTACGAGGGGTTCACGATCGGTGAGATCGCGGCTCGGGAGGGCAAGTCCTTGGTCGACGCCATGCTCGACATCGCCGTCGCGGGCGATCTCAACGTGGGGTTCGGCACGACGATGATCGACATGGACACGCAGGCGGTCCGGGAGGTGACCTCCTGCTCCGTGGCGCTGCCCGGCATCAGCGACGGCGGCGCGCACACCAAGTTCGTGACCACGGGCCGTTTCGCCACCGAACTGCTGGGCCACTGGGTGCGCGAGCACGAGATCATGTCACTCGAAGAGGCGCACTGGCGCCTGTCCGCCTATCCGGCCATGGCCGTCGGGCTGCGCGACCGGGGTTCGATCGCCGAGGGAAAGCCGGCCGACGTCATCGTCTACGACCCCGACACGGTCGATGCCTTGCCGCAGGAGCGGCTGTTCGACTATCCGGCCGGTGAGTGGCGGCTGGTGCAGAAGGCCGTCGGCTACGACCGGATCATCGTGAACGGCAGGACGACCTTCGTCGACGGCGTCTGCACCGACGAAACCCCCGGCGAACTGCTCCGCCACGGCACTGCGTGACGACGATTGGGAGCCGACATGACCGAGTCAAGCGCAATGGTCTCCAAGCTGTTCGACGCGGACAACCACTACTGGGAGACGAGCGACGCGTTCACGCGCCACCGCGACCCGAAGTTCGCTGACCGCGGCGTCCAGCTCGCCGAGATCGACGGGGTCGTCCGCTACCTGGTGGACGGCGTGCAGACCACGTCGCTTCCCGGCCCGGCCGACGTGCATCCGCGTCCGTTGCCCGGCGCGTTCCTGGAGTACTTCCAAGGCGGTACCAGCCGGGAGGTCTTCCTGTCCGGATTCACCGAGAAGGCATCGGACCATCCCGACTGGTACGAGCGCGACGCCCGGCTGAAGGTGATGGATGCTCAGGGCCTCGAACACGCCTGGATGTTCCCCTCTCAGGGCGTGGTGATCGAGCCGCTGCTGCACACCGATATCGAGGCGGCGATCGAGTGCTACCGGGCCTTCAACCGGTGGCTCGAGGAGCAGTGGGGGTTCGCCTACAAGAACCGTATCTTCGGTGTGCCGTTCATCACCATGTGCGACCCGGAAGCGACACTGCGCGAGCTTGAGTGGTGCCTTGACCGCGGTGCCCGGGTGGTGAACATACGGCACGGTGCCGCCGTCACCCGTGACGGCAACCGGTCACCGGCCGACCCCATGTTCGACCGCTTCTGGCATCTGGCCGCGGAGGCAGGCGTGGTGGTCGCCACCCACGACGGCGCGGACGAAACGTACACGCCGGTGCACGCGTTGATGGGCGAGGTCTGGGGCGAAGCGCACATGGGCGGCATCGCGCCAGGCGACACCCAGCACCTGGGCCAGTCATCGACGTTCTCCGGGCTCACCAAGCACAGGACCGTCCACGACTTCGCCTACGTCCTCGTCGCCCACCGGCTCTTCGAGCGATTCCCGAAGCTGAAGATCGCCTTCATCGAGAACGGCTGCGCCTGGGTGCCGTCGCTGCTGCATGCCCTCGACTACCTGGGCCACGGCGAAGGCTTCAGGACCAGCCCCCGCGACCAGTTCATCGAACATTGCTGGGTCGCGCCGTTCGTCGAGGAGGACGTCCGCGATCTCGCCCGCCACATCCCCGTCGAGCGCATTCTCTTCGGTTCCGACTGGCCCCACGGCGAAGGCTATGCCGCACCGAAAGACTTCCTCGTCAACGTCGCCGATTTCACCCCTGCGGAACAACGGCGCATCATGCATGACAACGCGCGGGAACTCACCTTCCCGCGCTGAGGCGGCGCCCCCGACGCCGGACGCGTTCGCGCACGGGCGAATACTGGCCGGTCGTGACCTATGTGTCCGCGGCGAGCGGAGCGCGGGTGCTCTGGACGGCGAGGGCGACGAACTCGTCGGCGATGCGGTGGACCTCGGGGAAGCTGGTGTCATAGGACAGGGCCGCGTTCGTCAGGGAATGGAGGATGGCCCAGAGCATGGCGGCGGTGTCGTCCGGGTCTGCGACGCCGAGGGCGCGGAAGTCGTTCGCGAAGAGGCGTCTGGCATGGGAGAAGATCGCCCTCATGACGCCCTGGACCGCGGGGTCCAGGGCGGAGTACAGCAGGGAGTTGAGGCGAAAGAAGCGCGGGCGTGCCTCGAAGGCGTCCACGGCGGCGCGGATGCGTGATCGTATCCGTTCCGCGGGGGAGAGGTCGTCGAAGGGCAGCAGGAAGCGGCTGGTCAAGAACCATTCGTGGATGACGATCGCGTAGAGGTACTCCTTGGAGGCGAAGTACCGGTAGAGCGTGCCGAGCGCGATGCCGGCCCGCTGTGCGATCTCGGAGATGTGGACGTGCTCGTACGGCTGCTCTTCGAGTGCCTCCCGGGCGGTGCGCAGGATCCGGTCGTGCCGTTGGCGTTTGGATCCGGACAGCGGTTCACCGGCGATCGCGGCCGGTTCGGCGAGGGGGGCGGTTTCAGGGACGGGGCGGCCTTCCCCCGATGGCTCGTACAGGTCTATGAAGCGTGCGACTCGGTTATGGACCGTCGAGAACGGCGCGCCGTGGAAGACGGCGTTCGTGAGTGCCGAACGCGCGATCGCCTGGAGCATGGCCGCGGCGTCGTGCGGAGAGGCGACCCCGTGGGCGGCGAAGTCCGCGGCGTACAGCTGGTGGGTGCGCGCCGCCAGGGCCGACAGCTGGGCCCTGACCTCCGCGTCCTCGCTGGAGAAGAGCTGGACGTCGAGTCTGAAGAACTGCGGGTGCCGTTCGTACGCGGCGATCGTGGCCTCGGCCCGGCCGCGGACGCGGGCCGCACCGGGTTCTGACGGGGGCAGGGGGCGCTGGTGCTCATGCTCGTCCCACCGGCGCAGGACGACGGCGTACAGCTGGTCCTTGGACGTGAAGTAGCGGTAGAGCGTGGCCTTGGCCAGACCGGCGCGCCGTGCGACGTCGTCGACCTTGATCTGCTCGTACTCCGCGTCGTGCAGGACCTCCAGGGCGGCGTCGAGGATCTGCTGGTACCTCGCCTGCTTGAACGCGGGCATTCGGCCGCCGGGCTTGCCGGGGCGCCGCTGTCCCTCGTCCGCCATCGTCCGCCTTCGGTTCTCGCTCGCCGACCTCGCTCACTCCACGGTCCGCACCGGATCAGGCGGGTGGGATCACTGTAGCCGTTCTTCGCCTCCTGCCGTGAGGTAGGCGAAATCCGAGTCTTGTTTCCGATCGCCACCAAACGGATCTGGCGAGGTATTGCACTTGAATTAAGAGTCTCATATTTTGTGTGTCCCCGGCCGTGGGCGGCCCCGAGGAGGACGTATGGCAGACCCGGGCATGACGATCGGCGGCGTGCCGGCGGAGGCGAAGAGCACGTTCGGTGTGATCGATCCGGCGACGGCCGAGGTGTTCGCGCAGGCGCCGGACTGCACCGAGGAGCAGCTGGACCTGGCGATGAGCACCGCCCAGGCCGCGTTCCGCGAGTGGCGGCGCGACGACGAGCGCCGCCGGGCGGCGTTGCGCGAGGCCGCCGCTTCGGTCCAGGCCGACACCGAGCGGATCGCGGCCCTGCTCACCGCGGAGCAGGGCAAGCCGCTGGACGACGCGCGCATGGAGGTGATGGGCGCCGTCTACTGGCTGGGCTACTACGCCGATCTCGACGTGCCCCGCGAGGTCGTGCAGGACGACGCGAACGGCTACGCCGAGGTCGTCCGCCGTCCCCTCGGCGTCGTCGCGGCCATCACCCCGTGGAACTTCCCGGTGGCGCTGGCGTCCTGGAAGATCGCCCCGGCGCTGCGGGCCGGGAACACGATGGTGCTCAAGCCGTCGCCCTACACCCCTCTGGCGACGCTGGCCCTGGGCGAGGCGCTGGCCCGCGCCCTCCCGCCCGGCGTGCTGAACGTGGTGTCGGGCCGCGATCCGCTGGGCGCGCGGATGACCTCGCACCCCGTGCCCCGCAAGATCAGCTTCACCGGTTCGACCCCGACCGGCAAGGTGATCGCGCGGACGGCGGCCGACGACCTCAAGCGGCTGACGCTGGAGCTGGGCGGCAACGACCCGGCGATCCTCCTCGACGACGCCGACCCCGGGCGGATCGCCGACAGCCTCTTCTGGGGAGCGTTCGCCAACTGCGGGCAGATCTGTCTCGCGGTCAAGCGCGTCTACGCGCCCCGGAGCATCTACGCCGACGTCGTCGAGGCGCTCGCGGAGAAGGCCCGCGCCGTCAAGGTCGACGCGGGGACCGTCGAGGGCGCGCGCATCGGGCCGATCAACAACCGGCCGCAGTACGACCGGGTCGCGGGGCTGGTCGAGGACGCCCTCGGCAAGGGGGCCAGGGCGGCGGCGGGAGGCGCGCCCCTGGACCGTCCCGGCTACTTCTACCGACCGACGGTCCTGGCCGACGTGTCCGACGGGGTCGCGATCGTCGACGAGGAGCAGTTCGGGCCGGCCCTGCCCGTCATCGCCTACGGCGACGTGGACGAGGCGATCGAGCGCGCCAACGGCACCCCCTACGGCCTGACCGCCTCGGTCTGGTCCGCCGACGTCGACCGGGCCCGTGCCGTCGCCGCCGACCTGGACTGCGGCCAGGTCTCGATCAACGCCCACGGCGCGGGCGTCCGCCCCGACCTGCCGTTCGGCGGCGCGAAATGGAGCGGGGTCGGCGTCGAGAACGGGATCTGGGGCCTGTACGGCTTCACCGAGACCCAGGTCCTGACTGTCCCCCCGGCCGCGTAGAGCCGACCCCCCACCCCCGAGGCGAGAAGAGCGTCACCATGGGCCTGTTCAGTACGTCCCACCCCTTCACCACCGGCGTCGACATCTCCTCCGACGAGTTCTGGAGCAGGTCGTTCCAGGAGCGGGACGAGGCGTTCGCGCGCCTGCGCGCCGAGGCCCCGGTCAGCTGGCATCCGCCGGTCTCCTATCCGGCGCCGCACGAGGAGCAGGGCTTCTGGGCGGTGACGCGGGTCGAGGACATCACCACGGTCAGCAGGGACAGCGAGACGTTCCAGTCCCGCCACGGGTTCACGCTCGACCCGCTGGGAGCGCGGAGCACCGGCGGTTCGTACTTCCTCGCCATGGACCCGCCCGAGCACACCCGCCACCGCGGCCTGGTGAGCGCCGCGTTCACGCCCAAGCAGATCCGCAAGATCGACGACCGGATCACCGAGAACGCCCGGCTGATCGTGGACGACCTCGTCGGCGCGGGCGACATCGACTTCGTCGAGGCGTGCTCCAGGCGGCTGCCGATGGAGACGGTCTCCGACATGGTCGGCGTGCCGAAGTCCGAGCGCGGGAGGGTGGCGCGCGCGGCGGACAACCTCTTCGGGGCCGGAGAGGTCTCCAGGCTGCCGGCGGAGGAGGCGATGAAGCTCAAGATGGAGGAGGCGATCTACCTCTTCTCGCTCGCCAAGGATCTGGCGGCGCACCGGCGCGAGCATCCTTCCGACGACCTGCTCACCAACCTCGTCCAGGCCCGGATCGACGGCGAGGGGCTGAGCGACGACGACATCGGCGCGTTCATGCTCCTCATGGCCACCGCCGGCAACGACACCACCAAGCAGACGACGACGCACACCATGCTCGGTCTCGCCGCGCACCCCGAGCAGCGCGACTGGCTGATGGCCGACTTCGACGGCCGCATCATGGGCGCGGTCGAGGAGTTCGTCCGGCACGCCACACCGGTGATGACCTTCTCCCGGACGGCCTCCCGCGACGTGGAACTCTCCGGTGCCCGGATCTCCGCCGGCGACAAGGTCGTCCTGTTCTACTGCTCGGGCAACCGCGACGAGACGGTCTTCGAGGACCCGCACGCGTTCGACCTGTCCCGTCCCCGGACGCGGCACGTCGCCTTCGGAGGCGGCGGCGCCCACTTCTGCCTCGGCAGCGGAGTCGCCAAGGTCCAGCTCAGGTCGATCATCGGTGAGCTGCTGCGCCGCCTTCCCGACATCGAGTTCGGGACCCCCGTACGGATGAAGAGCAACTTCATCAACGGCATCCAGTCCCTCCCCGCCCACGTGGGCTGAGGCCTCACCGAGAAGGCCCCGGTGGTCAGTAGATGTAGTCCTCGCCGCCGGCCCGGACGGTGATGTCGCTGATGTCGATGCCCCAGGGCTGGTCGATGACATGGACGACGACGGCCGCCGGTTCGGCGGGGTGCGAACTGTTCGCCTGAGGTCGGTTAAGTGAACATGCGGTTGATCAAGTGATCCGACTTGACATTTTGTGTTCGTCTCTGTACTTTCGGTAGCGCGATCTGGGACGCCGGGTTCGATGTCAGCGTGCGGGGCCCCCTTTCCACCGGAGTGATGGTCTGGGGCCTCCCCGTCGCCTCTGGTCGAGCCCACTTGGCCAGGTCGCGCAGGGAACCGGCCTCCCGGGTACGGACCACGCACAGGATGCGTGTCGCCGCCCCGGGGTCGAGTACGCCGGGGACCAGTGCGTCCAAGACCGTTCGGGGCGCGCGGCTGAGCAACTTATGCACAGTCCTTAGGAACGGTGAAGTAGCCGATGGAGTCGGGGTCGGTCTCGGCCGCGGTGAGGGAGCCGTTGACAAGGCGGCCCGTCTTCTCCTGGTAGCCGGCGGCCCGCTGCCCGACCAGGCCCATCACGGCCTTGTGGTTGACGACACCGAACCGGGCGAGGGCGTCGGTCTGGGCCTTGTCGGTGACGTCGGTCGGCAGGCCCGCGGCGGTGTGGCCGGCGGCGCGGATGCCGTCGATCGTGGCGGTGAGGGCGTCGGCGTCGATGTCGGCCCCGACGGCATGGGCGCCCCGCGCCGCGGTCATCTCCGCGATGATCTTGCCGAACCCGCTGCCGGCTCCGGTGATGACGATGACCTTGCCTGCGAGGTGGTCGCTCATGGACGTGCTCCGTTCGCGGCGTGCGCCGGATGGCTCAGATGACGTTGACGGCGGTGAGGACGGGCGCCACGAAGGAGGGATCGCCGTCGATGGTGACGGCCGTGCGCCAGTCCGTCCTTGTGGTGGCCCACCTCAGGAAGTCCACGGTCGAGGAGCGCGCGACGTCGCCGGGGAGGGGGGCGTCCTCGTCGAGCTGGACGGTTCCGGGCTCCGCGCCGGGGCGCAGGACGAACCGGCGGGCGGCCGGCCCGCGCAGATCCACTCCGAGCGGGCGGGTGAGGACGGGGGCCAGCGCCGTCCCGCACATCTGCGGGAGCCCGGCGAGCATCCAGTCGAGCGCCGGGCCGATCCGATCGGCGTCCATGGCGACCGCGTCCTGAGCGATGGGACCGAACGGAGCGAGCAGGTCGGAGCTGAGGTGGACGAGGTGGTCGAAGGCGAAGGCGTTGCTCAGCTCGGCGAGGCGGTAGGTGCCGAGTTCCGCGACGGGCATCGTGACCTCGGCGTACTCGGGTGCCTGGATCCCCTCCAGCAGCACGAGGCCCGCCGAGGACTTCTCCGCGTAGTACTCGGCGGCCTGCTCCCACCCCCAGTGGGCGCGCTCGCGGACGGCGGCGTCGTTGATCCTTTCCGCGAGTCCGGTGGGCTCGTCCGGAGCGGAGGTGGGGTCGGCGACGGTGTGGAAGAAGGCCGCCATGTGGACGATGACGTCCTGTACGCGCCATCCGGGGCACGCGCTGTCGCACGCCCAGTCGTCGGCGCCCAGCCCTCGGATCACGCGCAGCGTGTCCTCGACGAGCAGCCGGGTGGCGGCCACACCAGCGACGGACATGGGAAGACCTCTCGTTCGGGGGCGGGGGTCGAGCCAGAACGCGCGCGGAGCGCAACAAGACTCCCGTTTCAACCGGATCGATGTCAACAGCCGTGGTAGATCTCGGATCTCAGTTCCTGTCGAAGGAAGGACGAGCCTTCCAGCGAGACGCTGATTTCACTGACCGGGGCCGCGCGAGTCGTGCCCGCCTCTGCGGTCGCGTCAGGCCAGGTGGGAAGCGCGCCGTGCGGTACTGCGCGCGATGAGGGTGATGAACTCGTCCGCTACCCGCCGCGCCTCGGGGAAGCTGCCGTCGTAGGTGAGCGCGGCCGTGGTGAGCGTGCTGAGGATGGACCACAGCATGACCGCGGCATCCTCGGGGACCGACGCGCCCAGCGCCCGGAAGTCGGCCACCAGGATCTGATGCGATTCCGCGTGGATCCCGGCCATGATCGACCCGACGGCGTCGTCCGCCGCCGAATACAGCAGAACGTTGACCTTGAAGAACTGCGGATCCTCCTCGAAGGTGTCGAGCAGGGCGCGTATCCGTGTGCGCAGCCTCGCCTCGGGCGCCTCGGCGTCCAGGGACGACCGGAACGGGCCGGCGCCGGCCCACTCCCTGATCACGACCGCGTAGAGGTGCTCCTTCGAGGAGAACTCCCGGTAGAACGTGCCCAGCGCGACCTGAGCGCGCTGGGCGACGTCCGCCACGTGGATTCGCTCGTAAGGCCGCTCGCGCAAGGCGGTGTGGGCCGCGGCCACGATCCGGTCCCGGCGCTCGGATCGGTCATTCGACCGTTCCTTGGAGGGCGGGGCGGGGTGTGCGCGAGTTTCGGACGCCCCCACGGGGTCCCCGCCCTCCGGCGGATCGTAGAGGTCGACGAAGCGATCGAGAAGGCGATGGGTCTCGGTGAACGGGGTGCCGTGGTAGACGGCGGCGGTGAGCGCGGAGTGCAGGATCGCCGACAGCATCACGGCGGCGTCGTGCGGCGCGGCGACACCGAGGATGGCGAAGTCGTTCGCGAAGTACCGGCGGGTCCGTGCGGTCAGCGCGGACAGCTCCGCCTGCACGTCGGGGTCCGTACTGGCGGACAGCATGACGTTGAGCTCGAAGAAGCGGGGGTGGCGCTGGAAGGCGTCGAGGAGGGCGTGCCCCCGCAGGCGCGCCCGGTCCGCACCCGAGGTCGGTGCGGGTCGTCGCCTCCGCCGCTGCTCGCGCTCCGTCCACTGGCGGTAGATGGCGACATAGAGGTGTTCCCTCGAAGGGAAGTAGCGGTAGATCGTCGCCTTGGCCATGCCGGCGGCCCGGGCGATGTCGTCGACCCTGACGCTCTCGTCCGGCTGTTCCTGGAGCAGAGCGAGCCCGGCGTCGAGGATTCGCTCGTGCCGGTCGCGGTCGAACGACGGCGTGGCCCGGCGCTCGGCCTCCGTGCCGGTCTGTGCGCGCCGTGAGTCGGAACCTCTCGCCATCGTCACCTTCGGAGTCGCCGTCCGCCCTCGCCGAGGAGGAGCGAGGCCACTCTAGCCGCACGGGGCGAAACGCCTTGTGAGCGTGGAGATCGCCGGCCCTCGGACGAGACCGCCCGGTCACCCGCTCAGTGTTGGGTGATCGGGGTTTTGATGCCCAGGATGCGGCGGGCGGTGGTGTGCAGTTCGCGGCGCAGCTCGGTGTCGTCGAGGTCGGCCAGGTAGGGGCTGGTGGAGGCGTAGGCGAGACCGCCGCTGACGATGAGGGTGATGATCAGGGCGTGGGTGTCGGTGCGTGTGCCCATCATGAGCAGGCCGGCGCGCATTCCGAGGTCGCGCATGTCCGGGCGGCCGTCCACGTGCCGGCGGATGACCGGGTCGGCCTGCAGGGCGATGTGGAGTTCGCGGTTGTCGACGAGGAGGTCGATGATGCCGCCCAGAAGGGTGTCGAGCCGGTCGGCGCGGCGGTGCCGGCCTTCGGCGGCTTCGACGACGGCCGCCAGGTCGCGGAGGTAGGGGGTCACGACCGCTTCGACGAGGTCTTCCTTGCTCGGGAAGTGGTAGTAGACGGCCGCCTTCGTGACGCCGATCTCGTCGGCGATCATCTGGAGTGAGGTGCCGTTGACGCCGTGCTGGGCGAACAGGCCCAGGGCGGCTTGGACCAGCCGCTCGCGCACGTCCCCCGCGGGGTTGTTCCGGGCCATCTGCGGCACCTTAGCGTGCGGGTGGACGCTCACCGGGTGGACCGGGCGGTGGTGGCGCGTTTCCGCCGGCCGGCGGCGTCGCGCGGCCGTTGCCTGGGGCGGCGCTGGGTGAGCTGGCGGGTGCGCAGGGCCAGCTGCATCTCGAACCGCCAGTCGGGGTCGTTGAGACGGCCGGGGAAGAACTCTTCGAGGCGGCGCATGCGGTAGCGGACGGTCTGCGGGTGGACCTGGAGCAGGGCCGCGACGTCGATGACCGAGCTGCCGAGGCTGATCCAGGCCAGCAGCGTCTCGCAGAGGCGGTCGCGCTGGTTGGGGCTGAGCCCGGAGAGCGGGATCAGCGCCCGCCGGAGCAGGATTCCCGTGCAGGTGTCGTCGCGCAGCAGGTGCAGCGTGGCGAGGTGGTCCTCGCAGCGGATGTGCTCCTCGCCGGTCAGGACGCCCTGGGATTTGAGGGCCAGCACCTGGCGGGCCAGGTCGAGCGAGTGCGCGGTCTCCTCCAGCGGGACGGTGGGCCCGAGGGCGAACTCGACGCCCTTGAACGCGCGCCGCAGGTTCTGGTAGCGGCCCGGTGACGGGTCGGCGGGGATGAGCAGGCACGGATCGGGACGTTCCAGGTCGGCGAGGATGTCGGGATCCAGCACGGGCGAGATCATGCGCCGGGTGTCGTAGTCCTCGCTGATCGCCACGCACGCCACGGTGTCGGGCAGCGGCCACCGGGCCTTGAGGGACAGGTCGGCCAGGCGCGTGCGGATGGCCTGTGCGGGCTCGGTCAGCAGCAGGTGCAGCAGCCGCTGCCGGGTGTGCTCGAAGGCGCCGGCCGCCTGGGCGCTCAGCTCGGTGAACGCGCTGACCGACAGGGCCGCCATCTCCTCGGTGAAGGCGAAGACGCTGTCGGCCAGCAGGTACATCTGGCCGGGGGCGACGCCGGCCCGGTGCCCGATCTGGGCGAAGCGGCGCCAGGTGACCCGGGCGGCGATCCGGTAGGCGGCCTGCAGGGCGTCCAGGCTGCGGCTCTCGCGGAACTCGCTGCGGCCCAGGTCGCGGTAGAACTCGGCGTTGTGGTTCTCGATGGGGGAGCCGGCGGCGAACTGCGCGAGGAACTGGCGCAGCCCCTCCTCGATGCCCTGCCGGAGGTGGTCGCTGAACACGCCGTCCAGCGGGACGGCGTAGTCGGGGATCCGCTCCCGGATCTCGTCGACGATCTCCGCGGTCAGGGCGGGCAGGTCGGGGTACAGGATGGCGGCGATCTCCATCGCGGCGGGACCGGGATCCGCGGTGACGTTCCAGGGGTCGAGCATGGGGGTCCTCTCGCTGTCCGGCCCAAGATGTTAAACGATCGGCTAGCAGTTCACTAGCCGATCGTTTAACAAACGCTCCGGGGTCGTCCCTCAGGGGAGACGGTAGCGGGAGACGAATTCCCAGATCACGGCGTTGGCGTCGATGTCGTAGGTGGTGCCGCCGAGCACGGGTCCGAGGAACGGCGTCCCGCCGGGCCAGTTATGCCCGCCGCCCTTGATCTGGTACAGGGTGACGGGGCCGCCGGCCGGGCAGCCGGGGTGGTCGTGGCGGACGACGGTGGTGTTGTCGTCGGGAGCGATGTCGGGCAGGTTCGTGGCGACGGTCTCGGTGCCGCAGCCGTTGTTGCGCGTCCAGAAGTCCAGCGCGGGCCGCACCGTGGAGTAGGGGACGACGAAGTCGCCGTCGCCGTGGATGAGGACGATCGGGACGTGCCGTTCGGGGCGGCAGGCCCCGGGGTCGTTGAGCTGGCCGGCGACGGCGGCGTAGGCGGCGAACCGCCTGTTGTCGCAGGCCATCTTGCTGGTGAAGAAGCCGCCGTTGCTCATGCCCGAGGCGTACAGGCGCCGGGGGTCGGCGTTGAAGCGCTCGATGAGGATGTCCTGGAGCCGCTGGACGAAGCCGGGGTCGTCCACGTCGGGGCTGGGCGTGCCGGCCAGGACGCCCTGCCAGCCGATGCCGTAGTGCTCGGGGGTCATCATGATGAAGCCGCGGGTCTGGGCGTAGTCGGCCATGCGGCCGTACCACTCGGCGATGCCGGGCGTCTCCAGCAGGCCGGGGAAGTGGAACAGCACCGGCCGCGGAGTGCCGTCGTAGTCGTCGGGCAGGCGGAGGATGGCGTTGCGGGCCTGCCCGGCGTGGGTGATGCGGACGGCGTGGTCGCCGGGGTCGGGGCGGCGGTCCTGGACGGTGAAGGTGACCTTCTGGGAGGAGGAGGCACCGCCGCGGCGGACGGTGCCGTTCCCCTCCCACTTCACCGTCGCCTCGCCCGGGACGGTGACCCCGCCGTTGACGGCGGCGGAGATCTCCACGCCCGCGCCGGGGTCCTTGAGGGTGAACGTGCCCTTCAGCGCGGAGCCGTCGCGGGCGATGGCGAAGGCGACGTTCGCGGCGCCGCCGCCGGAGCCGGGCAGCGTCCCCGTCCCCTGGATCTTGTTGGTCTCGTAGGTCGCGACGTTGTCCAGGACGGCGATGGCGCCCGTGGACAGGTCGCCGGTCAGGGTGTAGGCGGGGGAGCCGGCCGCGGTGACGGTGACGCGGTCCGCGGCCTGCGCGGCGGGTGCGGCGGCGTGGGCGGTCCCGGCCGGGATGGCGGCGGCGGCACTGAACGCCGTTCCCGCCACGAGTGCGGCGGCAAGCCCGCGCCGGGACCGAGGGGGGTGGGAGTGCACGGTGGATCCTTCCTGCGAAGGGTGCCGTCAAGGCACATCCGAGGTGCGAGTCGCGCCACCGTAAGTCCGACCCACCTCAGCCGCCCATGCACGAACGCGCACATCCAGCGGACGCTTTTAGCGCATCCGGATGATGGATCCGGCGTATCCCCAGTTCACCGGTCATCCTGAACGGACATCGCCGCGACCATCGGTGACGGGGACACCGTCTCTGGACAGGAGGCTCCGGCATGCCTGCCACATCTGCGCGCGGAATGCCTCTCGATCGGGCGAACGGCGGTCCGGCGGGATTTCGGGTCGTGCGGGTCAGCCGAGGTCACGGGCCATGAGGTCGTCGATGGTCTCGCGGCGGATGATGAGGCGGGCGCGGCCGTCGCGCACGGCCACCACGGGCGGGCGGCGGACCATGTTGTAGTTGGAGGCCATGGAGTGGTGGTACGCGCCCGTGCACGGCACCGCGAGCAGGTCTCCGGGACGGACGTCGGCGGGCAGCCGCACGCCGGCCGCGATCACGTCCCCGGCCTCGCAGTGGCGTCCGACGACGGTCGCGCTGCGTTCGCCTCCGGCACCGCGGCGGCCGATCAGGCGGGCGGTGTAGCGCGCGCCGTACAGGCTGGGCCTGGGATTGTCGCTCATGCCGCCGTTGACGGCGACCAGCAGCCCGCCCGCCGGGCCGTGCTTGACGCTGACCACGCGGTAGACGGTGACCCCGGCGTGCGCCACGATCGCCCGTCCCGGCTCCACCGTCAGACGGGGTACGGGGAGCCGGTGCGCGGCGCAGGCATCCTGGACGGTACGGCGCAGCCGGCCGGCCACCGGGCCGGGAGCGAGTTCGGGGTCGCCCGCCCGGTAGGCGACGCCGAAACCGCCGCCCAGGTCGAGCCGCCGCGGGGGAGTGCCGTGCGCGGCGCGCAGTTCGGCGAGGAACTCGACCATGCGCGCGGCGGCGAGGTCGAAGGCGCCGGGGTCGGTGATCTGGGAGCCGATGTGGCAGTGCAGCCCGGCCAGTTCCAGGTGCCGCTGGGCCAGGACGCGGCGGACGGCCTCGGCGGCGGCGCCCGAGGCGAGCGAGAAGCCGAACTTCTGCCCGTCGGTGCCGGTGGTCACGGCGGCGTGGGTGTGCCCGTCGACTCCCGGCGTGACCCGGATCAGCAGGCGGGGCCGGGCGCCCTGGGCCGCCAGCGCGGCCAGGCGGGAGATCTCGTGGAAGGAGTCGACGACGATGGTCCCCACGCCGTAGCCGAGCGCCGCCCGCAGGTCTTCGGGGGTCTTGGCGTTGCCGTGCATCAGGATCCGCTCGGCGGGGAACCCCGCGGCCCGTGCCACGGCGAGCTCTCCGGCGGAGCAGACGTCCAGGGACAGCCCTTCCTGCCCGATCCAGGTGGCCATGGCACGGCACAGGAACGCCTTGCCCGCGTAGGCCACCTCGGCGTCACCGAAGGCGCGGCGGAAGGCTCGGCAGCGTTCCCGGACGTCCTGCTCGTCCACGACGAGGAGCGGGGTGCCGAAGCGTTCGGTGAGGGGCGTCAGCTTGATCCGGCCGATCGAGATGTCCCCGTCCAGGTGGGGGCGCGCGGTGGCGGGCCAGAGGAGGGCTTCCAGGGCGACGGCTGACGGCCTGGTCTGCGGGGTCATCGGTGCCCGGCCAGCGTCGGGACGGGCCGCGGCGCCGATGGGGCCGCGGGGAGCTCCGGGCCCACGAACAGCGGGTCCACCTGGACGTCGGCGATGCCCATGGGCCGCAACATGGCGCGCAGCGCGCGCACGCTCAGCCGGATCGACCGCTGCCCCTCACCGAGCGCGGACCGTAATCCCTCCTCGCTGGTGAAGGCGATCCCCACCCGTTTCTTCCGGGGGGACAGGAGCCCGGTCCGCAGGACCACCGTGCCGCTCGTGCACACGTGCACGGGGACGATCAGGAGTTCATGCATCAACGCATCCCTTTCAAGACGACCGACGAGCCCACGCTAGGGACACCACATCCATTCCTGGACGTTTCGCTACGCGCCCCATACGACCGATCCGGAAATATTGACGCCATCCTGACGCCGGCCTCTTTGCTTCGCGTGAAAGGGCGTCAATGAAGCGTTAACGCTCTTGCCCCGCCACAATGCGGCGATCTTGAATGATGGCGCCAGGTTCGCAAGCCATGGGGGAATGCGTCGTGAATCACATGCTCAATCCGCCCGCGCCGCCGCCGGCCACCGCTGAGGAGGTCCGGATCGAACGCGGGCGTCTGCGCAGGCTCCAAACAGAGTTGCCCGCGGCGGCAGGGCCGCTGGAGAAGGCCGTGGCGGAACTCGTCGGTCTGCAGGTGGCGGAGGCGTCGTTCACCTCGTTCACCTATTCGCTGGCCATCGCCTACAACGAGGTCGAGGCGTACACCCTGCGGGAACTGCGGCACCGGGCCGAGGAGACCGTGGAGATCCAGGACGGCGTGAGGTACTCCGCCGACGCCTGGGAGGCCGCGGAGCAGGCCAGCGCGCCGAGGATGGTGTGAGGCATGGTCGGGCTGGAACAGGGCGCGTGGCTCTCGAAGAAGAGCCTCCAGATCGGCACCGTCGCCGCGTTGTCGCTGTCGGCGTTGGGCGTCCCCGCCGCGTGGCCGTTCGTCCCGCCGCTGTACGTCCACCAGTACGACCCGCAGGCCTTCTGGGACGGCGGGATGGCCTGGGCGGAGGCGGGCCGGCAGGTGAGGACCGCCCGCGAGCGGATCGAGCGGCTCGTGGACGGGATCGAGGAGGAGGGCTGGCGGAGCGAGGACGGCCGCGCGTTCAAACAGCGGATGGACCGCTTTCTCCAGGACCTGCTGTCGATGGAGATCCGGGCCGCCGTCACCGCGGCCGTGCTGTTCATGGCCGCCGTCCTCGTCATGGCCATGATCCTGTTCATGGCGCTGATCGCCGCGGTGCTGGTGGCGCTGGCGGCCTGGCTGGCGATCGCGACGATCACGCCCATGAGCGCCGCGGCGGCGCGCCTGTCGGCGATCGGGACGCTGGCGAGCGTGAACGCCGCGCTCAAGTCCGTCGAATCGGCGCTGGCCACCGTGCTGCACACCTGCGCCGGGATCCTCGGCGCGCTGGTGGCCGGGGACGTGCTCGCCGAGGCCGCGCAAGGCGACTTCAGCGGAGTGCGGGACTTCGTCAGCGCGACCGTCGCGCAGGGACCCATGCTGATCTGGGGCACCCTGAACCGCGTCGAGCGCGATGCCACGGCCTACGGCCTCGGCGGCAGATTCCCCGCCGACGGCTTCTACGGATGGCTGAGCCGAGGGCGGGCCGGTGCCGACCTCCCCGCGGGCTGGACGCAGGCCGCGGGCGCCAAAGGCTTCTACGAGACGCAGTACAACGAGGGCGGCCAAGCGATCACCGGCGGCCTCGCCCCCGAGCAGGACACAGACGGCTCCTACCGATACCCATGGGAATGACGGCGTGATGGACGACTTCAAGAAGGTGCTCGGATTCGACCCCGGGAAGCTGGCCGAGGACTCCGAGACGTTCTTCGCCCGGCTCCGCGACATGCACGAGATCGGCCTGGCCGTCACCGCCAGGACCGAGTCCGCGGACCGCCGCGTCGCGGTGGAGTACTCCAGCGCCGAAGGCGTCCGGGTTCTGGAGATCGACCCCCGCGCGATGCGGGTGGGCGCCGGCGAGTTGGCCGCGACGATCCTGGAACTGATCAGGCGGGCGCGCGCAGAGGTGGAGGCCGAGGGCCAGGAGCGGCTCACCGAGGCGCTCGGCGACGAGAACTCCCTGGTCAGCGACCGCTACTCCTTCGGCAGGGAACTCCGGAACGCCACCACCGCCGTCACCGAGAACCTTGAAGCCGCCAAGGCGACGCTGGCGGAGCTCCAGGCCCTGCTCCGCCGCTGAGCCCTCCGGCGGGGTCACCACTGCCAGTGGTCCCAGCCGTGGCGCATGCGGATGACGAGGGGCAGGGCGAGGACGAGCGCGTGCACGTCCGGCGGCGGATCGGAGAGCAACTCGACGTCGAGCCGGCGCGCGGACGGCAGCGCGCCCCGCTCGCCCATGGCCCGGACGGACTCCTCGGGCTCGACCACGGCGGCGAACTCCGCACCGCCGCGCGCGTCCCGTACCAGGAAGGACTCCCGAAACCCCCGGGAGCCCCGCTCGGCCACCGCGAGAACCCCTCCGCGCGGATCGCGCAGCTCGAAGTCGCAGTGGACGAACCCTCGGGGACGGATGACGCCGATCCGCCGCCCCGCCGGCCACGACACCGGCGCCCACGCGTACGGGCGGAATCCGGGCGGGACACGGCCGACCGCCAGCAGCACGGCACCGTCCGGGGCGGTGAAGTCCATGATCCCCCTGGGGAACCGGGTCCGCCGAACGGCCCTGGCGAGCGGCTCGCCATCGGAGCGATCGACATAGGTGCGGTCACCGGAGAAGGTCAGCGCCGGCGTCCGGAACAATGCCGCCCGCCCGGCGCCGCATCCCTTCCGCATTTCCCTCCCCAGCGGGTGTCCTTTCTTTCTGAATACGCGACGATCACCAATGGTTTCAAGCCGTCCTCACGAAATCCATACGCCGGTCCCGGACCCTGAGGCGGGCGTCAGGAGGGTGTGTGGATGTGCACTGTGCCCGCGGTTCCGTCGATGGTGATCAGTTGGCCGGTCTCGATGGCGTGCGTGGCGTCGCGGAGGCAGATGACGGCGGGGATGCCGTACTCGCGGGCGACGGTGGGGCCGTGGGCCACGGGCGAGCCGGTCTCGGTCACCAGGCCGGCGGCGGTCATGAACAGCGGTGTCCAGCCGGGGTCGGTGGTGGGGGCCACGAGGATCTCGCCGGGTTCGATGCGCGCGCCGGACGGGTCGCGGATCACCCGGGCCCGGCCGGTCGCCCGGCCCGCCGCCGCGGCCATCCCGGCCAGCGTCCCCTCGCCGGCGGGGCCCGGCGGGGCGAGCGCCTCCACGTCGGTGCCGTCCGAGAGGAGCGCGCCCGGGACGGCGGCGCGTCGCAGTTCACGCCGGTGGCCGGCACGCCGTGACGCGACCAGGTCCCGGTGGTCGGTCCCGTGCAGCACGGCCGCGCGTGCCTCGTCGAGGTCCAGGAACATGATGTCGTCGGCGCGTTCCAGGAGCCCGTGCGAGACCAGGTCGTCGCCGATCAGCAGGAGCTGGCGGCGCGCCGCCTGGAGCGCGGGGAGCCAGGCGAACTTGCCGATCTCCCGGAGGCCGGTGAGCCGGCGCGAGCGGCGCATGAGGAACGCCGCGAGCCGGCCGCGGACGGGGCGCGTGCGCCGCGCCCGCCGCGACAGCGTCTCGATCATCTCCTCCGCCTCGTGCGCGGCCTGCTCGAACCGCCGGTCGGGCGCCTGATCGGGGTCCTCGACGCGGAGGTAGTTGGCGATCGCGGCCAGCAGCGGCGCCGGGTCCTCCTGCCAGCGCGGCACGCCGACGTCGACCTCGGCGGCCGCACGCATGCCGTACCTGTCCAGGAATCCGGCCAGCCCGATGTCCGGGAGTTCGCCGCCGAGGTACCTGGCGGCGAGCTCGTCCGGCGGGGTGCCGAGGAACAGCGCGCGGTGCGGGCGCGCGTTCACGGCCAGGTCCCAGAGGGCGAGATCCATCTCGGTGGTCACGTTGTGCGGCATCCCGCCCAGGACGGTCCCCGTCTCCTCGTCCGTGGCGATGCCCTTGAGCAGCCGGGACGGCACCACGCCGAGGAGGATCCCGGTCGCCAGCGGCCACATGAGGTCCAGCATGCGGGGGCCCATGACCTGCTTGTACGCGTCGTCGGTGACCCATCTCAGCCGTGCCTCGGCGGTGGCCGGTTCCAGTGGCGGGATCGTCTCGCGCCTGATCTCCTTCACGGCGCGGTAGGCCCGGGAGCGCGCCGCGTCCGGGCGGGCCAGGCTCGACGCCAGCCCGGCGATCGCGTGCGGCACGAGCGGCGCCGTGATCCTGAGCGCGTTGCGCAGCCGGAGCGGCATGCCGGGGCGGGGGGCGAACCGCGGATCGGTCATCATCCGCTCGACCGCGCTCTGCACTCGCGGCCCGTAGATCCGCAGGCCCGCCCGCAGCCGCTTCCGCAGGACCTTGTTGCGGACGAAGTCGGTCAGGTCGAAGTAGAGCCGCCCGCCGATCGGGACGAGCCGGGGCATCGGATCGCGGCGGTCGAGCTTGGCGCCGCGTCCCCGCAGCCACATCGCCGATCCGGCCTTCAGCATGGCCACGCCCATCGGCGTGCACGGCCGGAACATGCCCTGGATGTGGCCGAACTCCAGGTAGAGGCGGGTCTCGCCGGTGTCGGGCGGCAGCGGGAACAGGGTGGTGATCGGCCGGGACTGGAGCAGCCACAGCGTGCCGTCCGGATCGATCGCCCACTCGATGTCCTGCGGCGCGCCGAAATGGGCTTGAAGCCGTCGGCCGGCGTCACGGAGCTGCCGGAGCCGGTGCCGGTCGAGGCTGCCGGCGTCCGGCCCGGACGGGGACGGCCCCAGGGCGTAGTGGTCGGGGACGACGGTGCCCTCGACGACCGCGGTGCCCAGGCCGGGGGCGGCGTCGACGATCATCCGCGAACGGCTCCCGGTGACCGGGTCGGCGGTGAACAGCACGCCGGCCACGTCGGGGTCGATCATTCGCTGGATCACCACGGCCATCGCGGCGTCGTCGATGCCGGCGGCGGCGCGGTAGGCGACGGCCCGGTCGGTGTTCAGGGAGTCCCAGCAGCGGCGGACGGCCTCGACGAGCCGGTCGGCGCCCTCGACGTCGAGGTAGGTGTCGTGCTGGCCCGCGAAACCGGCGTCCGGGAGGTCCTCGGTGGTGGCGCTGGAGCGGACCGCGACCCGGCCGGCGCCGAGCCGCTCGTAGGCGTCGACCAGCTGCTTCTCGGGCAGGTCCCGCGCCCTGTAGGAGTCCGCGGTCAGGCACACGCCGTCCGGGACCCGCTCCCCGGCCTTGATCATCTCGCCCAGCCCGGCGGCCTTGCCCCCCACCAGATCGACCATCGAGGAGTCGACCTCGGACAGCGGCCGGATCGGTCTCATCGCCCACCCTCCTCTGAAAAAGGGGGATGACCTGGCTCCTTGCCCCGGGGTGCCCTCTGAAACCAGGGAGAGGGCCCGCCCGGGCCAGGCGTGCGCGGGTGTCAGGCCGCTCCGAAACGGTTGCTCAGCCTGCGCTCGACGAGCCCGACCAGGGCGTAGAGCACCCAGGCCAGCAGGCACAGCAGGCCGAGGGAGATGATGACGAGCCGGATGTCGTCGTTGTCCTGCGCCTGCCGTTCGAGGTAGCCCAGCCCGGCCTCCGCGCCGATGAACTCGCCGATGACCGCGGCCGTGACCGCCTGCAGCACGCCCAGCCGCAGGCCGACGGCGATGGCCGGCAGGCTGTAGGGCAGGTCGATCTTGATCGCGCGGGCGATCGGGCCGATCCTCAGCAGCCGGGCCAGGTCGTCCACCCCGGTGGGAATGGTCCGCAGGCGCATGGTCATGTTGATCAGCACGGGATAGAACGACACCAGCGTGATCAGCGCGATCTTGGAGCCGATGCCGAGGCCCAGCCAGAGCACGATCAGCGGCGCGATCGAGATCTTGGGCGTGACCTGGGCGATCACGATCAGCGGCATCAGGACGCGCTCCAGCGGGCGGACCCGTGTGAACAGCATCGCCAGCACGACGCCGAGCACGCTGCCCAGCAGGACCCCCTGGACGACCTCCGCGAGCGTCTGCTGGACGTGCAGGGTGAGCGCGCCGTCGCGGGCCAGCGTGAGCGCGTGCGAGGCCACCGCCCCGGGCGTCGGCAGCCGGTAGGCCGGGATGTCGAAGGCGACGGTCACCAGCCACCACAGCACGACGCCGGCGGCGAGGGAGAGCGCGCCGACCAGCAGCGGTCGGCCCGCCCGCACCCGGTCGCCGAGCCGGAGCCCGGCCGGCGGCGCGCCGCCGGCCGATCCTCCCGCGGCCGGGCTAGCCGAGCGCATCGGGCTTCACCACCAGGTCACCGGCCTTGAAGCCGGAGTCGATGAGCTTGAAGCCGGCCTGGGCGTCGATCGCCTTCTGCCAGCGGGCCTCGTCCGGGTGGCCGAAGCCGTGCTGCCGGGTGGTGTCCGACTGCCAGAGGGTCTTGACGAAGACGTCCTGGATGATGGTCGTGACGTCCTTCTGCTGGCCGTTGAAGGTGGGGGCGTACTTCTGCACCGCCATGTCCACGGCGGCGGCCGGGTCCTTGGTCGTGTACTCCAGGCCCTGGTCGAGGGCGTCGTCGAAGGCCTTGACCGTCTTCGGGTCCTTCTCCACCTTGTCGGGGCTTGCCACGACCACGTTGCCGAAGGACGGCAGGTACTGGTCGCTGAGGATCTGGCGCACGTCCACCCCGGCCGACTTCAGCGCGTAGTAGCGGAGCCGGGAGAAGACGATCGCGTCGACCTGGCCGTTCTTGAGGGCGTCGACGATGGCGCCGGTGCCGATCGTCTTCACCTTCACGTCGCCGAGGCCCAGGCCGGACTGCTTCAGCATGGCCTGGAGCTGGATGTAGTTCGGGCTGCCCAGGTCGGTGACCGCGACGGTCTTGCCCTTGAGGTCGGCGGGCGAGGAGATGTTCGCGCGGCCGGTCGACAGCAGCGCGCCGATGCCCTGCTGGTAGGTGGTGTGGACGACGCGGGTCTTGACGCCCTTGCCGTAGGCGGTGATGACCGAGTCGCCGTTGGGGAAGCCGAAGTCGACGTTGCCCGCCGCGACGTTCTTGACGATGTCGGAGCCCTGGGCGTAGGTGAAGGTCACGTCCAGGCCGGCCTTGGCGAAGTAGCCCTGCTCCTTGGCCGCGTACAGCGGCGCGTAGTACGGGACCGCGGACCCGTCGATCTGGATGGTGACCTTCTTGGTGCCGCCGGGGCCCGTCCCGTCGGACTTGGACCCGCCGGACGACGCGGGGCTGCACGCGGCGAGGGCGGCGGCCAGCAGCACGACGGCCCCGATTCCGGGCACGCGACGCACGTTGAACTTCATGGACTCTCCTTGGAAACGTGCCGGGATCAGCGGTCCCAGCGCAGAAGGCGCCGTTCGGCCAGCGAGACGAGGCCGAAGCCGAGCAGGCCCACCAGCACCGTGACGAGCACGGCGGCGATGAGCATCGGGGTGTCGTTGGAGGTGTTGCCGAGGATCATCAGGTAGCCCAGGCCGCGCTGCGCGGACAGGTACTCGGCGAGGAAGGCGCCGGTCATCGCGTCGATGACGGCGATCTTGGCGCCGGCCAGGAGGGCGGGCATCGCCGCGGGGATCTGGATCTTCCACAGGTACTGCCCCCGCGACAGGTGCAGCAGCCGGCCGAGGGACGCCACGTCGGCGGGGACGTCGCGCAGGCCCAGCATCGTGGCCGCCATCATCGGGAAGAACACCAGCAGCAGGATCAGCACGAACTGCGAGGTCAGGCTCAGCCCGAACCACAGCACCAGCAGCGGGGCCACGGCGATCTTCGGGGCGGCCTGCAGCAGCACGATGTAGGGGTTGAGCACCTCGCGCAGGACGCGGGACGACCACAGCGCCCAGCCGAGGGCGATGCCGATGACCGAGCCGCCGGCGAACCCCAGGACGATGTTGCGCATCGTGTAGGCGAGGTGGGGCCACAGCTGCCCGTCGCCCACCAGGCCGGAGATCGCCGAGAGCACGCTGCCCGGCGCGGGCAGCAGGTAGCTCGGCACGTCCGCCGACCGCACGTACAGGCTCCAGGCCCCGATGATGACGACCGCGTACACCGCGGCGCCGAGGACGCGGGCGCCGGTCCGCGTCAGGCCGCCGCGACGATCGGAGCGGCGTCGCAGCCGGTCCCGCTCGCGGGTGCCGCCGGAGCCGCCGGAGCCGCCGGAGCCGCCGGAGCCGCCGCGCCCGCCCGTGTCCTGGGCGGAGGCCACCGAGCCGCCGCTCATTCCAGCTCCTGGCGGAGCATGCCGGCGAACTCGGCGAACCGCGGCAGC
This sequence comes from Actinomadura rugatobispora, assembly GCF_055379765.1. NCBI lineage: Bacteria > Bacillati > Actinomycetota > Actinomycetes > Streptosporangiales > Thermomonosporaceae > Actinomadura > Actinomadura rugatobispora. Next base: position 12,252,068 of record NZ_AP029191.1, on the reverse strand, counting down.
CGCCGGGTCTCGGGGCTGCGGTCCCGGTCGAGGGGCACGTGGTGGACGGCCTTGATCCGTCCCGGCCGCGACGACATCACGGCCACCCGGTCCGCGAGGTAGGTGGCCTCCTCCACGCTGTGGGTGACCAGGATGATGGTCTTGCGCGTGGTCTCCCAGATGCGCAGCAGGTCGTCGTGCAGCCGGTCGCGGGTGATGGCGTCGAGGGCGCCGAAGGGCTCGTCCATGAGGAGGATCTGCGGGTCGTAGGCCAGCGCGCGGGCGATCGCGGCGCGCTGGCGCATCCCGCCGGAGAGCTCCTTGGGGAAGGACTGGGAGAAGTCGGAGAGCCCGACGAGGTCGAGCAGGTCCCGCACCCGGGTCCGCCCCTCGGCGGACTTGTCGCGCTGCGCCTCCAGCCCCAGGGACACGTTGCGTTCCACCGAGCGCCAGGGCAGCAGGGCCGGCTCCTGGAACACGAAGCCGATGTCCTTGCCTGGACGCGGCTGCCTCGTCCAGGACAGCCCGCCCTCGAAGTCGTCGTCCAGCCCGGCGATCATGCGCAGCAGGGTCGACTTGCCGCAGCCCGACGGCCCGATGAGCGCGACGACCTCGCCCTCGGCGACGTCGAGGTGCACGTCCGACAGCGCGACGACCCGCTGGCGGTTGGTGCCGACGTAGGTCTTGCGGACGTCCCGGATGGAGAGAAACGCCGTCATCGGGCCGCCGTCCCCTTCCGCGCGGGCCGCCGGCCGGTGCCGTACCGCGGCCGCCGGCCGCCGTCCTCCCGCGTCCACTGACGATGTCGCACGACGACTCCCTCGGTCTCTCCGGCCCTGCGCGGCTGCTTGCTTCCGCAGACGGAAGCTCCGCCTCCAGCAATGAAGGTCACAGAGTGCAGCCAATTTCGGTCGCTGTCAAGACTGCCCATGGCGTTACATGCTGGACATATTCGGGCCACGCGTTTCGAATCAGTCCGGAGAAACCGGCCATAACTCTATTGACGTCACGCTCCGTCTCCCTGCACACTTCCACATCTGGAAACCAGCCATCCACTTCTGGAGGATCTTGATGGCCCGTAGCGCCCGGGACCCCTGGCGGGACGGCGCCGCCCCGCACCTCCCCGCCCGTACGGGGACCCTGCCCCCGGTGTGCCTGCTGCCCGGCGACCCGGCCCGGGTCGACCTCGCCGCCGCGGTGCTCGACGGCTTCGAGATCGTGGGGCACAACCGCGAGTTCCGCCTCGGCACGGGCTGTCTGGACGGGACGCGCATCGCGGTGTGCTCGACCGGCATCGGCGGCCCCTCGGCCGAGATCGCGGTGGTCGAACTGGCCCGGCTGGGCGTCACGACGGTCCTGCGCACGGGCGGCATGGGGGCGCTGCGGGCACGGATCGCCCCCGGCTCGGTGTGCGCGGTGACCCGGGCCGTGCCCGGGGGCGGGGCCGCCGCGCCGTACGCCGCGGACGACGACGAGGGCGAGGACGGCCGCGCCGCCGATCCCGAGGTGCTCCGCCGCCTGGGCGCCGAGGCCGCGTCCCTGGGCATCGGCCTGACCGAGGTCGCCGTGGCGTCCGCCGACTCCTACTACCTCGGCCAGGGCCGTCCGCTCGCCGGGTACGAGCGGACGGCGGCGGCGCGGTACGAGGAGCTCCGCGCGCTCGGCGTGGACGGCGTCGACATGGAGACCGAGACCGTCCTGGCGGTGGGCAGGGCGATGGGGCTGCGCGCGGGCGCGGTCCTGGTGGCGCACGCCAACCGGGCCACCGACGCCTGGCTGGAGGACTACGAACCCGCCCAGCTCGCCATGCTGCGGCTGGCCGCGCACACCGCGCGGTCCCTGTCGCCGGACGCTGGGGAGTCGTCATGACGGCGGACACGGGCTCCGCCGCGACCGACGCCCGCGAGCGGTTCTTCGCCGACCGGCCCTCCCGCCACCGCGCGGACCTGTCGGTGGACCTGGGCGGACTGCGCCTGGCCAATCCGGTGATGCCCGCCTCCGGCTGCTTCGGCCCGGAACTGGCGCCGCTGCTGCCCATGGACGAACTGGGCGCCGTCGTCACCAAGACCGTCTTCGCGCGGCGGCGCGGCGGCAACGCCGCCCACCGGCTGACCGAGACCCCCTTCGGCATGATCAACAGCGTCGGCATCCCCAGCCCGGGAACGGCCGGCTTCCTGCGCGACGTCCTTCCCCGCTACCGGGCCACGGGGCGTCCCGTCGTGGTCAGCATCGGCGGGCTCGGGATCGACGAGTACTGGCGGGTCGCCGACGAGCTGGCCGGCGCCGACTGCGCGGCCTTCGAGGTCAACGTCTCCTGCCCGAACCTCGAGCACGGGGGCATCGAGATCGGCGCGAGCCCCGAGGCGGTGCACCGCGTCACCGACGGCGTCCGGCGCCGGCTGGGCGACGTGCCGGTCTGGGTGAAGCTGACCCCGATGGCCGCCGACGTCGCCGCGGTCGCCGAGGCCGCGCAGAGCGCGGGGGCGCGGGCGCTGACGGTCGCCAACTCCTTCCCCGGCATGGTGGTCGACCCGCGCACCGGGACGCCCGTCCTCGGCAACGACGTGGGCGGCGTGTCCGGACCGGCGATCAAACCCCTGGTGCTGCGGCTGGTGTGGCTGGTCGCGCGGGCGGTCTCCGTCCCGGTCATCGGATGCGGCGGGATCGGCTCCGCGCAGGACGTCCTCGACCAGCTCCGGGTCGGCGCGAGCGCCGTCCAGGTCGGCACCGCGACCTTCGCCCGCCCTCAGGTCATGGCCGAGATCGTCCGTGAGCTGGACGCCCGGTGCGCGCGTGCGGGTGTCACTAATCTTCAGGGGCTGGTCGCCGCCGGCAGCGGCGCGGGCGACCCCACCACGACGAGCATCTCCGGGCGAACGGATGGCTGAGGCATGCAGGTTCTCAATCGCGCACTGCGGGTGATCAAGACGCTCTCCACGAGCCAGCGGGGGATGACGCTGCAGCAGCTCCATGAGGAGCTGGAGATCCCCATCGGCAGCATGCACCGGGTCCTGGCCGCCCTCACCGAGGAGCGGTACGTCACCAGGTCGCCCACCAACCGCCGGTACTTCCTCGGCCCGGCCGCCGCCGAGCTGGTCGGCATCTCCACGGCGGCGCGCGGGACGCTGGTCACGCCGCCGGCGCCGGTGCTGCGGGCCGCCCGGGAGAGCGGCGAGACGGTCTTCCTCACCGAGCTGATCGGGTTGCAGACGGTCTGCTGCGCGCTCGTCGAGGGACACCATCCCCTCCGGCTGTTCGTCCGCGTGGGCCAGGAGATGCCGCTGCACGCGGCGGCGTCCGCCCGCAGCATCCTCGCCTACCTGCCGGGCGAGATGGTCGACACCATCTTCCGCGAGCGGGACCTGACCGCGTTCACCGCCGGGACCCTCCGGACGCCGGACCAGGTGAAGGAGCATCTCGCCCAGGTCCGCGCGCGGGGCTACGACGTCTGCGAGAACGAACTGGACGAGAACGTGTGGGCGGTGGCGGCACCGGTGTTCTCCTCGACGGCGCACGTGGTCTCCAGTGTGACGCTCGCCGCCGCGGGCAACCGGATGCGCGACCCGATCCAGCGCACCCGGGCGACGGAGATCGTGCTGCGGACGGCGCGGGCCCTCTCCGAGGAGCTGGGCCACACGGGCGGGTTCCCCGCGCTGGAGGAGGCCGCGGCGAGCGCGGAGGAGTCCGCCGCGACAGAGGCGAGCGCGGCCGGGGTGCCGGCGAGCCGCCGACCGGGAGAGGGGTAGCCGATGACAGGAGACGGTCCGGAAACGGCCGGGGGCGCGGGACGGCGCCGAGCCGAGCTGGTCGCCGACATCGCGGCCATCGCGATCCCGCACAGCGGCCCGCTGCGCGACAGGTCGGAGTTCAGGGAGTCCGCCGCGCTCAACCGGCCGTCCATCCTGCGCAGGGTGGCGGCCGACCTGGCGCCGCGGGTGCCGCGCGAGGCGGAACGGCTGGTCGCCGCGGGATGGGGCGCCGCGGTCCTGGCGACGGCCCTGTCCCTGCACACCGGCCTCCCGCTGTCCGTCGCGGCTGATCCGGAGCCGGGCGCCGCGCCACCGGTCCTCGCCGATGGGGACCTGGACGCGGGACGGCCCGTCGCGCTGGTGGTCGCCTCCACGACCGGCGACGCCGAGGTCGCGGCCCGGGTCGCCCGGCTGGAGGAGCAGCGGGCCCACGTCGTCGCCGTGCTGTCGCTGCTCGCCCCGGAAAGGCCGGGCGCGTCCGGCGGCGCTAACGTCCCCGCGCCCGCGCCCAGGGCGGCACTGCTGACCGAAGAGGAACTGGCCGTATCGACCGCAGGAGGCCGAGCATGAACCAGCCGCACACACGTCCCGAGACGCTCGCCGCCGTCCGCCGGCTCGCCGGGGCCGGACCGGAGCTGGACCCGAGCCGGTCCGCGGAGGCGACGGAGACGGTCGGCCGCGCGCTGGCCGAGGCGGTCCGGGCGTTCGCGCCGGAGGTCCTGCTCACCTCCGGCGAGGGCGCCGACGCGGTGCTCGCGCACATCGTCGCGCGGGAGCTGGGGGTCCGCGCGGCGCCCTTCTACCTCGAGGAGGGCGTCATCGAGGTCGACGCCGCGCTGATCCGCGGGCGCCGCGTCGTGCTGATGGTCGCCAGGGGCGTGCGCCCGCTGCGGCTGAGCACCATGCACTCGTTCGTGGCGACGCACGACGCGGAGTTGGCGGGCATCGTCGAGGTCATCGGCTCGCCCGGCGCGGCCGCCGAGGTCCCGGTGCCGTACGCCGCCCTCGTGGACGAGCCGGCGCTGTCCTCGGACGAGGGCCGATGAGCCCTGACACCAGGGAACGCCTGGAACATGACGTCCAGGATCTGGCCGCGCACGTCGATCCGCAGCGGGTGGCCGGGCTCGTCGAGGATTTCGCCGCCCTCTCCGAGGACGACGGCCCGGGAGTCACCCGTCCGGGCTACAGCCCGCTCGAACGCCGGGCGCACGAGGTCTTCTCCGCGCACATGACCGGCCTCGGCCTGCGGGTGTGGTCCGACGCGGCGGGCAACACCTACGCCGAGCGGCCGGGCCGCGGTGAGCCGGGGCTCGGGGCGCTGGGCACGGGCTCGCATCTGGACAGCGTGCCCGGCGCCGGACGCTTCGACGGCATCGCCGGTGTCGTGGCCGCGATGGAGACCGCCCGGATCCTGGTGGAACGGGACGCGGCGCACGCCCGCCCGCTGCGCTTCGTCGCCTTCGCCACCGAGGAGGGCGCCCGGTTCGGGCAGGCGTGCGTCGGCAGCCGCATCGCCGCCGGCCTCACCGGCGCCCGCGACCTGCACGCCCTCCGGGACGCGGCGGGCACGACCCTGGCCCGCGCCATGGAGGAGGTGGGCCTCGATCCCGCGCGCGTCGAGGACGCCCGATGGGACCCCGCCCGATGGAGCGCCTTCGTCGAGCTGCACATCGAGCAGGGCACCGTGCTCGAAGGCCTCGGCGTGCCCATCGGGGTGGTCGACACCATCTCGGGCAGCACCCGGCTGCGGCTGACGTTCACGGGCCGCGCCTCGCACACCGGCGGCACCCCCATGCACCGGCGGGCGGACGCCCTCGCCGCCGCGGCGGAGTGCGTCCTGCTGGCCGAGCGGCTGGCCAACGACCCGCGCCACCGGGGGACCCGCGCCACCGTCGGCAGTCTCGACGTGTCGCCGGGGTCGATCACCACCATCCCGGGCGAGGTGACGATGGCGGTCGACATCCGCGACATCGACAGCGACCGGCAGCGGGAGACCGCCGCGGAGTTCCTCGCACGGTCGCGGGAGCTGTGCGACCGGCGCGGGATCGGGCTGCGCGCCCGGGAGCTGGCCGACGCCTCGCCCGTCGTCCTGCCGGTCTGGATCGCGGACGCGATCGGCGCCGCCTGCGCCGCGCTGGGGGTCGGCCGCACCGGCCTGGCCAGCGGCGCCAGCCACGACAGCCAGATGATCAACCACATCGTCCCGACCGGAATGATCTTCGTGCCGAGCCGGGACGGGCTCAGCCACACGCCCGAGGAGTGGACCGAGCCGTCGGAGCTCGCCACCGGGACCCGCGTGCTGCTCGCGAGCCTGCTGGGCCTTGACCGGCTGCTCGCACCGCTCCCGCAGGGGAGCGGCACGTGACCGCGGGCCCCGGAGGCGGGCGGCTCGCCCCGCTCGCCCTCCCCGGACCGGTGGCGCCGACCTGGGACCACGCCGAGGTCGTCGGCCACCACCCGGTCGGCGACCGGTACCACCGGATGCGGCTGAAGGCGCCCACGATCGCCGCCGCCGCGCGGGCGGGGCAGTTCGTCATGGTCACGATCCCGGACGCGACGGGCACCCGGGCGGTGCTGCCGAGGCCGATGGCAATCCACCGCCGTCTGCCCGGCGAGGGTTGCGTCGACATCGTCTACGGCGTGCAGGGCGCGGGCACCCGCGCGATGACCGGCACCGGGATCGGCACCCGCGTCCAGATCGTCGGGCCGCTGGGGGTGGGGTTCGCGCTGTCGCCGGACACCACCGGGCTCCTCCTGGTCGGCCGCGGCATCGGCGTGTGCTCGGTGACGACCTCGGCCGAGGACGCCGTCCGCGCCGGTGTCGAGGTCACCGCCGTGGTCAGCGGGCGCGGCCCGGACGCGCTGGTCGGCTCCGGCGACCACCGCGAGCTGGGCGTGCGGCGCCTGATCGAGGTCACCGACCGGGACGGGAGCAGCGCACCGGACGCCCTGGCCGCGCGCCTGCGCCGGACGCTCGACGCCGCGCCGCCGCAGCAGATCTTCACCTGCGGCTCCGAGCGGCTCGCCGAGATGTGCGCGCGCCTGGCCGACCGGTGGGGCGCCCGGGTCCAGGTGTCGCTGGAGGCGCACATGGCCTGCGGCCTGGGCTACTGCCACGGCTGCGCCACCGCGGCCCGGACCGCCGCCGACGAGAGCCCGCTGATCTGTGCCGACGGTCCGGTGTTCGAGCTGCGCCCCGCGGAGCGGGCCCATGGCTGACACGCTGATCCGCGGCGCGCCCCGGGACGTGCTCGTCCGGGACGGCATCGTCAAAGCGGTCGGAACCGGCCTGCCGCCCGGCGGCGCGGACGTCGTCGAGGCCACCGGGCAGGTGCTCCTGCCGGGCCTCGTCACCGCCACTTTCCTGCGAGGCAGGCCGACCGTCCTGGACGGAACCCTCCGCTGATCGGCGAAGGGCACGTCCACGGGAGGAAAATCGGGTGCGGCCCGGGGTGCGGCGGGGTGACCATGGAGGATGAGCTGGGACGTTTCAGGGAACCCGGAGGAGTTCCTCGCCGCCGCGGGTGGGTTCCTGTACGCGGATCCGGTGCGGAACACGGTTCTGCTCACCGTGACGGAGACGCTGCGCGTGCGCGGGGTGCACGTCTATGGGGATCTCGACCCTTCGTTCGGATGGTGGCGATCGGGTACGGGGGAGGTGCGCGGGGCGTTCGTGCACACGCCGCCGCGTGCCGTCCAGTTGAGCCCGATGCCTGAGCCGGCGGTCCGGGAACTGGTGGAGGTCCTCCCGGATGAGGTGACCGGTCTGGGCGCCGAGGCGGCGGTGGGGCAGACTTTCGCGGCGGCCTGGGAGCACCGGACGGGGCGCGCCGGCGAAGTGCAGTTGCGGGAACGCCTCTACCGCTTGGAACGGCTCGAGGCTCCCCGGGTGCCGGGCGAGGCCCGCCTGGCGACGAGCGACGACCGGAGGCTTCTGCTGGCTTGGCTGGCGGCCTTCAGGGAGGACGCGGGGCTGCCGCACGGTGTGAATCCCGCCGTAACGGACGACAAGCTCGACTACGGCGGCTACCTCCTGTGGGTGGACGGCGAGCCGGTGTCGCTGGCAGGGAGGACGCGCGTCGTCGCCGGGATGGCGCGGGTCGCTCCCGTCTACACGCCGCTGGAGCGTCGCCGGCTCGGGTACGGGGGCGCGGTGACGGCGGCGGCCACGCGGGCGGCCCTGGACGCGGGCGCGCGCGAGGTGGTGCTCTTCACCGATCTCGCGAACCCGACGACCAACAGCCTCTACCCGCGGCTCGGCTACCGCCCGGTGGCCGACGTGCTCCAGTTCGCCTTCCGCGGCGGTTCCTGAGCTGCGGGCGGCGGGTCGGGGAGAGATGGCCATTGCACCCGTCCCGCGCCGAGAATATTCTTCTCTACGGGGAGAAGATCATTCTTCCGGTGGGGACGCGGCGAGGAGGGCGCATGGCGGTGCGACGGGAGCGGCGGGACGAGGACGGCGATCCGGCGAGGGCGGTCGAGCCGATGACCCCGACCTGGCATGCGCGGGCCACCCCGGACGCGCCCGCGATCATCATGGGGACGAGCGGGGAGGTCGTGACCTTCGCGCAGCTGGAGGAGCGGTCGGTGCGCTTCGCCCGGGCGCTGCGCTCCCGCGGTCTCCGGGCGGGCGATCACATCGCGATCCTCATGGAGAACAACCGGGCGTATCTGGAGGTCGCGTGGGCGGCGCAGCGGTCGGGCCTCTACTACACCGCGATCAACAGCCATCTGCGTCCCGGTGAGGTGCAGTACGTGCTGGAGGACTGCGGGGCCACCGCGCTGGTGACCAGCGAGGCCATGGCGGACGTGGTCGCCGGCCTGGACCTGTCGCGGATCCCGGTCCGGCTGACGGCGGCGGGCGGGCTCGCGGGCTTCGACCGCTACGAGGACCTGCTCGGCGCGGAACCCGCGGACCCGCTCCCCGACGAGTGCGAGGGGCGCGAGATGCTGTACTCGTCCGGCACGACCGGGCGGCCGAAGGGCGTGCGCAAGCCGCTGCCGCGCACGCGGCTGGGCGATCCGGAGTCGGCTCCCGTCCAGATCGCCAAGGGGCTCGTGATGCAGGGCGGCGGGGCGGGCTCGGTCTATCTGTCGCCCGCTCCGCTGTACCACGGCGCGCCGCTGGTGTTCTCCATGTCGATGCACCGGCTCGGCGCGGCGGTCGTGGTGATGGAGAGGTTCGACGCCCTGCGCTGCCTGGAGCTGATCGAGCGCCACCGGGTGACCCACGCGCAGTTCGTCCCGACGATGTTCATCCGCATGCTGCGGCTGCCCGCGGAGGAACGCGATCGCTTCGACCTGTCGAGCCTGGCCATCGCCACGCACGGGGCGGCGCCGTGCCCGGTTTCGGTGAAGCGGCGGATGCTGGACTGGTGGGGCCCGATCATCCACGAGTACTACTCGGGCACCGAGGACGTCGGGCACACCTCCATCACGCCCGAGGAGTGGCTGGCCCACCCCGGCTCGGTCGGCAGGCCGGCGCAGGAGTGCCACATCGTCGGCGAGGACGGCCGGGACCTGCCGCCCGGCGAGCCGGGCACGGTGTACTTCGCGGGAGGCCGGTCGTTCGAGTACCACAACGACCCGGAGAAGACGGCGTCGGTGACCAACGACAGGGGCTGGCGCACCCTCGGCGACATCGGGTACCTGGACGAGGACGGCTACCTCTACCTCACCGACCGGCGGGCGCACATGATCATCTCGGGCGGGGTGAACATCTACCCGCAGGAGGCGGAGAACGTCCTGGTCGGCCATCCCGCCGTGGCGGACGTCGCGGTCATCGGCGTGCCGGACGAGGAGATGGGCGAGGCCGTCAAGGCGGTCGTCGAGCCCGCCCAGGGCGTGACGACGGGCGCCGGGCTGGCCGAGGAGATCCTCGCCTACTGCCGGGCCGAGCTGGCCACCTACAAGTGCCCGAGAACGCTGGACTTCGTCGACGAGCTGCCCCGCGATCCCAGCGGCAAGCTCTACAAGCGCCTCCTGCGCGAACGCTACGGGGCCGGCGGGATCGGGGTGGCGGGCTGACCGCGCACCCCGGCGCCCCGTCCTACACCGCGGGCTCGGCGCTGCGGGCGGGCGCGCTCGGGCCGGTCGCGGCGGGCTCCACCAGGTGCGTCCTCAGGTCGTCGAGGACGCCGGGGGAGAGGCCGGCCCGGGTGAGGAGGTAGCGCTCGACCGAGCCGTGCTCCTCGCGCAGCACGGCCAGGGCTCCGGCCATGGCCTGGCGCGACGCGCCGAAGACGGCGAGGTACTGCCGCTCGTCGATGCCCGCCTTCGCGAGCCGTTCCCGCATCCTCGCCATCAGGGGTTCGCTGTAGTGGGCGGCGCTGAGCTCGTAGTCGTCCAGCACCGTCTCCTCGTCCACGCCGAGGACCGTGAGCAGCAGCGCCGAGCCCAGGCCGGTGCGGTCCTTGCCGGCCGTGCAGTGGACGAGCGCGGGCAGCCGGGCCGGGTCGGCGAGCCCGGTCAGCAGCCGGCCGAACGCCGGGGCGTTGTGGTCGATCATGGCCCGGTACACCCGGGCCAGGAAGTCCGCGGGGATCTCGGCGAACCGGCCCTCGGCGAACAGCACGCCGAGGCCGCTGGTCTCCTTCGCGCCGCCGCCGATCGGCAGCGCCTCCCGCGTCAGTCCGGCGGGCAGCGCGGACGGGGAGTGGGCGCGCTCCTCGTCGGTGCGCAGGTCGTACACGCGGCGCAGGCCGAGCTCCCGGACGGCGGCGAGATCCGCCGCGGTCAGCCGGTGCGGCGCGTCCGAACGGAAGACCCGGCCCCAGCGGGTCCGCCCGCCGCCGGAGGTGGGGTAACCGCCGAGGTCGCGGAAGTTGGTGGCGCCCTCCAGCGCGAGAACCCGTTCCGGCTGCATCGTTCCCTTCCCGTCGAGCCGCGGTACCGGGGAGGCCCCGGTCCTCGGGCGGACGCGACGCCGCGTCCGCCCGGCACCGTGCGCGCGGTCAGCGCGCGTTCTTCGCCGCCGACCTGGCCGTGGTCACCGGCTCGGCCAGCCGCTCCTCCTCGATGGTCCGCTGGAGGTTGTCCAGGGTCTCCTCCAGCCCGGGGCCCTGCCGGGAACCGGGGGTGAAGGTCGCCGGAAGCTTCTGCATGCCCTGGATGACGCCGATCGTCTGGTAGTGGACCGTGCCCTCGGGCTCGCAGCGGTAGTCGGGCATCCGGTCCATCACCTGGACGACCATGCGCTTGAACACCGTGCGCGCCAGGTTGGACCCGATGCAGCGGTGGATGCCCAGGCCGAAGCCCAGGTGCCGGTTGCCCTTGCGGTCCATGACGATCTCGTTGGGGTTGTCGAAGATCGCCGGGTCGCGGTTGGCCATCGCCCAGGACAGCCAGACCCGCTCGCCCTCCGCGAACCGGGTGCCGGCGATCTCGCAGTCCTCGGTGATGGTGCGCGCGTCGCCGGGCGCGGGGGTGAAGAAGCGCAGGAACTCCTCGGTCGCCGGGTTCAGCAGGGTGTCGCGCTCGCGCGACAGCCGCTCCCGCTCGCCGGGGTGCTCCGACAGCCACTCCAGGGCGTGCGCGGTCAGGGCGGTGGTGGTGTCGAAACCACCGCCGATGAGCAGCGCGATCACGCCCAGCAGCTCCAGGTCGTCGGGCCTGTTGCCGTTGATCTCCGCCGTCACCAGCGCGTTGATCAGGCCCGGCCGCGGGTTCTCGCGGATCGCCCCCATCTCGGCGGCCACGTCCCCGAACATCGCCGACTGCTGCTCGCGCACCTTCTGCATCTCGGGCGTGTTCGGCGGCGTGTAGACCGAGGCGTGCGTGGGCTCGCTGTACATGTGCCACTTGTGGACGGAGATGCCCAGCATGCCCAGGGTGATGACCGCGGGGACGACGTTGGCCAGGTCGTCGACGAAGTCGATCCGGCCCGTCTCGATCCGCTCGTCCAGCGAGGCGCGCACCACCTCGTCGATGATCGGGATCCAGCGGTTCACCGCGGAGGGGGACAGGTAGGGGTTGAGGGCCTGCCGGTAGTGGCGCTGCTCGGGCGGGTCCATCTCCAGGAAGCCGCCGCACACCGGGGGCGAGGGGTTGGGGGCGGGGACGGTGATGCCCTTGTACCCGTGGCCGAGGCTGCCGTTCACGTCGTGCTCGTTGGACAGCAGTTCGGCGGACCTGGCGATCTCGAAGACCTGCTGGGCGCCCGCGGCCACCCAGTGACCGCCGTGGGTGTCCGACCAGGCGACCGGACACTTCTGCTGCATCTCTTGGGTGATGGTCTCGAACTGCTCGCGGTACTCGGGGGTGTGCCGGTCGAAGGCGTAGCGGTTCTTCTTGCGGTCCTCGTCCACGCTCACGGGGCTCCTCTCTGAGACGGCTTTCGGGCCATGGGGGCGGCGGATGATCTCGGGGGGTGGAAGTCAGGAGATGGCGATCGCGTGTTCCCGGCGGAAGCGGACCGCCGCCCGGATGTGCTCCTCGTGCGCCCCCGGCGGCGGGTCGTGTCGACCTGTGCCTGCACGGTCTTCCTCCCGGGGCGTGGCGGTCCGGGCAGGCCGAGACGCTCTGAGGGCGCTGCCGACCGACAAGAATACCCCTTTCCGATACCGAGAATATTACTCTCGGGAAAGGTCGCTGCGGAACCCCCCGATCACGGGGCGATCTGGGCGTCTTCGCGACCGCCCGCGGTATCGGGTGCCGCGTCAGAGGTACCGATGCCCGCCGGCGGGCCGCATCCGAGTTGTCGGTGGCGAGCACTCCTCACTGTGCGTGCGAGGAGAACGGGATTCTACCGACGCCCTTCTCAGGCGACGAGGGGAGCGGCCGGGAGGGCTCAGCTCGGGCCGCCGTCGCCGGTGAGCCCCGGCGGCACCCAGCTCGGGGGACGCTTCTCCATGAACGCCTTCATCCCTTCGCGCGGCTCGGGCGATTCCTCCAGGGCCCAGAACATCGTCTGGTAGTCGATGACCCCGTAGCGCTCGTTCAGCATCCGCTTCACGTGCATGCGGGTCATGGGCGGGGTCTGGAGGATCTCGGCGGCGGCGTGGTGCGCCGCCTCCTGGAGCTCCTCGTGGGGCACGACCCGTGAGATGACGCCCAGCCGCTGGGCTTCGGCGGCGTCGAACCGGCGCGCCGACAGCAGCAGGTCGCGCGCCACGGCCACGCCGACATGGGCGGGCAGGACGGCGGCGAACGTGGCGTCGGGAATGCCCCGCAGCAGTTCCGGGGCCCGGAACACGGCCCGGTCGCTGGCGACGGCGATGTCGGCCAGCATGGCGATCAGCAGCCCCCCGGCCTGGCAGATGCCGTTCACCGCGGCGATCACCGGCGCCCGGCTGTCGCGGATGGTGAGGAAGGGCAGGATCTCGTGGCCGATGTCGGGCACGACCGCGTCGCCGGGTTGGTCCCGGCCGCCCAGATCCCCGCCCGGGGCGAACACGTCACCGGTTCCGGTGATGATGAGCGCCGCCAGATCGGGATCGCCGTTGACCAGGCGCACGGCGCGCTTGATGCCGAAGTACATCGCCGGGGTGAACGCGTTCCTGGCCTCCGGCCGGTCGATGAAGCACCAGCCGATCGGCCCCCGGCGCTCGAAGCGCAACCCGGCGGCGCCCAGATCGTCAGCCACTCGCCCTCACCTCTCCACCCTGATTGAATCTTTGATTCTTTATGTCATATTCGACTTTACGCCCCGGCCTCGTGCGGGGCGCGGCCGCGCGGTGCCGGGCCACCGCTACGCGACCGCCGGCATGATCTCTTCGGCCACCCACTGGGTGTAGTCGAAGTACTCGTCGATGTGCCGCAGCGGGGGGATCGGCACCGAGCTCATCGTCACGCCCAGCTCCGCGAACCAGCCGAGCCGGTCGATGATCTCCTGCCCGGTCATCCCCGGCCGGGCGCGCGGATCGTCCCGCACGGCGTGGCCCTCCCCGACGCGCGAGGTGGCGAAGCCGTAGAAGACCTCGGTCAGCCTGCCGGCGTAGTCGGGCTGGGACCTGATGAACTCCAGCCTGGCGGGGATGTCCTCGGGTTTGGTCAGGAACGGCCACCAGCCCGAGGCGTAACGGCCGGCGCGCCTGAGCACGGCGTCGGCGTCGCCGCCGAACCACACCGGCACGTGCGGGGACTGGACGGGCTTGGGCTCGAACGCGACGTCGCGGAAGGAGACGTACCGGCCCTCGAACTCCGGTTCCTCCTTGGTCCACAGCTCGATGATCGCCTGGACGTACTCCTCGCTCATCGCGCCGCGCTCGTGGAAGGGGACGCCGAGCAGGTCGAACTCCTCCTCCAGCCAGCCGACCCCGAAGGTGACGGTGACCCGGCCGCCCGACAGCCAGTCGATGCTGGACAGCGCCTTGGCCGTGACGATCGGGTGCTGCGCCGGCAGGATCGCGATGCAGGAGTTGACGCGGATCCGCTCGGTGGCCCCGGCCAGGTAGGCCATGGCCGGGTAGGCGCTGAAGTAGTGCGGCCCGGACAGCTCGACGTGGGCCCTGGGGATGATGTGGTGCTCGGGCACGCTGATCATGGCGTAGCCGAGCTTCTCGGCCCATCTGGCCAGGCGCGTCTGGTCCGCGCCCGTGACCGCCGCCTCCCACGGCTGGCAGGTCGCCTTCAGTCGCAGCAGGTGCGGCATGGCGAATCCCAGCTTCACGTTTCCTCCCGCTCGGTTCCGTCACGCGAGGCGGCGCGCCGCTCCCGCATGCATATGCGGCTCTTGGGTGCGAGAGTAGTGTTCTCCATATGAAGAGCGCTCATATCGAGAAGGTCGCGCTGGTCACGGGCGCCAGCCGGGGCGTCGGAGCGGCGACCGCCCTCGCCCTCGCCGGCGAGGGGTACGCGGTGGCGTGCGCCGCCCGCGCCACGCGGGAGAGCCCGCAGCGCACCCCCGGCACTCTCGATGACGTCGTCGACCGGATCCGCGCGGCCGGCGGGACCGCGGTCGCCGTGCCGGTCGACCTCTCCGTCCGCGACCAGGTGACCCGGATGGTCGAGCGGACCGTCGCCGAACTCGGCCGCCTCGACGTGCTGGTCAACAACGCGGCGGTCACGTTCGTCGGCGACCTCGACATCCCGCTGCGCCGCCACGACCTGGTGATGGCGATCGATCTGGACGCCCCGCTGCAGGCGATCCGCCACGCCGTCCCGCACCTGCGCGCCGCCGGCGAGGGGCGCGTCGTCAACGTCTCGTCCCTGGCGGCGCTCAAGCCGGTGCCGGGCCTGATGTCCTACGGCATCGCCAAGATCGCGCTCGAGCGGATGACCGTCGACCTCGCCCGGCAGCTCGCCCCCGACCGCATCGCCGTGAACTGCTTCCGGATCGACGTGCCGGTGGCCTCCGAGGGCACGCTGGCCAACATGCCGGGCGTCGACCACAGCGGCTGGGAGGCGCCCGCGGTCGCGGCCGAGGGGATCGCCTGGATGCTGCGCCGGCCGGCCGGCTACTCGGGACGGCTCGAGAGCATGGCCCACCTCGCCCATCGGGAGGGGATCATGCCGACCGTCGCGGCCTGGCCGCTCCCGCCGACCGAGGTGTTCACCGGTGTGTACGACCAGCAGGACACCGCGTTCGTCGACGGGTGAGGTACGGGTCGATCGCCGTCCCGGCATCGTGGCCTCCGCGGTGCCCGGTCAGGTGAGCGCCACGCCGCCGTCGATCTGCAGGATCTGACCGGTGACGAAGGCGGCCTGGTCGGAGGCGAGGTACACCGCCGCCGCGCCGATCTCCTGCGGCCTGGCGGTCCCGCGGTCGAGCGCGGTCGTCCGGCGGAACGCGGCGCGCTCCTCCGAGCGGCTGGCCCCGGGCCGCGTGAACAGTCCGGTCCGCGGGTGGAAACGGCTGCCGGAGCTGGTCTCCCCGGCGAGGTCCTCGGGGACGGTGCCGTAGGGCGCGATGGCGTTGACGGTCACGCCGGACTTGCCGATCTCCAGTGCGAGGACCCGGGTGAAGGAGTGCACCGCGCCCTTGGCCGCCGAGTACACGGCCATGTACGGGTCGCCGATCAGCGCCGCCATCGAGCCGATGTTGACGATGCGGCCGCCGCCCTGGCCGAGCATGTGCGGGAGCACGCGGTGGGTGCAGCGGAGCGTGCTCATCAGGTTGATGTCGAGGTCCTCGCGCCACTGCTCCGGGGCGGAGGAGACGAACGGCGTCACCGCGGCGTTGCCCCCGACGTTGTTGACCAGCACGTCGACCCGCCCGAACCGGCCGATCACGTCGGCGACCAGCCCGTCCACCTCGTCCTCGGAGGTCACGTCGGCGGCCCGCCACAGCGCCTCGGCCGCGCCGCGTTCGCGGGCCGCCTCGACGACCCGCGCGCCGGCCTCGGCGTCCCGCCCGACGACCACCACGCGCGCCGCCTCCTCGGCGAAGGCCAGCGCCGTGGCCCGCCCGATGTTGGCGGTCGCCCCGGTCACGATGACCACCTTGCCGGCCAGCCCTGTGCGCACCTGTCCCTCCCAGCCTCAGAACGCGATTCTTTGTCACCGGAACGTATGTGATCACAGGACGGTGCGCTCCTTCAAGTGCGTCGAATGGCCGTTCTTGGAGGAGAGAATGTTATTCTCGGAGCGCTGCTCCGCAGGTACGCGCTCGAGGAGGACGCCGGTGAAGGCCCTACGCTGCTCAGTCCACGGTCCCCTGGACGGCCTCACGCTGGAGGAGCTGGCCGATCCCGCGCCCGGCCCCGGGCAGGTCGTCGTCGACGTGCGCGCCGCCGCGGTGAACTTCTCCGACATCCTCATCGTCCAGGGGACCTACCAGGTCAAGGCGCCCGTCCCGTTCACCCCCGGCAGCGAGTTCGCCGGCCGGGTCGTCGAGGTCGGGCCCGAGGTCGAGGGGTTCGCCCCCGGTGACGCGGTGTCCGGCTCGACGTTCGTCGGCGCCTTCGCGGAGCGCGTGGTGGTGGCCGCGTCCAGCCTGACCGCGCTGCCGCCCGACATCGACATGCGCGCGGCCGCGGCGTTCGGCGTCGCCTACGCCACCGCCTACCACTCGCTGACCCTGGTGGCCGAGCTCGGCAAGGGCGAGACGCTGGCGGTGCTGGGCGCGGCCGGCGGCGTCGGCCTCGCGACCGTCGACCTCGGCCGGCTGCTGGGCGCGCGCGTGATCGCGGTCGCCTCGTCCGCGGCCAAGCGCGAGCTGTGCCTGGCCAAGGGCGCCGAGACCGCGCTGCCCTACGACGACCTGAAGCGGCGGCTGGCCGACGCGGGCGGCGCCGACGTGGTCATCGACCTGGTCGGCGGCGAGCACGCCGAGCCGGCGCTGCGCGCGATGCGCTGGGGCGGCCGCTTCGTGTCCGTCGGCTTCGCCGCGGGCGAGATCCCGCGCATCCCGCTCAACCTGGTCATGCTCAAGGGCGTCACGGTGCGCGGCTTCGAGATCGGCGGCTGGGGCCGGCGCGACCCCGAGGCGCTGCGGCGCGGCCGCGCCGAACTGGCCCGGCTGTTCCACGCGGGGGAGTTGAAGCCGCACATCCACGCCGTCCACCCGATGGAGCGGGCGACCGAGGCGATGGCCGCCGTCGCGAACCGGGCCTCCGCCGGCAAGGTGCTGATCGTCCCGGACGGCGGGGACGACCTCTGAGACCCCGTCCAGGGTGAGCGCCCTGGACGGACCGTTCCCGTGGCGGTGAGCGGTCGCCGGCGACGGCATCGTGCGCGCCGCCGGCGACCTCGGTCACCGCGCCGAGTCGGTTCGCCGGGTCACCCGCGAACGGGCCCGGAACGCCGCCTCACCGGCCCGTCCACACCGGTTTGCGCTTCTCCACGAACGCCGCCGCGCCCTCGATGGCGTCCTGGCTGGAGAACACCGACGCCTGCAGGTCCTTGTTGCGTTCGGCCGCCCGCGTGGCGTCGGTGACCGCGAGCCGCACCAGCTCCTTGATGGCCGCGAGCGCCAGCGGCGCGTTCCCGGCGATCCGCTCCGCGATCTCCACGGCGGTGTCCAGCACCCGCTCCGGCGCCGCGACGGCGTTGACCAGGCCCAGCTCGAAGGCGCGGCGGGCCTCGATCGGGTCGCCGGTCATCGTCATCTCCAGCGCGATCGCCAGCGGGATGCGGGTGCCGATGTTGGTGCCGCCGCCCGCCGGGTACAGGCCCCGCTTGACCTCGGGCAGGCCGAACTTGGCGGTCTCGGCGGCCACGATGACGTCGCAGCCCAGCAGCAGTTCGAGCCCGCCTCCGACCGCGGTGCCGTTGGCGGCCCCGACCACGGGCACCGCCAGCTCGCCCTGCGCCAGCCGCATGAAGCCCGCCATGCCCTCGGCCGAGGCCGTGCCGCCGCCGCCACTGGCGAACTCCCGCAGGTCCATGCCGGAGCAGAAGATCCGGTCGCCCGCGGCGGTCAGCACGACGGCCCGGATCTCCGGGTCGTTCTCGGCGTCGAGCATCGCGCGGCCGATCCCGTCGATCAGCGCGACGTTGAGGGCGTTGCGCGCCTCCGGCCGGTTCAACCGGACGATCAGCACCGCGCCGCGCCGTTCCCTGAGCAGCTCGCCGGTCATGACGCGTACCCGCTCGACTCGGCCAGGTCGGCGGCGTCCTTCATCAGGTCGAGCACGATCGGGCCGAACGCCAGCAGCTTCTCGTCGTCGCCCGCCCGCTGGAAGCCCTGCTCCAGCACCACGCCCAGCTTCCACTTGGCCAGGACGAGGTAGTAGTCGATGTCGTCGACCTGCCGGCCCGACACCTCGGCGTAGTGCGCGAGCAGCTGCTCCTTGGAGGGCATCCCGCGCAGGTCCTTGTAGCTGGACTCGGACGCCTCCGGCGCGTCGGTGTCCTCGGGCCAGCCCTGCAGCATCCAGCCCAGGTCCAGCTTGGGGTCGCCGACGGTGCCCATCTCCCAGTCCACCAGCGCCGCGAGCCGCGCCGGGGCGCCGTCCTGGAACATCACGTTGGCGAACTGGTAGTCGCCGTGCATGATGCCGGGGATGTAGTCGATCGGCCGGTGCGTCCGCAGCCAGCCGGCGGCCTCCTCGAAGCCGGGCAGCTCGCGGCCCTTGATCCGGGTCAGGAAGGCGGTCCAGCGGTCCACCTGGCGCTCGTGGAAGCCGTCCGGGCGCCCGAGGTCGGTCAGGCCCCTGGCCCGCCAGTCCACCTTGGACAGCAGGGCGATGCCCTCGGCGAGCTGGTAGCCGAGCCCGGCCCGCGCCTTGAGGTCGCTGCCGAACGGCTCGGGCCAGGTCTTGCGGCCCATGGGCGACCAGCCCTCGACGAACCCCATGAGGTAGAAGGGGCGGCCGAGCACCGAGGCGTCCTCGCACACCGCGACCGCCTTGGTGTGCGGCACCTCCGTGCCGTCCAGCGCCTCGACGATCCGCCACTCCCGCAGGATGCCCTTGTCCCGGTCCGCGGGCGCCTCCGGCGGCGGGATCCGGATGACGCAGCGCTCGTCGCCCCGGATGATCTCGTAGATCTCGTTCTGGGTGCCGCCGGAGAGGAAGCGGTGCTCGATCGGGGCGCCCTTGCCGGGCAGCCCGGCGGAGTCCATCCAGCCGGCCAGCCGTTGGAAGTCGATCACAGGTTCCCCACTTCGTGTTCGAGGTACTCGGCGAACTTCGCCTTGGCGGCCTCGGCCTTCCTCGGGATCCACTCGGTCGGCCACTGGTCGCCGCTGGGCTTGTAGCCGCGCAGCACCTGCTTGGCCACGGTGACCTTGTGCACCTCGGTCGGGCCGTCCGCCAGGCCCATCACGCCCGCGCCGTGGATCATCTGGAAGAACGGCATCTCGTTGGTGGTGCCGAGGGCGCCGTGGACCTGCATCGCCCGCCAGGCGATGTCGTGCAGCACCGTGGGCATCACGACCTTGGCCGTGGCGATGTCCTTGCGGACCTTCCGGTAGTCGTTGTACTTGTCGATCTCCCACGCGGTGTAGAGCACGAACAGCCGGAACTGGGTCAGCTGCGCGTAGGAGTCGGCGATGTAGCCCTGGACGAACTGCTTGTCCGCCAGGCGGCTGCCCTGGGTCTCACGGGAGAGCGCGCGCTCGCACATCATGTCCAGGGCCTTCTGCGCGAGCCCGATGGTGCGCATGGCGTGGTGGATGCGGCCGCCGCCGAGCCGGGTCTGGGCCACGGCGAAGGCCTGGCCCTCACCGCCCAGCAGCGCGTCCGCGGGCACCCGCACGCCGTCGTAGTGGATGAGCGCGTGGAAGCCCTCGTTCATCGCCTCGCCGTACAGGCCGACGTTGCGCTCGATCTTGATGCCCGGAGTGTCGGTGGGCACCAGGAACATCGACATGCCCTCGTACCGGCTCACCTCGGTGTCGGTCACCGCCATCACGATGAGGAACGAGGCGACCTTGGCGTTGGACGAGAAGTACTTCCAGCCGTCGATGACCCACTCGTCGCCGTCCTTGACGGCCCGGCAGGTGAACCGGGTCGGGTCGGCCCCGGCCTGCGGCTCGGTCATCGAGTAGCTGGAGAACATCTCGCCGTCCAGCAGCGGCTGCAGGTAGCGCTCCTTCTGCTCCGTCGTGCCGTAGTGCGCGATGATCTCCGCGTTGCCGGTGTCGGGCGCCTGGCACCCGAACACGTGCGACGCCCACGGCGAGCGGCCGAGGATCTCGTTCAGCAGCGCCAGCTTGAGCTGGCCGTAGCCCTGCCCGCCCAGCTCGGGCCCGAGGTGCGTCGCCCACAGCCCCTGCCGCTTCACCTCGGCCTTGAGCGGCTCCAGGATCCTGCGCTTGGTGTCGTCCCTCGGGAGGAAGGTCTCATGCCCCCACAGCTGATCGAGCGGTTCGACCTCCTCGCGCACGAACTCGTCCGCCCAGTCCAGCTTCTTCTGGTACCCGGGCTCGGTCTCGAAGTCCCACCCCATTGCGCCTCCTCTCGCGTCGTGAGAATATACTTCTTGTCATGGAGAATGCAATTCTGAAGCGGGTGCGGACGGTGCCGGTATGAAGCCCGGCGACCAGTTCCACCTCGGTATCGTCACCGCCGAGTTCGAGACGACGATGGACGCGCTGTCCGCGGTATTCGGCCACGAGTGGGGTCCGGAGATCGGTGAGCCGATCGCCGTGACGCTGCCGTCCGGCGAGGCCGTGCTCAACCTGAGATGCGCCTTCTCGACGACCGTGCCGCGACTCGAGCTCGTCCGGAGCATCCCGGGGACCATGTGGGAACCGGCTCCCGGCGGCGTCCACCACATCGGCTTCTGGTCGGAGGACGTGGCCGCGGACTCGGCCGAGCTCGCGAGCAACGGCTACGTGCTCGAGGCGAGCAGGACCGGGCCCGACGGCAAGCCGTTCTTCACCTTTCAGCGCAGCACGACGGGGTTCCGCGTCGAGCTGGTCAGCACGGCCGCGCGGGCGGGACTGGAACGGTGCTGGGCGACCCCCGCCCGGCAGGCGACGGAAGGGAACCGCCAATGACGACCGTGGGCATCGCGACCGGAGCGGGGCGCGGCATGGGGCTGGCGTGCGCGCGGAGGCTCGGCCCCCTGGTGGACCACCTGGTGCTGGTCGACCGGGACGAGGCGGCCGTGTCCGCGGCCGCGAAGGAGCTCTCGGGCGCGGGGCCGGTGGCCGAGCCCTTCGTTCTCGACGTCACCGACGCCGAGGGCCTCGCCCGTCTGGCCGCGCGTGTGGGGGAGCTCGGCACGCTGCGCGCCGTCGCGCACGCCGCGGGCATCTCACCGACGATGGCCGACTGGCGGCGCATCCTCACGGTGGACCTGGTCGGGACGGCACTGCTGGCCGAGGCGCTCCGCCCGCTCGCCACCGCCGGCACCGCGATGGTGCACTTCGCCTCGATGGCGCCGCTGCTGTCTCCGGACGAACCGGACCCCGCGGCGCTGGAGGTCCTCGACGATCCGCTCGGCGAGGACTTCGCCGATCGCCTCCGCGCAGCCGTCGGGCCGTCCATCGAGGACCCGGGGCTGGCCTACTCCTGGGCGAAGCGCGGCGTGCACCGCTTCGTCCGGAAGGAGGCCGTGCGGCTGGGGCCGGTCGGCGCGCGGGTGTGCTCGGTCTCGCCCGGTCTCATCGACACCCCGCAGGGCAGGCAGGAGGCGGAGAAGCACACCAGCATGCAGATGCTCCTCCAGCGCACGCCGCTGGCGCGCGAGGGGCGGCCGGAGGAGGTCGCCGCCGTCGTCGGCTTCGCGCTCTCCGACGACGCGAGCTTCCTCAACGGCATCGACCTCCTCGTGGACGGCGGGGTCATGGCCGCGATCAACGGCTGACCGCGCGCGAACACAACAGAGCCGACATCAGGACGGTGCAGATGAACGAACAAGACGAGGTACGCACCCCGGCGGAGCTGTTCGACCTCACGGGCAAGGTCGCGCTCGTCACGGGCGGGAGCCGGGGGCTGGGCCGCGCGATCGTGCTCGGCTACGCCGCCGCCGGCGCGGACGTGGTGATCGCCAGCCGCAAGTTCGACGCCTGCGCGGCCGTGGCGAAGGAGGTCGAGGCGCTCGGCCGGAAGGCGCTCCCGGTCGCGTGCCATGTGGGGCGCTGGGACGAGCTCGACGCGCTGGCCGAGCGCGCCTACGAGCACTTCGGCAAGGTCGACGTGCTGGTCAACAACGCGGGCATGTCCCCGCTGGCGCCGTCGTCGGCGGAGACGAGCGAGGAGCTGTTCGACAAGGTCGTCGGCGTCAACTTCAAGGGCCCGTTCCGGCTGTCGGCGGTGGTCGCCGAGCGGATGGCGGCGGGGGACGGCGGCTCGGTCATCAGCGTTTCGAGCACCGGCGCGCTGCGGCCGTCGCCGAACTTCGGCCCGTACGCCGGGTCCAAGGCCGCGCTCAACGCGATCAGCGTCGCCTTCGCGCAGGAGTTCGCGCCCAAGGTGCGCTTCAACGTGATCTCGCCGGGCGGGTTCTACACCGACGTCTCCAAGGCGTGGGCCGTCCCGGGCAAGGACGAGCCCGGCATGCTCCTGCGGCGTTTCGGCTACGCCCGCGAGATCGTCACCGCGGCGCTGTACTACGCCAGCGGCGCCTCGTCGTACACGACGGGCTCGCTGCTCCGCGTCGACGGTCTCGGCCCGGTCTGACCAGTGGGAGGTGGACGATGCTCGTGCGCACCGAACGCCGGGACGCCGTCACGATCGTGACGCTCAACCGGCCCGAGCGGCGCAACGCCGTCACGATCGAGCTGTGCGAGGAGCTGTACCGCACGCTGGTGAACGTGGCCGCGAGCGATGCCCGCGTCGTGGTGCTGCGCGGCGCGGGCGAGCACTTCTCGGTCGGCGCGGACCTGGGCGGCGACTGGGAGTCGGATCCGGCGACGCTCGAACGGCTCGGGCCGGTCTACCACGCCGCCACGCTCCTGCACACCATGCCGCAGGTGACCATCGCGGCCGTCCACGGCGGATGCGCCGGTGCCGCGATGGGGTGGGCGTGCGCCTGCGACTTCCGGTTCGCGGCGGCCGGCGCCCGTTTCAACACCGGGTTCCTCCAGGTCGGGGTCTCCGGTGACATGGGGCTGGCGTGGTCGCTGATCCGGCTGGTCGGCGGCGCGCGGGCGCGCGAGCTGCTGTTCTTCCCGGAGAAGCTCGGCGCCGAGGAGGCGTTGCGCCACGACCTCGTCACCCGCGTGTTCGAGCCGGACGTGCTGCACGAGGAAGTGCTGGCACTCGCGGGCCGGCTGGTCGCCCACCACCCGTTCCCGCTGCGGATGATGAAGGCGAACGTGCTGTCCGCGGAGACGAGCGCGATCGCCGACTACGTGGAGATCGAGTCGGCGCGGCACCTGCACGTGACCGCCGGCCCGTCGGCCCGCGAGGGGTTCGCGGCCCGCCGCTCCGATGCGCGGTGACGCCCTCCGTTCTCAACGTATAGCGGACCCGGGGGCTTGCGGCAAGACCCGGGTCATGCCGCAGAATCGTCGGCCTGGGCCGGGGGCCGGGTGCTGCGAGGCTGCGGAAACGGGGGATGCGAAGTGCGGGTGCTGCTGTCGACGTACGGGTCGCGCGGGGATGTGGAACCGCTGGCGGGGCTCGCGGTGCGGTTGCGGGCGCTGGGCGCGGAGGTGCGGCTGTGCGCGCCGCCGGACGAGGAGTTCGCGGAGCGGCTGGCCGGTGTCGGCGTGCCGCTGGTGCCGGTCGGCCCGTCGGCGCGCGCGCTGACCACCGCGGCGGCGCCGCCGACGCCGGCGGGCCTGCCCCGGCGCGCGGCCGAGCTGATCGCCGGCCAGTTCGAGAGGATCACCGCGGCGGCCGAGGGCTGCGACGTGCTGGTCGCGACCGGGATAACGCCGGCCGCGGCCGGCGCGCGGTCGGTGGCCGAGAAGCTGGGCATCCGCTCGGTGTCCGTGACCTTCCAGCAGCTCACCCTGCCGTCGCCGCACCGTGCGCCGCTGGCCTATCCGGGCCGGCCGTTCCCGCCGGAGGTGACCGACAACCGGGTGCTGTGGGACCTGGACGCCCAGAGCATCAACGCGCTGTTCGGCGAGGCGCTCAACAGCAACCGCGCGTCGCTCGGCCTGCCCCCGGTGGACGACGTCCGGGACTACGTCATCGGCGACCGGCCGTGGCTGGCGACGGACCCCGTCCTGGACCCGTGGCGGCCGACGCCGGACCTGGATGTCGTACAGACCGGCGCGTGGATCCTTCCCGACGTCCGCCCGCTGTCGGCCGAGCTGGAGGCATTCCTGGACGCCGGCGCACCGCCCGTGTACGTGGGCTTCGGCAGCACGCCCATGCGCGAGGCGAAGGACCTCTCCCAGGTGGTCGTCCAGGCGGTCCGGGCGCAGGGCCGCCGCGTGCTCGCCGGGCGCGGCTGGGCCGAACTGGGCTTGATCGATGACCGGGACGACTGCTTCGCCGTAGACGAGGTCAACCAGCAGGCACTGTTCGGCCGGGTGGCCGCCGTCGTGCACCACGGGGGCGCGGGCACCACGACCACGGCCGCCCGGGCCGGCGCGCCCCAGGTGGTGGTGCCGCAATCGGCGGACCAGCCGTACTGGGCCGGCCGGGTGGCCGATCTGGGCATCGGCACGGCCCATGACGGTCCGGCTCCCACCTTTGAGTCCCTGTCGGCCGCGCTCAAGACGGCCCTGGCCCCCGAGACCCGCGCACGAGCGATCGCCCTGGCCGGCACGATCAGCACCGACGGGGCGGCGGCGGCCGCGAAGCTGCTGGTGGACGCGATCAGCAGGGACAAGCCGCCCGTGTCCACGTGAGCCGCTGACCGGGCGGCGCCGCGTACCCTGGAATCCAGGTTCGCGCAGGTCGGGGGGGCAAGTGTGGGACCGTTGGTCGACTATGCGGCGTTGTTCGCGGCGACGCCCAGCCCGTATCTGGTGCTGGGGCCCGATCTGGTGATCGTGGACGTGAACCGGGCGTATCTGGAGGCGACCGGGCGGACCCGGGAGGATCTGGTCGGGCAGCACATCTTCCAGGCGTTCCCCGACAACCCGGCCGACCCCGAGGCCGACGGGGTCCGGAACCTCGGCGCCTCCCTGCACAGGGTCCTGGCCACGGGGAAGCAGGACACCATCGCGTTGCAGAAGTACGACATCCCGGTGGCGGGCGAGCCGGGCCGGTTCGAGGAGCGCTGGTGGTCGCCGGTGAACACCCCGGTGGCCGGGCCGGACGGGCGGGTGACGTGGATCATCCACCGGGTCGAGGACGTCACCGCCTATGTCAGGGCCTTCCAGAGCGCCCATCCCCGGGCGGCCCCTCCGGAGAACGCGCAGGCGCTGGAAGCCGAGCTGTACGCGCGGGCGCGGGAGCTGCAGCGGCTGAACGAGGAGCTGCGCCAGGCCCACACCCGTGAACGCGAGGTCGCCCTCACCCTGCAGGAGGCTATGCTGCAGACCCCTGACCTGGTCCATCACGCCGATGTGGCGGTGCGGTACCTGCCGGCCGCCGCGTCGCTGAACGTGTGCGGCGACTGGTACGACGTCGCGGACATCGCGCCCGACCGCCTCGCCCTGGCGGTCGGTGACGTCGTCGGGCACGGCCTGGAGGCCGCCGCCGTCATGGGGATGCTCCGCAGCGCCCTGAACGCCGCCGTCCGAGCCCTGGAGCGCCCGGCCCAGGCCCTGGAGGTCCTGGGGTTGTACGCGCGGTCGGTGGAGGGAGCGCTGGGCACCACCGCCGTCAAGGTCATCGTCGACACCCGAAGCCGGTTGCTCAGCTACAGCAGCGCCGGTCACCCGCCGCCCGTCCTGGCCCACCCCGACGGCGGTTTCGACCTGCTGGACCAGGCCACCGACCCGCCGCTGGGCGCCCGCCCGCTGCACGTCCTCCGCCCCCAGGCCAGCATCCACTACCAGGCCGGCGACACCCTCGTGCTCTACACCGACGGGCTCATCGAACGCCGCGGCGAGGACATCGACACCGGCCTGCGGCGCCTGACCGACGCCCTCACCGACTGCGCCCGCCTGGGCACCGAGCAGGCCGCCGACGCCCTGCTGGCCCGCCTCGGCGTCGCCGGCGGCGGCGCCGACGACATCGCCCTGATCATCACCCGCCTCTGATCACGATGGTCCCCGCGTCGGGCCCGCTGTGGTGGAATGCGGGTGGTCGGTCTGGTGGGGTGTGGTGATCTTGCGGATCTTTGGCCGGCGCCGTCCGGTGCCGGCCCGTGCGGCGGCCCCGCCTGATCAGGGCCGTGAGCGGGCCGAGAACCTGGCCGTACTGGAAGCGCGTCAGCGGGTCGAGGACTGGCGGCGGATGGCCGGGCAGGACGCCTCGTCCCTTCCCGGCCTGGGCACGGCCCTGAACGATCTGGGCCTCAGGCTGGCGGACGCCAGAGACGAAAGCGCGGCGCTGGCACCGACCCGGGAGTCGGCCGACATCTTCCGGCGCCTGGCCGGGCAGGACCCTGCCGAGTTCCGGCTCTTCCTGGCGCTCGCCCTGAACAACCTCGGGATCCGCCTGTCGAGGACCGGCAGCGAGCGGGCCGCGCTGGAACCGGCCCGCGAAGCGGTGGCCATCATGCGGGACCTCGCCGAGGAGGAGCCCGCGCCCCACCTTCCCCGGCTGGCCAATGTGCTGAACGGGCTCGGCACCCGTCTGGTGGAGGCCGGGGACGACCGTGCCGGTGTCGAGACCATCGGTGAGGCCGTCGGCATCCAGCGGCGGCTGGCGGACGAGGACCCCGCCGCGCACCTCCCCAAGCTGGCCCTGATGCTGAACCGCCACGGCGTCCACCTCGGCCAAGCCGGGGACGGCGACGCAGCGCTCGCGGCCGTCGGCGAGGCGGTGGAAACCTGGCGCCGGTTGGCCGAGGCCGATGCGGCGGCCCACCTGCCCAACCTGGTCATGGGGCTGATCAATCTCGGGACGCAGCTGTCCCACGCCGGAGACACGGCGGCCGCGGTGGAGGCCGTCCAGGAAGCGATCGACCACTGCCGGAATCTGCCTTTCCCGGCCCCTTACCGCACCGACCTCGCCGTCGCCCTGAACGGGCTGGGGAACTTCCTCGCGGAGACCGGAGACCGGGAAGGCGCGGTGAACGCCGCCACCGAATCGGTGAGCATCCTGCGCGATCTCGCGGGCGACGATCCCGACGTCCACCTGCCGCTTCTCGCTGTCTCCGTCCAGAACCTCGGCAAGCGGCTGGCGGAGATCGGACAGCCCGAGCAGGCGCTGCGGTCGGCCCGTGAGGCGGTCGACATCAGGCGGCGGGCGGCCGAGTCCGGGAGGGCCGAGCACCTTTCCGGCCTCGCCCGTTCCCTCTGCTCCGCCGCGTCGATCGGCGACGCCCACGGGATCGACCTCGACGCCTCACTGAAGGCGGTGGACGAGGCCATCCTGATCTACCGAGCGCAGGCGGCATCCGGCGACGACCTGGCCGAAGCCGAACGGATCCGCGCCGGCCTCGTCCAGCGGACCGAGGTCTGACCGGGCAGGCGGGCGCGTGGGCGATGAGTTCGGGCGGCGGAGCGGGTCTGCCCTGACATGACTCGAATCATCGCGGACATCTCGATCTCCCTCGACGGCTTCGTCACCGGGCCCGGCCCCGGCCCGGACAGCGGTCTGGGCACCGGCGGCGAGGCCCTGCACACCTGGGCGTTCTCCGACGACCCCGGCGACCGCCGGGTCCTGCGCGAGGGGACCGCCCGCTCGGGCGCCGTCGTCCTCGGCCGCCGCCTCTTCGACGTGGTCGACGGGCCGGGCGGCTGGAACGACGACACCGGCTACGGCGCCGGCGAGGTCGGCAGGCCCGCGTTCGTCGTCGTGACGAGCTCGCCGCCGCCGTCGGTGCGGCTCACCGAGCTCGACTGGACGTTCGTCACCACCGGCCTGCCCGACGCCGTCGCCACCGCGCGCGAGCGCGCCGAGGCGGCGTCGGCGGACCGCGGCGAGGACCTCGACGTCGTCCTCATGGGCGGCGGCGCCACGATCGGCTCGGCGCTCGCGGCCGGGCTGGTCGACGTGCTGTCGCTGCACCTCGCGCCCGTCGTGCTGGGCGCCGGGACGCCGCTGTTCACCGGCGGAACGCCGCGCACGCTGGTACAGCGGAGCGTGGTCCCGACCTCGACCGCGACGCACCTGACCTACGACGTCGTGGCGTGACCTCTGGCCTTAAACCTCTAGAGGTATGAGACTGGGGGTGCCGAGCGTGCGGTCGGCTCCCGTTACCGGTCAGGAGGCCGAAGTGGTGGAGGGCGGGTTCTGGGGTCTGCTGGAGGAAGCCGTGCGGTGTCGTCCCGACGCGGTGGTCCTGGCGGACGATCATGGTCGTTCGCTGACGGTGGCCGCTCTCGCCGGTGAGGCGGAGCGGGTGGCGGCGGGTCTGCGCGCTCTGGGTGTCGGCCGGGGTGACGTGGTGTCCTGGCAGGTGCCGACGACGCTGGAGGCGGCGGTGCTGATGGCGGCGTGCGCCCGGCTGGGCGCGGTGCAGAATCCGATCATTCCGGTGTTCCGCGAGCGGGAGGTCGGGTTCATCGTGCGGCAGGTGCGGGCTCGCCTGGTCGTGGTGCCCGAGACCTGGCGCGGGTTCGGTCACGGCGAGATGGCCCGGTCCCTGGGGCCTGAGGTGCTCGTCCTGGATCTGGACGGTCCGCCCGGTGCGGCGCTGCGGCTGCCGGGCGGGGACCCTGGTGATCTTCCCGGGCCGCCGGCGGGCTCCGGTGAGTGCCGGTGGATCTACTACTCGTCGGGGACGACGGCCGATCCCAAGGGCGTCCGGCATACCGACGCCTCGGTGATCGCCTCGTCCAACGGCCCGGTCGACGGTCTCGGCCTCGGCCCCGGCGACGTGTATCCGATCGCGTGGCCGCTGGCCCACATCGGTGGTGTGTCGATGCTGGCGTCCGCGCTGCGGACCGGGTGCAGGCTCGTGCTGTTCGACGCCTTCGACCCGGCGGTGACGCCGGAGCGGATGGCGGCCCACCGGCCCACGATCCTGGGGTCGGCGACGCCGTTCTTCCAGGCGTACGTGGCCGCGCAGCGCCGCCACGGCGGGCGGCCGCTGTTCCCGGCGTTGCGCGCCTGCGTCGGTGGCGGCGCGGCGACCCCCGAACCGGTCAATCGCGAGGTCGCCCAGGTGCTGGGGGTGGCGGGCGTGGCCGGGTCCTGGGGATTGACGGAGTTTCCGGTGGCCACCAGTGAGAGACCGTCCGATCCGGGGGTCGGGTCGGGTGTCGGGCGGCCGATGGACGGGGTGCGGGTGCGGGTGGTCGGCGGCGAGCTGCGCCTCAAGGGGCCGCAGTGCTTCCTGGGGTATGTGGACGCCGCGCTGGACGCGGAGGTGTTCGACGATGAGGGGTGGGTGCGCACCGGCGACGTCGGATCCGTCGACGACGAGGGCCGGGTGCGGGTCGAGGGCCGGATCAAGGACGTGATCATCCGCAACGCGGAGAACATCTCGGCGGGGGAGGTGGAGGGGGTCCTGCTGGGGTGTCCGGGGGTCGCGGACGTGGCGGTCGTGGGGGGAGCCGCACGAGCGGACCGGCGAGCGGGTGTGCGCCGTGGTCGTCGCCGCCCCTGGCCACCAGGTCACCCTTTCCGGGCTGGTCGAGCACTGCCGGGAGCAGGGGCTGGCCCGTTTCAAGTGCCCCGAACGGCTGGAGGTCGTCGACGAGCTCCCGCGGTCGCCGATGGGCAAGGTCCTCAAACGCGCGCTCCTCACCTGACCCGGCGGTGGTGCGCGGCGGGCGGTGCTGCGATCATGCTCGGGTGCTGGAGGCCGGATATGAGAGCGCGCCGCTGGTCGACGGGACGCCGTTCCTGGACGAGCCGCTCTTCTGGCCCGCCTACCTGGCATCGGCCAAGGCGTTGGGCGGCCGGCGCACCATCGATGAGGTCTTCGGCGTGGACCGGAGCCTGCGGGGCCGGGGCTCGGCTGGCCCGAACTGGCCGGTGCG
This sequence comes from Actinomadura rugatobispora, assembly GCF_055379765.1. NCBI lineage: Bacteria > Bacillati > Actinomycetota > Actinomycetes > Streptosporangiales > Thermomonosporaceae > Actinomadura > Actinomadura rugatobispora. The sequence goes on along the minus strand of NZ_AP029191.1, from coordinate 12,222,119 downwards.
GCGGTCGCCTCCGCGCTGGTGGCGGCGGGTGGGTGGCGGGGGCTCACCGCCGAGCGACGGCGGCTGGTTTCGGCGGCCCTGCGGCCGCGCTGATCACGGCTGGGCTCGCACGGCCACGATGCGCCAGCCGAGCGGCCCGTGTGCGGTGGCCGGGGTGAGCGGGCATAACCCTCGCATCGCTGGAGGGGGGAGCCATGCGGGCGGGCGAGCGCCATGGATCGGACGCGCTGATCCGTGCGCTGCGCGACCAGGGGGTGGACGACCCGCGCGTGCTCGACGCGTTCCGGCGGACGCCGCGCGAAGGGTTCGTCCCCGCGTCGCATCGCGCCGAGGCGTACGAGGACATCCCCTTGCCGATCCCGCACGGCCAGGTGACCTCGCAGCCCTCGCTCATCGCGCAGATGGTCGCCGCGCTGGGGCTCACCGGCCGCGAACGGGTCCTGGAGATCGGCACCGGGCTCGGCTTCCAGACCGCCCTGCTCGGACGGCTCGCCCGCGAGGTGTGGTCCGTCGAGCGGTACGCCGACCTCGCCGCCCGGTCGCGCGCCAATCTCGCGGCGGCCGGTGTCCCGAACGCGACCGTGATCGTGGGCGACGGGACGCGCGGGCTCGCCGGACACGCCCCCTACGACGGCGTCGTCGTCTCCGCCGCGGCCCCGGAGGTGCCGGCCCCGCTCGCCGGGCAGCTCGCCGCGGGGGGGACGCCTGGTCCAGCCCATCGGCACCGGCGGCGCCGAGCGGGTCATCGCTTTCACCGAGCGGGGCGGACGGCTGCTGAAAGGGGAACTGGTGACGTTCGCGCGTTTCGTTCCCCTGGTCGGAAGGCACGGGCTCTCCGAATGACCGGGAATTCGATCATCTGAACGATCACCGGGCCCGTTCCGGGGCGGAAAAGGTCGCCGCCGTATTCTCCCCGATGCGTGGAAAAAACCACGTAGCCGGATGTGGACGACCGGAAAAGAGCTCCGCGGGTGACGGCCGGACTACCCTCCAGCGAGGGGATGTTCTCTTCTACGGGGGAGCAACGGGTGGAATGGTTCTTGGCCGTCATTCTCGGCCCGGTGATCAGTGGCCTCGCCGGCCGGATTCCGGATCTCATCGGATTCGAGCTGCGCAATCGGGGGGTCGTCGGCGCGGCGGAGGAAGAGCGGCGGCTGATCGAGATCGCGGAGCGGCGGGACGCGGCCGCGCGCGAGATCCAGGCGCGCGAGGAACACGAACGCAGAATGCTGCTGGAGCGGTATCGCCATCGCGGCGAGCACTATCCGCTCGGGGTCATCGGCCGGCTGGCGGAGAAGATCTCCGACGGCCGCCCGGCCGTGCTGGTCGCACCGGTCTCCTGGCACGGCCTGCCCGCCGGGCGGCTGCCCGGGCTGATCCACGAGGCGTTGCGGGAGGTCGCCGGATTCTCCCGCTACGCCGAGCTGCACACGGGGGCGTTCGTCGGCGACCGGACGATCCGCGGTTCGGTGGGGGCGGCGGAGATCAGCGCGCTGGAGTTCCCGGCGCATCCGGCGATCGTCGTCTGGTTCGAGGCGGACGGCAGCGACATCAGCGCCTTCGCCCATCTGGGCTCGCTGTTCCCCGCCGTCGACGGGGCCGCGGGCTTCCCGATCCGGATCGCCCGGTTCGGCACGGGGCCGGGCAGGCCCACCCGGCCGGACGGCGGATCGCTCCCGACCTGGCAGCACATCGATCTCTCCGAAGCGGGCCAGCCCGCCGAGAAGGTCATCGCCGCGGCCGTGGCCTGGTTCGTCCTGACCTGCCTGGAGTACCACTGGCAGCTGCGCGGCTTCGCCGGCGCCGACCTGCGCGGCTCGGTGCTGGCCGGCCGCGCTCCGGCGGACGCTCCGGCGGACCCGCCGGCAGGGGACGCGGAACCCGGGACGGGCGGCGACGTGTTCGGCTGCCGGCTGGAGATGGAGCTGCGGGAACTGGAACGGCGCGGCTTCGACCACGAGACGGCCGAGTTCGGCGACACCAGGGTCGCGCTGATCGTGTCCGACCAGGACCTCGAACTCGCGTTCGTCCTGGCCCCCGACTACCCGCTCAGCCCGCCGATGGTGTTCCACGTGGCCGGCGCGCTCCGCGAGCGGATGGAGATCGACGCCGCCGACTGGTCGGCCGAACGCACCCTGCTGGAGATCGCGGAGGGCTTCCGGTGAACGATCACTACCTGGTCCGGATCTTCGAGTCCGAGCTGCGCGTCATCGCCGACGAGACCTTCGACCACGAGCGGATCGAGACCGGAGGCAGCCTGTTCGGCCTGTTCAGCCATGGCGGCGGGCCGACGGTCTTCCTGGCGACCCGGCCGTCGGAGCGCGCCGTGCGCGGTTCGTCCACGCTGGAGCTCGACCCGGACGTGACCTGGGAGCTCGAACGGCTGTCGTGGGAGGAGTTCGGCGTCCAGTGCCTCGGCATGTGGCATTCCCACCACTGGTTCGACCTGCACGAGCCCAGCAGCGGCGACCGCGAGCGGACGCGCCGGTACGCGCAGAAGCACCAGCGTCCGCAGTACACCGAGATCCTCGCCAACTTCGTCGGTCCGGAGAAGCGCTCGCGCGTGTTCCGGGGCGATGGCGAGGAGACCAAGGTCAAGCTGACGCCCTTCTTCTACATGGACGCGCGCAACCTCACCCGGGCCGAGGCGTCCCTGAAGGTGCTGCCCGGCGAGAGCCCGCTGCGCCGCGCGCTGAGCAGGGTGGAGCTGGACGGTTCGGTCGCCGGCTCGCTGCGTCCCGCCGCGCTCAGGCCGCGCGTCCGTTACGTGCTGGCGAGCTCGGACGCGTCCGCCGCAGGGTCCTCGTGGTGGCGGGGGCTGGCCGATCGGCTCCCGCACTTCGGCGATTCCGACAAGCGCGCCGCCCTGGAGACCCGCGCCGATCCCGGCGCGGCCGACGACACCGCGACGGACGCGCCCGAACGGGACGAGCCCGAGCGCAGCGAGGCGGCGGGGAGGGAGCCCGAACGCACCGAGGTCGCGACGAGAAAGCCGTCGGGTGAACAAGCGCCCGCCGACGCCGCTCCGGCCCGGCCGGCCAAGGAGGAGAAGGCCGAGAAGGCGGGTGAACGAGGGGCGGACGCGACGCCGGCCGACCCGCGTCGCGACGAGCGGGGTGGGCCGCGGCTGAGCCCCGTCCCCGATCTCGCCGACTACGTCAGGGACCACATCCAGCCGCTGCTGCAGGTGCTGGAGGGCCGGTACGAGGCCGAGCTGCAGCCGATCAAGCACCACCGGATCGCGTTGATCGTCCGTGTCCACGGCCGCCGCAGCCGCCTGCACTTCTACACCGCGTGGGACGGCGAGCGCCCGCTCGTCCTCGCCTGCAGGCTCTTCTACTCCGAGCACGAGTTCGAGGAATGGCGGCCGAGCGACGAGGAGGAAAGGTACGGCCTTCCGAACACGCTGGCCTGGGGACTCCGACTCCTGGACCGGGCGCCGTGATCGTCCGTCGGACAGGCACGCTGCAAAGGACATCAGGATGAGCTGGAATCGCCATCAGATCGTGCGGCTGTCACAGGAACGCGACGTTCTGCGCAGGGAGTTCCCGCTCTTCGGCTTCTTCGACCCGAGGGGCTCCACGTACGTCGCGGGCAACTGGACGACGAACCTGGGCAACGACTACACGTTGCGCGTCAACATTCCGGCGGGTTATCCGGACGAATGCCCGAGCACCTACATCGTGCGGCCCAGCCCCCTGCTCGGCTGGAAGGGCCGCCGGACGATGGAGTCGCACGGGTCGAGTCATGAGATGCACACCTGGAGGACCGACCATCCCGGCTGGGTGAAGATCTGCACGTACCGGCCCGACCTGTGGTCCGCCGACCATTCGATCGTGAAGATAATCCGCAAGGGCATGCTCTGGCTGGTGGCCTACGAGTGCCATTTGCAGGACGGCAGCCCGCTGAACCGATTCCTGATGGACTGAGGCTGGAGGAGCCGCATGGCCGGCGACACGCACAACGACATCCGGGCTTTTCTGGAACAGGCCGCCTCCGGCGAGATGCCGCCCGGCCAGCGCATGGTCTTCAACCCGGCGACCGGGAAGTTCGAGGTCCGCTCGGCCGGGGAGCGTCCCGGTGACCACGTTCCCCAGGTGGACGCCGAGGACATGAAGGCGTTCGCGCATGGCTGAGACGGTGCGCCATCTGGTGTTCACACCGGCCGCGCTGGCGGTGGTCGCGCAGGGGAACGCGGGGCCGCGGTTCCGCGTGCGGCTGCGCGACCAGGGAGATCTGGGGGTGGTGGACGGCGCGCCGGGCGACGACCTGGTCGTGCTGCCCGCCGACTCCGGAACCGGTGAACCGGGACCGGACGAGGCGGGGTTGCTGGCGGTGTGCCGGGTCGAAGACGGCGGGCTGACCTGCCGGAGCCCGTCCGGCGAGCCGATCGGCACCACGCTGGTGCCCGCGGGGGCGGACGCCTTCGACCGGGTGCGCGGCATCTTCGAGACCGATGTGCTGCGCGACAAGGGCGTGGCCGTGCTGGGGCTCGGGTCCGGCGGCAGCTTCATCGTCCGCGAGCTCGCCAAGGCGGGCGTGGGGCGGTTCCTGCTGCTGGACCACGACCGCCTGGAGGTCGGCAACATCTCCCGCCACGAGTGCGGGCTCGACGACGTGGGGCGGCTGAAGGTGAACGCGCTGCGCGACCTCGTGCGGCGGCACCACTCGGCCGCCCGGATCGTGACCAGCGACCTGCGTGTCAGCGGTGAGACCTGGTCCGAACTGCGCGAGCTGGTCCGGGCGCTGCCCGCCGACGTGGTGATCTGCGCGACCGACAACCGGGAGAGCCGGCTGCTGATCAACCGGCTGTGCCTGGAGGAGGACGTCCCGCTGGTGCTCGGCGGCGTGTTCCGCCGGGCGTACGGGGGCGTCGTGCAGCGGGTCGTCCCCGGCCTGACCGCGTGCTACCAGTGCTTCGTGTCGGCGCTGCCGGAGCAGGCGGGCGACAACGAGATCAGCAGCGGTGACGAGGCGGCGCGGGTCTCCTACACCGACCGGACGGTGCAGCCGCAGCCCGGCCTGTCCACCGACATCCTGCCGATCGCCCTGCACATGGCGAAGCTGGCGCTGGTGGAGCTGCTGGACGGCGAGTCCCCGGCCTTCGCCTCGCTGAGCGCCGACCTGGTCGCCCCCGTCCACCAGTGGATCAACCGGCGGGAGCTCGCCCACGCCGGGCTGGAGCCGATGGGGGTGGGGGTGGACCGGCTGAGCGTCCTGCGCTGGTACGGCGTGCTGCTCCAGCGCCTTCCGGACTGCCGGGCCTGCTCGCGGCAGCACGCCGAGATCCAGGACGAGTTCTTCGGCGCGCCCTCCTGACCGCCCGAGTTCCCGCAGACCCGCACCGCATGGCGATATTTCCGGTAATGCCGATTTCTTGGGCAACAGGATTCCGGTGGGCTTGTGATCGTTTACCCCGGGCCCCGTAGCGTGGAAGCGCGCGGGCGGGACCGGCGCGAGCCGAAGGGGGCGACGCCCGGCGCGAAGGGGAGATCGGCATGCCGGAGATCACGTCGTTCGAGCCCGGCGCGCCGGTCGGGGTGGAGCTGTCCAGCCCGAACGTCGAAGCGTCCAAGCGGTTCTACCGGGGGCTGTTCGGCTGGGGCTCCTACATCATCGCCGACCGGCGCCTGGGCGACCACACGCTGTTCACCCACGACGCGTCCAGCGCGCTGGACGTCGCCGGGCTGGTGGCCCTGGCCGACGACTCCAGCGCCCCCTTCTGGACCTGCTTCTTCGGCCTCGACGACCTGGTCGCGGCCATGGCGGCCACGCGGGAGGCGGGCGGCTACGTCCATCTCGAACCGACGCCCGTCGTGAACATGGGCCGCATGGTGCTCGCCGACGACGACCAGGGCGCGGGAATCGGTTTCTGGCAGGCCTACACCCACCCCGGCGCCGGGATGCTCGGCGACCCGAACTCGATGTGCTGGATGGAGCTGGTGTGCCGGGACGTCGCCGCGGCCGGCCGCTTCTACGGCCGCGTGCTGGGCTGGAACGAGCCGGTCGAGTTCGAGGGCGTCACCGGCTCGCCGTCGTACCTGTGGAGGAAGGACGGAAGGTCCGTCGCCAGCGTGGTCCGCACCGACCTGCCCGACGGCGTTCCGGCCCAGTGGATCCCCTATTTCGCCGTCGCCGACTGCGACGCCACCGCCGCCGAGGCCGTGCGGCAGGGCGGATCCGTGACGGGGCCGTGCACCGAGACGTCGCACGGCCGCTACGTCCGGCTCCAGGACCCCACCGCCGCGCCCCTGGTCATCATCCAGCGCCACCCCGATCAGCACTCGGTCATCGGCTGGACGGCGGAGTCCTAGCCGGGACCGGGCGCGTCGACCACGCCCCAGTGCCCTCCGGGGAGATCACGGCCAGGCTGGGGCCCGTCCTCGCGCTCGCCGACGCGGTGCGGGCGCATCCCCTTTACCCCTTCGCGCACCGCTGGTTATATTACTAATCTTAGCTAAGAAAGGCGGTCGCCCATGTCCCTGTCGGTCAGTGGGCCGCGCAGCGCCGACGGGCGGCGCGACCAGCTGCGGGTCTCGCTGCGCGAGCTCCTCTCGCCGGACGGCGGCCCGTCGGCCGGGGCGGTCGCGCCTCCCGAGGAGCCGTCCCGGTGGTGGAAGGGACTCGCCGAGTTCGGCGTGTTCGCCCTCGCCGTCCCTGAGGAGCGCGGCGGCCTCGGCCTCGGTCTCGCCGAGTCCGCGCTGGCCTCGGAGGAACTGGGGCGCGCGCTCGGATGGGGTCCCCTGGTGTGGGCGCAGCTCGCGGCGCTGGCCGTGCCCGAACTGGCGTCGGGGGAGCTGGTCGTGACCGGCGTGGACCGGGACGCGGGGCCGGAGGGCGACCCGCTGCTGGTCGAGCACCTCGCGGCCGCCGACCGGCTGCTGGTCCTGTCCGGCGACGGCGTCCACCTGCACGCGAGGGACGGCGTCGACTTCGCCGAGGTCGCCCGGCCGCTGGATCCCCTGACCCCGATCGCCCGGATCGACCGGCTGCCGGAGGGGGAGCGCGTGGCCGGCGCCGAGACGGCGGCCCGCCTGCGCCGCGCCGGCACCCTGCTGTCCGCCGCGTTCCTGCTGGGCATCAGCGACGCGGCCCTGCACGTGGCGATCGGGTACGCCAAGGAGCGGCGGCAGTTCGGCCGCCCGATCGGCTCCTTCCAGGCGATCAAGCACCTGCTCGCCGACTGCTACGTGCGGACGAGCCTGGCGCGCGCGGCGCTCTACGCCGCCTCCGAACTCGAAGCCGTGGACGGGACGGGCGCCGACCTCCCGGCCGCCAAGCTGCTGTGCGGCCGGGCGGCGAACGACAACGCGCGCGCGGCCGTCCAGGTGTTCGGCGGCATGGGCTTCAGCTGGGAGAGCTCCCCGCACCTGCTGCTGAAACGGGCATGGGTGCTCGACAGCGCCTTCGGCTCGGGGGAACGGCACGCGCTGCTCGTCGCCGACGACCTGGCGCGGGACCCGGAGGCCGCCGCGTGAGCGAGGACACGACCGGCGCCGAGCCGAGCATCCGCCACGACGTCCGGGACGGCGTCCTGACGCTGCGGATCGAGCGCGAGCACAAGCGCAACGCCCTCGACCAGGCGTCCACGTCCCGGCTCGTCGAGCTCCTCGAAGCGGCGGCGGTCGACGGGAACCTGCGGGCCGTCCACCTCACCGCGGCGGGACGCGACTTCTGCTCGGGGTCGGACTGGGTGTCCTCGAACACCGGCGCCAAGGAACGGCCCCGGCCCGCGAACCTGGTCAGGCGCCTGCCGCTGCAGAGCCACCGCCTGATCGAGCTGCTGCTCACCGTCCAGCTCCCAGTGGTCGCGACCGTCCGCGGCAACGCGGCGGGCCTGGGCTGCCAGCTCGCGCTCGCCGCCGACTTCACCGTCGCCGACGAGGAGGCGACGTTCTGGGAGCCGTTCGTCAAGCGCGGCTTCACCCCCGACAGCGGGGCGTCGTGGCTGCTGCCGCGGCTGGTGGGCCTCGCCCGGGCGCGGCGCATGCTGCTGCTGGGCGAGAAGGTGAGCGGCGCCAGGGCCGCCGAGTGGGGCCTGATCCACGAGGCGGTCCCCGCGGCCGACCTGGACGCCCGCGCCCTGGAGCTGGTCGCCGCGCTGGCGAAGGGACCGACCGTCGCCCTGGGCCTGACGAAGCAGTCGCTGCAGCGCTCGTCGGAGGTCCCGCTCGCCCGCGCCCTGGTCGACGAGTCGTTCGGGCTCGAACTGGCCTCCCGGACGGCCGACTTCCGCGAAGGGCTGGCCGCCTTCACCGCACGCCGCGACCCGGACTACACCGGACGATGACCGACGCACACGAGGGGATCCCGCACATGGGCCGAACCGACCCGCCGCCGCCCGAGGCGTACGAGACGATCCTGTACGAGGTCTCGGACCGCGTCGCGACCGTCACCCTGAACCGGCCGAAGGTGCTGAACGCGATCAGCCCCCTCATGGCCCGCGAGCTGAAGCACGCCTACACCGCCGCCGAGGCCGACCCCGACGTGTGGGTCGTCGTCGTGACCGGCACCGGGCGCGCGTTCACCTCGGGCGCCGACGTCGGCGAGATCCCCGGGACCGGGAAGGTGGTCTACGAGGAGCCGTACCTGTCGACGCACGAGCAGTGGGACGCCCCGCAGGAGGCGACCCCGCCGTTCCGGACGATGACCAAGCCGGTCATCGCGGCGATCAACGGGCTGTGCTGCGGCGCCGGGATGGACCTGGTCACCACGGCCGACATCGTCATCGCCGCCGACACGGCCGAGTTCATGGACCCGCACGTGTCGATCGGCGTCGTGTCGGCGCGGGAGTCCGTGCGGCTGGCGCGGGTCGTCCCGCTCAACATCGCGCTGCGGATGGCGCTGCTGGGCAAGCACGAGCGGCTGGGCGCGCAGCGCGCCTACGATCTGGGCCTGGTCAGCGAGCTCGTCCCGGCCGACGGGCTGCGGGAGCGGGCCCGCGAGATCGCCGAACTGGTGAACCGCAACGCCCCGCTGGCGGTCCGGGGCACCCGGATGGCGGTCCGCAAGGGGCTGGGCCTGCCCCTGTACGAGGCGGAGCTGCTGGCCGAGGCGTACCGCGAGCGGGTGACCCGCACCGAGGACGCGCTCGAAGGCCCCGCGGCCTTCCTGGAACGACGCTCTCCCGAGTGGCGGTGCCAATGACCGAGGACCCCGGCTACGAGACGATCCGGTACGAGGCCGACCACGGCACGCGGGTCGCCACCGTCACCCTCGACCGGCCCAAGCGCCTCAACGCCTTCAACAAGCGGATGTGCCACGAGGTCGCCGACGCGTGGCACCGGATCAAGCACGACGCGGAGATCAACGCCGTGGTGCTCCGGGCGGCGGGCGACCGCGCGTTCAGCGCCGGCCTGGACGTCCAGGAGCGCTACGAGCAGCCGGACGACGTCTGGAACCACGAGGACCCCGGCGAGCTGCTCAGCCCCAAGTGGCAGAAGCTGTGGAAGCCCGTGGTCTGCGCGGTCCAGGGCATCTGCACGGGCGGGGCGTTCTACTTCGTCAACGAGGCCGACATCGTCATCTGCTCGCAGGACGCGACGTTCTTCGACTCCCATGTCACCTACGGCATGGTGTCGGCGATCGAGCCGATCGGGCTGATGCGGCGGATCGGGCTGGGCGACACCCTGCGGATGGCGCTGCGGGGGAACGACGAGCGCGTCGGCGCGGAGACCGCGCTGCGGATCGGGCTCGTCACCGAGATCGTGCCGGCCGGGGACCTGTGGGCGCGCGCCGACGAGATCGCGCGGAGCATCGCGGAGAAGCCGGCGGCCGCCACGCAGGGCACCGTCCGGGCGATCTGGGAGTCGCTGGACAAGCCGTACCGGGCCGCCGTGGAGCAGGGGCTCACCTACACCAGGCTCGGCAACCCGATCGGCATGAGCCAGGTCGACCGCGACCAGGTCGCCAAGCCGGACGTGGTGATCCGATGACCGCGGGCACGCGGAGCGGGAGCCCGCTGGCGCGCGGGCTGGACCGGATGCTGACGCTCGACCGGGACGCGCGCGCCATCGAGTTCGAGGACGCCTGGTGGAGCTGGGGCCGGCTGGCCGGCATCGCGGACGCCGTCGCCGAGGCCGTGCCGGAGCCCGGCGCGCCCGTCGGGGTGATCCTGCGGAACACGCCCTGGCATGTCGGGGTCCTGCTCGGCGTCCTGCTCGCCGACGGATGCGTGGTGACGATCAACCCGGGCCTCGGGGTCGAACGGGTCCGCTCCGAGATCGCCGGGCTGGAGCTGGCGGGGCTCGCCGGCACCGCCGACGACATGGCGACGTTCGGCCCGGACACCGGCCCCGGACTGCGCGTCGTGCCGGACGGCACGGGCGAGGGCGCGCAGGTCACCCGCGCCGAGTCCGCCCCCCGGGTCCCGGCGGCGCCGGGCGTGGCGGTGCGGATGCTGACCAGCGGCACGACCGGGCCGCCCAAGCGCGTGGACCTCGGCGCGGACATGCTCGCGCGGACCATGGAGGGCGCCAAGCACTACGAGTCGAACCGGAGCCGGGAACCCGTCCTGCGGCGCGGCGTGGCCATCGTGAACGCCCCGCTCGTGCATCTCGGCGGCCTGTTCCGCGTCGTGCAGTGCGTGCTTGACGGGCGCTCCTTCGTCCTCCTGCCCAGGTTCGAGGTCGAGCGGTGGGCGGCGGCGGTGCGCCGGCACCACCCCAAGACGGCCAGCCTGGTCCCGGCGGCGCTGCGCATGGTCCTGGACTCCGACCTGACCCGCGACGACCTCTCCAGCCTGCTGTCGGTGGTGTCCGGGACGGCGCCGCTGGACCCCGCGGACGCGGAGGCGTTCACCGAGCGCTTCGGCGTGCCGGTGCTGACGTCGTACGCGGCCACCGAGTTCGGCGGCGGCGTCGCGGGCTGGAACCTCGCCGACCACCGCGAGTTCGCGGAGAGCAAGCGCGGCAGCGTGGGCCGCGCCCACGCCGGCTGCGGGCTGCGCGTGGTCGCCCCGGAGGGCCGGGAACTGCCCGCGGGCGAGGCCGGTCTGCTGGAGGTGCGCCCGGCGCAGTTCGGCGAGGACGCGCCGTGGATCCGCACCACCGACCTGGCCCGCATCGACGCCGACGGGTTCCTCTGGATCGTGGGACGCGCGGACCAGACGATCATCCGGGGCGGCTTCAAGGTGCAGCCCGACCAGGTCAGGTCGGCCCTGGAACGGCATCCGGCGGTGCGCGCCGCCGTGGTCGTCGGCGTTCCCGACGCGCGGCTGGGCGCCGTGCCGGTCGCGGTGGTCGAGACGCGTCCGGGGCGCACCCTGGGGCGCGAGGAACTGCTCGCCCACGCCCGAGAGCACCTGGCCCGCTACGAGGTGCCGGTCGATGTGCGGTTCGCCGGCGAGCTTCCGCGGACGGCCTCGGGCAAGGTCGACCTCACCGCCGCGCGGGAACTGCTCGGCCCGCTGGGAGAGGAGTCCGGATGACCTTCCTGACGTCCCCGGAGGACGAGGCGTTCCGGGCGGAGGTGCGCGCCTGGCTGGCGGACGCGGTCGCCGACCAGGGGCCGCCGCCCCCGGCCGGAGACTGGGCCGCGCGCCGCGCCTACGACGTGCGGTGGCAGCGGCGCCTGTCCGACGCCGGCTACGCGGGCATGGGCTGGTCCCGGGAGTTCGGCGGGCGCGGCGCGTCGCTCGGCGAGCAGCTGGTCTTCCTGGAGGAGAACGCCCGCGCGGGCGCACCCCCACCGGGCACGATGTTCGTCGGGACCAGGCACGCCGGGCCGACGCTGATCGCCGAGGGCACGGACGCGCAGCGCGCCCACCACCTGCCGCGGATCCTGCGCGGCGAGGACGTCTGGTGCCAGGGCTTCTCCGAGCCCGAGGCCGGCTCCGACCTCGCCTCGCTGCGCACCCGCGCGGTGCGCGACGGCGACCACTACGTCGTCACCGGCCACAAGATCTGGAGCACCCGCGCGCAGGTCGCCGACTACTGCGAGCTGCTGGTGCGCACCGATCCGGACGCCCCCAGGCACCAGGGGATCAGCTGGCTGATCCTGGACATGCGGACGCCCGGGATCGAGGTGCGGCCGCTGCGGACGATCGACGACGACGACCACTTCTGCGAGATCTTCCTCGACGGGGCGCGGGTGCCCGTCGCCAACCTCGTCGGGGCGGAGAACGACGGCTGGCGGGTCGCGAACGTCACCCTGCGGTTCGAGCGCGGCACGGCGTTCGCGTCCCACATCGTCGAGCTGGGCCGGACGCTGCGCGCGCTGGTCCGGCTGGCCCGGACCCGGCGCGACGGGTCCGGCGTGGCCTGGGACGACGCGGGGCTGCGCCGCGACGTCGGGATCATGGCGGCGGAGGTGACCGCGCTGTGGCGGATGACGCAGATGTCGATCGCCGAGAGCGCGCGCACCGGCCTCCCCGCGGCCTACGGCTCGGCGGTGAAGCTGCGCTACAGCGAGCTGGCGCAGTCGATCAGCGAGCTGTTCGTGCGCGTCGCGGGCCGCCCCGCGATCGCCGGCGAGACCGTGGACGGGTTCGACACCGGGACGATCACGCACGACTACCTGTGGTCGCTGCACACCACGATCGCGGCCGGCACGTCCCAGATCCAGCGCAACGTCATCGCCGAGCGCGTCCTCGGCCTGCCGAAGGGGGCCTGATGGAGCCGTGGGTCTTCGGTGAGCGGGCGCTCCCCGAGCAGGAGCGCTTCGCCGAGGAGGTCCGGGCCCTGTGCTCGGTGGTGCTGAGCCTGGAAGAGGCGGACCCGCTCCTGGACGAGGCCACCCGCGCGCTGGGCGAGGCCCGGCGGCGGCTGGAACGGCGCGTCCCGCCCGGACCGGGGCCGCGGGTCGGCGCCCTGGCCGGCGGCGACGGCCGCGTCTACCTCGACCACGGAACCGACGTCGGTGAGTTCAACCCGATGTTCCCGACGTACCGGATCACCGTCGAGGGCCCGGAGCGCGCCACCGGTACCGTGCGGTTCCCGATCTGCTACGAGGGCCCGCCGGGCTGCGTCCACGGCGGGTTCCTCGCGGTCTTCGCCGACTGCGTCGTCCAGCACCACAACTGCGCCGTGGGCGAGACGGGCAAGACCCGCGGGATCGAGCTGCGCTACCGGCGTCCCGTCCCGGTGTCGGCGGAGCTGGAGTTCACGATCGACAGGACGGTCGCGGACGGCTCGGTGGACTCGGAGATGCGCCTGATGTCGGCCGGTGAGACGCTCTGCTCCGCCCGCACCAGCGCGGTCCGCGGCGACCGCGCGAAGCTGCCCGCCGTCTCCGCACGGAGGTGACGCCATGACCGCGCATGTGAACGAGGACGCCCGCACCGTGGGGGAGGTGCTGCGGCTGAGGGCGTCCGACGTCCCCGGCCGCACCTTCCTGGTCTGCGATGACGAGCGGCTGACCTACCGCGAGACCTTCGAGGCGTCGGGCCGGCTCGCCAAGGAGCTGATCGCTGCGGGCGCCGGCCGCGGCACCCACGTCGGCCTGCTGATGCCCAACGGGGCCGGTTTCGTGCTCGGCGCCCTGGCGGCGGCCCGGATCGGAGCCGTGGCCGTCCCGATGAGCACGATGTCCACCGCCGCGGAACTGCACACCCTGGTCGACGGCTCGGACACCGCCCTCCTCCTGGCCGCGCCCTCCTACCGTTCCAAGGACTTCCGCGCCCTGCTCGCGGAGGCCATCGGCCTCGACACGGACCGGCCGCCGCCGCTGCCGTCGACCGCCGCGCCCAACCTGCGCCGGGTCTTCTTCCTCGGCGAGACCGCCGGGGCCGGCGAGGACGGTGCCGGCCTGCCGCGCGCGGGCGAGGCGGTCGGCGACGACCTCCTCGCCGCCGTCGAGGCCGACGTGGCGCCGTCGGACGACCTGGTGATCGTGCACACCTCGGGCTCGACGAGCGCCCCGAAGGGCGTCGTGCACACCCACGGCGCGCTGCTCGACCACCTGCGCGTGCTGAACGCGATGCGCGACTACGGCCCGGACGAGGTGCTGTTCTCCAACTCGCCGTTCTTCTGGATCGGCGGCTTCTCCTACACCCTCCTCGGGACGCTGCTCGCCGGGGCGACGCTCGTCTGCTCGCGCGCCGCCGAGCCGTCCAAGGTGCTGGACGTCATCGAGCGCGAGCGGCCCACGATGGTGAACGGCTACGCCTCGTCGGTCGCGGCCCTGGCCGCCGACCCGAGCTACCCGCGCCGCGACCTGTCGTCCATCCGCCGCGGCAACCTCTACCCGATCATGCCCGAGAGCGCCCGGCCCGCCGATCCCGGGCTGCGGCCGAACATGCTCGGGATCACCGAGGGCGGCAGCGTCGTGCTCGCCGACGACCACGACGAGGACCTGCCGGAGGGCCGGCGCGGCTCGTTCGGGCGGCCGGTCCCCGGATACCAGGCCCGGATCGTCGACCCGGAGAGCGGCGCCGACCTCCCGCCGGGGGAGAAGGGCGAGCTGTGGCTGCGCGGTCCCGCGCTCATGCGGGGCTACCTCGGCGTCGAGCGCTTCGACGCCTTCGACGAGGACGGCTGGTTCCACACCGGCGACGCGGCCCGCACCGACGAGGACGGGCACTGGTACTTCCTCGGCCGCGGCGACGACCTGATCAAGACGTCGGGCGCGAGCGTGTCGCCGGCCGAGGTGCAGGACGCGATCCTCACCGCCACCGGCCTCTCGTCGTACGTGCTCGGCCTGCCCGACGCCGACCGCGGCCAGATCGTCGCGGCCGTCCTGGTCGTCGGCGGCGCGGACGGCGAGGAGAGCGCGGAGGGGCCGCCGCCGGACGCGGCGGGGTTGCGCGCCGCCCTGGCCCCGGTCCTCTCGCCGTACAAGATCCCCCGCGCGGTCCGTGCCGTGCCGGTCGACGAGGTGCCGCTGCGCTCCAGCGGCAAGGTCGACATGAGCGCCCTCGAGGAGTTGTTCGGTGACCGCTGACACCCCGCAGACGATGCCCGCCGCGCTCGCCCGGCTCGCCGCGGACGCCCCCGGCCTGGACGCCCTGGTGACCGTCACCGACCGGATCACCTGGGCCGGGCTGGACCGGGCGTCCCGGGACCTGGCGGCCGTGCTCGCCGCACACGGCGTCGGCCGCCGCACCCGGGTCGGGCTGCTGATGGAGAACGGCATCGACTGGGCCGTCTGCGCCTTCGCGGCCATGCGCATCGGCGCCGTCCTCGTCCCGCTCAGCACGCTGTCGCGCCCGCCCGAGCTCGAACAGCAGCTGCGCGTCGCCGCGGTGGAGCGGCTGGTGCTGGTCGACGGGTTCCGCGGCCGCGACTACCTGGAGGAGTTCGCGGAGCTGCTGCCCCTCGGCGCGGAGGACGGGCGCACGCCCAGGCTCCCCGCGCTGAGGTCGGCCTGGCGCTGGGACGAGCTGCGGGCCCGGCCCGCGCCGGCCGCCCCGTACCGGGACCTCGCGGCCGCCCTGGAGAGCCGGGCCAGGCCCGCCGACGATCTCGCGATCATGTTCACCTCCGGGAGCCGCGGACTGCCGAAGGGCGTCATCCACACCCACGGCAACGCCCTGCGCGCGGTGGCCTCCGGGTTGGCGGCCCGGAGCGTGCGGCCGGAGGAGCGGCTGTACATCCCGATGCCGTTCTTCTGGATGGGCGGATTCGGCGGCGGCCTGCTCACCGCGCTCGTCGCGGGCGCGACGCTGCTCACCGAGGCCGTCCCCGAACCCGAGCAGACGCTCGAACTGCTGACCCGCGAGCGCGCGACGCTGTTCCGCGGCTGGCCCGACCAGGCCGCCCGGCTCGCGGCCCATCCGCGCGCCGCCGAAGCCGATCTATCGTCCCTGCGGCCGGGCAGCCTCGCCGGCGTCCTGCCGCCGGAGCTGCGGGGCCGGCCGGGGTCGCGGGCGAACCTGTTCGGGATGACGGAGACCTTCGGGCCCTATTGCGGCGACCCCGTCGACCGCGACATGCCGCCCGACGCGTGGGGCAGCTGCGGGACGCCGTTCGAGGGGGTGCGGGTACGGATCGCCGACCCCGGCACCGGGGAACCGGCGAAGCCGGGCGACCACGGCGAGATCTGGGTGCGCGGCCCCAACCTCATGCGCGGCATGTGCGGCCGGTCCCGCGAGGAGGTCTTCACCCGGGACGGCTGGTACCGGACGGGAGACCTCGGGCACCTCGGCGACGATGGGCGCCTGTGGTACCACGGCCGCCTCGACGACATGCTCAAGATCCGCGGTGTCACCGTGTACCCGTCGGAGGTGGAGGCCGCACTGCTGGGCGTCCCCGGCGTCCGGCACGCGTTCGTCACCGACCTCGCGGGCCCGGACGGCGCGGCGCTGCTCGCGGCGGCCGTCGTCCCGGACCGCGACGCGCCGCTGGACGAGGCCGGCGTGCGCGCGGCGCTGCGGGAGCGGCTGAGCGCGGTCAAGGTGCCCGGCGTCCTGCGGGTGCTGGCGGCCGGCGCCGACGTGCCCCGCGTCGCCAGCGGCAAGGTCGACAAGGCCGCCCTCCAGCGCCTGCTCGCCCGCTGAGCGGGAGCGCTCCGGGTGCCGGTGGTGACATTCTGAGGGGGCGACCCCTCAGACTCCCCGGCAAGAGCAGACTGACCGCCACCCTCCACTCCGCCGGCGCTCCGCTCCGGGTGCCGGTCAGTCGAGCGCCGGGGTGATCGTCGCGGCGCGTATGGTCGTGCTCTCCGCCCACGCCAGCGTGTTGTCACGGGCGAGCGACAGGTGCGCCGCCGCCAGCGTCTGCGCGCGGTCCCCGTCCCCGGCCTCGATCGCCGCCAGCAGGTTCTCGTGCGCGCGGATCGCGTCGCGGCGGACCGCGCGCGACATCGGCGCGTCCGGGGACTCGGCGTCGGCGGCCTCGGCCGCCGCCGACCGGGCCGGGCCGTGCCCCGTGGCCACCGTGCTCCAGACCGCGGACTCGTGCGCCGACCAGATCGCCTCGAGCGCGCCGACCACCACGATCATGGTGTCGCTGCCGCACAGCTCCACCATCGCCTCGTGGAACCGCCGGGCGTTGGGCACGTAGGCGTCCAGGTCGTCGATCTCCGCCAGCTGGCGGTCCAGGATCGCGCGCAGCGCCGGGACGACGGTCTCCGCGCGGTCGGGACGGGCCGCGCACATGCCCGCGCAGATCGGCTCGATCCGGGTGAGCGTGGTGCTGACGTCGGCGGCCGTGGTGAGCCGCGCCTGCAGCAGCATGCCGATCATCTGGGCGGCGCGCCCGACCTTGGGGGCGCGGACGACGGAGCCGCCCACGTTCCCGCGGCGGACCAGGAGCAGCCCGTCGTTCTCCAGGATCCGCAGCGCCTCGCGGAGGACGCCGAAGCTCACCTGGAGCTCGGCCATGAGCTGCTCCTGCGGCGGCAGGACGTCGCCCTCGCGCAGCTCGCCGTTGAGGATCCTCTCCCTCAGCCGCGCGGCCACGAGTTCCGCAAGCAAAGGTGGCCGCACGAACCGCTCCCCGTCGAAAACCCGGCGCCATGAACCAGCCCCATGGCGTGCTGCCGAGCATAGTCGGCCGGGCCGTGCGGCGCCGGTCGGCGCCCGCCGGTCACGCTCCGGGACCGAAGAACCCGGCGGCGTTGCCGCCGAGGAAGGCGGCGAGCACGTCCTCCGGAAGGTCCAGGGCGCGCGCCTCGGTGACGCAGCGCGTGATCGGCAGCACCGGGGAGTCGGACGCGAAGATCACGCGGTCGCGGCCCCGGCCGCGCATGTAGCGCAGCAGCGGCTCGGGCAGGCGGCGCGGGGACCAGGCGGAGGTCATCAGCCGGAGGTTGCGGTACTTCATCATCAGCCGGATGGCCACGTCCCACCACGGGTCCGCGCCGTGGTGCATGCACAGCCTCAGCTCGGGAAAGCGCTGGCAGACGCGGTCCAGATGCATGGGGTGCTGCGCCTCACCGGCGATCGGCGGACCCGGCAGCCCGGTGGCCAGGCAGAGCGGGAGGTCCCACTCGCAGCACTTGGTGTACAGCGGGTAGTACACCGCGTCGCTCGGCGGATACCGGCCGTCGCCCCAGAAGCTCGGCCCCACCTGCGCGTAGGCGACGGGATGGGAGCGGCGGAACGCGTCGAGCGCCCGCAGCGTCGGCATGGGCTTGAGCAGGTCGAGCCGTCCGATGCCCAGCGCGAACCGGTCCGGGCGCGCCTCCACGTAGGACAGCGCGCGCTTCGAGGGCTCGGCGAGACCGGTCAGGAGGATCGCCCGGGTGACGCCGTTGGCGTCCATCTCCTCGATGAGGGCCTCCCGGGACGTGCTCTCCAGCATCTCGTCCCCGGCCCTGAAGTAGTCCTCCTTGACGCGGACCATCCAGTCCGGCTGCGCGCGGTCGCCGAAGTCCACGTTGACCAGGCAGTCGATCACTCCGGGCCCGGTCACGGCGCCGTCCTCCCGGGGCCGGGCTCGGCGGCGAGCAGCGCGGTGCGCAGCACCTTCCCCGCCGCGTTCCGGGGCAGCGGTTCGGTCCGCAGCCGCCAGGCCGTCGGCACCTTGTACGGCGGCAGCGCCGACCGGCACCAGTCGGCCAGCTCCCGCTCGCCGGCGGCGGCCTTCTCCCGCAGGACCACGAACGCCATCACCGCCTGCCCGGTCACGGGGTCGTCGATCCCGGCGACGGCGCTCTCCTCGACGTCGGGATGGGCCTCCAGCCGGTACTCCACCTCCGACGGGTGGACGTTCTCCGCCGAGACGAAGATCAGATCGCCCGCCCGGGAGTTGACGTAGAGCAGCCCGTCCTCGATCCGCCCGATGTCCCCCATCGCCAGCCACCGGCCGGGGCCGAACACCTCCGCCGTGGCCTCCGGATCGTCCCAGTAGCCCAGCATCGTGTACGGGCTCCGGACGTGGACGAAGCCCTCCGACCCGAGGGGGAGGGCGGTGCCGTCCCCGTCGCGGACGGAGACCTGGACGCCGTCCTGCAGCGGCCCGGTCGACTCGGGGTGGGCGATGAAGTCGGCGCCGCCGATGCTGGCGACGATGCTGCCGCCCTCGCTGCTGGTGTACCCCATCCGGAAGCCCGCCGCCGCGGACGGGAACGCCTCGCTGAGCTGCCGCTTGACCGCCGGGCTCATCGGCGCGCCCCCGACCACCACGCTCGCCAGGCTGGACAGGTCGTACCGGTCGCGCTCCGGATGCGCGGCGACCCGGGGCGCGGCGCTCCCGACCGACAGCCACACCGTCACCCGCTCGGACTCGATCGCGCGCAGCGTGCGCTCCTCACCGAACCGTCCCGGGCGCATGATCAGCAGCCCGCCCGAGACGGTGAACATCAGGACGGCCCCGTACAGGGCGGACAGGTGGAACAGGGGAGGGGTGACCAGGACGCGCGCCGGCGGGGGCGGCGCCGCGGGCATCGCCCCGGCCCGCACCAGCGTGTTGAACCGGTTGCAGGCGACGAACCCGACCACCGAGCGGTGGCTGTGCGCGACGGCCTTCGGGCGGCCCGTCGTCCCGCTGGTGAAGATCAGCACCGCCGGGTCGTCCTCCTCCGCCGCCGGCACCGCCGGCGGCGCGGCGCCCGCGCCGGTGATCCGGTCGTAGAGCTCGGGGGTGAACCGCAGCCGGGGCAGGCCGGGCGCGGCGCGCGCCACGGCCTCCAGCCGCCGGTCGTCGCCGAGCACGAGGCGCGGCGCCACCAGCGCCGCGGCGGCCTCGATCTCCGGGTCGCTCCAGAAGCCGTTCATCGCCACGACCACGCCGCCGGCGGCCAGCACGGCCCAGAAGCCGATGACCCACTCGATGCAGTTGGCGGCGATCAGCCCCACCCGGTCGCCGGGCTCCACCCCGTGCTCCTCGCGCAGGATCCGCGCCAGCTCGGCGACCGCGGACAGGTGCTCGCGGTAGGTGAGGCGGCGGTCCTCGTCGGCGAGGTACTCGCGGTCGGGGTAGGCCGCCGTGGCGGTGGTCAGCAGCTCCAGGATCGAGGCGGCCCGGTCGGCGAACACGGCCATCCGCTCGCCCAGGACGTCCTCCTCGACGACCGCGAACCGCCCGCCCGGGGCGATGAGCGAGCGTCCGAACCCGGTGCGCGAGGCGTTGGGGAAGGTTTCCTTGATGAGGTCGCTCATCGCTCCGCGCTCCTGCCCGCCCGCACCGCCGCGACCGCGCGCCGCTGCGCCGCCGCCTCGTTCTCCAGGGCCTCGGTGAACGTGCTGTTCCAGGCGCCGTCGATGAGGCCGAGGGTGTCCGCGGCGGCGCCGGGCGCGCACTGGGCGAGCCGTTCCGACCAGTCGTCGGCCACGGCGTCGAGTTCGTCCGCGGGGACCACGAGGTTGGCCAGGCCCAGCTCGCGGGCCTCGGCGGCGTCGACCAGCCGTCCGAACAGGGTGAGCTCCTTGGCCTTGTGGGCGCCGACGACGCGGGGCAGCAGCCAGCTCAGCCCGCCGTCCGGGGTCAGGCCGCGCCGGGAGAACACCGCCCCGAAGCGCGCGCGGTCCGAGGCGAGGACGATGTCGCAGCCCAGCGCGATGCTCATGCCCACGCCGACGGCCACCCCGTCCACCTTCGCCAGCGTCGGCTTCGGCATGGCGTGCAGCCGGACGATGATCGGCGAGATCTCCCGCATCTTCGCCGAGACCTTCTCCGACGAGGCGTTGATGTTGCCGGACAGATCGGCCCCGGAGCAGAACTCCCCGTCCGCGCCGGACAGGACGAGCACGCGGGCGTCCGGATCGTGCTCGAACCGTTCGAGCGCCTCCGCCAGCAGCCGCCACGACTCGGCGTCGAGCGCGTTCTTGACGCGCGGCCGGTTGAACACCAGGTGCGCGATCGTGCCGGGCAGGTACCGGACCGGGGGTTCGTCGGTGCCGGGTTCGGTGTGGGCCATGGCGCTCAGCCGCCGACGGGCATGCCGAGGCACTCGGCCAGGTTGTCCCGCATGATCCGGCGGACCGCGGCGTCGTCGAACCCGCCGAGCTGCTTGGTGAAGTCGGTCGGCTCGGCGAGCCCCTCGCCGTGCGGCCAGTCGGACCCGAAGAGCACCCGCTCGACGCCGATCGCCCCGGCGAGCTCGGCGACGTCGTCCTCGAAGTACGGCGCCACCCAGACGTGCTCGCGCAGCGTGTCGCCCGGATCGGCGGCGAAGCGGCGCGGCTGCTGGTTGGCCAGCTTCCGCAGCCGCTTGACCAGCAGCGGGACCCAGGGTGCCCCGTTCTCGATGCTCATGACCTTGAGGGCGGGATGCCGGTCGAAGACGCCGTGGATGATCAGCGACCCGATCGTGTCGTGGATCGCGCGGTCGCTGATCACGAGCTTGGTCAGCGGATCGATGTGGAACGGGTCGTAGTCGGCGGGTCCGCCCCACGCGGCCGAGATGTGCGTGTAGCCGCTGTCGGAGAGGTGGAAGGCGACCGGCACGCCGGCCTCGGCCAGCCGCGCCCAGACGGGGTCGTGCGCGGGGTCGCCGAGGGAGCGGGGCCGGCCGTCCGCACCCGGGACGGGCGCGGGCCGCACGCACACCACGCGGGCGCCGCGGTCCAGCACCCGGTCCAGTTCCACCGGCGCGGCGGCCGGGTCGGCCAGCGAGATCATCGGCGCGGCGTACAGCCGGTCCCGGTAGGCGAACCCCCAGTCGTCCTCGAGCCACCGGTTGAACGCCGTCAGCGTCGCCATCGTGGCGGGGACGTCGTGCCGCAGCGCCTGCTCCACCCCGCATCCCAGGGTGGGGAAGAGCAGCACGAGATCGAGCCCCTGCGCCTCGACCTGCTCGACCCGCGCGTCCCGGTCGCGGTACTCGGGGTGGATCGGCTCGACCACCCGGAGGCTGTCGGGGTCCACCCCCTCCGGGATCTCCCCGCGGAAGTAGGGGTCGAGCGCGCCCGGGACGAGCACCGGATCGAAGGTCGGGTCGGGGATGAACCGGTTGACCTTCTCCCCGATCAGGATCATCGTCCGGTCGCCGGTCTGCACGACCTGGACGCCGCGGCGGCGGAACCTCCGATCGAGGTGCCTGGTGAAGGCGTCCACGGACTCGTAGTAGTGGTTGTCGGCGTCGAACGGCCGGAACGGCCGGCCGCCAAGTGTCATGGGCATGGACGTTTCTCCTCTCGTGGCGTCCTCACTGCCTCACCGCCTCACTGCGAGCGCGGCAGGCCCAGGCCGCGCTCGGCGATGATGCGGCGCTGGACCTCGCTCGACCCGCCCCAGATCGGCATGATCACCGCGTGCCGGAACTCCTCGGCGAACGCGCCGCCGGCCACGGCCAGCGGATCGCCGACCTCGCGGAGGCCGCGCGGGCCCAGCAGGTCCAGCAGCACGGACGAGAACCGCAGCCGGGACTCGGCGTGGAAGAGCTTGTGCATCGACGCCTCGACGGTCGGGATCCCGCCGGTCGCCTCGATCCAGCAGCTGCGCCGTCCCAGCAGCTTGGCGACCTCGACGTCGATCGCGAGCCGGGCCAGCCGCTCGCGCACGGTCGGGTCGTCGATGGACGCCGAGTGCGCCGCGCCGCGCTCGCCCTCCGTCTCGCGAGCCGCGTCCCGCGCCGCCTCGACGATCGTGTTCAGCAGCCGCGAATCGTCGCCGACGCCGCTGCGCTCGTAGGTCAGCGCCGTCATCAGCACGTCCCAGCCGCCGTCGACGGCCCCGACGCGGGCGCTGTCGGGCACCCGGACGCCGGTGTAGTGGACGGTGTTGGTGCGCTCCCCGCCCAGCGTCCGGATCGGGTGGACCTCGATGCCCGGCGTGTCCATCGGCACCAGGAACATGGTGAGCCCCCGGTGCTTGGGCCCCTCGGTGCTGGTGCGGGTGAGGAGGAAGACGTAGTGCGCCTCCTCGGCCAGGGTCGTGAACACCTTCTGGCCGTCGATCACCCAGCCGTCGCCGTCCCGCTCGGCCCTGGTGCGGGCGGACGCCACGTCCGAGCCGCCCTGCGGCTCGGTGTAGCCGAGGCAGATCAGGATCTCGCCGTTGATCGCGCGGGGGATGATCTCGGCGCGCATCCGCTCCGACCCGGCGTCCAGGAGGGTGCGCGCCACGAGCACGGTCATCCCCATGCCCTCGGTCGGCGCGTGCCGCTTCTTCAGCTCCTCCCGCATGGCCATGAGCTCCAGCGGGCTGCGGCCCTGGCCGCCGTACTCCTTCGGCCAGCCCGCGGCCAGCCAGCCGCGCCCGGCGAGGGCGCGGTGCAGCTCCCAGTCGTGCATGGAGCCGCTCGCCCGCACGCGGTCGCGCACGTCCGGGGTGAGGTGCTCGTCGAGGAACGCGGCGACCTCCCGGCGGAAGGCCTCGCTGTCGGCGCCGAGTTCGAAGTTCATGGGCGTCCGCCTCGCCGGTCTCCGGCCTCGCCGAACAGGTGGTCGGCGACGCGCTGGTACTCCCGCTGCACCGACCCCCACACGAGCGGGTAGGCCTGGGCGCGCCGGTAGTAGAGCTGGATGTCGTACTCGGTGGTGAATCCGTAGCCGCCGTGGAAGTGCAGCGCGTCCGCGGTGACGGCGACGGCCTGCTCGGCCGCGTAGCAGAAGGCCATGGCCGACAGCGCGCGGGCGCGCGGGTCGTCCGCGTCGGCGGCCCAGGCGGCCTCCCGGACGAGCAGGCGCGCCCCGTCGACCGCCGTCGCGTGGTCGGCGAGCTTGTGGGAGACGGTCTGGAACGACCCGACCGGCCGGCCGAACACCCGCCGCTCCCGGACGTAGGCGACCGCGATCTCCAGCGCCCGCGCCGCCAGGCCGACGAGCTGCGCGGCCGTCAGCAGCTGCCACTCGGACCGCGCGGCCTCGAAGGCCAGGCGGGCCGGTTCGGCGCGCGCGACCGTCTCGACCTCGGCCCCGCCCGATTCCCCGGACAGGTCGCGGTCGGCGAGGGGCATGCCGCCGAGGTTGGCGGCGGCGGCCATCGGCGGTTCGGCGAGGACGGCGGTGAGGGCGCCGCCGTCGTAGGCGAGCACGATCTCGGCCACCGCGCCGGCGGGCACGAGCTCGGCCGCCCGCCCGCGCGTGGGGTGCGGGACCAGGGTCGCGATCCGCCCGTCCGCGCACCGCGCCGCGAGCGCGTCCGCCGCAGGGCCGCCGCACCGCCGGAGCAGCCGCGCGGTCACCAGGCTCTCGACGACCGGCGCGCTGGCGAGATGGCGGCCGGCCGTCTCGGCGATCAGGACGAGCCGCAGCGCCGTGCAGTCGTCCTGGTCGAGGGCGAGGGCGGGCACGCCGATCCCGTTCAGCGTCGTCCAGAGCGCCGGGTCGAACCCGAGGCCCTCGGCCGCCCTGACGCGGTCGGCCGAGGACTCCTTCGCCAGGGCGGCGTCCAGGACGGAGACCAGTTCCTCGTCCTCCGGGAGCAGCGCCAGATCCATCAGGTCCCCGCCGTCTCCGCCAGCAGCTGCTCGCGCAGCCGCCGCTTGAACAGCTTGCCGGTGTCCGAGCGCGGGAGCGCGTCGGCGAACTGGACGCGGCGCGGGCACTTGTACCGCGCCAGAGCGGACGTGCACCAGTCCGTCAGCTCGGCGGCCAGTTCGGGCCCGGCGCCCGCCGGGTCGACCGGCTGGACGACCGCGACCGCGATCTCGCCGAGATCGGGGTCGGGCAGGCCGAGCACGGCGGCGTCGTACACCTTCGGGTGTTCGAGGAGGCGGTTCTCGGCCTCCTGCGGGTACACGTTCACCCCGCCCGTGATGATCATGAAGGAGGCGCGGTCGGTCAAGTACAGGTAGCCGTCCTCGTCCAGCCGCCCGACGTCGCCCACGCTGCGCCAGCCCTGCGCGCTGGTCGTCTCGGCGTCCTTCCCGGGGTCGTTGAGGTAGGTGAAGCCCGCGGCGACCTCGGCCCAGATGACGCCGGTCTCGCCGGCGGGCAGCTCCCGGCCCTCGTCGTCGCAGATGTGCAGGGCGCCCATCAGGGAGCGGCCGACCGAGCCCGGCCGCGCCAGCCACTCGTCCGGGGTGATGAAGGTGAAGCCGGCGCCCTCCGAGGACGACCAGTACTCGTGGACGATCGGCCCCCACCAGTCGAGCATCGCCCGCTTCAGCTCGACCGGGCAGGGCGCGGCGGCGTGCACGACGCCCCGCAGGCTCGACACGTCGTGGCGGAGCCGCTCCGCCTCCGGGAGCTTCAGCATGCGGGTGAACATCGTGGGCACGAACTGCCCGTGGGTGACCCGGTGCTCCTCGATCAGCCGCAGCGCCTTGCCGGGCTCGAACCTGGACATCAGCACCACGGTCGCGCCGACCCTGAGCGCGGTCATCGTCCAGATGATGGGCGCGGAGTGGTACAGGGGGGCGGGGCACAGGTAGGTGGAGTCCCCGTCGACGCCGATGAGCCCGACCAGGAGGGTGAACATGTCCTCGGCCGGGGACGCGGGGGCGGGGCGCAGCGGGCGCTTGATGCCCTTGGGCCGTCCGGTCGTCCCCGAGGAGTACTGGAGCAGGTCGCCCTCGAACTCGGTGTCGCGCTCGTAGTGCGGGGCGCTCGCGAGGACGCTCTCGTAGTCCTCCCAGCCGGGGGACGCGCCGCCCCGCAGGAGCCGGTGCCCGACGCCGGGCGCGAGGTCGGGGCCGAGTTCCGCGTGGACGGGGAGGTTCGCCGAGGCCAGCAGCGCGCGGGCCCCGGAGTCGCCGATGATGTGGGCGATCTCGGCGGCGCCGAGATGGCTGTTGAGGGTGACGAAGTAGAGCCCGGAGATCCGGCAGGCCCAGGTCATCTCCAGGTACGCGGGGGTGTTCTCGGACAGGATCGCGACGACGTCGCCCGCCCGCATGCCGCGTTCCCTCAGCGCGCCGGCCAGCCGCGAGGCGCGGTCGGCGAGCTCGCCGTGGGTGAGCGTCTCGCCGGAGTCGCAGATGACGGCGGGCCGGCCGGGGTCGGTTCCCGCCGTGGGCAGCGCCTGGAGTGCGGCCGTCGCGTGAGTGGTCATGGCGCCTCCGTGGCCTGTGCGGGCGGTGTGCGTGCGGGACGGGTCGGTGCGGGGCGGGTCTGCGGGGGCCGGACCGGAGCGGGCCGGGTGCGCGCCGACCGGATCTGTGCGGGCCTGGTGTGCGTGGGCGGGGTCATCCGAGGGAGACCGGGAGGTGGTCGATGCCGGCGATGAAGCTCGAGGTGATGCGGCGGGCGTCGCCGTCCAGGCTCAGGCGCGGGTATCGGGAGAGCAGCTCGGTGAGCATGATGGAGATCTCGAGCTTGGCCAGGCGGGAGCCGAGGCAGAAGTGCGGGCCGGTGCCGAAGGCCAGGTGCGGGTTGGGGTCGCGGGTCAGGTCCAGGGTGTGCGGGTCGGCGAAGACGTTCGGGTCGCGGTTGGCGGCGGTGTACCACAGGACGACCTTGTCGCCGGCCCTGATGTGCTGCCCGGCGAGCTCGACGTCCTCGGCCGCGGTCCGCCGGAACTGCATCACGGGGGAGACGTGGCGCACCAGCTCGTCGGTGCCGGTGGCGAGCAGTCCCGGCGTGCGGACGAGCTCGTCCCACAGGCCCTGCTGCTGGAGCGCGAGGACCGAGCCCGACAGCGAGTTGCGGGTGGTCTCGTTGCCGGCGATGACCAGCAGGATCCAGAACATGCAGAACTCGTCGTCGCTGAGGCGCTGGCCGTCGACCTCGGCGTTGGCGATGGCGGACATGATGTCGTCGGTGGGCCGGGCTCGGCGGTCGGCGGCGACCTGCTTGCCGTAGTTGATCGCCTCGCCGAAGGTCTCCGCCGCGGCGGCCGGGTCGCCGGCGAGCTCGGCGTCCTCGAAGCCGATCATCGCGTCCGACCACTGGACGATGAGGTGGCGGTCCTCCTCGGGCATCCCGAGCAGGTCCGCCAGCACCCGGGTCGGGAGCTCCTTGGAGACGGTGGTGACCAGGTCCACCGTGCCGGCCCCGGCGATGTCGTCGGCGATCTCCCGGGCGTGCCGCTGGACGGTGGTGCCCAGCGACTGGATGGCCTTCGGCGCGAAGGCCGGCGAGATGATCTTGCGGAGCCGGGAGTGCTCCGGCGGGTCCATGAAGAGCATCATCAGCCGCAGCCCGGCCAGGGTGAGCTCGTCGGCGGTGAACAGCTGGACCCCGCCGAGGTAGTTGGAGTACAGCGCCGGCTGCCGGGACAGATCGTGCACGAGCCGGTGGCCGGTCACCGCCCAGAAGCCGGGGGAGGGCGGGGCGGCGAGCCCGCTGGAGACCTCGCTCGCCCGCTGCGCGACCTGGCGCTCGTCCTGCCAGGCGACGGGCGCCCGCTCGCGCAGGACGTCGAAGGCCGCGTGCGGCGGGCCCGCGGTGTAGGTGCGGGGATCGGAGAGGTCCACCTCGCACAGGTCGGCCACTCGGGCGGCTCCCTGCGGGGCGGTCTGCGGCTGCTTTACCTCGTGCATGCGTCACGTCCGTCGGTGGGTGCGTTCGCGCGGGAACCCGGACGCGCGGGGCGCCCGCCTGCGAGGGGACGGAGACGGGTCCGCGCGCCAGGGGCGGGACGGTGGAGCCGGACGGCGCCCGCCGGCTCACGGGGTGGAAGGGGACGGGGTGGGGTCGTCGACATCGCGACCATACACATTTGCACTTGTGTCCTGTCAAGGGTGCGCGGCGCCCTGACCGCGTGCGGACCGGCGCCGACGCGGAGCCGGGCCTCTTCCAGGGCGCCGGGGCCGTCCGCCGCTCGCTAAAATCGGGACCGTCACGGGGTGCGGCGATGGAGGACGAGTGGCCGACGGCAAGGGGAACGGAGGTCCGCCTCGCGAGAAGCCCCACCGGATCGCGGACGAACTGCGGTCCCTGATCGCGGCGGGCGAGCTCGGCGAGGGCGACTCGCTGGGCCGCGAGCCCGAGCTGGTGGAGCGCTTCGGGGTGTCGCGGCCGTCGCTGCGCGAGGCGCTGCGCATCCTCGAGGCCGAGGGGCTGATCACCATCGTGCGCGGCGTGCGCGGCGGGGTCGTCGTCCACGAGCCGCACGAGCGGATCGCGGCCCGCAGCGCCGCCCTGGTGCTCCAGGCCAACGAGGTGCCGCTCGCCGACGTGTTCGAGGCCGGCGCCATGCTGGAGCCGCTGGCCGCCAAGGCGATCGCCGGGATGAGCGACCGCCGGGCCGCCGTCGACGCACTGCGCCCGATCATCGCGCGGCAGTGGGAGGCCATCGGCGACCCCGAGCGGTTCCGGCTGGCCAACGCCGCCTTCCACGAGACGCTGGTGTCGCTGGTCGGCAACCAGACCCTGGGCGTGGTCGCGGAGATGCTCACCGAGATCGTGGTCCGCGCCGTCACCGCGGTCCGCCAGGACGGGTACGCGGTCGGCTCGCTGTCGACGCGGCGGCGCAGCGTCCGCTCCCAGGAGCGCCTCCTGGTGCTGCTGGAGGAGGGCGACGGGGAGGCCGCCGAGAAGCACTGGCGGTCCCACATGCAGGCGGTGAAACGGGTGCTGCTCGGCCAGCAGGCCCCGGCGGTCGTGGATCTGGCGAACCACTACTGAACCGGCGGCAGGATATGCTCTCGACCCAGCCGACGTGGGACGGTTCAGGTGGTTGCCGACAAGCACGACAGAGGCCGTTCGCGGGGGAAGCCCCAGCAGATCGCCGACGAGATCCGCTCCATGATCGTCAGTGGCGAGCTCGGCGAGGGCGACTCGCTGGGCCGCGAGCCCGAGCTGGTGGAGCGCTTCGGGGTGTCGCGGCCGTCGCTGCGCGAGGCGCTGCGGCTGCTGGAGGCGGACGGGCTGATCACCGTCGTGCGCGGCGTCCACGGCGGGGTGATCGTGCACCGGCCCGACCAGCGGATGACGGCGCGCACGGGGTCGCTGCTGCTGCGTTCGCGCAACGTGTCGCTGGCGGACGTGTTCGAGGCCCGGACCCTGCTGGAGCCCCTGGCCGCGCGGACGA
The DNA here is from genome assembly GCF_055379765.1 of Actinomadura rugatobispora. NCBI lineage: Bacteria > Bacillati > Actinomycetota > Actinomycetes > Streptosporangiales > Thermomonosporaceae > Actinomadura > Actinomadura rugatobispora. The sequence continues at coordinate 12,193,437 of NZ_AP029191.1, read as the reverse complement.
TCGCGGCCCGGCGGCACCGCCGCACGGCCATCGCCGAGCTGCGCGCCCTGGTGGTCCGGGAGGAAGAGGTGATCGATGACCCGGAGCGGTTCGCGGTCGCCAACGCGCGCTTTCACGAGCGGCTGGTGTCGCTGGGCGGGAACCGGACGCTGGCGATCGTGATCGAGATGCTGAACGAGATCGTGGTGCGTTCCGTCATGGCGGTGAGCGATGCCGATGATGTCGTGGGGTCGCTGGCGACGCGGCGGCGCGGCCTGCGCTCCCAGCGGAGGCTGCTGGAACTGCTGGAGGCCGGGGACCCGGCGGCCGAGGACCACTGGCGGACCCACATGGCCGTCGTCGGGCGGGTCATGCTGGGGCAGGAGGCGGCGCGGGTCGTCGATCTGCTCGTCCGCGACGCCTGACCACCGCACGGGCTCAGGGCTCGGGGATCTCGAAGTGCTCGTCGCGGAGCTGGAAGGCCCGTTTGGTGCCGTGCTGGGCGCGCGCCTTCACGAAGTTGAACTCGTCCTCCTCGAACTGCAGGTTGGTGCCGAAGGCGTGGAAGAGGTAGCTGGCCACCTCCTCGCCCTGGTAGGCCTGCATCTGCTCCACCAGCCGGAACGCCTCCTTGGCCATGACGATGCCGTCGGCGGGCATCTTGGCCACCTTGCGCGCCCACCAGTCCGCGCGGGCCTCGACGCGGTCGTCGTCCAGCACCTCGGTGAACACGCCCAGGTGCTCGACGGCCGACGCGGGGATGACGTCGCCGGTGAGGAGGAGCCGGCGCGCGAGCACCGGCCCCAGGCGGTGGAAGAACAGGTGCAGCGACCCCAGGGCGGGCCCGAGGAAGCGGGTCGCGGGCATGCCGATCCGCGCGTCCCGCGCGACCACGGCGATGTCGGCCATGAGCGCGAGCTCGAAGCCGCCGCCGAGGGCGTAGCCGCGCACCTCCGCGACCGTGGCCTTCGGGTACCCCATGAAGTCGTGGTAGAAGCCGAAGGTCTTGCGGTCGACGGTCAGGCGCCGCCGCTGGCTGGGCCGCCGCCGCTTCTTCGCGCCGTCCTCGCCCTGGCCGTCCTTGCCCGCGCGGGCGCCGTCCCCGTACCAGGCGTAGGCGTTGCCCATGTCGGCGCCGGTGCTGAAGACCCCTTCCGCGCCGCGCAGGTGCACGACCTTGACGGCGTCGTCCAGCGCGGCCTCGTCGAGGCAGGCCGCCAGCCGCCGGCGCATCGCGGGGTCGTAGGAGTTGCGCCGCCCGGGGTTGTTCAGCGTGATCCGGGCGACTCCCGTCTCCTCGTCCCGCTCCATCAGAACCCGGTCGTCGTCGGTCACGCCGCTCGCACCTCCCGTGTCGCGCACTGTTGCGCCGGCCCCGACCCTAACCAATAATATCTAGATGTTTCTAGACTAAATATATAGCTGTATTTCTCCGTACGACGAATGGAGCGACATGAACGCCCTGACAGACCGCGTCTGCGTCATCACCGGAGCCGGTCGCGGCATCGGCCGCGAGCACGCGCTGCTGTTCGCCGCCGAGGGGGCGAAGGTGGTCGTCAACGACCTCGGCGGCGGCCCCGACGGGTCGGGCGCCGACGCCTCGCCGGCCCAGCAGGTCGTGGACGAGATCAAGGCCGCGGGCGGCGAGGCGGTCGCCAACGGCGACGACGTCTCGACCTGGGACGGCGCCGAGCGGCTCATCGCGCAGGCCGTCGACACCTACGGCGACCTGCACGTCCTGGTCAACAACGCCGGCATCCTGCGCGACCGGATGCTGGTCAACATGAGCGAGCCCGAGTGGGACGCGATCATGAAGGTGCACCTCAAGGGCCACTTCTGCCCGACCAGGATCGCCGCCGGCTACTGGCGGGAGCAGTCGAAGGCCGGCCGGACCGGGGCGCGGTCGGTCATCAACACCTCGTCCACCTCGGGGCTGTTCGGCAGCGCCGGGCAGACCAACTACGGGGCGGCCAAGAGCGGCATCGCCACGTTCTCGATCATCGCCAACGCCGAGCTCGGCCGGTACGGGGTGCGCGTCAACGCCATCGCCCCGGCGGCCGCCACCCGGCTCACGGCGACGGTCGGGGCGGGCGAGGCCGCCGCCGAGCCGGGCGAGTGGTCGATGCTCGACCCCGGCAACGTGTCGCCGTTCGTCGCCTACCTGGCCACCGAGAACTGCCCGATCAACGGCCGGGCGTTCTTCGTCATGGGCGGCGAGATCCACCTCTTCCACCCCTGGGCGATCGTCGACACCCTCAAGAAGGACGGCAAGTGGACGATCGAGGAGCTGCAGAAGGAGGCGGGCCGGCTCCACGAGTACGCGTTCGACTACGGGCACCCGCTCGGGTCGATGCTCTTCGGCGGCGGCTCCTGACGCCGCGGTGAGAAGGTAGGGCGGTCACGCCCCCGCCCGTGCCGGGCGGGGGCGTTCGCGTTCCCGGGCGTCCCGCGGACGGTCGGGTCAGCTCGCGGCGCGCTCGAGGATGTGCACGCCGCAGGCCGAACCGAGGCCGATCACGTGGGCGAGGCCGACCTTGGCGCCCTCGATCTGGCGGCCGCCCGCCTCGCCGCGCAGGTGGTGGCAGACCTCCCAGATGTTGGCGATCCCGGTCGCCGCGATCGGGTGGCCCTTCGACTGGAGCCCGCCGGAGACGTTCACCGGCGTGGACCCGTCGCGCCACGTCGCGCCGGAGTTGAAGAAGTCCGCCGCGCCGCCCTCCGGGCAGAGCATCAGGTTGTCGTAGTGGACGAGCTCCGCGGTGGCGAAGCAGTCGTGCAGCTCCACCAGGTTCAGGTCCTCCGGGCTCACCCCGGCCTGCTCGTAGGCCTGGCGGGCGGCGTTGCGCGTCAGCGTGTTCACGTCCGGGAGGACCTGGCACGCCTCCTGCCACGGGTCGGAGGTGAGGACCGAGGCCGACACCTTGACGGCCCGGCGCTGCTGCTCCTTGGACAGCGTCTTCAGCGTCGCGCCGTTCACCACGACGGCCGCGGCGGCGCCGTCGCAGTTCGCCGAGCACATGGGCCGGGTGTTGGGGTAGGAGATCATGACGTCGTTCATGATCTGCTCGAGCGTGAACCGCTTCTGGTAGGCGGCCAGCGGGTTGAGCGTGGAGTGGGCGTGGTTCTTCTCGCTGATGCGGGCGAACAGCTCGAAGCTCGTCCCCCCGTACTTGTGCCCGTACTCCTGGCCGATCTGGGCGAACACGCCGGGCATGGTGCCGGTGCCGACGCGCCCTTCGAGGGAGGCCACCGCGCCCGACCGGCCCGACGGCGTCCAGTTCCCGTCGTCCTTGGCCTTGGACGGCTGGCCCAGCAGCCCGGCGCCGGACAGCTTCTCCACGCCCACCGCGAGCCCGTAGTCCGCCTCGCCGGCCTTGATCGCCATGATGGCGGTGCGCAGCGCGGTGGCCCCGGTCGCGCAGGCGTTGGCGACGTTGAACACCGGGATGCCGGTCTGCCCGATCTGCTTCTGCAGCTGCTGGCCGATGCCGGCGCCCGCGGCCATCAGGTTGCCGGCGGCCAGCACGCCCATCTGCCGGATCGTCACGCCGGCGTCGGCCAGCGCGCCCAGGGCCGCCTCGGCCGCGAGGTCGACGGTGTCCTTGTCGGGGTGCTTGCCGAACTTGGTCATGTGGATCCCGAGGATCCAGATGTCGTCACTGGCCATCGATCGCCGTCTCCAGAGGTTCGAAACCGAAGCCGATCGCCTCGGTGCCTGCGCTGTCGGTGCCGAGGGAATGGGTCGCCAGCCGCACCTTCATTCCCAGCTTCACGTGCTCGGGGTCGGGGGTCACCTTCACCAGGTTCGCCTTCACGCTCGTGCCCTCGCAGTCGATCGTGGCGGCGACGAACGGGACCGGGACGCCCGGGGCCGCCACCGTCACGATCGTGAAGGCGCGCACCTCCCCGGCGGTGGCGACCTGCGCCTTCCGGAACCCGGTCGCGCCGCACGCGGCGCACGCGTTGCGGCGGTCGAAGAAGCGCGCGCCGCAGGCGGCGCACTCGTTCGCGACCAGGTGGGGGTTCTCGCCGAGCACCAGGTAGTCGACGAAGGGTATCTGTTGGGACATGTGGCTCCTCTCCTCAGGCATGAGCGAGGACGGGCGGGGGTGCGGGGCTGGAACGGAGCACGCGCTCGGCACCCCTCGTGAGGTCGGCCGTGAACGGCGACTCCGGTGAGACGGGGGGAATCTGCGACGACGAGCCGACGTGCATGCACACCACCATCTCAAGGTCGTTCGCGGCGGCGAGCACCGGGTCCCGGTAGCGGTCCTCGCGAACAAGCTACCGCCAAACATCTAGATGTTGAAGGTCGCCCCGGGGATTGAAGATATCTAGATGTATCTCCTGTGGTGAGGGCGTCAGGCACCGGGTCGCGCGGCGTGCGGGCCGATGACGCCGTCGCGCTCCAGCAGGTCCAGCTCCTGCTCTCCGAGGCCCAGCTCGCGCAGGACGGGGCGGGTGTGCTCGCCGAGACCGGGCACGGGATCGAGCCGCCAGTCCCAGCCCGCGGACTCGGGCGGCGGCAGCAGGGCCTGCACAGACCCCACGGGCGAGCCGACCTGCTGCCACCTGCCGCGCTCGGTCAGCTGCGGATGGTCCAGCACGTCGGTCGGGGAGTTGAGCCGGGCATGGCCGAGGCCCGCCGCCTCCGCCGCGGCCCGGCAGTGCGCCAGGGGATGCCCGGCCGCCCACTTCGCGATCAGGTCGTCCAGTTCCGCGCGGCGCCCGACCCGGTCGCTGTTGCGCGCGTACCGGGGATCCTCCGCCAGGTCGGGCCGGCCGAGCACGTCCTTCGCCAGCCGCCGCCATTCACCGTCGTTGGTGGTGCCGAGCACGAGGACCTGGCCGTCCGCCGTCCCGTAGGCGCCGTACGGCGCGACCATCGGCGAGCTGAGGCCGTTCGGCCGGAGGTCCTCGCCTCCGTAGCGGGCCTGGTTGAGCGCGAACCCCATCCATTCGGCCACGGCGTCGAAGAGCCCGACGGATATCGAGGCCCCCTCTCCGGTCCGCTCGCGTACGAACAGGGCGGCCAGGATGGACGACAGGGCGTACATCCCGGCCCCGATGTCGGCGATGGGGATGCCCGGCTTGGCCGGTGCCTCCGGGGTGCCAGTGATGGAGCAGGACCCGGCCTCGGCCTGGACCAGCAGGTCGTACGCGCGGGCCTGCGCGTAGGGTCCGCCGCGTCCGTATCCGGAGATGTCCACGACGATCAGGCGCGGGTGGCGGGCGCGCAGTTCGTCGGCGCCGAGCCCGAGGCGGGCGGAGGCCCCGGGCGCCAGGTTCTGGACGACGACGTCGGCCCCCTCCACCAGGCGGTCCAGGATGTCCCGCCCCCGGGGCTCCTTCAGGTCGAGGGCGACCGACTCCTTGTTGCGGTTCGCCCAGACGAAGTGGGCGGCCATACCGCCGACCACGGTGTCGTAGTCGCGGGCGAAGTCGCCGCGGCGGCGGTCCTCCACCTTGATGACCCGGGCGCCCAGATCCCCGAGATGGCGGGTGCAGATGGGTGCCGCGACGGCCTGTTCCACCGCCAGGACCACGATTCCCTCAAGGGGCCGAACCATCGTTGCCACACCTGCTTCCATGCGTTTCCGGTGTTGTGCGAGCAATGGTCGCGCAACCGGGTGGCCGGGCCGGCGCGGGGGATGGCCGAGCCGGGTTCGCGCTCGGTCCCTCCGGGGGCTGAGGGGAGGCCCCGCCGTCCGGCCGTCCGCTGGATGCCTATAATATCTATATATTTTGGTAATAAATGGATAGCTTTTCGCTGGGGGAGTTGATCGCACCCATGCCACCCGACACCGATCCGGCACCGCCGGCGGCGCGCTTCCCCGCCGTGTTCGACCCGCCGCGCAGGCCGGGTTCGGTGCGCCGCACGACGACGCACGACCTGCTCAGGCCGGAGGGCGTGCCCGGCCCGGTCGCCGTCGACGCGCGCGGTCGCGACCTGCGCACCGGCGCGGACGGGGAGGGCACGGTGCTCGACGCCGCCCGGATCGGCGTCCTCGTCGAGATGCCGGGCCGGGAGATCCGCGAGATCCACGCCGACCCGCCCCACCCGGGACTCCAGGGCCTCGCCGGGACGCGGATCGCCGCCGGGTACCGCCGGGCCGTGGCCGCGGCGGTGCCGGACGCCGTGGGCTCCGGCCGGGTGCGCCACCAGTTGCTCGACGACCTGGCCGGCGCGATGGTCATCAGCGGTTACGCGAACAAGGGCGCCGGCATCGCTCCGCCGCGGCTGTCCGCCCCCGCGGAGCGGGCGGACCTGTGCGCGGGCTGGGCCACCGGCGGCACGCTGCTGACCTCCCTGACGAGCGGGCGGCCGCGGCCCGTGCGGTTCGGGCCGCCCGTCCCGGCGGACGGCACGGGCGACCGGCTGGGCTGGCACGAGTTCGATGCCCTCCCGGTCCACGGGATGCGCCGGCGGCGGCGCGTCGACGTGTGGACGGAGAACGGCGTCGGCGTGGTGGACTGCGCCTTCCGCGACAGCTACGTCGGCGTCGGCGGCGCCGAGACCGTCGTGCACGAGTACGCGGTCCGGGCGAGGGTGGACCCGGCGACGCTCGAGGTCCTGTCCAGCGAGGCCGAGCCCGGCACGCTGCCCGCCTCCGAGTGCCCGGCCGCGGCGGCCAGCGCCGCCCGGCTGGCCGGTACGCCGCTCACCGGCGTCCGCCGCCACGTGTCCCGGGAGTTCACCGGGACGAGCACCTGCACGCATCTGAACGACATCCTGCGCTCGCTCGAGGACGTGGGGGCCCTGCTCGCCGCGGCGGACCCCGACCCGGCACGGAGGACGACCTGACGCCATGACCGACCTCGGCACGCGCGGCCCGGCCGCCGACGGCACCCGCTCCGACTCCTTCCTCACCGTGCTCGACATGCGGATGCTGCCCCCGGACGGCGAGACCGCCCGCGCCACCGCGCACCTCGGCCCGGCCACCTGGGCCAAGGGCACCGAGCGGCCGCGCCTCGGCGCGCTCGTCGCCATGGCCGACATCGTCGCCGGGCTGCGCCCGACCGGCCCGGTGGTCCCGACCGTCGACCTGAACCTCCAGCTCCTGCGGCCGGCTCCCGCGCGCGGCCGGGTCGACCTGGAGTGCCGCCCGCTGAAGGCCGGGCGCCGGCTGTTCGTCGGCGAGGTCCTGATGCGGCACGAGGGGACGCTGCTCGCACGGTCGGTCGCCACGTTCATCAACCGGTCGTACGGGGGCACCGGATCGCCGCCGCGCGGACCGGCCCGGCGGGAGGCGTCGTTCGACGACTGGTTCCTGCCGTCCTACCCCGACGAGCGGACCGTGCTGGTCGAGCGGACCGAGGAGATCTCCAACGGCCCGGGCGCGACCGTCCAGGGCGGCGCGCAGGCGACCGTCGCGGAACTGGCGGCCGAGTGGGTGCTCTCGCCGCTGGGCCCGCACGCCGCCGTCGATCTCGACATCCGCTACCTCGGCCGGGTGGCGGCCGGGCCGCTGGCGGCGACCGCCGACGTGCTCGCCGTGCGCGGCGACCGGGCGTTCGTGAGCGTCATGCTCACCGACGCCGGCGCCGGGGACGCCGTGGTCGCCCACGCGAGCGTCGTGTGCCGCCCGGAAGCCTGACCGGAAACCTCTAGATATTTTCGGTGACTCGTCTACACTCCGACGGGTGACCGAGTTCAGCGGCGGTCCCGGCTCGGTGAGCCTGTGGGGCCTGGTGGAGGCGGCGGCGCGCGCCCGCCCGGACGACATCGTGCTGGCCGACGACCACGGGCGGTCGCTCACGACGGCCGCGTTCCGGGACGCGGCCGAGCGCGCCGCCGCCGGGCTGCTGGACCTGGGCGTCCGGCCGGGCGACGCCCTCTCGTGGCAGCTGCCCACGATCCTCGAGGCCCCCGTCCTGATGGCCGCCTGCGCCCGGCTGGGCGTCACGCAGAACCCGCTCATCCCGGTGCTGCGCGAGCGGGAGGTCGGGTTCATCGTCGACCAGGTCGGCCCGAGGCTCCTGGTGGTGCCGGAGACCTGGCGGGGCTTCGCGCACGGCGAGATGGCCCGTGCGCTCGGTCCTCAGGCCCTCGTCCTGGACCTGGAGGGGACGCCGGGGCCGGGCATCCGGCTGCCCGCCGGGGACCCCGGCGCCCTGCCGCCCGCGACGGCGGCCGGCGAGCCGCGGTGCCGCTGGATCTACTACACCTCCGGGACGACCGCCGACGCCAAGGGCGCCCGGCACACCGACGCGTCGGTGCTCCAGGCGGCGCGCAACGTGATCGAGCGGCACCACAAGGGTCCCGCCGACGTCAGCCCGGCCGCGTGGCCGTTCGCGCACATCGGCGGCGTCTCCACGCTTGGCTCGGTGCTGATCGCGGGCGGGCGGATGGTGATGTTCGAGTCCTTCGACCCGGCGACCACGCCCGAGCGGATGGCCGCCCACCGGCCCACCATCCTGGGATCGGCGACGCCGTTCTTCCATGCCTACATCGCCGCGCAGCGCCGCCACGGCGGTCCTGGGCCGCTCTTTCCCGACGTGCGCGTCTGCATCTCCGGCGGCGCCGCGGTCCCCGAGCCGGTCAACCGGGAGGTCGCCGAGGTGCTCGGCGTGCCCGGGGTCATCGGCGCCTGGGGGCTCACCGAGTTCCCCGTCGCCTCCAGCGAGACGCCCGACGACCCCCGCCTCGGGTCGACCGTCGGCCGCCCCACCGAGGGCGTGCGCGTCCGGATCGTCGACGGGGAACTGCGGCTCAAGGGCCCGCAGTGCTTCCTCGGTTACGTCGACGCCTCGCTCGACGCCGAGGCGTTCGACGAGGACGGCTGGTTCCGGACCGGCGACCTGGGCGAGGTGCACGGCGACGGCCGGATCAGCATCACCGGCCGGCTCAAGGACGTCATCATCCGCAACGCCGAGAACATCTCCGCGCTCGACGTGGAGAACGCGCTGCTGACCCACCCGGACGTCGCCGACGCCGCGGTGGTCGGCGTGCCGGACGCCCGGACGGGCGAGCGGGTCTGCGCCGTGGTGGTGGCCCGGCCGGGCGGGCCCGAGGTGACCCTCGCCGGCCTGTCCCGGCACTGCCTCGCCGAGGGCCTCGCGCGCTTCAAGACCCCCGAGCGGCTCGTCGTCGTCGACCGGCTCCCCCGCAACCCCATGGGCAAGATCCTCAAGAACGAGCTGCGCGCCGCCGCTCTGGAAAGCGCGGCAAAGCCGGAAAAACCTTGAAATACTAAGGTTTGCCCGTCGTTGAATATATCTAGATGTATCCAGTAGCTTTGGCGGGTGCACCCGAACGATCTGGAAGACGGACGGGCGATGTCCGCCCAGGAAGCGGCGATGGCGCTGGTCGACCCCTCCGCCTACGCCGACGGCCGCTTCGAGCGCGCCTGTGCGGTGCTGCGCCGCCACACCCCGGTACGCAGGATGGAGCCGCCGGGGTTCGAGCCGTTCTACGCGCTCACCAAACACGAGGACGTCCACGCCGTCGAGCGGCAGAGCGAGCTGTTCGCCGCCGCCCCCCGGCACAGGCTCGTGCGGGCCGACGCCGACCCCGAGCCGGTGCGCACGCTCGTGAGCATGGACCCGCCCGACCACACGGCGTTCCGCGCGCTGGTGGCGGACTGGTTCCGCCCCCGCCGGCTGCGGGCCTTCGAGGAGCAGGTGCGCGGCCTGGCGAAGGCGGCGGTCGACGCGATGGCCGAGCGCTCCGGGCCGTACGACTTCGTCCCCGAGATCTCGATGCAGTACCCGCTGACGGTCATCTGCTCGATGCTCGGCGTCCCCGAGTCCGATCGCGGGATGATCCTGCAGCTGACGCAGCGCAGCTTCGGCTCCGAGGACCCCGAGTACCAGGCGCTCACCGCGGTCGACGACCCGAACGAAGCGCTCATGGAGTTCGTCAACTACTTCTCCAAGCTCGTCGAGGACCGCCTGGCGCATCCCACCGACGACATCGCCTCGCTGCTCGCGCACGGCGAGGTGAACGGCGAGCGCCTCGAGCTCTTCGACCTCCTGGGCTACTTCGGCATCCTGGCGACGGCGGGGCACGACACGACCTCCTCCACCATCGCCGGCGGCCTGCACGCGCTGATCGAGCACCCCGGCCAGCTCGACCGGCTGCGCGCCGACCCCTCGCTGGTGCCGCTCGCGGTCGAGGAGATGATCCGGTGGACGACCCCGGTGAAGTCCTTCATGCGCACCGCCACCGCCGACACCGAGATCCGCGGCGAGCCGATACCCGAGGGCGAGGCGGTGCTGCTCCTGTACCCGAGCGCCAACCGCGACGAGGACGTCTTCAACGAGCCCGACCGCTTCGACATCGGCCGCGACCACAACCCGCACCTGGCCTTCGGGCAGGGCGCGCACTACTGCCTGGGAGCCCACCTGGCCAGGATGGAGGCGCGGGCGTTCTTCGAGGAACTGCTGCCCCGGCTGCGCCACATCGAGCCGGCCGGCGACGCGGAGCTGATCAAGACGCTGTTCGTCGGCGGGCTCAAGCACCTCCCGATTCGCGCCGAGGTGGCCTGAGACGCGGAGCCGGGCCTTCCGGGGCGCTCAGCCGAAGTAGGCCCTGACCGCGTGCCGGAACCACTCCAGCCGGAGGCCGGCCGCCCGCCCTTCCAGGTCCGGATCGGCGTCCCGGCCGCCGTCCGGCAGGACCTCGAACCGCACCGGCACGCCGGCCGATCTCAGCTCTCCGGCGTAGCGGCGCGTCTCGTCCAGGCCGGGATCGAGGCGACCGGAATAGGTGAGCGTCGGCGGGAGACCGCGGAAGCCGCCGCTCCCGGCCGCCGGGGGCAGGAGCGCGGCGTCCTCGGCCGGGGGAGGGACCAGGCGCAGCCGCGGCGCCCTCCGCCCGTCGTCCGCTCGCGATGTCCGAACCGCCGGGGCGGGCTCCGGGCGCAGCGGCATCTGGAAGGCGACGCCGACCTCGCCCCTCTCACGCGCGTGGACGGTCAGCGCCGCGGTGAGGGCCCCGGCGCGGCCGGTCCCGCCGACCGCGATCTGATCCGTCCTGGCCCCGAACCAGCGCGCGTTGTCCCTGAGCCACAGCAGGGCGCGATGGCCGTCGCGGAGGGCCGTCGCGCACGTCCCGGAGCCGCCGGCGCGGCAGTCGGGCACCACGACCACGCAGTCGCCGGCACCGATCAGCTGCCGGACGATCGCGCCGTCCCGCTCCGGGAGCCGCGCGGCGGAGCGGACGCCGGGCAGCCACAGGACGCCGGGCACGTCGTCCCTGGGGCGCTCCGGAAGGTGGATGAGCAGCCGCTGGTACGAGCCGTCCCCGCGGGGCAGCAGTTCTTCCAAGACCTGCACGTCCATGGGTTCTCCGGTGCGACCACGTGCCGATGCGAGAGGTGCCGCCGGGCCGCGCTCACGCCGTCGCGGGCTCCACGGCGGCGAGCCCTGCCCGCTCGTAGGCCTGCCTGATCTGTGCCTTGGCCTCCTCGGGAAGGATCGCCTGGGGCGGGCGGGAGTGGGGATGGTCGCCCATGGGGAGGCCCATCACCGACGCGGCGTACCGGAAGGCCTCTCCCCAGTGGGTGAAGTAGTCGGGGCGGCCCGGGTAGGAGACGAACCACGATCCCAGCTCGTCCGAAAGCTGGTCGAGCAGGGATTCCCGCGCGTGCCGGATGGCGTCGGCGAGTTTCCCTTCCCAGATGAGCGTCCAGAACTCGGTGTACCGCCGGTCGTCCGGCGTTTCGAAGAGGTAGCCGGTGGTGCCCAGTTGCGCGGGGCCCACGATGCCCGCCTGCAGCCAGCCGGCGCGGTAGACGATCAGGTCGCATTCCCAGACCACCAGCTCCGGCGCCAGCGTGTGGATCGCCTTGCTGCGCCAGGGCTCGCACACGCCTTCCTTGATGGCGCAGACCGCGGGTATTTCCTCGGCGACGCGCGCGATCTCCTCCGGAGTGAGCGCGTATCCGGATGACGGGGAGTTGAACATCCCCAAGGCGATGTCGGTCCTGTCGGCGATGTACTGGAAGAACCGCAGGGTGCCTTCGCCGCCGTGCAGTTCCATGGGCGGCGTCTGCAGATAGCAGATGTCGGCTCCGGCCCGCTGCGCGTGGAGGGTGAGTTCGAGGGCGTCCTTGGGCGAGGTCGCCTGCGTGCAGACCTGGACCACCGTGTCCGTGCCGAGCTCGCGCACCTCGGCGATCGCCGTCTCGACGAGCTTCTTCCGTTCGTCCATCGTGAGCGACCACCATTCGCCCACACCGCTGCCGAGCCACAGCATCGCGTGCCGCAGGTCCGCCGCGCAGTGGCGGACGAGGCGGCGGTAGGCGTCGTAGTCGATGTCGTCGCCGTCGGGCCCGCTGAACGGCGTGTACAGCGAGTCGCCGATTCCGTGCAGCCCTCCGCCCCGTGCCCAGTCCCGTGCTTCACGAGCAGCCGGCATGCGCTACCTCCGGAGCGTCGTCGAACGCCGGGCGTCCGATGTCGTGGTGAAATGGCATGCGCCGCCATCGAACGCGGAGTTGTCGCCCGGTCGCGGCCGGTGGAACGGCCCCGGGGATCGCCAGGTTTCAGAGCGTTTCGAGTTCAATGGCCGTCCGCCGATGGTAACAACGTTTTACGTCTATCGGAAGGGCCTTCTCAGGCAGAGCCGGAGCCTTTCTGGTAACGCCGTGTTCCCGATCGGATCGAGGGGGCGGGTCAGCGCGGCCCGCCTTGTCGCGGGCCCCGCGCGGGCCTGGGCGGAGAGCCGTCCGGTATGATCTGCGCAAGCCTTTGAGACGTTGCCTGGAGGACGTGCCAGTGTCCGAGCCGGCCGCGTCGAAGCCCGCCCGCCGGCGGCGCCGGCGGGGCTCGATCAACGCGGACGACATCGTCGCCGGAGCCTTCGAGGTCGCCCGCCGCGTGTCGCTGGACCGGCTGAGCATGCCCACCCTCGCCGCGCACCTCGATGTCGGGGTCACCAGCATCTACTGGTACTTCCGCAAGAAGGACGACCTGCTCGACACGATGGCCGACGCCGCCGTCGCGGCCTACGCGGACGGGATGCCCGCCGTGAACGCCGGCGGCACCTGGCAGGAGACCCTCTCCGGCCACTTCCACGCGCAGCGCGGGCTGCACAGGGAGGACCGGGTCCTGTCCGACCTGCTGCTGATGCGCGCCTCGGCCTACAGCCCCGAGTCGCTGCGCCGCGTCGCGGAGATCGAGGAGGCCGTGGTCGGCAGGCTGGTCGACGCCGGCTTCACCGCGGAGGACGCGCGGCGGGCCTACCGGGCCGCGTCCGTGTACACGCGCGGCATGATCATTCATGACCGCATGGCCGGGCCGGACGGTCCCGCGCCGCCCGGTTCCCCCGGCGGCCCCGTCGCCGCCCACCCGCTCGCCGGGATGACCGACGAGGACTTCGATTTCGGGATGCGGCGCCTGATCGGCGGCCTGGAGGCGCTGCCGCGCGAGGGCAGCCCGGAGGACGCGCCCGCGCGGCGAGGGCGGGCGGCGCCGCGGCCCGGTGCGGCGCGAGCGGAGCACGCCGATCGCTCGCGCAGGGCGACGGGGTAGCCCGGAGGTGGCCCGGAGGTGGCCCGGAGGTGGCCCGGAGGTGGCCCGGAGGTGGCCCGGAGGTGGCCCGGCCGGAGGCGCGCCGTGCCTCCGGCCGGGGCCGTCCCACCGGGAGGGGCGGGACGTCGGAAGGGGCCGAGGAGCCCGATCAGGCCGTGATCAAGCCGGGTCGCCCGCCGGGGTGACGGTCTGGAACACCGCGGAGGCCGAGGTCACCGTGCGGTCGTCCCGGCCCTCGTCGTGGAGGGTCAGCCGGACGCCGACCTTTCCGGCGGTACCGTGCGCGGCCTCCCCGTCGACGCGGAAGGGGCCGGTCTTGCCGCGGGCCAGGAACATGACGTGCCAGGTCTGCATCTGGAGCAGGTCGGTGCCGGCCAGTCCGGCGGCCAGGTCGATCGCCGCGGTCTCGAGCAGGACGTGCTGGGGCCCGATGTGCAGGGCGGCGTCGGGCGAGGCGAGTTCCACGGCGAGCTCGGGCAGCACCCAGTGGCCGTCGTCGCGGCGGGAGGCGCCGAACGCCTCCCACAGGGGCGGCAGGTCGGGGGAGTCGACGATCTCCAGCCGGTCCTCCTCCATCTTCTGGAGCCCCTCGGGCACGGTGCCGATCCGCACGCCCTGGCCCTCGACGAAGGCGATCACCCGCCCGTGGTCGTCGGCATCCACGATCTTGGACCGGCTGTAGCCCATCCGCGTGCCCGAGTGGAGCACCTCCGACTCCACCACCTCGATGCGCCGCACGTCGCGCGCGCCGTCGAGGATCTGGCAGGAGTGGACGACCGGGTTCGGGACGGTCTCCAGGTCCGAGCCCACGCCGCCCTCGGGGGCGCTGATCGACAGCGGCGCGACCAGGAGCCCGCCCGCGGCGTTGCGCATGTCGCGGCGGAGCGTCACGGTGTTGTCGACGGGCCCGGTGTTCATCGAGCCGTGGTTGCGGCCGATGTAGCGGTAGCTCAGCAGCCCGGTCCAGCGGCGCCGCAACTCGTTCGCGTACGCCGCGGGGTCGTCCTTCAACTCTCGGATGTCGCGCAGCATCGAACCACACCTCCACGGGCCGCCTGCCGCGGCCCCGCGTTCCGTATCTCGGCCGGATCCGCGCCCCCGCCGCTTCGGGCGGGGACGGCGCCGGCGAGGCGGCGACGTGCCGGCGGCGGCCGTACGGGCATTGTCGGGTTGCTTACCGAAGGGCTTACGGTAATGCCGTCCAAAGTAACCGGTCAAGATCGCCGCCACCGCGCGGCGCTCCGCGGCCGCATTTGGGGATGCCGCCGAATGGTCGCCCCGGTACCGCCTCCAGGACAGCGAGAAGCCCCTTCCCCAAACTGGAAAACCCTGTTACCATCACTCCTTGCAAGCCCGTACCGCAGGCTGTCCCGGTCGGCGTATATCCGGTCGGTGACGACGTTACCCCGATCGGCGACACGCCGTACCGAGGTGCGGGGCGGCGCTGAACAACGTGGTTACCACACGCCTGGAGGTCGCGGTGTCCCGACGACTTGAATTTCCCGTGTTCGACGCGGACAACCACATGTACGAGACCACGGACGCGTTCACGAAGTACCTGCCGGAGGAATACTCGGGGCTCGTGAAGTACGTCCAGGTCAACGGTCGTACGAAGATCGCGCTCAAGAACACGATCAGCGAGTACATCCCGAACCCCACCTTCAACAAGGTCGCGCCCCCCGGAGCGCAGGAGCTGGAGTTCAGGCTCAAGAACCCCTCCTCGAAGACGCAGGTCAGGCCCGGGGACAAGGAGATGGCCCCGCCGCCGAAGTACATCGAGTCGCCCCCGGCGTTCTTCAACCCCGCCGACCGGCTCGAGCTCATGAACGAGCTGAGCATCGACCGCGCGATGATGTGGCCGACGCTCGCCAGCCTGCTGGAGGAGCGGCTCGCCGACGACCCGCGCGCCACGCACGCCATCGTGACCGCGCTGAACCGGTGGATGCACGAGCACTGGACCTTCAACTACGAGGACCGGATCTTCCCCACCCCGGTGATCACGCTGCCGATCGTCGACGAGGCGATCCGCGAGCTGGAGTGGGTGCTCGAGCGCGGCGCCCGCGCCATCCTGATCCGCCCGGCCCCGGTGCCCGACTACCGGGGGCAGCGGCGCTCGTTCGCCCTCCCCGAGTACGACCGGTTCTGGAAGGTCGTGCAGGACTCGGGCGTCGTGGTCGGGCTGCACGCCTCCGACGACGGCTTCGTGCGCTACCTCAACGAGTGGGAGGGCCGGTCCGGCGAGTACACGCCGTTCAAGGCGGCGCCCTCGCCCTTCTCCGCGCTGGTGAGCGCCGAGTACCGGTCCATCAAGGACGTCGTCTACTCGATCATCGGCCACGGGCTCGCCACCCGCTTCCCCGACATCCGGTTCGTGCCGGTGGAGAACGGCAGCGCCTGGGCCAGGCCGCTGGTCCAGAACCTCAAGAAGGTCTACGCCCGGTCGCCGGAGATCTTCCCCGAGGACCCGCTGGTGGCCCTGCGGCGCTCGATCTACATCCACCCGTTCCACGAGGAGGACGTGCTCGGCCTCGTCGAGGTGATCGGCGCGGACCGGGTCATCTTCGGCTCGGACTACCCGCACCCGGAGGGGCTGTTCGACCCGGTCACCTTCGTCGACGAGCTGAAGTCCCTGTCGAAGGAGGACCAGGCCAAGATCATGGGCGGCAACCTGGCCTCGATCATGGGGGTCGACCCCGCCAAGGGCGCGCTGGCCCCCGCCTGATCCGGGCGCCCGCGTCCCGCGCGGGCCGCGCCCGCCGTGCCGGTCCCTCCGGTGTGGCGGGCCCGGCCCGCTTTCCCCGCGGGGCGGGGCCGCCGCAGCACCTGGTTCATGACCGTGCCCTCGGCGCCTCCACTGCCGCCGGCACGGCGTCCACCCCTACCGGGCCCGGGCGGCGCGTCCGCGCGACCGGGCCGGTGAAACGCATGGAGTCCGGATGGCAGAGTACGAGTTCATCAGCACCGAGGCGCTGGACGACGGTGCGATCGTCCGCATCATGCTGGACCGGCCGAAGCAGCGGAACGCGCAGAACCGCGGCCTGCTCGTCGAGTTGAACGACGCGTTCCTGGCCGCCGAGGCCGACGACAAGGTCCGCGTGGTGATCCTGGGCGGGATGGGGCCCATGTTCTCCTCCGGCCACGACGTCGGCTCCAAGCAGGCCATCGCCGAGCAGGTGCCGGGCCCGGAGCAGCACGTCACCTGGAGGACCAACGGCGGCACGCGGGAGGGCGTCGAGCGGCTGTACCTGCAGGAGTGGCACTACTTCTTCCAGAACACCCGGCGCTGGCGCGACCTGCGCAAGATCACGATCGCGCAGGTGCACGGCAACGTGTTCTCCGCCGGCCTGATGCTGATGTGGGCGTGCGACCTCATCGTGGCCGCCGACGACACCGTGTTCGCCGACGTGGTCGGCCAGCGCCTGGGCATGTGCGGCATGGAGTACTTCGCGCACCCCTGGGAGTTCGGGCCGCGCAAGACCAAGGAGCTGATGCTCACCGGCGACTCCATCGACGCCGACGAGGCGCACCGCCTCGGCATGGTCAGCAAGATCTTCCCGCCGGACGAGCTGGGCGACCGGACGCTGGAGTTCGCCCGCCGCATCGCCTCGCTGCCGACGATGACGGCCCTGATGATCAAGGAGTCGGTCAACCAGACCGTCGACAACATGGGCTTCGCCAACGCGCTGAACTCCACCTTCACGCTCCACGAGCTCAACCACGCGCACTGGTCGGTGGCGCACGAGGACCGCTTCCCCGTCGCCCGTCCCGAGGACGGCGTCCCGGACTGGCGCGCCGCGCCCTCCGTCATGCCGGCGCGCCGCGACTCGCCCGGCGGAGCCCCGTCGTAGGGGGCCGTCATGGATCTGTTGCTGGAGGGCAGGGCGTTCGTCGTGGTCGGCGGCAGCGCGGGCATCGGCCTCGCGGCCGCCCGGCAGCTCGCGGAGGAGGGCGCCCGCGTCGCGATCGTCGCCCGCGGCCGGGAGCGGGCGGAGGCCGCGGTGGCGGAGCTGGAGCACGCCGGTGCGGCCCAGGCCGTCGCCGTCACCGCCGACGTCGGCCGGGAGGGCGAGGCGGAACGCGCCGTCGCGGCAGCGGCGGAGGGGTTCGGCGGGCTGGACGGCATCGCCGTGACCACGGGACTGCTGGGGCACGAGCCGATCGAGGTCGCCGACGCACGGTGGGAGGAGGTCTTCCGCGACGTGCTTTTGGGCACCGTGCGCAGCGTCCAGAGCGCCCTGCCGTTCCTCCGGCGCGGCGGGGGCACCGTCGTCACGACCGCGGCCTACAGCATCCGCGCGCCCGAGATCGCCCGGCTGCCCTACGCCTCGCTCAAGAGCGGCGTCGCCACGTTCACCAAGGGCATCGCCAAGGCGTACGGCGCCGACGGGGTCCGCGCGAACTGCGTGTGCCCCGGGGCGATCGAGACGGCGGCGCTGCAGGGGCTGCGCGCCAGGATCGCCGCCGAGCGCGGGGTCCCGCCGGAGGGCGTGCTCGAACGGGTGATGGCCGAGGAGTGGCATCTGGACGTCGCGCTGGGACGCCCCGGCCGGCCGTCGGAGGTCGGCGAGCTGATCGCGTTCCTGCTCTCGCCCCGCGCGGGCTACCTCACCGGGGCGCTGGTCAACATCGACGGCGGGACCGACTTCTGACCGGCCCGGACCCGGCGGGCGCGCCGCTACAGTACTGGGGCTGGGACGGAGGCAGGGCGACGCGGTTTTCCCGGGCATTGGCGTAGGCGGCACCCGGTGGAGGTGGGAGTGCAGTGGGTTTGACGGCCCAGACTCGGAGCGAGCAGGCGGTGCTCCAGGTGGTGACCGAGCTTCTCGAGGAGGAGGGTTACGAGTCCGTCCGGATCCGCGAGGTCGCGGCGCGCGCGCACGTGTCGACCCGGACCATCTACGAGAGCTTCGGCAACCGCGACGAGATGATCGTGACGGCGCTGCAGCAGTGGATGCAGGAGAACGTCAAGGCCCCGGTGGAGGCGATCGAGCCGATTCCCGGCGAGCCGATCGACGAGGGGCTCATGCGGATGTTCCGGCAGATCTTCGCGCCCTGGGAACGCCACCCCCGGCTGCTCATGGCCGTCGACATCGCGCGGCGGGGCCCGGGCGGCGACCGGCTCGTCACCTTCGGGAAGCACGCCTTCCAGCCGGCCATCCACCAGCTGCTGAAGGACACCGACCCCGTGTACGCCAGGGACGTCAGCGAGATCCTCTACCACGTCGTCTCCGGGCTGCTCAGCCAGTTCCGCGACCGCGAGATGCCGATCACCGCCCTGCTGCCCATCATCGAGCGCACCGTCCACCGGCTCACGGAATCGCGCGTCCCGCCGCCGGCGGCGTAGCCCGGCCGCCCGCGGGCCGCCGCCTCCGGGCTCCGGGCTCCGGGCGGACCGTGGTCAGGACGAGAAGGAGTAGCCCCCGTTGACGGGGTAGGTCTGCCCGGTCACCCAGCCCGCGTCCGGGCCGGAGAGGAAGGCCACCATCGCGGCCGCGTCGTCGGGCCGTCCGAACCGCTTGATGACGTACCGGCCGAGGTTGCGGGCGAGGCGGGGATCGTCCTCGGCGCCCTCGGGCATGATCGTCCCGAGGGACACGCAGTTGACGGTGACGCCGTGCCG
Source organism: Actinomadura rugatobispora (assembly GCF_055379765.1). Taxonomy (NCBI): domain Bacteria; kingdom Bacillati; phylum Actinomycetota; class Actinomycetes; order Streptosporangiales; family Thermomonosporaceae; genus Actinomadura; species Actinomadura rugatobispora. Next base: position 12,174,359 of record NZ_AP029191.1, on the reverse strand, counting down.
GCCGACCTCCCGGGCGACCGCCCGGCTGAACCCGGCCGCGCCCGCCTTGGCCGCCGAGTAGGCCGCCATCGTCGGCTCGCCCACCCGGCCCGCGTCGGAGATGACGGTGATCACCCGTCCCCAGGATCGGTCGATCATGGCGGGGAGGAAGGCCCGCACGGCGTGCATGACGCCGTAGAGGTTGACGCCGAGGAAGGGCGCCCAGTCGGCGGGGGAGGTCTCGGCGAACGGCGCGAAGTCCTCCCGGCCCAGCGCGGCCACCCGGCCGGCGTTGCCGGCGTTGTTGACCAGGATGTCGACCGGGCCCGCCGTCTTCGCGGCCTGCTCGACCGCGCTCCAGTCGGTGACGTCGAACGGGGCCGGCGCCGCGTCCCCGCCGGCCGCGGTGATCTCGTCCGCCACCGCGGCGGCGCGCTCGGGGGCGAGGTCGTTGACGACGACTCCGGCGCCGCGGCGCGCGAGCTCCAGCGCGATGCCGCGCCCGATGCCCTGACCGGCGCCGGTCACCAGCGCGCGCCGCCCGGCGTGCGTACGCTCCTCCGTCATCGCCGCTCCTGATGTGAAAGTTTTATATACGTCTATATATCATGTATCGTCCTCATGCCGCCGTCCGCGACCTCTCGGGAGACGACGTGTCCGGGCAGCCGGAGAACGGGAAGCCGCCGTCCCGGCGCCCCGCGACCAGCGTCGACGTGGCCCGTCTCGCGGGGGTCTCCCGGGCCACCGTGAGCCATGTGCTCAACGGCCAGGTCGAGCGGTTCAGCGCCGAGACGGTCGAGCGGGTGCGCGGCGCCGCCGCGGCCCTCGGCTACGTCCGCTCCACGGCGGGCCGGGCACTGGTCAGGGGACGCGGCGACTTCATCGTCCTGGCCGTGCCGCACGCGACCGTCACCCGCGTCCAGGAGGTCATCGAGGCGCTGTCGGCCGACATCGAGGAGCTCGGCTTCACCGTGGTCGTGCACTTCGCGGGGGTCAGGGCGGGACGGAAGGCGCCGGACCGGCTGCACCACATGATCGAGACGCTGCGCCCCGCCGGGGTGGTCAACCTGGGCGGGCTGTCCGAGGACGACATGGAGGCGCTGCGCGCGGCCGGCTGCCTGGTCCTGCCGCGGTACCGGTCCGGCGACCCCAACCTGTTCATCGGGCGCCTGCAGGCCGGGCACCTGCACGCGCGGGGCCGCACCGAGATCGCCTACGCGTTCACCGGCGACCGGCGCGACGACCCGTACGGGCCCGGGCGCGCGGAGGCCGTCGCCGCGTTCTGCGCGGAGGCGGGCCTGGCGCCGCCGGCGCACCTCCACGTGCCCATCGAGGCCGCGGCCGCCCGGAAGGCGCTGGAGCGCCTGGTCTCGCTCCGCGGGCGTCCGGTGGGGATCGCCTGCTACAACGACGAGGTCGCCCTGGCCCTGGTCTTCGCCGCCAAGGGGCTCGGCCTGGAGGTGCCCGGCGACGTCGCCGTCATCGGCGTCGAGCGCACCGAGGTCGGGCAGGTGGTCTCGCCCCGGCTGACGACGGTCGCGGGCGACCTCCCGGCCATCGTGGGCTTCTTCCGGTACGACCTGGCCCGGGCGTACGGCGGGGCGGCGTCCCGGCCGGAACCGCCCGGCCTGACCGACGGCTACCGGATCTACCAGGGCGAGACGACGTAGGACGACCGCGCCGCAGCGCGGCGGAGCCTGCCTGAACTCGTCGTTGACACGTGTCACCACCCGCTCGTAGTGTGAGCCGTGCCGACGGAGGACCGCCCCGCGGACACCTGTTCCGGGGCCGCGCTGGCGAGGAGGCCCCGATGCCGCTCCCGAGGAACGCGGACGTGGTGGTCGTCGGATTCGGCGTGGCCGGCGCCGCGGCGGCCCTGGCGGCGGCACGGGCCGGAGCCCGCGTCACCGTCCTTGACCGGGGCGTGCCGACGGCGCGGCCACTCGCCCTCTCACGTTCCGCCCGGTCCCGCCGGGCACTGCGGTCCGGCCTCCAGCGTGCCGCGCTCGCGGCCGGGGTCGCCGTCCACCCGCGCTGCCACGTGCACGAGCTGATGATGGACGCCGGGCGGGTGTGCGGTGTCGGGTACGCGGCGCCGCCGTCCGACGGCGGCGCCGCCACGGCTCGGCTCGCGGAGACGATCGTCGGCGAGGTCGGCTGCTCCTCGGTCGTGCTCGCCCTGGACCCGCGCCACTGGGAGTTCGTCGGGCCCGCCGTGTGGAGCGCGGCGCGCGCGAGCGGTGACGCGGACGGACCGCCGCCGACGGCCCGGCCCAGTCCGGAACTGGCCGTCCGCACCTGGTGCGCGGCGCGGGAGGCGGGCGCCGCGGCGGCCTCACGCCAGGCCGAGCTGGGTTTCGACGCCGCGACCGGAGCCGTCCTGATGGGAGCCGGCCTCCCCGTGCCCGGCCTCTACTCGGCCGTGGGCGGGCGCGCCGCCGATCCGGCCGCCGGACACCGGGCCGGACGCGGCGCCGCCCTCGAGACGGCGCGGCGCTCCGGGGCCGAGCTGCGATCGGTGATCTGACGCCCCCATGGCCAGGTCCAGTCCTCCGACAGGCAGGTGAGCCCATGCCGGACGCGGCGCGAGATCGGGAAGATCGAGGAGGGGAGCTACCAGGTCACGAGGGCGGTGCCGGGAGCGGAGTCGCCCGGCGCGGTCGCGGGCGGGGGCCGGTCCTCGCCGTCGCGGCGGCCGCCCTCGGCGAGTCCGGGCGCGGGCGCCAGGGCCCACAGCTCGCCGAGCACCTCGCGCAGGACGTCCTGGCGCAGCGAGTAGAAGTAGTTGCGGCCCCGCTTGTGCACCTCGATCAGCCCGGCCTGGGTCAGGATCTTGGTGTGGTAGGAGATGGTCGGCTTGGAGATGGGCAGCGTGTCCTCCAGGACGCTGCAGGGGAACTCGTCCTGCTGAGCCACCTGCTGGACGATGTTCCACCGGATCGGGTCGCCCAGCGCCTTGAAGACCTCTGTCGCGGTAACGGGTTCGCGGGACATGACGCCCTCTCCTCTGCACTCCACCACGGTTCCAGTGTTCGCCGACCATGAATTTAGCTCACCGGGAAAACATTTAGATATATTGACATGTATCTGAATATCCGCTTCAGTGAGATGCGTCTCGAACGGCGCCGGGTCGCCGCAGCGCCCCGTGGTCGGCGCCCGGCCGCCGATCCCGCCCGGATGTGAGGGGAAGTCCCCGATGGAGCTGGCTCTTTCGCCGGATCAGAAGCTCTTGCAGAAGTCCGCGCGAGGGCTCCGCGAGAAGGAGTGCTCGCTCGACCGCATCCGCGGCCTGGAGGACGGCGAGCTCCGCTGGAGCCGTGACTGGTGGCGCAAGGGCGCCGAGCTGGGCTGGGCGGCGACCGTCGTGCCGGAGGAACTGGGCGGCGGCAGCGTCTCCGGAGAAGGCGTGCGCGACCTGGCCCTCATCGCCGAGGAACTTGGCGCGGGAGTCGCCCCCGGGCCCCTGCTGCCGGTCAACGCCGTGCTTGCCGGCCTCGTCCACGCGCACGGCACCGGCCCCGACCACTCCGCCGAGATCGAGTCGCTCGTCGCCGGTGAGACCGTCGCGAGCTGGGCGGTCTACGAGCCCGGCGGGGAATGGACGGCCGAGCCCCCGGGCCTCACCGCGACGCCCGCCGGCGGCGGCTTCGTCCTCGACGGCGTCAAGGACCGCGTCGAGGACGCCGCGCAGTCCGACCTGTTCCTGGTCACCGCCGCCACCGCGCAGGGCACCGCCCAGTTCCTGGTCCCCGCCTCCGCGCCCGGCGTGACCGTCACCCCGCAGTGGTCCCTGGACCTGTCCCGCGCCTTCGGCGAGGTCCGCTTCGAGGGCGTCCAGGTCGGCGAGGACGCGCTGGTGGGCGTGCCGGGAGACCTGCGGACCGTGGAGCGCCAGCTCCAGATCGCCATCGTCGTGCAGTGCGCGGAACTCTGCGGCGGCCTGGACCGGATCTTCGACCTCACCACGCGGTGGGCCTTCGATCGGTACTCCTTCGGCCGGCCGCTGGCGTCCTACCAGGCCCTCAAGCACCGCTTCGCCGACATGCGCACCTGGATCGAGGCCTGCCACGCGACGACGCAGGCGGCGGCCGGAGCCGTGCAGGCGGCGGCGCCGGACGCCCCCCGGCTGGTCAGCGTGGCCAAGGCGTACGTGGGGGATCGGGCCCCGGTCATCCTGCAGGACTGCGTGCAGCTGCACGGCGGCATCGGGGTGACCTGGGAGCACGATCTCCACCTGTACCTGCGGCGCGCCGTCCTGGACCAGTCCCTCTACGGGACCCCGCGCGACCACCGCCTCCGCCTGGCCGACCTCGCCTCCGCCCGACCGGCCGAAGGGAACGACCCGCGATGACCGAGAACACCACCGAGAGCGTCGAGTCCTTCCGCGCCCGGGCCCGGACGTGGCTGGCGGAGAACATGCCGCGCTGGGACGGCCACGTGTCCCCGCCGGCCGATGACGACATCAAGGAGTGGCACCGCGCCCGCGAACTCCAGAAGAAGCTGTACGCCGGGGGCTTCGCCGGCATCTGCTTCCCGAAGGAGTACGGGGGCCTCGGCCTGTCGCCCGCGCACCAGCAGGCGTTCACCGAGGAGTGCAGGGGCTACGAGATGCCGCTGCTGCTCAACACGCCCACGTTCAGCATCTGCGCCGCGACGCTGCTCGACGTGGGCACCGAGGAGCAGAAGCGCGAGCGGATCAGCGCGGCGATCCGCGGGGACGAGGCGCTCTGCCAGTTCCTGTCCGAGCCCCGCGGCGGCTCCGACCTCGCCGGGGTGATCACCCGGGCCGAGCGCGACGGCGACCGCTGGATCCTCAACGGGGCGAAGACCTGGAGCACCTCCGCGTACGCGGCCGACTGGGGGCTGTGCCTGGCCCGCACCGACTGGGAGGTGTCCAAGCACCGCGGGCTGACGATGTTCCTCGTGCCGACGAAGGCGCCGGGCGTGACGGTGAACCGGATCCGGATGGTGAACGGCTCCCGGGAGTTCTGCGAGGAGTACTTCGACGACGTCGTGCTGCCGGCCTCGGCCGTCGTCGGCGAGGTCGGCGGCGGCTGGGAGGTCGCGTCCCGGCAGATGTTCCACGAGCGCAACGCGGTGGGCGGCGGCTCGCCCTACGTCAGCGGCCGGGGGCTCCCCCCGACCATGCCCCGCGTGCCGCCGATCGACGTGGCGCGGGCGCTGGGCAGGTCGGACGACCCGGCGGTGCGCGAGCTGGTCGGCGAGGCGCTGGTCATGACGGCCGTGCACGAGCAGATGGTGGAGCGCGTGTCGCGGGCGCTGGGCAGCGGGGCGCTCCCGCCGGCCGGCTCGTCCATGCTGCGCCTCCTGCACGCCGAGACCTCCCAGCTCAGGGAGGACATCGCGCTCAAGATCGCGGGGGCGAACGCGGCCACCGGCACGGGCGCCGACCTGGGGATCGGCGGCCGGGTGTCCATCGGCTACCTCATGCGGCAGAGCGCGAGCCTGGGCGGCGGCACCACCGAGATCTCCCGCAACATCATCAGCGAGCGGCTGCTGGGCATGCCCCGCGAGCCGGCCCTCGACCGGGACGTCCCCTTCAAAGAGGTCAAGCGCGGACGCTGACGGACGCCGGCGGACCGCGACGACGGTTGGAGAGCTGATGAACCTCGCGATGATCCTCGACATGGTCGCCGACGGCATGGCCGGCCGCGTCCTCGTCGGGGACCGCGCCACCGGCCTCACCGGCGCGGACCTGCGCGCCCGGGCGCTGGCGGGGGCCGGGCACGTCACCGCGGCCGGTGCGCGCAGGCTGGTGTACCTGGGGCCCAACGGACCGGAGTTCCCCGTCGCGCTGTTCGCCGCCGCCTTCGCGGGCGTGCCGTTCCTGCCCCTCAACTACCGGCTGGGGGAGCGGCAGCTCGGCGAGGTGATGGCCCGCCAGGAGTCCCCGCTCGTCGTGACCGACACGCCGGAGCGCGTGCCGGGCGCGGCGACCGTCGGCACCGCGGAGTTCCTGGCGCTGCCCGCGGCCGGGACGGACTCGTCCGCGGCGGTCACGACCCCGCCCGGCTCCGTCGCGGCGCTGCTCATGACGAGCGGCACCGTCTCCACGCCGAAGAGCGCCGTGCTGCGCCACGAGCACCTGACGGCGTACCTGTTCGGGTCGGTCGAGTTCGCCTCGGTGCCGGACACCGACGCCACCCTCGTCAGCGTCCCGCCGTACCACATCGCGGCGGTGGCCAACGCCCTGTCGAACCTCTACAGCGGACGGCGGATCGTCTACATGCCGCGGTTCGACGCGGGGGAGTGGCTGGACACCGTGGAGCGCCAGGGGGTCACCCACGCGATGGTGGTCCCGACGATGCTCGCCCGCATCGTGGCCGAGCTCCAGGCCCGGGGGACGCGCGGGCCCGCCTGCCTGAAGTCCCTGTCCTACGGGGGTGCGAAGGTCGCCCCCGAGGTGATCGAGGAGGCGCTCCGGCGGTTCCCCCACACCGGCTTCGTCAACGCCTACGGGCTGACCGAGACCGCCTCGTCCATCGCCGTGCTGGGGCCCGAGGACCACCGGGAGGCCGCCGCGAGCTCCGACCCGGCGGTGCGCACCCGGCTCGGCTCCGTGGGCCGCGCCCTGCCGTCGGTCGAGATCGAGGTGCACGACGGGGACGGCCGCCCGTGCCCGGCCTACCTGGTCGGCGACATCGTGGTGCGCGGCCCCCAGGTCGCCGGGGAGTACCTGGAGGCCGGGAGCATGCTGCGCCCCGACGGCTGGTTCCCCACCCGGGACCTCGGCTACCTCGACGAGCACGGCTACCTGTTCGTCCGCGGCCGGGCCGACGACACCATCATCAGGGGCGGCGAGAACATCGCGCCCGCCGAGATCGAGGACGTGCTCAACGGCCACCCGGCGGTCCTGGACTCCGTGGTCGCGGGCGTGCCGGACGCCGAATGGGGGCAGCGGATCGCGGCGTTCGTCGTCGTCCGCCCCGGAGCGGCGGTCGAGCCCGGCGACCTGCGGACCTGGGTGCGGGAGCGGCTGCGCGGCTCCAAGACCCCCGACTCGGTGACCTTCGTCGACCAGTTCCCCACCACGGCCACCGGCAAGGTGCTGCGACGCGATCTCGTCGCGGGCCTCCGGCAGGACGACTCCGTCTCCGCATGAAAGATCACTGCCACCCCGTCAGGAAGCCGAGGTCACGCAACTGTGTTCAAGCCGATGGAAGGTGTCCGGGTCCTCGAGGTCGCCCAGTTCACCTACGTGCCGTCCGCCGGTGCCGTCCTGGCGGACTGGGGCGCCGATGTCATCAAGGTCGAGCATGCGGAGAAGGGGGACGCGCAGCGCGGCATCGTCAAGGTGTTCAGCCAGAACGTCGGGTCGGAGGGGTCGACGTTCTCGCCGATGATGGACGGTCCCAACCGCGGTAAGCGCAGTATCGGGCTGGCCCTGGAGAAGCCGGAGGCCAAGCGGGTCCTGCACGAGCTGATCCGTACCAGCGACGTGTTCCTGACCAACTTCCTGCCCAGCGCCCGGGCCAAGCTGGGCATCGAGGTCGACGACGTCCGCGCGGTCAACCCCGACATCATCTACGCGGCCGGGACGGGCTTCGGGCACAGCGGCCCGGAGGCCGACAAGGGCGGGTACGACAGCACGGCCTTCTGGGCGCGCGGCGGCAGCGCCGACTCGGCCACGCCGCCCGAGGCGGAGTTCCTGACCCAGCAGCCGGTGGGCGCCTACGGCGACAACATCGGCGGGATGACGATCGCGGCCGGGATCTCGGCGGCCCTGTTCGCCCGGGCGCAGGGGCACGGCGCGGCCACGGTGGACATCTCCCTGGTGGGCGTCGGGGCCTGGGCGACCCAGATGAACGTGAACCTGGCCCTGATGGCCGGCGGTCCGCTGCCGAAGATGAACCGGCTGGCCACGCGGGCCAGCAACCCGCTCACGGGCGTGTACGAGACCTCCGACGGCCGGTGGCTGTCCCTGTCGATGCTGCAGCCGGGGCGGTACTGGCCGGAGTTCTGCGAGAAGGCGGGCCGCCCCGAACTCGCCACCGACGAGCGGTTCGACTCCGCGCAGAAGCTGATGGCCAACGCCGCCGCGGTCAGCGACATCGTCGCGGAGATCATCGCGAGCCGCACCAAGGACGAGTGGGTCGCCGCCTTCGAGGACATGGAGGGGCAGTGGTCGGTCGTCCAGAACACCTACGAGCTGGGCCACGACCGGTCGCTGCGGGCGATCGGCCAGATCGCGGAGGTGGTGGACGCCGAGGGCGTGACCCGCGAGCTGGTGGGCACCCCGGTGCAGTTCAACCGTGAGGCGCCCGAGCTGACCCGCGGCCCGCTGTTCGCCGAGCACACCGACGAGATCCTGCGGGAACTGGGCATCGGCGACGAGGAGCTGATCAACCTCAAGATCGCGGGGGCGGTCACGTGAGCGCGCCCGCGACCCCGCGCGTCGGGTTCATCGGCCTCGGCAGCCAGGGCGGCCCCATGGCCCGCCGCATCGCGGCGGCCGGCTTCCCGACCACGCTGTGGGCGCGCCGCCCCGAGACGCTCGCGGCCTTCGCCGACACCGGCGCCGCCGTCGCGGGCTCCGCGGCGGAGCTGGCCGCGGCCAGCGACATCGCGTGCGTGTGCGTGGTCGACGACGCGGGGGTCGAGGAGGTGGTGTCCGGACCGGACGGCCTCCTGGCGGGCATCGAACCCGGCGGGCTGATCGCCGTGCACAGCACCGTCCACCCCGACACCTGCCGCAGGCTCGCCGACCTGGCCGCGGCCCGGGACGTCGCCTTCGTCGACGCGCCGGTCAGCGGCGGGGGGCACTCCGCCGAGCAGGGGAAGCTGCTCGTCATGGCCGCCGGCGACGCCGGCGCGGTCGAGCGCGCCAGGCCGGTGTTCGAGAGCTACGGCGACCCCGTCCTGCACCTGGGGGAGGTCGGCGCCGGGCAGAGCGCCAAGCTGATCAACAACCTGATGATGGCGGCGAACCTGGGCGTGGCCGAGAGCGGGTTCGCGCTGGCCGCCCGGCTCGGCGTGGACCGCGCCCAGCTCTCCCAGGTGCTGGCGCACGGATCCGGCGGGAGCTTCTCGGCGTCCGTGCTGGGACCGCCGGACTTCACCCTGACGCCCCTGGCGGAGTACGCCGGTCCGCTGCTGCGCAAGGACGTCCGGCTGGTGGTCGCGCTCGCCGACGGCGGTGGCGACGCCAAGGCCGGCACCGTGCTCGCGGCGGCGGACGCCGCGCTGGAATCCCTGGGCCACCCCCGATGAACCCGCCCGTGCCCGCCCGGCTCCGCCCCGAGGGGCCGGTACGTCCCCACCCCCAACGAACGGGAGTCGATGATGACCACGCTCGGTGACCGGATGCTCGTCGACGGCGAGCTGGTGGCGGCCGGCCGCGGCCGCACCTTCGACAACGTGAATCCGGCGACGGAAGAAGTGCTCGGCGCGGTGCCGGAGGCCGACGCCGCGGACCTGGAACGCGCGATCGGCGCCGCCCGGCGCGCCTTCGACACCACCGGCTGGTCGACCGACGTCGAGCTGCGCCGCCGCTGCCTGGTCCAGCTGCGCGACGCGCTGCGCGCCGAGGTCGAGACCCTGCGGTCGGGGTACGTGGCCGAGACCGGCTGCCCGGTGAGCCAGACGCCGGGGGTCGCGATCGAGGAGTCGATCGGCTACCTCGACCACTACATCGGGCTGCTGGACACCTACGAGTGGGAGCACACGCTGCCCACCAAGTCCGTCATGGGCAGGCCCGCCGACCGGATCATCCGGCGTGAGGCGGCCGGTGTGGTCGGGGCCATCACACCCTGGAACTACCCGCTCTACCTCGGCATCTGCAAGGTCGGCGCCGCGCTGGCCGCGGGCTGCACGGTCGTCCTGAAGCCCGCGCCCGACACCCCGTGGAGCTCGCTGGCGCTCGGCGCGCTGGCCGCCGAGCACACCGACATCCCCGCCGGCGTCCTGAACGTCGTCACCACCAGCGACAACGGTGTCGCCCAGCTGCTGGCCACGCACGCCGACATCGACGCGGTCACCCTCACCGGCTCGACGGCCACGGGGCGCAAGGTGATGGGCGCCGCCGCCGACACGATCAAGCGGGTCACGCTGGAGCTGGGCGGCAAGTCCGCCGCGGTGTTCCTGGACGACCCGCTCCTGGAGCTCGTCGTCCCGGCGCTGGCCGGCGCGGTGTGCATCCACTCCGGGCAGGGCTGCACCCAGCTGACCCGGATGCTGGTGCCGCGCGCCCGCCTGGACGACGTGGTCGACATGGCCAAGGGGGCCATGGAGCAGGTGAAGTGGGGCGACCCGACCGACCCGGAGAACGTCATGGGGCCGGTCATCAACGCCGCGCAGCGCGACAAGGTGCTGCGCTACTACGAGCTGGCCGCGCGGGACGGCCGCGTCGTCCTCGGCGGCAAGCCGACCGACCGCTTCGAGCGCGGCTACTTCGTCGAGCCCACGCTGATCACCGACGTGGACCCCAAGGCCCCCGTCGCCCAGGACGAGATCTTCGGCCCGGCGCTGGTGGTCCTGCCGTTCGACGACGAGGAGGACGCGCTGCGGATCGCCGACGGCACGATGTACGGCCTGTCGGCGGCCGTGTTCAGCGTCGACCAGGACCGGGCGATGGCCATGGCCCGCCGCTTCCGGACCGGGACCGTCAGCGTCAACGGCGCCCAGTGGTTCGACGTGGAGTCCCCGTTCGGCGGCTACAAGCAGAGCGGTCTCGGCCGCGAGTGGGGCACCGAGGGCCTGGAGGACTTCCTCGAGGTCAAGACCATCGCGGTGCCCCCCGCAGGCTGAGCCGCGACCTCCTTATCCGATCCGACATCCGATCCGACTCCCCATATGAACCGACTTGCGCGAGGAGGCCCACCGTGAAGGTTCGCGTCGATCCCGGAATCTGCCAGGGGCACACGCTGTGCGCGATGAACGCGCCCGAGCTGTTCGCCCTGCGGGACGAGGACGGCCACGCGTACGCCATCGACGAGGACGTGCCGCAGGAGCAGGAGGGGGCGGCCAGGGAGGCCGTCCGCTCCTGCCCGGAACGGGCGATCGACCTGTCCTGACCCCGACCACCGATCTCGGGCTGGAGAAGCTTGCCATGACCATGGACGATGCGCCGACCGCGGACGACGCGCCCGGCGGACACACCATCAGCCTGGACCGCCACTCCACGCGGTACCGGGTGGAGTTCGAGCAGCTCACCGACGAGTTCCACGGCAGGTGCCCGGTCGCCTGGAACGACACGCACGGGGGCTACTGGTTCGCCAGCGGCAACAAGGAGCTGTTCGACCTCGCCCGGCGGGCCGACCTGCTGTCCAACGACAACGACGTGACCGGCACCGGGACCGGCTACGTCGGGATCAACATCCCGCACGTGGCCGACCGCAAGCAGCGGACCCGGGGCGGCTTCCTGGAGATGGACCCGCCGGACCAGCGCTACTACCGGCAGGCGCTCAACCCCTACCTGTCCCCGGCGGCGGTCGCGCGCTGGAAGCCGGTGATCGAGGAGCTGACCCGCGCCTGCCTCGACGAGAAGATCAAGACGGGCCGGATCGACTTCGTCGACGACCTGGCCAACATCGTGCCCGCGGTGCTCACGATGGCACTGCTCGGGGCGCCGCTGAAGGACTGGGACATCTACTGCGAGCCGATCCACGCGCTCGTCTACACGCCGCCGAGCTCGCGGAACTTCGATCGGGTGCGGCAGCTCATGCGGCGCATGGGCGAGCGGATGTTCGAGACCATGTACGAGGTGCGGGCCGAGCCGCGTCCCGGGCTGATCAACGAGCTGGTGCACCTCGAGTTGGACGGCCGCCGGCCCGACGACATGGAGCTGCTGGGCGTCCTGAACCTGCTGATCGGCGGCGGTTTCGACACCACCACGGCGCTGACCGCGCATTCCCTGGAGTGGCTGTCGCAGCATCCCGGCGAGCGGGAGCGGCTGAGCCGGGAGCGCGAGACGCTGCTGGACAGCGCGACCGAGGAGTTCCTGCGCTTCTTCACCCCCGCGCAGGGCGACGGCCGCACGATCTCCCAGGACTGCGAGGTCAACGGCACGAAGTTCAAGGAGGGCGACCGCCTCTGGCTGTCGTGGGCGATGGCCAACCGGGACGAGACGGTGTTCGAGGACCCGCACACCGTCCGGCTCGACCGCACCGGCAACCGCCACAACAGCTTCGGGCTGGGCATCCACCGGTGCATCGGCTCGAACGTGGCGCGCGTGACCTTCAAGATCATGCTCACCGCGGTGCTGGACCGGATGCCCGACTTCGTCTGCGACCCCGAGGGCGCGGTGCACTACGACTCGACCGGCATCATCAACGGGATGAAGCACCTGCCGGCCACCTTCACCCCCGGTGAGCGCCTGGGCGCCGGTCTCGAGGAGACGATCGAGAAGGTCCAGCGCATCTGCGACGAGCAGCGCCTCGCCGAGCCGATCACGGTCCGCACGACGCGGGCGAAGCTCGACGGCTGAGCGCCCATGAAAAGGAGTACGCCGTGACCCACGCGGGACCTTCCGCGGGACGGGAGCCGGGCCGGTGAGCGCGCCTGGCCGGCCCCTCCCGTTCGTCACGCCCTGGAACGAGTTCTACTGGACCGCCGGCGCCGACGGGCGGCTGCGGTTGCAGGAGTGCGGGTCGTGCTCCGCGCTCGTGCACCCGCCCAAGCCCGTCTGCCCGCACTGCCAGGGCTCCCCGCCCCGGGTGCGCGAGGTGTCGGGCCTGGCCACCCTGATCGGTTTCACCGTCAGCCACCGGTTCCGGCTGCCGGGGCTTCCCTCGCCGTACATCGTGGCGCAGGTGGCGGTCGAGGAGGACCCGCGCGTCCGCCTGACCACGCGGCTGGTGGACTGCGCCGAGGAGGACCTGCGCCTGGGCATGCGGATGGAGGTGACCTTCGAGCAGGTCGAGGACGTCTGGCTGCCGCTGTTCCGGCCCGCCGCCGACCAGCCCGAGCGGCCGGCCCCGCTCCCCGAGGACGAGGAGTCCCCCGAACGGATCCGCGCACTGGTGCGGCCCCCCGTGCGCAGTCGCAAGTTCGAGGACGACGCCGTGCTGTCGGGCGCCGGGGCGTCCCGGATCGGCCGCCGGCTGATGGCCGACCCGCTGGCGCTCACCGTCGAGGCGTGCCGGGCCGCCGTCGCCGACGCGGGCCTGGGCATGGACGACATCGACGGCCTGTCCACCTACCCGGGCGGCGGGCTGGAGCACGGCATGGGGGAGGGCGGCGTCACGGCGCTGGAGGCGGCGCTGCGGATCCGCCCGACCTGGTACAACGGCGGCGGGGAGACCTTCGGGCCCGGCGGATCGGTGATCGCCGCGATGCTGGCGGTCTCGGCCGGGCTGGCCCGGCACGTGCTGTGCTTCCGGACCGTCTGGCAGTCGACCCACGACCGCCTGCTGCGCGAAGGGCGGCTCGGCTTCGGCGGCGGCGGGCGGATGGCCGGTGACATGGGCTGGGGGATGCCGTTCGGCGCGACCTCGGCCGCGCACGTCCTGGCCCAGAGCGCGCAGCGGCACTTCCACCGCTACGGGACCACCCGGGAGACGCTCGGCTGGATCGCCCTCAACCAGAGGGCCAACGCGGCGCTCAATCCGACGGCGATCTATCGTGAGCCGATGACGATGGACGACTACCTCGGGGCACGGATGATCACCACGCCGTTCGGCCTCTACGACTGCGACGTCCCCTGCGACGCCTCGGTCGCCGTCGTCGTCTCCGCCGCCGACACCGCCGGGGACCTGCGCGTGCGCCCGATCCGCGTGGAGGCGGTCGGCACGCAGATCGTCGAGCGGCTCGAATGGGACCAGAGCACCTCCACGCATGAGCCGCAGGTGCTGGGACCGGCGGCGCACCTGTGGACCCGGACGACGCTGCGCCCCGGCGACGTGGACCTCGCCCAGCTGTACGACGGCTTCACCTTCAACTGCTTGTCCTGGATCGAGGCGCTGGGCTTCTGCGAGATCGGCGAGGCCGGGGACTTCCTGGAGGGAGGCAAGAACATCGCCCGGGACGGCGTGCTCCCCCTCAACACCCACGGCGGGCAGCTCTCGCACGGCCGCACCCACGGCATGGGCCTGCTCCACGAGGCGATCGTGCAACTGCGCGGGGACGCCGGAGACCGCCAGGTCGACGGCGCCCGCGTGGCCGTGGTGAGCAGCGGCGGCCTCACCCCCAGCGGGGTCATGCTGCTGCGCACCGACACCTGACCGAGCCACACCGAACGAATGAGGAACGATTGCCGATGAAGCTGACCCTGGGACAGACGCTGGAGAGCGTCGTGGACTCGACGGCCCTGGTCGTCGTCCGGGCCCCCGCCGAGGACCTCGAGGTGACCTGCGGGGGCCGCGGGATGGTGCCGAAGGGCGAGGCGGGCGAGCCCGTCGAGGCCGCGGCCACCGGCGCCGGCCTCCTGCTGGGGAAGCGGTACACCGCCGACGGCCTCGACATCGAGCTGCTGTGCGTCAAGGGCGGCGAGCACCCGGTCGCCGTCAACGGGGCCGAAGTGGCGCAGAAGTCGGCCAAGCCGCTCCCCGCGTCCGACTGACGGCGGTTCTCCTTTGTCTTCCAACACTCCCCGGCACGTCGTGGTCGTGGGCGCCGGGCTCGGCGGCCTGCGCACGATCGAGCGGCTGCGCTCGGGCGGTTACGCGGGCCGGATCACGCTGGTCGGCGCCGAAGAGCACGCCCCCTACGACCGTCCACCGCTGTCCAAGCAGATCCTCTCCGGGCAGTGGGAGCCCGAGCGGGTGTGCCTCCGCGACCGGGCGGGCCTGGCCGAGCTGGAGGTGTCGGCGCGTCTGGGCACCGGGGCGGTCGCCCTGGACGGCACGACCGTCACCCTGGACGACGGCGGCACCGTCACCGGCGACGCCGTCGTCATCGCGACCGGGCTGGTCCCGCGCAGGCTGCCGCACCAGCCCGAGGGGGTGGCGACGTTGCGCACCCTCGACGACGCTTTGGCGCTGCGGAAGGCCCTCGGCTCCGCCCGGTCCCTGATCGTCATCGGGGCCGGGTTCATCGGGGCGGAGGTCGCCTGGGCCGCCCGCCGCGCGGGCGTCGAGGTGACCGTGCTGGAGGCGCTGAGCGTGCCGTGCGAGCGGGTGCTCGGGCGCCGGGTCGGCGCGCTCGCGGCCCGCCTGGTCACCGGCGCCGGGGTCGACCTGCGCTGCGGGTCGCGGATCGCCCGGCTGGTGGACGGGCGCACGGTCGAGATGGCGGACGGCACCGTGCTGTCGGCCGATGTCGTGCTGGCCGCCGTCGGCGCCGTCCCCGACCTGACCTGGCTCGGCGGCGCGGGGGTCCGCGTCCAGGACGGCCTGGCCTGCGACGAGCGCGGCCGCGTGGTGGGCATGAGCGGCGTCTGGGCGGTCGGGGACGCGGCCGCCTGGTGGAACCCCGCCGCCGGCCACCACCACCGCGGCGAGCACTGGACCATGACGTGCGACCAGGCGGCGACGGCGGCGTGCGACATCCTCGGCGCCGAGCTCCCGCCGACGAGCCCGCCCTACGTGTGGTCCGACCAGTTCGAGCTGAAGATCCAGGCGATCGGGCGGACCGACCTCGCGGACGAGGTCGTCCCGCTGCACGGTGACGGCCTGGGCGGCGGCCCCGTCAAGGGCACCGTCGCCGCGTACTTCGCGGGGGACACGCTGACCGGGGTCGTCTCCTTCGGCGCCCCGGCGCTCGTCATGCGCTACCGGCCGCTGGTCGTTGCACGCGCCGGCCGTTCGGAGGTCCTCGCCCGGGCCGCCGGCGGCAACGGGCGGGTCCCCGGCTGAGAGCCCCGGCCGGTCAGCCGAGCCGCCCGGAGCGGACGGCGGCGACGACGCCCCCGTCCACGAGCAGGTCGGTTCCGGACAGGAAGCCCGCCGTGGGGCCGAGCAGGAAGTCGGCGGCGGCGGCGATGTCGGCGGGCGTGCCGAGGCGCCCGGCGTTGGAGGCGTCGACCATCGCCTTCATGCCGGCGCCGTGCTCGCCGGCCAGTTCGGCCTGGCCCATGGGGGTGGCGATGACGCCGGGGCTGATCGAGTTGATCCGGGCGCCGCGTGCGCCCCAGGACGGGCTCGCGCCCTGGACGCGCAGCAGGTTGGCGTACTTGGCGAAGGAGTAGGCGGCGCCGGAGTCGGCGAAGGCCGCGGCGTCGGCGGCGGGCAGGGACAGCAGTTCGTCGGCCGGGGCCGTGGCCAGCCGCAGCGCGTCCTCGGGAGGGAGGCCGGGGTGGAAGTGGCCGGCCATGCTGGCGATGACGACCCCGGCCCCGCCGGGGGCGACGACCTTGCCGAACTCCTCCAGGACCAGGGCGACCCCCAGCAGGTCGACCGCCAGGATCGCCGCCACCGGCGCCTGGACGGGGGACAGCCCGGCGGTGTGCGCCACGGAGTGGACCTTGCCCAGCGAGGCGGCCCGCCCGGCGAGCGCGGTGACCGACTCGCGGGAGGAGACGTCGACCGCCTGGGGGGTCACGTCGTAACCCTCGTCGCGGAGCGAGCCGGTCACCGTCTCCAGCAGATCCTGGTCGAAGTCCGCGGCCAGGACGCGGGCCCCGACCCCCTGGCGGCGGGCGATGGCCTGCCCCATCCCGCCGACTCCGATGACCACCGCCACGTTCCGGGTCATGCGATCGCCCCTTCCCCGCTCGTCTCCGCCGGCACCGCCTCTACTCCGACATATGCCGGTTTTCCAACATCTGTCGGAAACAATACAGTAGGGAGTGTGCACGCCCACCGGTCCACCGATCCCCGCGTCCACCGCTCCCGCACCGCGCTCGAGACGGCGGTGCTGGACCTGATCAAGGAGCGGGATCTGGCGCGGATCACCATCCGGGACATCACCCGGCGGGCCGGCGTCAACCGGTCGACGTTCTACGAGCACTACAGCGGCGTGGACGACCTGGCGGCCGGCGCGTGCGCCGCGCTGTTCGACGAGCTGATCGCCGCCGCCCCCGTCGTCGGCCGGTCCTACCGGCCCGGCGGCGAGGACTTCGCCGCCGGCGCGCTGACCGCGGTGTTCGCGCACGTCGCCGAGCACGCCCGCCTGTACCGGGCGCTGGTCGGGGACGGCGGCAGCGCGCGCGTGATCAACCGCATGCACCAGCGGCTCGCCATCGCGATCCACGTCAACTTCACCGGTGCCGAGGACGGGCGGCGGACCCACGTCGACGACCCGCTCGAGATCCCGCACGACTCCGACGCGGCGTTCCTCGCCGGCGCCCTGCTCGGGACCATCCTGGACTGGCTGCGCCGCGGCTGCCCCGGCGGCGCGGACGAGATGAGCGCCGCGGTCTGGCCGCTGCTCCGGGCCGTCGGCGAGGCCGATGGCGGGGGCCCGGGACCGTCAGTCGATATCGGTGTCGAGTAAAGTCCGGGCGGGGACCGTACCGGACGGTGCGCCGTGAACGATGGGACGAACCGCATGGCAGGGGACGAGGCCGCGGAGCGCGCCGCCGACCGGGAGTGGCTGGCGCTGAAGGTGGACGAGCGCGGCGAGACCGCCACGGTCGAGCTCGGCGAGCGGCATCTCGCGCCGTTCGGGCGGATCTACGGCGGCACCGGCGCCGCGCTGGTGTCCGCGCTCATCGAGGCGTCGACCGGCCGGCGGCTGCTGTGGGCGACGACCCAGTTCGTCGGGGCGTGCGGCGAGGGCGACCGCCTCGACCTGAAGGCGGACGTCGTCGCGGCCGGGAGGCGGACGTCGCAGGTCCGCGTCACCGCCCATGTCGGCGACGAGCTCGTCCTGCAGGCTTTGGGGGCCTCCGGCGAGGCCGGGACCGACATCCCCGAGGGCGCGGTCGCCGAGGCCCCGGCCGTGCCGCCGCCCGCGGACTGCCCCGAGATGGAGCTGGCGATCCCCGACGGCCTCCCGGCGGGGTTCTTCGGCGGCATCGAGCGGCGTTCGGTGGACGAGGGCGCCCACCGCTGGTGGATGCGGCTGCCCGACCGTCCGCTGGCCCGTCCGGCGCTGCTCGGCCTGGCGGGCGACTGCCTGCCGCCGATGGTGATGCGCGAGCTCGGCGAGCCGGGCGCCGGGACGAGCCTCGACCTCACGGTCCGGGTCGGGGTGCCCTCGGCCGCCGAGTGGCTGCTGATCGACGGGCGGCCGGACATGGCGGCCGGCGGGTACGGTCACGGCCGCGTGCGGCTGTGGGCGGAGGACGGCGCGCTCGTCGGCACGGTCGCGCAGACCACCGCGCTGTGGCGCGCGCTGGGCTGACACGGGCGACCGGGCCCTCAGCCGCCGGCCGCGCCCTCCATCCACTCCGGGTTCGGGGTTCGGCGCAGGTCGACGGCGCGGATCCAGATGTCGTTGACCGTGGCGGCGGCCCCGCCGATGTCGAGTCGGCCCTCCTCGTCCCCGGCGACGAACAGCCAGTAGGCGACGTTCGAGATCATCGAGATCAGCGCCGCCGCGGTCGGGATCGGGTCGACCCGCGGATCGGCGACGCCCCGGTCCTGCCAGCGGCGGATCAGGTGGCCGACCCGGTCGATGGTCTGGTTCCGGCGCCGGACGGAGGTGGCGTGGAGGTCCTCGCCGATGTGGGCGAGCTGCTCCCGCAGGGCGTAGATCCGGGCGTTCTCGCGGTACACGTCGAAGTAGCGCAGGTTGGCCCGGCACAGGGCGTCGACCGGATCGAGGCCGTCCTCCCCGTCCACCCGCCGGCCCACCGCCTGGTCCACGACCTCGGAGACCTCGGCGCAGACGACGTTGAACACCTCGAGCTTGGAGGAGAAGTAGGTGTAGAAGCTGCCGTGGGCGACGCCGGCCTCGCGGGCGATGTCGGCGACGCCGACGTCCAGGTAGCCGTCCCGTTCGAAGACCCGGCGCGCGGCCTCCATGATCCGCCGCCGGGTGCGCTCGCCGCGGGCCGTGCCGCGCTCGGCGTGGACGGCGCGCCGCTCCGCCGCGGTCCCGGCCGGGGTCCATCCGCCGCGGGTGCGCGGGCCCTCCGCCGTGGCACGGGCGCCGCGGCCTCCCTTGCGGGTGCCGCCGGACGGGGATGCGGGTCGTGCCACGTGGACCGGATCTCCCTTCCCTTTCTGGGCCGCGCCGGCCGGGGCGGGCCGCCTCGACTATATCGGCGCGACATCGCGGGCAGGGGTGACGGTCGACATCGATGTCGAAAGGCGATAGACCATACAACTTTAGACTTGTGTCCTGTCTAGCTGGACGGTACGTTGATCGCGTGCGGACTCACGGATGGGGCGGCTCGCCCCCCGCCAGCGACGAGGAAGCGGTCGGCCGGATCAAGGAGGCCACCCACCGCTGCGTCCAGGAGCTGGGCGGCGCCACCACCATCGCGCACGTGGCGTCGGCCCTCGGGGTCAGCCGCCAGACCGTCTACCGCTACTTCCCCAGCACGGACGCGCTGCTGATCGCGGCGGCCCTCGACGGCACGCAGGACTTCCTGGCCCGCCTGGCGCGGCGGCTGCGCACCATCACCGCCCCCGACGAGGCGCTGGTCGAGGCCGTGGCGTACACGATCAACCAGATCCCCGGCGAACCCTACCTGCGCCTCCTGCTGGACTCCGGCAGCGGACGATCCCTGCTGCGGAGCGTCACCTCCGACACCTCGCGCGCCATCGGCCGGTCCCTGCTGGACCAGACCGCGGTGGACTGGGACGCCTCAGGGTTCGGTCCCGAGCGGCGCAACGAACTGATCGAATGGACGCTGAGAATCGTGCAGTCCTTCCTCCTGGACCCCGGCGACCCGCTGCGGACCAGCTCCGAACTCCGCGAGTTCCTGCGGCGCTGGCTCGCCCCCGGCGTCGCCGCCCTCACCGCCGGGGCCGGCGACCCGAGGGTGGCCTCATGACCGTCGGAAGCGGGCCCGCCCCGGCCCCCGAGGCCGTCACCGAGCCGGCCGTCCCCGGCGGCGCCGCCCTGTACGAACGGGACGGGGCCCTGGTCGTGCCCACCGACCGCGCCCGCGGTCCGTGGCGCCGGGACGCGCTGCACGGCGCCGCCGTCGCGGCACTGCTGGCCGCCGCCGTCGACGTGCCGGGATGGACGCCCGCACGCATCACCTTCGACCTGCTCGGGCCGGTCCGGGCCGTCCCGATGACGCTGTCGGTGACCCCGCCCGAGGGCGGCCGCCGGGTCGTGCGCCAGGACGTCACCCTGCTGGAGGGGGACGAGCCGGTGGCGCGCGCCCGGTGCCTGGCGGTGCGCCGTGCCGACCTCGACCTGCCCGAGGGCGCGACCGACCACCCGGATCCGTTCGCGGGCGCGGCGGTGCCCGACCTGACCACCCCCAAGACCGGGGTCAGCGAGTACGTCGGCTGGGAGTGCTTCGACAGCTCCGCGGTCAGCGTCCGCTCGCTGCGGTCGCCCGACCTCGGCCCGGACTCGGTCGGCCTGTGGATCAACCTGCTGGTCCCGGTCATCGCCGGCGAGCCGACCCCCGCGATCGCGCGGGCCGCCGCGGCGGCGGACTACGCCTCCACCGCCACCCACATGCGGCTGCCCTTCGACCGGTGGAGCTTCATGAACGCCGAGCTGAGCCTGCACGTCTCCCGCGAGCCCACCGGCCCCTGGGTGGGCCTGGTCTGCGCCGGCGTCGTCCAGCCCGTGGGCTGCGGCTTCAGCGCGGCCACCCTCTACGACTCGGCCGGACGCCTCGGGCAGTCGGCGCAGGCGCTGGTCGTCGAGGCGCGGGAGCAGGCGGCCCGGAGCCGGTGAGCGCCGGAGGCCGGCCCGCCGGCTCAGGGCGACTGGCAGGGCGTGGAGATCAGCGAGTCCGGGGTGATGCAGGGAGGGGCCCCGGCCCGCTGGATGAGCCTCCTGGCGGAGTCCCCGGCGAGGAAGGTGAGGAACGCCGCGGCGGGGCTGTTGTTCGGCGGCGTCCCGTAGGTGTAGAAGACCTCGGGCGCGACGAACGGGTAGCGGTGCTCCGCCGGGGAGGTGTCCGCCCTCCTGCCGTCGAGGGTGAGGATGCGCAGGTTGGGGTAGCGGCGGGTGTCGGTGGCGATCTGCAACTCGGCGTAGCCGATCGCGCCGGGGAGCCGGTTGACGGTGTCGAGGATCTGCGCCTGGCTGCTGCGCTCGCAGCGGATGACGCGGGCGGCGGCGCGGATCTCGTCCTTGCGCCGGCAGTCCCGGGACGACAGCTCCGGTTCGGGCTCGTTGAGCACCTGCTCCTCGAAGATCGTACGGGTGCCGGAGCCCTCGGTCCTGCTGACCATCCGGATCGGAAGGCCGGCTCCGCCCCTGAACCGCTTCCATTCGGTGGGCGCGCCGTCCCGCGCGTAGATGGAGCGCAGGTCCCGCACCGACAGGCCGGTGAGGCCGGTGTCCTTGTGGACGACGACGGCGAAGGCGGTCAGCGCGACGGGCAGGCCGCGGAAACCCCGCAGCCTGATCTCCTCGGAGTCGCGTTTGAGATGCCCGTCGTGCATCGCGATCGTCGTCGCGGCGTTGGCCGCGGTGAGGGTGCGCACGCCCTCGTTCGAGCCGATGGAGCGCACCTCGATCCGCGCGTCCTCGCACTGGGCCTCATAGCCTCGCCGGATGGCGTGGGCCGTCCGCTCGAAGGCGGTGGAGCCGACGAGGCGGAGCGTGCCGCTGAAGCACACGGAACGTTCCCGTGGGGAGCCCTCCCCGCCGGCCACCCGGCCCACCCCGACGCCGCCGGCGAACACCAGCGCGGCCAGTCCCACCGCCAGCGGCCGCCGCCCGCGGGTGACCCACCGCGCACGCCCGCGGGGCTCTCGCGCGACCGGGACGGCCTCGACCGGCTCGGCGGGCTCGCCGGGCTCGGCGGGTGTGATGGCCTCGGCGGCCGCCAGCCGCGCGCGCAGGTCTTCGGCTTCCGCCTCGGCGCCGGACAGCCGCCGCCGCAGCTCGGCCGCCTCGGCGCGGGCCTGGGCCAGGTCGTCGGGCGGGGCGATGTGCCGGAGCCGCTCGTACGCCTCGACCCAGCGCGCGACCTCCGCCTCGGGCAGCCCGCAGGCCGCCGCGAAGTACCCGACCCTGACCCGCTCGCGGTCGTTGGTCGTGCGCCACCGGTCCTTCTGGAGCATCGCGCTGATCGTGGCGTCGGGCAGCGTGCCCCACGAGCGCCGCTCGATCTCCGACTGCCTGGGCGACCCCGCCCACCCGCGCAGCCCGGCCAGCAGCCGGTAGAAGTCCCGGATGTCACCGGCCTCCGCCGGGTCGGGCAGCCTGCGCCCGGTGCCGAACGCCGGAACCGTCCAGGGCTCGAAGGTCACCGGATGCCGGGAGGCCAGCCGCCGCCACGGCGCCTTCTCCCGGTGCGCCCCGACCACCGCGGCGGGCTTGCCGTTCCTGTTCCGCTCGAACGCCGCGCGCAGGTCGTCGCCCCGCTCGTCCCACTGGGCCTGCTCGGCCGCCGACCACCGGTCGCGCACCGCCGCCGCCCCGCCGCCGTCGACTCCCGCGGCCGCGAGGCAGGCGCTGACGACCTCCCAGGACATCAGTTCGCCGTCCCCGGCCAGCAGCGTCCGGACCGTCTTCTCCCGCAGGCCCGTGCGCCGCGCCAGCGCGGCGGGCTCGTCACCGTCCAGGCGGTGCCGCAGGTCGCGGGTGAAATCCGCCTTCCGGTCGAGATAGGAGGTCAACGCCCGCTCCGTCCGTCTCCCGCAACTCCGCACAGGCGCCCGTCCAGGGGCGATCACTCAACCCGATCACTCATCATTCCGCCGGTATCGGCATACCCTCCGCGAGTTGTCCAGAAGTTCGCGAACTGGTGTCCGACTGGACACCGGGGCGGCGGCCTCGCGCCGCCGCGAAGGGCCCGTTCCGGACGTGCCCGGCGGGTCTTGACTTCTGGGCCCGCCGGACCCGAAATTAAACGAGACAGTCAAGTATCAAAACTCCGCCCGCCCCGGCGAACGGCCGTCCCCGGCGGCCCGCCGCCTCGAAGGGAGCATCCATGAAGCTCGAGGACATGATCCTGGTCAGCATCGACGACCACATGATCGAGCCGCCGGACATGTACAAGAACCACGTCCCGGCCAAGTGGGCCGACGCCGTCCCCAAGGTCGTCCGGAACGAGCAGGGCGTCGACGAGTGGGAGTTCCAGGGGCAGAAGACCTCCACGCCCTTCGGCATGGCGGCGACCGTCGGCTGGCCGCGCGAGCAGTGGGGGTTCAACCCCGGCGCCTACTCCGAGCTCCGCCCCGGCTGCTTCGACGTCCACGAGCGCGTGCGCGACATGAACGTCAACGGCGTGCTGGCCTCGATGTGCTTCCCGACCATGGCCGGCTTCAACGCCCGCACCTTCCACGAGTCCCGCGACAAGGAGATCGCGCTCGTCATGCTCCAGGCGTACAACGACTGGGCGATCGACGAGTGGTGCGGCACCTACCCGGGCCGCTTCATCCCGCTGGGCATCGTCCCCATGTGGGACGTCGACCTCGCGGTGCAGGAGATCCACCGCCTCGGCAAGAAGGGCTGCCGGTCCATCAGCTTCCTCGAGACGCCGCACGTCCAGGGCTTCCCGAGCTTCCTGTCCGGCCACTGGGACCCGATGATCAAGGCGCTGGTCGACGAGAACATGGTCCTGTCGCTGCACATCGGCGCGGGCTTCGACGTCATCAAGCGGGCGCCCGAGGCGCCGGTCGACCACCTGATGGTGCTCGCCTGCCAGATCAGCGCCATCACCGCCCAGGACCTGCTGTTCGGGCCGACGCTGCGCAAGTTCCCCGACCTCAAGGTCGCCCTCTCCGAGGGCGGGATCGGCTGGATCCCCTTCTACTTCGACCGGGTCGACCGGCACTTCCAGAACCAGGCGTGGCTCGGCAACGACTTCGGCGGCAAGCTCCCCTCCGAGGTCTTCCGCGACCACATCCTCGCCTGCTACATCACCGACCCCTCGGGCCTGCTGCTGCGCGACCGGATCGGCATCGACAACATCGCCTGGGAGTGCGACTACCCGCACACCGACACGACCTGGCCGGAGTCGCCGGAGTTCTCCTGGAAGGAGTTCCAGGACGCCCGCTGCTCTCCCGCCGAGATCCACAAGATCACCTGGGAGAACTCGACCAGGTTCTTCGACTGGGACCCGTTCAAGCACACCCCCAAGGAGGAGGCGACCGTCGGCGCCCTGCGCGGCCTGGCCGAGGACGTCGACACCACCCGCATGTCCCGCGAGGAGTGGAAGCAGCGCAACGAGGCCGCCGGCGTCGGCGTCTTCTGACCGGCCCGCCGCGGCTCCGCACGACGCCCGGTGCCTAGGATGATGCGCGATGTCACCGCGTCCGCGTAGCTCAGAGAGCGCCGTCATCCGCGCCACCCTCGACCTCATCGCCGAGCACGGCGTCACCGCGGTCACGGTGGACGCGGTGGCCGACCGCTCGGGCGTCAGCCGGCCGACGATCTACCGTCGGTGGGGCTCGCGCGACAGCCTCATCCGCGCGGCCTACGCGCGGATGCTGCGGTCGCTGGTCGAGATGGACACCGGATCGGTGCGCGGCGACCTCCTCGCGCTGCTGCGGCAACTGGTCGCCTACCTCAACCGGGTCCGCGTGTTCCCGTCCCTGATGGAGGCCGCGGCACGCGACCCGGAGCTGGCGGCGATGAGCGAGCAGGCCGAGCGGAGGACCCGGGCCATCTACGAACGGGTCCTCCGCAGGGGCGTCGAACGCGGCGAACTGCCCGCCGGCGTGGACGTCCTGCTGTTCACCGAGCTCGTGGTGTCCCCGTTCGTCTACCGGCGGGTCGTCAGCCGGGACGAGATCGACCCGGCGAGCATCGAACCCGTCGTCGACGCCGTGCTCGCCGCCTTCGGCCGGATCCCCGCCCGGCCCCGGCAGCAGGACGTTCACACTGTGTGAACCGAGATGCTTGTCTTCCGACAACTTGTGTCATGTGGTTAGGGTGGTCCGGTAGATCCACATACGAGCGGTCGGCTTCAGGGAAGGAGAGTCCCACCGCAGGCTCACGCGCATGGAACCCACTCAGGGCACGAACGGTCCTCATGATGTCCTCGAACCGGTGCCGCGGCGAGCGGCGTACGCGGCGGTGGTCGTGGACGCGGCCGGATCCGTCGCGCAGCTCAACGACGCGGCGCGCCTGCTGCTCGGGGCGTCGCCCGGCGTCCTGCTGGCCGACGCCGTACCCCGCTGGCTCGCCGAGGCCCACCGGTCGCTCGGCGGTCGCCGCGGCGCGTCCGGCCGGGCGGAGTCCGGAGGGGCGGAGGCCGGAGGGGCGGAGGCGTCCGGGACCGGGTCCGTCGCGCGGGGGCCGATCGGCGAGGCGGTGTACGAGGCCCACCCGATGCCGGCGCTCGGCGTGCCGGGCGGCGCGGCGTCCACCACGTGGTGGCTGATCGACGTCACCGAGCGGCGCCGGCTGGCCGACGAGCTCGCGACCGAGCGGCGGCGGACGGCGTTCCTGGCCGAGGCGTCCAGCCGGTTGCTGGCGTCGCTCAATTTGGAACGTTGCATGGAGGTGACCGTGCGGCTGGCCGCGCGGCACCTGGCCGACGCGGCCCTGGTCATCGCACCGGCGTCCGGGCGCGCCCATCCCATCTCCTACTGCGGCCCCGGCGACCGGTTCGACCACCGGGAGCTGGTCGTCGACCCCGCGGAGGTGCCCGGCCTGGACGAGGCGATGAAGGGCTTCCCCCCGGTGCCGTCGCGCTGGATCGACCCGTCCGCCGCCCCGGACTGGATCGCGCGCCAGGGCGTGGGCGAGCCCGGCGCGATGGTGGTGACGGCGCTGCCCGGCCACGGCGTCCCGGCGGGGGCGCTGGTGCTGCTGCGCCGGCACGGCCAGGAGGCCTTCTCCGACGGCGAGGAGGTGTTCGCCCGGCTCTTCGCGGCGCGGGCGGGCGCGGCGATGTCGGCGGCCCGGCTGTACGCCGAGCAGGCCTCCATCACCGAGACGCTGATGCGCGAGCTGCTGCCGCCGCGGGCGCGGGAACTGGGCGGCGTGGAGCTGGCGGCGCGCTACCGGCCGTCCGGCGACGGCGAACGCGTCGGAGGCGACTTCTACGACCTGTACCCCGCCGACCCGCAGGACCCCGGCGCCGAGTCGCTGGTGGTCCTGGGCGACGTGTGCGGCAAGGGCCTGGAGGCCGCGGTGCTGACCGGCAAGATCCGCAACACGCTGCACGCCCTGCTGCCGATGGCCGGCGACCACCAGCGCGTGCTCGAACTGCTGAACGGAACGCTGCTGAACAGCGACACCACCCGGTTCGTGACGCTGGTGCTGGCCTCGGTCCGGCGGCGGGGCGCGGAGGTCCGGATGCGGCTCACCAGCGCGGGCCACAGCGCCCCGCTGATCGTCCGGGCCGGGGGCGCCGTCGAGAAGGCGCCGACCGGGGGCTCGCTGATCGGCGTGCTGGAGGAGATCACCTCCACCACGGCGACCGTCTCGCTGCGGCCCGGCGACACCTGCCTGCTCTACACCGACGGCATCACCGAGGCCGTCGGCGGGCCGCTCGGCGACGAGATGTTCGGGGACGAGCGGCTGCACGCCGAACTGGTCCAGTGCGGCGGGATGCCCCCCGAGGCGCTGGTGGAGCGGGTGCACATGCTCGCCGCCGAGTGGGTGCGGTCCGGCGGGCACGACGACATGGCGATGGTCGCGCTGACCGCTCCCCGGCGCGTCCACCTGAGCGCCGTCGGGGGGCAGGGACCCGGAAGGTTCACCGCATGACGCGGGTGACCGAGCGAACGGATCGGCCGGCCGGGCCGGACGCCTGGTCGGAGCGGCTCTGGGCGGCCGTCACCGGCGGCGACGAGTACGCCGCCGCCGACACCGCGACCGCGGCGCTGGACGCCGGCCTGGACGTCGAGGACCTGCTGCTCGACGTCATCGCGCCGCTGCAGGCCCGCGTGGGCCGGGAGTGGGCGGCCAACCGGTTCACCGTGGCGCAGGAGCACACCGCCACCGCCGTCAGCGAACGCGTGATCGGCGCCCTGGCGCATCACCCGGCCGTGCGGGAACGCCTGGACGAGCGGGCCGGGGAGCGTCCCGGCCGGATCGCGGTGGCGTGCATCGACGGCGAGTGGCACGCCCTGCCCGCCCGGCTCGTGGCCGAGGTGCTGCGGCTGCGCGGCTGGCAGGTGGACTTCCTCGGCGCCCAGGTGCCGACCCCGCACCTCATCGCCCACCTGCACCGCTCCGGCCCGGCGGTGGTGGCGCTGTCGTCGTCGCTGGCGCCGCGGCTGCCCGCGGCGCACGCCGCCATCACGGCCTGCCAGGCGACCGGCACGCCCGTCCTGGTGGGCGGCGCCGCGTTCGGCCCCGGCGGCCGCTACGCCACCCTGCTGGGCGCGGACGTCTGGGCGCCCGACGCCCGCGTCGCGGCCGACCGGCTGGCGGACGAGCCGCCGCCCAAGCCGCCGCCCCTGCACCAGGCCATCGACGACCTGCCGCACCTGGCCGACCAGGAGTTCACGCACATCAGCCGGACGGCCCCGAAGCTGGTCCGGCACGTGATGGACGCGCTGCGGTCCCGCTTCCCGGCGATGGCCGGCTACACCGAGCAGCAGCTGCGCCACACCGCGGAGGACGTCGCCCACATCGTCGACTTCCTCGGCACCGCCCTGTACGTGGACGATCCCGACCTGTTCACCGGGTTCGCGGCCTGGACCGCCGCCATCCTCGACGCCCGCGGCGTCCCGGCGCGCAGCCTGCTGCCCGCCCTGGACCTGCTCGCCGAGCGGCTCACCGACTACCCCCGCGCACGGGACCTGCTCGCCCGCGGCCACGCCGCCGTGCTGGAGGCGTCCTGAGGCAAGGAAGGACCGCATGACCGCCCCCGTTCCCGACATCCCGCTGCGCCTGGTCACCGGCACGGCCGGCGGGCGCACGCTGCGGGTCGAGATCCACGGCGAACTGGACTACGCCACCGCGGGCGTCCTGGTGGCCGCCGTCGACGAGGCCCTGGCCGAACACCCCGGGCTGGACGCTCTGGACCTGAACTGCTCGGGGCTGGGCCTGTGCGACTCGTCCGGGCTCGCGGCCCTGCTCATGGCGCACCGCCGCGCGTCCGCGCGCTCGGTCCGCCTCCGGCTGACCGCTCGCAGCGCCCGGCTGGACCGGCTGCTGGACCTGACCGGCACGCTGCGGCATCTGACCGGTGAGACCGCCGCCGCCTCCGACGGGGACGGCGAGGAAGTGCCCCACTGATAGCCCGCACCGCCGGTCTCAGGGGCGGCGGTTGTGGGCGCCGGGGGTGTAGCCGAACGCGCGGCGGAACACGTCGATGAACGCGCTCGCCGAGGACCAGCCGCACCGGTGGGCGACCGCGGTCACCGGCATGCCGTCGGCCAGCATGCGCAGCGCGTGGTACAGGCGCAGCTGGGTGCGCCACTGCGGGAACGTCATGCCCAGATCGTGGCGGAACAGGCGGCTGAGGGTGCGTTCACTGGCGCCCGTCGCCGTCGCCAGGGCCGCCAGCGAAAGCGGATCGGCCGGGTCGCGATGCAGGAGTTCGCAGACCGCCGCGAGGCGCGGGTCGGAGGGCGCGGGCAGGTGAACGGGCTGCTGCGGCGAGGCCCGCAACTGGTCGAGGAGCACCGCGCGCAGCCGCAGCCGTTCGGGGGAGTCGCCGTACGGAGCGCGGGTGCAGGCGAGGATCAGCTCGCGCAGCAGCGGGCTCACGGCCAGCACGGCGGGCGCGTCCAGGGCGAGGGGATTGGTACCGGCGGGCAGGCCGAGCAGGTGCAGGGCGAGGTGGCCGTGGGCGCGATGCGCGTGGACGCACCCGGCCGGGACCCAGATGGCCCGGGTGCCGGGGGCGAACCAGGTCCCGGCGTCGGTGGTGACCGCCACGACGCCCGAGCCCGCGTAGACGATCTGGTGGTCGTCGTGGCGGTGCGCGTCGATGCTCTCGCCGGGGGCCAGCGTCCGGGTGCGGGTGGGCGCCTCGGGAGTGTGGCGAATAATCGGCATACATTGGCATTTTATCGGAAGCGCGCCGGGCCGCTCCGTACCGACGATGGGCGGGTGGCAACCAACAGCGACGCGCGCACCGGCCCCATCACGCTGCTGTCCCTGGGACACGGCTGCGTGGACGTCTACCAGGGCGCGGTGGCCGCCCTGGTGCCGTTCCTCGTCACCGAGCGCGCCTACACCTACGCCGCCGCCTCCGGCGTCGTGCTGGCCGCGTCCCTGCTGTCGTCGGTGGTGCAGCCGATGTTCGGAGCCCTGACCGACAGGTGGGCCATGCCGTGGCTGCTGCCGGTGAGCACCCTCGCGGGCGGCGCGGGGGTCGCGCTCGCCGGCGTCAGCGGCTCCTACGCCCTCACCCTCGCGGTCATCGCGATCTCCGGGATCGGCGTCGCCGCGTACCACCCGGAGGCCGCGCGCGTGGCGCGCGACGCCAGCCGCGGCAGCCACACCGCGATGGGCTGGTTCTCCCTCGGCGGCAACCTCGGCTTCGCCGCAGCGCCGCCGATGGTCGCCGCCGTCATCGCCACGGGCGGCCTGCGCGCCTCCCCGCTGCTGATCGTCCCGGCACTGGCGGGCGCGGTCCTGTGCGCGGCCGCGCTGCGGGGCGTCGCGGCCTCCGCCGCCGCGGAGCCGGGAGCGGTCCGGGTGAGCCGCGCGGGCGCCATGGACGACTGGCCGTCGTTCGCCAGGCTGTCCGGCGCCATCGTCTGCCGTTCGATCGTCTTCGTCGGGCTCAGCGCGTTCATCTCCCTGTACGTCCGGGAGCGCACCGGCGGCGGCGCGGCGTCCGGCACGGCCGCGCTGTTCGTGCTCTACCTCGGCGGGGCGGTGGGGACCGTGACGGGTGGCGCGCTCGCCACCCGTCACGGCCGCCTTTCCGTCGTCCGGTGGTCCTACGCCCTCACCGTCCTCGCCGTGGCGGGCGTGGTGCTCGTCCCGGGACCCGCGCTGTACGCGTTCGTCGCCCTCACGTCGGCCGGCCTGTACGTGCCGTTCTCCCTCCACGTCACCCTCGGCCAGGACTACCTGCCGCGGCGCGTGGGCGTCGCGGGCGGGGTCACGCTGGGCCTGACGGTCAGCATCGGCGGCATCGCCAGCCCGTTCATCGGCGCCGTCGCCGACGTCACGTCCCTGCAGACCGCCCTCGCGCCGCTGATCGCACTGCCCGTCCTCGGCTGGCTGCTCGTCCGGCCCCTGCGCGAGCCCGCCATGCTCGAAGCCGCCCCGGCGTGACCGGGACGGTGCGTCACCAGGGGCTCGTGGGGACTCCCTCGGGCCAGTCCTGGGGCTCGGCGACCCACCCGGCCAGCAGCACGAGGCCGCTGGGACGGTGGCGGGCGAGGAAGCCGAAGGGCCGGTCGAACGCCGCGTGCAGCATGTACGCCTCGTTCAGCGGCGCCCCCGTGGCCAGCACGGTCATCGCGGTGACCGCCGCCGCGGTGAACCCCTCGGCGCTGAAGGTGGCGGTGACGTCCTGGGCGGCCTGGCCGAGCGCCAGCGGTTCCCTGCTGATCCCGGGGAAGTGGCCGGCCGGGTCGTGGGTGGAGACGGTGGCCAGCCCGAACAGCTCGGCGCGGGCCATCAGGTCGTGCTCGGCGGTGACGTCGAACCGCGCGGTGGTCACGCTCAGCGTGGGCTGCGCGTCGAAGGCCGCGATCTTGTGCAGCGTCACCCCGGGCGCCGGATCGGCGTCCGGACGTGCCAGCAGCGTGCCGCGCAGGACCGGGTGCAGGCCGCCGACCGCCTCCACCGCGGCGGCGAGCACCTCGCCGGCCGGGCGCGCTGCCTCGCCCAGGCACAGGTGCACGTCGACGTCGTTCCCGCCCTGCACGGTCAGCAGGGTCACCGGTCCCGCCGGGGTCCGCGCCAGGACGAGCTGGTCGAGGTCCTCGGTCTGGCGCGCCAGCCCGGCCGCCTCCCGGTCCCGCCCCGACCAGGGGCCCCGCTGCGGGCGGAACGGGATGTCGCTGAACGGCTCCAGCCAGCGCGTCTCGATGGTCAGCGCGGTGGCCAGCACCAGTTGCGTGTCCGGCGGCACGCTCACCGGCATCCGCGTCAGCCGGCCGCCGGTGTTCCGGGCGACCCACGCGTCCAGCCGCGCCTGATCGGCGGCCGGGTCACCGCTCAGCTCACCGCGGGCGCCGCCGGGCACGGCGTCGAGCCACCACGGCTCCAGGGGGAGCCCGGCGCGCGCCCACACGCCCAGGGCGCCCTCGACCGCGGTGCTGCGGGCGAGGATCTCCAGCAGTGCGCGGGCGTGCCGGTCCGCGTCCGCGGCGTCGACCCCGACGGCCTCCTGGAGTTCGCCGCGTCCCGGCTCGCGGGCGGCGGCGGCCAGCAGCGCCAGCAGCGGCCACGCACCGGCCCCCGACAGCGCGCCGCCCGCCCCGCCCCAGGACTCCCTCCGCGCCCACTTCGCGGTCAGGGCGTTGGACGCGCGGACGAGTTCGTCGGTCATGCCGTCTCCTTGCTCCGTTGGCCGCCGTGCTGCAGCGAATTGTGCACTCCGGCCGGAATCGGCGCACCGGATTCGGCCGTGGCACGGTCGGCGCCCGCATCGCCGCAAGCCACGCCGACGCCGGCCAACGCCTCCCTAGATTTGGATCAAGCCATCGCCAAATGGTTTTCGGGTGCGGTTGGCGCTAGGCCTCGAATGGGGACTTTCTGCACGTTGGATCCGCGGTGGTCCGACCGTGGATCGCCGATGGGGGAGGTTCCATGACGACTGGCAGTACGGCTCACGGCCCGGCTCCCGCGAGGGAGGAAGGGCGCCGCATGACGTCGGGGTGGCTGGCGTTCGCCGGCACGGTGGCCCTGGTGGTCGGCGCCTTCAACTTCATCGACGGCCTGGTGGCCCTGTTCAACCGCAGCTACTACCTGGTCGGCGACGACAAGATCATGGTGTTCAACTACACCGCGTGGGGCTGGATCTGGCTCGTGGTCGGCATCATCCAGATCGCGGTGGGCGGGGGCATCATGGCCGGGCAGATGTGGGCCCGCGTCGCCGGGGTGGTGCTCGCCGCCCTGTCCGCGATCGGGCACCTGGCCTTCCTGCAGGCGTTCCCGTGGTGGTCGGTGCTCACCATCGCGCTGTGCGTCCTGCTCATCTACGCGCTCACCGCGCCGCCCGCGGGCGCCCGCGGCGCCTGAGCACGGCGCCGCGGCGCCGGTACGGGCCGCGGCCGGGGGGAGAAGGGCGAGCCGTGCACCGGAGGACCCTCCGGTGGCGGGCTCGCCCATCCCCGGCCCGCGGCCGCGTCGTCACGCAGACCGCACACGACCGCGCGAGGTACTCATGCGCTTTCCGATGAAACTGCGGCACGCGCCGCTGCGGCTGGCGGCCGGAGCGGTCATCCTGGACTCCGGTCTCTCCAAACGCGACCTGGACGAGGCGGCCGCGGCGCACCTGCGGGAGATCGCCGCCGGCACCTATCCGTTCCTCAAGAAGCTCGAGCCCAGGACCTTCGGCCGGATGCTGTCCAGCGGGGAGATCGCCCTCGGCACCGCGCTGCTGCTGCCCGCCGTGCCGACGGCGCTGGCCGCGGCCGGACTGGCCGCGTTCTCCTCCGGGCTGCTGGGCATCTACCTGCGCACGCCCGGGATGCGCCGGCCGGGCAGCCTCGGCCCCACCCAGGAGGGCATCCCGATGTCCAAGGACGCCTGGATGCTCGGCATCGCGCTCGGCCTCCTCCTCGACGAGGCCACGCGCAAGCGCTGATCGCTCAGGCGGAAGCGGAGGGGGCGGGACCACCGGCCGAGGCGAGCCCGGGCGGCGCGGCGGCCAGGGCCTTCTGGATGGCCTCGATCAGGCCCAGCGCCGCCTCCTCGGTCAGCTCGACCGCGACCCGCGCCGACGGCCCCTCGCCCGGGTTGGTGAAGTCGATGTTCACCGTGTGCTCGTGGCAGGCGTGGTACGGGTGGTCGACGTAGACCGCTCCGTCGGTGAGCGTGAACCAGCCGGACGCCCCCTTGGCCGCGCCGTCGAGCTCCACCTTCTCGGTGAGGTATGTGCACACGGGAGGTTCCCTCCAGATCTCAGGACGGGGACAGGACGAAGGAACGGGACGGTCAGGCCGCGAGGTGGCGGCCGTAGAAGGCGAAGATCTTCTTCCAGCCGTCCACGGCGGCCTTGGCCTGGTAGGACGGCCGGTCCGTCAGGAAGAAGGCGTGCCCGGCGCCGGGGTAGCTGTGGAACTCGTGCTCCTTGCCCAGCCGGGTCAGCTCGGCCGACAGCGCCGCGACCTCGTCGGGGGTCGGGTACTGGTCCTCGTCGCCGAACAGCCCCAGCAGCGGGCAGGCCAGGTCGGGCGCCCTGGAGATCAGCGGGGTCGCCTTGAGCGGGAAGCCCTCGGGCGGGTCGTTCACGACGAACGCGCCGTAGCAGTCGACGGCGGCGTCGATGCCGTCCAGCGAGCAGGCGACCAGGAAGCTCTGCCGTCCGCCCGAGCAGTAGCCGATCACGCCGATCCTGCCGTTGGCGTGGTCGAGTCCGTTGAGGTGCGCGGCGGCCCCGGCGATGTCGCCGACGACCTGCTCGTCGGGCACGCCGCCCTTGGCCCGCGCCGCCGCGGCCTGGTCGTCGGGACTGACGCCGGCGCCCTCGCGCGAGTAGAGGTTGGGGCAGATCGCCGCGTACCCCTCGGCGGCGAAGCGGCGGACGACCTCCTTGGTGGCCGGGTCGTAGCCGGGCATGTGGTGGATCACCACCACGCCGCCGCGCGGCTCGTCGTTGAGCGGCCGTGCCAGGTACGCCTCCAGCTCGGCGCCGTCATGCCCGCCGATCGCGACCGTTCCGGCCCATAGCGCGTCGTTCATCGCCTCAGTGCGCTCCGTTCTCCCGCTTCGCGGATGGGCGTCCTTCCGATCATCCGATCATGACATCCTGCCGCAACCGCGGCGCGGAGGCGGGGCGGGGTCAGCGGCTGAACGCGGTCAGGAAGCGGTCGCGGAAGGCGTGCATGGGCCAGACGGGCACGTTAGGGCCGGGCTTCAGGCCGTCCTGCCAGCCCCACCCGGAGATCCGGTCCAGGACGGCCTTGTCACGGGCGACGATCGTGATCGGCACGTCCCGGCCGGCCCCCTCGCCGGTGACGACCGGGAGCGGCTGGTGGTCCCCGACGAAGACGAGCACGAGGTCGTCGTCGCCGTGCGTCTCCACGTAGGAGACGAGGGTGCCGAGGGTGTACTCGATGGAACGCCGGTACTCGGTGCGGATCCGTGCGGGGTCGCGCCACACGGCGGCCCTTCGCTCGCCCGCGGCCGCGATGGGGTGGTAGACCGAGCCGTCCCCGACGTCCTTCCAGTCGATGAGCCGGGGCAGGGGCGCCCACGGCGCGTGGCTGGAGACGAGCGGGATCTCCGCCAGGACGGGGGCGTGGTCCGGCTTCTCCCGCTCGAGGCGTTCGAAGGCCGCGAGGGTGTACTGGTCGGGCATGGTCGCGAAGCTGAAGCGCGGCCCGCGGTAGCCGAGGTTGTTGGCGTCGTAGACCCGGTCGTAGCCGAAGAAGTCGCCCTCGGGCCAGGCTCGGGTGACGCCCGGCACGACCGCGACGCTCCGCCAGCTCGCCCGCCGGAACGCCTGGTTGAGGGTCAGGCGGTCGCTGGAGACCAGGCTGCGGTAGCGCTGCTGGTTGTCGATCCAGAGGCCGGAGAGCAGGGTGGAGTGCGCCAGCCAGCTGCTCCCGCCCGCGGTCGGCGAGGTGAGCCACCCGCTCCGGGCGCCGACCCCGGCGGCGCGCAGCCGCCGGGTCCCGTCGTCGAGCACCGCGCCGACCTGCCGCGCGAAGAGCGGGTCCTCGACCGCGTCGCGCCCGTAGCTCTCGACGAAGGCCAGCAGGACGTCCTTGCCGCGCAGGCCCCGCAGGAGGTCCGCCCCCGCGGTGCCGCGGAAGGCGTCGACGGCGGCCTGCTCGGCGAACGCCCGCCGGTCCAGCAGGCTCGCGTGCACCTGCCGGGTGTGGGCGAGGGTGAGCCCGGCGGTGTTCCTGGCGGCGACCGGCACGCCCGGGACGACCTGCGCGCCGAGCGCGGCGCAGACGATCCAGACCGTCCCGGCGACCCCCACGGTGGCGGTCGCCGTGGCGTTGTACCGGACCACGAGGCGGGCCAGGCGCAGCACCGACAACGCCATGAGCACGAGCAGCGCGGCCGCCAGCAGCACGATCCCGATGACGGCGGCGATCGCCCCGGCCCGCCCGAACGAGGAGTCCAGGAACTCCACGCCGGAGCCGATCAGCACCCAGTCCAGCACCGGATCGAACGGCCGCGCGAGCACCTGGTAGAAGCCCATGTCGACGACCTTCACGATCGTCATCACGCCGATGGCCGCGCCGGCGAGCACCGCCACCGTCCGTCGCGCCCGCGCCGGGACGATGACGACCAGGGCGACGAGCAGCACCCCCTCGACCGGGACCCGCGCGAACGCCCCCGGCGTCAGGCGCCCGACCTTGTGCGGGAACAGCAGCGCGCCCAGCACGAGCAGGCCCGCCAGGGCGGTGGCCGCCCACCCCGCGGCGCGGCGCGCGCCCGCGAGACGACGACCCGGGACCACATCGTCCGCCGCCGCGTCATCCGCGGGCGTCTCTCCGGGGGAAGGGACGGGCCCGTCGACGTTCTCGTCCGGGACGTGGTCCAGCGGGCTGTCCGCCGTCAGTTCCTTCCTCACGGCCGTCCGCCCTGGGACCGGTGACCGCAGCGCCTGAAGAAAGACAATCCGAAGGTCCTCCCGTGCGAAGCCTGATGACGCCCGTATCGGCGACACCGGCTGTACGCGCGCCGCGCCCCCCGCGGTTCAGCGCGCCGCCGGTCCGGACCGCGAAGGGCGATCGGCCCCTAAAGTGTCGGTTTCACACCGGAGCCGCGACGAGGGGAACGCATGACGACGACGCACGAGCTCGGCGAGGTCGTGGCCGAGCGGCGGGTGGAGGCCGTCGCCGAGGACGGCCGCCGCACGCCGGTGATCCTGAAGTTCGGCAGGCCGCACCCCGACCCCCTGTCGGCCCACGACGACTGGTGCTGCCCCCACCAGATCGTCGGCCTGGGCGACGAGACCGTCCAGGCCGCCTTCGGGGTCGACTCCCTGCAGGCCCTCCTGCTGTCCGTCTACGCCGTCCGGCTGAAACTGGTCGAGCGCGCCGCCGGCGCGTCCGTGAGCCTCGAATGGGAGGGCGGGCCGGATCTGGGCCTGACCGTCGTCCCAGAACCCCACGAGGCCGTCCCGCCCGCGACATGTCGGGGTTTCTGAGGGTGTTGTGCAGTGTGTTGGGCACTGGCATGAGCGCGCTTGTTGTACGGTTTTCTGCCGTGGGGCGGGAGGTCGGGCCGGCCGGATAGCCGGGCGTGCGTTCCAGGGGGTGCCGCGGTCACGTGGTGATGCATCGGCGCGCGGCGAAGAGGCCGCGCGCCCGGACGACGTTCTCCCCGCTCGGCCGCTTCCACCATCCGGCGCAGGTCGTCGTCAGCGGGTTCTGCTCGGCGATCCTGATCGGGACGGGGCTGCTGTCGCTGCCGGCCGCGACCGCGTCGGGCGAGCCCGCGCGGTTCCTGGACGCGCTGTTCACCGCGACCTCGGCCGTGTGCGTCACCGGGCTGGCGGCCGTCGACACCGGCACGCACTGGTCCACCCTCGGCCTGGTGATCATCGCCTGCCTGTTCCAGATCGGCGGGCTGGGCATCATGACGCTGGCCACGCTGCTGGCCGTGGTGGTGTCGGGACGGCTCGGGCTGCGCGCCCGGCTGGCGGTGCAGGCCGAGACCAAGACGCTGCGGATGGCGGACGTGCGGCGGCTGGTCCGCAACGTGGTGCTCTTCAGCCTGGTGTGCGAGGCGGTCGCGGCGGTGGTGCTGGCGGTGCGGTTCGCGACCGCCTACGGGCAGCCCCCCGGGCGCGCGGCGTTCTGGGGCGTCTTCCACTCGGTGTCGGCGTTCAACAACGCCGGGTTCGCGGTGTGGCCCGACAGCCTGGTGCGCTTCGCCGCCGACCCGTGGATCTGCCTGCCGGTCGCGCTGGCGGTCATCGTGGGCGGGCTGGGGTTCCCGGTGGTGTTCGAGCTGGCCAGGTCGTGGCGCAGGCCCGCGGAGTGGACGGTGCTGACCCGGATCACGGTGGGTGTGACGGCGGTCCTGCTGGTCGCCGGGACGCTCGTGCTGACCCTCACCGAATGGAACAACCCCCGCACGCTCGGCGCGCTGTCGGGCGGGGCCCGGCTGCAGGCGGGGTTCTTCGCCGCGGTGATGCCGCGCAGCGGCGGATTCAACAGCATCGACATCGGTCAGATGCGGCCGGAGAGCTGGCTGGTCATCGACGTGCTGATGTTCATCGGCGGCGGCAGCGCGGCGACCGCGGGCGGGATCAAGGTGACCACCTTCGGGCTGCTGGCCTACGTGGTCTGGGCGGAGCTGCGCGGCGAGGCCCGGGTGAACGTGGGACGCCGCCGGGTCCCCGAGGGGACGCAGCGGCAGGCGGTCGCGATCGCGCTGATGGCGGTCGGGCTGGTGGTGTCGGCCACCTTCGCGATGATGGCCCTCACCGGGCACGCCCTGGACCGGGTGCTGTTCGAGGTGATCTCGGCGTTCGCGACCGTGGGCCTGTCGACCGGCATCACCGCCGACCTGCCGCCCGCCGCCCACGGGCTGCTGGTGGCGCTGATGTTCGTCGGAAGGATCGGCCCCCTGACCCTGGGGACCGCGCTGGCGCTGCGGGACCGGACCCGCCGCCACGAGTTGCCGGAGGAGCGACCCATCGTTGGCTGACATCCAGAACGACCCCGTGGTGGTGGTCGGGCTCGGCAGGTTCGGCACCTCGCTGGCGCTGGAACTGGTCCAGCGCGGCACCGAGGTGCTGGCCATCGACGAACGGCCCAAGATCGTGCAGAGCCTGGCGGGGCGGCTGACGCACATCGTCACCGCCGACGCCACCGACATCGACACGCTGCGGGAACTGGGCGTGGCCGAGTTCTACCGGGCGGTCGTGGCGATCGGCGGCGACCTGGAGGCCAGCATCCTGTGCACGTCGCTGCTGGTCGAGCTGGGCATCGACGACATCTGGGCCAAGGCGATCAGCCACCAGCACGCCCGGATCCTGGAGCGAATCGGCGCCCACCACATCGTGCTGCCCGAGCACGACATGGGGGAGCGGGTCGCGCACCTGGTCAGCGGGCGGATGCTCGACTACGTCGAGGTGGACGACAACTTCGCGCTGGTCAAGACCCGCCCGCCCAAGGAGATCGTCGGCGTCCCGCTGGGCGACACCCGGCTGCGCGGCCGGCACGGGGTGACGGTGGTGTGCGTCAAGAGCCCCGGCGAGGACTTCACCTACGCCTCGGCGGACACGATCCTGGAGTACGGGGACGTCATCATCGTGGCCGGTCCGATCGCGAAGGTGGAGCGGTTCGCCGACCGCGCGTGAGCCCGTCCGGGCGGGCCGCGGTCAGTGGTGGCGGCGGCGGAGCAGCAGCATCGCCGCGTCGTCGGTGATCGGCGCGCCGACGTGGCGGAGCAGGTCGGCCTGCAGGTCGTCCAGCGCCTTCTCGGGGTCGGCGGCCCGCAGCACCTCCAGCCGCTCGGCCAGCGGGTAGAACTCGCCCCTGCCGTCGCGCGCCTCGATCACCCCGTCGGTGTAGAAGAGCAGCTGGTCGCGGGGCGCGAACGGCACCTCGTACACCGGGGGGCACTGCCCGGCCAGCGACGCCATGCCCAGCGGCGGGGCGACGTCGGGCGGCTCGGCGGCCTCGATGCGGCCGTCGGCGTGCAGGAGCAGCGGCGGCGGATGGCCGAAGTTCATCAGCAGGATCCGGTCGGCGGAGCCGAGCTCGGCCAGCACCGCCGTCACGAACTGCTCGCTGGTGAGATGGCGGGTGAGCGCCTTCTCCAGCCGGGCCGCGACGCCGTGCAGGTCCTCCTCGTCGTAGGCGGCCTCCCGGAACGCGCCCAGCACGACCGCGGCGGTCTCGACGGCCCCCAGCCCCTTGCCCTGGACGTCGCCGACGATCACCCGCACGCCCTTGGGCGTGGTGACGACCTCGTACAGGTCGCCGCCGATGCGGGCGCGGGCGGCGGCGGAGATGTAGCGGACGGCCGCGTGGATCGGCCCCACCCGGCGCGGCACGGGACGCAGCAGCACCCGCTGGGCGGCCTCGGCGACGGTGCGGATGTCGGCCAGCTCCCGCTCGTTGCGCACCCTGATCGCGCTGGCCAGCATGCCCGCGGCGGTGACCCCGGTGATCGAGATGAACGTGAGGGTGTTCGGCCGGGTGCCGAAGATGTCGTTGTGCGCCGCCAGGCCGACGCACAGCAGCAGGGCCAGCGCGCCGACCGCCGCCGCGCGCCGCACCCCTCCGCTGAGGCTGGCGAACGCCGGGCCCAGGGACAGCAGCGGCAGGTAGCCCGTCCCGGTGCCCTCGAGCAGCTCCAGGACGGCGACGACGGCCATGACCAGGAACGGGAGCAGGCTCAGGAACGGTCTGCCACGCCCCCGCGACGTCGCTGCCACCCCTGCTCCCGCCCGCCATGAATTCCCCGTTCTTCCCGCAGCATAGTGTCACTTCCGCGGTCAAAAACGCACTTCAGGCACGCGTTCGGGGGCGTTCCGGATGTCCGGAGCGGTGGTCGCCATCGGCCCGGGGGGCGCTGCCCGCCGCGCCGTCCCGGACCCGCCGGCGCGGTGCGGCGAAGGTAGCGTGGGCGCGTGACGGGTGGAGCGGAAGGAGGGCAAGGTCGTGCTCTACCGGAGCGACGGGGAACGCTCCGCCCGGGCCCTGGTCGACCTCCAGGCCTACCTGCGGTTCTACTGCTGACGCGGGGGTGTCAGTCGTCGTCCCCGCCGTCGTCGTCGTCCCCGTCGTCCCCGTCGTCCCCGTCGTCGCCGTCATCGTCGCCGTCGTCGACGGCGCAGCCCGCCGCGGAGAGGACGACCGCCGAGCCGACGGCCGCCACGGTGACGACGGCGGGCACGGACGCGGGCGTCAGCGCCGCCACGATCGCCAGCAGGCCCTTGGCAAGAGCGTGCAATGTCCTGGTGAGCATGGATCCTCCAGGGTCCGGTGAACGCAAAGCCTAGGGCACCGCCGGTGATCGTCCGCCGACGTTCGCGTGTACACGGGATGACGGACGGAGAGCGCGCGCACTGCGTCCCCAACGGGCGCGAGTCCACCGCTTCGGCCAGGGCGCGATGTCGCTTAATCTCGGTGCAGGCAGGCCGGGAGGGGATGAACGGGTGGTCACCAAGGCGGCGGCGCGGCGCAGCCAGCAGGAGCGCACCAGGGCGACCACGGCGGCCCTGGTCGCGGCGGCGCGGGAGTTGTTCGTCGAGAGCGGGTTCTCGGGCACCTCGCTGGGCGCCATCTGCGACCGCGCGGGCGTGACG
Source organism: Actinomadura rugatobispora (assembly GCF_055379765.1). Lineage (NCBI taxonomy): Bacteria > Bacillati > Actinomycetota > Actinomycetes > Streptosporangiales > Thermomonosporaceae > Actinomadura > Actinomadura rugatobispora. Next base: position 12,134,182 of record NZ_AP029191.1, on the reverse strand, counting down.
CGGGGCGCGTTCTACCACCACTTCGACAACAAGGAGCAGATCTTCCGCGAGGTGTTCGCGGCCGAGCAGGAGGAGCTGGCCGCGATCGTCCGGCGCGCGTTCCTGGCCGAGCCGGACCCGTGGGACGGGCTGCTGGCCGGGGCCCGGGCCATGCTGGAGAGCTCCCTCGATCCGGCGGTGCGCCGGATCACCCTCATCGAGGCGCCCGTCGCGCTCGACTGGACCGTCCTGCGCGACCTCCAGGCGAGCTGCAAGGAGCAGTTGCGCGCCGGGCTGGCCATCGCGATCGAGGCCGGCTGCATCCCCGACCGCCCGCTGGCCCCGCTGACCTCGCTGCTCTATGGGGGGCTGTGCGAGAGCGCGCTGGACATCGCGCGCGCGGACGACCCGCCCGCCGTCCTGCGCGACACGCTCGCCCAGCTGGAGGCCATGCTCGCGGGCGTCGCCGGCCGGGTCTCCGGCTGCGCCCACACCGGCTGACCTGCTTCTTTCTCTGTCCAGGTGGTTCCGCGGTTCCGCACACCCATTGACATACATTCTGTATGTATGTAAGTTCCGGGACGTACTCCGGGTACGAAAGGGCGGGGCGATGCGCAGAGGGGGGCCCGACCTGTCCGGCCAACTGGAGCCGTCGCCGACCGGCGGCGCTGATGAACGGAGCGAGCGGATGACCACGACGCAGAACCCGCCCCGAGAGGCCACCGTCAAGGGGGCGATCGCCGAGTACGACGCGCTCGCCGCCCTGCTGGACGGGCTGACCCCCGCCCAGTGGGAGACCGCCACGCGCTGCACCGGCTGGCGGGTCCGCGACGTCGCCGGGCACGTCCTCGGCGGCGCGGCCGACATCCTCGCGGGCGCCGTCGGCACCAGAACCGCCGACGAGCAGGCCCGTGCACACGGCGGCGGAAGCCCGGCGGAGACGGCGCGCGACCTTCGTGAGGCGTCCGGGCGCGTCCGGCAGGCGCTGGAGCGGCTCGACGACAAGGTCTGGTCGCTGCCGGGCCCGCTGGCCGACCGCAGCGTCGGCGAGGCCGTGCTGAGCCTGTGGCAGGACACGTTCGTGCACGCCGACGACGTCCGCGCCGCGCTCGGCCTGCCGCCGGACCGCGGGCCGGGGCTGGAGGCCACCGTGCGCTGGCTGCGGCTGGCCCTCGAACGCAAGGGTTGGGGTCCGGTCACGCTGGTCCTGGACGGTCTGGGGACCCACCCCGTCGGGGAGGGCGGGCCGGAGCTGCGCGGCGACCCGGTGACGTTCGTGCTGGTCGCGACCGGGCGCGCGGAGCCGGAGCGGTTCGGCGCCGACGCGGGTGTGAACGTGTACGCCTGACCGCATATTTACTAGTTGGCCGTCCAGCTTGTATCTTCGGTCTCCCATCGCCCTTCAGGGAGAGCGCCGTGCACGCGTGGGACGAGCTGTACATCGGCGGTACCTGGGTCCCCTCGACCGGCCCCGGCCGCATCGAGGTCGAGAACCCCGCCACCGAGCGCACCGTCGGGCGGGTTCCCGACGGCACGCCCGCCGACATGGAGCGGGCCGTGGACGCCGCCCGCGACGCGTTCGACACCGGCCCCTGGCCGCGCATGACCCCGGACGATCGCGCCGCCGCGCTGGAGGACATGGCGGACGCGCTCACCGCCCGCGCCGGCGAACTGGCCGTAACGATCACGATGGAGACCGGCCTGCCGATCACCATCGTCGAGCTCGCGCACGCCCGCCCCGCGATCGCCGCCCTGCGCCACTACGCGCGGCTGGTCAGGACCACCGCCTTCGAGGAGGATCGTCCCGGCGCGCGCTCGCCGTTCCGGCTGCGCCGGCTCCCGTCCGGCGTGGTCGCCGCGATCGTGCCGTGGAACATCCCGGTGCTGGGCGCCTGCGCCAAGATCGGCCCGGCGCTGGCCGCCGGCTGCGCCGTCGTGCTCAAACCGTCTCCCGAGACCCCGCTGAGCGCCTTCCTGCTCGCGGAGGCCGCGCACGAGGCGCGGCTGCCGCCCGGCGTGCTGAACCTCGTCCCCGGCGGGCGGGAGGCGGGCGCCGCGCTGGTCGCCCACCCCGGCGTCGACAAGGTCACCTTCACCGGCAGCACCGCCGTCGGCAAGCGGATCGCCGCCGTCTGCGCGGAGCGGATGAAGCGCTACTCGCTCGAACTGGGCGGCAACGCCGCCACGATCGTGCTGGACGACGCCCCGGCCGAGCGCGTCGCGGCCGGGGCGGTCGCGATGGGGCTGATCAACAACAACGGCGAGGCGTGCATCGTGCAGGGCCGGATCCTGGTGCCGCGGGCCCGCGAGAAGGAGCTGGCCGGCGCGATCGCGGCCGCCGCCGGCGCCATCCCGGTGGGCGACCCCGCCGACCCGCGCACTCTGCTCGGCCCGATGATCACGAGGACGCACCGCGATCGGGTCCTCGGCTACGTCGCCTCCGGGATCGCCGAGGGCGCCGAGCTGGTGCACGGCGGGCGCGTCCCCGCCGGGTTCGACCGCGGCTGGTACGTCGAGCCGACCGTGTTCACGGGCGTCCACAACGGCATGCGGATCGCCCGCGAGGAGATCTTCGGCCCGGTGCTCACGGTCATCCCCTACGACGGCGAGGAGGAGGCGGTCGCCATCGCCAACGACACCGAGTACGGGCTGTCCGGCTCGGTCTGGGCCGCCGACCCCGAGCGCGCCGCCGCCGTCGGCACCCGGATCCGAGCCGGATCGATCTTCGTCAACGGAACGCTGCGCCTGGACGCCGACGCGCCCTTCGGCGGCTTCAAGGAATCCGGGATCGGCCGCGAGGGCGGCCCGGAGGCACTGGCCGAGTACCTGGAACCCCAGGTCATGTTCCTCCCGGCGGGAGAGGGCCGGGCCCCGGGCCCGGCCCTCTCCGGCGACCTCACCTGACCCGCTTCAGCCCGTGGTCAGGTCCCGGCGGCGGAAGCCGGTCAGTCCGGCGGCGCCGAGTGCCAGGACGGCCGCCGTCAGCCACAGCAGGGGCGTCGCGGTCACGTCCGCTCCGGGCAGCTTGGGGATGTGGGTGAACGGCGAGATGTCCATGAGCCACTGGTCGGCCTGGAGGGCGCCGCCGAACAGCATCAGCACGGCGGCGACGGCGAGCGCACCCCAGCCGGCCGAGGAGAAGCGGGGCAGCAGCCCGAAGAACGCGACCGTCACCGCCGCGATCAGCCACACGGCCGGGAGCTGTGCCAGGGCCGCGCCGACGAGCTTGGGCACCTGGCCGCCCACGTCGCCCTCGTCGATGCCGTGGGTCAGGCCCGTCGCGAGGCCGCCGACCAGCAGTGCCGCGGCGGATCCGAGCAGCGCGAAGGCCAGGTGGGAGGCCGCCCACCGGATCCGGCCCAGGGGCGTGGCCAGGAGCGGTTCGGCGCGCAGCGCGGTCTCCTCCGTGCGCAGCCGCAGCGTCGCCGACACCGCGTACCCCGCCGCGAGGAGCCCGGTCATGCCCATGATCGAGGAGAAATATATGTCGACGATGCCGCCCGACCCGCCGATCAGGTCGAAGATCTCCTTGAGGTCGGGGTTCTCCTCCAGCATCTGCTCCACGCCGCCCGCGACGCCGCCGAACACCATGCCGAGGGCGGCGAATCCGGCGAGCCAGGCGAGCAGCGGCCGGCTGTGCAGCCGCCAGGCGAGGGAGAACGGGCCGCGCAGTCCGGGCGACGCGGCCGCCGGGCCCGGCTTGGGCGGCACGAGCCCGGCGCCGACGTCGCGGCGTGCCGACAGCATCCCGGCCGCCACCACCAGGACGAGCGTCAGCGCCAGGGGGAGCGCCGCCACCCACCACCGCTCGTCGCCGAAGGCGCCCAGCCTGGTGCCCCAGCCGAGCGGGGACAGCCAGGACAGCCACGACAGGCCGTTGCCGGCGCCGCCGACGTCGGCGGCCAGCCGGACCACGAACGACGCGCCCAGAACGGTGACGGCGATGCCGCGCGCGGCCCCGGCGCCCTCGGAGATCTGCGCGGCCACTCCGGCGACGCCCGCGAACACCCAGCCCGCCAGCGCGAACTGCAGGCCGAGGGCGAGCGCGCCGCCGAAGCCCAGGTCCTGCCCGGTCATGCCGAGGGTGAGGATCACCCCGATCAGCGCGCTCGCGACGAAGGTGACCAGCAGGGCGGCGGCCAGCGCGGCGCCGCGGCCGAGGACGGTGGCGCCGAGCAGCTCGCGCCGTCCCGCCTCCTCCTCGGTGCGGGTGTGCCGGATGACGGTCAGCGCGCAGATCAGCGCGATCATCACCGGGATGAACCCGGACCGCTGGCCGACGATCCCGCCGATGCCGGTGTCGTGCAGCGGTCCGTACAGCGCCAGGAACGTGGGGTTGTTCCCGGTGGTGCGGGCGTAGCTGAGCTGTTCGGCGGCGGTGGGGTAGAGCTCCTTGGACGCGACCACGAAGTTGAGCGGCATGACGGCCAGGAACAGGATCCAGATCGGCAGCAGGAAGCGGTCGCGGCGCAGGATCAGCCGGACCATGCCGCCGGTTCCGACGAGCGCGGTCATTTCACGGCCCCTTCCGGCACCTCGTCCTTGTAGTGGCGCAGGAACAGCTCCTCCAGCGTCGGCGGCTGGCTGACCAGGCTGCGGACGCCGGTGTCGGTGAGCTGCCGCAGCACCGCGTCCAGGCGGGCGGTGTCGACCTCGCAGCGCACCCGGTTGCCCTCGACGACCAGGTCGTGCACGCCGGGCAGGTCGGTGATCCCGTTGGGCGGGGCGGCCAGTTCGGCCTGGATGGAGGTGCGGGTCAGGTGCCGCAGCTCGGCCAGCGTCCCGCTCTCGACCGAGAAGCCGTTGCGGATGATGGTGACGCGGTCGCAGAGGGCCTCGACCTCGCTGAGGATGTGGCTGGAGAGCAGGACGGTGCGTCCGCTCTGCTTCTCCTCGCGGATGCACTCCTGGAAGACCTCCTCCATGAGGGGGTCCAGGCCCGAGGTGGGCTCGTCCAGGATGAGGAGTTCGGCGTCGGAGGCCAGGGCGGCGACGAGGCCGACCTTCTGGCGGTTGCCCTTGGAGTAGGTGCGGCCCTTCTTCTTGGGGTCGAGCTCGAAACGTTCCAGCAGATCGGCGCGGCGGCGGGGGTCGAGCCCGCCGCGCATGCGCCCGAGCAGGTCGATGACCTCGCCGCCGGAGAGGTTGGGCCACAGGGTGACGTCGCCGGGGACGTAGGCCAGCCGTCGGTGGAGGCGGGTGGCGTCGCGCCAGGGGTTGCCGCCCAAAAGGGTGGCGCTGCCGGCGTCGGGGCGCAGCAGGCCGAGCAGGACGCGGATGGTGGTGGACTTGCCCGCGCCGTTCGGGCCGAGGAAGCCGTGCACCTCTCCGGCGCGGACGGTCAGGTTGAGGCCGTCCAGCGCGCGGGTGCGGCCGAAGGTCTTGACCAGGCCGGTGACGGCTATGGGTGTGTCACTGGATGTGAGGGAAGGCATGGCGAACACCTCGTCTGGGGGGTGGATTCGTTTTCGGGCACGCGACCGCCGCCCCGTTCGCGTTTCGAGGGAGCTGGGGCGGTGCGGTCGCGCACCGGGACAGGAGGTGTGGCGGAGTCAGGCCCGCCGGTGCCCGCGGGGCGGATCGGAGTCGGCCTTGCGCGCGGCCGCGTCCGTGGTGGAGATGCGGCCCGAGACCGTGCCGTCCACGACCTCCGGGGCCCCGGCCGCCGGGTGGCGGGCCCGCGCACCGGACGCGCGTGCGCAGCGCGTGCGCGAGCTAGGCATCGCCGTCTCCGGACGCGCCGTTCCCGGTGGAGTGGCGGTCGCGCATCTCGGCGAGTGCGGCCTTGCCCTTCTGGACGAGGTCGTCGTCCACCACGTTGTCGGTGTAGACGTCCATCATGGCCATGCCCAGGCGGGGGTAGCCCTCCATGGTGAGGGTGTTGGCGCCCAGGGCCCGGGACAGGTGCTCGTGCAGCACGATCGAGCCGAAGGTCATCGCGACCATGGCCGCGGAGTAGGCGTGCAGGTCGGAGGTCCGGGGCTTGCTCAGCCCCAGACCCGGGTCCTCGAACATCGCCTTGGTGACGGCCACCGCCTCGTCGAACAGCTGCGCCGCGCCGGGGGAGCCGTCGACCAGGGCGCGGGCGAGGTAGCGCTGGATGGGCAGGCCGGTCTGCATCGCCAACGCGATGAACCCTGGATCGCCCATTCCTCCCTTGAGCGACTCCTGCTTGGTGGTGCGGAGGGCTTCCATGGCGTACTCGTCGCACGCCTCGCGCAGCTTCTCCTTGGACCCGAAGTGGTGCTGGACGAGACCGGGGGACACGCCCGCCGCGGCGGCGACACCGCGGATCGTGGTGCCGCGCACCCCGTGCGTCGCGAACTGGTCGAGCGCGGCGTCCCGGATCCTTGCCCGGGCCGTCAGGTCCTGGTCGCGCGCCGCCTCGTCGGGTGTGGCCGGGCCGGTCGTGCCGGGCTCTTCGCCCCCCGCCATGGTGCCGCTCCTCGCTTCGCGCGGACCGGTGCGCGGCCGTTCGCGACCGGCCCGCCCCGCGCTCTCCAATACAAGCGTTCAGTTTCCAATACAGTTGTATACCCACCTGGGCGCGGGCGGCAACCGGGGCGGCGGGACCAGTGTGCTAAGACTTCGTTAAGATCGCTCCCGTCGAAGAAAGCGCAGGTCAGGCCCGGCTTCGCGGCGAGCCGAGCCGGGCGTGGCCGCGGACCTCGGCGGCGACGGTCGCCCAGGCGTGCTCGGGCAGGTCGTGGCCGACCCCGGGCAGGACGACCAGGCGGGAGCCGGGGACGGCGGCGGCGATGCGGCGTGCGGCGGAAGGGCGGATGAGCGGGTCGTCCTCGCCGTGCAGTACCAGCGTCGGGGTGCGCAGCGCGGAGATGGGCGGGCCGTGCCACCGGGCGCCGATCTGGCGGCTCTGCGCGCGCTGGTCGCGGATGCCGGGATCGGCGGAGCGCTCGATGCCCGCCCGCGCGGCCTCCTCGTCGAAGGGGCGGGCCGGGGAGGCGAGGATGCGGGCGACGGCGACGCCGGCCTCGACGTCCCCTTCCGGGGTGTCGGGGAACTTCAGGCGGGCCAGCTTGGCCAGCGTGCCGAGGCGGATGTGGCGCAGCGTCCTCAGCCCCGCCAGGTCGCCGGGCACCGCGGAGGACGAGGTGAGGGTGCGGACCCGGCCGGGATGGCGGAGCGCCAGGCGCTGCGCGGCGGCGCCGCCCAGCGAGGCCCCGAGCAGGTGCGCCGACTCCCAGCCGAGCGCGTCCATGACGGCGATCGCGTCGTCGGCCATGTCCTCGGCGGTGTAGGCCTCGCCGCGCCCGTGGAGGAGCGCGTCGATCGGGCCGCGGGACGCGGTGTCCGGCAGGTGGGTGGACTCGCCCGCGTCGCGCTGGTCGAAGCGCGCCACCGCGAAGCCGTGCGCGGCCAGCGCGGCGCAGAAGCCGTCCGGCCACCACCTGCGGGACGCCCCCAGCCCCATGAGCAGGAGCAGTGGCTCCCCGTCCCGGGGGCTGTCCAGCAGCCGGTCGTAGGCGATCCGGACGCCTTTGTTGTCGGCCCAGCGGACGGGGCTCCAGACCTTCGGCGGTGCGGTCACGGCCGGCCTCCAATACTGCGATCGTCGTTCGCAGTTTCTAGGATAGGGGATCCGTCATGAGGAAGGACAGGTGGCCCGTGCCCGACGAACCGGGGACCGTCGACAGAGGAACGGTCTGGGACCGTCCCGAACGGGGCTCGCGCGGCCCCGCCCCCGAGCGCAGCCGCGCCCAGCTCACCGCGGTGGCCGTCGCGCTGGCCGACGCCGAGGGCCTCGCCGCGGTGTCGATGCGCAGGGTCGCCGGGGAGATGGGCACCGGCCCGGCGACCCTGTACCGGTACGTGCGCGGGCGCGACGACCTCGTCGACCTGATGATCGACGCCGCCGCCGGAGAGATCGACGTGACCGCCCCGCTGACCGGCGACCCCGTCGAGGACCTGGTCGCCCTCGCCCTGCAGATCAGGCGGGTGAACCTGCGGCACCCGTGGATGCTCGACCTGCCCCCGGAACCCGAACGCCTCGGCCCGCGGGCCATCGACTACCTCGAGTACGGGCTGCGCGCCCTGGAGCCCGCGGAGTCGATGAACGGCCAGGCCAAGCTGGAGACCATCGCACTGATGAGCGGGATGGTGTCGCTGTTCGCCCGCACCGAGATCCAGGAGCGGCGCTCGCCCACCGAGCGGCAGGCCGCCTTCGCCGCCCATTTCGCGCACGTCATCGCCGAGGGACGCCACCCGCTGCTGGCCGGGCATCTCGCGAACCAGGCGCCGGGCGGGCTCGAGGAGCCGGCGGCCCTGTTCGAACGCCTCGTCCGGCGGGTGCTCACCGGCCTCATCGCCACCGGCTGAGCGGCCCGCCCGCCCGGTTCAGCGCACCAGGGCCAGCAGCATCGCGCCCAGGAAGCCCGCCATGAGCACGCCCTGCACGACGATCGCGGGCGCCGACGCGGCGAGGCGGACCGGCACGGGCCTGCGCCCGCCCCCCGGCATCCGCCGCAGCCGCTCGAGGTCGGCGTCGAAGCCCGGGCTGCGCAGCAGCAGCCCGTTGCGCGGCGCGGCCAAGCTGATCCGGGCGCCGTCGCGCTCCTCGACCTGGACGGAGCGCCCGAAGAGGCTTCGCGTCACGACCAGGGCGTCGACCCGTTCCCACGGCGTCTCGGCGGCGCGCCCGACCAGCCGGTTGCTCAGGCCGTCCGGCCACGCCTCGGTGAGCCCGCCGCACAGGATCAGCGCGCTGCGCAGCAGGGCCCCGCTCAGGCCCAGCCCGACCAGCAGGAGTGTGGAGGAGGGCATCCACGCGCCCGCGCACACCAGCGCGGGCCCGGCCAACGCCGGCGGCACGGCGAGCAGGACGTGGCGCCCCCGCGGCCGCAGCCGCAACGCCGGACCGCCGCCGGTCCTCGGGCTCGCCGGACCCGCCGGGCTTGTCGGGCTCGTCGTCATGCGCCACATGGTGAAGGGCGTGTGCCCGCCGCACAATACGCTCGCGCGGCCTACTCCGGTAGCGCTCCGGTGCCGATCCGGTCGAGCACGGCGGTGTAGAGGCCGCGGCGGTCGGGACGGGCGCGCCCGGCCGCGTGCCGCAGCGCGCGGGCGGCGGGCGTCCCGTACCGCACCAGCCCGTCGGCGGCGGCACGGCGGACGGTGGGACGGGGATGGGAGAGCAGCCCGACCAGCGCCGGGATCGCCGGCAGCCACGCCGCGTACGACACGCTCCTGATCGCCGAGCGGACGATGTCGGGCCGCGGATCGTCCAGCAGCCGGCACGTCTGCTCCAGGTAGGCCGGGGCGTCCAAAACGCGGCGGGAGATGCGGTGGGCGTGCAGCCGGATCCGCGCCTCCCGGTGACCGATCGCCTCGGCGAGCAGCTCCTCCAGCTCCGGATCGCGGTGGCCGCCGCCCCGCTCGTCGTGCCGCTCGGCGAGGACGGTCAGCGCCCGGCGGGCCTGCTCGGTGGTGCCGGTGCGGGCGAGGCCGAGCAGCGCCTCCCGGGACGGGCCCCGGCCTCCGTCCGCGTCGGCGGGCGGCGGGGTGCGGGTGCGGAGCGCGGCCAGCGTCTCGCCGTCCCGGCGTGCGGCGGCGGGGTCGCGGAGCGGGCCGTCGACCAGGTCGATCCGGTCGGCCAGGTCGTCGCGTCCCTCGGCGCGCAGCCGTTCGCGAGCCCGCTCCAGGGCCGGGGTGCGCAGGAGCGGACGGCCTGCGAGGAGGTCGAGCACGCCCCACGCGCCGGAGTCGAGCCGTCCGGCGAGGGCCTCGGCCAGCAGGTCGGGGTCGGCCCGGCGCAGCGCCTGCCCGGCCGGCGTGCGGGTGGCGGGGGCGCCGTGCTCCCACCAGCGCAGCAGCAGCGGGACCAGCCGGGCCAGGGTGTCGGGCTCCAGGTGGGCGGCGACGCGGGCGGCCCGTTCCGCGACGGTGTCGTCCACGGGGTCCTGCGGCCCGGTCCCGCTCAGTACGGAGGGCAGAGCGGGCGCGAGGGCGGCGGTGTTCGCCGGGTCGATCCGGCCGTCCAGGAACGCGCGCAGGACGGTGCGGCGTACGCCGGGCTCCGGCCAGCCCACGAGCGTGCGCGCGGCGGCCTCGCGCCGCTCCCGCGCGGGGTCGTCGAGCATCGCCAGCAGCCGCTCGCGCTGCGCGGCCGAGCGGGGCTGGTCCAGATCGGAGGAACGCGGCGCGCGGGCGTCCGCGACGGGGCGGCCGGCCTCTTCGGCGAGGGTCCAGGCCGGCGCGCCGAGCGGCTGGAGCTCCAGCATCCAGTTCAGGAGGGCGTCGCGGACGGCGGCGCCGGCGTCCGCGTAGACGGCGGCCAGCGCCGCGAGCCGGTGCCGCGAGCCGACCGGACGCTCCGGGAGAGGGGCCGCGTCGCGGAAACGCCGGAGCGCCTCGGGCGTGCGTGCCGCGTCCTCCAGCCGCTTGCTCCATTCGCGTTCGGCGGGCGCGGACGATGCCTCGGTGAGACCGGGGATGAATGCCTCGCGCAGGACCGTTTCCTCGGCCGACCCGGGATCGGGATCGCGTCCTGCCGCGTCCAGAGCGTGTCCCAGGTCGGCGCGGGTCAGAACGGCACCGCAGGCGCGCAGCAGGCTCAGCAGCGACCGGCCGCCGACGGCTTCCAGTGGAAGCGCCCGGAGGCGGGCGGCGATCGCAAGAGCCTCGGCCGCTGCCAGCCGTGGCACCGCCTCCCCGAGCACGGCGACCAGGCCCTTGCGGTCGGCGCCGTCGAGCCGGGCCAGCCCGGAGGTCAGGACCGCCGCCGAACGCGCGAACAGCTCCAGCTCCCGATCGTCCCAGGGCGGCGGGCACAGCCGCAGCGTGAAGCGCAGGACCGGACCCGGATCGCGGTCGGCCCCGGCCAGCTCCAACCAGCGGTCGAGCAGCGGCCGCAGCCCTTTCAGCGACTGCCAGACCGGAAACCCGTCGTGGCCGTCGTGCCGGACGAGCAGGCGCGCCATCTTCGCGTCCCAGCCGAGGCTTTCCAGGGCCTTGATGGCGGCGATCGCGTCGGCGCCGGGCGAGGGGGCGTGGCGCGGTGGGCGGAGGCCGTGCTCGGCCATCGGCTCCGCCAGGTCCGCCACCGTGCCGGAGGCCAGGGCAACCCGCCCGTCCGCGACGAGCGACAGGAGCGTCCGGCCGGACGGGGACCCCTGCGCGGCGAGCGCGGCGATCGCGCGGGCGGGGAGCCGCCGGTCCAGGCGGCGCAGCAGCAGCTCGCGGGTGCGCTCGTCACCGGCGCGGTCGGCCGCCGCGACGAGCGCGGCCGCGAATCCGTCGCCGAGAACGGCCCGCAGCGCGCGGTCGAGCGCGTCCCGCAGCCCGGGGTTGTCGTGGCGGCCGAGCCAGGACAGCAGGGCGGGCACCGCCTCCGGCGCGCCCGCGCGGGCCAGCGCCTCGGCCGCGGCCTTCTTCACGTTCATGACGGGGTGGTCCAGGCACGCGGCGAGTGCGGGCGCGGCCCCGCGGGCGCGGGCGTGGCCGAGAGCGAGCACCGCCTGCCGCACGGTCTGCGCGTCCCCGGCGGATGTCAGCGCGATCAGGCCGGCCGACAGCGCCCGCGCGTCCGTCCCGTCGGCGTCCTGGGCGAGCAGGGCGATCGCCTGCTTGCGGACGTGCCGGTCGCGGTCGCGCAGCAGCGGGTGCACGCGGGCGCGGACGCCGCCGTACGACGGGACGCGCCGCAGCATCTCCAGCAGGATCGCGCGCTCGGAGGGTTCGAGCCCGCCGTCGTCGAGCAGGTCGAGGGCCATGGTCGCGGCGAGTGCGTCGCCCGCCTCCCGGGGGCCGGGCGCGTCGAGCAGGCAGCGCGGCCGGATCCGTCCCCGTGCGTGGAGTCGTCCGCCCAGGTCGCGGATCGCGGCGAGGACCTCGTCCGGGACCTGCGGCACGACCGTCCCCGGCGCGTCCGCGTCCGGCGCCCGCGACGCCGCGAGATCGGACACCACCCGCAGCAGCAGGTCCGCGACGGCCGGGACCGTGCCCGCGTCGCCGTTGCGGGCCAGCACGCACAGCGCCGCGGCCGGTTCGTCCGGGTCCAGCCCGGCGCGCAGCAGCTCCAGCTCGCGCGGGTCGGGACCACCGAGGTCGGACAGGATCCGCCGGGGAAGGTCGCGCGGGTCAAGCCGTGCCAGCAGCGCGTGCCGCTCCCCGGCGTCGGCGGTGAGATGCCACAGCAGCTCAAGGGCCCGGTGGCGGACGGCCCGCAGGTGCGGGGCGATGCCCGTGCCGTCCGGTTCCAGACCCAGGCCCTCCCGGAGCGCCGCGGCCGCCGCCTCCGCGCCGACGGCTTCGAGAGCGTCCAGCGCGGCGGCGGGGAAGCGGGGCAGCAGCGCCAGGACGGCCCGCTCGGCCGGGACGTGGCGCAGCGCCCGGATCGCCCGCAGGAACGGCACCGGGTCGGCCGCCGCGGGCAGCAGCCGGGAGATCGTCTCGCCGATCGGCAGGTTGCCGGTGCCCTGGGCGGCCAGCGCCACCAGCAGCTCCAGGCGCCGCGGCCAGTCGTCCGGCCCCGGCTCCGAACCGTCCGGCGCCGTGCGGGTGAGCTCCCGCAGCGTCTCCGCGCGGCAGGTGAAGAGGAGCGTCGCCACCTCGTCCGCGGGTACCGAGTGGTCGGCCAGCGCCAGGCCCAGGATCGCGGGCACGTGCTCGCCGGACGGAAAGTGGCCGCGCCGGTGCAGGCCCAGCAGGCAGGCGATCCCGGCCCCGGCGAGCAGCAGCGGGTCGGCGGCGGCGATGCCCGCCAGCGCGGCGACGTCTTCGCGCCGGGCCGGTCCGCCCGCCAGTTCGAGCGCCCGGCGGCGCAGGACCGGCGGACGGTCCGCGTCGGCGGCCACGTCCAGGAGCAGGTCCAGGTGCCCGTGGCGGGCCGCCGCCTCGACCGCCGCGCCGGATGCCGCCGCGTCCGATGCGAAGGAGGACGAGTCGAGGAGGCGCCGGAGCGGGCCGTGGGGGATCGGGTCCAGGGCCGCCCAGGGCTCGGCCAGCTCCCGCAGCGCGCCCTCCGCCGCCGGGCCGGAACCGCCGTGCGCGGCGATCTCCAGCAGGAACGCCCTCGTCTTTGAGGGGGCGAGCAGGGCCGCCCGGACGGCCTCGCGCGTGATCCGCAGGGCCTCCGCGCGCAGCGCCGCGTCGCGACGCTCCAGCAGCACGCGGACCAGTTGCTCCGGCTCGTCCACGTCCGTCGCCCGCAACCCGTGAACGGCCTGGTAGAGCGGTTCGCCCGCGGGTTCGCCCGCGACGTTCGCGGGCCGTGCGGCGATCTCGGCGCGCAGCCAGGCGATCCGTACCGGCACGGGCAGATCGGTCTCCCGCCACCGGGGCCACGGCCGGTCCCGGAGGTGGCGCCGCAGCAGGAGGTGGAGGCGCGCCAGCGCGAGGGCGGCCTCGGGCGGCGCGTCCGCGGGCAGCGAGCGGGGGAGCGTCCGGGCGTGCGCGGCGGCGTCCTCGCCGTCCGCGCCGGCGGCATCGAGCCGTTCGGCGAGCCGCGGGAGGTCGTCGGGCGAGGTCATGGCGGCGGGCGTCCGTCAGCCGCCGCTGCGCGAACCGCTGCCGAAGCCCGCCCGGGCCGTGGTCCCGGAGCGTGTGGTGATCGTGCCGCTCGCGGGCGCGGTGAGCTCTCCGCCGGAGACGTAGCCGGAGCGGTGGCGGCCGCCGTAGTACCAGAAGTAGCTGTACCGCGAGCTCGACGCACCGGGCGAACCGGCGGAGGGAGGCGTGGAGTCGGAGCCGAGATCGTCGTCGTCGCACAGGTCGTCGTCCACGACCCGGTAGCCCTGGTCGGGCTCCTCGTCCGGGACCCCGCCCTTGGGACTCCGCACGCAGTAGGCGGTCACCTCGTCGTCATCGTCATCGTCGTCGTCCGAGGGGGACGCGGTCGGCTCCGGTGTGGTCGGCGTCGCCGGGCTGGACGGCGTCGCCAGGCCGGAGGCGGACGGCGTGGTGTCCGAGGAGCAGCCCGCCACGACCAGCGAGAGCACGCTCACCATGCCGACCTGGACCGCCCGCGAACTCAGCCGGCGCCCGGGCTGCGGTGGGATCATCCGCCCGTCCCTTCATCGACTGCGGAAGATCATGCCAGAGAGGAGGGGAGGGCAGGGGGTCAGCCGATGGTCCGCCATTGCTGTTCGATGGCCATCGCGCGGCTGCGCCAGCCGTCCGGGGTCAGGAGCAGGCGGTGGTGGTAGAGGCCGCCGCCCCGGATGAGCCCTGGGGCGTCCGCTCTGACCAGGTCCCGCGAGGGGGAGAGGGTGTCGGAGAACGGCGCCCGGGCCGTGGCCGTGAGGCCGTCGTCCTCGTCCGGGCCGAAGGCGATCGAGGGGACGCCGAGCAGGTGCTGGCGGCCCGGCCAGGCGGGCAGCGTCTCGGCGAGCCAGGCCTTCACCTCCTCCCGGGCGCCCCTGGGGCCGCCGGGGGCGGAGAGGTCGAGCTCGGCGCCTTCCGTGAAGACGGTGTCCAGCAGGTCCCAGTCGCCGTCGTCGACGGCGCGCGCGTACCGGACCAGCAGCTCACCGATCTCGGCGCGATGGAGCGGTTCCCGGTCGGGCATCGGCCACCTCCAGGCTTCTCAAGCAAGCGTTAGGTTACACGTCGCCCGCCGGAAGGGCGGTTCATCCCGATTTGCATAGGCTACTTATATGAGTTACTGATATAAGAGTCTTATGGAACAGTCGCCGTCGTTCGACGAGCTGGAGCTCGCGGCAGCGCTGGGCCGGGTCTCCTCACTGATGAGGGCGCTGGCCCTGCCCCGCGACCTGTCGATGACCACGCTCTCGGTGCTGGCCAACGTGGAGCGGTTCGGCCCTCGCCGGATCACCGAGCTGGCCGGTGACGAGGGCGTCACCCAGCCGGCCATGACCCAGCTGGTCTCCCGGCTGGAACGGCTCGGCCTGGCCGAGCGGCACAGCGAGCCCGGCGACCGCCGGGCCGTGGTGGTGCGCGTCACCGGCGCCGGACGGGCCGAGCTGGCCCGCCGCCGCCAGGTCCAGGCCAAGCGCCTGGCCGAGCTGCTGGCCGAGCTGCCCGCCGCCGACCGCGCCGCCATCGCGGCCGCGCTGCCGGCCCTCAACCGGCTCACCGGCCGCGGCCTGGAGGCCGCGAGGCCGGACGACGACGCCCCGACCCACCGGAGCGATGGATGACCAACTCCCGAACCGGCCGCCGAGCGGGCGACCCGACCGGAACCGGAACCGGGACCGCGGCGGCGCCGCCCGCCGCGGCGCCGAGCCAGAACCCCTTCCGCCAGCCCAAGGCGGTCTGGGCGGTCGCGTTCGCCTGCGTGATCTCGTTCATGGGCATCGGCCTGGTGGACCCGATCCTGCCCGCGATCTCCGATGACCTGCACGCCTCGCCGAGCCAGGTGACCCTGCTGTTCACCAGCTACCTGGTGGTGATGGCGGTGGCGATGCTGGTCACCGGCTGGGTGTCCAGCCGGATCGGGGCCAAGCGCACGCTGATCGCCGGGCTGGTGCTGATCGTGGTGTTCAGCGCGCTGGCCGGGACCTCCGGCAGCGTCGAGGGCATCATCGGCTTCCGCGCGGGCTGGGGCCTGGGCAACGCCCTGTTCGTCGCCACCTCGCTCGCCGTCATCGTCGCCTCCGCCAGCGGCGGGTTCGGCGGCGCCATCATCCTGTACGAGGCGGCGCTGGGCCTCGGCATCGCGGTGGGCCCGCTGCTGGGCGGCGTGCTGGGCGACATCAGCTGGCGCGGCCCGTTCTTCGGCGTCGCCGTCCTGATGGCCCTGGCGCTCGCCGCCACGATCACGCTGGTCCGGCCGCAGCCCGCGCCCGCGCGCCGGACCTCGCTGGCCGACCCGCTCAGGGCGCTGCGCCACCGCGGCCTGCTGATCATGAGCCTGACCGCGCTCTGCTACAACTGGGGCTTCTTCACCGTGCTCGGCTACGCCCCGTTCCCGATGGAACTGGACGCCCTCCGGCTCGGCCTGGTCTTCACCGGCTGGGGGCTGCTCGTCGCGGTGTTCTCGGTGTTCGGCGCGCCGTGGCTGCAACGCAGGTTCGGCCTCGCCCGCACCCTGTACGGCACCCTGGCGCTGTTCGCCGTGGACGTCCTGGTCATCGCGCTGTTCGTGGACTCCAGGCCGGTGCTGATCACGGCCGTGATCGTGGCCGGGGCGTTCATCGGCGTGAACAACACGGTGACCACGCAGGCGGTGATGATGGTGGCGCCGGTCGAGCGCCCGGTCGCCTCGGCCGCCTACGGGTTCGTCCGCTTCATCGGCGGCGGGCTGGCGCCCTACGCCGCCGGGCGGCTGGCCGAGCACTTCAACGTGCACGTGCCGTTCGCCGTCGGGGCCGCCGCGATCCTGGCCGGCGTCGCCATCCTGGCCACCGGCCACCGCGACCTCGGCCGGGCCGAGCGCGCCCAGGCCGAGCTCGACGGGCGGGCCGGCCACGGCGACCCGGACGCGAAGGTGTCCGAGGCCGCCGAGGCGAGCGGCGGCTCCTCCTCCTGACCCGGCGTCAGCGGGCTTCGAGGAGCCCGGCGACCGGGCGGGTGGCCCCGTACCGCACGGGCACGGCGGTGAGGAGCGCGACGGCCGCGAGCGTCACCGGCACCGTGGCCGCCAGCGCGAGCACCGGGACCTCGGTCCGGCTCGTGGAACCGGCGGCGATCCGGGCGGCGGCGTACACCAGCAGGCCCAGCGGGACCCCGCCCACCGCCGCGACCGCCGCGGGGACCAGCTGGGCGGCGGCCAGCCCGGCGGTGACCTGCCGCGGCGTCGCCCCCAGTGCCCGGGTGAGCGCCGCGGCGCGCAGGTTGTCCAGCGAGGTCGTCCAGGCGGTGAGCACCGCGTTGACGGCCGCGAGCGCGACCATGGCCAGCGACAGCACCAGCACGATCTGGCTCACCCGCTCGGTCACCGGGTTGCCCGCGCCCGGCACGAAGTCGGGGCCGAGGAGCACGGTGTTCCTGCGCGCCACGTCGCGGCTCATGACCAGGGCGGCCACGACCATCGCGACGGTGACCGCCATGCTCAGCCCGGCCAGCACCGTGCGGCGCGGCCGACGCGCGGCGATCCGCGTGCCGATCAGCAGCGGCACGGGCAGCCCGGAGGCCGCGGCGGCCAGCCGGGAGCGCCGGCCCGGGCCGCGCACCGGATCGGCCAGCGCCCGCACCGTGCTGATCCGGGCGCCGCGCAGCGCCGGTACCGCCGTCGCCGCCGCGGTGACCCCCACCGCCACGGCCAGGACCGCCAGCGCGGTCCCGGGGGTGGGCGCGGGCGTGCCGGCGTCCAGCAGGCCGGTGATCGGCCCGGTCAGCAGCGGGGCCGCGGCCCAGCCGCCCAGGACACCGACCGCGGTGGCCGCGACCGCCACCGCCAGATGCTCGGCCAGCAGCACGGCCGCGACCAGCGCGGGCGTGGCGCCCGCGACCTTCAGCAGGCCCACCCGCCGGCCCTGCTCGGCCAGCCGCCCGCCGACCAGCAGCGCGACGCTCATCGCCGCCAGCAGCGCCAGCGCCCAGGCGCCGATCAGCAGCGCGCCGTTGGCCCGCCGCAGCTCCGCGGTCGCGTACGCGCCCATGTCCTGCCAGGACCGCACGCCCTGGTGGCGGGCGGCGAAGGCGGGCGCCGAGGCGGGATCGTCCAGCCGCAGCGGCATCGTGTACCGCCGCGGGCCGGGCGCGGCGGACGGCAGCCGCGCCGCGTCGCCGCGGGTCACCCACACCAGCCCGGGGGTGGACGACGGGTACGGCACCCGCCCGGTGCCGATCGCGATCCCCGCGACGGTGAAACCGCGCCCCGCGATCGTCACCCGATCGCCTGGCCGCACCTCCAGCGCCTCCGCGAACGCGCGCTCGACCACCGCCGTACCGGGACGCAGCCAGCGGCCGTCGGTGACCAGCGGGCGGTCGAGCGAGGCGGGCGCCGTGTCGCGGCCGTGCACGACCGCGTTGACCGTGACGTCCCGCACCCGCAGGGCGCCGCTCACCGTCGGATAAGGGCGCCCGGCGGCGGCCACGCCCGGCTCCCTCGCCAGCGCGGCCAGCGTCCGGGCGTCGCCGATCGCCACCGCGTCCGGTCCGGCGGTGGCGGCCCGGGTGCGGTCCCACGGCTCGCCGGCCACGTTTCCCACCAGCAGGCCCAGCGTCAGCGTCGTGGTCGTCGCGGCGATCGCCACCAGCAGCAGCGCCGCCTGCGCCGGCCGCCTGCGCAGGTCGCGCAGCGTCAGCCGCAGCACCGTGCCGATCGCCGGGGCGCCGCGCTCCCCTCGGGCCATCAGAGGTCCAGCCCGGCGAGCGCGGCGGATCCGGCGGCGGGACGGCCGAGGACGGTCTCGTCGGTGAACGCGCCGTCCCGCATCGTGATCAACCGGTCGGCGGTCCCGGCGACCCGCGAGTCATGGGTGACGATGACCACGGTGCGGCCCTCGGCGCGCAGCGCGCCGAACAGCCGCAGCACGTCGGTCGCGGCGGCGCTGTCGAGGTTGCCGGTCGGCTCGTCGGCCAGCAGCAGGCCGGGGTCGTTCACCAGCGCCCGCGCCACCGCGACCCGCTGCCGCTGCCCGCCCGACAGCCGCCCCGGGAGCTGCCCGACGCGGTCGGCCAGGCCCACCCGCTCCAGCAGGTCCTCGGCCCGCCGCCGCGCCGCCCGCCGGGACGTCCCGGCCAGCAGCGCGGGCAGCTCCACGTTCTCCCGCGCGGTCAGCTCGTCGACCAGATGGAAGGCCTGGAACACGAACCCGATCCCGCGCCGCCGGACCCGCGCCGCCGCCGTCTCCGACAGCCCGTCCAGCCGCCGGCCGGCCAGCCACACCTCGCCGCCGTCGGGACGGTCGAGCCCGCCGAGCAGGTGCAGCAGGGTGGACTTGCCGCTGCCGCTCGCGCCGACGATGCCCACCGTCTCGCCCGGCGCGACCGCCAGGTCGACATCGTCGACCGCGCGCACCAGGGACGGCCCGCTCCCGTAGTGCCTGCGCAGGCCACGCGCCCACAGGGTGTACTCCACGTCCTCAATCCCCTCTCGCCGACCAGTGCGCGGCGCACGACTCCAGCCAGGTCAGGTCGGCGCGCAGCCGCAGCACGGCCCCCTCCAGCAGCAGCGCCGCGTCCGAGCCCGCGGGCTGCTCCAGCGCGGCCCGCTGCGCCTCGGCCAGCCGCCGCAGCAGCTCGCGGCGCTGCGCGTCGGCCAGCGCCACCGGATCGGCCAGCCTCGACACCGCCGCGGCCACCAGCTTCAGGTGGAACTCCGCGGGCGCGGGACGGCTCCAGCTCACATCGGCCAGCCAGCCCGCCACCCGGTCCCGGCCCGCCGCGGTCAGCTCGTAGACCTTGCGGTCGGGCCGGTCGGCCTGCACCGCCGGCCGCGACTCCACCAGACCCGCCTTCTCCAGGCGCCGCAGCGTCACGTACACCTGGCCGGCGTTGAGCTCCTCGCCCAGCGGGCCGAGGGCCTCCCGCAGCCGGGCGCGCAACCCGTACCCGTGCGAGGGCTCCTTGGCCAGCAGCGCGAGCACCACGTCCTGCACGGCGCCCACCTCCCTGACGACAGGGCCATAGCTAACCGTTATCCATGGCGCCGGTCAAGCGGAACGGCCGGGAACCGTGCCCGGGCCGGCGGGGGCGGACCAGCCCGTTTTCTCCCGTTATTGTCATTCTCATACAGGCGGGACGACGCGACTTCGATCCGTGGGACAATCCGGGCGCCGGCCCGCCGGGACCGAGGCTGACGTGCGCGTTCTGTCAGAGGCACGCGAGATGATGAGCCCATGACCGAGACCCCAGCCCGTACCGAGATCGTCGACCAGGCGGCCTACGCCGACGCCGTGGAGACCGCCGTCGTCTCCGCCGCCGCCTACTACGGCGAGGGTGACTCCGCGCTCGACGACGACGCCTACGACCGCCTGGTGCGGGGCATCGCCGCCTACGAGGCCGAGCATCCCGAGCACGTCCTGCCGGACTCGCCGACCGGCAAGGTCGCCGGGGGAGCGGTGGTCGGCGACGTGCCGCACACCGTGCCGATGCTGAGCCTCGACAACGTCTTCTCCGCCGAGGGCCTGGAGGGCTGGGTCGCCGGTCTGGAGCGCCGGCTCGACCGCCCCGTCGCGGTCTGGAGCGTGGAGCCCAAGCTGGACGGCCTGGCGATCTCCGCCCGCTACCGCGACGGGCGCCTGGTCCAGCTGGTGACCCGCGGCGACGGCGCCGCCGGCGAGGACGTCTCGCACGGCATCGGCATGGTCGCGGGGCTGCCCGCGCGGCTGGCCGAGCCGGTCACGGTGGAGCTGCGCGGCGAGGTGCTGATGACCCACGCCCAGTTCGAGGACGCCAACGCCGCCCGCACCGGCGCGGGGCACCCGGCCTTCGCCAACCCGCGCAGCGCCGCGGCGGGCTCGCTGCGCGCCCGCGACCGCGAATACCAGGTGGAGATGACCTTCTTCGCCTACGGCGCGCTCCCGCTCGAGGGCACCGCCCCCGAGCTGGCCGGGCGGCTGGGCGAGCTGCCGCACAGCGAGATCATGACGCAGATCGCCGGGTGGGGCGCGCTGACCACCGCCTCCACCCCGGTCGCCGGCGTCACCCGCACCGAGGTCGCCGAGATCCAGCAGCGGGTGGAGCAGATCGCGGGGCTGCGGGCCGAGCTGGAGTTCGGCATCGACGGGATCGTGATCAAGGCCGATCTGGCCGCCGACCAGCGCGAGGCCGGCAACTCCTCGCGCGCGCCGCGGTGGGCGATCGCCTACAAGCTCCCGGCCACCGAGAAGATCACCAGGCTGGTCGGGGTGGAGTGGAACGTCGGCCGCACCGGCATCATCGCGCCGCGCGCGGTGCTGGAGCCGGTCGAGGTCGACGGCTCGGTGATCACCTACGCCACCCTGCACAACGCGGGCGACATCGCCCGCCGCGATCTGAAGATCGGCGACCATGTCACCGTCTACAAGGCCGGCGACGTGATCCCGCGGGTGGAGGCGCCGGTCGCGCACCTGCGCACCGGCGAGGAGACGCCGATCCCGATCCCCGAGACCTGCCCGCGCTGCGGCGACGCCATCGACGACTCCCAGAAGCGCTGGCGCTGCGTGCGCGGCCGGGCCTGCCACGCGATCGCCTCGGTCCGCTACGCCGTGGGCCGCGACCAGCTCGACATCGAGGGCCTGGGCGAGAACCGCATCGACCAGATGGTGGCCGCGGGCCTGATCACCGACTTCGCCGACCTGTTCACGCTGCAGCGCGAGCCGCTGCTGGAGCTGGAGCGGATGGGCGAGACCAGCACCGACAACCTGCTGGCCGCCATCGAGGCCGCCAAGGCCAAGCCGCTCAACAAGGTCTTCTGCGCCCTCGGGGTGCGCGGCACCGGACGGTCCATGTCCCGCCGCATCGCCCGCCACTTCGCCACCATGGACAACATCCGCGCCGCCGACGCCGAGGCCTTCCAGGAGGTCGACGGCATCGGCCCGGAGAAGGCGCCCGTCCTGGTCGAGGAGATCGCCGAGCTGGCCCCCCTCATCGACAAGCTGGTCGCCGCCGGCGTCACCATGACCGAGCCCGGCGCCACGCCCCCCGCCCCCCGCTCCCAGGACGGGCAGGGCGAGGACGGCGACGCGGGCGAGTCCGGGGAGGCCGCCGACGAGGGCCCGCTGGCCGGGCTGTCGATCGTGGTCACCGGCTCGATGAGCGGCCCGCTGGCCGACCTGTCCCGCAACGAGGTGAACGAGCTGATCGAACGCGCCGGCGGCCGCGCCTCCTCCTCGGTCTCGGCCCGCACGAGCCTGCTGGTCGCGGGCGAGAAGGCCGGCTCCAAGAAGGCCAAGGCCGACAAGCTCGGCATCGAGGTCACCACCCCCGAGGAGTTCGCCACCCGCGTCGCCGACTACCTCTAGAAGACTGCTGAAGATCTTGTTAGAGGGGCTGTCCGGCCGTGGGCCGGACAGCCCCTCTGTGGTCATGCGTTGGCCGAGGACAGATGCCAGGTGCTGTTGGTCCGGGTGAGTCCGAGGTTGATGAGTCGGCGGAGGTTGAGGGCGGCGGCCCGGGTGTGCAGCCAGGCGTCGCCTGCGATGGTGCCGCGGTGGCGCAGGCGGCGGTTGCCGTGGTGGACGAGCCAGGCGACGGCGCGTTCGACCGGTGGTCTCCAGCGGCGGTAGTCGGCTTGCCAGGCCGGATCGCCGGCCGCCTGGCGGCGGGCGGCGGCCTGGAGGTCGTGGTGGGGGCGGATGGTCAGGATGCGGCCGGCCTTGGCGTTGGTGCACCGCTCGCGCAGGGGGCACCCGGTGCAGAGCTTTCCGAACGTGGCTTTGCGCTGGTGGTGTCGCCCGCCGGGTTCCGTTAAGGGAGCGGTGTGCCCGGCGGGGCAGGTCACGGTGCCGGTGGTGGTGTCGATGGCGAAGTCGTCCAGGGTGAAGCCGCCGGGGATGGCGGGCCGCAGCGGGGCGGGTTTGATGAACAGCCGGTGCCCGGCGGCGGTGAGGGCCCGGCGGGCCTGGCCGGTGGAGTAGGCGGTGTCGCCGAAGACCTCCACCGGCGTGTCCTCGCAGGAGAGCAGGTCCAGGCCGACGACGGCCTCATGGTGGGCGGGCCCGGCGCCCGGTCGCAGGGCCACGGCGGTGAACAGGCCGGTTTCGGGCTCGACGGCCAGGTGGGCCTTGAAGCCGTCCTGGCGGTGGCTGCGGGTCTTGTGGACATGCCTGGCCTGGGGATCGACGACCGAGATCACCCGGTCGGGGGCGGTGCCGTCGGTGATGCGCCAGCGTCCGTCGCGGCCGTCGGACCCGCCGGCCGGTTCGACGTCCTGACCGGCGACCAGGGCCAGGATGCCGACCGCGTTCGCGGCCCGTTCGCCCAGTTCCTGCTCGGGCAGGTGCCCCAGCAGCCGCAGCGCGTCGGTGACCAGCGCGTCCACCAGCTCGGCGCGGGCCTGCTCATCGTCCCAGGCGATGCGGGGCTTGCCCGCCTGGGCGTAGTCGTGCGCGGTGCACCGGGCGGCGGCGACCCCGGCCGCTCCCGGCACCTCGCGGATCACCGCCCGGACGGCGGCGATCAGCTGGGTGACGGTGTCCTGGGTGGCCACCGCATCGTCCAGCACGGTCGAGTCCAGCGCCCGCCGCTGCCGGCCCTTGAGCACCCCGGTCGCCTGGACGACCTGCCGGACGGCCTCGAAAATCCGGTCCGGCCGGGCCGAACGCGCCAGCCGGCGACGGAAGTAGGCCAGCAGCGACGGGTGGAACGCGGTGTCGTGAAGGCCCAGCCCGCAGGCGGCCTTCCACCGCAGGTCACACCGCAACTCCTGCACCGTCTCAAAGTCCGACAGCCCGTGCAGGGCCTGCAGCAGGATCGCCGCGGCAAGGATCTGCGGCGGCATCGAGGGCCGCCCGTTGGCCGAGGGATACATGTCGGCGAACATCTCCGCCGGGAACAACGCGCCACGGTGCTCGGCCAGGAACGCGAACACGCTCCCGGCCGGGATCAGCTCCCGGCACGTCTCCCACACATCCGGACCGACCCTCTCCCCGGCCCATTCACCCATCACCACACCACACCACACTGGCCCCGCCGCAACCGCGACGGGGCCAGAACCCCAAGATCTTCAGCAGTCTTCTAGGCCGTGTCTCAAAGTCCCGGCCTACGGCGCTCGCCTGGCGGCTCGCCCCTAACCGGGCCTTGGCGAGCGCGGCATCGCTTCGCGATCTGGCCGGTGACGCTCGCCTCCGGCATCGCGCCACCGCCCAGGTAACGCGCTCGCGCGGCACCTGAGGCCACTTCGAGACAGGCCCTAGTACTCCATGGCTTGGTCTTTCGCCTCGGCGAAGCAACGCGGGTCAGTTCGAACGCGGTGGGGTCGACGGCGGCCATCTCGCCGTCACGGTTCCGATGCGTCCGCCGGGTCGGAACCGTGACGGCGGCGGTGACCGGGCGGCCACGCCACTGCCGTCGAACCCGATGACGGCGCCGTCCGGATGGCCCTGAAAGGGCCCCGGGGCAACATCAATTTTCGTGTATTTTGCGACAATGTAACCGTGGTGCTGCTTTTATCTTGTTAGTGTTGCGTGCGGGGATGAAGGTGATTTTCTTGAATAGAAATGACGTCCCGGATCGTGACCGCGTCATGGGATCGGCGAAGAGGCTCTTCGCCGATCTCGGCTATGACCAGACGACGAGCGAGATGATCGCACAGGCGGCAGGGGTGTCCTCCTCGTTCGTCAGCACGGAGCTCGGCGGGAAGCGGCAGGTTTACGAGGATGTCTTCCGGAAGATCCAGACTCGATCGCGAGAGTGGATCGAGCCGAACCCCGAGGACGGGGGGCTGCCCGCTCGGGCCAGGTTCCACACGTTTCTCGATCGGCTGCTGGACTACATTCTCGAGGAGCCGGACAATGCCGCGATGTGGCGGCAGCGCCGCATGGGGGACGCCGCGGATCTTCGCGGTATCGAGGAGATATACGCCAAGCCGCAGTTCGACATGATTCTCGATTTCAGCCGCGACGCGTTCCGTGCGGACGTGGACCTGGAGATGATGATCGGGACGGTGGTCTGGACCGTCGACTCCTTCTTCTTCAACGGCCTGCCGCACGGTGAGGGCCCGGCGAACCCCAGCGCCGCAACTGTGGCTCGCTTTCGCCGCCACATGCATGCTCTTGTGGAACCCTTTCTCGCCGAATCGACGTGAGGGATCTCGCCACCGGGGTTTTCCGGCCGGGGTCCCTGCTGCCTGCCGATGCCCATGACAGGCTTCGCGCCGCTACCTCTCCGGGGAGGTAGCGGCGCGAAGGGGAAGGGGGTCAGGGGACGAGTGCCTCCCCCAAGGGGGTGAGGTCGGGGAGCCGGGGCAGGCCGTAGGTCAGCTCGGTGATCCGGTCGGCGCGCTCCGAAGGGACGCGGCGGGAGGCGTTGAGGCGGAACTTGGTGGCCAGCTCGTCGGCCGACAGCGGGTTGCCGGGGCCGCCCCGGTTGACCTCGACGCGTTCCTCCAGCTGCTGCCCGTCGCGCAGGCGGACGCGCAGCACGGCGGGGAACTGGTGCGGGAAGATCTCGTCGCAGCGGGCGTCCGGGACGCACCGCACCTTCGCGGCCAGCTCCAGCCGGGCCGGATCCGCGGCGGCCGCGTCGGTGAAGTCCTCGTGGAAGACCCCCAGCCCGCCGCCGCCGAGCAGGGCCGCGGCCACCGTGTACGGGCCGGAGAAGGCCGCGTGGTAGCCCGACTTCGGCCTGATCTTGTCCGCGCGGGGCTCCCCGATGGTGCGGAGCACGGCGGTCGGCGCGCCCAGCTCGATGGACTCGATCGCCGCCGGGTCCACGCCGCGGGCCCGCAGCCGCAGCGCCGCGTCGATCCCGGCGTGGGTGAAGTGGTTGCACGGGTAGGGCTTGAAGAAGATCCCCGGCAGCTCCCAGTCCTCGCCCAGGCCGCGGGTGATCGCGTCCGGGTCGGTCTGGTCGCCGCAGTAGGCCTGGAGCAGCCCGAACCGTCCCTCCAGCACGGTCGGCGGCCCGGTCAGGCCGGTGCGGGCGAGCCCGGCGGCGGTGACGGCGCCGTGCGCGGCCCAGCCGCAGTGCACCCGCTTGACGGTGCCGCCGGTGCGGTTGGCCTCCAGCAGTCCCGAGCCCATGCTGGCGGCGATCCCGATGGCGTCGGCGACGCCGCCCGCGTCCAGGCCGGACAGCATCGCGCCGGCCGCGGCGCCGCCGAGGGCCCCGCAGATCGCGGTGGCGTGCAGCCCGCGTTCGAAGAACACCGAGTTGCCCAGCTCGCGGTCGTAGCCGGCCATGCCGATCCGGACGGCGATCTCGATGCCCGCGCCGATCGCGTCCAGCAGCGCGGCGCCGCTCGCGCCGCGGGACTCGGCGACCGCCAGCGCGGCCGGGACGACCGACGCCGACGGGTGCAGCACGGACGGCAGGTGGGTGTCGTCGAAGTCCAGCGAATGGGCGAGGGTGCCGTTGAGCAGGGCGGCGCTGGGTTCGGGCAGTTTGCCGGGGGTGCCGATCGCGGTGGCGCGGCCGGCCCCGCCCCACTCGGCGATCAGCGCGCCGACGGCGCGGGCGGGCGGTTCGGCGGTGGCTGCCAGGCTGTTGCCGAGGACGTCCAGGACGCGGCGTGCCGCGTCGGCGCGCAGCTCGGCGGGCAGGCCCCGCTCCCGGACTCCGACGGCGAACCCGCCGAGCCGCTGGACGAGGGTCTCGCCGTCGGCGGGGCCGGTCACGCGCTCACCGCCGCGAGCGGCCGCACGGGAGAGCCGGTGCCGCCGACGATGCGCAGCGGGGCCAGCACGAACACGAACTCGTGCACGCCCTCGTCCGCGAGCGCCTCCAGGTTGAGGTGCTCCATGATGAAGATCCCCGACTCGACCAGCAGGATCCGGTGGACGGGCAGCACGGCGTGCCCGGCGCCCGCGGGGATCTGCTCGTAGGCGGTGGTGTCGGCACCGGTGGCCACGACGCCGCGCCCGGCCAGCCACTGCGCGGCCTCCGCGGTGGCGCCGGGGACGCCGGTCTCCTTGCCGAGGTAGGCGGTGGTGTCGCCGAAGTTGCGCGCCCATCCGGTGCGGATCAGCGCGACGTCGCCCGCGCCGGGCTCGGCGCCGGCGCGTTCGGCGGCCGCGTCCAGGTCGGCGGCGGTCACGCCGTAGCCGGGCGGCAGGGTGGGGACGCCGTGCACGGCGGCGACGTCCAGCAGCACGCCGCGGCGCAGCAGGCCGGGCAGGTTCTCGGCGCCGTGCGCGGTGAAGGCGCCGCCGCGCTGGGCCTCGGCGGCGTCGACGCCGCCGTGCAGCTCGCCGCGGTGGCTGACGTGGGAGAGCGCGTCGATGTGGGTGCCCACGTGCCCGCCGGTGACGATGATCTCGTTGGCGGCCGAGCCGCCGTCCGGGCGCTCCATGTCGCCGTGCCGCCGGATCAGCGTCATCCGGAACCCGGGGTGGTTGGGGGAGCAGGGCATGCCGGTGAAGTGCGGCTGGCCGAGCTCGATGGTGCGGACCCCGCCGGCGACCGCCGCCAGCAGCGGGTCGCGGGCCCGGCGGGCGGGGGCGGTGGTGTCGGTCATGAATGGTGTCCTTCCGTGCCGGCGAGCGCGAGGAGCCAGCGGGCCCGCTCCACGACCGCCTTGTCGACGAATCGTCCGTCGCTGTCGATCCAGGCCGCCTCGCCCGCGGTCTCCAGCCGTTCCACCAGGGCGCGGGCCCGGTCCAGCTCCGCGGGGTCGGGCGCGCAGACCTCGTGGACGACGGGGATCTGCGCGGGGTGGATCACCGAGCGGCCGAAGAACCCGGCGCGGCGGCCGGTCTCGGTGTCGGCGCGCAGGCCGTCCAGGTCGCGCACCGCGGTCCACACGCTCTGCGCCGGGCTGGGCAGGCCGGCGGCGCGGGCCGCGACCACGATCCGGGAGCGGGGCCAGGTGAGGCCCTCGGCGCCGGTGGCGCGCAGGTCGGCGGCGAGGTCGGCCTCGCCGAGCGAGATGCCGGCGACGAGGGGGTGGGCCGTGGCCAGGGCGAAGGCGTTCTCCACGCCCAGGGCGGACTCCAGGACGGGGAAGACCGGGACGCCGAGCGCGTCGGCGACGAGGGCGAGCTCGCCCGGGTCCTCGCTCTTGGGGACGCGCACCCCGGCGGGGGCGGCGGAGGACTTGGCGAGGGCCTCGATGTCGGCCCGCCCCTCCGCGGTGCCGGGGGCGTTGATCCGCACGTAGGCGGGCGGGCCGGAGGCGAGGGCGTCCAGGACGGTGCGCCGCGCCTCCTCCTTGGCCGTGGGGGCGACGGCGTCCTCCAGGTCGAGGATCACCGCGTCGGCCTGGCTCGCCAGCGCCTTGCCGATCCGGGCCGGGCGGTCGCCGGGGACGTAGAGCCAACTCCGCACGGGCGCGCCCGTGGGTCCGCCCGCCGGTCCGGTCATCGGACCACGCCCTTGTCGCGCAGTTCGGCCAGCCGGGCCTCGTCCACCCCGTAGCGGCCGAGGATCTCGGCGGTGTGCGCGCCCAGCGGCGGGCCCGCCGACTCGATGCGGCCGGGGGTCTCCGAGAGCCGGAACAGCACGTTCTGCATCCGCAGCGGCCCGAGTTCGTCGTCGGGTACGGTGGCGATGGTGCCCAGCGCCTCGAACTGCGGGTCGGCCATGACGTCGGCGGCGTCGTAGATCGGCGCGACGGCGGCCTGCGCCTCCTCGAACGCCTTGACGACCTCGTCGCGGTCGCGCCCGGCGATCCAGGAGCCGACGGCCTCGTCGAGCTCGTCGGCGTGCTCGGCGCGCTGCGCGCCGGAGGCGAACCAGGGCTCGTCGATGAACTCGGGCCGCCCGACCAGCCGCATCACCCGTTCGGCGATCGACTGGGCGCTGGTGGAGACCGCGACCCACCTGCCGTCGCGGGTGCGGTAGGTGTTGCGGGGCGCGTTGTTGTGGGACCGGTTGCCGGTGCGCTTCTGGAGCTCGCCGAGCTGGTCGTAGGTGATGATCTGGGGGCCGAGCAGGGTGAGGATCGGCTCGATGATCGCCAGGTCGATCTGCTGGCCGCGGCCGGTCTCCTCGCGCGCCCGCAGCGCGGTCATGACCGCGAACGCGGTGGTCAGCGCGGCGATGCCGTCGGCGAGCCCGAACGGCGGCAGGGTCGGCGGACCGTCCGGCTCGCCGGTGATGGCGGCGAACCCGCTCATCGCCTCGGCGAGCGTGCCGAACCCGGGGCGCTTGGCGTACGGGCCGGTCTGCCCGAACCCGGTGACCCGGGCCAGCACCAGCCGGGGGTTGATCTCGCGGAGGTCGTCGTAGCCGAGGCCCCAGCGCTCCAGCGTGCCGGGCCGGAAGTTCTCGATCACCACGTCGGCGTCGGCGGCCAGCCGGCGGAAGAGCTCCTGCCCCTCGGGGGAGCCGAGGTAGAGGGTGACCGTCTTCTTGCCGCGGCCGAGCATCTTCCACCACAGGCCGACGCCGTCGCGCTGGGCGCCGTGGGTGCGCACCGGGTCGCCGCGGGGGTGCTCGATCTTGATGACCTCGGCCCCGTAGTCGGCGAGCAGCGTCGCGGCCAGCGGACCGGCGAAGAGCGTGGCGGTGTCGAGGACCCGGATTCCGGACAAAGCCCCCGTCATAGGGCATACCTGCCTTTCGTGTCGGTCCCCCGTCCCCGTCCTTCGGGGCCGGGACGCTGGGACCGTGTCCACATGTTTCGCTTAGAGAAACGATAGTAAACAACATGGTGCGGGCCCCGCTCGGGCGGCCATCCCCAACTTCGCACTGGTCCGAGATGGCAGTCAAGTGACCGGGAAGTATTGACCGAGCAACGGGACCGGTGCCACCATAACCGGACATCGGAGGTGTGTTCCTCTAAGCGGAACGCCAGGAGGAGCGGGAACGGGATCCGATGCACGTCCGGAGACGGTCCGGCGGAGAGAGGTGGAATGTCCGCTAAGAAGCTCGGCGCAGCGCCACGCCAGGGGGCCCTGCGAGGGCCCCTCGCGTGGCTGGGCGCATGCGCGCTCGCGCTCGGCCTCGCCGGCTGCGGGGGCTCGGCGCCCTCCGGCGCCGCGGGCGCCGCGGCCGGCCGCGACGAGGGCCCGGTCAAGATCGGCGCGCTGCACCCGGTCAGCGGCGCCAACGCCGTGGACGGCCAGCAGATGCGCCGCGGTGCCGAGATGGCCGTCGAGGCCATCAACGCCGCGGGCGGCATCAAGTCCCTGGGCGGCCGCGAGGTCGAACTGCTCAAGGGCGACACCCAGGGCAAGGCGGAGGTCGGCCAGAGCGAGGCGCAGCGGCTGATCTCCGAGGGCGTGGTCGGGTTCACCGGCACGTACCAGAGCGCCGTCAGCACCAACGTGGCCGTGGTCGCCGAGCGCAACCGGGTGCCGTTCGTCATGGACGTCACGGCCTCCGACGCGATCTTCGCCAACGGCTACCGCTACTCCTTCCGCGTGCAGCCCGGCAGCAGGGCGATCTCGACCGCCGCGGCGCGCTACCTCAAGGAGGTGGCGGACAAGGCCGGCAAGCCGGTGCGCAAGGTGGCGATCCTGCACGAGCAGACCGACTTCGGCACCGGCGCCGCCGAGGCGTTCGTCGAGGCCGCCAAGGGCCTCGGCCTGCCGATCGGCCCCAACATCAGCTACGACGCCCTCACCACCTCCGACCTCACCGCGCAGGTCACCCAGGTGAAGGCGTCGGGGGCCAACGTGCTGGTGGCGATCGGCTACTACCGCGACAGCCTGCTGGCCGCCAAGGCGATCAACGCGGTCAAGCCGCCGCTGGACGCGGTCTGGGGCGTGTCCAACGGCGCCTTCGACCAGCCCAAGTTCGTCACCGACGCGGGCGCGCTGGGCGAGCGGATCTTCAGCACCAACTACCACTTCGACGCCAAGAACCCGCGCACCACCAGGCTGCGGGAGGAGTACCAGCGCCGCTACGGCGCCCCGATGCGCACCGGCGCGGTGCTCGCCTACGACGCGGTCCAGGTGATCGCGCAGGCCGTCGAGCGGTCGGGCAGCACCGACCCGGTCAGGATCCGCGAGGCCGTCCGCGCCTCCCAGGTCGCGCCGCTGACGGTGGGCAACGGCCCGATCACGTTCGCGCCCAACGGCGACAACACCAACGCCGCACCCGTCCTTATGCAGGTCCAGGGAGGCCAGGTGAAACAGGTTCACCCCCCGGAGAAAGCCGAATCCCAGCCCGACTACTCGGTGACGTGGCGGCCATGACGCACAGCGAAGGGGCGGCGCT
This sequence comes from Actinomadura rugatobispora, assembly GCF_055379765.1. Taxonomy (NCBI): domain Bacteria; kingdom Bacillati; phylum Actinomycetota; class Actinomycetes; order Streptosporangiales; family Thermomonosporaceae; genus Actinomadura; species Actinomadura rugatobispora. Next base: position 12,103,594 of record NZ_AP029191.1, on the reverse strand, counting down.
CGCCGCCGAGAAGGAACCCGCCGAGATCCTCGATCCCCCGGGCCCGGCCCGGGCCGGCGGCGGCACCGCGGCCCTGCTCAGGCGCGCCGCCGTCCCCGCCGGGGCGGTCGCCGTCGCGATCGTGGTCGCGCTCCTCCAGTCCGGCAGCGGGCTGGTGGTGTGGCAGTCGGTGGTCACCGGCCTGCTGATGGGCGGGCTGTACGGGCTGATCGCGATGGGCCTGACGCTGATCTTCGGCGTGCTCGACATCGTCAACTTCGCGCACGGCGCGCTGCTGGCGGTGGCGATGTTCCTGTCGTTCGGGGTGATCCAGGCGACCGGCCTGCACCCCTACCTCACCCTGCTGGTGGCCGTGCCGGCGCTGTTCCTGCTGGGCGCCGCCGTGCACCGCGGGCTGCTGAGCGGGGCGGGCGGCGGCTCGCTGGAGAACCAGCTGCTGATCACGCTGGGCCTGTCGCTGCTGCTGGAGAACGGGCTGCTGATGTTCTTCGGCGCCGAGCCCAAGAACGTCCCGCTGCCCGGCGACTTCCAGTTCTCGATGTTCGGCGCGGTGGTGTCGGGCGCCCGCCTGTACGCCTTCCTGGGCGCGCTGGCTCTGGGCGCCGCGCTGTTCTGGCTGCTGCGCCGCACCCGCCTGGGCACCGCGATCCGCGCGGTCGCGGCCAACACCGACGGCGCCCGCCTGGTCGGCATCAACGTCCGCGGCATCCACACCCTCACCTTCGCCATCGGCACCGCCTGCGCGGGCGCGGCGGCGGTGCTTGCCGCGCCGCTGGTGACGGTGACGCCCACGCTCGGCGAGCAGTTCAACATCACCGCGTTCGTGGTGGTCGTGCTCGGCGGCATGGGCAACGTGGCCGGCGCGCTGGTCGGCGGGCTGCTGATCGGCCTGGTCGAGCAGCTCACCACCATCTACATGGGCGGCCAGAGCTCGCTGCTGGGCGTGTTCGTGGTGTTCGTGCTGGTCCTCTTCCTGCGCCCGCAGGGCCTGTTCGGACGGAGGGACGCGTCATGAGCGGCGGTGTCACGCTGGCCGAGCGTCCGGGCCCCGCCGGGGGAGCGGGCGGGACGGCCCGCGCCGTCAAGGCCCCGCCGCTGCGGCCGCAGAACCGGCAGCTCGCGGTCCTGCTGGTGCTGCTGCTGGTCGCGATCCCGCTGCCGCTGGTGCTGCCGCCCGCGCAGGGCGCGGTGGCGGTCCGGATCCTGATCTTCCTGCTGATGGCCGTCGGCTGGAACATCATGAGCGGCTTCGGCGGCATGTTCAGCTTCGGGCACGCCGCGTTCTTCGGGCTCGGCGCGTACACCAGCGCCTACCTGCTGGTCGAGCACGGCGTCTCGCCGTGGATCGGGATGCTGGCCGGGATGGCGGTGGCCGCCGCGGTGGCGGTGCTGATCGGCTACTTCGCCTTCCGCTACAAGCTGCGCGGCGCCTACTTCGCGCTGGCCACCTTCGCGTTCGCCGAGATGCTCCGGCTGGTCGTCAACAGCAGCGAGATCACCAACAAGGCGGTCGGGTTCACCGTGCCGCTGATCCAGGGCTCCTCGCTCCCGCTGATCCAGTTCCCGGCCGACTCGCACGCCTACTTCTGGCTCGCGCTGGCGCTGGCGGGCGCGGCGGTCGCGGCCAGCATCGCGTTCCTGCACTCCAGGACCGGCCGGTACGTCACCGCGATCCGCGACGACGAGGTGGCCGCGGCGGCGCTGGGCACCCCGGTGATGCGCTACAAGCTGGTCACGGTGGCGCTGTCGGCGGCGATCACCGCCGTGGCGGGCGCCTTCTACACGCAGTACTACCTGTTCGTGAACCCGGACCTGGCGTTCGGGTCGGCGGTGTCCATCCAGGCCATCGTGACCGTCGTCATCGGCGGCATCGGCACGATCTGGGGCCCGGTGGTGGGCGCGGTCATCGTCGGCTCGCTGAACGACGTGACCGCCACCCTGCTGCGCACGCCCCCGGACTTCCTGTCGTTCCTGCAGGGCCGCAGCGGGCTGGACGTGGTGCTGTACGCGATCCTGCTGATCCTCATCGTGCGGCTGCTGCCCAAGGGGATCGTCGGGACGATCATCTCGGCGAGCAGAGAGAGGCGGCGGCGATGAGCGGCACGGCGGGGCCCATCGTCCGGGCCACGGGCGTCGGCAAGTCCTTCCGCGGGCTGCACGCCCTGGCGGAGGTGGAGTTCGAGGCCGCCGAGGGCGAGATCCTCGGCATCATCGGGCCCAACGGCGCCGGCAAGACCACCCTGTTCAACGTGGTCAGCGGGGCGCTGGCCCCCGACACCGGCCGGGTCGTCTTCGACGGCCGGGACGTCACCGGCGCCGCGCCCGACCGGATCGCGCGGGCCGGCATGGTCCGCACGTTCCAGCTGATGCGGCCGTTCGGCAGCATGACGGTGGCGGAGAACGTGGCGCTGGCCGCCCAGCACGAGCGGCTGTCCGCCCGCACCCTGCGGGAGCGGTCGCTGGACGTGGTGGAGCGGGTCGGGCTGGGCCCGTACGCGCACCGCCGCGCGACCGAGCTGCCGACCGCCGGGCTCAAGCGGCTGGAGCTGGCGCGGGCGCTGGCGATGCGGCCGAAGGTGCTGCTGCTGGACGAGGTGCTGGCCGGGCTGGTCCCCGCCGAGCGCGAGCCCGTGCTGGACCTGCTGGCCGGGCTGCGCGAGCGGGACGGCACGACGCTGCTGTTCATCGAACACATCATGGCCGCGGTGATGCGGCTGGCGGACCGGGTGCTGGTGCTGGACCAGGGGCGGGTGCTGGCGGCCGGGGCACCGGAGGAGGTCACCAGCGACCCGCGCGTCATCGACGCCTATCTGGGCGAGGAGCCGACCACCGGGGAACCGGCCGGGGAGCCGGGCGATCAGGCCGGCCGTGAGGAGGCGACCGATGCTGGCTCTTGACAAGGTCTGCGCCGGGTACGGGCGCATGCGGATCCTGCACGACATCGACCTGCGCCTGGGCGAGGGCGAGATCGTGGCGCTGGTCGGCGCCAACGGCGCGGGCAAGACCACGACGCTGCGCACCGTCTGCGGGATGCTGCGCCCCCTGTCCGGCACGATCACCTTCGACGGCGCGCCGACGGCGGGCCGCCGCCCCGACCAGCTCGTCCGGGACGGCCTGGTGCACGTGCCCGAGGACCGCGCGCTGTTCGGCACGCTCACCGTCGAGGAGAACCTTCGGATGGGCGCGTGGACCCGTTCGGCGGCCCAGGCGGAGAAGAGCCTGCGCGAGGTGTACGAGCTGTTCCCCGTGCTGGCCGAGCGCCGGACGCAGATCGCGCAGACCTTCAGCGGCGGGCAGCAGCAGATGCTGGCGATCGCCCGGGCGCTGATGGCGGGCCCGCGGCTGCTGATGCTGGACGAGCCGTCCACCGGGCTGTCGCCCAAGCTGACCTGGACGATGCTGGAGGCGGTCCGGAGGATCCGGGACGGCGGCGTCGCGGTCCTGCTGGTGGAGCAGAACGCCAAGCAGGCCCTGGCCATCGCCGACCGGGCGTACGTGCTGGAGAGCGGGTCGACGGTCCTGGAGGGCACCGGCGAGGAGCTGTCCGGCTCCGCCGAGGTGCGGAAGGCGTATCTGGGCCTGTGACACCGCAGAAGGCGAGGGAGGCAACGGCCGGGCTCGGGGCGTGGGTGTCGGGCCTGGTGCTCGACGACGTCCCGGACGGGGTGGTCGAACGGCTGTCGCTGGTCCTGCTGGACGTGGTGGGCGTGACGGCGGTGGGCGCGGGCCTGCCGGAGCATCGCGCGCTGCGCGACGCCTGGAACGCCCCGCCGGGCCGCTCCCCGCTGATCGGCGCGGGCCGGCTGGCGACGTCCGACGCCGCGGCCTGGCTCGGCGCGATGGCGCTGGTCGCCCTCGAACTGGACGAGGGCAACAAGTACGCCAAGGGCCATCCCGCCGCGCACGGCTTCCCCGCGGTGCTGGCGCTGGCCGCCGAGCGGGACGCCACCGGCGCCGACACCGCCGCCGCGCTGCTGGCCGCCTACGAGGTCGCGGCGCGCTTCGGCCGCGCCACCCGGCTGCGGCCGGGGGCGCATCCGCACGGCAGCTGGGGCGTGGCGGGCGCGGCGGCCGGGTGCGCGCGGCTGCTCGGCCTGGACGCGGACGCGACCGCCGCCGCCATCGACACCGCCGCCGGGATGCCGATCGCCGGGCACTTCGACTCGGCGACGTCGGGCAACCCCGTGCGGGACGCCTGGATGGGCGCGGCGAACCTCTCCGGTCTCGTCGCGGCCCGGATGGCGGCGGCGGGGGCGGCCCGCAACACGGGCACGGCCGCGCTCTCGCTGGGCACGCTGCTCGGCGAGTTCGACCCCGCCGAGCTGACCGGCGGGCTGGGCGAGCGGTGGGACATCACGCGCGGCTACTTCAAGCGGCACGCGTCCTGCTCGTTCACCCACCCGGCGGCCGACGCCGTGCTCGCGCTGGCCGCGGAGACCGGCCTGGCCGCCCGCCCGATCGCGGAGATCCTGGTCGAGACGCACGCGCTGGGCGCGGGCCTGGCGCGGACCGGCTGGGACAACCGGCTGTCGGCGATGTTCTCCACGCCCTACGTCGTGGCGGCCGCCGCCCTCACCGGAGAGGTGGGGCCGCGCTCGCCGCTGGACCGTCCCGACGTGGCCGCGCTGGCCCGGCGGGTCCGGGTCGCCGCCGCCGGCGACCTGACGGCGCGGCTTCCCGACGAGCGCGCCGCCCGCGTCACGGTCGCGTTCGAGGACGGGACGCGGGCCGTCCGGGAGGTGCCCAACCCGGTCGGGGACGCCGACCACCACCCGCTCGGGGAGGCGGAGGTGGTCGCGCTGCTGCGGGCGTGGCTGCCGGAGCGGCCCGGGCTGATCGACGACGCCGTGCGGACCTCCCGCGAGCTGCCCGGCATGCCTCAGGTGGGCGACGCCCTGCGCGCCCTCGCGGGAGAAGAGGAGAAGGAGCAGAGCTGATGCGTGCCCTCGCGGTGACGCCCATCCACCTGCCGGCGGAGGAGATCCGCAGGCGGCAGGACCGTTACGACCGGCTCGCGCCGCCCGGCCTGCGCGTCGAGTTGCGGGACGTGGGCCCCGCCGCCCCCGGGTCGCTGGACACCGGCGGCGACGTCCGCGTGTCCGAGCGCGAGGTCGCCGCGGCGCTGGCGAGGGAGGCCGGGGACGGCACGGCCTGGGACGCCGCGTTCCCCGACTGCGTCCTCGACCCGGCCGTGCCCGACGCGGTGGCCCCTGCGGTGACCGGGGGGACGCCGCCGGTGCACGGGCTGCTGAAACTCAGCGCGATGCACCTTGCGGCCAAGGGCGTCCGGTTCGGCGCGGTCGTGCGCAACCCGGCCATCGGGGACGAGCTGGCCCGCCGCCTCACCGTGTACGGGCTGGGCCCGTACACGGCGGGCGTCGAGGTGCTCGAGCTGCCCTTCGAGGCGATCGCCGACACCGGCGCGTGGAACGCCGCGCTCGGCGGCGCCGTCCGCGCCCTGGCCGCCGCCGGCGCCACCGCGGTGATCAACGGCTGCTCGGCCGTGGACGTCGTCCCGGCCGACATCCGCAGCGAAGCGAGGAATGTCGGCCCGGCAGTTGCCCGGGGGTCTGGGGGGTCGTCCCCCCAGAATGATGCCGACCTGGCCGCCCGGATCGTCGACCCGACCGAGCTGGCCCTCCGCCTGCTCGTCGCCGAGGCGGCGGCATGAGCGGCGGCGGCGACGCGGTCGACCTGGTCGTCGCCGGGGCGGGCGGCGGCCTGGCGGGCGCGCTGCGCGCCGCCGAGCACGGGCTGAGCGTGCTGGTCGTCGAGTCCAGCGAGCACTACCGGCGCGGCAACAACACCTCCATGTCCACGGCGATGTTCCCCGGACCCGGCTCGCGCTGGCAGGCCGAGGCGGGGATCGACGACTCCCCGGAGCGGTTCGTCGCCGACGTCATGGCCAAGACCAAGGGGGAGGCCGACCCGCGGCTCGCCCGCACCCTCGCCGAGGTCGGCGCGCCGCTGGTGGAGTGGCTGGCCGACTCGGTGGGCCTGCCGATGTCGCTGGTCACCGACTTCAACTACCCCGGCCACTCCGTGCCGCGCTGCCACTCCATCCCCGGCCGGCACGGCTCGCGCGTGATCGACCACCTGGCCCGCAGGGCCGCCGAGAACCCCCTGATCGACATGCTCGTCCCGGCCCGGCTCGTGGACGTCCGCACCGGGGACGGCGGGGCGGTGGCCGCCGCCGTCGTCCGCTACCCGGACGGGACCGAGGAGGAGATCCCGGCCCGGGCCGTGCTGCTGGCCACCAACGGGTTCGGCGCCGACCGCGACCTGGTCGCCCGGCACCTGCCCGAGATCGCCGGGGCGCTCTACCACGGCGGCGAGCACTCGCTCGGCGACGCGCTGCGGATCGGGGAGCGGCTCGGCGCCGCCGCCGGCTTCCTGGACGCCTACCAGGGCCACGGCGCGGTCGCCGCGGGCGCGGGCACCCTGGTCGGCTGGGCCACGATCATCCACGGGGGGATCCTGGTCGACCGGCTCGGCCGCCGGTTCGGCGACGAGACCCGCGGCTACTCCGAGTACGCCGCCGAGCTGGCCGCCCGTCCCGGCGCGACCGGCTGGATCGTGCTGGACGAGGTGATCCACGAGCAGTGCCAGGCGTTCCAGGACTTCCGCGACACCGTGGAGTCCGGCGTGCTGGTGTGGGCCGACGACGCGGCCGGGCTGGCCGAGGCCACCGGGCTGCCCGCCGAAGCCCTGGCCGAGGAGCTGGAGACGGCGGCGGCCATCGCGCGCGGCGAGCGGGACGACCCGTTCGGCCGCACCAACTGGGAACGCCCGCTGGCCTCCCGCTACGCGGCCGTGCGCGTCGTCCCGGCGCTGTTCCACACCCAGGGTGGCCTGATCGTGGACGAGCACGCCTCCGTGGTCGGCGCGGACGACCGTCCCATCCCCGGCCTCTACGCGGCGGGCGGCGCCGCCGCGGGCATCTCCGGGCACGGCGCCGCGGGCTACCTGCCCGGCAACGGCCTGCTGCCCGCCTTCGGCCTGGCCTACCTGGCCGCCGACGCCGCAGCCCGTGCGGCGACCGCGGCGGCCGGACGCCGCACACCCTGACCCGACCTACCCTGACCTCGAACGCGGAGGAGCTCTCATGGCGACGACCGAACTACTGATCAAGAACGTCCGGGTGGTCCGTCCCGACGACGCCGACGGGACCCGGCCGGAGGCCCTCGACATCGCCGTGAACGACGGTGCCATCACCCGGGTCGCGCCCGGCCTCCCGGACGACGACGCGGCCACCGTGGTCGACGGCCGCGGCCGGCTGGCCTTCCCCGGGGTCGTGGACGCCCACCAGCACTGGGGCATCTACAACGAGCTGTCCACCGACACCCGCACCGAGAGCCGCGCCGCCGCCCAGGGCGGCGTGACGACCGCGCTGACCTACATGCGGACCGGCCAGTACTACCTGAACAAGGGCGGCTCCTACCGCGACTTCTTCCCCGAGGTGCTGGCCGCCGCCGAGGGCCGCGCGTACGTGGACTACGCCTTCCACCTGGCCCCGATGATGGCCGAGCACATCGACGAGATCCCCTACCTGGTGGAGGAGCACGGGGTCACCTCGTTCAAGATCTTCATGTTCTACGGGTCGCACGGCCTGCACGGCCGGTCCGCCTCGCAGAGCGACTTCCTGATGATCCCGCCGGACGAGCGCTACGACCTGGCCCACTTCGAGTTCGTCATGCGCGGCCTGCAGCGGGCGCGGGAGGCCCTCCCCGCCTACGCCGACCACCTGTCGCTGTCGCTGCACTGCGAGACCGCCGAGATCATGACGGCGTACACGAAGATGGTCGAGCGGGAGGGGGCGCTGACCGGCCTGCGCGCCTACAGCGCGTCCCGTCCGCCGCACTCGGAGGGCCTGGCGGTCACCATCGCCTCCTACCTGGCGCACGAGACCGGCCTGCCCAACATCAACCTCCTCCACCTGTCCTCGGAGAAGGCGGTGTCGGCCGCGCTGACCATGGCGTCGGCGTTCCCGCACATCGACTTCCGCCGCGAGGTGACCATCGGGCACCTGCTGGCCGACGTCGACACCGCGCACGGCCTGGGCGGCAAGGTCAACCCGCCGCTGCGCGAGCGGGAGGACGTGGAGGCGCTGTGGCGGCACGTCCTGGCCGGCGAGGTCGACTGGGTCGTCAGCGACCACGCCTGCTGCCGCGACGAGATGAAGTTCGGCGCCGACCGCGACGACATCTTCCTGGCCAAGTCGGGCTTCGGCGGCGCCGAGTACCTGCTGCCCGGCCTGGTCGGCGAGGGCGCCAAGCGCGGCCTGTCGCCGCAGCAGGTCGCCCGGCTCACCTCGTGGAACCCCGCGCGGCGCTACGGCCTGCTGAAGAAGGGCACGATCGCCGAGGGGTACGACGCCGACATCGCCCTGGTCGACCCGGACGTGAACTGGACGGTCCGCGCCGCCGACTCCGAGTCCACCCAGGAGTACACGCCGTTCGAGGGGTTCGCCATGACGGCCAAGGTCACCGACACGTTCGTGCGCGGCCACCGGGTGTACGCCGACGGCGCGATCACCGGCGACCCCGCCGGCCGCTACCTGCGGCGCGGACGCTGAGCCGCCCGCAGGGTCCCGCCCGCCCTAGGATCTTGCCGTGACGAACAGGAGCACGACCGTGCGCAAGGCCGCCCCCGGCGCCGACAACGTCGGGACCGAGGCGGCCGCGCGGGTCGCCGACGTGCTGCTGCTGTTCGCCGGGGGGCCGCGCTACCTCGGCGTGAGCGCGATCAGCCGCGAGCTGGGCATCTCCAAGGCGGTCGTGTACCGCATCCTGCAGTCGCTGGTGTCCCGGGAGGTCCTGGCCACCGACGAGGGCGTGCCGGGCTACCGGCTCGGGCCCGCCGCCGTGGCGCTGGGCGCCAGCGCGCTGCGCCGGTTCGACGCCCGCGCCGCGGCCACCCCCGTGCTGCGCCGGCTGCGGGAGGAGACGGGCGAGACCACCACGCTGTCCGGGCTGGTCGGGGACGAGCGGGTCTACCTCGACCAGTTCGAGAGCCCGCGCGAGATCAAGATGACGGTCGACCTGGGCACCCGGTTCCCGCTGCACGCCGGGTCCTCCGGCAAGATCATCTTGGCGTTCCTGCCGGCGGAGCGGCGCGAGGCGGTGCTGGCCCGGCCGCTGGCCGCGCTGACCGAGCGCACCGTCACCGACGAGGCGGCGCTGCGCGAGGAGCTGGCCGCGGTCGCCGCCGAGGGGGTGGCGGTGTCGCTGGGCGAGCGGCAGGCCGACGCCGGCTCGGTCGCCGCCCCGCTCATCGGCCCCGACGGCGAGGTGCACGGCTCGATCAGCATCTGCGGGCCCCGCTACCGGTTCACGCCGGAGGCCGTCGACCGTTACCGCGCGCTGGTGCGCGAGGCGGCCGAGGAGATCCGGCGCGGATGGTCGTGGCGCCAGGAGTCGGTCACCGAGGCGAGTTGACACGGGGCGAGTTGACACGGGGCGAGTTGACACGGGCGAGTTGACACGGAGGCGAGCTGAGCACCCGATGCTGATCTTCACCAACGCCAACGCGGGGACGCACGACGCCGAGACCGTCGAGCGCGTCGCCGGGCTGCTGCGGAGCGAGGGCGGCGGCGAGGTGATCGTCCAGCCGAGCCGGTCGCCGGAGGACATCGACCGCGCGCTGGACGAGCACGCCGCCGGCCTCGGCGGCGCGCACGGTCCGGGCGGGCGCCCGCTGGTGGTCGCCGCGGGCGGCGACGGCTCGATCCACGGGCTGGTGGCCGCGCTGCACGCCCGGGGCGAGCTCGACCGCTGGACGGTCGGCCTCCTGCCCATGGGCACCGGCAACGACCTGGCCCGCAACCTCGGCATCCCGCTGGAGCCGGAACGCGCCGCCCGGCTGCTGCTCGGCGGCACGACCCGCGACCTCGACCTGCTCGTCGACGAGGACGGCGGCGTCGTCCTCAACGCGGTGCACGTCGGGATCGGCGCGGTCGCGGCGCGCAGCGCGACGCGCTTCAAGCCGTACCTGAAGGCGGCCGCGTTCCCGCTCGGCGCGGTCCTGGCCGGGCTGCGCGAGTCCGGCTGGCGGCTCCGGGTCGGCGCGGACGGCGAGCCGGTCCAGGAGGGCCGGTTCCTGATGGTCGCGCTGAGCAACGCCTCCGGCATCGCCGGGGGCAGCGCCCAGCTCGCGGCCGACGGGCATCCCGCCGACGGCCGGCTGGAGCTGGTGATCTCCGCCGCGACCGGGCCGTTCGCCCGGGTCGGCTACGCGCTCGGCCTGCGCCGCGGCACGCACCGGCAGCGCGACGACGTGATCCACACCACCGCCCGGAACGTGACGGTGACCGGCGAGGAGTTCCTGGCCAACAGCGACGGCGAGGTCACCGGCCCCTACACGCACCGCTCCTGGACCCTGCGGGGGCGCGCCTGGCGGATCGTCGCCCCCGCCGACCCCGGCGGCGCGTCCTGACCGTCGGGGCTCAGGGCGCGGCGGTGTTCGACAGCACGTCGGTCATGCGGGCCGCGACCTCGTCGTCCAGCGCGCGCTCGCGCAGCCGGGTCTCGATCTTCTCGCGGAGCTGCGCCAGCTTGAGCGGGGCGTCGCCGGTGCGTCCCGAGGCGAGGTCGTTGCGCAGGTTGGTGATCAAGTTGTTCAGGTCGACGGCCACGTCGGAACGGATCGCGCCGGACGCCTGCCCCCGGTCGACGATCGGCTGCAGCCGTCCCAGCGTCGCGAACACCTCCGGCGCCGGGTCCGGCGTGGGACCCGGCGGCGCGGTCTCGGTGGGTTCCGCGCCGCGCGGTGACGCGGGCGCCGGCAGCGGCGGCGCCGAGCCGCCCTGACCCGGGGACGGACCGGGCAACGAGCCGCGGCCGGCGACCACCAGGATCGCGGCCAGCGACGCCGCGGCCAGCGTCACGGCGACCGCCACCCGGAACACCGCCGCCCGGTCGCCGTCCAGGGCCGGGGACCGGCTCCGGGACGGGCGCTCCGGCGCGTCGGCCTGCCGGGACTCCAGGTCCTCCGGGCGGTCGAGGACCGCGGTGGCGTCGGACGGCCCCGGGCCGCCGGGGGAGGCGGGGAGCACGGGCTCACCGTCCGCGCCCGGCTCCCTCCCCAGCGCCCCGGCGAGGATCTCCGCGGCGCGGGCCGCCGCCGGACGCGCGGCGGGGTCGGGCGAACGGCACAGCGCACCGAGCCGCACGACCTCCTCGGGCGTCTCGGGCGCCGAGCCCTCTGCCGCGTCCTCTGCCGAGCCCTCCGCCGAGCCGCCGGCCGAGTCTTCCGCGGGGGGCTCCGGCAGGCACGCGCCCAGCAGGTCGCCGAGCGCCAGCACGTCCGCGGCCTGGCCGGCCTCGGGGGCCGCGCCGCCGCCCCGTGCGGGGGCGCCGTGCGAGGCCATGCCCAGGCCCACGATCCGCACCCCGTCGGGGGTGAGGAACACCTTCTCCGGCCGCAGGTCGCCGTGCGCCACCCCCGCCGCGTGCGCGGCGGCCAGCGCCGCGGCCACCTGCGCGCAGCACTCCAGCGCCTCCGGCACGGGCGGCGTCCCCCGGGCGATCCGCTCCGCCAGCGTCTCGCCGTCCAGGAACGCGGTCACGATGTAGGACACCTGGCGGCCGTCGCCGTCGCGGGTGCGGTCGCAGTCGTAGACGGTCACGAACGCGGGGTGGGTGATCCGGACCGCGTTCACCACGCGGTCCACCACCCGCGCGTGCGGGGGGCCGGGCCGGCCGCTCCCGCCGCCCACCCGTGCGAACCCGGGGATCCTGACGGCCACCGGGCGGTTGAGCGCCTCGTCCCAGGCGCGCCAGACGTGTCCCGTCCCGCCGCCGTCCAGGCGCTCCACCAGCCGGTAGCGCTCGGTGAGTCTGAGTCCTGGTTCCACTGCACTCACCCCTGCTGCCATACCCGAGGCCGTGCCGAGGACTCGGCCACCCGTACCGCAAACCATCAAGGTGTACGCATCCAGCGGTAAACAGGTTCGAGCCCGACAGGTCAGGAAGTGTTGCGGTGCAGGCGGCGCAGGGCCAGGGCGAGCTGCAGCCGCAGCCGCCCCTGCGGCTCGTGCACCGACCAGCCGAGCAGCGACTCGGCGTGCGCCAGCCGGTCCTGGAGCGTCGAGTGGTGGATCGCCATCTCCTCGGCCGCGCCGCGCAGGCTGCGCGCGGAGGCGACCGCGTCCAGCACGGCCAGCATCCAGGGGGCGGACGCCGCCGCGCGCTCGAGCGCGCGCACGTCCGGAACGGGCTCGGTGTCCGGGCCCACCGCGGCGGCGAGCACCGCGAGCCCGCCCAGCCGGTCGGCGTGGACGACCCGCGGCCCGGGATCCCGCTCGGTGCCCTCGGCGGTCAGGCGCAGCGCGGTCAGCGCCTCCCGGTGGGACACGGGCAGGTCGAGGACCGGCACCTCGGGGCCGATCCCGGTACGGCGCGTCCCGTCCGGCGCGGCGGCCCGCCCGCCGGTGGACCCGGCCGTTCCGGGCACGGGTTCGATCGCGGGGACCCCGCCCGCCATCGCCAGGGCCCGGGCCCGGCCGCGCGGGTCGAGGCCCAGCCGCCGGGCGGCGCGCAGCCGGGCCACGGCGGGCGCCGCCGGATCCAGCACGGTCTCGACCATCGCCTGGTCGTGGCCGGCGGCCGGGACCTTGCCGCGGGTGCGTTCGAGGACGGCGCGGATCGCGGTCGAGGCCCGCTCCAGGACCATCGCCTCCACCACCCCGGCCGGGCCGGGCCCCTCCAGCCACAGCGCGGGCGGACCGCCGGCCTCCAGCGGGGCGGACGGCCACCCGGCCCCGGCGGGCGGCGGACCGGCGCCGTCGGCGCGCCGCCCGCCGGGGTCCACCCGGATCCGCACCCGCCGCGTCTCGTCCACCAGGCGGGCGGGACGGCCGGTCAGCACGGCGGCGCCGCGCACCAGCGCCTCCAGCCCGGCCCGGCCCTCGACCAGCCGGTCGTAGTACGCGATCACCTGGAGCGCCGCGCCGGCGTCGGGGTCCAGCGCCTCCAGCCGCCCGGCCAGCTCCTTCACCGCGTCACACGTCCTGACACGCCCTCACCCGTCCTCACCGTCCCGGCCGGCCGGGTGCCGGGCCTCAGACCTCAGACCCCCAGCAGCCTGCGGAGCCAGCGCACCCGCGCCTCGCGCGCCTCCTGGGAGAGGGCGGCCTGCGGCGCCATCATGTCGAAGCCGTGGAAGCCGCCGGGCCACACGTGCAGCTCGGCCTGCCCGCCGGCCTGCCACAGCCGCGCCGCGTAGGCGACGTCCTCGTCCCGGAAGGTCTCAGCCGAGCCTACGTCGATGAACGCCGGCGGCAACCCCGAGAGGTCCTCGGCGCGGGCCGCGGCCGCGTAGGGCGACACCCCGGGGCCGCCCCTGGCGTCGCCGAGCAGCGCCGTCCAGCCGGTGTCGTTGGCCGTGCGGTCCCAGACGCCACGGCCGGCCATCTGCCGGGTCGACACGCTGTCGTTGCGGTCGTCCAGCATCGGGCACATCAGCACCTGCGCGGCGAGCGCGGGGCCGCCCCGGTCGCGGGCCAGCAGCGCCAGCGAGGCGGCCAGCCCGCCGCCGGCGCTGGTGCCGGCCACGATGATCCGCGCGGGGTCGGCGCCCAGCTCGGCGGCGTGCCCGGCCGTCCACACCAGGCCCGCGTAGCAGTCCTCGACGGGTGCCGGGTGCGGATGCTCGGGGGCCAGCCGGTACTCCACCGACACCGCCACCAGGCCCAGTTCCTGCGCCCAGTCCAGCACCTCGCCGAGGCCCATCCGGTTGTCACCCATGATCATCCCGCCGCCGTGCACGTAGTAGACCGCCGGGAGCGGCCCCTCGAAGCCGGTGGGGGTGCAGATCAGCAGGGAGACGTCCGGCGCTCCCGCGGGACCGGGCACGGCGCGTTCCACCACCTCGAAGGCGCCGTCCCGGCGCAGCTCGTCGTCGGTGACCCGGGGCATCGTCCCGCCCTGGCGCAGCATCGGCAGCACCTCCGCGGTGATGGCGGACGGCAGTGCCGCGCTGATGATCTCCAGCGCGGCGGCCAGTTCCGGCTCGAACGGGGGCGGCGGCGGAGCGCCGTCCGCGGCGGGGGCGGGCTGCTGGGAGGAGGAGGTCGGGGTGGTCATCGCTTCTCCTGTCTCGGGACGCCGCCGTGCGGGCGCGGCACCGGTGTGATCCATGCCATGCTCGCCCCCGCGAGGGTATGCCGACAGCGCCACGCGGCGGAAATCCTCCGCCGAACGGCGGGAAGGGGCCCGGGGCGCGCGCCTAACCGGTGCGGTCGAGACTCCCCGCGCGTTCGCGGGACAGGATCTCGTAGAGCTGGACGATCTGCTCGCAGGCCTCGGTGAGGTCGGAGCGCGGCACCCTGGCGAAGCCTCCGCCGGGCACCCGCCAGTGGAACGATCCTCCCTCGCACCACACGGTGAGGTCCCGCTCCACCGACAGCACCGACAGCCCGCGCTCGTTCCGCCGGATGAGACGGCGGATGCCGCGCTGGACGAGCAGCGCGTGCAGGTCCTCGGCGGCGCGCGCCGCACCGGTGTGCACGGGCGGGCACAGCGCCGGGATCGGCAGGCCGAACCAGGTCGCCTTGCCGGGCACCGCCGGGTCGACCAGCCGCGAACGGGTCAGGTGGTGACCCCAGCGGCCCTGGCTCAGCGCGTCGACGATGAGCAGCCCGCGGCCGTGCTCGGCGAGCTCTCCGGAAAGGCCGGCGACGTCGTCGCCGTCCGGTGCCGGGGCGGTGTGCGCCGGGTCGGCCTGAGCCGGGACGGCGGATGCCGGGGAGTCCGGCGCGGGAGCGGCCTGCGCCGGGGCGTCCGGCCCCGCGGCGGCGGCGCCGTGCCACTCCGGGGAGCCGTCGAAGACCTTGACGACCAGCTCGGAACGGTCCCGGTCGTGGCCCCCGTGGGCTCCGTGGCGCGCGTAGATCCACAGCTCCACCGGCCGGGCCGGGGAGGGGGTGCCGTCGGGCGAGCGCGGGACGCCGTGCCGCAGGGCGTTGGTGGCCAGCTCGCTGACCATCAGGGTGGCGCTGTCGATGGTGTCGGCGGACAGGCCGCCGAACCCCTCCAGCGTCTCGCCGGTGCCGGTGCGCGCCGCGTGCGCGATGGTCTCGTCCGGAGGCAGCCGCATGGCCGCGCAGCCGCCTCGGTCCACGCACAGGGAGGGCCGGAACCCCGATTCCGCCTCCGTCATGCTCGCCTCCCCCGTCGGGATATGAGCGTCCACGTTCGCGAGTCGCTATCTGTGATTCACAGTTATGGTCGCACATTCGGCGTGGCCGTCCCGCGAACTGAAGAAAACTTCACGGCTTGAAAGGCGAGACGTTCGTCGACACTCTCATAACGGTTAAAAACAGGGTGGACCTCATCATCGACGACAGATCCCGTCGCGGCCGGAAAAGGGCGGCCGTACCGGGCGGGTAGGGTGGTCGCACCCTGAGACGGGTGGCAGGCGCGAAGATCCCCCAGGGGTGCAGCCCTGGGGGATCCGCCTTCGCGGGGACGCGGCGCTACAGGTCGTAGCGGCCCGCGCGCACGTCGGCCAGGAACGCGGTGAACGCGGCACGGTCGACCACGTGCACGCCGGCGTCCGGCCTGGTGCTGTCGCGCAACGCGGTGGCGTCGCCCAGATCGGCGACCTCCACGCAGCCTCCGTTGCTGGAGGCGCTCGCCGTCGCCTTGAACCATTCGGCCTGAGACAGGTCCATGTCTACTCCGGCTCCGACCACTCGGGGTCTCGCTCGCGGGGTCTTCTCGGACGTCATGCTCGGAGTCATGCTCGGGCGCCGCGCGTGAAACGTCCCGCGCGAAACGTCCTGCACGAAACCTGGTGTTCGGAAGGTCTGGGTCGGACCGTCGTGCCCGACGGTCGGGAACGGGCGCTCAGTCGAGGGTGTGCGTCAACCGGTCGAGGTGCTCGGTGGTGCCGGCTGGATCGAGCGCCGCCTTGCGGACCCGTTCGAGGTTCTGCTCATAGGCCTCCACGATCTCGGGGTCGATGCTGTCCTGGATCGCGACGTCGTTCTCCAGGAAGGCCATCGAGGGGTCGTCGTCGAAGCGGAAGAGGTTGACCAGGGTCGACATGCCGGGGTGCAGCCCGTCGGCGAAGCGCAGCAGCCTGATCTCGACGTTGGGCCGCCGGCCCATCGCGGCGAGGTGGGCGATCTGCTCCCGCCGGTCGGACCGCTCGCCCCAGCGGTAGAGCAGGGACGCCTCGGTGACCAGCGCGAGCAGCTCGGGCGCGGTGCCGTCGTCGCGGTCGAGGACGCGCTGGCGCCGCAGCCGCGCCTTGAGCGCCCGTTCCCGCCACTCGGCGCCCTTGGAGCCGGAGGCGAACAGCGCCCGCGTGTAGGCGGGCGTCTGCAGCAGGCCCGGCACGACCAGGGGGGTGAGGACCCGGATGGCGGACGCGTCGGCCTCGAAGCCGGGGAACTCGTTGGGGAAGACGTCGGGGTGGTCGCGCCACCACGCGCGCCGGCGGGCGAGGGCGGCCAGCCGCTCCAGCTCCGCCAGGTCGCCGCCGGCCTGCCCGTAGACGCGGGCCAGGTCGCGGATGTCGCTGAGCTCGGGCCGCACCCAGTTGTTGGCCTCGAACCTGCCGACCTTGCCGCGGCCCCAGTTCAGCCGGTCGCAGACCTGGTTGGCGGTGAGGCCCGCCTCGTCCCGCAGGGCCTTCAGGCGCCGGGAGAGCCGCCACTTGGCGACGGTGGAGCCGTAGGCCTCGCTCACCGCGGCTCCCTCGCTCGACCTGCGGCTTTCCCCGCCAGCATAACCCTTCATCACCCTTCCGATTTTGTGAATCACAGATTGAAGGGGGTGTCCTCCCGGTTAGGTGGCGGCGCGGTCGAACTCGCCGGCCTTGGCTCCCTGGACGAAGCAGTCCCACTCGTGGTGGTCGAAGACCGAGACGTGACCGCCGTCCCCCTCGGTCCGCAGCAGCACCCACGGCCCGGTGAAGGCCACCTCGACGGCGCCCGCGCCGCCCGCGCCGCCCGCCGCGCGCCGCCAGTCGAGGGTCCGCAGGTCGACGCCCAGCTCGTCGGCCGCCGGCTTGGCCGGCCTGCCCGCCATGGTCGGCTCGCTCATCGGTCCGCCCGTCCTCTCGTCCGTTCCGCCGTCCGGCCGGTGTCCAGCGGCCGCGATTCGCGACACAGATTAGGGGACCGCAAAAGCCGAACCGCATTGCGTCAATGCCGAAAGCGGTGAATCGGATCGTCCGAAGTCGGTGCGCGCTGTACCGTCCCACCGCGAGCGGCTCCATCGCAATGGCGCGAATGTGATTAACGCCGGTCCGGAAGGGGATCGCCAGTCCGTGCCGGACCGGCCGCGAGTCGGGACGGGGGAAGGGCGGTAGTCGCGATGGTGCGCGATCCCCGCGAGGATTCTTGTCAGGAAATACCTAGTTTGGCGGGTTTTCTGGGCCTTAGCGTGCGCCGACTCCGCACTTCATGCCCAGGAGCCCCCATGACCGCGCCCGATCCGCTCTCCCTGGTACGCGACGTCCTGCCGCCCGCCGATCTGGCGTGGCTCGAGAAGGCCCGCGCCCGCGCCGCGGCCGACCCCCGTTCCGTCATCCTCCTCTTCCCGGCCGTCGGGCGCCACTGCGGCCGCCGCCGCGCCCTGGACGCCGGCGGCCGGCGCCTCGACGACGCCTGCCGCGCGCTGCTGCTCGACGCCACCACCGGTCCCGTCCTCGACCTGCTCGGCGACCTCTACCACGACGGCGGCGTGGACGAGCGGCGCGCCGTCCTGAAAGCCTTGCCCCGGCTGCTCGACCGGCTGCCGGCCGAGTCCGCCGCGCTCGCCCTGGTGCACGACGCGCTCCGCGGCGACGACCCCGTGCTGCTGGAGGCCGCCGTGGGGCCCTACGGGGGGCGCCACCTCGACCAGGACTCCTTCCGCCGGGCCGTGCTGAAGTGCGCGCTCGCCGGTGTTCCGCTGACCGCCGTGGCGACGCTGAGGGAACGCGCCGACCGGACGCTGGCCCGGATGCTGGCCGGGCTCGTCCGCGACCGCGCCGCGGCCGGGCTGGACCTCCCGGAGGGCGTGTGGGTCGTCCTGCACGACCACCCCGACCTCGTCCTGGACCTGGACGCCGACGAGGCGGTCCGCGTCCCAGGGGAGGCCCGCACGTGGGCGCCCCGGCTGGCCCGCACTCTGGGCATGGGCGGAGCCTGACCGGGCGGGCTGTCGTCCGGCCACAACGGGCGGGCCCGCGCGTTGGGCGCCGCGCCCGATGCCGCGATCGCCGGCCGCTCCTACCCTGGCGGCAAGGGTGATCTTGAGGAGGCGCGGATGACCACAGCCACGGACGTCACGGCGGTGCCGATCGGCCGGAGGGTGCGCGACCTGGCCGCGACCAGGCCGGACGCGCCCGCGGTGACCTGCGGGGACGACACCGTCACCTGGGCGGATCTGGACCGGCGCACCAACCGGATGGCCCGGGCCCTCGCGGACGCGGGCGTGGACCAGGGGCGGTTCGTCACCATCGCCCTCCCCAACGGCGTCGGCTTCGTCCTGGTGTGCGTGGCGGTCTGGAAACTGGGCGCGGTTCCGCAACCGGTGTCGTGGCGGCTCCCGGAGGCGGAGCTGGCCGGCGTCGTGGACCTGGCCGACCCGCCGGTGGTCGTGGGGCCGGTGGCGGTTCCCGGGCGCCGCGCCGTCCTGCCGGAGGAACTCGAGGCGGGCGGCCACGGCGACGGCCCGCTGCCCGACCGGGTGTCGCCCTCCTGGAAGGCGCCGACCTCGGGCGGCAGCACCGGGCGTCCCAAGCTGATCGTGTCCGGCACCCCCGGCGTGGTGGAGGACCGGGCCACGCGGTTCTGGCGCTGCGGCGCCGACGACACCCTCCTCATGCCCGGCCCGATGTTCCACAACGGCCCGTTCGCCTCGGCGTTCGCGGGATTCCTGGAGGGCGGGCACCTGGTGCTCCTCCCCAGGTTCGACGCCGCCGCGACGCTGCGCGAGGTGGAACGGCACCGCGCCACCTGGCTCTACCTCGTCCCCACGATGATGAACCGGATCTGGCGCCTGCCGGAGGAGCGGCGCGCCGCCCACGACCTGTCGTCCCTGCGCACCGTGTGGCATCTGGCCGCGCCCTGCCCGCCCTGGCTCAAGCACGCCTGGATCGACTGGCTCGGACCCGAGCGGATCTGGGAGCTGTACGGCGGCACCGAGAGCATCGCCACCACCGTGATCGCGGGCACCGAGTGGCTGGACAGGCCCGGCTCGGTGGGACGCCCCGCCTACGGCGAGATCGCCGTGCTCGGCCCGGACGGGCGGCGGCTGCCGCCGGGCGAGGTCGGCGAGGTCTACATGCGGCGGGACGAGGGCGTCCCGGCGACCTACCGCTACATCGGAGCCGAGGCGCGGTCGCTCGGGGAGTGGGAGTCGCTGGGCGACCTCGGCAGCCTCGACGCCGACGGGTTCCTCTACCTGGCCGACCGCCGCACCGACATGATCCTGGTCGGCGGGGAGAACGTGTATCCGGCCGAGGTCGAGGCGGCCCTGGAGGAGCACCCGGACGTGCTGTCGTGCGCGGTCGTCGGGCTGCCCGACGACGACCTCGGGCAGGCCGTGCACGCGATCGTCCAGGCGCGGGACGGCCGCGCCGGCGACGCGCTGCGGGACGAGCTGGACCGCTGGGCGGGGGAGCGGCTGGAACGGATGAAGCGGCCGCGGAGCGTGGAGTTCGTCGACGTGCCGCTGCGCGACGACGCGGGGAAGGTCCGCCGCTCGGCCCTGCGCGCCGAACGGATCGGAACACCGCGCCGCGAGGCGGCCGGCTGACCACGCACGCCCTTCTGCTTGGGCGCTTCGGGCCGGGGAAACCCGGATGCGATCCGGTGCCCGTTTCGACCACCATGGAGGGGTGGGCGAGGTAGGGAAGACAGGCGATCGGGCACTGCTGCGGTTGGGCGCGCAGATGGCCGAGGTCGAAGCGCTGTTCGCCTGCGTGCTCGACACCCCCGACGCGC
Source organism: Actinomadura rugatobispora (assembly GCF_055379765.1). NCBI lineage: Bacteria > Bacillati > Actinomycetota > Actinomycetes > Streptosporangiales > Thermomonosporaceae > Actinomadura > Actinomadura rugatobispora. The sequence continues at coordinate 12,083,652 of NZ_AP029191.1, read as the reverse complement.
AGGCCGAGCGGCGCGCGCTGATGGAACTGGCCGGGGCCGGGACGCGGCTGGCCGAGCTGGCGGGCACGCTCGCCGCCGGGCAGGCGCCGCTCGACCCTCCCCGGCCGCCGCGCCCGCGTCGCGCCCCCGCGCGGCGCCGCGCCGCGGCGACGCGCCGTCCGGCGCGCACCAAGCTGGAGCGCCGGATCGCACGGGTGGAGGTCACCACCGAGTGGATCATCACCCATACGGGCGGCAGCACCGGCGGCGGCGTGCGCTGACGGCGGGGGCGCGGCGCGGGCGGCGGAGCGCGCCGCGCGAGCCGCGCGAGCCGCGCGACGGTGCGCGCTCGGCCTGTTTCGGCCGGTCATGGCCGGATTAAGGGGCGTTTGTTCACGTATGTGCCGCTCTCCGGTCACGGGCGGCTTCTAGGTTCCTGATGACCGCCGAACGATCTTCGCCGCGCCCGAGGGCGGCGCGGGGAACGAGGCGGGGCCGTCAGCCGGAGAAGAAGCGAGGTTCCCCATGACCGTGGACGACGTCGCCCGCGGGGCCGATCCCGAGGACGTCAGCACCAACCCGTCGGGCAATCCGGCGTTCCGGGAGGTCGTCGAGACCCGCTGGTCCAGGAGGTCGGTGATCCGCGGCGGAACGGTGGCCGCCGCGGCCGGGTTCCTCGGCGCCGCCACCGCCGGCTCGGCCGCCGCCGCCCCCGTAGCCTCCGGCGGACGCGGTCACGGCCACGGGAACGGCCGCCTGCTCGGCTTCGAGCCGGTGCCCGCCGGGTCGGCCGACACGGTCGTGGTGCCCAAGGGGTACGTCGCCGAGGTCCTGATCCCGTGGGGCACGCCGCTGGACTCGCGCGGCCCCAAGTGGAAGAAGGACGCCTCCAACACCGCGGCCGAGCAGGCGCAGCAGATCGGCATGCACCACGACGGCATGCACTTCTTCCCGTCGGGCCGCAGGGAGGGACTGCTCGTCCTCAACCACGAGTACATCGACCGCACGCTGCTCTACCCCGACGGCGACGCCGTCATGACCAAGGAGAAGGTCGACAAGGCGCTGGCCGGGCACGGCGTGAGCGTCGTGAAGGTGGAGCAGTCCGGCGGCCGGTGGCGGCAGGTGGACTCCCGGTACAACCGGCGCGTCACCGGCAGCACCCCGGTCGCCTTCTCCGGCCCGGTGCCCGCGGGCCACCCCCTCCTGCGCTCCAACAACAAGCCGATGGGCACGCTCAACAACTGCTCCAACGGCTACACGCCCTGGGGCACGTACCTGGCGTGCGAGGAGAACTGGAACAGCTACTTCGGTACCGAGAACGCCTCCTGGAAGGCGACGGCCGAGCAGGCCCGCTACGGGGTGGTCGCCGAGGGGTTCGGCTACCGGTGGCATGTCGCCGACCCCCGCTTCGACCTGGCCGTCAACCCGAACGAGCTCAACCACTTCGGTTGGGTGGTGGAGATCGACCCGTTCGACCCGAAGTCGACGCCCGTCAAGCGCACCGCGCTGGGCCGCATCAAGCACGAGGGCGCGACCGTCACCGAGTCGCGCGGCCGCGTCGTGGTCTACACCGGTGACGACCAGGACGGCGAGTACGTCTACAAGTTCGTGGGCAGCGCGCCGTGGCGGGCGCTGCGCGCCCTCCGCAAGAACCCCCTCGACCACGGCACGCTCTACGTCGCCCGGTTCAACGACGACGGCTCGGGGACGTGGCTGCCGCTGACGTTCGGGACCGGCCCCCTGACCGCGGCCAACGGCTGGAAGGACCAGGCCGACGTGCTGCTGCGGACCCGGACGGCGGCGGACGCGCTGGGCGCGACCAAGATGGACCGTCCCGAGTGGGTGGCGGTGCACCCGAAGAACAAGGACGTCTACCTCACCCTCACCAACGGCTCCGGCTGGGACAACAAGGCCAACCCGCGCAAGCCCAACCCGTACGGGCACATCATCCGGTGGCGGGAGAAGCACGGCGACAACACGGCCACGTCCTTCGAGTGGGACATCTTCGTGCTCGCCGGGGACCCGGCCTACGACCCGCAGGTGAAGCTGGCCGCCGAGGACGTGTTCGGCTCGCCGGACGGCCTGTGGTTCGACGGCGACGGCCGGCTGTGGATCCAGACCGACGTGTCCAACTCCACGCAGAACCGCCCCGACCGCGGGCACGACAACATCGGCAACAACCAGATGCTGGCGGCCGACCCGCGCACCGGGGAGATCCGCCGGTTCCTGGTCGGCCCGCGCGGCAGCGAGGTGACCGGGATCAGCGCCACGCCCGACGGGCGGACGATGTTCGTCAACATCCAGCACCCGGGTGAGGCCACCACGTTCTGGGGTTCGCCCACGCCGCAGAACCCGCGCGCGGTCAGCAACTGGCCCGACTTCGACCCGGCCGGCCGGCCGCGTCCGGCGACGCTGGTGATCCGCAAGAAGGACGGCGGCGTCATCGGCACGTGAGCCGGTACCCGAGCCGGCACCCGAGCCGGCACTGAGCGACGTGGGGGCGGGCGGGCCCTGGCACCGCCCGCCCCGCGCGTCCGCCGAATGGGTGCCACGCCACACCGCCGCGTCCGGCCGGCGCCCTTAGGATCACAGGGTGAGCGGTCTTTACGCGATCAGTGACCTCCATGTGGGATTCGCCGACAACCGCGCGTTCGTCGAAGGGCTGCGGCCCGAGTCCGACGGCGACTGGCTCGTGGTGGCCGGGGACGTCGCCGAGCACTTCGCCGACGTCGAATGGGCCCTGCGCACGCTGAGCGGCGCGTTCGAGAAAGTGATCTGGACCCCTGGCAACCACGAGCTGTGGACGCCCAAGAACGACCCCGTCCAGCTCCGCGGCGAGGCCCGCTACCTGCGGCTGGTGGAGATGTGCCGGGAGCTGGGCGTCCTCACCCCGGAGGACCCGTACGCGGTGTGGGAGGGCGAGGGCGGCCCGGTGACGGTCGCGCCGCTCTTCGTCCTCTACGACTACACCTTCCGGCCCGAGGGCACCTCCACCAAGGAGGAGGCGCTGAAGGTCGCCTACGACGCGGGCGTGGTGTGCACCGACGAGGTCCTGCTGCACCCCGACCCGTACCCGACCCGCGACGCCTGGTGCGACGCCCGGATCGCCTACACCGAGCGGCGCATGGCCGAGCTCCCGGACGGTGCCCGCACGCTGCTGGCCAACCACTTCCCGCTGACCCGCGAGCCCACCCGGATCCTGTGGTACCCAGAGTTCGCGCAGTGGTGCGGCAGTGAGCGCACCGCCGACTGGCACGTGCGGTTCGGCGCGGTGACCGTCGTGTACGGGCACCTGCACATCCCCCGGACGTTGTGGAGCGACGGGGTGCGGTTCGAGGAGGTGTCGGTCGGCTACCCGCGCGAGTGGCGCAAGCGCGGCGACGGCCCGCGCGGGCCGCGGCGCATCCTCCCCGCCCCGCCCTCCGAACCGGCGGCGGCCGCCGGATGATCGAGCGGATCCTGCCCGCGGGAGTGGTCACCGCGAGCGCCTACGACGATCCGGCCGAGGCGAAATTGCTCCCCGAGGAGGAGCCCGCCGTCGCGCGGGCCGTGGACAAGCGCCGCCGGGAGTTCACCACCGTCCGCTGGTGCGCGCGGCGGGCGCTGGCCGGGCTGGGCCTGCCGCCGGTGCCGATCACGCGCGGCGACAAGGGGGCGCCGCGCTGGCCGGACGGGGTGGTCGGCAGCATGACGCACTGCGACGGCTACCGCGCGGCGGCCGTGGCCAGGGCCGCCGACCTGGCCGCCCTCGGCATCGACGCCGAGCCGCACGGCCCGCTGCCGGACGGGGTGCTGGAGGCGGTCGCCCGCGAGGAGGAGCTGGCGATGCTGGACGGCCTGGGCCGTACCGCGCCGGGCGTGCACTGGGACCGCTTGCTGTTCAGCGCCAAGGAGTCGGTCTACAAGGCGTGGTTCCCGGTCACCGGCCGCTGGCTGGGGTTCGAGGACGCCTCGCTCACCTTCGATCCCGGCGGGACGTTCCGGGCCGCGATCCTGGTGGGCGACTCGCCGTTCGCGTCGTTCGACGGGCGGTGGGCCGCGGGCGGCGGCCTGGCCGTGACCGCGATCGCCGTGCCCGCCGGCTGACCGGATCCGGTGCGTCCCGGTTCCGATTGGTCCCGCCCGCGCGGGGAAGGGCGTCGAGGGTACTGCTCCCGGCGTTGATCGAACGCCCTGCGATGCGGAGGGGACGACCCTTGAGAAGAGCCCTGCGGGACAGCGGGAGGGGGGCCGCGGCGCCGCGGGCGGGCGGCACCGAGCGGCCGGCCGCGACGGATCGGCTGGGCGCCGCGGAGGCCGCGGCGATCGACGCCTGGTGGCGCGCCGCGAACTACCTGTCGGTGGGGCAGATCTACCTGCTGGACAACCCGCTGCTACGGGAGGAGCTGCGGCCCGGGCACATCAAGCCGCGGCTGCTGGGCCACTGGGGCACCTCGCCCGGCCTGAACTTCTGCTACGCCCATCTCAACCGGGTCATCCGGGCGCGCGACCTGGACATGATCTACATCATGGGCCCGGGGCACGGGGGCCCGGCCGCGGTCGCCAACGCCTGGCTGGAGGGCACCTACAGCGAGGTGTACCCGGACGTGTCGCGGGACGCGGCGGGCATGGCCCGGCTGTTCCGGCAGTTCTCCTTCCCGGGCGGGGTGCCGAGCCATGTGGCGCCGGAGACGCCCGGCTCGATCCACGAGGGCGGCGAGCTGGGGTACTCGCTGGCGCACGCCTACGGCGCCGCGTTCGACAACCCGGACCTGGTGGTGGCGTGCATCGTCGGGGACGGCGAGGCCGAGACCGGGCCGCTGGCGGCGAGCTGGCACTCGGGCACGTGGCTTGACCCGGTGCGCGACGGCGCGGTGCTGCCGATCCTGCACCTGAACGGCTACAAGATCGCCAATCCGGCGGTGCTGGCGCGCATCCCCGAGGAAGAGCTGACGCTGCTGCTGTCGGGGTACGGGTACCGTCCCATCCTCGTGTCGGGCGACGAGCCCGCCGCGATGCACCAGAAGATGGCCGCCGCGCTCGACCAGGCCCTGGACGAGATCGCCCGGATCCAGGAAGCGGCGCGCGACGCCCGGGCGGAGGGCCCGGACGGCCAGGCGAACGGCCGGGTCCGCTGGCCGATGATCGTGCTGCGCACGCCCAAGGGCTGGACTGGGCCGAAAGAGGTCGACGGGCTGCCGGTGGAGGGTACCTGGCGGTCGCATCAGGTCCCGCTGTCGAGGGTGCGCGACGATCCGGAGCACCTCGCGCGGCTGGAGGACTGGCTGCGGTCGTACCGTCCCGACGAGCTGTTCGACGCCGACGGCCGCCCGGTGGAGACGCTGCGCGAGCTGCCGCCGCGCGGCCGGCGGCGGATGAGCGCCAACCCGCACGCCAACGGGGGAGAACTGCTGCGCCCGCTGGTCCTGCCGGACTTCCGGCTCTACGGCGTCGAGGTCGACGGCCCGGGCGAGCGGACGGCCGAGCCCACACGGGTGCTGGGGGCGTGGCTGCGCGACGTGCTCGCCGCCAACCGGGGCCGCTTCCGGCTCATGGGCCCCGACGAGACCGCCTCCAACCGCCTGGACGCGGTGTTCGAGGTGACCGACCGGGTCTTCCGGGCCGAGCGGTATCCCACCGACGAGCACCAGGGCCCGCACGGCCAGGTCATGGAGGTGCTGAGCGAGCACCTGTGCCAGGGCTGGCTGGAGGGCTACCTGCTGACCGGGCGGCACGGGCTGTTCAACAGCTACGAGGCGTTCGTCCACATCGTCGACGCGATGTTCAACCAGCACGCCAAGTGGCTGGAGGTGACGCGGCGGCTGGCGTGGCGGCGCCCGATCGCCTCGCTGAACTACCTGCTGTCCTCGCACGTGTGGCGGCAGGACCACAACGGCTTCACCCACCAGGACCCCGGCTTCCTGGACGTGGTGATGAACAAGAAGCCCGAGATCGTGCGGGTCTACCTTCCGCCGGACGCCAACACGCTGCTGTCGGTGACCGACCACTGCCTGCGCTCGCGCGACTACGTCAACGTCGTCGTCGCCGGGAAGCAGCCCTCGCCGAACTGGCTGCCGATGGACCAGGCCATCGCGCACTGCACGCGCGGCCTCGGCATCTGGGAGTGGGCCAGCACCGGGGGCGGGGGAGACCCCGACGTGGTGATGGCCTGCGCGGGCGACGTGCCGACACTGGAGACGCTCGCCGCCGTCGACCTGCTCCGGCAATACTTCCCCGAGCTGCGGGTCCGGGTCGTGAACGTGGTCGACCTGATGCGGCTGCAGCCCGACACCGAGCATCCGCACGGGCTCTCCGACCGCGACTTCGACATGATCTTCACCGCCGACAGGCCGGTCATCTTCGCCTTCCACGGCTACCCGTACCTGATCCACCGGCTCGCCTACCGCCGTGCCGGGCACCCGAACCTGCACGTGCGCGGGTACAAGGAGGAGGGCACCACGACCACGCCGTTCGACATGGTGATGATGAACGACCTGGACCGCTACCACCTGGTCATGGACGTCATCGACCGGGTGCCGTCCCTGGGCGGACGGGTCGCGCACATCCGGCAGCGCATGGCCGACAAGCGGCTGGCCATGCGCGTCCACACCCGCGAGCACGGCGAGGACGCCCCCGAGGTCCGCGACTGGGTGTGGCCGTACGGGGGAGCGTCCTGAGATGCGGGTGCTGACGGTCAACCCCGGCTCCAGCAGCCTGAAACTGAGCGTGCTCGAACCCGGCGACGCGGTGGCGGCGCGCGCCGAGGTCGCCACGGGGATGGGGGAGCGGGAGGCCGAGCAGGTGGCGGCGGCCGTGCACCGGATGCCCCGTCCGGACGCGGTGGGGCTGCGGTTCGTGCACGGCGGCCCCGGCTTCACCGCGCCCACGCTCGTCGACGACGGGGTCACCGCGCGGCTGCACGGGCTGATCGGGCTGGCGCCGCTGCACCAGCCGCTGTCGCTGTACGCGCTGGGCGAGATCCGCCGCGCCCTGCCGGGCGTGCCGGTGGTCGCCTGCTTCGACACCGCCTTCCACGCGACCCTTCCGGACGCCGCCGCGACCTACGCCGTCCCGGCCGAGTGGCGGGAGCGGTTCGCGCTGCGCCGGTACGGGTTCCACGGGCTGTCGTACGCCCACGCCGTGGGCCGCGCGGGGGAGCTGCTGGGCCGCGATCCGGCGGAGCTGCGGATGGTGATCTGCCATCTGGGCGCGGGCGCCTCGCTCGCCGCGGTCGAGGGCGGCCGTTCGGTCGACACCACGATGGGGTTCACGCCGCTGGAGGGCCTGGTCATGGCGACCCGGGCGGGCAGCATCGACCCCGGGGTGCCGCTGTGGCTGCTGCGCCACGGCGTCCCCGCCGACGAGATCAACGACGCGCTGGAGCACCGGTCGGGGCTGCTGGCCCTGGCCGGGACCGCGGACATGCGGGAGGTGCGGGCCCGCGCCGGCCGGGGGGACGCCGTGGCGGCGGCGGCCCTGGACGTCTACCACCACCGCCTGCGCGCCTGCGCCGCCGCCATGATCGCCGCGCTCGGCGGGCTGGACGCGCTGGTCTTCACCGGCGGGGTGGGGGAGCACGACGCCGAGGTCCGCCGCCGCGCCGCCGCCGACCTGGCGTTCCTCGGCCCGGCCGTGGACCCGGACGCCAACGGCGCGGCCCGCGGTGACACCGACGTCAGCGCGCCGGGCGCGCGGGTCCGGACCCTGGTGGTCGAGGCGAGGGAGGATCTCCAGATCGCGGCGGGCGTGCGCGAGGCCCTGCACGCCGGCTGACGTCGTCTCACCGGGCTTCTCACCCCCCGGCTTCGCACCGCGACCCAGGATCATATATTTTATAGGTGACTTCCTGGGAGGGGTGAGCATGTTCGGGCTCAGCGCAGAGGAACGCGCCATCGTGGAGACCGTCCGCGACTTCGTCGAACGGGAGGTCCGGCCCGTCGTCCGCGAGCTGGAGCACTCCGACACCTATCCCGGCGAGCTCATCGACCGGATGAAGGAGATGGGCGTGTTCGGGCTGGCCGTGCCCGAGCCGTACGGGGAGGCGGCGGTCTCCACGCCGTGCTACGCGCTGGTCACCGAGGAGCTGGCGCGCGGCTGGATGAGCCTGGCCGGGTCGATGGGCGGGCACACCGTGGTCGCCAAGCTGCTGCTGGCCTACGGCACCGAGGAGCAGCGGCGCCGCTACCTGCCGCGGATGGCGACCGGCGAGATCCGCGCCACGATGGCGCTGACCGAGCCCGGCGGCGGCTCGGACCTGCAGGCGATGCGGACGGTGGCGCGCCGCGACGGCGACGACTACGTGGTCGACGGTGCCAAGACCTGGATCACCAACGCCCGCCGCTCCCAGCTCGTGGCGCTGATGTGCAAGACCGACCCCGACGCCCGCCCGGCCCACTCCGGCATCAGCATCCTGCTGGTCGAGAAGGTCCCCGGCTTCACCGTCTCCAAGGACCTCCCCAAGCTCGGTTACAAGGGCGTGGAGAGCTGCGAGCTGTCGTTCGACGCGTGCCGGGTGCCGGGGGAGGCGCTGCTCGGCGGGGTCGAGGGGCGGGGGTTCGCGCAGATGATGAAGGGGCTGGAGATCGGCCGGATCCAGGTCGCCGCCCGCGCCACCGGTGTCGGCCGCGCCGCCTTCGACGACGCCTTCCGGTACGCCCAGCAGCGCGAGTCGTTCGGGAAGCCCATCTGGAAGCACCAGAGCATCGGCAACTACCTGGCCGACATGGCGACCAAGCTCACCGCCGCCCGCAACCTGCTGGTCCACGCCGCCCAGCGCTACGACAGCGGCGAGCGCAGCGACATGGAGGCCGGGATGGCCAAGCTGTTCGCCTCCGAGACGGCCATGGAGATCGCCCTGGACGCCGTCCGGATCCACGGCGGCTACGGCTACTCCACCGAGTTCGACGTGGAGCGCTACTTCCGCGACGCGCCGCTGATGATCGTCGGCGAGGGCACCAACGAGATCCAGCGCAACGTCATCGTCAGCCAGCTCGTCTCCCGGGGCGGCCTTCCGCAGTGACGTCCCAGGCCGGGCCGTGCGGGTGAGGCGCGGCCCGGCGACACCCGCCGTTCCACCTTGCTGATCATGGCGCATCAAAGTTGAGTCGCCCCGGCTCACTCGCGTTGACACCTCCGACGGGCTGGGGCAGCCTGGCGGATGCCGGGCCCCGGCCGCGCGCCGGGCGGGCGATCAGGTGGAGGGCGAGGGACATGGCACGTGCGGTCGGTATCGACCTGGGGACGACCAACTCGGTCGTCGCGATCCTGGAGGGCGGCGAGCCCACGGTGATCGCCAACGCGGAGGGTTCGCGGACCACGCCGTCGGTGGTGGCGTTCGCCAAGAACGGCGAGGTGCTGGTCGGTGAGGTCGCCAAGCGGCAGGCGGTGACCAACGTCGACCGCACCATCCGGTCGGTCAAGCGCGAGATGGGCACCGACTGGAAGACCAAGATCGACGACAAGCCGTTCACCCCCCAGCAGATCAGCGCGTTCGTGCTGCAGAAGCTCAAGCGCGACGCCGAGGCCTACCTGGGCGAGAAGGTGACCGACGCGGTGATCACCGTGCCGGCCTACTTCTCCGACCACCAGCGGCAGGCCACCAAGGAGGCCGGGCAGATCGCCGGGCTGAACGTGCTGCGGATCATCAACGAGCCCACCTCCGCGGCGCTGGCCTACCACCTGGAGAAGGAGAACGAGGCCACCATCCTGGTGTTCGACCTGGGCGGCGGCACCTTCGACGTGTCGCTGCTGGAGGTCGGCGACGGGGTGGTCGAGGTGAAGGCGACCTCCGGTGACAACCACCTGGGCGGCGACGACTGGGACAACAAGGTCGTCGAGTGGCTGGTGGAGAAGTTCAAGAACGCCAACGGCGTGGACCTGTCCAAGGACAAGATGGCGCTGCAGCGGCTGCGCGAGGCGGCCGAGAAGGCCAAGATCGAGCTGTCGTCGTCCTCGGAGACGCAGATCAACCTTCCCTACATCACCGCTTCCTCCGAGGGTCCGCTGCACCTGGACGAGAAGCTGACCCGGGGCGAGTTCCAGCGGATGACCTCCGATCTGCTGGAGCGGACCAAGGCGCCGTTCAAGCAGGTGCTCAAGGACGCCGGGATCACCGTGGACGGCATCGACCAGGTCGTGCTGGTCGGCGGTTCGACGCGCATGCCGGCCGTCAGTGAGCTGGTCAAGGAGCTGACCGGGGGCAAGGAGCCCAACAAGGGCGTCAACCCCGACGAGGTCGTGGCGATCGGCGCGAGCCTGCAGGCGGGCGTGCTCAAGGGCGAGGTCAAGGACGTCCTGCTGCTGGACGTGACCCCGCTGTCGCTGGGGATCGAGACCAAGGGCGGCATCTTCACCAAGATCATCGAGCGCAACACCACCATCCCCACCAAGCGCTCGGAATCGTTCTCGACCGCCACCGACAACCAGCCCTCGGTGGGCGTCCAGGTCTTCCAGGGCGAGCGGGAGATCGCCGCCTACAACATGAGGCTGGGCACCTTCGTGCTGGACGGCATCCCGCCCGCCCCGCGCGGCGTCCCCCGGATCGAGGTCGTCTTCGACATCGACGCCGACGGGATCGTCGACGTCTCGGCCCGCGACGAGGCGACCGGCCGGGAGCAGTCGATCACGATCACCGGCGGATCGGCGTTGCCCAGGGACGACATCGAGAAGATGATGCGCGACGCCGAGGAGTACGCGGAGGAAGACGCCCGCCGCAAGGAGGAGGTCGAGGTCCGCGACCGGGCCGACACCCTGGCGCACTCGACCGGGACGTTCCTGCGGGAGAACGGCGAGAAGATCCCCGCGGAGACGGAGGCCGAGGTCGAGGAGGCCGTCGCCGGGGTGAGGAAGGCACTGGAGGGCACCGACCTCGAGGCCGTCAGGACCGCCGCCGAGAAGCTCGCCCGGACCAGCCAGAAGATGGGCGCGGCCATGTACGCGCAGAACCCCGAGGGCGGGCCGTCCGGCCAGAGCGGCACCCGTCAGGACGACGGCGAGGTGGTCGACGCGGAGGTCGTCGACGAGGACGGCGGGAAGCGCGACGGCACCGGCTGAACCGTGCCCCCGGGGCGGCGGAGGAGAGGAGGGCGCCGGTGGACGCCGTCGGCGAGGACACGCCGGTCTACGTGATCTCGGTGGCCGCGGAGCTGTCGGGGCTGCACCCGCAGACCCTGCGCACCTACGACCGCCTCGGGCTGGTCTGCCCGAAACGCACGAGCGGTCGCGGGCGCCGCTACTGCGCGCGCGACATCGTCACGCTCCGCGAGATCCGCCGCCTCACGCAGGAGGAGGGGATCAACCTCGCGGGGATCAGATACATCTTCACGCTGGAGCGGGAGGCCGAGCTCCTGCGCGGCGAGGTCGGCCGGCTGCGGGGCCTGGTCGGCCGGCTCCGCGACGAGCTGGAGTCCACCCGCGCGGTGGCCGCCCGGCTGGCGCGGCTGCGCCGCGGGTCCGGGCAGGACGGTGCCCGGACGCCGCCCCCGGCCGGGCGGGCCGATGTGGTCCTGGCCCGGCGCCGGCTGACCGACTAGCCGGCGAATCCGCTGATCAGAGCCGGGCACCGGCCCGCGCTGCTCACATGAGCAAACGGTTACGCATATGTTGCGGCCGCATGAAATGCCCTTTTACGTTGTGACCCGAAACACAACCCGGGAGGGCAGCATGCGGAGAACGTTCCTGGTCGGAGCGCTGGCGGCGATCGTCACGGCGGCGTCGGCGTGTTCGGTCTCCACCGGGCCGGGCGGCTCGGGGTCGGACGATGGGGACAAGGGCGGCCAGGTGGTGATCGGCTTCAGTCAGGTCACCCAGCAGTCGCCGTTCTACGTCCAGCTCAAGAACGGGGCGCAGCAGGCCGCGGACAAGGCCGGCGCCAAGCTGCTGTTCGCCGACGCCAACGGCGACGTGACCAAGCAGAACAACGACATCCAGGACCTGATCACCCGCGGCGTGGACGTGCTCCTGGTCAACCCGGTCGACCCCAAGGGCGTCGCCGCCGGGCTGGCCGCCGCCAAGGCCGCCAAGATCCCCGTGGTCACCGTCGACCGGCCGGTGCCCACGGGCGCGCAGACCCATGTCGGGCGCGACAACGTCACGATGGGACGGCTGGTCGGGGAGCGGGTCGCCAAGGCGCTCGGCCCCGGCGGCGGCAAGGTCATCGAGATCCAGGGCGACGCCGGCGGCGCGGTGGCCCGCGACCGCGGCAACGGGTTCCAGCAGGGCGTCGCCGCCAACTCCAAGATCCGCATCGTCAAGGGCCCGTACAGCGACTACCTGCGGGCCAAGGCGGTCGGCGCCATGCAGGACCTGCTGCAGGCCAACCCCGACGTGAAGGCCGTCTACGCGCACAACGACGACATGGCGGTCGGCGCGCTCCAGGTGCTCCGCGAGAACCGGCGCACCGACGTGAAGGTCGCCGGGGTCGACGGCCTCATGGAGGCGGTGAAGGCCATTCCCGCGGGGCAGTACGTCGCCACCGCGCTCAACGACCCGATCGGCATGGGCGGGCTGGCCGCGCAGACCGCGATCAAGGTCCGGAACGGGGAGAAGGTGCCGTCGTACGTGGACGCCGGGACCGGCCTGGTCGACCCGTCGAACGCCGCGAGGTACGCCGGCGACACCGTGTTCGCCCGCGCCTCCTGAACGACCCCCGGCTGAGAACAAGCAGGAAAGGAACATCGTGCCTGAGAGAATGCTCGCGGCCGTGCTGCACGCGCCCGGTGACATCCGCGTCGAGGAGGTGCCCCGGCCCGAGCCGGGCCCCGGCGAGGCGCTGGTGCGGGTGGAGGCCTGCGGCGTCTGCGGCTCCGACATCGCCCGGATGCTGACCGCGGGCGCGCACCGGATGCCGGTCGTGTGCGGCCACGAGTTCTCCGGACGCGTGGTGGCGGCCGGGCGGGGCGTGAGCGGCGCGTCCGAGGGCGACCTGGTGACCGTCCCGCCGCTGATCCCGTGCCGGGTCTGCGCGGAGTGCCAGCGGGGCCGGTTCAGCCTCTGCCTCGACTACGACTACTTCGGCAGCCGTCGCGACGGCGCGTACGCCGAGTACGTCACGGTGCCCTCGGGCAACCTGTTCACCGTCCCCGAGCAGGTGTCCGCCGAGGCGGCCGCGATGGTCGACCCCGCGGCGATCGCGCTGCACGCGATCTGGCGCACCCGGCTGGGCATCGGGCACCGGGTGGCGGTCGTCGGCGCCGGGCCGATCGGCCTGTTCGCGATCCAGTGGGCGCGGCTGGCGGGCGCCTCGGAGGTGCTGGCCGTCGAGGTCAACGACCAGAAGCTGGCGATGGCGCAGGAGGCCGGCGCCACCCAGACCGCCTCCGGCGCCGAGCAGGCGCGCGACCTGGCCGGGGACGGGTACGACGTGGTGGTGGAGTCGGCGGGCAGCCCGGTCACCGCGGACATGGCGGCCTCGCTGTGCGCCCGGCGCGGCGAGGCGGTCTTCATCGGCATCCCGCACGCCCCGGTCGAGCTGGCCAAGGACACCTTCAACGCCTTCCTCCGCAGGGAGATCACCCTGCACGGCGCGTGGAACTCCTTCTCCGCGCCGTTCCCCGGCGAGGAGTGGCGGGCGACGGTGGACGCGATGGCCTCCGGCGCGCTGCGCTGGAAGTTCATGATCACGCACGAGCTGGGCCTGGACGCGCTGCCGGAGACGATGCGCGCGCTGGGGGAACGTTCCATATTCAGCTCGAAGGTACTCTTCCGGCCGGGCGAGGGCGCGTGACGGGGACCGCGCCCCGCCCGCCGGACGGCGGAGGGGAGGGGACATGAGCGCGCTCCTGGGCATCGACCTGGGCACCGAAGGGGCGCGGGTGGCCGTCTACACGGCCGGCGGCGCGGTGCTGGGCACCGGCCGGCACGGGTACGCCACCGGCTACCCGCGGCCGGGCCGGGCCGAGCAGGACCCGGAGGACTGGTGGCGCGCCGTCGTCGCCGCGACCCGGCAGGCGCTCGCCGAGGCGGGCGGCCCGGCCGTGTCGGGCGTCGCGGTGGCCACCACCGCCTCCACCGTCGTCGTCCTCGACGGCGACGGCCGCCCGCTGCGCCCCGCCCTGCTCTGGATGGACGCCCGCGCCGGCGCCGAGTCCGAGCTCACCGCCCGCACCGGCCACCCGGTGCTCCGGTACGCGGGCGGCGCCGACGCCGTGGAATGGCTGGTGCCCAAGGCGATGTGGCTGGCCCGCAACGAACCGGAGACCTACCGGCGGGCGGCCCGGATCGTCGAGGCGGTCGACTACCTCACCTGGCGGCTCACCGGCACGTGGACGGCCTCGCGGATGAACGCCGTCTGCAAGTCCAACCACGACCCGCGCGGCGACGGCTACCCCACCGGGCTGTACGAGTCGCTCGGCGTCCCCGACCTGGCCGGGAAGCTGCCGCCCGAGGTGCTGCCGGTCGGCGCCACGGCCGGGGAGGTGACCGCCGCGGCCGGCGCCGAGCTCGGCCTGCGCGGCACGCCCCGGGTCGCCGTCGGCGGCATCGACGCCCACCTGTCGCTGCTGGCCACCGGCGGCCTGGAGCCCGGGCGGCTGTCGGTCGTCTGCGGCACCTCCAACGCCTTCGTCGCCGAGATCGAGGACCCCGTGTTCACCCCAGCGATCTGGGGCCCCTACCCCGACGCGCTCCGCGACGGGCACTGGCTCGTCGAGGGCGGGCAGGTCTCGGCGGGCTCGGTGCTGCGCTGGGTGAGCGAGGACATGCTCGGGCTCAGCCGCGAACGGCTCCCCGAGCTGTGGGACGAGGCCGCCCGGGTGGGACCGGGCGAGCACGGCCTCGTCGTCCTCGACTACTTCATGGGCAACCGGACACCGCTGCGCGACCCGGCGCTGCGCGGCGCCGTCCTCGGCCTGACCCTCGGCACCACCCCGGCGCAGCTGTACCGGGCCGCCGTGGAAGGCGTCGCGTACGGCACCCGCCAGGTCCTGGAGTCCTTCCTCGAGGCCGGGGTGCCGGTGAAGGACATCTACGTCTCCGGCGGCATCCAGCACAACCCGCTGTGGCTGTCGATCACCGCCGACGTCCTGGGCCGCCCGCTGCGGCTGGTCGGCGCGGGCGACAACCTCACGCTGCGGGCCTGCGCGGTCATCGCGGCCACCGCCACCGGGGCCCACCCCGACCTGGCCGCCGCCGCGGAGGCGTTCACCCCGGCCACCACCCTGGTCGAACCCTCGGCGCCCGCGGCGAACGGCGCCTACGACGAGGGATACGCCCTCTACCGGCAGGCCACCGCCGCCACCCGCGAGGTGGCGCACCGGCTCGGCCGGCCCAGCGGAGAGACCGATGAACCCTGACGAACCCGGATACGAGGCCCTGCTGCTCAGGGTCGCCGAGATGTACTACGAGGGCGACCAGACCCAGGAGCAGATCGGCCGCAAACTGCACCTGACCAGGTGGAAGGTCGGGCGGCTGCTCGCCGAGGCGCGTACGGCGGGCATCGTCCGGATCGAGATCGTCCACCCGCGCCACCGGCGGCACGCCGACGAGCGCGCCCTGGTCGAGCGGTACGGGCTGCGCGACGCCGTCGTCGTCCCCGCCGACGGCGTGAACGGCGACCTCGAACTGCGCGACCGCGTCGCCGGGGTGGCCGCCCAGTACCTGGCCGACCTCAGCCCCTCCCCGCGCACCCTCGGCGTCTCCTGGGGACGCACCCTCGATGCCGTCGCCGCGCACATCCCACCCGGCTGGGCCAGGGGCGTCCACGTCGTCCAGGTCAACGGCGGGCTCAGCCGCACCCGGCGGCCCACCTCCGCCTCCGACATGGCCAGCCGCCTCGCCCACCACGGCGGCGGCACCGTCACGCTGCTGTCGGTCCCCGCCATCGTGGAGAAGAGCTCCACCCGGGAGGCGCTGGAGAGCGACCGCTCCGTCGCGGGCGTGCTGGAACTGGCCCGGCACTGCGGCGCCTTCCTGTTCAGCCCCGGCGCCCTCTCCCACAACTCGGTCCTGGTCGAGTCCGGCCACCTCACCTCCGCCGACGTCGACGCCATCGCCGGCGCCGGCGGCGTGGGCGACGTCGTCGGCCGCTTCATCGACGGCGAGGGCCGCATCGTCCGGGAGGAACTCGACCGCCGCACCCTCGGCGTCACCCTGGACGACCTGCGCGCCGGCACCTGGTCGATCGCGGTGGCCACCGGCGCCGCCAAGCACCGCGTGTGCCGCGCGGTCGTGGCCAGCCGCATCTGCAACGTCCTGGTCACCGACCACCACACCGCCGCCCACCTGCTGGAGACCTCATGAGCGAACGGCAGCCGGGGAGCGGGGGAGGGCCCCCGCTCCTGCGGATGAAGGGAATCGTCAAGCGCTTCCCCGGCACGCTCGCGTGCGACGGCGCGAACCTCACCGTCCGCGCCGGGGAGGTGCACTGCCTGCTCGGCGAGAACGGCGCGGGCAAGAGCACCCTGATGAAGATCCTCGCCGGGTCGTACCGGCCGGACGGCGGCGAGATCGTCCTGGACGGCCGGCCGCTGCGCTGCGCCGGCCCCCAGGACGGCATCGCCGCCGGCATCAGCGTCATCTACCAGGAGCTCGACCTGGCGCCCGACCTCACCGTCGCGCAGAACCTCTTCCTCGGACGGGCGCCCGCGCGCGGCCCGTTGGTGCGGCGGCGGCAGCGGTCGGCGGCGGCCCGGGAACTGATCGCCCGGCTCGGCGGGACGTTCTCCCCCGAGGACCGCGTCGGCGACCTGCCCATCGCCGCGCAGCAGCTCACCGCCATCGCCAAGGCGCTCACCACCGACGCCAAGGTCATCGTCATGGACGAGCCCTCGGCCACCCTCGGCGGGCGCGATTTGGAGGTCGTGTTCTCCGTCATCCGCGGCCTGGCCGCCGAGGGCCGCGCCATCATCTACATCTCGCACCGCCTGGACGAGGTGTCGGAGATCGGCGACCGCGCCACCGTCATGCGCGACGGCCGCGACGTCGGCGTCTTCGACCTCGCCACCACCACCCACGACGAACTGGTCGCCGCCATGATCGGGGAGGCCCGCGACCTGGTCCGCCGCACCGACCACCCCGTCCCGTCCGGCGCCCCCCGGCTCTCGGTCGAACGGGTCCGGGTCGGCCGCATCCTGGACGTCGCCGGGCTGGAGGTGCGGCCCGGCGAGATCGTCGGACTGGCCGGGCTGGCCGGCGCCGGGCGCACCACCCTGCTGAACGCGCTGTTCGGCGCCGTCCGCGGCGAGGTCCGCGCCCGGCTGGACGGCGCGCCGCTCAAGGTCGCGGGCCCCCGCACCGCCGTCCGCAACGGGCTCGCCCTCGTCCCCGAGAGCCGCAAGGAACAGGGACTCTTCCTCGGCCTCGGCGTCGCCCGCAACTCCGCCATCGCCGCCCTCGGCTGGGCCGCGCCCCGCGGGCGCGGCAGGCGGATGACCGCGCCCGTCCTCGCCGGACTCGGCGTCAAGCACGCCTCGCCCGACCAGCCCGTCGGCCAGCTGTCGGGCGGCAACCAGCAGAAGGTCGTCCTCGCCAAATGGATCACCCGCGGCATGCGGGTGCTGCTGCTGGACGAGCCCACCCGCGGACTGGACATCGGCGCCAAGGCCGACCTCTACCGCCAGGTCCGCCGCCTCGCCGACGACGGCGTCGCCGTGCTGCTGGCCAGCAGCGAGCTCGCCGAGCTCACCGCGCACGCCGACACCGTCTGGGTGCTGCACGAGGGCCGCAACATCGCCCGCTTCGACCCGCGCACCGCCCCCGAGGCCGACATCGCCCACACCGTCATCACTGGAGCCACGCCATGACCCAGACCGTGTCCGAGCCCCGGCTCGCGGGCGCCGGCATGCTGTCCCGGCAACGCGGCCTCGACCTGCTCCGCAACGGCAACCTGCTGGTGATCTTCCTGCTGCTGTGCGTGGTGGCCGCCGTGCTCGCCCCCGAGTTCCTGACCGCGCGCAACATCGCCAACCTGCTCCAGCAGTCCAGCCTCACCGGCATCGTCGCCGTCGGCATGACCCTGGTCATCCTCACCGCCGGCATCGACCTGTCGGTCGGCAGCACCGCCGCCTTCGCCGGGATGCTCGTCGCCGTCCTCATCTCCGACGGGCTCGATCCACTGCTCGCGATCATGCTCACCCTCGCCGCCGGAGCCTCCGCCGGGGCCCTCATGGGCGGGCTGTCGGCCTACCTGGCACTGCCCAGCTTCATGGTCACCCTGGCCGGGCTCACCAGCATCCGCGGCCTCACCTACCTCCTCACCGGAGGCACCCCCGCCGGAGGCGACCTCGGAGAGGGCTTCCAGCTGCTCGGCGGCGGCTTCATCGGGTACGTCCCGATCGTGGGCCTCATCTTCATCGGCGTCACCGTCGTCGCCGCCCTCGTGCTGCGCGGCACCACCTTCGGAGAGTACGTCTACGCCACCGGCAGCAACCGCGAGGCGGCCCGCCTGTCCGGCCTCCCCGTGCGCGCCGTCACCACAGCCGTCTTCGCCATCTCCGGGCTGCTGGCCGCGCTCGCCGGAATCCTGCTCACCTCGCGCCTGACGATCGGCCAGCCCACCGCGTTCAGCGGCCTGGAACTCGACGCCATCGCCGCCGTCGTGCTCGGCGGCACCAACCTCTTCGGCGGCCGGGGCAAGATCTTCGGCACGTTCGTCGCCGTGCTGCTGCTCTCGGTCCTGAAGAACCTCTTCAACCTGGTCGGCCTGAGCTCCTTCTTCCAGATGCTCGTGACCGGCCTCATCCTGGTGGCGGCCCTCATCCTCAACCGCATCCTCGAGAACAGGGGAGACCATGCCTGAACCGACCCTCACCCTCGCGCCGGGCGAGAGCCCGCCGACAGCCCGGGAGCTGCGCGCGTTCCTGCATGGTCTGCCCGGTGTCGATCAGGTGGGTGCCGAGGAGCGGGCGGCGCGTCTGTCGACGCGTTCGATCAAGACCTCGGCGAAGGCGGAGGCGATCGATCTGGCGATCGCGATGGTGGATCTGACCACGTTGGAGGGGGCGGATACGGCGGGGAAGGTGCGTGCGTTGTGCGCCAAGGCCGTCCGTCCCGATCCCGGTGATGCCGAGGTCCCCAAGGTCGCGGCCGTGTGCGTGTACCCCGATCTGGTGGGTGTAGCGGTCGAGGCGCTGCGCGGGAGTGGCGTGGGCGTGGCGAGTGTGGCGACGTCGTTCCCCTCGGGCCGGGCGCCGCTGGAGGCCAGGTTGGCCGATACGCGTGCGGCGGTGGCGGCGGGTGCGTCGGAGATCGACATGGTGATCGATCGGGGCGCGTTCCTGGCGGGGGATTACGGCAAGGTGTTCGGTGAGATCGCCGCGGTGAAGCAGGTGTGCGGGGGTGCGCATCTGAAGGTGATCTTCGAGACCGGTGAGCTGGTCACCCTGGACAACGTGCGCCGCGCGTCGTGGCTGGCGATGCGCGCGGGTGCCGATTTCATCAAGACCTCCACGGGCAAGGTGTCTCCGGCGGCGACGCTTCCGGTGACGTTGGTGATGCTGGAGGCCGTCCGCGACTTCCGCGCGGCGACGGGCCGTCAGGTGGGCGTCAAACCGGCGGGGGGCATTCGGACGACCAAGGATGCGGTCCGGTATCTGGTGCTGGTGAAGGAGGTCGCCGGTCCGGACTGGCTGACCCCCGAGTGGTTCCGCCTTGGTGCTTCGAGTTTGCTGAACGATCTGCTGATGCAGCGGCGGAAGCTGGCCACCGGTGTGTATTCGGGTCCCGACTATTTCACCTTGGACTGAGCATGGTTTTGGAGTATGCCCCGGCGCTGGAGTCGCGGGACATCGTCGACATCCGCCCCTCTTACGGCCTGTTCGTCAACGGGGAGTTCGTGGACGGGCATGGTGAGCCGTTCAAGACGATCGATCCGTCCACTGAGGACACTCTGGCCGAGGTGGCCTGCGCCGACGCCTCCGACGTCGATCGCGCGGTGGCCGCCGCGCGCGCCGCCTATGAGCGGGTGTGGGGGCCGATGCCGGGTCGGGAGCGGGCCAAGTACCTGTTCCGGATCGCGCGGTTGGTGCAGGAGCGTTCGCGTGAGCTGGCGGTGCTGGAGTCGATCGACAACGGCAAGCCGATCGGTGAGTCGCGGGATGTGGACGTGCCGCTGGTGGCGGCGCATTTCTTCTATTACGCGGGGTGGGCCGACAAGCTGGGCCATGCCGGGTTCGGGCCTGATCCTGGGCCGGTGGGGGTGGCGGGGCAGGTGATCCCGTGGAATTTCCCGCTGCTGATGCTGGCGTGGAAGATCGCGCCCGCTCTGGCGTGCGGGAACACCGTGGTCCTCAAGCCGGCCGAGACGACCCCGTTGACCGCGTTGGCGTTCGCCGAGATCTGCGTCCAGGCCGGCCTTCCGCCGGGCGTGGTGAACATCATCACCGGTGCGGGGGAGAGCGGGCGGGCGCTGGTGGAGCATCCGGGGATCGACAAGGTCGCTTTCACCGGCTCCACCGACGTCGGCCGCCAGATCGCCCGCAGCGTGGCGGGCACCTCCAAGAGGCTGACGCTTGAGCTGGGCGGCAAGGCCGCCAACATCGTCTTCGATGACGCTCCACTCGACCAGGCCGTTGAGGGGATCGTGAACGGGATCTTCTTCAACCAGGGGCACGTGTGCTGCGCCGGGTCGCGGTTGCTGGTGCAGGAGTCGATCGCCGAACCACTGCTGGAGCGGCTCAAGACACGGATGCGCACCCTGCGGGTGGGTGATCCGCTGGACAAGAACACTGATGTGGGGGCGATCAATTCGGCGGCGCAGTTGGAGAAGATCCGGGAGCTGGCCGCTTCGGGTGAGAGCGAGGGCGCTCAGCGGTGGGCGCCGGAGTGTGCGTTGCCGCAGCGGGGGTTCTGGTTCGCGCCGACGGTGTTCACGGGGGTGGCCCAGTCGCATCGGATCGCGCGGGAGGAGATCTTCGGGCCGGTGCTGTCGGTGCTGACCTTCCGCACGCCGGAGGAGGCGGTGGTGAAGGCCAACAACACTCCGTACGGGTTGTCGGCGGGGGTGTGGTCGGAGAAGGGGTCGCGGATCTTGTGGGCGGCGCAGCGGTTGCGGGCGGGGGTGGTGTGGGCCAACACCTTCAACAAGTTCGATCCGGCCTCGCCGTTCGGGGGGTTGAAGGAGTCGGGGTTCGGCCGCGAGGGCGGACGGCACGGGTTGGAGGCCTACCTCAATGTCTGAGTCGGCTGGGCAGCGGTTGGTGGTGCGCAAGACCTACAAGCTGTTCATCGGGGGCGCCTTCCCCCGCTCGGAGTCGGGCAGGACGCTGGTGGTGAACGACACCAAGGGCCACTTCCTCGCGCACGCCTCCCGGGCTTCGCGCAAGGACGTGCGGGACGCGGTCGTGGCCGCTCGCAAGGCGTTCGAGCCGTGGGCGGGGCGGACGGCCTACAACCGGGGGCAGATCCTGTACCGGATCGCCGAGATGCTGGAGGGCCGCCAGGCGCAGTTCGTGGAGGAGTTGCGCGCGGCCGGTCTGGGCAAGGCCGCGGCCTCGGCTGAGGTGGGGGCGGCGGTCGATCGGTGGGTGTGGTACGCGGGGTGGGCCGACAAGCTGGCCGCGGTGCACGGGTCGGCCAACCCGGTGGCGGGGCCGTTCTTCAACTTCTCCACTCCTGAGCCCACGGGTGTGGTCGGGGTGCTGGCACCGGATTCGGCGTTGCTGGGGCTGGTGTCGGTGCTGGCGCCGGTGATCGTGTCGGGCAACACCTGTGTGCTGGTGGCCTCCGAGCCGGCTCCGTTGCCGGCGGTGACGTTGGCGGAGGTGCTGGCGACCTCCGATCTGCCCGGCGGGGTGGTCAACATCCTCACCGGGCAGCGCGCCGAGCTGGCTCCGTGGCTGGCCTCGCACATGGACCTGAACGCGTTGGATCTGGCCGGGGTCGAGGCCGGGCAGGTGCCGGTGCTGGAGGAGGCGGCGGCCGGAAATCTCAAACGGGTTCTGCGTCCGCAGGAGGGGGCGGACTGGTCCGCAGCCCCCGGAACCGGGCGGATGACCGCGTTCCTGGAGACCAAGACCGTATGGCATCCCGTGGGCGTCTGAACGGCGCCGCGGTCTCACAGTGCCGCGACGACCCGGGCGCGGTGCTCGGCGGGGGAGCCCCACGCCGAGCGCAGCGCCCGGGTTTTACGGATCCACAGCGACGGGTCGTACTCGTCGGTGTAACCGATGGCGCCGTGCACCTGCAGGGCGATCCTGGCGGTGGCGTACGAGGCGTCCGACGCCGCGACCTTGGCGGCGGACACGTCCCGGCCGAACTCGGGCGTCCCATAGGACAGCGCCGCCCCGAACAGCAGCGGCCGCGCGAACTCCAGCTCCACCAGGGCGCCCGCCAGATGATGCTTGATCGCCTGGAACTCGCCGATCGGCCGTCCGAACTGCTCGCGCGTCTTCACGTACCCGGCCGAGACGTCCAGCAGCGCGCGGCCCAGCCCGATCTGCTGGGCGGCGCACAGGAGGACGCCGAGGTCGTACGCCGCCGCGGACGCCGTGCGCGCCGCGTCCCCGGAGAACAGGGGCTCGCCCGGGACGACCTCGAACAGCCGCCGGGCGGGGTCGAGCGAGGCCGCGACCGGCCGGTCGCCGGCCGCCGCCGCCCGGACCGTGTCGCCCGCGGCCAGAACCAGCCCAGCGATGTCCGCGTCCAGTGCGTACGGAACGGACGGGGGCAGTGCCAGCGAAACGAGCGCGTCCCCTTCGGCGATCTTCGGCAGCCACTCGGAGGAGGCGGGGCCGCCGAGCCGTCCCAGCAGTTCGGCGGCGGCGAGCGTCTCCACGACCGGGCCCGGGACCGCGTGCCGTCCGAGCACCTCCATCGCGGTGACCAGTTCCACCGGCAGCGGCCCGGCCCCGCCGTGCTCCTCCGGTACGGCCAGTGCGAACACCCCGGCCCCGGCGACCGCCGCCCACAGTGCGCGCCCCGGCGCGGCGTCGCCCACCGCCCAGGCCCGCACCGCGCCCGCCGTCCCGGCCTCGGCCAGCAGCTTGTGCAGGGTCTCGCCGAACATCCGCTGCTCGGCGTCCAGCACGAACCTCATCGCGACCCCCTCGGCAGGCCGAGCAGCCGCTCGGCGATCACGTTCAGCTGGATCTCGTTGGTGCCCGCGTAGATGGGACCGGCCAGCGCGAACACGTAGCCCTCCAGCCAGGAGGAGTCCAGCTCGCCGTCCGGGCCCAGCAGGTCCAGCGCGGTCTCGTGCAGCGCCACGTCCAGCTCCGACCAGAACACCTTGTTGAGGCTGGCCTCGGCGCCGATGTCGTCGGTGCGCGAGATCGTCTCGAAGCCCTTGAGCCGGTACGCGCGGGACCGGATCCAGGCGTCGGCGACCCGGTCGCGCAGCGCGGTGTCGGACGGCTCGGCCCGTTCCCGCCACAGCTCGGCGAGCCGGGCCGCGGCCGCGGTGAACCGGCCGGGGCTGCGCAGGGTGAGCCCGCGCTCGTTCCCGGCCGTGGCCATCGCGACCCGCCAGCCCTGCCCGGCCTCGCCGATCACGTCCTCGTCGGGGACGAACACCCCGTCCAGGAACAGCTCGGCGAACGCGGGCTTGCCGTCCAGCCGCCCGATCGGCCGCACGGTCACGCCCTCGGCATTCAGGGGGAACATCAGGTAGGTGAGGCCGCGGTGCCGCTGCGAGCCGGGGCCGGACCGGAACAGGCCGAACGCCCGGTCGGCGAACGCGGCGCGGGAGCTCCACGTCTTCTGCCCGTCGAGCAGCCAGCCGCCGTCGGTTCGGGTCGCGGTCGCGCGCAGCGCCGCCAGGTCGCTGCCCGCGCCGGGCTCCGACCACGCCTGCGCCCAGATCACCTCCCCGGCGGCCATCGGCGGCAGGATCCGGTCGAGCTGCCCGGGCGTACCGTGCTCGAACAAAGTGGGGGCCAGCAGGTTGACCCCGTTTTGGCCGACCCGGCCCGGCGCGCCGGCCGCGTAGTACTCCTCCTCGAAGATCAGCCAGCGCAGCGGGGAGGCGCCGCGCCCGCCGTAGTGTTCGGGCCACGACACCACCGAGAGGCGGGCCCGGCCCAGTTCCCGCTCCCACGCGCGGTGCGCGGCGAAGCCCTCGGCCGTCTCCAGCGACGGGAGCGGCTCGGCGGGCACGTGGTCGCGCAGCCAGGCGCGGACCTCGGCGCGGAAGTCCTCCTCGGCCGCCCCGAACTCGAGATCCATCCGTGGCCCTCCAAGGTTCTTTCTAACAATTGTTAGATAGATTAGTGTACCTGGGCGGCAGATGGGAGAGGGGCTCCCAACGCACCCGAGATCGACACGACCCGGCCGACCGGCGACCGCCGAGATCGCGGCGCGGAGCAGGATCGCTGGGGGATTCCAACCCGTGGCCCTCAGGAGAGGAGAACAGGTTGAGGTTCGCGGTTCGTCCGCCCGGCAACACGGAGCGTCCCCGCGCGAGTGGCGTCCCGACGGCGCGGCCCGCGGCCGTCCGCCGCGGAGGTCAGCCGGTACGGCGCCGTCGCCCGCAAGCCCTGACGGCCCGCGCGGGTACGGTGGCCGAAAAGAAATCCTCCGTGCGACGTCGAGAGCGAGGTCTCTGCTCCGTCCTCTGCTGCGAGGCGCCCACCGGGGGCGCCCGCGGCGCCGGTCGACCCGGCGCGGAGAGGAGCGGTCATGGACCGTCCAGTGGTGCACTTCGAGATCATCGGGAGTGATCCGGCGTGGGAGTTCCACACCGGGGACGCGGCCACCGAATCGGTCTCCGCGCCCGGCGCCTACGGGTTTGTGCCGGGGGAGACCACGGCCGGCGACGGCAGCGGCGTCGGCGGCGGGGAGGGGTTCAGACCTGTTGGTGGGAGAGTGTTCAGGAGTGTCCATGGATACCCACGCGCGCCCATGGCGATGTACCGTCACAGTGTCCGAGCAGCAAGAGTCGATTGCATGTTCGAGTTCTGTCACTTAAAGTGTTCGTCATGTCGCGTACCACTTCCGGTGGTGTGGCCGCCGAGACGGCGACCCGCCACACCGCCCCCGCCCGCACAGCCCGCCCCCCAGGCGGCGAGGTGCGTCCGGTCGCGGCGCCGTTCGTTGCGGCGGGCCCGCTCGGGGTGGCGGTGCGCGACCGTCTCAAGGGCCTGACCGCTGCCGACGAGCGGGTGCTGCGGCTGATAGGGGTGCATCTGGGGTCGCTGGCCGCGCGGGATCTGAAGGCCCGGTGCCGCGACGGCCTGGAGCATGATGCGGATCGGTGGGCGGCGCGTAAGCGGGAGTTGACGGGGGTGTCGTCGTCTCGGTGGGCCGGGAGCATCACCAAGGCCACCCATGACCAGTGGGCCCTGGCCCGCCACGCCCAGCACGCCCACGTCCAGGGATTGGAAGCGGGGGTGCGGACGCTGGAGCACCGGCTGTCCCAGCCCCTGGGAGCCAGGGGTGCCGGGCGGGCGCCGGGCGGGTACCGGTCCCGGCGGGAGTGGTTCGCCAAGTCCCGCCGCATGGCCGCCCTGAAGGACCGGCTCACCTGTGAGCGGGCCGACCGGGACGCCGGTATCGTGCACGTGGTGCGCGGCGGCACGAGGCTCGCCCGCACCCGCCACCATCTCGGCGATGCCGGGCTCACCGAGCAGCGGTGGCGGGAGCGCTGGGAGGCCCGGCGATCGTTCCTGGCCGCCGATGGCGAGAGCGGGAAGCGGTACGGCAACGAGACCATCCGCCTCACCCCCGGCGGCCAGGTGTCGATCCGCCTTCCCGCCCCCTTGGCGTCCTTGGCGAACGCTCCGCACGGGCGCTACGTCCTGGCCGCCCGCGTCGCCTTCCGGCACCGGGGAACCGAGTGGGCCGACCGCATCCAGGCGGACCGGGCGGTGGCCTACCGCATCCACCACGACCCCGAACGCGACCGCTGGTACCTGACCGCCTCCTGGCAGCGCACCCCCGCCCGCACCCTCCCTCTCCAGGCGGCGTGCGCCCGGGGTGTGGTCGGGGTGGACGCCAACGCCGACCACCTGGCCGCATGGCGGCTCGACCCCTGCGGCAACCCCATCGGCGACCCACACCGGTTCGACTACACCCTGACCGGCACCTCCACCCACCGTGACGCGCAGATCCGGCACGCCCTCACCCGCCTGCTGCACTGGGCCCTATCCTGCGGCGTGGCCGCCATCGCCATCGAAGACCTCGACTTCACCGGCGGCAAGACCCGGGAGAAGCACGGGCGGCGCAGGCGGTTCCGGCAGTTGATCTCCGGCTTCCCCACCGGGAAACTCAAGGCACGGCTGGTGTCGATGGCGGCCGAAGCGGGCTTGGCGGTCGTGGCCGTCGACCCCGCCTACACCACCAAGTGGGGCGCCCGGCACTGGCAGAAGCCACTGCGCACCCCACGCCGCGAAGTTTCCCGGCACGATGCCGCGAGCATCGCGATCGGGCGACGCGCCCTCGGGCACCCGATCCGGCGACGGACGGCACCGCCCCCTGCCCACCGGAGCGATGAGCAGGGGCATCGGACCGCCCAGGCCAGACCAGGCGCACGCGAGCGCGAGGGAACCCGCCCACCCCTCACGGAACCTGCACACGATGCACCCAGCCGGACGGGCAGACGAACGCGGGAGACCAGCGCATCCAACACCGTTCGGGATACGCGCAGTTCCAGGAGCCGGCATCAGATGCCACTCCTGCACACTGAATAGGAACGGTACGAGCCGCGCGTCCGCCGCGCCTCGCCCGGCGGCGTCACCGCGCCTTGACGAGATTGAGATCATCTCCGCCCGAACCCGGTTGCGCGGGACCGCGTCTCCCGGAGAGGGTCGTTCCCGTACGGCGGCGGCCGCCGGTACGGCGCGGATGTGAGGTGGCGACTGCCGATGGAGGCACTGCGGCCCGGGGACCCCCGGCGCATCGGCGGCCACCGGCTGCTGGGCCGGCTCGGCTCCGGCGGCATGGGCCAGGTGTACCTCGGACGCTCGCCGGGCGGCCTGCACGTCGCGGTCAAGGTGGTCCACCCGCACCTGGCCGAGGACGACGACTTCCGCCGCCGGTTCCGCCGCGAGACCGCCGCCGCCCGTTCGGTCGGCGGCGCGTTCACCGCCCCGGTCGTCGACGCCGACCCCGAGGCCGACCCGCCGTGGCTGGCCACCGCCTACCTGCCGGGGCTGCCGCTGCACGAGGTCGTGGCCGCGCACGGGCCGCTGCCGCCCGCCGCGGCGCTGGCGCTGGGCGCCGGGCTCGCCGAGGCGCTGGTCTCCGTCCACCGCGCCGGGGTCGTGCACCGCGACCTCAAGCCCGCCAACGTCATCCTCGGGCTGGACGGCCCGCGCGTCATCGACTTCGGCATCGCGCACGCCGCGGAGGCCAGCCTCGTCACCCGGGCCGGATCCGCGGTCGGCTCCCCGGGCTTCATCGCCCCCGAGCAGGCCCGCGGCGAGCCGACCGGGCCCGCCGCCGACGTGTTCTCGCTCGGCGCCGTGCTGGTGTACGCCGCGACCGGGACCGGGCCGTACGGCGACGGCCCGCCCCACCTCCTGATCTACCGCGCCGTCCATGAGCGGCCCCGCCTGGACGCGGTCGCCGACCCGGTGCTGCGCGCCATCGCCGCCGACTGCCTCGGCGCGGACCCCGCCGCCCGTCCCACGCCCGCGCGGCTGCTGGAACGGCTCGCGCGGCTCGTCCCGGACGAGGCGGACCTGCACGGCCTGGGCTGGCTGCCCGAGCCCGTCGCCGCCGGGATCGCGCTCGCCGGGGCCCAGACCCCGGCGGACGCGGCGGGGGCCACGCGGCCGTACGAGGGCGGGTTCCTCGCCCCGACCCGGCGGCGCGTCCTGCTGCTCGGCGGCGCCGGCGCCGCCGCCGCGATCGCGGCCGGGACGGGGGCCGCCGCACTGCTGCGGCCAGAGGACGAGCCCGCCCCGCCCGCGCGGACCAGGCCCGCGGCCGGCACGGCGGCCTCGCCCCCGCCCGTAGGGCAGGGCAAGGTGCTCTGGCGCCGCTACACAGGGTCGAAGTACCTCATGTCCAGCCCGGCCGTGGCGGGGGGCGCCGTCTTCATCGGCAGCGAGAAGGGCGACCTGCTGGCCTTCGACGCCAGGACCGGCAAGCCCCGCTGGAAGTACTCCACCGGCAAGCGGATCATCTCCTGGCCCGCCGTCGACGGCGGCGTCGTCTACGTCGGCGGAGAGGACGGCGACGTCCACGCCGTCGACGCCGGGACCGGCCGCGTGCGATGGCGGCGGCGGGCCGGGGCGACCGGGACCGGCACCAACACCCTCGTCGCGGACGGCCTGGTCTTCGCCGGGGACGATCCCGTGCGCGCGTTCGACGCCGCCGACGGCTCGGCCCGCTGGCAGAGCCGCGGCGGCACCCGGTACGCCTCGCACCGCACGGTCGCGGGCGGCGTGCTGTACGTGCCGCGCGGCAAGAGCCTGGCCGCGCTCGACGCCTCCACCGGCGGGCTCCGCTGGGAGTACGACATGAGCGAGGGCTCCGGCGGCGCGGCCGTGTCGGGCGGCGCGGTCTACTGCGGCGACTTCCAGGGGAACCAGGTGCACGCCTTCGGCGCCCGCGACGGCGCGCCCCGCTGGAAGTACCGCACCGCGGGAGCCGTCACGGCCCGCCCGCAGGTGTCCGGCGGCATCGTGTACGTCGGCGACCGGGACTCCAACGTGTTCGCCCTCGACGCGGCCAAGGGGACCATGCGCTGGCAGGCGCAGATCGACGGCCACGTGCAGGGCGATCCGGCGCTGGCGGGCGGGGTCCTCTACGTCGCGGCCGGCGTCTACTCGGACGGCGTCCTGTACGCGATCGAGGCCGCCACGGGCCGCCAGGTGTGGCGGTTCGAGGTCGGCGAGGGCACCGAGTCGAGCCCGGTGGTCGCGGACGGGATCGTCTACTTCGGGTCCAAGGACGGGTACCTGTACGCGCTCGACGCCCGCGGCGGCCCCGGCACCGTGCCGCCGTCCGGCTGACCCCGCCCGCCCCCGAACGCCCCGCGCCTCCGGAGCGGGTCGGCGCGATGCGCCGCGTGAACGTGACGAGAGAACGAGGAGGTCCGATGTCGGCGACGCGGCCCGGAGACCCCAGGCGGGTCGGCCCCTACCGGGTGCTGGGCAGGCTCGGCGCGGGCGGGATGGGGCAGGTCCTCCTCGGCCGCTCGCCCGGCGGCCGCACCGTCGCCATCAAGATCATCCATCCGGCGCTGGCGGACGAGCCCGACTTCCGGTCCCGGTTCCGCCGCGAGGTGACCGCCGCCCGCGCGGTCGACGGCGCCTACACGGCCGCCGTCGTGGACGCCGACCCCGACGCCGCGCGGCCCTGGCTGGCGACCGCCTACCTGCCGGGCATGTCGCTGCAGGACGCGGTCGCCGAGCACGGCCCGCTGCCCCCGCCCGCCGCGCGTGCGCTGGGCGCCGGGCTCGCCGAGGCGCTGCTGTCCATCCACCGCGCGGGCGTGGTGCACCGCGACCTCAAACCGTCCAACGTGATGCTCACCCCCGAGGGCCCGCGGGTGATCGACTTCGGCATCGCGCGTTCGAGCGACGCCAGCGCGCTCACCCGGACCGGCGTGGCGCTGGGCACCCCCGCGTACATGGCCCCCGAGCAGGCCGCCGGGGAGACGGCCGGGCCCGCCGCGGACGTGTTCTCGCTGGGGGCCGTCCTGGCGTACGCGCTCACCGGCTCCGGGCCGTTCGGCCATGGCGCGGTGCACGAGGTGATGTACCGCGTCATGCACATGCCGCCCGACCTCGGCGCGATCAGCGATCCCGG
This sequence comes from Actinomadura rugatobispora, assembly GCF_055379765.1. Classification (NCBI taxonomy): domain Bacteria; kingdom Bacillati; phylum Actinomycetota; class Actinomycetes; order Streptosporangiales; family Thermomonosporaceae; genus Actinomadura; species Actinomadura rugatobispora. Next base: position 12,054,066 of record NZ_AP029191.1, on the reverse strand, counting down.
GCTGCGCGTCCTGGTCGCGTCCTGCCTGGAGAAGGACCCGGCACGCCGTCCCGAGCCCCCGGAAGTGCTGCGGACGCTGACGGGCGGCCAATCGCCCTCCCCGGACGGCACGCGGTGGCTTCCGGCGGCGGTCGCCCACGCCATCGCGGGTCGGGGAACCGAGCCCGCCTCGTCCGGGCCGGGCCGCCGGCGCTTCCTCGCCGTCGGCGCGGGCGCCGCGTGGGCGGTCCTGGCCTCGGGCGGTGCCGCGGCCTTCTTCATGGCGCGCCGCGACGACTCGCCGCTGCGCTGGACGTTCACGCTGCCGGGGGACCAGAGCGTCCGGGTCGGGCCGTTCATCGCGCCCGGCCTGGTGCTCATCGTCGGGGCCGAGCGGCTGGACACCACGACGTACGCGGTCGACGCCCGCACGGGTGAGCGGCGCTGGCAGGGCGACTTCGGCGCGACCAGGGACTCCAAGCTGGCGATCCTGGGCGGGACGGGCTTCCTGTGCGACGCGAGCGGCGCGAGCTCGGCGCTGACCGGGTTCGACCTCGCGACCGGGCGGCGGCTGTGGTCGGCCTCGCTGAGGACGTTCACGATGACCCCCGCGCCGGTCGCTGGGGCCGGGGTCTTCTGCGTCCCCGGCAGCGAGGGGATCGGGAGCGACGGCCTGTACGCGTTCGACGCCGCGACCGGGCGGCGGCGCTGGCAGTACCGGACCGAGCGCGTCATGGGCGATGTGGTCCTGGCGGGCGGCCTGTGCCATTTCACCGACGAGGACGGCTTCCTGTACGCGGTCGACCTCGCGACCGGAGCCGCCCGCTGGCGGCAGCGGTTGGCGGAGCGGCTCGGTGCGGCGACCCCGGCGGCGGGCGGGGGCCTGGTGGCCGTGATCGCCCCGGACCGCCGCGTGCACGCGTTCGACGCCGCCACCGGCGCACCGCGGTGGAAGTCGGAGCCGGCGGAAGGCTCCTCCGGCACGGTCGGCGGCCTGGGCGACCCGGGGCCGCTGCTCGCCGGCGGCACCGTCTACGTCGGCGGTGCGGGCGGCGTGCTCACCGCCCTGGACGCGCGCAACGGCGCCCGGCGCTGGCTGCACGGCACAGCGGGCTCCGGCGCCGCGTCGCCCGCCGGGAAGGGGCACCAGCTCCCCGTGGTCGGCGGCGGGCTGGCCGTCCTGGACGACGGCGCCGGGACGCTGGCCGCGCTGGACGCCGCCACCGGGCGGGTCCGCTGGCGGCGGCCGCTGCCGCAGGGGTTCGGGGAACGCCCGGTGGTCGCGGGGAACGTCGTCTACCTGGCCATGGTCGACGGCGTGCACGGCTTCGACCTGGCCACCGGCCGCCCCCGCTACCGGCTGGGCAGGGACGACCTGCCCGAGGAGTCGCTGTCGTCCGCGAAGGGCATCGCCGCCGACGGCGCCGACGTCTACTGCTCCATCGGAGGGGACCTGCTCTGCGCGCTCCGCCCGGCGCCCGCCGGCTGACCTGCGAGGTTTCAAATCCGGGACGGGGGCAGGTCCACGGCAGCCGACAAGCCACCGGACCGGGAGACACCGCGATGACCGAACGCCCCGAGACCATGCCCGACAAGGACGTGGTGGACCTGCTGCTGCGCCAGCACATGGAGATCCGCGCGCTGTTCGGGGAGGTGGCGGCTGCCCGGGGCGACGCGCGGGCCGCGGCGTTCGACCGGCTCCGCAGGATGCTGGCGGTGCACGAGACCGCCGAGGAGGAGGTCGTGCACCCCTACGCGCGCCGGCTGATGGACGGCGGCGGCCCGATGGTCGACGCCCGGCTGGAGGAGGAGAACCGGGGCAAGACGATCCTGGCGGAACTGGTGGACATCGGCCCTGGCGGCAAGGGGTTCGGCCCGCGCTTCGAGGAGCTGCGCACCGCCGTCCTCGAGCACGCGCGCCGCGAGGAGGAAGAGGAGTTCCCCCGCATCCGCGAGCTGGCCACCGCCGAAGAACGCCGGGGGATGGCCGCCGCCGTCAAGGCCGCCCAGGTGCTGGCGCCCACGCGCCCGCACCCGGGCGTGGAGTCCGCCTCGGCCAACCTCCTCGTCGGGCCGTTCGCGGCGGTGGCCGACCGGACCCGCGACGCGGTCCGCAAGGCCGCCGGCAGGCGGCGCGGCTGACCGCCGGCCCGGCCGCGATGACCGCCGGTGCGGCGGGTTTCCTTTACGGTCCGGTAGAGGCGTGGTCAAGGTTGGGCCGGGGGCCTTTCGGGGGCGCCGGAGCGGGTAACCGGCGCTTGCCATGCACATCCGGTCGCCGATCACGCCGATGCTGGCGGTCACCGTGGATCGCCTCCCGGGGCCGGCCCAGTGCCGCGGCGGCTGCCTCTTCGAGCCCAAGTTCGACGGGTTCCGCGCCGTGGCGTCCGTGGAGCCGGGCCGCGGCGTCCACCTGTGGTCGCGCCGCCGGACCAGCCTGAACGCGGCCTTCCCGGAGGTCGTGGCGGCGCTGGCCGAGTGGGTCCCGGCCGGGACGGTGCTGGACGGGGAGATCGTGCGGTGGAGCGCCGAGGGGCGGCTGGACTTCGGCGCCCTGCAGCGCCGCCATGTCGCGGGCGGCCGCCGCGCCGCGCTGGCCCGGACCGAGCCCTGCCACTACGTGGCCTTCGACGTGCTGGAGACCGGCGGCGCCGATCTGCGGCCCCGCCCGCTGCGGGAGCGGCGCCGGGCGCTGGAGGGCCTGCTGGCCGGGGCCGGGCCCGGCGCGCTGGTGATCGCCTGCCCGCAGACCGCCGACCGCGCCGAGGCGGAGCTGTGGTTCGCGGCACTGGCGGCCCAGGGCATCGAGGGGCTGGTGATCAAGGCCGCCGGTGACCCGTACCAGGCGGGCCGGCGCCGCTGGTGGAAGATCAAGCACCGCAGCACCGTGGAGGTGATCGTCGGCGGCGTCACCGGGTCCCCGGAGCGGCCTGAGACCCTGGTCCTCGGGCGCCGCGCCGCCGGCGGCCGGCTGCGCGTGGTCGCCCGGACGGGACCGCTGCCCCTGCCCGCCCGCACCGAACTGGGGGCCGTCCTGCGGCCCGCCGGCGACGATCACCCCTGGCCCGCCGAGCTCCCCGCCGCGCTGGCCGGCGGGCCGTACGGGGGCGGGCCGCCCCTGCGGTACGTGCGGACGGTGCCGGACACGGTGGTGGAGATCAGCGTCGACACCGCGACGGAGGCGGGCCGGTGGAGGCACGCGGCGCGGTTCGTCCGGACCCGCCCGGACCGGCACCCCGGCGACGTCCCGGCCGGGCTCGCCCCCGAGTGAACGGGTCGAGCGTCGGGCCGGAAATGTCCTGGTCGCGCCCACTATGGCCAATGCTGGGCCTGTTCTTCTTCAAGTCCGATATGGGGGGTGAAGATCGGGTAACCCCTGTCGCGCCACCAACTACCACGGGGGGAATCGCCATGACCTACACCGCGCAGATGATGAAGGCCTACCCGGCCGAGATCAATCTCGACCGCGGGCGGCTGGCCGAGGTGATCGACACGCTGATGAGCTGCGCGCAGGCGTGCACCGCGTGCGCCGACGCCTGTCTGTCCGAGCCGTCGGGCGAGCTTCCCCGGCTGACTAGGTGCATCCGCGACAACATGGACTGCGCCGCGATCTGCACCACGACGGCCGAGGTCCTGTCCCGCCACACCGGCTACGACGCCAACCTGACCAGGGCCCAGGTGCAGTCGGCGATCCAGGCCACCAAGACCTGCGGCGACTCCTGCGCCGAGCACGCCCGCGACCACGAGCACTGCCGGGTGTGCGCGGAGGCCTGCCGGCAGACCGAGCAGGCCCTCAACGGGCTGGTCTCCCAGCTGACCTCCTCGGGCGCGGTGCCGCGCCAGCCCAGCCAGGCCGCACCGCAGCGCCGCTGACCCGTGGCCGCCGGCTCGGCGAGCGGCGAGGCCCCGAACGGGCGGGGCCTCGCCCCATGAGACCCCGCGCGGAGGGTCAGGGGGCGGCGGCGACGAGGGCCGCGAGGTCGAGGTCGTCGCCGTGGACGTCGGCGAGCCACCCGTCGTGGACGTACTCGAAGGAGTAGGTCTCGGTGTCGAGCAGGCCGATGCTGCCGGGCGTCACCTGCTGCCCGGGGTTGACGGGCGCGCTGTCCCTTCCCTCCTTGGGGCCCACGAGCTGGCCGAGGGCGTAGGAGACGGTCGGGCCGTAGCGGCGCGGGCCGTTCTCGTGGTGGTAGTGGCCGCTGACGTGCAGGCGCGGCCGGAGGTGCTCGATGAGCGCGGTCAGCTTGGCCGAGCCCTGGACCTGGCCCCGGTACTCCGACATGCCGTACGGGCCGTCATGGGTGATCAGGATGTCCGCGCTGCCCGGCTCGGCCGCCATGAACGTCGCGTAGGCCTCCGGGTCGAGGTCCATCGAGCCGTCGGTGGCCTCGATCATCCCGAGGAAGGCCGTGCGCTGCCCGGCCACCTCGACGACGTTCCCGCAGGCCACGTGCCGGTACGAGCCGAGCGGATCCACCGCCGCCACCGGCCCGCGGCCGTCCTCCCGGTGGAGGCCGGCCAGCCAGTCGTGGTCCTCGTGGTTGCCGCTGACGAACAGGAACGGGGGCACCCGATCGAGGGCGAGCCGCACGCCGTCGGCGAGCCGCGGCGGGGGATCGAGCAGCCGGAAGAAGTCGCCCTGCGCGGGGTTGCCCGCGCCGAACCGGCGGCTGGGCCCGTCCATCCGTTCAAAGGTGGGGAAAGCGCCCAGATCGCCCACCTGGACCAGGGCGTCGAGCCGGATCGCCCGGCGTGAACCGAGCATGACCGCCGCGCCCAGCGCGTGCAGCACGCACCCGTGGACGTCGCCGAAGAACGCGATCTTCATCGCCACTCCTGTCTCGGGAGGCCGGCGCCTGTGCCGGCCTCGCGCCCGGGCGCCGGGAAGGGGCGCCCCGGGCAGTGTCTCAGAACCGTCTCTCAATTCATCTCACAACCGTCGCACAATGTCGCGCAATGTCGCGCGAGCTAGGGCGGCGGGGGCGCGGCGTCCTCGCGCAGGTGGCGGTACACGGTGGCGCGGGACACCCCCAGCCGCTCGGCGATGGCGTTGACGCTGTACGAGCCCGTCGCGTACATCCGCCGGGCCGCGGCCGCCTTCCCGGCGTCCATCACGCTGGGCCGCCCCGCGCGCCGGGGCGCGGGCCCGGCGCCGCCCCCCTCCAGCCCCGCCTCCTCCCGCGTGACCAGCCCGGACGCGGTCGGCTCGTCGAGCAGCGCCCACACGCCCGCCAGGATCTCCGCGCGCAGCCGCTCGATCGGCAGCTCTTCGAAGAAGAACACCGGGTCGCTCAGCATGGCGAAGATCTGGACCGCCCGGATCCGCGCGCTGACGTCCTGTTCGGGCCCGGCGAACAGCTCGTGGATCCGCCGCACCAGCGAGACCAGCTCGCGGAAGGCGTGGTCGTGCGCCAGCAGCGTCAGATCGTGGAGCAGCAGGCGCAGCACCCTGCGGTTGCGGATGTAGGCGTCCAGCGTGCCCTCGATCAGCACGCGGCGCATCCCGACCGGGTCCTCGACCTCCGCGGCCGTGCCGAGGAGGTCCTCGAAGTCCTCGGTGAGCGGCTCGCACAGCGTCGCCAGCAGCATGGCCTTGGAGGGGAAGTGATAGAAGACCGTCGCCTTGGTGATGTCCAGCCGGGCGGCGATCTCGCGCATGGAACTGGCCTGGTAGCCGCGCTCGGAGAACAGGTCCAGCGCGGTCTCCAGGATGCGCGCCCGGGTGTCGGGGGACCTCCTGTCGTCCACCCGCCCACCCTAGACCGGCCCCGGTTGGCCCGCGCGGCGGTGATCCTCTACTCTCGAAGGAACTGACCGGCGGTCAGCCGGGATCCCTGGCCGGCTCGACCGCCATGACCGCGAGGACGATGAGGACCATCGCGATGACCGACGCGATCCGTGTTTGCGATCTGACCAAGAGCTTCGGCGACGTCCGGGCGCTCGACCGGCTGGACCTGACCGTCCGGACCGGCGAGGTGCACGGGTTCCTCGGCCCCAACGGGGCCGGCAAGTCCACCACCATCCGCGTGCTGCTCGGCCTGCTGCGCCGCGACTCCGGCGAGGTCCGGCTGCTGGGCGGCGACCCCTGGCGGGACGCGGTCGACCTGCACCGCCATCTCGCGTACGTGCCGGGCGACGTCAACCTGTGGGGCAACCTGTCCGGCGGCGAGGCGATCGACCTGCTCGGCTCGCTGCGCGGCGGCCTCGACCGCGCCCGCCGCGACGACCTGGTCGAGCGCTTCCAGCTCGACCCGGGCAAGAAGTGCCGCACCTACTCCAAGGGCAACCGGCAGAAGGTCGCGCTGGTCGCCGCCTTCGCCTCCGACGTGGAGCTGTACATCCTGGACGAGCCGACCTCCGGGCTCGACCCGCTGATGGAGGCGGTCTTCCAGGACTGCGTCGCCGAGGTCAAGCGGGCCGGGCACACCGTCCTGCTGTCGAGCCACATCCTCGCCGAGGTGGAGCGGCTGTGCGACCGGGTGTCCATCATCCGCGACGGCCGCACGGTGGAGTCGGGCACCCTGGCCGAGCTGCGCCACCTCACCCGCACCGCCATCAGCGTCGAGGCCGAACGGCCCCTCACCGGCCTGGACGGGATGGAGGGCGTGCACGACCTGCACGTCGAGGGCACCGCCGCCAGCTTCGAGGTCGAACCGGAGGCGCTCGCCGGCGTCCACCGGCACCTGGCCGGGTTCGGCGTCCGCGCGCTCACCAGCAACCCGCCCACCCTGGAAGAGCTGTTCATGCGGCACTACGGCGACCGGACCGGCGCCGCCGACGGCGCCGCCGAGCCGGCGAAGGCCGCCCGATGAAGAAGCGCGCCGGCACGTTCACCGGCACCCTCCGCCTCGCCCGGCTCGCGCTGCGCCGCGACCGGGTGTCCATCATCCGCGACGGCCGCACGGTGGAGTCGGGCACCCTGGCCGAGCTGCGCCACCTCACCCGCACCGCCATCAGCGTCGAGGCCGAACGGCCCCTCACCGGCATGGACGGGATGGAGGGCGTGCACGACCTGCACGTCGAGGGCACCGCCGCCAGCTTCGAGGTCGAACCGGAGGCGCTCGCCGGCGTCCACCGGCACCTGGCCGGGTTCGGCGTCCGCGCGCTCACCAGCAACCCGCCCACCCTGGAAGAGCTGTTCATGCGGCACTACGGCGACCGGACCGGCGCCGCCGAGCCGGCGAAGGCCGCCCGATGAAGAAGCGCGCCGGCACGTTCACCGGCACCCTCCGCCTCGCCCGGCTCGCGCTGCGCCGCGACCGGGTCCAGCTGCCGCTGTGGCTGCTCGGGACGACCGCCGTCGTCGGCGCGACGGCCTCCAGCATCTCCGGCCTCTACCCGACCGCGCAGGAGCAGGCCGCCTACGCCCGGTCCAACGTCACCAGCGCCGTCTCCCGCGTCTTCAACGGCGTCGTGCCCGACGCCAGCGAGGGCGGCGTCGTCGTCAACGAGACCTTCGTCATCGTCGTCGTGGCCGCCGTGCTGATGAGCATCATGGCGGTCGTCCGGCACACCCGGCAGAACGAGGAGACCGGACGCTCGGAGATGATCGGCTCGGCGGTCGTGGGACGGCACGCGGCCCTCGCCGCCGCCCTGGCCGTGACCATCGGCGCCGATCTGCTGCTGGCCGGGCTGGTGGCGGTCGTGCTGGTCGCCGGCGGGCTCCCGGTGGCCGGGTCGCTGGCCGCCGGCGCGGCGGTCGGCGCGATCGGCGCGGTGTTCGCCGGGGTCGCCGCCGTGACCGCGCAGATCACCGAGAGCGCGCGGGCCGCCTCCGGGCTGGCCTCGGCAGTCCTCGGCGCGGCCTTCCTGCTGCGCGCCGCCGGGGACGGCCTCGCCCCGGTCGAGGACGACATGACCGTCACCAGCCTCTGGCCGTCCTGGCTCTCGCCGATCGGCTGGGGGCAGCGGGTCCGCCCGTTCGGCGACGAGGACTGGTGGCCGCTGGCGCTGCACGCCGTGCTGCTGGCCGCCCTGGTGCTGATCGCGTTCCGGCTCACCGACCACCGCGACGTGGGAACCGGGATGCTCCCCACCCGCCGCGGCCCCGTCCGGGCGCCGCGCGCGCTGCTCAGCCCCCTCGGGCTGGCCTGGCGGCTGCAGCGCGGCGTGCTGTACGGCTGGGCCGCGGGCATGCTGGTCATGGGCGTGGCGCTGGGCGCCGTCGGGAACGAGGCCGAGGAGGTGCTCGGCAGCAGCGACGGGCTGGCCGACATGATCGGGCGCATGGGCGGGGCGGGCGACGTGGTCGACGTCTTCTTCGCCGCGATGATGAGCCTCACCGGGGTGATCGTCGCCGGGTACACCGTCCAGGCGCTGCTGCGCACCCGCGCCGAGGAGAGCGGGCCGCTGGAGGCGGTGCTGGCCACGGCGGTGAGCCGCCCGCGGTGGCTGCTCTCGCACGTCACCTGCGCCGTGCTCGGCACCGCCGCCGTGCTGCTGGTGACCGGGCTCGCCAACGGGCTGGCCTACGCCGCCGCGTCCGGCTCGATGGAGAAGGTGCCCTCGCTGCTGGGGGCCGCCATGGTGCAGCTGCCCGCGACACTGGCGCTGGCCGGGTTCGTGGTCGCGGTGATCGGCCTGCTGCCGCACCGGTCGGTCGCGATCTCCTGGGCGGCGCTGGGCGCCTGCCTGCTGATCGGGCAGATCGGGCCGATCCTGGAGCTGCCGCAGGCGGTCACCAACCTCTCGCCGTTCAGCCACACCCCGTCGCTGCCGGCCGCCGACCTGGCGCTGACGCCCGTGGCGGTGCTGGCGGGCGCCGCGCTCGCCCTCACCGCCGCCGGCGTGGCCCTGTTCCGCCGCCGCGACCTGGCCTTCTGAGGCCCGGCGCGCACCGGCTCCCGGCGGCACTCCACCGCCGGGAGCCGCCCCGGACCGCTTCCGGCCACTTCAGGAGGCCCGGCGCGCCGGTGCGGACGAACCTGTAAGCGATTGGTAAGGCCCCCTCCGGCAGAATGACCGGGTAGCTCCCACCAAGAGCACCGCCAGAGAAAAGCCCTGGTGGGGGCCGACGGCCGGGCGGAGCGGGGACTCGCCGGTTGTTCGAACGTCATTGGGGGCACGCTCGACCACCGGACGACGACGATCCCGCCGCCGAGGAGCAGGGGGCTCCCGGGGAACCGCCCGGCCGCGTGCGAGCGCGGGCCGGGCCGTGCTCACCGCGCGTTGAGGAGGGCGCCGACGCCCGCCGCCGCCTCCTGATCGCCCAACTGCTCATAGACGCTGACCGCCTCACTCCAGTTCTTCCTGGCCGCCTCCTCGTCGCCGTTCGTCCGGTAGGCAGTACCCAGGACGCGGAGCGTGCCGGCCAGGAACGCGAGCCAGCCGCGGTCGCGCCAGAGGCGGACCGACTCCTCCAAATGCGTCGTCGCCGAGGCGCTCCGGCCGGCCCCCAGCTCCAGTTCCCCGAGCACCTTCAGAGAGTCCGCGAGATGGTGCTCCATGCCGTGCCGACGGCTGAGGAAGACCACCGAGTGCGCCGTCGGCAGCGCCCGCTCGTCGCCGAGCGCGGCATACAGCTTGGCCAGGTAGAGCAGGGAGAACGCCTCCGCGTAGCGGTCCTTGAGCGCGTGGCAGACGCGCAGCGAGTCCACCAGCAGCTCGTGCCCGATGTCGATGCGTCCCGCCAGGCAGTGCGCGGCCCCCAGGAACTGCATGGCCGTGGCCTCGAAACGCGGGTTGCCGTGCAACCGCGCCAGCTCCAGGCAGCGCTGCAGGTGCTCGGCGGCCTCCTCCGGGCGCCGCTCGCCGTAGGCGACGCCCATCACCTGGTGCGCGCGGGCCTCGCCGCCCAGGTGGCCGGTCTCCTCGGCCATCCGCAGCGCGCGCCGCGCCGTCTCCAGCGCCAGCTCCTCCTCGCCGCGGGCCACCAGCCCCCAGCACTGGGCCACCAGGGCGTCGGCCATCCCGCGCCGCTCGCCCTCCTCCTCGAACAGCCGCAGCAGCCGCCGCGAGTCCTCGTACGAGGTGCCCATGGCGTCGCCGGCCCGGTCGTTGGCGATCCAGGTCGCCACGTCGACGAGGCCGCGCAGCATGACCGCCTCGCCCAGCCGGTTGCCCGCCGACGCGCACAGCTCCATGGCCCGCTCGTGCGTCCGCATCAGGTCCTGGGTCAGGCTCCTGACGTCCAGGTACTTGGCCATCGACGCCGCGAGCTCCCAGGCGTGCTCGTCGAGCCCGAGCGCGCAGGACTGGTCGACCGCCGCCGTCAGCGCGGCGCGCTCAGTGTCGAACCACCCCATCGGGTCGGCCAGCAGGTCCTCGGCCACCGCGGCGGGGAGCCGGTGCCGGGGCGCCGAGCCGCCGATGGTGGCGAAGCAGGGGCCCGGCACGCGCTCGGCGGCCCGCTCGGCCAGCCCCAGCCAGGCGCCCAGCGCGCGTCGCACGGCCGCGTTCCGCGTCCCGGCGTCGTCCTCGGCCAGGGCGAGCTCGCGGGCGTAGATGCGGACCAGGTCGTGGTAGCGCAGGCGCGGCCGGCCCTGGGGGTCGGCCCCGGTCACCGTGAGGAGCTGCGCGTCGACCAGGGCCTCCAGGTGCGCCCGGCCGGCCCGGTACGGGACGTCCAGCAGCGCCGCCGCGATCCACTCCCCGAAGTCGGGCGCCTCCAGCAGCCCGAGCAGCCGGAAGAGCCGCCGCGTGCCGTCGGGCAGCCGCAGGTAGCTGAGCCGGAACGAGGCGCGCACGGCCAGGTCGCCGGCGGCCAGCTCGTCCAGCCGGTGCCGCTCGTCGCCGAGCGTCTCGGCCAGCCAGCCGAGCGTGCGGTGCCGCCGGTGCGCGAGCCGCGCCCCGGCGATCCGCACCGCCAGCGGGACGTACCCGCACAACCGGGCGATCTCGGCGGCGGCCTCGGGCTCGGCGCCCACCCGGTCCGGTCCGGTGATGCGGCCCAGCAGCGCGACGGCCTGGCCGGGCTCGAAGACCCCGAGCTCGATCCGGCCGGCGCCCTCCAGCCCGGCGAGCGGGAGCCGGCTGGTGACGACGGCGGCGCAGCCGGGCGCGGCGGGCAGCAGCGGGCGCACCTCGCCCTCGGCCGAGGCGTCGTCCAGCACGATCAGCACCCGGCGGCCGGTCAGGACGGTCCGGAACAGCGCCGACCGGTCCTCCAGCGACGGCGGCACGTCCTGCCCGGTGATCCCGAACGCGCCCAGGAACCCGCCGAGGACCCGCGCCGGGTCCACCGGGGCGCCGTCGGGGCCGCGCAGCCGGGTGTAGAGCCGCCCGTCGGGGAACCGGGCGGCGAGCCGGTGCGCCACGTGCAGGGCCAGCGTGGTCTTCCCGACCCCGCCCATGCCCGTGATCAGCGCGAGCGGGGAGTGGTCGCGGGCGCCCAGCAGGCCGGTGAGGGCCTCCACCTGCTCGTCGCGGCCGGTGAAGTCGGGCACGCCGGGCGGCAGCTGCGCCGGCACGGGCGGCCCCGGCACCCGCGCGGGGCCCGACCGCCGGCCCGACTCCTGCGACAGCACGGAGAGGTAGGCGGCCTGGACCCGCTCCCCGGGGTCCACGCCCAGCTCCTCGGCGACGCTCTCGCGGTACGCCTGGTACCGGCGCAGCGCCTCGGCGCTGCGCCCGTCGGCGGCCAGCAGCTCGATCACCCCGGCCTCCAGCCGCTCGTCCAGCGGATGCGCCTCGGCCAGCGCGTGCAGCCGGTCCAGGGCCGGGCCGGCGCGGCCGGTGGCGGCGGCCGCGGCGGCCAGGCCCGCGGCGGCCGCGTGGACCTCCTCGGCGACCGAGCGGAGCAGCGGGTCGGAGAAGTCCAGGACGGACAGGTCGGCCAGGAGGGGACCCCGCCACAGCTCGAGCGCGGACTCCAGGAGCGCGGCCCGTTCCTCGGCGTGCCCGGCGGCCTCCGCCCCGTCCACGAGGGCGCGGAAGCGGCCGAGGTCCACGGTGTGGGCGGGCACCGCGAGGCGGTAGCCGGCGCCGTCGTGGTCGAGGCTCCAGCGGGGCTCGGGCGCGGGGTCGATTCGCCGCAGCCACTGCCGCAGCCGGGAGACCCCCACCTGCACCGAGCCCGGGCCCACCTCGTCGGACCGTCCCGGCCAGACCAGCTCGACCAGCCGGAGCGAGGGGACCGAGTGGTCCCCGGCGGCCAGCAGGACGCCCAGCAGGCCCCGGAGGATGGGGGAGCGCGGCGGCGTGACCGGGGCGCCGTCCACCTGCACGAGCAGCGGCCCCAGCACGCCGAAGGCCAGCCTCTCAGCGTTCACCGAGTTCACCCGGACGCCGCCTCCGTCGTGACGCGGCTCCATCGCCGGCCGGCGGGCGTCGCACGGCATCCCGCCCGTATCGACACCACCCACATATAACATGACTTATCAGTAGTTGAACCGTGAGCGGGACGGGAGCGATGCAGGCAGCCGCCACGCCCGCACCCGTCCTGGAACCGCCGATACGGCGCGTGCGCACGGCGATCTACCTCTGCTACGCGGGCGAGGCGCTGGTCTTCTCCACCGTCATGGCGCGGGTGCCGCAGATCCAGCACGCGCACCGGCTCGGCGACGCGGCGATCAACGTCCTGGTGGCGCTGGTCCCGGTCCTGGCGATCGCGGGCGGCCTGCTGGCGGCGCGGCTGAGCGGCCGGTGGGGCTCCGGCCCGGTGCTGCGGTACGCGCAGCCGGCGTTCTTCGCGGCGGTCATGGCGGTCGGCCTGGTCGGCGGGACGGCCCCGCTGGTGGCCGCGGTGGCGCTGGCCGGCCTGACGATGGGCATGGCGGAGGCGGCGATGAACGCCCAGGCCGTCGCCATCGAACGGCACGCCGGCCGGTCCCTGGTCAACGGGTTCTTCGCGGTCTGGAGCGGGGCCGGCATCGCCGGCTCGCTGTGGGCCTCGTTCGCCAACCAGGCCGGCCTCTCGGTGGCGAAGGGCTTCCTGGTGCCGGTCGCGGTGGGCCTGCTGATCGCCGTGGCCACCGCGCGGACGGCGCTGGGCAGGGACCAGGAGGCGCGGATCGGGGAGCGCGCCGCGGCGGCGCTGGAGCGGCGGGGACCGCCCGTCGCGGTGCCGTGGCGGCCGCTGCTGGTCCTCGGCGCGGCACTGGCCTGCGCCTACGTCGCCGAGGGCGCGATCGCGGGATTCGCCGTCAAGTACGTCCGCGACGAGCTGCACGCCCCCGAGGCGGTGGCGCCGCTGGCCATCACCGCGTTCGCGGCGGCGACGGTGACCGGCCGGGCGCTGGCCGACCTGGCCGTGCGCCGCCGCGGCGCCGCCTGGATCGTCCGCGGGGGCGCGGTCCTGGCCGCCCTCGGGCTGACGGCGGCCGTCCTGGCCCCGGTCCCGTGGGTGGCCATCGCCGGTTTCGCGATGGCCGGGTTCGGGCTGTGCTCGGTCGCCCCGAGCGCGTACGCGGCGGCGGCCCGCCACGACCCGGTCGGGCAGGGCGTCGCCGTGGCGCGGGTCGGGATCTTCAACTACCTCGGGGCGGTCGCGGGGACCGGGCTGGTCGCCGCCCTGCAGCCGTCGTCCGGGTACTGGGCGGGCTACCTGGTCGCGGCCGTGCTCGTCCTGGTGGTCGTGCCGCTGGCCGGCCGGTTCGACGCGCGGCCGCCGGCGAGGGACCGGGCCCGGCCGAACTCCGCGGTCCCCGCGTAGGGGGCCGGCTCACGGCGGTTCAACGCCCGGCGGTGCGCGCCGCGGCGGCGAGGTCGTCGAGGTGGCGTGACACCGGGCCTGCGGTGAGCAGGCCGCTGCCCGCCCCGGCCAGTTCCCCCGCCGCGGGGGCGAGCGCCTCGTGCGCGCGCCGGATCGTTCCCGCGTCGCCGAGGGCTACGGCGGCCTGCGCGATGAGGCACCACAGGGCCTCGAACAACAGGTCGGGGGGCGGATCCGGGACGTCGCGCAGCGCCGCGGCGGCCTCGGTACGGCGATCCCGGGCCAGCAGCACCAGGGGACGGGCCCACGGCGCGTACGGGCCCCAGTCGATGTCCTCGCCGGTGGGCGCGGGCCGCGCGTGCTGCACGCGCAGGCACAGCAGTGCCAGCGGCAGCAGGCCGTGCTCCAGCCCCGGCATCCCGGCGCCGTGCAGCCAGGCGGCGGCGTCCCGGTAGGCGGCCTCGGTCTCGGTGTCCGGCGCCCGCCCGGCCGCGGCCAGCCGCAGCGCCGCGTACCAGCGGGTGAACACGCCCACCAGCGGCAGCTCGTGGCGCGCGGCCAGCCGGTCGGCGGCGGCCGCGTGCCGGTCGGCCCCCGGGAAGTCGCCGAGCGCGCCGCGGGCCTGGAGCCGGACCAGATGGCCGAGCACCTCGAAGGTGGTCAGGCCGTGCCGGGCCGACAGCTCCACCAGCTCCGCGCCGATCGCGTCGCGCCGCGGGGCCAGGCCCGCGCGCTCGAAGGTCTGCATGAACGCGCCGTTGAGGGCGAACGCCAGCAGCGCGGGATCGTCCAGGCGGCGGGCGATCTCCTCGGCCAGGCGGGCGGCCTCGGGCCCGCGGGCCGCCCGGCCGCCGCGCGACTCCAGGGCGATCGTGGCCAGCAGCCGGGCCCGCACCGCCTCGGGCGCGCCGGGCGGGAGGCCGGCCAGGGCGCGTTCGGCGGCGGCCACGACCTGCGCCGCCTGGCGCGGGTCGTCCGAACGGGTCCAGATCGCGGGCACGTCATAGGCGCCGATCACGCGGGCGGCCAGCTCGGCGTCCCCCAGCTCCTCGGCCGCGGCGACGGCGGCCAGGCGGTTGGTGCGGGCCGCCTCCAGGCCGCTGCCCCCGGTCACCGCGAGGTTGCGCAGCAGGCCCACCGACGACTCCAGCCTGGCCCGGGCGCCGGTGGTCACGGCCCGGTCGTACACGGCGGCCGTCCGCGCCCAGACCCGGGCCGCCGCCTCGCCCGGCCCGGCCGGGGGATCGAGGTGGCGCGCCTGCCGGAGGATGTCGGACTCCAGGCGGCGCAGCGGCGCGCCCGGGTCCATGCCCAGCTGCTCGGCCAGCAGCGTCCGGGCCCGGCGCAGCACCGCCAGCGCGTCGGCCTGGCGGCCGGTGCGGTACAGCGCGAGGGCCAGCAGCCGCCAGGCGTCCTCGCGCCAGGGATGCTCGGCCACGTGCGCGTCCAGGTCCGGGACCGTCTCGGCGGCCAGTCCGAGGGCCAGCCGGTTCTCGGCCCGCCGCTCGACGGCGTTCAACCGGATCTCCGCCAGCCGGGACCGCTCCGCGCGGGCCCAGTGTTCGTCGGCGAACTCGGCGTAGGCGGGGCCGCGCCACCGCCCCAGCGCCTCGTCCAGCCGTTCGAGGGCCTGCCTCGGCGGCAGCGTCGCGGCGGCGGCCGCCTCGCGTTCGAAGCACCAGGCGTCCACCGTGTCCGGCTCGGCGCGCAGCGCGTACCCGGGGCCCTCGGTGACCAGCAGCCGGGACGGGGCGCGCGGCGGGCGGCCGGGCTCCAGGGCGCGGCGCAGCGCGGCCACGAAGGTGCGCACCGCGCCCACCGCTCCGGCGGGCGGGTCGTCCCACAGGTCGTCGACCAGCCGGTCGACCGGGACGACCCGGCGGCGGGCGATGATCAGCCGGGCCAGCACCGCCCGGTGCCGCGGCCCCTTCAGGGCGACCGCCTCCCCGGAGGCGTCCCAGGCCGTCACCGGCCCCAGCACACCGAACACGACCCGCACCGCCCGACCGTCCCTTCCCCGCATCACTCCTGGTCACGGTAGCGCGCTCATCGGATGCTCATTCCCGCCCGCGAGGCTGGAGGCGTCTTCAGAGAAAGGACCGGACCTTGACCCCAACGATTACCGGCTTCGGCTACCAGCGCGTCCCCGTCGCCGACGGCGTGTCCCTGAACGCGGCCGTCGGCGGTTCGGGCAGCCCCATCGTGCTCCTGCACGGCTTCCCCCAGACCCACCTGATGTGGCGGCACGTCGCCGCGGACCTGGCGGCCGACCACACCGTGATCTGCCCCGACCTGCGCGGCTACGGCGCCAGCGACAAGCCCGCCGCCACCGACGACCGCGCCTACTCCAAGCGCACCATGGCCGCCGACATCGTCGCCCTCGCCCGCGCCCTGGGACACGAGCGCTTCGCGCTGGCCGGGCACGACCGCGGCGCCCTGGTCGCCTTCCGCGCCGGCCTCGACCACCCTGGGACGATCACCCGGCTGGCCTGCCTCGACGTGCTGCCCACGCTGGACATGTGGGACGCGATGCGCGGCCTCGGCGGCGCCGTCGGCTTCCACCTGTACCTGATGGCCCAGCCCCCCGGGCTGCCCGAGCGGATGATCAACGCGAGCGCGGACGCCTTCTTCGGCCACTTCCTCGACATCTGGGCGGGCGACCCGCGGGCGATCCCCGCCGACGTGCGGACCGCCTACCTGGACGCCTGCCGCGCGGCCGTCCCCTCGATCGTCGCCGACTACCGCGCCTCCGCGGGTGTCGACGTCGTCCACGACCGGGCCGACCGGGACGCCGGGAACCGGCTGCGGATGCCCGTCACCGTCCTCCAGCAGGACTGGGGCGCCGCCCTCGGCTTCGACGCCCGGGAGCTCTGGAGCGCCTGGGCGCCCGACCTGGTCCACGCGACGGTCGACCACGGCCACTTCATGGCCGAGGAGGCCCCCGCCGAGATCGCCCGGACGCTCCGCGCGCTCCTCTCCCGCGCCCCCGGGCCCGCGACGCCCGCGCCGGGAGCCGCCTAGAGCGTCCTGGTCATGTACGTGCTGTTCGGGTCGTGCGTGTAGTCGGCGAACGGCTCGCAGTAGTCGAACCCGAACTTCTCGTACAGCCTCCGCGCGGGCAGGAAGAAGTCGTCCGAGCCGGTCTCCAGGCTCAGCCGGGAGAACCCCATCCGCCCGGCCTCGGCGATGATGTGCTCCAGCAGCATGGAGGCGATCCCGCTCCGCTTGCGCGCCGACGTCGTGCGCATCGCCTTCAGCTCCGCGTGGTGCGCGTCCAGCCTCTTGAGCGCGCCGCAGCCCACCGGCGTCCGGCCGTCCAGGACGGACCAGAAGGTGATCTCCGGCCTGCGCAGCCCTTCGATGTCGAGGGCGTGCTTGCTCTCGAGCGGCGTGATCGACCGCATCTCCCGGACGTGCTCGTCGAGGAACCCGGCGATCTCGGGGCCGGTCAGGTCGTCGACCACGATCTCCATGCGCACCCGCCTTTCATGACGTCCCCCCGGGGACGGGACGCGATTGTAGATCCATTCGTGCGGAAGTAGGGTTCTCGCATGCTGGCGGTCGGGGGTGATCGGTCGCAGGAGTCCGCCGAGGCGGAGTTGCTGGCGGCGGCGCGGGCCGGCGACCAGGACGCCTTCGGCCGGCTGGTCGGCCCGTTCCGCGACGAGCTGCGCGCGCACTGCTACCGGATGCTGGGGTCGGTCCACGACGCGGAGGACGCCGTCCAGGACGCCCTCGACCGGGCCTGGCGCGGCCTGGAGCGGTACCGGCACCGGGGATCGATCCGGCCCTGGCTCTACAAGATCGCGACGAACCGGGCGCTGACGCTCATCGAGCGGCGCGGGCGGCGCGAGCTGCCCGCCGACCTGGGCCCCGGGGGCGCGCCGCTGGCCGAGGCCGCCTGGATCGAGCCGTACCCGGACCGGATGATGGCCTGGACGGCGGAGCCGGGGCCGGAGGCGCGCGTCCTGGCGCGGGAGAGCGTGGAGCTCGCGTTCGTCGCCGCCCTGCAGCACCTGTCGGCCCCGCAGCGGGCCGCCCTGCTGCTGTGCGACGTCCTCGGCTACCCCGCCAGGGAGGCCGCCGACCTGCTGGAGACGACGACGGCGGCGGTCAACAGCGCCCTGCAACGGGCCCGGAAGACACTGGCCGGGCTGCTGCCGGAGAGCAGCCAGCGGCGGACCCTGGACGCCCTGGGCGAGACGGCGCAGCGGGAGCTGGGCCGCAGGTACGTCATCGCCTGGGAGGCGGGCGACATCGACGCGATCGTCGCGATGCTCGCCGAGGACGCCAAGTACTCGATGCCGCCGCTGGCCGCCTGGTACGAGGGCCACGCGGGCATCCGCCGCTTCCTGGCCGAAGGCCCGATGCGGGAACGCTGGCGCCTCCTGCCCGCGCGCGCCAACGGGCAGCTGGCCTTCGGCACGTACAGGTGGAACGGGTACGCCTACGTCCCCGCGGGCCTGGACCTGCTCGCCCTGCGCGGCGCCCGGGTCGCCGAGGTGGTGTCCTTTCTGGACGCCGACTTCCCCGCCTTCGGCCTGCCGGCGGAACTCCCCGAGAACGGCCCGCCGCGCCGCGATGATTTCGCGGACCCGCCCGGGTTGTAGTCCTGACGGAAGCACCGAACCGGAAGGACGCACCGATGCCCACCGACGAAGAGCAGATCCGCACCCTGATCGAGCGCTGGGCCGGGGCGGTCCGCGACGGCGACATCGACGCGGTCGTCGACGGCCACGCCGAGGACATCGTGATGTTCGACGTGCCGCCGCCGCACCAGGGCGTGCGCGGGCTCGACGCCTACCGCGCCACGTGGCCGCCCTTCTTCCAGTGGCTGGCGTCGGGCGCCCTGTTCGAGATCGAGTCGCTGGACGTCGTCGCCGGTGGCGGCGTCGCCTTCGCCCACGCCCTGCTGCGCTGCGGCACCCCCGAGGAGCTCGCCGCCGACCCGGGCAACCGCCTGCGGCTGACGCTGGGGCTGCGCAGGGACGACGGCCGGTGGGTCGTCGTCCACGAGCACCACTCGTTCCCGCTCGCCGACCCCACCGGCGCCGAGGAGGAGGTGCGCCGCGTGCACCGGGAGTGGTCCAGGGGCACCGCGGAGAAGGACCTGGACGCGATGATGGCCCACATCGCCGAGGACGTCGTCTCCTACGAGCACGAGGAGCCGCTCCAGTACGTCGGCGTCGAGGCCGTGCGGGAGGTCTGCGAGCGCAACCTCGACGCGGGCGGGGCCGAGGTCGGCCTGGACATTCCAGATCTCAAGGTCCTCGTGCGGGACGATCTCGCGGTCGCGTGGGGGCTCAACCACGTGCGCGTGGCGCGGCCCGGCGGCGGAAGCACCGACTCGTGGTCTCGCGGCACTCGGGTGTTCCAGCGGAGGAACGGAGCGTGGGCGATGGTCCACCAGCACCTCTCCGTCCCCTTCTCGCCGGCCACCGGGGAGGCGAGGACCGGCCTGCGCCCCTGACCCAGCCCGCCCAGCCCGCCCAGCCCGCCCGGCACGGCCGACAACGGAGGTTATCCATGACCGCAGTGATGCAGGGAGTCCGCGTCCTCGAGGTCGCCGAGCACACGTTCGTGCCCGCGGCCTCGGCGCTCCTGGCCGACTGGGGCGCCGAGGTCGTCAAGATCGAGCATGTCGAGCGCGGCGACGCCATGCGCGGTCTGGCCTCCACCGGGACGGCGTCGGTCTCCTCCGACGTCCACGTCCTGTTCGAGCACTCCAACCGGGGGAAGCGGAGCCTGGCCCTCGACCTGGCGTCGCCGGAGGGGCTCGACATCCTGTACGCGCTCGCGGCGAAGTCGGACATCTTCGTCACCAACAAGCTGGCGGGCGTCCGCCGGAAGCTGAAGATCGACGTCGAGGACATCCGGGCGCACAACCCGCGCATCATCTACGTCCGCGGCTCGGGTCAGGGGGAGCGGGGGCCCGACGGCGACCGCGGCTCCTACGACATGCTCGGGTTCTGGGCGCGGGCGGGCATCGGCGCGGGCGTCCAGGGGGCGGAGCCCGGCCCCGTGCCGAGCCCGCCGGGCCCCGGCTTCGGCGACTCGATCGGCGCGATGGCGATCGCGGGCGGGATGATGGGCGCGCTGTTCCACCGGGAGCGCACCGGCGAGGGGACGGTCGTGGACGTGTCGCTGCTCGGCACGGGCCTGTGGTCGATGGGCCACGCGCTGGCCCTCTCGCTCCAGCTGGGGGTGCCCTTCACGGCCCCGTCGGCGTCGTCGCTGTGGGCCAATCCGCTGGTCGGCAACTACCGGACCAGGGACGGGCGGTGGCTGGCGTTCTGCTGCCTCCAGGCGGGCCGGTACTGGGCGTCGCTGTGCGAGGCGATCGGACGGCCCGGGGCGGCGGCCGATCCCCGCTTCGCCGACCACCATTCGATCATGGCGAACAACGAGGACGCCATCGAGCTGCTGCGCGAGGCGTTCGAGGAGCGGACGGTCGACGAGTGGCGCGCGCGGCTCGAGGGCTTCACCGGCCCCTGGTCGGTCGTCCAGAACATCGCCGAGGCGGGGGCGGATCCGCAGACGGCCCCGAACGGCTACGTACAGACGTGCCGGACGGCGGCGGGCGTCCCGTTCCAGGTGGCCGCCGCGCCCGTCCAGTTCGACGGGGAACCGGCCGCCCCGGAGCGGGCGCCCGAGTTCAACGAGCACGGCGACGCCATCCTGGCCGGTCTCGGGTTCGGCTGGGACGCCATCACCGACCTGAAGCTCCGCGGCATCGTCGCCTGATCAGAACACCCGCCCGACGTCCTGCCGGACGATGGCGGCCATGCTGTGCTCGGCCAGGGCGGCGATGGTCATGGACGGGTTGCAGGCGCCGGTGGAGCCGGGGATGCGGGCGCCGTCCAGGACGTACAGCCCGCGCTGCCCCAGCATCCGGCCGAACCGGTCGACCGCACCGCCCATGGGCACGCCACCCAGCGCGTGCCAGGTCGAGGCCTCCTGGGCGTTGGTGTCGACCATCTGGCCGCCGCCCACACGTGCGATCTCGTCGACGCGGTCGCGGATGAGCGCCTGCAGCTCGGCGTCGCCGGAGGAGGGCCAGGTCAGACGGGCGTCGTCGGCGGAGGCGTCGTAGGCCCAGGTGCCGGCCGCCTTGACGATGCCGAAGCCGACCACCGTCATCATCTTGGTGCCCTGCGGGGGAGGCAGCGGCGAACCCGCGTGGATGATCGTGTACGGGATGGCGCTGCCGGGGTCGCGTCCGCCGACGCAGGCGGGGCCGCCCTGCCGCGTCCCAGGGTCGCCGTTCATCTGGACCCAGGCGAAGATGCGGTCGCCGTTGTTGCCCCACTGGGTGCCGATGGCGTCGGGCAGGCCGGGGATCAGGCCCTTGGCGCGCGCCTTCACCATGAGGCGTGTCGTGCCGGGAGAACCCGCGTTGAGGAACACCGCGTCGGCGATGATGCGCTTCTGCTCCTGGACGACACCGTCGGTGTTGATGCGGTCCACGTGCAGCACCCAGCGCTTCTGGGCGTCCAGCGACACGTCCCGCACGACGTGCAGCGTCGCCACGCGGACGCGGCCGGTGGCCTGGGCGGCGGCGAGGTAGGTGACGTCGATGGAGTGCTTGCCGCCGTTGTTGACGCCGAAGACGACGTCGCTGGTGGTGTAGGTGGGGGTGTACCGGCCGTCCAGTTCCCCGCGCACGAAGCTCCAGTCGATGGGCAGGGGCACCTTGAACCTGTCCAGTCCTGCCTGGGGTGCGACGTCCCAGAACAGCCGGGAGGACCGGTACGGATCGGTGGCGATCACGTCGTCGGGAACGGTGGTGATCTTCAGCATGCGCGCGACGGTGGGATAGGCCCATCGGTCGAGTTCGGCGTAGTCGCCGGCCGCGACCGGCATGGACGCGGCGAAGTACTCCTCGGTCGGCTGCAGCGTCATCCCGTGGTACATCAGTGATCCGCCACCGACACCGGCGCCGCAGTTGATCGTCATGCCCTGCTCTTTGAGGACCTCGATCAGCCCCGTGTAGGGCTCCCAGGTGCCGGGCAGGCCGGGGACCGGGCTTCCGCCGCTCAGCCAGGCGGAGCGGCGGTCGATGTTGGCGACGCGGGGGAAGGTCGTGGCGTTGGGCCCGGTCGGCCAGCGCAGGCCGCGTTCCAGGACGAGGGTCCCCACCCCGGCCTGGGCCAGCCTGAGGGCGGTCACGCCGCCGCCGAAGCCGGTCCCGACGACGACGGCCCGCTCGCGCTGCTCGGTCACCGGGACCCTTCGGCCGCGCGCGGCGGCCCAAGCCGGCCCGGCGCCGGTGGCGGCCGCGATGCCGAGTCCGCCGAGTCCGCCGAGTGCGGCGGCGCCGAGCAGCCGGCGGCGGGTGACGTCCGGAGCGGGGGACGGGGTGGTGGAGGCGTTGTCAGGCATGGCGGCTCCCGATCGTTCGTCGTGCTGGACGAGGTGTCCGAGCAGCGATTATGGGAAGCGGCCTGGCCGGGCCTTAGTCACCGAAGAGAGTAAACAGTCACTTATTTATTGGCAGCCGGGGACAGTTCGGGGGATCGGCGGGGTGCGACGGGGCGTCCCGGGGGAGGGGCGGCCAGCAGGCCGCAGCGGATCGTGAGGACGTGCCTGATCGCGCGCGCCGCGCCCGCGACGTCGGTCGCCAGCCCGATCCGGTCGCCCCACGACCAGGTGAACCACCAGGAGCCCGCGCCCGCGACGCAGTGGATCCGCTCCGTGAGGCCGGTGCCGTGCGGGCCTGCGACCCGGAGGAAGGCGGCGCCGAGCGAGGCCGGGCCGACGAGGTCGACGCCGAAGTCGCTGATCGTCCGCATCTCGGAGGCCAGTGCCTCCAGGTGGAGCAGCGCGTTGTCGCCAGGGAGACGGCCGGACATCATCCACTCTCCTTCGCGCCGGGCGCTGCCCGCGGGGGACGCCGCCTACGAAGCATGCTTTCTCATTACGAGAATGTTGTAATCGTATAACGAGAACCAGGTTAGTCAAGGCGATTCCGCCGATGCGCGCGGCCGGAACGGCCCGATGCGGCGCCCGGCGCGGGGCGGTGCCCGATGTCACAGGCGGTTTCCACTTGCCGGTGGTGTGGAATGGCATGATCGTATATGTAGAGCGATGTTGTTCTTCACAGCCGTGGCCATGGCCGTACTTGGGAGGCCCGCTGGCATTCGGGTGGAGCGGCGTTGTCCCGGGCGGCGGGTGAGGGGAGAGCATGGTGCGGCAGGAGCCGGACGAGGCGGAGCGCGTGGACGGCGGGCCGGCGACGGAGCCGCTGGGCGAGGAACTGCCGAGCTGGCAGCGGCGCAGCGTGGAACGATCCCTGGAGGGCGCCCGCACGCGCGCGCGCCAGCGGAGCGACCGCTTCGTCAACGCCGCCCTCGAGTTCATCCTCGAGGAGGGCAGCGTCGACTTCACCATCCAGGACGTCGTCGACCGCTCCGGGATGTCCGTCCGGACGTTCTACTCGTTCTTCGACGGCAAGGACAGCCTGCTCCTGGCCATCTACGAGACGATCCTGCGCAAGACGGCGGTGCCGATCCTGCGGGAGCTGTGCGACAAGGAGACCGAGCCGGTGCTGCGCCTGCGGGCGCTGCTGTCGGGGCTCACCGAGCGCACGGCCACGACGAACCCGACCTACCGGGCGCTGAGCGTCTTCCACCTCCGGCTCGCCGAGTCCCGGTCGCGCGACCTCGCGCACGCCCTGAATCCGCTCCGCGGCTTCATCGTCGAGCTGCTGAGCGAGGTCGAGGCGGCCGGGAAGCTGCGCGGCGACCTCGACATCACCGCGCAGGCGGAACTGCTGCTGGAGCTCCTGCTGGCCAACGCGCACACCTCGATCCTGTCGGGGGTCCGCAGGGCGGGCCCGGAGGACATGTGGGCGTTCTGCTCGGCGGCGGTCCTGCGCACCACGTCGTGACGGGCCGCCGGGCCGGCGCGATCAGAGATTCTCATACTTCTCTAGAGAGAACCTGAGCTGCTCTTCTGGGAAACCCTATTCACATGTGCGGCCCATGGGGTTACAGTGCTCCGCGTCACACGTGCTCCACACGGTCGGTGAAGGGGACGGTCAGGATGCATGGTCCCGCGGTCCCCCGCCCCCCGGTCCACCGGCCCACATGACCGGATCGCCCCCTTGGGGGCCGGGCTCCCACGGTCCCCGCGCACAACGAGGAAGTCCGTACATGGCTCAGGCCACGATGATCCCGCTCCCGCTCCCGGACGACCGGCCCCCCGCCCGCCGCGGCGCCGCCCCGCCCCCCGACGTCGTCGCCGTCCTGCGGCCCGAACTCCCGTCGCTGGCGGCGGAGATCGTCGAGGAGATCAGGTACTCGGTCACCGAGTTCGGCGGTCCCCTCCAGGACGGCCCTCCCACCGTGATCCGCCCGGCGGTCGAGCGGGCGCTGCGGCAGTTCGTCGACCGGCTCGCCGATCCGGCGGCCGCGGCGGACGGCGGAACCAGGATCTGCCGGGGGTTCGGGCGCCACGAGTACCGGGCGGGCCGGAGCCTGGACGCCCTCCAGGCCGCCTACCGCGTCGGCGCCCGGGTCGCCTGGCGCCGCATCGCCGACGTCGGGCGCCGCGCCGGATGGCCCGCCGAGACGATGTCGCTGCTCGCCGAGGCGGTCTTCACCTACGTCGAGGAGATCGCGGCGTACACGGTCGAGGGCCACCTCCAGGCGCGGCAGAGCGCCTCCGACCGGCTCCAGGCACTGCGCCGCAGGCTGGTCGAACTGGTGCTGACCAGGGGCCACGCGATGTCCGGGGAGGCGCTGGCGGACCTGGCCCGGGAGGCGCGGTGGCGGCTTCCGGCGACGGTGGCGTGCGTGGCCGTCGCCGAGCGTCCCCCCGACGGGCGGCTGGCGCCGGCGGTCGGGCCCGACGTGCTCGTGGACCTCCAGCGCCCCGACCCCTGCCTGATCGTCCCGGACCCGGACGCGCCCGGACGCGAGGACATGCTGGCCCGCGCCCTGCGCGGGACCGAGTTCGCCATCGGCCCGAGCGTGCCCCTCGACGACGCCGCCCTCTCCCTCCGGCTGGCCGTCCAGGCCCTCTCGCTCGTCCAGCGCGGCGTCGTCGGATGCGACCGCTACGTCCGCTGCTCCGACGAGCTCTCCACGCTGCTGCTGTTCCACAACGAGGACGTGATCCAGCTGATGACCAGGCGGCGCTACGGGCCGCTGGCCGCCCTCAAGCCGCTCCAGCAGGTCCGCCTGGGGGAGACGCTGCTGACCTGGCTCGTGACCGGGGGGAAGGCCCCCGAGATGGCGGCCCGGCTGCACGTCCACGCGCAGACGGTGCGCTACCGGATGCGCCAGCTGCAGGATCTCTTCGGCGCCGAGATGGAGGACGCCGACTGGAGGTTCGAGATGGAGATCATCCTCCGGACGAGGCTCCTGCGGGACGACCGGAGCAGGCAGTCCCTCCGCAGGGCGGGAGAGGGCACCGGTACCCTGGCCTGACCCGATTTGAACAGCGATTCACGCTATTGATTCATTGCTCATTCTGATGAGTGTGGTTAGCATCGCTGTGATCTGAATCTCTTCAAGGAGTTGCGATGCGCCTCGGTTTCATCGGCGCCGGGAGGATGGGGCGGCCCATGGTGCGCCGCCTCACCGCGGCGGGCCACGAGGTCCGCGTCCTGGGAAGGACGCCCGAGGCGCGGGAGGCCCTGGCCGGGGACGGCGCGCAGGCCGTCGCCGACACGGCCGGGGTCGCCGACGGCGCCGAGGCCGTCCTGGTGTGCGTC
The DNA here is from genome assembly GCF_055379765.1 of Actinomadura rugatobispora. Lineage (NCBI taxonomy): Bacteria > Bacillati > Actinomycetota > Actinomycetes > Streptosporangiales > Thermomonosporaceae > Actinomadura > Actinomadura rugatobispora. Next base: position 12,028,777 of record NZ_AP029191.1, on the reverse strand, counting down.
TTCAACGACGAGCAGGTCCGCGACATCTGCCTCGACGGCCCGCTGCTCGACCGGATGCCGGCCGGGTCCGCGCTGGTCGTGCACACCACCGGCAGCCCGCGGACGGCCGAGGCCATCGCCGCCCGGGCCGCGGCGGGCGGCGTCGACGTGATCGACTGCCCGGTCAGCGGCGGCCCGCACGACATCGAGGCCGGCCGCCTGACGCTCTTCGCCGGCGGCGCCGACGACGCCGTCGCGCGGGTGCGGCCCGCGCTGGAGAGCTACGGCGACCCGCTGCTGCACGTCGGCCCGACGGGCGCCGGCCAGCGGGTGAAGCTCGTCAACAACGCGCTGTTCGCCTCGCACATCGGGCTGCTGGCCGACGCGGTCCGGCTCTGGAACCGGTGGGGCCTGGACGAGACCGCGCTCCTCGACGCGCTCCAGCACGGCAGCTCCGCCAGCCGGGCGCTGGCGGGCGTCCACCACAGGGGGTCGGTCGCGGCGTTCGCCGAGGCGACGGGCGCCTTCGTCGGCAAGGACGTGGAGGTCGTCCGGAAGGTCGCCGCCGAGGACGGCGGTGACCTCGGCGCCCTGGAGGCGGCCCTCGACAGCCTGGCGCGCGTGCTGCGGCCCGCCGACTGACCCCGCGCCCGCGTGACGGCCACCCGGCCGGGACCGGGTGGCCACCGACGCCGGCGCGCGCGCCGGCGCTGCGATCTAGCGGGCGGCCTGCTCCTCGAGGAGGAGCTTGCGGAAGGGCAGGATCAGCTTGGGCGCGTTCCAGGCGAGCACTCCCATGAGCCGCCCCTCAGAGCGGTAGGAGGCCACGAACTTCCCGTCCGCCGGCGTGCCCTCCTCGATCGTCACCTCGGCGTCCGCCGGGAGCACGCCGTGGGCCTGGATCTTGACGTCGTACTGGTCGGTCCAGAAGTACGGCAGCGGCGAGAACGGCTTGTCGTCGCCGTGCAGCAGGTTGCGCGCCGCGGCGGTGCCCTGCTCGGTGGCGTTCATCCGGTGCTCCAGCCGCATCCGGCGCCCGTACCGCGGGTTGAACCAGGACGCGACGTCGCCCGCCGCGTAGACGCCCGGCGCGGCCTTGCAGAACTCGTCGCACTCGATGCCGTCGCCGAGCGGCAGCCCCGAACCGCGCAGCCAGTCCACCTCGGGCACGGCGCCGATGGACACCAGGACGCAGTCGGCGGGGAGGGAGGTGCCGTCGGTCAGCTCGACCGTCGTGACCCGGCCGTCCTCGTCGCGGATGTCGCCGACGCCGACGCCGAGGCGCAGCTTCACGCCGCGCTCGCGGTGCAGGCCCGCGACGACGGGGGCGATCTCGGGGCCGACCTGGCGGAGCATGGGGTGCTCGAGGGGTTCCACGACGGTGACGTCGAGGCCCATGCCGCGGGCGGCCGCCGCGACCTCCAGGCCGAGGAAGCCCGCGCCGACGATGACGACCCGGCCGCCGGCCTCGAAGGCGGTGCGGATCTCGGTGGCGTCCGGCCGGTCGCGCAGCACATGCACCCCGGTGGTGAGGTGCGACGCTCCGGGGAGGCGGCGCGGCCGCACCCCGGTGGCGATGACCGCCCCGTCGTAGTCCAGGCCCGTCCCGTCGTCCAGCCGGATCGTGCGGCGGCCGGGATCGAGCTCGCGCGCCCGCGCGTGGAGCAGCTGGACGCCCAGGTCGGAGTACTGCCGCCGCTCGCGCAGCCGGGTCCGCTGGTGGTCCCAGGTCCCGGTGAGGACCTGCTTGGACAGCGGAGGGCGGTCGTAGGGCAGCATCGGCTCGCCGCAGAGCAGGGTCAGCACCCCGTCGTACCCCTCGCGGCGCAGTGTCTCGACGGCGGCCACTCCGGCGGCGCCGCCGCCGACCACGACCACGCTTCGCATCGGTCCCATGATTCCGCCTCTCGTCCGGGCCTCGACGCCGCGCGGGTCCGCTCCGGGGCCGGTCGGCCGCCGTGGCGCCTGCGGTTCGAGGGACTGAATGGGAGATACGAGAATTGAATTATAGTTCAGAATGATGCATGCTGACTCGGCAGTCTTCCCCCTTACGGTAGTGAAGGAGGCGATGTGACCGGAGCGCCGGGGCGCCCTCTGCCGTCGATCACACCGGAGACCGAGTTCTTCTGGACGTCCGGGGCCGACGGCCGCCTGCGCTTCCAGGAGTGCGAGTCCTGCTCCGCACTGGTCCATCCGCCGCAGCCGGTATGCCGCCACTGCCGGGGCACCGGCCTGCGGGTGCGGGAGGTCTCGGGCCGCGCGACGCTCATCGGCTTCACCCTCAACCAGCGGTTCAGCATGCCCGGCCTGCCGGCCCCCTACGTCGTGGCGCAGGTCGCGATCGAGGAGGACCCGCGGGTCCGGCTCACCACCAACGTGGTCGAGTGCGATCCCGGGAGCCTCGAGCTGGGCATGCGCATGGAGGTCGTCTTCGAGCACGTCGAGGACGTCTGGCTGCCGCTCTTCCGTCCCGCCGCCGAGCAGGGCGAGCCGGCCGAGCTCCCGCGCGACGAGATCGAGCCCGGCCAGGCGTGGCGCCACGTGCGCCCCATGGCCACGCCGGAGAAGTTCGAGGACAAGGTCGCGATCACCGGCATCGGCAGCTCGGAGATCGGGCGCCGGCTGATGGTGCCGCCGCTGTCCCTGACGCTGCGGGCGTGCGAGCGCGCGATCGCCGACGCCGGCCTCACCCTGGACGACATCGACGGCCTGGCGACCTACCCCGGCGCCGGGAACGTCGGCGGGTTCGGCGAGGGCGGGGTGACGGCGCTGGAGGGCGCCCTCGGCATCCGCCCGACCTGGTACAACGGCGGCATGGAGACGTTCGGGCCGAGCGGCTCCCTCATCGCGGCGATGCTGGCGGTCGCCGGCGGCCTGGCCCGGCACGTGCTGTGCTTCCGGACGCTGTGGGAGGCCACGCACGCCCAGCAGATGCGCGAAGGCAAGATCAGCATGGGCGGCGCCGGGGGCAGGGTGGCCGGCTCCGGGAGCTGGTTCCACCCCTTCGGGGCGACCTCGGCCGCGCACACCCTGGCGCAGAACGCGCAGCGTCACTTCCACCGCTTCGGCACCACCCGCGAGACGCTCGGCTGGATCGCGCTGAACCAGCGCGCGAACGCCGCCCTCAACCCGGACGCGATCTACCGCGACCCGATGACGATGGACGACTACCTGCAGGCCAGGCCGATCACCTCGCCGTTCGGGCTCTACGACTGCGACGTGCCCTGCGACGGCGCCGTCGCCGTGATCGTGTCGGCCGTGGACGCCGCGCGCGACCTGCCCAAGCCGCCCGTGCTGGTGGAAGCCGTCGGCACCCAGATCCTCGAGCGGATCGACTGGGACCAGAGCACGCTGACGCACGAGCCCCAGGTGCTCGGGCCCGCCGCCCACCTCTGGACGCGCACCTCGCTGCGGCCGGACGACGTCGACGTGGCCCAGCTCTACGACGGCTTCACCATCAACTGCCTGTCGTGGATCGAGGCGCTGGGCTTCTGCGGCATCGGCGAGGCCAAGGACTTCCTCGACGGCGGCAAGAACATCGCCCGGGACGGGGTGCTCCCGCTCAACACCCACGGCGGCCAGCTGTCCCACGGGCGGACCCACGGCATGGGCCTGGTCCACGAGGCGATCGTCCAGCTGCGCGGGGAGGGCGGGCCGCGGCAGGTGCCGGGGGCCCGGGTCGCCGCGGTGAGCAGCGGCGGTCTCACACCGGGCGGGGCGATCCTGTTCAGGACGGACACGTGAGCTCGGGCGGTCCCGGAGACTCGGCGGCGACCGCCGAGGCCCCGGCGCCGCCCGGCGGGGACGACGCCGTGCGGTCGCGCGTCGTCGACGTCGGCGGGATCCCGATGTCGGCGCTGGTGCGCGCGGTCGACCGGCCCCGGGCCGTCATCGTGGCGCTGCACGGCGGCTCGGCGCGGGCGGCGTACTTCCACGCCCCCGCCCTGGCCCCGCAGTCGCTGCTGCTCACCGGCGCGGCGCTCGGGTTCACCGTCATCGCGCTGGACCGCCCGGGGTACGGCGCCTCCGCCGCCCACGCCGACCGGATGACCGATCCGAGGAGCCGCGTCGACCTGGCCTACGCGGCCGTGGACCGCCTCCTCGGAGCGGGCCCGCGGGGCGCGGGCGTGTTCGTGATGGCGCATTCGCTGGGGTCGGTGCTCGCCCTCCGGATGGCCGCCGACGAGCGCGGTCCCGGCCTGCTCGGGCTGGAGCTCGCCGGCACGGGACTGCGTTTCCATCCGCCCTCGGTGGAGATCCTGGACGGGCGCCTGCGGGACAGGCCGCGCGAGCCCGGGCGGCTGGGGCTGCGCGACATCCTGTGGGGGCCGGAGCACCTCTATCCCGAGGACGTCGAGGATCGTGCCGCGATCGCCTCGTCCACGCCCGCCTACGAGGCGGACGAGGTGCGCACCTGGACGGGGCGGCTCCCCGGCGTCGCGGTCGAGGTGCGCGTGCCCGTGCGGTACTGCCTCGGCGACCACGAGCTCGTGTGGGACGCGGAACCCTCGGCGATGGCGGGGGTCGCCGCGCTGTTCACCGCCTCCCCTCGCGTCGTCGTCGACCGGCAGGTGTACGGTCCTCACAACTTGAGCCTCGGACGGTCCGCCACCGCCTATCACCTGAAGGTCCTGGCGTTCGCCGAGGAGTGCGTGCTGGCCCGCGAGGGGGCGGGTTCCGCGGGGGACCGGACCGCGGCGGACGACGCCGCGGCGCCGGGTCGCTGACCGATCGTTGCCTTGGGAGGAAGAGATGTCGGACGCGGACGTCGCGGTGCTGCTCGTGCGTGCGGTGGTGGGGATCACCATGATCGCGCATGGGGTCAACCACTGGATCGGCGGCGGCAAGATCGAGGGCACCGCCCGCTGGTTCGGCGGTCTCGGGCTGAAGCACGGGAAGCTGCAGGCGTGGATGAGCGTGCTCACCGAGATCGGCGCCGGCGCGCTGCTGGTGGTCGGCCTGCTCACGCCGCTGGCGTGCGCGGCGGTGATCTCCGTGATGCTGGTCGCGGGCCTGCTCGCGCACCGGACCAACGGCTTCTTCGTGTTCAAGGACGGCTACGAGTACGTGCTCGTGCTCGCGGTGACCTCGCTCGCCCTGGCCCTGCTGGGCCCGGGGAAGGCGTCGGTGGACGCCGCGGCCGGCATCGAGATCACCGGCTGGGCCGGCGGCGGGATCGCGCTCGGGGTGGGCGTGGTGGCGACCGCGGGCCTGCTCGCCACGTTCTGGCGGCCGGTCCCGGCGAAGGCCGAGCAGGCGGCCTGACGCCGGGCCCGCACCGCTTGAAAGTAGCCATTCCAGCTTCTGAGACTCTTACTTGCACGAAGCGAGAATGTTATTTTCTAGCCATGCATCATCTGGGATGGCAGGCGGAGCGGAGCCCCGGCGCGATCGCGGTCATCGAGGCGGACGGGAGGACCGTCACCTACGCCGAACTCGACGCGCGCTCGCGCCACCTCGCGGCCGCGCTCGGCAAGGAGCCGGGCGACTCCATCGCCATCCGCATGCCCAACGGCGCGGCCTTCCTGGAGGTGGCCTGGGCGGCGCAGCGCTCGGGCCTCTCCTACACGCCGGTCAACAAGCACCTCCGGCCCGCCGAGATCGACGCCATGGTCGACGGCAGGCTCCTGGTCACCGAGGAGGTGTACGAGCGCCTGCTCGCCACGCCGGTCTCCGCCGAGGCGCGGGCCGCTCAGGACGCGCGGGAGTGCGAGGGACGGGAGCTGATGTTCTCCGGCGGCACCACCGGCATGCCCAAGGAGGTGCGCAAGCAGCTCACGGCGGGGCCGATGGGCGACCCGGAGGCCGAGTGCGTGAAGGTCGCGCTGGGGCTGACCCGGTACGGCATGGGCCCCGGCACCGTCTACCTCTCCCCGGCGCCGCTCTACCACGCGGCGCCGCTCGTCTACTGCATGTCCCTGCTCCGGCTCGGCGCCACCCTCGTCGTCATGGACCGCTTCGACCCGGCGGCCTGCCTGGAGCTGATCGAACGCCACCGCGTCACGCACGCGCAGTTCGTCCCCACGATGTTCGTCCGGATGCTCAAGCTCCCCGCCGACCGGCGCGACCGCGACCTGAGCAGCCTGAAGCTGGTCTTCCACAGCGCCGCGCCGTGCCCGGTCGAGGTGAAGCGGCGGATGCTCGACTGGTTCGGCCCGATCATCCACGAGTACTACTCCGGCACCGAGGGCTACGGCCACGTGGCCATCGGCCCCGAGGAGTGGCTGGCGCACCCGGGGTCGGTGGGGAAGGCGGGCGACGACGTCCGCATCGTCGACGGCGTCGTCCACTTCGGCGAGCACAGCCTCGGTGACGTCGGGTACCTCGACGACGACGGCTACCTCTACCTGACCGACCGGGTCTCGCACATGATCGTCTCCGGCGGCGTCAACATCTACCCGCAGGAGACCGAGAACGTGCTGGTCATGCATCCGCGCGTGGCCGACGTCGCGGTGATCGGCGTCCCCGACCCGGAGATGGGCGAGCGGGTCCTGGCGGTGGTCGAGCCCGCGGGCGAGGTGACCGCGGAGGAGCTCCTGGCGTACTGCCGGGAACGCCTCGCCCACTACAAATGCCCGCGCGACGTCGACTTCGTCTCAAGCCTGCCCCGCGACCCCAGCGGCAAGCTCCGCAAGGGCCTGCTCAAGGAGTCCTACTGGCGGGACCACGAAACGAGGATCGTCTGAAGCGCCCACCCGCCCCGTACATGCGTGTCGTCTGTCTGTGGGCCGATGCGACGGAAGCCCCGAACGCGGGCCGCCGCGCCGTCGGCAAGGTTCATTTGGAGGTCGCCGGTGGATGTCGAGTTCGATGAGGATCAGCGGCTGTTGCAGCAGATGGTCCGGGAGACGGTGGCCAAGTCGCGGTCGTTGCCGGAGGATCGGTTGTGGGCGCAGTACCGGGAGTTGGGGTGGTTGGAGGCTCCGCCGGTAGAGCTGGCGATCGTGCTGGAGGAGCTGGGGTATGTCGCCGATCCGACGCCGTTTTTGGCGTCGGCGACCTGGTTCGCTCCGCTGGCGGGTCGTCTTCCTGAGGGTGCGGGGACGGCGGTGTGCGACGGGACCGGGCGGTTCGTGCTGGACGCGGACAGGGCGGATGAGGTCGCGTTGGTCACCGGTGATGGTGTGGTGGTGGTGAACGGGGCGGATCTGGCGGCCAAGCGGGTGGATGTCTTCGATCCCACGCTGCATGTGGCGCATGTGGAGGCGCAGGATCTGGCCAAGGGTGTCCCGGATCTGGCGTTGATGGGGCTGGCGGTCACAGCGGTGGGGAGTTGCCGCCGGATTTTGGATCTGGTGGTGGAGCATGTGAAGCAGCGGGTGCAGTTCGGTGTGCCGATCGGGTCGTTTCAGGCGGTGAAGCACAAGGCCGCGGACATGTACGTGGCGATCGAGCGGGCTCGTGCGCTGGCGTATTTCTCGGCGTTGACGATCGCGGAGGATGACGCGGGTCGTGGCCGGGCGGCGTTGATGGCGAAGGCGGCGGCGGGGGAGTGTCAGCGGGTGGTGTTCGCTCATGGGCTGCAGTTGTTCGGGGCGATGGGGTTCACGTGGGAGAACGAGGTGCAGGTGCATTTGAAGCGGGCGAAGGCGTGTGATCTGCTGCTGGGTACCGCGTCGGTGCACAGGAAGGCGCTGGTCGCGTGAAACTCGGAATCGACCCCGAAGTCGAACAATTCCGCGCCGAGTTCGCAGAATTCCTGGACGCCAATCTCCCCAACCCCGTTGAGGCCGCGCAACGGCCGCGATCGAGTTCGGACGTCCCCGAATGGGCGAGGCGGTGGCAGCGCAAGCTGTTCGACGCGGGCTGGCTGCTTCCCGGCAACCCGCCCGAGTTCGGCGGCCGCAACGCCACCCTGGCGCAGCAGCTCGCCTACCGGGAAGAGCTGTCGGAACGGCGGATCTACCACAGCTACAACCCCCAGGGCGTCGGCATCATCGCGGCCTCGATCCTGACGTTCGGGACCGAGGAGCAGAAGCGCGAGTGGGCCGTCCCCATCCTGAAGGCCGACATCACGGCCTCGCTCGGCATGAGCGAGCCCGGTGCGGGGTCCGACCTGGCCGGGCTGCGGACGCGTGCCGTCCTGGACGGTGACGAGTTCGTGGTGAACGGGCAGAAGGTGTGGACGTCGGGCGCGCATCACGCCGACGTGCTGCTGACGTTCGTGCGGACCGATCCCGAGGCTCCCAAGCACAAGGGCATCAGCGTCCTGCTCATCCCCACCGCCGCCGAGGGCGTGGTGCGCAGGCCCTTCGGGTCCCTCACCTCTCCTGACGACATGGACTTCAACGAGGTCTTCTTCACCGACGTCCGGGTGCCCCGGAAGAACCTGATCGGTGAGCTCAACAAGGGCTGGAGCGTCGCGCACGGCTCCCTGGGCCACGAGCGGAACCTGCTGTGGCTGGGCTACGCCGAGCAGATGGTGTGGCTGCTCCGGGACGCGCCCAGCGACCAGGAGTGGTACGCCACGCTGGAGATGGACCTGCAGGCGCTGCGGCTGCTGGGCTACCGCCAGCTCGCCGGCGACCGGGACCCGGCGGAGCTGTCGGTGCTCAAGGTGCTCGGGTCCGAGGCCGTGCAGGCGGGGAACCTGAACGCGCTGGAGGAGAACGGGGCCGACTCGCTCCTCCATCCCACGACGACCGCGCCGTTCAACCACATGGGGCTCGACGTCATGTCGGCCGGCTGGTTCGACCGGTACTCGCGCGGCTTCGGCGGCACGATCGCCGGGGGCACCTCCGAGATCCAGCGCAACATCATCGCCGAGCGCATCCTCGGCCTACCCAGGTAAGGACATCCGGATGGACCAGATTCTGTACGAGGCCAAGGACGGGGTGGCGGTCATCACGCTGAACCGTCCGGAGGCCGCCAACGCCCAGACGATGGCGCTGCTGGACGACCTGGACGCGGCCTGGACCCGTGCGGCGGCCGACCAGGACGTGCGGGTGATCGTGCTCAAGGCCAACGGCCGGCACTTCTCGGCCGGGCACGACATCAAGGGCGGCGGCCCGGCCCCCGACAAGATCACCCTGGAGTCGATCTACGAGATCGAGTCGCGCCGGTACCTGGAGTACACGCTGCGCTGGCGCAACGTGCCCAAGCCCTCGATCGCGGCGGTGCAGGGCAAGTGCATCGCGGGCGGGCTGATGCTGTGCTGGCCGTGCGACCTGATCGTGGCGGCCGAGAACGCGCAGTTCTCCGACCCGGTGGTGCACATGGGCATCGGCGGGGTGGAGTACCACGGCCACACCTGGGAGCTGGGCCCGCGCAAGGCCAAGGAGATCCTGTTCACCGGCCGCCCGGTCACCGCCGAGGAGGCGGAGAAGGTGGGCATGGTCAACAAGGTCGTCCCGCTGGAGGAGCTGGAGAGCGCGGCGATGGAGCTGGCCGGGCAGATCGCCAAGATGCACCCCTTCGCGCTGCGGCAGGCCAAGCGCGCGGTCAACCAGAGCCTGGACGTCCAGGGCTTCTACGCCGCCATCCAGTCGGTCTTCGACATCCACCAGACCGGGCACGGCAACGCCCTCAGCGACGGCGGGTACCCGATCATGGTCCGCCTCGACGAGATGAAGAAGCAGCTCAAGTCGAATTGAGCCGCGGGCCCCGGGCGGGCGCCGGCGCCCGCCCGGGGCGGTGCCCGCCGCCGGGGCGCCCATATCGATCAAGCCTTTGCGCCGTCCTTCAGCACCGCATTCCCGCGGTGGATCAAGGGCGGCGCGCCTTATGTGCCGCCGCTCCGTCGACCCTTCGCCACGGGCTGCTCCTGATCGTCCTGTCAGATGACGTTCTCCTGTGTGAATACTTGATTTACCCAGATTGAGAATGTAGTTTTCGACCACTGCGGAGGATGGACAGGATGCGAACTCAGGACAGGGTGGCGATGGCCACCGGAATGCACGTGAACGGTGGACGGGTGGTGTGGCTGTGAAGCGTCTGCTCATCGACGGTCGGCTCGTGGAGACCGGCAGAACGTTCTCCTCGTTGAACCCGGCGACGGGCGAGGTGCTCGGCGAGGCGCCGGACGCCACGGTCGCCGACGCCGAGGCCGCGGTCGAGGCCGCGCGGCGCGCCTTCGACACCACGCGCTGGGCGACCGACCGCGAGTTCCGCGTCAAGTGCCTGAACCAGCTGTACCAGGCGCTGAACAAGCACAAGGAGGACCTGCGGGAGCTGACGATCGCGGAGGTGGGCGCGCCCCGCGTGAGCACGCACGGCGCCGGCCTCGACGAGCCGATCGAGCTGGTCCGCTACTACGCCGACCTGGTCGCCGGCCTGCCCGAGACCGAGGAGCTCGGCGAGATCGAGGTGCGGGGCCAGCGCCACCGCCGCTGGGTGGAGAAGCTGCCCGCGGGCGTGGTCACCGCGATCACCGCCTACAACTACCCGACCCAGCTCGCCCTGGCCAAGCTGGCCCCGGCGCTGGCGGCCGGGTGCACGGTGGTGCTCAAGGGCGCCCCGGACACGCCGCTGATCACGCTGGCGCTGGGCGAGCTGATCGCCTCCGACACCGAGATCCCGCCCGGCGTGGTGAACGTGCTGACCTCCTCGGAGATCGCGGTGGGCGAGGTGCTCACCACCCACCCCGGGGTGGACATGGTCACCTTCACCGGGTCCACCCCGACCGGCCGCAAGATCATGGCCGCCGCCAGCGAGACCGTCAAGAAGGTCTTCCTGGAGCTGGGCGGCAAGTCCGCCATGATCGTGCTGGACGACGCCGACTTCGGCCTGGCCGCGATGGTCGCCTCCTTCACCATCTGCTCGCACTCCGGGCAGGGCTGCGCGATCACGTCCCGGATGCTGGTGCCCCGCGCGCACCACGACGCGATCGTCGAGCAGGTCGCGGCCATGCTCGGGCAGGTGCGCTACGGCGACCCGTCCGACGCGGACAACTACATGGGGCCGCTCATCAGCGAGCGGCAGCGCGACAAGGTCGACGCCATGGTCAAGCGGGCCGTCGAGGCGGGCGCCACGCTGGTCACCGGCGGCGAGAAGGTCGATCCGGGCTACTACTACAAGCCCACGCTCCTGAGCAATGTCGACCCGTCGAGCGAGGTCGCCCAGGAGGAGGTGTTCGGTCCGGTGCTGGCGGTCATCCCGTTCGACGACGACGATGACGCGGTCCGGATCGCCAACGACTCGATCTACGGCCTGTCCGGCGGCGTGTACGGCGCCGACCAGGAGCGGGCCCTGTCGGTGGCGCGCAGGATCCGCACCGGCACCATCGGCGTCAACGGCGGCGCGTGGTTCGCGCCGGACGCGCCGTTCGGCGGCTTCAAGCAGTCGGGGATCGGCCGGGAGATGGGCGTGGCCGGGCTCGAGGAGTTCCAGGAGCGCAAGACCCTCGCGGTGGTGGTCGCGTGAAGCCGCTGGAGGGCATCCGCGTCCTGGAGGTCGCGATGTACGGCTTCGTCCCGTCGGCGGGGGCCGTGCTCGCCGACTGGGGAGCCGAGGTGATCAAGGTCGAGCACGCCGTCAAGGGCGACCCGCAGCGCGGGCTCCGGCAGACCGGCACCATGAAGGTCGAGGGCGACCCGAACCCCAACGTCGAGCACGCCAACCGCGGCAAGCGCAGCCTCGGCCTCGACGTGGCCAGCCCCGAGGGCAAGGAGGTGCTGGACGAGCTGGTGCGCCGCGCCGACGTGTTCCTCACCAACTTCCTGCCCGCGGCCCGCCGCAGGCTGGGCATCGACGTCGAGGACGTCCGCGCGCTCAACCCGAAGGTCATCTACGCCCGGGGGAGCGCGCTCGGCCCGCGCGGTGCCGAGTCCGAGCGCGGCGGCTTCGACATGACGGCGTTCTGGTGCCGGGCGTCCACGGCCGCCAGCATCACCCCGCCCACCATCGACGGCCTGATCGGCCCGCCGGGGCCCGCCTACGGCGACACCATCTCCGGCACCAACCTCGCGGGCGGCATCAGCGCGGCGCTGTTCAAGCGCGAGCGGACGGGCGAGCCGTCGGTGGTGGACGTCTCGCTGCTCGGCAGCGGGCTGTGGGCCATGGGGCACCTGATCGGGCTGTCCCAGCATCTCGGCGAGCCCGGCGTGGCGCCCGTCCCGGGCTCGCACGGCTCGCCGAACAACCCCCTGTCCGGTCTGTACCGGACCTCCGACGGCCGCTTCCTGTCGCTGGTGATGCTGCAGCCCGGCAGGTACTGGGCGGACGTGGTCCAGCACATCGGCCGTCCCGAGCTGGTCGACGATCCCCGGTTCGCCACCGCGGAGCTGATCGCGGCCAACACCGAGCAGGCCGTCGAGATCCTGCGCGAGGCGATCGCGGAGCGCTCCCTCGCGGAGTGGACCGAGCGCTTCGCCACCCTTTCCGGGCCGTGGGCCCCGGTGCAGGACTCCCTGCAGGTGGGCGAGGACCCGCAGATCCGGGCCAACGAGTACATCCTCCCGGCCGGGGAGCTCGAACTGGTCGCCAACCCGGTGCAGTTCGACGTCACCGCGCCCGAGCTCGGCCCCGCTCCCGAGTTCGCCGCCCAGACCGAGGAGGTCCTCCTGGAGCTCGGTCTGGACTGGGAGCGCATCATCGCCCTGAAGGAGGCGGGCGCGGTCACCTGACCCCGCCGCCACCCGGCCGCGCCGGGGCGTCCCGGGCCTCCTGCCTGGGACGTCCCGCCGCTCCGGCGCTCACGCCCCCCGCGTCGATATTGCCATGCTCTCATTAAGAGAATATGCTTCTCCAAACTGACGAGGGAGGATCTCCATGGCGTCGCGTGAGCTGTCGTATCCCCTGTTCGACGCGGACAACCACCTGTACGAGCCGCCGGAGGCGCTGACCCAGTACCTCCCCAAGGAGTACAGCGGCGCGATCGAGTACGTGCAGGTGCGCGGCCGGACGAAGATCGCCGTTCGCGGCCAGATCAGCGAGTACATCCCCAACCCCACCTTCGAGGTGGTCGCCCGCCCCGGCGCGATGGAGGAGTACTACCGGGTCGGCAACCCCGACGGGAAGACCCGCCGCGAGATCTTCGGCGAGCCGATGAAGTCGATCCCCGCCTTCCGCGAGCCGGCCCCCCGCCTCGAGCTGATGGACGAGCAGGGCATCCGGCAGTCGCTGATGTTCCCGACGCTGGCCAGCCTCATCGAGGAGCGGATGCGGGACGACCCGGAGCTCACCCACGTGGTGATCCACGCGCTCAACGAGTGGCTCCACGAGACCTGGTCGTTCGACTACAAGAGCCGCATCTACACCACCCCCGTCATCACCCTCCCGATCGTGGAGAAGGCGATCGACGAACTCAACTGGTGCGTCGAGCGCGGCGCGCGGGCGGTGCTGATCCGGCCCGCGCCGGTGCCCGGCTACCGCGGCCCGCGCTCGTTCGCGCTGCCGGAGTTCGACCCGTTCTGGAAGCGCGTCGTGGAGACCGGCGTGCTGGTCGCCATGCACTCCTCCGACAGCGGCTACGCCCGCTACATCAGCGACTGGGAGGGCCAGCGCAACGAGATGCTGCCCTTCAAGCCGAACGCCTTCCGGCAGCTCAGCAGCTGGCGCCCCGTCGAGGACGCGGTGGGCTCGCTGGTCTGCCACGGCGCCCTGACCCGCTTCCCCGACCTGAAGATCGCGGTCATCGAGAACGGCGCCTCCTGGGTGGCGCCGCTGCTGAACAACCTCACCGACCTCTACAAGAAGATGCCGCACGAGTTCGGCGAGAACCCGGTCGAGCAGATCAAGCGCCACATCAACGTCAGCCCGTTCTGGGAAGAGGACATGGCCGAGCTCGGCGACCTCATCGGGATCGAGCGGGTGCTGTTCGGGTCCGACTACCCCCACCCCGAGGGCCTGGCCGACCCGATCACCTACGTCGACGAGCTGCAGCGGCTGACCGAGCAGGACAAGGCCAAGGTCATGGGCGGCAACCTCGCCAAGCTCGTCGGCGTGTGAGACCGGCATGAGCTGGGACACCATCCCCGAGATGGTGCTGAGCGCGGCCGACCGCTTCGGTGACGCCGAAGCCGTGGTGGACGGCCCGCTCAGGCTCGGCTTCGCCGAGCTGGCCGACCGGGTCCGCGCCGCCGCGGGAGCGTTCGCGGCGGCGGGGATCCGGAAGGGCGACCGGGGCGCGGTCTGGGCGCCCAACTCGGCCGAGTGGATCATCGCCGCGTTCGGGCTGCAGACCGCCGGCGGGGTCCTGGTCCCGGTCAACACGCGGTACCGGGCCGAGGAGGCGGGCGAGGTCATCCGCCGGAGCGGGGCCCGGGCGGTGCTCGTCCAGAAGGGCTTCCTCGGCCTGGACTTCCCCGTCCCGCCCGGCGTGCCGGTCTTCGACCTGAAGTCGGGCTTCCTGGAGAGCGGCACGCCGTACGAATGCGCGATGAGCGGCGGCGACGTGAGCGACATCGTGTTCACCTCGGGCACGACCGGCCGGTCCAAGGGCGTCATGTGCGACCACCGGCAGTCGCTCCGGCTCTACTCGGAGTGGTGCGACCGGGCCGACCTGCGCGAGGGCGACCGCTACCTGATCGTCAACCCGTTCTTCCACGTGTTCGGCTACAAGGCCGGGTGCATCGCCTCCCTGATCCGCGGCGCCACGATGATCCCGGTCCCGGTCTTCGACGTGGACCGCGTCCTGGAACTGGTGGAGCGGGAGCGGGTGACGATGCTGCCGGGGCCGCCCACGCTGTACCACTCGCTGCTGGAGGCGCCGGGCCGGCGCGACCTGTCGTCCCTGCGCGTCGCGGTGACGGGCGCCGCCGACATTCCGGTGGAGCTGGTCCGCAGGATGCGCGGCGAGCTGCCGTTCCGCAGGATCATGACCGGGTACGGGCTCACCGAGGCGTCGGGAACGGTCACCACGACCGGGCCCGCGGACTCCTTCGAGGACATCGCGACCACGGTCGGACGCCCCTGCGAGGGCGTCGAGGTGCGGATCGCCGACGACGGCGAGGTGCTGGTCCGCGGCTACACGGTCATGAAGGGCTACCTCGACGACCCGGCCGCGACCGCCGACGCCGTCGACGCCGACGGCTGGCTGCACACCGGCGACCTGGGCACCCTGGACGAGAAGGGCCTGCTGCGGATCTCCGGCCGCAAGAAGGACATGTTCATCGTCGGCGGCTTCAACGTCTACCCGGCCGAGGTCGAGGGCTGCCTGCTGGAGCACCCGGCGGTCGCGCAGGCCGCGGTCGTCGCCGTCCCGGACGCCCGGCTCGGTCAGGTGGGCCGGGCGTTCGTCGTGCGCCGCGGCCAGGTGTCGGAGGAGGAGCTGATCGCCTGGAGCCGCGACCGGATCGCCGGCTACAAGGCGCCGAGGTCCGTGGCGTTCCTCGAGGAACTGCCCCTGAACGCCACGGGCAAGGTGATGAAGGAACGCCTGAGATGAACGACTGAGATGAACGACTGAGATGAACGGCTGAAACAGAAGAACGGCTGAGTTGACCGCTGGGACCCCACCCCCTTTGAGCCCACGGAGCAGACCGTGTTCAACGCCGAGCATGTCCAAGGCTCGCGCGGAAGGCCGCGCACGCGGCCCATCCGCCGCAGGATCGCGCTGCTGCTGGTCATTCCGCTGACGTCGCTGGTGGCGCTGTGGGTGTTCTCGGCGTCCACGACGCTGTCGGCGGCGCTGCAACGACTCGACTTCGCCACGGTCTACGACCGCGTCGGCAATCCCCTCGGCCGGCTGGCCCAGACGCTCCAGGACGAGCGGGCGGCGGCCGTGGCGCTGGTCACCGACCCCGCCGGCGGCGAGGCCGCACGGTTCCGGGAACGGGTGACCGCCACGGACACGGCGATCGCGGCGGTCCGCAAGGCGGCCGGCACGCCGGAGGCGTGGGGGCCGCGGGAGGGCGCCGCCGCCCACCGCTACCAGGACCTCGACCGCGCGTTCGGCGGCCTGGCGGCGCTGCGCTCGCGGGCCGGCTCGGGAGACGGCGCGCCGCTGCGCCTGATCGACGAGTACAGCGAGGTCGTGACGGCCACCACCATGCTGCTGACCACCCTGACCAGGATCGACGACATCGCCGTCCAGCAGCAGACGATGTCGCTGCTGAACGTCTACTGGGCGCGGGACTTCATGCTCCGCGAGGACCTGCTGCTGTCGAGCGTCCAGCGGGGCAGGATGACCGCGGCCGAGCGCGCGGCCTTCGCCCGGTGGGCCGGCAGCGGCCGGGAGTTCTTCAGGACGGGCCTCGCCACGGCCGACGGCGAGATCGCCCGGTTCCTGGGCCGGCTCACCGGCGCGCCGTCCTACCTCGCCTACCGCGGGTTCGAGGAGGGTGTCGTCACCGGTGGCACGGTCCCGCGGGCGGCCGAGTGGCGCGGCACGATGACGACGCTGGCCCCGCTGTGGCTGCAGGTCAGCCAGCAGGCGGGGCAGATCCTCACCCGGCGGCAGATCGAGCCGGTCGAGCGGGGCATCATGACCCGCTTCTACCTGGCGGGCGGGGTGGGCCTGCTGGCCGTGGTCGCCTCGATCGTGCTGTCGCTGCTGTTCGCGCGGCGCCTGGCCGACGAGCTGCGCACCCTGCAGCGGACCGCCCAGGAGCTGGCGCACGAGCGGCTGCCGCGGGTGGTGGCGCGGCTGCGGCGCGGCGAGCGGGTGGACGTGGAGGCCGAGGCGCCCCGGCCCGCCGCGGGCAGGACGCGGGAGGTCGCGCTGGTCACCGACGCGTTCGCCGCCGTCCAGCGCACCGCGATCGGCACCGCGGTCGGGGAGGCGGAACTGCGCGCGAGCATCAACCGCGTGTTCGTCAGCCTGTCGTGGCGCAGCCAGTCGCTGCTGCACCGGCAGCTGCGGCTGCTGGACCAGATGGAGCGGCGGGCGTCCAGCCCCGAGGAGCTGGAGGCGCTGTTCCGGCTGGACCACCTGACCACCCGGATGCGGCGCCACGCCGAGGGCCTGGTCATCCTGTCGGGCGCGCCGACCGTCCGGGCGTGGGACCATCCGGTGGCGGCCGAGGACCTGGTCCGCGCCGCCATCGCCGAGGTGGAGGACTACACGCGGGTCGAGGTGGCGGGCTCCTCGTCCTCCGCGGTGACCGGCCGGGTCGTCGCCGACATCATCCACCTGCTGGCGGAGCTGATCGAGAACGCGGCGGCCTACTCCCCGCCGACCACCGAGGTCACCGTGAAGGTGGAGACGGTCGCCAACGGGCTGGCGATCGAGGTGGTGGACCGGGGGGTCGGCCTGCACCCGGACGAGCGCGCCGAGCTCAACCGGCGGCTGGCCGACGCCGCCGAGTTCGACCTGGCCGACGCCGACCGGCTCGGCCTGTTCGTGGTCGCGCGGCTGGCCGCGCGGCACGGCGTCCAGGTGACGCTGCAGCCCTCGGCGTACGGGGGGACGACCGCGATCGTGCTGGTCCCGTACGCGCTGGTGACCCATGACGAGCAGCGGCGGCCGCTGAACGGCGCGGGGCCGGAGGCGGTGGCGCGGCCCGCCGAGGCCGTCCCGGTGCCCGCCCACCGGCTCGACCCTCCGATCAGGCCCGCGCTCCCGGGCGCCCCGGTCCACGAACCGCCGCCCCCGCCCCAGGTTTCGGTCTGGGGCATGCCCCCCGGCGGCCTGGACCGTCCGCTCCAAGGCGGCCCGCCCGAGCCGGAGTCGAGCGAGGTCACGGGAGAGCTGCCCCGCAGGGTGCGGCAGCAGCACCTCGCCCCGCAGCTGCGCGGCCGTCCGGCGCCCCGGCCGGGACGGGGAGCCGCGCCCGACGACGACTTCGACGAGCCGAGCCCCGAGGTCAGCCGCGATCTGATGAGCTCGCTCCAGTCCGGATGGCAGCGCGGCCGGGACGACGACGATCCGGACGACAACGATCAGCTCGACGAATGGGGGCGATCATGAAGCAGGGGACCCGGGCCTCCGGCGAGCTGGACTGGCTGCTGGACGATCTGGTGCAGCGGGTCGGCGAGGTGCGCCAGGCCGTGCTGCTGTCGCGGGACGGGCTGGTGATGGCCGCCTCCGGCGGTGTCACCCGGCAGGACGCCGAGTTCCTGGCGGCGCTGTCGTCGGGGTTCCACAGCCTGGCCAACGGGGCGCGCGAGCACTTCGAGTCCAGGCGCGTGCGGCAGACCGTCGTCGAGCTGGACGGGCTGCTGTTCTTCGTCATCCCGGCCGGCAGCGGCAGCTGCCTGGCGGTGCTGAGCGACGCGGGCGGCAACGCCGGCCTGGTCGCCTACGAGACCACCGTGCTGATCAAGCGGCTGCGGCGGCAGCTGGCGGCGGCGCCCAGGCCCGCCTCCGGCCCCGTCCCGGGCGCCGCGGACCCGCCGGCGCCGGGCGGCCCGGCCGCACCGGGATGATCCCGTGGAATCGCCGAAGGAGCGCTGGATCGGCCGGGACGCCGGGCCGATCGTGCGGCCGTACGCCGTCACGCGCGGGCGGGTGCGCCCGCGCGGGCTCGCCATCGATCTGATCACCATCCTGGTCGCCACCGGCCGCGGGCCCGACGGGCGGGTGCGGCTGACGCGCGAGCAGCGGACGCTGCTGGAGCTGTGCCGGCGGCCGTCCACCCCCGCCGACCTCGCCTCGGAGACCGACCTTCCGTTCCGGGTCGTCCAGATCCTGCTGGAGGACCTGCACCAGTACGGGCTGATCGAGGAGCTGCCGCAGGCCGTGCAGGACGAGCAGGACGGCCGGCCCGACCCCCGCATTCTGATGAGGTTGCTCGATGAACTTCGCCGCCTTTGACTCCTCGTCCCGCTCGCCGCGGGGGGTGGAGGACGATGTCCCGCGGCACACGCTGAAGATCCTGGTCGCCGGCGGCTTCGGCGTCGGCAAGACCACCCTCGTCGGGGCGGTGAGCGAGATCAGGCCGCTGCGCACCGAGGAGGAGCTCACCGAGGTCGGCGACGCGGTGGACGATCTGCGCGGCGTGGAGCGCAAGGCGACGACGACCGTCGCCATGGACTTCGGCCGGCTGACCTTCCCCGGCGGGATCCGGCTCTACCTGTTCGGCACGCCGGGGCAGGAGCGCTTCTGGTTCATGTGGGACCGGATCTCCTACGGCGCGATCGGCGCCGTCGTGCTGGTCGACACCCGGCGGCTCACCGCGAGCTTCGCCGGCATCGACTTCTTCGAGCAGCGCGGGATCCCGTTCCTGGTCGCGGTCAACTGCTTCGACGGCGCCCGCCGCTACACGGTCGAGCAGATCAGGGACGCGCTGGACGTCGATCCGCACGTCCCCGTCATGCTCTGCGACGTGCGCCGCCACGACCTCGCCCGGGACGTCCTGGTCGCGCTGGTCGAGCACGCGCTCCGGTTCTCGGGACGCGGCCACTGACCCGGGCGGGCGGACCCGCGGCCGGCCGGAGCGCTCCGGTGCCCCGGCCGGGAGGGCGCCGCCCTACTTCGGCGGGAACCGCAGGGCGCCGTCGAGCCGGATCACCTCGCCGTTGAGGTAGTCGTTCTCGCAGATGTGCTGGACGAGCGAGGCGTACTCGGAGGAGCGGCCCATCCGCTTGGGGTGCGGGACCTGGGGGCCCCAGTACGCCTCGAGTTGGTCGCCGGCCTTGCCGTAGGCCGGGGTCAGGAACGTGCCCGGGGCGATGGTGACCGCGCGGACGCCCACGGGGGACAGGTCGCGGGCCGCGACGAGGGTCATGCTCACGACGCCGCCCTTGGCCGCGGCGTAGGGGATCTGCCCGATCTGGCCCTCGTAGGCGGCGATCGAGGCGGTGTTGACGATGACCCCGCGGGCGCCCTCGTCGAGCGGCTCCTGCTTGGCGATGGCGGCGGCGGCCAGGCGCATCACGTTGAAGACGCCGGTCAGGTAGACGTCGACGGTCGTCCGGAAGCCCGCGAGGTCGAGGGGAGAGCCGTCCTTGTTGAGCAGCCGCCCGCCGCTGGCCGGCCCGCCGTGGACGTCGACCGAGATGCGCAGCGGTCCCGCGGCCTCGGCCTCGGCGATCGCCGCCTGGACGGACTCCTCGTCGGTGGCGTCGGTCCGCACGTAGCGGATGCCCAGCTCCTGCTCCAGCGCCTTGCCCTTGTCGTCGGCGAGGTCGGCGACGACCACCTTCGCCCCCGCCGCGTGCAGGCGGCGGACGGTGGCCTCCCCCAGGCCCCCGGTCCCGCCGACCACGATCGCGGAGTTGCCACTGATCTCCATCAACGTTTTCCTTTCTAGCAAGCAAGGCTCTAGCGATCCGAGAATATCATTCTCGCGATGATTGGCAAGGGTCCGGAATGGCGTTCCGAGGGCGGTCGTTCTGGGACATTCCGGGTGCGTTCCGGTGGAACTCCTCCCGGCGCGGGAATCGGCCCGCACGCGCGCCGCGCCGAAACCGGGGCGCCGTGGGGAGCGCGCGACGCGGGCGGCCGGAGAAGGCGAGAGGCCCCGCCGGGACCGGCACCCGCCCGGACGAACGGAGCGCGATCCCCGGCGGGGCCTCATGGGCGCCGGCGGAGGTGGGAAGTGATCGAGGTGTGACCGAAATTACGGTCGACGATCGAGACCGTCGCCTTCGCATGGCATCGGTCATGCACCGATCGTGAAGAGTCCCCTCCGGAGCGAGAGGGGAGCTTCTCCGGAGAAGGGGGTAAAGGGCCGCTCGCTAGAGCTTCGCGAAGCCGGTCGCGCAGAAATCCCAGACCTCGTCGGCCGTGATGGGATGCCCGGCCTCGTCGCTCTCACCGGTGGCGGACTGGGCGATGAACATCACCGTCTGCATCGTCAGCGCGGCGGCGCGATGCGGTTTCAGGTCGGTCCGGATCCGGTCGACCGCCTTGGCCTCGGTCATCAGCTCGGTGAACAGCCCGAGCAGCGGCGCGTGCGCGACCTTCACCTCGGTGGGGTGGGAGATCAGCAGCTGCGGGGCGAAGTCGGTGAACAGCGGGCGCTGCGCGGCCGGGTCGGGCCGGGAGAGCTCGAACAGCAGCTGGACGGCGACCTTGAGCCGGTCCAGGGGGTCGGAGTGACCGGCCGCCGCCGCGCGGATCTGGTTGGCCGACCGCCGCAGCGCGTCCTCGAAGAGGGCCAGCAGCAGCTCGTGCTTGCCGTCGAAGTGCTGGTAGAAGCTGCGCAACGACTGGCGGGAGCGGTCGACGACCTCCTGGACGGTGAAGTCGGTGGTGCCCTTCTCGCTCATGATCGCCTGAGCCGCGTCCAGAAAGCGTTGCACTCTCTGCTCCGCGCGGAGCTTCGCGGCTTTGGTGGAGCGTTCGACCGCTCGCTGTTTCCACGCCGGTTCTTCGCTCGTCGTGCTCACGGGCGGGTCCGTCCTCTGCGCCATATGCAGAACCTTACTGCACGGTACCGGTAGGCCACCTGAGCTCCGATCGCGTATCTCCGAACTAATACGAGATTCTTACTCTCCCAAACTGAGAACCTTACATCCCCGCCATCGAATTCAACGGCCGGCCGACGTCCGGGAGTCGGCCGCCGGGGCGGTCTGCCGGCCCGCGCCCGGCCCGCCTCCGGACTCGACGCCGAAGGTGTTGAAGGCCATCGCCAGCATGCAGTAGGTGCCGATCGTGAAGACCAGGTCCATGCGCTGGTGCTCGTCGAGGTGCTCGCCGAGCGCGGCCGAGGTGCGGCCGGACAGGGCCGAGTCGTCGTCGAGCTCGTCGACGGCGTCCAGCACGGCGAGCTCGAGCGCGTCGGCGGCCTCGCCCCGTCCCGCCGCCTCGATCTCCGCCTCGGTCAGCCCCGCCTCCGCCGCGAGCCGCGCGTGATGGGTCCACTGGTACTCGCAGCCGCGGCGCCGGGCGACCCGCAGGATCGCCAGCTCGCGCAGGCGGGGCGGCAGGGTGGAGCGCAGCAGCAGGTGGGTGTTGACGGTGAGGAGGGCCTCGGCCAGGTCGGGGTGGCGGACGAGGGTGGCGAGCGCGTCACCGGCCTCGCCCCGATCGCGCCGCTCGTCCCGCTCGTCCCGGTCGCCCTGGTCGCCGCGGTCGCCGTCGGACAGGACGGCCAGCGCGGTGCGCGCGTGCTCGTCCCAGGTGTCGTTCTGTGGCGGGGGCACGCGCATCGTGGGTCCCTTCCGGCGTGGGCGGGGAGGCTCGGGCCGGCGCCTCCGCCGGTCGCGAGAATATTATTCTCTAACTCTGGATGTCAGGTTTCCATGAGTGCGGCGGCGTCGTCAACCTTCATCGGCGCAGCTTGCCGAAGTCCCAGCTCACGATCTTCTCCGGGGTCAGCCGGAGCCAGCCGTGCTTGCCGTCGTACCGGAACTCCCCGCCGCCCGCGTACTTGTCCGCGAACAGCCGCTCGGGCGCGGTGAGGTCCTCGACGGGGTCGCCCTTGCGGGGCACCTCGCCGACGATCTGCGCGTTCCCCAGGAGTTCGACGCCGCGCAGGCGCAGGAAGTCGGTGCCCCCGTCGTCCACGATCACGCTCAGCCGCGGGTCGCGGTCGAGGTCGGCCCAGCGGCGGCTGCGGACGAGCGAGTTGAGCCACAGGGAGGCGCCGTCCCAGGCGAACCACAGGGCGCTGGCGTGCGGGTGCCCGGTGGGGCCGACGGTGGCGACCCGGCAGATGGGCTGTTCGCGCAGGAAGACGTCCCGCTCCTCCCCGGTCATGGCGATGGCGGTTCCACGGCGCTGCCCCATCTGGGTTGCTCCCTACGCATTCTTGCTTCTCTGTTCTGGAGAAGCTAGTTTCCACTCACTGGGAGGAGAATGACAGATGAGCCGAGGTCCACGCCACCGCCGCGCAGGCCACACGCCCTCCGGGGCCGGCGGCTGATCTCTCCGAGCGGACGCCCCGCCCGCCCGTCGCGACGCCCCGAGGGCGGCCCCGAGGGGGCGGCCCCGCGGGGCCCACGGTTTCGAGCCCGGCACGGGCGCCTACCATCGCGACGCGCCCACGACTTCATGATGGAACGGTCTCGAAAGGAATCACCAGCATGACCGCACCGGCACAGGCCCTGCGTCCCGGCGAGCAGCTCGCCAGCACCGTCTGCGCGACGCGGGTCGTCGTCGTCCGCGCGCCCGCCGACGGGCGGCCGCTGATCGCCTGCGGCGGCGAGCCGATGGTCGCCGCGGCCTCCGCGCCCGCCGCGCCGCCCGCCGGTGCGGGCGGCGACCCCGTCACGCTCATCGGCAAGCGCTACGTCGACGCCGCCGGCACGCTCGAGCTGCTGTGCACCGCCTCAGGGACGGGCGCGCTGACCGGCGACGGCGACCCGCTGAGCCTCAAGTCGGCCAAGCCGCTCCCCGCCTCCGACTGACCCGGGGGGAGAGGAGACGACCGAGGGTCCCGTGCGACCCTCCGCATGACTCCCGGCGCGACTCCCGCATGACGCCCGCGTGACCCTTGTCACACGCGGAAAACCAACCTACTGTATGTTCAGTTGGTGAGTTGGAGGACGAGCCCGTGTCGGATCAACGGCCGTACGCCGCTCTCCTCGCCAAGGGCGAGGACCGCAGGCAGCAGATCCTGGTGGCCGCGCAGCGGCTGCTGAGGCTGCACGGGTGGCGTGGCGTCACTCTCGGGCAGATCGCCCGGGAGGCGGGGGTCACGTCGGCGGGTCTCCTGCACCACTTCGCCTCCAAGGAGGACCTGCTCCACGCGGCGCTCGACCAGCGGGACGCCTACGACGAGTCCCATGCCGACATGTCCGGCGACATCGTCGTGGAAGTCCAGCGGGCCGCCGTCCGCATGCAGGAGGTCCCGGACCTGGTCGGCATGTTCGCCGTCCTCATGATGGAGAACATCGACCCGGACGCCCCCCTGCACGCCCGGTTCGTCGACCGGTACCGGGCGGCGGTCGACATCGTCGCCAGGGTCCTCCGCAAGGGGCAGCGCGCGGGGCGGTACCGCACCGACCTGGATCCGGCCGTCAAGGCCGTGGAGATCGTCGCCTTTATCAACGGGATGGAGTCACTATGGCTGCTCGACCCTTCGATTCCGTTGACCCAGGTGTTCAAGGAGTACACCGGGTCGCTCGGCCGTCAGCTCGCTCCTCCGCCAGACAGGCCCTGAGGCCCCGGATCCTGGTGGTCGCGCCGAACATGGTCGACGCGGTCCGGTTCGCGGGCGGCTGGCTGTTCGACCGGGTGATGGCGGGGGAAGAGGTGCTGGTCCTCACGGCCGACCACGGCGACCTGCGGCCGCTGCGGATCCTGGGGGCGCACGCCGTCGACCTGGAGTGCGCGCTGTCGTCGCCGGTGCAGGGGCCGTGGCCGCCCCAGGCGATCGCGGTGGGCGCCGACTCGTGCGGATCCGACTCCCGCGTGCGGCAGATCGTGCTCAAGGCCATCGACGACGGCCTCGCCGACGTCCGGCTCTGGGGCGACCAGAAGACCGCGGGTCTCGGCGACGGCATCGGCGACTCCCCGGTGCTGCACCGGTTGAGCGTGGCCGCGCGGGCGTTCAAGGCCCAGGCCCTGGCCGCGGCCGCCGCCCCGTCCCACGGCGCCGCGGTCGTCACCGAGACCTTCCGCCGCGGGGAGTCGCTGCGCGCCGCCGGTGCCTGAGCGGCCCTCCCGCTCCGTGCCGCGCCCGCCGGATCGTCGCCGGCGGACGCGGTGCGCGGCCGTGCGGCCGTTGCGGCCACGGCACGAAAGTAATAATCTCATTTAACGAGAGTCCGATTTCCAATCACGTCGGAGATCTCCGCTCGACCTGAGATCCCCGCACAGCCTGACCTGCGCCGCAGGGGCCGGACCGGTGAGGAGCCCTCCGATGAACCTGGCCATGATCCTCGACATGGTCGCCGACGGAATGGCCGACCGCGTCCTGCTCGGCGGCCGTGAGGACGGGCTCACCGGCGCCGGACTCCGCACGCGGGCCACGGCGGGCGCCGCGCACATCGTCTCCGCGGGTGCGGACCGGCTGGTCTACCTGGGCGGAAACGGTCCGGTCTTCCCGGTGGCGCTGTTCTCCGCCACCCTGGCCGGGGTCCCGTTCCTGCCGCTGAACTACCGGCTCAGCGGCGAGCAGCTCGACGAGATCATGAGCCGGCAGAACGCCCCGCTGGTCGTCACCGACACCCCGGAGCGGACGCCCGGGGCGCGCACCATCGGCGTCGAGGAGTTCCTGCGGCTGCCCGACGGCGGGCCCGCGCCGCACCAGGCGTACGAGATCGACGCCGACTCGATCGCCGTGCTGCTCATGACGAGCGGCACCACCGCGGCGCCCAAGAGCGCGGTGCTGCGGCACCGGCACCTGGCCGCCTACCTCTTCGGCTCGGTCGAGTTCGGGTCCGTGGCCGAGACCGACGCCACCCTGGTCAGCGTCCCGCCGTACCACATCGCCGCGGTCGCGAACGCGCTGTCCAACCTCTACTCCGGCCGCCGGATCGTCTACCTCGACCGCTTCACCGCCACCGGCTGGCTCGGCACGGTCGAGCGCGAGGGCGTCACCCACGCGATGGTCGTGCCCACCATGCTGGCGCGGATCGTCGCCGAGCTGCAGACCTCCGGGCGGCAGGGGCCCGCGCACCTGCGCTCGCTCTCCTACGGCGGCGCGAAGATCGCCGAGGAGGTCGTCGGCGAGGCGCTGCGGCTGTTCCCCGAGACCGGGTTCGTCAACGCCTACGGGCTGACCGAGACCGCCTCCTCGATCGCGGTGCTGGGGCCCGACGACCACCGCGAGGCCGCGGCCTCCTCCGACCCGGCCGTCCGGGCCCGGCTGGGGTCGGTGGGCCGGGCGCTGCCCTCGGTGGAGATCGAGGTGCACGGCGAGGACGGCAAGCCCTGCCCGCCCGGTGAGGTGGGCGACATCGTCGTACGCGGCGAGCAGGTGGCGGGGGAGTACGTCGAGGCGGGCAGCCTGGTCCGCGACGACGGCTGGTTCCCCACCCGCGACCGCGGCTACCTCGACGAGGTCGGCTTCCTCTTCGTCCGCGGCCGGGCCGACGACACCATCATCAGGGGCGGGGAGAACATCGCGCCCGCCGAGATCGAGGACGTCCTCGCGCGCCACGAGGCCGTGCTGGAGTGCGCGGTCGCGGGCGTGCCCGACCTGGAGTGGGGCCAGCGCATCGCGGCGTTCGTCGTCCCGCGGCCCGGGCACCGGGCGGAGGCGCAGGAGCTGCGGGAGTGGGTGCGCGAGCGCCTGCGGGGCTCGAAGACGCCCGACGACGTCGTGATCCTCGACGAGCTGCCGACGACGCCGACGGGCAAGGTGCTGCGGCGCGAGCTCGTGGCGATGGTGCAGGACGACGCCGGCGCGCCGGCCGGGGGCTGAGCCCTCCCGAACCCCTCGCCCCGCTCTCTCCACCTTTTTTCTCCTTCTCCTTCCCCCTCCTTCTAGCTCGGCGACGTCCCGCTGAGCCGTCCCCTGTGAGCTGCGCCGCCTCGATCGGCCGCGCGCCCTCGGCTACCCTCGCCTACCCTCAGCCGCCTTCACCGCGGCTGACTCGCCGCGCCGCACGGCCGTCAAACTCGGTGTGACTTAGACTGAGCGACGGTTCAGTTGAGGGATGATGGGCTCAGATTTGCGGAATCCGCATCACGGAAGAGGCTGGGAGGTGCGTGTGACGAGTGGAAAGGCCGCTGGGGTGAAGAGCGGCGAGGGGCCGGGCGGGGGCGGCGGGACCGGGCCGGCGCCGGCGGAGCGGCTCAGCCCCCGTGAGATACGCCGTCGGCAGCGGATCGAGCTCGGCAGGGAGCAGCTGCTGGAGACCGCCGAGGAGCTCTTCGCGGAACGCGGCTACTACGAGACGAACCTCAAGGACGTGGCCGACATCTGCGAGTTCTCCGTCGGTTCGATCTACTCCTTCTTCGACAGCAAGGACGCCCTCTACCTGGCGGTGCTCATGCGGCGCGGGGCCGGGCAGCGCGAGGAGATGGAGCGGATCGCGGCCGGGGACGGCCCGGCCGGCGCGCGCCTGATCGCGATGGTGAAGGCGCAGGTCGATCGCCGGCGGGCGCACCCGGCCTGGGGCCAGCTGCACGCCCAGATGACCAAGATCGGCGGACGGTCCGGCGCCGGCGTCCCCGAGGTCTACAAGGACTTCTACGCCGAGATCGTCGGCCTGCTGGCGAGGGTCATCGAGGAGGGGCAGCGGGACGGCACGATCCGTCCCGGCGACCCGCCGGCCCTGGCCCGGCTGTGCTGCGCGCTGCTGGACGGGTTCACCCTGATGGACCCGGTGATCAGCGAGGAGCCCGAGGGGATCGACGCGGAGGAGTTCCTGAGGTTCGTCAGGGAGACCTTCACCGCGGGCCCACCGCCCCCGGGGGCGTGACGCGCGTGCCGCCCGTGCCGGTCAGCGGGTGCGCGGGAAGCCGAGGTCGACCGACGAGGTGGCGGGGTCGGGCCAGCGGCTCGTGACGACCTTCGTCCTGGTGTAGAAGTTGACGCCCTCGGGACCGTAGATGTGCTGGTCGCCGAACAGGCTGGCCTTCCACCCGCCGAAGCTGTAGTAGCTGACCGGGGTGGGGATCGGCACGTTGACCCCGACCATGCCGGCCTGCACGTCGAACTCGAACCGCCGGGCCGCGCCGCCGTCGCGGGTGAAGATCGCCGCGCCGTTGCCGTACGGGTTGTCGTCGATGAGCCGCAGCCCCTCGGTGTAGTCGCCGATCCGGACGACGGTGAGCACGGGCCCGAAGATCTCCTCGTCGTAGCACCGCATGCCGGGCTTGACGTGGTCGATGAGGCTCGGCTTGAGGAAGAAGCCGGCGGAGGGGACGTCCTCGCGGCCGTCGACGACCAGGGTGGCCCCCTCGTCGGCGGCCCCCGCGAGGTACCCCGCCACCCGGTCGCGGTGCTCGGCGGTGATGAGCGGTCCCATCTCGCTGCCGGGCTCGCCCGCCGCGCCCACCGCGATGCCCGGGATGCGGTCCCGGATCCTCGCGACGAGGTCGTCGGCCACGGCGTCCATCGCGAGCACCACGCTGATCGCCATGCAGCGCTCGCCGGCCGAGCCGTACGCGGCGCTCACCGCCGCGTCGGCGGCCAGGTCGAGATCGGCGTCGGGCAGCACGAGCATGTGGTTCTTGGCCCCGCCGAGCGCCTGGACGCGCTTGCCGTTGCGCGTCCCGGCCTCGTAGACGTGCCGGGCGACCGGCGTGGAGCCGACGAAGCTGACGGCCGCGACGCCGGGGTGCTCCAGGATCCGCTCGACGGCGGTCCGGTCGCCGTGCAGCACGTTGAAGCAGCCGTCCGGCAGGCCGGCGCGCTTCAGCAGCTCCGCCAGGAACATGGACGCGGAGGGATCCCGCTCGCTCGGCTTGAGGACGAAGGTGTTGCCGCACGCGAGGGCGTTGGCGAGCATCCACATCGGGACCATCGCCGGGAAGTTGAACGGCGTGACGCCGGCCACCACGCCGAGCGGCTGGCGGACGCTGTGCACGTCGAGGCCGGTGGCGGCCTGCTCGCTGTAGCCGCCCTTCAGCAGGTTCGGGATCCCGGACGCGTACTCCACGTTCTCCAGGCCGCGGGACACCTCGCCGAGCGCGTCCGAGGGCACCTTCCCGTGCTCGGCGGACACCAGGGCGGCGATCTCCTCGCCGTGCGCGGAGATGATCTCGCGGGCCCGGAACATGATCTCGGCCCGCCGCGACAGGCTGGTCGCGCGCCAGGCGGGGAACGCGTCCGCGGCGACCGCGACCGCGCGGTCGACCTCCGCGGCCGAGGCGAGGTCGACCTCGGCCTGCCGCTCGCCGGTGGCGGGGTCCCACACAGGGCCGGAGCGCCCCGAGGCGCCCGGGACGACCTTGCCGCCGATCCAGTGCGAAATCCGCTTCACGCGCGTCCCTTTCCTCCGGCCGTCCGGCTCCCGTGACCCGTGCCGGCCTGGCTTCGGCATGAGAATATGGTCGCCGAGGGTAACTGAGCAAGTCTTCACTCTCTTGGTTCGGGACGGGTGGGCGCGGAGCGGTCCCACGAGGTGTGCGCCGGGTCCGCGGGACCGCCTGGCCGGGGGGATGCGGGAAGGAGGGGTGAGCTGGGAAGTCGCGGCCCTCATGGCGTCAATGCTTCCGATAGCGCGGCGTGCCGACCGGTGGAACACACCGAACGGCGGCGGGTCGGCCGCCGGAGACGAGGTGGGCTCGCATGATTGATTCTTGCGGAGTGAGTGATTACTGATCTAAGCTCCGACCAGGATCGAATGTGATCCCGATCACCTTCTGTGATGGAGTGACATGCGCAACCGCAACCGGTTCATGGTCGGGCTCGCCGCCGCGTCGCTGGTCGTCGCCAGCGGATGCGGCGCCTCGGCGGACAGCTCCAGCGGCAACGGGCCGATCAAACTGGGCATCATGGCGGGGGTGCAGACGAACGCCATCTCGCACCCGTGGGTGCCGCAGGCCGCCAAGATCGCGGCCGCGGCGATCAACGACGCGGGCGGGATCATGGGGCGCAAGGTGGAGATCCGCTTCTGCGACGACCACGGCACCCCGCAGGGCGCGGCCCTCTGCGCCCAGAAGCTCCTGGTGCAGGAGAAGGTCCTCATGATGGTCGGCAACGACGGCACCATGGAGCCCGGCCTCATCCCGACGCTCAAGGTCGCCAAGACGATCTCGTGGTCCAGCCAGGGCGCCAGCCTCGACTCGCTCAAGAGCGACCGCGTCTACGTCCTGCAGCCCGTCCTGGCGCAGTACAAGATCGTCCCGCAGATGCTGTCGCCCGCGACCAAGCGCGTCGCCTACATCTCCGCCGACACCGTCGTCGCCCAGGAGGGGCAGAAGACCTCCGCCAAGTACTTCCCGCCGACGATCCCGATCACGCCGCTGACGGTGGCGCCGACCGCCACCGACTTCCAGCCCACCTGCCTGAAGGTCCAGCAGAGCGGCGCCGACACCGCCGTGATCGCCGTCAACCCGGCGCAGATCCCCTCCCTGATCCAGACCTGCAACCAGATCGGCCTGAACCGGCTGCACTGGGTCATCCCGAGCATCGAGATGACGCCGCAGGTGCTCAAGACGGTGACCGAGCTCAAGCAGCCCAACACCACCGTCATGGCCTTCGGCCAGACCGCCTTCGACGGGTTCGGGGCCGACGTCGCCAAGTACGGGCGCCAGGTCGGCGGCATCGACAACACCATCGCCGACAGCGCGGTCAACGCCTGGCTCGGGGTCAAGCTGCTGGCCAAGGTCATCCCGGCCGCCGGGGGCCCGGACGCGGCGAAGATCAAGTCCTGGCTGGACAAGCAGACCGCCTTCGACACCGGCGGCGTGACCGCCCCCATCGACTTCACCGCCTCGCCCGTCCCGGGGATGCCGCGCGTCAAGAACATCTCGGCGAGCAAGGGCGAGATCCGGGATGGCAGGCTGGTCTCCACCGACCCCAAGCCGTTCACCCTCAAGAACCCCTAGCCCCCGACGCCCCACCGGCCGATCAGGAGGATGACCGTGGACAGGGAAGCCCTGGAACGCAGCCTCGCGCGGCGGCTGCTGGACCACATCGAGAACCGCACCACCGACCTCGCCGACGACCTGATGGAGCTGCCCGCCGACGTCTACTCGCGGGCGCGCCACGACAGGGAGGTCGAGGTCCTGTTCCGCGACCAGCCCCTGGTGCTGTGCCTGTCGGGCGCGCTGCCGGGGCCGGAGACCTATCACACGGTCGACCTGTGCGGGACGCCGATCCTGCTCACCCGGGACGCGGCGGGCAAGGTCCACGCCCTGGCGAACGCGTGCCGCCACCGGGGAGTGCGCGTCGCCGACGGGGCGGGCAAGGCCAAGAGGCTGACCTGCCCGTTCCACGCCTGGACCTACGAGCTGGACGGTCGCCTCGTCCGCGTGCCCGTCCCCGAGGCGTTCGAGGGGATGTGCCTGGAGGACAAGGGGCTGGTCGAGCTGCCGGTCGCCGAGGGGTACGGCCTGATCATCGGCCGCCTCCGCCCCGGCCCGGAGCTGGACGTCGACGACTACCTGGGGCCGGGCCTCACCGACGAGCTCGCCATGTTCGGTTTCGAGGACTGGGCGCCCCACGGCGAGCCGCACGTCCACCGCGTCAACGCCAACTGGAAGGTCACCCTCGACACCTTCCGCGAGAACTACCACTTCAACTACCTGCACCGGCGGACGCTGGCCTCCTACGCCTACGGCGGCGTGCTGACCTTCGACGCCTTCGGGCCGCACCTGCGCAACTGCTCGGCGCTGCGCTCCATCGACGAGCTGAAGGAGATCCCCGAGGAGCGGTGGGGTGACGTCGCGCAGCACTTCAGCTACCAGTACGCGCTCTTCCCCAACACCAGCCTGACCTTCGACAGCAGGCACATCGAGCTCTGGCAGATCCTCCCGGTCGACGAGGCCGGCTCCGAGGTCGTGCACACCGCCTACCTCCGGCCCGACCTGAGCGAGGAGGAGCGCGCGAAGGTCGTGGACATGGCGCCGTGGATCTGCGAGACGGTGGTCGACGGGGAGGACTTCTGGGTCGCCGGCCGGACCGAGCCCGGCGTCCGGACGGGCCTGCTCGACACGGTCGTGTTCGGGCGCAACGAGCCTGCTCCGCAGCACCTGCACCGGGGATTCGACGCCGCGCTCGCGGCGGCCGAGAACGGCGTGCCGGGCGGCTCCCGCCCCGGGGCGCCCGGCTTCGCGGCCACCTGAAGGGACGGACGATGACGGAGACCACCGAGGTCAGGGCGCTGGAGGTCCGCGGGCTGACCGCGGGGTACGGCGCCATGGCGGTCATCCACGATGTGACGCTCTCGGTCGGCCACGGCGAGATCGTCGGGCTGCTCGGGCGCAACGGGGCCGGCAAGACGACCACCCTGATGGCGATCGCCGGGTTCCTGGGGCGCTGCGAGGGCGAGGTGAAGGTCGACGACGTGCGGCTGCGCGGCCCGGCCTACAAGCGCAGCCGCGGCCAGGTCGGGATCGTCCTGGAGGGGCGCAGCGTCTTCCCGTCCCTGACGGTCGCGAACAACCTGGAGCTGGCCGGCGCGGACCGGGACGAGGCGCTGGAGCTGTTCCCCGAGCTGCGGCCGAAGCTGGCGCTGCGCGCGGGCGTGCTGAGCGGCGGCGAGCAGCAGATGCTGGCGCTGGCGCGCACGGTGTGCCGCCATCCGGCGGTCATGCTGATCGACGAGCTGTCGTTCGGCCTGGCCCCCACGGTGTGCGAGCGCCTCCTGGCGCGGTTGCGCCACGTGGCGGAGACCACCCGGGTGGGGGTCCTGCTCGTCGAGCAGGGCATCCACTACGCGGCGAGCGTGGCGGACCGGGTCCTCATCATGAACGAGGGGCTGATCCGCGCGGAGATGCCCGGCGCGGAGCTGGCCGAGCGCGAGGACGAGATCGAGCGCATCTACCTCGGCGGTCTCGACGACGCCGCGTGACCGGGTGACGGCCGGCCGCCGGCGGCGCCGGCCGTCCGCCCGTAGAGAGTGAATGCTTGCTTTTGATTGTGCCGCCCCATAGATTCGGACCGCGAGCTGGTTCGAAGTGCGATGAATGCGATGAAAGCCTCGCCTGCGACCCCGGCGGTCGCGTGGCGCGGGGAGACGAGGGCAGATGGTGAAGCTGGCTGACGAGGTGCGCGTCATCGACGCCGACACGCATCTCACCGAACGACATGATCTGTTCACCACGCGCGCTCCCAAGGGATACGAGGACCGCGTCCCCCGCGTGGTGGAGATCGACGGCGCCCCCTGGTGGATCGTGGAGAAGGACGGGCGGCTGGGCCCGGCCCGCGGCGGCGGTGTGGTCAGCCTCAACGGGGAGAAGTTCCCGTTCGAGGAGAGCAAGCACAACGGCATCGACTGGGTGCACCGGGCCGCCTGGGACCACGAGGCGCGGCTGGAGTACATGGACCAGAACGGCTTCCACGCCCAGGTCCTCTATCCCAACGCCATCGGCATCGGCGGCCAGGGCATCTCCAACAACGTCCAGGACCCGGTGCTGCGCCGGCTGACGGTGGAGATCTTCAACGACTACCTGGGCGAGCTGCAGGACTGGTCGGGCCACCGCTTCCTGCCCATGGCGATCATGCCCGCCTGGAGCGTCGACGAGTGCGTGCGGGAGGCCCAGCGCGCCGCCGCCGCGGGCTTCCGCGGGGTGAACATGACCTCCGACCCGCAGGAGACCGGCGCCCCCGACCTGGCCAGCCGCGAGTGGGACCCGTTCTGGGCGGCGTGCGCCGACCTGCAGCTGCCGGTGCACTTCCACATCGGGGCGAGCCTGACCTCGCTGAACTTCTACGGCAAGTACTTCTGGCCGTCGCTGCACCAGAACCTCAAGCCCGCCGTCGGCGGCGGCATGCTGTTCCTCAACAACGCCCGGGTCGTGATCAACAGCATCTACGCCGGGATCTTCGACCGGCACCCGAAGCTGAAGATGGTGTCGGTGGAGAGCGGCATGGGCTGGGTGCCGTTCATGATGGAGACCGCCGACTACGAGATCCTGGAGAACGCCCCCGAGCAGGCCGCCGAGCTGTCGCGCAAGCCCTCGGAGTACTTCAAGGACCACTGGTACGCCACGTTCTGGTTCGAGGAGAACGGCGGCGACCTGCAGTACCTGATCGACAAGGTCGGCGAGGACAACGTGATGTTCGAGACCGACTTCCCGCACCCCACCTGCCTGTACCCCGACCCGCTGACCGCGGTCGAGGAGCGGATGTCGGCGCTGCGGCCCGAGACCCGCCGCAAGGTCCTCGGCGACACCGCAGCCAAGCTCTACCGCATCTGACACGCCCCCGGGCACGCGGGCGCTCCTTCCGCCGCCCGCGTGCCCCGGGCTCTCACCACCACGCTCCACCACGATCCAGCACGGCCGGCCCACGCGGTGCGGGAGGGACGCGATGCAGGTACTGGTCATCGGAGGAACCGGGCCGACGGGCCCGCACATCGTCCGGGGGCTGCTGGAGGACGGCCACGACGTCACGATCTTCCACCGCGGCACGCACGAGCCGCCGGGGCTCGCCGACGTCGAGCACCTCCACGGCGACCCCCACTTCCGCGACTCGATCGACGAGGCCCTCGGGACGCGCTCGTTCGACCTGGCCGTCGCCATGTACGGGCGCGTGCGGCACCTCGCCCCGGCCCTCGCCGGGCGGTGCGGCCGCTACGTCGGCATCAGCGGGGTGCCGGTCTACCGCGGGTACTTCCCGGGCGGCGGCGAGGCCGCCCTCCCGATGCCGGTGACCGAGGACCACCCGGTCGTCACCGAGTCCTCCGGCGACCCGGCGCTGCGGTTCTCCCGCAGGCTCGCCGACGCCGAGGCCGCCGTGTTCGCCCGCCACCCGGGCGCGACGATCCTGCGGTTCCCCATGCTGTACGGCCCGGACAACGCCCGTCCGCACGAATGGTCGGTGGTGCGGCGCGTCCGCGACGGACGGCGGCGGATGATCCTGCCCGACGGGGGACTGCAGATCCACACCCGGTGCGCCGCCCGCAACGCCGCGGCGTTCGTCCTGGCCGCGGTCCGCGGCGCGGACGCCGCCGCCGGGCGGATCTACAACTGCGGCGACCCCGTGAACTGGTCGCTGCGCGACTGGGCCGAGACGGTCGCGCGCCTGATGGGCGCGGAGCTGGAGATGGTGGCGGTGCCGCGGGAGATCGCGCTCGAGGCCACGACCGCGCTGCTCCCGCTGGCGGGCACGACGGCGGCCCACTGCGTGCTGAGCACCGAGCGGGCGCGCCGCGAGCTGGACTACCGGCCCGCCGTCGACCCGGTCGAGGCGCTGGAGGAGCTCCTCGCCTGGTACGAGGCGCGGCCCGGCTTCGACGCGGGCACGAGCCCCTCCTTCACCGACCGGTTCGACTACGCCACCGAGGACGCGCTCATGGCCGAGTACGGCGCCGCCGCCCACCGCGTGACGTCCACCGTCGTGCAGCACCCGGCGCCGCCCGTGCACAGCATGCCGCACCCCCGCACCCCCGGACTGGTCGACCACCGTGGCCGGTGAACTGGACGGCCGGGTGGCCGTGGTGACGGGCGGCGCCAGCGGGATCGGCCGGGCGACCGTGCTGCGCTTCCTCGACGCGGGCGCCCGCGTGGTCTTCGGTGACCTGAACGAACGGAACGCCGAGCGGCTCCTGGACGAGGTCGACGACCGCTCGCGGCTGCGCTTCGTCCGCGCGGACGTCTGCGAGGAGAGCGAGGTGGCGGCGCTGGTCGCCGCCGCGGCCGACGGGTTCGGCCGGCTCGACGTCATGTTCAACAACGCCGGCGTGGGCGGCGCGTTCGGCCCGCTGACCGAGATCGACGCCGCCGACTGGGACCGGACCTTCGCGGTGATCGGCCGCGGCGCCTTCCTCGGCACCAAGCACGCCGCGCGGGCGATGATCGCCGGTGGCGGCGGCGGGTCGATCGTCAACAACGCCTCCGTCGCCGGTCTGGTCGGCGGCGGCGGCCCGCTCGCCTACTCGGCGGCCAAGGCGGCGGTCGTCAGCTTCACCGCCAACGCCGCCGTCGAACTCGCCGGCCACGGCATCCGGGTCAACGCGGTCTGCCCGGGGCTCGTCGACACGCCGCTGGTGATGGGCAAGGACGAGGACTCGATCCTGGAGCGGATGGCGACGTTCCAGCCGTGGCCCCGGCTGGGCCGTCCCGAGGACATCGCCGGCCTCGTGCTGTTCCTCGCCGGGCCCGACAGCGCGTTCGTGACCGGGGAGGCGATCCGGGCCGACGGCGGTATGGTCGCCTGGGGGCCGCGCATGACCGGCACCGTCGACCCGAGGGGGCTGACCCGCCGGTACGCCGGTTTCGCCGACGGGTCCACCGGGCGCCCCCCGACCCGGCGCCCCCTCACCTGAGACCCGGGATGCACTGAGATGCGAGAGGCCGAGGCGGCACGATGCGGTGGACCATAGGCGACGTCCAGGTGACCAAGGTCGTCGAGCACGAGTTCGCGGTGCCGTTCGACGGCCTGCTGACCGGCGTCCCGCCGGATCCGGCCGGGGACCATCCGTGGCTCGTCCCGCACTTCGTGACCGGCGACGGCGCCGCGCGGACCTCGATCCACGGCCTGGTGATCGACACCGGCGCGCGCCGCGTCCTGGTCGACACCTGCATCGGCGACATGCGCGAGACGGCGGCGATGCCGGGCATGCCGAGCGCCTTCCCGCAGGCGCTGGAGGCCGCGGGCTACGCGGTGGAGGACATCGACACGGTCGTGTGCACCCATCTGCACTTCGACCACGTGGGCTGGAACACCCGCCTGGTCGACGGCGCGTGGACGGTGACCTTCCCGCGGGCGCGCTACCTGTTCGCGCGCCGCGAATGGGAGCACTGGCAGCAGGCCGCCAGCGACGTCGTCGATCTCACCGACACCGTGCGGCCGGTGGTCGCGGCCGGGCAGGCCGACCTGGTCGACATGGACCACGTGCTCTGCGACGAGGTGCGGCTCGAACCCACCCCCGGGCACACGCCGGGCCATGTCAGCGTCCGCATCGAGAGCCAGGGGGAGCGGGCGTTCATCACCGGCGACCTCGCCCACCATCCCGTCCAGTTCGCCGAGCCGCAGCTGTGCAGCACCGCGGACTCGGACCGGGCCGGGTCGGAGGCCACCCGCCGCCGCTTCCGCAGCGCGCGGCTGGACGACGGCGCCCTCGTCATCGGCACCCACTTCCCCGGCCCGACGGCCGGACGGATCGTCGTCCGCGGCGAGAAGTGGGAGTTCGCCGTCGACTGAGCCCGGCAGGGGAGGGGCCGGTCAGGCTCCGCCGCTCCGCAGGCGGGCGAGCGCGTCCTCGGCCTCGAGTTCGGCGTATGCGGCCGAGAACCGTTCGACGAGCGCGAGAGAGACCTCGGGGCGCTGGTACCCGGCCGAGCCCAGCGTCGACAGCCAGATGACCAGCCCGTAGACGGCCGAGGCCCGGTATCGCAGCCACGCCTCCTCCGCCGACGGCCCAGCGGCTCCAGCGGCCTCCAGCGACCGCCGGTACTCCTCGACCAGGCCGGTCTCCGCGTCCCGGCGGTCCTCCTCGGGCAGCGCCCCGATCAGGAAGTGGCCCACGTCGTGCGACCAGTTCCCGCGCCGGACGACCTGCCAGTCCAGGAAGCCGACCTCGCCGTCGGGCAGGACGTAGGTGTTGCCGATGTGGGTGTCACCGTGCAGCAGGGTCATGGGACCGTCGGTGAGGGTCTCGACGTAGCGCACCCAGAGGTCCACGAGCCCGTCCGCGTCCAGGCGCCCCACCTCCTGGGGAAGCCGGTCCGCGGCCCGCTCCAGGCCGGCCGGGACCCGCTTCCTGAGGCCGACCTGCCATCCCTTGGTGGGCTTCCACGTCTTCACCCAGCGGAGGCCGGGACGGGTCGCCCGCGACAGGCCCCAGTAGGCGCCGTGCATGCGGGCGAGCCCCCGCAGGCCGTTCGCCACCTGCTCGGTGGTCATCGGACGGGTCGAGTCGCGCGGATCGGCTCCCCGGGCCTTCAGGTCCTCCATCACGATCAGGAAGTCGAGGTGCGGGCGGTCGACGACGGCCCGGTACACCACGGGGTGCTCGAGCGGCAGCGTGACGCCCGAGCCGAACAGGCGCGCCTCGCCGAACAGGTTCCCGTTCCGGAGGTGGACGATCCGGTGCGCGTCGTTGTGGGCCTTGACGAAGACGGTGCCGGGTCCGCTCCCGGCCGCGTAGGACAGCCCGAGGCGGGCGCGCCGGTTGGTGCCGTCGTCGCGGGCGACGACCGAGATCTCCCCGACCCTGGCCCCCGGATGCTCGGCGGCGAGGGCCGCCGTCATCCATTCGGGCGTGAGATCGTCCCACCGCTTCGGCACGCGCCGCCTCATCCCGGGCTCCTTCTCCTCGTCATCGGCTCAGCGGCCGAGGTAGGCCTCGCGGACGGCCGGTTCCCGCAGCACGTCCGCCGGCGGCCCGGACGCGATCGTCCGGCCGTGGTCGAGCACGATCACCCGGTCGCAGGTCGCCGCGACCACGTCGATGTTGTGCTCCACGAGCAGGACCGCGGCGCCGAGCTCGTCGGCCAGCGCCCGGAACAGCTCGCCGGCGGTGCGCCGCTCCGAGCCGTTGAGCCCGGCGGCGGGCTCGTCCAGCAGGACGGCGGCGGGCTCCTGGGCGACCAGCCGCGCGATCGCGGCCATCCGGCGGCGGCCCTGCGGGAGGTCCGCCACGACGGTGTCGAGGTCCTTCTCCAGGTCCAGGATGGACACCGCCGCCCCGGTGGCCTCGTTCAGGTCGTGGCGGCGGGGGAGGACCAGGTCCCGCGCGTAGGACAGCCGGCTGCGGCTGTCGAGCGCGGTGAGGATGTTCTCGCGGACGCTGAGGTCGTCGAACAGTTCGAGGTTCTGGAACGTCCGGCCCATGCCGAGCCGGGCCCGCAGGTGCGCCGGCAGGCCGCCGATGTCGCGGCCGCGGAACTCGACCGTCCCCTTGGCGGAGGGGGAGAAGCCCGTCAGCGCGTCCAGGAGGGTCGTCTTGCCCGCGCCGTTGGGCCCCACGACGCCGACGACCTCGCCGGCCTTCAGTTCGAGGGACACGTCGTCGACGGCCACGGTGCTGCCGTAGGTGACCCGGATGCCGCTCGCGGTGAGGACGGGCGTGCCCGGCGTGACGCCCGAGACGCGCGGCAGCGCCGTCGTCCTCTCCGGCTCGGGCCCCGCCTCCGTGCCCGCCTCCGGAGCGGCCTTCGCGTGCGCGCCCGCCGCGGACGGCCGCCGCTTCACCGGCAGGACGCGGGCGAGGTGGCTCCTCATGGCGGCGAACTGCAGGATGATGCCGTCCGGGGTGCGGACCATCACGTCCAGGACCAGCAGCCCCGAGCCGATGGCGAGCCAGGCGTCGATCGACGACAGGTTCAGGTCGTTGCTGACGAAGTTGGCGACGACGCCGCCCTGCGCGGTGACGGCGGCGAACACGGCGCCCGCGACGTACCCGACGCCGCCCACGACCGTGAAGGCCAGCGTCGAGATCGAGTGGAAGACGGTGTAGCTGGAGAAGTCGGCGATGTTGAACCGGAACGCCGACACCGCGCCCGCCAGGCCGGCCAGCCCGGCGGAGATCGCGAAGGCCCCGAGCTTGGCGCCGGCGACCGAGACGCCGACCGAGGCGGCGCCCCGCTCGTTGGCCCGCACGGCGAGGTAACGCCTGCCGGACTCGCCGCGCCGCAGGTTGAGCACCGCCACCGCGCCGAGGGCCAGGACGATGAGGCAGAGGACGGCGAAGCGGTCCGGATAGGCGGCCGGGTTCAGGTCGATCCCGAACAGGGTGGCGTTGGAGATGACCACGCCGTCGCTGCCGCCGGTCATCGTGGGCTGCAGCAGGATCAGGTTCTCCACCGCCAGCGAGAGGCCGAGGGTGACGATCGCCAGGTTGACCCCGCGCACCCGCACCGCGGGCCCGCCGATCAGCAGGCCGAGGACGATCGCCGAGAGCGTTCCAAGAAGCACGCAGACGAGGAAGGGCAGGCCCAGGTCGCTGCTGCTCCGGGCGGCGACGAAGGCGCCGAATCCGGCCAGCGCGGCGGACGCCACGCTGATCTGCCCGGCGTAGCCGGTGACCACGATGACCGAGAGCGCCAGCAGTCCGAAGACGGCGGTGTTGATCAGCGCGGACGCCCAGGTGGGCGACAGGAGCACCGAGACGGCGACGGCGACCCCGGCCCAGATCGCCACCGTGGCGGGCCTGAGCCGCCCGGTCCCCACCCGGGGCAGGCGGCGGGTCAGCGTCTCGCCGCGCCCGGGCAGCGCCGAGCCGCCGAGCACCACCGCGATGATGATCAGCGCGAACGGCACGGACGAGATGATCCCGGAGTTGATCTCGAACTCGCGCATCACGGACTGCAGGACGCCCAGCGCCAGGCCGACGGCGATCGTGGGCCAGATGCCGACGAACCGCCCGACCAGGCCGGCCGCCATGGCGGGGAGGACCAGGAGCGTCAGGGCGCCCGGGGTCAGCCCGGTGACCGGGATGAGCAGGATGCCGGCGAACGCCGCCATGGCGCCGCCCATGCCCCAGGTGATGATGCCCGTCGGGTGCGGCGAGACGCCGATCGCGGCGGCGGCCTGCGGGTTCTCGCGCAGCGCGGTCGCGTTCATGCCGAGACGGGTGCGCCGGAAGAGGAGCGAGAGCCCGATGCCGAGGGCCAGTGTGATGAGCAGGATCGCCAGCGTGTCGTGGGTGACGATGCCGCCGAAGATCGTGATCTTGCCGGAGCCGAACAGCGGCTTGAGCAGATGGGGCTGGGTGCCGTAGATCTTCACCGCCACGCTCTGCAGCAGGAGCATGAACCCGAGGGTCGCCACGACCTTGGCCATCTCCGAGGAGTTGTGCAGGAAGCGCACGATGACCAGATAGAAGAGCATGCCGAGCGCGGTGCCCACGGCGACGCCGATCGCCAGGGCGGGCAGGACCGGCAGGGAGCCCCGGCCGCCCTCGTACAGGTCCCAGAAGGCGTAGCTGCCGATCATGCCGATGGCGCCCTGGGAGAAGTTGAGGATTCCCGAGCCGCGGTACACCGCCACGATGCCGAGGGCGATCAGGGCGTAGGCCCCGCCTCCGGCGAGGCCGACCAGGGCGAACTGCCATAGTTCCGTCAACGCTTCTCCTTCCGGCGGGGGATCGCCGCCGGCGTTCCCTGCGTCGAGTTCGCGGGCGCGTGGTGCCGCGGGGGTTGTTCGGAAAGGGGACGCCGATCACGACCGGGGGCGAGCGGGCACGGGTCGTCGGCAGGCGGAAGGCGGCCTCGGCCGTCGGGACCGCGTCGGGGCCTTCGGAGTCAGGGGTGGGGGTGGGGAGTTCGGGGGTGGGCTGGGGGTGTGTGTTCAGGGGTGGGGTGGTCGGGTGGTGCGGTGCTCAGGCGGTGTCGATCCAGACCGACTTGACGTTGAGGTACTCGTCGAGCGAGTGCTGGCCCATCTCCCGGCCGTAGCCGCTGGCCTTGTAGCCGCCGAAGGGGACGGCGGGGTCGAAGAGCAGCATCGTGTTGACCCAGACCGTGCCGGTCTGCAGCTCCTGGGCCAGCCGGTGCGCCTTGCCGACGTCGCGCGTCCAGATGCCGCCCGAGAGCCCGAAGGAGGTGTCGTTCGACCGGGCGGCGACCTCCTCCAGGGAGTCGAACGGCAGCACGCACGCGACGGGGCCGAAGATCTCCTCCTGGGCCACCCGCATGTCGTCGCGGACGTCGGCGAAGACGGTGGGCGCCACGAAGTAGCCCTTGGCCAGGTCGCCGTCCTCGAGGCGGCGGCCTCCGGCCGTGGTGCGGGCGCCCTCCTCGCGTCCCAGGTCCAGGTAGCCGGTGACGCGCTCGAGCTGCTCCGCCGACACCACGGGCCCGATCTTGGTCGTGCGGTCCAGGCTGTCGCCCACCTTGAGGCCGTCGGCGAACTTCGACACGCCCTCGACGAACTCGTCGTAGACGGGGCGCTCGACGAAGATGCGGGTGCCCGCGCAGCAGATCTGGCCGGAGTTGGAGAACACGCCCCAGGCCGCTCCGGGGATGGCGCGGGACAGGTCGGCGTCGGCGAAGACGACGTCGGGGGACTTGCCGCCCAGTTCGAGCGAGACCCGCTTGAGGTTGCCGGCCGAGGCCTCCACGATCCGGCGGCCGACCTCGGTGGATCCGGTGAAGGCCACCTTGTCGACGCCGGGGTGCCCGCTGAGCGCCGCACCGGCCTCGCCGTAGCCCGTCAGGATGTTCACGACGCCGTCGGGCAGGCCGATCTCCGTCAGCAGCTCGCCGATGCGCAGGGCGGCCAGCCCGGCCTCCTCGGCCGGCTTGAGGACCATCGTGCAGCCGGTGGCGAGCACCGGCGCCATCTTCCAGATGGCGTTGCTGATCGGGCGGTTCCACGGGACGATCGCGGCGACGACGCCGACCGGTTCCTTGAGGGTGTAGCTGAACACCGAGCCCGGGATGGAGTTCTGGAGGGTCTCACCGTGGATCTTCGTGGCCCAGCCGGCGAAGTAGCGCAGCACCTCCGCCTCCCAGGGCGGGGTCCGGCCGGAGCGTTGCTTGCCGATCGGCGCGCCCATGTCGAGCGCCTCCAGGAGCTGCAGCTCCTCGTAGTGCTCCTGCACCGCGTCCGCGAGCGCCCACATCAGGGCCTGCCGGTCGCGCGGCGTGAGCCGCCGCCAGGGGCCCTCGAACGCGGCCCGGGCGGCCGCGACGGCGCGGTCGGCGTCCTCGGAACCGGCCTCGGCCAGCTCGGCGACGGTCTCGCCGGTCGAGGGGTTGACGCTGGGGAAGGTCCTGCCGGACGCCGCCTCCTCCCACCGGCCGCCGATCAGCAGCTTCTTGGGGCGGCCGTCGAGGAAGGGGAGTGCCGGCGTACCGGGGTGGGAAAGCGTCGGCATGGGTGCTCCTTCGTGACGCTGCGCCGTCGTGGGGCTCACTGTAGCGACGCCCGCGCCCTTATAAAAGAGTATTCACTCACTAATGCCTGGTCGGCGGTCGGGCGCCCTCCATGGCGACGCTCGCCACCAGGGTCGCGACCGGGGCGGCCGGGCTCGCGCACTCTAGAAAGTAATCACTCACCTTGTTATAGTGCGAAGGCCCGATCGGTCGCCCGCACGGCCCGGATCACGTAGGGGGACATCGATGGAGAAGAGCACGTCGGAAGCCGTTTCCATGCCCGACGACTGGTGCTCGCGCCACTTCGACCATCTGTCCCCCGACCTCGCCGCCACCATGCCGGCGACCATGGCCCGCATGCGCGACCTGTGCCCCGTCGCGCACAGCGAGGAGCACGGCGGCTTCTGGATCGTCTCCAAGTACGAGGACGTGCTGAGCGTCGCCCAGAACTGGGAGGTGTACAGCTCCGCGCACGGCCTGGGCGTGTCCAAGGCGCCGACCGTCGTCCGCAACCTCCCGGTCCAGGCCGACCCGCCCGAGCAGCGCATCTACAAGCGCCTCATCAACCCCTTCTTCACGCCCGCCGCCGTGGCGCGGTGGGAGCGGCCCACCCGCGACCTCGTCACCCGCCTCATCGACGACTTCGTCGAGGACGGCGCCTGCGAGTTCATGGACGCCTTCGCCCGGCCCCTGCCCAGCCTGGCGTTCTTCACCCTCGCCCTCAACGCGCCCCCCGAGGACCTGGACAAGGTCGCCTACCTGGCGTCCAAGTCCTCGGTGCCCGACGACCCCAAGGCGGCCGAGTGCTGGCGCGGCCTGTACGAGTGGATCAAGGAGTTCGTCCGGGAGCGCCGCACGCAGCCCGCGCGCGGCGACGTGGTCGACGCCGTGCTGAACGCCGAGATCGAGGGCCGCCCGATCACCGAGGACGAGATCATCGGCACCGTCCAGCTGCTGATCCTCGGCGGCCTGGAGACCACCGCCGGCGCGCTGGGGCTGATGTTCGCCCGGTTCTGCGCCGAGCCGGAGATCCCCGCGCTGCTGCGCGAGCGGCCGGAGCTCATCCCCGACGCCATCCAGGAACTGCTGCGGCTGGAGCCGTCGTTCGTGTCCGTCGGCCGCACGGCGGTCCAGGACGCCGAGCTCGGCGGCCGCAGCATCAAGAAGGGCGACAAGGTCCTGATCCACTGGGCCTCGGCCAACCGGGACGGCGAGGAGTTCACCGACCCCGACCGGTTCGACCTCGACCGCGAGCGCAACCGGCACCTCAGCTTCGGCGTCGGGCCGCACCGCTGCGCCGGCTCCAACCTCGCCCGCCTCAACCTGCGGATCGCCCTGGAGGAGCTGCTCGGCCGCCTGGACGACATCAGGCTTCAGGACGGCGCGGAGATCGGGTACCACCGGGGCATGACCCGCTCGCCGAACAGCCTCCCGATCTCGTTCACGCCCGGTCCGTGCCTGGGCCCGGCGACCTGAACGGGCGCCCCGACATCCCAGACACCCGCTCCACCGGGGAGGACGCAGATGGCCCAGCGGACACTCCTGAAGAACGCGCGCGTGCTCGCCTGCACCGGCGACGCGTCGGAGAAGCCGTTCGACGGTGACGTCCTGATCGAGGGCGACCGCATCGCCAGGGTCGTGGAGGGCCGGCTCGACGCCGACCCCGCCTCGGCGCGGACCGTCGACCTGCGGGGCGCCACCGTGCTGCCCGGCCTCGGCGACGCGCACGTCCACATCAGCTGGCCCCTGGACTTCGTGTTCGACCACGCCGGCGTCGCCGCGGCGCCGCCCGCCGAGCACATGCTCGACGTCGCCGCCGTGGTGCGGACGTTCCTGGAGAGCGGCTACACCTTCATCATCGGCGCCGGCACCACCCAGCCGCGCGACGACCTGCTCGCCAGGGACGCGATCGACCGGGGGCTGATCCCGGGGCCGCGGATCATCCCCAGCGGGCCGATGGTGGCCGAGGTCGGCGGCCTGGGCGCCGAGGGCGAGCTGATGGAGGTCGCCGCCGACGCCGACGCCCTCCGCGAGATCGTCGCCCGCCAGTGCGACATGGGCGCGCGGGCGCTCAAGCTGTTCATCTCCGGCGACGGGGTGGTGCCCGCGCACCCGTCCGACGACGTGTACATGAACGACGAGATGCTGCACGCCGCCGTCAAGGAGGCCGACCGGCACGGCGCGTTCATCACCGTCCACGCCCGCGGGTCGGAGAGCGTCGCCATGGCGGCGCGCACCGGCGTCCGGATCATCCACCACGCGTGCTTCCTGGACGACGCGGCGCTGCGCGCGCTGGAGGCCCGGCGCGACGACGTCTGGGTGTGCCCCGGCCTCCACTACCTGTACGCGATGGTGAACGGGCACGCCGAGCCGTGGGGCATGACGCCCGAGCGGATCGAGGCGTCCGGCTACCGCGAGGAGCTGCGGTCCCAGGTCGAGGGGATGCGCAGGCTGCGGGAGTCGGGCATCCGGATGCTCTCCGGCGGCGACTTCGGCCACCAGTGGACCCGCCACGGCACCTACGCCGCCGAGCTGCAGAGGTACGTCGAGCTCGCGGGCATGACGCCGGCGGAGGCGATCCACACCGCCACCCGCAACATGGGACCGGCCAGCGGGCTCGACATCGGGCAGGTCCGCGAGGGCTACCTGGCCGACCTGGTCGTCGTCGACGGCGACCCCACCGCCGACATCACCGTCCTGCAGCGGCCCGAGCTCCGCAGGGCCGTGCTCAAGGACGGTGCTTTCGCGTACGTCAACCCCGAGGTCTACCCGTGACGCAAACCCGGCCGGACCGGACGGATACCGCGATCCTGTCCGGCGTCGACACGCTCGCCC
This sequence comes from Actinomadura rugatobispora, assembly GCF_055379765.1. Classification (NCBI taxonomy): domain Bacteria; kingdom Bacillati; phylum Actinomycetota; class Actinomycetes; order Streptosporangiales; family Thermomonosporaceae; genus Actinomadura; species Actinomadura rugatobispora. Next base: position 11,983,926 of record NZ_AP029191.1, on the reverse strand, counting down.
GCCTGCTCCTGCTGCGGCGGCGGCTCGACGAGAGGGACGGCCTCACCACGGCCACGATGGTCTCCGGGTACCCGGGCTCGCCGCTGGGCACCTTCGACCTCACCCTGGACCGCATGGGCGACGCGCTCGCCGAGCACGGCATCGTCCACCGCCCCGGCCTCAACGAGGAACTCGCCGCCGCGACCGTCTGGGGCAGCCAGATGGGCGCGGTGATCGAGTACGCCGAGGGCGTCGACGGCGTCGTCGGCGCCTGGTACGGCAAGGGCCCCGGGCTCGACCGCTCCGGCGACGCGCTCAAGCACGCGAACGCGATGGGGGCCGGGCCCAACGGCGGGGCCGTGATGTTCTGCGGCGACGACCCGGCCTCGAAGTCGTCCACGCTGGCGTGCGACAGCCACCACGCCTTCGAGGACGCGTGCGTCCCGGTGCTGTTCCCCGGCGACCAGCAGGACGTGCTCGACTTCGGGGTGCACGCCTTCCGCCTCTCCCGGTACTCGGGCGCGTGGGTCGGGATGAAGATCGTCACCTCGGTCGCCGACGGCGTCGGCACGGTCGACCTCGACCCCGGGCGGCACGCGCCGAGCGACCCCGAGGGGGTCGTGATCGAGGGCTCGCCGTGGCGCCACCGCCCCCAGAAGACGATCGGCCCCCACGCCGTGCCGGGCCAGGAGGCGCTGGTGGTGGAGCACCGGCTCCGCGCCGCCCAGGCCTACGCCCGCCACAACGGGCTGGACCGCGTGGTGGGCGCCGGGCCGGGGGCGCCGCTCGGCGTGGTCTGCGCGGGCAAGACCTACTTCGACGTGATCCAGGCGTTCGCCGACCTGGGCGTCACCGCCGGCGGGCTCGCCGCCGCGGGCGTGCGGATCCTGAAGCTCGGCATGACCTTCCCGCTGGTCGAGGAGACGGTCCTGGAGTTCGCCGCCTCGGTCGGCGAGCTGGTGGTCGTCGAGGAGAAGCGGCCGTTCATCGAGACCCACCTGCGGGCCGTCCTGCACCGGGCCGGGAGCACGGTGCCGGTGTCGGGCAAGCGCGACCGCTCGGGGAAGGCGCTGGCCTCGTCGGTGGGCGAGCTGGACCCGTCCGCGGTGGCGGCGATCCTCACCCGGATCCGTCCCGGGCTCGGCCGCCGCCGGGAGGCCGAGAAGGCGGCGCAGGCGGCGCAGGCGCCCCGGAAGACGCGGCTGCCGATGGTCCAGATCCCCTCGCGCGCGCCGGGGTTCTGCAGCGGCTGCCCCCACAACCGGTCCACGGTCGCCCCGGACGGCGCGCTGGTCGGCGGCGGCGTCGGCTGCCACGGGATCATGTACTTCGAGGCGCGGCACCAGGACCTGCGCAGCCTGCCGCCGACGCCGATGGGGGCCGAGGGCGTCCCCTGGATCGGCCTGTCGCCGTTCGTCGCCGAACCGCACGTGATCCAGAACCTGGGCGACGGCACCCTCAGCCACTCCGGGACGCTGGCCATCCGCGCGAGCGTCGCCGCCGGGACCGACATCACCTTCAAGATCCTCTACAACGCGGCCGTGGCCATGACGGGCGGCCAGGACGTCACCGGGCTGATGGACGTGCCCGCGATGACGCGGGCGCTGGAGGCCGAGGGCGTCGAGCGGATCGTCGTCTGCGCCGAGGAGCCCGGGCGCTACCCCCGCCGCGCGCGGTGGGCCTCGGGCGTGCAGGTGCTGGGCCGCGACCGGCTGCCCGAGGTGCAGGAGGAGCTGCGCGGCGTCCCCGGCGTCACCGTGATCATCTACGACCAGCGGTGCGCCGCCGAGTCCCGGCGGCTGCGCAAGCGCGGCGAGCTGGAGGAGCCGCCGCGGCGGGTCGTCATCAACGAGGCGGTGTGCGAGGGGTGCGGCGACTGCGGCACCAAGAGCAACTGCCTGTCGGTGCTGCCGGTCGACACCGAGTTCGGCGAGAAGCGGCAGATCCACGACCCGTCCTGCAACCGCGACTACACCTGCCTGGACGGCAACTGCCCGTCGTTCGTGACCGTCACCCCCAAGCGCCGGGGCCGGCGCAGGGTGCGGGCGCCGCAGGACGGCGGGACGGCGCGGCCGTCGCTGCCGCGGGGCGCGCTGCCCGAACCCGCCCTCCCCTCGGTGGACGGGCAGTACGGCGTCTACTTCACGGGCATCGGCGGCACCGGGGTCGTCACCGCCAACCGCATCATCGCCTCCGCCGCGGAGTCCGCGGGCTTCGTCGTCGGCGGCATGGACCAGACGGGCCTGTCCCAGAAGGCGGGCGCGGTCGTGTCGCACCTGCACCTGGCCGAGAGCAGGAACGCCCTGGGCTCGGCCTCGGTGAGCGAGGGCGGCGCCGACCTGTACCTGTCGGGCGACATCATCCAGGCCGCCGCCGAGGGCCATCTGGCCAAGATCCGCCCCGGCCGCACGGTCGCCGTCGTCGACCGGCACCTCACCCCGACCGCGGCCATGCTGCAGAGCGACGTCGCCCCGCCCGAGCTCCCGGCCCTGGAGCAGGCGATCGCGGAGCGGGCCGGGAAGGAGCGCGTGGCCTTCCTCGACTCCCAGCGCATCGCGGAGGCCGTCTTCGCCGACCACCTGCTCGCGAACGTGGTCCTGCTCGGCGCCGCGTTCCAGCTCGGCGGCCTGCCGGTCGCGCTCGGCGACGTCGAGCGGGCGATGCGGGGCCGGGCCGCCGACGCCAACCGGGAGGCGTTCGCCTGGGGCCGCTGGGCGGTGCACGACCCGGCGGCCGTCGAGGCGGCCCTCCAGGGCACCGGCGACGGCGACGGCGGGGGAGCGGAGAACGTCAACGACCCCTCGCCGCACGCGCTGGAGACGGCGGCCGCGCTCGTCGGCCGCAGCGCACTGCCGGCCGAGCTGCACGACCTGCTCATCCGGCGCGCGGCGCAGGCGGTCGACTACCAGGACGCGAAGCGGGCCGGGCGGTTCCTCGACCTGGTGGAGCGGACCGCGGCCCGCGACGGCGCCGACCGCAGCTGGGCGCTCACCACGGCGGTCGCGGAGGCGTGGTTCAGGCTCCTCACCTACAAGGACGAGTACGAGGTGGCGCGCCTGCACCTCAAGGTCGACTACGACCGGGTCGCGCGGGAGCTGGGGATCGAGGGGGCCTACGCGGTGACCTACCACCTCCACCCGCCCGTCCTGAAGAGGTTCGGGATGGACCGGAAGCTGCCCATGGGCCGGCCGTACGAGATCGCGTTCCGCGGGCTCCGCCGGATGAGGCGGCTGCGCGGCACCCCGTTCGACGTCTTCGGCTGGATCCCCGACCGGCGCACCGAGCGCGCCCTGATCGAGGAGTACGAGCGGCTGGTGGGCGAGATCCTCCGGCCGGAGGCCGCGCTGCCGTACGAGACGCGGGTGGCCGTCGCCGGGTCCGTCCTGTCGGTCAAGGGCTACGCCGAGATCAAGGACGGGAACCTGGAGGCGTGGCGGAAGCGGGTCGCCGAGCTCACCGCACCGGCGGCCGCGGCGGAGCCGCGCGCATGATCAAACGGATCCGGTGCGCCGCCCGGGGCAAGGGCGTGTCGGCCGCGGAGTTCGCGGAGGCCTGGCCGGGCGTGGTCGCCGGGGCGGCGCACGCCCCGCCGGACGTCCGGCCGTCGCGCGTCGCGGTCTGCACGACCGTGCCCGGCCTCGAGGGCGCCGCGCCCAGGCACGACGGCGTCGGCATCGAGTGGTTCGCCGACGCCGGGCACCTGCGCGGGTACCAGGCGTGGCTGCTGGAGTCGTCCGGCGGGCGGACGCTGCTGCGGAGGGCGGTCGAGCTGGTCGAGTACCGGGCCAGCCCGGTGGTCGTCGCCGAGGAGTCGGTCATGCGCGGAGAGGACTGGCTCGAACGGCGCTGGCGGGACGGGGGCGCCAGGCTCAAGCACATGGCCCTCGCGCTGCGGGCCGCCGGGCTCACGCCCGCGGAGTTCTCCGAGCGCTGGCGGAACCACGCGGGCCGGGTGGGGCGGGCGGGGCCGGCGGGCGCCGCCGCCATCCCCGCCGACGCCCGCGGCCAGGCGTACGTGCAGAACCACCCGAGCCCGCGGGCGAACGGGGAGTGGGCCTACGACGCCGTGAACGAGGTCTACTTCGACGACGTCGAGGGCCTGCGGAAGCGGATCGAGTGGTTCCGGGAGAACGTCACCGCGCAGGCCAACGAGGACCTCGTCCGCCGGTCGTGGTTCATCGCCGTGCGGGAAGAGGTCGTGCCGCCGGCCTAGGGTGACCGACATCCGTGACCGACATCCGTGACCGACATCCAGGAGGCAGGCGCATGCCGAAGGGCATCATGGTCGTCCAGTCCGGCCCGAGCGATCCCGCGCGCGAGGACGAGTACAACGAGTGGTACGGCAAGACGCATCTGGCCGACGTGTGCGCCGTGCCAGGCTTCGTGGGCGCCCGCCGCTACAAGGTGCGGGACGGCGGGGGAGAGGGCGGGGCGGGGCCGTCCTACCTCGCGATCTACGAGATCGAGGCGGACGACCTGGCCGCCCCGCTCGCGGAGCTGCGCGCCCGCAGCATCTCCGGGCAGATCAAGATGAGCGACGCGCTCCAGATGGACCCGGCGCCGGTGGTCACCTTTTACGAGCTCATCGAGTAGCGCGCGGCATCGGGTCCCGAGGGGTGTGCCCGGCATTGCGGTGGCGCCGTGCCGGGCACGTCCGTCATCGGGCGGTCATCGGTTCGCGGTGACCAGCTTGCGCGCGATGTAGACCTCGGCGCCGGCGAGGATCATCGACAGCGCGGAGGCGTTCTCGAGCGCGAGCCCGAGGCCGTTCTCGCCGACCTCGCGGACCTGGATGCCGTACGGCCCGATGGTCAGCGCGAGCGGGCCGGTGGAGCGCGCCGCCTGGCGGGGCGGTTCTGGAAAGCACCACTTCATCGGGCCTTCGGGGGTTGTGAAACACAGCTCGATGTAGTCCGCGCGGGCGGGGCAGCGGTGGACGGAGTCGAGTGTGGCCGGGAGAAAGGTCTCGCCCGGACGCGGACCGGAGAGGGAGGCTGTCTGCGCCACGATCCACCACCAATCAAGTAAGTGTTCACTCAGTTAGTATGGTAGCACCAACACACAGCATAAGAAAGGACGCCGCGGCACCATACGGCGGCCACGGCGTCCAAGGGATATTCCGGGGGTTCCGGTCCCCGCGCTCCTACCCGAGCGAGGCGGGGATGCCGATGCTCCGGGGCTCCAGGAAGCTGCGCAGCCCCTCGGGGCCCAGCTCCCGTCCCAGGCCCGACTCCTTGAACCCGCCGAACGGCACCAGCGGGAACGGCGGGTAGGCGCCGTTGATCGCGATGCTCCCGGTGCGGACGCGCCGCGCGATCGCCAGCCCGCGCGCCGGGTCGCCCGCCCAGACCCCGCCCGAGAGGCCGTAGGGCGAGTCGTTGGCGATCCGCACCGCCTCGTCCTCGCCGTCGTAGGGGATGAGGCACAGGACCGGCCCGAAGATCTCCTCGCGCGCCACCCGCATGGAGTTGTCCACGTCGGCCAGGATGGTCGGCTCGACGTACCAGCCCTTGGGGAGATGGGCGGGACGGCCGCCGCCCGCCGCGATGCGGGCGCCCGCCGCCGCGGCCAGGGCGATGTAGCCCTCGACCCGCTCGCGCTGGCGCTCGGCGACGAGCGGCCCGACCAGGACGGCGGGATCGTGCGGGTCGCCGACCGTCACCTTCGCGGCGGCCGCGGCCGCGGCCTCGACGGCCTCCGCGTACCGGGACCGGGGCAGCAGGACCCGGGTGTGGGCGCCGCAGACCTGCCCGGACAGGTGCATGGCCCCGCCCACCAGCGTCGGCATGACGCCGGCCACGTCGGCGTCGTCGAGGACGATGGCGGCCGACTTGCCGCCGAGTTCCAGCGAGACGCGCTTGACCTGCTCCCCGCACAGGCTCATGATCCGCTTGCCCGCCGCGGTGGAGCCGGTGAAGGCGACCTTGTCGGTGCCCGGGTGCGTCACCAGGTGCTCGCCGGCCTCGCGGCCGCCCGGCACCAGGTTGACCACGCCCGCCGGGACGCCCGCCTCCTCCAGGGCCTCGGCCAGCAGGTAGTTGCTCAGCGGGGCCTCGGGCGGCGGCTTGATCACCACCGCGCAGCCCGCCGCCAGCGCCGGCGCGGTCTTCCAGGAGGACAGGGTGACCGGGGCGTTCCACGGGACGATCGCCGCGACCACCCCGACCGGCTCGTTGGTCACCAGCGCCCTGCGGTCGCCGGCGGTCACCTCGCGCTCGAAGTCGAAGGTGCGCGCGAGCTCGGCGTAGTAGTCGAACAGTGCGGCGACCAGGCCGGTCTGGGCCCGGGGCGCCTGGCTGACGGCGCAGCCCATCTCGTCCACGGTCACGCCGGCGATCTCGCCCTCGCGCTTGCGCAGCGCGGTGGCGGCGCGGGCCAGGACGTCGGCCCGCTCGGCGGGCGCCATCCGCGGCCAGGGGCCGTCGTCGAAGGCCGCGCGGGCGGCGCCGACGGCGCGGTCGATGTCGGCGGTCGTGGCGACGGGGACCTCACCGACGACCTCCTCGGAGGAGGGGGACACCACGCCGAGGCGCTCCCCGCCCGCCGGTGCCGCCCAGTCGCCTCCGATGTAGAACTCCCGCCGGTACATCAGCCGGTCTTCCACGCTGCCTCCCACCTCGGCCAAGGGGCCCACAACCTAACATGATGAGTGAACGCCCGCTATAATCCGATCTAAGTATGTGAAGGCTCACTTGCCAAGGTTTCGCGGTGGCCGTTAGGTTCGTCGCGCAGCCGGACGCGGCCGGAGCGCGAACCCGAGAAGGGGACTGATGGGCCTGCTGGATGGGAAGGTCGCCGTCATCACCGGCGCGGGATCCGGGATGGCGAAGGCGTCGACGAAGGTCTTCGTGCGCGAGGGCGCCCGGGTGGTCGCCGCCGACATCAGCGGCGCCCAGAAGGACACCGCGGCCGAGGTCGGCGAGGCCGTCCTGCCGGTCCACTGCGACGTCACCAAGGAGGACGACGTCGCGGCGATGATCGAAACCGCCGTGCAGCGCTTCGGGCGCGTCGACGCCGTCCTGAACGTGGCCGGCATCGGCGTGGGCCTGCCCATCACCGACCTCACCATGGACCACTACGACACGACGATGAACGTCGACCTGCGCGGCGTGCTGCTGGGCATGAAGCACGGCATCCGGGCCATGCTCCGCACCGGCGGCGGCACGATCATCAACTGGTCGTCGGTGGGCGGGCTGAACGGGTCCACCAAGGGCACCAGCGTCTACTCCGCCGCCAAGGCCGGCGTCATCGCCGTCACCAAGGCCGCGGCCGTCGAGTACGGCCCCCAGGGCGTCCGCGCCAACGCCCTCTGCCCCGGCTTCATCCTCACCGAGGTCATGGGCGCCGCGGGCCTCAGGGACTTCCCGGACATGGTGGAGAAGGCCGCGCTGAGGCGGGCGGGGGAGCCGCACGAGGTCGCCGAGGTGGCCGCCTTCCTCGCCTCGGACCGGGCCTCGTTCGTCACCGGTGCAGTCATCCCGGTCGACGGCGGCTGGGCCGCCCACCTCGCCTGAGCCGCCGCACGGCGGAGAGCCTGACCGAAACGCAACGATCGGAGTGTCGATGGATCTGCTCCTGCGCCGGGCCACGTTGGTCGACGGCACCGGCGGCCCGGCCCGGCCCGCCGACGTGGCGGTCGAGGGCGACCGCATCACGGCCGTCCGGTCGCCCGGCGAGCTCACCCCCCTCCCGGACACCGAGGTGGTGGACCTGGACGGCCTCGTCCTGGCGCCCGGGTTCATCGACGTCCACACCCACTACGACGCGCAGATCCTCTGGGACGCCGACCTCACCCCCTCCAGCTGGCACGGCGTGACCAGCGTCGTCATGGGCAACTGCGGGTTCGGCGTGGCGCCGACCCGCCCCGAGCACCGCGACATCATCGTGCGGACCCTGGAGAACGTCGAGGGCATGTCGATGGAGGCGCTCGAGGCGGGCATCGACTGGTGCTTCGAGACCTTCCCCGATTACATGGCCGCCATCGACCGGCGCCGCAAGCGCCTCAACGTCGGCGCGTTCGTCGGGCACTCGCCGCTGCGGCTGTTCGCCGTCGGCGGGGAGGAGCGCCCGGCCACCGAGGAGGAGGTCGAGACCCTCCGCGGGCTCGTCCGCGAGGCCATCGAGGCCGGCGCCATCGGGTTCTCCACCTCGCGGCAGCCCGCCCACCAGGGCGCCTACGGCCGCCCGGTGCCGAGCCGGTTCGCCGAGACCGACGAGATCTACGCCGTCGCGTCGGTGCTGGGCGAGCTCGGCAAGGGCGTCATGCAGATCTCGATCGGCCCCGGCATGTTCGTCGACCAGTTCTCCGAGATCGCGGTCCGCTACGGCGTCCCGGTGACCTGGACGGCGCTGGTGGCGCGCGCCGACAAGCCCGGCGCCGCGCTGCGCACCGTCGAGCGCGGCGGCAAGCTCCCCGGCGAGGTCTACCCGCAGATCGCCTGCCGCCCGATCGTCATGCAGATCGCCATGACCGACCCCACCCCGCTCGGCGAGATCGACGCCTGGAAGGAGGTGCTGGCCCGTCCTCGCGAGGAGCGCGCCGACCTCTACCGCGACGAGGCGTGGCGGGAGCGGGCCCGGCCGGAGACCCTGGAGGCGTGGAGCCACCGCTGGCCCAAGACCAGCGTCGAGGAGACCCGCGCCCACGCCGACGCGGTCGGGATCCCCCTGGACCGGCTGGCCAAGGAGCGCGACACCACCCCCTTCGACCTGCTGATCGACCTGGCGCTGAGCGACGGCATGGCCACCCGGTTCCGGATCGTCCTGGACAACGACGGCGACGACGAGGTCGGCGAGCTGCTCGCCGACGAGCGCACGCTGCTCGGGCTGTCCGACGCCGGGGCGCACGCCACCCAGCTGTGCGACGCCTGCTACTCGACCCACCTGCTCGGGCACTGGGTGCGCGAGCGCGGGGCGATCACCCTCGAACAGGCCGTCTGGCGGCTGACCGGCCACCCGCACAAGGCGTTCCGCATCGCCGACCGCGGCCTGGTGCGCGAGGGCTTCCACGCCGACCTGGTCGCCTTCGACCCCGGCACCGTCGGCACCACGCCCGTCGAACGGGTCGACGACCAGCCCGGCGGCGCCGACCGCCTCGTCGTGCGCAGCACCGGCGTGGAGCACATGTGGGTGAACGGCGTGGCGACGCGGACCGGCGGCGAGGACGTCGCCGACGTGGCCCCCGGCCGGCTCCTGCGCAGCTGACGCCATGGCACCGCTGGAGGGACTGCGCGTCGTCGAGGCCGCGCTCGGCATCAGCGCCGTGGGCGCGGGCCCGGCCGTCAGCCTGCCCGGAACGCTGCTGCGGGACCTGGGCGCGGAGGTGACCCGCGTGCGCCCGGCGCGCCGCTCCACCCTCGACGCCGGCGTGGAGTTCGACCGCGTCTGGGACCGGGGCAAGGAGATCGTCGAGGTCGGCGACGACCCCGGCCGGGCCGCGGGCGCGGTGGCCGCGCTCGCCCGGGACGCCGACGTGCTGGTCGTCGCGGGCGCCGAGGACGCGGTCGAGCGGCGCGGGCTGCGCTACCAGGACCTGGCCCGGGAGAGCCCGCGGCTCGTGGTGACGCGCGTCAGGCCGAGCCACAACGCGCTGGGCCCCGTCCCCGACCTGGAACTGCTCGTCCACGCCCGGGCGGGCCTGCTCACCCAGATCCGCGGGCACCGGCCCGGCCCCGTCTTCGGCGACCTCACCGTCGCCTCCGCCGGCGCCGGGCTCTCCGCGACCGCCGGCACCCTCGCCCGCCTCTACGAGCGCGAGTCGACGGGCCTCGGCGGCTGGGTGGAGACCTCGCTGTACGACGGCCTCCAGGCCCTCCTCCCGATGATCATCGGGAGGGTCGAGCACCACTCGCCGTCCACCACCCTGCTCTGGAAGGAGCAGGGCCCGGCCGAGGCGCTGTCCTACCGCTGCGCCGACGGCGAGTACGTGCAGCTCTGGTTCGGCGCCAAGGGCGCCTACGAGGCGTTCCTCGACCATGTCGGCGACCCGCCCAGCGAGAAGGGCTACAACGCCGACCTGATGAGCGGCGCCATGGTCGAGCGGGGCGAGCGGTGGGCGGCGATGTTCGCCACCCGCGACCGCGACCGGTGGGTCGAGGACCTGAGCGGCAAGAACTTCCGCTGCGAGCCGGTGTGGCGGCCGGGGGAGGCGCTGCGCGACCCCCACGTCCGCGAGATCGGCCTCAGCGCCGACCACCACGACCCCGACCGCGGCGCCATCACGGCACTGGGGCCGGTCGTGCGCGTCACGCGCACCCGCGACGGCGCACCCCGGGGCGGCGGGGCGCCTACGGCCGGAGACGCCGCGGGCCCGCTGGCCGGTGTCCGCGTCCTCGACCTGTCGGCCTACCTGGCCGGGCCGATCGCGCCGCTCGTCCTCGCCGGGCTCGGCGCCGACGTGGTCAAGGTCGAACCGCCCGGCGGCGACGCGCACCGCGGCATGGAGCCGATGTTCGCCGCCGGCCAGCGCGGCAAGCGCGCCCTCGCCCTCGACCTGAAGTCGCCCGGCGCCCCGGCCGTCCTGGAACGGCTCTTCCGCTGGAGCGACGTGGTGCACCACAACTCCCGGGTCGGGGCGGCCGAACGGCTCGGCTACGACGAGGAGACGGTGCGGGCGGCCAACCCGGACGCGGTCTACAGCTTCGCCAGCGGCTTCGGCGAGCGTGGCCCCCGTGCCCTCCTGCCCGCCAACGACCAGCTGATGCAGGCGCTGGCCGGGGTCGAGGCCGCCCAGGGCGGCGACGGCCGTCCCCCGACGTACCTGGTGTGGGGCGCGGTCGACGTCACCGGCGGCTGGCTGGCGGCCTGCGGCATCCTCGCCGGACTGTACGCCCGCCGCCGCCGCGGCGGCGGGCAGTCGGTCGCCGGCAGCCTGCTCGGCGCCGCCCTGACCCTGAAGTCGGGCGCGTTCCGCACCGCGGACGGCGTCGTCGGCGGCCCGGTACTGGACGCGGAGCAGACCGGCTACGGCGCCGCCTACCGCCTCTACCAGGGCGGCGACGGCGCCTGGTTCGCGTTGGCCGTGCCCGACGAGCGGGCGTGGAACTGCCTGCGCGAGGTCACCGGGCTGGACGGCCTGCCCGCGACGCCCCCACCGCTGCGCACCGGGCCCTCCGGCCCGCAGCCCGAGGAGACCCTTCTGGAAGACGCCTTCCGGACCAGGGACGCCGCCGCCTGGACGGCCGCGCTCCGCGCCGCCGGAGTGCCCGTCGAACCCGTCCCCGACGCCGACCGGACCGAGTTCGCGGCGGGATTCGTCGACGACCCGGTCAACCGGCGCCTGGGGCGCGTGGTCGGCTACCGCTGGGGCGCCCGCGGCAGGGTCGACCAGCCCGCCCTCCCGCCCCGCGTCGGCCCCGGCCCCGAAACTCCCGCCCCCGCGGGAATACCCGGGCTCGGGGAGCACACCGACGAGGTGCTGCGAGAACTGGGCCTCGACGCCGCCGGGGCCGGCACCACCGGCGCACGGCGGCGACAGGATGAATGACGAAGCTATGAACAGCGGCCGGCAAGGGGCCGCCGGAGAAGGAGATCTGATGGAGACGAGCGCGTCGGGCGGACCGATCACCGACGAATGGGTCGAGCGCCATTTCGACCATCTGTCGCCGGAGCTGGCCCGCGACTTCCACCCGACGCTGGCCCGCGCCCGCGCCAAGTGCCCCGTGGCGCACAGCGACCAGTACGGCGGGTTCTGGTACGCCACCAAGTACGAGGACGTGCTGCGCATCGCGCAGGACTGGAAGACCTTCAGCTCCGAGCTCGGCATCACGGTGCCCAACCTCGGCGCCGGGATGAAGGTCCTGCCGGTCACCATCGACCCGCCGCTGCAGCGCACCTTCAAACGGCTGATCAACGTCCACTTCACCCCCGCGAAGATCGCGCCGTGGGAGGAGCCCACCCGGCGGCTGGTCACCGGGCTCATCGACGACTTCATCGAGCGCGGCGAGTGCGACTTCATGAAGGACTTCGCCCGCCCCTACCCCGGGCTGGCGTTCTTCGACCTCGCCCTCCACGCGCCCTCCGACGACCTGGACGAGGTCAACCACTACGCGACGATGGCCTCCCTGCCGCACATCGAGGAGTCGCGCGACTGCCTGATGAAGCTCGCCGGATGGATCAGCGAGTTCATCGAGCGGCGGCGCAAGGAGGAGCCGCGCGGCGACGTCGTCGACGCGGTCATGAACGCCGAGGTCGAGGGCCGTCCCATCACCCACGAGGAGGTCATCGGCACCGTCCAGCTGCTGGTGCTGGGCGGGCTGGAGACGACCGCCGGCGTGCTGGGCGCCGCGATGCAGCGCTTCTGCGAGCACCCCGAGATCCTGGAGGAGCTCCGCGCGAACCCCGAGCGGATCCCCGCCGCCGTGGAGGAACTGCTGCGCCTGGACGGCTCGTTCATCTGCATCGGCCGGACGGCCAGGCACGACGTGGAGTTCGAGGGCCACCAGATCAAGGAGGGCGAGCAGATCCTCATCTACTGGGCCTCCGCCAACCGCGACGAGGCCGAGTTCCCCGACGCCGACTCCTTCGACCTCGACCGCACCAGCAACCGCCACATCGCCTTCGGCGCCGGCCCGCACCGCTGCGTCGGCTCCAACCTCGCCCGCATGAACCTGCGCATCGCCCTGGAGGAGATCGCGCAGCGGCTCGTCGACGTCAGGCTCCAGCCGGACGCCGACATCGACTTCCACTCCACCTTCAACCGCGCCCCGCTGTCGGTGCCCATCACCTTCACCCCCGGCCCGCGGTCCTGACCCCCCGCCCATGAGATTCGTCCTGGTCCACGGCGGCTTCCACGGTGCGTGGTGCTGGAGCCGGACGATCCTCGAACTGGAACGGCTCGGGCACCGGGCCGTCGCCGTCGACCTGCCCGGGCACGGCGAGCGCCGCGACGAGGAGGGCGATCTGGGCGACCGCCGGGACGCGATCGTGTCCGTGCTGCGGCCCGGCGACGTCCTGGTCGGGCACTCGGGCGGCGGCTACGACGCGACGGTCGCCGCGGACGCGGCGACCGGCCTGGTGCGCCACGTCGTGTACCTCGCGGCCGGGCTGCCGCGCGAGGGCCGCACCATCCCCGAGGCCATGACGATGCGCGACGCCGAGGACGGGGAGATCGACGGCGACGTCACCGGGATGCTGCGGTACCTGCGCTTCCACGACGACGGGCGGATGGAGTTCGCCGACTACGAGGGCGCGCGGGACTTCTTCCACCACGACTGCGACGAGCCGACCGCCCGATGGGCGTTCGAACGGCTCACGCCCGAGTCGTTCGGCGACTACCACAGCGCCACGGTGTCGATTCCCCGGTTCTGGGAGGCGGACCAGGACCGGGCGAAACCGTTCCTAAACAGTGTCCAGGAGTGACATCTGATGTCGGCTCTGGGTACTGCGCGTATCCCGAACGGTGTTGGATGCGCTGGTCGCCCGCGTTCGTCTGCCCGTCCGGCTGGGTGCATCGTGTGCACGTTCCGTGATGGGTGGGCGGGTTCCCTCGCGCTCGCGTGCGCCGGGTCGGGCCTGGGCGGTCCGATGCCCCTGCTCATCGCTCTGGTGGGCAGGGGGCGGTGCCGTCCGTCGCCGGATCGGGTGCCCGAGGGCGCGTCGCCCGATCGCGATGCTCGCGGCATCGTGCCGGGAAACTTCTCGGTCAGGGGTGCGCAGTGGCTGCTGCCAGTGCTGGGCACCCCACTTGGATGTGTAGGCCGGGTCGACGGCCACGACCGCCAAGCCCGCTTCGGCCGCCATCGACACCAGCCGTGCCTTCAGTTTCCCGGTGGGAAGCCGGAGATCAGCTGGCGGAACCGCCTGCGCCGCCCGTGCTTCTCCCGGGTCTTGCCGTCGGTGAAGTCGAGGTCTTCGATGGCGATGGCGGTGACGCCGCAGGACGCGGCCCAGTGCAGCAGGCGGGTCAGAGCGTGCCGGATCTGCGCGTCGCGATGCGAGGCGCTTCCGGTCAGGGTGTAGTCGAACCGGTGCGGGTCGCCGACGGGGTTGCCGCAGGGGTCGAGCCGCCATGCGGCCAGGTGGTCGGCGTTGGCATCCACCCCGATCACACCCCGCGCATACGCCGTCCGGAGGGGGAGGGTGCGGGAAGGAGTGCGCTGCCAGGACACGGTCAGGTACCAGCGGTCGCGTTCGGGGTCGTGGTGGATGCGGTAGGCCACGGCACGGTCGGCCTCGATGCGGTCGGCCCACTCGGCTCCCCGGTGCCGGAACGCGACGCGGGCGGTGAGGACGTAGCGGCCGTGCGGAGCGTTCGCCAGGGACGCCAGGGGGGTGGGGAGGCGGATCGACACCTGGCCGTCGGGGGTGAGGCGGATGGTCTCGTTGCCGTACCGCTTCCCGCTCTCGCCATCGGCCTGCAGGAACCGGCGTCCGGCCTCCCAGCGCTCCCGCCACCGCTGCTCGGTGAGCCCGGCGGCGTCGAGGTGGTGGCGGGTGCGGGCGAGCCTGGTTCCGCCGCGCACCACGTGCACGATCCCGGCGTCCCGGTCGGCCCGCTCACGGGTGAGGCGGTCTTTGAGGACGCCCAGGCGGCGGGACTTGTGAAACCACTCGCGCCGGGACCGGTACCCGCCCGGGGCGCGCTTGGTGCCTTCGGCCCCGATCGGCAGGGACAGTCGGTGCTCCAGCGTCCGCACCCCCGCCTCCAGGCCCTGGATGTGGGCCTGCTGGGCGCGCCGGGCCAGGGCCCACTGGTCATGGGTGGCCTTGGTGATCGAACCGGCCCACCGCGCCGACGACACCCCGGTCAACTCCCGCTTACGCGCCGCCCACCGATCCGCATCATGGTGCAGGCCGTCGCCGCACCGGGCCTTCAGATCCCGGGCGGCCTGCGAACCCAGATGCGCTCCTACCAGCCGTAGCACCTGCTCGTCGGCAGCGGTCAGGCCCTGAAACGGTCACGCACCGCCACCCCCGACGGGCCCGCCGCCACGAACGGCGCCGCAACCGCACGCACCCCGGACGCCGCACGCATGCCGGACGCGGCGCGGACTCGGGGGGCGGGTGCATCGCCGCGGGCCGTCTCGTCGGCGACCACCACCCTGGAAGCGGAACGCGACATGGCGAACACTTTAAGTGAGGCTGTTCGAACGTGCAATCGATTTGATTGCTCGTACACTGTGGCGGCACGCCACCACGGGCATTCCTGATTGTTCATGGACACTCATGAACACTCTCCCGCCAACAGTTCCGAACCCCGCTGGCTCTCGGACGCCGTCGTGCGGCGGCTCGGTGTCGAGCCGCTCACCATCGACGCCTCGCACTCACCGTTCCTCAGCCGTCCGAGGGAACTGGCCGAACTGCTCGTGCACGCGGTGACCACCGTCCCGGTCGGCCCCCTCCTCCGGGACTGTACGGTTTTCGGTGTAACTCCTGATCATGGAGTGACACATGACAACCGGAACGAGCACGGAGGCTGTGGTGGCCGAGTCCGACAAGCCGACCACGGCCGCGGTCGAGCAGGAGCTGGTCGGCCGACTGGTGGCCCAGGCCCGCGAGCAGGGCCTGGAGCTGACCGGTGAGGGGGGGGCTTGCTGGCCGAGTTGACCAAGCGGGTGCTGGAGTCGGCGCTCGAGGGCGAGATCACCGATCACCTGGGCCGGGACCGCCACGAACGGACGGGCGAGGGTGGCGGGAACGTCCGGAACGGTCACCGTTCCAAGATGGTCACCACCGAGGTCGGCCGGGTCGAGATCGAGGTGCCGCGGGACCGGGACGCCACGTTCGAGCCGAAGATCGTCCGCAAGCGGCAGCGGCGGCTGACCGGGGTGGACGAGATGGTGCTGTCGCTGAGCGCGAAGGGCCTCACCCATGGCGAGATCTCGGCGCACCTGGCCGAGGTCTACGGCGCCTCGGTGTCCAAGCAGACGATCTCCACCATCACCGACAAGGTCATCGACGGCATGATCGAGTGGCAGAACCGGCCGCTCGACCCCGTGTATCCGGTGATCTTCCTGGACGCGATCCAGGTCAAGATCCGCGACGGGCAGGTCGCCAACCGCCCGATCTATGTGGCGCTGGCGGTCACCGCCGAGGGCACCCGCGACATCCTGGGGCTGTGGGCCGGGGACGGCGGCGGTGAGGGCGCCAAGTACTGGCTGCAGGTCCTCACCGAGCTGCGCAACCGGGGCGTGGACGACGCCTGCATGGTGGTGTGCGACGGGCTGACCGGGCTGCCCGACGCCGTCGCCCACGTCTGGCCGCAGGCCCTGGTCCAGACGTGCATCGTGCATCTGCTGCGCGGTTCCTTCCGCTATGCCGCCCGGCAGGACTGGGACAAGATCGCCAAGGCGCTCAAGCCGGTCTACACGGCACCGACCGAGTCGGCGGCGATGGAGCGGTGGCTGGAGTTCGCCGAGACCTGGGGCGCCAAGTACCCGGCGATCGTGCGGTTGTGGGAGAACGCCTGGGCCGAGTTCGTGCCGTTTCTGCAGTTCGACCCCGAGATCCGCAAGGTGGTGTGCTCCACCAACGCCATCGAGTCGGTGAACGCCCGGATCCGCCGCGCGGTCAAGGCCCGCGGGCACTTCCCCAACGAGCAGGCCGCCCTCAAGTGCGTCTACCTCGCGGTGATGAGCCTGGACCCCACCGGCACCGGCCGCAAACGCTGGATCGCCCGGTGGAAGGCCGCCCTCAACGCCTTCGACATCGCTTTCGAAGGCCGCCTCACCACCGCCGGCAGCTGACCTCAGCAATATCGAGTCACACCGTTAACTGGACAGACCCCCTCCTCCCGGACTGAGACCCCGCGGGCTCGGGTCAGGGGGTCTTGTCCGGCTGCGGCGCGGGCGCCGCGGGGTCGCCGCCCGTCCCGTTGGGTGTGGTGGGGGTTCCGTCGGGTTTGGTCATGGTCTCGTCGTCGGCTTCGAGTGAGGCGAGGCCGCTGACGCGCCATTGGCCTTTTTCGCGGATGAGTTCGAGGAGGAGTTTGGTGCCCAGGACGCGGCGGGTGCCGGCGGTGGAGCGGACTTCGGAGTCGAGGACGACGAGGGCTTTGGCGCGGTCGCCGTCGATGTGGTTGATGTAGGTGTCGCGGACGGTGGCGGTGGCGGTGGCTTTGTATTTGCCGATGGTGTCGGCGAGTCCGGTGAAGGCGGCTTCGTAGGTTTTGCCGAAGTCGGTGGCGGTGAGTTGTTGGATGCGGGTGCGGGCGCTGTTGAGGTCGGTGTGGTCGTAGGCGAGGAGGGCTCGGCCGAATTGGGCGGCGCGGGTGCGGACTTGCTGCTGGGTGTGGGCTTGCTGGTTGAGGTGGTCGGCTTGGCGCCATTGCAGGACGGCGGTGGTGGTGACGGCGGCCAGGACGATGAGGATGAGGGCGGTGCCGAGCTTGTCGCGTCGCCCGGCGACCAGGCCGCGGCCGCGCGGGGGCGTCCGCCGCCGCGGCCGCTCCTTGGCGGTCTTCGTGTCGTCGTCGCCCTCATCGCCGGCGTCGCCGTCCACGGCCTCGCCCTTGGCCTTGCCATCCGCGTCGGCCTTCTCGGCCTTCTCGGCCGCGGCACTCTTGCCGTCCGCGTTGGCCTTGTCTGTGTCGGCGTTCTCGGTCGCCGCTGCGGTGGCGGTGTCCGGGGTTTCCTCGTCCCGGGTTTCCTCGTCGCCGGTGGCCTTCTTGTCGTCGGTGCCGGTCTTCTTGGTTTTGGTGGTCATACTGCCTCCGGTCAGCTTCGGGGTCGGCGTCGGACGGTGGCGCTCATCCGGTAGGCGGCGTAGGCCAGGACGAGTGCGGCGGCGGCCACGGGCAGCAGCGGCAGCCACCGTGACCACGGGGAGTCGTGTGGGGTGTCGGCGGCCCGTTTGTCAGCGGTGATGAAGGGGCCCTTGGCGATGGTGCCCGCCGTGGATCCGGGCGCCGAGGGAGCAGCCGTGCCCTGCTTGGAACCGCCCTGCTGGCCGGTGTTGGTGCTCTGTGCCTGGCCGGTGCACTCATAAAGCGGCGGAATGACTGGTCCGGGGGTTTCACGCGAGTAGAGCCGGCCATCAGGGGTGGGGACGCCGTTCCCGATGGAGATGAGCGGCCTGAGCCGGACGTAACTCCCCTCGGGTCGTTTCTCGATGAAGGAGTCGGTGGCGATGGGGAGTTGTTTGGCCAGCACGGTCAGAGCGTGGTCGAAATGCCGGGTGTTGGCCGGGGTGAACACCGGCGGCGCGGGTGCGCTCATTGCGTGGAGGATGCAGCGCAGGCCGGGGCGGGCGGCGGTGAGGAGGTTGTTGGTCTGGGTGACCATGGCGGGGCCGCGTTGCAGGATGCTGTCGAGGTCGTGGCGGGATTGTTTGAGGGTGTGGGTGAAGGCGGCCAGGTCGTTGATGCCGGTGCCGAGTTGGGGGGCGGTGGGGGCCAGGGTGGCGGTGAGGGCGGTGAGCTGGACGGCGAGGCTGTCGAGGGTGCCGGCGTTGTCGGCCAGGGTGCCGGCGAGCTGGTGGGTGTCGCCGATCAGGTCGCGCAGGGTGGTGCCGCGTCCTTCCAGTCCGTTGGACAGCTCGCGCAGCAGCGTGTTGGCGTCCTGCGGCCGGGTCGCCCGGAGCAGTTTGCCGGCGTTGTCGAACAGCTGCTTGTACTCCACCGTCACCGACGTGCGGGCGAGGGGGATGTTGTCTCCGGCCCGCATCGGCGCCCCGTCGGGCCCTGAGGGCGGGGACAGTTCGACGTAGGGTTCGCCGACGGCGGATTTGCGGAGGACGGCGGCGCGGGCGCCGGTGGGGATGGTGGTGCCGCGGTCCATCTTGAGCTGGACGGCGACCTTGCCCGGTCGCAGGGCGACGTTGCCGATGCTGCCGACGCGCACGCCCAGGTAGGCGACCTCCAGGTCGGGGCGCAGGCCGGGTGAGGAGGCGAACTCGGCGGTGAGGGTGTAGGGGCGGCGGACGGCGTCGACGCTGATGATGCTGGTCAGCGCCCAGACGATCAGAGCGACGCCGAGGGCGGTGAAGAAGGCCAGGTTGGCCAGGATGCGTGAGGTCACGACCGCTCTCCCTTTTACCTGGGTGCCAGCAGGCGTCGAAGTTCACGGGCCGGATCGCGTACCGGTTTGGGTCCGGTGTCGGGCAGGAACCCCGCGACCCAGGCATGGGCCAGGGCTTGCCCGTCGTAGGTCATGGAGGGGGCGTTGACCAGGCCCTTGTCCAGCAGGTCCACCACCTCTTTGAGTTGTTCCTTGCCGCGGGTCATGGAGGTCATGATCTGGTCGATGCGCAGCAGCAGGGCGCGCAGGCGGGTGGCGTGGCGCTGCTGGAAGGTGGTGTTGAAGGAGTTGCCCAGCCGCACCAGTTCCTGCACCGACCCCTTCAACTCCGCCCGGTCCTTGCGCACCCGCTCGGTCGCCAGCGACACCATGCCGGGCAGGCGGTCCAGGTCCCGCGACCCCTTCTCCAGGGAGGAGGACAACCGGCCGAGCCCGTCGATCACCTTGCCCAGGTCGGTGGCGGCGGCGGCGTAGCTGTCGGACAGTTCGGTGGAGCGTTTGATGATGCGGTTGAGCTGGGGGCCTTTGTTGGTGGTGGCGCTGGCCAGGGTGGTGACGATGGCGTCGATGTCCTGGCCGCCGACCGCGGCCAGGATCGGGCCGACCCGCTGGGTGACCGATTCCAGGTCGGGGGCCAGGGTGGTCTGGGTGATGGTGGCGCGCTGGGCCAGGAACGGGCCGGTGCTCATCGCCGCGCCCTTGGGCGGGGTGAGGCGGACGAAGTTCTCGCCCAGCAGGGAGGTCTTGGCGATGGCGGCGGTGGTCCCGGCGGGGACGCGGCGGCCGTTGGTGATCGACATCCTCACCCGGACCTTGTAGCCCTGCAGCTGGACGGTCATCACCGTCCCGATCCGCACATCGGCCAGTTGCACGCTGTGCCCGGTCACCAGGTTCTGCACATCACCGAACACCGCGTACAGGGTGAAGTCGCCCTTGGGCGCCCCCAGCGTCTGCACCGAACATGCGGTGCAGGTACCGGCGGCCAGCACGGCCGCGACCACTGTCCTCCTGCCACCGGTCATGATCGTCCCTTCCGCTGCACGGTGGACCGGCACCCGTTCCGCCCGTCCAGGCAGGGCACCTTGCCCCAGCCCATCGCGGTGAAGATCGGCTGCAGCCAGATCCGCAGCGTGGCGTTGATCTGCGCCCGCACCGTGATCGTCCCGGTCTTGCGGTCCCAGGCCTTGATGACCGCGTCGGTGACCCCGGCCAGCGAGGTGATGGCCTGGGAGATCGAGGCGCTGTTGGCCTTGAGCGTCATCACCATCTCCGACGCCTCGGTCAAAACGGCGGGGAGCTTCTCCTGGTAGGCGGTCACCACCGCCCCGCCCTGCCGGATCAGCGCCTCCAAACCCGCCAGGAAGGTCCGCAGCCGCGCCCGCTCATCGGCCAGCGCGCGGCTGGCGGCGGAGAAGTCGCCGATGAAGGCGGTGAGCTTCTCATCGCGGCGGTTGAGGGAGGTGGCCAGCTGGTTCAGATCGCGGGCGATCCCGGCGAGCTTGCGGTCCTGGGCGGCCAGATTCCCCGCCAGCGTCCCGGTCGACTGCAACGCCCGGTTGACATCATCACCACGCCCATCGACCGCCCGCGCACCCCCCTCGAACACCTCACCCAACGCCCCCGGATCAATCGACTGAGTGAGAGCGGTGAAAGCGGTGAGGGCCTCATCGATCTCCACCGGCAGGTCGGTCCGCTCCTGCGGGATCACCGACCCCGCAGGCGCCCGCGGAGTCCCCGGACGCCAGGCCGGATGCAGGACCACGCTGCGTTCGCCGATGGTGCTGGCCGCCACGATCGTCGCGCGCACATCACGCGGGACGGGGACGTCCTCGCGGATCCGCAGATCGACGCGGACCTGGCGGTTGTGGACACCGATGGCGGTGATGCTGCCGACATCGGCGCCCATCACCTTCACCCGCGACTTCTCATACAACGACGGAGTCTTCGCGAAGTACACGCTCATCCGATAGGTGCCGTTCCCGCCGGGGACCACGGCGCAGCCGCCGATCGACAACACCATCACCGCGGCGGCAAGGACAGGGATCAAACGTCTCATCGGGCGGTCCGTCCACTCTGCAGCATCTGGGTCAGGCCCTGCAGATCACTGGCCGCCAGCGGACCGAGCTGGGAGAACACCGCGTTGAACCACGGCCCGTTCACCCCGGTGCTGACAAACCCCGCCATCGTCGGCCCCGACCACGCCAGCGTCTGATTGAGATCGTCCATCTGCGGCTCGAGCGTCTTCATCGTCGTCCCCAGCTCATCCACGAT
The DNA here is from genome assembly GCF_055379765.1 of Actinomadura rugatobispora. NCBI lineage: Bacteria > Bacillati > Actinomycetota > Actinomycetes > Streptosporangiales > Thermomonosporaceae > Actinomadura > Actinomadura rugatobispora. The sequence continues at coordinate 11,962,720 of NZ_AP029191.1, read as the reverse complement.
CTCGACCAGCTCCGCCTGCTTGGTGCTGATCAACCGCGACAGGCTCTGCACGGTGCGGTCGCCGCTGCCCAGCAGCACACTCAACTCGGCCTGCCGGTCACGCAGCTGCCCCAGCAGCACACTGGCGTTGCGGGCCAGCTGCGACAACTGCCGATCCTTGGAATTGACCAGCCCGATCAACCGGTCCCCATCGGCCAGCAACCGCGCAATCTGCGGATCGCTCTCATTGACCGCCTCCGCCAACGCCGTCAGATTCTGCAACGCCCCGCCCAGGCGGCCGCGGCCCTGGCGGGACACGTCCCGCAACTGGTCCAGGACCGAGGAGACGGCTTTGGCGTCGAGTTTGGCCAGGGTGCCGGTGCCCTCGTTCAGCAGATCGTTGAAGGTGATCGGGGTCGCGGTCCGCTCCAGCGGGATCCGCCGCCGGCCCTCGGACACATCGGCCATGTAGGGTTCCCCGACCGGGCCGCTGAGGCGCAGGTACCGGCCGCCCAGGATGTTGGACATCCGGATTTCAGCGCGGGTGCGCGGGCCGAGTTCGACCTTGCTGTCGACCTTCCACGTCACCATCACGCGGCCGTTGCGGAAATCGGGTTTGACCTCGGTGACCTCACCGACCGCGACCCCGGCGACCTCGACCTCGTGGCCCGAGCGCAGGCCGCCGGTGTCGGCGAACACCCCGGTCATGGTGTACCGCTCCTTGAGCAGGCCCAGGGTGCCGGTGAGGAAGGAGATCGTGACGCCCAGCGACAGCACCGTCAATCCGGCGATGCCGACGATGAGGGGGTTGCGGTCACGGAAGGACGTGCGCGCCATCAGTTCCCCTCTCCGACCACCAGGCCCCGCAGCACATCCTCCGAAGAACCGCGCTCGGGGTACTTCTTCAACTCGGCCTTGTAGGGGCAGGGGCCGGGAGCCAGGGTCAGGCAGGGGGTGGTGCCGACGAACAGCTCGCCCTCGTTGATCAGGTCGAACAGCCGCGACATCTTGGGGCCCGCCGACTTCAGGATCGGGGTCAAACGGTCCAGATTGCGGTTGGTGCCGCCCATCACCACCGCCATCCGGCCCACCACCTCCTCCAGCTCGCGCGCGTTGCCGGCCGTGAGCTTGTCGGAGGTCCGCACCATCGCCGCCAGCTGCGTGATCGCCTGATCCACCAGCCTGCGGTTGTCCACGAACGCACCCGACAGCGTCACCAGGTTGTCGGTCATCGTCGCGATCTGCTTGTCACGGCGGGACAGGACCTGGGTGACGGCGGCGAAGTCGTCCAGGGTGCGCTGCAGGCTCTGGCGGCGCGCGGCGATGGTGGAGGAGAGCTGATCGATGTTGCCGATCAGCTGGTGGATGTTGGCCTCGTTGCCCTCCAGCGCCTGGTGCAGCGAGGTCATCAGCTGGTTGATCTGCTGGGGGTCCAGCGTCCGCGTCAGCGGCGCGATCTGGTTGATCAGCTCACCCAGATCCACCACCGACCGGGTCCGGGTGATCTTGTCGCCGTCCTTGAGCCTCGCGCCCGCCGTGCCCGGGATCAGATACACCACCCGCTGCCCGATCGGATCCCGCCACCGCACGGCGGCCTCGCTGTCGGAGGGGAGGCGGTGCCGCTCACGGACCGACAGGGTGACCTCGGCGCGGCCCTTGCGGACGTGAATCTGGTCGACCTGCCCGACCGGGGCCCCGGCGATCTTGACCCGGTCACCCTCACGCAGCCCCCCGACATCGTCGAAGGTCGCGGTGACCCGGTAGGAATCGGAGAAGTCCAGCCGCGCGATCTGCATCGCGATGAACCCGGTCAACGTCACCGTCACGGCCAGGAACAACAACAACCGCGCCAGCGAGGAGAACGCCTTCTCAGGACGCGCCGCCATGTCACCGCCCTCCTAGGGAAGGGAGCGGCGTGGACGGAGTGCCGGAGCCGCAGATGCCCAGAATGAGCTCGCAGGGATCGGTGGGAAGCATGATCTTGGCTGCGAGCATGTGCTTGCCTTGCGGAGCGGCCGGCCACGACACCGCCCGGTAGATCGGCAACTGATCGATGATGGCGTTCACGGAGGGACTGACGATGCCGCCCCCGACCCCTAGTTGGGCGTAGATGAACGCGGTGGCACGTTCCGCCGAGCGGCCTGCTTGGCCGAGTTGGCCGCCGTGCCGGTTCAGGCCACCGGCCAGCGTGCCCGACAGGCGGGCGGTCTCCCCGGTCAAACGCCGCAACCGGTCCTGACCCGAAGCGGCCGTGCCCACGATCGCATTGGTGTCACCCGCCAAACCGGCCACGCTGTCACCGATCCCGCGCACCTGCGCCAACCGCGCCAGATCAGCGGTAAACCGCACCGCCCGCTGCCGCTGCTTATGACCGATCGCCACGATCGTGTCGGCATCATCCAGCAACTCACGCACCTGAGTGGCCTGCCCCCCCAAGCCCTGGGCGAGGGTGCCCACGATGATCGACACATCCCGCGCATCGATCGCCGTCAGCATCCGATCGGCGCTGGACACGAGATCGTCCAGGTCCTCCGACCCGGCCGTCGCGGCAATATGAGCGTGATTGGCCAAGTAAGGCCCCGCCGTCTCGCCGGCGCCGGGAACGAGGTTGATGAACTTCGGCCCGAACACCGACTCCGGCTCCAAGGAGGCCCGGGCCGTCCGAGGGACCTGGACGCCCTCGTTGATCCGAAGAATGAGGCGGGCGCGGCCGTTGGGCAGCAGGTCGATCGACTCGACCTGGCCCACCTGCACCCCGCGGACCTTGATCGGCGACGACGTCGTCAACCCCTGGCTCGCCTTGTCGAAATCGGCCGTCAGGCGCGTGCCCTCGGCCTCCCATGGCTTGGTGATCAGCGCATACAGCGCGCCGGCCACCAGCACCAGCGTCAGCAGCGAGACGGCCAGGCGCCTCGAGAGGGAGTCGTCCTGGGAAGCGCTCATCCGGCCAGCCTCACTGTTCCGCCCTGCCCCCAGAACACATACGACAGCAGCAGGTTGAGCGTGACGATGACGATGATCGACAGGCGGATCGCGCGGCCGGCGGCCTGCCCGACGCCGACGGGGCCGCCGGTGGCGTAGTAGCCGTAGTAGCAGTGGATCGAGATCACCGCGAACGCGAACACCGCCACCTTGATCGCGCTATAGATCAAATCGATCAACGGCAGATACAGATGGAAGTAGTAGTCGTAAACCCCGGGCGCCAGATCGAAGAACTCGGTACTGATGAACCGGGTCGCGAAGAAACTCGCGAACAAGGCGATCAGATACAACGGCACCAGCGCGATCAGCGCCGCCACCACCCGCGTGCAGATCAGATACACGAACGAGTGAATGCCCATGACCTCCAGGGCATCGATCTCCTCCGAGATCCGCATCGCCCCCAGCTCCGCCGTGAACGACGACCCGCACTGCGCCGCCAACGCGATCGCCGCGATCACCGGAGTCGTCTCACGGACATTGATGAACGCCCCCACCAGGCCCATGAACGACTCGGCGCCGATCACCTCCAGACCCGTGTACACCTGCATACCGATCTCGGTGCCCAAGAACAGCGACATCGTGAAGATCACAAAGATCATCCCGCCGCCGACCACCGTCGCGCCCACACCCACGACGATGTCGCTGACCTGCAACGCCACCGTCTTGGCGTACTTGAACCGGAACACGATGTCACGCAGCGAATACAGCAGCACCGCACCGATGAAACGCGGCCACGCCGACAACGCCGCCACCCGCTCGGCACCCGCCACCGCCACCCGCGTCGTCCCCAACGCCGCCTTACGCGGAGCATTGACCAACATCAGCCGCCCCCACTCACAACTTCGGCGGGAACGCGACGAAATACACCGTCGTGATCACGTAATTGAAAACGAACACCAGCATGAACGCCACCACCGTCGCCCGGTTCACCGCCCGGCCAACCCCGGCAGGGCTCCGCTCACAATTCATCCCCATATAGCAGGCCACCAGCGCAGCGATCAGACCGAACAACCACGCCTTGCCCAGTGTCACGAACAGGTCCGACACCCGCAGCAGACCCAGCGCCCCATCGAAATAGGCGCCCGGCGTCACACCCTGCAGCAACACGTTGAACACAAAACCGCCCACCGCACCCGACAGGATCACCAGGGAGGCGAGCATGCACGAGATCATGCTGGCCGCCCACATCCGCGGCGTCACCAGCCGATGCACCGGATTGACGGCCATGACCTCCATCGCCGACAACTCATCCCGGATATTGCGCGCGCCCATGTCCGAGGTCATCGCCGAACCACCCGCACCCGCGATGATCAACGCCGACGCGATCGGCGCGACCTGCCGCACCAACCCCACCACCACCGCACCACCGGTCGCCGACTGAGCACCCAACTGCCCCGCCAGATCACCCACCTGCAACGCCACCGTCGCCCCCAACGGCAACGCCACCAGCAACGACGGCAACATCGTCACCCGCGCCAAAAACCAGGACTGCTCCACGAACTCCCAGAACCAATCCCGCACATCCCACGTCCGCCGCAACGCCTCCAACCCGATCGCGAACAACGAACCCATCGCGACCAGAGCACCCACGCCCCACCCCGCCAAGCGGTTCGGCACGGCGCTCACGGACACCGCCTGGGGACGTGGGACGCGGTGGTGGTGCTCACTGAGGCCTCCGATGGGGTGGGCGGAACCGGGAGGTTCCGGAAGGGGGACCGGGCGGGCACGCGGCGGGGCCGTCGGGACGGGTCACCCGCCGCCGGGGGGACGACGGCTCGGGCGGATGGGGCATGTGATCAGAAGAGCGTCATGACCAACATGTGTGAAGGAAGTTCTCTCATGATGCTCTCTTTCTTCTCCCTTATCCGCTCCTTCGCCGAAGACGCAAGGGGCAGGAGATAAGTGAGTGTGCACTCGTAACGTAGGGGGTCCGTGGGACTGGCGCAATCAACATCACATATATGGCATAAAATGTACATCCCCTCCATGGTGCGCGTGGGGCGAAACGCCCGAGGGAGCGGCGGCTCGCCGCGCGGCCTCAGGGCGACGGGCGGCGGCCCTCGCGGATCGCGTCCTCGACCAGCCCGATGACCCAGGTGATGGCCGTGATGGCCTCCTTGGGCTCGAGCTCCCAGTCGGTGACCAGCCGCTCGTAGGAGACCACGCTCCAGAGCACGTCGAGGACGGAGGCCGCGACCACGCGGTCGGCGGCGGGCCATGACTCCGCCGGGCCCGCCACCGCGCGGCGCAGCGCCTCCCGCTGGACCCGGTTGGCCGCGGCCACGTTGGGATCGCGTGGTGTGCGCGGCGCGATGGGGAAGGTGGACACGTATCCCAGGAGCCGGGCGGTGATGCCCGCGACGTCTTCGAGCCGCAGGTCCGAGAGGTCGATCCCGACCTCCTTCCTCAGCCGGTGCAGCACGGCGGCGCGCAGGTCGCGCTCGGTCGCGAAGTGGCGGTACACCGTCCGCACGTTGACCCCGGCCCGCTCGGCCACGGCCCGCACGGTCAGCGCGTCCCAGTTCCAGATGGGGAGGCCGTGGATGATCTCGGCTCCGGCGTCGACGATGCGTTCGCGCGTCTCGGCGGCACGCTGCCGGCGCAGCGGGCTGTCGTACGCTCTGCGCTCGCCCGGTTGATCGCTCAGGTCCCCTCCACTTCGCCATGGGCCTCGCCGGCCCTGCCATCCCGTCGCGCCGCCCGGCCCGACCGGGGAACGGTCATCCGACGCGCACCGGTAGCGACTCCCAGCCGCGAACCGTCGAGGTGGTCGCGAGCGTGGCCCCGTCCAGGTCGACCTCCCACTCGGGGAAGCGCTTGAGGACCTCTTCCAGGGCGATGCGCCCTTCGAGCCGCGCCAGTGCCGCGCCCAGGCAGAAATGGATGCCGCGGCCGAAGGTGAGGAGCGAGCCGACCTTCCGGTGGACGTCGAAGCGGTCGCCGTCGTCGTAGCGCCGGTCGTCGCGGTTGGCCGAGCCCAGGAGGAACATCATGACGCTGCCCGCGGGCACGACCCGGCCGTGCACCTCCACGTCCCGCGCCACGTACCGGGCCACGTGGGGCGCGGGCGCCTCGTAGCGGAGGAGTTCCTCGATGGCGTTGGGGATCAGGGTGTGGTCCTCGGCCAGCTGCCGCCGCTGGCCGGGATGGTCGGCCAGGACCTTGCCCGCCCAGCCGATCAGCCGGGTGGTGGTCTCGTTCCCCGCTCCGGCGATCACGGTGACGTAGGTCAGGATCTCCTCGCGGGTCAGCCGCCTGCGCGTCCCGGTCTCGTCCTCGAACTCGGCCTGCAGGAGGTGGGTCATGATGTCGTCGGAGGGGTGCTCGGCGCGCCAGTCGATGTAGTCGGCGAACGCCTCGCCGTCCAGGAAGTCGTCGGAGTACTCCATGGGCCGCCCGGCCTCGGTGCGCAGGCGCGCGTCGCCCTGGTCGCGGATCGCCTCCTGGTCCTGCTCCGGGATGCCCAGCAGCATGCCGATCACCCGCATCGGCATCTGCGCGCCGAGGTCGGCGACGAAGTCGAACCGCCCGGCGCCGGCCAGCGGGTCCAGGCTGCGGGCGCAGAACCGGCGGATCCCGGGCTCCAGCTCCGCCACCCGGCGCGGGGTGAAGACCCGCTTCATCAGGCCGCGGTGGACGGTGTGGACGGGCGGGTCCTCGAAGAGGAGCACGCCCGGCGGGATCTCGATGCCCGCCCTGATCAGCTCGAGGATCGCGCCCCGGCCGGAGATGCAGGTCTCGTGGTCGGTCACCCCGCGCTCGACGTCCTCGTACCGGGCGACGGCGTAGAAGTCGTGCGGCTCGTTGTAGTAGAGCGGCGACTCATCGCGCAGTCTGCGGAACACCGGGTACGGATCGGCGTTGATGCCGGGGTCGTAGGGGTCGTAGTAGACCCCGGTGGCTTCGGGCGCGGTCATCACTGCCCCTCTCCCGCGGCGGTCGGCGTTCCGGACGCTTTCCGAATTGACGCCATACCTGTGGCGCGAATACTAACGCCACGGGGCCGCCGGACAAAGGGTGTTCTCCCGCCCGGTTTTCCGTCGCTCGGGGCTGCAGCTCAGAGGCACCGCCCGGAGCGCGGCTCTGGGGCGGGAGCGCGGAGGCGCGGTGCGGCACGCGCGGCTCAAGGGGTGCGGAGCGGAGAGGCGCGGAGCGAAAAGGCGCGGCTCAAGGGCGCGGTGCGGCGAGGCGGAGGCGCGGTGCCGGGGGGCGCGGCCTCAAGGGGCGCGGAGCGAAGAGGCACGGCTCAAGGGGTGTGGAGCGGGGGGCGCGGTGCCGGGGCGTGGGGCGGAGAGGCGCGGGGCGGGGAGGGGTGTGCGTGGGGGAGACCGGGGACGCCGACGCCCCGCAGGCGCAGAGGGGGCGTCGGCGTCGCCGGGGATCAGTCGCGGGCCGGAGGGTCCAGGTTGTAGAGCTTCGTCGCGGTGTGCTGGAGCACCTTGCCGACGGTCTCCTCGGGCAGCCCGCCCAGCGCCTGCTCCATGACGTCGCGTGGGCTCGGCGACTCCGACGCCGGGCCGGGGGAGAGGCTGGTGGCGTGCGGGAAGTCGGTCTCGAACATGAGGTTGTCGGCGAGCTGGTCGATCACCGACCGCACCGACTGCCGCTCGAACCAGAACATGCCGTAGATCTGCCGGCGCATGTACTCGCTCGGGAGCATCCGGTCGGGGTACTCCTTGTGGGCGCCGACGTTCAGCCACTGCCAGTCCATGCTCTCGCCCAGGAACGGCAGCCAGCCCGCGCCGTTCTCGACCGAGACGAACTTCAGGTCCGGGTAGCGGTGGCAGACGCCGCTGAGCACCACCTCGGCGATGTTCTGGGCGTTGCCCAGGAGGACCAGCGCGCTCTCCTTGGTGAAGTCGAGCTTCTTGGACTGGTCGACGGCGCCCTTGAGCTCGTCGTCGGTCGCGAGGAAGCCGACGTGGAAGTTCATGCTGAGGCCCATCTCCTGGGCCTGGCCCAGCAGCGGCTCCCAGTAGTCGTCGATCAGGCGGGGGAAGCCGGCCTTGTCGTAGCGGGCGGCGAACAGGACGCCCTTGTGCCCCATCTCGTGGGCCCGCTTCATCTCGGCGACCGACTCGTCGATGTCCCAGAACGGGAGCATCGTCATCGGGATGAGCCGGCGGGCGTCGGCCGAGCAGAACTCGGTGATCCAGTCGTTGTAGGCGCGGACGCACTCGGTGGCCAGCTCGCGCGGCATCTGGTTGAGGAAACGGTGGCTGTGGAACCCGAGGATGTTCGGGTACATCACCTGGTAGTAAACGCCCACCTTGTCCATGTAGGCGAGGCGTTCCTTGGGGTCGATGGCGGCCGGGAGCGCCTCGGAGAGCTTCTTGGGGTGGGAGGGCGGCCACTCGGGCCATCCGGCCTGGGCGAACGCGCCCACGCCGTACAGCTTCTTGTCGCCGATGTACCAGTAGTCCTCCTGCCGCCGCTCGTGGAACCGCACGTGGGGCACGAGGTCGTCCCACTTCGACGAGACGCGCGACGTCCAGAGGTCGGCCGGCTCGATGATGTGGGAGTCGACGTCGGCGACCGCGTACCGCTCGCACAGGGCGGCACCGGCCGCGTCTTGGTCAGCCATCCGCGTGAGCTCCTTTGGCGTCATTAGAGAGTGTTCGCTCACTTACTTTAGGCGCGGCGCGGCCGATGCGCAACGGCCGCGGGGCCCGGCGGCCGCTCACTCCCCGGGCTCGGGGACGCCGCGCAGCCGCGGCGCCATCATCAGCGGGGTCACGCTGAGCACGCCCGACTCGACGGGAAGGGTCGCGCCCGTGACCCACCGCGCCTCGTCGCTCGCCAGGTAGACGGCCGCCCAGGCGACGTCCCAGCCGGTGCCGGGCGTCCCGAGGAGGCCCGCCTCGGACCGCATCGTGTTCATGAAGTCGGCGCGGGGGCCGGGCGCGGAGACCGACATCACCATCGGCGTGGTGATGTGGCCGGGCGCGATCGCGTTGACCCGGATCCCCTCGCGGCCGTGCGAGTACGCCATGTCGACCGTCATCGCGATCAGGCCGCCCTTGGCCGCCGAGTACGCGAGGGTGCCGTCCCCCCGGAGCGCCGAGATGGACGCGATGTTGACGATCGACCCGGCGCCCTTGGCGGCCATCACGGGCACCGCGTACTTGGAGGCGAGGAAGGCGGTCCGCAGGTTGATGTCCAGGGCCCGGTCCCAGGCCTCCTCGGTCGTGTCGACGACCGTCCCGAGCGAGGCCAGGCCGATGTTGTTCACCAGGACGTCGACGGTCCCGAACGCCTCGACGGCCGTGCGGACCATCGCCTCGCACGCCTCCGCCCGGGTGGCGTCGCCGGCGAACACCTCGGCCTTGCCGCCCTCCTCCGCGATCATCGCCCGCGTCTCCTCGGCGCGCTCGGGGTGCAGGTCGACGAGCAGCACGCTCGCCCCCTCCCGGGCGAGCGCCACCGCGGTCGCCTTCCCCGTGCCGACCCCCGGTCCCGGCGTCGACCCGGCCCCCGTCACGATCGCGACCTTGCCCTCGACCCGCCCGGCCCGCTCCACCATCTGGCGCTTCCTCTCCTCGTACGAACCCGAACCGTTCGCCGCCGGCGCTTCCCGGCGCCGTTCGGCGCTCCTTCTACCAGCGTGTCAGCAGCGCCGCGCCGGCCTCGAAGCCGCCGACGTTGGTCACCGCCGCGACCTCCGCGCCGGCGACCTGCGCCGCCCCGGCCTCGCCGCGCAGCTGCCGCACGGCCTCGGCGGTGTGCCCGAAGGCGGCGTGGAGGCGGCCGCCGGACAGCTGGCCGCCCCAGGTGTTGAGCGGGAGCTCGCCGTCGAGGGCGATGCGCTTGCCTCCATCGACGAACGCCCCGGCCTCGCCGGGCCCGCAGAAGCCCATCGCCTCCAGCCACCAGACGGCCTCGATGGTGAAGCCGTCGTAGAGTTCGGCGACGTCGACGTCACCGGGCCGCAGGCCGGTCCGCGCCCACATCGCCCGTGCGGCGCCGTGGCCCACGCGGCCCATGTCCTCCCACTGCTCCCACGACGGCCTGCCCTCCACGACCCCGGCCATGGCCTCGATGCGGACCGGTGCCCGCAGGTCGGACGCCGTGTCGGCGGCGGAGACGACGATGGCGGTGGCGCCGTCGCAGGGCGCGTCGCAGTCGTACAGGCACATCGGCGTGGAGATCATCCGCGAGCCGAGGTAGTCCTCGACGGTCAGCGGCGTCCGGTAGACCGCGTCCGGGTTGAGGGCGGCGTGCGCCCGCTGCGTCACCGGGATCCACGCGAGCTGCTCGCGGGTGACGCCGTACTCGTGCATGTAGCGGGCGGCGTACGGGGCCACCTGGCAGACCGGCGACAGCATCCCGACGGGCAGCAGCCACGCCAGCGGGCCCTCGGCGACCGGCTTGGTCGAGCCGTAGGCGGGACGGCCCCCGGCGTTGCGGCTGGCGCTGCCCTCCTTCACCGTCCGCCAGATGACCACGTGGCGGGCCTGCCCGGTGGCGACGGCCTGGGCCGGCCCGTAGAAGGGCAGCGACATCCCCTCCACCAGCCCCTGGCGCCAGGTCGTGGTGATCCGCAGCGTGTCCTGGACCTCGTAGAGGTTTCCGTTGGCGTAGCCGGGCAGGTTCGCCGCGCCCCCGCCCGGGAACATGGCCAGGCCGTCGATGTCGTCCAGCGTCAGACCGGCGTCCTCGACGGCGGCGAGGACGGCGTCGAGCGTGAGCTGCAGGCCCGACCGGTCGACCTGGCGCCCGATCGCGGACTGCCCGACGCCGGAGATCACGGCCCGCCGCTCGAACAGGTCGGTCCCCATCAGGCCTCCCCTTCCCGCGCGGACGGTTCGCCGCCCTCGACGGCCACGAAGCTGGGGATGGCGAAGCCGCCCGGCCCCGGCTCGAAACCGATGCCGACCTCCATGCCGATCGCCGCCTCCTCGGGCGGGCAGCCCCGCAGCCTGCCGACCACCCGCACGCCCGGGTGGCCGGGGAACTCGACGAGGACGACCGCGTACGGCACCTCCAGACCTGGAAGCCAGCGCTGGTGGTTCACGGTGAGGCTGTAGACGCGGCCCGGCCCGGTGATCTCGACCGGCTCCATGGACCTGCCGCGGCAGGAGCGGCACATCCCCCGAGGCGGGAAGGACCGGGCGCCGCAGGAGGAGCATCCCTCGACGACCAGGCGGCCCTCGGCGGCCGCGTCCCAGAAGGGCCGGGTCTCCTCGGTGACGGCGGGCGGTATCCCTACGGTCGCGTCCATCTTCTCCCTATCGCTGGTCGGGGCCGGAGGGGCGGCCGGCCTGCACCACGGCCCCGGCGTCGAGCAGCGCGCCGACCTCGTCGGCGCCGAAGCCCCAGTCGCGCAGCACCTCGCTCGTGTGCCCGCCCGCCTCGGCCGGAGGCGTGGCGGGCGCCGCGGGCGTGCGACCGAACCTGGGGGCCGCCGACGGCTGCACCACGCCGTCGATCTCCACGAAGGTGCCCCGTTCGACGTTGTGGGGGTGCGAGGGGGCCTCGGCGAGCGTGAGCACCGGGGCGAAGCAGGTGTCGGTGCCCTCCAGCAGCTCGCACCACTCCTCGAACCGCCTGGACCTGAAGACGGCCGCCAGCCGGGCCCTGTCCTCCGGCCAGGCGGCGGGGTCGGCCTGGCGGTGCAGGAGCTCGTCGCCCAGGCCCAGGCGGTCGAGCAGCTCGGCGTAGAACTGCGGCTCGCCGCAGCCGACGGTCACGTGGCGGCCGTCGGCGGTCTCGTAGACGTTGTAGAAGGGCGCCCCGAGGTCCAGGACGTTGGTGCCGGGCTCGTCGGACCACAGGCCCTCGGCGCGCATCCCGTGGAAGAGCGTGGTCAGCAGGGCGACCCCGTCGACCATCGCGGTGTCGACCACCTGCCCCCGGCCCGAGCGCGACCGCTCGAACAGGGCGCTCAGGACGCCGACGACCAGGAGCATCCCCCCGCCGCCGTAGTCGCCCAGGAGGTTCAGCGGCGGGGCGGGCGGACCGTCGCCGCGGCGCAGCGGGTCGAGCGCCCCGGCCAGCGCGACGTAGTTGATGTCGTGCCCGGGGGTGCGGGCGTACGGCCCGTCCTGGCCCCAGCCGGTGATGCGGGCGTAGACCAGCCGGGGGTTGCGTTCGAGGCAGACGTCCGGGCCGACGCCGAGCCGCTCGGCGACGCCGGGGCGGAACCCCTCCACCAGCACGTCGGCCTTCCCGGCCAGGCGGAGCACCGCGGCGAGGCCGCCGGCGTGCTTGAGGTCGACGGCGACGGAGCGGCGGCCGCGCGTGACCAGGTCGATCCTGCGGCGGCCGCGTATCATGCGTTCCGTCCCGCTCTCGCCGGCGGCGGGCGCACCGGCGGCGGGCGCGACGTCCTCCGGGCGGACGACGCGCACCACGTCGGCCCCGAGATCGGCGAGGACCATGGCGCCGAACGGACCGGGCCCGCGGCTCTGCAGCTCGACGACCCGCAGTCCGGACAGTGGTCCCGCCATGGGCCTCCCCTTCTTCCGCCCGAGACAAAGAGAGCGTTCGCTCACTATACTCACTACCGGGAGAAAGTGAGCCTTTGCTATCTTCCCCCCGTCGGCGCCGACCGGCGTCGGAGCCTCTCGCGAAGGAGCCTCGGTGCCAGGCGATCGCATCATCTTCGGGGCAGCGGCCATTCCGGAACCCGACAGGGACTGGCTGGCCGCGGCCGAACGACTCCCGATCGAATCGATCTGGCAGGGCGGCCATCTGCTGCCGCCGACCTCGACCGGCGAGGCGATCACCCGGCTCGCCCTGATGGCCGCCTGGACCGAGCGGGTGCGGGTGGGCACCGCCGTCCTCCAGTTGCCGCTGTACCCGCCGGTGATCGCGGCCAAGCAGCTCGCCGACCTCGACTCCCGCACCGGCGGCCGGGTCTCGGTCGGGGTGGGCGTCGGAGGCGAGTTCCCCAAGGAGTTCGAGGCCGTCGGCGTGCCGCTCAAGGAGCGCGGCCCCCGGACCGACGAGGCGATGGAGATCCTGCGGGCGCTCTGGAACGGCGGGCCGGTCACCCATCACGGCAGGTTCTTCGACTTCGACGACCTGGAGCTGCGGCCGGTCCGGTCGCCGGGCGCTGACGCCCCGGAGATGCGGCCGGGCGGCCCGCCGCTGCTGGTCTCCGGCCGCAAGGCGCCGGCCATGCGCCGCGCCGCCCGCCTGGGCGACGGCTGGATGCCTTATCTGATGTCGCCCGACGCCTACGCCCGCTCGGTGGCCGCCATCGAGGACGAGGCGCGGGCCGCCGGCCGCGACCTGGCCGGCTTCGAGTGGATGATGTACCTCTACTGCTGCGTCCGCCGCGACGGCGACCGCGCCCGCAACGACGTCGAGGCGTTCCTCGGCGGCGCCTACGGCGACAAGCCGCGCGCCATGCTCGACCGCATCGCCCCCTCGGGCACGCCAGAGGAGGTCGCTGCACGGCTCCAAAAGTACGTCGACGCCGGCGTCCGGCACTTCGTCATCTCCCCGGCGGCGCCCGACGACACCCTTGAGGTGGTCACGCTCGCCGCGGAGGAAGTGCTGCCGCGCCTGACCCTCCCCGTCCCGGCGGCTCCCGGTGGCGTGGCCCCGTGAGCGCCCCGCTCTCCGGGACGCCGCTCGCGGGCCTGACGGTCGTCGAGGTCGCCGCGGGCACGAGCGACCTCGGCCTCGGCCTGGCCGGGGGCGTGCCGGGCATGCTCCTGGCCGACCTCGGGGCCGACGTCGTCCGGGTGGTGGGCACGCGGCCCGCGCCCCTGGACGCCGGCGTGCCGTGGGGCAGGGCCTGGCACCGCGACAAGCGCGTCGTCGCCACCGACGACCGCGACGAGGTGTCCGCGCTGCTCAGCGAGGCCGACGCCGCCCTGGTCTACGGGCCGGAGGCGCTCGTGGAAGGCCGCGGCCTCGGCTACCGCGACCTGCGGGAGGGCAGCCCCGGCCTGGTCTACGCCCGCTGCCGCCCCAGCCGCACCGCCGCCGGGACCGTCGAGGACCACGGCCTGCTGGTGGAGGCGCGCGCCGGTTTCTGCACCCAGCTCGAGGGCCACCGGCCCGGCCCGATCTTCGTCGACGTCCGCGCGTCCGGCATCGGCACCGCGTCCCTGCTGACCGTGTCGGTCCTCGCGCTGCTGCGCCGCCGGGCGCTGACCGGCGCCGGGGGGTGGGCCGAGACCTCCCTCTACGACGGCATGCTCGCCACGCTCGGCTGCATGATCGGCCGGTCGGAGCGGGCCAAGCCCGAGATCGAGGGGTACTGGGAGAAGGGCTCGACCTTCCCGAACTTCCTCTACCGCTGCGCCGACGGCGAGCTGATCCAGGTGTGGTTCGGCGGCAAGGGGATGTACACCGCGCTGCTCGGCGTGCTCGGGGACGAGCCCAGCGCCGAGGGCTACTACACCGACCAGATGACCGGCAGGCTCGGCGAGCGGGCCGCCCGCTGGGGCGCGATCTTCGCCACCCGGCCCCGCGACGTCTGGATCGGCCAGCTGCGCGAGTCGGGCGTCGCCTGCGAGCCCGTGTTCGGCCCCGGCGAGGCGCTGGGCGACCCCCACGCCGCCGAGAACGGGCTGGCCCTCACGCGGACGGACGGCGGCCACCGCGACGTGGTGGTCGGCTCCCCGATCTCGGTGTCCCCGCTCGCGGACGCCCCGGCCGGGGAGGCCCCGTCGTCCGGCCCTCCGGAGGACGGGGAGGAGACCGGCCTGCTCGGCGGCCTGCGCGTCCTGGACTTCTCGGCGTTCGTCGCCGGGCCGCTGGCCGCCGAGATCCTCGCCGACCTCGGCGCGGACGTCATCAAGGTCGAGCCGCCCGACGGCGAGGCGATGCGCGCCGCCGCGTACGCCGTCGCCGCGTGCCAGCGCGGGAAGCGCAGCCTGGCGCTGGACATCGGCGCGCCCGAGGCGCGGCCCGTCGTCGAGCGGCTGCTGAAGTGGGCCGACGTCGTCCTGCACAACTTCCGCGTGGGGGTGGCCGAGCGGCTCGGCATCGACGAGGAGACGGTCGCCCGCCTGAACCCCGGCGCCGTGTACTGCCACGCCAGCGCCTTCGGCGCCGCCGGCCCCCGGGCCAGGTTCCCGGCCAACGACGCGCTCATGCAGGCCGTGACCGGGTTCGAGCGCGCCGTCGGCGGCGCCGGGAACGACCCGCTGGCGGCGACGTGGATCCCGCTGGACATGTCCGGGGGATGGGTCGCGGCCATGGGGCTGCTGACCGGCCTGTACGCGCGGGCGCGCGACGGCCGGGGCCGGCGCGTGGTGACGAGCCTGCTCGGCGCCGGCATGCTGGTGCAGAGCGGGGTGTTCGAGCGCGACGGCGAGCTCGTGCGCGGTCCCGAGCTGGACGCGCGGCAGACGGGCTACGGGCCCGGGTACCGCCTCTACGAGGGCGGCGACGGCGGCTGGTTCGCGCTGGTCGTCCCCGACGAGGAGGGATGGCGGCGGCTGGCGTCGCTTCCCGGGGCCGGGGCGCTTCCGGCGGAGTACACGCCGCTGCGCGGCGGTGCCGACGACGCCCGCGCCCGCCGGGCCGAGACGGTCCTGGAGACGGCGTTCGCGTCGGCGCCCGCGGCCGAGTGGACGGACCGGCTGCGGGGCCTGGGACTCCTCGCCGAGCTCGTCGAACCGCTGGACCGGGACGGCTTCCGGCGCGCCGTCCTCGACGATCCGGTGAACCGCCGGATGGGCCGGGTGGTGTCGTACGAGACCGCCGACTGGGGCCGGTTCGAGCAGATCGGCCCGCTGGTGCGGTGCGGGCCGGACGCCTCCGCCGGGCCGCGGCTGATGCTCCCGGGCGTCGGCGAGCACACCGCCGAGGTCCTCACCGAGCTGGGCGTGCCCCGGGAGGAGGCGGACGCGCTGCTGGCCGGGAAGATCGCCCGGCAGCTCGGGGACGCCGCCGGGCTCCCGTGAGGCCCGCCCCGCCGGCGCGGCCGGCGCGACCCGGGAAGAACCCAGTACGACCGGCATGCCCGCGGGCGTGCCCGACGACCGTGAGGAGCCGCAGGCATGGGCACGACCGACAGCGCGCGACAGGACGGCGTGGAACTGGTGAACGAGATGGCGCGCCGGTTCCAGGCCGGCGACCGCGACGGCGCGTTCGCGCTGCTCCACCCGGACTTCCGCATCCAGCAGCCGGCGTCGCTTCCGCACGGCGGCTGGCACCGGGGGAGCGAGGGCATGGCCGAGATGGGGGCGGCGTTCGCGCGGCACTGGGACCGCGCGATCGAGGAGCCGCGGATCCTCGGCTGCGGCGACACGGTCGTCCAGGTCACCACGCAGACGTGGACGGCGAAGGCGTCGGGCCGCTCGGCGACGGTCGACGTCGTCGAGCTGTTCTCCTTCGCCGGCGGCCTCATCTCGGAGATCAGGGTCTTCCAGCAGGACACGCACGCCCTGCTGGCCACCCTTGACGGGGCCTGACACCGGAGCGCGCGGCGTGTCGGGCAGGTCGCGGCCCGCCTTGACACGCCGAAGCCGGTAGTGGAACAGTAGTAACTGGGCGCTCACTTACTAAGCGTCCGATCCCTTTGTCGACGGGGCGTCCGGAGGTAGGCGGGGATGGAGTACTTGCTGATCGATGCCGATGGGCACTATTACGAGCCCGACGACTGCTTCACCCGGCACATCGAGGCGCGCTTCAAGGACGAGACCGTCCGCGTCCGGCGGGGCGACGACGGCCTCGGCCGCATCTACCTCCGGGGCGGGCGGACGTTCATGAGCGTGATGCCCGGCGACTACGCCTCGGCGCCCGGCGCCCTGGAGGGGCTGTTCGCCGGCGAGGTCGCCGACGGGTTCACCCACCGCGAGGTGATCAACGCCAAGGACCATCCGGAGTTCATGGAGCGGACGGCCCGCCTGGCGCTGATGGACGAGCAGGGCCTGGAGGCGACCATCATGCTTCCCACCCTGGGCGTCGCGGTGGAGTACGACATGCGGGACGACGTCGACCTCAGCTACGCGAGCCTGCGGGCCTTCAACCGCTGGCTGGAGGAGGACTGGGGGTACGGGGCGGACGGCCGGATCTTCGGCGTGCCCATGCTCTCGCTGCTCGACATCGACCGCGCCATGGCCGAGCTGAACCGGGTCATCGACGCCGGCGCCCGCCTGGTGCACCTGTGCCCGGGGCCGGTGGGGGGCCGCTCGCCGGCCGACCCGCACTTCGACCCGTTCTGGGCGACCGTGGCCGAGGCCGGGATCCCGGTGGTGTTCCACGTCTCCAACAGCGGCTACCAGCACTTCTACGGCACCCACTGGTCCGAGGACCCGGCCAACCCCTCGCACGCGCAGTCCCCGCTGCAATGGGCCCTGTGCAACACCGAGCGGCCGGTGGTCGACACGCTCATCGCGCTGACGCTGCACAACCTGTTCGGCCGCCACCCCGAGGTGAAGATCATCTCGATCGAGAACGGGTCGAACTGGCTGAAGCCGCTGTTCAAGAGCATCGACAAGGCCGCGGCGCTGGGCCGCCGCGGTCCCATGATCGGCGGGCAGCTGCCGGCGCGTCCCAGCGAGGCGCTGGCGGAGCACCTGTGGATCAGCCCGTTCCCCGAGGACGACGTGCGCGACCTGATCGGCACCCTCGGCGCCGGCCACGTCCTGTTCGGCTCGGACTACCCGCACCCCGAGGGGCTCCGCGAGCCCCGCGACTACCTCTCCCGGCTCGCCGGCTTCGACGCCGCGGTCACGCGCCGGGTGCTGCGCGGGAACACCGCGGCGCTGCTGGGCATCCCCGACCACGCGCCGGCCCTCTCGGGCTAGGCCTTCCGCGCACGTCCTTCCTCCTTCCTCGGTGTCGGACCGGATCCCAAGGGGTTTCAGCAGTGAAAGTCGCCATCGCGTACGAGGTCGGCCGGCCGGCCGTGGTCGAGGACCTGCCCGTTCCGGCGATCGGACCGCGGGACGTCCTCGTGCGCGTCACCGCGAGCGGCATCTGCCACACCGATCTCAACGTGCTCAACGGGCTGTCGGCGCTGCCGCTCCCGATCGCGCTCGGCCACGAGGGCTGCGGCGTGGTGGAGGAGGTGGGCCCCGAGGTGCGCCGGGTCCGTCCAGGGGACCGGGTCCTGGCCTCGGTCACGCCCGCGTGTGGAACGTGCCGCCGCTGCGTCGACGGCATGTCGAACCACTGCGCGCTCAACCCGGTGGTGAAGGCGGCCGAGCGGTTCGCGCTCGCCGACGGCCGCATGGCCCCGGCGGTGTGCGGCTGCGGGACGTTCGCCGAGGCCATGGTCGTGGACGAGGCGTCGGTGGTCCCGGTCGAGACCGACCTCGCCGACGAGCAGCTCGCCCTCCTCGGGTGCGGCGTCACCACCGGCCTGGGCGCCGCCCTCAACACCGCGGCCGTGGCGCCGGGCTCCAGCGTGGCGGTGATCGGCTGCGGCGGGGTCGGCCAGTCGGTGATCCAGGGCGCGCGCATCGCGGGCGCGGCGGTCATCGTCGCCATCGACCCGATCGCCGGCCGGCGCGAGGCGAGCCTGGCCCAGGGGGCCACGCACGCCGTCGACCCGGCGGAGGGCGACCCGATCGAGCAGGTCCGGGCGCTGACCGGCGGGGAGGGGGCCGACTACACCTTCGAGGTCGTGGGGCGTCCCGAGCTGATGGTGCAGGCGTTCGACATGGCGCGCGTCCAGGGCACGGTGACGCTGGTGGGGATGCCGGCGCTCGGCGACACCCTGACGCTCCCGGCGGTCAAGGCGGTGTTCTCGGGGAAGCGGCTGGCGGGCTCGGTCGTCGGCGGGTCGCAGATCCTGCGCGACTTCCCCCGGTTCATCCGGCTCGCCGAGTCGGGGAAACTCGATCTCGGCTCGATGGTCTCCACGCGCATCGGGCTGGACGAGATCAACCACGGGATCGACCTGGTGGCCAAGGCCGAAGGGGTGCGGACCGTCATCGTCTGACCGGGCCCCGGCCCGGCCGCCGACCTCCCGCCGGCGCACCGCCGGGTCAGGACATCGAGTCGTGAGAGTAGTGGCAGTTCCACTCGACCACCTTGCCCGTCGCGTCGACCCGCATGGAGTCGGCGCCGCGGCGCACCGTCCCGTCCGGGGCGTGGCAGGTGTAGGCCAGGACGACCGCGTCGGTGCCCGCGTAGACCGCGTCGAGCGTGTACCGGATGCCGGGGGTGCGGCGCAGCGCGTAGTCCACGTAGCCGCTGAGCGCCTCGAAGCCGTCGATCGTCTTCTTGGCCGGGTCGCCGGTCAGCCGCGGGACGAACGGGGAGCTGAAGACGACGTCGGCGGCGAACGGCTCCATGATCGTGGCCAGGTCGCCGGCGTTCCACCCCTCGTCCCAGTGGCGCCGCAGGTTCTCCACCGTGGTGTCGTCGAGCATCGGCAGCCCTTCCGTTCGGGTTCGCGCCGGATGCGCGCTGGACGGGGCGAACACCGATGAGTCTATGATCGCGGTCATGCAGTGGCAAGTATTGTAATCCTTTAAAGGATAGCGTAGGGTGATGATTCATGGACTTCACGATGGGGGAGGCCGCCACGGCCCTGCGCGGTGAGCTGCGCGGGCTGGTGGAGGAGCACGTCCCGCCGGACTTCCTCGGGGCGTTCACCGACGACCCGGCCGACCTGGAGGTCGCCCAGCGCTTCTGCCGGCTCCTCGCCGAGCGCGGCCTGCTCTGCATGGCCTGGCCCGAGGAGTACGGCGGCCGGGACGCCTCGATCTGGGAGCAGACCGTGGTCCGCGAGGAGATGTGGGCGCACCACGAGCCCCGCGGCGCCCAGTACATGGGGGTCAACTGGGTCGGGCCCACGATCATGCGGCACGGCACCCCGCAGCAGCGGCGCAAGCACCTCCCGCCGATCGCGCGCGGCGAGGTGATCTGGTGCCAGGGCTTCAGCGAGCCCGACGCCGGCTCCGACCTGGCCTCGCTGCGCACCGCCGCCCGGCCCGACGGCGACGGCTGGCTGGTCTCCGGCCAGAAGATCTGGACGTCCTACGCCACGATGGCCCAGTGGTGCTTCCTCCTCGCCCGCACCTCCAGGGGCGAGCGCAAGCAGCAGGGCCTCACCATCTTCCTGGTCCCGATGTCCGACCCCGCCATCGAGGTCAGGCCGATCCCCTGCATGATGGGGCCGCACCACCTCAACGAGGTCTTCTTCGACGACCTGCGGGTCACCGAGGCCGACGTCCTGGGCACCGTCGGCGAGGGCTGGAAGGTGGTGCAGGAGGTGCTGTCGTACGAGCGGGTGGGCATCGCCCGCTACGCCCGCTGCGAGCGCCTCCTGCAGGCCGCGCCCGAGGCGCTCGGCGACCGCTGGGACGACCTCCCGGCCGAGCTGCGCGGCCGGTGGGCGCGGATGCTCACGCACTGCCGGCGGGCCCGGCTGCTGGCCTACCGCGTGGTGTCGCTGCAGAGCGAGGGCACCATCAAGCCGGGCGACGCCGCGGCGTACCGCATCGCGGTGACCCGGCTCGACCAGGAGAGCGCCGAGGTGCTCATGGAGATCGTCGGGGCGGCGCCGCCCGAAGGGCCGGAGGGCGCGTGGTTCCGCGCCGAGGTGGAGGACCACTGGCGCTACTCGCAGGCGTCCACCGTCGCCTCGGGGAGCATCGAGATGCAGCGCATCCTGCTGTCCCGGTCGCTGCTGGCGGCGTCATGAACATCGAGCTGAGCCGCGAGGCGGCCGAGTACGGGCGGCAGGTGCACCGCGCGCTGGAGGCGGCGGGCGGCGACGCGCTCGCCGAGACCGCCGAGCGCGAACCCGCGCGCAGGGCCGGCCTCGTGGCCCCCGTCCTCGGCGAACTGGGCGCCTGGGAGCTCGACCCCCGAGGCGACGCCGAGGAGCTGGAGGCGGCGGCCGCGCTGTGCCGCGCCGCCGGCTACTGGGCGGCCCCCTACCCGGTGGCCGAGCGCCTCGCGCGGCCCGCCGGCCTCGGCGCCGACGGCCTGCTGGTGGTCGCCGGCACCGCCCCCTCCGCCGCCGTGGCCGGCCTCGACGACCTGCGCTGGGCGGCGGTCACGCTGGACGGCCGGCGCAGCCTCGCCGTCCCCCGCCCCCCGGACGGGCCGCCCCGCACGTCCGCGTTCGTCACCGGGCTGGACCTGCGGCCGGTCGACGACGACGGCGCGGACGACGTGGCCCTCGGCCTCGTCCTGCCGTGCTGGACGCTGCTCGGGATGCTCGACCGGGCCCTCGACCTCGCCCGCGAGCACGTGCTCGTCCGGGAGCAGTTCGGGCAGGCGCTCGCGCGGTTCCAGGGCGTGCAGTTCCAGCTGACCGACGCCGAGGTGGAGCGCAGCGGCGTCGAGGTGCTGGCCAAGTACGCGCTGTGGAGCGTCCAGACCCACCGCGGCGAGGCGCTGGACGACGCGCTCGCGCTCCGCCTGGCGGCGGTCGAGGCGGCCGAGGCCGTGTTCCGCGTCGCGCACCAGCTGCACGGCGCCACCGGCTTCTGCGACGAGGCGACCCTGTCCTGGCTCTCCCGGTACAGCCAGCCGCTGCGCCGGCTCCCGCTGGGCCTGTCGGCGACCCGCGACCGGCTCGCCGCCCGGCTGGGACGCAACGGCCTGACGGGGCTGTTCGGCGACACCGCGCAACGGGTGACCGCATGACCGTGACCTACGACCTTCCCGGCGAGCTGACCGTCGAGGCCGAGGGCCCCGTCCGCACCGTCGTCGTCAACCGGCCCGCCGAGCTGAACGCCGTCAACGAGCGGCTGCACTGGGCGTTCGCCAACGTCTGGCGGCAGCTGGCCGCCGACCTGGAGGCCAGGGTGGTGATCCTCACCGGTGCCGGGCGCGCGTTCTGCGCGGGCGGCGACCTGGACTGGATCGCCTCCTTCCTGGACGACCCGGTCGCCCGCGACGAGAGCCTCCGCGAGGGCGCGCAGATCATCGAGGAGATGCTCCGGTTCCCGCTGCCGGTGATCGCCGCCGTCAACGGCCCGGCGGTCGGGCTGGGCTGCAGCATCGCGGTGCTGTCCGACATCGTGCTGATGTCGGACACCGCGTACCTGGCCGACCCGCACGTCAGCGTCGGGCTGGTGGCCGGGGACGGCGGCGCCGCGTTCTGGCCGCTGCTCACCCCGATCCTCCGGTCGCGCGAGTACCTGTTCACCGGCGAGCGCATCCCCGCGGCGACGGCCGTCGAGCTGGGGCTCGCCTCGCGTGCCGCCGCGCCCGACGACCTGCTGCCCGAGGCCCGGCGCCTCGCCGAGCGGCTCGCCCGGCAGCCGGTGGAGGCGCTCCGCGGCACCAAACGGGTGGTCAACATGCACCTGTCGGAGGCGCTGCGCGGCGCGATGCAGGCCGGTTTCGCCGCCGAGGCCGTCACGATGCGCTCCGAGGAGCACCGCGACCGGCTGCTCGCGCTGCGGCGGAAGGCGGGCTGACGATGACGCCGCCGACCGGAGACCTCCAGGAGTTCCGCTCCTCCGTGCGCGAGTGGTGCCGGACCCACGTGCCCGCCGACTGGCGGCGAGCGCAGACCGGCGTCCCCGACGAGGAGTTCGTCGCCTTCCAGAAGGAGTGGTTCCAGGAGCTGCGCCGCTCCGGCTACGCCGTTCCGCACTGGCCCCGGGAATGGGGCGGCGGGATGCCGGTCGCCGAGCAGATCGTCCTGTACCAGGAGCTCGCCGCCCACGACGCGCCGCGCCTGGTCCTGGCGTTCGTCTCCATCCACCACGCCGCGTCCACGCTGCTCGCCGCCGGCACCGACGAGCAGCGCCGCCGCCACCTCCCGGCGATCCTGGACGGCGAGATCTGGGTCCAGGGGTTCTCCGAGCCCGACGCCGGATCCGACCTCGCCGCGCTCAAGACGACGGCCCGCCGCGAGCGCGACGGCTTCGTCGTCAACGGGCAGAAGCTGTGGGCGAGCGGCGCCACGCACGCCGACTGGTGCCTGCTGCTGGCCCGCACCGACCCCGCCGCCCCCAAGCGGCGCGGCATCTCCTACTTCCTCATGGACATGCGCACGCCCGGCATCGACGTCCGGCCCATCCAGCAGGCGACCGGTGAATCGCACTTCTGCGAGGTCTTCCTCAACGACGTCGTCATCCCGGCCGAGAACCTGGTGGGCCCGGAGAACGAGGGCTGGCGGGTGGCGCAGGAGACCCTGGGCGCCGAGCGCGGCATGACGATGCTCGAGCTGGCGGAACGGCTCGGCAACGCCGGCTTCCGCTGGCTGGTGGAGGCGTGCGCCCGGCCGGGGCCCGGCGGTGAACGGCTGATCGACGACTCGCTGGTCCAGGACCGGCTGGCGGCGTTCGAGACCGAGGCCACCGGCCTGCGCGCGCTCTGCCGCGACCTGGTGGAGCGCCACGACGACGGCACCGCCGGCCCGGCGGACGCCTCGATCGTGAAGCTGCACTACAGCGAGCTGCTGCAGCGGATGACCGGCTTCGGTGCCGAGGTCGCGGGCCTGGCGGCCCACACCGAGCTGCGCAAGCCCATGTCGAGCGGGTGGGAGTCGGGGGCCTGGGTCCTGGACTTCATCGGCTCGTGGGAGTGGACGATTCCGGGCGGGACGAGCGAGATCCAGCGCACCATCATCGGTGAGCGCGGCCTCGGACTGCCCCGAGAACCGAGGAGAAGCTGATGCCCGCCGACTCCTCCGACCTTTCCGACTTCTCCGAGATCCACGACGAGCTCCGGGCCGTGGCGCGCGACCTGCTCGGCAAGGCCGGCCCCGGGTCCGGGGCCGACTGGGCGCGGATCGCCGAGTCCGGATGGCTCGGGCTGGAGGCGCCGGCCGCGCTGGACGGCGCGGACGCCACCTTCGCCGAGGTCGCCGTCGTCCTGGAGGAGATGGGCCGGGCGGCCGCGTGCGGCCCGTACCTGGGGGCGGCGGTCCTGGCCATCGGGACGCTCAACCTGCTGCGGCCCGGCCCCGGCCGGGACCTGCTGCTGGGCCGGACCGCGGCGGGCGAGGCCGTCCCGGTGGTCGCGCTGTCCGGCGGCGGTGAGGGCCTGGGAGGCGACGGCGCCTCGGCCGAGCCGCCGTTCCGCCTGGACCGCTCACCGGAGGGCCTGCGGGTGCACGGCCGCGCCGCCTTCGTGCTCGACGCGCCCGACGCCGGAAGCCTCCTGCTGCCCGCGCTCGACCCCGAGGGCACGCCCGTGATCGTCGATGTCGCGGCGGACGCCGCCGGGCTCGGCCTGGAGGCGCAGCCCGTCCTGGACGCCACCCGCCGCTTCGGCACGGTGACCGCGGACGCCGTGGCGGTGGGGGAGGAGTCGGTGTGGCGCTTCGACGGCGAGCCCGAGGCCGCCGTCCGCCGCGTGCTCGACCGTGCCGCCGTCGCCGTCGCCTGCGACAGCCTCGGCCTGAGCGAGGCCATGCTGGAGGCGACCGTCGCCTACGCCGGGGTGCGGGAGCAGTTCGGCAGCCCGATCGGCTCCTTCCAGGCGGTCAAGCACGCGTGCGCCGACATGCTCGTCCAGGTCACGGTGGCGCGCCGGCTCGTCGCGGCGGCCGTGCGGGCGCTGGCCGGCGATGACCCCGAGTCGTGGGTGGCGGCCTCGATGGCCAAGTCGTACGCGTGCGGCGCGGCGGTCGACGTCACCGGCAAGGCGATGCAGCTGCACGGGGGGATGGGCTACACGTGGGAGAGCGGCATCCACGTCTACCTGAAGCGGGCCGCGCTCAACCGCTCGCTGTTCGGTTCGCCGGTGTCCCACCGCCGGCGGCTGGCCGGCCGCTACCGCTGACACCGCGCCTTCACCCCTGCGGCCGCTCGTCCCGGCCGTTCCTTCCCGGCGGTTCTCCCCGCCGTCCTTAGGGCCGCCCACCGCGCCGTTCTCGCGCGCCGTTCGGCGCGCCGACTCGCGCGCCGCTTTTGCGCGCCGTCCTTCCATCCGTTCTGCCTGCCGTTCTGCCTGCCGTTCGTCCTGCCGTCGGCGTGCGGCCATTTGCCACTGGCGTACCGGCGGCCCTCCGCCTACGATGTATGTGAGCGTTCGCTTTCAAAAGTCCCCGCTCCCGGGTGAGCGGTTGGGAGGGCTGTATGTCGTTCAACTGGTTCATCTCGGTCGATGACCACCTCATCGAGCCGGCGCGCCTGTGGCAGGAGCGGCTGCCGCAACGCTGGCGCGACACAGGCCCCCGGATCGTGCGCGACGGCGACTCGGAGTTCTGGGTCTACGAGGACCGCCAGATCGTGACCACCGGCCTGAACGCGGTGGCCGGCAAGAAGCGCGAGGAGTTCTCGCCGGAGCCGATCACCTACGACGAGATGCGGCCCGGGTGCTACGACCCGGCCGCGCGCGTGGCCGACATGGACCAGGGCTTCGTGCTGTCGTCGATGCTGTTCCCGTCCTTCCCCCGCTACTGCGGCCAGGTCTTCCACGAGGCCAAGGACAAGGAGCTCGGGCTGCTGTGCGTCCAGGCGTGGAACGACTTCATCCTGGAGGAGTTCGCGCAGGCCTACCCGGGCCGGTTCATCCCGATGATGATCATCCCGCTGTGGGACCCGGTGGCCGCCGCCGCCGAGATCGAGCGGACCGCCGGCCTCGGCGCCAAGTCGATCGCGTTCTCGGAGAACCCGACCAAGCTGGGGCTGCCGTCCATCCACACCGGCCACTGGGACCCGGTCTGGCGCGCCTGCGACGAGACCGGCCTGGTCGTGTCGATGCACGTGGGGTCCTCGTCCAACCTGATCCGCACGTCCGAGGACATGCCGACGCTGGCGTTCATGGCGTACTCGGCGGCCGCCAACCAGGCGGGCACCCTGCTGGACTGGCTGTTCAGCGGCAACTTCGAGAAGTTCGGCAACCTGAAGATCGCGCTGTCGGAGGGGTCGATCGGCTGGATCCCCTACTTCCTGGAGCGGGCCGAGCAGGTCGTCGACAAGCAGCGGTTCTGGGCGTCCCGCTTCGACATCGACATGAACGCCGCCCACGACCGCGGCGAGCAGAAGGGCGAGGCCTCCTTCGACCTGAACACCGACATCCGCCGGCTGTTCAAGGACCACGTCTTCGGGACGTTCATCGAGGACCAGGCCGGCCTCCGGCTGCTGGACATCATCGGCGAGGACAACGTGATGCTCGAGTGCGACTACCCGCACTCGGACTCGACCTGGCCCGACACCATCGAGATGGCCAACAAGTGGCTCGGGCACCTGCCCGAGGACGTGCAGCACAAGATCACGGTCGGCAACGCCTCCCGGGTCTACAACTTCACGCCGGCCGACCCCGCGACCATCGCGGTCCCCTGACGCCTCCCGCCCCGCACGCCACGTCGCCGCCGCCCGGAAGGGCGGCGGCGACGCCGTGTCGGGCGGAGGCCGCGGCAGGTGAAGACGGCCGTGGAACGCCGAAAACGGGCGCTCGCGTCCACCGCGGTGGTGCGGGCGCCCGGCTCCGGCCCGGGCCGGCCAGGAGGTCTCAGTGCACGCTCAGTGCACGCTGATGGCGCGCTCGGGGCAGTTGGCCGCGGCCTCGGCGGCGCCGGCCTCGAACTCGGCGGGGACCTCGGGGACCGAGACCACCCCGTGCCCCTGCTCGTCGAGCGAGAACACCTCCGGGCAGATCTCCCAGCAGCGGGCGTGCCCCTGGCAGAGGTCCGGATCCACGGTGACCTTCATCAGTGGTTCTCCTTCGTCGTCGGATCGGTCAGAACGTCGCCGAGAGGGCCCACGGCCCGTCGGGGAACGGCCGTCCCAGCAGCTCCATGCTGTAGGCGATGCGGCCGGTCACGGGGGCGGGCCGCGCGCCGCACAGCGCGAGGGCTGCGTTCGCCATGGCGTCGGCGTCCTCCACCGGGGCGTTGTCGGGCGTGTGGGGCGACACGACGGCCACGCCGGGCGTCATCACCAGGCCGGAGGTTCCCAGCGAGTTGACGTTCACTCCCGTGCCGTGCAGCTCGGCCGCCAGGCCGGTGGTGAGCCGGTCGAGCGCCGCCTTGCACATCCCGTAGGGGACGCAGCCGTCGCTGGCCCAGTCGGGGTACGGCGGCCCCATCGGGTGGCGGGCCTGCTTGGAGGTGATGTTCAGCACCCAGCCCCGCCCGCGCTCGATCATGCCGGGAACCGCCAGCTGGCACAGCCGGAACGGGGCGTGCACCATCATCTGGAACATCAGTCCGTAGCGGCGCGCGGGGATGTCCAGCGCGGGCCCGTAGAAGTTCACGCCCGCATTGTTCACCAGCGTGTCCACCGGACCGAGCGCCGCCTCGGCGCGTTCCACGACCGTCTCGACGTCCTCGGGGACGGTCAGGTCGGCGGGGACGGCCTCGACCCGGCCGCCGTTGTCCCTGATGCGGCCCATGACCTCGTCGAGCGAGCCGGGCAGCGATGACGAGCCGGGGGAGACCGTGCGAGCCACCAGGGCGATCGCCGCTCCCTCGGCCGCGAATCGTTCGGCGATGTACTGCCCGATGCCGCGGCTCGCGCCCGTGACGAGCGCCACGCGGCCGTCCATCGATCCCAAGAGAACTCCAGAGGTGATTCGTCGGAGCGGGCCGGGCCCGGACCCGGATCAACTCTAGCAAAGTAAGCACATACTCTCTCCGCTTGCCAGGGATGACTCCGGCGGAACGCCGGGCTATGGTGAGTGAGCACACGCTTTGTTTCTGGTGGGCGTTCCGGTCGGAAGGACATGAACCATGCATGACCTCGTGATCCGTCACGGCGAGGTGGCCGACGGCACGGGCTCGGCCCCGAGGCGGGCCGACATCGCCGTCGACGGCGACCGGATCAGCGTGGTGGGCGCGGTCGACGGCCGGGGCCGGCGCGAGATCGACGCCTCCGGCCGCCTGGTCACCCCCGGGTTCATCGACGTCCACACCCACCTCGACGCCCAGTTCTTCTGGGACCCGGCGGCCACCCCGTCCTGCCACCACGGCGTGACCACGGTGGTCCTGGGCAACTGCGGCGTCACCTTCGCGCCCGTCCGCCCCGGGCAGGAGGGCTACCTGGCCGGGATGATGGAGTCGGTCGAGGACATCCCGGCCGACACGATCATGTCCGGGCTCGACTGGGGCTGGGAGACCTACGGCGAGTACCTCAAGGCCCTGGGCCGCCGGGAGCTCGGCGTCAACGCCGGCGGCCTGGTCGGCCACTGCGCCCTGCGGTACTACGTCATGGGGGAGCGGAGCCTGGAGGAGGCGCCCGCCACCGGCGACGACATCGCCGGGATGGCGGCCGTCGTGGCCGAGGCGATGGACAACGGCGCCCTCGGCTTCTCGACCTCCCGCACCTACATGCACACCGTGCCGGACGGCCGTCCCGTGCCGGGCACCTTCGCGCTGCCCGCCGAACTCGCCGCCATCGCCGACGTCCTGGCCGCCCGCCGCCGCGGCACCTTCCAGGTCGTGCCGCGCATCGGCGAGCGCGACGGCGCCGAGCGGAAGAACTCCCGGGCCGAGATGGCGTGGATGGAGGAGGTCAGCCGCGCCTCCGGGCGGCCGCTGGCGTTCTCCATCATGCAGAGC
This sequence comes from Actinomadura rugatobispora, assembly GCF_055379765.1. Taxonomy (NCBI): domain Bacteria; kingdom Bacillati; phylum Actinomycetota; class Actinomycetes; order Streptosporangiales; family Thermomonosporaceae; genus Actinomadura; species Actinomadura rugatobispora. The sequence continues at coordinate 11,934,423 of NZ_AP029191.1, read as the reverse complement.
GACCGCCGACCGGGCCTGTGGGAATGGGTGATGAACGAGGTGGCCGCGGCGCGGGGCCGCGGCGCCGACGTGCGGCCGATGACCTCGGTGCGCGGCAGCGCGATCCTCTACGGACTGGTCGGCCGCACCCCCTACGACGCGCTCCCGGCCTGGGCCGACCTCATGGCCCGGCCGTTCGCCGCCCGGCTGGAGGCGCTGGCCGACGCGTCGCTGCGCCGCCGCCTCGCCGAGGAGGCCGAACGGCCGGTGGAGCAGTCGGGCCCGCTGGCGCCCAAGGACCCCGCCAAGCTCTACCTCATGCCCCCGGGGTCGGCCGACTACGACGTGAGCCCGGACAACAGCCTGGCCGCCGAGGCCGCCCGCCGGGGCACCAGCCCCGCCGCCGCGCTCCTGGACTACACGGTCGAGACCCGCGGGCTCGGCCTCCTCTACTACCCGGTGCTCAACCAGGACCTCGGCGCGGTCGCCGAGATGATCGCCAACCCGGACGTCGTGGTGGGCGTGGCCGACGCCGGCGCGCATGTCGCCCTGACGATGGACGCGGGCAACTCGACCTTCTTCCTGAAGCACTGGGTCAGGGACGAGGGCCTGCTCGACGTCGGCCGGGCCGTCAAGAAGCTCACCCTCGAAGGCGCCGACCTCTTCGGGATCCCCGACCGCGGCGTCCTCGCCCCGGGCGCCTTCGCCGACATCAACGTCCTCGACCTCGAGGACCTCTACCTGCACACGCCCGAGATGGTGGACGACTTCCCGCTCGGCGCCAGCCGGTTCGTCCAGCGCGCCCGCGGCTACGACTACACGATCGTCAACGGCAGGGTCCTGGTCGAGCACGACGAACTGACCGGCGAGCGGCCCGGCCGGGTGGTCACCCCCGCCTGACCGCTCGGCCTCCCCGGCCCGGGGCTTCGTGACGGCGGCCGTCCGTCAGGCCCCGGCGCCCAGGGGGATCGCCTCGCGCGCCCACGTGTCCAGCACCGGGGCGAGCAGCGGCCAGCGCACGAAGAGGCCGGGGGCCTCCCCGGAGGTGCGCGCCGCCTGCCGCTCGCTCCACTCGGCGTCCCCCCACGGCGGCTCCACGAGCCGGGCGCCGGGGAGCAGCGCCGCCACCTGCTCGGAGGTCTCGCGCCGGTGGTGGAGGTCGCTCGCACCGCTGCGGAACACCAGGGCCGGAAGGTCGAGGGCCTGCGCGTCGGCGTCGGACATGCCGGGGACCGGCTCGTCGTCGCGGGGGCAGTACGCGGCCAGCCAGCGTTCGAGGGTGGCGATGAACTCCTTGGGGTCGGTGTCGAGGAAGCGCCGCCGGTTGGCCGGGTTGCGCTCCAGGACCTCGGCCCACTCGGGCAGTTCGGCGACGGCCTCCATGCCGCCCTCCCACGCCGCGCGGATCGACCCGGCGCAGTAGTAGGAGCCGATCGACAGGAGGCCGAAGACGCCGCCGCTGATCCACCAGAGCGCCAGGCCGGCGGCCGTGCCGGGGTGGCGGGCGGCGGTCAGCAGCGAGACGCGCGAGCCGCCGGAGCCTCCGGCGATCACGGCGGGCGTCATGTCGAGGTGCGCCAGCAGCGCGGCCAGCGTGTCGGCCTGCATGGCCGACTCGGAGGAGCCGGTGAAGCACACGTCGGACTCGCCGGTGTTGGGACGGTCCCAGATGAGCACCCGGTTGCCGCGTTCCGCGAGGGCCTCCGCGAGCTCCCGGACGCCGGGCGAGTCCCGGGCGACCCGTCCCCCGGGCGTGATCGCCCACGGCCGCCCCTCGCCGATCACCTCGTAGCCGACCGTCAGACCGTTCACCCTTGCCGTGACCATGAGCCGACGTTACTATGAAATCGCTAATTGAGGAAATACTTACTCATTTACTGGCACCGCCCCGATCAGGGGTTTCGCGCCCGGCGGGTGTTCCACGAGAGGAGTGACGCATGGTGAGCCATGAGGCAGTGATCGTCTCCGGGGCCCGGACCGCGATCGGGACCGCGTACAAGGGGACCCTGGCCGACGTCGACGCGCTCGAACTCGGGACGGGGGCGGTCGCCGAGGCCGTCCGGCGGTCGGGCCTCCCGCCCGAGGTCGTGGACGACGTCGTGCTCGGGGAGTCGCTCTACGGCGGCGGCGCCATCGGCCGCTACGCCGCCATCGAGGCCGGCCTGGTGAACGCGCCGGGCATCGCCCACAACCGCCACTGCGCCTCCGGGCTCGCCGCCCTGCAGACCGCCGCCTCCTCGATCATCGCCGGGATGGACCGTGTCGTCGTCGCCGGCGGCGTCCAGTCGAGCTCCACCGCCCCCAGGACCGACCGGCGCGTCCCCGGCACCGACGACTGGGAAGAGGACTGGCTGGCCCCCAGCCACCGCGAGACGCCCGACGCCCCGATCCGCGACATGACGATCACGGTCGGCTGGAACGCCGCGGTCAAGGCCGGGATCAGCCGGGAGGACCAGGACGCCTGGGCGTTCCGGTCCCATCGGCGCGCCGTCGCCGGGATCGACGCCGGAAGCTTCGAGGAGGAGATCTTCCCGATCGAGGTCACCCGCCGCGACGGCACGCGCGTCACGTTCGCGGTCGACGAGCACCCCAGGCGCACCTCCACCCTGGAGAAGCTCGCCTCGCTCAAGCCGCTGCACCCCGAGATCGAGAACTTCAGCATCACCGCCGGCAACTCCGCGGGCGTGAACGACGGCGCGGCCGCCCTGGTCGTCACCGACCGGTCCTTCGCCGAGGAGCGCGGGCTGGAGCCGCTGGCGGTCGTCCGGGCCTGGGCGTCCGCCGGGGTGCCGCCGGCCGACACGGGCCTCGCGCCGTCCCTGGCCATCCCCAAGGCGCTCGACCGCGCCGGGCTGTCGATCGGCGACGTCGCCCTGTGGGAGATCAACGAGGCGTTCGCGTCCGTGCCCATCGCCGCGGTGCGGGATCTGGGCCTCGACGAGGACCTCGTGAACGTCCTCGGCAGCGGCTGCAGCCTCGGCCACCCGGTCGCGATGACCGGCGCCCGGATGGTGCTCACGCTCACCCACGAACTGCGGCGCCGCGGCGGCGGCGTCGGCGTGGCGGCGATGTGCGCCGGCGGCGGCATGGCCACCGCGCTCGTCCTCGACGTGCCCGCGCCGGCGTAGCGGGTTCGCGCACCGACCCGGCGGGAGGGCCGCCCTGCCGGGTCCGGGTGCGCCCGGCGTACGATTCCAGCCGGGCTGGTCGGCCGAGGGGGGATATGGAACCGATTTCGGTGGCGCGCCGGAGCGAACTGCTCGGACGGGCGCGCAGCATCCTGAAGATGGAGATGCGGGACGACTACGCGGTCGACCGCGTCATGTTCGCGGCCTGGCGGGCCGGTGACACCGACCGGGTCGCCCGCGCCGCCGGCGCGTCCCGCCGCAGGGTCGCCGCGCGGGTCGAGGCCGGGATGAGCCTGCGGCGGGTGAAGGTGGTGTCGGAGCCGCTGTCGGAGTACCAGCGCTTCGCCTTCGAGTGCAGCACGCGGGCCGTGGACCCCCGGGAGGAGCTCCGCTGGGCGCCCAGGCGCCTGGTGTCCGGGATCCTGATGCCGGGCAACGACTTCTTCCTGCTGGACGACGAGATGGTGATCTTCAACGTGCTCGACGGCGCGGACCGCCAGGCCGAGCAGCAGCTCTCCACCGCCGCCGAGATGGTGAAGCTGTGCCGGGAGGCGTTCGAGTCGGCCTGGGCGGTGGCGATCCCGCACCACGAGTACGGCCCCCGCTGAAGGGCGTCACACGAGGACGCCGGAGAGTGAGCGGATACTCATAACGCTCACGAGACGACAAACCGGGCGCGGGGTGGGGGCGCCTTTCCGGTTTTCAGCGCTTTTTGCGCGCGGGCTCGATCGCTGGGAAGAAACCTTTGACGGTGCCTTCACTGATCAGTGACACCGCGCGATGGCGGTCGAATCCCCGGTTGTGGTGGCTCTCCAGCGCCAGGATGAACGCAATGCCCATTACCGCCCGGGCGGAGATGTCCGGGGACTCGAACGGGAAACCGTACCGGTCCTCGACCTCGCGCCACGCCTCGGCCAGCCGGTCCATCGCGACCGCGAAATTGTCGCGGTAGAACCGGCGGGCCACCTGGGGGTCGCCGAACAGCACCAGGCCGAGCAGCGGCAGGATCTCCTCCAGCGTGGAGATCAGCTGCCGGTAAAGCCCGGTCATCGTCCTGAGCTGCAGTTCCGGCGTGAGCGGCTGGTCCTTGTCGACCGTCGCCGTCGCCGCGACGAGATCGTCCACGGCCTGCTTGAGCGGTTCCACGACGGCTTCGAAGAACAACTGGTCCTTGCTCTCGAAGTGCCGGTAGATCACGCCTTCGCTGATGCCGCTGTGCTCGGCGATAACTTTGATCGTCGTGCCGCTCATGTCGCCGCTCTCGGTGAACGCGCGCCTCGCCGCGGCCAGAATGGAGCTCCTCCGAGCCTCGGCGGTGAGCCGCCGGCGGGGGCGCGGAGCCTCGCTGGCGGGCTCGGACGAATGTGTTGCCGAACTGGTCAAGAGGACTCCTCGCTTCCAAGCTTCCGGCTGGTAAGTGTGCGCACACTTCCATACTAGTTGGTGCGGCCTGCCGGACTGGACGACCTGAGAAGTTCGGCCGGCGGCGTGGCGCCCCGAAGCCCGCCGCCGAAGCCCCGGCCGGCCGTGCGAGGGGTTCTCGATGCCGGCACCACCGGCGCGCCCGTGCTCGCGGGCGGGCGCCGTCCTCGGGGGAGTCGCCTGGTCAGGGCGGTGAGCGCGGCACCCGCCGCGGGCGGACGCCGGCGCCCCGAAAGCCCCGCGGCAAGGGGTTTCCGCGCACCGGTTGATATCGCTCTTCTCGCAAAGGAGAATTGCAATTACGTACCGGATTCATCCGAACCCGCCTCCGAACCCGCCCCCGGAGCGGCCGTCCCCGGGCGCTCCGCGGGCCTCGTCGTCAGGAGCCAGGCATGGTCCGTCCCGTGTCGAAGATCACGGTGCTCGCCCGGTTGCTCCAGCGCATCGGGCCACCGCCGCCCACTCCCCGGCGTCGGTTCGCCAAGCGGACCGAACGCCGTGCCTCCCGGACCATCGTGACCCACCACGGGCACGCACCCCGGCGGCACCGTCCCCGATGACGGTCCGATGAGCCGATCGGCCGATCCGGCCGGTCAGCCGATGCGCCAGGTGTCGCCGCTGCTGAGGAGGGCGGCCAGGTCGCCTTCGCCGTGGGTGTCGACGGCTTCGTCGATCTGGTCGCGCAGGAGTTCGTCGTAGGAGGGGCGGTCGATGTCGCGGAAGATCCCGATGGGGGTGTGCTCGAAGGCGGGGGAGTCCAGCCGGGACAGTGCGAACGCCTGGGAGGGGTCGGGGTTGTGGGCGTCGTGGACCACGACTTCGCCGGGGTCGACGTCGGCGACGTTCACGACCTCGAAGGACCCTGAGGGGGTGCGGCGCAGGGCTTTGGTGCGGTCGGCGCCGAAGGTGATGGGTTCGCCGTGTTCCAACCGCACCGTGATGTCGTCGCGGACGTCGGGGTCCTTGAGGGGGTCGAAGGCGCCGTCGTTGAAGATGTTGCAGTTCTGGTAGATCTCGACCAGGGCGGTGCCGCGGTGCTGGGCGGCGGCGCGCAGGACCGACTGCAGGTGCTTGCGGTCGGAATCGATGGTGCGGGCGACGAAGGTGCCCTCGGCGCCGATGGCCAGGGAGATCGGGTTGAAGGGGGCGTCCAGGGATCCCATCGGCGTGGACTTGGTGACCTTGCCCACCTCTGAGGTGGGGGAGTACTGGCCCTTGGTGAGGCCGTAGATGCGGTTGTTGAACAGCAGGATCTTGAGGTTGACGTTGCGGCGCAGGGCGTGGATGAGGTGGTTGCCGCCGATGGACAGGGCGTCGCCGTCGCCGGTGATGACCCAGACCGACAGGTCGGGGCGGGAGGTGGCCAGGCCGGTGGCGATGGCGGGGGCGCGTCCGTGGATGGAGTGGAACCCGTAGGTGTTCATGTAGTACGGGAAGCGGGAGGAGCAGCCGATGCCCGAGACGAAGGTGATGTTCTCCCGGCGCAGGCCGAGTTCGGGCAGGAAGGACTGGACGGCGGCCAGGATGGCGTAGTCGCCGCAGCCCGGGCACCAGCGCACTTCCTGGTCGGTCTTGAAGTCCTTCATCTTCTGCGGGGTGTCGGTCTTGGGCACCAGCGACAGCGCCGACCGCCCGTTCGCCCCGTTCGCGCCGTTGCCGTTGGCCCCGTTGGTTCGGTTCATGGTGTTGTCACTCACTGTCGATCACATCCCGGATGACGCTCTCCAGTTCCTCGGCCTTGAAGGGCAGGCCGCGGACCTGGTTGTAGCCGATCACATCGATCAGGTACCGGCCGCGCAGCAGCAGCGCGAGCTGGCCGAGGTTGATCTCGGGCACGATCACCTTGTCGTAGGAGCGCAGCACCTGTTCGGTGTTGGCGGGGAAGGGGTTGAGGTGGCGCAGGTGGGCCTGGGCGACGTGCAGGCCGGCGCGGCGGACGCGGCGGACGCCGGCGGAGATGGCGCCGTAGGTGCCGCCCCAGCCCAGTACCAGCACCCGCGCCGCCCCGTCGGGGTCGTCGACGTGCAGGGGGGCGATGTCGCCGGCGATGCCGTCGACCTTGGCCTGGCGCAGCCGGACCATGGTGTCGTGGTTGGCCGGGTCGTAGGAGATGTTCCCGGTCCCGTCGGCCTTCTCCAGCCCCCCGATCCGGTGCTCCAGACCGGGCGTGCCCGGGATCGCCCACGGCCGCGCGAGCGTCTGGGGGTCGCGGCGGAAGGGCTGGAAGTCCTCCTGCCCCGCCTCGGCGAACCCCGGCTCGATCACCGGCAGATCCGCCACATCCGGCAGCTTCCACGGCTCGGACCCGTTGGCCAGGTAGCCGTCCGAGAGCAGGATGACGGGGGTGCGGTACTTGACCGCGATCCGGGCTGCCTCCAGTGCGGCGTCGAAGCAGTCGGAGGGGGATTGGGGTGCGATGACGGGGACGGGGGCCTCGCCGTTGCGGCCGTGCATGGCCTGGAGCAGGTCGGCCTGCTCGGTCTTGGTGGGCAGGCCGGTGGAGGGCCCGGCGCGCTGGACGTCGATGACCAGCAGCGGGAGTTCGGTGGCCACGCCCAGTCCGATGGTCTCGCTCTTGAGCGCGATGCCGGGGCCGGAGGTGGTGGTCACGCCCAGTGATCCGCCGAAGGAGGCGCCCAGCGCGGCGCCGACCGCGGCGATCTCGTCCTCGGCCTGGAAGGTCCGCACCCCGAACGCCTTGTGCTTGGACAGCTCGTGCAGGATGTCGGAGGCCGGGGTGATCGGGTAGGAGCCCAGGTAGATGTTGAGGCCGGATTGGCGGCCGGCGGCGACCAGGCCGTAGGACAGGGCAGTGTTGCCGGTGATGTTGCGGTACAGGCCCGGGGCGTGCTCGGCGGGCTTGATCTCGTACTGGACCGAGAACGCCTCGGTGGTCTCGCCGTAGGACCAGCCGGCCTGGAACGCGGCGATATTGGCCTTCATGATCTCGGGTTTGCGGCCGAACTTGCGTTCCAGGAACGCCAGGGTCCCCTCGGTCGGCCGGTGGTAGAGCCAGGACAGCAGGCCGAGGGCGAACATGTTCTTGGCGCGCTCGGCGTCCTTCTTGGTGATCTCGAAGTCGGCCAGCGCGCCCACCGTCATCGAGGTCAGGGGGAGGGCGTGGACGCGGTACTCCTCCAACGACCCGTCCTCGACGGGGTCGGCGGCGTAGCCGACCTTGGCCAGGTTGCGTTTGGTGAACTCGTCGGTGTTGACGATGAGGTCGGCGCCGCGGGGCAGGTCGGCCAGGTTGGCCTTGAGCGCGGCGGGGTTCATCGCGACCAGGACGTTGGGCGCGTCGCCTGGGGTGAGGATGTCGTGGTCGGCGAAGTGCAGCTGGAAGCTGGACACCCCGGGCAGGGTGCCGGCCGGGGCGCGGATCTCGGCCGGGAAGTTCGGCAGCGTCGACAAGTCGTTGCCGAACGCGGCCGTCTCCTGGGTGAAGCGGTCACCGGTCAGCTGCATGCCGTCACCGGAGTCCCCGGCGAAACGGATGATGACGCGGTCGAGTCGCTGGACCTGTTTGGTCACAGAGGAAGACCTCCTCGACACGCAGCACCCGCCCTGGGGGAGGCACCCAGGAACGTGATGCCACTTGGGCTTTACCAGCACAGCAGGTGGATCGGATTCCCGGCGCCGGGCGCGGCCGGGCCGCGGGTCGGGCCTGGGTCACCGCCACCACCTCCCCGCCTTCCTGCGCGGTCGCGGGCACGGGGGCTCCGGACCGCCGCCGTCATGAGAGCGGCGTGCGAACAGGGGCGAGAGCGGACGACCTTAGAAGAATAACATTTTCTTCTCTCGACAGTCGCATTCTCTGTGTCCATCGTACGCGGCCGCGGGCCCTTCGGGCATTGCTCGGTGCGCCCAATCGAAGGGGCCGCTCTTTGTAGGAGCCGTACAGGTCACGGGCGTGCGGACGGCGCGGGACGGGTGCCGTTCGCCGGACCGCGGCTTCGCCGGGCCTCCGCTCGCCGTCCGCGGCTCCGGGCGGACGCCCCCCTATGATGAGAACAATCCTCTCATCTATTGCAAGTACTATTGCCGTACCTGGTACCCGGCGCGTATCGTCGCGTGGGCCGCCCTGAACGAGTTAGAGCGTCGCGGAGGTAGCCGTTCGTGGACCTGGATTTCTCCGACGAGCAGGAAGCGCTGCGCGTCACTCTGCGTGAGTTCTTCGAGAAGGAGTCGCCGCCCGAGGTCGTCCGGGCCGCCGAACCCCTCGGGTTCGACGCCGCCCTGTGGCGCAAGGCGGTCGAGATGGGGCTCGGCGCGATCGCCGTCCCCGAGGACCGGGGCGGCGGCGGAGCCGGATGGGTGGAACTGGCCATCGCCGCCGAGTGCCTGGGACGGTCGCTGGCGCCGGTACCGCTGATCGAGGCGGCGGTCGCCAACCTCGTGCTCGCCTCGGTGCCCGGGGGAGCGGACCTGGACCCGCTGGTGTCACGCGCCGTCGGCGGCGAGGCGCTGGCGACCCTGGCGCTGCACCCGGTCACCGGTGACGTCGCCCGCCTGGTCCCGGCCGGCGCGGTGGCCGACCTCGTCGTCGTGCTGCGCGGCGACGAACTGCTGGCCGTCCCGGTGACGGGCGGCCCCGCCGAGCCCGTCCCCAACCTCGGCGCGATGCCGATCGCCGACCGCCGCGTGGACGAGGCGGGGGCGGTCGTGCTGGCGAAGGGCCCGGAGGCCACCGCCGTCCACGACCGCGCCGTGCACCACTGGCGGATGCTGACCGGGGCGGCGCTCGTGGGCATCGCGTCCAGAGCCCTCGAACTCGGCATCGCCTACGTCCTGGAGCGCCGGGCGTTCGGCGTCCTCATCGGCGGCTTCCAGACGATTCAGCACCGTCTGGCCGACAGCACCACCGCCCTCGAAGGGGCCCGGCTGCTGGCCTACAAGGCGGCGTGGGCGCTCGACGAGGGCCTGCCGAAGGCCGCCGAACTCGCCGCGATGTCGCTGCTGTTCGCCTCGGAGACCGCGTTCAAGACGGCCTCCGACAGCCTGCACTTCCACGGCGGCTACGGCTACACCCTCGAGTACGACGTCCAGCTGTACTTCCGGCGCGCCAAGGCCTGGCCGCTGCTCGCCGGCGATCCCCGCGCGGTCTACGCGCAGCTGCCCCGCCGCCTGTTCGACCCGACGGAAGGGTGAGGATGGATTTCTGGGATTCCGACGAGCTGGCCGCGCACCGCGACGCGGCGCGCGCCTGGGTCGAGGCCAACGTGAAGCCGGAGTGGGTCGAGGAGCAGCGCCGCACCGGCTGCCACCAGACCAACGAGCTGCACGCGCTGCTCGCGCGCGACGGCATCCTCGCCGCCGGCTGGCCCGAGGAGTACGGCGGCAGCGACGTCGACCCCGACTTCGCCCGGACCGTCTTCGACGAGTGCGCCCAGCTGGGCCTGCACTTCGACGGCTGGTCGACCACGACCATGGTGACCCACACGATCGAGCACGTCGGCACCGACGAGCAGAAGCGCCAGTGCCTGCCCGCCGCGCTGCGCGGCGACATGCTGATCGCGCTCGGCTACAGCGAGCCCGACTCCGGCTCGGACGTGGCCGCGGCCAAGACGACCGCCGTCCGGGACGGCGACGAGTGGGTCGTCAACGGCCAGAAGATGTTCACCAGCACCGCGCAGGTGTGCAGCCACGTCTTCGTCCTCGCGCGGACGAACCACGACGTGCCCAAGCACAAGGGCCTGACGCTGTTCCTGGTGCCGACGGACGCCCCCGGCTTCGAGCTCCAGCCGATCCACACCCTGGGCGGCCAGGTCACCAACGCCACCTTCTACACCGACGTCCGCATCCCCGACTCGGCCCGCATCGGCGGGGTCGACGAGGGCTGGAACGTCATGCGGGTCGCCCTGGTGTACGAGCGGGGCGTGGCCGGTCCCGCCTCCGTCGACCAGACGCTCTCGGAGGACCTCACCGCCTGGGCCCGCGAGGCGCGCCGCCCCGACGGGACCGCCGTCCTCGACGACCCCCTCGCCGCCGAGCGGATCGGCCGGATGGCCGTCGACGAGGAGGTCTCGCGGCTGCTGGGCCAGTGGATGAACTGGCGGGCCTCCAAGGGGGGCGTCCCGGGCACCGAAGGGTCCATGCGCAAGCTCTTCTGGAGCGAGATGGCGCAACGGCACTACAGCGACGCCCTCGACATCCTGGGCGCCGAGGGCGTGCTGGCCCCGGAGGCCGCGGACGCGCCGGCCGGCGGCATGTTCGAGCACGACTTCCGCGCGGCCGTGGTGACCACGGTCTACGGCGGGACGAGCGAGATCCTGCGCGACATCATCGCCGAACGCGAGCTCGGACTCCCCAGGAACCGTCCCGGCCGCTGACCGGCGCGAGGGCCCGCTACTTCAGCATGGCCCCGGCGTCGACGGGCAGGGTGACGCCGGTGATGTAACGGGCCTCGTCCGAGACCAGGAAGAGGGCGGCGTTGGCGATGTCCTCCGCCTCCACCCAGGGGACCGGGAGCGCGTTCATCATCTGGGAGACCGGCGCCATGTCCTCCGCGGTCGGGTTTTCCAGGTCGGGGCGGAACATGCGAAAGGTCATGTCGTTGATCAGCATCGGCGTGTTCACCTGGGTGGGGTGCAGGGAGTTGACGCGGATGCTGTGCTGGGCGAGCTCCACGGCCAGGGTGCGCATGAGGCCGACGACGCCGTGCTTGGCGGAGACGTAGTTGCCGACGTGGGGGTGGGCCTTGAGGCCGCCGACCGAACTGGTGATGACGATCGAGCCGCCGCGGCCGCCCTCGACGATGTGCGGGATCGAGGCTTGGGCGGTGTGGTAGACCCCGGTGAGGTTGACGTCGATGGAGTCCTTCCAGAGCTTGGGGTTCATGCGCTCGATCTGGGCGCCCGGGGCGGCGAGGCCGGCGTTGGCGATGGCGATGTCCAGGCGGCCCAGCTGCGTGACCCCTTCGTCGACGGCGGCCTTCAGCGCGTCGAGGTCGCGCACGTCGGCCTTGGAGGCGATGATGCGCCGGCCCAGTGCCTTGACCTGGGCGACGGTCTCGTCGAGGTCTTCGGGGGTGGACATCGGGATCTGAACGGTGTCGACCTGCTCGCAGATGTCGACCGCGATGATGTCGGCGCCCTCCTGGGCCAGGCGCACGGCGTGAGCACGTCCTTGGCCGCGCGCCGCACCGGTGATGAAGGCCACCTTGCCTTCGACTCGTCCAGCCATCGTTACCTCATTCCAAGCGGTTGCTGTCGGCGTTGGTGCGTGCGGCGGCGCGGACGGCGTTGATGATTCCCTGGTAGCCGGTGCAGCGGCACAGGTTGCCTGACAGGCCCTCGCGGATCTGGTCGTCGGTGGGGTCGGGGTGTTCGCGCAGGAACGCGGTGGCCGAGACGATGAATCCGGGGGTGCAGAAGCCGCATTGCAGGCCGTGGTGTTCGCGGAAGGCGTCCTGGAGGGGGGACAGGGTGCCGTCGGGGGAGGCGATGCCTTCGATGGTGGTGATGTCGGCGCCGTCGGCCTGGACGGCGAAGACGAGGCAGGCGCGGACGGCCTCGCCGTCCATGAGGACCGAGCAGGCGCCGCAGACGCCGTGTTCGCAGCCCAGGTGGGTGCCGGTCAGGCCGCAGTGCTCGCGCAGGTAGTCGGCCAGGGTGAGCCGGGCCGGCACGCTCGCCCGCCGCGACCGGCCATTGACCCGCATCCCGATCTCGACCTCAGGCATTGCTCGCCTCCTGCACTCCGGCCTCCTGGACGGCCCGTTCCCAGGCGCGCGCCACCATGGCCGCGCCGACGTGTTTGCGGTAATCGGCGGACCCGTGCAGATCGGAAGGAACCGAGTCCAACTCCGCCATGGCGCTGTCGCCGACGTCCCCCGCCGGGACGTCGGCGGCGGAGCCGGTCAGTTGCGTTTCGGTGGTGGTGGCGCGCAGTGCGGCCTGCCCGAGCCCGAACAGGCCGATGCCGCAGCGGGCGATCCGGTCGTCGGTGTCGAGCTGGACGGCGACGGCGGCGCCGGCGATGGCGAAGTCGCCGCCGCGGCGGGCGAACTCCTCGATCGCGAACCCGCTGCGCGGCCCCCACTGGGGGAAGAGCACGCCCGTCAGCAGTTCATCGGCCTGCAGTGCGGTGCTCCACATGCCCTGGAAGAAGTCGCGGGCGGCGATGGTGCGCGCGCCGCGCGGTGAGGTCGCCTCCAGCCGGGCGTCCAGGGCCAGCGCGACGGCGGGGTACTCGGCGGCGGCGTCGGCGTGCGCGATCGAGCCGCCCAGGGTGCCGCGGTTGCGGATCTGGAAATGCCCGATCAGCGGCGTGGCCCGCGCCAGCAACGGCACCCCGCGGCCCACTTCGGCCGACCGCTGGATCGTCGCCTGGGTGGTGCCCGCGCCGATCCACACCCCGCCATCGCGTTGCTCGATCCCGCGCAACTCCTCCAACCGGCGCAGATCCACCAGGTGATCCAGTACCGCCAGCCGCAGGGCGAGCATGGGGACCAGGCTCTGGCCGCCGGCGATGGCCTTGGCGTCCTCGCCCAGCTCCGCCAGCAACCCCACCGCCTCCTGCACGCTCGCGGGGGCGTGGTACTCGAAAGCCGCCGGTTTCATTTGGCCTCCGCCCCGCTGCCGGTGCCGCGGCGGACGATCTCCACGATCGACTCCGGGGTGATCGGCAGCCGGGTGATCTCCGCGCCGAACGGGGCCAGCGCGTCGGCGACCGCGTTGATCACCGCCGGCGGCGCCCCGATCGCACCGCCCTCACCCGCGCCCTTGTACCCGCCCGGACCCGGCGAGTCGGTCTCGATGTGCCCGTACTCGATATCGGGCACCTCCAACGCCGTGGGCAGCAGATAGTCCATGAACGTCGTCGCGATCGGGTTGCCCTCGCCGTCATAGGCCAGATGCTCGTACAGCGCCCCGCCGATCCCCTGCACCGTCCCGCCCGCGATCTGCCCCTCCACCACACTCGGATTGATCATCGGACCGCAGTCCTCGCTCACGATGAACCGCAGCAACCGCACCTCACCGGTCACCACGTCCACCTCGCACGTGCACAGATGCGTGGCATTGGCCCAGATGATCGGATGCTCGGGCTTGTAGCGGCCACTGGCCTCCAACCCCGCCGGAACCCCCGCCGGCAACGCCTCGGGCTGGAAGTAGGCCAGGTTGGAGATCTCCGCCAGCGACACCCCCGACCCGGGCACACCGCGCACCGACGCCCGCCCGCCCGACAACTCGATGTCGGAGGCCGCGGCCTCCAGGCGGTGCGCGGCGATCGCCACGATCCGCTCCCGCAGCACCGAGGCGGTCTCGGCCACCGCCCCCGCCGTCATCGACCCCGACCGGCTCCCCGCCGTACCGCCACCGAACGGCGTCACCGCCGTGTCCCCCTGGATGGTGTGCACATCGGCGATGTCCACCCCCAGCGCGTCGGCGGTCAGCTGCACCACCGTCGTCTCGATGCTGTTCCCGCTGGAGCCGCCCGAGACGTAGACGTTCACCTTGCCCGAGGGCTCGATCCGGATCGTCGCGCCCTCGGTCGCGTGCAACCCCATCGCACTGGTCGTCGGCTCCACATACGTGCACGTACCGACACCCAGATACCGGCCCTGCGCCCGCGCCAGCTCCTGCTCACGCCGGAACGCCTCGTAATCCAGCATCTTCAACGCCTGCTCGAACGTCTCCGACGGCGTGATATCGCTGTACGGCATCCCGTTCGGATTGGTGAAGGGAAGCTCGTCGCGGCGCAGCAGGTTCCGGCGCCGCAGTTCGGCCGGGTCGATGCCCATCCGGCGCGCGGCGATGTCCAGGAGCACCTCGCGCGTCACCGACTCGAACTGCCAGGGGCCCCGGTAGGCCGTGCGGCCGGCGGTGTTGGAGAACACCGACGTGGCGGAGAACCCGCTCCGCGGGACCCGGTAGGGGCCGGGGAAGAGCATGCCCACGACGGTGGCCGTTCCGACGGGGTACGGCACCGGGTAGGCGCCCACGTCCTGGACGTAGTCGATCGTCGCGGCCAGGATCGCGCCCTCGGAGTCGAAGGCGATCCGCGCGTCGGCGTGCTCGTGCCGGGCCTTGCCGGCCGACATCAGGTTCTCCCGCCGGTCCTCGATCCACTTCAACGGACCCGGCACCTTCAACGCCGCGAGCATGACGCACATGTCCTCGCGCAGTGGCATGACCTTCTGGCCGAAACCGCCGCCGGTGTCGCGCATCACCACCCGCACCCGGTGCTCGGGCAGCCCCAGCAGCCGGGAGCAGAACAGGCGCACCTCGTGCGGCGACTGAGTCGCCGTCCAGATCGTCAGCTCGCGCTCGGTGGCCGACCACTCCGCCACCATCCCGCGCGTCTCGATGGGCACAGCGGCGTGGGCCTGCTGGTACAGGGTCTCGCGTACCACCAGCGCGGCCTCGTCGAAGACGGGTGCGAGTTGCTTGGGGGGAGTCCCGGTGCGCCGGCCCGCGACGTTGCGCGGGTAGCCCTCGTGCACCAGTTCCTCGGAATCCTGCGCGGTGACGTAGTCGACGACCGGAGTCAGCGGGTCGTAGTCGACCACCACCAGCTCCGCCGCGTCCTCGGCCAGATACCGGTCATCGGCCACCACCAGCGCCACCGGATCGCCGACGAAACGCACCTCACCCTCGGCCATCGGAGGCCGCGGCGTGTCCGGAACGTCCTTGCCGATCAGCGTGTACCACGCCTCGTGCACACCCGGATGGAGATCCTCCGCCGTGAACACCGCATGCACACCCTCCAGCGCCAACGCCTCAGAGGCATCCACACCGGTGATCCGGCCACGCGCCAGCGGACTGCGCACAAAACACGCGTGCAACATCCCCGGCCGCACCACATCGTCCACATACGTGCCATGACCGGTCAGCAACCGCGGATCCTCCACCCGCGGCACACGCGTCCCGACATAACGAGCCGCGGCCGCCTGCACGCCCTCACTCACCGGCCCACCGGTCCCGGTCCTGGCATCGGGTGGCTCCTCTTCCCGGCGATGCTGAACAGTCGACAAGCATTAGTGAGTATTTACTTAACATGCAGGCCAGGTGAGGTCAAGGTCACACTGCCGCGGCGCTCAGCCGGTCCGGTCGTGCACGGCGGCGACCTCCTCGGGCCGTCCCGTGCGGCCGAGAGGGGTCCGCTTCACGCGACCCCGGCTCGAGAGCTGACGAGAACTGTGCTCTTTCGCACTGAGAAATAACTTCTCACGGTACCGATGGCGCCGCAATGGGCAGGTGCCGGCGTCGCTACCATGTTCGGGAGTTCCCGCTGGTGGGAGCCGGAGAACTGGGAGTGGGACGGACATGGCATCGCCGCGGAGAATCGGGTCACCCGAGGCCAAGAACCGGACGGTTCTGCTGGACGCGGCGGAGCGGCTGATGCTGGAGGAGGGGTACGCCGCGGTCAGCTCGCGGCGCGTCGCCGAGAAGGCCGGCCTGAAGCCCCAGCTCGTCCACTACTACTTCCGGACGATGGACGAGCTGTTCCTGGAGATGTTCCGGCGCCGCGCGGAGGAGGGGCTGCGGCGGCAGGCGCAGGCCCTGGCCTCCTCCCAGCCGCTGCGGGCGCTGTGGGAGTACAGCACCGATTCGGCGGGCACGGCGTTCACGATGGAGTTCGCCGCCCTCGCCAACCACCGCAAGGAACTGCGGGCCCAGATGGCGCGGTACGCCGAGCAGTTCCGCCGCGAGCAGGTCGAGGGGCTGTCGGAGGTGCTGGGGCGCTACGGGATCGACACCCGCGAGTTCCCGCCCCTGGTCCTCATGGTGGTCATGACGAGCCTGTCCCGGGTGCTGGTCATGGAGGACGCGCTCGGTCTCGCCGAGGGGCACGAGGAGACCGAGGCGTTCGTCGAGCGCTGGCTCGGGCGGCTCGAGGGCGAGTCGGTGCCGCGCGACCAGGAGGGCCGGCGGCCCGTCTGACCGCCCTCCCGGCACCCCGGGACTTCCCGAGCGGTTTCCGGTCCATTAGAGTCCGGATTGCAATAGTGAGAAGCTTATTCTCATCCGTGAGAGGGAGTGTCGATGCCGGTTCGCCATGAGCACTGGATCGGCGGCAAGGCGGTCGAGCCCGCGACCGGCGGGTACCTGCCCACACTGGATCCGGCGACCCGGCGGCCCGGCGACGAGATCGCCGCGGGCTCCGCGGCCGACGTCGACGCCGCCGTCGCGGCCGCGGCGTCGGCCCAGCCGGACTGGGCGCGGCGTTCCGGTGCGGAACGGTCCGAAACGCTCCACCGGGTGGCCGACGCGATCGAGTCCGGAGCCGCCGAGCTGATGGAGGCGGAGCGGGCGTGCACGGGGAAGGTCCCGGCGCAGCTCCGCGTGGAGGCCGACATGTCGGCCGCCTATTTCCGCTACTACGCGGGCGTCCTGCGCGCCCACCACGGGCGCGTGATCGACCAGGGCGCCGGCCACCACACCTACACCCGGCTCGAGCCGTACGGCGTCGTCGCCGCGATCACCCCCTGGAACCTGCCGCTGAACCAGGCGTGCCGCGCCCTGGCCCCCGCGCTCGCCGCGGGCAACGCCGTGGTGGCCAAGCCCTCCGAGCTGACCTCCGTCTCGACGCTGCACCTGGCGCGGCTGACCCGCGAGGCGGGCCTTCCCGACGGCCTGCTGAACGTGGTGACGGGCACCGGTCCCGACGTCGGCACGCCGCTGGCGGCCCATCCGGGGGTCCGGCGCATCGCGTTCACCGGCTCGGTCCCCACCGGGCGCCACCTGGCCGGGATCGCGGCCGGCCGGCTCGTGCCCCTCACCCTCGAACTCGGCGGCAAGTCGCCGATCGTGGTGTTCGCCGACGCGCGGCTCGACCGGGCGGTCGCCGCGGCCGTCCAGGCGGTGGCGATGAACGCCGGCCAGGTGTGCTCGGCCACCACCCGGCTGCTGGTCGAGGCCCCGGTGCACGACCAGGTGGTCGCGGCCGTGGTGGAGGCGGTCGAGCGGCTCGAACCGGGCGTCGACTTCGGGCCGATCATCACCGAGGCGCAGTACCGCAAGGTGCTGGACCACTTCGCCGAGGCCCGGTCCGCGGGCCTGGAGCCCGCGACCGGCGGCGCCGCCTACGACAGCGGGCCCGCCGCGCAGGGGCAGTACGTGCGCCCGACCGTCTACGCCGGGGTGTCGCCCGGCGCGCGGATCGCGCGCGAGGAGGTCTTCGGGCCCGTCCTGGTCACGATGCCGTTCACCGATGAGGACGAGGCGCTCGCCCTCGCCAACGACACCGAGTACGGCCTGGTGGCCGCCGTCTGGAGCGGGGACGCGAGCCGCGGCCTGCGCCTGGCCGAGCGGATCGACGCGGGCCAGGTGGCGGTGAACGGGGGAGCCCTCGGCATCGAGACGCCGTTCGGCGGGTTCAAGTCGAGCGGCTACGGGCGGGAGAAGGGCGTCGAGGCCCTCCACGAGTACGCCCAGATCAAGTCCGTCAGCCTGTCCCTCCACTGAGCCCCGGGAGACCCCATGGAAGAGACCGACCCGTTGCGCGCCGCGCGCGAGATGCGCCGTGCGGTGCTCGGCGACGCCTACGTCGACGGCGTGACCGCCGACCCCGACCAGGCCGGCCGCGATTTCCAGGACTTCATCACCGCGATGGCCTGGGGCGCGTGGGCCCGGGGCGGGCCGCTCACCCCGCGCGACCGGAGCCTGCTGGTGATGGCGATGACGGCGGCGCTGGGACGGATGGAGGAGTTCCGCCTGCACGCGAGCAGCTCCCACCGGGCCGGCGTCACCGACGCGGAGGTCGACGAGCTGCTGTTCCAGATCGCCGCCTACGCCGGGGCGCCCGCCGGGGTCTCGGCCAAGCGGACGATCAAGGCCGTGCGCGAGGCGCGCGAGGAGGCCCGGCGATGACGGTGGTCGGCTTCGTGGGCCTGGGCAACATGGGCGGCGCGCTGGCGGCGAACCTGGTCGGCGCGGGGTTCGAGGTGGTCGCCTACGACGCCGCGGGCCCGGAGCGCACGCCCGAGGGCGCCGTCTCCGCCGCGGGCGTGGCGCAGGTGGCCGCGAAGGCGGACGCCGTCGTGCTCAGCCTGCCGGACGGCGCCGTCTCCGCGCAGGTCGCGGGCGAGATCGCCGCGGCGGCCGGGCGGCGCACCGCGCAGGTCGTCGACACCTCCACGATCGGGCCGCGCGCCGCGCAGGACATCGCCAGGACGCTCGCGGACGGCGGCGTCGGCTACGTCGACGCGCCGGTGTCGGGCGGCCCGGCCGGGGCGCGCGCCCGCACCCTCGTGGTGATGTACGCGGGCTCCGACGACGCCTGCGCGCAGGTGGAGCCCGTCCTCGCGGGGCTGAGCGACCGCCGCCACCGGGTCGGCGACCGGCCCGGGGCCGCCCAGGCGCTGAAGCTGGCCAACAACTTCCTGTCGGCGACCGCGCTGGCCGCCACCAGCGAGGCGATCGCGTTCGGCGTGGCGGCCGGGCTCGACATGGGCACGATGCTGGAGGTGCTGAACGGGGCCAGCGGCCAGAGCGCCGCCAGCCGGGACAAGTTCCCCGAGCACGTGCTCACCGGCCGCTACGCCTCCGGCTTCACCAACGCGCTCATGACCAAGGACGTGCGGCTCTACCTGGAGGCCGTTCGCGAGCAGGCCGGTCCCGCGTCGATCGGGTCGGTGACGACCTCGGTGTGGGAGAGGTTCACCGAGGCCGAGCCCGGCGCCGACTTCACGCGCATCTTCCCCTTCGTCGAAGGCGGCTGACCGCGAGCGCCCGCCGTCCCGGTCCGGGCTCCGGGCCGGGCGGCGGGCTCAGGTACGGGGCCAGGGGCGCCCGGCGAGGCGTTCGACGTCGGTGTTGAAGCGCCTGAGCTGGTCGGCGAAGGCGGAGATCTCCTCCGGTGTCCAGTCGGCCAGGACCTTCCGCAGGCCCTGGAGGTTCTGGTTGCGCTCGTACTCCAGCCGGCGCATGCCCTCGTCGGTGATGCGGAACTTGCGGGCGATGCCGCCCTCCGGGTCGGGGATGCGCTCGACCAGCCCGGCCCGCAGCATGGCGGAGGTCTGCCGGTTGAGGGTGGAGGCGTCCAGGCCGAACGCCTCGCTGAGCTGGCCGATGGACATGGGCCCGTCGAGCAGGATGCGGCTGAGGAGAAGGTAGGCGCTGCGGTCCAGATGGCGGTCGCCGTGGATCGCGCGGACCACGCTCATGTCGCGGTGCCGCCCGATGAGCATGGTCTCGTACTCGACCCGTCGCGTGGGATCGTCCATGTCAGGCCCCCTCCCGGATCTCCTGCGTCCGGTGCCCGGCTCCGCATTCGTTAACAGTAGGTCTATCACAGTTGATATGTATGACACATATTGTGTGTATGATGCATATCTAGTCTGGGGCGTCTTGTGCTCTTACCTCGATAAAAGGGGGATTTCGTGGGGGATTCCACCTCCACCGAGCGGGCCGGCGGCATCGTCGGCGTGCTGGCGGTGGCCGGTATCGTCGCCTCGCTCATGCAGACCCTGGTGGTGCCGCTGATCGGCGAACTGCCGCGGCTGCTGCACTCCACCGCCTCCAACACCTCCTGGGTGGTGACGGCCACGCTCCTGGCCGCGGCGGTCGCCATGCCGGTGATCGGACGGCTCGGCGACCTGTACGGAAAGCGCCGCGTGCTGCTGGCCTGCACGGTGCCGCTCATCACCGGATCGGTGATCTGCGCCGTGGCCGGCTCGGTCCTCCCGATGATCATCGGCCGCGGGCTGCAGGGCGTGGGCATGGCCCTGATCCCCCTCGGGGTGAGCGTGCTGCGCGACCTGCTGCCGCCCGAGCGGCTCGGCTCGGCCATCGCGCTGATGAGCTCGTCGATGGGGATCGGCGGGGCGCTCGGCCTGCCGGTCGCCGCGGCCGTCGCCGAGTACGCCGACTGGCGGATGCTGTTCTGGGGCTCGACCGCGCTGGCCGTCCTGGTGGCGGTGCTGATCTGGCGCCTGGTGCCGGCCACGCCCGCCCGCGCCGAGGGCCGGTTCGACGTCGCCGGCGCGATCGGCCTGGGCACCGTGCTGGTGTGCCTGCTGCTGGCGGTCTCCAAGGGCGCCGACTGGGGCTGGACGAGCGGGACCACCCTCGGGCTGCTCGCGGCCGCGCTGGTGATCGTGCCGGCCTGGGGCTGGTGGGAGCTGCGCACCGGCGACCCGCTGGTCGACCTGCGGGTCACCGCCCGGCCCCAGGTGCTGCTGACCAACGCGGCCTCCATCGTCGTCGGGTTCGCCATGTACGGCCAGGCGCTGATCATTCCGCAGCTGCTGCAGCTGCCCGCGGCCACCGGTTTCGGCCTCGGCCAGTCGATGCTGGCCACCGGGCTGTGGATGGCCCCGGGCGGCCTCATGATGATGGTGACCTCGCCGCTGGGCGCGCGGCTGTCGGCCGCCCGCGGCCCCAAGGTCACGCTGTTCACCGGCAGCCTGGTCATCGCGCTCGGGTACGCCTCGTCCATGCTCCTGCTGGGCTCCACCTGGGGACTGCTGACCGTCACCTGCATCTGCAGCGTCGGCGTGGGACTGGCCTACGGATCGATGCCCGCCCTGATCATGGGCGCGGTGCCCAAGTCGGAGACCGCCTCGGCCAACAGCTTCAACACCCTGATGCGCTCCATCGGCACGTCGGTGTCGGCCGCGGTGGTCGGCGTCGTGCTGGCGCAGATGACCGTGCGGCTGGGCGCCCACACCCTGCCGTCCGAGGCCGGCTTCCGCACCGGGCTCCTGATGGGCTGCGGCGGGGCGCTGCTGGCCGCGGCGATCACCCTGGCCATCCCGGCACGCCGGGCCGCGCCCCCGGCCCTGGAGGCGGCGCCCGCCGAGAAGGCCGCCGCCGCGGTGGGCTGACGCGCCGCCGCCGTCGACGAGAGAAGGGCCGCCCGCTTCGCCGAAAGCGGGCGGCCCTCCTCGGCTCCGGTCCCGTTCCGGCCGATCACGGGGGCGGGCCCGCGATCGGCCGGAACGGACGATCCCGCCGGTGACGCTCGCCTCAGGCGTCCGCCTCACCGGCCGGGTGAACGCGCTCGCGTCGGCTCAGGACGCCGCCTCGCCGACGACCGGTGGGACGTGACCGGCCCGGCCGGCCGCCGCTCGCCGAGCCCGGTCCGAGCC
Organism: Actinomadura rugatobispora; assembly: GCF_055379765.1. NCBI lineage: Bacteria > Bacillati > Actinomycetota > Actinomycetes > Streptosporangiales > Thermomonosporaceae > Actinomadura > Actinomadura rugatobispora. Next base: position 11,912,859 of record NZ_AP029191.1, on the reverse strand, counting down.
TGGGACCGGGGGTGGACGTCCCAGGTCGCCGGCGTGCGCTCAGGAGATCGAGATCGCCCGTTCGGGGCACGAGCTGACGGCCTCGGCGACCTTGGCCTCCTGGTCGGCGGGCACGTCCTCCCGCACGGGGGAGGAGTGGCCGTCGATGTCGCTGAGCTCGAAGCTCTCGGGGGCGATCATGGCGCAGAGCGTGTGGCCCTGGCAGCGCTCCGAGTCGACCTGCACCTTCACGTGATGTCCTTTCGGGTGTTGGGGATCAGACGTGGTAGTCGTGCCACTTCAGATAGCCGCCGGCGTCGACGCGCATCTGCATTCCGGTCACGAAGCGGGAGTCGTCCGAGGCCAGGTACAGGACGGTCTCGCTGACCTCCCGCGGCTCGATGTGCGGGACGGGCATGGCCTGCTGCACGTAGAAGGCGGGCTCGGCGTCCTCGCGGGTGGGGTTCTCCAGGTCCGGGCGGAACGACCGGTACATCGGCTCGCTCTGCAGCATCGGCGTGTTGCAGTTCGTCGGGTGCACGACGTTGGCCCGGATCTTCAGCGGCGCGAGGTTGATGGCCAGCTCGTGGACGTAGGCCGACAGCGCGCGCTTGGTGTAGGCGTACCCGGCGCCGCCGGGGTTGGAGCCCGGGGTCTGCACGATGCCGTGGTTCATCAGCGCCGCGGCCGAGCCGGTCGCGATGATCGAGGCGCCCTCGCCCAGGTGCGGGATGGCGGCCTGGATCGCGTTGATCGTCCCGATCAGGTTGACGTCGACGACGTCCGACCACGCCTGCAGCGGCGGCTCGCCGCGCAGCGGCGCGATGCCCGCCTGCGCCACCACGATGTCGAGCCGGCCCAGCTCGGCCACGCCGCGCTCCAGCGCGTCGCGCAGCTGGGCGGCGTCGCGCACGTCGGCCTGCACCGCGACGATGCGCCGCCCGAGCTCCTCGACCAGGCGGACGGTCTCCTTCAGGTCGTCCGGGCCGGACATCTTGTAGCCGACGGTCTCGAAGTCCTTGCAGATGTCGACCGCGATGATGTCGGCGCCCTCTTCGGCCAGCCGCACGGCGTGGCTGCGGCCCTGGCCGCGCCCCGCTCCCGTGACGAACGCGACCTTCCCCTCGACACGTCCCATGTTCACTGTCCTTCCTCGTGTGGTCTGCCGCCCGACCTGCGTCGCCGGAGCGGGTGACGGCCGTCGGCCGGTTCGGGTCCGCTCCGTACGCGACCCTTCCGGTGTGCTGCGGGGGGCGTGATCATTGGATCGCCGTCGGTGAAAGCGCGTCTGGAAGGCCGTTCCGGCGGTGGGAGCGGAAGGCCTCGGAGGCCCGGTTCGGCGGTGGTCGACCGGGGCCGCGCCGCCGGGCGGCGTCCCCGGTCCCCGGAGGTCCGGCCGCGGCGCGGGTCGCATCGCCGACCTGGGCCATCACCTCCTCGAGCGACTCAGGTCACAGAAGATCGTACGCACACCCAGTCTGTTAGGCAATGATTCAGTTTCGATGAATGCAATTCAAGACTTATGAACTACGATTCAGTCCCGAAGGAGCGTCCATGAGCGGAGCGAACATGACCGAGCAAGCCGAGGCGCGCGGCGCCGCCGCCCTCGCCGCCCCGATCGCCGCGATCCCGGGGGAGGTCCTCTGATGCGGGTGGGGTTCATCGGGCTCGGCAGCCAGGGCGCCCCCATGGCGCACCGGATCATCGACGCGGGCCACCCGACGACGCTGTGGGCGCGCCGGCCCGCCACGCTGGAGCCGTTCGGCGGCAAGCCCGCGGAGGTGGCCGCCTCCCCGGCCGAGCTGGCCGCCGGCAGCGACCTGGTCTGCCTCTGCGTCGTCGGCGACGCCGACGTGGAGGAGGTCGTCACCGGCGAGAACGGCGTGCTGGCCGGGCTCGCTAAGGGCGGCGTGATCGCGGTGCACAGCACCGTCCACCCCGACACGTGCCGCCGGCTGGCGGCGACCGCGGCCGAGCGCGGCGTCTCGCTGATCGACGCGCCGGTGAGCGGCGGCGGCCCGGCCGCCTCCGAGGGCCGCCTGCTGGTGATGGTGGGCGGGGACGCCGACGTCGTCGAGCGCTGCCGCCCGGTGTTCGCCAGCTACGGCGACCCCGTGGTGCACCTGGGCGACCTGGGGTCCGGGCAGGTCACCAAGCTGCTGAACAACCTGCTCTTCACGGCCCATCTGGGCACCGCGTCCAGCCTGCTGGAGCTGGGCCGCGGGCTCGGCGTCGAGGCCTCCCGGCTCGCCGAGGTGCTCTCCCACGGCAGCGGCGCGAGCTTCGCGCTGACCAGGGTCGCCGCCGCGGGCGCGACGCTCGACGCGATGGCCGGCCACGCCGGGCCGCTGCTCCAGAAGGACGTCCGGCTGGTGGCCGACCTCGCCGGCTCGGCGGGCGCCGCCACGGGCGTGGTGCTGGACGCCGCGGACGCCGCCCTGGACCGGATGGGCCACCAGCGCTAGCCCCGCACGCGTTCGGAAGGAGCGCGGCCCGTACGGCCGTTCTGGCGGCGCCGAACGGCCGTCCGGGCGGCCACGCGGGTCCGAGTCAGCATCGTTCTCCTCCGGGGGAATATCATTTTCACGAACGGGTGGCCGGGCGGCGGAGGGCCGACCGGCCCGTCTACCGAGCGTGAGGATTGCCGCATGCCTTCCGATAAGGGTGCCGAGGGCCGCCGGGCGGGGCGGACGCTCGCCGACCGGGCGGTCCGCCGCCGGGTCGCCGCGGTGGAGGAGGTCGCGGAGTCCGACGTCCGGGCGCTCATGGACGCCGGGCTGGCGCTGATGGTCGAGGGCAACGGCCGGCGCGGCCCCCGGGTCGCCGACATCGTGGCCGCGGCCGGGCTGTCCAACGACTCCTTCTACCGCTACTTCGCCAGCAAGGACGAGCTGGTGGAGGCGATCGTCGACCAGGGCGCGCGCACCGTGGTCAGCTACGTCCGGCACCGGATCGCCGGCGCCGGCGACCCCGAGGGGCAGCTGCGCGCCGGTGTCGAGGCCGTGATGAAGCAGGCGACCGACGCCGGGCTGGCCAGCAAGACCCGAGCCGTGCTGAGCAACTCCACCGGACTGTCGCCGGGCGAGCCGCACGCCTCGGTCGTGCTCGTGGAGTCGCTGGCGGAGCTGTTCACCGCCCCCGCGGCCGCGCTGGGAGCCGAGGACCCGCAGCACGCCGCGCGGACCGTGGCCGGCGCGTCGGTCAACGCCATGCAGTTCTACCTCTTCAAGGCGCAGGTTCCCGCCGACGCCGACATCGACCGCCTGGTCACGTTCCTGCTCGCGGGGGTGAGGGCGCGGACGGGCGCCGCCTGAGGGGTCCGCCCGGTGCCGTCCCGCGGGCCCGCGGGACGGCACCGTCATGTTCCGGGGCCTACTTCTTGCGGGCCGGGCGGGACTTGGCGGGACGGTCGGAGATGCCGCCGATGCAGAACCGCCACACCTCTTCGGCCGTGACGGGCGTGGTGTGGCCGGCGATCGCGGCGCCGTTGGCCTGGGCGGTGAACATGGTGGTCTGCATGACGAGCGCGGCCAGGCGGCGCGGCCTGTCCGAGGAGATCGTGCCCTCCTTGGCCGCGTCCTCGATGAGCTCGGTGAAGAGCGTGAGCAGCGGGACGTGCGCGGCCGTCACCTCGGCGGGGTGCTTGACCAGGAGTTGCAGCGCGAAGTCGTTGAACAGCGGACGCTGGACGTCCGGATCGGGGCGCGAGGACTCGTACAGCATCTCCACCGCGACCTTGAGGCGCTGGATCGGCTCGGGCTCGGCGGCGGCCGCCTCCCGGATCCGGGCCGCCGAGGTGGCGAGCGCGTCCTCGAACAGCGCGAGCAGGAGCTCGTGCTTGCCGTCGAAGTGCTGGTAGAAGCTGCGCAGGGACTGTTCCGAACGGTCGACGATCTCCTGGACGGTGAAGTCGGTCGTTCCCTTCTCGGCGATGAGTTCCTGCGCCGTGTCCAGGAAGCGCTGCACGCGCTGCTCGGCGCGCTGTCTGACGGCACGGATGGATCGCTCGACGGCGCGCTGGCGCCAGGCGGGTCCTTCGGAGACGTCGGTCACGGACAGAACGTTATTCCATTTCTCGGTAGGGACGCGCGACGCCCGGGGAGGTGCCCGCCGCGCCTGGCGGAATCGCTGCTTGCATCTTTGAGACTGGTACTACCCTAGAATGAGAATGATACTATCGCATCTCTCTGCGGTGCGTCTTTGTGGAGGTCGCCGGTGGATGTCGAGTTCGATGAGGATCAGCGGCTGTTGCAGCAGATGGTCCGGGAGACGGTGGCCAAGTCGCGGTCGTTGCCGGAGGATCGGTTGTGGGCGCAGTACCGGGAGTTGGGGTGGTTGGAGGCTCCGCCGGTAGAGCTGGCGATCGTGCTGGAGGAGTTGGGGTATGTGGCCGATCCGACGCCGTTTTTGGCGTCGGCGACGTGGTTCGCTCCGCTGGCGGGCAGGTTGCCCGAGGGTGCGGGGACGGCGGTGTGCGACGGGACCGGGCGGTTCGTGCTGGACGCGGACAGGGCGGATGAGGTCGCGTTGGTGACCGGTGATGGTGTGGTGGTGGTGAACGGGGCGGATCTGGCGGCCAAGCGGGTGGATGTCTTCGATCCGACGCTGCATGTGGCGCATGTGGAGGCGCAGGATCTGGTCGCCGGTGTCCCGGATCTGGCGTTGATGGGGTTGGCGGTCACGGCCGTCGGCAGTTGCCGCCGGATTTTGGATCTGGTGGTGGAGCATGTGAAGCAGCGGGTGCAGTTCGGTGTGCCGATCGGGTCGTTCCAGGCGGTGAAGCACAAGGCCGCAGACATGTACGTGGCGATCGAGCGGGCCCGTGCGCTGGCGTATTTCTCGGCGTTGACGATCGCGGAGGACGACGCGGGTCGTGGCCGGGCGGCGTTGATGGCCAAGGCTGCGGCGGGGGAGTGTCAGCGGGTGGTGTTCGCTCATGGGCTGCAGTTGTTCGGGGCGATGGGGTTCACGTGGGAGAACGAGGTGCAGGTGCATTTGAAGCGGGCGAAGGCGTGTGATCTGCTGCTGGGTACCGCGTCGGTGCACAGGAAGGCGCTGGTCGCGTGAAACTCGGAATCGACCCCGAACTCGAGAAGTTCCGCGCCGAGTTCTCCGCCTTCCTGGACGCGAACCTGCCGAGCGAGGAAGAGGCCATCCCCCGCGCCCGCTCCAGCGCCGACGTGCCGGAATGGGCGAGGCGGTGGCAGCGCAAGCTGTTCGACGCGGGCTGGCTGCTTCCCGGCAACCCGCCCGAGTTCGGCGGCCGCAACGCCACCCTCCCGCAGCAACTCGCCCACCTCGAGGAACTGTCGAGGCGGCGGATCTACCACAGCTTCAACCCGCAGGGCCTGGGCATCATCGCGGCCTCGATCCTGACGTTCGGGACCGAGGAGCAGAAGCGCGAGTGGGCCGTCCCCATCCTTCGGGCCGAGATCACCGCGGCCCTGGGCATGAGCGAGCCCGGTGCCGGTTCCGACCTGGCCGGGCTGCGCACGCGTGCCGTCCTGGACGGTGACGAGTTCGTGGTGAACGGGCAGAAGGTGTGGACGTCGGGCGCCCATGACGCCGACGTGCTGCTGACGTTCGTGCGGACCGATCCCGAGGCTCCCAAGCACAAGGGCATCAGCGTCCTGCTCATCCCCACCGCCGCCGAGGGCGTGGTGCGCAGGCCCTTCGGGTCCATCGCCGACCCCGAGGACCTGGACTTCAACGAGGTCTTCTTCACCGACGTCCGGGTGCCCCGGAAGAATCTGATCGGCCCGCTGAACAAGGGCTGGAACGTGGCGCACGGCTCCCTCGGCCACGAGCGCACCCTGCTGTGGCTCAGCTTCGCCGAGCAGCTCGAGAACCTGCTCCGGGACGCCCGCAGCGACCAGGAGTGGTACGCCACGCTGGAGATGGATCTGCAGGCGCTGCGGCTGCTGGGCTATCGGCAACTGGGCGGTGACCGGGACCCGGCGGAGCTGTCGGTGCTCAAGCTGCTCGGCTCGGAGGCGGTGCAGGCGGGCAACCTGCACGCGCTGGAGGAGCGCGGAGCCGACGGCCTGGTCCATCCCGAGCAGACCGCGCCGTTCAACCACATGAGCTTCGAGCCCTTCACCAGCAGCTGGTTCGAGCGGTACACCCGCAGCTTCGCCGGCACGATCGCCGGGGGCACCTCCGAGATCCAGCGCAACATCATCGCCGAGCGCATCCTCGGCCTGCCCAGATGAGCTGAACGAGAACGCTGAACGAGGACGAGGGGGGTGGGACGCCGTCAGGCGTCCCACCCCCCTCGGCGTCCGGGAGGACGGCCCTCAGAGATCGACGAGCCGGGGCGCCCGGCGGCCCTCCAGCACCGACCCCCCGATCTCCGTGGCCAGGACGGCCGCCGAGCCCAGCAGGTCGTCCAGGACGAGGATCCGGCGGACGAACCGGTGGAAGCGGTGCTCCGCGGTGAAGCCGATGCCGGCGAGCACCTGCTGGCAGTTCCGCACGGTCGTCAGCCCGGCCCGGCCCGCCAGGGCCTTGCCGAGCTTGGCGGTCATGGGATCGTCCGCGTGGGCGAGCGCGGCCTCCGCCGCCTCCAGGGCGACCAGCGTCTCGGCCAGGCGGTGGCGCACCGCCTGGAACGAGGCCACCGGCCGCCCGAACTGCTCCCGCGCCAGCGCGTGCTCGCGGGCCAGCTCCAGGGCCGTGCGGCCCGCGCCGACGAGCTGGAAGCCCAGCGCCCTGCGGCCCGCCGCCAGCGCCTCCGCCGGCAGCGGCTCCCACTCCACCCGGGACAGCCCGAGCTCCGGGTCGAGCCCCTCCGAGGGCGCCCAGGGGCGCCCGAAGGCCAGGCCGCTCTCCGCCAGCGCCACGACGCCGCCGGGCGGGCGCTTCATCGCGTGCAGCAGCACGTCGTTGAGGACGGGCGCGTGCGCGCCCGTCTCGCCGAGCAGCCCGAAGACCAGCGCCACCGCCTCGTCCGGCGACGCCTCCAGCAGGTCGTGCCAGCCCAGCTCGACGAGGGCGGCGTCCAGGCCGTCGGGGGAGTGCGACTCCATGGCGGAGCGCAGGCCCGAGGAGAGCAGGGCCAGATCGGCGGCCTCGATCATTCGTCCCCCAGGGAGAGCAGGCGCTTGGCGATGATGTTGCGCTGGATCTCGGCGGTGCCGCCGTAGATGGTGGAGGCCCGCGAGTAGAGGAACTCCTCGCGCCAGGGCGAGGAGCCGTACTCGATCTCGCCGGGCAGGGCCTCCCGCGCGGTGTCGTACAGGCGCTGCTCGGCGGTCTGCAGGAGGATCTTGTCGATCGAGGTCTCCGCGCCGAGCGTCTCCCCCCGGTCGCGGCGGCGCTGGGTGAGCCCGGACCGCGACCGCGCCGCGTGCAGGTCCAGGTACGCCTCGCCGATCTGCCGCGCCGACGCCGTGTGGTCCTCCGCCAGCAGCCGGTCCAGCCGGGTGTAGAGGTAGGTGATCCGCTGCCAGAAGCACGAGGAGCGCTCGTCGGGGAGGATGCTCATCGCGATCTCCCAGCCCTGCCCCTCGGTGCCGAGCATGCGCGCGGCGGGCACCCGGACGCCGTCGAGGAACACCTCGGCGAACTCGTCCCTGCCGTGCATGGTCTCGATGGGCCGCACGGTGATCCCGGGGGTGTCCATGTCCATCAGGAACGCGGAGATGCCCCGGTGGCCGGGCTTGCCGGTGCGGGCCAGCAGCACGCACCGCTCCGCGTACTGGGCCAGGGACGTCCACACCTTCTGCCCGTCGATCACCCACTCGTCGCCGTCCCGGACGGCCCGGGTGGTCAGCGAGGCCAGGTCGCTGCCCGCGCCGGGCTCGGAGAACCCCTGGCACCAGGTCTCCTCGCCCGCCAGCAGCGTCGGGACGAACGCCAGCAGGTCGGGGGACCCGTACCGGATCAGCGTGGGCGCCAGCACCTCGATCAGCGTGTAGAGGCCGGGGTCGGCGAGGTTGCGCGCCATGAGCTCCTCGCCGAGCACCGCGCGCAGGATCGTGGGCCCGCCCAGGCCGCCGGCGTCCTCGGGCCAGCCCCAGCGCATCCAGCCCGCGTCGAACATCGCCCGGCGCACCCGGGAGAGCTGCGCCATCTCCCCGTCGAGCGACCCGTCGTGGACGGGGCGCAGGTCGTGCTCGTCGAGCCAGGCCCGCAGCCCCGTCCGGAACTCATCGACGCGCATGGGAGTGCGGGCGTCCCGAGTTGTGCTCACCGTTGCGGCGGATGAACGTCATGGCGCGGGTGCGCAGCCGCCAGCCGTCCGCCGTCCTGAGGTAGGTGTCGTTGTAGTAGCCGATGCGCATGTCGTGGGTGGAGTGGTCGACGAAGCACAGGTTCTGCACCCCGGTGCCCTCGTCGCCCTGGATGTCCAGGAGCGGCGTGGAGACCATGAACAGGCCCTTGGGCGCCGACTCGACCAGCGCGGGGAACTCGTCCAGCCGGTAGGCCTCGCCGAAGGCGCTGTAGGTGCCGTCGGGGGTGAAAACCTCCAGCAGCGCGTCGATGTCGTTCTTGGTGATCGAGACCGCGTACTTGGCCAGCAGCTGCTGGATCTCGATGACGTCCTCAACGTTTGTCATGGAAGACCTTCCCTCCTTTCATTACGAAGCGGACATCGGTGGTGACCGTGATGTCGTCGAGCGGGTTGCCGGGCACCGCGATCAGGTCGGCGAGGAGGCCCTCGGCGATCCGGCCGCGGTCGTCGGCGCTGATCAGCTCGGCCGCGTTCACGGTCGCCGACTGCAGCACGTGCAGCGGCGTCATCCCGCGCTCGACCATGGCGACCAGCTCGCTGGCGTTGCGGCCGTGCGGGATCGCGGGCGCGTCGGTGCCGGCCGCGATCTTCACGCCGGCCTTGGCGGCCCGGGCGATGACCGTCTGGGCGCGCGGGAAGATCTCCGCGGCCTTGGCCTTCAGCTCGGGCGCCGCGTGCGACAGGTCCATGCCCTCGGTCAGCGCCGTCGTCGGCACCAGCCAGGTGCCGCGCTCGGCCATGAGGTCGAGCGTCGCGTCGTCGATGAGGAAGGCGTGCTCGATGCAGTCGATGCCCGCCTCGACCACCGAGCGGACGGCGTCGGCGCCGTGGGTGTGCGCCGCCACCTTGAGCCCGCGCCGGTGCGCCTCGTCGGCGATGGCGCGCAGCTCCTCGTCGGAGTAGTGCTGCGCCCCGGGGATCCCGGTGTGCGACATCACCCCGCCCGACGCGCAGATCTTGATGAGCTTGGCGCCGTGCTTGATCTGGTAGCGGACGGCCTTGCGGACCTCCTCCACCCCGTTGGCGATGCCCTCCTCCACGGAGAGGGGCATGATCCCGGGCGCGTAGGCGGCGAACATCGTGGGGTCCAGATGCCCGCCGGTGGGGCTGATCGCGTGGCCGGCCGGGACGACGCGGGGGCCGTCGACCCAGCCGGCGTCGATGGCCTTGCCGAGGGCGACGTCCAGCAGGTAGCCGCCGGTCTTGCAGAACAGGCCGAGGTTGCGGACGGTGGTGAAGCCCGCGCGCAGCGTGCGTCGGGCGTTGCCCACCGCACGCAGCATCCGCAGGGGCGGGTCGTCCTGGACGGGGGAGAGCACGGCGGTCTCGCCCCGGCCGCCCATCAGGAGGTTGACCTCCATGTCCATCAGGCCGGGCAGCAGCGTGACGTCGCCGAGGTCCAGGACCTCGCCCGCCTCGCCGCCGCCCGCCGGACCGGTGCCGCCGCCGACCGCCGTGATGCGGTCGCCGTCCACGGTGATCCAGCCCGGCGTCTCGAACTCTCCCGTCTCGACGTGCAGGACGCGTGCCGCCCGGAGGGTGAGCGCCATCAGATCCGCGGCTCGGCGATCACGTCGAGGTAGGCGGCGCCGCTGTCGGGCACCCGCGCCTGCTTCCAGACCTCGACAGGGAAGGACACCATCACCAGGGAGCACATGAGCAGCAGCAGGTTGCGCTCGGGCTCGGGCAGGTCGTCGATGGGGAAGGTCTCCAGGTGCTTGTTCGCCTGCTCGAGCAGCGGGAAGGCGGCGTCGTAGAACGCCTGCATCTCCTCCATCGAGCTGGCGAGCCGCTTGGCGTACCGCTCGGGCTCACCGGGGAGGATCCACTCCTTGTACGACTCGAGCGCCGCGAAATCAGCCGGCAGCATTGTTGTGCTCCTTCACGTAGTCGCCGGCCACCTTGTGCAGGTGGCGGAGCAGGATCTCCTGGTCGTTGAGCGGGAAGTCCAGGACGCTCCGGCTCTTGAGCATCGTCTGGGTGGCCTCCAGGGTGTTGGAGTCCTGGAGGGCGTACTCCTTGAACGTCACCGCCGCCAGCTCGTGCTGGAGCCGCTCCTGCGCCGTCTTGGCGGGGACGAAGTACAGCTTCCCCTCGAAGATGTGGCGGTCGACCGCGGTCGGCCAGTAGTGGTAGGTGAGGTACCAGCCCGGGGCCCAGACCAGCAGCATGAAGTTGGGGAAGAAGTGGAAGGAGTCCACGCCCCAGGACCGGTGCCCGGCCGGGTTGACCCCGGGCGGCAGCTGGTCGAGCTCGACGCCCTCGATGTCGGGGCGCTCCCACGGGCCGAACAGGCCGCTCTTCAGCACCCGCTCGATCGGCTTGACCATCCGCGGGTCCTTGGGCGGGGACATGCCGCCCCACGAGGAGACCATCGAGTGCGGGCTCTTGATCTCGTAGTGCAGCGCCTCGAAGCCGTAGCCCAGGAGCTTGTCGGCCTCCTCCTTGGTGGCCTGCTTCTGGTGCAGGACGGGCGCGTGGTAGAACTCGGCGAACGCGTCGATGAACAGCTTCCAGTTGCTGCCGACCTCGGCCCGGTAGCTGAAGACCTCGGTCATCTCGTGGAAGGGGTAGCCCTCGATCCCCTTGGCCAGGTCGCCGAGGTAGTGCTTCAGCGGCTCGGCGTCCTGGTCGAGGTTGATGAAGACGAACCCCTCCCAGATCTCGCAGCGGACCTGCTTGAGGCCGAACTCGCTCTTGTCGAGGTCGAAGAACTCGCCCTCCTGCTGGACGAAGGTCAGGGAGCCCTCGAGGTCGTACCGCCAGGCGTGGTACTTGCAGGTGAACTGGCGGCAGGTGCCGCTGACCTCCTCACCGGGGTAGTCGTTCCACACCAGCTTGTTGCCGCGGTGGCGGCACAGGTTGTGGAAGGCGCGGATCTCCTTGTCCTTGCCGCGCACGACGACGATGGAGGTGTCGGCGACGGCCAGCTCCTTGGTGAAGTAGTTGCCGACGCGCGGCACCTGCTCCACCCGGCCGATGTTCAGCCAGGTCTTCTTGAAGATCGCCTCGCGCTCGGCCTCGTAGTGGGCCGGGTCGATGGAGTCCTCGTAGTTCACGGGGGCCGTGCCGAGCTCGGGGTACTGCTCGGTCCAGCTGCCCACGGACGGCTTGGGGAAGTGCGGCATGGTCACACTCCTTTCTTGGATGAGAATAGCATTCTCATCACACGCTATCGAAGTTCTCGTCGGTGATCCCCGGGTCGAGCTCGACCTCGAAGGTCTCGAACACCAGGGCGAGCATCGCGTAGGTGCCGACAGTGAAGACGAAGTCCAGGAGCTGGCGCTCGTCGTAGCGCTCGGCCAGCTCGGCGTAGATCCCGTCCGACAGCGGCCGCCCGCCGAGAAGCTCGTCGGCCGCCCGGTTGATGAGCGTGGGCGCGCCGGTGCGCACGCCGGCGATGTCCTCCTCGGTCACGCCCGCCTTGCGCCCCAGCCGGACGTGCGAGGCCCACTCGTACTTGCAGCGCCGAACCCAGGCGACGCGCAGGATCGCCAGCTCCTTGTCGCGGTCCGGAAGGCTGCACGCGATCAGCAGATGGTCGTTGAAGTGCAGGAACCGCTTGGCGAGCGCCGGGTGGTGGGCGAGCAGCCCCAGCACGTTGGACCGGGGCAGCTTGCCGCCCTGGACCGACATGGCGCCGGGGTCCCAGTCCTCGTAGGGGACGGGCGGGAGGCGGCGGGTCACGTGTTGCGTCCTCCGTTCACGCCGATGATCTGCCCGGTGATGTACCCGGCCTCCTCGGAGATCAGGAACGAGCAGGTCGCCGCGAGGTCCTCGGGCCTGCCGACCCTCCGGACGGGGGTCCGCTGGATGTGGTCGTCGATCGACCCGCCGAGCAGCCCGCGCTCCTCGGACCTGCGCAGCATCGGGGTGTCGATGAAGCCGGGCGGCACCGCGTTCACGGTGATGCCCTCGGGGCCCAGCTCCAGGGCCAGCGCCTTGGTCAGCCCGTTGACAGCCGACTTGGCCGACACGTAGTGCGCCATGTACTGCTGGCCCGAGTGCGCGCTGGAGGAGGAGATGTTGACGATCCGGCCCCAGCCGGCCTCCAGCATGTCGGGCAGCACGGCCTGGACGCAGTGGAAGACGCCGTTGAGGTTGACGTCGATCACCCGCTGCCACTTCTCGAACGTCAGGTTGACGAAGCGCTTGTAGCCCTCCTGCCCGGCCGCGTTGACCAGGATCGTGATCGGGCCGAACTCCTCCCGGACGGCGGCCAGCGCCTCGTCCACCTGGGCCCGGTCCGTCACGTCGGCCTTGTGGGAGGAGGGGCCGGAAGGGTTGAGGTCGAGGGCGGCGACGTTGTGGCCGTCGGCGCGGAGTCGTTCGGCGATGGCCAGCCCGATGCCCGAGGCGCCGCCGGTCACCACTGCGGTCTTCACGCTCACGCGAAAGCCTCCTCGCCGACGATGGTGGTGCGGTGGAGGGTCCGTTCCGAGGCGGCGTCGTAGGGCAGCGCCCGGTGCAGGATCCCGGTGTTGTCCCACATCACGAGGTCGCCGACCTCCCAGTCGTGGGTGTAGCAGAAGCGCGGCTGGGTGCACCATTCGAGGAGCTCGTCCAGGAGCGCCCGGCTCTCGGCGGGGTCCATGCCGACGATGTGGTCGGCGGTCGTGCCGCTGACCAGGGAGCGGCGGCCGTCGCCGCGCTCCCACACCAGCGACATCTCGCGGGAGCCGAGCGTCCGCCAACTCCTGATCTGCTCCTCGGTCGCGTCGGGGTTGGCCAGCCGCTGGGACGCCTCGAAGCTGTGCACCACGCGCAGGCCGTCGTAGCGCTTGCGGTCGCCCTCGGGCAGGTTCTCGTAGGCCGCGTAGGTGCTGGCGAACTCGGTCCCGCCGCCGACCATGGCCACGTGCCGGGCGGTCAGCGTGGTGGCCTTGATCGGCACCTCGTCGCTGGTGCCGTCGAGGTGCCAGTGGAAGGTGCCCTTGAGGTACTCGGCCGTCGGGTTCTTGGACGGGTCCAGCGAGACCGTGAAGATCTCCTTGCCGCGCAGCGAGACGACTTCGCCGATCTTGCGGCTGAATGCGAGCTGGCCCTCGTCGTCCAGGTGCAGGCCGCGGATGAGCAGGACGCCGCGCCACTTGAGCGCTTCGAGGCACCGGCTGATCAGCGCGTCGTCGAGCAGGTCCTCGACGCCGGTGACCTCCACCCCCAGACTCGGGGACAGAGCCCTCGTCTCCGTCATGGAAATCTCCCTTCCGAATGGGAGAACCTTACTCTCGGGGCTCGACCCTACGAAACCCCCGGGCGGCCTCGCGCCGCGCGCGGAGTGAGGTGGCCGTCACCCGGCGGTGCTGGCGGTGAATCCGTTCTCATTCTCGGATGCTTGATTCACATCAGCTGAGAATGTAGTTTTCACTGGTACTGGCCGTCGAGCGCCCGAGGCCGGCGGGACCGCCGAAACGGCAGGGTGCCCGGTGGTGGAGACGCCGACGATGGAAAGTGGTGCCGCCGTGAAGCGCCTGCTCATTGATGGAAAGCTGGTCGAGGGCGAACAGACCTTCCCCTCCCGCAACCCCGCGACCGGGGAGCTGGTCGGCGAGGCGCCGGAGGCCACCAGGGCGCAGGCCGAGGCCGCCATCGAGGCCGCCCGCCGCGCCTTCGACACCACGGACTGGGCCACCGACGTGCAGGCCCGGATCCGCTCCCTGGACCGGCTGTACGACGCGCTGGTCGAGCACAAGGAGGAGCTGCGGGAGCTGACGATCAGCGAGGTCGGCGCGACCCGCCAGCTCACCCACGGCGCCCAGCTGGACGACCCGCTGGAGATCGTCCGCTTCTACGCCGACCTGCTGCGGACCTTCCCGATGCGCGAGGAGATCGGCGAGGTCGAGAGCATGGGGCAGCGCCACCTGCGCTGGATCGAGAAGGAGGCCGGGGGCGTCGTCAGCGCCATCCTGCCGTACAACTACCCCAACCAGCTCGCGCTGGCCAAGCTGGCCCCCGCGCTCGCCGCCGGGTGCACGGTCGTGCTCAAGGGCGCGCCCGACACCCCGCTGACCACGCTGGCGCTGGGCGAGCTGATCGCCGAGCACACCGACATCCCGCCGGGCGTGGTGAACGTGCTGTCCTCCTCCGGCACCGAGGTCGGCGAGCTGCTCACCACCCACCCCGACGTGGACATCGTGAGCTTCACCGGCTCCACCGAGACCGGCCGGCGGATCATGGCGGCGGCCAGCCGCACGATCAAGCGGGTCTTCCTGGAGCTGGGCGGCAAGTCCGCGATGATCCTGCTCGACGACGCCGACGTCGACGCCACCGCGATGTTCGCCGCGTTCGGCATCTGCGTGCACGCCGGGCAGGGCTGCGCGCTCACCTCCCGGCTGCTGGTGCCCCGCGCCCGCCACGACGAGATCGCCGCGAAGGTCGCGGCCGCGATGGGCAAGGTCCGGTACGGCGACCCGACCCACCCCAAGACCTACATGGGCCCGCTCATCAGCGAGAAGCAGCGCGACAAGGTGGACGGCATGGTCAAGCGGGCCGTCGAGGCGGGCGCCACGCTGGTCACCGGCGGCGAGAAGGCCGAGCCGGGCTTCCACTACGCGCCGACCCTGCTGAGCAACGTCGACCCCGACAGCGAGATCGCGCAGGACGAGGTGTTCGGCCCGGTGCTGGCCGTCATCCCCTACGAGGACGACGACGACGCCGTGCGCATCGCCAACAGCACGATCTACGGCCTGTCGGGCACGGTGTTCTCCCGCGACCAGGAGCGGGCCATCGCGCTGGCCCGCAGGATCCGCAGCGGCACCTTCAGCATCAACGGCGGCAACTACTTCGGCGCCAACGCCCCGTTCGGCGGCTACAAGCAGTCGGGCATCGGACGCGAGATGGGCGTCCAGGGCCTGGAGGAGTTCCTGCAGATCAAGACCTTCGCCGCCCCGGTCGTGTGAGGGCGCGCCCGCCCGCCGGCGCGCACGCGCCGGCGGGCGGGGACGAGGAGCGTGACGAGGCGCGGGCCCGCGGAAGGCGGGCCCGCGCCGCCGTTCAGGGGAGCGGGGCCGGCGCGTAGGGGACGAGCGGCCTGCCGGGGCGCAGCACCAGTTCCGAGCCCGGCTCGGCGGTGCGCAGCGCGTTCACGACGGCCTCGGCGATCTCCCCGCCGGCGCTCCCGTCCGTCCCGTCGTGGACGTGGCCGCCCGGCATGATGCAGTACGGGTCGGCGCAGACCGCGCTGAGCCGGATGCCCTCCCGGGCCAGCGGCCCCGCCGACGCCCGGACCAGGCCGATCACCGCGTGCGTGGTCATCGTGTGGAACGGGTCGGTCTCCAGGCCGACCAGCCCGGCGACGGAGGCGGTGACCACGATCGAGCCGCGGCGCCTGCGGCGCATCAGGGGGAGCGCGGCCCGCAGGGCGTACACGACGCCGTGCTGGTTCGCCGCCACCACCGACTTGTAGCCGCGCAGGTCCAGCATGGCCGGGTCGGTGTCCGCGCAGCCGGACTCGGCGTTCAGGACGAGCAGGTCGAGCCGCCCGCCGGCGTGGGCGACCGCCCGGGTGGCCAGATCGGGGTCGCTGAGGTCGCCGGCCACGGCGACCCCGCCGATGCCGGCGGCGATCCCGTGGACCGCCGGATCGCGGTCCACCAGCACGCAGCGGACCCCCGCCGAGGCGAGCCGCCGCGCGACGGCCTCACCGATCTCGCCGGCGGCGCCCGTGACCATCGCCACCTCGGTCATGGCATCCGTCCTTCCCGCCACTCCATCGATCTCGTTGGTGTGAGCACGGTAACATCACCTACCTACATGTAGGTAGGTAGCCGTGGAAGGACGTGGGATGGGGACGAGCCGCCGCCAGGAGATCCTCGACGCGGCCCTGGAGATGTTCGCCGAACGCGGCTACCGGGGGACCTCGCTCGACGCGATCGCGGAGCGGGTGGGACTGACCAGGCAGGGCGTGCTGCACTACTTCCCGAGCAAGAAGAAGCTGCTGGCCGCGGTTCTGGAGCTGCGGGACGAGGCGAGCCGCGAGGCCCTGACCGCCGACCGCCCGGTCGGCGAGTGGCCGGTCCAGCTGGCCGAGGTCGTCGCCTACGACCGGGCCAACGCCGGCCTGGCGCAGGTCTACAGCGTGCTGGTCGCCGAGAGCGTGACCGAGGGGCACCCGGCCCAGGAGTACTTCCGCGACTACTACGAGCGGGTGCGGGCGCGCACCGTCCGGCGGCTGGCCGCCCAGTACGGGGACCGCCTGCCGAGCGGGCTGAGCCCCGAGGCCGTCGCGACCGCGCTGGTGGCGATGATCGACGGCATGCAGCAGCAGTGGCTGCTCGACCGGGAGCGGGCCGGCCACCCCGAGATCATGCGGGACGTGCTGTCGGTGCTGCTGGGGACCGCTCCCCGATGAAGGCGGCCAGGGCCGGCACGGCCGCGGCGCGCAGCGCGGCCGCGTCGGGCCGCACCTGGAGGTCCACGGTGACGCCGGAGCGCGCCCCGCGGGCGGCGAACGCCAGCGAGTCGTCCAGCAGGGGGTCGGTGCCCGCCACCAGGAGCTGGACGGGCGGCAGCCCGTGCAGGTTGGCGAAGAGCGGGCTCAGCAGCGGGTCGGTCAGCGCCGTGCCCTCGGCGTAGGCCGCCACGCGCCGCCGCAGTTCGGCGAGGTCGAAGCCCGGATCGGCGGCCGCGTTGAGTTGGAGGCTGGCCGCCTGCAGGCTCAGGTCGAGCAGCGCCGAGACCAGCGCGGCGCGGCGGGGCATGGGCGCCCCGGAGTCGCGCAGCCGGACCAGCAGCGCCGCCACCAGCCCCGCGCCGATGCCCTCGCCCGCCACCGCCACCGGCTCCGTGGAGCCGCAGCCGGTGTAGGCGGCCTGGACGTCGTCGAGGGCGGTGGGGAAGGCGGCGCGGTAGCGTGCGCACACGACCGTCGTGCCCGTTCGCCGGGCGAGCCGCCCGGCGGTGTCGAGCGCCGCCTCGGGGTCGCCGGTGAGATGCCGGTCGCCGTGCACGTACAGGACGACCGGACCGGCGGCGGCGCCGCGCGGGCGCACGATCAGGCCCAGCGGCCCCTCCTCGACCAGCACATCGCCCGGCACCCCGTCTCGCTCATCTGGCACGGTTCATCACCCTCTCCGCGGCCTCCCAGTGCTCGTCGGCCACCCACAGGCGCGCGAACGCGCGCGCCGCCTCCTGCGCGGGCACCGACCCGGAGGCCACCCGCTTGATCTCGCCCGCCGGCACGGTGGCCAGCGACCGGGCCAGGGCCCGCCAGCCCTCCTCGAAGGAGTCCCGGGGCAGGACCTGGTCGACCAGGCCGACGCGCTGCGCCTCGGCGGCGTCCAGCAGGGTACCGGCGCCCGCCAGCATGATCGCCCGGCCCCTGCCGACCAGGGCGGCCAGCCGTTCCGCGCCGCCCCACGCGGGCATGATCGCCAGCGTCGACTGGTTGAAGCCGATCTTGATGTCGGCGGCGGCGATCCGGATGTCGGCGGCCACCGCGACCTCGGCGCCGCCGCCCAGCGCGTGCCCGTTCAGCGCGGCGACGACCGGGCCGGGGAAGGCGGCGATGCGGTCGCAGATGCCGCGCATCCGCAGCGCCATGGCCAGCGCCTCGTCCTCGGTCCGGATGAGGGCCAGCTGCTTCAGGTCGCCGCCGGAGACGAACGCCCGGTCGCCCGCGCCCGTGATGACCAGGGCCAGGGCGCCGGCCGCGGCGTCGAGGGCCTTGTCCAGCTCGTCCATGGTGGCCGGGGCGATGGCGTTGCGGGCCTCGGGGCGGTTGATGGTGATGACCGCCAGCCCCTGCTCCAGCTCAAGATCTACCATGCGGCTCTCCGTGGTGAGGTGGGAGTGGTGAGGTGGGAGTGCGGCGGCTCATTCGTAGACGACCGTGACCTCGGGGGTCACCGGCTCGCCCTGGCAGGTGAGGACCCAGCCCTCGGTGACCTCGTCGTCGTCCAGGGCGTTGTTGACGCGCATCTTGGCCTCGCCCTGGGTGATCTGGGCGATGCACGTGGCGCAGTTGCCCGCCTCGCAGGAGAAGGGCGGGGTGAGGCCGGCCCGGCGGGCGCTCTCCAGGAGCGTCTCGCCCGTGTGCTGGGGGACGGTGCGGCGCTTGCCGTCCAGCACGATGGTGACCGTGCCCTCCTTCTCCTCTGCGGCCGACGGGTCGGCGGAGTCGGAGGAGTGCTCGAAGCGCTCGGCGAAGATCTGCTCCGCGTCGACGCCGTGCTCGAGCAGGGCGCCCTCGGCGAGGTCCATGAACGGCTCGGGCCCGCACAGGTAGAAGTCGGCGTCCCTGTCGCCGCCGGTGAACTCGCGGACCTGCCCGGCGGTGACGAACCCGCCCGCGTCGTCCAGGTGTTGGCGTATCTCGAACCGGTCCGGGTGGCGCTCGGCCAGCTCGTCCAGCGCCGCCCGGAAGATGACGGAGCCGGCGTCCCGGTTGGCCGACAGCACCCGCACCCGCCTGCCGGTCGTCGCCAGCGCGCTCTTGACCAGCGACAGGATCGGGGTGACCCCGCTGCCGCCGCAGAAGGCCACCAGCGGGGCCTCGGTCTCGCGCAGGCAGAACACCCCGGCCGGGAGGGTGGCCGACAGCTCGTCGCCCTCCGCCAGGTTGTCGTGCATCCAGTTCGAGACCAGGCCGCCGGGCACGCGCTTCACCGTCGTCATGAGCTCGTCGTCGGTATCCGGCGAACTCGACATCGAGTAGCTGCGCAGCGTGCCGCAGGCCTTGAAGGTCAGGAACTGGCCTGCCCGGTAGGGGAACGGGGCGTCGAGCACGTACGTGCGCGCGTCCGCCGTCTCCTGGACGATCCGCTTGATCCGGACCGGATGGAAGCCATGGTCTCGCGCCATAGGTGGAATCTAGCTTCTCTTCATGCGAGAGTGCAATTATCGCCGGCGGAAGGAGTGCTCACATGGCTCGGCTGCGGACCGTCCCCGAAGAGCTGGTCAAGCGTTACGAGGCGGAGGGCTGGTGGACCGGGGACACGCTCGGGGATCTGCTGGCCCGCGGGCTGGCGGCCGCTCCGGACGCCGAGTTCCGCGTCCATTCTGCCGTGCGGCCCTGGTCGGGCACCTTCCGCGACGTCGACGGGATGGCCCGCAGGCTCGCCGCCGGGCTGCGCGAGCGGGGCGTCGGCCCCGGCGACGTGGTGGCCTTCCAGTTGCCGAACTGGGTGGAGACCGCGGCCGTCTTCTGGGCGTCGGCGTTCCTGGGTGCGGTGGTGGTGCCGATCGTCCACTTCTACGGGCGTAAGGAGGTCGGCTACATCCTGGAGAGCGTCCGGCCGAAGGTCTTCGTCACCGCCGAGGGCTTCGGGCGCATGGAGTACCGGCCGGAACTGTCGGCGAACGTGCCCGTGGTCGGCGTGGTGGGCCGCGACTTCGACGACCTGCTCGCCGGCGAGCCCTTCGAGGGGACGCTCGCGGCCGACCCCGCGGACCCGGCCCTGATCGCGTTCACCTCGGGCACCACCCGCGACCCCAAGGGCGTGGTGCACAGCCACCGCACGCTGGGATTCGAGACGCGCCAGCTCGCCGGGCTCTACCCGCCCGACCGCGGCAAGCAGCTCACCGCCGCTCCCGTCGGCCACTTCATCGGCATGCTGAACGCCTTCCTGATCCCCGTCCTGGACGGCGCGGCGATCAACCTCGCCGACGTGTGGGACCCGGGCCAGGCGCTGGCGCTGATGGAGAGCGACGGCCTCACGGTGGGCGGCGGCGCCGCGTACTTCATGACCAGCCTGCTCGACCACCCCGACTTCAGGCCGGAGCACCTGGCGCACATGAAGTACGCGGGCCTCGGCGGCGCGGCGGTGCCGGTGGCGGTGACCACCAGGCTGACCGAGCTCGGCATCACGGTGTTCCGCTCGTACGGCAGCACCGAGCACCCGTCGATCACCGGCTCGCGGCACACCGCCCCCGAGGCCAAGCGGCTCTACACCGACGGCGACGCGATGACCGGCGTGGAGTTCCGCCTCGCCGAGGACGGCGAGATCCTCAGCCGCGGCCCCGACCTGTGCCTCGGCTACACCGATCCGGAGCTGACCGCCAGGGTCTTCGACGAGGACGGCTGGTACCGCACGGGTGACATCGGCGTGGTCGACGAGGACGGCTACCTCACCATCACCGACCGCAAGTCCGACGTCATCATCCGCGGCGGCGAGAACATCAGCGCGCTGGAGGTCGAGGAGGCGCTGCTGGCCCTGCCCGGCGTCGCCGAGGCCGTGGTGGTGGCCGCCCCCGACGTGCGGCTCGGCGAGCACGCCGCGGCGTTCGTCCGGCCCCGGCCGGGCGCGACGGCGCCCACGCTCGACCAGATGCGGGACCACCTGGAGCGGGTCGGGCTGGCCCGGCAGAAGTGGCCGGAGGAGCTGCACGCCGTGGAGGACTTCCCGCGGACCCCCAGCGGCAAGGTTCAGAAGTACGTTCTCCGGGCCGATATTGCAGCGCGACAGACTTGAGAATAGGCTTCTCAAATCAAGCAAGGGAGGATCTCGATGCCCTCACGTGAACTGCCGTATCCGCTCTTCGACGCGGACAACCACCTGTACGAGCCGCCGGAGGCGCTGACCCGGTACCTCACGAAGGAGTACAGCGGCGCGATCGAGTACGTGCAGGTGCGCGGCCGGACGAAGATCGCGATCCGGGGCCAGATCAGCGAGTACATCCCCAACCCCACCTTCGAGGTGGTCGCCCGTCCGGGGGCGATGGAGGAGTACTTCCGCGTGGGCAACCCCGAGGGGAAGACCCGCCGCGAGATCTTCGGCGAGCCGATGAAGTCGATCCCCGCCTTCCGCGAGCCGGAGCCCCGGCTGGAGCTGATGGACGAGCAGGGCATCCAGCGCACGCTGATGTTCCCGACGCTGGCCAGCCTCATCGAAGAGCGCATGCGGGACGACCCCGAGCTCATCCACGCCGTCATCCACGCGCTCAACGAGTGGCTGTTCGAGGTGTGGTCGTTCAACTACCGGGACCGCATCTTCACCACGCCGGTCATCACGCTCCCGATCGTGGACAAGGCGATCGACGAGCTCAACTGGTGCGTGGAGCGCGGCGCCAAGGCCATCCTGGTCCGCCCCGCGCCGGTGCCGGGGTTCCGCGGCCCGCGGTCGTTCGCGCTGCCGGAGTTCGACCCGTTCTGGAAGCGCGTCGTGGAGACCGGCGTCGTGGTCGGCCTGCACTCCTCCGACAGCGGCTACGCCCGGTACGCCAGCGACTGGGAGGGCCACCGCAACGAGATGCTGCCCTTCAAGCCGAACGCGTTCCGGCAGCTGAACGAGTGGCGGCCGATCCAGGACTCGGTGGCCTCGCTGGTCTGCCACGGCGCCCTGACCCGCTTCCCCGACCTGAAGATCGCGGTCATCGAGAACGGCGCGTCCTGGCTCAAGCCGCTGCTCAGCGACCTCGCCGACGTCTACAAGAAGATGCCGCACGAGTTCGGCGAGAACCCGATCGAGGCGGTCCGCCGCAACATCCACATCAGCCCGTTCTGGGAAGAGGACATGGCCGAGCTGTCCGGCATCCTCGGCGTCGAGCGGGTGCTGTTCGGCTCCGACTACCCCCACCCCGAGGGCCTGGCCGACCCGGCGAGCTACATCAAGGAGCTCACCGACCTCAGCGAGGACCACAAGGCCAAGATCATGGGTGGCAACCTGGCCCGGATGATGTCGGTATGACCTGGGAGAGCATCCCCCAGATGGTGCTCAGCGCCGGCGACCGCTTCGGCTCGGCCGAGGCGGTCGTCGACGGGCCGCTCCGGCTCACCTTCACCGAGCTCACCGAGCGGGTCCGCGTCGCCGCGGGCGCGTTCGCGGAGGCCGGGATCGGCAAGGGCGACCGGGCGGCGATCTGGGCGCCCAACTCGGCGGAGTGGATCATCGCGGCGTTCGGCCTGCTGACCGCCGGCGGCGTGATGGTCCCGGTGAACACCCGGTTCAAGGCCGACGAGTCCCACGACATCATCCGCCGCAGCGGGGCCAAGCTGGTCCTGGCGCAGCGCGGCTTCCTCGGCGAGGACTACGACGGACCGCCCGAGGTGCCGACCATCGACATCCGGTCGGACTTCCTGTCCAGCGGCTCGCCGTTCGAGCGCGAGAGCCGCGGCGACGACGTCTGCGACATCATGTTCACCTCGGGGACGACCGGGCGGCCCAAGGGCGTCATGATGACGCACACCCAGACGCTCCGGCTGTACTCCGAGTGGTGCGACCTGGCCGACCTGCGGCGGGGCGACCGATACATGATCGTCAACCCGTTCTTCCACATCTTCGGGTACAAGGCCGGCTGCATCGCCTCCATGATCCGCGGCGCCACGGTGCACCCGGTGCCCGTCTTCGACGTCCCGCGGGTGCTCGAGCTGATCGAGACCGAGAAGATCACGATGCTGCCGGGGCCGCCCACGCTGTACCACTCGCTGCTGGCGGCGCACGCGGAGGGCAAGCACGACCTGTCCTCGCTGCGCGCGGCCGTGACCGGCGCGGCCGACATCCCGGTGGACCTGATCCGCCGGATCGTGACCGAGCTGCCGTTCCAGACGATCATGACCGGCTACGGGCTGACCGAGGCGGGCACCTGCACCGCGTCCCGTCCCGGTGACTCGTTCGAGGACATCGCCACCACGGTGGGCCGGCCCTGCGACGGCGTGGAGGCCACGATCGCCTCCGACGGCGAGGTCCTCGTCCGCGGCTACACGGTCATGAAGGGCTACTTCGACGACCCCGAGGCCACCGCGGAGACGATCGACGCCGACGGCTGGCTGCACACCGGCGACCTCGGCACCCAGGACGAGCGCGGCTACCTGCGCATCGTCGGGCGCAAGAAGGACATGTTCATCGTCGGCGGCTTCAACGCCTACCCGGCCGAGATCGAGGGCTTCCTCATGGAGCATCCGGCCGTCGCCCAGGCGGCCGTGGTCCCGGTGCCGGACGAGCGCCTCGGCCAGGTCGGCAAGGCGTTCGTGGTCCGGCGGGGCGAACTCACCGAGGAGGAGCTCATCGCCTGGAGCCGGAAGAAGATGGCCGGCTTCAAGGTGCCCAGGTCGGTGAAGTTCCTGGAGGAACTGCCGCTCAACGCGACCGGCAAGGTCGAGAAGCTCGAACTCATGAAGGACGAACCCGCATGAGCGACGACCCAGTCCAGACCTCGTCCGGCATCCCCCTGGAGGCGGTCTACGGACCGGCGGACCAGGGGGCCGACCCCCCGGCTCCGGGCGAGTACCCCTTCACCCGCGGCAACTTCGCCGCGGGTTACCGCAAGAAACTGTGGACGTTCCGCCAGTACTCCGGGTTCGGCACGGCGGAGGAGTCCAACCGCCGCTACCGCTACCTGCTGGAGCAGGGCGGGACCGGTCTGTCGGTGGCACTCGACCTGCCCACGCAGTGCGGGTACGACTCCGACGACCCCGAAGTCGGCGAGGAGGTCGGCCGCGTCGGCGTCGCGGTCGACACCCTCGCCGACGCGGAGATCCTCTTCGACGGCATCCCGCTGGACCAGATCAGCACCAGCTTCACCATCAACGGGACGGCGGCGATCCTGCTGGCGTTCTACGTGGCCGCCGCCGAGCGCAAGGGCGTCCCGCGCGCCAAGCTCACCGGGACGATCCAGAACGACATCCTCAAGGAGTACGCCTCGCGCGGCACCTGGATCTGGCCGCCCGAGCCGTCCCTGCGGCTGATCGCCGACACCATCGAGTTCTGCGCCGAGGAGGTCCCGCGGTTCAACGCGATCTCGGTGGCGGGGGCGCACTTCCGCGACGCGGGCGCCAACGCGGTGCAGGAGATGGCGTTCACGCTCGCCGACGGCGTCACCTACTGCGACACCGTGATGGCGCGCGGCCGGATGTCGATCGAGAAGTTCGCGCCGCAGGTCTCGTTCTTCTTCTACACGCACGGCGACTTCTTCGAGGAGATCGCCAAGTACCGGGCCGGGCGGCGGCGCTGGGCGACGATCGTCCGGGAGCGGTACGGCGCGACCTCCGACAAGGCGTCGATGTTCCGGTTCGGCTGCGTGGCGGGCGGGGCGTCCCTGTACGCGCCGCAGGCCCGCAACAACGTGGTGCGCGTGGCCTACGAGGCGATGGCCTCGGTGCTGGGCGGGGTGCAGTCGATGTTCACCGCGGCCTGGGACGAGCCGTTCGCGCTGCCCAGCGAGGAGTCGGCGACGCTGGCGCTGCGCACGCAGCAGATCCTCGCCTACGAGACCGGCGTCGCGAACGTGGTCGACCCGCTGGGCGGCTCCTACTTCGTCGAGGCGCTCACCGACGCCACCGAGGCCAGGATCGTTGAGATCATGGACGACCTCGAACGGCACGGCGGGATGGTCCGCGCGATCGAGGACGGCTACCTGCAGGGCCTCATCGCCGACGAGGCCTACCGCCTGCACCGGGAGATGGAGGACGGGACCAAGCCGATCGTCGGCGTCAACCGGTTCGCCGCCGACGAGCCGGCCCCCGACATCGCGACCTTCGAGCTCGACGCCGAGGGCCGGGAACGGCAGCTCAAACGGCTCGCCAAGGTCAAGGCCGAACGCGATTCCGCGGCCGTTCGCGCCCGTCTCGCCGACCTCGCCCGCGCCGCGGAGGGTGAGGAGAACCTGATGGGTCCCCTGATCGACTGCGCCAACGCCTACTGCACGGTCGGCGAGATGGTCGCCGCGCTGAAGGCGGTCTGGGGCGAGTTCCAGCAGCCGGTGGTGTTCTGATGGCCGGCGTTTCCGAGAGCCCGGGGCGGGTCCTGGTCGCCAAGCCCGGCCTGGACGGCCATGACCGCGGCGCCAAGATCGTCGCGCGGGCGCTGCGCGACGCCGGCTTCGAGGTCGTCTTCACCGGCATCCGCCAGCGGGTCGACGACATCGTGGCGATCGCGCTCCAGGAGGACGTCGCCGTCGTCGGCCTCAGCATCCTGTCCGGCGCGCACGTGGCGCTGACCACGCGCACCGTGGAGGCGCTGCGGGCGGCCGGGGCCGGCGACATCGCGGTGGTGGTCGGCGGCACCATCCCCGCGGCCGACGTGCCGGCGCTGGAGGCGGCGGGCGCCGCCGCGGTCTTCCCGACGGGCACCGCCCTGGACGTCATCGTGACGGAGGTCGGTGCGCTGACCGCCTCTCCCGCCCCGCCCTGACGCCGCGCGCGGAGGGCGATCCGGCCGGGCGACCGCCCGGCCACGTTCGCGAGCAGACCACGGAGACGAAGGACTTGGAGGGGCCGTGCGGGTTGGCGTGATGATCGGGCCGGAGCGGGGTGACTCCGCGCGCAAGGTCGGGCGGATGATCAAGGACGTGCTGTGGGCGGAGGGCGCCGGGCTGGACTCGGCGTGGATCCCGCAGGTGCCGACGGACTTCGACGCTCTGGTGGCGGTGGCGCTGATGGGCGCCCGGACCGAGCGGATCGAACTGGGGACGGCGGTCGTCCCGCTGCAGGCGCAGCATCCCATCGCGCTGGCCCGGCAGGCGCTGTCGACGCACGCGGCCGCCGACGGGCGGCTGGCGCTGGGCGTCGGGCCCTCGCACCACTGGATCGTGCAGGACATGCTCGGGCTGCCCTACGAGAAGCCGGCCAAGTTCACCCGCGACTACCTGGACGTGCTGGACGCCGCGTTCAAGGGCCCGGGCCCGGTCGACGTGGAGAACGACACGTTCACCGTGCACAACCCGCTCGAACTGGGCCCGGTGGCGCCGCTGCCGGTGCTGGTGGCCGCGCTCGGCCCGGTGATGCTGAAGCTGGCGGGGGAGCGGGCCGACGGGACCGTGCTGTGGATGGCCGACGAGCGCGCGGTCGCCGACCACGTGGTGCCGCGGATCACCAAGGCGGCCGAGGAGGCGGGGCGGAAGGCGCCGCGGATCATCGCGGGGATCCCGGTCTGCCTGTGCCGGCCGTCGGAGGTGGACGCGGCCCGCGAGCGCGCCAACCGGATCCTCGGCGAGGCGGAGATCTCGCCCAACTACCAGCGGCTGCTGGACTACGGCGACGCCAAGGACGTCGGCGACCTGTGCGCGGCCGGGGACGAGAAGGCCATCGCGGCCCGGTTCCGCCGGTTCGCCGACGCCGGGGTCACCGACCTGTCGGTGCGGCTGCTGCCGATCGGGGAGGGCCGGGAGGAGCTGGTCGCCTCCAAGCACCGGACGCGCGAGGTGCTGTCGGGCCTCGCCGCGGACTTCCGGTGAACGCCGGGCCGCTGGCCGGGATCCGGATCCTGGAGGTCGGCCACATCCTGGCGGGCCCGTACGCCACCATGATGCTCGCCGACCTCGGCGCGGAGGTCACCAAGATCGAGCCGCCGGGCGGCGACCTGTCGCGGCAGGTGAGCGACGCCTACTTCGCCAGCCTGAACCGCAGCAAGCGCAGCATCCGGCTCGACCTGACCTCCGAGGCGGGCCGCGAGCGGCTCGGCGAGCTGGTGACGGACGCGCACGCGCTGCTGGTCAACCTGAAGCCGTCGGCGATCCAGCGGCTCGGTCTCACCTACGACGACCTGCGCCGGTACAACGAGCGGATCGTCTGCGTCGCGATCACCGGCTACGGCCTGGCGGCGGGCGACGAGCCCGCCTTCGACTACGTGGTGCAGGCGGCCACCGGCGTCGCGGCGCTCACCGGCGATCCGGAGGGGCCGCCGACGCTGCCGGGGTACTCCTCCGCCGACAACTCCGCCGGGCTGACCGCCGCGCTGGGGCTGCTGGCCCAGCTCCTGTCGGGCAAGGGCGGCCAGGTCGAGGTGTCGCTGCGGGACGTGATGCTCTCGCAGCTCAACTACCGGGCCTCGGCGTACCTCAACGAGGGGGTGGAGCCGCGGCGGCTGCCCAACGGGGCGCATTCGTACTACGTCCCGGCCCAGCTGTTCCCGACGGCCGAGGGGCATCTGGCGCTGTTCATCACCCATGACGCGTTCTGGAAGTCCTTCTGCGCCGAGGCGGGGGTGACCGGCTTCCCGACGATGGCCGAGCGCACGCTCCGGCGCGAGGAGGTCCTGGAGGTCGTGACGCGGGCCCTGGCGGCCGACACGGCGGCGGGCTGGGAGGCGCGGCTGCGGCCGCTGGGCGTCCCCGCGGCGGCCGTGCGGACGCTCCCGCAGGCGCTGGACGCGACCCCGGAGATGATCGTGACGGCCGGCGGCTTCCGGCTGGTCGGGAGCCCGGTGCGGGTCGCGGGCTACGAGCCGGACTACCGGCCGCCGCCCCGCCTGGGCGAGCACGGCGGGGTCCCCTATCGGGCGTAGCGGGCACCGCGGGCCCGGGCCGGTGGACCGGGCCCGGCCCGCGATGAGAATCATGACTCTAGTAATGTGAGAACATAATTTCCGCTGCGGAGATGGGAGCTTCTCATGGCGAGTGAGAGAACCGCCCTCGTCTTCGAGGACCGCGAGTACGGCAGGGGGCGGCTGGAGGCGCTGGCCGGCGGGCTGGCCCGGACGCTGGCGGACGGCGGGGTGCGGGCGGGCGACCGGGTCGCGCTCATGTCCTCCAACCGCCCGGAGTTCGTCTCGGCGGTCCTGGCGATCTGGCGGCTGGGCGCGGCCGTCGTCCTGCTCAGCCCGGCCTGGAAGGAGCGGGAGGCCGAGCACGCCCTGGCCGTCACCGGGCCCCGGTACGCCGTCGGCGACCATCCGGTGCTGGCCGGCCTGATGCCGATGCTGCACCTGGACGACCCGGTCGAGCCGGTCGAGCCGGCGCGCGGGGCCTACGACCCGCCCGACCCGCGGGCGGACGCCGTGCTGGTGTTCAGCTCGGGGACGACCGGGCTCCCCAAGGCGGTCCGCCACACCCACGCCTCGTTCGGCGTGGCCGTCGCGCACTGGCGGGACGCGCTTGGCCTGACCGAGCGCGACCGCATCCAGATCACCACCCCGCCCTCGCACATCCTGGGCCTGCTGAACATCGTCACGGCGCTGGAGACCGGCACCTGGATGCGGCTGCACCGCCGCTTCGACCTGGAGCGGATGCTCCACCACATCGAGGCCGACCGGATCACGGTGGAGATGGCGGTCGCGCCGATCGCGCTCGCGCTGGCCTCGCACCCCGAGCTGGAGTCCTACGACCTGTCCTCGCTGCGCTACATCATGTGGGGCGCCACCCCGGTGACCGCGAGCGTCGCCGAGACCGTCACCCGCCGGACCGGGGTCCGCTGGGTCCCCGCCTACGGCGCCAGCGAGCTGCCCGTCATCACCTGCAACCCCGTCGAGGGGGCGCGGCTGGACAGCGCGGGCCGGGCCGCGCCCGGCGTGAGCCTGCGCGTGGTGTCCCTGGCGACCGGGGAACCGGTCGGGCCGGGCGAGACCGGGGAGATCCAGGCCAGGGCCGAGTCCCTCATGGCCGGGTACCTGCCCGAGGCGGCGACGGCGGAGGCGTTCGACGACGGCTGGTACCGGACCGGCGACGTCGGCCACATCGACGACGGCGGCTGGCTCCGGCTGACCGACCGGTCCAAGGAAATGATCAAGGTTCGGGGTTTCCAGGTCGCGCCCGCCGAGGTGGAGGCCGTCCTGCACGACCATCCGGACGTCGCCGACTGCGCGGTGTTCGGAGTCCCCGACGCCGCCGACGGGGAGGCGATCGTGGCCGCCGTCTCCGTCCACCGGCCGGTCGGGTCCGCCGAGCTCATCGGGCGCGTCGGCGACCGGCTGGCCTCCTACAAGCGCCCCCGCCGGGTGGTGTTCGTGCCCGAGATCCCCCGCCTGCCCTCCGGCAAGGTGCTGCGCCGAGTACTCAAGGAGCGTCATGGACGCGCGTCTGACGACTGAACAACGGGAGCTGCGGGAGGCGGCCGCCAGGCTCGCCGACGAGCTGGGCCCCGGATCGGTCCTCGACCTGGACGACACCGACCGCGTGCAGCGGCTGGAGAAGGCGGTCGCCGCCACCGGATGGCGGACGCTCCGCTCCGACGGGGCGTCCGGCGTGGAGGTGGCGATCGTCGCCGAGGAGTTCGGCCGCGGGCTGGTCGACGTCCCGCTGCTGGGCCCCGTGCTGGCCGACGCGCTGGGCGCGGCCGCCGGCGGCCCCGGCTCGCCGACGATCGCGGTGGAGGTCGAGGGGGCCGGCACCGAGGCGTTCGACGCCCGCGGGATCGACCGGGCCCTGGCGCTCACCGGGAACCGGATCTCCTCCGGCCGGGTCGGCGCCGCCCTCCCCGGCGCCGACCTCACCCGGCGGTCCGCCGAGGTGACCGGCCCGCTCGAGCCGGCCGGCGAGCTGAGCGCCGGGGACGCCGCCCGGTGGCGGGCGCTGGCGCTCGTCACGACGTGCGCGGACCTGCTCGGAGCCGCCCGCGGCGCGCACGCGCTCGCCGTCGACTACGCCAAGGTGCGCGAGCAGTACGGCAGCACGATCGGCTCGTACCAGGCCATCGGGCACATGCTGGCCGAGGGACTCGCGCTCATCGAGGGCTCGGTGAGCGTCCTGCGGCACGCGGCCTGGGCGGTCGACGAGCTGGAGCCGGACGAGGCGGTCCGGGCCGCCCGCGTCGCCAAGCTGTACTGCGCCCGCGCCGCCCGGACCATCTGCGAGACCTCCGTGCAGGTGCACGGCGGGATCGGCAACACCTGGGAGTGCCTGGCCCATGTGCACCTGAGGCGGGCGCTGACGTCCGCCGACCTGTTCCCCGTGGCCCTGGAGGAGATCGATCTTGGACTTTCGTGACTCGCCGGAGGAGTCGGCCTTCCGGGACCGCCTGCGCGCCTGGCTGGGCGAGCGGGCCGGGACGTTCCCCACCTCGGGGGACGACTACTGGAGGCGGCAGGGCGAATGGCACCGGGCGCTGTACGACGCGGGCTTCTTCGGCCTGTCGTGGCCCCGTGAGTACGGGGGGTACGAGCTGCCCTCGGTCTACGACGTCATCCTCGACGAGGAGCTGGCCCGCGCGGGCGCCCCGCCGCGGCCCAGCCTGGGGTACCTGGTGCAGGGTCTGGGGCGGCACGGCAGCGAGGAGCTGCGCAGGCGGTTCCTGCCCGGCATGATCAACGGGACCGAGCGCTGGTGCCAGGGGTTCAGCGAGCCCGGAGCCGGCTCGGACCTGGCGTCGCTGAAGACGGCGGCGACCCGCGAGGGCGACGAGTACGTCCTGCACGGCCACAAGATCTGGACGAGCTACTCCGACGTGGCCGACTGGTGCCTGCTGCTGGCCAGGACCGACCCCGACGTGAAGCGGCACAAGGGCATCTCGGCGTTCATCGTCGACATGCACCAGCCGGGCATCGAGCAGCGCCCGCTGCAGATGATCAACGGGGTGACCACCGAGTTCGGGCAGGTCCTGTTCGACGGGGCGCGGGTGCCGGCCGACCAGATGGTCGGTGTCCCGGGCGAGGGCTGGGCGCTGGCGATGACGGTCGTCGGGCACGAGCGCGAGCCCGCGGAGCTGGGCTTCTCGGCCCGGTACGGCAAGCTCGTCCGCGAGCTGGCGTCCCGGACGCAGGCCGCGGGCGGGGCGAACGGGACCGTCCGCGAGGAGCTGGCCTGGGCCGCGGTGCAGACCGAGATGCTCCGCCTGCACGTGCGGCGGCGGCTGTCCGAGCGGCTGGACGGGGTCGAGCACGGCCCCGACGGCTCGCTGGACAAGCTGCTGATGACCTGGGTCGAGCAGTCGGTCGGGCACGCGGCGCTGGCCGTGGGCGGGAGCCGCGACCCCGAGCTGCTGAACTCCTACCTCTACAGCCGCGCCCAGAGCGTGATGGGCGGGACGTCGCAGATCCAGAAGAACATCATCGCGTCGCGGATCCTGGGATTGGGGGCCTGACATGTACGGCATGCCAGAAGAGATCGAGGTCCGCGCGGAGGGCCCGCTGCGGATCATCACCCTGAACCGCCCCGACTCCCTCAACTCCGTCAACGACGCCCTCCACAGCGGGCTCGCCAAGCTGTGGCCGCAGCTGAACGAGGACCGGGACGCCCGCGCCGCCGTGATCACCGGCAACGGCAGGGCGTTCTCGGCCGGCGGGGACTTCGCCTACCTGGAGGAGCTGCGCCAGGACGCCGACCTGCGGGCCAAGAGCATCGCCCACGGCCGGGAGCTGGTCCTGGGCATGGTCCGCTGCCGGATCCCGGTGGTCGCCGCCGTCAACGGCCCGGCCGTCGGGCTCGGCTGCAGCCTGGTCGCGCTCAGCGACGTCGTGTACATCGGTGAGAAGGCCTACCTCGCCGACCCGCACGTGCAGGTCGGCCTGGTCGCGGCCGACGGCGGCCCGCTCACCTGGCCGCTGCACACCAGCATGCACTGGGCCAAGGAGTACGCCTTCACCGGCGCCCGCATCAAGGCCGAGCGCGCCCTGGAGATGGGGCTGGCCAACCACATCGTGGCCGACCCGCTGGCCGAGGCCGTGGCGTGCGCCGAGCGGATCGCCAAGCTGCCGCGGCAGGCGGTCGAGAACACCAAGCGGCTGTTCAACCTCCAGGTCGAACGCGCCGTGCTGGCCTCCCTCGACTTCGCCACGACCGCCGAGGAGATGTCCTTCCAGAGCGAGGACTTCCGGGCGATCGTCGCCGAGCTCAACGCCGGCAAGGCCTGAGGATCGCCCATGTCCATCTGCAAGATCCTCGAGATGGCGATCTCGGCGGGCGACCGGGTGGCGGTGACGTTCGGGGACCGCTCGCTCACCGCGTCGCAGCTGCGGACCCTCGCCCGCGCCGCCGCGCGCCGGTTCGAGGGCCGCCCGGCCGTCCTCTACCTGGGCGCCAACCATCCGGCCTATCCCGTCGCCCTGTTCGGCGCGGTGCTGGCGGGCGTCCCGTTCGTCCCCCTCAACTACCGGCTCGGCGAGGAGCAGCTGGCCGACCTGCGGGGACGCCATCCCGGGGCGCTGGAGCTTGGCCCGGCCGACCTGGACGCCCTCATCGACCCGGCGCTTCTGGAGCCCGGTGGCCCCGGTGAGGGCGAGACGCCCGGGGCGGAACCGGCCGGCGACGACGTCGCGGTGCTCCTCTACACCAGCGGGACGACCGCGGCCCCGAAGGCCGCGGTGCTGCGGCACAAGCACCTGCTCGCGTACGTGCTCAACACCCTGGAGCACGCCTCTGCGGCCGAGGAGGAGGCGGCGCTGGTGGCGGTGCCGCCCTACCACGTCGCCGGGCTGGCCAACTTCCTGACCAACCTCTACACGGGGCGCCGGGTCGTCTACATGCCGGCGTTCGACGCCGGGGAGTGGCTGGAGACCGTCCGGCGCGAGCGGATCACGCACGCGCTGCTCGTGCCGACCATGCTGGCGCGCATTGTCGCCGAGGTGGACGGCGACGACGCCGGCGCGCCGACCCTGCGCAGCCTCGCCTACGGAGGGGCGCGCACCCCGCGCCCGGTCCTGGAGCGGGCGCTGCGGGTGTTCCCCGGGACGGGGTTCGTCAACGCCTACGGGCTCACGGAGACGGCCTCCTCGGTGGCCGTCCTCGGGCCGGGCGACCACCGCAAGTCGCTGGCGTCGGACGACCCGGCGATCCGCGCCCGACTGGCGTCGGTGGGCCGGGCGCTGCCCGGCGTGGAGTTCCAGGTCCGCGACGAGGACGGCGCGCCGCTCCCGGCGGGGGAGACCGGGCTGGTGTTCGTGCGCGGCGAGCAGATCTCCGGCGAGTACGGCGGGCGCACCGTCCTGGACGCCGACGGCTGGTTCGCGACCCGGGACCGGGGGCGGCTCGACGAGGGCGGCTACCTGTTCATCGAGGGCCGGGCCGACGACACCATCATCCGGGGCGGCGAGAACATCGCCCCCGCGGAGATCGAGGACGTCATCCTGGACCACCCCGCGATCCAGGAGGCCGCGGTGGTCGGCGTCGCCGATCCCGAGTGGGGCCAGCGGCTCGTCGCGGTCGTCGCGGGCGACGCCGAGCCGGAGGAGATCCGGCGCTGGGTCAGGGAGCGGCTCCGCTCCTCCAAGACGCCGGACACCGTCGTCTTCCGCGAGCAACTGCCCAAGACCGAGACCGGAAAGATCCTGCGCCGCGTCCTGCAGGCCGAACTGGAGAACACCCATGCCTGACGCCGTCATCGTCTCCGCCCTGCGGACCCCCATCGGCACCGCGTTCAAGGGGACCCTGCGGGACACCACCGCCTACGACCTCGCCCACCACGTGGTCACCGCCGCCGCCTCGGGGCTCGACCCGGAGTCGGTCGACGACGTGATCCTGGGCGAGGGCCTCTACGGCGGCGGTGTCATCGCCCGGCACGCCGCGGTGACCGCCGGGCTCACCTCGGTGGCCGGGCTGGCCCACAACCGGCACTGCGCCGCGGGCCAGGCCGCCGTCCAGGGCGCCGCCGCGAGCATCCGCGCCGGGATGGACGAGCTCGTCATCGCGGGCGGGGTGAACTCGGCGTCGACCTCGCCCAAGTCCAAGTTCAGGATCGACGGGGAGTGGGCCGAGCCGTGGAACCCGCCGACCCACCCCGACCGGCCGGACGCGCCCAACCTCGACATGTCGATCACGGTGGGCTGGAACGCGGCCGTGAAGGCGGGCGTGACCCGCGCCGAGATGGACGCCTGGGCGCTGCGCTCGCACCGCAACGCCGTGCGGGCCATCGACGAGGGCCGCTTCAAGAACGAGGTCGTGCCGATCGAGACCCCGCACGGCCTCTTCGAGGTCGACGAGCACCCGCGCCGCGGCACCAGCATGGAGAAGCTGGCCGCGCTGAAGCCGCTGCACCCGGAGATCGAGGGGTTCAGCATCACCGCGGGCAACGCCTGCGGGTCCAACGACGGCGCGGCGGCGCTGGTCGTGGCCAGTGACCGGCTCGCCGAGCGCGAGGGGCTGCCCGCGCTGGCCACCGTCCGGTCGTGGGCGTCGGTCGGCGTCGACCCGGCCGAGACGGGACTGGCCCCGGTGAAGGCCATCCCCAAGGCGCTCAAGCGCGCCGGGCTGTCGCTGTCCGACGTCGACCTGTTCGAGATCAACGAGGCGTTCGCCGCGATGTGCGTGGCCACCATCGGCCTGCTGGGCATCGACCCCGAGCGGGTCAACGTCAACGGCAGCGGCTGCGGCCTGGGCCACCCGGTCGCCGCCACCGGCGCCCGGATGCTGGTCACGCTCGTGCACGAGCTGCGCCGCACCGGCGGCGGCATCGGCGTGGCGGCCATGTGCGCCGGCGGCGGCATGGGCTCGGCCACGGTCATCGAGGTCCCGGCCCCGTGAGCCGGCCCGGCCGGGCGGCGCCCGCGTCGGTTCCGGACCTGCTCGCCGCGGCGCGCGGCGGATCGGTCCGCTCGGCCGGCCGGCTGCTCAGCTTGGTCGAGGGCGACCGGCGCCAGGAGGTGCTGGACGCCCTCGGCCCGGTCGCCCCGGTGCGCGTCGCCGGGGTGACGGGGCCGCCGGGCGCCGGCAAGTCGACGACGATCGCGGCGCTCGTCGGGGCCTACCGGGAGCGGGACCTGCGGGTCGCGGTGCTGGCCGTGGACCCGTCCTCGCCGTACAGCGGCGGCGCCCTGCTGGGCGACCGGATCCGGATGGCGGCGCACACGACCGACCCCGGCGTGCTGATCCGCTCCCTGGCCGCCCGCGGCCACCTGGGCGGGCTGGCGGCGGCGGTGCCGGCGGCCGTGCGGGTGCTGGCGGCGCTCTCCTACGACCTGGTCCTGCTGGAGACGGTCGGCGTGGGGCAGTCGGAGATCGAGATCGCCGCCGTCGCCGATCCCGCCATCGTGGTGCTGGCGCCCGGGGCCGGGGACGCCGTCCAGGCCGCCAAGGCGGGCCTGCTGGAGGTCGCCGACCTGCTCGTGGTCAACAAGGCCGACCGCGACGGGGCCTCGCAGACCGTCCGCGACCTGCGCAACGAGACCGGGGCCGCGGTGCTCACCCTGGTCGCCTCGAAGGGCGAGGGGATCCCGGAGCTGGTCGAGGCGATCGACGCCCACCACCGTGCCGACACCCGCGAGCGCCGCACGGCCCGCGCCCGCGCCCAGATCCTCTCGCTGGCCCAGACCCGCCTGCGCGCCCATCCGGCCCTGGCGGACCTGGCGGGCGCCGTCGCCGACGGGGACTGCGATCCCTACGCCGCGGTCGACCGCCTGTTCGGCGGCCCTCCGGGGGCGTCCGGCTGACCGGAGCCCCCGGAAGACCGCGCGGCGGCCTCTTCGGCGCGCCGCTGAGGTCTACTCGGCGAACCGCAGGAGGGCCTCCTGCGCGAAGGAGGCGACGAGGCCGCCGTCCGCGGTGAGGACGTCGCCGCGCCCGAAGCAGCGGCCGTGGGCCAGGATCGGGCTGTGCTGGCGGAGCAGCAGCCATTCGTCGCAGCGGAACGGCCGGTGGAACCAGAGGGTGTGCGAGGTGACGGCGGAGGTGAACGCCTTCTGCGCGTCCCGCTGGCTCACGTTCTCGACGGGGAGCAGCGCCGTGCCGATGAGGTTCAGATCGGTCGCGTAGGCGGTCAGCCCCGGGGCGAACTCGGCGCCGACCGGCGGGGTCTTCATCCAGACGTCCAGCTGCGGCGGGGACGACTTCGGGGAGTTCAGGTCGACGTCCGCCCGGGTCTCCCACGGGATCAGGTCGAAGTCGGCCCGGTGCTCCTCGCCGATCGGGCCGGAGGCCGCCGGGACGGTCTGGTGGTCCGGCCCGTCCTCCGCCGAGTGCAGCGACACCGAGGCGGTGGCCACGACGCCCTTCGACTGCCGGGCGGTGATGCCCAGGGTGGCGAAGGTGCCGCCCTCGTGGTGGCGCTCGACCTCGAACCGGATGGGCTCGTCGGACCGGCCCGCCCGGGGGAAGAGGACGTGCAGCGACTTGACGGCCTTGCCGGGAGTGACGAGCGCGGCGGCCCGCGCGAACTGGGCCAGGATCTGGCCGCCGAAGACGCGGTGGTAGCTCAGCTTCTGGTTGCGGCCCTCGAAGACCGTGAGCGCGGGGCCCTTGCCGTCCTCGCGCGAGGGGTCGGGGGACGCCTCTCCCGGGGTGAGGTCGTGCAGGTCGAGGCAGTCGAGCAGGTCGTTCCACATGTCGTTCACAAACGCTCCGGGCGGGAGAGGGGATACGGGGGCGGTGGGGGCGGGGCCCGCGCTCAGCCGAGGACGGCGTGGATCTGCGGGAGGTCGATGGTCGTGCGGATGCCCGGTGCGGCCGCGCACACGAAGGGCACGGCGTTGACGGCGCGGTTCGCGGTGTAGCCGGGCGAGGTCTCGGCCATCCGCTCCAGCGGCACGGGGAAGCGCATGTCGATGTCGAGCGGCGCGTCCCCCTGGACGTCGACGTGCCATCCGGTGTCGCGGACGTCCCAGGCCGGGTCGAGGTCGGGGGTGCAGTACCACAGGGCGCGGAAGCGCAGCACCGCGCGGCCGTCGCGCAGGCCCGACACCGTCAGCCGCTGCGCCGCCACGGTGCCGGCCTTCAGGGTGCCGGCGGCGATGGTGACCTCGCGCGGCGTCACCGCGACCTCGCCGCTCGCCTCGATCGCGTCCAGCGGCGTCCCCAGGGCGTCGGCGACCAGCTCCAGCGAGGGGCCGAAGCTGACCCGCCCGTGGGACAGCCGGCGCTCGTCGAAGTCGGCGGGCGGCCTGCCGAAGCCCATCACCTCGAAGAGCAGGCCGGGGGAGTCGCGCCGGGAGAGGTCGGCGAACTCGCTGATCGTCAGGGAGTCGAGCCGCCGCTGGATGGAGGACAGCACGAGCGGGACGGCCTCGCTGATGAACCCGGGGCTGCTCCCGGTGCTGTGGATGGAGGTGCCGCCCTTCTCGCAGGCGGCCTCGACCCGTTCCCGGAAGGCGGGCTTCATGCTGGCGGGCCGGTGGAACTCGCCCCTGGTCGTGACGATGTTCGTCCCCGCCTCCAGCAGCCGACAGACCTCGTCGTAGTCGCACGCCCGGGGCATGTAGAGGACGCAGTCGGCGCCCAGGTCGAGGACGTCCTCGATGCTCCGGGTCGCCGTGACCCCGGTCTTGCCGAGCCCGCACAGGGTCCCGGCGTCGGCGCCGTCCTTGTCCTCCGAGTGGACGTACAGCCCCGCCAGATTGAGGGCGGGATGCTCGATGACGCCGCGGAGCGCGCGGGTCCCGATGTTCCCGGTGGCCCACTGGACGACGTTCAGGCGTGCCTGGGTCATGGATCCTCCCGATCTACCTCGCGAGAACGCTATTCTTCGCAACCGAGATGGTCAATACCGCCAGGCGGGTGCGGACGGCCCGGGCGGCGATGAGCGACTCCCCGGCGGGCGGCGGGGGGATTCGGGGGCGGTCGGGGGCCGGTGACCGGTTCCGGCACAGGTCGATCATCGTTCTTCTAAATGCACTGTTGATTCTCGTCATTTGAAAAGCTAGTTTCCTCATACCGAGAGGAGCCTGCCTGATGGGACACGAAGGCGAGGTCACGGCCGTCACAGGGCCAAGGCCGTTCGGTCCAGCAGGCCGCCGTCACCGCTCCGCCCCCCGAACCCCGTCGACGGGCACCGGTCCACCACCCCTGGACCCGCCCGCCGGTCACCGGTCGCCCGGGAGGGGTTCACGGGACGACGGAGCACACGTGGTGATCGTCTGACCCACCACCGGCCGGGGGCAGTACCGAGGAGGAAATCGTGAAACCGCAGAGAAGCCTCGCCGCCCTCATAGCGGTCGCGCTGCTGGCCGCAGGCTGCGGCCGCAGCGGGTCCAGTACGGAAGAGTCGCCCGGCGGCGCCGAGCCCGCCAAGGCCGTGTCCTTCGACTTCGGCGACCTCAAGCGCATCTGCAACAAGGGCGACGCGAAGAGCTCCCCGGCCCAGGGCGTCACCGTCGACACCATCACGGTCGGGACCCTGACCGACATGGGCTTCACCAAGAAGTCGGAGTACGTCGACACCGCCAAGGTGTTCACGTCCTGGTGCAACGAGGCCGGAGGCATCAACGGCCGCAAGATCGTCTCCAAGACCCGCGACGCCAAGCTGTTCGAGGTCCGCCAGCGGGTGCTGGAGGCCTGCCGCGAGGACTTCGCGCTGGTCGGCGGCGGTTCCGCGTTCGACGGCACGGGCGTCAAGGAGCGCCTGTCGTGCCTGCTGCCCGACTTCCCCGGCCAGACCGTCCAGCACGAGGCCAACGGCTCGGACCTGCAGGTTTACCCGCTGGGCGCGGGCCACTCCTACAACCGGTACGAGGGCTTCTGGCGGTGGCTGCTGAAGGAGGCGTACCCGTCCTCGGCGAGCGCCATCGGCACCATCACCGGTGACAGCCCCGGCCCCAAGATCCTCACCGAGCAGGGCAAGGAGAGCATCACCGCGGCCGGCGGCAAGGTCGTCTACAGCGACCTCCACCCGGCCGGGGGCGTCGCGGACTGGACCCCCTACGCGCAGTCCATCAAGAACAAGGGCGTCAAGGGCCTGGTGTTCTACGGCGACTTCAACAGCCTCGCCAAGCTCATGCAGGCGCTGACCAACATCAACTACAAGCTCGAGTGGATCGACGCCAACGCCAACGCCTACAGCTCCACGTTCGTCAAGGTCGCCGGCAAGACGCTCGACTACCAGAACGTGCTGCTCGACCTCAGCGGCATGTACCCGCTGGAGAACGCCGCGGGCAACCCGGCCACCCAGCAGTTCGTCGACCTGTTCAAGAAGTACGCCCCCGGCAAGGAGCCGACGCAGCCGGCCCTGCGCGCGTTCTCGACCTGGCTGCTGTTCGCCAAGGCGGCCGCGAGCTGCGGTGACGCCCTCACCCGCAAGTGCGTCGTCGAGGCGGCCCAGAAGGAGACGCGGTGGACCGCGGGCGGCCTCATCGCCCCCGTGGACCTGTCCAAGAAGGACACCCCGCTCAAGTGCTGGAACGCAGTCAAGGCGACGTCGAAGGGCTTCGAGGCCGCCGACTTCAAGCCCGACAGCGGCACCTACCGCTGTGACGCGCCCGCCTACAAGTACACCGGCACGTACCCCAAGCCGGTGACCCTCGCCGCCGTCGGCAAGAGCCCGGGCGACGTCAAGTAATGGAGCAGTTCCTCGCTTTCGGTGTGGTGGGGTTGAGCACCGCCGCGATCTATGCCGTCATCGGCAGCGGTCTGGTGCTCACCTACACCACCACCGGCGTGTTCAACTTCGCCCACGGGGCGACCGGCATGCTGGCGGCCTTCGCCTACTGGCAGCTCGCCGTCGGGTGGGGCCTGCCGGTCTGGCTGGCCCTGGCGCTGGTGCTGCTCGTGATCGCCCCCGTCTTCGGGCTCCTGCTGGAACGTTTCGTCCTGCGGGAGGCCCAGGCCCTGGGCGACGCGCAGCGCCTGGTGATCACGATCGCGCTGCTGAGCGGGTTCATCGCGCTGGCGCGCTGGGTCTGGGACCCCAACGAGGCCCGGCCGCTGTCGCCGTTCTTCGTCGACCGGCCGCCGATCCGCATCGGCCCGGCCGTGGTCACCTGGCACCAGGCCATCACCATGATCGTCGCGGTGGCGGTGGCGGTCGCGCTGTGGGCGCTGCTGAACCGGACGCGCACCGGCGCGGAGATGCGGGCGACCGTCGACGACCGGGCGCTGGTCGGGCTCACCGGCGCCGACCCGGTCCGGGCGAACCGCGTCGCGTGGATGCTCGGCACCCAGCTCGCGGCGATCGGCGGCATCCTCATCGCGCCGACCGTCGCGCTGGACGCCCAGCAGCTCTCGCTGCTGATCGTCAGCGCCTACGCCGCCGCCATCTTCGGCCGGCTGCGCAGCCTGCCGCTCACCTTCCTCGGCGCGGTCGTCGTCGGCTGCACCGAGAGCTACCTCACCGGCTACCTGCCGCAGAACGACTTCCTGCCGGGGCTGCGGCTGGCCGCGCCCGCGCTGCTGCTGTTCGCGGTGCTGCTGCTGTTCCCGCACCGGCGGTTGCGCGGCCGGGACCGCAAGCTGATCCAGGTGCCGGTGCCGCCGGCGCGCGGCACGGCGGTGTTCGCCGGATGCATCGTCGCCGGCGGCCTGTTCCTGGCCACGACGCTGGGCGACGAGCAGGCCATCACCTACGGGTCGATGTTCGCGCTCGGCATCGTCGCGCTCTCGTTCGTGCCGCTGACCGGGTACGCGGGCCAGGTCTCGCTGTGCCAGTTCAGCATCGCGGGGATCGGCGCGATCGTGTGGGCGCAGCTCGGCGCCAACGGCGAGGTGTGGGCGCTGGGCGCCGCGGTCCTGGTGTCGGCGGTCGTCGGCGCGCTGATCGCGCTGCCGGCGCTGCGCCTGTCGGGCGTGTACCTGGCGCTGGGCACCACCGCCTTCACCATCATCCTCGACCGGTGGATCTTCACGCTGCCCTCGTTCGAGCTGTTCGGGGTGCGGATCGCGCTGTTCCAGCAGGGCTCGGTGGAGATGGCCGGGCCGCGGCTGTTCGGGTTCCGGGCGGACGAGACGCGGGAGATCATGATGGTCTCCGCGGTGGTCCTGGCGCTGGCCGTGCTCGGGGTGGCGGCGCTGCGCCGCGGCCCGTTCGGGCGCCGGCTGATCGCGCTGCGCGACAGCGAGGCCGCCTACGCCACCCTCGGCGGCAACCTGCTGCTGGCCAAGCTGATGGTGTTCTCGCTGTCGGCGGGCCTGGCCGGGCTCGGCGGCGCCCTGTACGGGATGCACCTGCGGTCGGTCACCGCCGAGAACTTCAACCTGGTGGCCGGTCTGCCGATCTTCCTGGTCGCGGTGATCGGCGGTCTGGGCCGGGTCGGGAACGGCATGTTCTCCGGGGCGTCCACCGTCGGCCCGCAGGTACTGGTCGGCGTGGCCCCGTGGACCATCAACCCGATCGGGCTGCTGCCCGCCACGATCGGGATCGCGGTCAGCCGCCACCCCGACGGCGTGCTGCCCATGATGCGGGCCGGATGGGAGCCGCTCGGCAGGAGCCGGGCCGCGGTCACCGCGCTGCTCGGCCTGGTCGCGGCCGGCTGGCTGCTGCACCTCGGCGGCCTGGTCAACGGCTGGACGCTGTTCATCGCCCTGCTGGTCGGGGCGCACATCGTGCAGGTCTACGCCAGGCGGCGGGAGGCGACCCCGGCCGAGCCGGAGGTCCCCGTCGAGTGGTGGGGCGTGCGGCGCCCCTGGCGCCGGGAGGACGGGGAGGTGCTGGCCCGTGCCGTCGCCGGATAGCGTGGCGCTGGAAGCGCGCGGGGTCGTGGTCTCCTTCGGGGGCAACCGGGCCCTGGACGGGGTCGCCATGACCGCCGAGAAGGGCCGGATCACCGGGCTGATCGGGCCCAACGGGGCCGGCAAGAGCACCCTGTTCGACGTCGTGTGCGGGCTGCGCAAGCCGTCCGCCGGGCGGGTGCTCATGGACGGCCGCGACGTGACCCGGCTGGGCCCCATGCGCCGGGCCCGGTTCGGGCTGGCCCGGACGTTCCAGCGGCTGGAGCTGTTCGGCCGGCTGAGCGTCCGCGACAACCTGCTGGTCGCCGCGGAGCTGGGGCCCGAGCGGCGGCGCGCCGAGCGCGCCGTCACCGAGATCCTCGACCGGCTCGACCTGGCCGGATCCGCCGACAGCCCCGCCGACACGCTGCCGACCGGGGTCGCCCGGCTGGTCGAGGTGGGCCGGGCGATGGCGGTCCGGCCCCGGCTGCTGCTCCTCGACGAGCCGGCCGCCGGGCAGGACGGCGAGGAGACCGAGCGGTTCGCCGCCCTGCTGCGCTCGCTGGCCGGCGACGGCACCGCCGTCGTGCTGGTCGAGCACGACATGGGCCTGGTCATGAGCGTGTGCGACGAGGTGCACGTGCTCGACCTCGGCAAGGTCATCGCGGTCGGCCCGCCCGCGGAGATCCGCCGCGACGAGAAGGTCCTGGCGGCCTACCTGGGGGAGGACGCGTGAACGACCGTCCCCTGCTCGAACTGCGCGCCGTGCGCGCCGCCTACGAGCAGATCACCGTCCTGCACGGGGTGGACCTGGCCGTCTCCGCCGGACAGGTGGTGGCCCTGCTCGGCCCCAACGGCGCCGGCAAGACCACCACGCTGCGGGTCGCGGCGGGGATCCATCCGCCCTCGTCCGGCACCCTCCTGATGGGGGGCCGGGACATGACCGGCGCCGCCCCGCACGACCTGGCCCGCAAGGGGGTCTGCCTGATCCCCGAGGGGCGGGGCGTGTTCCCCAACCTGTCGGTCCGCGACAACCTCCTCATGATGACCTTCACCGGCCGCAGCCGGGACGAGGTGGAGGAGGTCGCGTTCGCCCGGTTCCCCGTCCTGGCCAAGCGCGCCGGGCAGACCGCGGGGACCCTCTCCGGCGGCGAGCAGCAGATGCTCGCGCTGGCCCGCGGCCTGGCGACCGACCCGGCCGTGCTGCTCCTGGACGAACTGTCCATGGGCCTGGCCCCGCTGGTCGTCGGCCGGCTGTACGAGCAGGTCACCGAGATCGCCCGGCAGGGGGTGGCCGTGCTGGTCGTGGAGCAGTTCGCGGCCGCCGTCCTGGACATCGCCGATCACGCCGCCGTCCTGGTGCGCGGCCGGATCGAACGGCAGGGCGATCCCGACGAGGAGTTGCGCACCGAACTTTCGGCCCTCTACCTGGGGAGTTCCCAATGACCTCGACGGAGACGACCTCGTCCGAGAACGCCTCGACCGGCACCGCTCCGACCGCCCCGGCGGGGGCCGCGGGCGCGGCCGGCGCGGCCGGCGCGTCCGACGCCCGTGCGGACCGCTTCGTCCGCGAGCTGGCCGAGCTGAAGATCCCCGACCCGGCGAGCGCACGGGCCGGACTCTGGCTGCGCCTCGGCGCGGTGCTGATGGCGCTCGGTCCGGTGCTCGGCATCGTGGCCTTCTTCATGTCGCACAGCACGCGCGACCCGCTCGTGCAGCGCGACGCCCTCGCCCTCGCCATCGGCGGCGTCGCCGGCAGCGTGGCGGGCGCCGCGCTCTTCGTGCGGTACTCCCTGACCGGCTTCCTGCGGTTCTGGATGGCCCGCCAGTCCTACGACCTCACCCTGCTCGGCGACCGCCTGCTCGAGAAGGACGCCCCGCACGACCCCGGGACCGGCACCGGCGCCGAGTCCCGGTGAACCCTGTCCGCCTTCGATGAAGGGAAGCGTCGTTGAACCGCGACGACATGATCCTGATCAGTGTCGATGACCACATCATCGAACCGCCCGACATGTTCGTGAACCACCTGCCCGAGCGCTACAAGGCCGACGCGCCGCGCCTGGTGCACCGCGACGACGGTACCGACGTGTGGCAGTTCCGCGACACCGTCATCCCCAACGCCGCCCTCAACGCCGTCGCCGGGCGTCCCAAAGAGGAATACGGCATGGAGCCGCAGGGCCTGGACGAGATCCGGCCCGGTTGCTACGACGTGAACGAGCGCGTCAAGGACATGGACGCCGGGGGCATCCTGGCCTCGATGAACTTCCCCTCCTTCCCCGGCTTCGCCGCCCGCCTGTTCGCCACCGAGGACCACGACTTCTCGCTCTCCCTGGTCCGCGCCTACAACG
This sequence comes from Actinomadura rugatobispora, assembly GCF_055379765.1. Classification (NCBI taxonomy): domain Bacteria; kingdom Bacillati; phylum Actinomycetota; class Actinomycetes; order Streptosporangiales; family Thermomonosporaceae; genus Actinomadura; species Actinomadura rugatobispora. Next base: position 11,869,431 of record NZ_AP029191.1, on the reverse strand, counting down.
ACTGGCACATCGACGAATGGTGCGCCGCCCACCCGGGCCGCTTCATCCCGATGGCACTGCCGGTCATCTGGGACCCCCAGGCGTGCGCCGAGGAGATCCACCGGGTCGCGGCCAAGGGCTGCCACTCCCTCACCTTCAGCGAGAACCCCGCCGCGATGGGCTACCCCAGCTTCCACAGCGAGCACTGGGACCCGGTCTGGCGCGCGCTGGTCGACACCGGAACCGTCCTCAACGTCCACATCGGCTCCTCGGGCCGCCTGGCGGTGCCCGCAGTGGACTCCCCGCCCGACGTGTTGATCACGTTGCAGCCGATGAACATCGTGTCGGCGGCGGCGGATCTGCTGTGGTCGCGGGTGATCAAGGAGTTCCCGGGCATCCGCATCGCGCTGTCGGAGGGCGGCACCGGCTGGATCCCCTACTTCCTGGAGCGCGTCGACCGCACCTTCGAGATGCACGCCACCTGGACCCTGCAGGACTTCGGCGGCAAACTCCCCAGCGAGGTGTTCCGCGAGCACTTCCTCACCTGCTTCATCTCCGACCCCCTGGGCGTCCGCCTGCGCCACGACATCGGCATCGACAACATCTGCTGGGAAGCCGACTACCCCCACAGCGACTCCATGTGGCCCGGCGCCCCCGAAGAACTCCATCAGGTCCTGGCCGACTGCCAGGTCCCCGACACCGACATCGACAAGATGACCCACCAGAACGCCATGCGCTGGTACTCCTTCGACCCCTTCACCCACATCCCCCGCGACAAGGCCACCGTCGGCGCCCTGCGGCAGGCCGCCGAGGGACACGACGTGTCCGTCCAGTCCCGGAGCAAGCGCGTCATCTCCCCCTCGGAGAAGCTCGAGGGTTACCGGGAGCGGGCCCGCCGGGCGGTGGCGGCCGGCCGATGAGCGACGTCGTTCTGACCGAGCGGGTCGGCAACGTGCTGGTGGCGACGATGAACCGGCCCGAGGCCCGCAACGCCCTCGATCCCGCGCTGATGGACGAGCTGAGCGAGGTGCTCCGGGGCGCCGACGCCGACCCGGAGGTCAGGGCGGTCGTCCTGACCGGGGCGGGCACCGTCTTCTGCGCCGGGCTCGACCTGAAGGCGTTCGCCCGCGGCGCCGACTTCAAGAAGCTGCTGTGGTTCTACCACCGGGGCATCGAGACCCCGGTGGTGGCCGCGCTCAACGGCTCCGCGCTCGCGGGCGGCTTCGAGCTGATGCTCGCCTGCGATCTGGTGGTCGCGGCCGAGGGCGCCAAGCTCGGGGTGACCGAGGTGAAGCGGGGGCTGTTCGCGGCCGGCGGCGGGACGCTGCTGTCCCAGCGGGTCCCCGCGGCCGTCGCGCTGGAGATGGGGCTGACCGGCGACCCCGTCACCGCCGCGCGCGCCTACGAGTTCGGCCTGGTCAACCGGGTCGTGCCGGCCGACCGGGTGGTGCCGGAGGCGCTGGCGCTGGCCGGGCGGATCGCCGAGAACGGCCCGCTGGGCGTCGCCATGACCAAGAAGCTGATGCGTGAGCGCCGCTGGTGCACTCCCGCCGAGGTCGAGTCGGTCTTCGGCAGCGCCGACGCGAAGGAGGGGGCGCGGGCGTTCGCCGAACGGCGGCCGCCGGCCTGGAAGGGCGAGTGACCGGACGGGAGCCCGCCCCGCCGGCCGTCGCCCGGCGGGGCGGGCTCCTCGGCTAATGTCTAGGTGCGGTGCGCGGATGACGTCCGCGCGCCGCCTGCGCGGGGAGCGGCTCCGGCGGACGGGTCGGAGGGTGAGCGATGGCGGAGCGGCCGAGCCCGCGCGAGCTGCGCCGCCGGCTGCGGATCGAGCTGAGCAGGGAGCAGCTGCTCGACACCGCCGAGGAGCTGTTCACCCGGCGCGGCTACCACGAGACCAGCCTCAAGGACGTGGCCGAGCGCAGCGAGTACTCGGTCGCCTCCATCTACTCCTTCTTCGAGAGCAAGGAGGACCTGTACCTCGCGGTCCTCATGCGGCGCGGCGCCGAGCAGCGGGCGGAGATGGGACGGCTCGCGGCGGAGGAGGCGGCCGCGGGCGACCGGCTGGTCGCGATGGTGCGGGCGCAGGTCGAGTGCCGCCGCCGGTACCCGGCGTGGGGCCGGCTGCACGCCCAGGCGACCAAGGCCGGCGGGGCGGGCGCGGGTGACGTCCCGCAGGCCTACCGCGACTACTACCAGGAGATCGTGGGGCTCCTGGCGGCGGTCGTCGCGGAGGGGCAGGACGAGGGCGCGATCCGCTCCGGCGACCCGCACGCGCTGTCGCGGCTGTGCTGCGCCCTCGTCGACGGCTTCACGCTCATGGACCCGATGGTCAGCGACGAGCCCGCGGGGCTCGACGCCGAGGAGTTCCTGAGGTTCGTCCGCGAGACGTTCACCACCGCCTGACCGTCCCGCCGGTCCGGGGAGGGGGTTCTGGCACACTGCTGCCCATGTCGTCCTCCGCCCGACCGCGAACGCGGCACGGCGCCACGCCCGCGCCCCGCCGCGGCGGCCGGCCCACGCTCGCGGAGGCGGCCGAGCTGGACCGTGCGGTGCGCGACGGCGCCCTGAGGCTGTTCCTGGAGCACGGGTACGAGGGCACGTCGATGGACGCCGTCGCCCGCGCCGCCGGCACCACCAAGGCCTCGCTCTACAAGCGCTTCGCGAGCAAGGAGGAGGTCTTCGCCTCCGTGATCAGGTGGGCCGTCATGCGGCCCGACTGGCCCGTGCCCGAGCCCGACCCGCCCGCCCTGGACGACCTGGAGGGGGCCCTCACCGCCATCGCGGACGCGGCCGTGCTCCGGGCCCTGCATCCCTCGATGGTCCAGTTGTGCCGGATCGCCGTCGCCGAGGCCGCGCGCTTTCCCGACCTGGCCGGCCGGACCTTCACCACCGGGTTCGTCCCGGGCCGCCCGCTGGTGGTCGAGCTGCTGAACCGGCACGCGGCCACGGGCGCGATCGTCGCCGACGACCCCGAGGTCCTCGCCGAGCACTTCCTCGGCATGGTCTCGGGCACTCCCGCGCGACTGGCCTGGTTCGGCATCGTGCGGGAGCCCGAGGTCCAGGAGCGCCACACGCGGGTCGCGGTGCGCCTGTTCCTGCGCGGCCTGCGCCCGGACTGACCGTTCGCCGGCCCGTGGCCGTCCTGTCAGCCTTCCTCGCCGTTGGCGGAGAAGCGCTCCAGCAGGGGCGCCGGGGCGTGGTTGCCCCATCCCGAGTCCGGCCAGTTGAACCAGCCCGACGACGCGAACGTGCCGCCGTCCGGGTGGATGGTGGTCCCGGTGACGTAGGAGGACAGGCCGGACGCCAGGAACACCACGCAGCCCGACACGTCGGTGACCACGCCGGCCCGTCCCATCGGGATGGCGATGCGGACCCCGGCCGGGGTCGACATCGCGTTGTCGCCGCCTCCGCCCGAGAGCCTCGCCATGTTGGGCGTGGGCGTGTAGTCGGGGGCGACGTTGTTGACCCGGATGCCGTCGGGGGCGAGTTCGACGGCGAGCGTCCGCGCGAAGTGCTCGACGGCGGCCTTGGCGGCGGCGTAGACGGCGAAGCCGGGCGCCGCCCGGTGGGCCTCGACGGTGGTGAGGTTGACGATGCTGCCGCCGCGCCCGCCCGCCCGCATCCGCGGCGCCGCGAGGGAGCAGGCGTGCAGGACGTGCAGCAGGTTCGTGCGCAGGAGCGTGTCCCAGCCCTTGGGGCGGGTGTCGAGGAAGGGCGCCCGGAAGGTGCCGCCGACCACGTTGACCAGGGTGTCGACGCGGCCCCAGCGCTCGTCGACGGCCTCGAACAGGGCCGCCAGCGCGTCGCCGTCGCGGGCGTCGCCGTGGTGGACGATCGCCTCGGCGCCCTGCCCGTCCAGCGAGCGGCGCAGCCCGTCGACCGCCTCGGCGTCGATGTCGATCACCGCGAGGCGGACGCCGTTCGCGGCGAGGTCGGACGCGACGGCCTCGCCGAGCCCGCCCGCGCCGCCGGTGATCACCGCGACGGTCCCGGCCAGGCCGGCGCGTTCCTCGAACCATCCCATGGGGGCCGCTCCTCCGGTCGTCACGAAAGGTAGGTCGAGCCGAAGGCGTCGATGAACTCCAGCGTGGCCGCGGGGTCCTGGGTGCGGCTCGACACCACGACCCAGGTGGCGCCGGCCTTCTCGATCTCGGCGAACGCCTCCCGGTGGCGGTCCGGCTCGGCGGCGGGCGTCTGGATGCCCTCGCCCTGGTAGGAGTGCAGCACGTCGATCCGGTCGGTGCGCCCGGCGGCGGCCGCGGCCTCCCGCAGCTCGGTGACGGCGACGGCCAGGTCGGCGACCGAGCCGAGCGCGGGCGTGCGCGCGGTCGTGCTGAGCTGCGCCCCGCCGGTCATCGGCATCCACCCCTGCGCCCGCTCGGCGACGCGGCGGCGGCTCAGCTTGGAGTTGCCGCCGATCCAGATCGGGATGGGGTCCTGGACGGGGCGCGGCAGGGAGATGACCTCGCGCGCGCTGAAGTGCCGGCCCTGGTAGCTGAACGGCTTGCCGCTCCAGTGCAGCGGGAGCACGTCGAGGGCCTCGTCGAACAGGGCGTTGCGCTCGTCCATGTCGACGCCCAGGGCGTAGAACTCGCTCTTCTGGTAGCCGGTGCCGAGGCCGAGGATGAAGCGCCCGCCCGAGAGCTTGTCCAGGGTCGAGGCCGCCTTGGCGAGGAGGAAGGGGTTCCGGTAGGGCGCGACCGCCAGGTAGGTGAGCAGCCGCAGCCGTTCGGTCGCGGCGGCCACGTAGCCGAGGGTGACGAAGGGGTCGAGCGTCTGGTGCCCGCCCGAGGCCATCCACCGGGCGCCGGGAACGGGGTGCTCGCTGAGCGAGAATCCGTCGAAGCCCGCCCGCTCCGCGGCGATCGCGACCTCGCGGATCGGTCCCGCGTCGAGCACGTCGCCGTCGGGCCCGCTCGTCTCCGGGTAATGGAAGATGAAGCGCATCGTCACCTCGTCATTCGTCCCTGGAAGCCGCTCAACGGGCAGCGACGGCCCGGAGAATGACCCTTGTCTGCATTGTACACAGGCTTATCAATAAATAAAGAGGATGGCTCTCCGATTTGGGAAACCATGCTCTAGTTCCGCCGGTGGGACGCCTGCCGGGGACGCATGGCCGCCGGAGCGGCGGGTAGCTTCTGGACCATGATGGCGCACCCGGTTCAGGAGGGTCCGTACCGGTACCGGATCGAGCCGACCGGCGCGATGCGGGTGCCCGGCGTGGTGTTCGCCTCCGCCGGGCTGCTGCGCGAGGCGGGCCGGGCCCTCGAACAGGTCGCCAACGTCGCCACGCTGCCGGGCGTGGTGGACGCGTCGTACGCCATGCCCGACGTGCACTGGGGATACGGCTTCGCCATCGGCGGCGTCGCGGCCACCGACCCCCGGGACGGGGGCGTGGTCTCACCCGGCGGCGTGGGCTTCGACATCTCGTGCGGGGTGCGGCTGCTGGCCGCCGACATCGACGCGCCGGGGCTGCGGCCCGTGCTGGAGCGGCTGATGGACGGCCTCGACCCCGCCGTCCCGCGCGGCATGGGGAAGGGCGCCGTCTGGCGGCAGCCGGGCCGCGCCGATCTGGCCGGCATCCTCACCGGCGGCTCGCGGTACGCGGTCGAGCACGGCCACGGCGAGGAGCGCGACCTGCTGCGCTGCGAGGACGGCGGCGCGGTCGCCGGCGCCGACCCCGGCCAGGTCAGCGGGCGGGCACTGGAACGGGGCGCCCGGCAGGTCGGCAGCCTGGGGTCGGGCAACCACTTCCTCGAGGTGCAGCGGGTGGCCGAGGTGTACGATCCGGCCGCCGCCGAGGCGTTCGGGCTGGCGCGGGACCAGGTCTGCGTCATGATCCACTGCGGCTCGCGCGGCCTGGGGCACCAGATCTGCGGCGACCACGTCCGGGCGATGGACCGGGGCATGGCCCGGTACGGCATCGAGGTGCCCGACCGGCAGCTGGCGTGCGCGCCCGTCGACTCCGCCGAGGGCCGCGCCTACCTGGGCGCCATGGCCGCCGCGGCCAACTACGGCCGCGCCAACCGGCAGCTGCTGGCCCAGGCGGCCCGCCGGGTCTTCCGGCGCGTGGCCGGCGCCCGGCTCGAGCTGGTGTACGACGTCTCGCACAACCTCGCCAAGCTGGAGGACCACCTGGTGGCGGGGGAGCGGCGGCGGCTGTGCGTCCACCGCAAGGGCGCCACCCTGGCCCTGCCGCCCGGCCACCCCGGCCTCCCGCCCGACCTTCGCGAGGCCGGTCAGCCGGTGCTGATCCCCGGGACGATGGGCACCGCGTCCTACGTCCTGGCGGGCGTCCCCGGCGGGCGGGCGTTCTTCTCCACCTGCCACGGCGCCGGCCGCGTGCAGAGCCGCCACCAGGCCGCGCGCGGGGTCGACGGCAGGCGGCTGCGCTCGTCGCTGGAGGCCGAGGGGATCGCGGTGCGCGCCTCGTCGTGGCGGGGCCTGGCCGAGGAGGCCCCGGCGGCCTACAAGGACGTCTCCGCGGTCGTCGAGGCGGGCGAGGGCGCGGGCCTGTGCCGCAAGGTGGCCCGCCTGGTGCCGCTCGGCGTCGTCAAGGGCTGAGCGCGTTGAAGCGGATCGTCGACGACCCGTCACACGTCGACCGTGACCGCGCAGGTCCGGCCGCCGGTCTTCCGGTCGCGGCCGAAGCGCAGGTCGTGCAGCGACACCGCCTTGGGCACCGCGCCGACCGCGGCCGCCCGCGCCGCGTCGCCGACCGTCAGCCGGGCAGCCAGCCCGCCGCCCGGCGCACCGGTGATCTCGGCGCCGAGCACCACCTCGCCGTGCACCTCCAGCCGGTAGATCACCTCGTCGAGCACGGTCACGAGCATGTCCGCGTCCGGCCCCGGCGCCACCTCCACCGGGACGGTGCGCAGCGGCTCGACGCCGGCGGTGTCGGCGAAGCACTCCACCAGCCCGGCCACCGCCTCGGCGACGCAGCGCTCGCGCGTCGGCCCCCACGCCTCGATCCGCAGGTCGGCGGTGTGCGGGACGCCGCGATGCCCGGCGCCCCCGCCCTGGGGGCCGGGCCCGCTACCACCGGTCGATGTGGACGACATCGTCGAAGGGGCGGCGGTCGGGCCGCTCGACGGGCCGCAGCGGCCGGCCGGCCGGAAGGCCGAAGGCGATCAGGAAGGCGCAGAACCGGTCGGCGGGGAACCCCAGCAGGTCGCGCGCCAGGTCCTGTTCGCTGACGGCGGCGTGGCCGCTGCCGATCCCGAGGTCGGCCGCGGCCAGCATCATCGCCATCGTGGCCTGGCCGAGATCGAACTGCAGCTGGTCGCGCCGGCGTCCCTCGGCGTCGGCCGGGGCGACGAGGGCGACGGTGGCCGCCGAGCGGGCGACATGGCCCGCGCCCTGCCAGACCTTGGCCAGCTCCTGGAGCCGCGGCCGCTCGGTGACCAGCACGAAGTCCCAGGGCTGCCAGTTCTGGGACGAGGGGCTCCGGCGGCCCGCCTCCAGGATCCGGTCGAGGTCCTCGCGCGGCAGTGCCTCGTCCTCGTAGGCCCGCACGTTACGGCGTGATCTGATCGCGTCCCATGTCTCCACGCGGCCCGTCTACCCGTGCCCGCTCCGGCGAAACGCGCCGCGGCGGGCCGGGCGATTCAGCGATCCCGTACCAGCTCGGGGGGCCAGACCACGCGGCGGCGGCCGCCCTGCCACCGCACGGTGAGCACCGGATGGCCCACCTGGGCGCCCGACCGGTCGAGCCGGAACGGGCCGAACATCGTCGTGCACGCCAGCGCGGCCGCGGCGGCGCGCAGGGCGCGATCGTCGAAGCCGCCGGCCTCCCGCGCGCAGCGGGCGGCGATGAGCCCGGCCGCGAACGCCTGCGCCGCCGGATAGGGCGGAACCGTTCCCGTCAGCTCGCCGTAGCGCCGCACGAACCAGTCCCCGTCGGGGCCCTCGTCGGGCTCCCAGGGACGGTCCGCCAGCCACTGCGCCGGACCCAGCCAGCCGTCCCGGGCCTCGCCCAGACCGGCGAGCACGTCCTCCTCGCCGGCGCCGACCAGGGCGCAGGCCCGCCACGGGCGCTCCGCCAGCACGCGTCCGGCCGCACGCTCGTCCTCGAACCCCGCGGCCACCATCATCACGTCCGCCGGAGGGGCCCGGCGCGCCGCCGCTGCCGCTGTGCCCGGCGCGAACCCGGTCCTCCGCACGGCCAGCCCGAGCGCCTCCGCCTTCCGTTGCGCGCCCACCGCGACCTCGCGTCCGAACACGGTCTCCGCGTGGAGGACGGTCACCGTCCGGACCTCGCCGCGCAGCATCTCCAGCGCCCCCTCGAAATAGGAGGAGGCGGGGGAGAGCACGCTGACGACATGGTCATGGCGGCTCAGCCGGCCAGAAGCCCCGCCGTGGTTCCAGACCAGCCGCCCGGTGCCCCGCGCCATCGCCAGCGCGTCCCGGGTCCCGTACGGGCCGAACAGCAGATCGGGCCCGCCGTCCAGGGCCGCCCGCAGCGCCGGTGCCACGCCCGGCCCCGAGTCGTGGACGCTCAACTCCACCCGGCCGCGCGCCCCGGGCAGGTCGGCGGCCGACCCGGCCCACAGGCGCAGGGCCTCCGCTCCGGCGCGCCCGAACCCTTCGAGCGGCCCCGACAACGGTGTCACCAGCGCGGCCCGCACAGCCCTGGACCTACCCGCTGAGCCGGATCAGCAGATCCTTGACCTCGGTGGCCTCGTAGCGGTCGCGCGCCGCCGAGGGGTCGGAGCAGAGCAGCACGGGGCCGTCCGCGGGGTCCGCGGGCAGGCGCCCGTGGCTGCCCCGCACCATGCGGCCGTTCAGCGGGACGACGTTCATCATGTAGCGCAGGCCGGTCTTCTTCCGGGCCAGGGCCAGGCCCGCCCGGAGCTTGACCAGCGGGTCGGCGGGGTCCATGAACAGCTCCGCCGGGTCGTACCCCGGCTTGCGGTGGATCTCGACGAGCCGCGCGAAGTCGGGCGCGCGCGCGTCGTCCAGCCAGTAGTAGTACGCGAACCAGGCGTCCGGCGCCGCGACCGCCACCAGCTCCCCGGACCGCTCGTGGTCGAGGCCCGCCTCCGCCTTGCCGGCGTCGTCGAGGACCCGGTCCACGCCGTCCAGCTCGGCGAGCAGCGACCGCACCCGTTCGAGGTCGCCGGGGTCGCGGACGTAGACGTGCGCGATCTGGTGGTCGGCCACGGCGAACGCGCGGGAGGTCCACGGATCGAGGTACTCCATCCCGTCCTGCGTGTGCACCTCCAGCAGCCCGGCGCGGCGCAGCGCGCGGTTGATCTCGACCGGGCGGGAGACGGGCGTGATGCCGTACTCCGACAGCGCCACCGTGGTCGCGCCGCGGTCGCGGGCCGCCGCCAGCAGCGGGCCGAGGAGGTCGTCCAGGGCCGCGGCGGCATGGCGGGCGCGGCGGTCGTCCGGTCCGTACCGCTGCAGGTCGTAGTCAAGGTGGGGGAGGTAGACCAGGGTCAGGTCCGGGCGCTCCTCGGCCAGCAGCAGCCGTGCCGCGTCGCAGATCCACCGGGAGGAGGGCAGCCCCGCGCGCGGACCCCAGTAGGTGAACAGCGGAAAGTCGCCGAGCCGCGAGGTGAGCCGGTCGTGCAGCGAGGGCGGCCAGGTGTAGCAGTCGGGCTCCTTGCGCCCGTCGGCGTAGTAGATGGGACGCGGCGTGATCGTCCAGTCGACGTCCGCTCCCATCGCGTACCACCAGCACACGTTGGCGACGGTGTACCCGGGACGGTCCCGCTTCAGCGCCTGCCACACCTTCTCGCCGCCCACCAGCGCGTTGTGCTGCCGCCACAGCAGCACCTCGCCGAGCTCGCGGAAGTACCACCCGTTGCCGACGACGCCGTGCCCGCTCGGCGGCTCACCGGTGAGGAACGTCGACTGCACCGAGCAGGTGACCGCGGGCAGGACGGTGCCCAGCTCGGCCTGGAACCCGTCGGCGGCGAGCTTGGACAGGTTGGGCATGGACGGCAGGAGCCGCGGGGTGAGCCCCACGACGTCGAGCACCACGAGCGGGGTCATGAACTCTCCTTCGTCACGCCGTCTCGTCGGTGAGGCCGAGCCGGAGCAGCTCGGCGCGGGTCCAGTCGAGCTCGGCGGCGATGCCCGCGACCAGCCGGTCGCCGGCGGTGCCGCCGCCGGGCAGCACCGTCCAGGTGTAGGTCTCGACCTCGATGTGATCGGTGCGGGCGGCGGGGCCGCCCACCAGCGCCCGCAGGGTGGCGGCGAGCTCGGCGCGGGTGCTGGTGAGCGGGGCGGGCGGGTCGGCGTGCAGCGGCATGTGGAAGTGCACCCGCCAGGGCGCGTCCACCGGCAGCCCGCCGCCGGACGCGCCCCCGAGGGCGTCCGGCAGGTCGTCGGCGCGGTGGACGCCGCGCGCGTCCAGCGCGCGGGTCTGGTGGAGGTAGCGCGGCTCGGCGAACGCCGCCAGCGCGGAACGCGCGGCGCGCGGGTCGGCGGCGTGCAGCGCGGCCGACGCCTGGGTCTTCACCACCGGGAGCCCGGCCGCGTCCAGCCGGGCCAGTGCCTCCTCCGGCTCCTCGAAGGCGACCGCCAGGTGGCAGGCGTCCAGGCACACGCCCAGCCGCCGGGGATCCAGGCCGGACAGGTGGCGGGCCGCGTCCGCGGTGGTCTCCACGACGCAGCCCGGTTCCGGCTCCAGCCCGACCCGCACCGCCCGGCCGGTGCGCTCCTCCAGGTCGTCCAGCTCGGCGGCGAGCGCGTCGAGGTGGCGGCGGGCCCTGTCGCGCCGCTCGCCGTCCCACCAGGGCGCCCAGCCCAGCGGCAGGGTGGAGACGCTGCCGCGGACGGCGTCGCCGGGCAGGAGCGCGGCCAGGATCCGCGCCAGGTCGACCGTGTAGGCGAGCCGTTCGGGGTCGCCCCAGTCGGGCAGGTAGACGTCGGTCTTCACCACCTCGCGGCCGAAGCCCGCGTACGGGAAGCCGTTGAGCGTCACCACCTCCAGGCCGCCGCCGTCCAGCGCGGCGCGCAGCTTCTCCAGCGCCGCGGGCTCGGCGGCCAGCAGGGCGGCGACGGGACGGGGCAGCCAGAGCCCGATCGACAACCGGGGGACGCCCAGGAGCCGCCGGACCGGCTCGGCGTACCGTCCCAGCCGGTCGAGGACTCCGGGCAGGTCGTCGGCCGGATGGACGTTGGCGCAGTAGGCCAGGTGCACGAGCGTGCCGTCGGCGTGGCGCAGCCGCATGCGTTCCTCCCGGGGTCAGGCGGTCGTGCGCGGCGTGCCGCGCAGCACCGAGTTGCCGGCGAACAGGGCGTCGCCGCCGACGGGGGCGTCCAGCACCAGCCGGCCGCTCTGGCCGTAGAACTCCACGGGGTTGCGCCAGAGCACGCGGTCCACGTCGTCCTCGGTGAACCCGGCGGCCAGCATCGCCTCCCCGGTCCGCGCGGTCGTGAGCGGGTCGCTGCGGCCCCAGTCGGCGGCCGAGTTGACCAGCATCCGCTCGGTGCCGTGCTCGCGCAGGACGGCGACCATCCGGTCCTCGTCCATCTTGGTGTCGGGGTAGATGGAGAACCCCATCCAGCAGCCCGTCCCGGCCACCAGGCCCACCGTGACCTCGTTGAGGTGGTCGATCACCACCCGTCCGGGCGGCAGTCCCGACTCGCGCACCACGTCGAGCGAGCGGCGGGTGCCGGCAGCCTTGTCCCGGTGCGGGGTGTGCACCAGCACCGGCAGGCCGTGCTCGGCGGCCAGGGCCAGCTGGCGGGCGAAGACCTCGTCCTCCTCGGGGGTCATCGAGTCGTAGCCGACCTCGCCGACCGCGACCACCCCGTCCTTCTCCAGGTAGCGGGGCAGCAGGTCCAGCACGGGCCGGCAGCGCGGGTCCCCGGCCTCCTTGGGGTTGAGCGCGATCGTGCAGTGGTGGCGGATCCCGAACTGGGCGGCCCGGAACGGCTCCCAGCCCACGAGCCCGTCGAAGTAGTCCGCGAAGGTGCCCACCGAGGTGCGGGGCTGGCCGAGCCAGAACGCGGGCTCCACCAGCGCCCGCACGCCCGCGGCGCGCATCCGCTCGTAGTCGTCGGTGGTACGCGAGGTCATGTGGATGTGCGGGTCGAAGATTCTCACCGGGCCTCCAGGAAACGGGCCACGTCGGGCGGTACGTCTCGTCCTGCGGCGGTGCGCTCGCGCGCGTAGTCGGACATCATCCGGGTCAGCTCGGCGTCGGCGCGCTCGCCCAGCCCGGCCACGACGGCCAGCGGCACGCCGGTGAACGCGCATTTCAGGACGGCCTGCCGCCAGGCCGGACCGGGCAGCCGGGCGGCGGCGTAGGGGCCGAGGGCGGCGGCCACCAGGCGGGAGTCGTTGCTGCGCAGCGCGTCGTGCAGCAGCGGCAGCGCGGCGTCGCCGGCCTCGGCGCCCAGCGCGTCCAGGGAGCGCAGCACCCCGCGCCGCTCCTGCGCGTCGCCGTGGCGGTAGAGGTCGGCGAGGCGTGCCGCGAGGACGTCACCGGTGCACGGCAGTTCGAGCAGCATCGCCACCCGGGCCGCGTCGTCCGCGGTCCAGCCGGGCGGGTCCGGCAGCGGTCCGCGTCCGCAGCGGCGGCCCGCCGCGGGCAGCAGCACGGCCGCCGCGCCCGGATCGCCCGCGATCTTCTCCCGGGCCCGGCCGAGCCACGCGGCCGCCTCGGGGCTCAGGGCAGGCCGCAGGGCACGCTCGAGCCTCGCGCGCAGCACCTCCCTCGTCATGTGACCTCCTCAAGCCCTCGGGACGGGACGCCGGCGGCGGCCCTGAGGAACTCCAGCGAGCGGCGCGCCGCACCGGGGGCGTCATGGCCGTGCCTGGGCAGCTCGACCGAGACCAGCCCGCGGTACCCGGTCTCCTCCAGCGCCCTCATGACCGGCGGGAAGTCGATCTCACCGGCGCCGAACTCCAGGTGCTCGTGCACGCCCCGCCGCATGTCCTCGATCTGCACGCCCGCCAGCCGGGGCCCGGCGCGGCGCACGCAGGCGGGCACCGGCTCCTCCTCCAGGCACCGGCAGTGGCCGATGTCCAGCATGATCCCGAAGCGTTCCGGGTCGCCCAGCCGGGCGGCCAGCCGCTCGTACCCGGCGATCGTGTCGACGAACATGCCGGGCTCCGGCTCGAACGCCAGCGTGACGCCGCGCTCGTCCGCGAGCCGCAGGACCTCGGCGCAGCCCCGCGCCAGCCGGTCCCACCGCACCTCCGGAGGCTCGGCTCCGATGGCGGTGCCGCTCCAGAACGACACCGCCTGCGCGCCGAGGTCTTCCGCGATCCGGACCGCCCGCAGCAGCAGGTCGACCCGGCGGCCGGCACCGTCCTCCGACAGCAGTGTCGGCTGGTGCTTGCGCCACGGGTCCAGCAGGTACCGGGCCCCGGTCTCGACCACCACCGACAGCCCCAGCTCCGCCAGCCGCGCCGCGACCCGGCCGACCGCGCGCGGCAGATCGGGCGCGAACGGGTCGAGGTGACGCACGTCCAGGGTCAGCGCGACGCCGTCGTACCCGAGGCCCGCCAGCACCGCCAGCGCGTCCTCCAGCCGGTGGTCGGCGAACCCGTTGGTCCCGTAACCGAGCCGCGGCCTCATGTCGGCGAGACCTTCCGCGCCAGCCGCCGCGCCAGCGGATGGGCCGGGACGAGCGCCAGCGCCGCCGCCGGATGCCCGCGCGCGGCCGTCAGCGCCGCCTGCAACGGGATCAGGCCGAGGATCCCCGCCCCGACCGCCCCGCGGATCCGCTCGGCGCTCGGGTCCCGTACCGCCGCCGCCTGCGGGGGCCCGACCGCGGCGGCGTACGCGCACAGCAGCCCGGCGGCGACCGCCCGGGACGGGCCCGGCGCGCCCGTCCGGGACGCGAGGATCTGCGCCGCCGCCGAGGGCAGCACGGGCGCGCCCGCCGCGGCCGCCCAGCCGACCCGCCGCGCGGTGGCCCCGGCGACCTCGCCCCGGCTCAGCAGCGTGACCGCGAACGTGTGGGCGCCGACGGTGAACGCGGCGGGCAGCGCGGCCCGCCGCCGTCCCCCGGCAGGCGCCGCGCCGAGCATGACGTCCAGCCCGCGGCACAGCGCCATCCCGGCGGGGGCCGCGGGCGTTCCCTTCAACAGCAGGTCGTAGGCCCACACGGCCCCGGCGAGAGGGAGCGCCGCGCCCAGCGCCCGCCTGCCGCCCGCCGCGGCGGCCAGCGCCACCCCGGCGCCGGTCAGCCCGGCCGCCACCGCGAACGCCGTCCCCGGCCGGACCCGCCCGGAGGGGATCGGCCGCTCGGGACGCTCGACCGCGTCCAGCCGCCGGTCGGCGTAGTCGTTGAGGGCCATCCCGCCCCAGTACAGGCACACCGAGGAGGCGGCGAGCGCCGGGGTGCGCAGCCCGTGCAGGCCGCCGGCCGCGGCGGCCCCCGCCAGCACGTCGCCGGGCACCGACAGCGCGGCCGGCGCCCGGACGAGCTCGGCCAGGGCGCCCATCGGCGGCACCCGCCGGCTCACCGGCAGCCGCCGGCGGCGAAGGACCGGAGCCGCTCGTACTGGGCGGCGAGGTCGTGCGTGCCGGTGCCGATCGGGTCCTTGAAGAAGTAGGCCAGCTCGGGCAGCGGGCCCGCGCGGCCCGCCGCGTGCGCGGCGGCGACGAACCGGGCCAGGTCGAGCACCAGCGGCGCCGCCAGCGCCGAGTCGTACCCCTGCCAGGTGAACTGCAGGGACATCCGCGCCCCCAGGAAGCCCTGGAACGTCACGTGGTCCCAGGCGGTCTTCTGCTCGCCCAGGTCGGCCACATAGTCGATGTGCAGCGGCCCCTCGACCGGGTACCCGAGCGTCTCGCCCACCAGCCGGCCCTTCGCCTGCAGCTTGCTCTCCGCCGCCCGCGCGTCGGCGAGGTTGGCGCCGTCCCCGCCGCCCAGCAGGTTGGTGCCGGACCAGGAGTTCACCCGCAGGTTCCGCCCGGCGAACATCGGCGCCAGCACGGCCTTCAGCAGGGTCTCGCCCGTCTTGCCGTCGTTCCCGGCGTACGGCACGGCGCGCTCGCGGGCGAGCTCGTCCAGGGCGGGCAGCCGGGCGCCCACCGAGGGGGTGAAGTCGACGTGCCCGCAGCCCGCCTCGAACGCGGCGTACGCGTAGCAGGCGCTGGCGGGCAGCTCCGGCGCGCCGTCCGCGATCGCCCGGCGGAGCGCGGCGAGGGTGGCGTGCTCGGGACGGGGCGGCGTGGGCGGTTCGGTGGGCGTCACGTTCACCACGACGACGCGGTCGAGCGCGTGCCGGTCGCGGAAGCCCGCGATGTCGGCGGACAGCCGCGCCAGCGTCCCGGCCGGGTCCCGGGTGCGGTCGCCGGCGCCGCCGGTGACGATGTCGTTCTCCACCGCGGCCAGGTCGTCGTGCAGCCGGGCGGGCAGATCCGCGGGGAACAGCCCCGCGTGCGCGAGCTGCTCGGCGCGCTTGGCCAGCGGGACGTCGGCGGGATCGTGGCCGCCGAAGACCAGCCCGGTCAGCTCAGGCAGGCCGCCGCCGGGGAAGCCGGGCCGCTCGGAGACCAGCCCGGTGCTCTCGGCGAGGCCGGCGCGGACCGCCAGCGCGCCGATGATCGCCGTGGTGGCCACCGACCCGCGGACGCCCGCCAGCCATACGCCAGTACCGCTCATGTCTGGTCCTCGCAAGAAGTCTCGTTCCGGCCGGGGCCGCCTTCACCATCGGACACGAGACGGACTTTGTCCAGAGAGTGAGAGAAGTTCGGAGAGAGTTGACGAAAGCCCCCGCTCTCGCTGCAAAAGGCGCGGGCCTGCAGCGCGGAACGCGGGGGCTCTCACCGGCGGACACGGGTTTCAGGACTTCTGTCCGGACCTGGCCCGTGCGGTCTCGCGGCGGTTGGCCTTCTCGATCGCCTGCACGAGCTCGTCCTTGGACATGCCGGAACGGCCCGAGATGCCCAGCCGCTTGGCGACGTCGTACAGGTGCTGCTTGGAGGCGTGCGCGTCCACACCGCCGGCGGTGGCGCGCGAGGTGCCGCGGCCGCCCTCGGCCTGCTTGTCGGACGGTCCCTTGGCGCCCCCGGCCTTGGGCTCCCAGTGGTCGCCGACCTTCTCGTGGGTGTGCTTGAGGGCGGCGTAGGCCACGCGGTGGGCCCGCTGCCCCTCCCCGTACTCCTCCACGGCGGAGTCGTGCGCCTTGGCGAAGGTGCGCTGGGCCTTGGCGTCCGAGCGCTTGAGGGTGTCGGGGAGCTCGTCCTTATTCACCCGGCCCCGGCTGGTGGTCATCGGCATCTTCCCTGCTCCCTTCGGTGTGTCGGGTGCCTTCGCGGGTTGCGGTACCCCGGTTCGGCGGTCGCTCACCGGCTTTCGCGACGTCCGCAGGCTCAAGGAGCTGGGCCTGACCGAGAGCCTGCCGACCGGCTACCGGCTCTCCCCGCGGGGCCGGGCCGTGCTGGCCCACCTCGAAACCCCCGGACCGGACGAGGTCTGACCCGGTCCTTGGCGCGGGCACGGGTTTAGGCCTTCCGGCCAGAGGCAGGCAAGCAAGGGCTGCCACCCGTCCGCTGGAAGGAGACCGGCTCGTGCGCGCCGTCATCTACGATGCCTATGCCGCCGACAACTCGCGCCTGAAGCTCGGCGAGGTGCCCGATCCCAAGGTCGGGCCCGGCCAGGTGCTCGTCGAGGTGCGGGCGGCCGGGGTCAACCCGGTGGACTGGAAGCTCATGGCCGGTGGCCTGGACGCGATGATGGACGTGTGGTTCCCGGTCGTGCCGGGCTGGGACGTCGCCGGGGTGGTCCGGGCGGTCGGCCCCGACACTCCGGAGTTCTCTCCCGGGGACGAGGTCATGTCCTACGCCCGCAAGGACGTCGTCCGCGCCGGGACCTTCGCCCAGTACGTCGCGGTGCCGGCCAGTGCGGCCGCGCATAAGCCGCCCGCGCTCGACTGGCACCAGGCGGGCGGCCTGCCGCTCGCCGGGATGACGGCGCTGCGCAGCCTGGACCGGCTCGAGGTCGCCGCGGGCGACACCCTGCTGCTGCACGGGGCGTCCGGGGGCGTGGGGTCCGCCGCGCTGCAGATCGGACGCGACCGGGGAGCCCGCGTCATCGGCACCGCCTCGGAACCCAACCACGACTACCTGCGCGCACTGGGAGCCGAACCGGTCACCTACGGGGAGGGGCTCGTCGAACGTGTGCGCAAGCTGGTGCCCGAAGGGGTGACCGCGGTGGCCGATTTCGTCGGCGGCCAGGTCGAGACCACCCTGGCGGTGCTCGCCGAGGGCGGGCGCCACGTGTCCGTGGCCGACAACTCCGTGGAGCGGCGCGGCGGCCACTGGATCTGGGTGCGCCCCGACGGGGCCAAGCTCGCCGAGCTGGCCGGCCTCGCCGAACGGGGCGTGCTCACCGTGGAGGTCGCCGGCTCGTTCCCGCTGGAGGAGGTCGGCGCGGCCTTCGACCTGAGCCGCTCCGGCCACGCGCGCGGCAAGCTCGTGATCACCCCCTGAACGTCCACCGCGTGGCGCCGTGCGCCGGGTGGACGGGTTGCCCCGTGGGCGGATAGGGGGGCTGGCCCCACCCCCGTTGGGATGCACGCACCACTGATCTTCGCGGCCCGAAGGGGTTGGCTTGGGTTGGGCGGATGACCGTCGGCCAGGCGCAGCGGAGGAAACGATGAAGTTCTACGGCGACCACAGGATCCGGGCCCTCCTCTGGGTGGCGGCCGGGGCGGCGGTCGTGGTGGGCGTCGGCGTGATGCTGGCGGGCGGCGAGGCCGCGGCCACGGTCTCGGGCGCGGTCCGGGCCGCCTCCGGCGCGCACTGGGCCGTGGTGCCGGTGGTCGCGGCGCTGGTGGTGGTGCACTTCTGGTTCTCGGCGGTGGCGCTGCGCGGCGCGGCGGGCAGGACCATGCCGCTGCTGCACGCGACCTTGGCCCAGTTCACCGGCGCGACCGCGAACCGGATCACCGGCGGCGGGCTCGGCACGGTGGCGGTCAACGCCCGGTACCTGACCGGCCGGGGGATGCCGGCCGGGCGCTCGGTGGCCGTGGCGGGCGTCCTGCAGGTCGGCGGCGCGATCGCCGACCTGCTGCTGTTCGCCGTCGTGGTCGCGGTCGCCGTGGCCGCCGGCGACGGCGCCCTGCTGTCGCACGTGCACGTCGTCAGCCGCGAGGTGCTGGTCATCGGCGCGGTCGCGGTCGTGGCGGCGGGCGTGGCGGCGTGGCTGCTGCGCGCCCGGCTCCGCGGCCCGATCGAGGTGTGCGCGGAGATGGCGCGGCGCCCCCGCGACCTGCTGGTGATGATGGCCGCCTCCGCCGCGACGACCCTGGTCATGGGCGTGGCGTTCGCGGTGAGCATGCTGGCGGTCCCCGGTGCGGTGTCGCCGGGGCAGATCGGCACGCTGATCGTCGTCTACATGATCGGGGCGGCGGCGGGCGGGGTCGTCCCGGGCCCCGGCGGGCTCGGCTCCACCGAAGCCGCGCTGGTCGCGCTGCTGGCCGTCGCCGGCGTCGAGACCGCGGCGGCGCTGTCGGGCGTGCTGATCTTCCGGGCCATCACCCACTGGGCGCCCGTCCCCGTCGGCGTCCTGGCCGCAGGCACCGTCCGCGGGCGCAAGGCGGCCACGGTCGTCGCGCTCCCGGCCCGGGAGAAGCAGGACGCGCCCGTGATGGCACAGGCCGCCTGAGCCGGGAGCGCCCCGGTCCGGGGCCGCGGATCCGCCGGGACGCGCCGGGGCGCGAAACCCCTCGGAAGGCGTAACGTCGTACTAACTTGTGATCAGTACGGTCGCCGGTGAGGAGTGATGGTGGACGAGAGGTTGCTTCCGGGAGGGTTCGACCCGAACCTCTCCAACATCGCGCGGATGTACGACTACTACCTCGGTGGCAAGGACCACTACGAGGCCGATCGTGTCCGCGCCGAGGAGGCGATGGCCGCCGACCCCACGCTGCTGACCACCATCAGGGGGAACCGGGCCTTTCTCGGGCGCGCGGTGCGGTACCTGGCGGAGCGGGGCGTCGACCAGTTCCTCGACATCGGCACGGGCCTGCCCACCCAGCAGAACGTGCACCAGATCGCGCAGTCGGTGAACCCGCGCGCCCGGGTCGTCTACGTCGACTACGACAGGCAGGTGGTCGCGCACGGGCGGGCGCTGCTCGCCGGTTCGGACGTCACCCGGATGATCCAGGCCGATCTGCGCCGGCCGCGGGAGATCCTGGAGCACCCCGAGATCAAGCTGCTGGACTTCGACCGGCCGGTGGCGCTGCTGCTGGTGGCGACCCTGCACTTCATCCCCGACGAGAGCGATCCGGCCGGCATCATGGCCGAGCTGCGCGACGCGCTGGCCCCGGGCAGCCATCTGGCGCTCACGCACGCCTCGGCCGACGGCATCCCCGACGTGGTCGCCAGGGTCGTCGAGGTCTACAAGCGGACCTCCGCGCCGGGCACGCCCCGCACCCGCGACCAGGTGACCGGCCTGTTCGGCGACTTCGAGCTGCTCGACCCCGGGCTGGTGTGGGCGCCGCTGTGGCGTCCCGAGCGCCCGGTGGGCCTGGAGGAGGCCAAGCGGACGTGGTTCTACGCGGGCGTCGGCCGCAAGCTTTGACAAGCTTCGGCAACTCCGGACATTTCCCGATATTTAGCACCCGTACGCCCGATGATTGATCTTTGAAGGATCATCGGCCGAGGGAGGACGACATGCGGGCGCGGACGGTCGGGGCGGCGCTGGAGGACGCGGCGGCCCGTGGCGGGGCATTCCTGCACGACGGCGACGGCACCATCACCTACGCCGCCTTCGACGAGCTGACCGACCGCGTCGCCGCCGGGCTGCTGGCCCGCGGGATCCGGCGCGGCGACCGCGTCGGGCTGCTCGGCCTCAACACGCCGGGGTGGCTGGCCGCCTTCTTCGGGGCCGCGCGGATCGGCGCGGTCGTCGTCCCCCTCAACGTGCGCTACCGCGAGGAGGAGCTGTCGTACATGCTCGGCCAGAGCGGCGCCCGCGCGGTCATCAGCGCCGGCACCGCGGCCGGCTTCGACTTCGCCGCGTTCTTCGAGGAGTTCCGGCCGCGCCTCCCCGGCGTGGACGACTACGTGTTCTTCGGCGAGGGCTTCGCGGGCAGCGGCTCGTTCGACGAGCTGGCCGCGACGCCGCCCGCCCCGACCGCCCTGGCCGAGGCGCGCGCGGCGGTCGACCCCGACGACCCGCTGATGATCCTCTACACCTCCGGGACGACCGGGCGGCCCAAGGGCGCGGTCATCACGCACCGCGGGATCCTGGCCTCGGCGTCGGCGCAGGCCGCGCACTTCGGGACGGGCGAGGACGACGTCCTGCTCGGGCACCTGCCGCTCAACCACGTCGGCGGCATCACCTGCACCGTCATGGCCGCGCTGGTCGGCCGCTCCGCGGTGGCGCTGCTGCCCGCGTTCGGCCCGGAGGCGGCGCTGGACGCCGTCGAGCGGCACCGCGTCACCTTCCTGGGCGCGGTGCCGACGATGTTCGTGCTGATGCTCGGCCACGAGGGCTTCGCGCGCCGCGACCTGTCGTCGGTGCGGATCTGCACGGCGGGCGGCTCCAACGTCGAGCCGGCGCTGGGCGAGGCGATCCGGCGCGGCTTCCCGCAGGCGTCGCTGTACGGGCTGTACGGCCTGTCGGAGTCCTCGGGCGCGTGCGTGCTGTCGCGGACCGACGACCCGCCGGAGACGGTGGCCCGCACGCTGGGCGTGGTGATCGGCGACTTCGGGGCGCGGGTGACCGGGCCGGACGGGGCCGTCCTGCCGCCGGGCGAGACCGGCGAGCTGCAGATCCGCGGCGACTGCGTGGCCGTGGGCTACTGGGACATGCCGGAGGAGACCGCCGAGGTGTTCGCGCCCGACGGCTGGCTGGCCACCGGCGACATGGCCGAGATGGAGCCGGACGGCCATCTGGTCCTGCGCGGCCGCAAGAAGGAGATGTACATCCAGGGCGGCTTCAACGTCTACCCGGTGGAGATCGAGAACCTGCTGGCCGCCCATCCGAAGGTCGCGATGGCGGCGGGGATCGGGGTGCCGGACGAGGTGCTCGGCGAGGTCGGCCGGTTCTACGTGGTGCCGGACCGGGGGGCCGGGCCGCCCACGGCGGAGGAGCTCACCGACTACTGCCGGGAGCGGCTGGCCGACTACAAGGTGCCCCGCCAGTTCGTCATCACCGCCGAGGTGCCGCTGACCCCGGTCGGCAAGATCCACAAGGCGCTGCTGAAGGAGCGCCACCTGGCCGGACGCTAGCCGCGGCCCCGGCCGGCCGCCGTCGCCGGCCGGGGCCGCGCCCGTCAGTACTTGATCATTCCGCGGATGTTCTTGCCGTCGCGCATGTCCTGGTAGCCCTGGTTGACGTCGTCGAGCCCGTAGGTGGTGGTGACCAGCTCGTCGAGCTTGAGCCGGCCCTCCTCGTACAGGCGCAGCAGGCGCGGGATGTCGCGGCGCGGGTTGGCGTTGCCGAAGATGCAGCCGACCAGTTCCTTGCGCTGCATGGCCAGGTCGAACAGGTTGAGCTTCACGTCCTCCTGGGCGACCGGCGCGACCGCGACGACGACGCCGCGGCCGCCCTTGGCGACCAGCGCCATCATCGGGGCGACCAGGTCGCCGGTGGCCACGCCGGTGGTGAGGATCGCCTTGTCGGCGTTGGCGCCCCAGGTCAGCTCGCCGACCTTGGCGGCGGCCTCCTCGATCGACGCCGCGGTGTGGGTGGCGCCGAAGGTCGCGGCCTTCTCCCGCTTCCACTCCACCGGGTCGACGGCGACGACGTGGCGGGCGCCGGCCAGGGCCGCGCCCTGCACGGCGTTCATGCCGATGCCGCCCAGCCCGATCACCACGACGCTCTCGCCCGGCTGCACGCCGGCCGCGTTGACGGCCGCGCCCCAGCCGGTGGTGACGCCGCAGCCGACCAGCGCGGCCTTGTCGAGCGGGAGCCAGTCGTCGATCCTGACGCAGGAGGCCTCGTTGACCACGGTGTACGGCGCGAACGTGCCGGTGCAGCACATGATGCCGAGGTCCTTGCCGCCCTTGGAGTGGTGCCGCGCGGTCATGTCGCCGATCTGGCGGCCGGCCAGCAGGACGGCGCCCATGTCGCAGATGTGCTGGCGGCCCCGGGCGCACGAGGGGCAGCGGCCGCAGGCGGGCACGAACGACAGGACGACGTGGTCGCCCTCCTTGAGCGTGGTGACGCCGGGGCCGACCTCGACGACCTCGCCGGCGCCCTCGTGCCCGCCGACGACCGGGAACTGCTCCAGCGCCAGCAGCGCCGCGATCTCGGGTTCGAGGACCATGTCGCCGGTGAGGAGGTGCTCGTCGGAATGGCACAGGCCCGACGCCGCGAGCTTGACCTTGACCTCTCCCGCCTTGGGATCGTCGAGTTCGATGTCCTCGACGCTCCAGTCGGTACGGGGTTCCCACAGGATCGCCGCTCGGGTTCGCACTGGCGCCTCCTCGTTTCAGGTCCGGGAACGGACGGGACGGGCTCTTCGGGGGGTGGGGGCGGTGTCCGCGTCAGGCTGAGGCAACGATGCCATGCCGCGTACGATGTAAACAAGGTTTATGACGTACTCTCCGCCGGTCGCGGGGGGCGTGCGTACACTTGCGGGACGAGCGGGGCGCCGGTGCGGGGGAACCCCCGGCGGCGGGAGATCGGGGTCATGCCGAAGCACACGCCACAACCGGTCATGCGGATCGTCCTCAACCGCGAACTGATCGTGCACACGGCCGTCGGTCTCGTCGAGCGCCAGGGCCCCAAGGCGCTGTCGATGCGCGCGGTCGCGGGCGAGCTGGGCGTGACCGCGATGGCGATGTACAAGCACGTGCCCAACAGGGAGGCGCTCGTCCGGGGCATCGCCGAGTACGTGATGGCGACCCTCGACCTGCCCGCGGCGACGGCTCCGGGTGACTGGCGCGCCGGCGCGCGGGACCTCACCCTGGCCTTCCGCCGCACCGCCGCCGAGTACCCGCGCAGCCTGGCGCTGGTGCTGGCGAGCAAGGCCGAGATCCCGGTCGGGCTGCGGGCGGTCGAGCGGGCCCTCGCCCTGTGCGCCGACGCCGGCCTCGACGGCAGGACCGCGGTGCACGCCGTGCGCGTGCTGATGGCCTACACGCTCGGCACCCAGCTGCGGGAGGCCGGGATGAGCAGGCTCCTGGGGGAGCGGCCCGGCGCCCCGGACGCGGACCTGGACGCGGCTCCGGACGACCCGGAGACCGTGGCCTTCGCGCACATGGTCACCCTTCCGGCCGACCTGGCCGATCCCCGGTCGGACGCGGACTTCGAGTTCGGCCTGGAGTTGTTCCTGTCCGCGATCGAGGGCATGGGACGGCGCGCGCGCTGATCAGCCGTCCCCGCGGGGGAGCCGGTCGAGCGCGGCGAGCAGCATCTCGAGCCCGAGCTCGAACTCCGCCTCCGGGTCGGGCCGGGTCAGCTCCTCGAACAGGGCGGCGACGTGCGGGGTCTCCGCGGGGTCCAGGTCGACGCGGGGGTCCGCCGGGTCGCCGGGGAGGCCGTGCGACATCGTGACGGCGCCGTCCTGCAGTATCTGGGCGCCCATCATGTAGGCCATGAGCGCGCGCAGCGCGCGGACCGAGGTCTCGTCGTCGAAGCCCGCGGTCGCCAGCAGCGCGAGGATGCGCCGCGTCGCGCGCCGGGCGGACTTCGCGGAGACCCTGCTGGTCAGCACCAGGTACATGGTCCGCGGGTAGCGCCGCGCGGTGGCCCGGAAGGCCGCCACCAGGGTGCGGGCGTTGAGCTTCCAGTCCCGGTCGGGGCCGGTGGCGGACGCGGGCACGTCCAGATCGGCGAGGACCGTCTCGGCCACGGCCTCCAGCAGCGCGCCCTTGTTGGGGACGTGGTTGTAGAGCGTCATCACGCCCACGTCGAGCTCGGCGGCGATCTTCCGCATGGACAGCGCCCGGGAGCCGTCCCGCTCGATGATCGTGATGGCCGCGCCGACGATGAGGTCGCGCGTCAGAGGCCGCCGCGCGACCTGCTCAGCCGGGTTCTTCGCCATCACCGCAAGGTCTATCACGCCGCCCGCGCGGCGGGTCCCGCCGGGCCGGGCCCGCCCTTGACGTATCAAATGAACGTTCTTTTAATTACCCCATGGGGCGCATAGCGGGCGTAACGCCCGCGGAGACCCGGGCGTGAGCAACGGCGCCCTGTACGCCCATTTCGGCTCCAAGGCGGAGCTGCTGGTGGCGGCGCTGCGCGCGCACGGGCGGCGGCTGCTGGCCGACCTGCTCGCCGCCGACCCGGACCGCTCGATCGCCGAGACGCTGCTGGCCGCCGGCCGGTCGCTGCCCGGCCGCCGCGACGCGCGCGGCCGGCTGATCGTCGAGGCGCTGGTCGCGGCCCGCCGGGACGAGGACGTCGCGGGGCCGATGCGCGACTACCTGGGGGAGCGCTCGGACCTGCTCGCCGGGCTGGTGCGCCTCGCCCAGGACGGGGGCGAGCTCGACCCCGGCCTGTCGCCCGGCGCGCTCACCCACTTCTGCTTCCTGTCCTCGCTGGGCGGCGCGCTCGTCCCGCCCGGCCTGCACGTGGTCGACGGCGAGGAGCGGTCGGCACTGATCGTCCGGGTCGCGACGGTCCTCGCCCCGCCCTCCGGCACACGACAGACGGGAGAACTGCAGTGAAGGTGCGGATCGACTCCGAGCGCTGCCAGGGGCACGGCCGCTGTTACGACCTGGCCCCCGAGCTGTTCGGCGACGACAAGGAAGGCTACGGGACGGTCCTCGCCGACGGCGTGGTCCCGCCGGACGCGGCGCACGCGGCTGGCGGCGTCCAACTGCCCCGAACGCGCGATCGACCTCGTCGAGGAGGCGTGAGATGACCACCGG
This sequence comes from Actinomadura rugatobispora, assembly GCF_055379765.1. Classification (NCBI taxonomy): domain Bacteria; kingdom Bacillati; phylum Actinomycetota; class Actinomycetes; order Streptosporangiales; family Thermomonosporaceae; genus Actinomadura; species Actinomadura rugatobispora. Next base: position 11,844,700 of record NZ_AP029191.1, on the reverse strand, counting down.
CGACGAGCGCTTCACCGAGGACTCCCGGGGGATGCGGGAGGACCGTCCCCTCGGCATCCGCAACGAGATCGTCACCGGCCCGGTCGGGGACTGGGCGGCCGACTTCTCCCACCTGGAGCCGGAGTGGGCCGCCGACCCCTACCCGATCCAGGACGACCTGCGGCGGCGCTGCCCGATCGCGCGCACCGAGCGGTTCGGCGGCGGGTGGCTGCCGACCCGGTACGAGGACGTCGCGGCGATCGCCCACGACACCGACCGCTTCTCGTCCCGGTCGATCGTCATGAGCAACTTCCGCCCGCCGCGGGAGACGGCACCGGTGGGCGGCGTCCCGCCGATCTCCTCCGACCCGCCGTTCCACCGCGACGCGCGCAGGCTGCTGCTCCCGGCGTTCACCAGGACCGCGATCGGGAGGCTGGAGCCCGCGACCAGGGCGTTCTGCCACGCGCTGATCGACGGCTTCGAGGGGCGGGACGTCGTCGACGCCGCGCACGAGTACGCGCAGCACATCCCGATGCGGGTCATCGCCGACATGCTCGGCTTCCCGCCGGAGGACGGGCCGCGCTTCCGCGAGTTCGTCGAGAACACGCTGGAGGGCGTCAACCTGCCGCCCGACGAGCGGCTCGCCCGCATGGACGCGCTGTTCGACTACCTCCTCGCGCAGATCCGCGACCATGTCGAGAACCCGCGCGAGGACCTCACCACCTACCTCATCGAGGCCGAGCTGTACGGCGGCAAGCTGGCCCCGTCCCATGTCGCCGGGACGATGGCGCTGCTGCTGATCGCCGGCGTCGACACGACGTGGAGCGCGATCGGCGCGTCGCTGTGGCACCTGGCGCGGACGCCCGCCGACCGCGAGCGGCTCGTCGCCGAGCCCGCGCTGCTGCCGACCGCGATGGAGGAGTTCCTGCGCGCCTTCGCGCCGGTCACGATGGCGCGGCTGGTGAAGGAGGACATGCGCTGGAACGGCGCCGACATGAAGGCCGACGACTGGATCCTGCTGTCGTTCCCGGCCGCCAACCGCGACCCGGCCCAGTTCGACCGGGCGGACGAGGTCGTCATCGACCGCGAGGTGAACCGGCACGCCGCCTTCGGCCTGGGCGTCCACCGGTGCGTGGGCTCGCACCTGGCGCGCATGGAGCTGCGGGTGGCGCTGGAGGTCTGGCTCGAACGCGTCCCGGCGTTCTCCCTGGAGGACCCGGCGGCGGTGACCTGGTCGGCGGGGCAGGTCCGCGGGCCGCGCCGGCTTCCCGTCCGCATCGGCTGACCCGGCCGGCCGCTCAGGGGCGCGCCGGGCGGTAGCGGCGTTCGGGACGGCCCGTGCCGCCGTAGCGCAGGTGGACCACGGCCGCGCCCGTCGCCGCGAACTGCTCCAGGTAGCGGCGGGCGCTGGGCCGGGACAGCCCGGTGACCCGGGCGCACTCGCTGGCCGACAGGCCCTCGGGATGCTCCCGCAGCGCCCGGCCGACCAGCTCGGCCGTCTGCTCGCTCAGCCCCTTGGGCAGCCCGCGCGCGATCCGGGGCCGGGAGGCGAACATGTCGTCGACCTCCCGCTGGAGGGCGGGGCCGCCGCGCGACAGCCGCCGCAGCCGCTCCCGCAGCGTCCCGACGTGCTCCAGCTGGGCGCGCAGCGCGGGGTAGGAGAACGGCTTGATCAGGTAGTGCAGGGCGCCGCCGCGCAGCGCGCCCCGGATGGTGTCGGCGTCGCGGGCGGCGGTGATGACCACGACGTCGGTGTCCGCGCCGGAGGGGTCGGCGCGCAGCTCCCGCAGCACGGTCAGCCCGTCGATGTCGGGCAGGTAGATGTCCAGCAGCACCAGGTCGGGGCGCCGGTCGCGGACGGCCCGCAGCGCCTGCGCCCCGGTGTGGGCCACCTCCACCACGGTGAACCCCTCGGTCCGCTCGACGTAGCCGCTGTGGACCTTGGCGACCATGAAGTCGTCGTCCACCACCAGGACGCGGATCACGGCGCGGCCCCCGCCCCGGCCGGCAGCCGCGCGGTGAACTCGGCGCCGCCCGCGTTGCGGACCTCCACCGAGCCGCCGCGGCGGGTGCAGGCCTGCCGGGTCAGCGCCAGCCCGAGGCCGCGCGGCCCGTACCCGGCGGCCTTGGTGGTGAAGCCGTGCGCGAACACCTCCGCCGCGATGTCGGGCGCGACCCCCGGCCCGGAGTCGCGCACCACGACCGCGACCGCGTCGCCGTCGTGCCGGATCGCCACCTCGATCCAGTCATCGCCGCCGCCGGCCGGGGAGGCCAGGGCGTCCAGCGCGTTCTCCACCAGGTTGCCGACCACCGTGACCAGATCGGCCGACAGCGGCTCGTCGACCGCCTCCAGCCGGCTGTCCTCGGCCAGCCGCAGGCCGATGCCGCGCTCGGCGGCCAGGCTCGCCTTGGCGATGAGCAGCGCCGCCACCGCCGGGTCCCCGATCCGGGCCGTGACCTGGTCCTGCCACCGGCGGCGGGTCCGGCTGACCAGGTCGACATAGTTGCGGACCTCGTCGTACTCGCCCAGCTCGATCAGCCCCGCGATGGTGTGCAGCCGGTTCGTGAACTCGTGCGCCTGGGCGCGCAGCGTGTCGGTGGCGCGGGCGGCCGTCTCCAACTCCTCACGGAGCGCCGCCAGTTCGGTACGATCACGCAGCGTGACCACCGCGCCGATCCGCTGCCCGCCGCGCGCGATCGGCATCCGGTTGAGCACCAGCACCCGGCCCGCGCGCAGCACGATCTGGTCGGCGCCGCGGGCCCGGCCGGTGAGCACGTCCCGGAGCCGGTCGTTGACCTCCAGGTCGTCGACGGCGGCGCCCAGGCAGCCGGGCGGCAGCGCCAGCAGCCCGCGGGCCTGGTCGTTGACCAGCGTGATCCGGTGCTGCTGGTCCATGGCCAGCACGCCCTCCTTGATGCCGTGCAGCAGCGCCTCCCGGTGCTCGACCAGCCCGGTGATCTCCCGCGGCTCCAGCCCGAGCGTCTGCCGCTTCACCCACCAGGTGACCAGCAGCGACCCGGCGACGCCGAGGAGGGTGGCGATGCCGAGCAGGGCGAGGGCGCCGGCGGGGGAGTCGGTGAGCCGCGCGAGGAGGCCCGGCATCGCCCTGTCGGCGGCGACGATGCCGATGATGTGCGGGCCCCGGCCGTCGCCGGGGGTGCCCATGACCGGTACGTGGGCGGTCAGCCGGCCGTCGAGGACGCCGACCCAGGCGCGGCCCCGCGCCACCGTGCTCTCGCCGAGGGGGAGCGGGGCGTGCAGCCGGTCCGGGTCGGGGCCGGCCAGGACGCGGCGGTCGACGCCGGTGATGATCACCGAGTCGGCGCCCGACAGGGTGCGGGCGCTCTCGGCGAAGGTCGCGAGGGGGTCCCGCCGCACCGGGTCGGCGAGGCTGCCGCGCACGCCGGGGGTGGCCGCGACGTTCTCGGCGACCGACAGCAGCTTGCCGCCCTCGGCGTCGACGAAGCCGCGGCCCGCCTGGACGGCGGAGAAGCCCGCGACGCAGCCGAGCACGGCGAGCACGATCACCATCTGCCAGGCGAGCAGCTGTCCGGCGAGGGATCTGGCGGGACTCACACGCGTGCCTCCTCTGTGTGACCTGACTCACTATGGCATGCCGTCCGGGGGACGCAGGACCGGGCGATGGGCGACCAGAAAGAGCAAAAGTACCGATACGCGCACAAGCGCGACCGTGCGGGCGGCCCCGGGCAGGATGGCGCCTTCCGGGGTCCGCGCCCCGGGGAGTCCGCACCGAGGAGGAGCGCCGTCCGGATGAAGAACGCGAGAGCCTGGCTCGCGGCCGCCGCCGCGGTGCTGCTGGCCCTGCTGGTCCCGCCCGTGCTGTCGGCGGGCGGAGAGGACACCGGCACCCGGATCCGCGGGCTGCGGATGCTGGTGCCCAACGCGCCCGGCGGCGGGTACGACATCACCGCCCGCACCGCGGCCAAGGCCATCGAGGACGCCGGCCTCAACGGCGACATCGAGGTGTTCAACCTGCCCGGCGCGGGCGGCACCGTCGGCCTCGGCCGCATCGTCGGCGAGCGCGGCAACGGCAGGCTGGTGATGTCGATGGGCCTGGGCGTGGTGGGCTCGGTCTACACCAACAAGACCCCCTCGACGCTGCGGGACACCACCCCGATCGCCCGGCTCACCGAGGAGTCCGACGTCATCGCGGTCGGGAAGAACTCGCCGTACCGCACCATCGGCCAGCTGATCGAGGCGTGGAAGGCCGACCCCGGGAAGGTGCCGGTCGGCGGCGGGTCCTCGCCCGGCGGGCCCGACCACCTCGCCCCGATGCTGATGGCCAGGGCGGCCGGCATCGCCCCGCGCCGCGTCAACTACGTCCCCTACGACGGGGGCGGCGAGCTCACCGCCGCCATGCTCGGCGGCAAGGTCGGGTTCGGGGTCTCCGGCGTCGGCGAGACCCGCGACCAGATCGCGGCGGGCGAGCTGCGGCCCCTCGCCGTCACCGGCGGCGAGCGGGCGCCCGGCATCGACGCCCCGACGCTGAAGGAGTCCGGGGTGGACGTCGACTTCACCAACTGGCGCGGCATCGTCGCCCCGCCGGGACTGACCGGGAACGGCGAGAAGAAGCTGATCGCGCTCTTCACGCGGCTCCAGCAGACCCCGCAGTGGCAGGAGGCCCTGCGCCGCAACGGGTGGACCCCGGCGTTCCAGCCGGGCCCGGAGTTCGCCGGGTTCCTGGAGTCGGAGAACGCCCGGGTCGCCTCCGTGCTGAAGGAGCTGGGACTGGCATGAGAACCGACATGAGAACCGGCACGAAGAACGGCGGGGACGTCCGGCGCTCCGAGTTCGGGGTCTGCGCCTTCCTGCTCGCCCTGGGGATCCTGGTCGTCACCGACGCGCTGCGCATCCCCACCGACTTCGCCCAGCGCGGCCCGGTCGGGCCCAAGGCCGTCCCGGTCGTGGTCGGCTCGCTGCTCGTGCTCGTCTCGGTGCTGCTCGCCGTCGACGTGCTGCGCGGCGGCCGCGGCCAGGCCGAGGCCGGGGAGGACATCGACCCCGGCAGCCCCGTCGACTGGCGGGCCGTGCTGCTGCTGTCGGGTGCGTTCCTGGCCAACGCGGCGCTGATCGACACGATCGGGTTCCCGCTCTCGTCGGCCGCCATGTTCTGGGGCGCCGCGTACGCGCTGGGCAGCCGCAACCTCGCGCGCGACCCGCTGATCGCCGTGGGCCTGTCGCTGACCACCTGGTTCGTCTTCAACGAGCTGCTCGGCGTGCCGCTGCCGGGCGGGCCGCTGATGGGAGTGCTCTGACCGTGGACCAGATCTCCGACCTCATCGGCGGCTTCGGCACCGCGCTGACCCCCGTCAACCTCTTCTTCGCCGCCCTCGGCGTCCTGCTGGGCACCGCGATCGGCGTCCTGCCGGGCATCGGCCCGGCGATGGCGGTCGCGCTGCTGCTGCCGGTCACCTACGGGCTCGACTCCACCGCCGCCTTCATCATGTTCGCCGGGGTCTACTACGGCGGGATGTTCGGCGGCTCCACCACCTCGATCCTGCTGAACACGCCCGGGGAGAGCGCCGCGGTCGTGACGGCGATCGAGGGGCATCCGATGGCGCGGGCGGGCAGGGGCCCGCAGGCCCTGGCCGCCGCGGCCGCCGGCCACTTCGTCGGCGGGATGATCGGCACCACCCTGCTGGTGCTGCTGGCCCCCACCGTCGCCTCGCTCGCCGTGGACATCGGCGCGGCCGACTACTTCGCGATCATGGTGCTGGCGTTCGCCGCCGTGACGTCGGTGCTCGGCTCGTCCCGGATCCGCGGCTTGGCCGCCCTGCTGATCGGCCTGACCATCGGCCTGGTCGGCATGGACGAGATGACCGGCCAGTCCAGGCTGACCTTCGGCTCCCTGCACCTGGCCGACGGCATCGACGTCGTCGTGGTGGCGGTGGGCCTGTTCGCCCTCGGCGAGTCGCTCTGGGTGGCCGCGCACCTGCGGCGCACGCCCGCCGAGCCGATCCCCGTCGGCCGTCCCTGGCTGTCCCGGGCGGACCTGCGGCGCACCTGGCGCCCCTGGCTGCGCGGCCCGCTCATCGGCTTCCCGTTCGGCGCGATCCCGGCCGGGGGCGCGGAGATCCCGACGTTCCTGTCGTACGTGACCGAGAAGCGGCTCTCCAAGCGGCCCGGGGAGTTCGGCACCGGCGCCATCGAAGGGGTGGCCGGGCCGGAGTCGACCGCCAGCGCCTCGGCCGCGGGCACGCTGGTGACGATGCTGACGCTGGGACTGCCCACGACGGCCGTCGCCTCGGTGATGCTGGCGGCGTTCCAGCAGTACGGCATCCAGCCCGGCCCGCTGCTGTTCGAGCGCGAGCCCGCGCTGGTCTGGGGCCTGATCGCCAGCCTGTTCATCGGCACCGTGCTGCTGCTGGTCATCAACCTGCCGATGGCGCCGGTCTGGGCGAAGCTGCTGCGCATCCCGCGCCCCTACCTGTACGCCGGGATCCTGTTCTTTGCGGCCGTCGGGGCCTACGCGGTCGGGGGAGAGGTGCTCGACCTGCTGCTGCTCCTGATCATCGGCCTGGTCGGCTTCGGCATGCGCCGCTACGGCCTGCCGGTCCTCCCCGCCATCATCGGCGCCATCCTCGGCCCGGCCGCCGAGCAGCAGATGCGCCGGGCGCTGCAGATCAGCGACGGGGACCTGACCGGCCTGGTGAACACCCCGATGTCGGTGGCCGTCTACACCGTCATCGCGCTGCTGCTGGCCTGGCCGCTGCTGCGGCGCCTTGTTAGTAAGTGGTAACTAAACTATTCTCGGCCCATGGGAGGCAGACGTTCCAGCGCGGCGGAGCGGCGCGCGCAGGCGACGGCGGCCGGCATGCGGATGTTCGCCGACCACGGGCTGACGATGACGGCGATCCAGCGGGTCGCGGACGAGATCGGGGTGTCGCAGCCCTACGTGTTCCGGCTGTTCGGCAGCAAGCAGGCGTTCTTCCTGGCCTGCCTGGACGAGCTGGAGGACCGGGTGCGCGAGGTCTTCCGCCGGGCCGCGGCGACGTCCCCGGACGCCCCGCTCAAGGCGATGGGCGCCGGATTCCGGGAGCTGGTCGCCGACGGGGTCGTCACCGGCCTGTGGCTGCAGGCGTCCGCCGCCGCGCGCGCCGACGAGGAGGTCGCGGCGCGCTGCCGCGCCCTCATCTCCGGCGTGCTGCGGGAGGCCGGAGCACTGACCGGGGCGGCGCCCGACGACATGGCGCGGTTCGTGGCCAACGGCGCCCTCGTGGTGATGCTGCAGGCGCTGGGCGTGGACGTGACCGGGGGGAGCCGCGCGGCCGTCGACGCGCTGCGCGCCGAGGAGGCGAGATCGTGAACGCGCTGCTGATGCCCGTCGTCGCCGTTCAGGGCCTGTGGGTGCGGTCCAGGACCGAGCGCCTCCCCGAGGCGTCCGGCCCGGCCGGAGGCGCGGCGGGGGAGGGGGCCGGCCCGCCCGTGCGGCTGGCGGTCCTGGGGGAGTCGACCGCCGCCGGGTGCGGGGTGGGCACCCACGACGAGGGCTTCCCGGGGTGCCTGGCCCGCGAGCTCGCCGCCCGCGACCGCCGTCCCGTCACCTGGGAGGTGGTCGGGCAGAACACCGCCACCGCCCACCGCATCCGCCACCGGCTCCTGCCGCGGCTCGGCGGCGGCCTGGACGTCGCCGTGCTGCTCGCGGGCGTCAACGACGTGCTCACCCGGCGCGACCCGCGCCAGTGGGGCGAGGATCTCGCCGCCATCGTCGACGGCCTCGGGGAGCGCGCCGCGCACGTCGCGGTCACCGGGATCCCGCCGTTCGAGGCGTTCCCGTCGCTCCCGGGCGCGCTGGGCCGCTACCTCGCCCGGCGCGCGGACGCCCTCGACGAGGTGTCCCGGCGGGTGTGCGAGCGGGCGGGCGCGACGTGGGTCGGCTCGGGCGGCATCGTGCCCGAGCCCGTGGACCCGGACTTCTTCGCCCGCGACCGCTTCCATCCCTCCGCCTCCGGCTACCGCCGCTGGGCCGGAGCGGTCGCCGGCCACCTCGCCTTCTGACGGAACCGCCGAGAGGGAGCTCGTCCATGCCGTCCGCGCATCCCGGCCGCGCCCGCCTGCTGGCGTTCGGCGCGAGCGCAGCGCTCTCGCTCCTGCTCTCGCCCATCACCGCGATCTTCGCCGTCCTGATCGGCGCCGCGGGCCTGTGCGCGGCGGCACCGGCCCGCCGCGCACAGACCATGCCCGTCGCGGTCTTCGCCGGCGTCACCGCCGGCGCCCTGCCCTACCTCGTCGCGGGCCTGCTCATCCGGTAGTGCGGGGCGGCGGGGTATTTCCTATCTATCCTGTCGGTATAGTTGACTTGCTTGACGGCGGCGTGATTCGCTACGGCCAGCCTTCGAGAGCCCGGAAAGAGGTATGCGAGTGTCCGAGTTCGATGTCCGCAAGGTCGGCGGCCGTATCGGGGCCGAGGTCGTCGGCGTCGACGTGCGCGAGCCGTCCGACCGGGTGTTCGCCGAGATCCGCGCCGCGCTGCTCGAGCACAAGGTGCTGGGCTTCCGCGGCCAGGAGCTGACCGACGCGGACCAGCTCGCGTTCGCGTCCCGGTTCGGGCCCCTCACCGGCGCGCACCCCACCGTGCCGTCGGTGGACGGGGCGCCGCAGGTCCTCCCGGTCGACAGCGCGTCGGGACGGTCCAACCACTGGCACACCGACGTCACCTTCGTGCAGTCGCCGCCCAAGGTCAGCACGCTGCGCAGCGTGGTCGTCCCGCCCTACGGGGGCAACACGCTGATCGCCAACACGGCCGCCGCGTACCAGGACCTCCCGGACGTCCTGCGCGACTTCGCCGACCGGCTGTGGGCCGTGCACACCAACGACTACGACTACATCCGGCCGGGCAGCGAGGGAAGCGACCCCGAGAAGGCGGCCGCGCACCGGAAGGCGTTCGTCTCGCGCGTCTGGAAGACCGCCCACCCCGTGGTGCGGGTGCACCCCGAGTCGGGAGAGCGCAACCTGTTCATCGGCGGCTTCGCGCAGAAGATCGTCGGCCTGTCCGATCGGGAGGGCCGCGCGATCCTCGACATCCTCGAGTCGTACGTGACCCGCCCGGAGAACATCTTCCGCTGGGCCTGGGCGCCGGGCGACCTGGTGCTGTTCGACAACCGGATCACCCAGCACTACGCGCCCGACGACTACGGCGACCTGCCCCGGCGCCTGCACCGGGTCACCGTCGCCGGCGACGTGCCCGTCGGCGTGGAAGGGCGGCGCAGCTACCGGGTCGAGGGCGACGACGCCTCCCACTACACCCCGGTCGCGACGGCGGCCTGATCCCGCACGCGGCGCCGGTCAGGGGACGAGGACCGCCCGGCCGCGGATCCGGCCCGCCGCCAGGTCGTCGACGGCCGACCGGAAGTCGTCGAGCGCGTACTTCGCGGTGTGCAGGGTGACCGCCCCGCGCGCGGCCAGCGCCATCAGGTCGCACAGATCGTTGTAGGACCCGACGAGGTCGCCGATGAAGCCGATCTCGCTGGAGATGACGTCGATCGTGGGCACCACGAGGTCCTCGCCGTACCCGACCACGTGGTAGTCGCCCGCGCGGCGCAGCATCCGCACGCCCTCGGCGGTCGAGCCGCCCTCGCCGACGAAGTCGATCACCACCTCGGCGCCGTGCCCGCCGGTGAGGTCCAGCACCGCCTCGACCTGCCCGCCGTCGGCGACCACGCCGTGGTCGGCGCCGAGCGACCGGGCCAGCTCGACGGCGTCCGGATTCCGGTCGACCACGATCAGCTCGGCGGGGGCGATCGCCCTGAGCACCTGGACGCCGATGTGGCCGAGGCCCCCGGCGCCGATGACCACGCACCGGTCGCGCGGGGTCAGCCGGCGCGGCACAGCCCGCAGGTGACCAGCGGGTGCACGATCACCTTGTCGCCCTCGGCCACGCCGGTGACCGCCGGGCCGACGGCGTGCACCCACCCGGCGTTCTCGTGCCCGATCGTGTACGGCAGCGCCACCCCGCTCTTCTCCGCCCACTGGCCCTCCAGGATGTGCAGGTCGGTCCGGCACACCCCCGCGCCGCCGATCTTCACGACGACGTCGAACGGTTCCGCGGGCTCGGGGACGGGCACCTCGGCCATCCGCAGGTCCCGGTGGTAGCCCACGACCTGGACGGCTCGCATCGTGCTCATGGACGTGCTCCTCCCCTCGGCGGGCCGGATGTAACGTGCGGCACATCCACCGGCCCCGCGCCGATCCCGGGCGACGCCGTCTCAGGCCCGGCAGACGCGTTCCACGAGGAACTGCCAGCTGCCGGCGAGCCGCTCGATGTCGCGTGCGGCCTCGGCCTGCTCCGGCAGCGACAGGTACAGCAGGACGGGGCCCTCCAGGGCGCCGGTGAGCTGGAGCGCCAGGCCGTCGACGTCGTCCAGGCCGAGATCGGCCTGCCGCAGCAGGACGCGGATGTGGAGCTGGGACAGCGTGGCCGCCCCGGCGGGGACGGGCTGGGCGCGGTCGAGGGCGGCGCGGGCGAGCGCGTGGCGCTCCAGCAGCCATTCGATCCTGCTCCGGCCGTAGGCGACCAGCCGTTCGACCGGGCCGGCTCCGGGCCCGAGCGGCGGCGGGCCGGAGAGCACGCGCTCCTGGAAGAGGCGCTCGTCCTCGTCCAGGAGGGCGTGGAAGATCCCCGCGCGGGTGCCGAACCGGCGGAAGACGGTGCCCTTGCCCAGGCCCGCCCGCTCGGCCAGGCCGTCCATGGTGACCTTCTCCGCGCCGACCTCGGCGAGCATCTCGCGGGCCGCGTCCAGCAGGAGCAGGCGGTTGCGCGCGGCGTCGGCGCGCTCGCCGCGGGGTCGTCCCAGGGGGACGTCGAGTCGCTCCACGGGACCCGATCCTATGCCCGGAATAATAAGCGGGGTAAAGTCCGCTTATCGTTGTGACCGTGCCGCGCACCGCGGCCCGCCTATCTCCAGGAGAGACCGACCATGAGCCTGTTCCGGCTGGACGCCAGCATCCTTCCCGGCGCATCCGCCAGCGCCGAGATCGCCGACACCGTGGAGGCGGAGTGGGCCTCGGCCCGTCCCGGGGCGCCGGTGGTGCGCCGCCACCTGGGCACCGACCCGCTGCCCGCCGACGCCTGGACGCTGGCCACGACGGGCGGCTTCACGCCCGAGCCCGACCGCGACCCCGGCCAGCGCGAGGCCCTGGCCCTCGCGTCGGCGCTGGCCTCGGAACTGGAGGGCGCCGACGCGGTGATCCTGGCCGTGCCGCTCTACAACTACGGCGTCTCCCAGCACTTCAAGGCGTGGGCCGACCTGGTGATCACGGGAGCGGGCGCCACCACGCCGGTGCTGAAGGGCAAGCCCACCGTGCTGGTCACCGTGCGCGGCGGCGGCTACGGCCCCGGGACCCCGCGCGAGGGATGGGACCACTCCACCCCGTACCTCAGGCGGGTCCTGGCCGACATCTGGGAGGCGGACCTGACGGTCATCGAGCGCGAGCTCACTCTGGCCGCCACCACGCCCGGCATGGAAGGGCTCAAGGACCTGGCGGCCCGGCTGCACAACGACGCCCTGACCGCGGCCCGCGACGCCGGCCGGGCGCTGGCCGCCTGACGGCCCTGCCCGCCCCGCCGGTGCGCACCGGCGGGGCGGATCGGCGGGGGCACTGCCCGTTCCGGCAGGGAGCCCAGGCCGGAAGCGGACAGGGGCGACGGTATCGGGCGGCGCTCGCCGGGCGGAAAGAGCGAGATCATCTTCTCTGACGGAAACGCGGGACGCCCGCGCCGAAGGGGAAGGGATGCCGATGCGGCCGCTGACGACCGACGATCCCGTGCGGATGGGGTCGTACCGGTTGCTGGCCCGGCTCGGATCCGGCGGGATGGGACGCGTCTATCTGGCGCGCTCGCCCGGCGGCCGCTGGGCGGCGGTGAAGGTCGTCCGGCCCGAGTTCGCCGGCGACGCGCGCTTCCGCGCCCGGTTCCGCCGCGAGGTCGCGGCCGCGCGGAGGGTGGACGGCGCCTTCACCGCCCCCGTGCTGGACGCCGACGCCGACGGGGAGGAGCCCTGGCTGGCCACGGCCTACGTCGCCGGGCCCTCCCTGCAGGAGGCGGTCGGCGGACACGGGCCGCTGGACGAGGCCGGTACCCGGTCGCTGGGCGCCGGCCTGGCCGAGGCCCTGCTCGCCGTGCACCGCGCGGGGCTGGTCCACCGGGACCTGAAACCCTCCAACGTGCTGCTCACCGCCGACGGCCCGCGCGTCATCGACTTCGGCATCAGCCGCGTCCCGGACGCGACGGCGATGACCGCCGCCGGCTCGCTCGTCGGCACCCCGTCCTTCATGTCCCCCGAGCAGGCCGAGGGGAACGGCGAGATCACCGCGGCGAGCGACGTGTTCTCGCTCGGCGGGGTCCTGGTCTTCGCGGCGACCGGGACGGGGCCGTTCGGGTCGGGCCCGGCCGACGCGGTGCTCTACCGGGTCGCCCGGCAAGAGCCCCTCCTCGACGCGGTGCCCGGCCCGCTGCGCCCGGTCCTGGCCGCGTGCCTGTCCAAGGCGCCGGCCGACCGGCCGAGCCCCGAGGACCTGCTCGACCTGCTCACCGGAGGCGCCGCGCCCGACCCGGCCGCGTGGCTGTCCCCGGCGATCCGCGCCGACCTGGCGGACCGGGAGGGCCGCCTGGCGGAGTTCGCGACCCTGCCGCCGGAACCGGCCGGCGCGCCGGTCCGGGCCGGTGTGCGCCGGCGCCGCGTCATCGCCGTCGCCGCCGGAGTCGCCGGGACCGCCCTGGCGGGCGGCGCGGCGGCCGCCTGGAGGATCGGCGCGTCCGGCGGAACCGGCCGCGGCCCGGGGCGCCCCGCCGGGGCCGAGGACGGCACGGGTTCGCTGGTGGGGGCCAGGACGGGCCCCCGGCCCCTGTGGACCTTCGCCCCCGCCCAGCCGTCGGACTTGGCCGGGCTGACCACGACCGGCGGGCTCGTCCACCTGGCGGGCCACCGGCTCGACGCGATCGACGCGTCGAGCGGCCGCCGCAGGTGGTCGTACGACACCGGCGGCCTGCGCGCCGACGTGGCCGGATCGGAGTTCCACGTCCGCGGCACGGGCGGCGCCGTGCATGTCCTCGACGCGGCCACCGGCCGCCGGCGGCGTACCGTCGAGGACGACGCCCTCCTCCCCGCGTTCCAGATCATCGGCTGGACCGGCGACCTGCTCTGCTTCCTGGCGAGCGGCGACGGCCCTGGCGACCCGTACACCGCGAACCTCTTCGACACCCGGCGGCGCCGTGCCCTCTGGAGGAAGGGCCTGGCCGGAGACGTCCACGCCCTGATCCTCGGCCCGGACGCCTGCTACGTCCGCGACGAGGCCGCCCTGTACGCGCTCGCCCTGGACGACGGCCGCGAGCGGTGGCGGGCGCCGTACCCTGCGAACCGCAGACCCCGGGTGATCCGGTCCGGCGGCTTGCTGTTCACCGCCACGCCCGAGGGCGTGGCGGCCCACGAGGTCACCGGACGACGGCGATGGACCGCCCGGATCACGGGCGGTCCGACCGGTGCCGTCGCGCTCGCGGGCGGCGTGCTGTGCTGCGCCATGGCCGACGGCGTCGTCGCGCTCGACCCGGCCACCGGCGCCCGGCGCTGGCACACGCCGGGGCCCGCGGCGCTCGCCACCGACTCCGGCCACGCCCCGGCCCTGTCGGCGGCGCTGGTGGCCGTGAACTTCGACCGGTACCGCACGTCCGCCGGCTTCGCCGTCCTGGACGCCGAGGACGGCGCGGTCCGGTGGACCCTCCAGACGTCCGGCGACCGCGGCACGAACTGGAGACTCGCCGCCACGACCACGACCGTCTTCGCCTACGACGGCGTCCGCCTGCACGCCTTCCGCGGCTGAAGGCCCGCCCCGACCAGCCCGCCCCGACCAGGAGTGCCGACGTTGCAGCCCCTCGAACCGGCCGACCCCCGGGAGATCGGCCCGTACCGCCCGCTCGCCCGGCTGGGCGCGGGCGGCATGGGCATCGTGTACCTCGCCCGATCCCGCGGAGGCCGGGCGGTCGCGGTGAAGGTGATCCGCCCCGCGCTGGCCGACGATCCCGGCTTCCGCGCCCGCTTCGCGCGGGAGGTCGCCGCGGCGCGCAGGGTCGGCGGCGCCTTCACCTGCCCGGTGCTGGACGCCGGCACCGCCGCGGACCCGCCGTGGCTGGCGACCGCGTACGTCGCCGGGCCGTCGCTGCAGGAGGCCGTGGACGTCCACGGCCCGCTGCCGTCCGGGACGCTGCGCGGCCTGGCGGCGGGGCTGGCCGAGGCGCTGGCGTCCGTCCACGCCGCCGGGCTGGTGCACCGCGACCTCAAGCCCTCCAACGTCCTGCTCGCCGGCGACGGCCCCAGGATCATCGACTTCGGCATCGCCCGCGCCGCGGACGCCACGACGCTGACGGCCACCGGGGTCCTCGTCGGCTCGGCCGGATACATGTCCCCCGAGCAGGCGACCGGCGGCGAGACCGGACCGCCCGGCGACGTCTTCGCCCTCGGCGCCGTGCTGGTCTTCGCCGCGACCGGCCGGGGGCCGTTCGGGACGGGGCCGGCGCCGGCGCTGCTGCACCGGGTCGTGCACCGGTCCCCGGACCTCGCCGGCGTGCCCGGCGAGCTGCGGGAGGTCATCGCGGCCTGCCTCGACAAGGATCCGCGCCGCCGCCCCCTCCCGGCGGAGCTGATCGACGCCCCCGTCCCCGCGGCGGCGTGGACCGGCCCCGGCCCGCTGAACGGCGAGATCGAGGCCCGCGAGACGCAGCTGGTGACGCTGCTCGACCGCGGACGGACCCGCGTTGCCGGTCGCCCGGGCCGCCCCGGCCGGCGGGCGTTCGTCGCCGCCGCTCTGGCGGGCGCGGGCGTGGCGGCGGCCGGCGGCGGGGCGGCACTGTGGGCGGCCCGGGGCCGGCGCGGCGACCGGGTGCGGCAACGGTGGAGCCTGCGCTCGGCGGACGCCTTCACCCGGGCGGGGACCGCGGTGGGCGGCCGGTTCCTCTACCGGGACGGAGAGGCCCTGCACGCCGTCGACGCCGGGACCGGCAGGCGCCTCTGGAGTTTCGCCGCCGGAGGCGACCAGGAGACGCCCATCGTGGCGAGACCCTCGTCCGTGCTGGTGATGGTCTCGGGGGCCGTCCTGGCGGTCGATCCCGCGCGAGGAGCCGCGCGCCGCCTGTACGAGGCCCCGGAGGGCAGGGTCCTGCACGGTCTCCTCGGGGCGGGGGACGGCTCCTTCCTCATGACGCTGGGGCCGACGTTCGAGGCGGACCCGTCCTCCGACATCAGGGACCAGTTCCTCGTCGCCGCCAACCTCGCCGACGGCACCGTACGGCGCACCATTCCCGTCAGGGGCGTCCACAACGCCGTCCAGGCCGGGAACGTGCTGTTCCTGCACGACAGGCGCGGCCGGCTGGTGGCCCTCGACCTGACCGCCGGCACCGTCAGGTGGGAGTACCAGGCCACCGACGCAGCGGGACCCCCGGTCGCGGCCGGGAACGCCGTCTACCTCACCGACGCGCGGGGCGTGCACGCGCTCGATGCCGCGACCGGCCGCGAACGCTGGACCTACAGCACCGCGAAGCGGGCCTATGAGATCGCCGTGTCCGGAGGAGCGCTCTACGGCTTCGCCGGGGGCACGCCGTTCTCCCTCGACGCGGCGACCGGCCGGTCACGCTGGATGAGCCCCGCCGATGCCGCCGGGGTGGTGAGCAAGCCGGTGATCGCCTCTGGCCTGGTGTTCGCGGGGGTGACGCGGAGCCGTTCGCCGCGGCCGGACGGGGTGCACGGCGGCGTCTTCGCATGGGACGCCGCCACCGGAGAGCCGGCCTGGCGCCACCCGCACACCGTCGGCGCCACCCCGGAGACGGACGGCGGGCGCGCCTGGATCCTCACCGCCGCGCCCGGCATGGTCTTCGCGGCGCACCACACCGACCTGCTCGCCTTCACGATCACCTGAGGAACGAGGCGGGCGCGCGCACCGGGCGCGGCCTGCGGGTGACCACGCGGTGTATCTGACACCATCCGGTGTGTGACCGAGAGATCCGTTGCCGCGCGAGGGCTGCCGGAAGGACTGCGCTCGTTCCTCAGGACCGAGACCGGCAGCACCAGTGTGCTGCTGGCGGCCACGGTGACCGGGCTGGTGTGGGCGAACCTGCCGTTCGGGAACTCCTACGAGACCTTCTGGCACACCCAGCTGGCGGTGTGGCTCGGCGACCACGGCTTCTCGCTGGACCTGCGGGAGTGGGTCAACGACGGGCTGATGGCGCTGTTCTTCTTCGTCATCGGCCTGGAGATCAGCCGGGAGCTGAAGGTCGGCCGGCTGCGCGACCGGCGGCTGGTCGCGGTGCCGATCGTGGCGGCGCTCGGCGGCATGCTCGTGCCCGCGCTGGTCTACACGGCGGTGAACGCGGGCGGCCCCGGCGCGGGCGGCTGGGGCATCCCGATGGCCAGCGACACCGCGTTCGTGCTGGGGCTGCTGGCGGTGCTCGGCACCCGCTGCCCCGAACAGCTCCGGGTGTTCCTGCTGACGCTCTCGGTCGTCGACGACGTCGTCGCGATCCTGGTGGTCGCGGTCTTCTACACCGCCGGCCTGTCGGTGCCCGCGCTGCTGGCCGCCCTGGCGCTGATCGCGCTGATCATGCTGCTGCGGCGGCTGCGGATCTGGCGCGCGTCCGTGTACGCGGTGCTCGGCGCCGGGGTCTGGGCGGCGATGCTGGAGAGCGGCGTGCACCCGACGCTGGCCGGGGTGCTGCTGGGCATCCTGGTGGCGGTGTACGGGCCGAGCGAGACCAGGCTGCTGGAGGCTGGGGAGATCGTTCAGGCGCTGTCGCGCGCGCCCAGCGCCGAGCTGGAGCGCCAGGCCACCCGCACGGTCCAGCGGACGGTGTCGATCAACGAGCGGCTCCAGCTGCGGCTGCACCCCTGGACCAGCCACGTGATCGTCCCGATCTTCGCGCTGGCCAACGCCGGGGTGGTGCTGAACGCCGAGAACCTGCGGGCCGCGGCCGGCTCACCGGTGACCCACGGCATCATCGCCGGCCTGGTGCTGGGCAAGTTCGCCGGGATCGCGCTGGGCACCTGGATCCCGCTGCGGCTGAACCTGGGGGACCTGCCCGGCGGCCTGGTGTGGGGGCAGGTGCTCGGCGGCGCCGCGGTGTCGGGCATCGGCTTCACCGTCTCGCTGTTCATCACCGACCTGGCGTTCTCCGGCGACGCCGCGCTGCAGACCCAGGCCAAGATCGGCATTATCGCGGGGTCGCTGCTGGCCGCGGTGTGCGGCTGGGCGATCTTCCGGGCGGCCTGGGACCGCGGCGCCGTCTGCGCCCCGCCGGGCGCGGTCGCGGTCCCCGAGGCCGAGCTCGTCCCGCCGCCGCCGGTCACCGCGCGCGACCACGTGCTGGGGCCCGCCGACGCCCCGGTCACGCTGATCGAGTACGGCGACTTCGAGTGCCCGTACTGCGGGCGCGCCGAGGAGGCGATCAGGCGGGTCCGGGAGCGGTACGGCGACGGCCTGCGGTTCGTGTTCCGCCACTTCCCGCTGCGCGAGGTCCACCCGCACGCGGTCTCGGCGGCGATCGTCGCGGAGGCCGCCGCCGACCAGGGGCTCTTCTGGGAGATGCACGACGTGCTCTTCGCCAACCAGCTGGCCCTCACCGACGTGGACCTGACGGCCTACGCCGAGCGCCTCGGCGTGAACGCCTGGGCCGACCTCGACCGCCACCGCGCCCGCGTCAACGCCGACCGGGACGGGGGCGAACGCGGCGGGGTCGGCGGCACCCCCACGTTCTTCGTCAACGGGAAGCGCCACGAGGGCCCCCACGACGTCGCCGGCCTGAGCGCCGCGATCGACGCCGCCCTGTAGGCGGCGCCGGCCGGGCCGTCAGTCGGTGCCGGACTCGATCGCCGCGTGGTCGAGCAGCTCGTCGTCGCCCCCGGGGGCCTCCCCGCGGGACGCGATCGCCTCGGCGCCGCCCTTCGGCATCGCGCCGATCAGCCCGGTCGAGGCCGCCTGCGCGGCACCGACCAGAGGCGGCTGCGCGCTGCCGACCAGGCCGAGCCCGGCGTACTGCTCCAGCTTGGCGCGCGAGTCGGCGATGTCGAGGTTGCGCATGGTCAGCTGGCCGATGCGGTCGACCGGCCCGAACGCCGAGTCCTCGGTCCGCTCCATGGACAGCTTGTCCGGGTGGTAGCTGAACGCGGGCCCGGTCGTGTCCAGGACGGAGTAGTCCTCGCCGCGCCGCAGCCGCAGGGTGACCTCGCCGGTGACGGCCGCGGCGACCCAGCGCTGGAGCGACTCGCGCAGCATCAGGGCCTGCGGGTCCAGCCAGCGGCCCTCGTAGAGCAGCCTGCCCAGCCGCCGCCCCTCGTTGTGGTACGCCGCGAGGGTGTCCTCGTTGTGGATCGCGTTGACCAGCCGCTCGTAGGCCGCGTGCAGCAGCGCCATGCCCGGCGCCTCGTAGATGCCCCGGCTCTTGGCCTCGATGATGCGGTTCTCGATCTGGTCGGACATGCCCAGGCCGTGCCGCCCGCCGACGGCGTTGGCCTCCAGGACCAGGTCGACGGCGGAGGCGAACTCCTTGCCGTTGATCGTCACCGGCCGGCCCTGCTCGAAGCCGATCGTCACGTCCTCGGCGTGGATCTCGACGGCGGGGTCCCAGAACCGGGCGCCCATGATCGGGTCGACGATCTCGATGCCCGCGTCGAGGTGCTCCAGCGCCTTGGCCTCGTGGGTGGCGCCCCAGATGTTCGCGTCGGTGGAGTAGGCCTTCTCGGTGCTGTCCCGGTAGGGCAGATCGCGGGCGAGCAGCCACTCGGACATCTCGGTGCGGCCGCCGAGCTCGCTGACGAAGTCGGCGTCCAGCCACGGCTTGTAGATCCGCAGGGACGGGTTGGCGAGCAGGCCGTACCGGTAGAACCGCTCGATGTCGTTGCCCTTGAAGGTGGAGCCGTCGCCCCAGATCTGCACGTCGTCCTCGAGCATCGCGCGGACCAGCAGGGTGCCGGTGACCGCGCGCCCGAGCGGCGTGGTGTTGAAGTAGGCGCGGCCGCCCGACCGGATGTGGAACGCTCCGCAGGCCAGGGCCGCGAGCCCCTCCTCCACGAGGGCGGCCCGGCAGTCGACCAGCCGGGCGATCTCCGCGCCGTACGCCGTGGCGCGGCCGGGCACGGAGGCGATGTCGGGCTCGTCGTACTGGCCGATGTCGGCGGTATAGGTGCACGGCACGGCACCCTTCTCGCGCATCCACGCGACCGCGACCGAGGTGTCGAGACCACCGGAGAAGGCGATCCCGACACGTTCACCGACAGGCAGGGAGGTGAGCACCTTGGACATGAGTAGAAGTATATGCACACCTATGCATGATCATGCAAAACGACGGTCGGGGTGTGGCTCCCGCCACACCTCGCCAGGGGGCGGGAACCCCCGTGGCCAGACGGCTGCCCCCCTTGTTTGAAGGGGGTTGGCCCGATGGCCCCGGATCCTGCGCGTTCCTAGATTGAGGGCCCCGGCGAACGGACGTGGGCCGGGCTGGAGAGGACGGCCTCCGGCCCGACCATGCCAGGCCGCCCCCACCCGACTATCCGTGGAGACCGTCGTGGTCGAACGCTCCCGTAGAACTGTCCTGCGCGGCGGTGCCGTGGCCGCCGTGACCGTACCCGTGGCGGGCGCGGCGGCGTCCTGGCCCACACCGTCCCAGGCGGCGGAAGCGGTGCGGGGCGCCGGCTTCGGCAGCGTCACCGTCGGCCCCGATGATCCCCGCTACCGGTCGCTGGTGCTGCGGGGCTACAACAAGCGGTTCGCCTCCAAGCCCGAGCAGATCCGGGTGGTCGCCTCCACCGAGGCCGTGGTGCGCGCGGTCCAGGACGCGGTCCGGGACGGGCGGCGCGTCACCGTCCGCAGCGGCGGCCACTGCTTCGAGGGCTTCGTGGACCACCCCTCGGCACGCATGATCGTCGACATGTCCGCGATGGCGGCGGTCGGCTACGACCGCCACCGCAGGGCGTTCATGGTCGAGGCGGGCGCCACCCTCGGCGAGGTGTACCGGCGGCTGTACCTGGGATGGGGCGTGACCGTGCCGGGCGGCACCTGCCCCTCCGTGGGGGCGGGCGGCCACGTCTGCGGTGGCGGCTACGGCGCGCTGTGCCGCCTGCACGGCCTCACCGTCGACCACCTGTACGCGGTCGAGGTCGTCGTGGTCGGACGGTCGGGCAAGGTCGCGAGCGTGGTCGCCACGCGTGAGCCCGCCGACCCGAACCGGGACCTGTGGTGGGCGCACACCGGGGGCGGAGGCGGCACCTTCGGCATCGTCACCCGGTACTGGTTCCGGTCCCCGGACGCGCGCGGCTCCGACCCCGCCCGGCTGCTGCCCCGCCCGCCCTCGACCGTGCTGAAGTACTCCGTGGACTGGCCGTGGGAGCAGCTCGACCGGGACACCTTCGTCCGGCTGATGCGCAACTGGGGGGAATGGGGCGAGCGCAACTCGGCGCCCGGCACCGCCGCGGCCCCGCTCTACGGGGAGTTCGCGCTGCAGACCAAGCCCGCCGGGAGCATCGGCCTCGCAGGCCAGGTGGCCGCCGGCGGCGGAGCCGAACGCCTGCTGGACGGCCTCGTGGACGCGCTCTCCCGAGGGCACGGCGCACGGCCCGAGCGCCGGTCGTCCACCCTGCCGTGGCTGGCGGCCGCCACGCAGGAGGCCGCCGGGAACCAGGGCCCGTTCGAGCGCCGCCTCAAGATGAAGTCGGCCTTCAGGCGCCGCCGGTTCACCGACGCGCAGATGGCGATCGTCCACCGCCACCTGTCCGCCGAGGGCGCTCCCGCCTTCGCGCACATGTTCCTCAACACCTACGGCGGGCGCGTCAACGCGGTCGCCCAGGACGCGACCGCCATGGCGCACCGGGACTCGATCTTCCTCGTCGGCTTCCTCGTCGGCTGGGTCGACCCGGCCGAGGACGCGCGCAGCCTGGCCTGGATGCGCGGGTTCTACGGCGAGCTCTACTCCGCCGCCGGCGGCGTACCGGCGGGCGAGGCCGACGACGGCGCGTTCATCAACTATCCCGACGCCGACCTGGCCGACCCGCGCCTGAACACCTCGGGCACGCCCTGGCACGCGCTGTACCACAAGACCGGATACGCCCGCCTCCAGCAGGCCAAGCGCCGATGGGACCCGCTCGACGTCTTCCATCACGCCCTGTCGGTCCGGCCCGGCTGACCCGCGGCGCCGGAAGCCGGACCGGCCTTCGGCGGCGATCGACAGGTTCGCGCGCCCGTGCGAGGCTCTCTTGGGCGCGGGATGCGGACGCCGGCCGAGCGGTGATCCTCCGGACGCCCGGCCTTTACCGACGCATATGTCGGTTAGGGTGACCCGACGGAGGAGGGAGACGGGACGGTGGCGGAAACCGCGCCGAAGCCGAGGATGCGCGGGCCGGCCCGCAGGGCGCTCATCACCGCGGCCGCGCTCGAGATCTTCGCGAGCAAGGGCTACCACGCGACCTCGCTGGGCGAGATCGCCGCGGAGGCCGGCGTGGCGCGGACGGTGCTGTACGACCACTTCCCGTCCAAGCGCGTCCTGCTGCTGGCGGTCATGCAGGAGCAGAACGCCGCGCTGGTGGAGTACATCGGGGCCCGCATCACCGGCTCCGGGGCCGCCCGGGAGCGGATGCGGTCCACGATCGACGCCTATTTCAGCTTCGCGCGCAGCCGGCCCTCCGCGCGCAGGCTGCTGTTCGACCGGACCGACGAGGACGATCCCGAGATCCGCACCGTCCGGCAGGGCATCCGCGAGTCGCGCACCCGGGCGGTGGTGGCGCTGCTGGCCGGCGACATCCGCACGGTCGGCGTCGAGGCGCGGGAGCCGATCGCCGAGGCGATGGTGGAACTCATCATCACCGGTCTGGACGGGGTGGCGCAGTGGTGGGAGCGTCATCCCGAGATGCCCCAGGAGATGCTGGTCGAGGGTGCGATGCGGCTGCTGTGGACGGGGCTGGGCGCTGCGGAGGGCGACGCCGCAGACGCCCCAGACGCCGAGTAGGAGCGCGCCGCGCGGCCGCCGCGCCGCTGCCACCGGTGGCGGCCCTTCGTCTTCGATCAACCGACGTGTGTGTCGGTGGCGTGCCCGCTGATCGTGCGCCGCGGGCGGCGGGTCCTCCCGGTGCGGGGGCCCGCCCCGCCTTCCTGATCTGCGCCCGGCGGAGTCCGGCACCGACTGCCAGTGATCGCCGGCGATTTTTGTCGAGGACTTCCCGTGACCGGCGCGGATTCTCGGCGGCGGGGACGCGCTCCCGGGCCTGGGTCGTCGAAAGGCCGATGATTTGCTGTCCCGAACAACGGGCGAAGGCCTCGTGAATGGGGTTCCGGGATGCGAAGGCGTCGCGCCTTAACTTTTGACGGTCTCAGCCGCGACGGTGGATGTCAAGAGGCCGGAGGTGGCCGGTCATGGGTGGCCGCCGATGTTCTTGCGTTGTTCCGGAGTGATCAATTGGAACGGTCCCGATGTGATCTGCAACAACAGTGGACAGGGCCCGGATGGGCGTGAGAATTTGCAGGTCAGAGAGCTGTGTTGAAGGCCCGTGGCGGGCTGTCGAATGGGCTGGACCGGGGCGCGAAAATGCCTGTTTGGGGTGGCGGGGCGCGTGGTACCTTGAGTTCGTTCAATCAAGTTGCGTGGGGGGCTCGGATGGTGATTCTCGGGTCACGGTACGTGATCAGGAACGCCCATTGTTCCGAACGCGATATTGAGCGGCGGCGACCGATGACGCTCGCGCCGTCCTTTGGTGGGCGCCCTTCCGCATGGCATGGACGTGATCTGTTTCCATGCTGTTTCAACGGTGTTGCGCCTGTTTACGGTGGTCCCCCGTAGGCCGATTCGGCCTTTTCTCGGTTCGACCGGTGTGATCTGCGCACAAGCCGATTTCCCGCGAATTCGGCAGTGTGAATTCAGGCCTTGGAACGCTCTCCGAATGAGAGGAAGGCGATGACCGACCGTGCACGCCCTGGGCCGCCGGCCGATCGAGGCGCATCCGATCCGGGCGATCCGGAGATCCGTCGATTCCTGTACCGATGTCAGCGCGCGATGCGGCGCCACGTGCCGGATCTGGCCGAGCAGGTCCTGGTGTCGCTGCGCAGGAGCGAGAACGCCTACCGCAGCGGCGCGATACCGCCCCAGGAGCCGCCGCAGTGGATCGCGCAGTCGATCCACCGGGCCCTGGACGCCCTGCCGATGCCTCCCGCCGAGATCTCCGAGACCTTCGACATGCCCCGGCGGACCGGGTCGAGGAGGGCCCGCCAGGGGGTGCCGCAGCGCGCCCTGCTCCGGGCCTACCACGACGGCGGGAGGGTGCTGTCGACCGCCTGCATGCAGTGGGCGTTCGAGGAGGGGCTGCATCCCCAGAAGTCGGTCTCTCTGGTCGAGAGCGTGTGGCGGATCGCCGACGAGCACTCGGTCATCGCGGTCGACGCGCTGCGCAGCGCGCAGCAGGACGTCACCGACCGGCGCTGGGCGGGCTTCCTGCTGGACACGCTGCTGAACGGCGATGTCGACGAGTCCAGCGCGGCCACGGTCGCCCGCGCGTTCGCCCTCCCGGAGCGGGGGCGCTACGCGGTGATCGTCCGGCAGCCCGCGCCGGGCGGCCCGCCGGCGCGGATGGAGGACCTGGTCCCCTTCGCCGACGGGATGAGGGTGATCTGGCGGATGCACGGGGAGCGGGCGGTCGGCGTGGCGGTGCTGGGCGAGGGGGAACCCACCGGCCTGGGCGGCGCGCTGTCCGGCGGGGACTTCCGCACCGGGATCAGCGCGGCGGCGACCGGGCTGGCCTCGCTGGGACGCGCCCGCACGCAGGCGGAGGTGGCGGCGCGCACCCTCCACGGCGCGGGGCTGGCGTTCCTGGAGGAGCGGCTGCCGGTGGCGATGCTGAGCGCCGATCCCGCCCTCGCCCGCGAGTTGCAGGTCCAGGTGCTCGCCCCGGTGCTCGCCCTGGAGGCGGGCCGCCGGGACCTGCTGCTGGAGACCCTGGAGGCGTGGCTGGTCGCCGACGGGCTGGTGGCCAAGGTCGCCGCCGATCTCCACTGCCACCGCAACACCGTCCTGAACCGGCTCCGCCGGATCGAGGAGCTCACCGGGCGGTCGCTGTCCTCGCCCCGGGCCGTGATCGACCTCGGCCTGGCGCTGGAGGCGTTCCGGCATTTCGGGGGCCCGGACGACCTGGGCCGCGTCGTGCGCCGCGTCGGGTAGCCGGGGCCGCCTCTGGAACGCGGGCGCGCCTGCCCGTACAGTGAGTTGGATGATCCAACCTACTCTGCGGGCGGTGCGTCCATGACGACCGCCGCGCCCATGCCGCCCGGAGTGCTGCTCCGGGCACCGGACGACGGTCCGATCGTCCCCGACGAGACGCTGCGCGGCTTCGGCGGCCTGCACGGCGGCCTGGCCCTGGCGCTGCTGACCTCGGCGATGCAGCGGCACGCCCCCGGGCTCGTGCTGCGCAGCGCCTCCGCGCGGCTGCACCGCGCGCTCACCGGCGAGTTCTCGATCGTCACCCGGGTGCTGCGCCCGGGGCGCGTCACGACGCTCGCGGCCGAGGCGATCGCCGGCGACCGCGGCGCGGGCGGTGCGGCCGCGGGGGAGGGGCCGCAGGTCGACGCGTCGGCGATCTTCGCCGAGCCCCGTCCGGTGGACGGTCCGGTCCTGGCCCCGCCGCCGCCCGCCGCGCCGCCCCCGCCGGAGTGCGAGATCTTCCAGATCCCGCCGGAGTTCGTGCCCATCTCGCAGTTCTGGCAGATCCGCCCGGTCGGGCCGAACCGCCCCTACGCGGGCGGCGCCGAGCCCGAGCTGACCGCCTGGGTCCGGCTCCTGGAGGACGACGACCCGCCGGACGTCCACCGCCTCATCCTTCTCATGGACGCCCTCGCCCCCGCCTACGCCGCTATGCTGACCGGCCTGCGCCTCATCCCGACCGTCGAGCTGACCGTGCGTCCCGGCGACGGCCTGGCGGCGGCGAGCTCGCCCTGGGTGCTGCTGCGCGCCCGTACGCGCAGCGCCGGCGCGAGCGGCTGGAACGAGGAGACCGTCGACGCCTGGGACCCCTCGGGCGCCCATCTGGGCTCCGCGCACCAGCTCCGGCTCCTGCGCGGCACCTGACACCGGCTCCCGGCAACGCGGCGGCACGCCCCTCCGGGCCCGGCCCGGGGGTGTGCCGCCGCACAATCGGCGGGCCCCATCTGTTCACGCGCACATGATTCGCCCGGGGCGCACCGCTTTTCATTGACCGTGCCCGATACCCGTGGAATTGTCCGGAGCTGTTGACGGCGGCTGAACTGCTCGCAGGGACGGCTGATGGACTATTCCGAGATTCCGTTGCCCGACGTTCTCCGGATCAGGTCACAGGAACAGGGCGATGCGCTCGCGTTCCGTTTCCTGGCCGACGGAACACGTGACCAGAGCATTGACTGGACCTACCACGACCTGGCCGCGCACGCCGGGATCGTGGCCGCCGGGCTGGAGGGGACCGGCGGGCGGCGGGTGGTGCTGGCGGTGGACCCCGGACTGCACTACGTGGCCGCGCTGTTCGGCATCCTGGGGGCCGGCGCCACCGCGGTGCCGTCGTTCCCGCCGGTCGGGAAGCGTGCGACCGAACGGTTCCTCTCGATCATCGCGGACTGCTCGCCCGACGTCGTGATCGTCTCCGGATGGCTGGAGACGGAGGCGGACGAGCTCGTGCGGCGGCTGCCCCCCGCGGCCCGCGCCGTGCGGTGGCTGTTCGTCGACGACGGCTTCTTCCGCGGGAAGAGCGGGCCCGGCGCATTTCCGGTGCGCCATTCCGAGCCCGCGCTGCTGCAGTACACCTCGGGTTCCACGGGGGATCCGAAAGGGATCGTGCTGACCCACGACAATCTGGTCAGCAACTGCGAGGCGCTGCATCACAGCATGGGCGCCGATTCCGCCCGGACGGGCCTTTCCTGGCTCCCGCCCTACCACGACATGGGCCTGATGGGCACGATCATGCTGGCCCTGCACGGGGGCTGGCCGCTGGTGATGATGTCGCCGGTGCATTTCGTGCAGCAGCCGGTGCGCTGGCTGCGGGCGGTGACCGAGCACGAGGTCACCATCTCGGTGGCCCCGAACTTCGCGTTCGACATGTGCGTCGACTCCATCGCCGACGACGAGCTCGCGGACCTGGACCTGAGCACCCTGCGGCAGCTCTACTGCGGCGCCGAGCCGGTGCTCAGGAGCACGCTGGACCGGTTCCGGGAGCGGTTCGCCGCCTTCGGCTACCGGGAGTCGGCGCTCATCCCCTGCTACGGGATGGCCGAGGCGACCCTCTTCGTGTCCGGGAAGCCCGACGGGACGACGGTGCGGACCGCCTGGGTCGGCAAGCCGGCCCTGGAGCGGGGGACCGTGGAGGTCACCGCGCCGGGCGCCGGCGGGGCGACCGAGGTCGTGAGCTGCGGCGCCGTCGCCCACGGCCACGAGGTCCTCGTCACCGACCCCGAGACCATGAGCCCCCTCCCGGAGGGCAGGGTCGGGGAGATCTGGGTCCGCGGGCCCAACGTCGCGGAGGGCTACTTCGGCAAGCCCGAGGCGACCGCCGCGACCTTCGGGGCGCGCCCCTCCGGCGACGACGGCGAGACGGACGAAGACGCGGACGGCGGAGCCTACCTGCGCACCGGCGACGCCGGCTTCCTGCTCGACGGGGAGTTGTACGTCACCGGCCGCCTCAAGGACGTCGTCATCATCGCCGGACGCAACCTCTACCCCCAGGACATCGAGGTCTCCGCGCTCGCCGCGCACGACGGGCTGCGCAAGGCGGCCGCGTTCTCCGTCCGGCCCGAGGGCCGCGGGGAGGAGTTGGTGGTCGTCGGCGAGTTCCGCCGCGCGGGCCGGCGCAGCGCCGAGGACCTGGCCGCGGTGCGCGAGGCGGTCGTCGCCGCGGTGACGGCCGACCACGCCGTGCGCCCGGCCCGCGTCCACCTCGGACCGCCCGGGACGGTGCCCACCACCACCAGCGGGAAGGTGCGCCGCAACGCGACCCGGGAGGCGTACGAGCGGGGCTCGCTGAAGGAACTGGCCCCGGTCCGGGACGGCTCGCGGACCGGCACGACCGGTGCGGCCGGCGCGCTGGCCGCGGCGGGGGAGGCGAAGGGATGACCGTCGAACTGACCGGCTCGCCCGCGGCGCCGGCCGCCGACGGCGACGCCTCGGCCCGCCGCCTGGCCTACGTCACCGTCTGCGTCCCCGCGGCGGGGTTCGCCGCCGCGCTGCTGTACTCCTTCGTGTACGGCTTCACGCTGGTCGACGGCGTCCTGCTCGGCGGCATGTACCTGCTGACCGCGATCGGCGTCGAGGGCGGCCTGCACCGCTTCTTCTCCCACCGCGCGTTCGCGGCGCGGCCCGTCGTCACCGCCCTGTGGGGGGTGGCGGGGAGCATGGCCGCCCAGGGGCCGATCGTGTTCTGGGTCGCCACGCACCGCATCCACCACGCGTTCACCGACACCGACCGCGACCCGCACTCGCCGCGGCCGATCGGGACCGGCCGGCTGGCCAGGGTCCGCGGCCTCTGGCACGGGCACGTCGGATGGCTGTTCACGGTGCGGCGCGCGAACTGGAGCCGGCACGTCCCCGACCTGCTGGCCGACCGCACCGTCATGAAGATCAACGAGCTGTACTTCGTGTGGGTGCTGCTCGGGCTCGCCGTGCCCGCGGCGCTCGGCGGCCTGCTCACCTGGAGCCTCGGCGGGGCCGTCGGCGGGCTGCTGTGGGGCGGACTGGCCCGGATCTTCCTGCTCGACCAGGTCACCTGGGGGGTCAACTCGATCGGCCACACCCTGGGGAACCGTCCCTACCGGACGCGGGACAACAGCCGCAACGTCGCGCCCATGGCACCGCTCTCGGTCGGCGGGGCCTGGCACAACAACCACCACGCCAGGCCGTCGCTCGCCCACAACCGCCACACGTTCTGGCAGCTCGACATCACCGGGACGTTCATCGGCCTGCTCGACCGGGCGGGCCTGGTGTCCGACGTTCGCTACCCCAAGCACGCCGGCCGACGCGGCCGGGGGAGGTAATTCCATGTCCACGGCAGCGACCGCGCCCCCCGCGGCGGCGATCGTCAAGCTCGACCCGGCCAGCGCCCGGACCAAATGGATCACGGCGTTCGCGATGATGACCCTGCCCGGCCTGGGCACGGCCGCGGCCGCCTGGTTCCTCTGGCAGGGCCTCTACACCACCACCGACCTGGTGCTGTTCGCGGTGATGTACTTCGTCCACATGGCCGGCATCACCGTCGGCTTCCACCGCTACCTGGCGCACAAGGCGTTCAAGACCTCCCGGTTCTTCGAGGGCGCCCTCATGATCGCCGGGTCGATGGGCGGCCAGGGGCCGATCATGTACTGGGTCACCACGCACCGCCGGCACCACCGGTTCAGCGACCGGGAGGGCGACCCGCACTCGCCCAACCTGGCCGGGGACGGGCCGGTCGCCAGGCTGCGCGGCCTCTGGTACGCGCACATGCCGTGGATGCTCAGCGACGAGAGCTCGAGCTGGAGCTTCTGGGCGCCGGACGTGCTGCGCGACCGTCGGCTGTTCTTCTACCACCGGACCTACCAGCTCTGGATGGCCGCCGGGCTGGTCCTGCCCGCGCTGATCGCCTTCGCGGTGGAGCGGACCCCGATGGCCCTGCTCACCGGCTTCGTGTTCGGCGGCCTGGCCCGGATGTTCCTGGCCAACCAGGCGGCCTGGTGCGTCGGATCGCTCAGCCACATGATCGGCGGCCGGCCGTTCGACAACGGCGACCGCAGCGCCAACAACTGGCCGGTGGCCGTCTTCACCTTCGGCGAGGGCCTGCAGAACAACCACCACGCGTTCCCCGGCTCGTACCGGCACGCCGTGCGCCGGTGGGAGCCGGACCTGAGCGGCTGGCTGCTGACCGCCCTCGGCCGGACCCGCGTGGTCTGGGACCTGCGGCAGCCCGACGCGAAGACGATCGCCGAGCGCCGGACGAGGGGGCCGCGCGCCGCGGCGGCGCAACCGGACCGCGGCGCCGCGGCCGGGTCCGAGGGGTCGCGCACGGCCGCGTGACCGGCCGCGTGACCGGCACCGTTCGACCGCCCGCCCCAGACCACCAGGCCCAACGACGGGAGTGACCCCATGTTCAAGCGCAAGAAGAACGTCCAGGAACTCGACGGCCCGCTGAGCGCCGACACCCTCCGCCGGTGGCTGATCGAGCACCTGGCCGCCAGGATCGGCGCGTCGCCCGCCGACATCGACACCGGGAAGAGGTTCGAGGCGTACGGGCTGGACTCGCGGGTCGCGGTCCAGGTCTCCGGCGCGCTGGAGAAGATCGTCGAGCGTCGGCTGTCGCCCGGGCTGCTGTACGAGCACCAGAGCATCGACGCGCTGAGCGACCACCTGGTCAAGGAACTGCACCTCGCCGAGCGAGCCTGAACGCGGAAGGACCCAGGCGATCATGTCTGCCTACAGTTTTCCGTCGTCCCCCGGCAAGCGGTTCGACGACTTCCTGCGCAAGTCCGAGCAGATCAAGGACGAGCGGCTGGCCGCGGCCATCCCCCGGGAGTTCTTCGTCCCCCGCGTCGCCCGCGGGCTGCTGGGCTTCGCCGTGAGCTGGGCGCTGTACATCGGCGCGATCGTCGCGATGGCGTTCGCCCCGCACTGGCTGCTCTACAGCCCGCTGCTGGTGGTGGCGGGCCTGGGCGGCTGGGGGCTGCACTGCATCGCGCACGACTGCGGGCACGGGTCGTTCTCCCGGTCCCGGAGGTTCAACTTCGCCGTCGGCCACGTGTCGCTGCTGCCGCTCATCTATCCGTTCCACGCCTGGCGGCACGTGCACAACCTGCACCACCAGCACACCAACAACCTGGAACTGGACACCGACTGGAAGCCGATGCCGGCGGCCATGTACCGGCGGATGCCGTTCCGGGAGAAGGTGATCTACCAGGGGACCCGCACCTGGGCGTTCTGGGGCGGGACGATCAACTACTGGCGGGTGTCGGGGTTCCGGCCGTCCTTCTTCCCGAGGAAGGAGATGCGCCGCGACGTGCGGCGCTCGATCTGGTTCGTGCTCGCGGCCGGCGCCGTCTACTTCCCGCCGCTGGTCTACTTCACCGGGGTCCGCGGGCTGCTGCTGTACTTCGTGGCGCCGTGGGTGGCCACGCACGCCTGGTTCAGCGCGACCACGCTGATGCACCACAGCTCCAGCGACGTGCCGTACCTGACCTCGGACCACTGGACCAAGAACGCCGGCCGGCTGCTGCTGACCACCGACTACATGTACCCGCGGTGGCTGCTGTTCCTGACGCACAACATCTCGGTGCACACCGCCCACCACGTGGCCCCGCCGGTCCCGTTCTACAACCTGCCCAAGGCGCAGGAGGCGCTGAAGAAGGCGTACCCCGGCATGATCCGCGAGCGGGAGCTCAAGGCCGGGCAGCTGTGGCACATCGTCCGCCGGCTGCACTTCTACGACACCGAGTCCGGCTTCTACACCGACTTCGGCGGAACGCCGGTCGCACCGGCGACCGAGCAGCGGGAAGGGCGCCCGGAGAACGTCAGGGAAGCGGCATGATCCGGGTGCCTCCGGCGGTTCGGCGGCTCGGGTACGCGGCGCTCGGCGCGGTGGCGCCCGGGATCGCCGGGCGGCGCGCGACCGACGCGTTCAGCACGACCCGCGCCCTCGGGCTGCACCCCGACGACGTCGTCCCGCTGGGGGCCCGCCGGTTCGCGGTCGACGGCGACGAGCACGTCCGGGGCGGCTACCTGTGGGGCGAGGACGAGGACGGGCCGGTGGCCCTGCTCGTCCACGGCTGGGGCATGGACAGCAGCAGCATGCACGCCCTGGTCGGCCCGCTGCGCGACCTGGGCTACCGCGTCGCGGCGTTCGACGCCCCCGGGCACGGGGTGTCGGAGGGGTCGCAGGCCACGATGACGCAGTTCACCCGCGCCACCGGAGCCGTGCTGGACACGCTCGGCGACGTGCGGGTGGTGGTGGCGCACTCGCTCGGCTCCATCGCCGCGACGGGAGCCGTGGCCGAGCGTCCCGGGCTGCCCGTCGACTGCATGGTGCTGATCGCGCCGACCTGCACCCTGACCGGCGTGCTGGAGCGGTGGTCGCGTTCGGAGCTGCGGCTGCGCCGGCCGGTCGTGGAGGGGATCTACCGGGAGCTGCGGCGGCGCAACGGCGTGCCCGTCTCGCACTGGGACGTGACCGGGCTCGGCGGCGGGCTCGACCTGCCGGTCCTGGCGGTGCACGACCCGGGCGACGACGTGGTCCCGTTCAGCGAGGCCGAGGCCGTCGCCGCCGGGCTGCGCGAGGTGCGGCTGGAGGCGGCGCCGGGCGGCCCGGGCCACTTCGGGATCTTGATGGCCCCCGCGGTGCGGGAGACGGTCGGCGCCTTCATCGTCGAGCACGCCGGCACGGAGACGGAGGCGGCCCGATGACGGCGCCGGGCATGGCCCAGAGCGCGGTGAAGGGCAAGGCGTGGATGTGCCTGGTGTGCGGCTTCGTCTACTACGAGGACGAGGGCCTGCCCGACGAGGGGATCCCGCCGGGCACGTCCTGGGACGACATCCCCGATGACTGGGCCTGCCCCGACTGCGGCGTGAGCAAGGAGGACTTCGTGATGGCCCCGTTCTAGGGAGCGGGCCCGCCAGTCATGGAAAACGCCGAGACCATCAACGACCGGGAGTGAGCGTGAGTCAGACAGGGACCTTGGCCGACCCCGCCGACGTGATGCTGCGCCTGCTGGCCCCCGAGGGCAAACAGGACCCCTACCCGCTCTACGAGGAGATGCGCGCGCACGGGGCGCTGGTGGACCTGGGCGGCGCCCACGTCTTCGCCACCGGTTACGCCGAATGCGCCCGGGCGCTGCGCGAACCGGACCTGCTGTCCACCGACGGCGCCGTCCAGGACGTGAAGATGCCGGGCTGGCGCGACCACTCGTCCTGGCGCTGGCTCACCACGAACATGCTGTTCTCCAACGACCCCGACCACGAGCGGTACCGCCGCTTCTTCAGCAGCGCGTTCTCGGCGCGCAGCGTCGAGGCGTGGCGCCCCACGGTGGAGAGCATCGCCGGCGAGGTGGTGGAGCACGTCGCCGTGCTCGGCGCGGGCCGCGCGACCGTGGACCTGGTCGGCGAGTTCTCGTTCAGGTTCGCGATGGGCGTCATCGGCGAGCTGCTCGGCATCCCGGCGGAGGACCGGCAGGGGATGCGGGGGATGATCGGGGACATCACCACCGCGCTCGACCCCATCGGCGACCTGAGCGAGCTGGAGCGCGGGGACGCGGGCATGGACCGGCTCGCCGAATACTGCCACGCCCTGGTCGCCAGCCGCCGCCGGGCGCTGGGCACCGACCTGACCAGCGCGTTCATCCGCGCCCGTGACAAGACCGGGGAGCTGACCGAGCGGGAGCTGGTCGCCAACATCATGCTGCTGATCGTCGCCGCGGCCGAGGCGCCGCAGGACCTGCTCAGCAACATGGTGCGGCTGGCCCTCGAGCACCCCGGGCACGCGGACCGGCTCCGCGAGGACCCCGCGGCGGCGCCCGGCTTCGTCGACGAGACCCTCCGCTTCGACCCGGCCGTGCAGGCGCTGAACCGGGTGGCCGCCCGCGATATGGACTACTTCGGCGTGCGCCTCGCCAAGGGCACCCCGCTGACGCTGCTGATCGCCGCGGGCAACCGCGACCCCCGCCGGTTCCCCGACCCCGGCGTCTTCGACCCCGCCCGGCCCGACAACCAGCCGCTGACGCTCAGCGGCGGGGCGCACTTCTGCCTCGGCGCCGCGCTGGCGCGGATGGCGGCCGAGACGGCGGTGCCGCTGCTGCTGCGCCGGTTCCCCGGGCTGGCGCTCGCGGGACGGCCGACGTTCCGCGACCAGCTGGTGCAGCGGGGGCACGCCACCCTGCCCGTCACGACGGGATGAGGACAGGCGGACGCCGCGCCCGTCCCCGTCCGGAGCCCGCCCCCACCCCCGAGCCCCATCCCCGCCCCGAGTGAAAGAGGAACGTGAAGTGACGGTGAACGAGGACGTGCGAACGGCCGGTGAGCAGGCCGCCCACTCAGACGAGGACCTGAGCGACGCCGCGCTCGCGGCGTCCCTGGAGGGCGGCTTCAGCAGCCGCCACGCCGAGGTCAACGGGGTGCGGCTGCACTACGTGACCGGCGGGGAGGGCCCGCCGCTGGTGCTGCTGCCCGGCTGGCCGGAGACCTGGTGGGCCTACCGCAAGGTCATGCCGGCGCTGGCCGCGCGCTACCAGGTGATCGCGGTCGACATCCGCGGCATGGGCGGCTCGGGCCGGCCGGAGGCGGGGTACGAGAAGAAGGCGATGGCGCACGACATCGCGGAGCTGGCACGCCACCTCGGCCACGAGAAGATCAACATCGCGGGGCACGGCATCGGGGCCATGGTCGCCCACAGCTACGCGGCCAACCATCCGGAGGCCACCGAGAAGCTGGCCATCCTCAACACCACCCACATCGACGAGAGCTACTACGAATTCCGCATCATGCCGCGCCCCGGCGACCCGGGCCCGTACCGGTGGTGGCTCGGCTTCAACCTGGTGCCCGAGTTCCCCGAGCAGGTCCTGGCGGGCGACTACCGGCCCATGATCGAGTTCATGTTCCGGCTGAGCCTGGTCCACCCGGAGGCGATCACCGAGCGCGACCGGGAGATCTACGCGCGGGCCTACTCCTCCCGGGAGGCGATCGTCGCCAGCAAGAGCTGGTTCCAGCAGTACCAGCAGGACATCGCGGACTTCAACGGCTACGGGAAGATCACCGTGCCGATGCTCGGGCTGGCCTACGGGCCGTTCTTCGAGTACATGCAGAAGGTCCTGCCCGGCCAGGGCACCGACGTGCGGGTGCTCGAGGTGAAGGACAGCCGCAACTATCTCATCGAGGAGCAGCCGCAGGCCGTCATCGACGCGTTCTTCGAGTTCTTCGGCTGAGCGTCCGGCCGCGCGGCGGCCGCCCGGCCCGCACCGGACGGCCGCCGCCGGCCGGCGGGCCGGGACGTACGCCACACTCCCCAAGGGTTGTGTTTTCCAACTCGCCGGCAATAAGGTCCGAGAGTCGATTGGATTTCACAACTCACTCTCGGAGGAGGGGCGTGAACCCTTCAAGTACCCCGACCGCCCGGCCCGCGGCCCCGCCGGAAGGCACGGCGGGACCGTCCCGGCTGGGCCCCGTCTTCGCCGTCGTGGCGATCGGGGTGTCGATGTCCAACCTCGACCTCTTCATCGTCAACGTGGCCCTGCCCCAGGTGGGGGAGGGCTTCTCCGGCGCCTCGCTGGCCTCGCTGTCGTGGGTCCTCAACGCCTATGCCGTGATCTTCGCCGCGCTGCTGGTCCCCGCGGGCAACTTCGCCGACCGGACCAGCGCCAAGCGCGCCTACCTGCTGGGGATCGGCGTGTTCACCCTGGCGTCCCTGCTGTGCGCGCTCGCGCCCGGCGTCTGGTGGCTGGTGGCGGCGCGGGTGGTGCAGGCGGCCGGTGCCGCCATCCTCATCCCCTCCTCGCTCGGCCTGCTGCTGGCGGCGGCGCCGCCGGAGAAGCGGCTGTCGGCCATCCGCGGCTGGACCGCCATCAGCGGGCTGGCGGCGGCGCTCGGCCCCGTCGCGGGCGGGCTGCTCACCCAGTTCGACTGGCGCTGGGTGTTCCTGGTCAACGTGCCCCTGGGCCTGGCGGCGCTGGTCTTCGGTCCCAGGATCCTGCCGGGCACGACCGCGAAGAAGGACGCCGCGCGGCCCGACCTGCTGGGAGCGGCGCTGCTCACCGCCGGGATCGCCGCCCTGGCGCTCGGTGTCGTCCAGAGCGAGGACTGGGGCTGGGCCTCGGCGGGGGTCATCGGGTCGCTGGCGGCGGCCGTGGTGCTGCTCGGCGGGTTCGTCGTGCGGTCCGCGCGGCACCCGTCTCCGGTTCTCCCGCTGGACCTGCTGCGCGTCCCGTCCTTCAGCCCGGCGTCGCTGGCCAACGTGCTGTTCGCGGTGGCCTTCGCGGCGATGCTGCTGTCGGCCGTGCTGTGGTGCCAGCAGGTGTGGCACTGGTCGGCGCTGCGCACCGGCCTGGCGATCGCGCCGGGGCCGCTCATGGTGCCCGCGCTCGCCGTCGGCGCGGCCCCGGTCGCCCGCCGCCTGGGCGCCGGCCCGCTCGCCATCGCCGGGTGCGCGTTCTTCGCGGCCGGGATCGGCTGGTGGATGTGGCGGGTGGAGGACGGCTACGCCGCCGGGATGCTGCCCGGGATGCTGCTCACCGGCGTCGGCGTCGGGCTGACCCTGCCCACGCTGATCGGCGCCGCGGTCGCCGCGCTGCCCCCGCAGAGGTTCTCCACCGGGTCGGCGGTGGTCACGATGGCGCGCCAGGTCGGCACGGTGCTCGGCATCGCGGTGCTGGTGGCCGCGCTCGGCGCCGGGCAGGACGGCGGCGACTTCGACACCGGCTGGCTGCTGACGCTGCTGGCGACCGCGGCCGCCGCGGCCGTGTGCCTGTTCCTGCCCCGTCCGCGCAAGGCGTGAGGGGAGCCCGACAGTTGACCACCACGAACGACATGAACGACATGAACGACATGAACGATCTGAGGAGGAACCCATGGGCGACGCGGTGATCGTGGAGGCGGTCCGCACGCCGATCGGCAAGGGCAAGCCCGGCGGAGGGCTGCACGAGGAGCACCCCGTGGACCTGCTGGCCAGGACGCTCAAGAGCCTGGTCGAACGGGCGGGCATCGACCCCGCGCTGGTCGACGACGTGGTCGGCGGCGTCGTCACCCAGGTGGGGGAGCAGGCGGTGAACCTCACCCGCTCGGCCGTGCTGGCCGCGGGCTTCCCCGAGACGGTCCCCGCCACGACCGTCGACCGGCAGTGCGGGTCGTCCCAGCAGGCCATCCACTTCGCCGCGCAGGGCGTGATCAGCGGCGCCTACGACGTGGCGATCGCCTGCGGGGTGGAGTCGATGTCGCGCGTGCCGATGGGCTCCAGCGTCCTGCCCGGCAGCAACCCGTACGGGCCCAGCGTGTCCGCCCGCTACCCGGACGGCCTGGTCGGCCAGGGCATCAGCGCCGAGCTGATCGCCACCCGCTGGAAGCTCGACCGCGAGCAGCTGGACGCCTTCGCCTACGAGTCGCACCGGCGCGCGGCCAAGGCCTGGGAGGGCGGCGAGTTCGACCGCGAGGTCGCCTGGACGGGCCAGCGGGACGAGACCGTCCGCCCGAACACCACCCCGGAGGTGCTGGCCGGCCTCAAGCCCGCCTACTACACCCCGGCCTACGAGGAGCGCTTCCCCGACATCGGATGGCGGATCACGGCCGGCAACGCCTCGCCGATCAACGACGGCGCCGCCGCGGTGCTCATCATGAGCGCCGAGGCCGCCGCCCGGCTGGGCCTGCGCCCCCGCGCCCGCTTCCACAGCTTCGCCCTGGCCGGCGACGACCCGCTGCTCATGCTCACCGCGGTCATCCCCGCCACCGAGAAGGTGCTCGGCCGGGCCGGCCTGTCGATCTCCGACATCGATCTCTTCGAGGTCAACGAGGCGTTCGCCCCGGTCGTCCTGTCCTGGGCGCACGACACCGGCGCCGACCTGGAGAAGGTCAACGTGCGGGGCGGCGCCATCGCCATCGGCCACCCGCTGGGCGCCAGCGGCGCCCGGCTGATGACCACCCTGCTGCACGCCCTGGAGGACCGGGACGCCCGCTTCGGCCTCCAGACCATGTGCGAGGCCGGCGGTCTCGCCAACGCCACCATCATCGAACGAGTCTGAACCGGGGGAAAGCCAAGGACAGTGGCCCGGGCCCGCCGCGAACCGGCAGGCCCGGGCCGCCGCCCGGCCGGAAACCCCCGACCGAGGGGTGACTTCATGGCAAGGGACATCACGGCTCGCGAGTGCTCCATCGCCGACGCCCTCCAGATCGTCGGCGAGCGATGGACGCTGCTGGTGATCCGGGAACTGATCTACGGGGTGCGCCGGTTCGACGGCATCGTCCGCAACACCGGCGCGGCCCGCGACATCCTCACCGCGCGGCTGCGCAAGCTGGAGGCCGCCGGGATCGTCCGGCGCGAGCTCTACCGCGAGCACCCGGCGCGGTACGAGTACCATCTGACGCCCGCGGGCCGGGAGCTCAGCGACGTCCTGGCCGTCCTCATGAGATGGGGCGACCGCCACATCAACGCCGGCGACCCGCCCGTCCGCTGGGTGCACACCTGCGGGGCGCCCGCCGACCCCAAGGTCGTGTGCAGTGCCTGCGGCAGGCCCATCGGCGAGGGCGGCCATCCCGAGGGGCGGGGCGCCCGCACCGCCTGACGGCACGGAACCCGGAGAGTGTTCAGGTGTTCGCCATGTGATGTTCACGCAGGTCAGCGATGCCATAAGGGATAAAGGACGCAAAGCGTAACTCCCCGGTACAGAGAGGCATCAATGTCTGAGATCATCACCGCCGTCCTCGCCAAGTCGCTGATCATGCTGCTGGAGGCCCTCGCCGCCCGGCTGGCCCTCCATCTCGTGCGCACCGCGCGCGACCGCTGGGCCGGGACGGTGGCCGCCGCCTGACCCGAGACCGCGGGGCGCGCACGGGGCGCCCCGCGCGATTCCGCCAATAATCGACTAACCTAGTAGGAAAAGAGGGATTAAGGACTTAGGAGGTGTCCCCGTGCCCGCCGAACCCCGTCCGCCTCGCAAGCAGATCCATCTCGCGGCCCATTTCCCCGGGGTCAACAACACCACCGTCTGGTCGGACCCCGCGTCCGGCAGCCAGATCGACTTCGACTCCTTCGCGCACCTGGCGCGCACGGCCGAACGCGGCCGGTTCGACTTCTTCTTCCTGGCCGAGGGGCTGCGGCTGCGCGAGCTGAAGGGCCGCGTCCACGACCTCGACGTGGCCGGGCGCCCCGAGTCGCTCACCGTGCTGTCGGCACTGGCCGCCGTCACCACCCGCCTCGGGCTCGCGGCGACGGTCAACTCCACCTTCAACGAGCCCTACGAGGTCGCCCGGCGGCTGGCCACCCTCGACCACCTCAGCGGTGGCCGGGCCGCATGGAACGTGGTGACCAGCTACGACGCGTTCACCGGCCAGAACTTCCGGCGCGGCGGCTTCCTCGACGAGGCCGACCGCTACACCCGCGCCGCCGAGTTCCTCCAGACCGCCCGCGAGCTGTGGGACTCCTGGGCGGACGGCGACGTGCCCGCCGACCCCGCGGCGGGCGTGTACTCCCGGCCGGGCGCGGGCTCCTTCGCGCACGCGGGGCGGCACTTCGACATCGCCGGCCGCTTCACCACCCCGCGCGGACCGCAGGGCCACCCCCTGATCATCCAGGCCGGGGACTCCCCGCAGGGCCGCGAGTTCGCCGCCGCCGACGCCGACGTGATCTTCAGCAGGCACGGCACCCTGGAGGACGGCCGCGCCTTCTACAAGGACGTCAAGAGCCGCCTCGCCCGCCACGGCAGGCGCCCCGAGGACCTGAAGATCATGCCCGCCGTGACCTACGTCCTGGGCGACACCGAGGAGGACGCCGCCGAGCGCGCCGCCGCGATCCGCCGCGCGCAGGTGAGCCCGCAGGGCGCGATCGCCTACCTCGAGGGCGTCTGGGGACGCGACCTGTCGTCCTACGACCCCGACGGCCCGCTGCCCGACGTCGAACCCGACCTGGGCGAGGGCGTCTCCAAGGGCCGCGCGCAGTTCCGCCGGGACCGCGACGAGACCGTCCGGAAATGGCGGGAGCTGGCCGCCGAGCGCGGGCTCAGCATTCGCGAGGTGGTCATCGAGGCCACCGGCCGGCAGACCTTCGTCGGCACCGCCCGCTCGGTGGCCGACCAGATCGACACGTTCGTGCAGACGGACGCCGCCGACGGGTTCGTCTTCGTGCCGCACCTGACCCCGGCCGGGCTGGACGACCTGGTCGACCAGGTCGTACCGCTGCTCCAGGAGAAGGGCGTGGTCCGCGCCGACTACACCGGCACCACGCTGCGCGACCACCTCGGCCTCGGCGCGCCGCGCCCGGCCGACCGGCCGCGTCCCAAGGACGACGCCGCCCGCACCCCCGAGGAGGCCTCGTCATGACCTCGCCCCTGCACCTCGCCGCCGCGCTGGACGGGGCGGGCTGGCATCCGGCCGCCTGGCGCGACCCGGCGGCGCGGCCCGGCGCGCTGCTCACCGCCGCCTACTGGGCCGAACTGGCCGCCGAGGCCGAACGCGGCCTGCTGGACTTCGTGACCATCGAGGACGCTCTCGGCCCGCGCTCGCCCGAGGGCCGCGCCGACCGGGTGGAGGGCACGATCGACGCCGTCCTGCTGGCCGCGCGGCTCGCGCCGGTCACCTCGCACCTGGGCCTGGTCCCGACCACCAGCACCACCCACACCGAGCCGTTCCACGTGTCGATCGGCATCGCCTCGCTCGACTTCGCGAGCAAGGGGCGGGCCGGCTGGCGGCCGCAGATCTCCTGGCGGGCCGCCGAAGCCGCCCACTTCGGCCGCCGCACCATCCCCGAGTTCAACCCCGACCGGTTCGGCACCCCGGAGGGACGGGAGTTCGCCGAGGACCTGTTCGAGGAGGCCGCCGACGCGGCCGAGGTCGTCCGGAGGCTCTGGGACAGCTGGGACGACGACGCCGAGATCCGCGACGTGGCGACCGGCCGCTTCCTGGACCGCGACAAGCTGCACTACATCGACTTCGAGGGATCCCGATTCAGCGTCCGGGGCCCCTCGATCACGCCCCGCCCGCCGCAGGGCCAGCCCCTGGTCACGGCGCTGGCGCACGACGTCGTGCCCTACGAGTTCGCCGCCCGCGGCGCCGACCTCGTCTACATCACCCCGCACGGCCGGGCCGAGGCCGAGACCATCGTCGGGCAGGTCCTGAACGCGGAGAGCACCGTGGGCCGCACCGGAGCCCCGCTGAAGATCCTCGCCGACCTGGTCGTCTTCCTGGACGACGAGCCGGGCGCGGCGGCGTCCCGCAAGGCCCGCCTGGACGACCTGGACGGCGCCCCGCTGACCTCCGACGCCCAGATCTTCACCGGCACGCCCGGCGAACTGGCCGACCTCCTCCTCGACCTGCACGGGGCGGGACTGGACGGCTTCCGGCTCCGCCCCGGGGTGCTCCCGCACGACCTGGCCGGCATCGCCCGCGGCCTCGTGCCCGAGCTCCAGCGCCGGGGCGCGTTCCGCACCGCCTACGCGTCCACGACCCTGCGCGGGCACTTCGGGCTTCCGCGCCCCGAGGGCCGCTACGCGCGGCCCGCCGACCAGCCGGCCGACCGGCCGGCCGACCACGGGCCCGCCGACCGCGCGCCCGCCCGGAGGTGAGCATGACCGCGATCCCGCTGTCCATCCTGGACCTGGCGCCCATCCCCGCAGGCTCGACCGTGACGGACGCCCTCCGCAACACCGTCGACCTGGCCGCGCGCGCCGAGGAGTTCGGCTACCGCCGGTACTGGCTGGCCGAGCACCATCTGGCGCCCGGGGTGGCGTCCGCGGCCCCGCAGATCCTGATCGGCGCGGTCGCCGCCGCCACCGAGCGCATCCGCGTCGGCTCCGGCGCCGTCCAGACCGGCCACTGGACGCCGCTGTCCATCGTGGAGCAGTTCGGCACGCTCGACGCCCTGCACCCCGGCCGCATCGACCTGGGCGTGGGGCGTTCGGGGCAGCGCCACGCCGAGACGCTCGCCCGCGAGGGACGGCCCGGTCCCGAGCGCGAGGCGAGCGTGGTGGACGGCCTCCTCATCCCCAAGCCGTTCGACCAGCGGCGGCTGGCCGGCTCGCCCGTGCTGTCCCTCTTCCGCGCGCTGCTGCAGCAGCCCGGCGCCGAGACGCCCGACTTCGCCGAGCAGGTGGAGCAGATCACCGGGCTCCTGGACGGCTCGTACCGCTCGGCCGAGGGCCACCCGGCCCGCGCCACGCCCGGCGAGAACGCCGACGTCCAGCTGTGGATCCTCGGCAGCAGCGGGGGCCAGAGCGCCCAGGTCGCCGGTGAGCGGGGCCTGCCGTTCGCGGCCAACTACCACGTCAGCCCGTCCAACGTGCTGGAGGCGGTGCAGGCCTACCGGAAGGCGTTCAAGCCCTCCGCCGTCCTGGACGAGCCGTACGTCGTCGTCTCCGCCGACGTCGTGGTGGCCCCGACCGACGAGGAGGCCCGCGAGCTGGCCTCCCCCTACGCGCTGTGGGTGCACAGCATCAGGTCGAAGCTGGCCGCCGTCCCGTTCCCCACGCCCGCCGAGGCCGCCGCCCGCGAGTGGACGGAGGAGGAGTGGGACCTGGTCGCCGACCGGATCGACACCCAGTTCGTCGGCGCGCCCGGCACGGTCGTGGCCGGACTGGAGGTGCTGCGCCGCGTCACCGGCGCCGACGAGCTGCTCGTCACCACGATCACCCACGACCACGCCGACCGCGTCCGCTCCTTCCGGCTGCTGGCCGAGGCGTGGGGCCTCACCGGCTCCGGCGGCTCCCCCTGACTCAGGCGGAGAGGCGCTGCTCGGTCCAGATGCTCTTGCCGTGGGAGGTGTAGCGGGCGCCCCAGCGCTGGGCGAGGGCCGAGACCAGCTGCAGGCCGCGCCCGTCCTCGTCGGTGGGGCCGGTCCGCCGGATGTGCGGCGTGGTGAGGCTGCCGTCGGAGACCTCGCAGGTCAGCGAGCGGCTCCGCAGCAGCCGCAGCCGGACCGGCCCCCGGGCGTGCCGGACGACGTTGCTCACCAGCTCGCTGACCAGGAGCTCGGTGGTCATGACGACGTCCTCGCCGAGGTGCCAGGCGGCGAGCTGGTCGCGGACGTGCTCGCGCGCCTCACCGGCGGCCTTCGGGTCGTCGGGCAGGGGCCATGACGCCACGTCGGAGGGCGCGAGCCGGTTGGTCCGGGCGATGAGCAGGGCGGCGTCGTCGCGGGTGTCGGAGTGCGCGGGCAGCAGCCTGGCGGCGATGACGTCCCGCAGTTCCGCGACGGGGGGCGTCTCCGCGTTCCCCACCGCGGTGGCGAGCGCCAGCGCGAGGCGGGCCATGCCGCTCTCGAGATCACCGTCCCCGGCCTGCACGAACCCGTCGGTGTAGAGGACGAGGAAGCCGCCGTCGGGCAGGGTGGCCGTCTCGGTCTCGAAGGGCGGGTCGGCGATGCCGAGCGGCGGGGCGGTGTACGACGCGAGGTAGGTCACGGTGCCGTCCGGGAAGACGGCGACCGGCGGCGGATGTCCCGCGCTGGAGAAGGTGAAGTCGCCCGTCACGGAGTCGTAGACGCCGTAGAGGCAGGTGGCGAACCCGTCCTCGCCGAGGTCGCCGACGATGTCGTTCACCCGGTCGAGGATGTCGTCGGGAGGGAGGTCGAGGTCGGAGAGGGTGCGGACGGCGGTGCGCAGCCGTCCCATCGTGGCGGCCTCCGGTATCCCGTGGCCCATGACGTCCCCGATGACCAGCGCGACCCGCTCGGCGGAGAGCGGGATGAGGTCGTACCAGTCGCCCCCGACCTCCGCGCCGCGCCCCGCGGGCAGGTAGTGCGCGGCGGCGGTGACGGCGGGCACCGACGGCAGCAGGTGGGGGAGGAGCGCCCGCTGGAGCTCGCGGGCGCGGGCGGCGGTGGCGTCGTGGAGCCGCGCCCGCTCCAGCGCCTGGGCGATCAGGCTGCTGAGCGCGGTGAGCAGCGTGCGCTCCTCGCCGCCGAGGCGGTAGGTGCCGACGAAGGAGAGGATGGTGACGCCGATGGCGCGGCCGGAGGCGACCAGGGGGAGGAAAATGCGGGAGTCCATGTGCCCGGCCTTCGGCTGATCGGCCACCATCGGATAGCGGGCGACCATTTCCTCGGTCGATCCGAAGAACTGCGGGACCCCGGTGCGCAGCGCCTCGCCCACCGGGGTCTCTTCGGTGTAGGGCGTCCCGGAGATCTGGTCGAGGAAGCCGCGGCTGTAGCCGCTGGAACCGACGAGGTAGAGGCGCCCCTCCTCCACCGCGAAGATGACGAGCCCGTCGGCGCGGAAGGCGGGCACCAGGCTGCCGGCGACGGCGGAGACCACGTTGTCGGTGGTCAGGGCTTCGGCGAGTGTGCGGGTCAGCCGTTCGATGAGGGCGCCCTGGGTGGTGACGGCCCGGAGCGCGGCCAGGCCCGCGGCCCTGCGCGGATGGAGGGGATCCGGCTGCTCCAGCGCCCCTTTTCCGCCTTTACCGCTCACTGAACCCTCGTCCCATCGAACCCACGGCGATCCGGTCGTTTACGCCACCACGGTAACGCCCGAGCAGACACCGACAAAGAAAGCAATATGCACTTGAATCCAGATTTATCATTCTTTGGTGTAAGCCGGAGGCCCGGGCAGTGCCGGGAGGCCCTCCGAGACGAGGAGCGAGGACATGCCCGAACAGATTCCCGACGACCTGGGCGGGGTCGGCCGAGGCTGGCATCCGCTGCTGCTGGAGCTGCACGAGGACCTGCGCGCCCTCATCCCGGACTACCGCGTCACCCAGGTCAAGGAGAAGTACGGCACGCTGCGCGTCTACCTCGTCAGCGGGCTGCTGCGCGGGCCGTATCTCGAGACGGGGACGCTGCCCAGCGAGGAGGAGTCGAAGCGGATGGCGTGGCAGGACCGGCAGGCGAGCCGGCTCGTCCACGCCGCCGAGGAGCGGTCGGGCACGATCTGCGAGGCGTGCGGCGCGCCCGGAGAACCCCGGAAGGGCGCCTGGATCAAGACCCTGTGCGACACCTGCCACGGCCAGAGGCCGCGCCGGCCCGCCCGGCCGGCCCGGT
This sequence comes from Actinomadura rugatobispora, assembly GCF_055379765.1. Taxonomy (NCBI): domain Bacteria; kingdom Bacillati; phylum Actinomycetota; class Actinomycetes; order Streptosporangiales; family Thermomonosporaceae; genus Actinomadura; species Actinomadura rugatobispora. The sequence goes on along the minus strand of NZ_AP029191.1, from coordinate 11,801,056 downwards.
GACGCGGGAGGGGCGGTGCGGCACCGGCCGTGCGCCCCACGGGGTCCGGGCGCACGGCCGGAGATCCCGGCCGGCATCCGACATGATGCCCGCGGCGGCTGGGGAAGTCTTTGGCGGCCGGTACACGCTTCCTTGACGGCGGATCTACGCGGGCGCCCGCAGGGTCCGGTCGCGGTAGTCGCTGGGCGCGAGGCCGAAGGCGGCCCGGAAGGCGCGGGTGAACGCCGAGTGGTGCGTGAAGCCCCAGCGGGCGGCGATGTGGTGGACCGGGACCGTGCGCAGCGCGGGGTCGGCCAGTGCCTGGCGGGCACGCTCCAGACGCTGCCGGCGGATCCACGCCGAGACCGTGACCCCGTCCTCCTGGAAGAGGCGGTGCAGGTAGCTGACGGAGATGTGGTGCGCGGCGGCGATGGCGCCCGGGCTCAGTTCCGGGTCGTGCAGGTGGCGGCCGATGAAGTCGCGGATGCGCAGGATCAGGGTGCGCCGGTGGGTCTCGGGGGCGAGATCCTCGCCGGCTTCGAGCGTGTGGGCGAACAGCGCCGAGACCAGATCGGCCAGGACCGTCGCGACCCGGGGGCCGTCGGACTCCCGGTAGGCGCCGGCGTCCTTGGCGAGTTGCGTCAGGGCGCCCGCCAGCAGCGCGCCGATCCCCTCGCGCGCCGACATCGGCAGGCCGATCACCTGGTCGGCCCTGTCCCGGGGGATCGACAGCAGGTCCTTGGGCATCTCGATGCCGACCGACCTGAAGACGTCGTTTCCGTGGCCCATCGGGGCCCTGGTCCGGAACGTGCCGGGCCGCGAGGAGTCGTTGGTCGCCCAGTCCCGGGGGCGGTACACGGCCTCCCGGTGGCCCCACTCGGCCTCGGCGTGCCCCTGGAGGACGAGCGAGAGGTGGAACACTTCGGGGTCGGACCGCCTGATGAGCCCGGGCGTCCGCCGGATCGTCATCGGGTGGAAGGCGGTGGGCCACACCGTCACCGCGCCGAACCGCAGAGTGCGCTGGTGCGCCCGGAAGTCGGCGGAGTGCTCGCTGGCCAGGTCCAGGGGAGCGTGCGTCCGGCTCATCAGCTCCCGCCAGTAGTCGAACCGGTCCGGCCTGGGCACGTCCTCGGTCCGGAACACCGTCTCGATCAAACCGGATCCCTCCGCATCTCCGCCCGTGCCATCGGCGCTCGGTGCGGCGCCGATGGAGAACCGCCCACACGAGAGAACGTCCGGAAAGGCGAGAAAACGTCAGGAGGTGGTGCCCGGGAACGTCAGAGCAGGTCCTCGATGGTGATGGGGAGCTTGTGGACGCGGCGGCCGGTGGCGTGGAAGACCGCGTTGGCGATGGCGGCCGCGGCGCCGACCATGCCGATCTCGCCCACCCCCTTGACGCCCAGGGGGTTGACCACGTCGTCCTGGACCTCGATGGTGTCCACCTGGACGTCGGGCGCGTCGGCGTTCACGGGAACGAGGTAGTCGCCCAGGCTGGGGTTGGCCCAGCGGCCCTGCGCCGGGTCCATGTGGGTGGCCTCCAGCAGGGCCTGGCCCAGTCCCCAGAGCATCCCGCCCATGAGCTGGCTGTGCGCCATCGTGCGGTTGAGCACGCGGCCGGGGGCGAAGACGCCGGTCATCCGCCGGACGCGGACGGTCCCCAGGTCGGGGTCGACGGCCACCTCGGCGAACTGGGCCCCGAAGGTGGCGGCGGCGTACCGGTCGCTGGGCGGCGGGGTCCAGGTGCCGGTGGCCTCGACGTCGGTCAGGTGGTTGCGCCCGAGGAACTCGGCGTAGGTCTCGCCCGTGGCGGGCGCGTCGCGCAGGGCCATGCACCCGTCCAGGACGACGATGCCGGCCGGGTCGGCCCCGTGCAGCGGCGACCCGGTGTCGGAGACCGCCCGGGCGATCACCTGCTCGCGCAGCTGGACGGCCGCGGTGTGCACCCCCGCGCTGACCACCCCGGCCCCGGCCGAGCCGACCGCGGCGACGGTGCTGGGCAGGGCGGTGTCGCCGTACTCGAACCGGACCGCCTCGACGGCGATGCCGAGGGCGTCCGCCGCGACCTGCGTCATCGCGGTGGCGGCGCCGGTGCCGAAGTCGGCGAACGACGACTGGACGACCGCCCTGCCGTCGTCGTAGAGGCGCGCGCGGGCCCGCTGCGGCGTCATCACCGGCGCCACCGGGTAGATCGCGGAGGCCATGCCCGTGCCGATGAGCAGCCGGCCCTCCCGCCGGGTGCCGGGGCGCGGGTCCCGGCCGTCCCAGCCGAACAGCTCGGCCCCGCGGGCGTAGCACTCCTTGAGCCCCTTGCTCGACCACGGGTTGCCGCTCTCGGGGTCGACGTCGGCGTGGTTGCGCAGCCGCAGCTCGATCGGGTCCAGGCCGAGGGCGTCCGCCAGCTCGTCCATGGCGGTCTCCAGGACGAACATCCCCGCGGACTCGCCGGGCGCGCGCGTGAACGTGGGCGTGATGGTGTTGCCGCGGACGAGCCGGTAGGCGTTCTCGTAGTTGGGGCAGGCGTACGCCCCCGACGAGCAGGCCAGCGCCGGATCGGCCCAGTCGTCGAACGGCGAGGTCACCGACGTCTTGTGGTGGCGGACCGCGGTCAGCCGCCCGTCGTCGCCCGCGCCGAGCACGATGTGGTGCTCCTGCTCCTCGCGGTGGCCCGTGGAGGAGAACATCTGCTCGCGGGTGAGCGCCAGCCGCACGGGCGCCCCGACGTGGCGGGCCGCGAGCGCGGCGAGCGCCGCGTGGTCCCAGATCATGGCCTTGGAGCCGAAGCTGCCGCCGACGAAGGAGGAGACGACCCTGACCCGCGACAGGGACAGGCCGAGCTGGGCGGCGACGGTGAGCTGCGTGGCGTTGGGGCCCTGCGTGGAGTCCCAGAGCGTCAGCAGGTCACCGTCCCAGCGGGCGGTGGTCGCCGAGGTCTCGATCGGGTTGTGGTGGTTGGCGGCGCACCGGTAGGTCGAGTCGACCCGTACGGACGCCTGGGCGAGGCCCGCCTCGACGTCCCCGCGCGAGGCCCGGCCCGGCATCCAGCCGCCGAAGATGCGCTCCGGCACGTACGCCTGCGCCCTGCCCTGCTCGACGGTGGTGACCGAGGGGGTCTCCTCGTAGGCGACGCTCACCAGCTCGGCGGCGTGCTCGGCGCGGTCCAGGGTGTCGGCCACGACGATGGCGATGTGCTGTCCCGCGTAGTGCACGGTTTCGTCGAGCATCGGGAAGAAGGTCTGCCCCGGGCAGGGGCCGCCGCCCAGGGACGGGATCAGCACGGGCTGCCGGTCGGCCACCGGGCCCAGGTTGCGGTGGGTCAGCACCGCCAGCACCCCGCCGGCCGCCTCGGCCCGGCGGGTGTCGATGGCGGTGATCCGTCCGCTCGGCACGGTGGCGCCCACCAGCACGGCGTGGACGAGGCCGGGCAGCGCGATCTCCGCCGAGTAGCGCGCCGCGCCGGTGACCTTCGCCGGCCCGTCGACGCGTGCGACGGGCCGCCCGATCGTGGCGCTCATGACCGTCCTCCCGTTCCCGCTCCCGCTCCCGCTTGGGCTTCCGCGGCCGTCTCCAGCGCGCGGACGATGGTCCGCCGGGCCGGTTCCACCTTGAAGCCGTTCATCGAGCGGGGGACGGCGGGCAGCATCTCCTCGCGGGCGGCGCGCGCGAAGGCCGCCCGGTCGGCGGGCCCGCCGGCCAGGACCCGCTCGGCGCGGTGGGCCCGCCACGGCCTGGTCGCCACGCCGCCGAGCGCGAGCCGCACCTCCGCGACCCGGCCGTCCTCGACCCGCAGCGCGGCCGCGGCCGACGCGAGCGCGAACTCGTACGACTCCCGGTCGCGGACCTTGAGGTACAGCGACCGGCGCGCCACCTCGGCGGGGGGCACCTCGATCGCGACGATGAGCTCGCCGTGGTCGAGCGGATGCTCCAGATGCGGCGTGTCGCCCGGCGGGAGGAAGAAGTCGCCGACCGGGATCGCACGGTCGCCGTCCGGGCCCCGGACGTGCACGGCCGCGTCGAGCGCGACCAGCGCGACGGCGAGGTCGGAGGGGTGGGTGGCGATGCAGTGCTCGCTGGTGCCCAGGACGGCGTGGCCGCGGTTCACGCCGTCGAGCGCGGCGCAGCCGGTGCCCGGCTCCCGCTTGTTGCAGGCCGAGTGCCGGTCGCGGAAGTAGCCGCACCGGACCCGCTGCAGCAGATTCCCGCCCATCGACGCCATGTTGCGCAGCTGCGCGGAGGCGCCCAGCAGCAGCGCCTGGGAGATGACCGGGAACCGGTCGACCACGCCGGGCGCCTCGGCGACGTCGCTCATCCGCGCCATGGCGCCGATGCGCAGCCCGCCTCCCGGCAGGTCCTCGATGCCGCCCAGGGGGAGGTCGTTGATGTCGACCAGCAGGTCGGAGCGCTCCGCGCCGATGCGCAGCATGTCGACCTTGGTCGTGCCGCCGGCCAGGTAGGCGCCGCGGGGGTCCGCGGTGACCGCGGCGATCGCGCCGGTCACGTCCGAGGCCCGCGCGTACTCAAGCGGTCGCATCGCGCGCCTCCCTGATCGCCGCGCGGATGTGCGGGTAGGCGGCGCACCGGCAGAGGTTGCCGCTCATCCACTCGCGGATCTGCGCGTCGTCGTCGGCGTGGCCCTCCTTCAGCAGCGCCACGGCCGACATGATCTGGCCCGGTGTGCAGTACCCGCACTGGAAGGCGTCGTGGCGGAGGAAGGCCCGCTGCACGGGATGCAGTTCCCCGTCCTCGGCGAGCCCTTCGACGGTGGTGACCTCGCGGCCGGCACAGGTGATCGCGAGCGTCAGGCAGGCCAGGACGCGCCGCCCGTCCACATGGACCGTGCACGCCCCGCAGGCGCCCTGGTCGCAGCCCTTCTTCGTGCCGGTGAGGTCCAGGCGCTCGCGCAGGGCGTCGAGCAGGCTGACGCGCGGCTCGATCTCCACGGCGCGCGGCGCGCCGTTCACCGACAGCGTCACCTCGACGACCCCCGGACCGGCGCCCGCGGCCGCGTCGCCGGCGGCCGGACGGCCAGGCTGGGACATTCCCGGTCCCCCGATCCCCACGGTTCCCCGCGCGCCGGACGGCGCGCGGCCAGGCGTGAATGCCCGGCGAAGACCGGACACAAAACCGGAAACTGGTAAAGCGCCCGTCCCTGAACTGGTGCGGTCGACCTCGGCGATCTGGAGAGGGTTGTTCACCTTTATCGGTAACAGCGTTATCGTTACTCGTGCGAGAAAGGGGAGGGTCATGGCGACCTATGTGCTCGTCCACGGCGGAGGGCACGGCGGCTGGTGCTACGGCCCCGTCGCCCGGATCCTGCGCGCCGCCGGACACGAGGTGCACACCCCCACGCTGACCGGGCTGGGCGAGCGCTCCCACCTCCTGGGCCCGCACGTCGACCTGGACCTGCACATCCAGGACGTCAGCGCGGTGCTGCACCACGAGGACCTGCGCGAGGTGATCCTGGTCGGTCACAGCTACGGCGGGATGGTCGTCACCGGCGTCGCCGACCGCATGGCCGGCCGGGTGGGACGCTTGGTCTACCTGGACGCGGCCACCCCCGCCAACGGCCAGTCGCTCCATGACGTCGCGGGACCGGTCATCGACGCGGCGCGCCCGTTCGGCGAGGTCGTCGACGGCGTCGAGCTCGTCCTGCTGCCCGCCCCCGGCGCGGGCGCGTTCTACGGGGTGACCGACCCCGGCGACCTCGCCTGGATGGACGAGCGCCTCACCCCGCATCCCTGGAAGTGCTTCGAGCAGCCGCTCAAGCTCACCGACGAGGAGGCGCTGCGGGCGATCCCGCAGTACCACATCGTGTGCACCTCCACCCTGGCCACCCGCGACCCAGCCCTGATCGAGCGGGCGCGGGCGGAGGGCCGGTTGTGGGACATCGACACCGGGCACGACCTCATGATCACGGAGCCGCGCGCGGTCGCCGGCGCCCTCCAGGAGGTCGCGACACGCTGAACGGGCGGCGCGCCTGCCGCGGCCCCCGGGCCACTGACTCGACTTTTCCTATCGAGTTAGTTGTCTACTGTGGCCGGACCGCCTACCGTGGAGCCATGGGGAAAGGCGCTCGGCTCACCTCGCGCGGACACGTCGACCTGTGCCGCATCGCCAGCGCCCTGTGTCAGGGCTGAGGGTCGCCACCCGCCCGGGTCGCGCCGTCGGCGGCCATGCCGCCCGGTGACCGCAGGTCAATGCCGGTGCCAGCCCGCGCCCCGATCCCGATCCGGTCGTGCAGGCCGATGTCCCAGGGGACAGGGATCGACGCGTGGACGCGCTCGTCTGGAGTCCCCACATGCTCGACGTCCAATCCCCGCCTCTTCGTTCCGTGGCCTTCCACAGGTGGCCGGTGCGGAACCCCCTGGCCGAGCTGCTGTTCGTCCACGGCGGCGGCGCCGAATCCGGCCGCCTGGACCGGCTCGTCGGCGCGCTGCGCGAACGGAGCATCAGCGTCTGGGCCGTCAACGCCGCCAGCGGTCGCCGCCGTCCGGCACCGGACGGGCCCGCCGCGATGCAGGACCTGGCCGGCGCCCTCGGCGCCCTCGCCGACCGGGCCCGCCGCGGGCCACCGCTGATCCTGGGCGGCCATTCCCTGGGCGGGACCGTCGCGGCCCTGGCGGCCTGCGCCGACACCCTGCCGGGCGCCGAGCGCTGCGCCGGTATGGTCCTGACCTCGACGCCGGTCAGCCCGCTGCCGCGGGTCGAGGGCCTCGCGGACGGCGCACCCGTGGGCCTGGACCTGTCCCGGCTGTACACACCGGGCAGCGCCGCCCGTGAGGACGACCGGGCCGGTTCCGTCCGGCCGTCGACGCTGCGCCCCGCGTGGGACCGGCTCGCCGAGCGCCTGCCCGTCCTGGACCTCCCCGTGATGTTCGTGCACGGCATGAGCGACACCATCGTGCCCGCCCGCCACAACCACGCCTGGGCGGGACGGCTGAAGCACGCCGAGTTCGCCGGGTTCCACGGCTCCCGGCACGACGTGCTCAACGCCACCGGTCACCGGCGGGTCGCCACCACCATCGCCGATTTCGTCCTGGCGGCGGCCCTGGACCACGCGGCGGGCTGATCCGGCCCGTCCTGCCGGTCCGCCGACGTGCGGGCCCTACGAGAGGAGAGGATGTGCCACCCCTATCGCCGACGCGGAGCCGGCGGCCGGTGCGCGCCGCCGTCCAGGTGGACGCGGGTCCGCGCCCGCACGCGGTGACGGGCGGGCCCGACCTGCGCGAGTACGCGCTGCGCTGCCGTCCGGCCCTCGCCCGCCTGCACCTGCTGTCCTGCCTGCAGAGCAGCGCGCCGCTGCCCTCGGGGCCCGTGGCCGACGGGCGGGCGGCGGTGGAGCTGATCAAGACCGAGCTGGACGCGGCGCTGTCGGCCCTCAAGACCGCCGGGGCCGCCGGGACCGGTGCGGGCGGGCGGCGGCTGCTGGTCGCGCGCGTCACCAGGCTGCGCCTCGCCGCCGACGCGATGGAGCGCGTGCTGGGCCGCGCGGAGGAGGCGGGCGATCTGCCCGGCCTCCGCGACCTGCTCGTCCGCTTCGACATCCTGCTCTCCGCGCTGGGGACGGTTCAGCACGCCGTGTCCGACCCCTGACGGCCGGGGCGCCCGCCCGCGTAGCGGGCCGGGCTGACCCCCACCGTCCGCCGGAAGACGCGGGTCAGATGCGGCTGGTCGTAGAAACCCGCGGCGACGGCGACCTCGGCGGGCCGCCGCCCGGCCAGCAGCAGCCGCCGGGCCAGGTCCACCCGGCGCCCGGTCAGGTACAGGTGCGGCGGCATGCCGTACGCCCGGCTGAAGGAGCGGACCAGATGCGTCGGATGGACCTGCAGGATGCGGGCGGCCTCGTCCAGCGACAGGCCCTGCGGCGCCCGCTCGTCCAGCAGCCGGCGCAGCCGCCGGGCCACGGCGGGGTCGCGGCTCGCGGGCGGCGCGGTGACGTCGTGCCGCAGATGCCCGTTCAGCCGCTCCCGGACCAGTGCCAGCCGGCTCTGCGCCTCCAGTTCGTCGCCCGGCAGCCGCAGCACCTCGTGCAGTTGCCCGATCCGCGTGCGCAGCAGCGGGTCCGCCAGCGCCGGACGGTCGACGGCGGCGCCGATCAGCCGTTCCTCCAGCAGCTCCGGCTCCAGGTACAGCACCCGCTTGCCGAAGCCGCGCGGTGTCGCGGCGCGCCCGTCGTGCGGGACGTGCGGCGGCAGCAGGGTCACCAGCGAGCGGGTCACGCCGTGCTCGTGGTGGTCCAGGTCGAACCGCACCGCGCCGTCGTCGACGATCAGCAGCGTCCACGCGTCGTGCGTGTGCATCGGGTAGCGGTGATCGGTGAAGTGGGCGTGGAAGACCTCGGTGACGCCCGGCACCCCGGGACGCCACGCGGCGACCTGGGCGTCGGCGGGCATGCTAAGAACGTACAAGACGCGGGCTCGCGGGCCGGACCAGCATGGCGTGCCATGGAGACGATCCGCTTCGATACCAAGATCGCCGTCTTGCTCCGCGACGACCTGGAGCCCTGGCAGCGCCTCAACGTGACCGCGTTCCTGGTCAGCGGCATCGCCGCGGCCGGCCCGGAGCTGCTCGGCGAGCCCTACGCCGACGCCGACGGCACCGGCTACCTGCCGATGTTCCGCCAGCCCGTGCTGGTCTTCGCCGGGTCCAAGGAGACGCTGACCGCCGCGCGGCTGCGGGCGCTGGGCCGCGGCATCCCGATGTCGGTGTTCACCTCCGACCTGTTCGCCACCGGGAACGACCGGGACAACCGCGCCGCGGTGCGCGCGGTGCCCGGCGACCAGCTCGATCTGGTCGGGCTGGCCCTGCACGGCCCGCGCAACGCGGTCGACAAGGTCCTCAAGGGCGCCCGCCTGCACGAGTGAACGCCCGCCCCGGGCGGTGGCGGCGGGCCCAGGGGGTCACGACTGCCAGTAGTCCCAGCCGTGGCGCATGCGGATCGCGAGGGGCAGTGCCAGGACGAGGGCGTGCACGTCCGGCGGCGGGTCGGTGAGGAACTCCACATCGAGCCGGCGCGTGGCCGGCGGCGCGTCCCGCTCGCCCAGGGCCCGGACCGACTCCTCGGGCTCGATCACGGTGGCGAGGTCCGCGCCGCCGCGGGCGTCCCGGACGACGAACGACTCCCGGAACTCCTTCGAGGCCCGCTCGGCCACCGCGAGCACCTCGCCGCGCGGATCGCGCAGCTGGAAGTCGCAGTAGAAGAGCCCCCGGGGGCGGATGACGCCGATCCGCGGACCCGCCGGCCAGAACACCGGCGCCCACGCGCGCGGGCGGAATCCCGCCGGGATGCGGCCCACCGACAGCAGCACCGCCCCGTCCGGAGCGCGGAAGTCGATGATCTCCGCGGCGGAGCGGAGGGACTGCCAGGCCGTCTGGGGGCGCCCGGCCGCCCTGGCGAGCATCGCGCCGTCCACGGGATCGAGGTAGGAGCGGTCGCCGGCGAAGGTCAGCGCCGTCGCCCGGAACAGCGCGGGCCGTTCGGAGCCGTTCACCCTCAGCATTCGGATGGCTCCGCCCGCTGTGGCCGGGGGACGGCAGGCCGCGCCGTACGGCGCCGGGGGTGCATCGCTTCCGTACTTCCGTCCCGTTTTGATTTGGGTGGTTTTCTTCCTGGATACAGCAGGGGCCGCCCGAGGCGTCAAGATCTCTTAACGGGATCCATACGCCCCTTTTCCGGTGCACGGGGGAGTGCAGGCGGCCCGCCCGGAGCCCGGTTCCCGCCGCGGTCGCCGCCCGGCGTATAGATTCCTACTATTCCAGTGGATATAGTCTGATACGTCGATTCGATGCACGGCACCCGGCGGGGAGAAGCGATGGCGTTGCCGGACTTCCTGGTGGCAGGCGCTCCGAAGGCGGGGACCACCGCGCTGCACGCGGCCCTGACGCGCCATCCCGGGCTCTTCATGTCACCGGTCAAGGAGCCCAAGTTCTTCCTGACCGACGGCCCGCCGCCGACCCGGGGCGGCCCCGGGGACGCGCAGACCTACCGCGAGCACGTCTGGCGCCGGCCCGACTACGAGGCGCTGTTCGACGGCGCCCCGCCGGGCACCCTGCGCGGCGAGTCGACCCCCTTCTACCTGTACGACCGCGACGCGCAGCGGCGCATCCACGCGCTGATCCCGAAGGTGAAGCTGATCGCGATCCTGCGCGATCCGGTGGAGCGCGCCCATTCCAACTGGACGCACCTGTGGTCGGCCGGGCTCGAGCCGGTCGACGACGTGGTCCGCGCCTGCCAGGACGAGGAACGCCGGATCGACGCCGGATGGGCGGCGTTCTGGCACTACGTCCGGCTGGGCCGCTACGGCGAGCAGCTCGAGCACCTGTACGGGCTGTTCCCCCGCGAGCAGATCCTGGTGTTCCGGTACCGGGAGCTGCTGGAACGTCCCGCCGAGACCCTGGACCGGATCTGCTCGTTCCTGGGCGTCGAGACGGGAGTCCTCTCCGAGGTGCCGAGGGAGAACGTCACCGCGCATCCCGACCGGACGCCGCGTCACCGGCTCCTGGCCCGCACCCTGCGGGTCGGCGCGGCCGCGGGCGCGCTGCTGCCGGGCGACCTGGCCGCGAAGGCCACCGCTCCGCTGGAGCGCGCCCTGCAGCGGGACGGCAGCCCCCGGCGGCCGCTGACCTGGGAGCAGCGCCAGGCCCTGATCCCCTACTTCGCGTCCGACATCGGCCTGCTGGAGCAGGTGACCGGGGAGGGCTTCGGCGCGTGGCTGGAGCCGCGCCCCGAGTCCGGCGGCCTGGTGGGCGCCAGGCCCGCCGGGCAGCGCCAGGCGCGCAACGGCCGCCGCCGCCCCTGGTGAGGGCGGCTCAGCGCAGCTCGGCCCGCAGTTCGTGCGCCCCGTCGGCGCGCGTGACCTCGTAGAACAGGCGGTCGCGGCCGTCGGAGGTGCGCAGGATCTCCAGGTAGCGGAGCCCGCCGCCGTGGAAGGGGGACGCGGCCCACGGGAGCGTGCCCTGCGCCGTCAGAGTCTGGGGGACGCGGCCGGTGGCGATGCCGGTCCGCTCCTCGTAGTTCTCCGCCGCGCTGGCGCGGCCGTCGTAGGCCGCCACGATCCCGTCCGGGGTGAAGCGCACCGCGCTGACCCGCACGCCGCGGGCGTCCCAGGCGCCGGCCCGCCGCCCGAGGGCCGTGCCGTGCCAGCTCCACTCCAGGCCGTCGGCGCTGGTGGCGTACCTGGTGACCATGCGGTCCTCCTCGTCGGCCTCCGCCAGCGGATGGCACGAGGCCCACAGGTGCCACACGCCGCCGTGACGCACGATCACGGGGTCCTTCACCCCGGTCCGGGCGTCGCCCGGCAGGACGACCCGCCTGTTCCGGGCGTCGAACCCCGCGGGGTCGGCGGCCTCCAGCACCTCGACGCGCCAGTGCTTGGTCCCGGTCGTGGCGCAGCTCAGGTAGAGCCGCCAGGTCCCCTCGGGGGTGCGCGTCAGGGCGGGCCGCTCCAGCGACTCGGCGTCCATCTCGTCCTTGCCGATGGCCGCGACCTGCTCGAAGCGCTCGCCGTCGGCGGAACGGGCGATCGCGACCGCGTAGCCGCGCCCCTCGCCGATCGGGCGCCGCAGCCGGTACGCCAGGTAGATCCACCCGTCGCCCTCGACCGCGCTGGGCGCCCCGGCCCAGTACCCCTCGCCCTCGCCCGGGGGTTCGATCGCGACCACCGAGCGGTCCAGGCGCGGGAGCAGGGCCGAGAAGCCTCGATCCGATTGTCTGTTATTCACATCGGGATAATAGGTCAACCCCCTGGCCCGGACGCAGGGTCATCGGGGGAGGGTGGCGGCGTGGTCGGGGACGTAGGTCTGCATCTCGCGCGGCGACCGCTCGTAGCCCTTCGGGGGCGGACGCCGCGGCAGCCGCAGCTCGGGGCGTTCCACCTCCCGGTAGGGGATCGTGGACAGCAGGTGGGCGATCATGTTGATCCGCGCCCGCCGCTTGTCCTCGCTCTCGACGACGTACCACGGCGCCTCGGGAATGTCGGTGTGCAGGAACATCTCGTCCTTGGCGCGCGAGTAGTCCTCCCAGCGGGTGATCGACTCCAGGTCCATCGGGGACAGCTTCCAGCGCCGCATCGGGTCGTCGAGCCGGTTGCGGAAGCGGCGCTCCTGCTCGGCGTCGCTGACCGAGAACCAGTACTTGCGCAGCAGGAGGCCGTCCTCGACCAGCAGCCGCTCGAAGATCGGGCACTGGTGGAGGAAGCGCATGTACTCCTGCTTGGTGCAGAAGCCCATGACCCTCTCGACGCCCGCGCGGTTGTACCAGGAGCGGTCGAAGAGGACGATCTCGCCCGCGGCGGGGAGATGCTCGACGTAGCGCTGGAAGTACCACTGCGTGCGCTCCCGGTCCGAGGGCGCGGGCAGCGCGGCGATCCGGGCCACGCGGGGGTTGAGGTACTCGGTCACCCGCTTGATCGTGCTGCCCTTGCCGGCCGCGTCCCTGCCCTCGAACACCACGGCGAGGCGGACGCCCTCCGACCGGACCCACTCCTGGAGCTTCACCAGCTCCTCCTGCAGGCGGGCGAGTTCTTCCTCGTACACCCCGCGCGGCATCCGCTTGATCTTGCCCATGGGAAAACCCTACCCATCGGTCCCCTTTCATCCGCTCCGGGTGATCTGGAGTCGGTGTCCGCGGCCGGACGATGGTGCGAGCCGAGGGGACGAGCAGGAGGAGGCGAGATGTCCGGACGAGCGGACCAAGAACGGGAGATGGTGGAGCGGCCGGTGAGCGGCTGGGCCGTGGGCTTCGCCTACTTCGCCGCGTGCGTCATGGTCCTGGCCGGGATCTTCGGGGCGATCGTGGGCGTCGCCGCGATCCTCAAGAACGACCTGTACGTGGTCCGGGGCGACTACGTGTTCAGCTGGGACCTCACCACCTGGGGCTGGATCCATCTGGTCGTCGGGATCTTCGTGGCCGTCGCGGGCTTCGCGGTGATCGCGGGGCAGGCGTGGGCCCGCACGGTCGGCATCATCCTGGCCGGCCTGAGCGCGGTGGCCAACTTCATGTTCCTGCCCTACTACCCCGTCTGGTCCGTGCTGATCATCGTGCTGGACGTCGTGGTGATCTGGGCGCTGGTGATGTACACGCGGCAGTACGCGGTGGCGTCCCGGCGCCGATGACTCAGGGGGCCGAGTCCGGTGGCGGCGCCCGCGGTGGAGGAGACGGTTCCGGCTCCGAGCCGCAGTTCGGCGCGGAGTCCGGCCACCTCGGCCCGCAGGAGGCGCGGTTCCGTCTCCTCCGCGCTCGCGCGCCCGGGCCCGCTCGCGCCCTCCGGATCCGGTCCGCCGGCACTCATGTCGAGACCCCGCTCCCGATGCGCCTCCCTCGGCATCCTTCGGGGAGCGCGTGGCCTCCGCCTCACCCGCCGGGGGTGAGGGCCGGCGCCTTCGAGCAGGCCGTGTCAGGACTCCTTGGCGCGGTCCTTGCCCATGCCGCGGCTGCGTCCCGCGATCGCGGTGCCGACTCCGACGACCGCCGCGACCGGCCATGAGATGACCTCGAGCGCGGCCATCGCGCCCAGCGCCCCGTAGAACGCCAGCCGCCGGCGCGGAGGCAGGTACGAGGCCGCCGAACGGCCCGCCTCCGCCATCTTGTGCATTCCCGCCCCCGTTCCCGGAACGGGAACGTTGTAGATCTTGACGTGCGGGGTGACCACCGGAATCGGCAGGCTGGTGCTCTGCCGCTCCTCGGCGGTCCGCCGCCGCTGGGCGGTCTGCCGGGTGGTCTGCCGCCGCTGGGTGGTCTGCCGCGTCCGGGCGGTGGCGGTCTGTCGCGTCCGGGAGGTGGCCTGCCCCGTCCGGGAGGCGGCCTGCCCCGTCCGGGCGGTCGTCTGCCGCGTCCGGGCGGTCGTCTGCCGCGCCGCGGCGGTCTGTCGCGTCCGGGCGGTCTGCCGCCGCTGGGCGGGCTCCCGCTTCTGGGCGGTGGCCTTGGTCGTGGCCCTGGTCGTTCTCTTCCTGGTGGTCCCGGTGGGTTGAACGGTGGTCATCTCACCACTCCTCTGCTCGGATGCCCCGGGCGGTCGAGGCCCGGTCTCCTGTGTTGTGGCCGGCTGCTCGTACGCCGATGCTCGGCCGGGGCCTTACCCCCCAGACGAGGGCCTGCCCCTGACAGTGGGCGAGCTTGATACAGGTGAGGCCGACCTTTGAGGATCCTCGGCACCGCCGTGCGGCATGGCTCACCGCCCCACCACGGATCGTGACCGCGGCGGGGCGGATCACCCCGTGCGATGCGCGGTGGCCTCGCGCGGCGGTGTCAGCCGAGTCTCTGGGCCTGCTCGATGTCGGCTCCGGCCAGTGTCACCAGCCGGTGGCCGAGATCCAGGAAGGCCCGCCCGGCGGCCAGCTCGTCGCCGATCTCCGGAACGGCCCGGTCGGCGGGATTGCGCCGCGCGTGGCCCGTGCCCTCGATGGTGGTGCCGTCCTGCGTGGTCAGCACGGCGCGCACGTAGGTGTCGTTGCCGCGCTCGTTGATGAAGACCTGTGTGTTCCACTTCTTGGCTTCCATGGTTGTCACCCCCTTCCAGCATCGGTCCTGGCAGGCGCCCTTGCCAAAGGTCGTTGGCCGTTCCGGCGTGGCTCAAACGGACCCGGGGCCGGGAAGCCGCACCGGATGGACCGAGGTCCGTCGGCGCGCCGGCCCGGGACCTTCGTCCCGGGCCCCGGGCCGGGACGGTGGCTAGCGTCGTGGGCATGAACGAGATCGTCGTCGGGGCCGACGGGTCCGAGCACGGCCTGGTCGCGGTCGAGTGGGCGGCGGCGGAGGCCGCGCGCCGGGGAGCGCCGCTGCGGGTCGTGCACGCGGTCGCCGCCTGGCTGTTCGACGCCCAGGCCGACCCGCGGATCAGGCTGGTCCGGGAGTGGATGCGCGACAACGGCGAGGAGGTCGTCCGGCAGGCGCTGGGACGGGCGCGGGCACGGGCGCCCGAGGTGGAGGTGTCCGGCGGGCAGGTCGGCGGGCAACCGGCCGAGGTGCTGATCAGGGAGTCGAGGGGCGCGCTCATGGTCGTGGTGGGCAGCCACGGTTCCGGCGGCCTGACCGGTCTGCTGCTGGGATCGGTGGCGTTGCAGGTGACCTCGCACGCGTCCTGCCCCGCCGTGGCGGTGCGCCCGGACAGGCCGGGGACCGCGGAGCCCGAGCCGGCCGAGGGCACGCCGGACGCGGGGGAGGTGGTCGTCGGGGTGGACGGCTCCCCGGGCAGCGCGGCGGCTCTGGACTTCGCCTTCGAGGAGGCCGCCGTCCGAGGGGCCCCCGCACGGGCGGTGATGGCCTGGAGCCATCCCGCCTCCGAGCGTCCGGGGGACATGCAGCCGCTGGTGTTCGACCCGGTGGTGGTGACAGAGGAGCAGGAGCGGGCCCTGGCGGAGTTCGTGGCGCCCTGGGAGGCCGAGTACCCCGGCGTGCCGTTCATCCGGCAGGTCGTGCACGCCCGTCCCACGCGGGTTCTGGCCGAGGCATCCGCGCGTGCCCGGCTGCTGGTCGTGGGGTCGCGGGGCCGGGGAGGCTTCAGCGGCCTGGTGCTCGGTTCGGTCGGCCACGCCATGCTCCACCACGCGCGATGCCCGGTAGCGGTCGTCCACGCGTCCCGTGGAACCCCTGCGGAGTGACCGGCCGGAGACGGCTCAGGCTCGTTCCGTGCGCCGGGTCGCCCATTTGGCGAGTTCGACCAGGGCGTAGGCGATCGCGGCCACCGCGGCGACGCGTGCCCAGGCGCCGGGACTGAGCGGGGCGGAACGGAACAGGTCGTGCATCACGGGGACGTAGGTGTAGAAGACCTGGATGGCGATGAGGGCGAGGGCGCCCGCGCCGACCCACGGGTTGCGCCGGACGCCGTGCCACAGCATCGGGTGTTCCAGCGACAGGCAGTTGAACAGGTAGGCCAGCAGCGTCATCGCGAAGACGTTGACCACGACGGTGCGGGCCTCGGCCAGTGAGGCGCCGTGGGCCTGCTCCCAGTGGAAGAGGCCGAACGCGCCCGCGAGCAGGATCGCGGCGACCAGCAGGATGCGGGCGGTCAGCCGCCTGGTGATGAGCGGGAGGGCGGGGTCGCGGGGCGGGCGCCGCATGATGTCCTCGTCGCGCGGCTCGACCGCGAACGGCAGCCCGAGCACCAGCACGGCGGTCATGTTCAGCCACAGCACCTGGACCGGCAGGATGGGCAGCTCGCCGCCGCCCAGGATCGCCGCCACCAGGACCAGGCCGAGGCCGATGTTGGCGGGCAGCGCCCACACGATGAACTTGACCAGGTTGTCGAAGACGCCGCGGCCCTCCTCGACGGCGGCCTCGATGGAGGCGAAGTCGTCGTCGGTGAGGACCATGTCGGCCGACTCCTTGGCGACCTCCGTGCCGTCGCGTCCCATCGCCACGCCGATGTCGGCCTGTTTGAGGGCGGGCGCGTCGTTCACGCCGTCCCCGGTCATGGCGATGACGTGGGAGCGGGCCTGCAGCGCCCGGACCAGGCGCAGCTTCTGCTCGGGGGAGACGCGGGCGAACACGGCGGTGCGCTCGACGGCGCCGGGGAGGTCGCCGTCCGCGGTGGCGGCCAGGTCGGCGCCGGTCATGACCTCGCCGTCCAGCCCGATCCGCGCGCCGACGGCGCGGGCCGTGGCGGCATGGTCCCCGGTGATCATCTTGACCTGGATCCCGGCGGTCCGGCAGGCGTGGACGGCCCGGGCCGCCTCCTCGCGGGGCGGGTCGTGCATGGCCTGCAGGCCCAGGAAGACCAGCCGGGGCGGCGGCTCGGTGAGGTGGTCGGCGGCGGGATCGGCGTCGGCGCGGGCGAGGGCGAGCACGCGCAGGGCCTGCCCGCCGTAGGCGTGGGCGACGGCGGTGATGCCCTCGACGTCGAGGGGCTCGGTGCCGCCGTCCGCGGCGAGCTGGCGGTCCGACATCGCCAGGATGCGCTCCAGCGAGCCCTTGGCGTAGATCACGCCGCCCGCGTGGAGGGTGGCCATGTACTGCCGCTCCGAGCTGAAGGTGATCGTGTCGAGGCGTTCGGGGGCCTCGCCGAGCCCCGCCTTGGCGGCGCTGACGACCAGGGCGCCCTCGGTGGGGTCACCGACCAGGCTCCAGCCGCCCCCGTCCCCGCCCTGGGTGATCCGGGCGTCGTTGCAGGCCAGCCCGGCCATCAGGCATTCGCGCAGGGCCGGGTGCGCGGCCGCCTCGACGCGCCCGCCGCCAGCGAGGATCTCGCCGCGGGGCGCGTAGCCGGTGCCGGTCACCTCGAAGAGGCGGCCCCCGGCGGCGATGCCGGTGACGGTCATCTGGTTCCGCGTCAGCGTCCCGGTCTTGTCCGTGCAGATGACGGTGGTGCTCCCGAGCGTCTCCACCGCGGGCAGCCGCCGGACGATGGCGTTGCGCCGCACCATCCGGGCCACCCCGAACGCCAGGGTGATCGTCACCACCGCGGGCAGGCCCTCGGGAATGGCGCCCACGGCCAGCGCCACCGCGGCGGTCAGCATCTCCGGGACGGGCCGGCCGCGCAGCACCCCGACGGCGAACGTGAGGGCGGCCAGGGCCAGGATGGCCACGGTCACCACCCGGCTGAAGCGCGCGATCTTGCGGGTGAGCGGGGTCTGCACGGCGGTCGCCGAGCCGACGAGCCGGTGCACGAGCCCGATCTCGGTGCCGGCGCCGGTCGCCGTGACGAGGCCGGCCCCTCGCCCGTAGGTGACGAACGTGCCAGAGTGGGCCATGTTGCGGCGGTCGGCCAGGGCCGCCTCGCCGAGCGCGTCCGGCGTCTTGGCGACGGGCGCCGACTCGCCGGTCAGCGCGGACTCGTCCACCGAGAGGTCGGCGGCGCGCACCAGCCGCAGATCGGCGGGGATCCTGTCACCGGCCTCCAGCAGCACCAGGTCGCCGCGCACCAGCTCCTCCGACGGCAGGCGCGCGGGCCGCCCGTCGCGGACGGCGGTGGTGACCGTGCGGGTCATCGCGGCCAGCGCGGCCAGCGCCCGCTCGGCCCGCGCCTCCTGGACGAACCCGACGATCGCGTTCGCGACCACCACGCCCAGGATCACGGCCGCGTCCACGTGGTCGCCCAGCGCGGTGGTGATGACCGCCGACACCAGCAGCACGTAGATCAGCGGGTTGTGGAACTGCAGCAGGAACCGCGCCACCGGCCCGCGCCGCCGGGCCTCCGGCAGCACGTTGGGGCCGTGCCGCGCCAATCGCGCGGCCGCTTCGTCCGAGGTGAGGCCGAGATCGGGGTCGGTGCCGAGATCCTCGGCGACCTCCCGGGGGGTGCACTGGTACGGCGGGCCGGTGACGGTCGTCGTGTTCACACGCCCAAGGCTCGCGCCTGCCCGCCGGGCGGGGTCAGGGGCGAAGGTCCCGGATGACGGGCCGTGTGACCTCTTTTTCCCCGGCGTTTGCCGGACGGCGCCGTGCGAGGGGTTCGTCGGGCCGCGCCCGGTGGAAGCCGCCCGCCCCGGCGGAGTGCCGCCCGTCCCGGCGCGCGGCCGCCGGTGCCTCGCCGGGCAGTACGGGCTCTATCCGGTAAAGGGAGGGCATGCCCGACCGCTGGGCGGTCCTGTCCCGCGCGGCCCCGGCCAGCTCGGTGATGAGGTCGCGGGCGGTGATCAGGCCCACCAGGGCGCCCTGGGCATCGGTGACCGCGACGTGGTCGTTGCCCGATTCCAGCATCGACCGGGCCGCTTCGGGAACGGTCGCGGCCGGGCGCACCGAGTCCTTCGCGTGCTCGCCGAGCAGGGTGGTGACGGGCCTGCGGGCGCGCCGCGGCCCGGCGGCGTCCCAGGCGGCCGTGAGCGTCGCGGCGTCCACGATGCCCAGGAAGCCGCCCTCGTCGTCCACCACGGGCAGGTGGTGGACCTCGGCGCGGCACATCAGCTCCCACGCCATGAGCACGGACTCGCGGGCGGAGATGGTGAGCAGGTCCATCGTCATCACCTCGGCCGCGGTCCGTTCCTCCAGCGGTACGTGCGCGGATCTCATGCCCCTACGCTGCGCCCGGCCGAGGCCGCGGTACCAGGGTCCAACGCGCGCTCCGGCCGGGACCAAGGGCCCTGAGAAGGAGGGTCCTTGGCTCCTGCACCCGCCATGGCCGGGGGTGTTGAGATCAGGACGTCAACAAGTTCGCCTCTCGAAGAAAGGCAGGCGACCATGGCCGTCTCGACTCCCAAGGCCGGTGAGGGGCGCCGGGCGCACCGGTTGCCGCACCTGCCGGCGCCGCAGCCCCTGACCGAGTCCCCGGCCGCGCGGTACGTGTGGGCCCTCACCCGGCTGGCGCTGGGCTGGGTGTTCGTGTGGGCGTTCCTCGACAAGACCTTCGGCCTGGGGCACGAGACCCCCGCGGCCCGGGCGTGGATCGAGGGCGGCAGCCCGACCGCCGGATTCCTGAAGAACACCCCGGAGGGCCCGTTCGCCGGGTTCTACCACGGTCTCGCGGGCCAGGCGTGGGCGGACTGGCTGTTCATGATCGGGCTGGCCGGGGTCGGTGCCGCGCTGGTGCTGGGCGTCGCCCTGCGGGCGGCCGCGGCGGGCGGCGCGCTGCTGCTGGTGATGATGTGGTCCGCGGTCCTGCCGCCGGAGAACAACCCCTTCATGGACGACCACCTCATCTACGCCATCGTCCTGGTCGGCCTCGCCCTCGTCAGCGCCGGCCACACCCTGGGCCTCGGCCGCCGGTGGGCGGATACCGCGCTCGTCCGCCGCTTCCCCATCCTCAAGTGACGACCGCCACCGGCGGCGGAGGGGCGCTCCCGAACCCGGGAGCGCCCCTCCGTCCACGTCGCCTGAGGGCCCGGGACGATCAGGTGCGCGGCAGGCCCAGCACCTCGAGCGCGTTGTCGTGGGAGATGCGCCGGACGTCGTGCTCGTCGAGGGAGCCGAGCGACTCGGTGATGAAGTCCACCGGCTGGGCGACGCCCTCGGCGTGCGGCCAGTCCGAGCCGAGCAGCAGGCGGTCGGTGCGCACGTCGGCGAGGAGGTCGTCGATCCGGTCCTCCCAGAACGGGGTGACCCAGACGTGCTCGGCGAACACCTCGCGCGGGTGGTTCTTGAAGTAGCCGGGGTTGCGGTTGGCCACGTCGTCGAGCCGGTGGAGCAGGTCGGGGATCCACCCGGCGCCGTTCTCGACGCTGGCCATGCGCAGCCGGGGGAAGCGCTCGAAGACCAGGTGGCACAGTGCGGCGCCGTAGAAGTCGGTGACGGCGCGCCCCTTGGTGAGCACGCCCCGCAGGGGCGAGCGCAGCACCGACTGCTCGGCCGAGCCGGGCTCCCACATCTGCACGATGGCGTCGTAGCCGTCGTTGCCGGCATGGGTGGCCACCACGACGTTCGCCTCCTCGGCCAGACCCCAGAAGGCGTCGTAGGCGGGGTCGAACGGCGAACGGAAGCCGCCGGGCACCGGCACCGGGGCGTTGCGGACGTTGACGACGGTGGCCCCGCGGCCGATCAGCTCGCGCAGCTCGGCGACGGCCGCGGCCGGGTCGAGGAGAGGAACGTAGGGGACGGCGTAGAGGCGGTCCCGGTAGTTGTAGCCCCAGTCCTCGTCCAGCCACTTGTTGAAGCCGTGGAAGACCTTGGAGCACGCGCCGGGGTCGTCCTTGAGCGCCTCCTCCAGCCCCACGCCCAGGGTCGGGAACAGCAGCGTCGCCTTCACGCGCTGCTCGTCCAGCACCCGCACGCGGGCCTCACGGTCGCGGTACTCCGCCCGCAGCGGCTCGAGCTCGCCGAACGCCTCCCGGATGCCCTTGCGCTCCGGGTTGCCGCGGTACCAGTGGTACAGCGCGCCGGGGCGGGCCACCGGATCGAACGTGGGGTTGGCGATGTAGCCGTTGACCTTCCCCCCGACGATCAGGCGGCGGCGGCCGTCGATGTCGGCCCAGCGCACGCCCCGGTTGCCCAGCGAGCGGTCCTGGTGCCGCGTGAAGGCGTCCTCCGCCTCGTAGTAGTGCGTGTCGAAGTCGAAGATCCAGTTGTCCTGTCCCACCCGCCCATCACACCGCCCGCACCCGTCCGTTGTCAACATCGACGTCGATATAGCACGACCGGATCCCGCCGGACCGGAACCGCGACGATCTTGATGATGACGTCGATATTGAGATATCGTGCGGCGAGCCGGCCCCCGGAGGCACTGCACATGGACATCGAGGAAGCGGGCACCGTCTTCACCGACCCGCGCGCCTACGCGGACGACGCGCGGTTCCACGCCGCCACCGCGCTGCTGCGCCGCGAGTCGCCGGTGCACCTCGTCGAACACCCGAGGTTCAACCCGTTCTGGGCGATCACCAGGCACGAGGACGTCATGGCGATCGCGCGCGACGCCGAGACCTGGATCAACGCGCCGCGTCCCGCCCTCGGCCCCAAGCCCAAGGACGACGTGCGCTCCGACATCCCCATCCGCGCGCTGGTGCAGATGGACGCACCCGACCACCCGGTCTACCGCCATGTGAGCGCGGACTGGTTCAAGCCGAGCGGGGTCCGGCGGCTCAGCGGCCGGATCGAGGAACTCGCCAGACGCTACGTGGACCACATGGCCGGCCTGGGAGGGGAGTGCGACTTCTTCGCCGACGTCGCCTCCCACTACCCGCTGTACGTCATCCTGTCCCTCCTCGGACTGCCCGAGGAGGACTTCCCCAGGATGCTCAAGCTGACCCAGGAGCTGTTCGGCGCCGACGACGAGGACCTGGCGAGGCGCGCCGGCGACACGGGCTTCATGGACACCCTGCTGGACTTCTTCACCTACTTCAAGACGCTGACCGACGACCGCCGCGCGAACCCGGGCGACGACCTCGCCTCGGGGATCGCCAACGCCACGATCAACGGTGAGCCGATCGGGGACCTCGAGGCGGTGGGGTACTACGTGCTGATCGCCACGGCGGGGCACGACACGACGAGTGCGGCCATCGCCGGCGGGCTGCACGCCCTGCTGGAGCACCCGGACCAGTGGCGGCGCCTGGCCGCCGACCCCTCCCTCGTCCCCACCGCGGTCGAGGAGATGATCCGCTGGGTCTCACCGGTCAAGCAGTTCATGCGGACGGCCACCGAGGACACGACCGTGCGCGGCGTGCCCATCGCGCGCGGGGAGTCGGTGCTGCTCTCCTACCCCTCGGCCAACCGGGACGAGGACGTCTTCGAGAACCCCGGGACCTTCGACGTCGGACGCACCCCGAACCGCCACATGGCCTTCGGGTTCGGCGCCCATTACTGCCTCGGCACGCACCTGGCCCGGCTGGAGGGCCGGGCGCTCTTCGCCGAACTGGTGCCCCGCGTGGCATCGATCGAGCTCGCGGGAACCCCCGCCTACATGGAGACCCTGTTCGTCGGCGGGCCCAAGCGCCTGCCGATCCGGTACACCATGGCCTGACCCGGCGTTCAGCCGTCCGAGGAGGCCTTGTCCTTGCCCTTGGCGGCCTTGCCCTTGCCCGCGCCCGCCTTGCCCGTGGCGCCGGCCTTGCCCGTGCCGGGGTCCTTCATGCCGAGCGCGTTCGTCCAGATGCGGGTGAGCTGGTCGGTCGCGGTGGCCAGGTCGAAGCCGAACGCGTTGTCGGTGTTGAAGAGGTACTCGGCGAAGTAGGCGACCATGCCGCCGAGCGCCTGGGCGGCGTAGCCGGCGTCCACGGCGGGATCGGCGTGACCCGCCTCCTGGAGCTGGCGGACGCGGCGCTCGATCGCGTGGGCGAAGGCGTCCTGGCGCTGCAGGCGGGTCTCGCGGACCGCGGCGTCGATGGTGGACACCTGGTGGATGACCCGCATGATCTTGGCGTTGGCGCCGTAGGCCACCAGGTAGTGCTCGTTGGCCGCGCGGATCCGCTCGACCGGGTCGGCGTCGGCGGGGGCCGGCTCCAGGGTGAGCAGGTTGACCTCGACCGAGTCGACGATCTCGGTGAAGATCTCTTCCTTCGAGACGAAGTAGGTGTAGAAGGACCCGTGGGAGATGCCCGCGATGTCGGCGATGTCGGCGATCCGGGCGTGCAGGAACCCGTCGCGCTCGAACACCTCCTTGGCGGCCTCGAGGAGACGGCGGCGGGTCTCACGGCCCCGAACGGTGCGTCCGGTGCCGCGGCGCTTGTCCTTCTCCTCGTCGCCGCGCCGGCCACGACTGGCGTTGGGCAGCACAGCCCTGCGTTCGGTCTTCTCGGGCACGGTGATCCTTTCTGGCGAAGCGTGCGGCGGCGACCGCTCCGCGGGCCTCCGCCGCCCCCGGCCGCCTCCGGGGTAGGGTACGGCGGAATCCGCCGAGCCCCCGGCGCCGTCCGCCATTCTTCCAGCCGGAGGGCGACGGTGAGGCGCGGCCGCGAACGCGCGGAACGCGGCCCCGTCCGCCGGAACCTCCGCGTTCCGCGGGCCCCGCACCCGCCCGGCGGAAGCCGCCGGCCGGTACTCGCGGCGGCCATGACCCGCAGGCGCCGAACTCCCCACAGCGTCGGTCAAGTATAGCGAATATGACATCGAAGTTGAACTTTTGCCCGCGGCCCGCCCCGCCGCGGCGGTGTGAGCGATATCAAATTACTGACTTCGATGTCAAAATTGATCCAAAGTCGGAGAGTTGCTAGCTTGACGCGTAGTCGACCATCCCGCATCGCGGCCGGTGCTGAATGAGTCGTTGATCGCCTTGACGGCTTGAGTTGGAGAGCGGGATGCCTGCCTCGCCCGAGGACCACGCGGCCATCAGCACGCTGCTGGCCCGGTACTGCCTGACGCTCGACCTCGAGGACGTCGAGGGCTGGGTCTCGCTGTTCACGCCCGACGCCCGCTACGAGGTGTACGGGCGCACGTTCGACGGGCACGACGGTCTGCGCGAAGTGTTCACGGCGTCGCCGCGAGGGATGCACCTCGGGGGCGTGCCGGCCATCGAGATGACCGGCGCCGACCGCGCCCGCACCACGCGGAACCTGCTGTTCGCCGACCGGAGCGACGGCGCCTCCAGCAACGTGTTCTATGTCGACGACCTTGTCCGGACCCCGGAGGGCTGGCGCATCGCCGCCTGCCGAAGCCGGCTCCACACGGCCGATGGTCTCGCCGACCGGCCCGCATCCTAAGGAGCGGTTCCTTTTGTCACAGATACCCTTCGCGCCCGACGTCTTCACCTGGCCCAGTGAGCGACCTCAGTTGATCGGGGGGCGGTGTGGCCGGTGTGAGGCCACGACGTTCCCGATGCAGTCGTCGTGTCCGCGGTGTGGTGACACCGGTATGGGGCGGGTGCTGCTGCCGCGTACCGGGACGCTGTGGACGTGGACGACGCAGGAGTTCCTGCCCAAGGAGCCCTATGCCAGTGGTGAGACGCCCGAGACCTTCCGCCCCTTCGCCGTCGGCCTGGTCCAGCTCGGTGACGAGGTGCGCGTCGAGGGGCGCCTGACGGTGAGTGATCCCGAGCAGATCGGCTTCGGGATGGAGCTGGAGCTGGAGATCTTCACCTTCCGTACCGAGGGCGATGGCACCGAGGTGATGTCGTACGCGTTCAGGCCGCGCGGTGAGCAGGAGGCGAGCTGAGATGGGCGATGTCGCGATCATCGGGGTGGGGATCCACCCGTTCGGGCGGTTCGGTGCCAAGTCGGCGATCGAGATGGGCGCCGAGGCGGTCCGCGGCGCGCTGGCCGACGCCGGAGTCGAGTGGAGGCAGGTGCAGTTCGCCTTCGGCGGCAGCCGCGAGGTCGACAACCCCGACGCCGTCGTGGGCCTGCTGGGGCTGACCGGGATCCCGTTCATGGACGTCTACAACGGGTGCGCGACCGCGGCGACCGCGCTGCAGCTGACCGCCGATGGGATCCGGTCGGGCAAGTACGACATCGGGGTCGCGGTCGGGATGGACAAGCACGACTCGGGGGCCTTCACCGCCGACCCGATCCACTACAGCGCGCCGTCGTGGTACGGGGACATCGGTCATTTCCTGACGACCAAGTTCTTCGGGATGAAGATCAACCGGTACATGCACGACCACGGGATCTCGCACCGGACGCTGGCGCGGGTGGCGGCCAAGAACTACCGCAACGGCGCCATCAACCCCAACGCCTTCCGCCGCAAACCGCTGTCGGAGGAGGACGTCCTGGGGTCGCGGATGCTGAACTACCCGCTGACCAGCTACATGTTCTGCAGCCCCGACGAGGGCGCGGCGGCGGTGGTGATGTGCCGCGCCGACATCGCCCACCGCTACACCTCCTCCCCGGTGTTCCTGCGCGCCACCACGCTGCGCACGCGCTCCTATGGGGCGCATGAGGTGCACGCCTCCTGGGCCGCGGTGGAGCAGGCGGACGCGCCGACGGTGTTCGCCTCGCGGGCGGCCTATGAGGAGGCGGGCATCGGTCCCGAGGACGTGGACGTGGTCCAGTTGCAGGACACCGACGCGGGCGCGGAGATCATCCACATGGCCGAGAACGGCCTGTGCGCCGATGGCGAGCAGGAGCGGCTGCTGGCCGAGGGCGCCACCGAGATCGGCGGGCGGCTGCCGGTCAACACCGACGGCGGCCTCATCGCCAACGGCGAACCCATCGGCGCCTCCGGCCTGCGCCAGGTCCACGAACTGGTACTCCAACTCCGAGGCCAGGCCGGAGAACGCCAAGTCCCGGGCCAGCCCCGGGTCGGCTACGCACAGCTCTACGGAGCACCCGGCACCGCCGGAGTCTCCATCCTCTCCGTCTGACACGCGCAAGCCGAACGGGCAGGAAGCCGGACCATGACGGCTTCCTGCCCGTTGGCGTCTCCGCTCAGGGGAGGAGGGGGGCGAGCCTGTCCCGGTCGGCGTCGGACAGCGGCCGCAGGGGCTGCCCCTTCGCCGGGCGCCAGACGACTCCGTCCGAGCGCCAGGCCTCGCGCCGCAACCGCATCTTGTCGATCTTCATGCTGGCGAGCTTGGGGAGCTCGGCGGTGACGCGGACGAAGGCCGGCAGCCACTTGGTGCCGAGGTCGGGCTGCCCGGCGAGGAACGCGTCGAACGCCTCCGGCTCGAACCCGGCGTCGCCGCGCAGTTCCAGGGCCACCATGACCCGGTCGCCGACCGGGTCGTCGGGGACGGCGTAGACGGCGACGGAGCGGACGTCGGGATGGCGGGCGATGATGGCCTCGACGGGCGCGGCCGCGAAGTTCTCGCCGTCGACGCGCAGCCATTCGTTCGACCGTCCGGCGAAGTAGAGCCAGCCGTCGGCGTCGCGGTAGGCGAGGTCCCCGGACCAGTAGGCGCCGTCGCGGAACCGGCTCCGCGTCGCCTCCTCGTTCTTGTAGTAGCCCTCGAAGCCGGCGCCGGGCGCGGTCTCCACGATCTCGCCGACGGCCTCGTCGAGGTTGCGGGGGCGCCCGTCGGGGCCGAACCGCGCCGGCGGGCACTCCTTTCCGGTCCCCGGGTCGAGCACCTTGACCGTCGGGTCGGCGGTGCCGAGGGCGCCCTCGGGCATCGTGGGGTCGCGCCGGACGATGATGATGCCCTCGGTGGAGCCGTAGCTGTCGCGGACGTTGCAGCCGAACCGGCGGGCGAACTCGCGGATGTCGCGGGCCGAGGCCTCGTTCCCGACGGCCAGCCGCAGCCGGCTGTCGGCGTCGTCGGGCCGCTCGGGGGTGGCGAGGATGTAGTTCAGGACCTTGCCGGTGTAGGTGAGCATGGTCGCGCCGTGGCGGCGCAGGTCCGGCAGGGTGTTGGACGCGGAGAACCTGGGCCGGGTCGCGAACGGGATCCCCGCGTTCAGCGTGGACGACCAGCCGGTGAACAGCGAGCTGGAGTGGAAGAGCGGCAGCGGGGAGTAGACGGTGTCCTCCGCGCCGAGCTCGGCGATCTTGGCGACGTGGGCGCCGGTGCGGGCGAGCCGGCCCTGGGTGCAGCGCACCGCCTTGGGCAGCCCGGTCGAGCCGGAGGTGAAGATCAGCAGGAGCAGGTCGTCGTCCCGGACCCGCCGGTCGGGCGGCTCGGGGGAGTGGCCGGCGATCCGCGCGGCGTACTCGGGGTCGTCGACGAGGAGGACGCAGTCGGCGCCCAGTCCGGTGTCGGCGCCGTCGAGCAGCGGCCGGTGGCCGGAGGAGGTGACGATCAGCCCGCAGTCGGTGTGCCGCACCAGCTGCGCGAGCTGGTCGCCCCGGTAGGTCGCGTTGACGCCGACGACCACGCCGCCCGAGAGCGCCGCCGCGCCCAGCCAGAACACGTAGTCGGGCACGTTGTCCAGGAGGACGCCGATGTGCGGCGGCCGCCCCTGCTCGCGCATCTCCTCGAACAGCGCCGCCCGCCGGGCCGACTCCTCCAGCAGCTGCCGGTAGGTCCACCGGTCGTCGCCGATCAGCAGCGCGTCGCCGTCGCCCTCCGCCCGCTCCCGCAGCAGTTCACCGACCGTCGTCATGGCCCTCTTTCTTCGTGAAGATTATCAAGTTCGATGTCGAGTTCGATGCTCTGGCAGAGCCCGGCGGGGTGTCAAGACCCGCCGCGGGCCGGCCGCGCCGCCGCCGGCCGTACGCCAGAGGCGGGGGATCTCACGCCCCCACCGCGGCGAAGGCGTCGTGGTCGGCGGCGGCGGTTCCGAGCCGGTGCTGGAGCACGCTCGTCACCTCCGGGGCGACCTTCAGGGTGATGCCCCACAGGTAGAAGCCGTGGACGATGCCGCGGCGGATGCCCAGCCACGCCTCGTCCCAGGACGGGGCCTCGACGCCGCCCGCGGTGAGCCGGTCGAGGTAGTGGCGCACCAGGTCCTTCTCGTTCGCGCGGCGGTCCTCCACGGTGAGCGCGGAGGCGAGGTGGTAGCCGACGTCGATGTACCACGGCCCGCGCTGCACCAGCTGCCAGTCCAGGAAGGACGGCCGCCCGTCGCCGTCGAGGTAGAGGTTGCCGACATGGGCGTCGCCGTGGATCACCGACCAGGGCGACGCGCCGCGGGTCTGCTCGGCCAGCGCCTTGTAGGCCGCGACGAGCCGCTCGGCGTCGCGGACCTCCTCCGGGACGCCCGCGCCGATCTCGCTCTCGAAGTTGCCGCGGATCTCCTTGAGGCCCCGCTGCCCCATGTAGGAGTCCAGCCGCGACTCCAGCCACCCGGCCTCGGCGACGGCCGGGTCGCCCCACGTCGCGGAGTGCAGCCGGGCGAGTTCGGCGAGGCTCTCCGCCGCCAGTTCCGGCGTGTACTCGCTGGTGGCGTCGAGGAACGTGGCGCCCTGGGCCACGACGTCCTCGGTGATGACCACGCCGTGCTGGGTCTCCGCGTCGATGTCGGCGTACACGCTGCGCAGGGTGCGGACGCCGCTGGCCTCCGCCAGGTGCCGGTAGAAGGACACCTCGAAGACCCCCGCCTGGCGGGCCGACCAGCCGGCGTCGGAGAAGTAGCCCTTGCCGCACAGGTTCGGCGACAGGCCCGGAGGGAGGCCGTTCGCGCTCTCGATGTGGAAGCGGGCGTTGGTCGACACCCGGCTCACCACGGGGCCGGGCGTGACCCGGGTGATGTCGATGCCGGGGAACCGGCCGGCGAGCGCCCGGTTGAGCCACGCCGGCGACAGGAGGTCGTCCATGGTGCGGGGGACCGGGAGGAGTTGCTCGTTCGGTGAAGACATGACACCTCTTCGGGGGGTGGGATTCGAGTGTCATAGAACGCGGAGGAGATGCCTGGAAGGCCGCCTCGCCTTTCGCGCGCCCAGGAGCACCCGCTCAGCATCCTGGTCCGGATGAGGGGCGAGCCCCAGCCGGCGGGCTCCAGTGTCCGTGGAATCCGGCGCATCGTCAATATCGATGTCGACATCGATCGCCTCCCGGGGCTATCGTCGTAGCCGTCCGGCCGGCGACCACCCCCGGCGGCGGCGCGGACGTCACCCTCCGTTCCGGCCGGAGGTGCGGTGTCAGTGCAGCGGTACCACGAAAGGCGTTGAGGTGGCCTCACAGTTCCCGACGGACCCGCCCGCCGCGTCCGACCGGCCCCGGCCGTTCGGGGTCGGGGTGGTCGACACGATGATCGGCTTCCCCCAGGACCCCGCGGCGCTGTACCGGCAGATCCGGACGGTGCTCCGCGACCGGCAGTCCCGCGACGAGTTCGAGATGCCGGCGCAGTACATGTTCCACGACATCCCCGCCGGTCACGCCGACGGCGACGTGGACCCGGTCGCGCTGGTCCTCGGCGAGATGGACCGGCACGGCGTCGACGTCGGCCTGGTCAGCGTGAGCGCGAACGAGGAGCTGGCCGGGCGCGCGCTCGCCGAGCACCCGGACCGGTTCGTCGGCTCCTGGAGCTGCGACCCCAACCGGGGCATGGACGGCATCCGCGACCTGGTGCGCGCCCACGAGAAGTGGGGTGTGCGGGCGGCGTCGCTCTACCCGCACGGTCTGCTGCCGCAGCTCGCCATCGACGCGCCGCAGATGTACCCCGTCTATGCCAAGTGCGTCGAGCTGGGCATCCCCGTCTTCGTGACGGTCGGCATCGCGGGTCCGCGGGTGCCCTCCATGGTCCAGCGCGTCGAGCTCATCGACCAGGTCATGTACGACTTCCCGGAACTGGTGTTCGTCATGCGCCACGGCGCGGAGCCCTGGACCGACCTGGCCGTCAAGCTCATGCTCAAGTGGCCGAACCTGTACTACTCCACCAGCGCCTTCGCGCCGCGCTACTACCCCGCGGAGATCATCGACTACGCCAACACCCGCGGCGCGGACAAGATCATCTACGGCGGCTACTTCCCGATGGGCCTGACCCTGGACCGCATCATGACGGAACTCGCCCAGGTGCCCCTGAAGGACCACGTGTGGCCGAACTTCCTGCGGAACAACGCCCTCCGGGTGCTCGGCCTGGACGGGGCCGGGGCCGCGGGCGGGCGGGAGACCCCGTGAATCTCGCGTTCACGCAGGAGCAGGACGAGCTCCGCCGGACGGTGCGCGACTTTTTCGACAAGACCTCGCCCGAGGCCGAGGTCAGGCGGCTCATGGACACCGAGGAGGGCTTCGACCCCGACGTCTGGCGGCGGCTCGCCGGCGAGCTCGGACTCGCCGGGCTGGCCGTGCCGGAGGAGTACGGCGGCGCCGGCTGCGGGTTTGTCGAAGTGGGGATCCTCCTGGAGGAGGCGGGGCGCGCGCTGCTGTGCGCGCCCGTCCTGTCGACCGTCGTCCTGGCGGCGTCGACCCTGCTCGGCCTGGACGACGAGGAGGCGTGCCGCGAGTACCTGCCGGGCATCGCCGCCGGCTCGACCGTCGCCACGCTCGCGCTGACCGAGCCGTCCGGCCGCTGGGACGCCGGCGGCGTCACCGCGACCGCCGTCCGGGGCACGCGGGGATGGACGCTGGACGGCACGAAGAGCTTCGTGCTCGACGGCGGCACGGCCTCGCTCCTCCTCGTCGCCGCCCGGACGGACGCGGGGATCAGCGTGTTCGCGGTCGACGGCGAAGCGCCCGGCGTGCGCCGCGAGCCGCAGGCCACCCTCGACCAGACGCGCAAGCAGGCCGCCATTACCTTCGACTCGACCCCGGCCCGCCTGGTCGGCGAGGAGGGAAGGGCCTGGCCGGTACTGGAGCGCGTCCTCGACCTCGCCGCCGTGGCCGTGGCCGCCGAACAGGCCGGCGGGGCGGCGCGGGTGCTCGAGATGGCCGTCGAGTACGCCAAGACCCGCGTGCAGTTCGGCCGGCCCATCGGCTCCTTCCAGGCCGTCAAGCACAAGCTCGCCGACATGCACATCGGCGTCGAGTCCGCGCGCTCGGCCGCCTACCACGGCATGTGGGCCGCGGCCGGGAGCCCGCCCGACCTCCCGGAGGCGGCGGACCTGGCCAAGTCCTGCTGCGGTGACGCCTTCGTCGGCGCTGCGGCCGAGAACGTCCACATCCACGGCGGGATCGGGGTCACCTGGGAGCACCCGGCGCATCTCTACCTCAAGCGCGCGCACAGCTCGCAGGTGCTCTTCGGGCACGCGGCCGACCACCGGCGGCGACTCGTCCAGCGGCTGCTCGCCCGCCCGGACGCGTGACGCCGAGTGACACCGGGCACCCGCCGCGCCCCGGCGGCCGCTCTGGCGGCCACCGGGGCTCCGGCGTCGCGAGGAGCCCGCTCCGGTTCCGGTCCCGCCTCAGCCGGAGACCTGGGCGGGCTCGAGGAACTCGCCGGCGAAGCGGCGCAGCCCGTCCAGCGCTTCGCGGGAACGGGTCCAGGGCGCGACGATGAGGCGCGTGACGCCGGCCTTGGTATAGGGCTCGAGGTCTTCCTGGTGGTTGAGCGTCGCGCCGGGCAGGCCGGGCAGCGTGACCTCGATCGGGGTGGTGCGTCCTTCGCGCTGCGCGAGTTCCTTCAGCCGGTCCAGGGAACGGGGGAGTTCCTCCAGGGAGTGGTTCATCGGCATCCAGCCGGCGCCGACGGTGGCCGCCCTGCGCAGGGCGGCTGCTCCGTCGCCGCCGATGTGCAGCGCGGGGCCGGGCCGCTGGACGGGCTTGGGCTCGAACGCGGTGGGGCCGAAGTCGAAGAACTCGCCGTGGTGCTCGATGACCTTCTCGTCGCTCCACAGGCGGCGGCAGACGTCGATGGCCTCGTCCACCCGAGGGCCGCGGCGGTCGAAGTCCAGTCCCGCCGCCTCCCACTCGGCGCGCAGCCAGCTGGCGCCGATGCCGAAGGCCAGCCGCCCGCCGGAGAACACGTCCACCGTGGCCGCCGCGCGGGCCGTCACGAACGGGTGCCGCAGGCCGATGTTGTACACGCAGGTGCCCAGGCGGATCCGCGTGGTGCGCGCCGCCAGGTGGCACAGCACCGCCATCGCGTCGAAGACCGGGATGTCCGACGGGATGGGCGGGTGGTCCGCGCCCTCGTGCGGGCTCCCCGCCGACGCGATCGGCACGACCAGGTGCTCGGGGACCCACAGCGATTCGAACCCCAGGCGATCCGCCTCCTCGGCCACCTCCACCCACAGCCGCGGGTTCACCGCGCCCAGATGCACACCGAACTCCATCAAGCCCTCCCATCCGCCGCGCGGGTCCGCGCCGCGTCGGATCGCAATATCGAAGTTGACATCGAAGTTAGCATGTTGCCCGCGCACGGGCGGCCCGGAGGCCGTCGATGGCGGGCGCCGAGAACTATGGAGGCGAAGACCCGATGTCGGACTCACAGGTTCCGGATCCCGAGAGCGCTCTCGACCGGGAGGGGTTCCAGGCCCACGTGCGCGCCTGGTTCGAGGCCAACGCGCCGCGGAAGGGGTCGCCGGAGGACTTCTCCGCCGTGCACGTCGTCAACGCGCGCACCCTGGAGGAGTACCACGAGCAGGAGCGGCACGCCCTGACCGTGACGCGCCGATGGCAGCGCCGGCTGTTCGACGCCGGCCTGGCCGGCCGGTCGTGGCCGGCCGGGTGCGGCGGCCGCGGAGCGCCCGCGTGGCAGGACGAGGTCGTCGCCGAAGAGCAGGCCAGGTGGGGCGTGTCGACCAAGATGTTCGCCGTCGCGCTGGAGATGGTCCCGGCCGTCCTGTTCGCGCACGGCACGCACGAGCAGCGGGTCACCCATCTCCCGCCCATCCTCCGGGGCGAGCACGGCTGGTGCCAGCTGCTCTCCGAGCCGGGGGCGGGCTCGGACCTGGGCGGCGCGCAGACCAGGGCGAGCGCGGTGGACGGCGGCTGGTCGGTCACGGGGCAGAAGGTGTGGACCTCCCACGCGGGCAGCGCGCAGTTCGCGCTCCTCATCGCCCGGACCGGGACCAGGGAGGAGCGCAGCGCCGGGCTGTCGTGCTTCGTGCTCGACATGGCGCAGCCCGGGGTCGACGTCCGCCCGCTGCGCCAGATGTCCGGCGGCTACCACTTCAACGAGGTCTTCCTCGACGACGCCTTCGTGCCCGAGAGCGGGCTGATCGGCGGCCTGGGGGAGGGGTGGGCCGTGCTGAAGACGATGCTCGCCAGCGAGCGGGCGGCCATCGGCGGCGGGACGAGCGCGCGGTCGGCCACCCAGCTCGTCGGGCTGGCCAGGCGGCTCGGGCGGTCGGACGACACCGCCGTCCAGGACCTGCTGGCCGCCGCCGTGATCCGCGAGCGGGTGCTGGACCTGCTGCGGTCGAGGATCGCGGCGGGCCACCAGGTCGCCGCGGCCGGGCCGGTGACCAAGCTGCTCTACTCCGAGCACGCCCGGCTCACCGCCGGTGCGGCCACCGAGATCCTGGGCACGGCGGCGACGGTGGCCGACGACCCCGACGCGGCGCCGTGGATCGAGCGGCTGCTGTTCGCCCCGGGGCTGCGGCTCGGCGGGGGCACCGACGAGATCCAGCGGAACGTGATCGCCGAGCGGGGACTCGGCCTGCCCCGCTGACCCGGCGGCCCGCCGGCCCCTCAGATGGGGTTGAAGCGCAGCGGCTCGATGTGGACGAACCGTTCGACCGGGTCCTCCGCGCCCACGGCGACGGCCGCGGCCGCCAGCGCCTGCGCCTTGAACGCGCGGGCCGCCGCGCTCAGCCGGTAGCGCACCGAGCAGGGCGGCTCGGCGCCGCCCGCCGTGCGCAGGTCTCCCCAGAGGCTCACGGCGGCGGACCGCTGGTCCAGGGCGTCGAGCACCATGCGCCGGATGCGCGGGTCGTGATGGTAGAGCTCGGTGTGGACCGCGATGGCCTGTCGCCGCGCGCCGCGGGGCGGCGCGGCCATCGCCTGCTCCAGGGCGCCCCCGCGGGCCCCGATGATCTGCAGGGGGCGTTCGTCGTCCTCGTCCGCACGGAAGACGGTGGCGTCCCACCCCTCCATCACCTGGTCGAACAGCCAGCCGCCGACGAACCGCACCGCCTCTGCGGTGTTCGGCGCGACCACCGCCAGCCGCTGCTTCAACGTGTCGCGGAGCGGTTCGTCGGCCGGGGCACCGGAGGGGCGGTGCGCTCCGTGCGCGCACCGGTCTACGAAGCGGAGGGGGCGGGCAACCATGGCGTCGTTTCCTGAGTGAGAGGCGATGGTCGGGCAGGCGCGAGGTGTCGTCCAGCAGAGGCCGCCGCACGCTCCTTCCGGCCGCCGGGCCGAGCCCGTCCGGGGATCAATTTTGACGTCGACATCAAATAATGCTGGAGTGCTGAAGCCGAGTCAAGACGGCGAAGGGGCTCTGGGCGCCCGCTCGTCTCCGGGGGGACGGCCCGCGGGCGCGCAGCGTGCGCGAACGCCGGAACGCCGTACGGCTCCGGCTGGGAAACCGCACGATTTCGGCTGGAACGCCGCGTGGCTTCAGGTGGAGCGCCGTGTGCCTTCAGGCGGGGCGCCGCGTGGGTCAGGTGGAGCGCCGCCGCGCCATCGCGGCGACGGCGTCGCGGTGATACCGCGATCCGAGCAGCCGGACATGCGCGCGCACCTCGTCGTCGGCGCACTCGGCGAGGCCGTTCCGCAGGGCGTTCGCGACGTTCGCCTTCACGGCCGCCAGCGCTTCTCCGGGACCCTCCGCCAGCCGCCGGGCGATCGCCATGCCCCGCTCGGTGAGCCGCTCGTCCGCGACGACCTCGTTGACCAGGCCCAACTCGCGCGCGCTCTCCGCCGGAACGGTCTCGGAGAGGTACAGCAGCTCCTTGGCCTTGGCCGCGCCGACCGCCTGGGTCAGCAGCCAGGAGCAGCCGAAGTCCCCGGCGAGGCCGACGCGGACGAAGCCGGTGCGCAGCACCGCGGACGCGGCCGCGATACGGAGGTCGCACGCGAGGGCGAGACCCAGGCCCGCGCCGACGACGGGCCCGTTGAGGAGCGCGATGGTGGGCTTGGGGGACTCCCACAGCCGCACCACGGTCGCGCGCTGGCTCTCGGTCTGCCGCTTCAGCCGCTGTCCGGGCTCGTCCATCGGGCCGAAGATGCTCTCGCCCCGGGCGAACGTCGCCACGTCGCCGCCCGCGCAGAAGGCGCTGCCGGCGCCGGTCAGGACGATCACCCGGACGTCCTCGCGCTCCAGCCCGTCGTCGAGCGCCGCCGCCAGGGCGTCGAGCATGCGGAGCGACAGGGCGTTGCGCGACGCGGGCCTGTCGAGCACCAGGGTCAGCACCCCGGCGTCGAGCGTGACCAGGAGCTCATCCGACTCGGTCGGCCCCATTCGCGCACCCTCCACGGTAAGAAAAGCAATATCGACGTCGAAATTATTGGAACCGCTCGTCCCGGTCAATCCCGGAACGCCTGAATCCCTACCCTTGATATCGACATCGACATCAACATACGCTTCGTGCGTCCACCGCGGTCCGCACGCCGAAGAGCGACCGCCGAGGCTGGAGGGCATGTGCATCCCGGCACCCACGCGCTGACCGTCCCCGACAAGCCGGCCGTGGTCATGGGCCGCGGCCGGCGGCGGGTGACCTACCGGGAACTGGACGACCGGTCGTCCCGGCTGGCGAGCCTGCTCCACGCGCGCGGGCTGCGCACCGGCGACGTCGTCGCGGTGCTGGCCGAGAACCACCCGCGCTACTGCGAGGTGCTGTGGGCGGCCATGCGCTCGGGCCTGTACCTGACGGCGATCAACCGCTACGCGACCGTGGACGAGGTCGCCTACATGCTGCGCGACTCGCGCGCTTCGGCGCTGGTGACGACGGCCGAACTCGCCGAGACCGCGGCGGCGGCCGTCCGCGGCGACGGCGGCGCGGCCTGCGGGACGCGGCTGGTGATCGGCGGCGAGGCCGCGGGATTCGAGTCGTACGAGAGCGCGCTGGAGACCGTGCCAGCGGGGAGCCCGCCCCACCGGACGCGCGGCGACATCATGCTCTACTCCTCGGGGACCACCGGCCGGCCCAAGGGCATCAAACGCCCGCTGCCCGGGGTCGACGTGGACGACCCCGCGGGAGCGCGCAGCGCCGCCATGTGCCGCCAGGTCGCGGGCATGGACGAGACGTCGGTGTACCTCTGCCCCGCGCCCCTCTACCACGCCGCCCCGCTCGGCTGGGCGAGGGGCGTCCACGAACTGGGCGCCACGCTCGTCGTCATGGAGAAGTTCGACGCCCGCGAGATGCTCGAACTGATCGAACGGGAGCGGGTCACGCACCTGCAGGCCGTCCCGACCATGCTCGTGCGGCTGCTCAAGCTTCCCGAGCACGTCCGGCGGTCCTGCGACCTGTCCAGCCTGCGGCGCGTCGTGCACGCGGGCGCCCCGTGCCCGGTCGAGGTGAAGCGGCAGGTCATCGAATGGCTCGGGCCCATCGTCACCGAATACTATTCGGGCACCGAGGGCGCCGGCATGACCGTGATCGACTCCGCGCAGTGGCTGGAGCGCCCCGGATCGGTCGGCCGGGCGGTCTCCGGCAGGATCCGCGTCTGCGCGGCCGACGGCGCCGAACTGCCCGCCGGATCGACCGGCCTGGTCTACTTCGAGCAGGACAGGCCGGTCTTCGACTACCACAACGACCCCGAGAAGACGCGGTCCGCGCGCCACCCCGCGCACGAGAACTGGTCGTCGCTGGGAGACCTGGGCTACGTCGACGACGACGGCTTCCTCTTCCTCACCGACCGGCGGGCGTTCACGATCATCACCGGCGGGGTGAACGTCTACCCCGCCGAGGTCGAGTCGTGCCTGGTCGGGCATCCGGACGTGGTCGACGTCGCGGTCTTCGGCCTTCCGGACGCCGAGATGGGCGAGTACGTGCACGCGGTGGTGCAGCCGGCCGACGGGGTGGAGCCGACACCCGGGCTGGCCGAGGAGTTGCGGGCCTATGCCAGGCAACGCCTGGCCGGGCCGAAGGTGCCCCGGGTCATCGACTTCCGGGCGGAGCTCCCGCGGCTGCCCACCGGCAAGCTCTACAAGCTTCCCCTGCGCCAGGACTACCTGGACCGGATGGCCGCGCCGTCGCCGGGCGCCCCCCGGCCCTCGCCCGAGCCGCCCGGCGGCGCGCGATGAGCCGCGGACGCGGCGCCCTCGAACACCGGGCCGTCACCCGCCGCCCGTAGCCACCGAACCGGGAGATGCAGCCAATGCCCGACGACCAGGCCCCGCCGCCGGCCGAGCAGTACGCCGAACTGGGCTTCTACACGCTGGCCGGCCACAGCGACACCCCGCGCGACCTCATCGGCGAAGTGCGCCGCGCCGAGCGCCTGGGCATCGGCGCCACCTTCATCTCCGAGCGCTTCGCCACCAAAGAGGCCGCCACCCTGTCCGGCGCCGCCGGCGCGGTCAGCGAGTCGATCGGCATCGCCACGGGCGCGACCAACCACAACACCCGGCACCCGATCGTCACCGCGACGTTCGCCACCACCATGCACCGCCTCACCGGCGGCCGGTTCGCCCTCGGCCTCGGCCGCGGCTTCGACCGCTTCTTCCGCGCGGTCGGCCTCGACCCCATCACGAGCGACCAGATCGAGGACTTCGTCGGGGTGATGCGCAGGCTCTGGCGCGGCGACGCGGTGCTTCGGCACGACGGCCCGGCGGGCACGTACCCCTACCTTCACCAGGACCCCGACTTCGACGAGGACGTGCCGGTGATGCTCGCCGCGCTCGGCCCGCGCTCGCTCGAACTCGCCGGACGGTGCATGGACGGGGTCGTCCTGCACACGTTCTACTCCGACGCCGCCGTGACCAAGGCGCTGGCCGCCGTCGCCCGCGGCGCCGCCTCCGTGGGACGCGACCCCGCCGAGGTCCGGGTCTGGTCGGTCCTGGCGACCGTGTCCGACGAGATCCCGGAGGAGCGCCGGCTGAAGAAGACGGTCGGCCGGCTCGCCTCCTACCTGCAGGGCTACGGCGACCTCATGGTCCGCGTCAACGACTGGGATCCCGCGGCACTGGCACGGTTCCGGGCGGACCCGCTGATCAGCGGGTTCCGGGGCGCCATCGACGCCAAGGCCACCACCGCGGAACTCGAGCACATCGCGTCGCTGATCCCGCCGGAGTGGTTCGAGACCAGCGCGACCGGCACCGCCCGCCGGTGCGCCGAGGAGGTGGTGCGGCAGTTCGACCTCGGAGTGACCGGCGTGATCATGCACGGGGCCACCCCGGACGAACTGGGCGGCGTGGTCGCCGAGTACGGGAAGATCCGCCCGGCCGCGCTGAAGAGGCTGCCGGCCAACCCGGGCAGGATGCGATGACGGCGTTCGTCGACGACCCGGCGGAGGTGACCCCCGCCTGGCTCACCGAGGTCCTGCGGGCGGGTGGCGCCGACGTCGAGGTCGCCCGGCTGCGGTTCGAGCCGATCGGCACCGGCCAGACCGGCGCCAGCTACCGCTTCCACCTGGACGTCCGGCCCGAGCGCGGAGGAGCGGACGCGCGCGTCCCCCGGACCGTCGTGCTCAAGATGGCCGCCGGGCCCGAGAAGGTCAGGAAGCGGCTGGCGCCCGGCTACCGGAGCGAGGTCGGCTTCTACAGGACGTTCGCCTCCAGCGCCGCGATCCGGGTTCCCCGCTGCTGGAGCGCCGAGATGAGCCCCGACGCCCGCAGCTTCACCCTCGTGCTTGAGGACGCCCACCCGGCGCTGCCGGGCCGCCAGACGGAGGGGTGCACCCTGGCGCAGGCCACCGCGGCCGTCCGGAACCTCGCCGGGCTGCACGCCTCGTTCTGGAACGACGAGCGCCTCGACCACGGCTCGTCCTGGCTCCGGAGCCTCGACGCGTCCGGCATGGCGATCATGGCGAAGATGCTGGCCAAGGCCACCGCCGCCTTCGTCGACCGGTACCGGGCCGAGCTCTCGCCGGAGGACGTCGACACGCTGCACCGCACGGCCGGCGCGGTCGCCGACTGGGGACGGCACACCTTCACCCGGCGCACCCTGATCCACGGCGACTACCGGCTCGACAACCTCATGTTCGGCCCGGAGGACGACGTGCTGGCGGTCGACTGGCAGACCCTGGAGGCCGGATTCCCCGCCCGGGACCTCGCCTACTTCCTCTCCACGGCGCTCCCCCCGGAGATCCGGCGGCCGCACGAGGAGGTGCTCGTCGGCGCGTACCACGAGCGGCTCGTCCACCACGGTGTCGCGGACTACCCCGCCGAGCTCTGCTTCGACGACTACCGGCGCGGGATGCTGCAGGGGCCGCTCATCACCGTGATCGGCTGCATCAGCGCGAGCGGCCCCCGCACCGCCGACTCCGACCGCATGTTCCTGTCCATGGCCGCCCACACGTGCGCCGCGATCCGCGAGCTCGGAACGCTGGACCTGCTGTCGGCCTAGGCGCGGGGTCAGGCGCCGCTGCCGCCGCCGGCGGCCTTGGTGGCACGCCGGGAGGCTTCGAGGACCTGCCGGCCGAGGGCCTCCAGCTCCCCGCCGGTGATCTCGTGCTGGGGGCCCAGCAGCATCAGCGACGCGGCAGCGCGCCCGGTGGCGTCGAAGACCGGCGCCGAGATCTGCGTCAGGCGGACGGTCGCCGCGTCGTCGATCGCCGTGGCGAAGTACTCGGTGTGCTGCATCAGCCCGACGAGCTCGTCCCGGCGGCGCCGGGCGTCCCCGGCGTCCGTCATGGTGAGCAGCGTGTCGAAGTCCGGCGCGGGGCCGGAGGCCCGGTCACGGGTCAGCGAGACGCTGTAGCCCCGGCGGCGGATGGCCTCCAGCGCCTTCCGCCACCGTTCCGGATGCTCGTCGGGCCGGTTCTCGCCGGCGTGGGCCAGCCAGGCGGCGGCGTCGGCGTCGTCCCACGCGACGAACACGGCGCCGAACGGCGGGACGAGCGGCATGGACTGGCCGGGACGCGGGCGGAGCCCCAGCGGCGGGCCCCAGTCCGACACCGCCATCACGCGGGTCTCGTTGGCCACCGGCGCCGACACCGCCACGCACGCGTTCAGCCTGCGCGCCAGCTCTTCCGCCTCCTCACTCGCGGCGTTGAGGATCGGATTGGCCTGCCGGGCGGCGTCGCCCAGCGCGATGCAGAAGCCGCCCAGCCCGTACCGGAGTTCGGGCTCCCGGCGCACGACGAGGCCGCTCTCGGCGAGGGCCTGCAGGATGGAGTCGCACGTCGCGCGCGGAATGTCGGAGATCCTGGCGAGCTCGGAGACCGAGTACGACTCCGCCGGCCGCCGGGCCAGGTGCCACAGCAACTGGCTCGCGCGGAGAACGGCTGGCGACGGGTTGATGGGCACGCTTCAGCCCCCTGGGGCGCCCCTGACCTGGCCGAGGGCACATTGCTATGGTTTCATGCAACAGTGCTTGAATACTAGCATGTCAGGGCACTCCGGCGCCGGCCACGCTCACGCGCACCGTCTCGATGACGGAGGTCCGCGCTCCCGCCAGGTTCCCGGCGTTCCAGTCGGACGCGGACAGCAGGAACAGCGTCCGCCGGTCATCGCCCCCCAGAACGCAGGCGATGGCCATCCTGTCGCCGACGTGGACGCGGTCGGTGACGTCGCCGCCGGGCAGGATCCGCCGGAACTCGTGGGCGAGCGGGAACGCGGCCCAGATGGCGCCCTCCGCGTCGAGCGCCATGCCGTCCGGCGCCGCGTCCGGAGTGGTCGCCACGACGCGGCGCCGGACGAGGCCGTCGCGGCCGTCGACGTCATAGGCGGTGAAGCGCCTGCCCTTGGACTCGGCCACGATCAGGGTCCGCCCGTCCGGGGAGAGCGCCGAACCGTTCGGGAAGTCCAGGCGCTCGGCCGCGATGGACGCGGAACCGTCCGGGGCGACCCGGACGAGGACCCCCGCGTCGGGCTCGGTCGGATAGCTGCCGACGTACGCGGTTCCGTCGGCGGCCACCACCATGTCGTTCAGTTCGTCCGCGACCAGCTCGCCCAGACGTGCGTGGACCGAGCGCGACCCGTCCGGGGCGAGCCGGAGCAGCGCCCTTTCCGCCATGGACACGATCAGCGCCGAACCGTCCGGGAGAAAACCGAGGCCCGACGGCTTCTCGCCCGGCATCTCCAGCCTGAGCGTGGTCTCGCCGCGCGACGTCGTCGAGTAGACCGCCTCGCCGTGCATGTCCGAGAACCAGAGCTCCCCGGCGCGCCACCGAGGGCCCTCCGCGAACACGAACCCGCCGGCGAGGAGCTCGGGGGCGCCGAGCGTCGTCATGAGTCAGGTCTCCGTTCCCGCGGCCTCACCACACGCTCGCGACGGACTCCAGCATCCCGGGCTCGGCGGGCTCGACGATCAGCGTGGTGACCGGACCCTCCCGCCACACGGCGAGCTGGTCCCTGATCCGGGCGGGCGGGCCCACCAGCGCCAGATCGTCCACCAGCTCGTCGGGAACGGCGGCACTGGCCTTGGCGCGCTCGCCGCCCAGGAAGAGGTCCTGGATGCGCCGCACCTCCTCGGTGTAGCCGTAGCGCGAGACCAGCGAGGCGTAGAAGTTCTTCGACCGCGAGCCCATCCCGCCGATGTGCAGCGCGATCCGGGGACGCACCCGGTCCCGGCAGGCCGCGATGTCGTCCCCGACGCAGGCGAGCACGGTGGGGGCCACCTGGAATCCCTCGGGCGCCTTCTTGAGCGCCTCTCCCCAGGTGTCCTGCCACCGGGTGGGGCTCCACAGGTAGGGGAGCAGGCCGTCGGCCTCCTCGACCGCCATGGCCACGTTCTTGGGCCCCATGGCGGCCACCAGGATGGGCGTGTCCGCCTCGGGCCGGACGGTCGTCCGCAACGGGCGCCCCTGCCCCGTCGAGCCGGGCCCGCTGTAGGGGATCTCGAAGAACGAGCCGGAGAACTCGAGCCGCTCGGACCCGGCCAGCGCCTTGCGCAGCACGGTCAGGTACTCGCGCGTCATCCGCACGGGCGGGTGGTACGGCACCCCGTGCCATCCTTCGATGACCTGCGGCCCCGACACCCCCAGCCCGAGGGTGAAGCGCCCTTCCGACAGCTCCTGAAGTGTCAGCGCGGTCATCGCCGTCGCGGCCGGCGTCCGCGCCGCCATCTGGGCGATGCCGGTTCCGAGCCGCAGCCGGCTGGTGACGGCGGCGACATGGGCCAGCGGCGTGAACGCGTCGTGTCCCCATGCCTCGGCGGACCAGACCGAGTCGTACCCCAGCTGCTCGGCCCGCTGGGCCGTGGCCGTGAGCGAACGCCCCGTCTTCTGGAACCCCGTGAGGCTCAGCCCGAGCTTCGGTGATGGCATGCCGACACGATAAGTGCCGCGCAATATTGACGTCAATTTCGAGTTACGTCGTCCCGGATGCCGACCGCGTTGGTCCAGATGCGCGTGAGCTGGTCGGTCGCGGTGGCGAGGTCGAACCCGGCGGTGTTGCCGGTGTTGAAGAGATGATCGGCGAAGTGCGCGACCATGCCGCCGAGCGCGTGGGCGGCGTACCCGGCGTCCACCTCCGGATCGGCGAGCTCGGCGTCCTGCAGCTGGCGGATGCGGCGCTCGATGGCCCGCGCGAAGGCGTCCTGGCGCTGCAGGCGCGTCTCGCGCACCTCGGCGTCGATCGTCGCCACCTGGTGGATCACCTTCATGATCTTGGCGTTGGCACGGTACACCCGCAGGTAGTGCTCGTTCGCCGCGCGGATGCGCTGGAGGGGGTCCGCGTCGGCGGGAGCCGGCTCGAGCGTGAGGAGATCGAGCTCGACCGCGTCGGCGACCTCCTTGAAGATCTCCTCCTTGGACACGAAGTAGGTGTAGAAGGAGCCGTGGGAGACCCCCGCCGCGTCGCAGATGTCGGCGATCCGCGCATGCAGGAAGCCGTCCCGCTCGAACACCGCCTTGGCCGCCTCGACGAGCTGGGCCCTGGTCTGGCGGCCGCGGCTGGTGCGGCCGGTGCCGCGGCGCTTCTCCTTCCCCTCCCCGCCGCGCCGCCCTCGACTGGCGTTCGACAGCGCGGTCCTGCGGTTGCTCGTTTCAGACATGGATGGCCCTCTCCCAAGAAGAATTACCGCCGCGCTGCGCGTCCCGACCCCTCGGCCCCCCGGTGCTCACGGGCCCAGTCTACCGAATTCGACATCGAAGTTGAGCTTCGCCCTCGCCGGACCGGTACCCGGAAAATAATGCGTTGCCCAGATTAAAGCCCACACGGCACAGTGGTGAGTGATCGGTGGGGAATGGTGCAACGGCAGCACACCGCGCTCTGGACGCGGCGATCCAGGTTCGAATCCTGGTTCCTCAGCGGCCCTTTAGCTCAGTGAAAGAGCGCCTGGTCGAAACCCAGGAGGCCGAGGTTCGATTCCTCGAGGAGCCACGCCTTCGTAGCTCAGCAGGCCAGAGCACCCGCCTCGTAAGCGGAAGGTCGCCGGTTCGACCCCGGCCGAAGGCTCCACCTCCTCTGACCAGCGAGAACACGGAC
The DNA here is from genome assembly GCF_055379765.1 of Actinomadura rugatobispora. Taxonomy (NCBI): domain Bacteria; kingdom Bacillati; phylum Actinomycetota; class Actinomycetes; order Streptosporangiales; family Thermomonosporaceae; genus Actinomadura; species Actinomadura rugatobispora. Next base: position 11,758,117 of record NZ_AP029191.1, on the reverse strand, counting down.
AACGACGTGATGGCCGCAGGTTCACACCGCTCGAACAGAGGAAAACTTTCAGCCAATGTGAACACCACCGTCGAGGAACCCGGATCCGGCCCGTTCAGTGCACACGGACTGGGACGAAGTGACCGCCGACGACATCCGTGCGCGAACGGTGTGGTTGTTGGAGAACTTCTCCGACGGTTAGCCGGCAATCAGTACCGAGCGCTGCAGCAGTTCTTCACGTGGTGGTCCCACGAGGAGGAGCTTGCCAGGTTGCTCAAGGCCACCGGGCTCGGGCTTTTCGAACTGGCCTGACCCGCTCCGCCGCGAGGTCCTCGTACGAGGGAAGGGAAACAAGGAGCGCACCGTGCGGTTCGGACACCCGGCCGTCCGTGCCGTCGACCGGTACCTCCGGCTCCTTGGTTCTCTTCCTTGCTCGGTGGCTATTCGGGTGCGCGGTAGGCGGCGAGGAAGACCCGGACGGCCTCGTCGGCGTAGTGATCGAGTTCCTCCGGGCGGAAGCGGATGTCGTCGCCGCAGAACATCACCTTGTTGACCGGGACGGAGATGACGAGCCAGGTGAAGTGGTTGGCCGCGAGGACGGGTTCAGCGGTCCGCAGCAGCCCGCGGCCGGTCAGTACCTCAAAGCACGACGAGAGCGCGGCGTGCACGCGTTCGGGGCCCGCCTCGAAGTAGGCGCGGCCGAGCTTGGGGAAGCGGCTGGCTTCGGCGATGACGAGGCGGCGCACCCGCAGGGACGACGGCTGCGTGAGGGTGTGCACGAACTCCCGCGCGACCGCCCGCAGAGTGGCCTCGACGTCGCTGGTGGCCGCCAGTTCGCTCATCGCGGTCTGGAAGATCTCCCCGATGTCGCTGAGGCGGTCGAGCACGATCTGCTCGAACAGATTCTCCTTGCGGCCGAAGTGCTTGTAGATCGTCTGCTTCGACGCCCCCGCGGTCGAGGCGATCTCGTCGGTCTTGGCGCCCACGTAGCCGTCGCGCAGGAACACCTCCAACGCCGCGTCCATGATCCGGCGCCGGGTCTGCGCGGCGGCACCGTCCTCGCCGCCCGCGCGGGCTCCCGTGTGGGAGGTGTCGGCTGTCGGCATTCTCGGCCCTCCTGGTTCGCGCCCGGGGCGACTGATTGACACCCCCATGGTCGTACAGTACCGTACGGTTCACCCTCTAGTACCGTACGGTACGGTTCACCCCCCAGACGCGAGCTGGGCGACCGGCTCGTTCCACCGATCCCCGCGCGGGATCAACCAGTCCGAGGAGCATCCGATGCGCAAGATCGCCGCAAGTCTGTTCGTCTCGCTGGACGGCGTCGCCGAAGACCCCGACACCTGGCATTTCCCCTACTTCAACGACGAGATGGGCGAAGCCGTCGGCGCCGCGATGGCCGCCTCCGACGCGATGCTGCTGGGCCGCGTCCAGTACCAGCAGTCCGCCGCCTACTGGCCGTCGAGCGACGACGAGTTCGCCGACTTCATGAACGGCCAGAAGAAGTACGTCGTCACCACCACCCTGACCGAAGCCACCTGGAACAACACCGAGATCATCAGCGGTGACATACCCGCCGGGATCCGGGCGCTCAAGGCGTCCGAGGGCAAGGACATCGCGGTGACCGGCAGCCTCACCCTCGTACGGTCACTGCTCAAGGCGCAGTTGCTCGACCGGTTGCAGCTCTTCGTCCATCCCATCATCGTCGGCAAAGGAGCCCGCTGGTTCGACGGCCTCGACACCATCAAACTGCGCCTTGACACATCCGAGACCTTCACCACCGGCGTGAACAACCAGATCTACGCCCCGACCGGGTGACATGACTCCGCTCTCCGGCGGAGCAGCACCCATCCGTGCCCGCAATTCCCTCACAGCACTACCGCGCACGATTCGCCTTGACCGGACCTCCACCCGAGCCTGTCCGCCGGCGCGGCCGTTCTCCCCTGATTGTTCACGGCAGCCAACATGGACGCCCGCCGTCGGCCGGCCCCGCACTGCCCATCCCGCTGACGGCGCCTGGCTGGTGGCCCCCAAGATGGCCGTTGCCGGCGCTGGGCGACGACCACGGCGATGCTTTCCGGGTGACGGTGCCTCCGTCCACGGGGGCGGGGCACCTCACATACCTGGAGGGTCTACCGGAGGGGTGAGACCAGACAGCATCGCGAAGACGACCAGTTGGGCGCGATCGCGGGCGCCGAGTTTGAGCAGGGCCCGGCCGACGTGCGTGCGCACGGTCTCGGTGCTGATGGTCAGCTGGACCGCGATCTCGTCGTTGGACATTCCGGTGGTCACCCAGGAGACCACCTCGCGTTCCCGCTCGGTCAGCTGCTTGATGCCGGAGTGAGGCGCCATGCCGGGCCTCTGCCGGGCGAACTGGGCGATGACGCTGCGGGTGATCGAGGGCGACAGCAGCGAACCGCCCTCGGTGACGACCCGTATCGCGCGCAGCAACTCGTCGGGCTCGGCGTCCTTGAGGACGAACCCGCTTGCGCCGTGCCGCAGTGCCTCGAACACGTACTCCTCAAGGCCGAAGGTCGTGAGCATGACGACCCTGACCGCGGCCAGCGCGGGATCGGCGGTGATCTCACGCAGCGCGGCCAGGCCGTCCAGGCCGGGCATCCGGATGTCCATCAGCACCACGTCCGGTCTGTGGGCGCGGACGACCTGCAGACCGGTGCGCCCGTCGGCGGCCTCGCCGACGAGTTCGGCGCCGGGCTCGCCACGCAGCAGCGTCCGTACGCCGACCCGGATCAGCGCCTGGTCGTCGATGACGATGACGCGGATCGTGGCGCTCACCTCCCGTCCCCTTCCAGCGGCAGGCGGGCCCGGACACCGAACCCGCCGTCCGGGTCCGGCCCGGCGGTGAGCGTGCCGCCGAGCACCTCGGCCTGGCTGCGCAGGCCGAGAATGCCCAGGCCGTTTCCGGGTGGGGCGGGCCCGGCGGCACCGCCGGTGTTGGTGACCTCCAGCAGCAGCGCGTCGCCCTCCCGCCGGATCCGGATCCGTACCGGCACTGCGCCGGCGTGCCGCAGGACGTTGGTCAGGGACTCCTGCACGATGCGGTAGGCGACCGCGTCGACGGCGGTGGGCAGGCTGGTCAGGTCCGGTGCGATGTCGGCGTGCACGGTCACCCCTCCGGCCCTGACGCGTTCGGTCAGCCGGCCGAGGTCGCTCAGGCCGGGAGCGGGAGCCCTGGCGGCCGCCCCCATGTCCCGAAGCCCGTCGAGCTGGGCCCGCAGGTTCTCCAGCGCCTCGCGGCTGGTGGCCCGCACCGCCTTCATGGACTGCCTGGCCTCCTCGGGATCGCGGTCGAGAACGTGCAGTGCCACACCCGCCTGCATCGCGATGGCCGCGAGCCCGTGGCCGATCGAGTCGTGCAGGTCCTGCGCCATGCGCAGCCGCTCCTCCGAGACCACGCGGCGGGCCTGCTCGGCGTGCACCCCGGTGGCGGCCTGGCGGAGGGCCCGCGACAGCGCGCCCGCCGCAAGCGCGGCCGTGATGATCGATCCCCACACGATCGCGTCCCTGGGCATCGGGTAATAACCCGAACCCGCGGGCACGCCCGCCGCGTCACGCACCCGCTTGGCGAACAGGCTGACGATCAGTACCCCGAGATCGGCGGCGGCCGCCAGCGCGGCGCGCGGCAGCGGCCAACGGGAGGCCACCCCGTACACGGCCACGGGCACCGTGAGCATCACCGGACCGAACGGATAACCGGCCGCCAGATAGGTCGCGACGAACGCCGTGTTGGCCGCCAGCGCGATGCCCGGCCAGCGCCGCAGCGCCAGCGCCAGCGCCGCCGCCGTCACGATCACGTAGCCCGCGGCGTCAGGTGAGCGAGCCGAGCCATGCTGGAATTCCGCGGCCGGCCCGGTCGCGATCAGCACGGTCGCCAGGAACGGAAGGCATATCCAGCCCTCTGCCGCCCATCTCCGCCAGCGGCGCTTCCCACCGGTCACCGGCTCGACGATACCGGCGGCCCCGGTCTCAGGCGTCCCCATCTCGACGTAGGCGGCGGACGCGATTCGCCGTACACGCGATGCCGCCGCCACGCGGACGCCCGCACTACGCCCTGGCGGACATCCTCGAACCCATCACGGCACCGGCCTGACCACCCCGCGAGCAAGCCCACGGGAACGCACCAGGCAGGCGACGGCGATGCCGATCGACGGGAGGACGGGTTGGACCCGGGAACACGACACCAGCGGCTCACCGGCATCGACAGGAGAAGGTGTTCACCCTCGACCGCCCTGTCGCCGACATGCCGTGGCTGCCCGTCGCGGACACACAGGCGCCGCCGTGCCAGCCGCTGACCGCGATGCGCCTCGGCATCGTCACCGACGCCCCGCTGCTCAACGGCGGCACCAGGGCGGGCCGCGGTCGCCGCCAAGTACGACGGCACCGGACAGCCGGTCACCGCCGGCTCCTATCCGCGGATCCTGCGGGACATGTTCGGCCCCGCCAAGGCCGTCCTCGACCGGTAGCCGCACACCCGTCACCCGACCACCAGCCTGGCCATGGCGACGATTGCTCACCGACTACGGCACGAGGCGGCGCGTGCCGATTCTGGCGAACCGTCCCCGGATAGGGGTGCACGGAGCGGCCGTGAGTACCCGTGAACGAACACCGAAGGAGAACGGATGGAGCTGGGACTGACGGACAAGACCGTGCTCGTGACCGACGCCGGTTCGGGCATCGGCAGAGCCACCGCCTTGGCCTTCGTCGAGGAGAAGGCATGCGTCGCCGTCGGTTACCACACCGACCGTGAGGCGGCCGAGGAGACCGCCGCCCTCGCAGTGAAGCGAGGGGGCCACGCGATCTCCTTTCGACTCGACCCCGCCCGGCCCGAGGAGCTGGAGGCGGCGGTCGAGGACGCCCGCTGGGAACTCGGGCCGATCAGCGTCCTCGTCAACAACGCGGTGCGCAGGCCCGGGCGGGCAATACCCGGTGAACTCTTCGAAACCGCACCGGCCGAACGGTTCACGGCTTCGGTGAACGCCAACCTGATCGGTCCTTACCTGCTGGCTCGCGCCGTTGTGGCCGACATGCGCGAGGAACGGTGGGGCCGGATCGTCAATGTCTCCACCGGCCCGGTGGAGGACGGCTTTTCCGACAGCACCCCCTACATCGCCGCCGAGTCCGGACTGCACGGCCTCACCCGCGCCATGTCCCGCGAACTGGCCTGCGCGGGCATCCTGTCCAACCTGGTCATGCCCGGCTTCACTCCCGGCGACGAACACGTGCCACCCGAGCTCATCGAGAAGCCCGGTCGTGCCGCCGCGACCCGGGCGATCAACCGCTCCGATGACGTCGCCCGCCTGATCGTATTCCTCTGTTCCGCCGCCAATACCAACACGACCGGCGAAGTCATCAGGACCGACGGCCACTTCCTCAGCCCCACGTGACACCTGATGCCCGGACGCCGAACAGCGACCTTTTCGACCCGCAATCCGCGGCACGCCGAAAGCGGGGCCGCGAGAGCATCATCTCGACCGCATGGCAACCGTGCTCTGCCCGTCCCAGGAGGGGCCGGGACGGGCAAGCGGAGAGCAGGGTCATCGAGCCGCCGACTTCGGGGACCGATGCGGGGAGCGGTATGCCATGACCGCGGCCGCGATACCCGCGATGAGGGCGGTGGTGACGCCGACGCCGCGGACCAGCGCCCCGCCGAGTTCGCCGGCCGTGTCGGCGTCGATCGCGCTGCCCACGAAACCGGGTATCTCGGCCAGGGCTGCGAGGACGGCCAGGACGAGGGTCCAGGGCCGGCGGGTCACGGCGACCAGGGCGGCCACCAGCGTCAGGATGATCAGGCCGGGTGGCACGGGCGGCATCTCCACCCCGGCCGCCTTCTGGATCACCAGGCCGACGGCGCCGGCGGCCAGTCCGGTCACCGTGACCAGCGTTGCCCGGTTGAGAGGGGGCGTGTGCATGACTGCGCTCCTTGGCTCACGAAGGGGCTTGCGATACCGGCGATGGTGCGGCCCCCGCCCGGCCCGCGTCGTCACCCGTCGGGCGGCACGTCCGCTACGCCACGGGGAGTAGCGGGCGGCAGTGCGGCGCCCGGGCGCGCTCGTGGTGAACGCGTCCCCGAGAAGCACCGGTCTGCCCACGGGCTGGGCCGGATCCGCCCGAGGGGCGCCAACGAGACCAGGTCCACCGACTCCTGCAACCCCGCACGTTCATCCCCCTGCCGGGCCTGAGCAGGTCCGCAACCGCTCATTGGAGTGATCCGTCCATGAACACCACTCTCGTGCTCGGCGGCACCGGCAAGACCGGCCGTCGGGTGGCCTGGCGGCTTCAGGACCGCGGGATGGCCGTCCGTATCGGCTCGCGGTCCGGCGAGCCGCCGTTCGACCGGGAGAACCCCGCCCCTCGGGTCCAGGAGACCGAAGCGTTCTACCCGGATCTGGCGACGCCGGGGGCGGCGGACGCGGGCGGCGCGTTCGCCGACATGGCGGTCGCCTCCGGCGCCCGGCGGCTGGTGCTGCTGTCGGGCCGCGGTGGGCAGGAGTCACAGGCCGCCGAAGAACGCGTACGAGCGTCCGGGGCCGACCTGACGGTGGTGCGGTCGAGCTGGTTCGCGCAGAACTTCAGCGAGGACCACCTGCTGGACATGGTGCGGGGCGGTGAGGTCGCGCTGCCGGCGGGCGACGTGCCCGAGCCTGTCGAGGACATCGCCGACGTCGCGGTCGCGGCCCGCCAGGAACTGCCGGGCGACGTGGTCGAGTTCCTGGCCTACCTGTTCACCACCGTGCTGGACGGCCGCAACGCCCATCCGACCGACGGCGTCCAGCGGGCCATCGGCCGCCCGCCCACCGACTTCGCCGACCACGCGCGGCGCACTGCCGCCACCGGAGTCTGGAACGGAGCATGATCATGAAGTACCTGTCCACGGTCTCGCTGATCGCCGCGACGCTCACGACCGGCATGGTCGCCGGGCTGATGGCCGACTGGGCCTACACAATCCTGCCCGGGCTGGGCCGCAGCAGTGACCGCACCTTCGTCGAGGCCGTCCAGCAACTCAACCGTGCCATCCAGAACGGCTGGTTCTTCCTCAGCTTCCTTGGCGCGATCCTGTTCGGCGGGCTGGCGGCGTATCTCGCTTGGCGCGGGCACGGCCGGGACGCCCTACCGTGGATCATCGCCGGATTGGCGCTCTACCTGGTGACGTTCGTCATCACCTTCGCCGCCAACATCCCGCTCAACGAGCGGATCGACAAGGCCGGCGACCCGGCGCGCATCAAGGATCTCGCCGCCGTGCGCGCCGACTTCGAGAGCACGTGGATGGCCTGGCACATCGTCCGCACCCTGGCCAACATCGCCGCCTTCGCCTGCCTTGCCTGGGCCCTGGTGATCCACGGCGGGCAACGCGTCAAGGCCGATGGCGCCGCGGACGCGGGCCGCGCGTCCCGCCAACCGGTGGCCGCGGTCGACCAGCACCCGACTCGACCACAGCCCCACGGGCCGGCGCCCGCACCGCCCGTCCAGCCCTGATGAGGTAAGCGATCCCCAGCCCGTCGGCTCACGGGCGTGCTGCCGTGTGGGCACCCTGCTGTCGACCGGTGATGTGGCCGCCAGAGAGCGGCCGAAGGTATCCGCGCACCAGCACCGGTGGCGTCATGACCTCGTTCGGCACATTCCGCCCCGCATGTGGCGTGATGGTTCGGCCACGAGTCCACGCGCCGCAGGGTGCCGCGTTCCATGCTGACGCCGCCCGCGAGCCAACCGGCGAATCATGGCACGCCCGCAAGCCCAGGCCGTTGAGAAAGGAGCGAACATGCGCAAGGCACAGCCGGGCGGCGATATCGGGATCCACGGAGGCGTCCGCCCGGCTCGATCGCCGGTGCACGCCCGCTCGGCCATGCGTCCTTCTCCTCGTTGCGGAGATCGCAGAGCATGCTGATCAGAAAAGCCACGGCCGAGGACTGGCCCGCCATCTGGCCGTTCTTTCACCAGATCGTTGCGGCGGGGGCCACATTCCCCTACCCACTCGACGTTGACGAGGAAGAGGCCCGCGGCATGTGGCTCGTCCCGGACCCAGGGCGTGTGGTCGTCGCCGTCGACACCACCGGAGCGGTGGTCGGCACTGCGAACATGTACGCCAACCGTGCGGGCAACGGCTCACACATCGCCAGTGCCAGCTACATGGTCGATCCGGCGCACCAGGGCCGTGGAGCCGGCCGGGCCCTGTGCGAGGACTCGCTGACGTGGGCACAGGCCGCGGGCTTCAGCGCGATGGTGTTCAACGCCGTCGTCGAGACGAATGTGCAGGCCGTGAAGCTGTACGAGTCCCTCGGCTTCACGGTGCTGGGCACCGTGCCAAAGGGCTTCCGGCACCCCGACAAGGGCTATGTCGGGCTCCACATGATGCACCGTTCTCTGTGAGCGGCTCGAAGCCGCCCGCGCGGGGCCCGGCCCGTGCGCGACATCCCCAAGCGGCGGTGAGGGCGGCCACGACCGCCACGAGCTGGGCGGCGAGCGCGAAGGCCCAGAATTCAGCGCCCGCTGGATGATGGAGAACGCGCCTTGAGGTTGACCGCCACCAGTTAGTCGAACCGCTCAGGCGTGGTCTCCTCCGGGGGGACACCGAGGTGCTTGTCGAGCCTGGCCTCAAGGCCCGCGAAAAGCGTGTCGACGTCACCGGGAACGCCCAGGGCGGCGCCGACGGCGAACGCGCGCCCGCCTGCCCCCTCGATCTCGGTCACGACCCGCTCGGCGGACCGCGCGTCGCTGCCGTAGCGCGGTGAGGTGGTGGAACAGCCAGTACCCGGACGCCGCGGTCAAGTAGCTGCCGCTATGCCTTCGACCGCGCCGATCCGCCCGTCGGCTGCGGCCATTCCAGGCCCTGGACGCGGGTGCCGTCGGCGTGACGGGCAGGGCTGGATGCGCCGGGTCCTGCGAGGTCGACGGGCCGGTCCGGTGGTCACGGCCGTGGCGGTGCCGGAGGGTGCGGTGGGTGCTGATCGTGTTCGTGGCCACCACCGGCTGCACCTGGCAGCAGGGCCCGCCGGTGGTTGGCGCCATCTGGCAGACCATCTACCGCTGCTCGAGTGGAGCGATGCGCGGGTGTGGGCCAAGCTGCACCGGGTGATGCTGGACGAACTGGGCGCAGCGGGGGCGCTGAACTGGTCGCGGTGCGCGATCGACTCGGTCAACGTTCGGGCCACGAAAGGGGGGCTGACGGGCTCGAAACCTGTCGACCGGGGTGCCTGGGTCGAAGATCCACTTGCTCACCGAACGGACCGGTCTGCCCTGTCTGTCGGGATCTCCGCGGCGTCCGGGGCGGTGGACGAGGGGGCGGGCCCGGTCGACCACCGGGCCGTGCCAGGCGGGGACTTCTCGTTCGTCGTCACGCGGAGGGCGGGCGGCGAGTCATATCGCCCCTGCCGGGGCATTCGCACCCTACGACGGGCTGGATGGTTCAACGGTAGGCAGCACTGACCAGCCAACACATTTCCCATCAACGATGTGGGTGGTTTTGGAGACTTGGCGGCAATCCACGCAGTTGAACCGTCTTTCAGTTCGGACGGGTGACTGATTGCTGACGAACGGGATGGGCAATGGGCGCCGGGGTCTGCCGTCAAGCCTCGATCAGGTTTCGGCAGATCGCCACTACCCGTGGTCGCGGAGGGTAGTCAGGAAACCCCTCAGAGTGGTTTCGCGTGGACTTGGGGGTCTCATGGCGCATCTGCCCACACGAAGTATCGCCACGGCTGCAATCGTGCTGATGCTGTGCGCCCCCGTGGGGGCTGCTTTCGCGACGCCCGGATCGTTCAGTGCGCCGCCGGGCCGGACACCAAAGCCCCAGACCCTGGCAGACCTGCGGCAGTCCATGGGAGGGGAGGCGTTCGCCTACGCGTCCTACCGCTTGTACGGTGTGCAGGCCCGGCGGGAGGGGCGGAAGACGGTCGCTCGCCTTTTCGACCGGACGGCCACCGTGGAGTTGCGCGAGCACTTCGCCGAAGAGGCCAAGCTGAGTGGCCTGCCGCGCGGCGACGTGGCCGCCCTGCGCGACGCCATCGCAGGCGAGAGTTATGAACACGGCACGATGTATCCGCGGTTCGCTCGTGAGGCCAAGATCGACGGCGACCGCGAAGCCGCCGCACGATTCGCTGAGATCGCCCGTGACGAGGGCACGCATCTGCGCGCCTTCAGGGCCGCGCTGCGTGTGGTGGAGACCGGCCATGGAAAGGTTCCGGCGCCGCCGAAGGTCGAAGCGGTGCAGGTGCCCGCCGGCCCTCGAAAGGTCCGGGCGAAGCGGACACTGCGCAACCTGGACACGGCCATGCGCGGGGAGGCGATGGCCCACGCCAAGTACCTCTGGTTCGCGCGGCACGTCCGCAACCGGGCGGTGGCGCGTCTGTTCCGCGGTGCCGCCGCCGTGGAGCTGCGCGAGCACTTTGCCGCGGAGGCAAGACTTCGCGGGTTCGTCGGCAAGACACGCGCCAACCTCACCAAGGCCGTCGCCGGTGAGTGGTACGAGTCCCGCATGATATATCCGACGTTTGCCAGACGTGCGAAGAAGGTCGGAGATGTCAAGGTGGCGGCGCTGTTTCGTCACAATGCGCGCGACGAGGCGGGGCACGCACGGGCGTTCGAGCGCGCCCTCAAAGCGCTTGGGCAGGGCAAGTGATAGCTCGGTGAACACCTGGCGAAATAGGTCGGCCTGATGGAGGCGTGGGAGTGGGGCAGCGCACCGTCCCACGCCGACAGGTGAGATGCTGAGGCTCGGATTTTTGCTCGGCCGATGCCGTTCTACCGAAATACGTCCTAGGGCGTGCAGGATCCTCTGCTGTAGGCGACCCGTAGGGCGAGTGTTGATCCGTAGTGCTCACGCATGCTCTGCCCGGCGGGTGGGGTCTGGCCGCAGACGGTGCGTTCGAGGTGTTCGCGGTCGTCACAGCCCTCGCGGACGATGGGCTCGCTGCTGACGTTGGGAAAGCCGATCCGTGTGGCAGTGCTTTTCGCCTCTGTGCCGCTCTTGCCGACGAAATTCGGCACCGCGGGCCAGTTGCCGACCTGCCCGCCGGCCGGGCAGGGGACCTGCGGGGGAAGGAAGCCGAGTTCCACTTTCTCGGCCCGGGCGTCCTCGGTCTGGACACAAACCAGCCAGGTGCCGGAGTATGACTCGCCGTCGAACACGTGGCCGTCGGTCAGAGCCCGGTAGACGGCGGTGTAGGCGGGCCAGGAGCGCTCAAGTTCGCTGCTCACCGCGTCGAGGGGGGAGCCTAGGCGATGGACGCTGTGCCCCCGCATTGGCCCCTTGCCCGGCCCCTGAGGGGGTGCCTTCGGCTCCGACCGAGCATGCCCCCAAACAGAGGACCGCCACCGCCATCAGACCGAAAGAAGATATTCGTTCCCTTTGTCCTGCTCACGATCGGGCATGATGTCACGAACTTGCTTCGAGAATTTCTTGACTACGCCGGAGGTCCAAGCCCTCGCTTCGCGAGGCGGGGCGCGAACAATCTCGGCCGAAGTGGGGTAGGCGACCGGTTGCCTTGTTGGTCGGCGTTTGCTGACAGCGCTGAGCGCGTCATGCGCCGTCGTCGATCATTTCGCGTGTGCGGGCCTGCCGAACTCTGGAGAGCAGGTCCGCGCGGAGGTCGTCGCGGGTTTGCTCCAGCCGTGGGCTGAGCCGCACAGTGGCGGTTTCGGGACGGCGCAGCCGTGTGATCGGAGCGGGCAGGGCATTGATGTCTGCCTCGCATCGTTCCCGGGCCCTGGTGAGGGGCTCGGCTGGGGAGATCCGGCGGCCGCCGCGCATCACCGGAAGGAGCAGGGGGTGCGTGCCGTGCGGTGCGGGCTCGTCCCGCAGCGTGATGACGTCGCGTTCCGCCCTGCGATACACCTGCTTGGCGCCGGGGGCGGTGGCCTTGCCCGTGGAGAGTTTCATGACCGGCCGGCCCTCGAAGGCCACCAGTTTGTAGGCGCTGTCCAGGGAGGGCGCGTCGGCTGATACGCCCATCCTGGTGCCGACCCCGTAGACGTCGATGGGCGCCGCGGCGGCGGTGAGGTCGGCGATGCTGAACTCGTCGAGCCCGCCGCTGGCCACGATGCGGGTACCGGACATGCCGGCTTGGTCCAGCAGATGGCGGGCCTGAACGGCGAGGGCGCCCAGATCTCCGGAGTCGAGCCTGATCCCGCTGAGGAGGCCGGGCCCGCCGGCGCGGAGCGCGGTGCGGATCGCGGCGCGGACGCCGTCGAGAGTGTCATAGGTGTCGACCAGCAGGGTCGTCCGGTCGGGGAAATCCGCGGTGAACGCCTCGAAGGCCGCCTGTTCGTCGGGGAAGGCCTCGACGAAGGAGTGGGCCATGGTGCCCACGGCGGGCAGGCCGTGGCGGCGGGCCGCCTCCACGTTGCTGGTGCCGGCGAAACCGGCGATGTAGGAGGCTCTGGCGACGGCCAGCCCCGAGTCGATGCCCTGGGTGCGGCGGAAGGAGAAGTCGATGACCCGTGCCGCACCGGCCGCTCGCGCGCACCGGGCGGCCTTGGTGGCGATCGAGGTCTGGAAGGTGAGGTGGTTGAGCACGACCGTCTCGACCAGTTGTGCTTCGGCGATCGGGGCGGTCACCTCCAGCAGCGGTTCTCCGGGGAACACCACCCGGCCTTCCGGAACGGCCCAGACGTCGCCGGTGAACCGCAGCTTCTCCAGTGCCCGCAGCGTCGCCGTGTCGAAGTGCTGTTCCTCGCGGAGGTAGTCCAGGTCCTCCTCGGTGAAGCCGTAGTCCTCCACGAACGCCAGGCAGTCCTCCAGCCCGCAGGCGACGAGGTACCCGCGATCGGGCGGCAGGTCACGGACGAACAGGCTGAAGGTGGCCGGGCCGTTCATCCCGCGGCGCAGGTAGTTCGCCGCCATGGTGAGCTCGTACAGGTCGGTGATCAGTCCACCCGTCATCGTGCTCGTTCCTTGCCGTTCTCGCTGAGGTGCGGCTGCCGGTCTCCTGGCCGGCTCCCCTTCGACCCTCGTCCAGGGCACGTTCGCGGGCCAAGAGGCTTTGGTCCCTTCGCGAAGCGATGGCCTGGGACTTTCGCCTCTACCTGCCGCGCAGCGATGGCCCGAGCCTGAACTCAGGGGTTCGAACGACGGCGACGCCCGTCGCCATCGCGTGAGGAGGGGCCATGTATCCGAGCGTGCTGGTCGGTTATGAGGGGACGAAGGAAGGCGAGCGGGCGCTGCGCTGGGCGGTGGAGGAGGCCCGGCTTCGGCGCAGCCAGCTGGTGGTGTGCCATTGCTGGCGCTGGCCCTATCCGATCGGCCATGTCGACTTGGACCTTGAGGAGACCGTGAAGCGGATGGGCCTGCACGTGTTGGAGCGCGGAGTGCACCAGGCGCGGGAGTTGGCACCATCGCTGCGCATCCAGAAGCGGCTGGCGGACGGACCGGCCTATGCGGCGTTGATGCACGAGTCGTACGAGGCGGAACTGGTCGTGATCGGCTCGCATGAACAGGGATCGCCGTTGATCGGGTCGACCGTCCTGCAACTGCCCGGGCGCGCGCACGTGCCCGTGGTGACCGTGCGCCCGGCCGAGCCCGTGCACGGCCGGGTCATGGTGGGCGTCGACGGTTCGGCGGGCAGCGACGCGGCGCTGGCGTTCGCCTTCGAGGAGGCGGCGCTGAGGGGGTGGCGGTTGGAGGCGGTCCACGGATGCTGGGAGCCGGGCGCGGTCGCCGGGTCCGACCTGGCGTTGTTCGCCGATCACGAGGAGCTGGAACGGTCGTGCGGTGCGCTGCTGCAACGTGCCGTCGCGGCGTGGCGGCACAAGTACCCGCGGGTCGAGGTCGACACCTCCCTGATCATGGAGGGCCCGCGGACCGCCCTGCTGCGGGCCGCCGAGAGGGCCGATCTGGCCGTCGTGGGCGACCGGGGCACCGGCACCGTGAGGTCCCTGGTGCTGGGGGCGACCAGCACGGCGCTGTTGCAGCACTCACCCTGCACGGTGGCGGTCACCCCTTCGGTCGGCCGGGCCTGAACCGCCGCCCTTGGATGTGCCCTGGAAGGGGCCAAGGTCCCGGGGCCGGTCGTGGGTCTGCTTCGTCGCGGTCGGGGAACGGGCTCCGGTCGTGACCGGGCGGAGCGCGGGGCTCGGGCCCAAAGACCCTGGTCAAAGCAGTGTCGGTGGTCGTTGGCTGGGAACCAGAGTGCCTGAGCGGAAGGTGGGGTGACGATCATGTCTCCGGTGCTGCTGGCGGACGTGCGCGGGCTGTTCGGCGCGCTGCGGGCGGCCGGGTACACCGTCGTCGGGCCGACCGTCCGGGACGAGGCGATCGTGCTGGACGAGCTGTCGTCGGCCGACGATCTCCCGTACGGGTGGGGCGTCACGCTCGCCCCGGGCGGTTACCGGGTGCGGCGGCGGGATGATCGTGCGGCCTTCGGGCACTCGGCGGGCCCGCAGTCGTGGAAGCCCTATCTGCTCGAGCCCCGGGTCCGACTGTGGCAGGCCGATCGGACCGAGGGCGGTTTCGCGATCGATGACCGGCCCGAGGAGGCGCCCCGGTACGCGTTCCTGGGCGTACGCCCGTGCGATCTCCGGGCGATCCTGGTCCAGGACCGGGTGCTCATGGGGGGCGAGCACGCCGATACCGCCTACCGGAGGCGCCGCGAGCAGGTCTTCGTCGTGTCGGTCAACTGCACCGAGCCGGGGGAGACCTGCTTCTGCGCGTCCATGGGCACGGGTCCGCGGGCCGGCCCCGGATATGACCTGGTGCTCACCGAATTGGTGGACGGGGACGGCTCCGCCCGGTTCCTGGCCGAAACCGGGTCGGAGGCGGGGGAGCGGCTGCTGGAGAGCATCCCGTGCGAGGCCGCGGGCGATGACGTCCGTGCGCGGGCGGACGCGGAGGTCGCGGAGGCCGCCGACCACATGGGGCGGGAGATGCCCGCGGCCGATCTGCACGACCTGATGAAGGACGCCCTCGGCTCCCCGCACTGGGAGGAGGTGGCGGGGCGCTGCCTGTCGTGCGGCAACTGCACGATGGTGTGCCCGACGTGCTTCTGCACCACGACCGAGGACGTCACCGACCTGACCGGTGATCATGCCGAGCGGTGGCAGCGGTGGGAGTCGTGCTTCGACCTCGACTTCTCCCATCTGCCCGGTGGGAGCGTGCGGGCCTCGCCGGGCAGCCGGTACCGGCAGTGGATGACCCACAAGCTCGGCACCTGGTACGACCAGTTCGGTTCCTCGGGCTGCGTGGGCTGCGGCCGCTGCATCGTGTGGTGCCCGGTCGGCATCGACATCACCGCCGAGGCGGCCGTCTTCCACGCGGAACGAGAGCGGACGGGCGGCGCGTGACCGGCCTCTCCCGGCCCGGAGCGGGGCCATCGGAGTGCCGGACCAGGACCAAGGTCCCCGGCTCTGAGCTGCCACGGAGGCTAGCGTCGTGGGTATGGACGAGATCGTCGCGGGGGTCGACGACTCCGAGTACGGCTTGGTCGCGGTCGAGTGGGCGGCGACGGAGGCCGCGCGCAGGGGCGCTCCCCTCCGCGTCGTGTACGCGATCGCTCCCCGGCTGTTCGACCTTCCGGCGGGCCCGCGGAGCGAGGCGATCCGGAAGTGGACGCACGCCAACGGCGAGGCGGTCGTGGAGCAGGCGCTGGGGCGAGCCGTGGCCGCGGCTCCCCGGGTGAAGGTGTCCGGCCGGCAGGTCGGCGGCCGGCCCGCCGACGTCCTGATCAAGGAGTCGGGCGGGGCGGCCATGGTCGTGGTGGGCGGCCACGGTGCGGGCGGACCGGCCGGGCTCCTGCCGGGCTCGGTGGCGCTGCGGGTGATCTCACACGCGTCGTGCCCGGCCGTGGCGGTGCACCTCGGCCGGCCTGTGGGGCAGGCCGGGGAACCGGCGGCTCAGGAGCCGGCCGCCGAGGCCCCGGCCGCCGGGGTCGTCGTCGGGGTGGACTGCTCACCCGGCAGCGCGGCGGCCCTGGAGTTCGCGTTCGGGGAGGCGGCGCTGCGCGGGACGTCGCTGCGGGCGGTGCTGGCCTGGACCCAGCCCCTGGCCGAGGATCCGAGGGCCGGGCAAACCCTGTTCTTCGAACCGGAGGTGGTGACGGAGGAATGTGATGCGGCCCTGGCGGATTTCGCGGCGGGCTGCGAGGCCGAGCACCCTGACGTGCCGTTCAGACGGCAGGTCGTGCACGCGCGCCCCGCCCCCGCCCTGGCCGAGGCTTCGGCCAGCGCCGAGTTGCTGGTCGTGGGGACGCGGGGACGGGGAGGCTTCACCGGCCTGCTGCTCGGCTCGGTCGGCCACGCGATGCTCCATCGCGCCCGCTGCCCGGTGGCGGTGGTACCCGATCGGCGTCGGTGATGGATGCGATGACCCCTGTGCCGTACCGGGTGGCGGCCCGGCGGGCGGACACCGATGACACCGTCACCGTGGGGCTGGAGCCCGTCGCGGCAGCGATCGCGCGGCCCCGGCCCGGGCAGTTCACGATGATGTACGCCTTCGGGGTCGGGGAGGTGCCCATCTCCGTGAGCGGCGTTCTGCCCCGGATCGAGCAGACGGTCCGGGGGGTCGGGGCGGTCACCCGGGCCCTGTGCGCCACGGAGACGGGCGGGGTGATCGGTCTGCGCGGTCCGTTCGGCACGGCGTGGGGCATCGAGGAGGCGCGCGGGCGCGACGTGGTGTTCGCGGCGGGCGGCATCGGCCTGGCGCCGCTGCGGGCCGCCGTGCTGCACGCGCTCGCGGACCGGGACTCCTACGGGCGGATCACGGTGATGATCGGCGCCCGCACCCCCGAGGACCTGCTCTACACGGCCGAACTCGACCGGTGGCGCTCGCTCGGCGCCCGGGGCGAGGTCACCGTGGACCGCGCCGACTTCCGCTGGTCCGGGCATGTCGGCCTGATCACCGCGCTGGCCGACCGGGTCGAGATCGGCCCGGCGGGCGCCGCCGCGTTCGTCTGCGGCCCGGAGGTCATGATGCGTTTCACGGCCGAGGCGCTGGTCGCACGGGGGGTGTCGGCCGCCGACGTGCGGGTCTCGCTGGAGCGCAACATGCAGTGCGGCGTCGCATGGTGCGGTCACTGCCAGCTCGGCCCGCTGCTGCTGTGCCGTGACGGGCCGGTCGTCCCGTACGAGAGCGCCGTCCCGCTGATGGCGGTACGAGAGCTCTAGGTGTTCGGAGGCCCTGGGGGAGGAGCCATGAGGAAGGCGGAGAAACCGACGCTGGCCGTGTGGAAGTTCGCGTCCTGCGACGGTTGCCAGCTGACCCTGCTGAACTGCGAGGACGAGCTGCTGGAGCTGGCCGGTGAGGTGGAGATCGCGCATTTCCTGGAGGCTTCCAGCGGCGTGGCGGGCGGTCCCTACGACGTGTCGCTGGTGGAGGGATCGATCACCACGCCGGAGGATCGCGAACGGATCCTGAAGGTCAGGGAGATCTCCCGGACGCTGGTGACCATCGGGGCCTGCGCGACCGCCGGCGGCGTCCAGGCGCTGCGCAACTTCGCCGACGTGCGCGAGTTCGCCTCGGTCGTGTACGCCCGGCCCGAGTACGTCGCGACGCTGGACCGGTCGACGCCGATCGCCGCGCACGTGAAGGTCGACTTCGAGTTGCAGGGGTGCCCGATCGACCGGCGGCAGCTGCTGGAGGTCCTGACCGCGTTCCTGGTCGGCCGCAAACCCGATATTCCAGGGCACAGTGTCTGCTTCGAGTGCAAACGCCGCGGCACCGTGTGCGTCATGGTCGCCAGGGGAACGCCCTGCCTGGGGCCTGTGACCCATGCCGGCTGCGGAGCGATCTGCCCGGCCTACGGGCGCGGCTGCTACGGCTGCTTCGGGCCCTCGCCGAACTGGAGCGGGGAGCGCCCCAACACGCGCGGCCTGCTGCCCTGGCTCGACATGACCGAGGACGAGACCCACCGGGTGCTGTCCACCTTCAACGTCGCCGCGTTCAACGACGGCGCCGAGCACGAGGACGACGAGGATGACCCACCGGCATGACCGCAGCCTCACCGTCGGGGCACTGGCCCGGGTCGAGGGCGAGGGGGCGATGTACGTCCGGGTCCGGGACGCCCGCGTCGAAGAGGTGCGGCTGAACATCTACGAGCCGCCCCGCTTCTTCGAGGCGTTCCTGCGGGGCCGGGCCCACACCGAGCCTCCCGACATCACCGCCCGGATCTGCGGGATCTGCCCGGTCGCCTACCAGACGAGCGCCTGCCAGGCCGTCGAGGCCGCCTGCGGCGTCACCCTGGACGGGCGCCTGGACGAGCTGCGGCGGCTGCTGTACTGCGGCGAGTGGATCGAAAGCCACGCGCTGCACGTCTACCTGCTGCACGCGCCCGACTTCCTCGGCTATCCGGGCGCGGTCGAGATGGCCCGCGACCACCGGGACGTCGTCCAGCGGGGGCTGCGGCTGAAGAAGGCCGGAAACGCCCTGATGGAAACGATCGGGGGGCGCTCCATCCACCCGGTGAACGTCCGGGTCGGCGGCTTCTACCGGGCTCCCGCCCCCGGCGACCTGGCGCCGCTCGCAGAGCCGCTGCGCCGGGCCCTCGACGACGCCCTGGACACCGTCGAATGGGCGGCCGGGTTCGACTTCCCCGACTTCACCCATGATCACGAGCATCTGGCGCTGTCGGCCGACCGGTACCCCATCGAACGAGGGGTCCTGCACAGCAGCGCCGGGCGGTCCTTCACGGCCGACGCCTTCGAACAGCGCGTCACCGAGGAGCAGGTGCCCCACTCGACGGCCCTGCACGCCCGCTTCACCGACGACGGCGGGCGGTACCTGACCGGGCCGACGGCACGCTACTCCCTCAACCGCGACCGGTTGTCACCGCTGGCGCTGGAGGCCGCCGAGCGGGCGGGGCTGGGCGCCGAATGCCGGAACCCGTTCCAGAGCATCCTGGTGCGCGCCGTCGAGATCGTCTACGCGATCGACGAGGCGCTCCGGCTGATCGGCTCCTACGAACCGCCCGAGCGGCCGTCGGTGCCGGTGCCGCCGCGCGAGGGCACCGGGCACGGCGTGAGCGAGGCGCCGCGCGGCGTCCTGTTCCACCGCTACGCGCTCGACGGGGACGGCCTGATCACCTCGGCCCGCATCGTCCCGCCCACGTCGCAGAACCAGGGCGCGATCGAGGACGACCTGGCGCGCTTCGTCGCAGGACGCCTCCACCTGGACGACGACAGCCTGGCCCGCCAGTGCGAACAGGCCATCCGCAACTACGACCCGTGCATCTCCTGCTCCACCCACTTCCTCGACCTGACCGTGGAGCGGACATGATCGCGGAGGGCGTCGTCGTCATCGGCGTGGGCAACACCTTCCGCCGCGACGACGGCGCCGGCCCGGCGGTGGTCGAGGCGTTGCGCGGCAAGGTCCCGGCGACCCTGGCGGTGACCGACGGCGAACCCGCCCGCCTCATCGAACTATGGAGCGGGGCGCTCCTCGCCATCGTCGTCGACGCCGTGCGCGCCGACCCGCCCCGTCCTGGCCGCGTCCACGAGATGGACATGGAAGCGACGGGCGGAGAAAAGCTCGGTCAGGAGGGCGGCGGCCCGGCGGCCAGCAGCCACGCGCTCGGACTGGAGCACGCGGTCGAACTGGGGCGGGCGGTCGACCGCATGCCCCGCCGGCTGCGCGTCCACGCGATCGAGGGCCTCGACTTCGGTCTCGGGCCCGGGCTGACGCCCCAGGTCGAGGAGGCCGCCGCGGGTGTCGCCAGGCGCATCGAGGAAGCGCTGCTCGGGCCAGAGGCCGGGAAGTGAGGGGAGCATGAACACGATCAACGGCGTGGTCGTCGGATACGACGGTTCCGACGCCGGTGTCCGGGCGCTGGACTGGGCCGCCGCCGAGGCCGGTGCCCGCGGGGTCCCGCTCACCGTGGTCCACGTGTGGGAGCTCAACGTCGGCTCATCGATGGGCATGCCCGTGGTGGACCTGCGCACGGTGGCCCAGGAGACCCTGGAGAACGGCGTCGGGCACCTCCGCGAAACGGCACCTGATCTCGAGGTGAAGCCCGTGCTCGAACGGGGAACACCGGCGGCCAGGCTCATCGAGGCAGGCTCTCACGCCGACCTCATCGTGGTCGGCTCGCGCGGCTGGGGCGGATTCACCGGGCTCATGCTCGGATCGGTCGGCGCCCACCTGGCCGCGCACGCCCCGTGCCCCGTGGTGGTCGTGCGCGGCGAGCCCGAGCCCGAGCCCGCGCCCGAGCAGGGGCCGGCGCGCGTGGTGGTCGGCGTGGACGGTTCTCCCGGTTCCCGCGCCGCCCTGGCACTGGCGTTCACCGAGGCCGACGCGCACGGTGCTCCGTTGACCGTTCTGGTCGCCTGGGAGGACGCGCGGCCGGACGACCTGCCGCCGCTGGTGGACGCCGAGGGGCTGCGCGAAGCCGCCGAGACGCGCTTGGAGCAGCTTCTGATCCCCGGGCGCGAGCGCCACCCTGCCGTGGACGTCCGAACGCAGGTCGTGGAGGGCGCGCCCCGGGAGGTCCTGATGCGCGCGTCCTCCGGGGCACGCCTGCTCGTGGTGGGCTCGCGCGGCCTGGGCGGCGTCCGCGGGCTGCTGCTCGGATCGGTCGGTCACGCCTTGGTCCACCACGCGCTCTGCCCGGTGGCGATCTTCCACGCCCACGAACGGGCCGCCGGGACGTGACGCGGACGGCAGCGGTGTGGAACCGGGGTCCCGCTGGGACCGGGGGCGTTCACCCGTCGGGCCGGTTCGCGCGGGAGCCTCGGTCGTCCGCCGCCTCGCCCCCTTCGTGATCGCCGGCCGCGAGGTCTCCAGAACGCCTCGCGCGCGCGTCCGGCCGGCCCTGGTGGGAGGTGCCGGTGCGCGGCGCCGCAGTTGGGTCCGGGACGCGTCGCCGTGCCCGGGACGGGGACGCCGGCGTGTCGGCCGGCAGCACGGGTTCGACCCTAGCGACGGCATGCCCGATCGCTGGGCGTTCCTGGGAAGTTCCGCGCCCGCCAGTTCGCCGATGAGATCATGCGCGGTGACCAGGCCGACCAGGGCGCCGTGGGAGTCGGTGACGGCGACGTGGTCGCGGCCCGATTCCATCATCGCCCGGGCCGCCTCCGGGACGGGCGCGGCCGGGCGCACGGACGCCTTCGAGCGATCATCGAGCAACGCGGTGACGGGCTTGCGCGCCCTGCGCGGCCCTATGGCGTCCCAGGAGGCGGTGAGCGTCTCGGCGTCCACGACACCCAGGAAACCGCCCTCGACGTCCACCACGGGCAGGTGGTGGACCTCCGCCCGGCACATCAGCTCCCATGCCATCAGCACCGACTCCTGGGCGGCGACGGTGAGCAGGTCCATCGTCATCACCTCGGCCACGGTTCGCTCCTCCAACGGCACAAGCGCGGTCATCGTCGCTCTCCTCACTGTCTCTACTCCGAGTTCCGTCGCGGCCCCGGCTCCCCTCGAGCTCAGTCGGGGGCCATCGTGGGGCAGCGGTGCCAGACGTCTTCGGCACCGTGCGGGCGGACGACAGCCAGGGCCTGGTCGAGCGATGTGTCCACAGGGCCGCTGGTGTCGATGGTGGCGGCCTCAGGCCATGGGGCGGCGGACTCCGCCATGGCTTCGGCGACGTGCCTGTCGGCGTCGGACACGAGGTGCCGTCGCGTACGGAGGCGTTCGACGGTGACCGCCGAAGGCGCCTCACAACGCAGGGCGTGCAGTTCGGCGCCCTCCTGGTGGGCGAGCGCGATGATGGCATCGCGGTGGTCCTCGAAGGTCCAGGAGGCGTCCAGGACGACGGTCTCGCCCATGCCCAGCAGGCTGCAGGCTCGGCGGGTCAGCTCGGCGTAGGCGCGGCGGCTCCATTCGGGGGTGTAGATGCCCGCGCCGTACGCGGCGGCGGCCGGCGCGTCGGGGGCGAGCCCGGCCAGTTCCTTGCGGATCCGGTCGCTGCTGAGCAGCGTGCAGCCAAGCCGGTCGGCGATCGCGCCGGCGAGGGTGGTCTTGCCCGTGCCGGGAAGGCCGCCGACGAGGACGAGCCCGACGGCGCCGGCGCGCAGGTGGCGCAGGGCGACCTCGGAGAGGGCTCCGGCCTCGGCCGCGGCCCGCGGGTCGCCTTGGGCATGGCGGAGGCAGGCCACCTTGGCGCGGACGAACGCGCGGTAGGCAACGTAGTGGTGGCGGAGGGAGGGCGGGGCCGGGTCGGCGGCGAACTCGCAGTACCAGTCCGTGAAGCGCTCGGCCAGGTCGGGGGCGGCGAGGCGTTCCAGGTCCATGGCCAGGAAGGCGGCGTCGTCGAGGCCGTCCAGGCTGCGGAGCCGGTCGTCGAACTCCAGGCAGTCCAGGATCCGCGGGCCGTCGTCCAGACAGAACACGTCGTCGGCCAGCAGGTCCCCATGGCCGTCGACGACACGGCCGTCGGCGATGCGGGCGTCGAACAGCGGGGCCCGTCCGGTGAGGAAATCGCGTGTGCGCGCCTCGATCTCGGTGGCCTCGGCGGCGTCGATGGCCCGGCCGTGGAAGGGGCGGACCTGGTCGAAGCCGTCGGTCCAGCGGCCCAGCAGCGCGTCCTGTGTCCCGGCCGCGGAGATCCCCGGTCCGCGCGGGGCCCGGGCGTGCCAGGAGGCCAGCGTGCGGGCCGTGGCGCGCAACGCCCCGTCGACCGGGGCACGCGCGGCCACCAGGGTGGAGAGCCGGCGGTCGGCAGGCATCCGCCGCATGACGACCAGGTGGTCGCAGGCGGTGCCGTCGGGGCCGTGGACGTCGGCGACGCCGAGGTAGACGTCCGGAGAGAAGCGGCGGTTGAGCTCGACCTCACGACGGCAGGCGCGTTCGCGGGCCCGCCGCTCCCGGAAGTCCAGGAAGCCCAGGTCGACCGGCTTCTTCAGCTTGTAGGCGCGGTCACCGGTGAAGAACACCACACCGCAGTGGCTTTCGGTGACGGCGGCGCTCGGGGGCGCGGGTCCCATCGGCGTCACACCTCCGGGGAGGCCGGGATGGCGGTGTCATCGTGGACGAAGGTGAGTTCGTCCACCACGTCGACGACGCCTTCGGTGGCGGCGGTGAGCCGTACGCAGACGGCGACCAGGCTTCTGGTCTCCAAACGGCCGGACAGGCCGACGACGCCCTCGTGCACGCGGACGCGGATGCGCGCGGGATCCTGCCACAGGCCGCGGATGAGGACCTCACGGATGATCTCGTCGCGGATGTCCTCGTCCGAGCGCAGGAAGAGGCGGAGCAGGTCGGAGCGGGTCACGATGCCGGTCAGCCGTCCGGCGCGGTCGATGACCGGGGCCTGCTTGTAACCGTGCTCGGCCAGGGTCCTGGCGGCCTTGGCCACGGGCATGTCGTCGGTCAGGGTGACCACCGGTGTGCTCATCAGCCCGGCGGCGTCGCCGGCGGCCGCCTTGGCGCGGGCCGAGCGGCGCCGCCGGCCCTCGAACAGCCGCCGCTGCACGCCGCCCGGCTCCTTGAACTCCTCTTTGTGGAGCAGGTCGGCGTCGCTGACGATGCCGACGACGCGGCGGTCCCGGTCGATCACCGGTACGGCCTTGATGGAGTGCTCGGCCAGGGCCTCGGCGATCTCCCTGAAGGGGGTCTCCTCGACCACCGCGATGACCGGCGTGGTCATGACCTGCTCGACCGTTCGGCGTTGCATGGAATTCCTCCCTTGTCCCGGTTTCGACGCTAGGCAGTGGGGAGGCGGGGAAGGAGGGGCGAAGGTCCTAGGACCAGGAGGCGTTCGTCAGGCGGCTGGTCGGCCGTCGATCAGGGGCGTTTCCAGGCGTCGCTCGGCTTGAGTGAGCGGCAGCCAGGGATTCATGCGTCGTTGAACAGGTGCCAACCGCATGGAGACCTCCTTCGTCGACCTCTGCCCCTCCACCGGAGCGTCACCCGCTGCAGAGGCGAGGGGCCCGGGGCATAGAAATCTTTGGGCCCAGGCTTGCGGTGGGCGCAGGTCCCGCCGGTTCGGGACGTTCGCCTCTGGGGGGCTGACCTGGACCGTTGTCCCATGGTGGCAGGCCGGTGCGGTTCGACGGGCACCGGTCGGGGACCGGGGAGGAGGGCCGGTCATGGGGAGATATGTCCTCGTCGGTTATGACGGGTCCAAGGAGAGCGAGGAGGCCCTGCGCTGGGCGGCGGAGCTGACGCGCGAGGCTCGGGGAGCCGAGCTGGCGGTCGTGGGTTCGCACGAGCAGGGGGAACTGTCGCTGGGATCCACCGCGCTGCGCCTTCCCGCCCGTTCCGCTCGCCCGGTTGTGGTCGTGCGTTCGACGGGTACCGATCATGGACGGGTCGTCGCCGGCGTCGACGGTTCGCCGGGGGGCGAGGCGGCCCTGGCCTTCGCGTTCCAGTTGGCGGCGCTGCGCGGATGGTCGCTGCGCGCCGTCCACGGCTGCTGGGAGCCCAGCGCCGCGCCCGAGCATGATCTCGCGCTGTTCTCGGAGGAGGAGAAGTTGCGGCAGGTGACCGAGACGCGGCTGGAGCAGGCCGTGGAGCCCTGGCGGGTCAGGTGTCCGGGAGTCGGGGCCGCCGCGTCCGTGATCTTGACCCCGCCGCGCGAAGCGCTGTTCGAAGCGGCCCGCGACGCCGATCTCGTGGTGGTCGGGACCCGGGGGACCGGTGGGTTCGACCCGCTGCTGCCGGGCGCGACCAGCGGCGCCATGCTGCAGCACGCTCCCTGCGCGGTCGCGATCGTCCCGTCGGGGGATGGCCATGATCGATGAGGCACCCCTCGCGCGGGAGGCGTTCTTCGCCGGCATGCCCAGAGCGGCGCTGGACCGGCTCGCGAGCACGGCCCGGCAGGTCGAGTTCCCGGACGGGCAGCGCATCTTCGACGAGGGCGGCCCCGCGGACCGGTTCTGGATCCTGCAGGCGGGCATGGTGGCACTCGATCTGCACGTGCCCGGCCGGGGCTCGGTCATCATCGAGACCTTCGGGCCGGGCGCGGTGCTGGGCTGGTCCTGGCTGCACGCCCCGTACCGGTGGCGGTTCGGAGCGGTCGCGCGGGCGCCGGTGCGCGCGCTGGAGTTCGACGGCCCCCTGGTCCGCGCGCTGTGCGCGATCGACCCCGCGATGGCCTACGAGCTGTCCAGCCGGTTCAGCGAGATCATCGTCGACCGGCTGCAGGCCACCCGGATGCGCCTGCTCGACCTGTACACCCACCCGGCCGAGCGCGGTTAGGGCTTGGCGTCGGCCGGGCATCGTCCCGGCGCAGTGGACGCTCGGCCCCGTCGATCGGGACCTTCGCCCCTGAGTCGGAGACGGCTGCGGCGGTGACGCTGTAGTCGACAGGCATCGCCGATATCGGGCACTCCGTGATGTGGAAGGGGACGGCCATGGACGACATCAGTGTGATCCACCGTGAGGATGACGCGTTCGCCATCTTGATCCGCGACCACGTGATCCACATCGATCAGCCGTTCTCGGCGGGCGGCATGGACGCCGGGCCGACGCCCGTCGAAGTGTTCGTGGCGGGACTGGCCGCCTGCGCGGCACACTACGGTCGCCGCTACCTCGCCTCGCACGGCCTGCCCGCGCAGGGGCTGGCGGTCAGTGCCCGCTTCACCATGAACGCGGCCTCCCCGGCCCGCATCGCGCGCATCGACCTGTCGCTTCGGCCACCGGTCCGCCTGCCGGAGGCGCACGAAGGACGCTTCCGGGCCGCCGTCGAACGGTGCACCCTCCACAACACCCTGCTCAGTCCGCCCCAAGTCGAGATCGACATCGGAGCGGCGGAGCAAGTGGCCTGAAGCCCCGGAGGAGCTGAGGAAGATGTCCGATCCCATCGTCGTGGGCACCGACGCCTCCGCCGGGGCCGACCGCGCCGTCGAGTGGGCCGCCGACGAGGCGGCGTCGCGCGGGCGCCCACTGCACATCGTGCACTCGATCGACAAGGGGCTGTACGAGTTGCCGCTGTTCGCGCCCAGTCGCGTGGCCGACAGCGTTACCGCGGCCGGGAGGAGGATCCTCGAGGCGGCCGAGCACCTGGCACGCGAGGGGCGTCCCGGAATCGAGGTGACCACGGAACTGGTCACCGACAACACCGCCACGGCACTGCGGGACCAGTCCCGGCGGGCCTTCGAGGTGGTGGTGGGGAACCGCGGCCTGGGCGGATTCGCCGGCCTCATGCTCGGGTCCACCGGCCTGCGGCTGGCGACGCACGCCGCCGGCCCGGTCGTGATCGTACGCGGCGACGCCGGACCCGGCCACGGCGAGATCCTCGTCGGCATCGACCTTGCCACCGACCCGGCCCCTGCGCTGGGATACGCCTTCGAGGCCGCCGCGACGCGCGGGGCCCGAGTCCGTGTGCTGCATGCCTGGCGCCTGGGAGAGATCGAGGCCGACCTGATCGATGAACGGGAAGTGAAAGAGAGGCTGCGCTGGGAGATCGTTGAAGCGCACGCTCCCTGGCGCAAGGCCCACCCCGGCATCGAGGTGCTGGAGGAGGTCGTGCGCGAGCATCCCGTCGCCGCGCTGTCGGACGCCTCGCGCCAGGCCGATCTGCTGGTCGTCGGCGCCCATGGCCACGGCCGGCTCGACCTCCCCCGGCTCGGATCGGTCAGCCACGGCGTGATCCACCACGCCCGCTGCCCGGTCGTCGTGGCCCGAACCAGGTGACGCGGGAGTCCGAAGGCCGGCGCGCCGGGACGATGATCGGACTCTTGCGGAAGGTCCGGCACGCGGGACGCCCGCGGTGGCCCGACTATCCGCGATCGTGGTGGCGCGGCGACGTGCTCGCCGGGATCACGGTCGCGGCCTATCTGGTACCGCAGGTCATGGCGTACGCGGGGCTGGCGGGACTGCCCCCGGTGGCCGGCCTGTGGGCGATGGTCCCCGCGCTGGTGGCCTACGCGGCGCTGGGCTCCTCGCGCCGGCTCTCGGTCGGGCCGGAGTCCACGACCGCTCTCATGACGGCCACCGTCGTCGCTCCGCTGGCCGGGGGAGACACCGCCGTGTACGCGGGTTTGGCCGCGGGGCTCGCGGTGATGGTGGGGCTGCTGGCGCTGGGGGCGTGGTGCCTGCGCCTGGGATTCGCGTCGGACATGCTCTCCCGCCCGATCCTCGTCGGCTACATGGCCGGGGTCGCCGTGGTCATGGTGGCCGGACAGCTGGAGAAGATCAGCGGCGTCCCCACGCAGGGGAACACCTTCCTCGACGAGGTGATGTCCTTCGCACGGGGCCTCGGCGACGTCCAGATGGGGACGCTGGCCCTCTCGCTGGCGAGCCTGCTGTTCCTCTTCGGCGTCCAATGGCGCTTCCCGCGGGCTCCAGGGCCGCTGCTGGCCGTCCTGCTGGCGACCGTCACGGTGGCCGTCTTCGGCCTGGACCAGGCCGGGATCAAGGTCGTGGGCGAGGTTCCCGCCGGGCTGCCGCGACCGGTCGTACCTCCCCTGGACGCGCTGCCCGACCTGCTCCTGCCCGCCGTCGGCGTCCTGCTGGTGGGGTTCACCGACAACGTGCTGACCGCACGCGCCTTCGCCGCCCCGGGGGAGGAGGTCGACGGCAACCGGGAGCTCCTGGCGCTGGGCCCGGCCAACATCGGGGCGGGGCTCGTGCACGGCCTCCCCGTGAGCAGCAGCGGGAGCCGCACGGCCATCGCGGTCGCCTCTGGGGCCCGTACCCAGGTGTATTCGCTGGTCACGCTGGTGGCCGTGCTGTGCGTCCTGCTGTTCCTCGGTCCGCTGCTGGCGCTCTTCCCGATGGCCACGCTGGGGGCGATCGTCATCTACGCGGCGACCCGCCTCGTCGACGTGGCGGGGTTCCGCAGGCTCGCGGCGTTCCGCCGCAGCGAACTGCTGCTGGCCCTGGCATCGCTGGTCGGCGTCCTCGCCTTCGGCATCCTTTACGGCGTGCTCGTCGCGATCGGCTTGTCGGTGCTGGACCTGCTGGCGCGGGTGGCCCGGCCGCACGACGCGATCCTGGGACGGGTGCCCGGCCTGGCGGGGATGCACGATATCGACGACTATCCAGAAGCGACCGTGATCCCCGGCCTGGTGATCTACCGCTACGACTCGCCGCTGTTCTTCGCCAACGCCGTCGACTTCAAGCGCCGGGCCCTTGCATCGCTCGACGCCGCCGACGGGGAGGCGCGCTGGTTCGTCCTGAACGTCGAGGCGAACGTCGAGGTGGACATCACCGGCCTGGACGCCATGGAAGCGCTCCGCGAGGAACTGGAGCGGCGCGGCATCGTGTTCGCGTTGGCCCGCGTCAAACAGGACCTCATGGACGACCTGCGCGCCTTCGGGATCGCCGACCGGATCGGCGCGGACCGGCTCTTCCCCACGCTGCCCACCGCCGTCCAGGCGTACGAACGATGGACTCGAGAGCACCCGCCAAGTACCGGATAGGGCCGTCCCCGAGTCCCCACATGCCGCCGCCGGCCACCTGCCGGAATCCCGGTCGAGGACGTGACCGTAGGAGACCGGATCGTGATCAGGCCCGGGGAAAGGATCCCGGTCGACGCGACCGTGATCCTTTAAGGAGGTCAGCATGAGGCAGGCGATCCCGGGCATGGCGGAGCGGATTTCGCGGCGCACGGTGACGTGGGAGCGGGCGCCCGGCATGCGGGCCCAGGGTCTGCTGGGCGGTGTCGGCCTCGCCGACGATCTGGATGTCGTCCTCGGAGGAGGGCGCCGCCCACGCCCGACCGGACGAAGTCGTGAGGAACATCGGAGGCCGCCCCCCGGGGCGCTGCGCGTGATCAGCGAGGAGGGGCAGCGGCAGGGATCCTGGGCCTGCCGATCAAGGATCCGCGTCGGCCCGGTGCAAGAGGCTGATGGACGGCCCGGCGCACGCGGCGCTGATGGCCGAGGCAGGGGACGCCGAGATGATCGTGCGCGGTTCGCCCGAACGCGATGAGCTGCCGCACCACGACCACCGGGCCGCGCGGCGAGCGGCGAGCTGGAGCGCCATCGCCCCCACCGGCACACGGTTCGGCGAGGTCGTGGGCGGGGTCGACGGTTCGCCGGGCGCCGCCGTCCGCGATGAGCGCGAGTGGCGCATGAAGCGGCGTCATGAGGGCGAGCGCCGGCGATCGCATCATCATCGTCCGGGCCGGGCCGCACGAACCGATCCGGGTGACGAGTCCGGATGGGAAACCTCCCTACCTGGTCAGATGGTTCGACACCGGCTGGGAAAGCCTGATCTTCCCCGGCCCGGACGCCCGGATCGTCCACTATGGGCATGAGGCCGGTCCGATCCATCGCGGACCTGTCTGACGGCACTTTCAGGAGTGCGACGTCCGCCGGCCCGCGTGGCGCCGGCGCGTGTGTGCGCTGTCGTCCTCGTCGTAGTCGAGCATGTTGATCACCCTGATGACGCCGTCGACGGAGGCCGTCAGGCGTTCGGCGATCGGAACGAGGCTGGCCAGCGGCACCCGCCCGCGCAGGGTGACCACGCCGTCGCGCACGTCGGCCTCCACCTCGGCGGGGTCGAGCCAGAGACTCCCGATGACGATCTCGTGGATCACCTCGTCGTGGATCTGCGCGTCCGGTTTCAGGAAGACGCGCAGCAGGTCGGTCCTGCTGACGACGCCGACCGGCCGGCCGGCGGAGTCCACGACCGGCAGCCGCTTGAAGCCGTGGCGGCACAGCGACCGCGCCGCTTCGGCAACGGTGGCGTCGGCGGTGGTCGTGACCGCGGGCGAGCTCATGGCGTCCCCGGCCGTCGCGGCCTCGGACCTGGCCCGATCCAGCCGTTCACGCTTGGTGCGCGGCTTTCGGCTCGGCTCCGCGGCCGTGGCGGCGGCCGCCTCCTTGCGGAGCAGGTCCGCCTCGGTTACCACGCCGAGGACACGCCCCGTGCCGTCCACGACGGGCACGCCGCTGATCTCACGCTCTGCGAGGGTCGTGATCACGTCCTTGAACGAGGCCTCGGGCGATACCGTCACGACATCCGATGTCATGACCGTCCTGACCGTCGGTCGCTTCATCCGGACACTCCCTTCCAGGCGTCGGCCCGCCGTTCGTAACCGAGGTTCGTCGAACCGCGGCGGTAGGACCAGAGGGCGGAGGTCCTGGAGTGCCGGATGAAGGTCTCGTCAGGGGAGCGGTCATCCCGGGGGCGGTCCCGGCCCGGGCGATACGCCACCCCTTTTGCGAAGTTTTAGGAAAAGGTCGCATTGTTCCTTATGCAAGATATGTACTTGCGAGTAACAATGCAGGAGGGATGCGTGTCTTTGTTTCGCCTGCCCGGAGGTTGTCGGTACTGGTTCGCCGCCAGTGAGGCCGGATGAGGTGAGAAGCGCTGAGTGCGGCACCGTGGTCCGATGAGTCGGCAGCGCCCGCCGACGGTGGGCGCGTGGTTGCGCAGAGCGAGGTACCGCAGGCCATCGGAGATGTCCTGGACTCCGTGGTGCGTCACCTATTCGAGGTGAGTCTGGAATTGCACGCGGTGCTCCGGACCGGCCAGTGTGACTGGACCAACGAGCGGATCATCGGCATGACCTGCCGTCTCGATGAGGTGATAGGCGACATTCGGCGGATCGCACTGGCCGACCGCCTGGAAGCCGCCGGACCCCGGCCGGGGGACGCCCCGGCACCCCGGAGGTCCTGACGGTTCCCGCTGGGCTCATTGCTTCCCGCCCTCTCACACGGGAACCACGACGACCGGGCACGGGGCTTGCTGCAGCGCGGTCGGGCGCGGCCCAGGTGGAGGCCGTCCGTCCTTGGCCAGCGGGACCTTCGGCCCTCCCGGCCGAGGCGATCCTGGACCCGGCCGTCGTCGATGCTGACGTTCGCAGAGTGCTGCTCACCGTGGTCCATGTATGCGTATGGGATCCGTATTTCGGGGGATCGGTTGCCGTGTCCGCTGTGGACCTGCGCGCGGCGGTCCCGGGGTTCGTGGACGCGCGCGTCCACGAGACCGCTTTTGACGTGAGGATGAGCCCTCTGCTCGAACGGGGGCCGGTGGCAGCCAGGCTCATCGGAGCGGCGGTCGCCGTCGGCCTCCTCGTCGTAGCCTCGCGAGGTTGGGGCGGATTCACCGGGCGGGGTCGGCCACGCCCCGTTTCCGTGTTGATCGTACGGGGCGGCAGCGAACCCGCGCCCGAACGGGAGCCGGGCCGCGTGGTTGGCGGCGTGGACGGCTCCCTGGCCTCTCGAGCCGCCCTCGAGACCGCCTTCACCGAGGCGGACGCCCACGGCGCCCCGTGAGTGGCGGCCGTCTCCTGGGAATCGGCACGCCACGGTGATCTGCCGCCGCCGGTTCGCTCCGGACGGCGTCGGCGAGGCGGCGCAGGCACGGCTGGAGCGGCTCTTGGCCCGCTGGCGTGAGTGCTACCCGCACCGCGGGGAGCGGCGTCGTCCGGTGTCCGCCTGCTGGTGGCGGGCTTGCACGGGCTCGGCGGCGTCCGCGGGCTGCTGCTCGGATCGGTGAGCTACGCGCTGCTCCACCATGCGTAATGCCCGGCCGCGGTGGTCCATGCGCCCAAGGAACTCGCTCAGCGTGACATGGTCAGGACAGTTCGACGGTTTGGCATGGTGGCCTTGCAAGTATGCCGTCGGATCTCCTCCGGCGCGGAGCACGGCCTGTGATGCGGCATGACGACGGACAAGGTGGCGGCGAGAGCTCGGACGCCACCGCGACTCCAGCGACCCCGCGTTCGCCTGCTTCCTCCGAGTCCGAGCCGGGCAGCGGTCACGGCCCCGGCACGTGGAGCGACCAAAGGCCACGTCCAAGGACCTTGGCCCCTAGAGCGCCACCGTGCGGACGGAGACGCTGGAAGGGCAGGGCACGAGCCCGGGGATCCGGCACTCGTCCGCTGAGGAGCTGAGCCAGATGTCCGACCCGATCATCGTGGGCACCGACGCCTCCGCAGATGCCGATCGTGCCGTCGACTGGGCGGCCGACGAGGCGGCCCTGCGTCACCGCCCGCTGCGCATCGTGCATTCGCTCGACGCGGCCCGGCGGGAACTGCCGCTGGTCTCCTCCAGCCAGGCCGCGAGGGCCGTCAGCGCCGCCGGCAAGGGGATTCTCGACGAGGCCGGACACAGGGCCCGGGAGCGCCATCCCGGCATCGACGTCACCACCGAGCTGATCGCCGAGAGCACGGCCGCGGTGCTGCACGACCGGTCTGAGGACGCCTTCGAGCTGGTGGTGGGGCACCGGGGGCTGGGCGGGTTCACCAGCATGATGCTCGGCTCCACCGGGCTGCGTGTGGCCGCGCACGCCGCCTGTCCGGTCGTGATCGTGCGCGGGGACGCCCTTACCCGGCACGACGAGATCGTCGTGGGCATCGACCTGATCGGCGACCCGGCCGTGGCACTGGGGTACGCCTTCGAGGCCGCGGCCGTGCGCGACGCGCTGGTCCGTGTGGTGCACGCCTGGCAGATGGGAGCAGCCCTGGTCGACCTGAAACAGGCGATCGACGTCAGCGAAGCGGAGGAGAGGACGCGCTCAGAAGTCCTCCAGAGGGTCGAGCCCTGGCGCAAGGAGCACCCGGGCATCGAGGTGACCGAGGAGGTCGTGCGCGAACACCCCGTCACCGCGCTGACGGACGCCTCTCGCAACGCCGACCTGGTCGTCGTGGGCGCGCTCGATCACCATTGGTACAAGAATCCCTGGCTCGGATCCGTCAGCCATGGGGTGATCCATCATGCCCACTGCCCGGTCGCCGTCGCGCGCGCCAAGTGATCGCCACGGACCTGCGTCGAATGGACCTTCGTCCCTGGCTGTCCCATGACGGGAGAACGATGATGGATATGGAGTAAACGATCAGGGGGGACGCAATGCGAGCGAGCGAAGGTGACCGGCTGGTCGTCCACGGGCATCACCTGGGCGAGCCGGACCGCGAAGCCGAGATCCTGGGGGTGCACGGCAGGGACGGTGAACCGCCGTACCTCGTCCGGTGGGACGACGGCCACGAGAGCACGTTCTTCCCGGCCTCCGACGCCACCATCGAGCACAATCCGTCCAGGCCACCGAAGGAGTAGGCGGCGCTGATCGTGGATCGAGGACGGCGCGCAAGGGCCGGTGGGCCGGTGACCCAGACGACGTCGCGGGAGGCGATCGACTCGACAGGGGGGAACATGCTGATCAGTAACGTCTATCGTCCGATGGTCTTCGGCTGCCAGGCAGGCGAGCGCCTGCCCGAGGTGGCACGACGGATGGTGGAGAAGAAGGTCGGAGCGTTGGCGGTGCTCGACGGCGAGCGGGTCGGCGGGCTCATTACCGAACGGGACCTGGTCGAGGCGTTGGCCGCCTCGGCCGACCCGGCCTCCGTAGAGGCTTCGGCGTACGCCTCGACGCAGATCAGGACGGCGGCCCTGGACGAGGACTCGCGTGAAGTCGCCCGCCGGATGCTGGAGGTGGGCGTCCGCCACCTGCCGGTGGACGACCACGGACGACTGGTCGGCATGGTGTCGATGCGCGATCTGCTCGCCCTGGAAACATGGGCGGTTTAGACGTGCTGTTCCGGCACGTCCCGTCGGGTATCGGGCATGTGGGCGTGCGCCGTGCCTGCGGCGCGCTCCTCATCGCGGGCACCAACCGCGGAGAGGTCGAGCCGGTCCGGAGACGAATCGATCTCCAAGGCGGTGCCGCTCCGCGCGCAGGCGGCGAAAACCGCGTCCCAGTCGGCCTCGACCGGCGGCCGCCGGCCGATCCGCCGTCCGGTGGGATGCCCCAGGATGTTGACGAAGGGATTCTCGCAGGCGCGTACCAGCCGCCGGGTCATCGCCGTGCCCGGCAGGTCGAGATGCGAGTGGATCGAGGCGACGCACACGTCGAACCCGGTCAGGAAGTCGGCGGTCCAGCACGGCGGTGCCACGCGCGGTTCCTTCTGTTCTCCTCTTCGGGTGACGTACGGGCCGAGTCCGCCCCGTACGGTCCGTCGGAGAACTGCGTGCCGTCGGCCGTCCCGTGGGCGGGCGGAGCGGAGGGCAGGGCGGCGCGCCGGACCATCAGATCGATGTCGTTCACGGTCACGATGCCGATCGGGTGGTCGTCCTCGACGACCACGGCCAGGAGCCCGCCCGGCAGCGGACGCCGGTCGAGGAGCTCGGTGGCGGGTGCGCCGGGGGGCATGAGATGTTCCGGGCGCGGCCGGATCGCGATCGTGTCCAGGCGGACGGCGGCGGGCCGGGCGCCGGGTCGCCGTGCGAGCAGGTCCA
The DNA here is from genome assembly GCF_055379765.1 of Actinomadura rugatobispora. Taxonomy (NCBI): domain Bacteria; kingdom Bacillati; phylum Actinomycetota; class Actinomycetes; order Streptosporangiales; family Thermomonosporaceae; genus Actinomadura; species Actinomadura rugatobispora. Next base: position 11,724,133 of record NZ_AP029191.1, on the reverse strand, counting down.
GCGGGACGACGCCGGTGACGGATCCGGCCAGGTCCACGACGGGGAACACCGCCTGTTTCGTGCTCGGCGGCAACCGCTCCGCGAACTCGGTGACAGTGGTCCAGCCCGGCGCCACCAGGGGATCCGGCGTCATCACGTCCCGTACCCGCAGCCCACGCAGGGCGGCGCGGGACCTGCGCGCGGCGGCCCCGATCCGGGCGGTGCTGTGGAGGAACCAGCCGATCAGGATCAACCACAGTCCGCCCCCGCTGCGCAGCACGAGCAGCTCGTAGATCCCCGCGATCGCCAGCGCCTGGCCGAGGAACGCTCCGGCGCGGTCCGCGACGCGGTCCGCGCGGGCGCGGTCGCCGAACGCGCGCCACAGCACGGCCGCCAGCACCCTGCCGCCGTCCAGCGGGGCACCGGGCAGCATGTTGAAGGCGGCCAGGACCACGTTCATGAACGCCAGCCATGCCAACCCGAAGGAGATCAACGCCGGGGCCTCCAGTGTCCGGGCGGCCAGCGCCCCGGCCCCGGCCAGCAGCCCGAGGGCCAGGCTGGCCGCCGGCCCCGCCAGGGCGATGGCCAGCGCGGTCCGCGGAGTGGAGGCCTCGTCCTCCAGCTCGGAGACCCCACCGAGCATCCAGAGCGTGATCGCCTTCACCCTGACGCCCGAGCGGCGCGCGACGAGCGAGTGCGCGAGTTCGTGCAGCCCGAGGCAGGTGAAGAACAGCACCGCCACCGGAACCGCCGTGCCCACGTAGGCGGCGGTGGGCAGGCCAGGGCGGGCCGTCGGCAGGACGCTGTCGGCCAGCGTCAATGCCACCAGCGCGAGTATGGCCAGGACCGACCAGTGGAGACCGAACGGGATTCCGGCGATCCGGCCCAGCCGCAGGCTCTGCTTCATCGCGGCATCACCCCCATCAGGCCCAGCCTCGCGCGGGCCGACGCGGTCCTGCAGGGCCGAAGTCCCGCGTTCCCCAGGGACCAATGGCACCCCGGATCAGGTGGATCGCGCCGCCGACCGCCCATCCCGGCGACGACGCCGCGACTCACCGAAAGTGAGTGATGATCGCTGTTTGTGCACTCCCCTGGAGGGGACTTTCGTCCTGCGAAGAGGACCGGGCGGGCCAGGCACCTGCACCAGCACCCGGTTCCGCGCGGTGTCGAGCACGAGTCCGTGGCGGCGGCCGTTTCCGGCCCGGTCGCCCGCGACGGCCGCCCGACACGACCACGAGCGGTCCGCGAACCCGTGATATCCGGGTGTAGGAAGCTCGGGGCCAGTCGTCGCCCCTCGGTTCCCGTCGCGCCGGCCCGCCCGGTCATGGCAGGCCTTCCAGCCTGCGCAGAAGCGTGTCCCGGCGGTCGTGGACGTCCGCCGCGGTCCGGGCGTCCTCGCGAGCCCGCACGAGGGGCGAATAGTCCAGGTTCTCGATGGCCGAAGCGGCGACCCCCGTGCGGATGAGCTCCTGGCACCGGTCCACCACGGCGATGACGGCGCGGCGGTGCGCTCGGGGGCGCACGACCGTCGTTGGGCTGAGGGCGCTCTGCTGCAGAACGCCTTCCCGCAGACGGCGTCACTGCGATCGGTGGGCGTCCTGTCCAACCGCTACCTCCTGGCGGCCATCGCAGGCGAGATCGTTCTCGCCGGGATCCTCGTCTGTACGCCGCCGTTCCAGGTCCTGCTGGGCACCGCGCCGCCGCCCGTCTGTGGGCGGACGAACTGCGCCGCTCCACCGCCGCTCGCGATATGCCCGTGAGACCGACAGGGCGTTGATCATGGGGGGCGAGGGTCCGGCGACCCCGGACGGGGCGCGCCGGGCCGCCGCGAGGGCCTGCTGTCGGGAGTGTCGGCCAGAACGAAGTAGTTCTCCTCTTCCTGGGCGAAGTGGAGGCGCAGGACGGCGTGCAGCTCGTCGACGGCCCGGCGGAGATCGCGCGTGATGTCTGCGGGGACCGTGTCCCCGCCGGGTGCCGCGGCATCGGTTCCGGTGGCGGTGAGTTCGGTGGTGTACAACGTGATGCGCCGTGCCAGGTTCGCGATCTCGGCGTGCCCGCGGCTCATCGCACCGGTCGGGTCGGCGCCGCCGAGGGCCCGGGCCACCGCGGGGTAGAGCAGCCGCTCGTCCTTGCGCTCGTGCGCGGCCAGATCGGTGAGGAAGCCGGTGAGCTCCTCGACCGCCGCGTGGCGGCGTTCACGCTCGGCAGGGGCGCGTCCAGGCGCGCATACGGCGTCCGCGAGGGCGGGCAGCCGTTCGATGCGCGGCCACAGTGCCCGGTGCTCCTGGTCGAGTTCCCGTACGAGGTCCGCCTCGTCGCCGTACAGCCGCGGCCACCGGTCCCGGCCGGGGCCGAGAGCCCGGAGCGCACCGAGGATCGCGGCGACGTCGATCCCCTCCTGCAGGAGCGCGCCGAGAGCCGGGGTGAGGCCCCCCGAGGCGGCGACCGCCATCGCGGCCAGCGAGAGGCCCATGCCCGCCAGCACGCTCTGGAGGGCGATGGTCCGGGTGCGCCGGGCGATCGCGAGGGTCTCGGCCAGCCGCTCCAGCCGGTCGACGGTGATGACCACGTCGGCGGCCTCGGAGGACGCGGTCGCACCGCGGGCGCCGAGCGCCACCCCGACACCGGCGGCGGCCAGCGCGGGGGCGTCGTTGACCCCGTCACCCACCATGACCGTGGACGCGCGGCCGGTTTCCGCGCGGACGACATCGACCTTGCCGGCGGGGGACAGGCCGGCGTGGACGGTGTCCGCGCCGACCAGATCGCCGATCGGCTCGGCGACGGCCGCGCGGTCGCCGGTGACCATGACCGTGCGGGTGATCCCGGCCCGGCGCAGCAGCCGGAACGTCCGGGCGGCGTCGGCCCGGAGGGGGTCCTGCAGCAGCAGGACGCCGGCCAGGTGATCGTCGACCCCGACGAACACCGTGATGGCGCCGCGGGCCGCCGCCCGGTTCCGCACGCGTCCGACCCAGCCCGAATCGCCGGGCCCCACCCAGTCGGCCTTGCCCACGCTCACCCGGTGGCCGTCCACGGTGCCGCGGATACCGCTACCCGCGCGTTCGGTCGCCGCCACCGGGACCGACGACTCCTCGCCGCGTTCGCGGGCCCCGCGCACGATCGCCGAGGCGAGGACGTGCGGCGATACCTGGTCGAGCGAGGCGGCCAGCCGGAGCAGTTCGTGCGGGGGGACCTCGCCCACCGTGTCGATGCCGACCAGCGAGGGGCGTCCCGCGGTCACGGTGCCGGTCTTGTCGAACAGCAGGACGCGCGCGCGGGCGAGGCGTTCCAGCGCGCCGCCGCCCTTCACCACCACGCCCCGGCGCGCGCAGCGCGACAGTCCGGAGACGAAGGCGATGGGAGCGGCCAGGATCAGCGGGCACGGCGTCGCGACCACCAGGACGGCCACCGCTCGGACCGGATCGGCTGCCAGCACCCAGGCGAGCCCGGCGACCGTCAGGGTGACCGGGAGGAAGAGCGCGGCGTAGCGGTCGGCGAGCCGGACGAACGGAGCGCTCTCCGCGGCGGCCTCCGAGGCCAGCCGGACCATGCCGGAGTAGGTGCTGGAGGCGGCGTCCGCGGTGGCCCGCATGCTGAACGGCCCCGCGCAGTTCACCGCGCCGCTGCGCACGTCGTCGTCGGCGGGGTGCTCGACCGGCAGCGGCTCGCCGGTCAGCGTCGACTCGTCCACGATCGCCGGACCGCCCCGCACCCGGCCGTCCACCGGAACGACCTCGCCGGAGCGCACCACCAGCGTGTCGCCGGGCCGGACCCGGTCGGCGTCGATCGTGTCGAGACCCTGCGGGGTCTCCCGGTGGGCCAGCCGCGGCGCCAGGGACAGCAGCGCGCTCAGGTCATGACGCGCCCTGCGACCCGCCCTCCGCTCCAGCAGACGTCCGCCGGTCAGCATCACGGCGATGACGGCACCCGCCAGGTACTCGCCGACCGCCAGGGTGCCCCCGAGAGCCAGCAGGGCGATCACGTCGCTGCCGAAGCGGCGGTGCAACAGGCCGTCCACCACCCACCAGGCGGCGGGCACGCACGCCACGGCGGTCACCAGAAGCCAGAGCAGGTCGGAGACCTGGTCGTTGCCGCGCCAGAGTGCGATGCCGCCCGCGGCCAGCCCTCCGGTGACCAGGGCGAACAGGGCCTCGTCGCGGCGTGGGACAAGGCCGCTCGCGAAGGCTGCGAGAGACTTCGCGGAGCGTTGCCCAAGGGCCCGCGGACCCTTCCAGGGACGGGTCACCCGAGTCTCTGGGCCTGCTCGACGCCGAGATCCAGGAAGGCCCGCCCGGCGGCCGGTTCGTCGCCGATCTCGTTGATGAAGACCTCTGCGTTCCGCTGCTCGGCTTCCATGAAGTGTCACCTCCACTCTCAGGATCTGCCCGGACGGGCGCACCGGCCAAAGGCCATTGGGCTCTCTGCCAGGGACCAAGGGCCCGGGTGCGAAGGCGCCCGGAGGGCCCGAGGATCCGAGGGACCTTGGTCCCCGCCCTTCAGCGGCCGACGTGTGGCACCGCACGAGCACCGGCTGGACACGAACGGCACGCGCGCGGCGACGGAGGCGCTGCGCTGCCGCTCAGGGTGATCTTGGCCGCCCGCTCTGAGAGGCGACGCCATCAGCCGGTCGGATGCACCGTCGCGCGGAGTTCGGTGTACGAGTCGAGTGCGTAGGTGCCGCCGCTGCGCCCGAGGCCACTGGCCTTGGTGCCGCCGAAGGGGAGGTCTCCCCGTCGGGCGCAGGTGTTGATGCCGACCTGTGCGGCGGCCAGCCGGGCGGCGACGCGGCGCGCCGCGTCGAGGTCGCGCGAGTAGACCTGATCGGTGAGCCCGTAGCGTGTCGAGTTGGCGATGGTGATCGCTTCGTCGTCCGAGGAGGTCTGGGTGACGCAGACGACCGGGCCGAACGCCTCCTCCTGCATGACCGTCGTCTCCGGGCCGACGCCTGTCACGAGGGTGGCGGGGTGGAAGTAGCCGTGGTCCGGGACGTCCGCCGCGGCGTGCACCGTCCCGCCTTCGGCGCGGGCACCGGCCACCAGCGCGGCGACGCGGTCGCGCTGGACCTCGCTGATCAGCGGGACGGTGGTCGTCGCGGGGTCCCGCGGGTCGCCGTGCACGAGGTCGCCCAGCGCGGTGCGCAGCCGTCCGACGAGCTCGTCGTGCACCGAGGCGTCGATGATGACGCGGGAGGGCGTCACGCAGATCTGCCCGGAGTGGACCGTCCACGCCCGCGTCGCGCCGGCGACGACGGCGTCGAGGTCCGCGTCGGCCCGTACGACGAGCGCGCCCTTGCCGCCGAGTTCGAGGAGGAGCCGCTTCATGCCGGGCGCCGCCGACCGGTAGATCTCGGTGCCGACCACCGTGCTGCCGGTGAAGCTGATCGCCCCGACCTCGGGGTGGTCGACCAGCGCGGCACCGGGCTCGGCGCCCGCGCCCGTCACCAGGTTGACCGCGCCCGCCGGCGCGCCTTCCGCCCGCAGGGCCTCGTTGAGCGCCTCGGTGAGCGCGATGACGAGCAGCGGGTCCTGCGGGGCCGGCTTCATCACCACGGTGTTGCCGGCGAACAGGGCGGGCGCGACCTTCGCGACCATCGCGAGCAGCGGAAAGTTGTAGGGGCTGATGCAGCCGACCACGCCGACCGGCGTGCGCGTGACCGTTCCCGCGAGGCCGGCCCTCACGGGCTCCGCCGGGACGGTGAGCAGGTCCGCGGACTGGGCGGACCAGTACCGGAGCCGGGTCAGCGCCGCGTCGACCTGGGTCTGCTCGGCGACGGCCCGGCGGGCGCCCGTGTCGGCGATGGCCAGGTCGACGAGCTCGTCGCGCCGGTCCTGGAGCAGTTCGCCGGCGCGGCCGATCACACGGCGGCGGGTCTCGGTCGGGGTCGCCGCCCAGGCGTCGCGCGCCTCGGCGGCGGCGGCCACGGCGGCATCGGCCGCGGTGCGGTCGCCGTCGGCGACCACGGCGATGACCTGCTCGGTGTAGGGGTCGGTGATCTCGTACGTCCGGGAGGTGCTCAGCGTGTCGCCGGCGATCAGGTGGTGGGCGGTCGTGGTCACGAGGTGCTCCCGAAGCGGAGGAAGCCGCGGTCGATGCGGCCGTTGCGGAGGTCGTCGACGAGCTGTGCCGCGCCCTCCATGGGCACGACCGCCGACACGAGCGGGGTCAGGTCGAGTTCGCCGCGAAGGACGCGCTCGGCGAGGTCGGGAAGCTTCCGGTGCGGGTCGACCGAGCCCATCCGGCAGCCGAGCAGGGACTTGTCGTGGAACAGCTCGCGCACCTCGAGGTCGAGGGTCGCACCGGCCGGCGGCAGCCCGAGCACGACGACCTGCCCGCCCCAGGCGAGGGACCTGATCGCGGCGTCGAGGAGTCCGGTGTGGCCGGCGCACTCGAACGCGGCGTCCACGCCACCGGGCACCAGGTCCCGCACGGCCGGGGTGATCTGCGACGGGTCGCTCGCGATGATGAAGTCGGTCGCCCCGCATGTGCGGGCGATCCGCTCCTTCGCCGGGTTGCGGTCGACGACCACGATGCGCTCCGCGCCGGCCGCCCTGGCGGCGAGGACCGCGTTCAGGCCGATCCCGCCGGCGCCGGTCACGAGCACGGACTCGCCGGCCCGGAGCCGGGCGCGGTCCTCCACGGCGCCGAACGCGGTGACCGTGGCGCATCCGAGCATGGCGGCGACCGGGTCGGGGATTTCCGCGGGCATCGCGACGACCTGCTCCTGGGCCACCACGATCCGCTCGGCGAAGGCGCCGAGCCTGACGAACTGGTGCACGACCTCGCCGTCGCGGGAGAACGGGCTGGCGACGGGCCGGCCGGAGGCGGGGCAGAGGGTCGGCCGGCCTTCGCGGCAGTGGCGGCACTCGCCGCATCGGCGCAGAACGGTGAGCACGACCCGCTGCCCCACGGGTACGCCGGCGCCGGGGCCCGCCGCGGCGACCACGCCGACGGCCTCGTGGCCGAGGACGGCCGGCGCGGGCTGGGGGATGCGGCCCTCCATCGGGCTGACGTCGCTGTGGCACAGGCCGGCCATGGTGATGTCGACGGCGACCTCGCCCGGGCCCGGCGGGCGGACCTCGATGGTCGAGTCGACGTGGAGACCTGTTCCGTCCCAGACCAGTGCGCGCACGGGCGATCCTCCTCCTCAGTGTTCTAGTGATTCTAAACTGCTTTTGCTGAGTGGAATTTACCGTGTCGCGACGCTCTCCCGTACCTCGCGGCGCAGCAGCTTTCCCGCCGCCGACCGCGGAAGCGCCTCCACGAACGCCCAGCTGCGCGGGATCTTGTAGCCGGCGATGCGGGCGCGGAGCTCGGCGTCCAGCGACGCCGCGACCTCGTCGCGGGTGCCCGAGCGGTCGACGACCACGACCGCGTGCACGCTCTCGCCCCACTTCTCGTCCGGTCGGCCGACGACGCACGCGTCGGCCACCCCCGGGAGCTCCAGCAGCGCGTGCTCGATCTCCGCGGGATAGATGTTCACGCCCCCGCTGATGATCAGGTCGACCGCCCGGTCCGAGAGGTACAGGTAGCCGTCCTCGTCGAGCCGGCCGAGGTCGCCGAGCGTGACGTGCCCGTCCAGGCGCGACGCGGCCGTCTTCTCGGGATCACCGAGGTAGACGAACGCGAGCTCCTCGTTCTTGAAGTACACGGTGCCGACCTGGCCGACCGGCACCTCGTCGCGGTCCTCGTCCAGGATCCGCAGGCTCACGTGGGGCAGCGGGCGTCCGACGCTGCCGACGTGGGCGAGCCACTCCTCCGACGTGATCATCGTGGCCGCCCCCTCGGTGCCGCCGTAGAGCTCGACCAGCACCGGACCGAGCCAGTCGATCATGGCCTGCTTGACGTGCGGAGGGCACGGCGCGGCGGTGTGCACGATGGACCGGATGCTCCCCACCCGGAGCGCGGCGCGTTCGTCCTCCGGCAGGGCGACGAGCTCCCGCATCATCAGCGGGACGAGGTAGAGCCACGTGACGCCGTGCTCGGCGATCGCCTCGAGCACCCGCTCGCGGTTCCACCGCTCGAGCAGCACCACCCGGTGACCGACGTCGAGGGCCTGGTCGGCGTAGGCGAGCGGCGAGGCGTGGTACATCGGGGCCATGCCGAGGAACACGCCGTCCTCATGGTCCGCGCCGTAGCGACGGGCCCGGGCCAGGGCCGCGCCGGCGGCCTCGGCCGGGCTGATCCCGCGCAGCGGGCGTCGTACGCCCTTGGGACGCCCGGTCGTGCCGGAGGTGTAGAGCATGCGGTTGCCGGCCCCCCGGCCGCGCGGGGGCGCCGCGGACGCCGCGGCGACCGGGCCGGTCAGGCGCGCCGCGCCGCCCTCCGGCGCGACCGCGAGGACGACGACCTTCTCGGCCGGCAGCCCGGCCTCGGCGGCGGCCTTCCCTGCGAGGTCGACGAACGGATCGGCGGTGAAAAGGATCTTCGCCCCGGAGTCGCGCAGGATGTAGGCGATCTCCGACGCCGTCAGGTGCCAGTTGACGGGGGTGAGGTGGAGCGGGAGCTGCGCCGCGCCACGGACCATCGCCATCAGCTGGTAGGAGTTCGGCAGGAGGCAGGCGACGGTGTCCCCGGGGGCGAGTCCGCGCTCCCAGAGGAAGTTGCCGATCCGGTTGGCGTCGTCCCGCATCTCGCCGTAGGTGACCTGCCGGCCGTCGGTGTGGACGACGGCGACCCGGGCCGGGTCGTTGTCGGCGTACTCGAAGAAGTTGCGCACCTTGGGCCTCCCGTGGTGGTCTCAGTCTCGCGCGAGGATGAGGACGGAGGAAGCCGTGAACATCCCGCCGTACCCGAGGACGGCGCTCGTGCTCACGCCGGGCACCTGCGCCGCGGCCTCATGGCGCAGCTGGCGGACGGCTTCCTGGATGGCGAACATGCCGTACATCCCGGTGTGGGTGTAGGCCAGGCCGCCTCCGTTGGTGTTGAGCGGGAGGGAGCCGCCCGGAGAGGTCTCGCCGGCGGCGACCAGCTCGGCCGCCTTGCCCACCGGTGCCAGCCCGAGGCACTCCAGCCCGATCAACGGCAGGTGCGCGAAGGCGTCGTACACCATGACGTGGCCGATCTCGGATCGCCCGATCCGCGCCTCGGCGAAGGCGTCGTCGGCGGCGCGCCGGGCCGCGGAGCCGCCGGCCGGGTCGGGCGCCTGGGCCACCAGGAGGGGGTCGGAGCCCTCGCCGGTGCCGAGCACCTTCACCGAGCGCCGGAGCTGCTCGGCCGTGGCGTGCCCGGACGCGGTGACGACCAGTCCGCCGCCGCCGTCGGTCAGCATGCAGATCATCGGGATGGTGAACGGCCACGCGAGGGCCGGTGCCGCCAGCACTTCGCCGACGGTCATCAGGTCCCGCCGCCCGGCCCGCGGCACCCGGGAGGACCAGCGACGCTGGGCGACGACGACCTGCGCCAGGGCGGTCTCGTCGAGACCGTGGTCGTGGAGGTAGCGCAGGGCGGGGAGGGTGAAGCGGGTGTACGGCGGCCTGGCGCCGTAGGGCTCCTCGAACTGGCCGGTCCACGACCGCGGGTCCCGGGGCCGCGGCACGGTGCCGGCTCGCGACCGGCCGGACTCGCCGTGGGTGACCAGCACCCGGGTGGCGTGCCCCGCGGCGGTCGCCGCCGCGGCGTGGCGCACGTGCATCAGGAAGGAGCAGCCGCCGACATTGGTGGAGTCGACCCAGCGAGGCGTGATCCCGAGCGCGTGGGCGACGCCGTGGGGTGAGTAGGCGCCGGCGACGCCGTCGATCTGGCCCGGCTCCAGGCCGGCGTCGGCCAGCGCTCGCAGGCCGCCCTCGACGTTCAGCCCCAGCACGGACTGGTCGGGGTTGCGGCCGAGCACGTCGGTCTCCGCCGCGCCGATGATGACCGCGTCCATCACGCTCCCCCCGGTCCGGCCGGTGCGAACACCGGAAGGTTCACGTCCCCGCGCTCGAGCCAGCGGAGCTCGACGTCCATGTCGAGGGGGAGGGCGGCCGGGTCGGCGGGCACGTCCACGATGCGGGTCGTCATCCGGACGCCTTCCTCGAGCTCCACGGTGGCCAGCACGAAGGGGGCCTCGTCGGCGAAGACCGGCTCGGGCCGGTGCACCACGACGTAGGAGAACAGCCGGCCGCGCCCGGTGCAGGGAGTCCAGGTCAGGTCCGTCGAACCGCAGGCGCAGATCGCCCGCGGATGCTGCGAACCGGCACCGCAGCCGTCGCAGCGGTGGTGGACCAGCTCACGGCGCCGGGTCGCCTCCCAGTAGGGCCGCGTCTCGGGCGTCGGCCGTGGGACGGGCTTGGGCTCGCCGCTCATCCGGCCACCTGCGGGTGCAGTACCAGCTCGCCGCGGTCGATGACGGTGCGCTCGCCCACCGAGGTCGTGTGCGCCCAGGTGCCCTCCCCGGTCTGCCAGGCGCGGACCGTGAGCCCGTCGCCCGGGGTGACCGGTGCGCGGAACCGCCCGGAGTACGACGCCACCCGGCCCAGCGGGTCGGCCTGACCGGCCGCGTCCAGCTCCTGGAGCAGGACCCGGGCGGTGACGCCCCAGGTGCACAACCCATGCAGGATCGGCTGCTCGAATCCGGCGCGTTTGGCGAACGCGGGGTCGCTGTGCAGGGGGTTGCGGTCGCCGCAGAGGCGGTAGAGGAGTGCCTGGCCCGGACCCGTCGACGCCTCGACGACGAGGTCGGGTGCGCGGTCCGGCACCGGGTCGCTCTGCGTGCCGCGCTCCGGCTCGCCCCATCCCTGGCCCCGCAGGAAGAGCGACGTCACGGCGGAGAACACCTCGGTGCCCGTGGCCCTATCCGTGCCGGTGGCCTCGATCTCCAGCAGCGCCCCGGAGCCCTTGTCGGTGATGCGCGCCACGGTCGAGACGGCCTCGACCTCGCCGCCGACGGGCAGCGGGCCGGGCAGGGTGACCCGCTGCGCGCCGTGGACGGCGGCGTGGGCGGGCCAGCCGCCGAGCCGATCGCGCAGTGGTCTGGTGCCGCCGGCGAGCAGGGCGGCGTACGTCGGCAGCATCCGCTGGGCCACGCCCTCGGAGTTCTCGGTGACGAGATCGAGCCGGTCGGGGCCGGCGCCCAGTGCCAGCGAGTAGAGGAGGGCGTCGTCCGACGTCCACGCCCGGGTGAACGGCGCCGAGCGGGCGCCCACCGAAGTGCGGTCGAGCATCGGCTCAGCCCCGCATGCCGGCGTTGGGCCGGGCCGCGGCCAGGAGGCCGCGCAGCGTCGCGTCGAGCTCGGTGAGGTCCTCGCTCGGCGTGGCGGGGGTGCCGTGCTCCCAGCCCGCGGCCACCGACAGGCGCCTGCCGGAGGTCAGGAACACCCGACCGGTCACGCCGTCGGAGCGGCGGGACGCGAGCCACTCGACCACCGCGGCCGGGAAGCCGGGGGAGCGGGTCGGGTCGTCGGGTTCGCGGTCGCCGCCGAGCGCGGCGGTCATCCGGGTCGCGGCACCCGGCGAGACGCAGTTCGCGGTCACGCCGTAGCGGCCCAGTTCGAGGGAGGCGACGATCGTCATGGCGGCGATGCCGGCCTTGGCGGCCGAGTAGTTGGCCTGGCCGGCGTTGCCGAAGAGGCCGGAGACGGAGGTCGTGTTGATCAGGCGGCCCACGCGCCCGGGGCGTTCGCCGTGGCGCTCGCGCCAGTGGTTCGCGGCGTGGCGGGTGGTGGCGAAGGTGCCCTTGAGGTGCACCCGGATCACCGAGTCCCACTCGGCCTCCGTCATGCGGGCGATCGTCCGGTCGCGCAGCACCCCGGCGTTGTTGACGAGGACGTCGAGGTCGCCGAAGGTGTCGACGGCCAGCCCGACGAGCTGCTCGGCCTCTTTCCAGGAGGAGATGTCGTGGCCGCTGGCGACGGCCTGCCCGCCGGCTGCGCGGATCTCGGCGGCCACCGCGTCGGCGGGCGCCGTACCGTCGTTCTCGCCGTCGAGGCCGACCCCCAGGTCGTTCACGACGACGGCGGCGCCCGCGCGGGCGAGGCGCCGGGCGTACTCGGCGCCGAGGCCGCGACCGGCGCCGGTCACGATGGCGACCCGGCCGGAGCAGGATCCTTCGGTGGAGAGCGGAGTGGTCATCAGGGCGCGGTCCTCTCGCCGCCGTGCCAGGACGTGGCGACGGCGGAGTCGTGGGCGGTCACCCGGCCTGCGAGGAGCAGGCGGGTCAGGTGGGCGGTGGTCTCCCGGGCGGCCATGGCCCGGTCCCGACGCGCCGGCGCGTCGTGGCGGTGCTGGACGCGACGCTCATGGCCGCACTCTGTCGGCCGGTGGCGATCGGCGACAAAGACCTGATATCGGTGGCCGCGGTTGTCGAAACCTATGGATCGTCCGCGGTGCGGCCGGGGGAACGGCACTACCGTGTGAGCGTGGACCTGCGGCTGCTCCGGTTCTTCGTGGCGATCATCGACCACGGGGGTGTCACCCGCGCCGCGGAGGCGCTGTACGTCGCGCAGCCGTCGGTCTCGCAGGCGCTGCGCACGCTCGAGCAGCGTCTCGGGGTCAGCCTGTTCGAGCGCGTCGGGCGGGGCCTCCGGCTCACCGACGCCGGCCGTGAACTCGAGGTCCGGGCGCGGTCCGTCCTCGCCGAGGTCGAGGAGGCGCGGGCCCGGGTCGACCGGGTGGCGCATCTCGGCGCCGGACGTCTCACTGTCGCGGCGGCCTCGACCCTGGCGATCCATCCGCTCGGCCCCTGGGTCAAGCACCTGCTGGACGCCCACCCGGGCCTGCAGGTGCATGTCTCCGAGCCCGAGTCGGTCGCGGCCGTGCTGGCCGAGATCACCGACGGCGCGGCCGAGATCGGGCTGGTCGAGCTCCCCGTCCACAAAGCCTCCCTCGCGACCGTCGAGCTGGCGCGGGAGGAACTGGTCATCGCGGCCGGCCCCGGCCTGGCCGCGGGACTCCCGGACCCGTTGCCGCGCGCGCTGGTCCGGGACCTGCCGTCGGGCGCGCTCGCGCGGGCGCCCGGCCCCCGGACGGCCAGTGAGCGGACCATGGCCGAGGTGCTCGGAGAGTCGCGGATTCGCAGTGCGCAGCGTCGGCTGCTGTGGGATCTCGTGGCCCAGGACGTCCTGGTGACCTTCGTGTCGCGCGCCGTCGCCGAGCGGCTCCTCCCGGCCGCGGAGCTCAGGTCCCTGGATCCGCCGGTGTTCCGCCGGATCGGGTTGGCCCATCGCCCGGAGCGGTTGACGCCGGCGGCCCAGGCGCTGCTGGAGATCGCGCTGCCGCCGCGTACGCGGAGGCCACGAAGAGGCGCGCCACCGGCGACATCGACCGGGGATCCCACGCCAGACCGACCGTGAGATCGGTGACCCCGCGCAACGGGGCCAGGCGTGCTCCGCACCGTGCCGCCTCCGCCGCCCGCCGTGAACCGAGCAGCGTCGCCGCGATGCCCTCCAGCATCCAGGCGGTGCGGGTCTCCTGCTGCCCGACGACCGCCCGCCGGACCAGGTGCGGGCCACTCTCCTCGATCATCGCCTCCATACCGGCGGACAGGATCGGACGCGGCGGCATCAGGACGAGCGGTACGTCGTGCAGCTCGGCGAGGCCGATCGGCGGCTCAGGGCCGGCGGTGGACGGTTCCTCCCCGGGGCCCGGGGGATGGGTGACGTAGACGTCGTACGTACCGAGCGGCAACGTCGCGAGCCGGTCGCCGGCGCGTCCGACGTCGAGCGGGAGGCGGGTCGCGACGACCTCCGCCGTGCCGGAGGCGAGCACCTCGGCGGCTTCCTGCTCCGAGCCGAGCTCGTGGACGTGCACGACCGTCTCGGAATCGGATCGGAGGAACGCCGCGAGGACCTCGGCCAGCGGACCGTTGAGCGCCGGCGGCAGGACCGCGATGTCGAGCCTCGGCGCGCCGCGGCGCGGATCGGCCGAGACCGCGGCCTCGGCCTGCCGGGTCTCGCGCAGGATCCTGCGCGCCGGGCCGAGCAGACCGTGGCCGGCCGAGGTCAGTGTCATGCCACGGCCGGTCCGGTGGAACAGGGCGGCGCCGAGCTCCTTCTCGAGCGCGTTGACCGACTGCGAGATGGTCGACTGGGTCACGTCGAGCGCAGTCCCCGCGCCGCTGATGCTCCGCGCCTCGGCGACCGCGACGAAGTAGCGGAGCTGTTGCAGCTCGATGGCCGGCCTCCCGCTCGCCCCTACAGTCCCAGTGCCCTGGCGATGATGACGCGCTGGACCTCGTTGGTGCCACCGTAGATCCGGGAGACGCGCGCGTCGGTGTACATCCGGGCGATCTCGTACTCCCGCATGAACCCGTACCCGCCGTGCAGCTGCAGGCACCGGTCGATCACCCGGTTCTGCGTCTCGGTGCAGTAGACCTTGACCGTGGACGCCTCGGCGGCGGTGAGCTCGCCGGCCTCGTGCGCGCGCATGGCCCGGTCGAGCAGGGCGCGCCCGGCGGTCACCTCCACGTGGCAGGAGGCGAGCTTGAACTTCGTGTTCTGGAAGGACGACACGGGCCGGCCGAACGCCGTGCGGTCCTTGACGTAGGAGACCGTGATCCGCAGTGCCTTCTCGGCCGAGACCTGGGCGCCGAGGGCGATGCCGAGCCGCTCCTGCACCAGGTTGTGCGCGAGGTAGCGGAAGGCCTGGCCCTCCTCGCCGAGGAGGTGGTCCGCGGGGACGGCGACCTCGTCGAAGAAGAGCTCGGCCGTGTCGGTGGCCCTGAGCCCGATCTTCTCCAGGTTGCGGCCCCGGCTGAAGCCCTCGCTGTCGGCGTCGACGACCAGGAGCGAGAGGCCCGCCCGCCGGTCGGCGTTCTCGCTGGTGCGCGCCACGACGATCACCAGGTCGGCGTTGATGCCGCCGGAGATGAAGGTCTTGCCGCCCGACAGCACCCAGTGGCCGTCCTCGAGCCGCGCCGTCGTACGGATGCCGGCCAGGTCCGAGCCGGTGCCGGGCTCGGTCATCGCGATGGCGCCCATCCGCCGGCCCGCGACCATGTCGGGCAGCCAGCGCCTCTTCTGCTCCTCGGTGCCCTGGCGCAGGATGTAGGGGATGACGAGGTTCATGTGCGTCGCCGCGCCACCGAGCGAGACGCCCGCCCTGCTGCACTCCTCCGACCACACCGACGAGTAGAGGAAGCCGTCGTCGCCGCCACCGCCGTACTCCGCCGGTACGCGGAGGCCGAGCATTCCGAGGTCTCCCAGCTTCTGGTAGACCTCGTGCGGAACGCACCCGGCCGCCTCCCAGTCGGAGAAGTAAGGGACGACCTCCTTCGCGAGGAAGGTCCGCACCGACCGCCGGAAGGCCTCGTGCTCCTCGTGGTAGATCGACGTCTGCATCGCATGTCTCCTTGGTTGCTCGGGGACGGGGTCAACCGCGCCAGCGGCCGGTGAAGGCGGGACGTTCGCCCCGGGCGAGCGCCTCCCGGGCGGTCGGGGAGTCGGTCCCCATGTTGACCACCTGGGCGACGTTCTCGGCCGCGACGGCCTCCCGGAACGACCGCTCGTGGGAGTGGTTGAGCAGGTCCTTGTCGAGCCGGACGGCGACGGGCGGGGCCGCGGCGAGGCGCAGCGCCAGGTCGCCGGTGAACGGGTCGGCCTCGTCGGGTGGGACGAGCCAGGTCACCAGGCCGAGCCGGTGGGCCTCCTCTGCGTCGAGCGTCTCGGCCAGGTAGGCGAGCCGCTTGGCCATCTGCAGCCCGACGACCCGGGGCAGCAGCCACGACGACCCGGTGTCGAGCGAAAGCCCGCGGCGCGAGAACGCGGTCCCGAACCGGGACCGGGTCGTGGCCACGACGAGGTCGGCCGCCAGCGCCAGGCTCAGGCCGGCGCCCACCGCGGGACCGTCGACCTTCGCCACGACCGGGAGCGGCAGCTCCTGCAGGGCGACCAGCGGTGCGGTGACGTGGCCGAGGCGGTCCAGGGGGTGGAGATCGGTGCGCCGCCGCGCCGAGGTGTCGGCTCCCGCGCAGAAGTGACCGCCCGTACCGGTGATCACCAGTACGCGCGCCTCCGACCGGGTGACCGTTCCCAGGTGGTCGGCCAGGACGGCCCAGGTGTCCCGGTTCATCGCGTTGCGGACGGCCGGGCGGTCGATCGTGATGGTGGCCACGGGGCCCTCGAAGGTGAGTCGGACCTCGTCGCCGGGACTGCTCTCCTGCTTCACACCGTCATCCAAGGGTGCCGAGGCCCCCGCCGACCAAGACGTGCCGCCGAACCCGGGGGAGTCCCTTGCCTATGCGAGCATCCCGCCGATGCGGTCGATCTGGGTCAGGGCGTCCTCGAAGAGCAGTGACAGGTAGACGCCGTCGACGTGCGCCGAGAGCTCCTCCAGCCGGGCCCGGCAGTCGTCCGCGCGTCCCACGACGGCGAAGCGGTCGAGCAGGTAGTCCTCGATGTCGGGCCGGTCCGCGAACATCGTCGCGTTGGAGGTCGCTCCGGAGCGGCCGTGCGAGCCGTAGTCGTAGGTCGCGTAGCGCTCGGCCAGCACGCCGGCGTACTCCTCGGGCACGTTCTTGCCCTCGAAGGTCGAGGCGAAGGCGAAGTGCGACGCGCTCACCGCGCGCGGGACGAGGCGCCGCCGCAGGTCGCGCACCTCGGCATCGTCCCGTCCGATGGCGATCCGCACCGATGCCCAGACCTCGGGAGGTGCGGCGTCGCCGTCGCGGGCGGCCTGCGCGCGCTCGCGGATCATGCGGAGCGCGACGGGGTCCCCGCCGACGCCGGCGATCACACCGTCGGCCACGCGCCCGGCGATGCGCGCGGTCGCGGGACCGCTGGCCGCGACGAGCAGGAAGGGGGCGACGTCGGCCGCCCGCGCGGCATCGGCCACCGAGCGCCCGAAGTGCTCGAGGTCGGCCAGGGACGCGGGCCGGAGGCCGAAGGTGTGCACGGCCGAGTCGCCTCGGCCGAACCCCAGGCGGAACCGGCCGGGGTGGGCGGAGGCCAGGGCGCGCACGGCGCCGGCGTGCACGGACCAGTGCCGGGTCACGGGGTTGGTCACGCTGGTGCTCACGACCAGCGAGGACGTCGCGCCGAGCGCGTCGGTGCAGGCGGAGTAGAGCTCTCCGTAGTTGGGGGAGTCGCCGATCCCGATGCCCCACAGGCCGGCCGCCTCGCACCGGGCGGCGACCTCCCGGGTCAGGTCGGGGGAAAGCGGGAGCCAGTTGGCGCATAGCCGCACGGTCGTACCTCTCCGTCGGGTTCGTGACCCTTGACAGGGCCCGGGGATCACACAGATGATTCATACCAGGTGAATTAGATTCCGCTCAATCGAATCAAATGATGGTCGTGACGATGCTGGGAGGCCCCCCATGACCGAGGCCGTGCGCTCCGAGTCGCCCCCGACGGGCGACGTCGCGCCGAGCGCCGACAAGATCCGCATCGAGGGGCTGTCCTACCGGTACCGCCGTCGCGGCCGGGAGGACGTCGTCGCCCTCGACGACGTCGACCTGACCGTCGGGCGCGGCGAGTTCCTCTCGGTCGCCGGGCCGTCGGGGTGCGGGAAGTCGACGCTGCTGCGGGTGCTCGCGGGGTTGCAGAAGCCCACGGACGGAGTCGTCCGGATCAACCACGAGCACCGCGACCGGCCGCTCGTCGCCCCGGTGTTCCAGGAGTACTCGATCTTTCCCTGGCGCTCGGTCGAGGCGAACGTGCGCCTGGGGCTCGACGCCGCCGGGGTGGACCGCGCCGAGGCGCGCCGTCGCTCGCAGGAGTGGATCGAGCGGGTCGGCCTCGCCGGGTTCGAGAAGGCGCTTCCGGGCAACCTGTCCGGTGGCATGAAGCAGCGCGTCGCCCTGGCCCGCGCGTTCGTCGTCGAGCCCGAGATCCTGCTGATGGACGAGCCCTTCGCGGCGCTCGACGCGCAGCTGCGCAAGGTGCTCCAGGAGGAGCTCCTCGCCATCGTCCGCGAGCACACCTACACGGTCTTCTTCGTCACCCACAACCTCGACGAGGCGATCCTCCTCTCCGACCGGATCGCCCTGATGTCGGCCCGTCCGGGACGCGTGCGCCGTGTCGTCGACGTCCCGTTCGCGCGCCCGCGGTCGGCGGAGCTGAGGAAGGACCCGGAGTTCGCCCGGCTCGAGGAGGACCTCTGGGCCGACCTCAAAGGCGACGTCGAGACGATCGAGGAGGCCGTCCGATGACCGTGCAGATGGACCGGAGCGTCTCCCGGAACGAGGGGACCTGGGTCGAGCGCCGGCCCGAGCCCAAGCAGCGGTCGGCCGCGTACCAGGCGAGGCGCGACGGTGTCCTGCGGCTCGTGCTCGGCCTCGTGCTCCCGGTCGGCGTGCTCGTCGCCTGGGAGATCTCGGCCCGGTCGGGCTGGATCGACGCCCGCTTCTTCAGCCAGCCGAGTGCGGTGGCGGCGAAGGCGCAGGAGGACCTGCGGAGCGGAATGCTCTGGTCCGAGCTCAAGATCACTATCCTCCGGCTGCTGACCGGCTACGTCATCGGATCGCTGGCCGGAATCCTCATCGGTCTCCTGATGAGCCAGGTGAAGGTCCTGCGCTGGATGCTCGAGCCCCTGATCCGCGCGCTCTACGTCATCCCGAAGCTCGCGCTGCTGCCGCTGTTCCTGCTCCTCTTCGGGCTCGGCGAGGTGCCGAAGCTGGTCTTCATCTCCCTCGGCACCTTCTACATCGTCGCCTTCACGACGCTGTCCGCCGCGATGATGATCCCCACCGCGTTCCATGAGGTCGCGCGGTCCTACGGCCTGTCGTCCGGGCAGCGGTTCCGCTGGATGATCGTCCCGGCGATCACGCCGCAGATCGTCTCCAGCCTCAAGCTCGCCTCGGGCATCTCGATGCTGCTGGTCATCGCCGTCGAGTTCGTCAACGCCCACGAGGGACTCGGCTACTACACCTGGCACGCCTGGCAGATCTTCGTCCCCGACCGGATGTACGTCGGCGTCGTGACCATCTCGATCGTCGGCGTCCTGTTCGGCGGACTGGTCGGGTTGCTCGGCTCCCGCCTGGTGCGCTGGGCGGACAGCGAGTACGCCCAGAGCCGGTGACCCGGGCCGCCACCACCACGCCCATCCCTTCCATCGTGCAGACGGGAACGCAGCACAGCGCATGACCACACCACACGAGCCGCAGCCGACCGAACCATCCGACCTGGCCGAACTGCGCGAGATCGCCCGCCAGGTCGCGGAGAAGCGTTACGCGCCCTACGCCGAGCAGTGGGACCGCGACCGGACCGTCATCACGCATGACGAGCGGCGCTACCTGGGGTCCCTCGGATGGCTGGGCATCGCCCTTCCCGAGAAGTACGGAGGCGCCGGAGGAACGTTCGCCGAAGCCCTGACCGTGGTCGAGGAGCTGGCGAAGGTATGGCCACCGGCGGCCTTCCAGGTCTTCGAGGCCAACGTCGGACCGGCGCAGCACCTGGTGCGGCTCGGCACCGAAGACCAGAAGCGGCGGTTCCTGCCGGGGGTGATCAGCGGTGACAACGCGATGGCCATCGGCATCTCCGAGCCGGACGCCGGATCGGCCGCCACCGACATGGTCACCCGCGCGGAGATCAGGGGCGGCACCGTCGTGGTGCGCGGACTGAAGCGCTGGATCTCCAACGGCGGAGACGCGGACCGCTACCTCGTCTACTGCCGGATGGACGACATCCCGGGTGCCAAGGGCATCGGAGCCGTGATCGTCGAGGCCGACCGCAAGGGCGTCTCGTTCGGGGCCCGCGAGCGGCTGATGGGCTTCCGGGGCCTGCCGTCCGCGGACGTGATCCTCGATGACGTGGAGGTCCCGGTCGAGAACATCGTCGTCCGGCCTCCCGACGGCTTCCGCGACCTCTTCTCGATGTTCTCCATCGAACGACTGGGGAACACCACGATGAGCCTCGCCCTCGGGCAGGCCGCTCTGGACAAGACCATCGCCTACGTCCAGGAGCGCGAGCAGTTCGGCCGCCCCATCGCGGAGTTCCAGGCGGTTCAGGTCAGCCTCGCGGACATGCTCCTGGAGGTCGAGTCGGTGCGCATGCTCCGCGACCGCGCGGTGGCCGGGCTCGACGCCGGCACCCCCAGCACCCTGCACGTCTCGCTCGCCAAGTGCGCCGCCAACGAGATGGCCAAGCGGGTCACCGACATGGCGATGATGCTGCACGGCGCGAACGGTTACACCGAGGAGTACGGCCTGGAGCGGATGCACAGGGACGCGCACGGCTGGGCGCTCGCCGGCGGCACCCCCAACATCCAGCGCACCCGCATCGCCTCCGAGCTGCTCGGGCGCTCCTTCGACCAGCGTCCGGCGCGCAAGGCCGCCGCCGGCCGGCAGGAGGCGTGAGGCATGGCCGAGCTTCGTGAGGTCGTCATCGTCGACGGGTGCCGCACCCCGATGGGCAGGGGCAAGCCGGGGGGCGCGCTGAGCGGCCTCCACCCCGTCGAGCTCCTCGCCCAGACCCTCGCCCACCTCGTCTCGCGGACGTCCATCGACCCGGGCATCGTGGGTGACGTCATCGTGGGCTGCGTCAGCCAGGCCGGTGAGCAGTCCGCGACACCCGGCCGGATGGCCTGGCTCTCGGCGGGCTTTCCCGTCCACGTCCCGTCCACCACCGTCGAGCGCAAGTGCGGCTCGGGGCAGCAGGCGATCGAGTTCGCCGCCCAGGGCATCGCGACGGGCCTGCACGACGTCGTCATCGCCGCAGGGGTCGAGTCGATGAGCCGCGTCCCGATGGGGATCGCCCGCATCGAGCAGGATCCCTGGGGGCCCGGCGTCGCCGCGCGCTTCCGCCTGGTCCCGCAGGGCGTCGCCGCCGAGCGGGTCGCCGAGACCTGGGGCATCACCCGCGAGGAGCAGGACCGGCTCGCCGCGGCCTCCCACCGGCGGGCACAGGCCACCGCCGGGTCCGGCGGCTTCGACGACGAGATCGTCCCGATCACCCTTCCCGACGGCGCCAAGGTGACCGCGGACGAGACCATCCGCCCGACCACCACGGTCGAAGGACTCGCCGGGCTCAAGGCCGTCTTCGAGTCCGAGGCTTACGCCGACCTCCTGCCGGGCCGCACCTGGTCGGTCACCGCCGGGAACAGCTCCCAGCTCACCGACGGGTCGGCGGCCGTGCTGCTGATGAGCGCGGAGAAGGCCGAGCGGCTCGGCCTCACCCCGCGCGCCCGGATCACCGGCTCGTCCGTCGTCGGCGACGACCCCGAGATGATGCTGACCGGCCCCATCCCGGCGACCCGGCGGATCCTGGAGCGCACCGGCCTCGGGCTCGACGACTTCGACGCCTTCGAGGTCAACGAGGCCTTCGCCTCCGTCCCGCTCGCCTGGGCCAAGGAGCTCGGAGCCGATCCCGCCCGCCTGAACCCGCGCGGCGGCGCGATCGCGCTCGGCCACCCGCTCGGTGCGAGCGGATGCCGCATCTTCGTCACCCTCCTCAACCACCTGGAGCAGACCGGCGGCACCCGCGGTCTCCAGACCATGTGCGAGGCCGGCGGTCTCGCGAACGCGACCGTCCTCGAGCGGATCGCCTGACGGCGCACGCCACCGACGACACGAAGGGCACAACGAATGGACATCCGGGGCAAGGCCGCACTCGTCACCGGAGCGGCGTCCGGCCTGGGCCGGGCGACCGCGCGGCAGCTGGCCACCGCCGGAGCGCACGTCGTCCTCCTCGACCTGGAGAGCAGCGACGGCGAGCTCGTCGCCAAGGATCTCGGCGCGGCCGCCGAGGGGCGGGTGCGGTTCGCCGCGGCCGACGTGACCGACTCCGACCAGGTCGCCGCGGCCGTGCGGGCCGCGACCGAGCTCGGTGAGCTCCGCGCGCTCGTGCACTGCGCCGGCCGGGGCGGGCCCGTCCGGGTGGTCGAGAAGGACGGCACGCCGGGCTCCATGGAGCGGTTCCAGGACGTGATCCAGACCAACCTGATCGGGACCTTCAACGTGCTGCGCCACGCGGCCGCGGCGATGGTCCCCCTCGACGACCTGCCCGACGGCGAGCGCGGCGTGTGCGTGCTCACCGCTTCGGTCGCGGCCTGGGAGGGGCAGATCGGGCAGCTCCCGTACGCCGCCGCCAAGGCCGGCGTCGTCGGCATGACCCTCGTCGCCGCCCGTGACCTGGCCCGGAACCACGTCCGCGTCAACACGATCGCGCCGGGCCTGTTCGACACCCCGATCCTCTCCCGCGTGCCGGAGGAGGTCCGGGACCGCCTGGCCGCCTCGATCCCGCACCCGGCGCGCCTGGGCGACCCCGCGGACTTCGCCTCCCTGGCCGCCTTCATCATCGCCAACCCCATGCTCAACGGCGAAACGATCCGGCTCGACGGCGCGATCCGGATGGCCCCCCGATGACGCCGACCGAGTCTTCGCCCGCTCCCTCCGAAAGGCAACCCTCCATGAGCGTCGACACCACGACCCCCGCGGCCGGCCCCCCGGCGGGGGACGGCCTGTCCGAGCAGGAGCCGATGTTCGACGTCGCCCGCGACGTCTGGGACCCGGCCGCGCTCGACCCCGAGCCGACGTACGACGGCATGTGGGCAGAGCTCACGCCGCGTCAGCGCGAGATCCGGGAACTGGCCCGCGAGGTGGCCGTCCGCGAACTCCGTCCGATGGCCGGCCGCTGGGACGAGACCGAGGAGTTCCCGCGCAAGACCTTCGAGGCCGTCCTGGAGACCGGGCTCGTCGGGCTCACGATTCCGAAGCGGTACGGCGGCCAGGGCGAGACCCTGCTCGAGGGATGCATCGTGGTCGAGGAGCTGGCGCGCGCCTGCCTGAGCACCGCGATGTCGGTCCAGCCGTTCCTGAACGGCCCGTGGCGCGCGATCAACGTGCTCGGCACCGAGGAGATGAAGGACCGGCTGCTGCCCGGGGTGGCCGACGGCACGAACCACTTCGCGATCGCCATGAGCGAGCCGGCCGCCGGCAGCGCCGGCACCGACCTGCGGGCCACCCTGACCCCGGACGGCGACGGGTTCCGGCTGACCGGCACCAAGTGCTGGATCACCGGTGGTCACGTCGCCGACACCATCATCGTGTTCGCTCGCCTGGCCGGCACCGCCGGCCCCTACGGCATCGGTGCCGTGGTGCTCTCCGGGCGGCCCGACGGGATGGGCGATTTCCACATCGACCCGAAGATGGGGATCCGGGGCGTCGCCGAGTGCATGGTGCACTTCGACAACGTGCGCGTCGGCCCGGAGGACGTCCTGGTCATGCCCGAGGAGCACTCCAAGAAGGGCACCGGCATCCTCGTCAACCAGTTCAACCCCGAGCGGTGCGGCAACGCCGCCATGTGCACGGGTCTCGGCCAGGCCGCCCTCGACGCGAGCGTCGGCCACCTCAACGCCCGACGCCAGTTCGGCCGCCCGCTCGCGGAGTTCCAGGGACTGCAGTGGAAGATCGCCGACATGGCGCTGGACGTGCACGTCTCGCGCATGCTGGTGTGGCGGGCCGCCCGCAGCGGGGAGGGAGGCTTCCCGGACCAGACGGAGACCCTCATGGCCAAGCTCCACAGCAGCGAGATGGTGCAGCGGGTCACCAACACGGCCATCGGTATCCACGGCGCTCGCGGGTACTCGCGTCGCTGGCCGGTGGAGCGCTACTTCCGCGACGGCCGCGGCCTCGTGATGGGCGGCGGGACGCCCGAGGTGATGCGCAACGTGCTCGGTGCCCAGGTGCTCGGCGTCAGCGGCAGCCAGCGGAGGAAGTGACGTGTCCCTGCGACCCCAGCTGGACCGCACGGTCTACGGCGACGAGCACCGGGACTTCGGCGCCATGGTCGGCGCCTTCCTGCGCGGCGACGTGGCGCCGCGCGTGGCAGGGTTCGAGGCCGCGGGGATGGTGGACCGGGACGTCTACCGGTCCGCCGGGAAGCTCGGCCTGGTCGGCCTGCAGATCCCGGAGGAGTACGGCGGCGGCGGGCAGGACGGCTTCCTCTTCAACTGCGTCGTGACCGAGCAGGTCGCCTACGAACGGGTGACCCTGGGCTCCCTGCGCGTGCACACCGACGTGGTCACGCCGTACGTGCTGTCCCTGGCGACCGACGAGCAGAAACGCCGCTGGCTCCCCGGGATGGCCAGCGGCGAGCTGATGACGTCGATCGCCATGACCGAGCCGGCCACGGGCTCCGACCTGGCCGGCATGCGGACGACGCTGCGTCGCGACGGGTCCGACTGGATCCTCAACGGCGCGAAGACCTTCATCACCGGTGGTGCGCAGTCGGACCTGGTCCTCGTGGTCGCCCGCTCCTCGTCGTCCGACGGCGACCGCCGTGCCGGGCTGACCATCGTCGTGGTCGAGGCGGGCATGCCGGGCTTCACCCGCGGCGCCAAGCTCGACAAGCTCGGACTCAAGGCGCAGGATACGACCGAGCTCTTCTTCGACGACGTCCGCATACCCGCGGCCAACGTGCTCGGTGAGGAGGGGCAGGCGTTCGGCTACCTGTCCTCCCACCTGGCCCAGGAGCGGCTGTCCATCGCGGTCAACTCGCAGGCCCAGGCCGTCGCGGCGCTGGACCTGACCTGCGGCTACGTGCGCGACCGGAAGGTGTTCGGCCGGCAGCTCGGCGGTTTCCAGAACACCAGGTTCGTCCTCGCCGAGCAGGCGACGCAGATCGCGGCGGGCCAGGCACTGGTCGACCAGGCCATGGCCCGGCACGAGCGCGGCGAGCTCGCCCCGGCGGCGGCGGCCCAGGTCAAGCTGTTCTGCACCGAGCTCCACGGCCGTGTCGCCGATGCCTGCCTCCAGTTGCACGGCGGCTACGGCTACGTCTGGGAGCAGGACATCTGCCGGTTGTACGCCGACGCGCGGGTCGCCCGCATCTACGGCGGGACCAGCGAGGTGATGAAGGGCATCATCGCCCGGACGCTCCAGCTGACCTGATCCGGCGAGGGCGCTGCGTCAAAGCCCCTGCCGCGCCGTCCTCGGACGGTGCGGCAGGGGCTTCGCGCGTCGCCCGGTCAGACCTCCCGGACGATGGCCGGCCGGCCGAGGCGAACGCTCATGGCCTCCGCCTCCTTCAGCACGCCGGCGACGACCTGATCGCTGATCTCCTCGGCACGCGCGGTCGGGATGGACACGCCGAGGGCGCCCACGACGCCGCCGGTGGCGTCGAAGACGGGCGCGGCGCACCCCCACAGCTCGGGCCAGCGCACGCCGGGGCCGGCCGCGTAGCCGCGCCGCCGGATCTCGGCCAGCATGGTCTCGACCTGCGCGGGGTCGCGGGGGTCGCCGCTCGCGGTCTGCTCGGCGAGGGCCCGCTCGACGTACGGCTCGTCGAGCTGTGCCAGCACGGCCTGGCCGGTGGTGACCGCGAGGAGCCGGTAGCGCTGACCGAGGCGCACGTGCGCCCGGACCGGCTTGATCGGCTCCGAGTGGGCCGCGTAGGTCACCGCGCCCTGCTCGTAGACGGCGTAGACCGAGGTCTCGTCCAGCTCGGCGGTCAGCCGGTCGGTGTGCTCGCGGGAGATGGCCAGGAGGCCGACCGAGGTGTTGACCGCGCAGCCGAGCCGCCAGACCAGCATCGTCCCGCGCCAGGTCCGGTCGGCCTGCTGCACGACGTAGCCCTCGTCCGCCATCAGGCGCAGGATCCGCAGCAGCGTCGGCGGCGCCAGTTCGGTGCGCTCGCTGAGGGCTTTGAGGGTCTGCGGACCGTGGTCGCAGACCGCCTCGAGTACCCGCAGTGTCCGTGCGATCGACCCTTCGGCCACCGCTCGACCCCCTGAAATCTTCCGGACAGTTCCACTGGAGCCTATCAGAATTCTGCTCAGTCGAATTGGATTGCAGGTCAGGCGGTCAGCGCGGCCGCGACCTGTGCGCGGTGGTGGCCGGACGTGCCCAGCAGCAGGGCGCCGACGGTGCAGCGCTTGAAGTAGTGGTGCAGGTCGTGCTCCCAGGTGAACCCGATGCCGCCGTGCAGCTGGAGGGCACCGCCGGCGACCTCCTCGGCCGCCTCCGTCGTCCAGGCCATCGCGGTCGCGGCGACGAGGGCGCGGTCGTCGGCGCCGGTCTCGAGGGCGTCGGCCAGCTCCAGCACCATCGAACGGATGGACTCGACCTGGATCAGCATGCTCGCGCACCGGTGCTTGACGGCCTGCCGGGCGGCGATCGGCAGGCCGAACTGGACCCGCCGGCCTGCGTACTCGACGGTGGTGTCCAGCAGCCAGGTCGCCAGTCCCAGCAGCGTCGCGCCGTGCAGGGCCAGCGCGAGCAGGCGCGCCTCCTCGATCGCCGCGGCCAGGGCGTCGCCGGCGGCCGGCAGCAGGGTGGCGGGGGAGGCCCTGCAGACCACCCGGGAGAGCGGTTGGGTGGCGTCGAGGTTCTCCAGCGGCTCGACGGTGGTGTCGCTCGTCCGTACCAGCGCGAGCCGGCGGCCCTCCGGTGCCTGCACGGCCGCCACGACGATGTCGGCGGCGTCCGCGTCCGGCACGAACGGAAGGGTGCCGTGGACCAGGCCGTCGCCTCTTGGTGACAGCTCGAGCGCGGGGGCGGACCAGGTGCCGTCCTCGGCCAGCAGTCCGTAGGTCGCCAGACCGGTGACCTCGCCACCGGCCGGCACGACGAGGGCGTCCGCGACCGAAGCGCTCAGGAACGGCAGGGGAGCGGCGGCGCGGCCCAGGGCCTCGGCGACCAGGCATGCGGTGACCACGTCACCGGCCTGGGCCGGTTCGAGGAGTCCGATGGCCACCAGGTCGGACCAGAGCTCCGCGTCGAACTTCCGGGGCCCCGGTGCGCGGCGTACCTGCTCCAGCGGGTCGCGCTTGTGCAGCAGGGCGCCGACGGCCTCGGCGAAGTCCGCCTGTTCGGTGGACGCCAGCTTCATGCGTTCCCTCCCTGGGAGCCGGTGAACTCGCGCCAGGAGACGGTCTTGCTGGGGTCCGCCCCGCGCGGCATGCCGAGGGCACGCTCGGCGATCTGGTCGCGGAGCACCTCCGAGGTGCCGCCGGCGATGGTCTTCGGTTGCACGCGCAGGAAGGCCCAGGCGTCGTAGGAGCGGGCGCGGTCGCCGGGGGCGTGGGCGACCGCGCCGAGGCCGGCGCCGCCGAGGATGCCGCGCTGGAGGCGTTTGGTGTGCTCGGCCTGCAGGACCTTGTTGTACGGCGTGCCGTTCGCCACCGGAGGCAGTCCTTCGGAACGGTGGAGGGCGTTGCGCCGGTTGTTCAGCGCGATCGCCTGGGACTCGACGTACAGGCGCACGATCGCGTCGGCCTGGACGGGGTCGGCCCCCGGCAGGCGTTCGGCGACGAGCTCGTCGACGGTGCGGCCGACGACGGAGCCGGGGGTGGCGGCGCCCGCCCCCGAGCCGGCCACGCGCTCGAGCTGGAGCACCGCGCGCACCACCTCCCAGCCCTGGCCGGGTTCACCGAGGCGGTACCGGTCGGGCACCACGACGTCGTCGAGGGTGACCTCGAAGAACTCCGCGTCGCCGGTCATCTGGAGGATCGGCCGGACCTGGACGCCGGGCGTCGAGAGGTCCACGAGGAAGCAGGTCAGGCCGGCGTGCTTGGGCACGTCGATGTCGGTACGGGCGACCGCGAGGCCCCAACCGGCCCGGTCGGCGCGGCTGGTCCAGGTCTTGCGGCCCGTGAGGTGCCACCGGTCGCCGTCGCGGCGGGCGCGGGTCCGGACCGAGGCCAGGTCCGAACCGGCCTCCGGCTCGCTGAAGAGCTGGCACCACAGCACCTCGTTGCGGGCGATCGGGGGGAGCAGCTCGGCGGCGACGTCGTCGCCGGCGAACCTGAGGATCGCGGGCCCGACCCAGCCGGTGCCGATGGCGCTCTCCACCGTGCCCACCCGCCAGCGGGCGAGGGTCCGGCGGACGTCGACGGTCTCGTCGGCGGACAGCGCGCGCCCGCCCAGGCGGGCCGGCCACTCCGGGACGAGCCAGCCGTCGGCCGCGACGGTACGGACCAGACCGGCGGTCAGAGCGGCATCGAGACCGGCGAGGTGGTCGGCCAGGCCCTCGCGGTCGCCGCCGTCGACCAGCTCGATCCAGCGCGCGGGCAGCACCCGCCGCAGCAGCTCCTCGAGCTCCAGCGCGGCGCTCATCGCACGACCCTGGCGTCGAGGGCGACGATCCGGCCGTCGACGACTCCGAGCGGGTTGCACTCGACGAGCGCGGCACCGGTGCGGTCGGCGAGGTCGGCGAGGGCGAACGCCGCCGCGGCGAGCCCCGCCGCCAGCCCGTCGTACCGTCCCGGCACGCGGTCGAACAGCTCGGCCGCCAGTCGCCGGGCGAAGTGCTCGGCTCCGAGGGCCGCCGGCATGGCGACCGTACGATCCAGCAGCTCGACGTGGGCGCCGCCGAGGCCCGCCGAGACGACCGGCCCCCACTGGGGGTCGCGCCGGACTCCGGCGAACAGCTCCATCGACGCGCGGAGCTGGCGCGCCACGATGAGCGGGACACCGCTCGCGAGAAGCTCGGCGGCGACCTCCCGGGCGGTGGCCGCGGTGACGTCGAGCCGGACTCCGCCGGCGCGCGCCTTGTGGACGCCGGCCGCGACGTCGGACTTGAGGACCACCGGCCAGCCGAGATCCTCGCCGCGGGCCAGCACCTCGGCGACCGTGGCCGCGGCGCCCCAGCCGGCCACCTCCACGCCGGCGCCCGCGACGAGCCGGAGGCTCTCGGACGCGGTCGGGTCGGAGGCGAGGGAGCCGGAGCCGGCCGCGACCGGCCTGAGGGCGGCGTCGACGCCCGGCCCCGGCGGCGCGCAGGCCGCGAGGACCCGGCACGCCGAGTCGAGGTCGGGGAGGACGACCTCGCCGGCCTCGATGCGCGGTCTGACGGCGGCCGGCTCCCGGTCGAGCGTGGCGACGACCGTGGGCGGCGCGGCGGCGGCGTGCGCGCCCGCGGCGGCGGCCTGGTCCTCGCGGCCGATCACGACGACGAGATCGACCTCGCCGCTCTCGCGCAGCGTCGTGCAGACCTTCTCCAGCGTCGCGTCGTCGCCGATCGTCTGCGCGGTCACGTCGACCGGGTTGCGCGGGGAGGCGATGCCCGGCAGGTGCGCCATCAAGCGCTCCTGGAGGCCGGCGCTGAGGACCGGGACCTCCAGGCCGACGCCGCTGAGCAGGTCGGCGGCGACGACGCCGGCCCCGCCGGAGCCCGTCACGATTCCGGTGCGGCGCCCGGCCGCGCGGCCCATCAGGGAGAGGCCCAGTCCGGCGAGCACGAGCTCGCGGTCGGAGCCGACGAGCGTGGCGCCGTACGCCTCGAACAGCTCGCGGGTCACCGCGGTGTCCGTGCTCACCGCCGCGGTGTGGGAGGCGGCCGCGGTGGAGCCGGCCTCGGAGAGGCCGCCGAGCAGGCACACGACCGGCACGCCGCGGCGCTTCGCGTCGGCCAGCAGGGCCTGCAGCGCGCCAGCGTCGCGGATCCCCTCCAGGTAGAGCAGCAGGACCCGGGGCTCGGCCGCGGCGAGGACACCCCGGGCCAGGGTGCAGGCGTCCAGGTGGACCTCGTTGCCGCTGCCGATGAAGCCGTCGAGGTGGAAGCCGTATCGGGCGGCCGCCGTGACGACGCGGGCACCGAAGGCGCCGCTCTGGGAGACGAGGAAGGCGCCGCTCCCGTGCCGGCAGTCGACGAGGCTGTCGAAGGCCTGGGCGAAGGTCAGCAGCGCGCGGTCGGGCGCGTGGTAGAGCCCGACGGTGTTCGGGCCCAGGACGATGGTGCCCCGGGCGGTGGTCAGCGGGCCGCCGCCGGTCTCCTCGAAGCCGGAGGCGAACACGACCGCGAACCTGGCACGGCCGTCGATCCGGTCGAGCACCTCCTGGGCGGCCGCGGCCGGCACGCCGAGCAGCGCGACGTCCACGTCCCGGTCGAGACCGTCCCGCGGGCCGGGCGTCAGGACCTCGCCGCCGAACCGCGCCTCGCGCAGGTGCCGCAGGGTGCGGGCGCCGAGGCCGGTCTCGCGCGACGTCCCGCCGATGACGGCGACGCTGGCAGGGGAGAGCAGGGGGCGCAGGTCGGGAACCCGCAGGCCGGACCGGTCCGTCATGTCCGCCCTCATCGGAGCTCGGCCGGGACGCGGGTGTGCTTGGTGGTGCCCCACTCGGGCGCGCGCTTCTCCTTGAAGGCCGCGATGCCCCGCAGGGTCTCGCCGCAGGTGCGGATCCAGGTCAGGACGCGGCGCTCGCGGTTGTAGGCCGCGACCCGGTCGGTCGACTCCAGGAACTCGTACATGAGCCGCTTGGTGGCGGTCATCGACACCGGCGCGCAGTGCGCGGCCATGTCGGACGCGAGTTCGACGGCGACCTTGAGCACGTCCGCCGGCGCGGCGATGTGGGTCGCCAGGCCGCGGCGCTCGAACTCGGCGCCGTCGATCGTGCGGCCGGTCAGCAGCAGGTCCATCGCGACGCCGAAGCCCGCCAGCCGGGGGAGGAGCCAGGTCGAGCCGCGGTCGGGCATGATGCCGACCCGGTTGAACGAGAAGGCCAGGCGGGCCGAGTCGGCCACGACGCGGATGTCGGCCTGCATCGCCCAGGTGAGGCTCACGCCGATGGCGTCACCGTTGATGGCCGCGATGATCGGCGTGCTCAGGTTCCACGGCGCCTTCTCCGGCTCGGTCAGGGTCTCGACGCCGTGGGTCTTCTCGTCGCGCCAGTTCATGTCGAGGTCCGCGCCCACCCCGAAGTGCTCGCCGCGCCCGCTCACCACGATCACCGACACCTCCGGGTCGGCGTCGAAGGCGACCAGCGCCTCCTGGAGCTGGAGCGCCATCAGCGGGGTGTAGGAGTTGCGACGGTCCGGGCGGTCCAGGAAGACCAGGCCGACGCGGTCCTGCCGCTCGACGGTGACGTGGCGTTCGGTCATGGGTGCTCCGGTGTTCTGCGAGCGCATGGCGCGGTTACGGGTGTTTCGGCTACCACTGTCGCGCCACCGGAGGCATATGTGCAAAGACCGCTTTTTCGCAGGTCCCATCGGCGGTTCCTATGTCTGGCTAGGGTGGGCTGTCATGGACCTCCGGACGCTGCGCTACTTCGTCGCGGTCGTCGACGAGGGCGGCATGACCCAGGCCGCCCGCGTGCTGTTCGTGAGCCAGCCGTCGCTCTCCCTGGCGATGCGCCGTCTCGAGGACGAGCTCGGGGTCCGGCTCTTCGACCGGTCCGGCCGGGGTGCCGTTCCCACGGCCGACGGTGCGCGGCTGGCCGGCCTGGCGCGCCAGGTGATCGCCGAGGCCGACGGTGCCAGGGAACGGGTCCGGCAGGTGTCCGGCCTCGAGGTCGGCCGGCTGGTCGTCGCGACGTCGGCCACCCTCGCGGTGCATCCGCTGACCCCGCTCATCGCCGCGCTTCGCGGGAGGCATCCGGGACTCGAGGTCCACGTCCGGGACGCGAGCACCGCGGCCGGGGCCTTCGGCGCGGTGCGCTCGGGCGAGGCCGAGCTGGGCGTGGTCGACGACATGCCCCCGGACGCGGGATGGGACCGGTGCGACCTCGGTGCCGAGGAGATCGTGCTGGTGGCGAGTCCGGAGTTCGCCGCCGGGCTGGCGGAGCCGGTCGCGCGGGCCCGGGTCGCGGACCTCGACCTCGGGGTGATCCCCTCGGACCTCGACTCCGCGAGCACCGCCGCGACGGCCGTGGCGTCGATGCTGGGCCGGGTCCGGGCCCAGTGCGCCCACCGGGCGATGCTGTGGGAACTGGTCAGGGACGGCACGGTCGCGACGTTCGCCGGCCGGGACACGGCGAAGGCCGTCATGCCCTGGGCGTCGCTCCGCTCGCTCGACCCGCCGCTGTGGCGGGAGGCCCACCTGGTCTGGCGCGAGCAGGCGCTGTCACCCGCCGGCGCCGCCCTCGTCGAACTCGCCCGCGGCCGCGACGAACCCCCGGGCGACCGGTGAGAGGCGGACCGGGTCGAAGACCAGCCCGACCGACTGGGTGAACGGCGGGTCCAGCGGTCGCACGTGTGCGCCGGCGGCCGCCGCGTCCACGGCGAGTCGAGGGCCGACGATCGTGGCGCCCACCCCGGCCAGCATCAGCGAGGTGCGGGCCTCGCGCTGGTCCGCGACCACGGCGGCCGACAGGGGGGTCCGGGCCGTGGCGCGCTCGAGAGCCGAGTTGCGGCCCGGCGCGACGAGCACGGTCGGCACGGCGGACAGCTCCCGCATCGTCACCGCGCCTTCCGGGACGGCTCCGGAGCGCGGGGGGAAGGCGACCCGCCACTCCCACGAGCCGATCGGCAGCACCGTCAGCGCGCCGTCCACCGGCGGGGACAGGGGCAGCCGGGTGCAGACGATCTCCGCGGTGCCTCCGGTCAGGACCTCGGCCACCGCGTCCTCGCGGGCGAGGTCGTGCACCCGGACCGCCCGCCCCGGCGCGGCGCCGAGCCACGCTGAGACGAGCGACGAGAACGGGCCGCTGACCACGGTCGACAGGGCCGCGAGCTCCAGCCGGCCGCCCCGGCCGGCCGCGGCCAGGGTCTCCCCGGCCTGCTCGCAGTCGCGGAGGATCCGGCGCGCCGGGCCGACCAGGGCGTGGCCCGCCGGCGTCGGTGACATCCCGCGGCCGACGCGGTGGAACAGCTGTGCCGCGAGCTCCTGCTCCAGGGCGCGGATCGCGGCCGACACCGTCGACTGCTGAACGCCGAGCCGTGCGGCTGCGGCCGTCGCGCTGCCGGTGTCGCGGACGCTCAGGAAGGCCCGCAGCTGGTGGAGCTCCATGGCAGCAGCCTAGGACCCGGCCGCCGGTCCGGCCGGACGGCCGGGGTGACCTCCCCTTCGGCGGATGCGGCCGAATCTCGGCACAGCCCTTGACAGACCAGTGACCGCGATCACAGGATTGCACCCACTGAAATGAAATTCCATTGTAGGAAATGAGCAATGGACGAGGAGAGGACCACGATGCGTCGACTTCCTGGTCGTTCGGCGACCGCTGCCGCCGCCGCACTGCTGGTGCTGTCGGGTGCCCTGGCCGCTTGCGCCGGCCCGCAGGGCGGCGCCGGCGGCGCCGGCGGGGCGGACAAGAAGTCGGGAGCGGCGATCTGCCCGGCCGCCGGCACCAAGGGCACGATCAAGATCGGCATGAGCTCCCCGCTCGCCGTGTTCGCGCCGCTCCTGCTCGGCATCCAGACCGGGGCGTTCGACAAGGCCGGCATCGACGTCGAGATCCAGAAGATCCCGAGCGCCGAATCGCTGCCGCTGGTCGCCCGCGGTCAGCTCGACGCGCAGATGACCTCGCTGAGCTCGGCCCACTTCAACACGCTGAAGGACAAGGTCGACGTTCGCTGGATCGTGCCAATGGACGACCAGCAGAAGATCCCGGCCGGCACCCCGGTGCCCGGCTACTGGTCCCGCAAGGACGTCGTCGGCAGTGCCACCTCCCCCGACCTCTCCAAGCTCAAGGGCGCCAAGGTCAGCACTCCCACCGGTGGCACCGGCGTGAGCGGACTGATCCTCGACACCGCGCTGAGCAAGGTGGGTCTGGGCATCAAGGACGTCAAGCTCTCCCCGCCGCTGGTCGGCCCCGACGCGCTGAACGCACTCGCGAACGGTGCGGTCACGGCCGCCTGGATCTCCGCTCCCCTCGAGGTCGAGGCCGCCAAGAACCCCGACCTCGTTCCGATCGCGGGCTACGCGCCGGGCGTGACCGGCACCGCCATCATGGCCGGCCGGGGGCTCCTCGATCGGCCCGAGGTCGCCGTCAAGTTCGTCCAGGTGCTCAGCAAGGTCACCACGCAGTACCTCAAGGGGGACTACCGCAAGAACCCCGAGACGGTGCGCCTGCTCGCGGCCGCCGAGGAGGTCGACAAGTCCACGATCGAGAAGTCGGCCCTCCTCGCCTTCGACCCGTCGTTCTCGATGGAGGGAACGGAGAAGTTCGCGGACGACCTGCAGGCGTTCGCCCTCAAGCGCGGCGAGCTGGAGTACGACAAGCCGCTCGACTCCGCGGGCCTCATCGACGCCCGGTTCACCGAAGCCGCGGCGAGCTGCGCCTCCGTCGTCAAATGAGCACAGGCGCCCCCCTGGACGGCGTCCGTGTCGTCGAGCTCGGCGGCATCGGTCCCGTCCCGCACGCCGGCATGCTGCTCGCGTCCCTCGGCGCGGACGTCGTACGGGTCGAGCGATCCGGTGAGGAGCCGGACGCGCGGGCCTGGGACGCCACGCGCCGGGGGAGGACGGTCATCACCGCCGACCTCAAGTCACCGGAGGACGTTCGACGGGTCCGCGATCTGGGCGCGGCCGCGGACGTGCTGGTCGAGGGCTTCCGGCCGGGGGTGGCCGAGCGGATGGGGCTCGGCCCCGACGAACTCCGCACGCGCAACCCGGGACTGGTCTACGCCCGGATGACCGGCTGGGGCCAGAACGGCCCCTGGGCCGGCCGGGCGGGTCACGACATCAACTACATCGGGCTCACCGGCGCGCTCCACGCCATCGGCGGCGACCGGCCGCTGCCCCCGCTCAACCTCGTCGGCGACTTCGGCGGCGGGTCCGCCTACCTGGTCCTCGGTGTCGTGTCCGCGCTGGTCCGGCGCGGCCGCACCGGGGAGGGCTGCGAGATCGACGCGGCGATCGTCGACGGGACCAGCAGCCTGATGCAGCTGATCTGGTCGCTCCAGGCCGACGGCCGCTGGCAGGACCGGCGCGCCGCGAACCTGCTCGACGGAGGCACGCCGTACTACCGGACCTACCGCTGCGCCGACGGCGGCTGGATGGCCGTCGGCGCCCTCGAGCCGGCCTTCTACCGGGCCGTGCTCGAGGGCCTCGGGCTGACCGGCCCGGACCTCCCGGATCGCGACTGCCCGGCCCAGTGGCCGGCGCTGGAGTCGCTCCTCGCGAGCACCTTCGCGAGCCGTCCGCGCCACCACTGGGAATCGGTGTTCGAGGGAACCGACGCCTGTGTCACGCCGGTCCTGACGATGGCCGAGGCCTCGACCCACCCCCACATGGCCGCACGTTCGGTGCTCCGGAACGACCCCGACGGCGTCCTGGCCGCGGCCGCCCCGCGCGAGGCCGGCGCTGAGGCGTCGTACCTGCCCCCCTCGACCCGCCTCTCGGCCGACGACGCACTGCGCCGCTGGCGCGAAGCCGCACCACGGGACCTCCGCTCTCCAGGAGCCGATACCCGATGAAGTTCGGAATGCCGATCCCGCACGCGGACGGCTTCAAGCAGTCGGTCGAAGGGCTCCAGGCACTGGAGGACGGGGGCCTCGACGTCGTCACCGTCCCCGAGGCGTACACCTTCGACGCCGTCAGCCACCTCGGCTACATCGCCGCCCGGACCAGCAGGGTCGAGCTCGCGACCTCGATCCTCAACATCTACTCGCGCACGCCCGCGCTCCTCGCGATGACGGCCGCGGGCCTCGACCACGTCTCCGGCGGCCGGTTCTCCTTCGGTGTCGGGTCGAGCGGCCCCCAGGTCATCGAGGGCTTCCACGGCGTCCCGTTCGACGCGCCGCTCGGGCGCACCCGGGAGGTCGTGGCGATCTGCCGGCAGGCGTGGGGCCGGGAGAGGGCCGAGCCGCACGGCCGCCACCACGACGTGCCGCCCACGTCGCCCAAGCCCGTCAGCCCGCCGGTGCGACCGAGCATCCCGATGACCCTCGCGGCCCTGGGGCCGAAGAACATCGCCCTGGCCGCGGAGCTGTTCGAGGCGTGGCAGCCGATCTTCTACCACCCCGAGCTCGCGGACGAGGTCTTCGGCGAGTCCCTCGCGGAGGGACGCGCCAAGCGCGACCCGCTCCTGCCCGACCTCCGGGTCATCGCGGACGCCAAGTTCTTCCTCAGCGACGACGAGCACGAACTCGAGGCGGCCCGCGCCGGCGTTCGCGCCGCCCTCGCCCTCTACATCGGCGGAATGGGCGCCCGCGGCAAGAACTTCTACCACCGGCTGGTGACCCGCCTCGGCTTCGGCGCCGCCGCGAACGAGATCCAGGATCTCTACCTCGGCGGCTCCAAGGACGCGGCGGCCGCGGCCGTCCCCGACACGCTCGTCGACAGCATCTCGCTCGTCGGGGGACCGGACCACATCGAGGCGAGAGTGGCGGCCTACGCCGCAGCGGGTGTGGACCAGATGAACCTGTCGCCCGTGTCGACCGACAACGACGAGCGGGCTCGCCAGTTCGCGCACCTGCGGAAGATCGCTATCCGTCTCGGCCTTTGATTCGTTGCCAGAAGGCGTAGAACGGGTCGCGGGACACTCCTGGTGATTGCCACTTGACCGTCAGTGGGCAGGGCCGGGTGTCGACCCGGGTGAGCGTGAGGGTGAAGCGTGTCGTGTTCCGGTCCGTCTGCGGCCAGGACCAGTCCGAGCTCGATCGCCCGGCCGTCAGGCGTTTCCGGCTGGTCGCTCCTCCGGCGGTGATCGCCGCGTCGACGGCGGAGCCCCGGCATCCCTCGGCCGACCAGCCCCCTCGCCACGAGCTCACCGGGGCGCGGCTGCCGCCGAGGATCTCGAAGGTGGTGGTGTGCGGCTGCCCGGCGCGCAGCCGCTCCCACGCGAGGGTCGTGTCGCGGACGCAGGGCTGGACGGGGTCGCCGACGATGCAGACGGGCGTATCGATCACCCTCGGCTGGGATCCCGCGACGACCGACACCGCGTCCGCCTTGGCGAGCAACGCGAATCCCCAGAACGCGGCGCACGCGGTGACCACCAAGGCGCCAAGGCGCAGCATCGGAGTCCTGAGCCAGTTGCCCGACACGATCCGCATCCAACCGGGCAGGCGGCGCGGCTCGCGGCCCTCATCGCGGGTCTGGGCGATGAGGGCGTCCTGGAGGCGGGCGTGGCGGAACTGGTACACCGCGCCGACCCGGCGCAGCACGGCGGTGTTCCGGTGGGCGTCCTGCACGAACCGCATGAGGAAGAACGGCAGCCGGCCGCGCAGCGCCAGCCACAGCCGGGAGATGTGGTACGCGCCCCAGGAGGTGCTGAGCGCCGCGCTGAGCGCGAACACGGCCGCCAGCACCCAGCCGGTGCCGGCCAGGTCGTGGTGGTCGGCCAGCAGGGTCGCCACCAGGCTGCCGGTCAGGCCGCCGACCAGTGCGGTCCAGCCGACCGCGACGATGCCGTTCCAGCGCAGCAGGGTGCCCGCTTCGGCCGCGTGCCGGGCGTTCACCGGGACCTCCGAACCGGGGATGAGGGCGGTGACCGCTCCGGCCGTGCCCAGTGCCGCCGCGAGCCACAGCCCGCCGGTCCAGTCGAACACCAGCTCGCCCAGCCTCCACCCGCCGTAGGCCAGGATCAGGCCGACCAGAACCGGGAC
Source organism: Actinomadura rugatobispora (assembly GCF_055379765.1). Taxonomy (NCBI): domain Bacteria; kingdom Bacillati; phylum Actinomycetota; class Actinomycetes; order Streptosporangiales; family Thermomonosporaceae; genus Actinomadura; species Actinomadura rugatobispora. Next base: position 11,687,105 of record NZ_AP029191.1, on the reverse strand, counting down.
CGCCGGCGAGCGCAGGCGCCACAGCTCGATGTCGCGTGTTCCCCAGGCGGCCATGTGCCTGCTCAGGGTGGTCAGCCAGCGGCGGGCGCGGTCGGGCCGGTAGCGGCGGTCGGGGTCGCGGTCGGAGTAGACGGCGGGAATGAGGCTGTTGAGCAGGTGGTGCTCGATCGACTCGCGGTCGGGGAAACGCCCGGTGTCCAGCAGTTCGGCGGGCGGTTCGGCGCGGGTGCGGTAGACGGCGCGCAGCAGGTCGACCATCAGGGGGGTTTCCAGCGCCCTGGCGAGCGGGCTCCGGGGATGCTCGCGCAGGTGCCGGACGATCGGGTCCCAGCGATTCTCGCCCTCCATTTCGGCGTCGCTGAAGAACGCGATGGCGTCCTCCGGGTCGATGGGTTCCACCTCGACCACGCGGGCACGGGACAGGAACGCGCGGGAGTCCCTCACCGCCGTCTCGTACTCGTCTCTGCGGCAGGTGAGCAGGAACGGGCGGTCGCTCAGCTCCCGGTCGATGCCGCGCAGCGCCTTGGGCCGCAGGGGCGAGGGGATCTCGTCCAGGCCGTCCAGGACGGGCAGAATCCGGCTCATGAGGCCGAGCGCGGTCTCCGGGGCCAGGCCGTGGTCCTCGGCGAGGCGTCCGGCCATCCACGTGTTCAGGCCGATCTTGGGATCCCACGCCGACAGCGGGAACAGCACCGGGATTCGGTCCAGCTCGGAACGGGTGAACAACTCCAGCAGCGTCCGCACCATCAGGGCCGTCTTGCCCGCCCCCGGTTCCCCGATCACCACCAGCTGCCGGTGCCGCAACTCCAGCAGCGCGTCGGCCAGCTCGGCGCCCTCGCCGTCCCGGCCGTGACCGCCGGTGCCCTCGCCGAAGACCGCCGACCGCGCGGCCTGCACCCGCCGCCGCGTCTGCGACCAGCCGATCACCAGGGGTCTGTTGCCCGGCAGCCGCAGCCGTTCCTCGTCTCGCCACTGGGCCCGGACGGCTTCGGCCAGGGCTCGGAACGCCTCGTCGTCATCTTCGCGGTGGTCGCGGCGCAGAGCCTGGACGGCCACGACCAGCGCGGACACCGCCAACCCAGCCGTCACGATCCCCACCGGCAGCGCCAGCGCCCCGCCGAACTGGTCGGCCTTCTCCAGCCCGAGGGTCCACTGGTAGAGCGCGCTTGCCAGCATCAGCGGGACCGCCACCACCAGTGGTACCGCCCACTTGGGCGACCGCCGTCTCACGGCGGCCTTCGGTACGACGAAGAAAACGGCATGATCATCACAATAGAGCGGAGAGGGGATCGGCGTCGCTCAGCGGTTCTTCGCGTGGCGGTCCCACGAGGAGGACGGGGGCGAGCAGCGCCGCGACCACGTCATCCGACCCGGCGGCTCTGTCGGTGATCTCGTCTACGGTACGTCGACATGACCGAACTCGCAGGATCGGACGAGAACGCCCTGGTCGTGCCGGACGCCTGGCGCCGCGTCCACCACCCTCGCCGCGACCGCCCGGGTGTGCCGGCGCCGCCCGCCCCCGCGCCGGCCGCCGCCGGAAAGGTGCGGCAACTGGTGGACCGCGTCCGAGACGAGATCGAGGACATCCTCGCGCTGCCCGGTACTCCGCCGGCGACCGCCGAGGCGGCCCGCGCCCACCTGCGCGGCGAGCCGGACCCGCGCGGCGCGGCGGCGGTCGCGCTCGCCGCCGCCGTTCTGAACGGGCTGTCGCGCAGTGACGATCGCCTGTTCACGACCGTGTGGACGGCCGACCACGGCGTCCCCTTCGCCGCCGCGGCCTTCGCGGAGCTGGGCGGCATGCATGCCGACTTCGACGTCGTCGACAGGGGACGCCGGTGGAACGGCATCGCGGAGGGGCCGGTGTCGGAGACGTGGAGCCCCTTCGCGCTGAGCCGCGAGAGCGCGCGGTGGCTGCGGATGCACCTCGCGGCCTCTTCCGACGAGGTGTACGCCGAGGCCGTCGAGGGCCTCGCTCGGCGGCGCGACCACCTGCTGCAGCGGCTGGTCGGGGCCTACCTCGCGCCGACCCGCCGCGACTGGGTGGAGGAGCTGTGCGCCAACCCGGGCGGGCTCGCGAACAGGGGCAGCGGGGAGCGGTGGATGCTGCTGTGCGCGCTCGGCGAACCGCACCAGCTCGCCGCGTTCCCCGATCCGCTCGACTTCGCCTACCGCAGCCTGGACGTCATCGCCACGCTGGTCGACGGGGTCGGCTTCGAGCCCCTCGTGCCGCTGCTGGCCGGCGCCGCCGACGAACCGTACTGCGGTGCCGACGTCCTGCGCACCATGGTGGACGTCCTCGCCGCGCTGCCGTCGGACGCCGCGTTCCAGGCCCTCGCCGACAGGGTGGCCCGCCCCGACGTCCCGTCCGCCGTGGTGGCCGCCGCCCGCCGCTTCCCGGCCCGCGCGATGCGCCTGCTGCCCGGGGCGGCCGCCCCGCAGGCCGCCGACCTGCTGTCCGCGCACGTCCGGGCACATCCCGGCCTCGCCGAGGAGATGCTCCCCGGCCTTCCCGCGGCCGCGCAGACGGCGATCCGGGCGGTCCTGGACGCGAACGCGCGCCTTCCCGAGGCCGCGGACCTGCCGCCGCTGCTGTCCGACCCGCCGTGGACCCGTCCCCGCGCCAAGACCGGGCCGGTCGTCATCCAGCACCTGCCCTCGCCCGGCCACCGCGCCGTCGCCTGGGAGCCGGGCGAGCGCGAGGCGTGGCTGGCCGAGACGCCCTTCCTGTGGGCCGACACGCTCGACCACGAGGAGCGGGCCGCGCAGTTCGCCGCCGGAACGCTGGCGCCGCACCAGCAGCCCGTGCTGTTCGTCAGGGGCCCGGAGGACCTGGCCCGACCCCTGCTCGCGGGCTGGGAGCCCCCGGACGTCTGGGAACCGTCCGCCTGGATGCGGGTCGTCGTCGCCCGCTTCGAGGCCGACGCCGCCGGCGCCGCCCTGCTCGCCGCCCGCCACAACCCCGCCGGCGCCGCCGGGATCCTGCTGCCGCTGCTCAGCGACGAGATCGTGCGGACGATGGCCGACTGGCTCGCCCGCCTCAAGGACGCCGGGCGGACGGCCCGCGCCTGGTTCACCCGGCACGGCCTGGCCGCCGTCCCGGCGCTCCTCCCAGACGCGCTCGGCAAGGCCGGCGCCGCCCGCCGCGCCGCCGAGGCGGCCCTGCGCATGCTCGCCGCGCGGCACGGCGCGGAGCCGATCTTCGAGGCGGCCCGAGTCCACGGCGGCGAGGCCGCCGCCGCGATCGAGGCCATGCTCGCCGCCGACCCCCTCGACAACCTGCCCGGCAAGATCCCGGCCGCCGACTGGGCCGACCCGCGGGTGCTCCCGCAGATCCTTCTGCGCGACCGCGCGCACGCCCTCCCCGACGGAGCCACCGGGCACGTCCTGACGATGCTGGCGATGTCCAAGCCCGGCGACGCCTACGCGGGCGTTCACGCCGTCCGCGAGCTGTGCGACCCCGACTCGCTCGCCGAGTTCGGCTGGGCGCTGTTCCGCTGGTGGGAGACGTGCGGCGCCCGGTCCAAGGACGGCTGGGCGCTCACCCAGCTGGCCCTGACCGGTGATGACGAGACCGTCCGCCGCCTCACCCCGGTGATCCGGGCGTGGCCGGGGGAGGGCGGGCACTCCAAGGCGGTGACCGGCCTGGACGTCCTGGCCGCGATCGGCACCGACACGGCGCTCATGCACCTGCACGCGATCGCGCAACGGGTGAAGTTCAAGGCGCTCAAGCGCCGCGCCCAGGAGAAGATCGGGGAGGTCGCGGCCGGGCTCGAACTGACCCCCGACCAGCTCGCCGACCGGCTCGTCCCGGACTTCGGCCTGGACGCCTCCGGCACCCTCACCCTCGACTACGGCCCGCGCCGCTTCACGGTCGGTTTCGACGAGCAGCTCAGGCCGACGATCACCGATGAAGACGGCAAGGCCCGCCGCGCGCTTCCCAAGCCGGGTGCCAAGGACGACCCCGAACTCGCGCCCGCCGCCCACAAACGGTTCTCGGCCCTGAAGAAGGACGTCCGCACGGTCGCCGCCGACCTGGTCACCCGCCTCGAAACGGCCATGGTCACCCGCCGCCGCTGGCCCCTAGGCGAGTTCCGCGACCTCCTCGCCGGGCATCCCCTGGTCCGCCATCTCGTGGGGCGCCTGGTCTGGCTCGCGGAACACGACGGCCGCGTGATCGCCTTCCGCGTCGCCGAGGACGGCACCTACGCCGACGCCGCCGACGACACCCTCGCCCTCCCCGACCGGGCCTTGATCGGCATCGCCCACCCGCTCGACCTCGGCGGCACCGTCCCCGCCTGGAGCGAGCTGCTGGCAGACTACGAGATCCTCCAGCCGTTCCGGCAGCTCGCCCGTACCGTCCACACCCTCACCGGCGCCGAGCGCGAGGCCGGGCACCTGGAGCGCTTCGCGGGCCTGAAGGTCCCGGCCCGCGTCCTCCTCGGCCTGACCGGGCGCGGCTGGGACCGGGGCGCGCCGCAGGACGCGGGCGTCGAATGCTGGATCTCCCGCCGCGTCGGCCCCGGCCGCCACGTCGTCATCGACCTCGATCCCGGCCTGCCCGTGGGCGACCCCGACGGCATGGGCGACCAGACCATCGACGGCGTCGGGCTCCGGGCGCGGCCCGAGAGCGCCTACTTCCGCATACGGGACGGCGACGCGCCGCTGCGCTTCGGCGACCTCCACCCCGTCACGGCCTCCGAGATCCTTGCCGACCTGCACACCCTCCTCGAGCAGGCGAGCTGAGGATCGCCGGGGCGACCCTTCATCGGAGGCGGGTCCGCCGGACCGCCGCCTACGGCGAGGTCAGGGTGGCCATCGCGCGGTCCGGTTCCCAGTGGGCGCGGAACGAGGTGATCAGGCCGCGGTCATCGACCGTGTAGACGGTCAGGCAGTCGATCGTCATGGTGGTCCCGCCGTCCAGCGTCGTGGTGATGGTGACGACGTTGGCGCAGGCGGGGCCGTTGGCGAACGAGTCGCTCACCCGGAAGTGGAACCTGCGCACCCGGGCGATGTTCTCGTCCCAGAACCGCTCGATCCCGTCCGGGCCCCGGTGCCCCTTGCCCTCGGGGTCGAGCATCGAGGGGCCGACGGGATCCTCGATGACGGCGTCCGGGCCGAACAGCGCGAGCCACTCCCGCTTGCGCCCGCCGGCGGCCGCGGCCATCGACGCGCGCGCCGCCCGGCGCGCGGGGTGGTCGCCGTCCGGCGCTTCCCAGGTGACCGCGTCCATAGCGCAAACTGTAACGTGTTCTCGTTTTGGGTCAAGACCCGGACTTCGCGATCACCGTCTCGGCGAACCGCTCCAGGTGCTCGATCTTCTGCTCCAGCGGCTCGGTGTCGCGGCCCTTCACGTACGGCAGCCGGAAACCGACGATCACATCGGTGACGCCCTTGTCCTCCAGGCGCTTCACCCCGTCCGGCGTGTACGCGTCCAGCGAGATCGCGTGCACCTCGAACGGGCGGTCCGCGGTGCCCTCCTCCGCGCGCAGCTCGGCCAGCCGGCCCAGCAGCCGGTCCAGCTCCGCCGCCTCGCCGCCGCCGTGCATCCAGCCGTCCCCGAGCCGGGCCGCCCGGCGCAGCGCCGGCTCGCTGTGCCCGCCGACCAGGATCGGGATCGGCTCGGTGGGCACCGGCGACATCTTCACCGCGGGCAGGTCGAAGAACTCGCCGTGATATTCGAAGTACCCCCCGCCCGTCAGCCCGCGGACGACCTCGATCGCCTCGTCCATCCGCTTGCCGCGCCGCTCCCAGGGCACCCCCATCACCGTGAAGTCCTCGGGCCACGGGCTCACCCCGACCCCGAGCCCCAGCCGGCCGCCGGTCAGGTAGGCGATCGAGCTCGCCTGCTTGGCCACCAGCGCCGGCGGCCGCACCGCCAGCTTGAGCACGAACGGCGTGAACCGGATCCGGGACGTGACCGCCCCCATCGCCGCGATCAGGGTGAACGTCTCGATGAAGTCCTTGTCCTCCAGGAACCCCCGATCACCGTCCGCCGTGTACGGATAGACCGCGTCCGACTCCCGCGGATAGACCAGCGAGTCGGCGACGGCGAAGCTCGTGTACCCCGCCTCCTCGGCCGCCCGGGCCAGCGGCAGGTAGTACGACGCGTCGGTCATGGACTCCACGTAGGTGAACCGCATGGCCCCGAGGATATAGAACACGTTTCAGTTCGGGAATGACTCAGCCTCCACCGACGCGCGGACGGGCGTCGGGCGCGCCGAACCACGTGGCGAGCCGGACGAGCAGCTCCTGCTGATCTTCACCGGCCCAGGCCACGTGGCCGTCCGGTCGCAGCAGCACGCCGGGCACGTCCAGCTCCTCGCTGACGTCGGCGACGTGGTCGACCCGATCCGCCCACCCCGCGACCGAGAGCCGGCCGGTCTGGTCCAGCAGCAGCCCGCGGCCGCCGTGCATCCGCTCGTAGAGGCGCCCTCGCTTGAGCCCCACGTCCCGCAGCCGCCGGCCGACCAGCGGGTGCTCCTCGCCGAAGTCGTAGCGGATCCCGATCGCCGTGATCTTCTCGATCAGGTACCGGTTCACCTCCTCGAAGTCCATCAGCTCCGACAGCAGCCGGCGCACGGCCCGGGGCCCCGGCTCGGGGGACACGAGCTCGGCCTGCGCGCGGGTGCTGTCCAGCACGTCGGCCGCCACCGGGCGCCGTTCGGTCTGGTAGCTGTCCAGCAGCCCCTCCGGCGCCCAGCCGCCGATCTCGGCGGCCAGTTTCCAGCCGAGGTTGAACGCGTCCTGGACGCCGAGGTTGAGGCCCTGCCCGCCCATCGGCGGGTGGATGTGCGCCGCGTCGCCGGCCAGCAGCACGCGGCCGCTCCGGTAGCGCTCGGCCAGCCGGGTTCCGTCGCCGAAGCGGGTGAGGGAGCGCGGTGAGTGCACGCCGAAGTCGGTGTCGGCGAACGCCCGCAGCCGTTGCCTGAACTCCTCGAGGGTCGGCGGGACCGTGCGGTCCTCGGCCACCTCCTCGGTGCGCACGACGAAGCGGTACACGCCGTCCTCGTCGGGCGCGGGGCCGAACCGAAGATGGGGCGCGCCGATCTCGGCCGCCGCGGCGTCCAGCGTCTCCCGAGGGTCGGCCACCTCCACCTCGCCCAGCAGCCATTCCTTCGTGGCGGGCTCGCCGGGGAAGCCGATGCCGAGCAGCTTGCGCACCGTGCTGCGGCCGCCGTCGCAGCCGACGAGGTAGCGCGAGCGCAGCCGGGTGCCGTCGGCCAGCTCGGCGGTCACCCCGTGCTCGTCCTGGCTCAGCCCGACCAGCTCGCGGCCGCGCCGGATCTCGGCGCCGAGCTCGGTGGCGTGCTCGGTCAGCAGGCGCTCGGTGGTGGTCTGCGGGATGCCGAGAAGGTACGGATGCGCGGTGTCCAGCCGGTCCGGCAGCGGCTTGGCGATACCGGCGAAGCGACCGGCGAGCGGGTACTGCCGGCCGTGCTCGAGGAACCGCTCCAGCAGGCCGCGCTGGTCCATCACCTCGATGCTGCGCGCGTGCAGGCCGAGCCCGCGGACCTGCCTGCCGGGCTCGGTGTCCTTCTCCAGTACGACCGCGCGCACGCCGTGCAGCCGCAGCTCGGCGGCCAGCATCATGCCGGCCGGCCCGCCGCCGGCGACGATCACGTCGATCATGAAAATCCCCCATTCCGCGAGATGGAACCCCGGCCGTCCGCTCCCCGCGGCCCGGCGGCGTGCCCACCGGTACCTCCGCGCCGCGTCCCGCGACCGCGGCACGGCGAGTCCACCGCCGGCCCGGCATTCGGCGAGACCGCTATGTCGATGAGCACATGCTCGGTGAATCGCTGATTTCCGCAGGTTGCGGCTTCGGCCGACGATTCTGCAGCATGCCCCGGGTCTTGCCGCAAGCCCCCAGGTGCGCTATATATTGAAAGTGGCAAGGAGCGCGCGAGCTCCTTGCCTTTGTCGTTCTCTGGGGACGGACCGCCCGCCGTCGTGACATTCATTGTCGGAATGCGGGCGACGATTTCGCGCGCTGCGCTTCAGGTCGACCTATCTGACGTGTCGTGCCGCCCGGGTGGCGGTGTTGACCAGGTATTCCAGCGGGCCCCGGCGGAAGTGGCGGGTCCACAGCACCGCGGAGACGAGGGCGGTGACGACGAAGACGGACAGGACGTGCAGCGAGCCGTAGGAGTCGTCGGAGTCCAGGGCCGCGAGCACGATGATCTGGACGGTGTAGAGCGTCAGCGACATGGTTCCCGCGGCGATCAGCGGATGCAGCAGCCGGTGCGCGCGCGACCACTGGAGGACGGTGAACGCGCCCGCGATGACGGCGATCGCCACGCCGGTGTTCCCGATGACCTCGAAGCTCGTCCCGCTGTGGGGCGCGGCCACCAGCAGCAGGGCGGGCGTGCTGGTGTCCACGGTGCCGCTCTCGGGCCCCTGCCACCAGGTCGGCGGCCCTGACTCGTACCAGCCGGAGGTCGCGAGGGCTTCACGGACCGCGGGGAAGGCGTGGTAGACGAGGTAGGAGGTGCCGTAGCCGACGAGGGCGAGCGCGGCGCCGAGTGCGGCCAGCCGGTGGCGCACGCGAGCGGCCTGCAGGTCCAGGCGGCCCAGGGCCATGCCGGAGACGATGTAGGGCATCCAGGTCATCGCCGGATAGGTCCCGGTGAGCAGGAGGTCGAGCACGCCGGTGTCGCACAGCCGCTTGATCGGATCGTGGGCGTCGATGGCCTGCTGCCAGGACTGCGCCCACGTCTGGTCGTTCAGGACGGTGAGCAGTCCGTAGGACAGCAGCGGGCCGACCACGGCGAGGACGGCCGCGATGATCGCGAGCGTCCGGGCGCGCAGCCGCACCAGGGGCAGCGCGAGCAGGAAGAGGAGCCCGTAGTAGGCGAGGATCGCGTCCACCGGGGTGGGGAGCATCGCCAGCGCGGTGCCCAAGGCGATCAGGATCACGGCGCGGATCGCGATCTTCACCGCCGCCTGCCGTCCCTCCCGTCCGGTCTTGGGACGCCTCCGGCCGCTGATGATCATCATGGTCACCCCGGCCAGGAGGGCGAAGAGCGCGGCGGAACGGCCGTGCGTGACCTGGAGCACCGCACCGGCGGGCCCGTCCTCGAAGTCCGGGCCGACGTGCGCGGCGAACATCCCCAGCACGGCCAGGCCGCGGGCCAGGTCCAGGCCGACCAGCCTCCGCTCCGGCGGCAGGGGCGGGCTGGAGCGCGTCGGGGGCCGGTGGAGCGGGTGGAGTCCTCGGCGGACGGGTTCCGCACCGGCCTTCACGGGACCGCGTCCGAGTCTGTCGTGATGGGCCCGGCGCCGGATGCGGCGGCTTTCATGCACTCCATGGTAGGAACGCCTACCTGTGCTATGACCAGCGCAGATCTTGATTCTTCACAAAGGCCGGTCGCAGAGCGCCGTCACTGGTTCGAGGTGTGGCCGGGGGGCTGCTTCAGGTTCCGGGCCGAGGCCAGCCGCCAGGGGACGCTGGCGATCATGATGCCCGGCCGGTGCCGCAGGCGGATCTTGAGCCGCAGGGCGCTCTGGTTGTGCAGGACCTGTTCCCACCAGTGCCCGACGACGTACTCGGGGATGAACACGCACACCACATCGCGCGGGCCGCGCCTGCGGATGTGGGTGACGTAGTCCAGCACGGGCCCGGTGATGTCCCGGTAGGGCGAGTCCAGGATCGTGAGCGGAACCGGCAGCCGCTGGTCGTCCCACTGCCGCCGGAGCGTCACGATGTCGGTGCCGGTGGTCTGGACGGCGACCGCGGCGAGGGTGTCCGGGTGGGTGGCGCGGGCGAACGCCAGCGCCTCGAGGGTCGGGATGTCGCAGCGCGTGACCAGGACGACGGCGTGGACCCGGGCCGGCAGGGTCACCGCGCCCGCGGGCGGCTGGAGCTCCTCTTCGACGTGCGTGTAGTGGCGACGGACGGCCTTCATGAGGACGAAGGCCGCGGGGATGGCGATGACGACGATCCAGGCGCCGTGGGTGAACTTGGTGGTCAGGACCACCACCAGCACCAGCGCGGTGAGGGCCGCCCCGCAGGCGTTGACGGCGCGGGCTCTGCGAAGGGCGCGGGCACGCGGGACGGCGCCGGCTCCGTGGACGGCGCCGGTTCCGGCGCCGTCCGCGGCGCCCTGCCGAAGCCGCCTGGTCCAGTGCCGGACCATGCCGGCCTGGCTGAGGGTGAAGGACACGAAGACGCCGATGATGTAGAGCTGGATGAGCCGCGTGGTGGCGGCGTCGAACGCCCAGATCAGCAGGCACGCCCCGCCCGCCAGGATGATCAGCCCGTTGCTGAAGACCAGGCGGTCGCCGCGGTGGGCGAACTGCCTGGGCAGATACCCGTCGGCGCCCAGGATGCCGGCCAGCACCGGGAAGCCGTTGAAGGCGGTGTTGGCGGCCAGCACCAGGATCGCCGCGGTGAACCCGGCCACCAGGAACGGCAGCCAGGCGGCGTGCCCCGCCACCGCGTCCGCCACCTGCACGATCACCGTCTTCTGCGCGTAGCCGGGCGGCGCGCCCGTCAGCATCCCGGGGCTGGGGGCGACGCGGACCCGGCTGGCCAGCGCCAGCACGGTGATGCCCGCGAACAGCACGATCGTCAGGACGCCCATGACCGCCAGGGTGTCGGCGGCGTTCCTGCCCTTGGGCGGCCGGAAGCTGGGCACGCCGTTGCTGACCGCCTCGACCCCCGTCAGCGCGGTGCACCCCTGGGAGAAGGCGCGCAGCAGCAGCGCGACCGCCAGCAACCCGCCGGCCTGGACGGGACCGCGGATGCCCAGCCCGGCCGACTCCGCGGGCGGGACGCCTCCGTGCACGGCCCGCAGCGCTCCCCACACGATCATCACCAGCACGACCGCGATGAAGCCGTAGGTCGGGATCGCGAAGACGAATCCCGACTGGCGGGCTCCTCGAAGGTTCACCACGGCCAGCACCACGATCGCGGCCAGGCACAGCGGCACGGCGTGGGGCGCCAGAGACGGTACCGCGGACACCAGGTTGGCCACCCCCGCCGACACCGACACCGCCACGGTCAGCACGTAGTCGACCAGCAGCGCGGCGGCGGCCACCAGCGAGGCGTTCGTGCCGAGGTTCTCCCGGCTGACGGTGTAGGCGCCGCCCCCCTGCGGATACTCATGGCAGGTCTGCCTGTACGACAGCACCACCACGGCCAGCAGCACCGCCACCGCCAGCGCCACCCAGGGCGCCAGATGCAGCAGCGCCAGGCCGCCCAGGCTCAGGGCCAGCAGGATCTCCTCGGTCGCGTACGCGTTCGACGACAACGGGTCACTGCAGAACACCGGCAGGGCGAGCCTCTTCGGCAGCAGCGTCCGGCCCACCTGCGCGCTGCGCAGAGGCCGGCCCACCAGCAGCCGTTTAGGGAGCCTCAGCACATCCCGCACGAGTCACTTCACTTCCACTACGCCCGTGATGCCCTGCCGGAGGTCCCTCCATGCCCAAGGTCCCTGCCTCGACCAGGCGCTCCCGGGTCGCGACCTGTCCGGCGCGGCCTGCCGCCCAGCCGTGTCAGCGGACGGCGACGAGGGGGCAGGGCGCGTGATGGAGCAGCGGATGGCTGACCGAACCGAGCGCGAGGCCGCGGAATCCGCCGTGCCCCCGGGAACCGACGACCAGCAACGCGGCCCCGGTCGCCGAGTCGGCCAGAACAGCGGCCGGGGATCCCTGCCGGGTCTCCTCGATGATCTCGACGTTCGCGCGCGCGTCCCGCGGTGATGGGAGCACGTCCGCCAGGGTGCGGCCGATCATCTGGGGCAGGCTGTCGCCCGCGGAACGCGTGTCGTCCCCGTCCCCGAGCACGTGGACGAGCCGGAGCCGGCCGCCCCGCACCGCCGCCTCGGTGTACCCGAACGCCGCGGCGCGGGCCGAGTGCGCGGAGGCGTCGACGCCGACGACGACCTCACCCGGCTCGCGCGGGTTCCCCTGCCCCTCGGGCACCACGGCGATCGGGCACGGCGCGTCCCCCGCCACCTGGTAGGCGGTCGAGCCGAGCAGCAGTTCGGAGAACCCTCCGCGCCCGCGCTTGCCGATCACCAGCAGCGCGGCTCCGGCCGCCGCCTCTCCCAGCGCCGCCGAGGCGTCACCGAACACCAGCCGGGACGACACCGCGACCTCCGGGGCCTCCTTGCCGACCAGCGCCGCGGTCTCCTCCAGCATGCGCAGGGCCTCTTCGTCGGGCGGCCGGCCCCGCCCCGCCGCGTCCCTGAGCGGCTTCACGGCGGCGTGCACCAGCTGCAGGCCCAGACCGCGCCGCCGCGCGTCGTCGGCCGCCCACAGCGCGGCGTCCGTTCCGCAGGCCGAACCGTCGACGCCCACCACGATCATCCTCGTCATGTATCCCCCGATATCGGTTCCACGCCGGAAGGCGTCGGCGCCCTCGTCCGCGGCGTGGACCGGTGCGACGTGGACGGCCTCCCGGGGCCTCCGCGGCCGGGCGTACCCCCGGCACCTCCTCGGCGACAAGTCCCCGTGGACCGAGGCGGCGGTGATCGACATACCCGCGATGCGGGCACCTCACCCGAAACAACCGTCCCTCGCCGGGCAGGGGCCGGCTGACGTTCGCGGCAGCCGCACCGCGCCGGGCCCCCGGGCCGGTGCCGGTGGCGGCCTTCGGTGGCCAAGATGGAGATGAGGGAGCCGCACCGGCGGGCGGCGCGGCTCGCGACGGGGGCGTGTTCATGCCGAAGATGTTCCCTGAGGTGACACAGGCCAGGATGCTGGGGACGGCCGTCGCCGGGGCAGGGGTCGTGGCGATCCTCTCCGGGCTCTCCCCCCAGTGGCGGGGGCACCTGCGCGTGGTCGAGGGGCTGCTGGCGCCGGAAGTGATGGACTGGGCGGCGGGATCGATCGCGCTGATCGGCTTGGGACTGATCCTGCTGGGCCGCGGCGTGTCCGGCAGGCGGCGGCTGGCCTGGCGGACCACGCTGATCCTGCTCGCCGTGGCCACGCTCGTCCACGTGCTCGACGGCCTGGACGTGCCGGGCGCCTCGATCACCCTGGCGCTGGCCGCCGTGCTGGTCTGGCGGCGGCGGCTGTTCGTGGTGGGCCTGGGCCCGGCCCGATGGGGCTCGGTGGCGCGGCTGGGCATCGTGGTGGTGACCCTGGACTTCCTGTACGGGATCGCGGGCCTGGCCCTGCGCTCGGCCGAGGTCCGGCCGGGCTTGACGGTGGGCGGGGCGGTGCAGGAGGTCGCCGCACGTCTGGTCGGGATGGCGGGGCCGCTGACCATCACCGGCCGTTTCGGGCAGTGGTTCCCCGCATCGGTCACCGTCGTGGGCGGGCTCACCCTCGCCGTCCTGCTGGCCGCCGCCTTCGCCCCGATCGCTCTGCGCGGCGTCGGCCCGGCCACCGAACGCGCGGAGCTCGCCGGGCTCCTCGGCCGGACCGACGGCGGCTCGCTCGATCCCTTCATCCTGCGCACCGACAAGAGCTGGGTGTTCTCCGGCGACCGGCGGGCCGCCCTCGGGATGAGATACGTGCACGGCGTGGCCCTGGCCACCGGCGACCCCGTGGGCGCGCCCGCGGCCTTCCCCGCCGCCGTCCGGGAGTTCCTCGGCCTGTGCGGGCGGACGGGGTGGCGGCCCGCGGTGATCGGGCTGCGGCAGGACCTGCTGCCGATCTACCTGGACGCGGGGCTGCGGTCGATCTACATCGGGGACGAGGCGATGATCGACGTGAGCCGTTTCGATCTGACCGGCAGAGCGATGCGCAATGTCCGCCAAGCGGTCAGCCGCACCCGCAACTTCGGGATCACCACCCAGATCCTGCGCGAGGGCGAGGTCCCCGCCGATCTGCGCCGCCGGGTGCTGGACATCGCCGCCGCGCAGCGCGGCGCCTACCGCGAGTTCGGGTTCTCCATGGCCCTGGGCGACCTGCTGACCGGCGCGTTCCCCGGCTGCGTGCTGATCGTCTGCCGCGACGCCACGTCCCGGCCGGTCGCCTTCCAGCGCTACGTGCCCTGCCGGCGCGGCACGATGCTGTCCCTGGACGCGATGCGGCGCCTGCCCGCGGCCCCCAACGGCGTCAACGAACGCATGATCATCGACATGGTCGGCTGGGCCGGGGCCCACGGTGTCACCCAGATCTCGCTCAACTTCGCCGCGTTCCGCACCCTGCTGGACGAGGCCACCCAAAGGGGACCCGGACAGGCGATGGCGGCCTGGGCACTTCGCCGGGGCGAGGGCCGCTTCGGCATGCAGGTGGACTCCCTGCGCCGTTTCAACGCCAAGTTCCACCCGCAATGGAACTCCCGTTACCTGGTCTACCGTTCGCGCGCCGATCTCCCGGCCATCGGCCTGGCCGCACTGAGCGCCGAAGGCTTCCTCCCCTTCGACCCCGGCAGAAGGCCCCCGGACGGCTCCAGAAGTTGATCGCCTTCGTGATCCGCGCCGGCCGGCTCGGCCTCACACACGCGCTCACGGAAAGTGAACGGGATGTTGCGCGGGTGTTCGATCGCGAACAAATGATGGAAACTCAGGCTTCCTAACCTCCCCGGTATCGCTCTCCCGACCCTGAAAGGACCGATGCGCCATGAGCATCTACGACGCCATCGGCGGAGCGCCCGCCGTCCAGGCGGCGGTCGATGACTTCTACACGCGGGTGACGGCCGACCCCCGGCTGAGCGGCTTCTTCTCGGACGTGGACATGCGGCGCCTCAAGTCCCATCAGCGCGCCTTCATAGCGGCGGCGATCGGCGGGCCGCAGATCTACGAGGGACGGGACATGGCCGCCGCGCACGCCGGACTCGACATCGCCGACGCCCACTTCGACGCCGTGGTGGGACATCTGGTCGACACCCTCACCGCCCTGGGAGTGCCCGAGGACACCATCGCCACGATCGGATCGACCTTGGCCCCGCTCCGGGCCGACATCGTCACGGCGTCCGCACACTCCATCAACTGACCGGGACCGGCCCAGATCATCCGCGGCCCACCGGAAGCCTTTGAGGAGCCGTCGAGTATCGCCGGCCGCCCCCGCGCACCGGCGTTCTCGACGAGGATCCCGGTGGGAAGCCCGTTTGATCCGCGAGCCCAGAGCGGTCGAACCGGTCACGGCCGTGGGGCTCGATCTCGTCCACCCGCCGGAGACCAGGGAAGTTGATCCCAGCCCTGCCGTCGCGTTCACGACGTTCGCGCTGGTATCGGTCAAGGCGGGGCCTTGAGTGCACGGCCTTGGCGTTGGACGCCTCCGCGAGGTCGCTGGTGCTTGACCTTGACACAGTGACAGGGTCTTCACTGTGGCCGAGGAGGTGGTTCCGATGACCATGCCGGACGAGGACACGCACACGATGAGAGCCCTCCAGGGGCTGGAGAACAGCGGTCCGTCGGTGCGGCTGCGGGCGGCGATGGCGGTCGGCACGTCCCCTGACCCGCGGTTCGTCGACAAGCTCATCGAACGATGCGCGATCGAGCCCGAGTTCTTCGTGCGGGACATGCTCACGTGGGCACTCACCCGCCACCCATCGTCGATGACGGTCCCCAAGCTCATCGATGAACTGCGCTCGGAGCGTGCGCAGGCACGAAGCCAGGCGCTGCACACCCTGTCCAAGATCGGGGATCGGCGAGCGTGGCCGGCGATCACCCGGGCGCTGCTGGTCGACGCCGACGACGAGGTGGCGCGGAGCGCCTGGCGAGCGGCTGTCGTGCTCGTGCCCGGCGGTGCAGAATCCGAGTTGGCCGCGGTGCTGGCGACACAGTTCGGGCGCGGCGGGCGTGAGACGCGGTTGAGCCTCAGCCGGGCGCTGATCGCGCTCGGTGAGGTGGTCATGCCGACCCTGCGCGCTGCGATGACGGGTCTCGACCCTCGCGTACGTGAGCACGCGATCGCCACCGAACGGCTGCTGCGCGACCCGGATGCCGGATTCGAGTTCGCGATCGAGGAGGCACGGCGCCTCGTGGCCCTGGGACCGGCCGGCCAGGAGGAGTGACAGGCGGTGTTGATCGGTGACGTGGCACGACGGTCCGGGGTCAGCACCCGCATGCTCAGGCATTACGAGTCGCTCGGCCTGGTGCGGCCGGCGCGGCGTACCGAGGCCGGCTACCGGGAGTACTCCAGCGAGGACATCCGGCGGATCTTCCATATCGAGAGCCTGCGGTCACTGGGCCTGTCGCTGCGTGAAGTCGGGTTCGCGCTGGACGATCCCGGCTTCGCGCCCTCTGCGCTCGTCGACGACCTCATCCGCCGGACGCGAGAACGCATCGCGGATGAGACAGAGCTGCTCACGCGACTCCGTCGGATCGGTGCCGCGGAACCCGCCGGCTGGGAGGACGTCCTCCAGATCGTCGCACTCCTCCAGGCCTTGGGGTCGGAGAGCGCTGGGAAGCGCCAGCGCGCGGCCCTGTCCTCGGTCGAAGAGGTTCCGGTGCCGGTGGAAGCTCTGGTCGAGGCAGCGTTGAGCGAGGCGGATCCGAACGTCGCCGGAGCCCTCCGGTGGGCGTTGGCGCAATCGGGCGATGTTGGATTGCCGCTGCTGGCGGAGGGCCTTGGCTCACCGGTGGCCGAAGTGCGGAAACGCGCCGCCCAGGCCATCGCCGAGATTCCGAACGGTGAGGCGACCGCACTGCTGCAGGACGCCCTCACGCACTCCGACCTCGTGGTCCGCAGGTGTGCGGGTCTGGCGCTCGGGGCACGTGGGGTGGCCGACGCGGTCCCGACGCTCGTCGACATGATCGTCGAGGAGGCGAACGACGCCGATGCGGCCGACGCACTGAGCACGCTGGCGAGTGATCCCGTGCTGGCGGATCAGATCGCCACCAGGCTGGTCGACTGCCTCGCCCACGGCACGCATGAATCGTCCGCACGTCGACGGCTGACACAGGCGCTCGCCGATATCCCGGGAATCACAGCGTCACGCGCCCTCGAAGATCTGTCACATGACGAAGACCGTGCCGTTGCGCTCACTGCGACCTACATTCTCAAGCTGCGCAACGCCCGCTAACGCCGCGGGCTTGAACAGGTGCTCGGTCGTGGACGGCGTGGCCGGACCCAGCTGCGGCTCCAGGTCGGGAAGCCGGGGCGTCAGGCCGCGTTGAGACTCGTGGCCAGGTCATCGAGGCTCTTCGCCTCCAGGTCGAAGGAGTCCGTCGCACTGGGAGGGTCCCCGACGGGACGTTCGACATAGGCGGTCCTCATCCCGACAGCCTGCGCACCTCGAAGGTCCCAGGCATGGGCGGCGACCATGAGCAGGCGGTCCGGCGAGCAGCCCGCGTTCCTGATCGCGAGCCGGTAGACGTCGGGATGGGGCTTGTAGCCGCGCGCGTCCTCGGCCGAGAGAACCTGGTGCCAGCGAAGCCCGGCGTGCGCGCTGATGCGGGTGAGCGCCGCCTGGCTGGCGTTCGACAAGCCGACCACCGGGAAACGCGCCGCGAGCCGGTCCAACGCCGGGACCGAGTCCGGCCACGGCTCCAGCCGCTGCCCGGAGGCCGCCAGCGAGCGAACCGCGTCCGCGTCGTTGATACCGGCCTCGGCGGCGACGCGTGTCGCCGCCTCGAGGTCGATCACCGTGCTGGCGGCGTAAGGGCGACGGCCCGCGAGAATCTCTTGCTGTTGCTCGGCGACATGCGCGTGCCACACCTCGACGAGCTCGCTCGTCCTCGCGTCGTCGATGTCCGGGAGCAGTGTCCGGAGGCCGCGTCCGATCCCGCCGGGTTCATCGACCATGGTCCCGAGAATGTCGAAGACGATCACATCGATGTCGGCGTGTGAAGTCACAAGAAGCGCTCCTGGGCATCTCTGTCTGAACCGCCCGGGACCTGCGGAGACCCAGCCGTTGGAGAGCTCAGCGATCTACCGGGCTCGCCGATGAGCATAGTGCGCGTACTTTCATCGCTGCCGCGCCGACTCTGGGACGACGCCTGGGAGGCCTCTACGAAAGCGCTGACACACGATGGCCGGAGACGATCAGCAGAGCGTGTGTGGAACATGGCCTGGGGTCTCTGCACGGATGGGGCGGGCCCGTCGCCGTTTCGGTGACGGGCCCGACCGGTTTCGCCAGGTCTTACCGGACGCCCGAGGTTCCGTCCCGGCTAAGCCAGAGGCCGCCCGGAGCCGGACAGCATCGCGGAGACGTACCGGGGCCACTCCTCGACCCAGTTGCGGCCCAGGTCGTCGATGAACGAGCCGGGCGGCGGGACGACGCCGTGCGCCGCGCACCAGGCGCCGGGCGCGTGCTGCGTCGGCCTGACGCGGCCGTCGGTCGGCATCAGCTGCGGCGGGATCGGCGGCAGCTTGCCCGGGTCGTGGCCCATCTTGGCCTCGGCCTCCAGCTCGGAGACGTCCTTCTCCTCCGACATGCCGATCGGGCCGACCTTGCGGGCGTTGAGGAACTGCCGCACCACCGGCTCCTCGCTGGACAGCAGCATTTCCCGCGGGCCGAACATGACCAGCTCGCGGCGGAACAGCAGCCCGATGTTGTCCGGAACGGTGCGCGCGGTGTTGATGTCGTGCGTGACGATCAGGAAGGTGGCGCCGACCTGTGCGTTGAGGTCGACGAAAAGCTGGTTCAGGTAGGCCGTGCGGACCGGGTCGAGACCGGAGTCCGGCTCGTCCACCAGCAGGACCTCCGGCTCCAGCACCAGCGCGCGGGCCAGCCCGGCCCGCTTCTTCATACCGCCGGAGATCTCGCCGGGAAGCTTCTTCTCGGCGCCGAGGAGACCGACCATCTCCATCTTCTCCATGACGATGCGCTTGATCTCACCCTCGGACTTCTTGGTCTGCTCGCGCAGCGGGAAGGCGATGTTGTCGTAGAGGTTCATCGAGCCGAACAGCGCGCCGTCCTGGAACAGCACCCCGAACAGCTTGCGCATCTCGTACAGCTGGGCCTCCGGCAGGTAGGGCAGGTCCCGCTCGCCGACCCAGATGTGACCGCGGTCGGGCTTGAGCAGGCCCATCAGGCACTTCAGGAAGACCGACTTGCCGGTGCCGGAGGGGCCCAGGAGCACGGAGATCTCTCCCGCGGGCACCGTCAGCGACACGTCCTGCCAGATGGTCTGGCGGCCGAACGACTTGGTCAGCCCTTCGACCCTGATCTCGATGCCCACTCGTCACCTTTCGTCCGCGCCGGAAAGCGGCAGGCCAGAATGCGACGCTGCGTGACAATTGCCGCTACGTGCCTCATGAGGCTAAGGCTCCGAGAATGCGCTTATCAAGCCTCGCGGGGATGTTTGGACTCCATGGCCGCCCTCGCTGACGTGAACTGGCCGTTCCGCTGCGACGTCGACCGGGGGCGGTGTCGGCGGGGTGCAGGCGTGGCGGTTCAGGTGGTCATAGCAGATTGCGGTCGGTCGCTCACATTGGCGGCGGTGACGAAAATGCCATGGCGCGCAGATCTTCGATGGGGGATGCAGCGCCGGTTGGCGCAGGTGGGCATGGTCGGCCTTGGACTTGTCACCTGGCGGAGACGAGTTCGGCCAGGTGGTGCAGCGAGACTGCGGCACCGCCGACCAGTCGTAGGTGAGCGTGACCGTGGTCTTGGACGGGCCGAGCGGGGCACCTGGACCTTGTCGGCCACCCGGTAGTCACCGTTGGGATGGCCCGGGTGGTACATGTCCATCCGGAAGATCCGCCCCACTTCGGTCAGCGGGGCTCGGTCGGCGGGTTGCCGAACCCCGCCGGTGCCGTCGATCGCGGAATGGGCCGCCGGGTCCGCCGGCACCGCGAACACCCTCGCGGCCGGCGCCTCGACGGTCAGGGTCGCACTCACGTGCTCCTGGTCCACGGTGTGCACTCTCCTTATCTCGGCCGTGTGGACGGAACCCGCACCCAGGGCCACCCAGGGGTGTTCGTGGGCGATCGCGTGTCGTCGTGCTCTCACCAGCGGAAGCGCCCTGGGACGCGTGGACGGCTCGGGCGCATTGGTCGGCCGTCATAAAAGATCGAGGTTGGTGCGGTCGGCTTGCTCAAATGTGCTGGAGCATAGGTAAAGAAAGTGGCGATCGTGCATTGGGCGCCATGTCCGTGTAAAGAACGTACAAGGCCAGAAGCGCCCGGTTTCGGGCTTTTGGCCCAGGGTAGGGCGCGCTGCGTAACATGCCGCGACCCGCTGTTGTGGCCGCTGCCGAAGCGGTTTCGCCGAAGCAGTCGATGCGGGGCCAGATCCGGTGGGCGCGTTGGGGCTGGAGACGTTTCGTCATTGACAGCCGTAATGCCGTGACGCCGATGGAATCTCGCCTCTGCTCGCCCATCACCTGCCGTCGCTCCATATCGCCGCCCTGGGTCGTGCAGGGGAGGAGAAGGGCATGAAGTGCGGAAGCCGGATGGCGGTCGCCATCGTCGGCGGCTACCTGCTCGGACGGAGCCAGAAGACGCGGCTGGCCGCGGTGATGGCGCTACTGGCGGCGGGCGGGAAGCTCCCCGTGGATCCCGGTGATCTCCTACGCCGCACGCCCCTGGGAGCCGAGGGCGGTCCGCTGGACAAGGTCACCGGCGACCTGGGGACTCAGTTGGTCGACGCGGGCAAGTCGGTGGTCATGGCGGCCGCCAGCAACCGTATCGATTCGCTGAGCGACAGGCTGCAGGAGCGTGCGGACCGCCTGCGCACCCCGGACGTCAAGGTGGGCAAGGAGCGGCCGAAGGACGAGGAGCCCCGGCGCGAGCGGCCGCGGCCGGACGAGGACGAGTACGACGACTACGACGAGTACGAGGACGAGTACGAAGAGGAGCCCGAACCCGAGGAGCCGGTGGCTCGGAAGGCGCCTCGCCGCTCGGCCCCGCCGCCGCGGCGGGAGGAGCCCCGCCGGCGGGCGTCCGAAGGCGAAGAGGCGCCCCGGAGGGCCCGCGCCGGTTCTGCGAGGGCACGCGCCGGACGATGAGGGGACAGCGCGATGACCGATCGGCAAGCGCCTGCGAGGAGCACTGATGTGACCGAGCGGCTGCCCACGGAGAGGCTCGCACAGGAAGCCCAGAACTTCCTGAACGCTCTCGCGGAGAAGGCGCTGCTCTCGATCAGTGAGAGGCTCAACGAGACCACGGACCAGTTGGTCGACCACCTGGAGCACGGCGGCCCGGGCATCAAGTCGGCGCTCAGCGGCGTCTCCGCGCTGGCGGCGGGCAAGTCGCCCTTCCGCGCGGTGGCGAACGCGGGGGCGACCGGGCTGAAGGAGAAGGTCAAGCAGGTCTTCGGCGGCGGCAAGGGCAAGACCGGCAAGGGCGGCAGGTCGGCGCTCAAGCTCACCAACATCGTCGAGCAGATGGACGTCGGGGTCCCGCTCCGCCTCGCCTATGACCAGTGGACGCAGTTCGAGGACTTCCCGGGCTTCATGAAGAAGGTCGAGGGCGCCGACCAGGAATCCGACGAGAAGATCAACTGGAAGGCGCAGATCTGGTGGTCGCACCGTAACTGGGAATCGTCCATCATCGAGCAGGTCCCCGACGATCACATCGTGTGGCGGTCCAAGGGTCCGAAGGGGTTCGTCGACGGGGTGGTGAGCTTCTCCGAACTGGCCCCGAACCTCACGCGGATCCTGCTCGTCATGGAATACCACCCCCAGGGGTTCTTCGAGCACACGGGCAACCTGTGGCGCGCCCAGGGACGGCGCGCCCGCCTGGAGTTCAAGCACTTCCGGCGCCATCTCATGGCGCACGCGATCCTCCAGTCCGACGAGATCGAGGGCTGGCGAGGTGAGATCCGCGACGGTGAGGTCGTCAAGACGCACGAGGACGCCCTCAAGGAGGAACGCGGTCGCGAAGAGGGCGGGGCCGAAGAAGGGGCGAAGCGAGAAGAGGCCCCGCAGGACGAGGACAGAGCCGCGCGGGCGGAGGAAGAAGCCGCCGGCGAGGAGGAAGAGTACGCCGAAGGCGAGCCTCCCGAGGAGAGGGAGGAAGCCGGCGCTGAGCCCGAGGAAGAGCCCGAGGAAGAGCCCGAGGAAGAGCCCGAGGAAGAGCCCGAGGAAGAGCCCGAGGAAGAGCCCGAGGAAGAGCCCGAGGAGACCCGGGCCGGGGCTTCCCGCAAGACCAAGGCGCCCCGCGAAGAAGAGGAACCTGAGGAGGAGACCCGCCGGAGGCGTCCTCCCGAGCAACGGCGCCGCAAGGCCCAGGAGGAGACCGAGGCCGAGCCCGAGCAGGCGGAAGAGGAGCGCGAACGACGGCCGGCGAGGCGAAGGAGTGGTGTGCGATGACCGTCTCTCAGGTTCCGGGCCCGCAGGTGGAGCGGTCGTCCGGCGGCACCCTCGCGGACGTCGTCGAGCTGATCCTGGACAAGGGCCTGGTCATCGACGCGTTCGTCCGCGTGTCGCTGGTCGGCATCGAGGTCATCACGATCGACGCGCGCATCGTCGTGGCGAGCGTGGACACCTACCTGCGCTTCGCGGAGGCCACCAACCGGCTCGATCTCTATGAGAAGGGCGGCGGCGGCCTGCCCGAGCTCGCCGAGAACATCACGGAGGGCGGCACCCGGGCAGGAGCGAAGGGCAAGGCCAAGGGGGTGCTCGACGCGGCCGGGGAGACGATCCAGGACGCACTCTCCGGCGGTGAGGACGACCGCGAGGAAGAGGAGGCCCGCGAACCGCGGCGCACCCGGTCACGGAGGGAGCGCGAGCGGTGACGGCGCATCCGGAGGCCGAGGCCCGCGAAGGCCGGGCCGGGGGAGAGGCCGTGTACGTGTACGCGATCGTGCCGGGCGACACCGAGGTGCCGGAGGGATTGAGCGGCACCGACGGGGCCGGGCTCTCGCTGGTCCGGCATGGCGACCTGGCCGCGGTCGTGAGCGAGGTCGTCACGGGCAGGCCGTTCGGTGCCCGGGAGGACCTGCTGGCGCACGAACGCGTCGTGGAGACCCTGGCGGGGGAGACGACCGTGCTGCCGCTGCGGTTCGGCGCGGTGGTCCGCTCCGCCGACGCGGTGACCGACGAGCTGGTGGCTCCGCATCACGACTGGTTCGCGAACGTCCTCGCGGACTTCGCCGGCCGGGCCGAGTTCATCGTCGTCGGCACCTATGTGCAGGACGCCGTGCTCCGCGAGGTGCTCATGGAGGACCCCGAGGCGATGCGGTTGCGGGAGAGCGTGCGGCGGAAGCCGGAGGACGCCGGGTACTACGAGCGCGTCCGGCTGGGCGAACTGATCGTCCAGGGCCTGGAGGCCAAGCGGCAGGCGGACGGCGCGGCCCTCGTGGAGGCGATCGCGCCGCACGCCGTGGCGGTGACTCCGCGCCGGCCCGCCGGCGACGAGGCCGCCGCCGACGTGGCCTTCCTCGTCGCCGAGGCGGAACGGGAGCGGTTCGAGCAGGCCGTGGACGACCTCGGCCGCCGCTGGGCCGGTCGCGTCCGGCTCCGGGTGATCGGCCCGCTCGCGCCGTACGACTTCGTCCCGCCGATCACGGAGCGGGAGGCCGCGTCATGGGGCTCCTGACCGGGCTGCTCACGTTGCCGCTGGCGCCGGTGCGCGGTGTCGTCTGGCTGGCGGAGCGGATCCGCGACCAGGCCGAACAGGAGCTGTACGACCCGGTGGCGATCCGCGGCCAGCTGGCGGAGGTCGACGCGGCGCTCGCCGCGGGCGAGCTCTCCGAGGAGGAGGCCGCGGAACTCCAGGACCTGCTGCTGGACAGGCTGAGGACCGGCTCGTCCGCCCGGACGGGCATGTGATCATGGGCGCCGACCCCCCACCGGCGCAGCCGAGGCGATGCGCGCGGCCGAGCGCCGGAAGAGGACGGTCGAGCAAGGGGAGAGTGACGTGACGGATCCGATGGAGGTCAGGGCACCGGGCGGAGTCCGGTCGCCCACTCCGGCACGGCGCCACGAGCCGGCGAACCTCGCCGACATCCTGGAGCGGGTGCTGGACAAGGGGATCATCATCGCCGGCGACATCCAGGTGAACCTGCTGGACATCGAACTCCTGACCATCAAGCTGCGGCTGATCGTCGCCTCGGTCGACCGGGCCAAGGAGATGGGCATCGACTGGTGGGAGCACGACCCCACGCTCTCCTCGCACAGCAGCGAGCTGGCGGAGGAGAACCGGGAGCTGCGCCGGCGGGTCTCGGCCCTGGAGGCCGGTGACGAGCGCGAGCCGACGTCCCGGGCCGGCCTGGAGGAAGGCGAGCCGACGTCCCGGGCCGGCCTGGAGGAAGGCGAGCCGACGTCCCGGGCCGACCCGGAGGAAGGCGAGCCGACGACGCGGGCCGGCCGGGAGGAGCGCGAGGCGTCCGGGAGGCGGCGTGGCGACTGAGACGGGCGTGTACGTCTACGCGATCACCCGCGACCCGCCCGCGAAGCTCGTCGAGCGGACCCGCGGCGTCGGCGGGGCCTCGGTGCGCGCCATCAGCCACGAGGGGGTGACGGCCCTGGTCAGCACCGTCGACCTCGCGGAGTTCGGCGAAGAGGCGCTCCGGCGCAACCTGGAGGATCTCGGATGGCTGGAGGGCACCGCCCGCGGCCACAACGCGGTGGTCGCGGACGCCGCCGCGCTCGCCGTGACCCTCCCGATGCGGCTGCTCACGGTCTACCGGAACGACGCGCGCGTACGCGAGGCGCTGCGGGACCGGAAGGAGGAGTTCGCCGAGGCGTTCGACCGGATCGGCGGGCGCGGGGAGTGGGGCGTGAAGGCCTTCGCGGAACTGCGCGACCTCATGACGGACGCCGCGGCCGGCGAGGACTCCGATGCGGGCCGCCCGGGGACCAGCTACCTGCTGCGCCGCCGCGCCGAGCGGCACACCGAGGAGGAGGCGCGGCAGGAGGCGATGCGGCGGGCGACCGAGATCGACACCCGGCTGAGCGAGATCGCCGTCGCCCGGCACCTCCACCCGCCGCAGAACCCGGAGTTGTCCGGACACCAGGGGCTGATGGTGCTGAACGCCTCCTACCTGGTCGACGACGAGCGCGTGGAGGAGTTCCGCAAGGCGGTGGCCTCGCTGGGAGGGCTGCGGGGCATCTCGGCGCAGCTGAGCGGACCGTGGGCGCCCTATTCCTTCGCGACGGAGGAAGGGCCGTGGACCGCGCGCTGACCGGCGTGCCGGTGCCGCCGGAGGAGGCCGAGCTCGCGCCGGCCGAGCGCATCGCGCTGGTGGACCTGCTGGACCGGCTGCTCGCGGGCGGGGTCGTCATCGCGGGGGACATCACGATCTCGATCGCGAACGTCGATCTCGTGCACATCTCGCTGCGCGCGATCATCGCCTCGATCCGCCCGGAGGTGGAGCGGTGCCTGCCCGACGCGGACGGACCCGCGCGCCCGGCCCCGTCCGGGCGGGACGGGGCCGGGCCGCCGCCGCCCGGGGACGCGGCGTGGTAGACGGGCCCGGGCCACGGCGCGACGGCAGGGTCGCGCGGCGGCCGGCGTCGTCCCCGAACCGGGGGAGGACCAGCCGGCTGCAACAGCGTCTGGAGACCGACGCGGAGCAGGTGCAGCGCGACCTGGTCCGGCTGGTCCTCACCATCGTCGAACTCGTGCGGCAGCTCATGGAACGCCAGGCCCTGCGCCGGGTCGAAGGCGGTGATCTCTCCGACGACCAGGTGGAGGAGCTCGGGCTCGCCCTCATGAGGCTGGAGGAGGCGATGACGGAGCTGCGGGGGCGCTTCGACCTCGACGCCCGCGACCTCAACCTCGACCTCGGCCCGCTGGGTCCGCTGCTGCCCCCCGACTGAGCTTCGGTCCGGACGGCCAGGCGGCGGGCTCGAGTGCGACACCGGCCGTGATCACGGCCCGTCGGGCGGGTCGTCAGGATCCCGGGCGATCCGTTCGGCCTCGGCGTTGGCCTCGGCGGCCTTGCGGAGCTGGTGCCGTGCCTGCTGGACGGCGCGGGCCGGAAGCTCGGGCAGGTGCCGTGCCGCGCCCCGCTGCCGCCTCCAGCGCTGGCGTGCGCGGGCCCGGTGCTCGACGCGCAGGTGCCCGATGAGGCGGTCGACGTTCATGGAGACCTCGCCGTACAGCGGCCAGATGTCCCCGGCCGCGGCCCGTTCGTGCAGCCTCCGGGCGAGCCGGGCGCGCCGCTCGCGGGCCACGTCCACGCGCACCTCCAGCGCCTGCTCGGCGAGGAAGGGGCGGGCGTCGCGGGCCAGGTCGGAGCGGGTGAGCCGCCCGTAGGCGCTGATGCCGCCGGCGATGGCCTCGAGCGCGTCGCCGAGCTCCTCGCGCAGGTCTGGATCCGTCAGCAGCCGGCCCCGCGCGCCGAGCCGCTCATCGTCGGCGAGGGAGCGGGTCAGGCCGCGCAGCGACAGCGTGAAGTGCTCCATCGTCTCCATGGCGTCGCGCAGCGCCACACCGGCGTCGATGAGCTGCCGTGCCCGCGTCCGGGGGTTGAGGCGGACGCTCTCCTCGGCGGCGCCGAGATCCCGGTCGGTGCGGCCGATCTCGCGGGCGAGCTGCTCGGCCTTGTCCTGCCACCCGGCCGCCTCGTGCTCGGCGGGCGGGCCCCGCAGCCCGCCGGCGATCTGCTGGATCAGCTCCCGCAGCCGCTCGGCGATGTCCTCGACCGCCTCCTCGGCCGGCCGCACCCGCACCGACGGCACCAGCAGCGTCGCCGCCAGCCCCGTGGCGGCGCCGATCAGCGTCTCCAGCAACCGTTCGACGGCGCCGCTCTCACTGGCCGTGCCCAGCGCGAAGATCAGCATCGCGGAGATCGGCACCTCCAGCACGTGCTCGCCCAGCCGCATCACATGCCCGATGACCAGCGCGGCGAGGATGGTCAGCCCGAGCGCCCACCAGGAGAACCCGATGGTGCCCGCGGCCAGCACCGCGACCAGCACCCCCGAGGTGACCGCGGCCACCCGCAGGATGCCCGCCTTGATCGTCTGGTAGATGGAGTACTGCACGACGAGCAGCGCCGTCAGCGGCGCCAGCAGGGGCTGCGGCCCGTTCGGCGGCAGCAGGGAGAGGGCCAGCACGAACGCCAGCACGGCGGTGACGGTCAGCCGGGTGATGCGGTACACCGTGGACGGGACCTCCGTCGCCAGGCCGAGCGGCGATCGGCCGGCGCGGGCTTCCCTGTCGGAACGGCGGTGGAAGAACGCAGGTGTCATCTGCAGGCGCGAGTCGGTCGTGAGCGCCGGGTCCGTCGCGGACGTGAGGCGCTCGGACGTTCACGTGTACAGGTACCGTGTGCCCGCTCCGCCCCGGGGGCAGCCCGGCGCCGGCACAGATCTAACGGCCCTATTGAACGGCTTTGCGGTCCGTTGGCGGGGCGCCGCGGTTCAGACGGTCGTCCCGGGCGTGATCGTGCCGCACCAGTCCAGGAGCCTGTCCCACAGGAGGTGGCGGGTGGTGGCCATGTTGTGGCAGTGGGCGCTTCCCGGCAGCAGGTAGAGGGTGACGTCCGCGGCTGTCGCGGTAGAACGCCGGTTCCTGGTGGGGGTCGGGGGAGACGTCGACATCGCCGTAGCTCAGGAAGACGGGGACATCGACGGCCGCCGCCGCGTCCGTGGCGAAGCCCGGGACGGAGGCCTGCGCCGCGGGCCGCCGTGGGACGACGGTGAGCGTGGCGGCACGGTCGGCCTCCACCACGGTTCCGGGCACGTCGTCGAGGTAGAACCACGAGCGCATCGGGGTCCGGTCGGGCGCGGCGAAGCGTTCGGGGAGGGCCGCCTCGATCCGCTCGGCGAGAGCGGCGCGCCCTTCCGGGGTCCGCGCCGCCGCGGCCATCTCCGGCGTGGGCGGACGCTGGGCGACGTACTGGTTGGTGGTGCCGAGGATGGCCAGCCCGGCGTAGTCGTGGTGGCCGGCCTGCTGGAACATGGCGACGTATCCGCCCATGGAGTGGGCCACGGCCAGGAACGGACCGGGCTCCCCGAGCACCTCCGGCATCCGGGCCACTGCCGCCGCGACCGCCGCGGCCTGGTCGGCCAGGCCGAACTCCTGCGCCGGCCGGCTGCTGGCGCCGGTGCCCAGCAGGTCCAGCGTGACGACGCCGTAGCCCCTGGACGCCGCGTACCGCGCGAAGCTGTAGCCGGTCCGCCCGGGAACCCGCAGGTCGAAGTAACCGCGGTCGTAGGTGCCGCCGGGCAGGCAGACCAGGACCGCCCTGGCCGGCCCGGAGTTCTCGGGCGGGACGTACGTGCCGGCGAGCCGCGCGGCCTCCCCTTCGCGCCCGCCGACATCGAACTCCACCGTTCGCGGTTGCCGCACCGTCAAGGCGTGCCCCTCCCCGGCCCCGGCCGGTGCCGGGGCCCGCGTGCCGGAAAATGCCGATCTGGCATCCGAGAATTGTATTCTCGGCGGGCCGGTGATCTCCAGGCCGCCGGGCGGGCGGGGTCAGAGGCGCATGTAGACCCGGAACGTGGTGCCCTCCGGGGCGGTGTGCACGCGGACCAGGTCGGCCAGGTGGTTGACCATGAGGACGCCCCGCCCGCCGTCGGTCCGCATCCCCGCGGGGCGGCGGCCCATCAGGGGATCGGTGATCCGCCCGGAGTCGCGGATCTCGCACACCACATGGCCGTCCTCCGCCCAGACCCGCAGCACGCCGGCGCCTCCGCCGTGCAGCGCCGAGTTGGCGGCCAGCTCGTTGACGGCCAGCTCCAGATCGCCCGTGCGGGACGGGCCGAGGCCGAGGGCGGCGGCGCGGGCGGCGGCCAGGGCGCGGATCAGGGGGATGGCGTCCAGGTCGAACGGGGTCGCCTCGACGTCGGCGCGTTCGGGCAGCGGGCGGTTCCAGGCTCGCAGGACGCGGTCGGGGGCGTACTCGGAGCTGGAACGCTCCCCGGCGCCGTCGATGATCACGGGGTGGGTGGCGCGGGCGTCGGCGACGACGGCGCCGTCCAGGCCGGCGACGTCGTACGGGCACAGGATGGTCGCCGCGCGCCCCGCGAAGGCGACGTTGATCAGCGCCTCGTGCTGGACGCAGGCGGGGTACTCGGCGGACGACCGGCCGGCCCAGATCGGCTCGCCGATGATCCGCACCCGGGCGGGGGAGTGCCGGTCGCTGAAGGCGCGCAGCACCCCGGGGATGATCCGGCCGGGGTTGCGGCCCGCCTCCGACATGTCGATCCACTCCACCAGCGCCGCCGCCTTGGCGGAGGACCGGCGGACGGTGTCGCGCAGGATTCTCAGCCGCGGCCCGGGGACGGCGACCGCCACCGGCTCGCCGGCCTCGCACCCGTCCAGGACGAACGGCACGGTGCCGTCCAGGTATTCGGCGCGGTCGCGGTAGAAGAGGGCCGGATGGACGAACGCGTCCTCCGGCGGCGCGCCTGGCCCGGTGGTCATCGGCCGGTCACCTCGTTCGGCGCACCATCGGTGTCGGATGGTGCAGCGTCATGCTGGGGTCCCCTCTGTCGGGTCGGCCGGGCGGGCGGGCATCGTCATCATGACCGCTACCCGCCCGACATTGCGGAAAAACGACCCATTTAGGGCAGGTAGAAAGCCAGGTTCGGTAGGCCCGGGTCATCTCCATGATGCCGGTTCCGGGCGGATGCTCACGACCGTGGTCCGCCGATCACGTCCGCGACGACCCGACGATCATCCCCGGGACGGCGGGCCCCCGTCCAGCACCGCGACGTCCACCACGTCGGCGAGCCGCTCGCGGCGCCGGTAGGCGGCCCGCTGCCGCTGCGCGCCGTTCCCCTCCTCCAGCACGGCCGCCAGACCGGCGGCGGCGCGGTCCAGGTCGCCGGCCTCCGCCAGCGCGGGCCGGACGTGCGCGAGCAGGTCTCCGGCCAGCCGGCGGAACGGGACCCGCCGCCCCGTGCACACGTCGATGCCGTCACCCGGCAGGCCGTTGCGGGCGGCCAGCCAGTAGGCCGCCCGCAGCAGTTCCGGCGCGGGGTCGGGCGCCGGCTCGCGCGCCTCCACGGCCGTCAGCGAGACCCGCACCAGCGCCCGGGCCAGCGCGGCGAACAGCACCGCCTCGGCCACGGTCATCGCCACGTCGCCGAGCCGGATCTCCAGGGTGGGCAGCCGCGCCGAGGGCCGCACGTCCCAGAAGATCGTCCCGGTGTCCATCAGCGCGCCGCAGCCCAGCAGCGTCTCCACGAGCTCCTCGTAGTGCGCCAGGGAGCGGAAGAACGGCGGCGGGCCCGCCACCGGCCAGCGCGCCCACGTCATCACCCGCCAGCAGGCGTACCCGGTGTCGCGGCCCGCCCAGTACGGGGAGTTGGCGGCCAGCGCCACCAGCGTGGGCAGCCAGGGCCGCAGATGGTTGCTCACCAGCACGGCCCGTTCCGGATCGGGCATCTCGACGTGCACGTGGCAGGCGCAGATGCACTGCTCGTCGTCCAGCGCCCGGTAGGTGGCCAGGCTCTCGGCGTACCGGGCGCCCGCGACGATCGGCGGCGGCAGCAGGTCGCCCAGCACCGGGGTGCCGGTGGCGGCCAGCAGCACCCCCTCGCGGGCGGCGGCCGCGGCCATCGCCGCCCGCATCTCCCGGATCTGCTCCTCCAGCTTGCCCAGATCGTCGCAGGGGGAGGTCTTGGCCTCGGCGAGGAAGGCGATCAGCTCGGTGGAGGCGCGCTCGCCCAGCGCCTCGGACGCCCGTTCCACCACCGCGGGCGCGCGGGGGACCACCATCCGGGAGCCCGGGTCGGCCACGAAGTACTCTTCCTCGACTCCGAATCTGAGGGCCATTCCACCACCTCGTGCTCGGGAGCAGAGCAGGCGGCCGCGCCGTGGCGAAGCCCTTCCGACGTTACGTCGTGACGGGCACATTCGCACGCCCGGCCGGTCAGGGGCCGGGGCCGAGGGAAGAGAGGAGGGCCGTGCTCGGAGTGGCGGCCCCCTTCAACAAGCCCCCGCCCGCGCCGCCTCGCGGCGTCGCATTCCTGGAACGGGGGCCGGTTGAAGGGCGTCAGGCGTCAGGCGAGCGCCCTGACCGTGGTCACCGGCTCACTGGCGAGGGTCGTCGACGACGACGTCGCTCATGATGTCGACGATCAGGGAGAGCACGCCGCCGAGTGCGATGACCACCGCGCCGGCCCAGAACATCGGCCAGTTCGGGCCCACGCACAGCGCCACGCCGCCCACGGTGAAACCGACGAAGATCACGGCAACGGCGACCCAGGACTTCGGCCGTCCCGCGTGGCTGCCAGTCGACATGCGCTATTCCTTCTTGTCCGAGCTGATCCAACCCGAGCGTTGTGCCGGGGGTTTTCCGCCCCGAACACTAGCAACGCCCGTGCCCGGACCGGATCCGGGGTGGCTTCCGGCGCGTCCCCCGGGCCCGCGGGGACGGCAGGATCCCGTTCCCGGCGTCCCGCCCCCTAACCGGCCCGTCCGGCCAGGCCCTTCGCACCCGGCCTCCGCACCCGGCTACCCGGGCCGCCAGAAGGGCCACCCCGGTCGCCCGCCGCCCATACGCGCTCGCTTAGCATCCAGGCATGACGGTGCCGCCTGAAGAACTCGAACTGGCCGCCGCGTTCCCCCCGGCGGAACGTGACCGGTGGCGCGAGCTGGTGAAAGGGGTGCTGCGCAAGTCGGGCGCGGCGAGCGAGGACACCCCTCTCGACGAGATCGAGGGCCTGCTGACCCGCGAGTCCTACGACGGCGTCTCTGCCGCGCCCCTCTACACGCGCGACGACACCGTGCCGGGGCGGCCCGGCCTCGCCCCCTACCTGCGGACGGTGCGCCCCGAGGGCGAGGGCCTGGCGGGCTGGGACGTGCGGCAGCGGCAGGTTCACCCCGACCCGGCGGCCGCCCGCGAGGCGATCCTGGCCGATCTGGAGAACGGCGCGACCTCCGTCTGGCTGGGCCTCGGCGAGCCCGGCCCGCCCGTGGAGTCGCTGCCCGAGGTGCTGCGCGGCGTCCACCTCGACCTGGCGCCCCTCGTGCTGGACGCCGGCGCCCGGACCGCCGAGGCCGCCGAGGCCCTGCTCCGCCTGATCACCGAGCGCGGCCAGGCCGCCGAGGCCACCGGCGGCCTGGGCGCCGACCCGCTGGGGCTGCGCGCCCGCACCGGCGAGCCCGCCCCGATCGAGGGGCCCGGCGGCGCGGCCGAGCTGGCCGTGCGGTGCGCCCGCGAGTTCCCCGGCCTGCGCGCGATCACGATCGACGCGACCGCCTACCACGACGCGGGCGGCGGCGACGCCGAGGAGCTCGGCGCGGCCGTCGCGGCCGGGGTCGCCTACCTGCGGGCCCTCACCGCCGCCGGGCTCGGCCTGGACGAGGCGTTCGGGCAGCTGGAGTTCCGGCTGGCCGTGAACGCCGACCAGTTCTCCTCGATCGCCAAGCTGCGCGCGGCCCGCCGCCTGTGGGCCAGGGTCGCCGAGGTCTGCGGCGCCGGCGGGGACGACGCCGCCGGACGGCGCGCCGCCCGCCTGCACGCGGTGACCTCCTCGGCGATGATGACCCGCCGCGACCCGTGGGTGAACATGCTCCGCACCACCGTCGCCGCCTTCGCCGCCGGGGTCGGCGGCGCGGACGCCGTCACCGTGCAGCCCTTCGACGTCCGGCTCGGCCTGCCCGACGACTTCGCCCGCCGCATCGCCCGCAACACCCAGACCCTGCTGCTGGAGGAGTCCAGCCTGGCCCGCGTCGTCGACCCGGCGGGCGGCTCCTGGTACGTCGAGCGGCTCACCGAGGAGACGGCGCAGGCCGCCTGGGCCTGGTTCACCGAGATCGAGAAGGCCGGAGGGCTGGCCGCTGCCCTTGACTCCGGGCTGGTCGCCGGACGGCTCGCCGCCACCTGGGAGCGCCGCCGCAAGGACCTGGCCCGTCGCAAGGCCCCCCTCACCGGCGTCAGCGAGTTCCCCGACCTCGCCGAGAAGCTGCCCGAGCGCGCCCCCGCGCCCGAGCCGGCCCCGGCGGGCGGCGGGCTGCCCGTCGTCCGGTACGCGCAGGACTTCGAGGCCCTCCGCGACCGCTCCGACGCCCACGCCGAGGCCACCGGGGCCCGCCCGAAGGTCTACCTGGCCACCCTCGGCCCGATCGCCGTCCACACCGCCCGCGCCTCCTTCGCCGCCAACCTCTTCCAGGCCGGCGGGATCGAGACCGTCAGCGGCGACCCGGAGGGGTTCGCCGCCTCCGGCGCCACCGTCGCGTGCCTGTGCTCCAGCGACAAGCTCTACGGCGAGCAGGCCGAGGACGCCGCCCGTACTCTCAAGGAGTCGGGAGCGGTGAAGGTGTGGCTCGCGGGTAAGGGGACCTTTGAGGGAGTGGACGCGCACGTGTTCGCGGGCTGCGACGCGGTCGCCGTGCTGGAGACCACCCTCGACGATCTAGGAGTGAACCGATGATCCCCGACTTCTCCGAGATCGAGCTCGGGACGGCGGCCCCCGCCGACGAGGCCGCCAAGCGCTGGCGCGCCGCGGTCACCGAGGCCACCGGCCGCGACCCGGACGCCGAGACCTGGGAGACCCCCGAGGGCATCGGCGTCAGGCCGCTCTACACCGGCGACGACCTCACCGGGCTGGACTTCCTGGACACGCTGCCGGGCGTCGCCCCCTACCTGCGCGGCCCGTACCCCGCGATGTACGCCACCCAGCCCTGGACGATCCGGCAGTACGCCGGCTTCTCCACCGCCGAGGAGTCCAACGCCTTCTATAGGCGCAACCTGGCCGCCGGGCAGAAGGGCCTGTCGGTGGCCTTCGACCTGGCCACCCACCGCGGCTACGACTCCGACCATCCGCGGGTGGCCGGCGACGTCGGCATGGCCGGGGTCGCGATCGACTCGATCTACGACATGCGGCAGCTCTTCGACGGCATCCCGCTGGACCGGATGAGCGTGTCGATGACCATGAACGGCGCGGTGCTGCCCATCCTGGCGCTCTACATCGCCGCCGCCGGGGAGCAGGGGGTGGAGCCCGAACGGCTGGCCGGGACCATCCAGAACGACATCCTCAAGGAGTTCATGGTCCGCAACACCTACATCTACCCGCCCGGGCCGTCGATGCGGATCATCTCCGACATCTTCGCGTTCACGTCCCAGCGGATGCCCAAGTACAACTCGATCTCCATCTCCGGCTACCACATCCAGGAGGCGGGGGCCACCGCCGACCTGGAGCTGGCCTACACCCTGGCCGACGGGGTCGAGTACATCCGGGCCGGGCGCGACGCCGGCCTGGACATCGACGCGTTCGCGCCGCGGCTGTCGTTCTTCTGGGCGATCGGCATGAACTTCTTCATGGAGGTCGCCAAGCTGCGCGCCGCCCGGCTCCTGTGGGCCAGGCTCGTCAAGGGCTTCGACCCCAAGAACCCCAAGTCGCTGTCGCTGCGCACCCACTCCCAGACCTCCGGGTGGTCGCTCACCGCGCAGGACGTGTTCAACAACGTGGCCCGTACGTGCATCGAGGCGATGGCCGCGACCCAGGGGCACACCCAGTCGCTCCACACCAACGCGCTCGACGAGGCCCTCGCCCTGCCGACCGACTTCTCCGCCCGCATCGCCCGCAACACCCAGCTGCTCCTCCAGCAGGAGTCCGGCACCACCCGGACGATCGACCCCTGGGGTGGCAGCGCCTACGTCGAACGCCTCACCTACGACCTGGCCCGCCGCGCCTGGGCGCACATCGCCGAGGTCGAGGAGGCCGGGGGGATGGCCAAGGCCATCGACGAGGGCCTGCCCAAGCTGCGCATCGAGGAGGCCGCCGCCCGCACCCAGGCGCGGATCGACTCCGGACGGCAGCCGGTCATCGGCGTCAACAAGTACCGCCCCGACGCCGACGAGAGCATCGAGGTCCTCAAGGTCGACAACGCCTCCGTCCGCGCCCAGCAGATCGACAAGCTGCGCCGTCTCCGCGAGGAGCGCGACGAGGACGCCGCGCAGGCCGCCCTCACGGCCCTGACCGGCGCCGCCGAGGCCGCCGACCGCGGCACCCGCGGTTCCGGGCTGGAGCAGAACCTCCTCGCCCTGGCCGTCGACGCCGCCCGCGCCAAGGCCACCGTCGGCGAGATCTCCGACGCCCTGGAGCGGACCTACGGCCGGCACGCCGCCCAGATCCGTACCATCTCCGGTGTGTACCGGGAGGAGGCGGGACAGGTGACCGCGATCGAGAAGGCCCGCGCCGCGACCGCCGCGTTCGAGGCGGCCGAGGGCCGGCGGCCCCGCATCCTGGTCGCCAAGATGGGCCAGGACGGCCACGACCGCGGCCAGAAGGTGATCGCCACCGGCTTCGCCGACCTCGGCTTCGACGTCGACGTGGGCCCGCTGTTCCAGACCCCGGGCGAGGTCGCCCGGCAGGCGGTGGAGGCCGACGTGCACGTCGTCGGCGTCAACTCCCTCGCCGCCGGCCACCTCACGCTGGTGCCCGCGCTGCGCGAGGAACTGGCCGCGCTCGGCCGCGACGACGTCATGATCGTCGTGGGCGGGGTCATCCCGCCGCAGGACTTCGACGAGCTGCGCGCCGCCGGCGCCGCCGCGATCTTCCCGCCCGGCACCGTCCTGGCCGAGGCCGCGCTCGGCCTGCTCGACGACCTCGCCGCCAGGCTGGGCCACCAGGCGGGGACCACGGCTTGAGCCCCGGCCTCGACGACTACGTCAAGGGGGTGCGGGAGGGCTCGCGGGCGTGGATCGCGCGCGCGATCACGCTCGTGGAGTCCACCCGCCCCGACCACCGGGACCTCGCCCAGCGGCTCCTGGTGGAGCTGACCCCCTACACCGGGCACGCCCGC
This sequence comes from Actinomadura rugatobispora, assembly GCF_055379765.1. NCBI lineage: Bacteria > Bacillati > Actinomycetota > Actinomycetes > Streptosporangiales > Thermomonosporaceae > Actinomadura > Actinomadura rugatobispora. The sequence goes on along the minus strand of NZ_AP029191.1, from coordinate 11,651,666 downwards.
CGGATCGGCATCACGGGCGTGCCCGGCGTGGGGAAGTCCACCTTCATCGACGCCCTCGGCACCGACCTCACCGCCGCGGGGCACAAGGTGGCCGTGCTGGCGGTCGACCCGTCCTCCACCCGCACCGGCGGCAGCATCCTGGGCGACAAGACCCGCATGCACCGCCTCGCCACCGACCCCGCCGCGTTCATCCGCCCGTCGCCGACCGCCGGGACGCTCGGCGGGGTGGCCAAGGCGACCCGCGAGGCGATGGTCGTCATGGAGGCCGCCGGGTACGACATCGTGCTGGTGGAGACCGTCGGCGTCGGCCAGTCCGAGACCACCGTCGCCGAGATGGTCGACTCGTTCCTCTTCCTCACCCTCGCCCGCACCGGCGACCAGCTGCAGGGCATCAAGAAGGGCGTGCTGGAACTGGCCGACGTCATCGCCGTCAACAAGGCCGACGGCCCCCACGAGATGGAGGCCAGGAAGGCCGCCCGCGAGCTCGCCGGCGCCCTGCGCCTGCTGCGCAGCGACGAACGCGTCCGCGACACCCCCGTCCTGACGTGCAGCGCCCGTGAGAACATCGGCCTGGACGCCCTCTGGCAGCACCTGGTCGACCACCAGGACGCCCTGGCCGCCACCGGCGAACTGGAGGAGCGCAGGCGGCGCCAGCAGGTCGGGTGGACCTGGTCCATGGTCCGCGACCGCCTCCTGGCCGAACTGCACGCCGATCCCGCCGTCCGCGACCTGGCCCCCGAGCTGGAGGCGGCCGTCGCCGACGGGACGCTGACCCCCGCCCTCGCCGCCGAGCGGATACTCAACGCCTTCACCCGGTGACGGTTTGAGGGTCGCGGACGCCCCGGATCCTGTACAACAGGCTGATGGACGTCATCTCGCTCGATGATCCGACCGACGCCCAGATCGGGCAGTGGCACGCCGTGCTCGAGGCCGTCCACGCCGGCGACCCCGCGGGCGAGCCGGCCCCGGCCAGGGAGCAGACGGCCGAGCACCTGCTGGGCGCGCCGCACCAGCGCCTGTGGGCCGCCGTCGAGGGCGGCGAGGCGGTCGCCGTGGTGGTCCTGCGACTACCCGGCGGGCCGGGGGCCGACCGCCCCGGCGAGATCGACATCCGGGTGCACCCCGCCCACCGGCGGCGCGGGCTGGGCACCCGGCTCATGGCCGTGGCCGCCGAGGGCCTGCGCGCCGACGGCCGCACCAGCGTCATCGCCCAGGTCCTGGCCGGCACCCCCGCCGTCCCGTTCCTGGAGTCGCACGGCTTCGTGTGCGTGCTCACGCTCAGCGGCCTGCTGCTGCGCCTGGACGACCTGCCGCCCGACCGCGTCCCCGCGCTGGTCGCCGCCGGCCCGCCCGGATACCGGCTGGTGCGCTGGCGCGGCTCGGTGCCCGACCGGTACGCCGACGCCCTCGCCCGCGCCAAGCACGCCATGGCCGACCTCGCCGAGTACGAGGGCCTGCCGTGGAACGCCCGGCGCGTCCGGGAGATGGCCGACATGGTCGCCAAGCGCGGCGACGACCTCTACACGGTCGCCGCCGTGCAGGGCTCGACGGTCGCCGGTTTCACCGAGATCGTGGTGCCCGCCGAGGCCCCCGAGCGCGCCGCCCAGTACGACACCGCGGTCGTCCCCGAGCACCGCGGCCGCCGCCTCGGCATCTGGGTGAAGGCCGCGATGCTGCGGTGGCTGGCCACCGAGCGCCCCGAGGTCCGCGAGATCGAGACCGACAACGTCGGCGACAACGCGCATATGCTGGCCGTCAACGAGGAACTGGGATTCCGCCGCCAGCGCGAGTCCCGCGAATACCAGGCGGCCGCCCGCGACCTCCCGAGCATCCACAGATCGCCCCTCTAGTTGTGTTCCCGAGTCCCGGCCTACGGTGCTCGCCTGGCGGCTCGCGCCTGACCGGGCCTTGGCGAGCGCGGCATCGCTTCGCGATCTGGCCGGTGATGCTCGCCTCCGGCGTCGCACCACCGCCCGGGTAACGCGCTCGCGTGGTCCCTCAGCCCGGCCGAAAATGCGTTGCCGCCCGCAACGAGGATCGGCACTCTGAAGGAGGTCTTCGGAAAGTCCGCGGGGCCGGGAAATTAGCGGATCATTCCTTTCGTGTTCAATGGTGGTCGTCGTGCCGTTAAGGCCGGCGGACCATTGCTGGGACGGACGGGCGCCGGGCCCGCGGGCGGAGTGGACGCGACGGGGAGGAGGTGGCCGATGAACGTGCTCGTACTGAACGCTTCGTATGAGCCCTTACAAAACGTGGACCTGCGGCACGCCATCCGCATGCTGGTGCGCGAGGTGGCCGTCGTCGAGGAGGCGGAGGAGGGCCGGACGATCGGCCGGTTCCCCGTGCCGCGGGTGCTGAGGCTGGTCAGGTACGTCGCCATGCGGTGGCGGCACGGCAGGCGCCCGCCGTGGAGCAAGCGCGGAGTCTACCTGCGCGACCGCGGGGAGTGCGGGTACTGCGGCAAGCGCGGTCACACCATCGACCACGTCCTGCCGCAGTCGAGGGGCGGCGGCGACACCTGGGAGAACACCGTCCTGGCCTGCGGCAGGTGCAACAACCGCAAGGGCAGCCGCACGCCGCGGGAGGCGGGCATGAAGCTGCGCGTCAAGCTCCGCGTCCCCCACTGGAACGAACTGGTCCGCTGAGCGGGGGCGGTCTGCCGGCCGCCCCCGCCCGGTCCCCGCACCCTTCACGAGGTGCCTCCGGCCCCCGGCTTCCGGTCGCTTCATCTCTCGGCCCTCCGTGTCGTCTTCTCCGAGGTCTGTGGAGCCCTCAGGCCCCGCCGCGGGTTGCGGGACGTTCTTCCCCACCCGCCGATGCGTGTGCTCGGGCGGTGGTGCGCCGGGGGCGGAGCGTGACGTGCGTCGCCGGATCGAGGGCGGGCGCCGGTGCCGCCGGGGTGTGATGTGGTCGTGATCTGAGATCGAAAAGGTCCTTGTTTTCAGGGGGTGTGGCGCGATCCCCGGTGGGCATTTTAAGGATTGGTCATGCGGGGAGTAGTTTCTGTGTAACGCTATGTGTTGTCGAGAGCGTCAAGGGCGAAATGGGTGATTGTGGTAGCGTGCCGCCAATCTTCTCGTTGGTGCTAAGGAGAAATCAGTGGCGGCCCTCGATCCTCACGGCAGCGCACGGAGCTCGTTGCGTGCGCGCGCGGCGCGGAGCTGTGCCGTCATCGCCCTCCTCGCGGCGGCCTCCGCCGCGCTGCCGGCCGGCCCTGGCAGCGCCGCCGGGCTGGCCCTCGCGCCCGACGACCCCAAGGAGCTCGCCAAGCTCGAGAAGCGGGCCGCGCAGCTATCCAAGGACTACCGCGGCGAGCTGGTCTCCCTGGACGAGGCCAAGACGGCCGCGCAGCGCGCCCGCAAGGACGCCGAACGGCTCGCGCGGGAGTTCGAGGTCGCGCGGTCCGACGTCCGCCGGATCGCCGCGTCCACGTACATGACCGGCAGGCTGGACACGACCACGATGGTGTCCGCCGACGACCCGCGGGCCGCCGTGCGCGACGCCGCGGTCATCGAGCACATGTCGCGCAACAACGGGATGCGGCTGCAGAGCCTGGAGACGCTGTCCGTGCAGGCGGCCCAGTCGCAGCGGACGGCCAAGACCAAGGTCGACCAGGTGCGCAAGGAGGTCGAGGACCTGGAGGGCCAGCGCGCACGGGTCAAGAAGCTCCTGGCCAAGTACAAGCCGGAGGCCCCCGTCGCGCCCAGCAGCCCGGCGGGCAGGCCCGACGGCGCCGGCGGCACCAAGTCGAGCATCATCGGCAACTCGATGACCGCCCGCATGCGCACGGCGATGGTGGCCATCGACTCCAAGTTCGGCCCGTTCCCGGCCATCGGGTGCGCCCGGCCCGGCGACGCGCAGGACCACGGCAAGGGCCAGGCCTGCGACTTCATGGAGAGCACGGGCGGGCAGATGCCCAGCGCCTCCGCCCGCGCCCACGGGGACGCCGTCGCCCAGTACGTGATCGACAACGCCTCCCGGCTCGGCATCAAGTACGTGATCTGGCGCCAGCGCATCTACGACATGCGCGGCAGCGGCGGCTGGCGCCAGATGGAGGACCGCGGCAGCATCACCCAGAACCACTACGACCACGTCCACGTGTCCGTCCTCTGACCTGATCCCCGCGCCGCCGTCATGGCAGGCTCGGCGCATGGACTACGACATCGAGCGGCCGTACGGCCCGCTGATCGAGACGACGGCGCGGGTGGCGTCGTGGAACGTGTGGGCGCGCCACGGCCCCTGGCCGGAGCGGGAACGCGCGATCATCGCCGTGCTCGCCGCCGCGGCCCCCGACATCGCGGTGCTGGTGGAGGCATGGGAGGACGGCGCGGAGACGCAGGCCGTCCGGCTGAAGGAGGCACTGGGGCTGCCGCACCACCGGTTCGGCGGCGCCGACCCGGCGTCCGGGGTGGCGATCCTGTCGCGCTGGCCGCTGACCAGGTGGGACATGCGGCGGCTCGGCGGCGCGGAGCTGACCGTCGCGGACGCGGGGCTGGCGGTGTTCGCCCGGGCGGAGGGGCCGCGCGGCCCGGTGCAGGTGTTCGGGGTCGCGCTCGGCTGGAAGCTCGGCCACAGCCGGCAGCGGCAGGAGCAGGTGCGCGACCTCGGCGCGTTCGTGCGGTCGGCGGCGGGCCACGAGGCTCCGGTGGTCGTCTGCGGTGATTTCAACGCGCCCCCCGACAGCGACGAGATCCGCATGCTGACCGGCCGTGCCGCGGTGGCGGCGCCGGGCGTGGTGTTCTACGACGCCTGGGAGGCGGCCGGCGACGGCACGCCCGGACACACCTGGTCGGGCGCCAACCACTGGACGAAACCGGTGCTGTGGCCCGATCGCAGGATCGACTACGTCTTCTCAGCCTGGCCCCGGGCGGGCGGTGCGGGGCATCCCGTCCACTGCGAACTGCTGGGCACCGAGCCGGTGGACGGCGTCATCGCCTCCGACCACTACGGCGTGCTCGCCGACCTCCGCTACTGACCCGCCCCCGGCCCCCCGGCGTGCTCGGCGGCCTGCTCGATGGCGGTCTCGATGATCTCAAGGCCGATGATCGCGTCGTCGAGGGCGACCGGGGGAGGGGCGTCGCCGCGCAGGGCCCGGGCCACCTCGGCGTAGAAGTCCTGGTACGCGCCCGGGAGGGTGGGCTCCGGGCGGTCGGCCGTGGGCGTGCCCAGGCGGCCGTACGCCTCGGGCGGCGCCTGCCCCCAGCCCGCGTCCTTCGGGGTGCGGCCGGCGCGCAGCGCCTTCTCCTGGCCGTCCATGCCGGAGACGGTGTACGCGGCGTCCGACCCCAGCACCCTGAAACGCGGCCCGAGCTGGGCGGCGGTCGCGCTCATCCACAGGTGCGAGCGGACCCCGCCGTCGTGGGTGAGGGCGAGGAAGACGTCGTCGGCGGTGGCCGCGCCCGGACGGCGGACGTCGATCTCGGCGTAGACCCCGCGCGGGCGCCCGAACAGGGTGATCGCCTGGTCGATGAGGTGGGAGCCCAGGTCGAAGAGGATGCCTCCCGCGTCGAGCGGGTCCGTGCTCTCCTTCCACCCGGCCGAGACCTCGGGACGCCAGCGCTCGAAACGGGACTCGAAACGGCGCACGCCCCCGAGGGCGCCGTCGGCGACGAGCCGCCGCAGGGTGCGGAAGTCGCCGTCCCAGCGCCGGTTGTGGAACGGGATGACCGGCAGCCCGCGCACGGCCGAGAGCGCCGCCAGGGAACGGGCCTCGTCGGCGGACGCGGCGACCGGCTTGTCCACCACCACCGGGAACCCGGAGGTCAGCGCGGTACGGGCGAGCGGGGCGTGCTGCCGGTTGGGCGCGGTGACCACGACCAGGTCGTAGTCCTCGGGCGTCTCCCACAGCCGGTCGGCGCTGTCCAGGACCTTCGTCCCGGGGTAGCGGCGCCGCGCGGCCTCCTGCCGCCCGGGGTTCCTCGTGACGACGGCGGAGAGCCGCAGGTCGGACACCGCGTCGATGAGCGGCGCGTGGAACACCGCGCCGCCGGTGCCGTAGCCGATGAGTGCCACCCGCAATGCCATGCGCCGATCATTTCGCACGTCCCGGGGCCGGGTGCGCGCCGGGTCCGTCTCAGTGCCGTCTCAGGGCTTCTTCAGGGGGTCAGGGCGGTGCTCCCGGCGTCGAGGAGGATGGTGTCGTCCTGCGGCGTGTGGATCCGGCTGCACAGCACGTTGCGGTAGTGCCGTTCCAGCGGGTTGCGGCGGGACAGCCCGGGGTTGCCGGTCAGGGAGAGCGCCAGCTCGACGGCCTGCATGGCGTTCCCGGTGACGGTGTGCTTGATCAGCCCGGCCCGCGCGGTGTCGGGCGCGGTCAGCAGGGCGTCGTTGGCCAGCAGCAGCCCCTCGACGCGGCCGACCGCGGTCTGGAAGCGCGGCAGCGTCGCCAGCGGCCTTCCGAGGTTGGACGGGGCGCGCTCGTTGAGGTAGCCGACCAGCCAGTCGCGGGCGGCGCGGGCGACGCCGTCGTAGATCGCCGTGATCAGCAGCGCGTTCCAGAAGGCGACCCAGGGCGCCGGGCGGGACGGGCGGCCGGTCGCGGGCGCCAGCTCGACGGCGTGGCCGGCGGGCACGGTGACGCCCTCCAGGATCACGTCGTCGCTGCGGGTGGCGCGCATGCCCAGGTGGTCCCAGGTCGGCTCGACGCGGTAGCCGGGCGTGCCCGCCGGGACCAGGAACGATCCGGCGGACGGCTCGTCGCCCGCGGTGCGGGCCCAGACCAGCAGCCAGCGCAGCCCGGGGATCCCGGTGGAGTAGATCTTGTGGCCGCGCAGCGTCCAGCCGTCGCCGGTCCGCTCGGCGACGGTGCCGGGCAGGCCGCCGCGGGCGGGGGTGCCCAGGTCGGGCTCCACCCGCAGCCCGTTGATCAGCGCGACCCCCTCCAGGGAGCTGCGCTGCACCTCGGCGCGGACGCCGGGCGGCCAGGCGTTGTCCGGGTGCCGCAGCGCCGCGTGGTTGATCAGGTGCATGGCCAGGACGAGCGCGACCGACGGGTCGGCCGCCCCGACGGCGCGGACGACCCGGATCGCCTCGGGCAGGTCGGCGCCGCCGCCGCCCAGTTCGGCGGGCACGGTCAGGTTCAGCGTCCCGGCCCGGTGCAGCGCCTCGAACGCCTCGAACGGGAACGAGGCGTCGCGGTCGTGCTCCGCGGCCCGGTCGGCGATCCCGGCGAGCGCGTCCTCGAACGCGGCGGAGGCGCCCGGGGCGGCGGGGGCGGTCGTCTCGGCGGGCAGGGTCATCGCGGTCTCCTGACGATGGGCGGCGGTGCGGTGTGGCGGAGCGGCGGGAGCGGGCCGATGTGGCGTTCGACCTGGACGAACGCGTGCTGCCCGCTGCACCCCTGCGACAGCACGGAGGTCGGGGCGTCGGCGGTGAGGACGTTCGGGTTGCCGTGCACGCACAGGCCGCCGAGGTCGTCGGCGGGGTCGTACCAGGCGCCGGTGGCGAGCTGGACGACGCCGGGCCGCAGCGCGTCGCTGAGCCGCGCGCCCGCCAGGCAGGCCCCGAGGTCGTTGAACACCCGGACCACGTCGCCGTCGGCGATGCCGCGGGCGCGGGCGTCGGCGGGATGGATCCGGATCGGCTCCCGTCCGGAGACCTTGGAGTCCCGGCTGGTGGCGCCGGGGTCGAGCTGGCCGTGCAGCCGGGTGGCGGGCTGGTTGGCGATCAGGTGCAGGGGGTGGCGGCCGGTGGGGCGGCGGCGCGGCGGCAGCCACGCCGGGTGGCCCGGGCAGTCGGCGTACCCGAAGGCCGCGATGACCTCGGAGATGAGCTGGATGCGGCCGCTGGAGGTGTCGAGCGGACGGCCCTCGGGGTCGGCGCGGAAGTCCGCGAACAGCGTGCGGTGCTCCGGGCCGGACGGCAGGACGTACTCGCCGGCCTCCCAGAACGCGGCGAACCCGGGGACGTCGTGCCCCCGCGCGACCAGGTCCTCCCGCCAGGTCTCGTACAGGTGCTCCAGCCACTGCCGGACGGTGCGGCCCTCGGTGAACGCCTCGGCCGCGCCCCCGCCCAGCCGCCGCGCCAGCCCCGCGAGGATCGCGTGGTCGTCGCGGGCCAGGCCGAAGGGCGCGGCGGCGCGCCGCATCGCGATCAGGTGGGTGTCGCGCCGCCCGCCGCCGATGTCGTCGCGCTCCAGCGTGGTCGTCACGGGAAGGACGATGTCGGCGTGCCGGGCCGCGGCCGTCCAGTACGGCTCGTGCACCACCACCGTGGCGGGCCGGCCGAACGCGCGGCGCAGGCGCCCGAGGTCCTGGTGGTGGTGGAACGGGTTGCCGCCCGCCCAGTACACCAGCCGGACGTCCGGGTAGGTCAGGCGCAGCCCGTCGTAGTCGTAGGTTTCGCCCGGACGCAGCAGCATGTCCGCCACCCGCGCGACCGGGATGAAGGTCGCGACCGGGTTCTCGCCCTGGGGGAGATGGGGGAGCCGCAGGTCGGGGCCGTGGTCGCCGACGTCGCCGATGGAGCCGTAGCCGTGCCCGAACCCGCCGCCGGGCAGGCCGATCTGGCCGAGCATCGCCGCCAGCGCCAGCCCGGCCCACACTGGCTGCTCGCCGTGCTCGATCCGCTGCAGCGACCAGGTCACGGTGACGAGCGTGCGCGTCGCGGCCATCCTCCTGGCCAGCCCGACGATCGCGTGCGCGGGGACGTCGCAGATCGCGGCCGCCCAGCGGGCGTCCTTGGGCGTGCCGTCGGAGGCCCCGCGCAGGTACTTCTCGAAGTCCTCGAAGCCGGAGCAGTACCGGTCGAGGAACGCCCGGTCGTGCAGGCCCTCCGCCAGCAGCGTGTGCGCGAGCCCGAGCATCAGCGCGGCGTCGGTCCCCGGCCGGATCGGGTACCAGCGTGCCGCCGCGCTCGTGGGCGCGTCGTCGCGCAGCGGGCTGACCAGTGCCACCTCGACTCCGGCGGCGCCGAGCGACTCCAGCGCGGCCGAGGAGGCGTGCCGGGTGACGCCGCCGGGGGTGACCGCGACGTTCTTGGCGGGCAGCCCGCCGAAGGCGACCAGCAGCCGGGTGTTCGCCAGGATCGACGGCCAGCTCGAGCCGCGCCGCAGCACCGCTCCGGCGTCGCCGACCAGGTGCGGCAGCAGCACCAGCGAGGTGCCCAGGCTGTAGGAGTTCCGGGAGGAGGTGTAACCGCCGATGATGTTGAGGAAGCGGTGCAGCTGGCTCTGCGCGTGGTGGAACCGCCCGGCGCTGGACCAGCCGTAGGAGCCGCCGTAGACCGCCTCGTTGCCGTGCTCGCGCCGCACCCGGTCCAGCTCGCCCGCCACCAGGTCCAGCGCCTGATCCCAGCCGACCTCGACGAACTCCTCGCGGCCGCGCCGGTCGGAGGGGCCCGGGCCGTTCTCCAGCCAGCCGCGCCGGACGGCGGGCGCCGCCACGCGGGTGCGGTGCCGGGCCGCCGCCGCCACGTTCCCCAGCAGCGGCGAGGGAGCCGGGTCCTCCGGATGCGGCCGCACCAGCAGCGCTCCATCGGTTCCGGTGGCGACCTGGTACGCACCCCAGTGCGAGGTCGTCGTGGACCACTTCATGAGGTCTCCTCCTCCGCGACGTCCCCGCCATGATCGCCCGGACGCGGCGGGCCGGGATGCGGCGGGGCCTCGCCGAGCAGCCGGTACGCGGTCGCGAAGATCTCGCCCATCCGCCAGCTCTCGTTGGGATGGGCGCGGCGGTGGCGGCCCCACCCGGAGTCGCGCCGGTACTGCCCCGGCCAGTCGGTGCCGGCGATCTCCTCCTCACGCGCCGCGACGGGACGACGGCAGTCGGGGTCCACGTACAGCGTGTCCGCCGGGCAGTAGAGCTTGCACATGAAGCAGGTCTGGCAGTCGGCCTGCCGCGCGATCACCGGGACGCCGCCGGGCCCGGTGTCGAACACGTCGGTCGGGCACACCCGCACGCACAGATCGCACCCGACGCAGCGGTCGGCGAGCACCAGCTCGATCATGACGGCCCCACCGGAAGCGGGCGGGTCCTGACTTCCGCCAGGCCGCCGACGGCGACGCGGTGGGCGCGGGCCGGGTCGGCGCCCGGCGCGTCCACCCGCCAGTGCATGCCGCGCGACTCCCGCCGGTGCAGGGCCGCGGCCTTCACCCACCGGCCCATCGCGACCAGCGCCGCCGTCTCGCGCGCCCGCACGGCGGCGCGCTCGGCCCCGGGCCCCGGCGCGGCCGCCAGGTGGTCGCCGATCTCGCGCCACGCCGAGTCGAGGAGGCCGGCGGACGCGCGCAGGCCCGCCTCGCTGCGGAACATGTTCTTGCCGTAGGCGTTGAGCTCCTCCCGCACCAGGTCCGTGATCGCGTCCGCGTCCACGGCTGCGGTGGCCCTGGCCGGGCGCAGACCGGCGCGGCCCGCCGGGCGGGCCGGGCCGCCGTGCGGTCCTGAGCGGGCGTGCCGCACGGCCGCCGCGCCCGCCCATGTCCCGGACGACACCGCCCACGCCGAGTTGGGGGAGCCGCCGCCCGACACCGCCCCCACGATGTGCTCCCGGGATGCCACGTCCCCGGCGGCGAACAGGCCCGGGACGCCCGCCGAGCAGCCGGCGCCCGTCACCGCGATGCCGCCCGTCCCGCGGACGGTCCCCTCGCCGAGCAGGGTCACCTCGAACAGGTCGGTGAACGGGTCGATGCCGCGCGGCGCGAACGGCAGCAGGAAGTTCGGCTGGACCAGGTGGATGACGCGGCGGACCTCGTCGGGGGCGCGGTCGAGCCGGGCCCGGACCGGGCCGCGCTGCATGGCCCGGCCCAGCGCCCGCATCCGCCCGTGCTGTCCGGCGGGCAGCTCGATCTCCGCGCCGTCGGCGTCGACGTAGGTGCCGAACATGTACGACATCGAACGGGCCATCGTGGAGTAGGCCGGCGCGAGCGTGTAGTAGTTGGAGAATTCCATCCCGCTGAGGGCAGCCCCGGCCTCGGCCGCCATCAGGTGGCCGTCCCCGGTGTTCCCGCGCGAGCCCAGCAGGTGGGACCGGAACGTGGTGCCTCCGGTGGCGAGGACCACCGCGCCCGCGCGGATCCGCCAGCGCCCGCCCTCCCGGCGCCGCACGCCCGCGGCGCCCGCCACCGAGCCGTCGTCGCGGACCAGCAGCTCCAGGGCGGGGTGGTGGTCGAGGATCCGCACGCCCGAGCGTCGCGCCAGGCCGCGCATGGCGCGCAGGTACTCGGGGCCCCGGACGTTCTGGGCGCGGTCGGGGGCGCCGTCGGGTCCCTTGGGGAAGGGGTAGCGGCCGTCCAGGTCCGGGAGGCGCTGCCAGGTGGTGCGCAGGACGCGCAGCGCCCATTCGGGATCGGACAGGCCCGCGGCGCCCTCCTGGCGCTCGGCGACGGCGCGCCGCCAACGGCCCGGAGGGACGAACCAGTGTGTGACCCCGGCCGTCGCGGTGACCCCGCTCGTGCCGCAGTAGCCCTTGTCGACAAGGATGACCGAGCCGCCCTCCCGAGCCGCCGACAGCGCCGTCCACGTCGCCGCCAGGCCGCCGCCGACGACCAGCACGTCGGCCCGCGCCTCGAGCGCGGCCCGCCCGCCGGGGCGGGTCACGCGCCGCCCTCCCCGGCACCGGCCGCCTCGCCGCCCTCGGAGCCCGTGTCCTCGGTCACGCCCAGCTCGGCCAGGAGGGTGGCGCGCAGCCGCTGGAACTCCGGGTCCTGGCGGCCGCCGCCGCGCGGCGCGGTGATCGCGTGCTCGGCGGCCAGCCGGCCGTCCCGCATGGTCACCACCCGCTCGGCCAGCAGGATCGCCTCGTCCACGTCATGGGTGACCAGCAGCACGGCGGGCCGGTGCCGGTCGACCAGGCGGCGGACCAGGGTGTGCATCTTGATCCGGGTCAGCGCGTCGAGGGCGGCGAACGGCTCGTCCAGCAGCAGCAGCTCCGGGTCGCGGACCAGCGCCCGGGCGAGCGCGACGCGCTGGGCCTCGCCGCCCGACAGCGTGCGCGGCCAGGCGTTCACGTGCGAGGCCAGGCCGACCTCCTCCAGCGCCTCCTCGGCCGCCCCGCGCGCGTCGCGGTCGCGCAGGCCGATCGCGACGTTGCGCCAGACGCGCCGCCAGGGCAGCAGCCGGTGCTCCTGGAACACCACCATCCGCCGCTCCGGGACGCGCAGCGCGCCGCCGTCGGGACGGTCGATCCCGGCCAGCAGCCGCAGCAGGGTGGTCTTGCCGCAGCCGCTCTTGCCGATGAGCGCCACGAACTCGCCGCGGCCGATGGACAGGTCGAGGCCGTCCAGCACGGTCCGCGCCCCGAACGCCCGCACCAGCCCGTCGACCTGGACGGGCGGCTGGACGGGCCGCCGGGCGGGCGGGGCGGTGAGCGTGTCGCCGGCCATCACAGCTTCACCGTGTGCTCGGCGATGTCGATCTTCCCGGAGAGGATCCTGCGCTCGGTGAGCCAGTCGGCGCCCCACTGGAGCTGCCGGATCCCCTCGTCGTTCATCAGCGTGAGGTTCTGCCGGGTGCGGTGCCGGACGATCTGCGCGACCACCTCCGGCGGATACTTGGACACGTCGTTGCCCAGCTCGATGCCCTCCTTGAAGTGGTCGTTCTGCCACTGCTGCTCGACCTGGAACGCCTTGATGACGGCCCGGACCGTGTCGGGGTGCTTCTCGGCGTACTCGCGCCGCACCAGGAACGACCGGAAGTCGATCTGCCGCTCCAGCTCGTCGCCCTCCACGAAGATCGCCCTGGCGCCGTGCCTGATCTCCGCGATCTCCCGGAAGCCCTCCCAGATCGACCAGGCGTCGATCTTCCCGGAGGCGAACGCGGCCGCGGCCTCCGGCGGGTTCATGTACAGCACCTTCACCCGGTCCCGCGGCACCTTGTACTTCTCCAGCGCCGCGACCAGCAGGAACTCGCCCAGTCCGGCCTTGTTGACGGCGACCGTGCGGCCCGCGAGGTCGGCGACCTTCGCGATGCCCGAGCCGGTCCGGGCCAGGACGGCGGTGGTGCGCGGCTCGGTGGTCGCCCACGCCACGTACACCAGGTCGGCGCCGGAGAGGATGGCCTGGTCGGCGGGGGTGCTGCTGCCGCCGAAGCTGAAGTCGGCGGTGCCGGTGGCCACCGCCTGCAGGGTGGGGGCGTGGTTGGGGAAGGGGCCGATCCACTTCACCGTGATGCCCTGGGACCTGAGCGTGCGGTCCAGCACGCCGCGGATCTTGGGGACGGAGATGTTGCCGTGCGTGAGCCGTACCGTGCTCGCCGAGCCGCCGCCCGTCCCGCCGTCCGCGGAACCGCAGCCGGTCAGCGCGGCCAGCGCGCCGAGCCCGGTGGCCGTCAGCACGGTCCGGCGGGTGACGCGGGGATGTTCGATCAATGTGGGTCAACTCCAGGGGACGGGGCACGGAACGGGGCGGCGGAGGGCGACGGGGTGCTGGGGCGGCGGCGGGCGGGGTCAGGCGCTGAGGCCGGCGTAGGTGGCGTGCCAGCTCAGCAGCCGCCGTTCCAGGAGCCGGGCGAGCAGGTCGCAGGCGATGCCGATGACCGCGTACAGCACCACCACCAGCACGATCACGTCGACCTGCAGGAACTCGCGGGCGTTGGTCGCCATGAAGCCGATCCCGGCGGTGGCGCCGATGGTCTCCGCGATGACCAGGGCCAGCCAGGCGTGGGTGAGCGAGAGCCGCAGCCCGCCCAGGATGGAGGGCAGCGCGCCGGGCAGGATCACCCAGCGGACCCGTTCCAGCCGGCCCTGCCCCACGACCCGGCTCATCTCCAGCAGCCTGGGGTCGATCTGCCGGATGCCCAGCACGGTGTTGAGGTAGAGCGGGAACGCGGTGCCCAGCGCGATCAGGAAGATCTTGCCGGACTCGCCCACCCCGAACCACACGATGACCAGCGGCAGCACGGCCAGGAAGGGGATGGCGCGGACCATCTGGACGCTGCGGTCCACCAGCGCCTCGGCCACCCGCGACAGCCCGACCGCCACGCCCAGCGCGAGCCCGGCCGAGGTGCCGATGGCGAAGCCGGACGCCGCGCGGCGCAGGCTGGCCAGCAGGTGCCGGGGCAGTTCCCCGTTGGCGGTGAGCTCGGTGGCGGTGGCCGCGACGGTGCTGGGTGCCGGCAGCACCTGCGTGGGCAGGACTCCGCCGCGGGCCAGGGCCTCCCAGAGCGCCAGCACGCACACCGGCGCGAGCCAGGAGACCGTCCTGTACGGGAACGTGCGGGGCAACGCGATCGACGTGCTCACGGTGCCGCCGCCAGGTTCCGGTAGACGTAGGGCCCGAGGTCGCGGCGGCCGCTGACCACGCCCGCCGTCACCCAGGTGTCGTGGGTCCGCTGCAGCTGCCCGGCGAACGCGTCGTCCATCGCCAGCCGCCGGTACTTGGCCTCCTCCGGCTGCACCTGGGCCGCCACCGACTCCGGCTGCCCGGCGAACTCGGCGAACCACCTGGTGAACGGCCCGGGGTTCTGCCTGCCCCAGGCGTAGCCCTTGTCGACGCGTTCGGCGAAGTCGGCCATCGCCTTCACCTTGCGGCCGTCGCCGAGGGCGGTGTCGGTCGCGCTGAGCACGTACAGGCCCGCGTTGATGCCCCGGCCGTCGAGCAGCACCCGCGCGCCGAGCTGCCCGCGCGTGCGCGCCGCGAAGACGCCCCAGGTCACCCAGGCGTCCAGGCGCCCGGTGGAGAACGCGGCGCTGGCGTCGGCGGGGGCGAGGTAGTTGAGCTGCACCTCGTGCGCGCCCACACCGGCCTGCTTGAGCGCCCCGAGCAGCAGGTAGTGGGCGACGCTGCCCTTGGTGCTGGGGGAGACCCGCTTGCCCCTCAGGTCGGCCACGCTCCGGACGGGGCTGTCCTTGGGCACCAGGATGTAGGTGCCGGTGCCGCCGTTGCTCCAGGCCGCCACCGCCTTGATCTTCGAGCCGCCGGCGATGGCGGCGACGGTCGGCGAGTCGGCGGCGCCGCCGATGTCGACGGCCCCGGCGCGCAGCGCCTCGTGCAGGTGCAGCGCGGCGGGGAAGCGGGACCACTGGATCTTGTACGGCAGGTCGTCCAGGAGCCCGGCCGCCTCCAGCCGCGACTGCGTGATGCCGGTCTGGTCGCCCACCCGGAGGGTGACACCGCCGGACGCCCCGTCCGTCGCGCCGGCCGGGCCCGTCCCGCACGCGGCGGCGGCGAGCGCGAGCACGGACGCGCCGAGCGCGGCGGTGAGGGCCTGTCGCCGGTTGCGCATCTGCTTCCTCTCCCTGGTCGGTGCGGCCGGCGCGCTCACCGGGCGGCGGTCTCGGACCCGGCCCCTGCCCCGGTGCTCTGCAGGGGGTCGTTGCGGGAGTCGCCGGGACGGGACGCCTCGCGCGCGGCGAGCTCGGAGCGCACCAGGGGCAGCAGCCGGCGGCCGTAGTCCACCGCGTCCTCCAGCGGCTCGTAGCCGCGGATCAGGATCGTGGTCACGCCGATGTCGATGTAGTCCAGCAGCGCCTGGGCCACGGTCTCCGGGCTGCCGACCAGGGCCGTGGAGTTGCCCGCCGCGCCGGTCGCCCGCGCCGTGGCCGTCCACAGCGCGCGGTCGTGCCGCTCGCTCTTGTCCGCCGCGGCCAGCAGCCGGTGCGACCCGACGCCGCGCTCGTCGGCGGGGTAGCCCGACAGCATCGCCCCGTCGCGGCCGGTCGGCGAGGTCCGGCCCTCGATGGTGGCGAGGATGCCGTGCGCCCGCTCCCAGGCCTCCTCGTCGGTACGGCCCAGGATCGGCCGGAACGACACCGAGATGCCCAGCTCGCCGGGGTCGCGCCCGTGGGCCGCCGCCGAGGCGCGCACCGAGGCGATCTGCTCGGCGGTCTCGGCCAGCGGCTCGCCCCACAGCGCGTACACGTCGGCGTGCCGGCCGCCGACCCGGTAGGCGTCCGCGGAGGAGCCGCCGAAGTAGATCGGCAGCCGCCCGCGCACCGGCTTGACCTTGGAGTGCGCGCCCTCGAAGCGGTAGAACTCGCCCCCGTGGTCGATCGGCCCCTCCGCGGCCCACACCCGCCGGACGATCTCCAGGTACTCGTCGGTGCGGCGGTACCGCTCCGGCTTGCCCGCGTAGTCGCCGTCGCGGCGCTGCTCGGTGTCGCTGGCGCCGCTGATCACGTGCAGCGCCAGCCGCCCGCCGGTGAACCGGTCGAGGGTGGCCAGCTTGCGCGCGGCCAGGGTGGGCGAGACGAAGCCGGGGCGGTGGGCCAGCAGCAGGCCGAGCCGATCGGTGTGCGCGGCGGCGTACGAGGCGACCGAGAAGCCGTCGGCGTCCCAGGAGTGGTAGCCGATCAGCACGCGGTCGAATCCGGCCTCCTCGTGCGCCCGGGCGAACTCGCGGGTGTAGCCGGGATCGATCTCCGGTCCCCGGGGCGGCCGGATTTCGGACGCGTCCGCCGTCCGGATCATCCCGATGAACTCGACCGTCATAACCGGCCCTCCCATATCGCGGTGTCGATGTGCCGCATTGTAGTAATCTCTACTAATAAGGTCAAGATACTAGAGAATGCGAGAATCGGACCGTGACCGACGACACCTGGACCTCGGAGCCGGCGCGCGGGGCGCGCACGGCGGGCACGGCGGCCTGGCACGGGCGGATCGAGCACGTCCGCGGCGGCGAGCTGGGCTCCTACACCGCGCAGACCTCGGGGATGCGGCGCTTCGAGGCGATCTCCGGCACGACCGTCGGCTCCGCGCGGCTCTGGATGGGCCGCACCCATGTCGGCCCCGCCACCAACTCCGGCGACCACCACCACGGCGAGGCCGAGACCGCGATCTACATCGTCTCCGGGCACCCGGTGTTCGTGTTCGCCGAGGGCGACCGCGAGGTGCGGGTGAAGACCGAGCCGGGCGACTACATCTTCGTGCCGCCCTACGTCCCGCACCGGGAGGAGAACCCCTCCGCCGACGAGGAGGCGGTCGTGGTCATCGCGCGCAGCACGCAGGAGGGCATCGTGGTCAACCTGCCCAGCCTGTGGGCCGAGGTGGAGCGCCCCGGCGACCACGACGCCGGCGCGGGCACATGACGGAGGTCCCCGGCGGGAACGGGGGAACCGGGGGCGAGGCGGCGGGCGCGGCGTCCGCCCGGCCGGGCACGCAGGCGGTGGACCGGGCGATCGCCGTGCTCCGCTCGTTCGAGAGCGCGCCGCAGCAGACGCCCACGCAGATCGCGCACCGGCTGGGCCTGACCGTCAGCACCGCGCACCGCATCGTCCGCGCCCTGCACGCCGCCGGCATGCTGGGCCGCGACCCGCGCACCGACCGCTACTTTCTCGGCCCCGCCACCGCCATCCTCGGACGGCTCGCGCTGGAGCGCATGGGCACCACGCTCATGCAGCCCGAGCTGACCGCGCTGCGCGACGAGACCGGCGAGGCGGTCAGCCTGGGCGTGCGCGTCGGCGACGAGGTGGCCGTGCTGGTGCAGATCCCCTCGGTGCACCCGCTGCGGTACGACCAGGAGCCCGGCGCGCGCAACCCGATCCACGTGTGCGCGATGGGCAAGGCGCTGCTGGCCTACGACGACGCGCGGGTGTCCATGGCCGAGCCGTACCGCCGCTTCACCCCCGCGACGATCACCACGCGGGCCGGGCTGGACGCCGAGCTCGGCCGCATCCGGCGCCGCGGGTACGCCACCAACGACGAGGAGCGCATCGTCGGCGTGCGGGCGCTGGCCGCGCCGATCCGCGGCCCGGCCGGGCAGGCGGTCGCCGCCGTGACGCTGCAGGGGCCCGCGGTGCGCTTCACCGACGAGCGCCTGCCCGACCTTGCCAAGGCCGTGACGGCGACCGCCGAACGGCTGACCGGGCTGTACGCGGGCGCGGGCCTGACCTGAGACCGCCCGCGGCCGCGTACGGCCCGGCCCTGCCCGGTGCCGCGGCCGATCGGCCGGTCAGTCGAACAGGTCGGGCTGCTCGCGGGTGATCTGGTCGAACAGCGGCTGGTAGTTGATCCACCCGACCAGGTCGTTGCCGATCTGCTGGTGGGTCAGCGCCGCGTTCTCGTGCTCGATCGGCACCACCTGGCCGGCCGCCTTGGCCAGCAGCTGCACCTGGCACGAGCGCTCCATGGTGATGAACCACCAGGCGGCCGCGTCCACCGAGTCGCCGACGGTGAGCAGGCCGTGGTTGCGCAGGATGACGGCCTTGTGGTCGCCGAGGGCCGCCGCGATGCGCTTGCCCTCCTCCAGGTCGGTCACCACGCCGGTGTAGTCGTCGAACAGCCCGTGGTCCTGGTAGAACGCGCACACGTCCTGGGTGATCGGCTCGAGCCTCTGCCCGAGCGCCGAGATCGCCCGGCCGTGGGTGGAGTGGCTGTGCGCGGCGGCCACCACGTCGGGACGGGCCTGGTGCACCTGCGAGTGGATGGCGAAGGCCGCCTCGTTCACCGGATAGCGGCCCTCGACGACCTGCCCCTGGTGGTTGACCAGGATCAGGTCGCTGACCTTGATGTGCTTGAACGACATCCCGAACGGGTTCACCCAGAAGTGGTCGGTGTGCTCGGGGTCGCGGGCGGTGATGTGGCCGGCCACGCCCTCCTCGAAGCCGAACTTGCCGAAGACGCGCAGCGCCGCGGCCAGCCGCTCCTTGCGGTGCCGCCGCTCCTCCTCCACGGTCTCGAACGTCGGCGGCAGCCGGAAGATCAGGTCGGTCGCGAGCTTGTCGAGGAACTTCTCGTCGTCGGACATGGGGCGGCTCCTTCGGGACGAGCCCCGGGCGGGCTCGGGCGCGGGTCCACGGTGGCTGGCTCGGGGAGCGGGCCGGCTAGTCGTGCCACCGGCTCGCCTGACCACACCGAACCCCACCCGGGGCGGGCTCGTCTAGGCTGGTCGGGGTCAAGGGGCGTGGCGGTGGTTGTCCGCGCGGGACAACCGTGGCGGAGGGGCGATGGCGGACGTCGAGGGCTTCCTCCGGCTGCTGGCCGCCCGCACCGACGACCCCGAGCTGCTGGAGTCCACGGTGCGCGCCGCCCGCGGCAGGTCCGAGCTGGTCGCGGCGCTGCCCGAGGAGGAGACCCGGCGCCACACCCGCGCCCTGGTCCAGGGCGTGCGGGCCGCGCTGGAGGGGGGCGGCGAGCCCGGCGAGGAGGTGCTGGCCGCCGCCGAGCGGCTCGGCTCCGACCGGGCCCGGCAGGGCGTGCCGGTCGCCGCGTTCCTGGACGGCTTCCAGGCCGGCCGCGCCCACCTGGTCGGCGCGCTGATCGAGGAGGGCCGGCGGCTGCGGGTCCCCGCCGAGGCGCTGCTGGACGGCGTCACCCGCATCGACGCGATCACCACCGCGCTGGTCCACCGGATGGTCCACGCGCACCGGATCACCGAGCTGGAGATGGCCCGCACCGCCCGCGAGGGCCGCCTCCAGGCGCTGCGGCAGCTGCTGCACGGGGAGCCCGCGGCCGTCCCGGCGCCGCTCGAACCGGGCGGGACGTACCACTGCGTGGTGTCCGACATCAGCGATCCCGCCGTCGCGGGGCGGCTGGAGGGGGTGCTGACCTCGGCGGGACCGGCCCTGTGCGGGCTGGTGGACGGCCGGCTGGCCGGCCTGGTCGCCCGGCTGCCCGATCCGGCGCTGCTGCGCGGCCTCGCCCGCCCCCAGGGGACGGGCCATCCGCTCCTGGTGGCCTCGCCCGCCGTCCGCCCCGCCGCGGTCGCGCCGCTCTACCGGCTGGGCCGCCGCGCGCTGCGCGCCGGGGCCGCGTCCGGGCTGACCGGGCTGCGGCCCCTCGCCGACCTCGCGCTGGTCACCGCCGCCGAGGGCGAGGCGGAGCTGGGACGGCTGCTGGCCGCCCGCCTGCTGGACGGGCTGGACCCCGTCGACCCGTTCCACCGCGAGCTGGCCGAGACCGCGCTGGCCTTCCTCGACCACGGCGGCCGCATCGAGCCCACGGCCGCCGCGCTGCACGTCCACGGCAACACCGTCAAGTACCGGCTGCGGCGCTTCCACGAGCTGACCGGCGGCACCCTCGCGCCCGCCGCGCCCCCGGCCGGCGCGGTCGCGCACACGGTGCACTGGTGGTGGGCGCTGCGCGAGTGGATCAGGCGCCCGCCGGGTGATGGGATGGGCGCATGAAGATCAGCACCGTGATGTGGCCGGAGCGGTCGTGGCCCGAGGCGGGCGACGAGTGGCGCCGCGCCGAGGACCTCGGCTTCACGACCGCGTGGGTGTACGACCACACCGCCTGGCGGGGCGCCACGCCCTGGTACGACGCGTACACCACCCTGGCCGCCGCGGCCGCGGTGACCTCCCGGGTCCGGCTGGGCACGCTGGTCACCTCGCCCAACTTCCGGCATCCCGTGCCGACCGCGCACGCGGCCAAGACCATCGACCACGTCAGCGGCGGGCGGCTCACGCTCGGCATCGGCTCCGGTGGCGTCAACCGGACCTCCGACGGCGGCATCCTCGGCGGCCAGGAGTGGACGCCGCGCGAGCGCGCCGCCCGCTTCGCCGAGTGGGTGGGGCTCCTCGACCGGCTCCTGACCGGGCCGGAGACCACGGCGGAGGGCGAGTACTACTCCGCCCGCGAGGTCGTCACCGGGCCCGGCTGCGTGCAGCGGCCGCGGGTGCCGTTCGTGATCGCCGCCAACGGCCCCAGGGGGCTGCGGCTGGCCGCCCGGTACGGCTCCGGCTGGGTCACCAACGGCCGCCGCGACGGCGCCGCCCCGCTGGACGTCGTCCGGGAGCAGCTCGCCGGGCTGCGCGCGGCGTGCGAGGCCGAGGGCCGGGACTTCGGCGAGATCCGCCCGCTGTTCCTGACCGGGTTCACCGACGAGCCGTGGCTGGAGTCGCCCGGGGCGTTCGCCGACCTGGCCGGCCGCTACGGGGAACTGGGTTTCGACGAGATCGCGCTGCACTGGCCGCGGCCCGGCACCCCCTGGGACGCCGACATGAAGGTCTTCGAGGCCATCGCCGCGGGGTGACGCCGTCCCGGGCGCCCCGGGGCGGTCAGCCGTCCTCGAGCGGCCGGGCCCGCCGCCGCGCCATCTCCTGCCCGGCGGCGAGCACCAGCCACAGCAGCGCGCCGGCGTCGTCCACCACCCCGACCGGCAGGAACACGTCGGGGACCAGGTCGATCGGCGACACGATGTAGACGACCACCGCGATCATGGCGAAGATCTTGCCCTTGCCGGTGCGGTAGGGCGCCGGCGCGGCCCCCGGCCCCCGCGCGACGGCCCGCCGCGACGCCCGGCGCAGCCGCAGCAGGCCCGCGACGAGCAGCACGGCGCCGGCGACCATGACGGCGGCGCCCGCGGCGGTGAGGTCGACCCCGCCGAGCGAGCCGTCGGCGGTGAGCGCGAGCACGCCGCCCGCGACGAGGGCGGCGAGTCCGGCGACGATCATGGGGCACCTCCGGGGGGACGCCGGACCCGTGCCCGGCTCACATCCGGTATTGCCCGCCTTCCTCGCCCCATTCACCGAACGGCGGATCCTCTCCGGCGTCCAGGGCCGCGAACACCGGTTCGTCCAGGAGCACGAACACCAGCCGCCGCACCTCCAGCCGCCGGGCGGCCGCCGCGGTCGCGCCGAGGTCGGGCCCGGTCCCGGCGAACGCCAGGTCGGCTCGCTCCGCCCAGCCGGGGAACGCGGCGAACTCCGGCGCCCAGACGGCGGTGCGGTGGCCGGCGACGATCCGGTAGCCGTAGACCCCGCCGCCCGCCGGGAGCGGATCGACGTGCAGCGGACCGTGCCGGAAGGGCGCCACGGCGGGCGGGCGCATGCCCGTCTCCTCGGCGATCCGGTGCAGGCCGGGGTGCGCGCCGCCGTCGCGGACGAGCCAGGCGTGTACGTTCTCGGGCGGTTCGGAGCCCGCGCCGCCGTCGATCCCCACCCGGGTGTGGCCGTACTCGACGAGCAGGCCCGCCGGGGCGAACCGGGGCGACCGCGCCGCTCCGACACCGAGCAGGATCAGACGCGGCATACCTGGATCGATACCCCGGGACCGGCCCCGTCCACCCCCGGCCGGAGACGGACCGCCGCGGCGGTCGGCCAGGGCGGCCATGCCAGGGCGTTCACGCGGAGGCGTCAGGCCGGGGCCGGGACGAGGTCGGCGCCGACGTCGAGGGGCTGGGGCCGCAGCTGGGTCAGCAGCTCGGTCGGGGTGCAGCCCGCCAGCGCGCGGAACTCGCGGTTGAGATGGGCCTGGTCGTAGAAGCCGCAGCGGGCGGCGACGCCGGCCCAGCCGGGGTCGCCGCCGGCCAGCAGGTCCAGCGCCCGCTGGAAGCGCAGCACCCGGGCCATCACCTTGGGCGGCAGGCCGACCTGCTCCTTGAAGCGGTGGGTGAGATGCCTGCGGCTCCACCCGACCTCGCCCGCCAGCTCGGCCACCGGCGCCATTCCGCCGGTGGCCTCCAGCACCTGCCAGGCCCGGACGACCTCGGCGGCGGGGGAGGGGCCGATCTCCAGCCGGTGCAGCAGGAACCGGTCGAGAAGGTCGAAGCGTTCGGGCCAGCCCGGCTCCCCGGCGAGCCGCTCCACCAGCTCGCCGGCGGCGGGGCCGATCAGGTCGGCCAGCTCGACCGCGATGTTGGTGAGCAGCGCCATCGGAACCCCGAGCAGGGTGTAGGCGCCCAGCGGGGTGAGGTCGAGCTGGACGCCGCGCTGGCCGCCGGGATGCTCGTAGGAGCCGTGCGCGTCGTACAGGCCCGAGACGAACGTGCCGTAGTGCCCGGACCCGGCGCCCGGCACGGTGAGGCGGAGCGGCGTGCCCAGACTGATGATCACGACGGCGTGCCGGCCGGGCAGGGTGCGCATGCGGCTGGGGACGACGGTGTCCTCCCAGTAGCCGTCGTAGGAGGCCAGGAACGGGCGCAGCGCCGGATGCGGGCGCGCCTGCGCCAGCCGCCAGCCGCCGCGGTCCTCCATCCTGACTTCTCTCACCGGGCCAGTCTCGCACCCGCCACCGACAGAACACCCGGTCCGCGCGCGGGAGGCGGGGTCACTCGTACATCTGGCCGCACACCGCGATCCGGGCGAGGTCGCCCCAGGTCATGGTGGTGATCTCGCGCACGTACGAGCGGGCGGGCGGCGCGCCGTCGGCGGCGGGCAGCGGCACCCGGGCGCCGTCACCGGCGTCCCAGCCGCCCAGGCTCCCCGCCACGGCGCACTCCAGGTACGTGGCCGGGTCGAAGTTGTACCAGCGCCGCGGGGTCGCGCGGCGGCCCGTGCCGGGCGGGCGCGGCGCGTCCACGCCGAAGCGGGCCTGCGGCCCCGGCGGGTGGGCCAGGAAGTCCTCCAGGTCGGCGAGCTGGGAGAGGATCACCCGTTCCCAGTCGGCGTACCCGGCCGGCTCGTCACCCGGCAGCGACAGGTCCCGGGTGCTCCAGGCCGGGCGGTAGTCGGCGGGCGGCACCGCGGCCGCCGCCGAGAACATCGCCGCCACGTCGTCGGACTGGAGCCGCTCGCGACGGCTCAGCGGGCCGCTCACCTTCCACAGCGCGCGCAGGAACGCCGACAGCGACCACGACGCCGCCCGCGCCTCCTGGCCGAGCTGCAGGAAGTGCAGGTACAGCTCCCGGTTGGTGCGGACGGTCGGCGAGGACGGACCCGCCACCCAGTAGGTCTGCTTGTGCGGGACACCGCTCTCCATCGCCAGGACCTGGGCCAGGGCCGAGATCCGGGAGTCGTGCGAGGCCATGTGGACCTGGTTGCCATTGTCGTCCTGGCGCATGACGTCCCAGGTGTGCATCCGGCGCCCTCCGCGGTCGGGGATGTGGCGATTGCGGCCCCCGAGCAGAGAGTGTCCCATTTTCATGGTCGTCCACCAGTCGTGGCGCTATCACTTTCCGGACTCGAAGTCGTGACCTTCCGCACCATGAATACGGGCGGCCGCCCCCGCACGGATCATCGGGGGATCCGTGCGGGGGCGGCCGCCCGGGAGCGCCGCGGAGCGCGGCCCGGCGCTCAGTGCTTGGAGCGGTGGATCACCTGGATCTCGGTGAAGCCGTACAGGCCCCACGGGCCGTTCTCCACGCCGACGCCGCTCCACTTGAAGCCGCCGAACGGCTGGTGCGGGGCCAGCGCCAGGTGGGTGTTGACCCAGGCGGTGCCGCACTCCAGTTGCGCGGCGACCTCGGCGGCGCGGTCGGCGTCGGCGCTCCAGACCGAGCCGGACAGCCCGAAGTGGGTGCCGTTGGCGCGGGCCAGCGCCTCGTCCAGGTCGGTGTACTTGATGACCGGCAGGGCCGGGCCGAACTGCTCCTCGTCGACGATCCGGGCGCCGTCGGCGACGTCGGCGAGGATGGTCGGCTCGAAGAAGTAGCCGGGCCCGTCGACGGCCTTGCCGCCGGCCGCGGCCCGGGCGCCGCCCGCGATCGCGTCGGCGACCAGCTCGCTCACCCGCTCGAACTGCGGCCGGTTGTTGATCGGCCCGTACTCCACGCCCTCGGTCAGGCCGTCGCCGACCTTGGCCGCCGACGCCTTGGCGGCCAGCGCGTCGACCACGTCGCCGTACAGGGCCTCGGGGACGTACACCCGCTTGATCGCCGAGCAGACCTGCCCGTTGTTCATGAACGCGGCGCCGAACACCTTGTCGGCCACCGCCGCCGGGTCGGCGTCGTCGAGGAGGATCGCCGGGTCGTTGCCGCCCAGTTCCAGCGTCACCCGCTTGAGGTCGGGCGCGGCGGCCGCGGCCACCCGCTTGCCGGTGGCCACGCTGCCGGTGAAGCTGATCTTGCGCGGGATCTCGTGCCCGGTCATCCAGGCGCCCAGGTCGTCGCCGCCGGTGACCACGTTGAGCACCCCGGGCGGCAGCACGTCCCGCAGTGCCTCGCCCAGCTTCAGGCTGGACAGCGGGGTGAAGGGGGACGGCTTGAGCACCAGCGTGTTGCCGGCCAGCAGCGCCGGGGCGATCTTCCAGACCGCCAGCAGCAGCGGGTAGTTCCACGGGGTGATCGCGGCGACCACGCCCATCGGGCGGCGGACCACCTCGACCAGCGCGTTGTCGTCGTCCTGGATCACCTCGCGGGGCACCTCGAGGTCGGCGTAGTACTTGAGCCAGACCCCGGCGCCGACGACCTCCATGGTGGCGTCCTGCAGCGGCTTGCCCTGCTCCAGCGTGAGGACGCGGCCGATCTCCTCGGACTTGGCGAACAGGAGGTCGGCCGCGGCCTGGAGGGCCTTGCGGCGCGCGGTCTCGTCCCGCCGCCACTCGGGCAGCGCGTCGCGGGCCGCGGTCATCGCCTCGTCGAGCTGCTCGCGCGAGGCGTCGGGCGCCTGCTCGGCCACCTCTCCGGTGGCCGGGTTGACCACGCCGAACGTGCGCGGCGCGGTCACGGCCCGCCCGCCGATGGTCATCGTGAAGTCGGACACGTGGATCCTCCGGTTCGTGCGCCTACCGAATGACGTTCAGTATTCACCCCGGCGGCGCCTCGGGCCACCCCGAAGGCTCATCGGCACGGAACTCCCAGGTCGGCGGGCGGGCCTTCAGCGGGCGGGGCCGCCGGAGGCGGACGGCCCGCCGAACGCCGCGTCCAGCCAGGCGGACGCGGCGGCGGCGCTCTCCGGATGCCCCGCGTCCATGGCCAGCCGGGCGGCCGCGGCCGCGCCGGCGGTGTCGTCCCGGCGCAGCCGCAGGGTGCGGAGGTGGTCCCAGGCCACCCCGGTGAGCTCCGGATCGCCGCTGGCGGTGGCGGCCAGCGCGAGCCGCTCGGCCTCGGGCAGGTCGCCCTCGTCGGCCGCCAGCGAGGCCAGCCCGATCCGGGCCCACCCGGCCCGCACCGCCCCGCCGAACTCGACGGTCAGCTCGAACAGCGCCCTGGCCTCCCCGGGGCGCCCGGCCCGGCAGCGGTCCTGCGCGGCCCGGTGCACCAGGTCGACGGCGTCGCCCGCGCGTTCGGGCTCGCGCTCGGCGACGCGGCGCAACAGCGGCCGCACGGCCTCCGGCTCCTCCGCGCCCAGCGCCGCGACGAGTTCGGCCCACGACGACATTCCGGTTCCTCCGCCTCTAGATGATCACCGCGACCGCACAAGGTACACAGCGGCCGGGCCTTCCGGAGCGGGAACGCTGGAATCGCCCGGACGGGTGGACGGGATCAGAGGCCGAGCAGGCGGTTGACGAAGTCGCGGTAGTCGTGCAGCGCCAGGCGCAGCCGCTCGGTGTCGGGCGCCGTGCCGGGCGCGGTCTCCGGCGCGCCGTCGGGGGAGCCCTCGCCCCGCCCGCGACCGGACTCCTCCAGGGCGCGCTTGCGGTCGGCGAGGGCCTGGCCGACCGCGTTGACGATCTCGGCGGCCAGGTCGTCGGCCTCGCGCACGGCCGTGGCGGGATCGTCGACGAAGTCGCCCTGGATCCCGCGCAGGCGCAGGCGGAACGCGTCGGCCGCGGCGGCGGTCAGCAGCCGGTCGGCGCCCTGGTCGGTGGTGCGGTCGGCGGCGGGCTCGGGCGGGGGCGGGGGCGCCGCCGGGCGCGCGGCCTGGTTCCGTGCGGCCTGGTCTTCCGCGGCGGTCAGGTCCGGTTCCGCCGCGGCGCGGTCCGCTCCGGCGGCCGGCCGGTCCGGCGCCGTCACGGGCTCGCCCGGTGCCCCGGTCGGCCGGTCCGGTGCGGTGTCCTCCAGTTCGGAGGGGGGCGCGGGCCGCGCGGGAGCGGCCCCGGCGACCCGTACGTCGTCGCCCGTCGCCCTGCCTGCGGGGCCGGGGGGTGTGTTGGGCATGGTCATCTCTCGTCAGCTCCCCTGGGCCTTCTCGCCGTTGTGCCGCCCGGGAACGGCCGATCCTCCGGAACGTTCCCCTGCGGGGACGGCCAGCAGGTCCTCGAAGAGCACCCGGTAGTGCACCATGGCCTGCCGCAGGTCCTCGGTGCTGGCTCCCTGCTCGGAGGCGCGGGCGCTGATGTCGTGGCCCTGCCGGTAGTGGTCGAGGGTCCGGCCGTGCTCCACCGACAGGTGCTCGACCCGGTCGTCGAAGTCGCGGGTCGGGTATCCGCGCTCGCCCATGACGGTCGTCACCAGGCGGTCGGCCTGCTCGACGGCCGGGGCGGGGGCGTCCACGAAGCGCTCCTGGACGAGGACCCACTGATGGCGGTACTGCTCGCGCCGCTGCGGCTCCAGATCGTGCAGCTCCAGCTCCTCGTGCCGCCGCCGGCGGGACATCAGCTCGTGCTCGGCGGCGCCCCGGTTCCCGTGGCGCTCCACGGCACGGTCGTACTCGGGGCCGAACCGCCGGCGGAGCCCCCGGGTGCGGGCCCCGGCCCGCAGCGCGTACCCGGCCCCGGCCAGCAGAGCGATGATCACTACGGCGAGGACGACCATGAGGACGGTCGACATTGCTCCTCCCAGTGCTTACGGTCCAGCGCGGATGGTGCGACTGGACGATGCACCGCCGATGCCCCGACAAAAGCCTTCAAAACAGGCTCAGCGTCGGCAGCGGCCGGTTCGGCCGCGGCCGCGGATCAGGACCGTCCGGGAAAGACGCAGGTCAGACTGCCCGCGCGGGAGCGGTCGCCGTACCCCGCGGCCTCCAGCAGACGCAGCCCGTCCCGGTCCGACCGCCGCACGCAGGCGACCGTGACACCGGTCCGCCCCAGCGCGCCGCGCACCTGTCCCGCCGCCGGATCGGCGGCCCGCGGGGAGGTCACCAGCGTCGAGAGCATCAGCCGGTCGTCGATGAAGGAGCGGGGCGCGGGCACCAGCCTCAGGTAGTGGCTGTTGGGGTCGATGGCGTGGTCGGTGGTCGACAGGAGCGGCATCACGCGCATGTACTGCTTCGGCATCAGCGCCACCGCCGGCCCGTCCGCGCCGCGGGCCGCCTCCGCCCGCAGGACGGCCCGCGCGGTCGCCAGGTCCCGCGCCGAGATCTTCCAGGACGGGCGCTTCGCCACGGTCGTCCCGTTCTCCTTGGACCACAGCGGCACGCCCCCGGCCACCATCACCGCGCACAGCGCGACCGGGACGGCGGCGGCGAGCGGGCCGCGCGCCCTGGGCGAGGACAAGCGGGCGGGCAGCAGCCGCGCGGGCGGGCGGACCGCGGCCAGCAGCCCGACCAGCGCCGGCGCCGGGACCGTCCACAGCGTCCGCCACATCACCTGCGCCGCGCCGGTGGCGTCGGCGAGGAGGGCCAGCACGCCGGGCAGGAACAGCACGGTGGCCACCCCGGCGATCCCGGCCGCGATCAGGGCCGGGACCCCCGGCCGCGCCGTCAGCGAGCCGAGCCACAGGGCGCACCCGGTCACCACGCCCAGCGTCGCGCTCAGCAGGACCCACGAGTAGCTTACGGGCGCGTCGGTGAACGGGCCGATCACGTTGATGTCGTCGTGCAGCAGCACCACCGCGAGCCCCGCGCCCAGCGGGTACAGCATGGCCGCGCACGCCGCGGCGCCGGTGCGGACGCGCCCGCTCAGCACCAGCGGCCCGGCCACCGCGGCGGTGACCAGCGGCACCACCATGGTCGCCGAGGACGACAGCCCCACCGCGGCGATCCCGGCCGCCGCCGCCAGCGCCAGCGCGCCCGCCGTGCGCCGCTCCGCCCACCGGGTCAGGTAGACGTACAGCAGCGGCACCATGATCGAGACCATCATCGCCTTGCCCTGCCACATCCGCAGCAGGTGGAACGACCCCAGCGAGGCCTGCCCGACCCCCGACCACAGCAGGTACACCACGGCGACGCCGAAGCAGGCCGCCGCGCGGCGCGGCGCCCATCCGCGGACCAGCCGCCACAGCGCCCAGACGGCGACGAAGGTCACCGAGGGCAGCACCACGTACCAGAGGAAGGAGGTGGGGTGCATGCCCACCAGGCGTGCCAGCGATCCGGCGAGCACCTCGACCGAGGACACCGGCGGCTCGCCCGCGATCGGCCCGGTGGTGTGGGTGCTGAAGATGACGTCGTGCACGGGGATCCGGCCCTCGGTGGCGGTGGCCACGGAGCGGGACACGAAGTAGGCGTCGTCGCCGTCGGGGTTGACCGTGAACCAGGAGGCCACCGCGAACCCGGCGGCGGTGACGAGCGCGATCAGCGAGCCCCAGCGCTCCCCGAAGCCGCCTCCGGAGCGTTCCGCCGACGGGACGGCGCCGTCCCGGCCCGGGCCGTGCTCCGCGGGCGGCGGCCCGTCGGCGCCGGACGCGGGCGCCGCGGCGCGGGCGCGCAGCACGCCGACGGCGGTCGCGGCCACGCTGACCGCGCCGAGCGTCCACGTGCACCACCACGGCACGCCGAACTCGTGCAGCCCGGCCGACACGCCCGCGCCGATCCCGGCGACCACGGCGACGGGGGCGGCCAGGCGCGGCGCCCCGCTCCAGGTCCGCACCGCCGCGTCCCGCCACAGTTCGCGCCCCGCGACGCCGGCGGCGGTCTCCGTGCGACTCCCGGTGCGGCTCCTCGTGCGGCGCCACCGGGCGTAGGCGAGGCCCGCCGCCGCCGTCGCGGCGGCCCACACGGCGAGCATCGCCCAGGTGGGCGGGTCGAGCGGCAGGCTGAGGTGGTAGACCAGCGTCCACAGCGCGAAGGCGATCACCAGCCCGTCGGTGCCGCGGTCGAGTACCCGCGTGAGGGGCGCGTCCCGCGCGGCAGGACCCGCCGCCTCCCCCCGCCGCTGCGCCGCCTGCTCGTCAACGCGGACCATGCCGCTCCCCGATCGTGATCGCCAACCCGGATGAACCTGAACTATGGGACGTCTCAGGCGTTCCCCGAGTTTACTTGTCAAAACTGGCCAGAAATGGGTGCTGACCTGCGGCGATATCGACCTCAACATCCCGATGTGGTGTGATACAGACGGAACTACTGCGCTATACGGGACGCACATGCTGTGATGGGGGCCATACGGACGCCCGCGCGGCAGGGCGCGGGCTCGTGGAATGGGAAGTGATGCCCGGTGCGCCATGCGTTCGGATTCCTGCTCGGCGTCCTGCTGACCCCCGCGCTGGCCTACGGCGCGGCCTGGGGCTACGTCCAGGCCGGGCAGTCCTTCGACGGGGCCGGACAGGAGATCACCGACAGCACCCGGATGTACGGCGCGTTCGCCCTCCTCGCGGCGGTGGGCCTGGTCACCGGAGTGATCATCGTGGCCCGCTGGGCGTCGCCGCTGGTGTCGCTGGTGCCCGCGCTGGCGCTGCTGGGCCTGTCGGTCTACTTCCTCGTCGACCCCGGCGGGATGCTCGACCTGCCCGGGAAGGTGCCCCCGGCCGGAGACCTCGACTTCGGGCTGCGGATGCTGATGGGCTCGGGGATCTACGCGATGATGGGCTTCGCGCTGCTGATGCCGACCTGGGCGCCGCGCCGCTGGGGGGCCGACCGCGAGGACGAGGAGGAGGCCGCGGAGGCGTACTACTCCGCCGTCGGGCGCTGACCGGCCCCGCCGGGCGTCACGGCGCCACCGGGCGGCCGGGACGCTCGTACGCATGATCTCCACGGTAGAGGCGGGCGACCACTTCTTCGATATCGGCGTCCCGCAGCGCGATGTCCCGCACCTCGTACCGGTCCGCCAGCGCCGCCACGACGGCCGCCGCGTTGGCCGTGCGGGGCAGCCGCAGCCACTGCCGCGGCCCCTCGGCCGCCACCACCTCCACCTCCGGGAGCGCCACCGGCGGGCCCGGCCTGGCCAGCTCCACCACCAGCACCCGGTCGGCGTCCACGGTCTCGCGCAGCCGGTCCAGATCCCCGTCGTAGGCGAGCCGGCCGTGATCGATGATCAGGACGCGCCGGCACAGCCGCTCGATGTCGCCCAGGTCGTGCGTGGTGAGCAGGATCGTGGTGCCCCGCTCGGCGTTGAGCCGCTCCAGGAACTCGCGGACCGTCGCCTTGCTGACCACGTCCAGGCCGATCGTCGGCTCGTCCAGCACCAGCAGCTCGGGATCGTGCAGCAGCGCCGCCGCCAGGTCGCCGCGCATCCGCTGGCCCAGGCTCAGCTGGCGCACCGGGGTGTCCAGGAACGGCTCCAGCTCCAGCAGCGCGGTCAGCTCGGCCAGCCGGGTCCGGTGCGCGACCGGCTCCACCCGGTACAGGCGGCGGATCAGGGCCAGGCTGTCGCGCAGCGGCAGGTCCCACCACAGCGTGGTGCGCTGCCCGAAGACCACGCCGATCCGCCGGGCCAGCGCGGTGCGCTGCCGGGACGGGTCCAGCCCGCACACCCGCACCCGGCCCGAGGACGGGGTGAGGATCCCGGTCAGCATCTTGATCGTGGTCGACTTCCCCGCGCCGTTGGGCCCCAGGTAGCCGACGAACTCCCCGCGCCCGACGGTGAACGACACCTCGCGCACGGCCCGCACCGCCGTCCGGGAGCGGCGGATCCGGCGCCCCTCGCGCCTGCGCACGGTGAATGCCTTGGAGACGCCCTCGACCTCGATCATCCCGCCCTCTACCTCTCCGTCGCCCCATCGGCTCCGCCGGCTCCGTCAGCTCCCCGTCGAGCGGTAGCG
Source organism: Actinomadura rugatobispora (assembly GCF_055379765.1). Classification (NCBI taxonomy): domain Bacteria; kingdom Bacillati; phylum Actinomycetota; class Actinomycetes; order Streptosporangiales; family Thermomonosporaceae; genus Actinomadura; species Actinomadura rugatobispora. Next base: position 11,620,404 of record NZ_AP029191.1, on the reverse strand, counting down.
GCGCAGCCCGGCCCGCCAGGCCAGCGCCGCCGCCGCGCACACCGCCACGGCCACCGCCGGCGAGGCGAACCGCAGCCACCCCGGCAGCCCCGCGGGGTCGGGCCGGTCCAGCACGTACAGCGCCGGCTGCCAGTTCACGAACGCCAGCGGCACGACGAACGTCAGCCCGCGCACCAGGTCGCGGGCGAACACGCTCATCGGGTACTGGGTGAGGAACGAGCCGCCGTTGGTGATCGACTTGGTGGCCGCGTGCCCGTCGATCATCACGAACTGCACCGAGGCCGTCAGCACCCACAGCCCGCCGAAGATGGCGGCGCCCGCCAGCACCATCACCGGGACCATCGCGATCCGCCCGGCGTCCCAGGGCGCCTCCAGCCGCGGCAGCACCAGCGCCAGCACGGCCACCGCGGGGATCAGCTTGCCCAGCCGCCGCGGCGAGAAGTCCTCGGTGGCGATCTGGATCAGCGGGCTCACCGGCCGCACCAGCATCGGGTCCAGCGAACCCGTGCGGATGTGCCGGCCCAGCCGGTCGGTGGTGCCGAGCAGCACGTCGCCCAGCGCGAAGGCCAGCGCCGAGGTGCCGTACAGGAAGATCACCTCGACCGCCGAGAAGCCGGCGATCGTCGGGGTCCGGGAGAACATCAGCACGATCGCGGCCAGGTCCAGGGCGCCGACCGCGGCCGTGGCCAGGCTGAGCAGCAGCATCGACACCGGGTACCGCGCGGCGGCCCGGACCCAGGTCCAGGCGAGCAGGCCGTACATGCGGACCGTCCGGTCGTAGACCTCGGCCGGCAGGCCCGGGCGGCGCGCCGTCCCCTCAGCCACCGTGGATCACCAGCCTCCGCCGTACCGCCAGCGTCAGCGCGCGGCCGGCCGCCAGCAGCGCGACCGCCCACGCCGCCTGGAACGCCAGCGCCTCCACCAGGCCCGTCCCGGTGTGCTTGCCGAGGAAGACGTCGGCGGGGACCTGGATCAGCGCGGCCCACGGCGTCGCCTGCGCGAACCCGCCCAGCCATCCGGGAAAGGCCACCAGCGGCAGGATCAGGCCGGAGAAGAACATCGCCAGGATCAGCGAGACCGACTGCAGCCCCCGGTCGTCGTGCAGCCAGAACATGGCCAGCGCGACCAGGTAGCGGAGGCCGAAGCCCACCAGCACCGCCAGCAGGAGCGCCAGCGAGAACGCCGCCAGCCCCCACGGCCCCGGAAAGCGCAGCTCGAAGACGACCGCCCCGGCCGCCAGCGGAGGTCCGCCCCGCAGCAGCAGGGCCGCGACCGCGCGCGCCAGGTCGTCGGCCAGCCACCAGCCCTGCAGGTCGACGGGACGGTGCAGGTCGATCGCCACGTCCCCGCTGCGGATCCGCTCGGTCAGCTCGAGCCCGCCGAACAGCTGCACGGGGCCGATGAGGGCCTGGGTGAGGAAGCAGAAGGTGACCGCGTCCGCCACCTCGTAGCCGCCCAGGGACGGGCGCTCGTTCCACAGGGCGATGAGGATGTAGGCGCGGATGAACCCGAACACGGTGTTGGTGACCGCCTCCGCGACGGCGCCCAGCGGGTAGGCGGTGTGCCGCCTGAACGCGTACCACGCGACCCACGGAAAGACGCCCACTCGCCGTGAGCATACGGCCCGGAGGTCCGCCACGCGACTCGCGCCGGGGCCGGTCCGTGGTGACCGGGACGTCAGAAGGCCCCTCCTCCGGGTGTAGGGACGGAGGAGGGGCCTTCCTCGTGCCGACCGGGGCTGGGTCGGCTTTCCTCAGTGAGCTTCAGGACCGGCCCTCAGGACCGGGCCGTCAGGACTGAGGAAGCGGTGAGGGGACCGCGGCCGATGACGGCGGCCTAGTGGAACTGGGCCTCCTCGGTGGAGCCCTTGAGGGCGGTGGTCGAGGAGTCCGGCGCGATCGCCGTGCTGACCTGGTCGAAGTAGCCGGTGCCGGCCTCGCGCTGGTGCTTGACCGCCGAGAAGCCGCGGTCGACCGCCGCGAACTCGCGCTCCTGCAGGTCGACGTAGGCCGTCATGCCCTCGCGGGCGTAGCCGTGCGCCAGGTCGAACATGCCGTAGTTGAGCGCGTGGAAGCCGGCCAGCGTGATGAACTGGAACTTGAAGCCCATGTGGCCGAGCTCGCGCTGGAACTTGGCGATGGTCGAGTCGTCCAGGTGCTTCTTCCAGTTGAACGACGGCGAGCAGTTGTAGGCCAGCATCTGGTCGGGGTACTCGGCCTTGACCGCCTCGGCGAACTTGCGCGCGACCTCCAGGTCGGGCGTGCCGGTCTCCATCCAGATGAGGTCGGAGTGCGGCGCGTAGGCCTTGGCGCGGGCGATGCAGGGCTCGATGCCGTTGCGGACCCGGTAGAAGCCCTCGCCGGTGCGCTCGCCGGTGAGGAACTCGCGGTCGCGCTCGTCCACGTCCGTGGTGATCAGGGTCGCGGCCTCGGCGTCGGTCCGCGCGATGATCAGGGACGGGACGCCGGCGATGTCGGCGGCCAGCCGGGCGGTGTTGAGGGTCTTGACGTGCTGCGAGGTCGGGATGAGGACCTTCCCGCCCAGGTGCCCGCACTTCTTCTCGGAGGCCAGCTGGTCCTCCCAGTGCACCCCCGCCGCACCGGCGGCGATCATGCCCTTCATCAGCTCGAAGGCGTTGAGCACGCCGCCGAACCCGGCCTCGGCGTCGGCGACGATGGGCGCCAGGAAGTGGGTGTCGCCCGAGCCCTCCGACCACTGGACCTGGTCGGCGCGCAGCAGCGCGTTGTTGATCCGGCGGACCACGGCCGGGACCGAGTTGGCCGGGTAGATGCTCTGGTCGGGGTAGGTCTGGCCGGCCAGGTTGGCGTCGGCGGCGACCTGCCAGCCCGACAGGTAGATGGCCTTGAGGCCGGCCTTGACCTGCTGGACGGCCTGCATGCCGGTCAGCGCGCCGAGGGAGTGGACGTAGTCCTCCTCGTGCAGCAGCTTCCACAGGCGCTCGGCGCCGAGCCGCGCCAGGGTGTGCTCCTCCTGGACCGAGCCGCGCAGGCGGATGACGTCCTCGGCGGTGTAGGTCCGCTCGATGCCCTTCCAGCGCTCGTCGGTCTCCCACTGCTTCTGCAGCTCGTCGGCTGCGCCCTTGAGGCGACTGTCGCTCATGATGTGCCCTTCTGTGTCGTCCCCTGGGTGCTTGCCTCGACTATGCCCCGGCCGCAACCCCCGGATGAACTCGCAAGTAACAGAAGAACTGCGAAATTTCCGGTAATCTGAAGCTGTGACGACCTTGCGGCCAGAAGAACCCCTCAACTTGACGAGCGACGTAGACCTCGTCACCTTCGGGCAGCGGCTGCGGCATCTGCGGCGCGCCCGCGGCATGACGCTGTCGGATCTCGGCGAGCGCGTCGGCCGGGCCCCCTCCCAGCTCTCCCTGCTGGAGAACGGCCGGCGCGAGCCCAAGCTGTCGCTGCTGCAGGCCCTGGCCACCGCGCTGGAGGTCCCGGTCGAGGAGCTGCTGCGCCGGCAGCCGCCCAGCCGCCGCGCGCAACTGGAGATCGCGCTGGAGGAGGCGCAGCGCGACCCGCTGTACCGCTCCCTCGGGGTGTCCCACCTCAAGGTCAGCAAGCGGCTGCCCAACGAGGTGATCGAGCACATCCTCGCCCTGTACGGCGAGCTGCGGCGCAGCCGCACCAAGCCCACCGCCAGCCCCGAGGAGGCGCGCAAGGCCAACGCCGAGCTGCGCCGCCAGATGCACGAGCGCGGCAACTACTTCCCCGAGATCGAGCGGGTCGCCACCCAGACCCTGGACGCGATCGGCTACCGGGGCGGGGCGGTGTCGCAGGGCATGCTGATGACCCTGGTCAACCACTTCGGGTTCGGGCTGCAGTACGTCCAGGACCTGCCGCGCTCGGTCCGCTCGATCACCGACCTGCGCAACCGCCGCATCTACCTGGAGCGCGAGCAGCTGGGCATGCACACGCCCCGCACCATCCTGCTCCAGACGCTCGGGCACATCGCCCTGGACCACGACGTGCCCAAGGATTTCGCCGACTTCCTGCGCCAGCGGGTGGAGGCCAACTACTTCGGCGCGGCGATGATGATGCCGGAGCGGGCCGTCGTCCCCTACCTGCAGGAGGCCAAGGAGGCGCGCGAGCTGTCGGTGGAGGACCTGGCCGACGTGTTCTCGGTGTCGTACGAGATGGCCGCCCACCGCTTCACCAACGTGGCGACCCACCACCTGGACCTGCAGCTGCACTTCACCAAGAACGACGAGAACGGCACCATCTACAAGGCCTACGCCAACGACGGCCTGATCTTCCCGCAGGACGAGGACGGCGCCATCGAGGGCCAGCGGATGTGCCGCCAGTGGGCCGGCCGGCACGTCTTCCAGACCGCCGACCGCTTCTCGGTCTACTACCAGTACACCGACACCCCGACCGGGACGTACTGGTGCCTGTCGCACATCGACCCCAGCCACGAGCGCGACTTCGCGATCACCCTGGGGGTGCGGTTCGAGGACTCCCGCTGGTTCCGCGGCCGGGAGACCACCAACCGGGTGCGGTCGGCCTGCCCGGACGGCGACTGCTGCCAGCGGCCGCCGGTGGAGCTGGCCGAACGCTGGGAGGGCATGGCCTGGCCGTCGGCGCGCGCCCACTCCCACGTGCTCTCGGTGCTGCCCCCCGGGGCCTTCCCGGGGGTGGACGAGGCGGATGTTTACACCTTCTTGGACCGGCATGCCGCCGAATGACCGATGTGTTGTCCCGACGTTAAGTTCTCGGGTCGGCTCGAACGGGCCCGTTCCAACGGTGAATCATCTGCGGTGACATGGCGTTTCCTGTTCTAAGGACGTCTTTGTCCCCCCGGACGATCCCGACGGAAGGGAGATCGCGTGCTGCCTGAGGTCGCGTCGTGGTGGCGCCGCCGTACCAGCGATACGGCGGACTGGCCCCTCGACACCCTGCTCGCGGCGAAGGGCGCCACCAGGATCAGCGTGGTGCTGCCCGCCCGCGACGAGGAGGAGACGGTGGGCGCCATCGTCGCCGCCATCCGAGCCGAACTGATCGATCAGGCCCCCCTGGTCGACGAGATCGTGGTGATCGACTCCCGGTCCACCGACCGCACGGCGGAGGTGGCCGCGGCCGCCGGCGCCGAGGTGGTCGCGCAGGACTCCGTGCTGCCGGAGACGGGCCGGATGTCGGGGAAGGGGGAGGCGCTGTGGAAGTCCCTCGCGGCCACCCGGGGCGATCTGATCGTTTTCGTGGACGCCGATCTGCGCGGCTTCTCCACCGCCTACGTCACCGGCCTGCTCGGCCCGCTGCTCACCGATCCGTCGGTGGGCTACGTCAAGGGCTGCTACGACCGCCCGCTGGTCAACGGCGAGCTCAAGGTCGAGGGCGGCGGCGGGCGCGTCACCGAGCTGGTCGCCCGGCCGCTGATCAACCTGCACTGGCCGCTGCTGGCGGGCGTCATGCAGCCCCTGGGCGGGGAGTACGCCGGCCGCCGCGCCCTGCTGGAACGGCTGCCCTTCGTCACCGGGTACGGCGTGGAGCTGGGCCTGCTCCTCGACGTGTTCCAGGACGCGGGGCTGGACGCCATCGCCCAGGTCGACCTCGGCCGCCGGGTCCACTCCCACCAGTCCAACGAGGCTCTCGGCGCGATGTCGTCGCAGATCCTGCTGACCGCCTGGTCGCGCCTGCAGCGGCACGGCCGGATGCTCCCGCTGGAGGCACCCTCCACGGCGCTGACCCAGTTCCGCCGCGGCCCGGGCGGCCATGACGCGCACGTCCGCGACGTGAGCGTGGGCGAGCGCCCGCCCATGGCCGAGGTCCCCGGTTACGTCTCGGCGCGCCGCCCGCTGCTCTCCTGACCCGCCCCGGCCGACGGCGTCCGGGGCGCCCTCGCTTGATGCCGGCAGCAGCGTCGCTGCCGCATCGGGTGCGGTCCGCCGCCGGCGCCCGCGGGGCCACCGGCGGCCCGCCGTCCGCGATCACTCCTCGGGTGAGTGTTCTCCGGCGATCTTTGTGCGGATCCGCGTATATCCGCTCGCTCTCTGTGACTCTTCCCATGCTGTCCCCCTTGTCGGCGGGCCTCGGTGCTACCGTTGGTAACAGCAAATATTGGAGAGAGGGTCAATAACGATGACGAGCACCGAGCCGAAGCCGTTCTCGATCGACCTCGGCGAGGACGTGCGCGAGGTCCGGCAGTGGGTCCACGAGTTCGCGCGCGATGTGATCCGTCCCGCCGCCGAGGAGTGGGACGAGCGCGAGGAGACCCCCTGGCCGCTGATCCAGGAGGCCTCCAAGGTCGGCCTCTACTCGCTGGACTTCTTCGCCACCCAGTGGCTGGAGCCCACCGGCCTCGGCATCCCGGTCGCCTTCGAGGAGCTGTTCTGGGGCGACGCCGGGATCGCGCTGTCGATCGTGGGCACCGGCCTGGCCGCCGCCTCCGTCGCCGCCGTCGGCACCCCCGAGCAGACCGCCGAGTGGGTCCCGCAGATGTTCGGCACCCCCGACGACGTCAGGCTGGGCGCGTTCTGCGCCTCCGAGCCGGACGCGGGCAGCGACGTGGGCGCCATCCGCACCCGCGCCGTCTACGACGAGGCGAAGGACGAGTGGGTGATCGACGGCACCAAGACCTGGGCCACCAACGGCGGCATCGCCGACGTGCACGTGGTGGTCGCCTCGGTGCACCCCGAGCTGGGCAGCCGCGGCCAGGCCAGCTTCATCGTGCCGCCCGGCACCCCCGGGCTGAGGCAGGGGCAGAAGTTCAAGAAGCACGGCATCCGCGCCTCGCACACCGCCGAGGTGATCCTGGACGGCGTCCGCGTCCCCGCCGGGCTGATCGTCGGCGGCAAGGAGAAGTTCGACGAGCGGATCGCCCGGGTGCGCGAGGGCAAGAGCGCCAAGGGCCAGGCCGCCATGAAGACCTTCGAGACCACCCGGCCCTCGGTGGGCGCCATGGCGCTGGGCGTGGCCCGCGCCGCCTACGACTACGCGCTGCAGTACGCCCGGGAGCGCGAGCAGTTCGGCCGCAAGATCGGCGACTTCCAGGCCGTCGCGTTCAAGCTGGCCGACATGAAGTGCCAGGTCGACGCCGCCCGGCTGATGGTGTGGCGGGCCGCGTGGATGGCCCGCACCGGCAAGGAGTTCGAGAACGCCGAGGGCTCCATGGCCAAGCTCATGGCCAGCGAGGCGGCCGTCCGGGTCACCGAGGAGGCCATCCAGATCCTCGGCGGCAACGGCTACACCCGCGAGTACCCGGTCGAGCGGATGCACCGGGACTCCAAGATCTTCACCATCTTCGAGGGGACCAGCGAAATTCAGCGGCTGGTCATCGGCCGTACCATCACCGGACTTCCGGTCCGATGACCGTTCGGTCATGTCCGAGCCCATACCCGGCGACCGCCTTGTCTGGGGACGCGGTTGGCCACATCTTTACCCGGCCCTCCTCGCCCGGCCGTCCGCCGCGGCGGAGAGCGATCATGAACGTTGCCCGGCCGCCGGTCCCCGGCCCCGGTAGTAGCGTACGGTTCTGACCATGGCGACCACGGGCACGGCGAGGGCGGGATCGCGGCGCGATCCCGACCGGCGGCGTGCCCTGCTCGAGGCGGCCGACCGGGTCATCCAGCGGGAGGGCCCGGAGGCGTCGATGGCGGCCATCGCGGCGGAGGCGGGGATCAGCAAGCCGATCCTCTACCGCCACTTCGGCGACAAGAGCGGGCTCTACCAGGCGCTGGCCGGGCGGCACACGCGGCGGCTGGTGGAGGGCATCCGGGCGGAGTTCTCCCGCTCCGGCTCGGTGCGCGCCCGCACCCGCTCCACCATCGACACCTACCTGGCCACCGTCTCGGCGAACCTGAACCTCTACCGCTTCCTGATGCACCGTGCCAGCGCGGAGGACGCCGCCACGCACAGCGTGATGAGCACCATGATCCGCGAGGTGAGCCGGGAGTTGGCCGAGGTGATGATCGCCGAGGGGGACGGGATCGACCCGACCCGCGCCTATGTGTGGGGGCACGCCGTCGTCGGTATGGTGCAGACCGCCGGCGACTGGTGGCTCGACCACGCCGGGGAGGTGCCCCGCGCGATGGTCGTCGACAGCCTCGCCGACCTGATCCTGGCGGGACTGCCCGGGGGGCTGCCCCGGCGTCCCGCCGAGACGTGCCACGAACGATGATCTCCGAGGTGACTGTGCAGACCGACCTGAGGCCCGAACCCTCCGTCGTGACCGAGCGGCGGCCGTGGGGGAGCTTCGAGCGCTTCACCCTGAACGAGCCGTCCACGGTGAAGCTGATCCACGTGGAGCCGGGCCAGCGGCTGAGCCTGCAGCGCCACCGCGACCGCGACGAGCTGTGGGTGGCGCTCGACCCGGGCGCGGTGTTCGAGGTGGCCGGGCGCCGGATCGAGCCGGAGGTCGGCGAGCGGGTGCTGATCCGGGCCGGCGACACCCACCGGCTGAGCTCCTCGGGCCCCGCCGTGCGCGTCATGGAGATCGCCTTCGGCCACTTCGACGAGGACGACATCGAGCGGCTCGAGGACTCCTACGGGCGCGCCTGACCCGCCCGCCGCCCCGCGTGCCAGGATGGGGAAAGCGATCACTTATCCGGGTGGTCGCCCCGACGGCTGGGAGTGCGGATGGATCTGGAGGGGCTGGCCGGCCCGCTGGCCGGTGTGCTCGCCGAACGGTACGGCCCGGGAGTCGGCGTCCACGGCCTGAGCAGGGCCGAGGGCGGCGCCTCCCGGATCACCTGCGCGTTCGAGGCGGTCACCGCGGCCGGGGAGACCCGTCCGCTGATCCTGCGGCTGGGCACCGAGGGCGCCCTGGCCGGGGCGCCGCTGACGCGCGAGGCCGAGCTGATGCGGGCGGCGGCCGCCGCGGGCGTGCCCAGCCCCGAGGTGATCGCGGCGGGTGGTGACGACGGCCCGCTCGGCGCCGAGTTCGTGGTGATGGAGCGGATCGAGGGCGAGAGCATCCCGCGCCGCATCCTGCGCGATCCGGGGCTGGCCGCCGTCCGCGGCCGGCTGGCCGCCCAGTGCGGCGAGATCCTCGCGGCCGTGCACCGCATCCCGGTGGACGCCGTCGACGGCCTCGACCGCGCCGACCAGCTCCGCACCTGGCTGGACGTCCTGGACGAGATCGGCGAGCCGCACCCGGCGCTGGAGCTCGCCCTGCGCTGGCTGGACCGCAACCGCCCGCCCGCCAGGCCGCCAGCCGTCGTGCACGGCGACTTCCGCAACGGCAACTTCATCGTCGGCCCCGACGGCATCCGCGCGGTGCTGGACTGGGAGCTGGTCCACGTGGGCGACCCGATCGAGGACCTCGGCTGGCTGTGCGCGAAGGCCTGGCGGTTCGGATCCGCGCAGCCCGTCGGCGGGTTCGGCCCCTACGAGCAGCTCATCGAGGCCTACGAGAAGGCCGGCGGCGGCGCGGTGGACCGCGACGAGCTGCACTGGTGGGAGATGTTCGGCGTGGCGCGCTGGGGCATCATCTGCGCCATGCAGGCGCGGCGCCACCTGTCGGGCGGGGAGCGGTCGGTGGAGCTCGCCGTCCTGGGACGGCGCGTCGCCGAGAACGAGTGGGACGTGCTGCAGATGCTGCCCTAGCGGACCCCGGTCGGCGCTAGCGTCCGTCAGCCCCGGTGAGGTGCGCGTACACGATGAGGTTGTCGCTGTAGGAGCGGTCGGCCCTGTCGTACTTCCCGCCGCACGTGATGAGGCGCAGCCCGGCGTAGCGCACCTTCCCGTACACACGCGCGCGCGGGAACTCCCATTTGGGCACGCGTTCCATCGCGTCCACGCGGAACACCGCGACACTGCGGTCGTGCCGGGTCACCTTGATGCGCGCTCCCGGGCGGATCTCGTGCAGTTTGTGGAAGACGGCGGGGCCGCCCAGGTCGTCGTAGTGGCCGAGGACGACGGACGGCCCGCGGCTGCCGGGGGGAGGGCCGTGCTCGTACCAGCCCGTGCGCTCGGGCCGGTTCAGCGGCGGGACGCCGACCGTGCCGTCCCGGTTGAGCCCGACCCGCATCACCGGCGCGTCCACGCCGATGCCGGGGATCTCGATCCGGGACGGGGGAGAGGCGGGGAGCGCGTCGCCGTCGGGGATGTGCCAGAGCGCGCGCGGCCCGCCGAAGTCGCGGTAGTGCACGCCCGGCTCGCGGTCGCGCGCGCCGTGGCCCACCGCGAGGGCGCCCGCGACGGCCAGCAGCGCCGCGACGGCGTACCCGCCGTTACGGCCTCCCATGGGCAGCCCGGGAGCGCATCAGCGCCATCGCGCCGACTCCGCCGGCGCACGCCAGCAGCGCCAGGCCCGTCAGCGTCCACCCCAGGCGGTCCGGCTGCGCTCCGCCGCCGCCCGTCTTGGCCCAGCCGCGCGGCTCGCGCGGCTCGAAGGGTTTCCGGCGGACCGGCGCGGTCACGCTGACCAGGCCCTCCTGGGTGAAGCCGGAGCCGAAGCAGGTGGTCTTGATCCGATAGCCGCCCGCGCGGTCGCGGACGATGCGGGCCCGCACGCTGAACCAGCCGTCGCTCACCTTGCCCGTGCCTCGGGCGGCGCCGCTGACGGTCACCCTGCGGTCGTCGATCTGGCAGGCGCCGGACACGGTGACCGAACGTCCCGCGCGGACGGTCGCGGGCGCGATGTCGAGGTCGTCGGAGCGCGCGGCCGGGGCGAGAGCGACCCCCGGGGCGAACGCGGCCACGGTCAGCGTGGCGGCGGTGACGGTCCGTGCGCGTACGGTGGCGACCCTCATCGGTGCTCTCACCCTCCGTGTCCCCTGTCTCCTGCGGTGGCGCGGGCCCGCCGGGGGCTCGCGGGCGCGGGACGGCCCAAAGCGGTGAACGGCGCCGCCCGGCACCGTTCACCGCCGTGGGTGATTCCCGAGCCTGCCCTCGCTCAAGGCGTCGCCGCGGCTATCTTTGCCGACTCTTGGCGAGTCTCGCGGGCCCGGCGCGGCGGAGGGGCGGGACACGTCCTGTTCTGAGCGGATTGTCAGGCGGGCGTCGGCGCGGGAGGGGCGGTGCCGCCCGCCGCGTCCGCGAAGTGGCAGGCGACCGGGCGGCCCAGGCCGCCGTGCACCGCCAGCTCGGGCGCCTTCTCGGCGCACACGTCCGCGGCCATGTAGCAGCGGGTGCGGAAACGGCACCCGCTCGGCGGCGAGGCGGGCGAGGGCACGTCGCCGGCGAGCACGATCTCGCCGTCCGCCGCGCCGTCCCCGCCGGTGCCCGGCCGGTCGTGCACCGACGGCGCCGCCGACAGCAGCGCCCGCGTGTACGGGTGCTGCGGATCCGCGAAGACCTCGGCGGCATCGCCCTGCTCGACGATCGTGCCCAGGTACATGACCGCGACCTCGTGCGCGACGTGCCGCACCACGTCCAGGTCGTGCGAGATGAACAGGTAGGCGACGCCCAGATCGGCCTGGAGCTCGGCGAGCAGGTTGAGGATCTGGGCCCGCACCGACACGTCCAGCGCCGACACCGCCTCGTCGCACACGATCAGCTTCGGCCGCGGCGCCAGCGCGCGGGCGATGGCGACCCGCTGGCACTGGCCGCCGGACAGCTCGTGCAGGTGCCGCGCGCCGTGCTCGGCGCGCAGCCCGACCAGGTCGAGCAGCCGGGCGACCTCGGCGCCGTACCGGTCGCGCGGGACGATCCCGGGGTGGACGCGCCACCCCTCGGAGATGACCGCCGCGACCGTCATCCGCGGATTGAGGGAGGTGTAGGGGTCCTGGAAGACCATCTGGAGGTCGCGGCTCAGCCGCCGGCGGCGCCGCGGCGGGGTGGCGGCCAGGTCGTGCCCGGCGAACTCGATCGACCCGGCGAACGCGGGGCGCAGCCCGACGATCGCCCGGGCCAGCGTCGACTTGCCGCACCCCGACTCGCCCACGATCCCCAGGGTCCGCCCGGCCCGCACGGTGAGGTCGATCCCGGCGACCGCGCGGACGCGCTCGCGCCCGAACCCGCGGCCGCCGCGCCGCTCGTACCCGGCCTCCAGGCCGCGGACCCGCAGGACGACCCCGGGGCCGGCGGTCTCGGTCGTGGTGCTCATCGTGCCTCCGGAGCCTCGGCCAGGACGGCGGTGGAGTTGTGGCAGGCCACGGCCCGGCCCGCGGCGGCGTCCCCGCCGTCGAGGGGGAGCAGCGGCGGGTCGTCGGTCAGGCACGCGGCGGTGGCGAACGGGCAGCGCGGATGGAACGCGCACCCGCCCGGCAGCCGCCGCGGGTCCGGGGGCTGCCCGGGGATCGGCCGCAGCCGTCCCGCCGCCGTGCCGGGATCGGGGACGGCGCGCAGCAGCCCGAGCGTGTACGGGTGCGCGGGCCGCGTGTAGACCGGGTCGAGGGGGCCCTGCTCGACGATGCGGCCGGCGTACATCACCGCGACCTCCTGGGCGACCCGCGCGACGACGCCGAGATCGTGCGAGACCAGCAGCGTCGCCAGTTCGGCCTCGCGCTGCCGGCGGGCGAGCAGCCGCAGGATCTGCGCCTGGACGGTGACGTCCAGCGCCGTGGTCGGCTCGTCGGCCAGCAGCACCTCCGGTCCGAGCGCCAGCGCCATCGCGATCACCGCGCGCTGCCGCATGCCGCCGGAGAACTCGTGCGGGTGGGCGTCGAAGCGGGACGCGGCGTCGGCGATGCCGACCTCGGTCATCAGCGCGACGGCCTTGGCGCGGGCGGTGCGCCGGTCGTCCCCGAGCCGGCGCCGGAACGGCTCGGCGACCTGCCGCCCGACGCTGAAGCCGGGGTTGAGGGCGGCCATCGGGTCCTGGAAGACCATCGCGACCCGGCGGCCCCGGACCTCCCGCCACCGCCGGGCGGAGAAGCAGGCGGTGTCCTCGCCGCCGAGGACGACGCCGCCCGCGGTGGCGGCGGCGCCGGGCGGGAGCAGGCCGATCAGGGCGAGCGAGGTCAGGCTCTTGCCGCTGCCGGACTCGCCGACCAGCGCCAGCACCCGGCCCCGGCGCAGGGTCAGGCTGACGCCGCGGACGACGGGCACGGCGCGCCCGCCGGCGCCGAACCCGATGTGCAGGTCGCGCAGCTCGGCGGCGATCTCCCCGCCGGAGCCGGCGGGGACGGGGGCGGGGCGGGCGGTCGGGGTGGGAGGGGTGGTCATGGATGCCTCTCTCAGATCGCGGATCTCAGAGCTCAGATCTGCGTGCGCGGGTCGGCGATGTCGCGGAACGCGTCCCCGACGACGCCGACGCCGGTGACCACGGCGGCCAGCGCCAGCGCGGGCACCGTGGAGATCCACCAGGCGGAGCCGAGGTGGTCGCGGCCGGCCGAGACGGTCGCGCCCCACGAGGCGGCGTCGGCGGGGATGCCCAGGCCGAGGAAGCTCAGCGACGCCTCGGCGACCATGGTCAGGCCGATCTGCACGGTCGCGGCGACCAGCAGCGGCTGCCAGCAGGACGGCAGCACGTGCCGGAACAGGATGCGCGCGTGGCCCGCGCCGAGCACGCGGGCCGAGTCGACGAACTCCAGGTCCCGGGTGGCCAGCGCGGACGCCCGCACCACCCGGGCGAAGATGACCCAGCGGGTCACCGCCAGGGTGATGACGATGTTGGTGATGCTCGGGCCCAGCACCCCGGCGATCAGGATGGCCAGCAGGATCGAGGGGAAGGCCAGCTGGACGTCCCCGACCCGCGACAGCAGGGTGTCGAGCGGTCCGCCGAAGTAGCCCGAGACGAGCCCGGCCAGCAGCCCCACGGCGCCGCCGATCAGCACGGTCGCCAGCGCCACCGCGAGCGAGACCCGGCTCCCGGCGAGCAGGTTGGCGAGCATGTCCCGGCCCACCTGGTCGGTGCCGAGCCACGCGGTGCCGCCGGCGGTGGCCGAGCCGGGCGGCAGCAGCCGGTGCGCCAGGTCGGTGGCCACCGGGTCGTAGGGCCGCAGCCACGGCCCGGCGACGGCCGCCGCGACGAACAGCGCCAGCACCGCCAGCCCGGCCCAGGCCCGCGCGGGCAGCCGGTGGCGGAGCGCGGCGAGGGACCGCGTCCGGGACGGGCCGGGGGCGGTGGTCGCGACGGTGCTCATGCTGTGTCCTCGCTCATGCGGCGTCGGGGGTCAGGCGCGGGTCGAGCGCCACGTACAGGACGTCGACCAGCAGGTTCAACACGATGTAGGACAGTGTGACCGTCACGATCGCCGCCTCCACGACCGCGTAGTCCCGGTTGGTGATGGCGTCCACCATCAGCGAGCCGAGACCGGGCCAGGAGAAGACCACCTCGACGATCACCGCGTTGGCGATGAAGTTGCCCATCAGCAGGCCGAGCACGGTGACGACGGGGACGGCGATGTTGCGGGCCACGTGCACGTACATCACGGCGCCCTCGCCGGTGCCCTTGGCGCGGGCGGTACGGACGTAGTCCTTGGCCACCTCCTCCAGGGCGCCGTTGCGCACCAGCCGGGCCAGCCAGCCGACGAACGGCAGCGCCAGCGTCACCGCGGGCAGCACCACCGCCTCCGGCCCGCCGCCGGCGGTGCCCGGCAGCCAGTGCAGCTCCCGCGCGAACACCAGGATCAACACGATCCCGAGCCAGAACGACGGCAGCGCCTGCCCGACCAGCGAGCCGGTGGAGACCAGCAGGTCCAGCACCTTCCCGGGACGCCGGGCGCACGCCATGCCGAGCGGGAACCCGGCGCCGAGCGTGATGAGCAGGGCCAGCGCGGCCAGCGCCAGCGTGGCCGGGAACCGGTCCAGCACGGCGGACATGGCGCCGCCGCCCAGCCTCCAGGAGTCGCCGAAGTCCCCGCGCAGCACCTCGCCCATGTGGGTCAGGTACTGCTGCCACAGCGGCCGGTCCAGCCCGAAGTCCGCCCGCACCGAGGCGAGCTGGTCGGCGCTGGCGTCCGGCCCGAGGATGAGCGTCGCGGGATCGCCGGGCACGACCCGCACGACCACGAACACCAGGCTGATCGCGCCCAGGGCCACCACGGCGGCCTGGCCCGCGCGCCTGAGCAGGAACCGTCCCATCAGGGAACCTCCGTCCCGGTGGACCCCGTGGAACCAGTGGACGCCCGGACGACCACTTCGGCGGGCAGCAGCGTCGTCCGCGGCGCCCCCGTCGCGGCCTCGCCCCCCTCGCCGCCCATGCGCTCCAGCAGCCGGTCGACGGCGGTGGCGCCGACCTCGGCGGCGGGCAGCCGGACGGTGGTCAGCGGCGGGTTCAGGTACGCGGCGAACGGGTGGTCGCCGTGCCCGGCCACCGCCACGTCCCCGGGGACGGCCAGCCCGTGCTCGGTGAACGCGCGGTACACGCCCAGCGCGAAGTAGTCGTTGCCGGCGAGCACGGCGCTCCCGGGCCCGACCCGGGCGGCCAGTTCGCGCCCGATCGCGTAGGAGTCGACCGGGTCCCACGGCTGCGAGCTGGACTCGCGGCGCCGCGTGGGCACCCGGATGATGTGGTCGTCGCCGACGGTGACGCCGCGCTCGTCCAGCACGGTGCGGAACCCGCGGACGCGCTCGGCGACGGGGGAGATGTCCAGGTCCTCCTCGACCAGGTACAGGTCGCGGGCGCCGCCGTCCAGCAGCAGCCCGGTGGCGCGGCGGGCGCTGTCGTAGTAGTCGACGCCGACCAGGTCGGCGTCCAGTCCGGGCAGGTCGCGGTTGAGCAGCACGACGGGCGTGCCGGACCTGCGCAGCCGGTCCCAGTGGTCGGCGCCGTGCTGGACGGGCACGGCCAGGACCCCGTCCACGCCCCACCGCATCAGCTCCTCGGCGACGCGGCGCTCGTTGTCGACGCTGTCCTCGGTGACCATGAGCATCAGCGAGTAGCCGTGCACCCGGCCGCGCTCCTCGATCGCGCTGATCAGGCGGGCGTAGAACGGGTTGGACGGGTTGGTGATCACCAGCCCGATCGCCATCGCGTTCCGCAGCACCAGCGACCGGGCCATCGTGTTGGGCACGTAGCCGAGCCGCTCGGCCTCCCGCCGGACCCGCTCGCGGGTCTCCTCGCTGACCGCGTCCTTGCCCGCCAGCGCGCGCGAGACGGTGTTGACCGACAGGTCGAGCGCGGCGGCGATGTCGCGCAGGGTGGCCCTGCGTCGCGGGGTCATGGGGTCCTCCCGGGGGTGTCGTCTCGGTGCACGGGGTCACCCTCTCCTGACCGCGGACAGGTCCGGCTGGTTGTTCGCCGCGGGAGTGAAACCGGTGAGGTCCGAGCGCAGCCCGTAGGCGGTGGTGAGCGCGGCGGGGAAGATCCCCACCGCGTCGGACCAGATGATCCGGCAGGCGCGCCCGTACAGCTCCGCGCGCCGCCCGCCGTCGGCCTCCCTCCCGGCCGCGGCGAGGATTCCGTCGAGCTCGGGGTTCCTGTAGCCCATCCGGTTCGCCTTGGAGGTGTAGAGGCGGCCGAGGGTGAACGCGGCGTCCCCGGTGGTGACGGTGTTGGTCTGCAGCTCCATGTCCCAGTCCAGGACGTTGAGGCGCTGCAGCCACTGGGCCTTCTCGATGCTCTGCGGCCGTACGGTCACCCCGATCTCCGCCCAGGAGGAGATCATCGTCTGGGCGAGCTCGCGGGCCAGCGGCCCGGTCGCGTCGAACCACATCATCGAGGTGGTGAACCCCTCGCCGAGCCCGGCGTCGCGGAGCGCCCGCCGCGCCGCGCCGGGGTCGTGGGCGTACGGCGGCTGCTCGGCGTACCCGAACACGGTCGGGGGGATCGGCGCCCGCATCCGCTCCGCGCCCGCGCCGAACAGCCGGCCGACGATCTCCTCCAGGTCCAGGGCCTGGCACATCGCCCGCCGCACCCGCGGGTCGGTGAACGGCCGCCGCCCGCAGTGGAACCACGTCAGGTAGTACGTCCAGCTCGGCACGGTGCGGACCGACACCCCGCCCGCCCGCACCTCGGGGAGCTGGTCGGACGGCACCGGCCACAGCAGGTCGACCTCGCCGTTGCGCAGCGCCGTGATGGCGCTGGAGGTCTCGGCGATGTAGGGCATCGACACCCCCGGCAGCGCCGCCGGCCCGTTCCAGTACCCGTCGAACCGCGCCAGCTCGACGCTGGTCGAGGGGGTGAAGCCGGTGACGCGGAACGGGCCGGAGCCGATCGGGCGGCGCTTCTGCGCGGGGTCGGCCACCAGCCGCTCCGGGACGATGAACAGCAGCGTCAGGTTGACCGGCAGCGTCGCCATCGGCCCGTCGGTCTCGAACACCACCGTGTGGTCGCCGTCCGCCCGCGCCGACGTCACCGCGGCCCACAGCGAGCTCTGCGCCGACTTCACCGACTGCGTCCGCTTCAGGCACGCCACCACGTCCCGGGCGGTCAGCGGCGTGCCGTCGTGGAAGCGCACCCCGCCGCGCAGCTCGAACACCCAGGTGGTGTCGCCCTCGCGCCGCCACCGCGCGGCCAGCCCCGGGACGAGGCGCTCCCCGTCCCGGCGGACCAGCGTGTCGAACACCAGCCGCTTGACGATCAGCGACGCCTCGTCCACGGCGGTGCCGGCGTTGTAGGGGTCCAGGTCGGTGACCGGCTGCCCGAACGCGGCGCGCAGCGACCCGTCCGGCGCGGACCCGCCGCCGCCCGCCGCGCCGCAGCCGCCGGCCAGCACGCTGGAGGCGGCCAGCCCGGCGAGGGCGAGGAACTCGCGCCTGCGCATCACCATGGCCGCACCTCAGCTCTTCAGCGCGAGATAGATCATCACCTTGGCGGCCGCGGGCTCGTCGTTCTCGCCGGGCTTCCCGCCGGCCTGCACGGTGCCCTTGAGGCGCAGCCACCCGCCGAACTCCGCGGAGGTCCAGGTGGCCAGGTCCCCCTCCAGCTCCCGCGCCGCGTCCAGGTCGCACCAGTGCAGGCCGTCGGGGGAGACCTGGGTGGTCACCCGCAGCCGGACGCCGGGCTCGGACCGTTCCAGCGTCCGGACGAACCAGCGCGCCTCGGCGGCCCACGCCACCTCGTACGGCTCGGTCGCGAACTCGCCCGACAGGGTCCGGTTGCGCTCCAGGACGGCGGTGAACGACTGTCGCATGCTCGAAGAACTCCTGCTCATCGCCGCGCTCACCAGTCCACCGAGATCAGGACCGAGTCCAGGTACAGGAAGTTGCGCACGTCGGTGTGGGTGCGGACGGAGACGTAGAAGTTGAGCAGGTTCTGCAGCGACCCGTACTCCTCGTCGTAGGGCGGCACCGGCACGTCCCGCATGTCGTAGACGGTGTCGTTGAGCTGCAGCTCGATGTTGGAGCGGGTGTCCGTGTCGATCAGCCAGCGCAGGTAGTGCCAGTTGACCTTGGTCGGGACCTCGTTGTAGCAGAGCTCCTGAGGCCCGCCGAACGGCTTCCAGTCGTCCCGGCCGGGCGCGGTGAAGTCGGCCGTGGGCGGCAGCTTGAGCTTGCCCTCGAAGTGCTCGCGCGGGGTCGGCTCCGGCACGGTCGGGTAGATCCACTCGCGGCGCGGCCGGTTGTCCAGGTCGGTGTTGAGGTAGCGGGCCACGCAGTGGTAGCGGACGCCGTCGCAGATGTCGGTGGCGACGGTGAACGCGCCGAACTGGTTCTCCGACGGGTGGAAGTTGGCGTCCCATTCGCCGCCGCCCGCCTTGCTCGCCGCCTGGTTCTCCGCCGAGGCCGCCTCGGTCTTGAACGTCAGGTACGTCTCGAACTGCACCCGCCCGCGCCCGGCCATCGTGAGCCGCCGGATGGCGACGCCGGTGTGCCCGGCCAGCGGGCGGGTGGCGACCTTCAGCGCGTACGTGCCGGACATGGCGCCGTGCGTGCCCACGTCGAAGAAGTTGCACGAGCTGAGCTGCGGGGGCCGGAAGTCGCGCATGTGGTCGTCGACGGTGTCGAGGTTCCCGTGCCCGTCGTAGTTGCCCAGCAGTTCGATCCAGCCGTGCGTGCCGGTGTTGAAGTCGTCGTGCACGAGGATGCGCCTGAGCGGGTTGAACCGGGACAGGGCCGGGTCGGCGTGCCGCAGGTCCGCGGTGAGGGAAGAGGGGCCGCCGGTCATCGGGTCACCGCCAGCCGGACGGTGGTGTGCGTCAGGTTGTGGTCGGAGCGGAGCAGGTCCCAGGCGGCTCCGGACTGCGCCGTGGTCTGCGGGACGAGCGTCCACTGCCGCACCGGGGTCCCGGCCTTGACGTAGACGTGATCGATCTTGTCGCCCTTGGGCAAGGGGATCTTCCCTCCGTTGAACGAGGCGTACTCGGTGCCGTGGCGCCGCTGAGGCGGGGCCAGGTCCAGCGCGTCGGCGTACCCGGCGTCGGCGAACGCGTCGTGCGCGCTCGCCCCGTCCTCGCGGGTCGCCGAGTTCATGTCCCCGGCGAACACGATGGGCAGCCGCCGGGTGGCCGGGTTGTCGCGGGTGAGGTGCTCGGCGGTGCGCCGGGCGTCGGCGTGGCGGACCTGGTCCCAGTTCTTGGTCCAGCCGTTGGGGTCGGTGGCGCCGTTCCTGCGGAACTCCAGGTGCATGTTGACCACCACGAACCGCGCGCCGGTGCGGCGGTCGCGGAGGGTGTTCCAGGTCATCGTCTTGCCGTAGATCTCGGTGGAGTCGGGCAGCCAGAGCAGGTCGTGCGGGAGCGGGCGGCCGGAGTCGTCCAGGTGGGAGAAGCGGCGGGCGTCGTAGTAGGTGAACCGTCCCGCACCGGACTTCAGCGGGTAGCCGTCCACCGGATGCCGCGTCCCGGCGTAGTCGGCGGGGGCTTCGGCGTAGCCGCGCAGCCGCATTGCCTCGGTCAGCGGCGCGCGGAAGGACTCGACGTCCACGCCGGGCTGGCTGGGCGTGGCGTTGTTGCCGATCTCCTGGGTGACCACGACGCCGGCCCGGGCGCGGGCGATGTCGTCCGCGACCTGGGCGGCGCGGCCGCCGGCCCAGGGCCGCAGCTTGGTCGCGCAGTCCCGGCCGATGGTGTCCACGCACTCCCGGGTGCTCGGCAGGCAACCGTGCCCGCAGGTGTTGTAGCTGGCGATCCGCACGTCGATGCCGCGTCCCGGGCCGGCGGCGTGGGCGGTCGCGGGCTGCAGGAGCGCGGCGGCGGCCGCGGCGGGGAGCGCGCAGGCCAGGAGCACGGACGCGGTGCTCGCGGGTGACCGGGGGGCGGTCGTCATCCGGGGACGCCTTTCTGTTGCCTGGCTCACATTAACGTTCACGTTAGCGTTGAGAATGATCCCCGGAGCGGAGCGCTGTCAAGTCTGGAATCGGATTCGGTGCTTCTGTAGGATCCCGTTCCGTCCTCGACCGGGGACGCGACCGGGCACCCGACCGAGGAGCCGCGCGATGGCCCAGCCCCATGACGCCCCCTCCGCCCGCGAGCTGGTGGAGGCGGTACGGGAGTTCCTTGAACGCGACGTGCTCGGCGCACTGGAGGGCCGCACCCGCTTCCACGCCCTCGTCGCGGTGAACGCCCTGTCGATCGTCGAGCGGGAGATGGCGGAGGGCCCCGCCCAGGCCGAGCGGCACCGCGCTCGTCTGGAGGCCCTTGGCTACGCCGACGACGCGGCGCTGGCGGCGGCGATCCGGGCGGGCGAGACCGACGGGCGCCACGCCGAGGTCAAGGCGGCGCTGACCGAGGCCGTCCGCGACAAGCTCCTGGTCGCCAACCCCCGCCATCTCGCCACCTGACCCGGCCCGGACCCGCCGCGCACGCGCGAGGGCCCGGCCACCGCCTCGCGGTGACCGGGCCCTGCCCCCGGCTCGTGCCGCGCCGGGGGATCGTGCCGGGATCAGGTGCTGCTGGTCAGCTCCAGGTCCTTGACCTTGGGGTCGCCCTCGTCGGCCGTGTAGTCGGTCGCCCGGGTCGCGTCCTCGCCGTCGGCGAGCTTGGCCGCGCGGCAGACGAACGTCCCGGCGACCGCCACGACCAGGTTGACGGCCAGGGCCAGCATGCCCACGTACACCGTCATCTTGGTGTCCAGGCCGAGCTCGCTCAGCTTGTACGCCGAGCCGCCGAAGTGCTCCTTGCCCTTGGCCGGGTTGGGGATCTGGTACAGCATCCACAGACCGGCCAGCAGGCCCGCCGCCCAGCCGGCGACCAGGGCGCCGCGGTGGAACCAGCGGGTGACCAGGCCCAGCGCGACCGCCGGCAGCGTCTGCAGGATGATCACGCCGCCGATCAGCTGGAGGTCGATGGAGAACTCGGGGTCCAGCAGCAGGATGCAGGCCACCGCGCCGACCTTGACCAGCAGCGAGACGATCTTGCTGACCGTGGCCTCCTGCTTGTCGGTGGCGTCCTTGCGGATGTACTCCTTGTAGATGTTGCGGGTGAACAGGTTCGCCGCCGCGATCGACATGATCGCCGCCGGGACCAGCGCGCCGATCCCGACCGCCGCGTAGGCCACGCCGGTGAACCAGTCGGGGAACATCTTGTCGAACAGCAGCGGCACGACGGTGTTGGTGTCGGCCTTGCCGTCGGTGGTCACCGGCGTCACCCCGGCGGCGATCGCCATGAAGCCCAGCAGCGCGATCAGGCCGAGCACGAAGCTGTAGGCGGGCAGCGCCGACATGTTCCGCTTGATCACGTTACGGTTCCTGCTGGCCAGCACGCCGGTGATGCTGTGCGGGTAGAGGAACAGCGCCAGTGCCGAGCCCAGTGCCAGCATCGCGTAGTTGAGCTGGTTGGTGCCGTCCAGCAGGATGCCGTCGGACGGCGCGGGCGTCTTCTCGAACTTGGCCTGCGCCGCGCCGAAGATGTTGTCCCAGCCGCCCAGCCGGGACGGGATGTAGAGCACCGCCACGATGATCACCAGGTAGATCAGGATGTCCTTGACGAAGGCGATCAGCGCCGGCGCCCGCAGCCCCGACTGGTAGGTGTAGGCGGCCAGGATGGCGAACGCGATGACGATCGGCAGGTGGCCGTGCACGCCCATCGCCTTCAGCACCGCCTCGATCCCGACCAGCTGCAGCGCGATGTACGGCATCGTCGCCACGATCCCGGTGATCGCGACGGCCAGCGCCAGGGTGGGCGAGCCGAACCGGGCGCGGACGAAGTCGGCCGGGGTGACGAAGCCGTGCACGTGCGACACCGACCAGAGCCGGATGAGCACCAGGAACACCAGCGGGTAGACCACGATGGTGTACGGCACCGCGTAGAAGCCGGCGGCGCCCGCGCCGAAGACGAGGGCGGGGACGGCGACGAAGGTGTAGGCGGTGTAGAGGTCGCCGCCGATCAGGAACCAGGTGATCCAGCTGCCGAAGCTGCGGCCGCCCAGCCCCCACTCGTCGAGGCTGTCCATCGTGTCCGGCCGGCGCCACCGGGCCGCGACGAAGCCCATCCCGCTGACCAGCAGGAAGAGCACGGTGAAGATGATCAGTTCGGGGATGTGGTCGGACACGTCAGCCCCGCTTCCTGGTCGCGCGGTAGACGATCACCGTGCAGGTCACGCCCAGCGGGATGAACAGGAACTGGATCCAGTAGAAGGCGGGGAAGCCGGCGATCCGCGGCTCGTCACGGTTGAACAGGAAGGTCAGCAGGGGGATCAGCACCGGAACGATCAACAGCCAGTTCCAGGGGCTGCGGTCGGAACGCCGCGGCTGCGGCGGTTCCTGGGAGCTCGAGGCCAACAGGTCCTCCTCGTCGCGCGGGCCGCCCGGATCGCGGTCCGGCCCGGTCACAGGGGTGAAAACTGCGTGAGCCTACCCCGACCGGGATCACAAGGGGATATCGGTGACGGCACGACTTGGGTGGATCGTTCCATCCACACCGGGTCGAAAAAGGGACGACTGACCTGGGGTTTCGTCGCCAGGACCGGAAGGCGTGCCGCGTGGTGCGCGCCGTGCCGTTACCTGGCCGGGGATCAGACCGTGCGGTCGGCGGAGGTCTTCGGCTCGTGCCGGACGTCGCCGGGGGAGTTCAGCTCCCGCGTCCAGGCGGCGAACTCCACCAGGATCCCGTCGGGGTCCTTGAAGTAGATCGACCGCACGAAGACCCCGTCGTGCGGCTCGGGCGCCACGCCGAACTCGCTGTCGTCGTGGTTGAGCAGGGTGCCGACGTCGACGCCCTTGGCGATCAGCCGGTCCCGGTACTCCTCGATCCGCTCCGGCGGCACGTCGAAGGCGATGTGGTTCATGGATCCGACCGCCGAGAGCAGTTCGCCGCGGTCGGGCAGGTTCCGCGGGGCCGACACCCCCGGCACCGGCTCGGGCGCGTCCGGGAACCAGAAGAAGGCCAGCGCGTTCCCGCCGCCGCAGTCGAAGAAGAAGTGCTGCCCCCAGCCCATCGGCAGCTCGATGGTCTTGATCAGCGGCATGCCGAGCACGCCCTGGTAGAAGTCCACCGTCCGCTTCATGTCGCTGCACACCAGCGCCAGGTGGTTGACCCCGCGCAGCTCGAACTCGGTGTTCTCCCTGCCCGCGCTCGTCATGGGAGCCGGCCCCCGTTCCGTAAGCGAACCCTTGCGCTCTCATGATGGCAAGGTCCGCCGCTGATGCAAACCCTGGGGCGACACGGCGGGCGGCGGCTTGGCCCATGGCCCCGCCTGCGGGTACGCTCTCCGCATGCGAACCGTGACCCGCCCGCGCCGGTGGTGGTGGCGCCGCTGAGGCGGCGCCGGTTCGAGCTGTTCCGACATCCAGGCGACCGCCCTCACCCGGCGGTCGTCCCGTGTTCGCGGCGGCCCCGGGCAGAGGGCCCGATCTTGAGGGGCCACCGCGGTGGAGACCGTCCCAGAACGATCGCAGTGCAGCGAGTTCACGACGGCCGGGGGAGTACGGGTGACCCGTACGGCGACACCGGTCGATTCCGAACGCAGGTCCGACGTGCTCAACGACCTCGTCGCCGCCCTGGGCGAGCGGCGGGGCGGCGTGCTGAGCTCCGGCATGGAGTATCCCGGCCGCTACAGCCGCTGGCACATGGCCTACCTGGACCCGTGCCTGGAGATCGTCGCGCGCGGGCGCACGGTCACCGCCCGGGCGCTCAACGGCCGGGGCCGGGTGGTGCTGCCCGCGATCGCGGCCGTCCTGCGCGCGGTGGGGGAGGCGCGGGCCGACGAGCCGGGCTCGGTGCGGGTGCACGTGCCGCCCGCCGAGGGGTTCTTCCCCGAGGAGGAGCGCAGCCGCCAGCCCACCGTCTTCAGCGCGCTGCGCGCCGTGATCGACCTGTTCCGCTGCGACGATCCGCACCTGGGCCTGTACGGGGCGTTCGGCTACGACCTGTCGCTGCAGTTCGAGCCGCTGCGCACCCGGCTGGAGCGTTCCGCCGACCAGCGCGACCTCGTGCTGCACCTGGCCGACGAGATGATCGTGGTCGACCGCAAGCGGGAGACCTCGCACCGGATGTCCTACGACTTCGAGGTGGACGGGGCGAGCACCGCGGGACTGTCCCGCGAGACCGAGCCGACGCCCGCCCTCGAGCCCTCCGCCGCCGCCGAGCTGCCCCCGCAGCCGGTCCCCGGCGTGTACGCGCAGATGGTCCGGGACGCCAAGGAGAAGTTCGTCCGCGGCGACCTCTTCGAGGTGACCCCCGGGCACGCGATGTCCGCCCGCTGCGACTCGCCCCCGGCGTTCTTCGAGCGGCTCCGCGAGACCAACCCGGCGCCGTACGAGTTCCTGTTCAACCTCGGCGAGGGCGAGCACCTGGTCGGGGCCTCCCCGGAGATGTTCGTGCGGGTCGGCGGGGACCGGGTGGAGACCTGCCCGATCGCCGGGACGATCCGGCGCGGCGCCGACGCGCTGGAGGACGCCGAGCAGATCCGCACGATCCTGTCCTCGGCCAAGGACGAGTCGGAGCTGACCATGTGCACCGACGTGGACCGCAACGACAAGTCGCGGATCTGCGTGCCGGGCAGCGTCCGGGTCCTGGGGCGGCGGCAGATCGAGCTGTACTCGCGGCTGATCCACACCGTCGACCACATCGAGGGGCGGCTGCGCCCCGGCTTCGACGCGCTCGACGCCTTCCTCACCCACATGTGGGCGGTCACGGTCACCGGCGCCCCCAAGACCTGGGCGATGCAGTTCATCGAGGACCACGAGGACACCCCGCGCCGCTGGTACGGCGGGGCGGTCGGGTTCGTCGGCTTCGACGGGTCGATGAACACCGGGCTCACGCTGCGCACCGCGCAGATCAAGGACGGGATCGCGACCGTCCGCGCCGGAGCCACCCTGCTGTACGACTCCGACCCCGACGAGGAGGAGCGGGAGACCCACCTCAAGGCGAGCGCGCTGCTGGGCGCGCTGGCCGAGTCGCAGGCGTCCGGCGTGCAGGACGACGGCGCGCGGGACGGCGCCGCCGCCGCGCCCGGCGGCCCGGAGGGGGAGCGCGCGGGGGAGGGCCTGAAAGTCCTGGTCGTCGACCACGAGGACTCCTTCGTCAACACCCTCGCGGACTACTTCCGCCAGGAGGGCTGCGACGTGGTCACGCTCCGGCACGGCTTCCCGGTCCCGATGCTGGACGAGCACGCGCCCGACCTGGTCGTGCTGTCGCCGGGGCCGGGCCGTCCGGAGGACTTCGCCACCGGCGCGCTGCTGGACGCCCTCGACGAGCGCGCGCTGCCCGTCTTCGGGGTGTGCCTGGGGCTGCAGGCGATGGTCGAGCACGCGGGCGGCGAACTGGCGCTGCTGCCCGAGCCGTCGCACGGCAAGCCGGGACGGGTCAAGGTGGCGGGCGGGGCGCTGTTCGAGGGCCTGCCCGACGAGTTCACCGCGGCCCGCTACCACTCCCTGCACGCCACGCCCGATCAGGTGAAGGGCTTCCAGGTCACCGCGCTCACCGGGGACGTGGTGATGGCCATCGAGGACCCGGCGCGGCGGCGGTGGGCGGTGCAGTTCCACCCCGAGTCGATCCTGACGGCGACCGGGCGGGCCGGGCACCGGATCGTGGCCAACGCGCTGCGGCTGTGCGGGGAGCCCGCCGCCACCCCCTAGCGTTATAACAAAACGGTAATTTCGGACATCCGTTTCGGCAAGGCCGTTTCATGGTCGCGGGGCCGGGGACCCCGCGACCATGCTTACCTTGCTGTGGCTCATCGCGGTGGCCCTGATCATCGCGGGTATCTATGTCATCATCGCGCGACGCGAGCTGATCTTCGGCATCGTCCTGATCGTCCTCGGCTTCCTGGTGGGGCCGGGCGGCGTCAGCATCTTCAATCCCTGACCTCCGCCCCCTGACCTGTCCCGCGTCCGCCGGAAAGGCTGACGCGGGCTGTCAGGTTTCGCTGCCAGCATCGTCCCCATGAGCCAGAACACGACCGAGAACACCCTTGACGGCGACCGGCGGGAACGCCCGCTGGCGGGAAAGATCGCGCTGGTCGCCGGCGCCACGCGCGCCGCCGGGCGCGGCATCGCCGTGGAGCTGGGCGCCGCCGGCGCCACCGTCTACGCCACCGGCCGCACCACCCGCGAGCGGCGCTCGGAGATGGACCGTCCCGAGACCATCGAGGAGACCGCCGAACTGGTCACCGCGGCCGGCGGCGAGGGCGTCGCCGTCCCGGTGGACCACCTCGACCCCGACCAGGTGACGCGCCTGGTGGACCGGATCGACGCCGACCACGGCCGCCTCGACGTCCTGGTCAACGACATCTGGGGCGCCGACCACCTCACCAAGTTCGACACCAGGCTGTGGGACCTGCCGCTGGAGGACGGGCTCCGGCTGTTCCGGCTGGCGCTGGACACCCACGCCATCACCAGCCACCGCGCCCTCCCGCTGCTGATCAGGAACCCCGGCGGGCTGGTCGTCGAGATGACCGACGGCACCGCCGAGACCAACGCCGCCTACCGCTGGCAGAACGGCTTCTTCTACGACATCGCCAAATGGGCGGTGATCCGCATGGGCCTGGCCCTGTCGGAGGAGATCAAGGGGCACGGCGGCACCGCGGTGTCGCTGACCCCCGGCTGGCTGCGGTCGGAGGCGATGCTGGAGCACTTCGGCGTCACCGAGGACACCTGGCTGGAGGGCACCCGCGTCAACGAGCACTTCGCCATCTCCGAGTCGCCCGCGTTCGTCGGGCGGGCGGTCGCGGCCCTGGCCGCCGACCCCGACCGGGCGCGGTGGAACGGGCAGTCGCTGTCCAGCGGCGGGCTGGCCCAGGTGTACGGCTTCACCGACGCCGACGGGAGCCGTCCCGACGCCTGGCGCTACATCGCCGAGGTGGAGTCGGCCGGCAAGCCCGCCGACGTCACCGGCTATCGCTGACCGGGCGTCACGGCCCCTCGCCTCTCGCTTCGCCTCCCTCCGCGCGGGGGCCGTGCCGCGGCTCCCCGTAGAGGGCGGCGATGCGGGCGGCCGTCCCGGCGATCTCGGCGCGCAGTCCGGGCGGGTCGAGGATCTCGATGTCGGCGCCGAGCCGCAGCAGCTCGGAGCGGGCCACCTCGGCGGACTCGATCGGCAGCGTGGTGACCACCCAGCCGTCGCCGTCGGGCTCCCCGGCCGCCTCCGCGGCCCGCCGCGCCGCGTACGGCTCGACCGCGTACCGCAGCGCCCGCAGCCCGGCCGGGCTGAGCCGCACCGTGATCTCCTCGCGCAGCATCGCCCGCAGGAACGCCTCGGCCTGCACGGACCAGTATCCGGGCAGGTCGAAGTCCGCGTCGCGGTCGAAGAGCTCCCCGGTCGGGACCAGGTCGGACATCCGGTCCACCCGGTAGGTGCGGTGGCCCTCGCGGTGCCGGTCGCCCACCCGCGCGACCAGGTACCAGGTGCCGCTCTTCAGCACCAGGCCGTACGGCTCGGCGGTCCGCTCGGCCGCCCGGTCCCGGTCGCGGCGGTAGCGGAACCGGACGATCTCGTCCCGCCACACGGCCCGGGCCAGCTCGCGCAGCACCGGCGGCGGGCCGGAGCGGCCGAACCAGCCGGGGGCGTCCAGGTGGAAGCGCAGGCCGGCCCGCACGGGGGCGTCCCGGAGCGCGGCCGGCAGCGCGGCCAGCACCTTCAGCTCCGCCGCGGCCACGGCGTCGGCGAGCCCGAGGTCCTCGGCCGGCCCGGGCAGCCCGGACAGGAACAGCGCCTCGGCCTCCTCCCGGCTGAGCCCGGTCAGCCGGGTCCGATACCCGCCGACGAGGCGGTAGCCGCCGCGGCGGCCCTGCTCGGCGTACACCGGGACGCCCGCCGCCGACAGCGCCTCCACGTCCCGGTACACGGTCCGCTCGGAGACCTCCAGCTCGCGGGCCAGCTCGGCGGCCGTCATCCGCTCCCGCGACTGCAGCAGGAGCACCAGTGAGATCAGCCGGGACGCGCGCATACGGCCATTCTGACATTGTTGTGTTAGATAACGCCGGATGTCCTATCGCGCGCCCGGACACCGCTGTTAGCGTCCCCGCGTGTCCACAACGATCAACGATCTGCACGCGTTCATCGACGCGCTCCCGAAGGTCGAGCTGCACGTCCACCTGGTCGGCTCGGCGTCGGTCCCCACCGTCCTGGAACTGGCCCGCCGCCACCCCGGGGGTCCGGTGCCCACCGGCGAGGAGGAACTGCGGCGCTTCTACGAGTTCCGCGACTTCCCGCACTTCGCCGAGGTCTACCAGGCGGTCAACGCGCTGGTCCGGGAACCGGAGGACGTCGCCACCCTGGTGCTCGGCAGCGCCCGCGACCTGGCCGCGCAGAACGTGCGTTACGTGGAGCTGACCGTCACCCCGCACGCCCACCGGCTGGTCGGGATGCCGCCCGCCGCGGTCACCGAGGCGCTGGACATCGCGGCCCGGCGGGCGCGCGAACTGCACGGCGTCCAGATGGCCTACATCTTCGACGTCCCCGCCGACCTGCCCGGGGACTTCGTCGGCGGCACCCTCGACCAGGCCCTCGAGCATCCCCCCGAGGCGCTGGTCGGGTTCGGGCTGGCCGGGATCGAGCAGGCCCGCGCCGGGCACACCGACGCGATCCGCGACGCGTTCCGCGCCGCCCGCGCCGCCGGCCTGCGCAGCCTCCCGCACGCCGGGGAGATGACGGGCCCGGAGACGATCTGGGAGGTCGTGGAGGGGCTGGGCGCCGAGCGGATCGGGCACGGCCTCAGCTGCGTCCGGGACCCGAGGCTGGTGGCGCACCTGCGCGAGACCCAGATCCCCCTGGAGGTGTGCCCGACCTCCAACGTGTGCACCGGGCAGATCCCCGACGTGGCGTCCCATCCGCTGCCCCGCATGCTGGAGGAGGGGCTGTTCGTCACCCTCAACAGCGACGACCCGCCCATGTTCGACACCACGCTGACCGGGGAGTACCGGGTGGCGGCCGACACCTTCGGGCTCGGCCGCGCAGACCTGGCCGCCCTCGCCCGCAACGCCGTGACCGCCTCCTCGCTGGACGAGGCGGGCAAGCGGGCGATCAACGCCGACATCGACGCGCTCCTCGCCGCGTGACCGGCCCCGCCCCCGCGTCCGCCTCCGGGCCCGCCTCCGGGCCCTCCTCCGGGTACGTCTACGTGGCCGACGCCGACCCCGGCCGCATGGCCGGGGCGGAGGCGGGACGCCGGGTGGCGAACCCCGACCCCGAGCCGCCGTACATCGTCGCCACGCGCTCCCTCGGCGGCCTCACGGTCTGGAACTGGCCGGGCCGGCTCTTCCGGGTCGAGGTCGTCCCGCCCGAGGACGAGCGCTGGCGGGAGCGGATCGACCGGGCCAACGCCGAGCTGGTCCCGGAGGCCGGCTACACGCGCGCCATGTCGGTGGACGTCGTCGCGGAACTGCCCGTGTCGGCGCTGTTCGGCCCGCACGGCGAGCGGGTCGCCGAGGTGATCGAGGCGACCCGCGGGCTGACCCAGGAAAGGGCCGAGCGGCTCGCGTCCGCGCGCCACCCCGGCGCGGGCGAGGCCTACAGCGCCGCCTGGGACCGCTGGCTCGCCGCGCAGCCCAACCCCGGGCCCTACCTGGGCACCCCGCACGAAGGGGTCACGGCGATCCCCGGCGCCCGCGCCATCGGGACCGCGGCGTCCCCCGTCGGGTCGGGGTTCACGGCGGTGTACCGGATGGCGTGGCTGGCCGCCCGGTCCCGAGGGCGCCCGGGAATCGCCGTGGTCGTCGAGGACGGCGAGACCGAGGAGTACTTCGAACCGCCCTGGCGCCGCGCCTTCCTCGCGGCGGTCGAGGCGGCGATGGCCTTCGGGGCGCCGCACCTGGTGGAGGGCGGCGAGGCGGGCGTGCTGACGGCCGCGTGGGACGCCGCCGTCACCGGGGATCGCTGACCCCGGCCGGCCCGGGCCGATCAGCCCCAGGCGAGCTTGCGCCAGGGGCTGCCGGGATCGTCCAGGAGCATGCGGTGGACGGCGACCGACCGCTCGTACCACTCGCCGAACTCGTCGTCGTCGAACCGCAGCATCCGGCCCAGCGTGTACCCGGCGGAGAACTCCGCCCACGACCCGTACGTCCGGCGGGCCCGGTCCCCGGCGATCAGCACGCACTTCTCGGCCTCGTCGGCGGCGCAGTACCCGGCGTTGCGCCCCCAGCGCGCCATGTTGACCGCGCGGCCGAAGTCGTAGCCGTACACGCTGCCGATCCGGCCGTCGGGGGCCAGCGCCCCGTCGGCCCGGAACCGCGCCTCGTACCGCAGGACGCGCGTGGACAGCTTGATCAGCGCGGTCGTCGTGTCCGTCGAGATGTCCTTCTCGCCGCACCACACGGCGATGGCGTCCTGCCAGGCGTACTCGTCGTCGCCCCGGCGGCGGCGGTCGAGCACGGCCTGGATCGCCGGATCGCTGTTCTCGGCGGCCAGCAGCGCGTCGATCTGCTCGCGCCAGCCGTCGTGGTCGGTGACGCCCCAGCTCTGGGCCAGCCGCTCCTTGGTGCCGGCGGGGTCCTCGTCGCCGCCGTCGGCCAGGTTCCACGCCACGCCGTTACCGGTCGCCAGGTGCGCGCCGACCGCCAGCGCCCCCGCCAGCCGCCCCCACGACGGCACGTCCGGATCGGTGACGATCACGTCGTGGTCCCGGTCGGGGCGCCGCTCGGCCTCGGCCAGGATCACCGCCACCTGACGGTGGACGTCCCCGGCCGGGTCGACCGAGGCCAGCAGTTCGCGGATCGCCGGGACCGCGGCCCGGTGCCCCATCTCCCTGATCGCCAGCCGGGCGGCGTGCAGCGCCGCGCGGTCGGCCCGCCGGTGGTCCTGGACGGCCCGGAACCCGCCCATCGCCGCCAGCGCCCTGCCGCGCGCCTCCGCCGGCAGGCCCGCGCCCGCCAGCACGTGCGCCGCCTGGCCGTCCAGCACGGCCCGCGCCTCGGCGGCGTGCGCGGGCAGGCCCGCGGCGGCGTGGTCGGCGGACGCCAGCGCCCGCATCGCCTCCCCAAGGCGGCCCGCGTCCTGGAGCGCGCGGGCCTGCCGGCCCCGGACCGCCACCGCCGACGCCCAGTCGCCCCGCGCCTCCAGCGCCGCGGCGACCTCCGCGTAGAGGCGGACCGCCTCCCCGGGCTTGCCCTGCCGCTCGTACTTCCTCGCCCGATCCAGCTCGGCCCGCATCGTCATCCGCCCCTCCGTGCGCCCACACCGTACCGTTCCGGAAGATCTTGACGCGGCGGATCAGGGCAGCGGTTCCACCTCGACGCGGGTGTCGTGGAACGTCGGCCCGCCGCCCAGGTCGGTGGCGCGCTCGGCCACCACGGCGTTGGCGTTGGCGCCGCCGGAGAACTTCGCCCAGTGGCCCTTGGTCGTCGCCGCGACGCCCGGCCGCACCGCGTCGGTCGTCTCCAGCACCGCCTCGAACGCGCCCCGGTCGTTGAAGACCCTGACCCGCTGCCCGTCCACCAGGCCCCGCGCCGCGGCGTCGCCGGGATGCAGCCGCACCGACGGCCCGTTCCCGGCGCGGCGCCGCAGCTCCACGTCGCTCCCGAACACGGTGTTGAGGAAGTGGTGCGAGGCCGCCGAGATCAGCGCGAGCGGGTAGGCCGCGGCCCGCACGGGGTCGGCGACCTCGGCCGGCGGCGTGTACCCGGCGACCGGGTCCAGCCCGGCGCCCCGGGCCCGCGCGGACACGAACTCCAGCCTCCCCGACGGCGTGGGGAACCCGTCGGCGTACGGGATGAACGGGTCGGGCACCGCCAGCCGCACGAACCCCTCCTTGCGGAGCCGGTCGAGCGTGATCCCCTCCAGGTAGGGGTGCCCGGACGCCAGCGCCTGCTCGGCCAGCGCCTCGTCGGACTCCTGCAGCGCCGGGTCGTCCAGGCCCATCCGCCGGGCCAGCCGCCGGAACGTCTCCGTCGTCGGCAGGCACTCTCCGGGCGGGGCGACGGCGGGCTCGTTCCAGGCCAGGTAGAGGTGCCCGTAGCCCTCGTGCAGGTCGGCGTGCTCGTGCTGCATCGTCGCGGGCAGCACGATGTCGGCGTAGTCGGTGGTGTCGGTCGGGAACTGCTCCAGCACCACCGTGAACAGGTCCTCGCGGGACAGCCCCGCGCGGACCCTGTTCTGGTGGGGCGCGCTGCCGGCCGGATTGGCGGCGATCACGAACAGCGCCTTGACGGGCGGGCCGTCCACCTCCAGCAGGCCCTCGCCGATCCGGCTCATCGACAGCACCCGGCGGAAGCCCGGGCCGCCGGGCCGCAGGTCGTCGCGGTACAGCGCCCGGCGGTTCAGCCTGATGTGCCCGGAGGTGGAGAAGACCAGGCCGCCGCCCAGGCGCGCCCAGTCGCCGGTCACGCCCGGGAGGCACGCCAGCGTCCGCAGCGCCGAGCCGCCGCCCGCGTGCCGCTGCAGGCCCTGCGTCGCGCGGATCGCGGTCGGGCGGGTCCGGGCGATCCGCTCGCCGAGCGCGACGATCCGCTCCTCGGGCACGCCGGTGATCTCCGCGGCCCGGGCGGGCGGGAACTCCCCGATCCGGGCCCGGAACTCCGGCCAGCCCAGCGTGCGCCGCTCCAGGAAGTCCTCGTCCTGCGCGCCGAGGCCGACGACGACGTTCAGCAGCCCCAGCGCCAGCGCCGCGTCGGTGCCCGGCAGCGGCGCCAGGTGCTCGTCGGCCTGCGCGGCCGTGCGGGTCCGCACCGGGTCGATCGCGACCACGTGCGCGCCCTCCCGCCGCGCGGCCTGCACGAACTTCCACACGTGGTGGCCGCTGGTCAGCGGGTTGGTGCCCCACAGGATGATCAGCCGGGAGTGCGCGAGGTCCTCGGGATCCATGCCGCCGGCCGAGCCGATCGTGCACTTCAGCCCCGCGATGCCCGCCGCCGAGCAGATGTCGGCCTCGTGCCCGGAGGCGCCGAGCAGGTTGAACAGCCGCCGCCCCGCCTGCCCCTCCAGGCCCTGGACGTAGCCGAGCGTGCCGGTGCCCCAGTACGGCCAGACCGCCTCCCCGCCGTGCTCCTCGACCACCCGCCCCACCCGGGCGGCGATCTCGTCGAGCGCCTCGTCCCAGGTGATCCGCTCGAAGCGCCCCTCGCCCTTGCGGCCGGCCCGGCGCAGCGGGTACAGGATCCGGTCCGGCTGGGACGCGCGCTCCAGCCACCGGTTGACCTTGGTGCACAGCGCGCCCCGCGTGTACGGGTGGCCGGGGTTGCCGCGCAGGGCGACCGCCTCCCCGTCCCGGACGGTGACCACCCACGAGCAGCCGTCGGGGCAGTCCAGCGGGCAGGCGCCGAGGACCTTCAGCTCCGTCACGGCCCGTCCTCGAAACGATCACCGAGGCCGACCGGCCTCGCCCGGTGCGCCGCCCGCACCGGCACCACCCATGTCGCACCCACCACATGGCCCTTCCGTCTGGAAACATCCAGTCTGCGGGATAGATTCATGAGTGTCATCCCGGACGCACCTGACGAACGGCGGGGTGGGGAGCGGGGACGGGACGGGATGGCGTAGCGTGCTCTCGGCGCAGCCCCGGGCTGCGCTCGATGTGAAGCGGCGGACAAGGCGTGGGGGACAGAGTGAAGAGCGTCGAGCCGGAGGTGTACCTGGTCGCGCGGCCGGAGCTGGACTACGACGAGGTGGCCCGGTACCTGCGGGACGTCGGCGGGGAGTCGTGGCTGGAACGGCTCGACCGCGGCGACCTGGACGCCGAGCTGAACGATCCGCAGAACCTCGCCGAGTTCGCCGGGCGGCTGTGCTACCGCTCCTGGGAGCCCGGCCTCAACCCCAACGTCACCAAGATCCGCACCGACCAGGACCAGTACCTGGAGAACATCCTGCGCAGCATGCACGGATCGGTGCTGGAGCACGTCAGCTTCAGCTTCGTGCTGCACAACGTCAGCCGGGTGCTGACCCACGAGCTGGTCCGGCACCGCCCCGGCGTCGCGATCTCCCAGGAGTCGCTGCGGTTCGTGCGGCTGCAGGACATCCCGTTCTGGTTCCCCGAGTGGGCCCGCGAGGACCCCGAGCTGATGAAGCGGGCCACCGCGCTGCTGGAGCAGATGGAGGAGTTCCAGGGCTGGATGGCCGGGCGCTTCGGGCTCGACGACGAGGGCGTGCCGTTCAAGGAGAAGAAGCACAAGACCTCGTTCATGCGCCGCTTCGCGCCCGAGGGCGTGGCCACCGGCCTGGTGTGGACCGCCAACGTCCGCACCCTGCGGCACATCGTCGAGAACCGCACCGCGCCGGGCGCCGAGGAGGAGATCCGGCTGCTGTTCGGCCGCGTCGGCGAGGTCATGCGCCGCGAGGCCCCCGCGCTGTTCGGCGACTACGAGATCGAGGACGGCGCCTGGATCCCCAAGTGGCGCAAGGTCTGACCGCCCCGCGCCGGCCGGGCTCCCCGCGCTGAGACGCGTGTCACACCCGCCGGGATCTGGGCACGCGGCCGCGGGAGGGCCAAGGTTGGGTCGCATGCCGGACATCACCATTCCCGCGGGGGCGGGGCGGCTGCCCGCCTACCTCGCCGTGCCCGAGGGCGAGGGGCCCTGGCCCGCCGTGGTCGTCGTGTTCGAGGCGCTGGGCGCGAACGAGGACATGCGCGCCCAGGCCGACCGCTTCGCCGCGCAGGGCTACCTGGCCCTGCTGCCCGACTTCTACCGGGGCGCGCCGTGGCTGCGCTGCGTCCGCGCCGCCATGCGGCAGCTGTTCGCCAGGCGCGGCCCGATGTTCGACCACATCGAGGGCGCCCGCGCCTGGCTCGCCGGGCGGGACGACAGCACCGGCCGGGTCGGCGTCATCGGCTTCTGCATGGGCGGCGGGTTCGCCCTGGTGGCCGCGGCCAGGTACGACTTCCAGGCGGCGGCGGTGAACTACGGCATCCTGCCGCGCGACCCGGTGCGGGCCCTGGACGGGGCCTGCCCGGTCGTGGCCAGCTACGGCGGCCGCGACCGCATGCTCTCGGGCGCGGCCGGGAAGCTGGAGCGGGCCCTGACCGTGCTGGACGTCCCGCACGACGTGAAGGAGTACCCCGGCGCGGGGCACAGCTTCCTCACCGAGGCGGAGCTCCCCGCGCCGATGAGCGCGATCTCCAAGGTGATCCTGGGGCACGGCAAGGGCCGGGAGGACGCGGCCCACGGCTGGGATCGGATCTTCGCCTTCTTCGACTCCCACCTGGTCGCGCCCGGGGCCGAGGCGAAGGGCTGAAACAAGGGTCACCCAGGCCCGCCCCAGCGCCGCACCGCCAGGATCTCCCGCCCGCGCTCCGGCGTGATCAGCGTGGCCAGCAGGGGATCGCTGAACAGGACCACCGGCGCGATGTGGTGCTCGCTCACCGGGCGCCAGAAGGCCATCGCGTCCCGCAGCGCGGGCCAGGCCGCGTCCATCCCCGACAGGGACAGCCCGGCCTGGACGGCGCGCACCCGCTCGTCGAACTCCGGCGGCCCGAACCGCGGCCGGTGACCGGGCTCGCGGGCCCGCGCCTCGTACCGGGCCACCAGCGGCCTGAGCCGCTCGGGGCCGTGCTCCTTCAGCAACTCCAGCACCGAACCGCCCCACTGGTGCCGGCGCCGGTGCTCGGAGTACAGCAGCGGCAGCAGCTCCGCCTCGAGGATCGGGTCGCCGGCGAGCCACGCGTCCTCGTCCAGGAGGAGGTGCTGCACCTGCATCTCATGGTTCCCGAGCAGCGTGAGCATCTGGAAGCGCAGCAGCCGGGCGCGTTCGATCCCGAACCGGCACGCCTCCTCCAGGACCTCCAGCGGCCCGTCGACCTCCCCGGCGAGCGCGGCGAGGCGTGCCCGCTCGGTCGCCTCGGTCCAGAAGTCGCGGGTCGGGCCCGGCGGGCGGCGCAGCGCGTGGAAGCCCGCGTACAGGTGGCGCATGAGGGCGTGGAAGGAGGGATGGCGCCGGGGGCCGTCGCCCGTCCAGGAGGCCTGGAAGTAGGCCGCCCATTCACCGTCGGGGTCGACGTCACCTGGATCGAGGAACAGGACGGCCGCGTCGCCCTCCAGGGAGATCTGCAGCGCCCGCGCCGGGATGTTCGGTGCGTAGGCCTCGATCCAGTGCGCGTCCAGGTCGCGCATCCAGCCGATCTCGCCGGCGCCGCCCAGCCTCCAGATGAAGCTGCCCGCGTACCGCCATCCGTCGGTGACCAGCAGGAACTCGCGGAACGAGGGGGGCAGTGCCCGCCCCAGCCGGGCCTCGGCCGCGGCGATCCGCTCCGGGGCGGCGGGGGCGAAGCCCAGCCAGCGGTGCCGCAGGACGTCGTCGTCGTGGGGACGGTCGCGTTCGGGGTCGTGGGCGTCGATCCACTCCTCGCTCCACCGTTCCAGCCAGGGCCGCCACGCATCGCGGTCCATCGTCACCACCCTCTCGTCGGGTGACACCGACGATGGCACGCGGGTGTGACAGTCAGTGTTCGTGATCTACAACGTAAAGGCGTCAGCCGCCCGACACGGCGGGCAGGATGTGGACCTCGACATCGGGGCTCACCGGCGTGGCGAGGAAGTCCAGGTCCCGGATGTTGGTCGCCCCGAGGAAGACGTTGACGTGAGGGCGGAGCGCACCCCGCTCGTCGCGGACGCGGCGCGCCACGGCGGGCAGCTCACGGCCCAGGGCGTCCAGCGCGTCACCGACCGTGGCGCCCGCCGGCACCTCCACGGGGATCGCCGCCCGTGCGCCCGCGATGTCGCGCAGCGCGCCCGGCAGGCGGACCGTCACGTTCACGGCGTGGCCGCCCGCACGCACAGCACGTCGGGCAGGTGGCGCACGACCTCCGTCCAGGACTCGCCGTCGTCCCCGCTGGCGTAGACGCAGCCGTCCCGGGTGCCGAAGTACAGGCCGGTGCTCTGGTCGGTGCAGAACGCGTCGCGCAGCACGGTCGCGTAGCACGGCTCGTCCGGCAGGCCCTTGGTATGGGCCGTCCAGGTCCTCCCCGCGTCGTCGGAACGGCAGACCTGGTAGCGGTGGCCGGCAGGGGTACGGTCCACGTCGGCCGTCAGCGGGATGACGTAGACGGTGCCGGGCCTGGTCGGGGACACGGCGATGGGGAAGCCGAAGTCGCCGGGCAGGCCGTCGTCGATGCGCGTCCAGGAGGCGGTGTCGTCGTCGCTTCGGTACACGCCGCCGTGGTGCTGGAGGAAGAACCGGTCCGGCCTGGAGGGGTGCGCGTCGACCTTGTGCACGCACTGCCCGTACTCGGGATAGGGGTCCTCGGGGACGAAGTCGGCCCGGATGCCCTTGTTCCGCGGCTCCCAGGTGGCGCCGCCGTCGGTGGAGCGGTAGACGCCACCGGTCGAGATCGCGACCGTCAGGGTGCTCGGGTCGGTGGGGTGCGGCAGGACGGTGTGCAGGCACAGGCCCCCGCCTCCCGGCTGCCACGTCGCCCGGTGCGGGTGGTCCCAGAGCCCCCGGACGAGGGCGAAGCTGTGCCCGCCGTCCTCGGAACGGAACAGGGCGGCGGGCTCCACCCCGGCGTAGACGACGCCGGGCTCGGTGGGGGAGTGGCGCAGCTGCCAGATGTCCCTGAGCGAGGCGTCGGTGGACGCGGGGAACGCGATCGGCGCGTCCTCGGCCTTCGCGGCGGGCTCGGTCCAGGTGCGCCCGCGGTCGTCGGAGACCACCAGCGACACGCCCCAGAAAGGACTGTTGACCGCGGCCAGGATCCGCCCGCCGGCGGGGTCGACCGCGGCGGCCGTGACAGGGGCCGAGGTGAAGCGGACCGGATCGACCTCCCAGCCGCCCCCGCCGCCGCGGGCGATGAACAGCCCCTTGCGGGTGCCGATGACCAGAACGACGTCGTCCATGGGTGCCTCCCTGTACGAGTGCCCTCATGGTCGCACGTTCCCCCTGGTCACAGCCGTCACCCGGCGAGGACCGCCTGCGTCTGCGTCACCTGGGCGACGCGTCGGCCGTCCCCGCCGTACAGGTCCGTCTGCACGACGATGAACCGCCGCCCGGTGTGCAAAGGCCGGGACACGCGGCGCACCTCGCCCTCCCGCACGCCCCGGAAGAAATTGGTCTTCGACTCCAGCGTCGTCGTGGACGCCCCCTCCGGCAGGTTCAGGAACGCGCACACCGCGCCCAGGCTGTCGGCCAGCGCCATCAGCGCCCCACCGTGCATGGCCCCGCCCGCGGTGCAGCGTTCAGGGGCCCACGCCAACCGCCCGGTCACCTCCTCCGCCCCCGCCGTGTCGATCTCGACGCCCAGCTCCCGGGCGAACGGCATGGTCTCGACGAGCCCATCGCTCACGCAGCACTTCCTTCCAAGGCACCCACCTGCGGACCCGCCATCCTGACCGCCCCCCACACCACGTCCATAACGCCCGAGGTAATCCCCGCCCGTCCAGCCAACGCAATGGTCTGAGGCACCCCAGAAGATCGTGAAGGCTTCAGGGTGTCGTTGTGGTTGGCCGCGCGTATGCCTGGGCCCGGCCGCCTGGCTGGGTGGGCCGGGCGGCCGGGCCGTGATGGTCGGCTGGTATCCCTGTCGTGAGTGATGGGGATTAGGGGGTCGCCTTCTTGGGCTCCAGTTCCGGGGTGAGGTCGGGGGTGGCGTGGTCGGAGTCTTCGGTTCGGAGCAGTGAGGTGCGGTGGGTCTCGGGCAGCCGGCACGCGACCAGGAACACCACTGTGGCGAGTACGGCCAGGTAGACCGAGGGGGCCAGGAGGCTGTCGGTCACGCCGACCAGCCAGGTGCCGAACATCGGCGCGGTGCCGCCGAAGATGACGTACGCCGCGTTCAGCCCGATGGCGGCGCCGCTGTAGCGGGTTCGGGTGGGGAACAGTTCGAGCCAGACGATGCCGACGCCGCCGAAGAAGATGCCGAGGGTGAAGGCGAGCAGGCTCTGCCCGGCGATCGCGGTGCCGATCGATCCCGAGCTGGCCAGGACGTAGGCCGGAACGGCCGCCAGGGCGCTGGTGCCGGCGCCGATGACCAGGACGGGACGGCGGCCGATCCGGTCCGACAGCAGTCCGGCCAGGGGCATGGAGATGAACGCGGCGGTGAGGGCGATGCTGTTGGACACCAGTGCGTCGGTGGCGCTGAGCTTGACCGATTCGGTGAGGTAGGAGGGGAAGTATCCGGTGAGGGAGTAGAAGCCCAGACCGGACAGCGAGGCCATCACGAACGCGAAGCCCAGGGCGCGGCGGTGTTCCTGGAAGACGCTCACGAGCGGTGCCTTCGCCACCCGCTCGGTGCTGCGGACGGCCTCGAAGGCCGGTGATTCGCTGACCCGGCGCCTGATGTAGAGGCCGACCAGGGAGATCACCCCGCCGAGCAGGAACGGGATCCGCCATCCCCAGGACTCGAAGGCGGCGTCGCCCAGGATGTTGTTCAGCGCGAGCACGAACAGGGCCGCGAACACCGCGGGGATCACGCCGAAGGCGTACGCGAGCGCCACGTTCGCGCCGCGGCGGTGGTCGGGCGCGTGTTCGGCGACCAGGGCGTTGGACCCGATGGCCTCGCCGCCGACCGACAGGCCCTGGACCAGGCGGGCGGCGATCAGCAGCAGCGGCGCCACGAAGCCGATCTGGGAGTAGGTGGGCAGCACGCCGATCACCGCGGTGGATCCGCCCATGAGCAGGATGATGGCCGCCAGGACGCCGCGGCGTCCGATGCGGTCGCCCAGATGGCCGAACAGCAGCCCGCCCAGCGGGCGCATCCCGAACCCGACCGCGTAGACGGCGAAGGTCGCCAGCATCGAGGCGAACCGGTCGTGGGAGGGGAAGAACAGCGTGGCCAGGGTGGAAGCCACGTAGGCGTAGACGACGAAGTCGTAGAACTCGACGAACTGCCCGATCGCCGCCGACACCAGAACGCGCCGCTGGCCGCGTCCCGCTCTTCGCCCGTCCGCCGATTGCATGGTGATGTCGCTCATTGAAGCCTCCTCGACTGCGACATATCACCGGCCGGTCGCCGCAGGCGTTTCCCGGTCGGATCGCACCAAGGTTACGTGTACAGACCGATCGGTACAAGACTTTTGGAGTGCCGTTCAGTCGTAAATGGAAGTCGAGGTTCCCAGCGGGGAGCGCATCGGTCTTCGAGGCCGTGGGATCTGACGATCTTCGCGTCGGGGCGGTCCGTCTGCCGGTCGATCGGCCGGAGTGCTCGGACGCGTCGGCAGGGCGCTGGAGCCGGTCGCCAAGGTCAGGTGGGGGCGCGTCGCAGGTGGTCTGCGCGCAAGCGCCCCTGGGTGAGGACGCCGACCAGTCGGGGCGTGATTCGGCGACCGGTCTCGCAGGGTAATGATCGAGATCGGCTTGAGGTAGTGCGTCGTAGAAGTGGTGGCGCCGAGAATTAGCGTTTTCCAGGAAAGGGGGGTGCTCTGCTGAGGCGTGCCATTGTTCAGGTCATGTTTGCCAGGGGTCGTTCAGGGGCCGCTGCCGGGCGGGGCGGTTCTCGCGCCAGGCGGTGATCGCCTCCCGGGTGTCGGGGAGGTTCCAGAGCTGGGCGTAAGCGGCCACCGAGATGCCGAAGTCCGGGTCGAAGGCCCGCCCCAGGGCCACCGTGCGTTGCTTGATGAGGCGGATGGCGTGGGGCGTGCCGCGGCAGATCTGGTCGGCCATCCCGAGGGCCGCCTGGAGCGGATCGTCGGCGACGGTGACGGGCAGGCCGAGAGTCGCGGCGCCGTCGGCGGTCAGGGACTCGCCGGTCATCAGCAGGCGGCGCGCGTGGTGGGCGCCGACGATGTGCGTCAGGCGGGCCGCGGCGTACCCGGCCACCAGGCCGAAGCGGGCCTCGGGCAGCGAGAACCTGGCCTCGGGCAGGGCGAAGATCCAGTCGCAGGCCAGGGCGAGTTCGAAGCCGCCGGCGGTGGCGCTGCCGCGGACGACGGCCAGGACGGGCTTGCGGAGCCGTTCGGGCAGGCTGTTGGCCTGGAGGAACTCGGTGACGAACGTGGTGGGGTCACAGGGCGCGGCGGGGAAGGAGTCGATGTCGGCGCCGGCGGAGAAGCTCCGGTCGGTGCCCTGCAGGATGATGACCCTGACGCGGTCGTCGCCGTCGGCCTCGGTGAGGCGGGCGCCGAGTTCCTCGTGCACGTCGAGGGTGAAGACGTTCAGGCCCCCGGGCCCCGACATCGTGATGACCCGTACGGGACCCTGGTCATCGTGGGAGATCTCCACGGTGCTCTCCTTCGTCACTGGTCGGCGGGCTTGCCCTTGAGGCCGTCGAGCAGCAGATCGACGAAGCGGTCGGCGATCTGCTCGGGGCTCAGCGGCCCGTCGGACCGCATCCAGCGCGCCGTGTAGTTGAACATGCCCAGGACCGCGCGGACGTCGATGCCGTCGACCGGCCCCCACTGCCCGGCTGTGGCCCCGTCCCGCAGGACCCGGTACCAGATCTGCTCGAACTCGCGCCGGGCACCGACCACCTTGCGCTGGTGCTCCTCCGACAGGAACCGCGCCTCGCGGATCGCGACCTGCCACCCGCCGCCGTGCGTGGCGTGGTGCCGCAGCAACGCGCGGGCGATGTTGCGGAGCTTGACCTCCGGCGGGTCGTCGGTCTGCACGTGCGGCACCGTCGCGTCGTGCGCCATCTGCAGCAGGGACATGCTGATCTCGAAGAGGATCTGCTCTTTGCTGCCGATGTGGTAATACAGGGCTCCCCGTCCGAGGTTGACCGCCTTGCAGATCTCCTGGACGCCCGTCCCGTGATAGCCCTTGTCCACGAACAGTTCGGTGACCGTGTCGAGGATCTTCTCTCGGGTGGCGCCGTTGTTCTTGCCCATCAGATCTCACCCGCCATCCGAGGGCGCCGGGTGGTCTCCGCGGGGACGCCGCATTCCTTCAGGAGCCGCTCCGAATCACCGCCGAGCGCCGGCGCGGGAAGCCGCGCGGGGTCCGGCGGGGTGCGGGAGAAGGAGACCGGCAGGCCCAGCGCCCGGTAGCCGTCGGGCGTTCCGGGATGGGGGAGATGGTGCACCATGCCCCGGTCGCGGACGGTCTGTGAGTCCAGTGCCTCGTCCAGGCCCGAGACCACGGTGAGGCAGGAATCGTGCGCGGCGGAGAACCGGCGCCACTCCTCACGGGTACGGCTCGCCATTATCTGTGTCACTTCCTGATGGGTGTGCGAGTGCGGTGGGTCATATCTTCGGCCCAGCAGATCGGGGCGCTCGACTCCGTGGCACCAGTTCGCCCAGAATTTCTCTTCCAGGGCGCCGAACGCCAGCCAGCCGTCCTTGCAGCGGTAGAGCTGGTAGCACACCGCTCCGCCGCTCCAGACGCCCTCGGCGGTCGGGCGCGCCTCGCCCGTGGCCAGGACGCCGGCGGCGGTCATGGACGCCAGCATCAGCGCGGAGTGGGCGATGGACACGTCGATGAGCTGCCCCCGCCCCGAGCGCCGGCGTTCGTGCAGGGCCGCCAGGATGGAGGTGGCCGCGAACAGGCCGGCGGACGAGTCGGCGACCTGCGTCGCGGGCAGCGCGGGCGGATCGTCGGGGCGCCCGGTGTGCGACAGCAGTCCCATCGCCGCCAGGTAGTTCACGTCGTGCCCCGCCGTCTGGGAGAGCGGGCCGGTCTGCCCCCAGCCGGAGATCTGGCAGACGACGATTCCCGGATTCACCGCGCGGAGGTCGTCGTAGCCGATTCCCAGCCGGTCGAGAACTCCGGGGCGGAATGACTCCACCACCACGTCGGCCGTCCGGGCCAGGGCCAGTAGCGCGTCCGGTCCGCCTTCGGCTTTCAGGTCGATGACCACCGACCGCTTGTTGCGGTTCAGACCGCGGAAACTCGCCGATGACGTCGTCGCCTCCCCGCCCGGAAGGTGGGGCGCCCGCGCGCGGGCGTAGTCGCCGCCACCTGGGGCTTCGACTTTGATCACGTCCGCGCCCAGGTCCGCGAGGACGAGGGTGCACAGCCCTCCGGGCAGGAGCCG
Source organism: Actinomadura rugatobispora (assembly GCF_055379765.1). Lineage (NCBI taxonomy): Bacteria > Bacillati > Actinomycetota > Actinomycetes > Streptosporangiales > Thermomonosporaceae > Actinomadura > Actinomadura rugatobispora. The sequence goes on along the minus strand of NZ_AP029191.1, from coordinate 11,577,475 downwards.
GGTGAGGTCGAGAATGCGGACATCAGAGAGCACTTGATCCTCCATGTTCATTCAGCCTATCGTGTACAGACCGATCGGTACAAGGAGGCGGGTATGGCGGAGGCAGTGGTCGTGGACGCGGTCCGCACCGCGCATGGAAAACGTGATGGAGCGCTGGCCTCATTTCATCCCGTCGACCTGGCGGCGGAGGTTCTCAACGCATTGGCCGGCCGCACCGGAATCGATCCCGGTGAGGTGGACGACGTCATCCTGGGCTGCGTGACCCAGCTCGGCGACCAGTCGAGCAACCTCGCGCGGTTCGCGGTGCTGGCCGCCGGCTGGCCCGAGCACGTTCCGGGCGTGACGGTCAACCGCGCCTGCGGAAGCAGCCAGCAGGCGCTCGACCAGGCGGCCCAGGCCGTCATGTCCGGCCAGGCGGAGATGGTCGTCGCCGGCGGGGTGGAGTGCATGAGCCGGGTGCCGCTGGGCGCCGCCCGGCAGGTCGGGCAGCCCTACGGGCCCGCGGTCCTGGGCCGCTACGACGGGTTCGACTTCAACCAGGGGATCTCCGCGGAGATGATCGCCGAGAAGTGGGGGATGAGCCGGCGGCGGCTGGACGCCTTCTCGGTGGAGTCGCACGCCAAGGCCGCGGCCGCCATCGACGCGGGCGCGTTCGACGGGCAGCTGGTCCCCGTCCTGGCCGGCGGGCGCCGGTTCGCCGAGGACGAAGGCGTCCGGCGCACGACCAGCGTCGAGGCGCTCGCGCGGCTGCGGCCGTCCTTCAAGAGCGACGGCAGGATCCACGCCGGGAACTCCTCGCAGATCTCCGACGGCGCGTCGGCGGTGCTGGTCACCACCCCGGAGCGCGCCCGCGCGCTGGGGGTGCCCCCGCTGGTGCGCTACCGGGCCGGTGCGGTGTGCGGCGGCGATCCGGTGCTGATGCTGACCGCTCCCATCGAGGCGACCAGGAAGTTGCTGGCGCGGGCGGGGCTGGGCATCGGCGACATCGACGTGTTCGAGGTCAACGAGGCGTTCGCGCCGGTCCCGCTGGCGTGGCTGGACGAGCTGGGAGCCCGCCCCGAGCGGCTCAACGTGCACGGCGGGGCCATCGCGCTGGGGCATCCGCTGGGGGCTTCCGGGACCTCCCTGATGACGCGCATGGTGCATCACATGCGCGACAAGGGCCTGCGCTACGGGCTGCAGACGATGTGCGAAGGGGGAGGCACCGCCAACGCCACCCTGGTCGAGCTCGTCGCGTAGCGGCCGTGGGGACCGGAGGCGAGCGGGCCGGCCCGGCGAACGACCAGGGATGAAGAACCAGGATGCGGCGCCCCCGGGCGACCGCGAGGACCGGCCGCGCAGAAGGGCTGGAGAGGGCAGCGGATGAGACGCAGGTTGTTCCGGGACGAGCACGAGGCCTTCCGCCAGATGGTGCGCGACTTCATCGGCAAGGAGGTCTCGCCCCGGTACACCGACTGGCAGGCGGCCGGTTCGGTGCCCCGCGAGGTGTTCCGCCGCCTGGGCGATCTGGGTGTGATGGGGATGAACATGGACGCCGAGTGGGGCGGGGGCGGCCAGGACTACCTCTTCAACGTCGTCCTGCAGGAGGAGACGGCCCGGGCGGCGGTCACGATTGGACCGCTCCGAACGCATCTGGACGTCGTGCTGCCCTATTTCCTCCGCTACGCCGACGCCCTGCAGCGGCGGCGCTGGTTCGCCGGACTGAACTCGGGCGCGCTGATGACGGCGATCGCGCTGACCGAGCCCGACACCGGATCCGATCTCGCGGCCGTCGCGACGCGCGCGGTCCTGGACGGCGACCACTACGTCCTGCGCGGAGCCAAGACCTACATCACCGGCGGAAGCCTGGCCGACCTGGTCATCGTGCTGGCCCGGACCGCCACCGACCCCGGGAACCGGCGGAACGGGCTGACCCTGCTGGTGGTCGAGGACGGGATGCCGGGCTTCACCAAGGGCCGCGCGCTGGACAAGCTGGGCCTCAAGGCGCAGGACACCATCGAGCTGACCTTCGACGACGTCCGCGTCCCGGTCGCCAACCGGCTGGGGGAGGCGGGCGCGGCCTTCGGGTACCTGACCTCCAACCTTCCCCAGGAACGCGTGGCGATCGCGGTGGGGGCGGTGGCGCAGGCGCGGACGGCCATCGAGATGACCGTGGAGTACGCGCGGCTGCGGACGGTGTTCGGCAAGCCGCTGGGCTCCTTCCAGAACACCAAGTTCGAGCTCGCGGCGATGAGCGCCGAGCTGGAGGCGGCCCAGTCGATGCTGGACGCCGCGGTCGCCGAGCTGGTCGAGGACGCGCTGTCGCCGGCCGACGCGGCCAGGGCCAAGCTGTTCTGCACCGAGACGCAGGGGCGGGTGCTGGACCGCTGCCTGCAGCTGTTCGGCGGCTTCGGCTACATCACCGAGTCCCCGATCTCGCAGCTGTACGCCGACGCGCGCGTGACGCGCATCTACGGCGGCACCAGCGAGGTCATGAAGTCGATCATCAGCAAGTCGCTCGGACTGTGACGGAACGGCCGGCGCCGGCAGGCGCCCGGCCGCGAGGAAAGGGAGTGGCGAGGATGGAGTTGCAGGGGGTCTCGGCCGTCGTGACCGGCGGTGCGTCGGGACTGGGCCTGGCCACGGTGCGGCGGCTGCTCGAGCGCGGCGCCAAGGTCACCGTCGTGGACCGCGAGCCGGACCGGCCCGGCCTCGGCCTGGACGGCCGCGCCCGCCTGGTGACGGCGGACGTGACCGCGGCCGGCGACGTCGAGCGCGCGATCGAGGCGGCCCGGGCCGACGGGCCGGTGCGGGTGCTGGTGCACTGCGCGGGCCGGGGAAGCGACCGCCTGCGGATCGTGGACCGCTCCCATGCCGCCGGCGACCTGGACGTGTTCGCCGAGGTGGTGCACACGAACCTGGTCGGCACCTACAACGTGCTGCGACTGGTCGCCGCGGAGATGAGCCGCAACGAGCCGGTCGGGGGCTGCCGGGGCGCCTGCGTGCTGACCTCGTCGATCGCCGCGTTCGAGGGGCAGATCGGGCAGACCTCCTACAGCGCCTCCAAGGCGGGGGTGCACGCGATGACGCTGGTGGCCGCGCGGGACCTGGCCAGGTACGGCATCCGGGTGAACACGATCGCCCCCGGCACCTTCGACACCGCGATGCTGGGGCGCCTGCGGCCCGAACTGCGCGCCGATCTGGTGTCGGCCATTCCCTACCCGGCCAGGCTCGGCGATCCCGCCGAGTTCGGCCGGATGGCCGTGGGCGTGCTGGAGAACGACTACCTCAACGGCGAGACGATCCGGCTGGACGGGGCGATGCGGATGGCCGCCCGATGAGCACCGTCCCCGCGCCGGCGGTCGTGAACCGGCGGGCCGGGGCAACCCGATGAGGTCCAGGGAGGGTGAGGACATGCAGCAGTCACAGGACGCCGAGGCGGCACGGGCCGTCGGCATCGCGCAGGTCTTCCGGCAGAGCGCCCGTCAGCACGCGGACCGCGTCGCGGTGGAGTCGCAGGACGGCGTGCGCCTGACCTACCGCGACCTCGACCGGCTCGCGGCGGGCGTGGCCGCCTTCCTGCTCCGGCAGGGGGTCGGCCGCGGCGACCGGGTCGCCGTGATGTCGGACCCCTGCCCCGAGTACATCGCGGTGAACCTGGCCGTCGCCAAGCTCGGCGTGACCGTCGTGGGGATCAACACCCGCTACGGCGTCCGCGACGCCGAGTACTGCGTCCGGGACTCCGGCGCCAAGATCGTGTTCTTCGACCGGCGGCACCGCGAGGTCGCCGAGGAGGCCGCGGGGGCGGCCGACCGCGTGGAGCTCGACCTGCACGGCAGCGGCGGCGGGCGGACCCGGAGCCTGGGCGCGGTGCTGGAGAGCACCGATCCCGCCTCGGTTCCCGAGCTCGGGCGGCCGTCGGACATCCACACCGTCATCTACACCAGCGGCACCACCGGGCAGCCCAAGGGGGCCATGATCAGCCAGGCGGCGGCGGCCGTCCGGGCCCTGCGGCTGGTGTCGTGGTTCGGCCTGACCGGCCGGGACGCCTTCCTGGGCTGGCTGCCCCTGTTCCACACCAGCGGCGAGGAGCCCCTCAACGCCACGTTCCTGTCGGGGGGCCGCTACCTGACCTTCCGCCGCGCCGATCCCGAGCGGCTGGTCGAGGCCGTCGACGACCGCGGCGGCACCTGGTCGTGGTTCCTGCCGGGGATGTTCGCCGAGTTCCTGGACGCCGCGCGCGCCCGCCGGTCTCCGCTGCGCGGCCTGCGCTTCGGCGGCGGCTACGGCAACCTGCTGCCGGCGCGGCTGCTCGACGATCTGCTGGAGCGGGGCGTGGACTTCGTCGATCTGTTCGGGCAGACCGAGTCGAGCCTGCTGGTGGCCGCCAACCGGATCAGCGGCACCGGCGAGCGGGACTGGCGGAAGTACCCCACGCCGATGCTGGACATCCGGATCGTCCGCCCCGACGGATCGGAGACCGAGGTCGGCGAACCCGGCGAGTGCGTGGTGCGGGGCCCGTCGGTGATGAGCGGCTACCTCAACCGTCCCGAGGCCACGGCCGAGACCTTCCAGGGCGGCCGGCTGCACACCGGAGACCTGCTGGTCCGCACCCACGACGGCGCGCTGCGCTTCGTCGACCGCAAGAAGTACCTGATCAAGACCGGTGGCGAGAACGTCTACCCGCTGGAGGTGGAGGCCGCGCTGGCCTCGCACCCCGACGTGGCCGAGGCCTGCGTCATCGGCGTCCCCGACGACCGGTGGGGCGAGACGGTCAAGGCGTTCGTGGTGCCGCATCCCGGCCGCGCCCCCGACCGGGCCGCGCTGGACGCGCACTGCCAGAGCCGGCTGGCCCGGTTCAAGCGCCCGCGCCTGATCGAGTTCATCGACGGCCGGGACGTCCCCCGCAGCACCACCGGCAAGGTCATCCGATCCGAACTGGGCGCGCGTCCCGTGCGCGACGACCAGCGCGTGCCGTCGCCGCCGTCGCCGTGACCGCCGCCGCCCACCCCCACGGAAGGAGACAGCGTTGAGGGCCACCGCCGACGACCTCGACGGGCTGAACGAGGACGAACTGGTGCGGGCGCTGCGCGACGCCAACGTGCCCACCCTGCTGCCCGTCCTCTACCAGCTCACCGGCGACCGAGCCTGGCTCGGCGAGCGCTACCGGACCACCCGGCCCAAGGGCCTGGACGACAACCCCACCGGCGGGCTCCCACCCGAGGTGCAGGAGGAGCTGCGGGTGGCCGCCGCGCAGGCGACGCTGCGGTGGTCCAAGGGCGAGCCGGTCGCCCGGCCCGCGCCGAAGGGCCGGGAGCTGCTGGAGCTGATGAGCGCCAGCATGGGCGAGGACGTCCCGCCCGAGTACGAGCCGATGGTCGCCGAGGAACTGGGGTTCGCCCCCCGGATCCCGCCGTCCTGCGAGCGCGACGCCGCGTCGTCGGGCCTGTCGGTGATCATCATCGGGGCCGGGATCTCCGGGCTGACGCTCTCCCGGGACCTGACGACGGCCGGCGTCCCGCACGTCATCTTCGAGAAGAACGACCGGGTGGGAGGCACCTGGGTCAACAACCCCTATCCGGGCTGCGGCGTCGACACCCCCAGCTACCTGTACTCCTTCTCCTTCTACCAGCGGGAGTGGAGTCAGCACTTCGCCAAGCGGGAGGAGCTGGAGACCTATGTCGGCGACATGGCCCGCGATCTGAACCTGGTCGACAACGTCAGGTTCGGCGCGCAGGTCCTGGACGCGGTCTGGGACGACCAGGACGGCCTGTGGTCGGTGACCGTGCGCACCGCCGGCGGGGTCGAGCGGCACCGGGCGCCGGTACTGGTCTCGGCGGTGGGCCAGCTCAGCAAACCCAAACTGCCCGACATCGCGGGCTTGGACGACTTCGGCGGGCAGGTCTTCCACGCCTCGCACTGGCCCGCCGGGCTGGACCTGCGGGGCAAGCGCGTCGCGATCGTCGGCACCGGGGCCAGCGCCATGCAGATCGTGCCGGCCATCGTCGACCAGGTCGGCGAGCTCACCGTCTTCCAGCGCTCGCCGCAGTGGGTCGCGCCGAGCGACTACTACTTCGAGTCGATCCCGGCCGGCATGCACTACCTGATCCGCCACGTGCCGTTCTACTACGAGTGGTACCGGGTCCGGCTCGGCTGGATCTTCAACGACAAGGTCCACCCCTCCCTGCAACTGGACCCGGACTGGCCGCTGCGCCCCCGCTCCATCAACGAGATCAACGAGGGCCACCGCCGGTTCTTCGAGCGCTACCTGCGCACCGAGCTGGACGGCCGCCCCGACCTGGTCGACAAGACGCTGCCCGACTACCCGCCCTTCGGCAAGCGGATGCTGCTGGACAACGGATGGTTCCGGGCCCTCAAACGGGACCACGTCACGCTCGTCACCGAGGGCGTGGCCGAGCTCACCCGCGACCATGTGGTGACCTCGACGGGCGAGCGCCGGCCCGCCGACATCGTGGTGCTGGCGACCGGCTTCGAGGCCCAGCGCCCCACCCACCCCCTGACCATCAAGGGACGCGACGGGGTGACGCTGCGCGAGGCGTGGAACGACGACGACGGCCGCGCGTACCTGGGCGTGGCGACCCCCGGGTTCCCCAACCTGTTCATCCTCTACGGGCCCAACAGCTCGCTGGGCCACGGCGGCAGCTTCATCTTCCTGGCCGAGTGCGTGGCCCACTACCTCACCGACCTGATGTGCAGGATGGTCGACGCCGGGGTCCGCTCCGTCGAGATCCGCGAAGAGGAGTGGGAGGACTACACCCGCGCCGTCGACGAAGCGCACGCCAAGATGATCTGGACCCAGCCCGGGTTCACCACCTGGTACGCCAACTCCCGCGGCCGGGTGATCGCCAACATGCCGTGGCGGGTGATCGACTTCTGGCGCTACACGCGCCGGGCGTCCCTGTCCGCCTACCGGCGGCGCGCACAGCCGCAGGACGCCGCACGGCCGCACGGCCACGACGACGACCGGCCGCACGACCGCGACCGGCCATGGCGGCCCGGCGCGTGATGACCCGGCACACCGTGATGAACCGGCACACCCACACCCACCCGGGTGGGACAGGGGATGGAGGAAAGCGCCCATGCTCGCCTGCGAGATGATCGCCAGGTACCTGCGCGACGCGGGGGTGACCGTTCAGTTCGGTCTCCTCGGCGAAGGCAACATCGCCGTCGCCACGGCCCTCGACCAGCTCGGTGTCCGCTTCGTCGGCGCCCGCCGGGAGGACGCCGCCGTGAGCATGGCCGACGGCTGGGCCCGGCGTACCGGATCGGTCGGGTTCGCGTCGGTCACCCAGGGCCCCGGATTCACCAACACGGTCACCGCGCTGACCGAGGCCGCCCGGCACGGGACCCCGCTGGTGCTGCTCACCGGAGTGACGCCGCGCGCCGACCTGCACAACTCCCAGCGGTTCCCCACCCGGGAACTGGTGGCCCTGACCGGCGCGGGCTGGCGCGAGACCCGCGGCCTGGCGTTCCTCGCCGACGACGTCCGCGCGGTGTTCGCGGGCGCGCTCACCGAGCGCCGCCCCTACGTCCTGGGGGTCGACACCAGCCTGCTGTACGAGGTCGCCGACTCCCTCCTGCTCACCGGCGAACTCCCCGAAACGCTCCCCGAGCACGCGCTGAGCTGGCGGGCGCGGCCCGTGACGCCGAGCCCGGAGGCGATCGCCGCCGGTGCCGAACTGCTCGCCGCCGCGAAGAACCCGGTCATCCTCGCGGGCCGGGGCGCCGCCGCCCCGGAGGCCATTGACGCCGTCCACCGCCTGGCCGAACACCTGGACGCCCCCCTGGCCACGACCTTGCTGGGCAAGGGCCTGCTCGGCGGGGACCGCCACATCGGCATCTGCGGGGGCTTCGCCACCGGACGCGGCGCGGACGTGATCGGCGCCGCGGACCTGGTCCTGGCCGTCGGCTGCTCGCTCAACCTGTGGACGGCCACCGAACTGCTCGACGGGTCCACGATCGTCCACATCGACGCCGACCCCGCCGCCATCGGCCGCTGGAGGGTCCCCGACCTGGGCATCGTCGGGGACGCGCACCTCACCTGCGAGGCGCTCCTGGACGACCTCCGCAAGAACCAGGGCGCCGCCCGCCGCGCTCCCGCGCCCCTGCCGCCCTTCAACCGCGTCGCCGAGATGCGCCGGCCGCCCGGCCGCCCCGCCGAGGACGACGTCCGCGCGCCGTTCCTGGTGGGGGAGGTGGCGCTGGCCATGCGCGAATGCTTCCCGCCGGGGGCGGTGCTGGCCTCCGACACCGGCCAGGCCACCGCCGACATCGTGGCCTACGTCGAACCCGCGGGCCCCGACCACTTCATCTACCCGATCCACGCCGGGTCGATCGGGCTCGGGCTGGGCACGGCGATGGGGGCCTCCCTCGCCGGCACCGGCCAGTGGACCGTCCACTTCACCGGGGACGGATCCCTCATGATGGCCCTGCAGGAACTGGCCACCGTCGCCGAACAGCGGCTGCGGCTCATCATCGTCGTCCTGGACGACGGCGGCTACGGCGCCGAGGTGCAGTACACCCGGGGCCGCGGGATCCCCAGCCACCTGGCCGCGGTGCCCCACCCCGACCTGGCCGCCCTCGCACCCGCGTTCGGCCTGGACTACCACCGGATCGACACCCTGGCCGACCTGCGCGGGGTCCGCACCATCGCCGCCGGCGACGGCGGGCCCGCGCTGGTGCACGTGCCGATCGACCCGGACTCGGCCAGCCGCTTCTTCCGCGACTACTCCTCGGTGCCCAAGGTCGCCGGCTGGGACGGCGGCCGATGAGACCGGCACCCGCGTCCATGAACCGGCGCCTGCCCCGGTGGTCGGAACTGCGACCGCTCATCGCGCCCGCCTCCGGCGCCCGTACACGGCCGCGCCACCTGGCGCGGGCCGCGTCGATCAGGGACCTGAGGGCGATCGCGCGCCGCCGCGTTCCCCGGGCCGTCTTCGACTACGTCGACGGCGCCGCCGAGACCGAGACCAGCCTGGCCCGTGCCCGCTCCGCCTTCGCCAGGGTCGAGTTCCAGCCCCGCGTGCTGCGCGACGTCTCCCGGGTGGACACCTCCACGACCCTGCTGGGCAGACCGGCCGCACTGCCCCTCGTCCTGGCCCCGACCGGGTTCACCCGCCTGATGCACGCCGAAGGCGAACCGGCCGTGGCCCGCGCGGCGGCCGCGCTGGGCATCCCCTACGCGCTGTCGACGATGGGCACGACCACGCCCGAAGACCTCGCGGCGGCGGCGCCCAAGGGCGACAACTGGTTCCAGCTCTACATGGGCCGCGACCGTGCCGCGGCCATGGAACTGGTGCGCCGCGCCGAGGCGTCGGCGTACTCGGCGCTGATCCTGACCGTCGACACGGCCGTCGCGGGAGCACGGCTCCGCGACGTCCGCAACGGCCTGACCATACCGCCGTCGCTGGCCATGTCGACCATGCTCGACATGGCCAGATACCCGTCCTGGTGGCTCAACCTGCTGACCACGCGGCCGCTGTCGTTCGCCTGCGTCGACTCCTCCACCGCGACCTTCGCCGATGTCGTCGACGAACTCCTCGACCCCGCCCTCACCTTCGACGACCTGGCGGCGCTGCGCCAGGCCTGGTCCGGGCCCCTGGTGGTGAAAGGCATCCAGAGCGTCCGGGACGCGCGCAGAGTCGTCGACCTGGGCGCGGACGCGGTGGTGGTGTCCAACCACGGCGGCCGCCAACTGGACAGGGCGCCGGTCCCTCTGGAACTCCTGCCCGGCGTCGTCGAAGCCGTCGGCGACCAGGCCGAGGTCTACCTCGACGGGGGTGTGCTGACCGGCGGTGACGTCGTGGCCGCCGTCGCGCTGGGCGCCAAAGCCGTCCTGGTCGGGCGCGCCTACCTCTACGGCCTCATGGCCGGGGGGCGGCAAGGCGTCGAACACGCCGGCGAGATCCTGCGCGCCGACATCCTGCGCACCATGCGGCTGCTCGGCGTCGCCACGCTGGACGAACTCGGCCCGCACCACCTCCGCCTGCGCCCGGCAGGCCCAAGCACCGTCTGACCCGCGCGACGCGGTCGTGCAGAGCAGTTTCTGGAAGGGAGCGATATGCAGTCGCAGGCGGCAGTCACAGTAGGGGACCGGGAGATCCGGCTCCAGTCCCTTCCCGTACCCGACAGCCCGCCTCCCGGTGGCGCGATCCTCCGCGTGACGGCCAACGGCCTGTGCGGAAGCGACTACGACCTCTACACCGGACACCTGCGAAAGAGTTCGCCCACCCTGGCACCGCTGCCGCTGGTGTCAGGCCACGAAATGGTCGGCGTACTGGAACTGGTCGACGAACAGGCCGCCGAGCAGTGGAACGTCCGCCCCGGGGACCGGGTCGCCGTCGACCCGGGAATCAGATGCGGCCGGTGCGCCGAATGCGCGGGCCGGACCGGCGACCGGTGCCGCGACGAGCGCCGCTACTCGACCATCCCGCTCTCGACCGGCACCGGGCTGTGGGGAGGCAACGCGCAGTACATGGTCCTGCTGCCGGGCACCTTCATGGTGGAGATCCCCCCGCACCTCGACGACGAGGACGCCACGCTCTTCAACCCGCTCAGCAACGCCATCCACTGGACGACCGGCGCGGCACGCGTCCGGCGCGGCGACCGCGTCCTGATCCTCGGCGCCGGCCAGCGCGCCTTCACCTGCGCGGCCGTCGCCCACCGCGCCGGCGCCCGCCAGATCATCGTGACCGGGCTCGCCCGCGACCGGCACAAGGCCGCCCTGCTCTCCCGGTTCGGGGCCGACGAGCTCATCGACACCACGGCGCACGACACCGTCTCCCGCGTTCGCGAACTCACCGACGGGCAGGGCGTCGACGTCGTCATCGACACCGTCCCGGGCGCCACCGCGCCCACCAAGGACGGACTCGCGACCCTGCGGCAGGGCGGCCGGCTCGTGGCGGCCGGCATCAAGACCGCGGCGCTGGACGGTCTCGACCTGACCACCCTGATCACGCAGGAGCACCAGATCCGGGGAGTGTTCGGATCCTCGGCGGCCAGCACGCGGCAAGCCGTGCAGATGCTCGCCGACGGCGACTACCCCTTCTCCCAGCTCCACTCGCACAGGTTCGGCCTCGACGACCTCGACCAGGCCCTGCGCATCCTCGGCGGCGAAGTGGCCGGCGAGAACCCCCTCCACCTGACCATGCTCCCCTGGGGAGCCTGACCCGTCAGGGTTTGCGGCCGACGGCGCCCGCCACCCAGAAGGTCTCGGGGTCGACGCTGGGTTCCCCGAAGCGGGGGCGCCAGGCGGGCAGGGGCGTCAGGCCGGGCGGGACCACGTCGAGTCCGTCGAGGAACCGGGCGACGTGCGCGAGGCTCCGGACGTGCCTGCGATCTCCCTCCATGAGGGGGCCCTGGTTGAAGTGCCTGGACATCTCGTCGGCCTTCTCCTCGAACGGATCGCGGAAGGCATGGCCGAGCAGCAGGTAGCCGCCGGGGGAGAGGCGGGCGACCAGGCGCTCGGCGACCCTGGCGGCGGTGTCGTCGTCGAAGACGGCGAGCAGGGCGCGCAGGAGGATCGCGGTCGGGCGCCGGAGATCGATCACGCTGGTCAGCTCCGGATGGTCCAGCATCGCGTCGGGATCGTGCGGATCGGCCTGGACGACCCTGGTCACCGGGCAGTCGTCCGTGACCGCCTCCCCCCGCGTCGCCACGATCGCCTTGCCGTGGGCCACCACGACAGGGTCTTCGTCCACGTAGACGACGCGGGCGTTCACCCCGAGGTCGTGCAGGATCTCGTGGACGCTCCCATGGGTGGGCAGACCGCACCCGACGTCCACGAACTGCCGGACACCCGCCTCCGCCAGGAACGTGACGGCCCTGGACACGAACTTGCGCGACTCCGCGACGACCGTCGGGACCTCGGGTGCGATCCTGAGAAGCTCGTCCCCCATGACCCGGTCGACGGCGAAGTTGTCCTTCCCGCCGTCGAGGTAGTTCATCACGCGGGCGAAGTTGGGCACGCGCGCGTTGAGAAAGCCCGGGTCACGCTTGTCCATCCACGACATGCTAGACCGCAACACAACGGAAATTCATCGCCTGCGGCCGTGAATCTGGCGCGGTCCAAAACGGATCCGGAAGCCGGTGCGCATCCCCTCGCCCGAACCGTGTCCGCCTTCGTCCGCCGACGCGTGGGAGTAGGAGGGCCGATGACGCCGTCCCTGATCGACGGGACATGGACACTTGCTATTTTATTGACACCTGTCCATCATCGTGGCTGTGACGTACCAGCTGCCGGGGAGCGCACCCGTCAAGGACCGGCGGGTCCGCCGTTCGCGGGCCGCCCTCATGCGGGCCACGATCGACCTGGTGACCGAGCGGGGCACGGCGGCCGTCCCGATCTCCGACCTCGCCGAGGCCGCGGACGTGAGCCGGCAGGTGGTCTACCAGCAGTTCGGGGATCGTGACACGCTGCTGCTGGAGACCGCGCTCGATCTCGGGCGGCGCGAGCTGGTACCGAGCGTCACCGGCATAGCGGACACGACGGGACGCGGTCAGGTGCTGGCCCTGGCGCGCCACTTCGCCGGCCACCGGGCGTTCTACCGGGTGATCTTCACCGGGGCGTGCGGCTACGGAATCAACAAGGCGCTGGGCGCCCTGCTCATCCCGTACAACCGGGAGGCACTCGGGCAGCTCTACGGCGAGCGGCTCGATCCGCGCACGATCGAGGACCTCGCCGTGTTCCTGGTCGGCGGCGCGTCCGTGCTCGTCAACGCCTGGGTCGTCGAGGGCGAGGATCCGCTCGACCCCGAGGAGTTCACCGACCGGCTCATCCGGATGGTGGCCCTTGTCGTCGACATGCAGTACGCGCCCGTCACGAGCGCCGGCGACGGGGAGAGGGCGGTCGGTGACCCTTGAGGACCACGTCAGCCGGGGGATGGAACAACACCAGATCCGCCCACAGGAGCCGCCCTTCCCAGCGGCCCCCGCGCCCTGTGAGGGAGTCCGTCCATGCCACAGGTCACCACCGTCCGACGCGCCCCCGCCGGCCGCGATCGCACACCGCTCCCCGGCCTGACGTCCGAGGTCGCCAGGCTCCGCCCGGAACTGCCGTCACTGGCGGAGGAGATCGGCGCGGAGATCCGGCATTCGGTCGCCGAGTTCGACCATCCGTGCCGAGGACGTGACCAGGGCGACCTTCGGTCGGTCGTCGAACAGGCGCTGGAGCGGTTCGTGGACCGCGCCGCCGACCCGCCGGCGCCGCGCGACCACGAGATCAAGGTCTTCAGGGATCTCGGCCGCGGCGAGTACCGGGCCGGCAGGGACCTGGCGGCGCTCCAGGCGGCCTACCGGGTCGCGGCACGGGTCGGCTGGCGCCGGATCGCCGAGGTGGGACGCCGGGCGGGCTGGCCGGCCGAGAGGATGTCGCTGCTCGCCGAGATGGTCTTCGCCTACGTCGAGGAGATCGCGGAATACTCCGTCCAGGGATACGCCCAGGCGCGCCAGAGCACCACCGACAGGTTGAAGAGCCTGCGCCGCCGTCTGTTCGAGCTGGTGCTGAGCGAGGACCAGGCCACGTCCGGCGAAGCACTCGCCGACCTGGCGCGGGAGGCGGACTGGAGGCTTCCGGCGACCGTGGCCGGCGTGGCCATCGCCGACTGGGACGCCGGGGCGGGCCGGCTGGCACCCGCCATCGGTCCGGACGTGCTGATGGACCTGGAACGGCCCGACCCCCGCCTGCTCGTACCGGACCCCGACGCCCCCGGCCGGCAGGACATGCTGGCCCGCGCACTGCGCGACACACCGTTCGCCATCGGCCCGAGCGTGTCGCTCGCCGAGGCCGCCCTGTCGGTGCGCCTGGCCGGGCAGGCGCTGTCACTGGTCCGGCGGGGCGTCATCCGATGCGACCACTACGTCCGCTGCAGCGACGAGCTGTCCACACTGCTGCTGTCGCACAACGAGGACGTGATCCGGCTGATGACCGCCCGCAGGTACGGGCCGCTCGCCGCGCTGAAACCCCAGCAGCGGGACCGCCTGGACGAGACCCTGCTGGCCTGGCTGGCGTCCGGGGGCAGGGCGCCCGAGATCGCCGCCCGCCTCCACGTCCACGCCCAGACCGTGCGGTACCGCATGCGCCGGCTGCAGGAACTGTTCGGCGACGAGATGAACGATCCCGACTGGAAATTCGAAATGGAGATCGTCCTCCGCACGAAACTGCTGCTGAAGGACGAATGAGCAACCCGGCCATGGGCGACAAGACCTGATCTGAACCACGTCGCCGCCCGGGCTCGCGTCCCCTCGTCCGGGAACGATTTTCGCCTCCTTCCGTAGGCTCATCGCACCGCGCCGTATCGACCGCGCCGCATTGTCGCGCGCCCACCGAACTTCCCTTTGTCAAGAACGTGAGCCCCCGCCGCCAGCGGGCTCCCGCTTCTTAGCGGAACGTGCGCAGCGCCGTTTCTTGGAACGCCGTACCGTCCGATGAACTCAAGGCGCTCCCGTTCTACCGCGGCGTGCCCCATAGCCGCGGAAACGCGCAGAACAAGGAGGACGATGAAGCCCCGATCGAGGAAATCCCCCTTCACCCTTATCGTTCTGACGGTCGCGATCGCCTCGCCCGCCGGCATGACCGGTTCGGTGCACGCCGATACCGGTGACGCCTGCCGGATCGCCACCCGTCCGGCCGTCCCCGGCGCGGCCGTCACGTCGATGGAGACGACTCGGAAGGCGGCTGACGCGATCTCCAAGGTGCCGGCGCACTGCGAGGTGACGCTCACCCTGACGCACCCGGGAGCCGGTGACGACGTCAAGGTCGTGGTGTGGCTGCCTTCCAGCGGATGGAACGGGCGGTTCCAGGGAACCGGCGGCGGCGGTTACTCCGCCGGGTTCCTGCTGGGACCCGTCACCCCCTACCTCACACTCGGCGCCGTCCCGACCCTGCCCGCGGCCGTGCGGCAGGGGTACGCGGCGGCGGCGACCGACGCGGGCGTCGGCTTCAACCCCATCACCCCGGCACCCTGGGCGCTGAAATCCGACGGAACCGTCAACACCGAGCTGCTGACCAACTTCGCCCACCGCTCCGTGCATGACATGACGGTGGCCGCGAAACAGATCGTCGCGGGCTTCTACGGCAAGCCCCCGTCCTACTCCTACTGGAACGGCTGCTCCAACGGCGGCCGCCAGGGCCTGATGGAGGCGCAGCGCCATCCCACGGACTACGACGGCGTCGTGGCATCGGCCCCGGCGACCAACTTCGATCGCTTCGTCCCGTCCGAGATGTGGCCGCAGGTGGTGATGAACGACGAGAGGCACTTCCCGAGCTCGTGCGTCTTCAAAACGTTCACCGACGCCGCCGTGGCCGCCTGCGACAAGGACGACGGGGTCGCCGACGGCATCATCGACCGGCCGGAGACGTGCGGTTTCGACCCGCGCAGCATGATCGGCAAGAAGGTCGGATGCGATTTCCGCGAGAAGACCCTCACCGCGAAGGACGCCGAGGTCGTGCGCCGCATCTGGCAGGGACCGATCTCCGCCGACGGCGGGAGGCCGCTGTGGTACGGCCTTCCCAAGGGAGCCTCGTTCGACGTTCTCGCCGGCACGAGTTTCGGCAGGAGCGGCTCGCCCATCAGCATGATCGCCGACTGGGTCACGTACTTCCTCGAGAAGAACCCCTCGTTCGACACCTCCACCATCACGCCCGCGCGACTCGAAAGTCTGATCCGGCAGTCCCGGGCCGAGTACAACCAGATCATCGGTGCTGACGACCCGGACCTGACCGCCTTCAAGAACGCCGGCGGCAAAATCATCACCTGGCACGGCCAGGCGGACCCACTGATCTTCCCGCAGGGCACGGTGGACTATTACCGCCGAGTGCAGACGGCCATGGGCGGCGCTCAGGAGACCGATTCCTTCTACCGGCTGTTCCTCGCACCCGGCGTCGGGCACTGCGGCCTGCTGGGCGCCGGCGGACCGGTACCCGACGACGCGTTGACGGCCCTCGTGAACTGGGTGGAGAAGGGCCAGGCCCCCGCCACGCTCCCGGCGTCGGTCACCGACAACGGCACACGCGTCACCCGCGACCTCTGCGCCTACCCCAAGGCCGCCCGGTACAACGGCCAGGGCGACCCGAAATCCGCCGAGAACTATCACTGCGCCACGTAGCGACTCGTCCGCCAGGCCACCCGGTGGTTGCCAGGCCGGTCGGCGAGGGCCGGGCGGCGGTCGTCCAGGACCAGCGCCCGATCAAGGGGCCTGCCCCTGGTCCGGCGGCGTCAGCCAGGGCGGTGTCCTTCCTTCCCGGATCGCTTCGACGCCTTCTCGGGCGTGGGGTGCGGTGAAGCCGGCGTCGGAGGCGTCGGCCGCCGCCAGGAGGTTCTCCAGCGGGGGCAGGGCCGTGGCGAGTCTTCGCTTGGTGGCGGCCACGGCGTCCGGAGAGCAGCGGTTCAGGTCGTCGAGGATGCCCGCGATGTCTTGGTCGAACGTTCCGGCCGGGCTGACCTGCGAGATCAGTCCCATCTGGAGCGCCGCGGCGGCGTCGAAGACCGTGCCGGTGAGCACGTGGCGGCGCAGCGGCGCCGACGGTGCCCGGGACGCCAGCACCGCCAGCGTCATCTCCGGGACGAGGCCGAGGAGGGGCTCGGGCATCGCGAACGTCGCGCGGGCGTCGGCGACGGTGATGTCGCACGCGGCGGCGAGGACGAGGCCGCCCGCCCGCGCGGCGCCCCGCACCCCGGCCACCACCGGTACGGGCACCTGGCCGATCGCGTGGACGAGTTCCATCAGGGGACGTCCCGAGGCCGCCTTCCCGCCGCTGCGTTCCCGGAGGTCCATTCCGGAACAGAACGCCGGGCCGGCACCGGTCAGGAGCACCGCCCGCGTGCCCCTGCCCGGTGCCCCCCGGATGGCCTCCGACAGTTCGCCCATCATCCGGGTCGACAGGGCGTTGCGCGTCTCGGGGACGTTCAGGGTGATGCGGAGGACGCGGCGGTCCTGCTCCGTCGCGATCGTGGTGCTCATCCGGTCGCCCGCGGCTCGGCGCCGACGACGCCCCGTTCGGCCCAGGCGGCCACCTGCTCGGGGGAGTAGCCGAACTCGGCGAGCACCTCCCGGGTGTGCTCCCCGAGCCGGGGAGCGTGCCGGAGGCTTCCCGGCGCACGCGAGTGCAGGGAGAAGCGGGCCGGCATCCCGAGGTTGCGCACCCGGCCCTCGCTGGGGTGGTCCTGCTCCACGATGACCCCGGCCTCGTTGAGGTACGGGTCGGCGATCAGGTCGTCCACGGTGCGGACCTCGATCGCCGGGCAGTCCAGCTCGCGGAAGCGGCGCATCCAGTGCCCGGTCGTCCCGGCGGCCAGCTCCGTCTCGACGAGGGAGTACAGCTCGTCGATGTTGCGGGTGCGGGCGCCGATGTCGCGGTAGCGCGGGTCGCCGGCCAGCTCGGGCCGGCCGATGGACTCGAAGAAGGAGCGCCAGTGGCCGTCGGTGTAGAGGATCACGCCGATGTGGCCGTCCTTCGTCCGGTACGGCCTGCGGAACCTCGAGGTCGTCCGCGGGTAGGTGGCCGGGCCGAGCGCGGGGACGAACGCCTCGCCCGCGAGCTGCTCGTGGAGGAGGAAGCTCACCATGCTCTCGTACATCGGGACGACGACGTTCTGCCCCTCGCCGGTCCGCTCGCGCTCGAACAGGGCGGCCATCGCCGCGTACATGGCGACGAGCGCGCAGACCTTGTCCGCGAGGATCGTGGTGACGTACTGGGGACGCCCCTGCCGCCGGCTTTCCAGATCGGCCAGGCCGCAGGCGGCCTGGATCACGTCGTCGTAGGCGGGCCGTCCCGCGTCGGGGCCGTCCGGGGCGAACCCGAACGCCTCCACCACGATGATCCGCGGGTTGACCTCGCGGAGGCGCCGGTGGGAGATGCCGAGCGACACCGCGGTCTCCTGCCGCATGTTGTGGATCACCAGGTCGGCGCCGGCGGCCATGCGGTCCAGGATCCGCCGGCCCTCCGGCGACTTCAGGTCCAGGACGATCCCGCGCTTGCCCGCGTTGACGGTCATGTACGTCGCGGACATGCCGGGGTTGCGGGCGGCGCCGACACCGCGCACGACGTCGCCGTGCCGCGGCTCCACCTTGATGACGTCCGCGCCGAGCTGCGCCATCATCATCGTGCAGTAGGGGCCGAGGAACGTGCTGGTGAAGTCGAGGACTCGGATGCCGTCAAGGGGGCCCAAGGGGTTCTCCTCCGTCTCGCGGGAGAGGGCGCTCATCGTCCGGGCAGCCAGGTGGCGAGCGCCGGGACGAGGAACAGCAGCACGATCAGCAGCAGTTCCATGACCATGAAGGGGACGACGCCGCGGAACGCCTCGCCCAGTTTCACCCTGGGGACCGAGCCCGCGGCGACGTAGACGTTCAGCCCGAGGGGCGGCGACATCAGCCCGATCTCACCGAGCTTGATCACCAGGATGCCGAACCAGATCTCGCTGTAACCGAGGCTGGTGACCAGCGGGAACGTGATGGGCAGGGTGACCAGCAGGATCGCGATCTGGTCCATGAACGTGCCCAGCACCAGGTACAGCAGCACGATCAGCACCATGACGCCCAGCTTGGGCAGGCCGGCGGACTCGATGGCGTCCACGATGGCCGGCGCGACCCGGGTCGAGGTGAGGAAGTAGCCGAAGATGGTCGCGAACACCACGATCGAGATGATCATCGTGGTGGTCTCCGCGGCCCGCATGAGGCACCTGCGCAGGTCGGCCATGCGCAGGCCGCCGGTGGACACGCTGAGCAGCAGCGCGCCGACCGCGCCCACCGCGCCCGCCTCGGTGGCGGTCACGACGCCCGAGTAGATGCCGCCGAGCACGATCACGACCAGCAGGATCGTGGGCCACACGTTGACGAGCAGCCGGAGCTTCCTCGCCAGCGGCATCGGCTCGGGGCGGTCGGGCGCGATGCCGGGCCGCCACCGCACCCACAGGTAGATGACCAGCGCGTACGCGGCGACGGTGATGACGCCGGGGACGACCCCGGCGGCGAACAGATCACCGATCGGGGTCTCGGTGGCGATGCCGTACACGATGAGCGCGACGCTGGGCGGGATGATGGACGCCAGCGTCCCCGCCGCGGCGATCGACCCGACGCTCAGCCGGTCCTGGTACCCGTACTCGCGCATGTGCGGGACGCCGACCGCGGAGAAGGTCGCGGCGGTGGCGGTGCTGGAACCGGTCATCGCGCCCATGCCGCCGGACGCGACGGTCGTCGCGATGGCCAGCCCGCCGCGGATCCGGCCGAACCAGGCGAACATCGCCTCGTACAGGTTCGTGGCGATGCGCCCGCCCGCCAGGAACTCCGCCATCAGCAGGAAGGCCGGCACCGTGGTCAGCAGGAAGTCGCTGCCGCCCCGGTAGGTCGCGGTGCCCAGCACCGTCAGCGTCGCCTGGGGCCCGACCGACATCAGCAGGCCGGCCAGGCCGGACAGGCCGAGGGAGAACGCCACCGGAACGCCGATCGCCAGGAGGGCGAACAGGAGCAGGAAAGGAAGAAGGATCTCCACCGTCACTCCTCGTCGCCGGCGGCCTCGCCGCCCCGCACGACCTGCACGGCCAGCCGGAGCACCATGAACGCCGCGCCGACGACCACGATCGCGCGGGACGGTCCGGCGGGCAGGGACGGGGACTCCACGCTCCACCGGCCCCAGTAGTCGACCGCGAACCCCGCGGTCGTCCACAGCACCAGCCCGAACAGCACCAGCCCGAGCGCGTCGGCGAGCCGCTTGAGCACCGCGACCGCCCGGACGGGCAGCCGCTGCCGCAGCAGGTCCACCGCCACGTGCTTGCGGTGGCGCTGCGCGGCGCCCCAGCTGAGGAACACCACGGCGGGCATCAGGAACCACTCGGTGATCCGGATCGTGCCGGGCAGCGAGGAGCCGAACAGGTAGCGGCCCGCGGCGTCCAGGGTTATGGCGGTCACCATCAGCAGGAGGGCCGCGCCCACCACGAGGCGGAGCGCGTCCTCCGCCTTCTCCAGCGGTCCTCTCTTCGGCCGCACCGTCTCAGCTCCGTTCTCCGGGGTAGTCATCCGCCGTCCCTCACGAGTCGGCGCAGTTCCGCGAGGATGTCGTCGCCCGGCAGCCCGCGCCCGTTCATGTCCCTGGCCCACGACCGCTGGATCTCACCGGAGACCCGGTCGAACTTCGCCTTCTCCTCCGCCGCAACCGTGGTGAGGGTGATGCCTTTCTTCTCGAAATCCCGGAGGACCTGCTTTTTGTCCTCGGTCAAGACCCGGCCCGAGTCGATGGAGACCTTCCTGCCTTCCTCGACCATGATTCTCCGCAGATCCGGCGGCAGTTTTCTCCAGGTGTCGTCGTTGATGGCGTAGAAGCCGCCGAATCCTCCGAGGGAGAGGTTCGTGGTGATGTACCGGAGAATGTCGTCGAGCCCGTAGGGCCGGATGCTCTCGGCGCTGATCATGGCCGAGTCGATCGTGCCGCGCTCCATCGCCTGGTACATCTCAGGCGCGGCCATCGACACCGGGACCGCCCGGAACTCCTTCGCGGTCATCTCCATGTAGCCGCTGGTCGTCCGGACGCGCAGGCCGTGCATCCCGGCCGGCGTCGTCACCCGTTTCCCGGCGGTCACCACCTGGTACTCGCCGGTCACGAAGCTGAACAGCGGGAAGACCTCGTCCTTCCTGATCTCCTCCTGGTAGAGCCTGCCGGTCACCAGCGCGTAGTAGGCGGGGGCGCCGGACGCGGCGTCCGGATAGATTCCCGGCAGCCCGATGACCCCGCCCAGCGGCATGCTCTCGCTGGCGTACTGCGGCGCCATGTAGCCGATATCGGCCACGCCGCCCTTGACCACGTCGATCAGATCGGCCGCCTTGCCGAGCTGCTCGCCGGGAAAGTAGTCGAACTCGATGCGGCCGCCGGACGCCTTTTCCACGTTCTGCATGAACCGCTGGGACAGCGTCCTGGCGATCACGTGTTTCTGCGGGAACGACTCCGCCACCCGGAGCGTGATCGTGCCGTCGCCCCGGCCGCCGCCGTTTCCGCCGCAGCCGGTGGCCGCCAGCGCGAGGCAGAGGAGGGACGCGGTGATCGAACGTAGGGACATCTGCTGAGGCTCCCTTCCGAGAACCGGGGGTGTCGGCACCGAGAGCCGGGGCCCGCTGTCAGTGACCGCCCCGATTCGGCTGCCGCTTCCGCTCGCGCCGGAAGGCCACCGGCCCGCCCAGTGCGCGCTCGGTGATCCACACCTTGCAGCCGTCGCCGTCCCGGCGGGCGCGGGTGGAGATCCGGGTCGTGTCGGTCGGCAGGATCTCCCGGCGCGGTTCCGCCGAGCCGTGCTTCACGATCGTGGGAAGGGCGATGCCCAGCCGGCCCGCCCCGGCCATGGCGTCGTAGAGCCCCCGGGGGAAGGCATGGCTCTCGTCGTTCTTCCGCCAGTACTCGTCAGCGGGTCCCGGACGGCGCCTCGACGGCACCGTCGGCGCTGAGATTGTCGGACCAAAGTCGGGAGCGAGACGCATCACGTGGTGGGCAGTCAAGGAGCCTCCTGCCTCGCGAGAATCGCGTTCCCGCAGACACTAGGTTCTCGCTCTCGGGTCCGTCAATATTTTTGTCCGACAATCCTATGACGGCTTCGGGCACGTTGTGGCGGCAGTGTCCGCCGCTATCATGGGACCTGGACGGGCGGGTGCCGCCCAGCGGCCCGCGAGTGCTCGAGTGTCGGACAATATGGTGAGCAGGGGGCTGCCGCATGGCCGGGGACGACACGGAGCGGACGACCGCGCGGACGGACGGCCGGCGCGGGTCCGACTTCCTCGATCTCTCGTTGTCCGGCGGGAACGCCCGGCCGGTGCGCGAGCAGGTGACCGACGTCCTGCGCAGAGCGATCCTGGAACTGCAGATCAAGCCCGGCCGGCGGCTCGTGGAGCGCGAGCTGATGGAGCGGCTCAACGTCTCCCGCGCCACCGTGCGGGAGGCGCTGCGCGAGTTGACGTCCGAGGGGCTGGTCGAGGTCGTGCCGAACCGGGGCGCGGTGGTGGCGGCGCCGACCGTGGAAGAGGCGTCCGATCTCTACGAGGCCAGGGCCGCCGTCGAGGGACTGCTGGTCAGGTTGTTCACCGAGCGGGCCGCCCGGTCGCAGATGATCAAGCTCGAGGCGGCCATGGAGGCGTTCGCGGAGGCGACCGTGGAGTACTCCGACGACCCCGTCACGATGCTGCAGATCAAGGACGAGTTCATCCAGGTCATCTTCACCGGCGCGGGCAGCCCCGTGATCCAGCGGCTGGCGGAGGGCCTGCGCGGACGCGTCCGGCTGCTGCGCGTCAAGGCCATCTCGGCCGGCTACCCCACCAGCGCGTCGGAGTTGCGCGAGATCGTGGCGGCGGTCCGCTCCGGTGACGGCGACGAGGCGGCCCGGCTCTACTCCCGGCACATCCTCGGCTCGAAGTCACGCGCGTTCACGGCCCTGAGGGACACAGAAGAGGAGTCCGGGTGAGAACCCGCCCTTCCCCGGTCAGCGGCGTTGGGGCGTCACGCTGAGCGGTACTGGTGGCACTCGCCGGTGAAGACGGCGGCGAGTTCGGCGTCGATGACGTCCGCGACCAGCCGCGCGGCGGGTGTTCCGTTCACACCGGCGGGGTCGCGGTAGACCTGCATCGCCAGGCCCTCCGTCACCGCGGCGAGGCGGACGGCGGCGGGCCACGGGTCGAGGTCTTCCTCGACCTCACCGCATTCCTTGCCGTTGTGGACGGCCTGGGCGAGGTCCGCGCGCAGCCCGTCGGCGGTCCGGACGTCGACCTCGGCCAGCCGCGGCGCGTCCAGGGCACGGCCGGCGAAGGCCCTGGCCACCCGGAACTCGGTGCGGCGCTCGCCGTCGAGGGGAATGAGCTCGGCCATCGCCTCGGCCAGCACCCGTGAGATGGGCCGCCGGTGCTCGGTCCCGGCTCGGATCCGCTCCTCGATCCTGCCCCGGATCTGCGCGCTGACGTGGGAGAAGGCGTGCAGGAGCATGTCGTCCTTGGTGCGGAAGTAGTGCTGCACGAGACCGACCGAGATCCCCGCGGCGGCGGCCGTCCGGGCGACGGTGACGGCGTCGAGGCCGTGCTCGGAGATCAGGCCGCAGACGGCCACCGCGATCTGCCGCCGCCGCTGTTGGTGGTCGGCTGTCCTCGGCACTTGATAACCATACCAGCATACGATAAAAACCGTATCGCCATATTGTTATGGGGGGAGCCATGAAGACTTCGATGCGCGTCCGCCTCCGGACCGCCGCCGCGGGCATGTCGGCCCTGCTGTCCGTCCTGCTCGTCTGCGCCCCGCCCGCGTCCGCGCAGCCCGACCGGTTCGGCGCGATCGACGCGTACATCCGGGAGCGGATGGAGGCGACGCACACCCCCGGGCTCTCCTACGCCGTGGTCGGCCCGGACGGCCCCATCCACCGGCGTTCCTGGGGGACCGACGGCCGGGGCGACCGCGTGACGCCCCGCACCGCGTTCCTGTGGGGCTCGATCGCCAAACCGGTCACCGCGACCGCCGTGATGACCCTCGTCCAGTCCGGCCGGCTGCGCCCGGACGACCGGGTCACCGACCACCTGCCGGAGTTCCGTTTCGGAGGGGCCGCGCACGCCGCCAAGGTCACGATCCGCCACCTGCTGAACCAGACGGCCGGACTGCCCGCCGCGGCCACGGCCAAGGTCACCGACTGCCTGGACGCCGGCTGCCCCCGCCCGGCCGAACGCGTCCGAGCACTGGACGGCGTGCGCCCCCTGGGACCGCCCGGCACCGAGTACGCCTACACCAGCGCCAACTACCTGGTCCTGACGGCCGTGGTCGAGGCGGTCACCAAGCGCCGCTACGCCGACTACCTGCGTGAAGCGGTGCTCGCCCCGGCGGGTATGAAGGGTGCCATCGCCGACGCCGCATCGGCTCGCGCGCGCCGCCTCGCCCCCGGACACCAGCTTCTCTGGGGCGTCCCCGCCGCGATCGCCGACGGGGTGGACGACTCCGGCGCGGGCTACGGGTACCTCGGCGGCGACCTCGACGATCTGGCCGCCCTCGCCTCCTTCCAACTCCGGAACGCAAGAAACGTCCTCTCCGCCGAATCGGTACGGCTCATGCGCCAGGAAGCCAAGCTCCACAACGGTGCCGGGACGGGGGCCGGGCTGGGCTGGCGAATCGGAGGTCTGGGGGCGCCGCTGGACGGCGCCGTCTGGCACACGGGCGCGACCCCCGGCTATTCGGCGATGCTGTTCCTGCTGCCTGAGCAGAACCTGGCCATCGTCGTCCAGCAGAATCTCCACGGACTCGTCCACGACGGTGCGATCATGCACGTCGGCTTCGGCGCCGCCCGCCTGCTGGCGGGCGGTCGTCCCGACGGCGCCCCGTCCGCGTCCACCTACTACCTGACCGTTGGCGCGACCACGGCTCTGGCTGTGGCGATGCTTCTGGCGGCAGGGCGCTCGGCACTGCTCCTGCGCCGCCCCGCGCCCCCTGCCTCACGGCTTCGCCGCACCGTGCTGACCGGAGCATGGGTCCTGGCGGGTGCGCTCCCGTGGATCATCGCGGCGCCGATCGTCGTGCCGATCGGGCCGCGTCAGAGCTGGACCTGGATCCCCGACGCGTTCGCCGCCATCTGCGTCGCCGCCACCGCCGGCGCCATGACCGTGATCCTGCGCCTCACCCTCGCCTTCCGATCCGTCACCACGATCCGGCCCGAAGCGAAGCGGGTCTCTGACCACCGCCCCGAGCCAGATCGTCTGCCCCGGTAGCCGGAACCGGTGGCCGGACGGCGCTGTCACCCCACGGGTCGGCACGGTGACGTCGGG
Source organism: Actinomadura rugatobispora (assembly GCF_055379765.1). Lineage (NCBI taxonomy): Bacteria > Bacillati > Actinomycetota > Actinomycetes > Streptosporangiales > Thermomonosporaceae > Actinomadura > Actinomadura rugatobispora. The sequence continues at coordinate 11,552,713 of NZ_AP029191.1, read as the reverse complement.
CAGGCGTACCCCGCCGCCCGCCGGGTCAGCCGATGGTGATCGGGAGGGTCTCCCAGCCGCGGACGGTCGTGGTCTGGGCCAGTTTGACGTTGTCCCAGTCCACGTCCCACCGGGGGAAGCGCTTGAGGATCTCCTCCAGGGCGATGCGGCCTTCGAGACGGGCCAGCGCCGCGCCCAGGCAGTAGTGCGGGCCGAGGCCGAAGGTCAGTTGCTGGCTCATCCTGCGGTGGATGTCGAAGCGGTCGGGGTCGGGGTACTGGTTCTCGTCGCGGTTGGCGGCGGCGACGATGAAGAGGATGGCGCTGCCTTCGGGCACGGTCCGGCCGTGGAACTCGACATCGCGGGTGACGTAGCGGGCGATGGAGGGGCCCGGCGGTTCGTAGCGCAGGACCTCCTCGATCGCGCCGGGGATCAGTGACGGGTCGTCCGCCAGTTCCCTGCGCTGGTCGGGGTGCCGGGCCAGCAGTGATCCCGTCCACCCGATGAGCCGTCCGGTGGTCTCGTTGCCCGCGCCGGCGACGACCGTCGTGTAGGTGAGGGCCTCGTCATGGGTGAGGGTGCGGGTCGTGCCGTCCTCGTCCTCGAACTCGGCCGTCAGCAGCTCGGTCATCAGGTCGTCGGTCGGGTTGTTCGCGCGCCATTCGATGTAGTCGCGGAACATCTCGTTGCTGAAGTGCGTGCCGTCCTGGTGGTCCATCGGCCGGCCGGGCTCGGTGCGCAGGGCCTCGTTCCCGGTGTCGCGGATGGCCTCCTGGTCGGCCTCGGGGATGCCCAGCAGCATGCCGATCACCCGCATCGGCATGTCGATCCCGACCGCCTTGACGAGGTCGAACTCCTTCTCGCCCACCAGCGGGTCCAGCGTCCTGGCGCAGAAGTCGCGGACCTTGGGTTCCAGCTGGGCGATCCGGCGCGGGGTGAAGACCCGGGCGAGGAGGCGGCGGTGGACGTCGTGGATGGTCGGGTCCTCGAAGATGAGCGTGCCCGGCGGGATCTCGATGCCGGATTTGATGAGTTCGAGGATGCCGCCGCGGGCGGAGGAGAAGGTCTGCCAGTCCGGCAGGCCGCGTTCGACGTCGGCGAAGCGGGTGACGGCGTAGAAGTCGTGCTCGTCGTTGTAGTAGAGCGGTGCCTCCTCGCGGAGGCGGCGGTAGGTCGGATAAGGGTCGTTCCAGAACCGCGGGTCGTAGGGGTCCCAGTACACGGGCTCTTGGGCGCTCACGATCTCTCCCTCACTTCAGCATGGCTCCGGCCTCGACGGGGGTGGACATCGGGATGGGAACGGCCGGTGCACCGCACGCCGCCGTGTAGAACGCAACTCTCGTATTTGGGGTTGCGCAAGACCCAGATTTGAGCGCCCGCCGACTGTGCAAGCCGGACCCGTCCTCGGGAGGTTGAGGAACGCGCACACCGCGCTGCAGCGTTCGGGGACCAGATCTGTCCGCGGGGACCCGCCCGCCGGCGTCCGGGGCCGCCCCGACGTGGGAAGTAATGGCAGGTGAACCGTCCCGCCGGCGAGACGTCGCATGCTCCCTTCCCCTGTCCGAGGCGGCGTGGTTGCCTGAGGTCCACTCCGGCCGTGTACGCGACCACCGGATTCGCCGGGGAGGAGAATGAATGTGAGTGCGCCACCGGTCCACGCCCTGCCCGTCCTGGTCGAATCAAGACGGCGGCTCAGGGAAGTGCGGGAAGGATTGCGCGCAGAGGGCCGTGTGGTCGCGTTCGTGCCGACGATGGGCGCGCTGCACGAAGGGCATCGTGTCCTTATCCGGCACGCCAGGGAACGGGCCGACGCCGTCATCGTGAGCATTTTCCTCAACCCCCGGCAGTTCCGTCCCGGCGAGGACTTCGACCGGTATCCCCGGACCCTCGACACCGACCTGGAGATCTGCCGCGCCGAGGGCGTCGACGTCGTCTTCGCCCCGGACCGCGACGAGATGTACCCGCACGAGCCGTGGGTGACGGTGGAACCGGGCCCCATGGCGGATGTCCTGGAGGGCGAGCGGCGCCCCGGCCACTTCAACGGGGTGCTGCTGGTCGTGCTCAAGCTGTTCAACAGCGTGCTTCCCGACATCGCGATGTTCGGTGAGAAGGACGCCCAGCAACTCGCCGTCATCCGGCGGATGGTGACCGACCTCGACGTGCCCGTCGCCATCGAGGCGGTCCCGACGGTGCGGGACGGCGACGGGCTCGCGCTGTCGAGCCGCAACGCCCATCTCTCGCCCGCCGAGCGCGACTCGGCGCTGTCGCTCGTCCGCGCGCTGCGCGCCGGTCAGGCCGAGTCGGAGCGCGGGCCGCGGGCGGTACTGGAGGCGGGCCGCCGCGTCCTGGAGGACGCCGCGGCCCTGGACCCGCCGGTGAAGACCGACTATCTGGAACTGGTCGAGCCGCACACCTTCGAGTCCGTGACCGCGGAGGCGACCGGCCCGGCCGTCCTCGCGGTGGCCGCGACGGTGGGCATCACCAGGCTCATCGACAACGTTCACGTGGTGCTGGGCGGGGCGCCGCCGGCTGGGGGACCCGCTGGAGACGGCGCCTGAGATGACGACACCGCGAACCTCGGCCCTCGACCTGCTGTTCGGCCACCTGCCCGCCCAGATCGTCCACACCGCGGGCGAACTGGGTGTCTTCGACCATCTGGCGGAGCGTCCCCGCACCGGAGCGGAACTGGCCGGCGCGACCGGCGCCGACCCGGTGGCGACCGTCCGGCTCCTGCGGGCCCTGAGCTGCCTGGGGCTGGTGCGCGAACGCGACGACGGTTCGTTCGCGGCGACGCCGGAGGCGGCCCCGCTGCGCGCCGGGACGGACGGCTCGGTCCTGCCGCTGGGCAGGCTGTTCTGCGGCGACGAGGCGTGGAGGACCTGGGGCAATCTCGCGCACAGCGTCCGGACGGGCCGCCCGGCGCTGAGTCTCAGCACGGGCAAGGGCGCGTTCGAGTGGGACGCGGGGGAGTTCGCGACCTTCTACGCGGGGATGGCCGCGCACACCCGGCTCCTGGCCCCCCGGCTCCTGGCGCGGGTCGACTTCGCGCGCTTCGGCACGATCGTCGATGTGGGCGGCGCCGACGGCACGCTGCTCTCGGCCGTCCTCACCGCCCATCCCGGGCTCGACGCCGTCCTGTTCGACCTCCCGGTGGCGATCGGGGGAGCGGAGGCGGTGCTGACCGCGGCCGGGGTCCGCGACCGGGTCCGGCTGGTCACGGGCGACTTCTACCGGTCGGTTCCGGAGGGCGGCGACGCCTACCTGCTGAAGAACGTCCTCTACGACTGGGACGACGAGCAGGCGGGGCGGATCCTGAGGGCTTGCCGTGCGGCGATGGGGCCGGAGGCCGTCCTGCTGATCGTGGAGCCCGTCCTGCCGGAGCGCGCCGAGCCGATGCGCGACTTCGGCGCGGTGATGAACGACGTGAGCATGCTGCTGAACACCGGCGGCCAGGCCCGTACGGAGACCGGGTTCAGGGCGCTGACGGCCGCGGCGGGGCTGCGGTTGGACGTCGTCGGCCCGTGCCTCGGATCGCCTGACAGCAGGATGTTGCAGGGCTATCGGGTTCTGGAGTGCAGCCCCATGAACGACGGGGGACAGCGGTAGAGACCGACGGCTCGTCCTCCGGCTGAATCAGCCGCGCGGCCATGCCGCGCGGCGGTCCGGGCTTTGACGAGGCTTTGACGAATTCGCTGTCAGAGCGAGGGCGGCGGGCCTGCCCCCGGTGGCCCTGTCTCCCGCCTCCGGGGTGCTCACGGGCCTGTCGCGCCGCGCGCCGGCGGGCGCCGGGCCCTTGACCCGGCCGGTCGCGTCTCGCCGGCGAGACGACCGCCGCGCCGAAAATCTCCGCCGCGTTTTTTACGCCTTTATATCGAGTGCCGGTATTTCTTAGGATTCAGCTGAATTGAGGTTGGCGCCGGATAAATTTCCGCTCCCGGCGCATGCTTCTCTCTTGCTCTCAAGGAGGTGGAATGAGCGTTACCGAGGATTCCGCCGAGACGACCGTGGCGATCATCGGCCTGGGATATGTGGGCGCGTGCGTCGCGGCCACCCTGGCGGACCGCGGAATGCGGGTGGTCGGTGTCGACATCGACGCGGAACTGGTCGAGGAATTGAACTCCGGCCGCTGCCGGTTCCAGGAGGACCGGCTGGCCGAGACCCTGCGCGGCGGGTTCGCGTCCGGGCGGTTGCGGGCCACGACCGATCCGGCCGCCGCCGCGGACGCGGACGTCGTGCTGATCACCGTGGGCACGCCCGTCGCCGACGACGGCTCGCTGGCCGACGGGCAGCTCCGGCGGGCCTGCGAGGCCCTGGCCGGTCATCTGCGGCGCGGTCAGCTCGTCGTGGTGAAGAGCACCGTGCCGCCGGGCACCACCCGCGGGCTGGTCGCCCCGCTGCTGGAGGCGGGCGGGCTGCGGGCGGGGCGGGACTTCCGGCTGGTGTTCACCCCGGAGCGGCTCGCCGAGGGCGTCGCGATGCGCGAGCTGCGAACCCTGCCGATCGTGGTGGGCGGGCTCGACCCCGAGGGCACCGCGGAGGCGGCCGCCTTCTGGCGGCGCGCCCTGGAGGTCGAGACGATCACCGTCGCGTCGGCGGAGGTCGCCGAGATCGTCAAGCTCGCCGACAACTGGTGGATCGACCTCAACATCGCGATGGCCAACGAGCTGGCGAAGTACTGCTCGCTGTACGAGGTGGACTCGCTGGAGGTCATCGCGGCGGCCAACACCATCCCCAAGGGCGGCGGCATGGTCAACATCCTGCTGCCCAGCGTCGGGGTCGGCGGTTCCTGCCTCACCAAGGACCCGCTGCTGGTGCGCGAGTCGGCGGCGCGGCGCGGGCTGGAGATCCGCACGGCGGCCGCGGGGCGCGAGGTCAACGCGGGCATGCCCGACTACACCGCGCGGCTGGTCGTGGACGGGCTCGCCGAGCTCGGCCGCGATATCGCCTCCGCGAAGGTGGCCGTGCTGGGGCTGGCGTTCAAGAACGACACCGGCGACCTGCGGGCCACGCCGACGCGCGGCGTCATCGAGACCCTCGCCAAGGCGGGGGCCGAGGTGCGGCTGCACGACCCCCTCGTGGACCCCGGCGAGGCCGAGGAGGTGTTCGGCGCGAGGCCGGAGCCCGAGCTGGCCGACGCCGTCCGGGACGCCGACTGCGTGGCGGTCCTGGCCTACCATCGGTGCTTCCACGACGTGGACCTGGGAGCGCTGCCGGTCGCGTCGCCGTGCCTGCTGGTGGACGGCCGCGCCTACCTGTCGGCGGAGAAGATCTCCGAACTCGGCGCCCGGGGCTACGCGTACCGGGGGATCGGACGGCCGGCATGGCCCGCGCGGTAGTCACCGGAGGGTGCGGCTTCGTCGGCGCGCACCTGGCGGAGGCCCTCGTCGAACGCGGCGACGACGTGACGATCGTCGACAACGTCCCGCCGCCCGGCCATCTCGGGCGGCTGAGGGAGGACGCCGCGTTCGTCCAAGCGGACATGCGGGACCCGGAGGCGCTCGCCCACGCGATCCGGCCGGGCGTCGACGTCGTCTACCACATGGCCTCGGTGGTGGGCGTGGACCGCTACCTGTCCCGGCCGCTGGACGTCATCGACATCAACTGCGGCGGCACCCGCAACGTGCTGGATCTGGTCGCGCGGACCGGCGCGGCCGTCCTGGTGGCGAGCACGAGCGAGGTGTTCGGCAAGAACCCGGCCGTGCCGTGGCCCGAGGACGGCGACCGCGTCCTGGGCCCGACCTCCGCTGACCGGTGGACCTACTCCACCAGCAAGGCGATGGCCGAGCACATGACGTACGCGTTCGCCGGGCAGCACGGGGTGGCCGCCACGATCGTGCGCTACTTCAACGTGTACGGGCCGCGGCAGCGGCCGGCGTACGTGCTGAGCCGGTCCATCCACCGGGCCCTGAACGGCGTCGCACCCGTGGTGTACGACGGCGGGTCCCAGACGCGGTGCTTCACCTATGTCGAGGACGCCGTCCAGGGGACGCTGGCGGCGGTGGCCTCGCCGGAGGGCGGGGCGTTCAACATCGGCAGCATGGACGAGATGACCGTCGCGGAGGCGGTGCGGGCGGTGGCCGAGCTGACCGGGCACGCGGCGCCGCCCTCGCCCGTCGACACGCGGGTCGCGCTGGGCGACGCGTACGAGGACCTGATGCGGCGGATGCCCGACACCACCAGGGCGGCCAGGGTGCTCGGTTGGAAATGTCACACTTCATTCCGCGATGGACTGGCCAAAACAATCGAATGGGCCCGGAGAAATCCGTGGTGGCTGGATCTTTCCGACAGCGGGGCGTCCTAAACCCCGCGACCGTGTGGCACGCGATGTCGTTACCGGGTTGACGAGCTGATCAACTGCACAAGATTCTGGTGGCATGGCGGACGCTGTTGGCGCGACCGAGCGGGACGGGGCCCGAGTCCCGTTTTCGCCGGAACTGCGCTGGTCGATCGTTATATCCGCGCTGGGGGCGATCATGTCGCTCCTGGACTCGACCATTGTGAATGTCGCCCTGCACGCTCTGTCGGCGCGTTTCGACGCTCCGTTGATCACCATTCAGTGGGTGGTGACGTCCTACCTGCTGGCACTGGCCGCCGTGACGCCGATGACGGGCTGGGCGGCCCGGCGGGTGGGGGTCAAGCGGCTCTACCTGGCGTCGGTGGCGGTGTTCGCCGCGGTGTCGCTGCTCTGCGGGCTGGCGCAGACCATCGAGCAGCTGATCGTGCTGCGCGTCCTGCAGGGCGCCGCGGGCGGGGTGATCGCCTCCGTCGGGCAGATGCTCCTGGTGATGCGGGCCGACCGGGCGAACATGGCGCGGGTGATGAGCGCGGTCGGGGTGCCGATGATCATCGCCCCGATCATCGGGCCGGCGATCGGCGGGCTGCTGGTGGACGGGCCGGGCTGGGGCTGGATCTTCTTCATCAACGTGCCGGTGGGGATCGTCACCGTCCTGCTCGGGCACCGGTACCTGTCGCCCGACCAGGGGCGGCCCGGCGACCGGCTGGACGTCGCCGGGCTGCTGCTGGCCGCCTCCGGGATGGTCGGGATCACCTACGGGCTCGCGGAGATCGGCACGCGCGGCGAGCTGGGATCGCCCCGGGCCCTGCTGCCGATCCTGGCCGGGGCCGTGCTGACCGCGGGCTTCGTCGTGCACGCGCTGCGTTCCGCGCATCCGCTGCTGGATCTGCGGCTCTACCGGTCCCGGGCGTTCGGCTCCGCGAGCCTGACCACCTTCTGCTCGGGCGGGGCGGTGTTCGGCGGCATGATCCTGCTTCCGCTCTACCTTCAGTCCGCGCGGGCCGAGAGCGCGGTGGCCACGGGCCTGCTGCTGGTCCCGCAGGGGGTCGGCGCCGCCGTCGGCATGTACCTGGCGGGCCGCGCCACCGACCGGTTCGGCGCGGGCGCGACCGCGCTGGCCGGCGGCGTGGCGATGAGCCTGGCCAGCGCCCCCCTGGCCTTCCTCGACGGAGCCACCTCGTACTGGCTGATCGGCGCGGTGACGCTGGTCCGCGGGGTCGGCATCGGGCTCATCACGATGCCCGCCATGACCGCCGCGTTCCGGGCGCTGAGCCCGGCCGCGGTGAACGACGCGGCGCCGCAGCTGAACATGCTGCAGCGGATCGGCGGCTCGGTCGGCACCGCCATCTTCGCGGTCGTCCTGCAGTGGCGGCTCGACGAGGCCGCCACGCAGGCGGAGCGGGCGGCGGCGTACGGGACCGCCTTCTGGTGGGTGGTGGGGGTGACGCTGGCGGCGACCGTGCCGACGCTGCTGCTGATGAGGCATGAGCGCCGCGCCGCCGCCGACGGGCCCGAGGCGGGGACGACCGGTCGCACCTATGCGAGAAATCAGGAATGACCCGCATCCCGGCGGTGGAGAGGGGCAGGGATCGACCAGTCGTGGCACAGTCCAGTGGAGGGTCCATGAAGTTCCGGGTTCTCGGGCCGTTGGAGATCCGGCAGGACGATGGTGAACCGATCCCGCTCCCGCAACGGCGCAGGCGCGAACTCCTGGCCACCTTCCTGCTGCACGCCAACGAGCCGCTTCCCGGCGAGGCGCTCATCGACGCCCTCTGGGGGGCGGACCGGCCCCGCTCGGTCGGCGGCTCGCTGCGCACGCACGTGTGGTCGCTGCGGAGGGTGCCCGCCCTCAACGACCGGCTGAGGACCCGCAGCGGCGGCTACCAGTTCGACGTCCGCCCCGGCGAACTCGACACCGAGGAGTTCGAGAGGCTCCTCCGAGAGGCCCGTGCGGGCCTCGGCCGCCGCAGGACGCTGGAGGCGGTGGGGCTACTGGAAGAGGCGTTGCGGCTGTGGCGCGAACCACCGCTGGAGGACGTTCCGGCCACCCCCGCCCTGGCCGGACGGGTCGAGCGGTGCCACGCCCAGCGCCGCGCCGCGCAGGACCTGCTCATCGAGGCCGAGCTCAATCTCGGCCGGTACCGCCAGATCATCCCGCGGATCCGGGAACTGGTCGCCGGCGATCCCACGCACGAGCACTACTGGGCGCAGCTCATGCTCGCGCTCTGCCGCAGCGGCCGCCGCGCCGAGGCCCTGGCCGCCTACCGTCAGGCGCATTCGATCCTCACCGAGGATTACGGGCTGGAGCCGGGGGGCGAGCTGCGCCGCCTGCACCGGATGGTGCTGGCCGAGGCCCCCGAACTGGACAGCCTGCCCCTGCTGGCCTCCGAGGCGCTCACCATCGAGACCGCGCGGATCGTGCCCGACCAGATCCCGCCCGAGCCCACCGACTTCGTCGGCCGGGAGGCCGAGACCTCCGCCGTGGCCGACGCGCTCACCTCGGCGCGGTCGGGCGCCGGGGTGCCGATCGCGGTGATCCGCGGCCGCCCCGGCATCGGCAAGACGTCGCTGGCCGCGCACGTGGCGCACCGGCTGCGCCCCCTGTTCCCCGACGGCCTGCTGTACGTCGAGCTCGGCGGGTCGAGCGCCCCGCCGGACGTGGGCGCCGCCCTCGAGGACCTGCTGCGCGGCCTGGGCGTGCCGGTCTCCACCATCCCCGTCGCCACCACCGGCCGCGCCGGGCTGCTGCGGTCCCGGCTCTCGGGGCGCCGGGTGCTGGTGGTGATCGACGACGCGGCGGCGAGCGACCAGGTGCTGCCCTTCCTGCCCGGCACGGCGGGCTGCGCGGTGCTGGTGACGAGCCGGTCGCGGCTGGCCTGGCTGCCGGGCGCCCGCACCGTCCACCTGGACGTGCTGAGCCGGGGCGAGGCCGTCACGCTGCTGCGCCACATGGTCGGTCCGGAACGGGTCGACCGCGAGCCGGAGGTGGCCGGGCGCATCGTCGAGTCCTGCGGCCGGCTGCCGCTGGCGATCAGGATCGCTGGCGCCCGGCTGCACACCCACGAGCGCTGGCCGCTGAGCACGTTCGCCGACCTGCTCGCGATGGGCCGGCAGCTGGACCAGCTGTCGGCCGAGCGGATGTCGGTCCGCGAGGGCCTCGCCTCCACCTACACCGGGCTGGCCGAGGAGGAGCGGCGGCTGTTCGAGCTGATCAGCCTGATCGGGACGCCGGACCTGCCCGAATGGGTCGCGGGCCTGCTCCATGACGGGCCGCTGGTGCGGGCGGCGCTGGACGGGCTCGTCGACCAGCACGTGCTGCGGTCGGAGGGCGTCGACTTCACCGGGCAGCCGCGCTACCGCCTGGACGGCCTGATGGCCGAGTACGCGCGCGAGCGAGTCGGGGAAATCCCCTCGCTCACCCGGGAGACGGCCCTGGAGCGGGTCCTGGACGGCTGGCGGCACCTGGCCGTGCTCGCCGACCAGAGGATGATCCGCGACCCGTACTACGCGGCGCCGGAGCCCGGCGGGGCCGCGGCGGTCGCCGTGCGGACCGTTCCCGCGGGCGTGATCGACCGGGTCGTCGCCGACCCGTCGCGGTGGTTCTCCGTGGAGCAGGCCAACCTGCAGGCGATCGGCGAGCACGCCTGCGCCGCGGGCCGCTACCGCGCGGCGGCCCAGCTCGGCGCGCACCGCTTCGCCTTCCAGTACCTCCAGGGCGACACCGGCGGCATCACGAGCACCTGGCATCAGATCAGCGAGGCGGCGACGGCCGCGGGCGACCTCTCCCTGGCCGCCGAGGCCGACGTGCGCATCGGGATCCTGCGCGCCGAGCACGGCGAGGACCTGGCCGGGCTGCAGCTGTTCGAGCGCGGTCTGGCGATCTTCGAGCGGGAGAACGACCATGCGAACCTGGCGCGGTCGCTGAGCTGCGTCGCCTACGGGCGGCACCGGCGCAAGCAGTACGTCTCCGCGCTGCGCATGGCGATGCGCGGGCTGGAGGAGGCGCGCAGGGTCGGTGACCGCAACTCCGAGTACCTGAGCATGTCGGTGCTGAGCGCGGTGATGGTGCGCACGGGCGCCGGGCCCACCGGCATGGCGCTGTGCGAGCAGGCGCTCGACCTGGCCCGCGAGATCCGGCGCCCCGCCACCGAGGTGTTCGCCCTGCAGAACCTGGTCCAGACCAACATCATCCTCGGCCGGCACCGGGGCGCCGTCGACGCGGGTCGGCACGGGCTGGACCTGGTGACCGGCATCGGGTCCCAGCTCGGCGAGGCCCACTTCCTCTTCATGCTGGCCGCGGCGCACTGGGGCCTGGAGGACTACCGGCGGGCCATCGAGAAGTTCGTCCGGGCGCGCGCCATCTTCGACCGGCACCGGGCCCCCCACATGGAGATCAAGAGCCTGCTGTGGCTGGCCGTCTGCCACCAGGAGCGCGGCGATCGCGTCCAGGCGCGCGCCGCACTGGAAGAAGCACTGTCCATTCTCCGCCCCCTGGGGCTGGAGCACGATGCCGCGCTGGTCGAACGGGCCATCATGGACGGCGGCGTGGTGAAGATGAGGTAGGGACGTCACCCATGGCCGACGAGATCGACCGGACGCGCACCCCCATGCGGCGCAAGATCACCCTTGATGAGCAGGCCCTCACCTCCAGGACGGGGCTGGACCTGCCCACCGGCCTGCCGCTGGAGGACTGGCAGCGGATCGGCCGGCAGATCTTCGTGATCTCCGACGCGTCGGCGTGGTGGCTGGGCGACTGGCTCGTCTACGGCCAGAACCGGTACCCCGAGCGCTACCAGAAGGCGCTGGACGAGACCGGGCTCAACTACCAGACCCTGCGCAACTACGCCTGGGTGGCGCGCAAGTTCGAGCCGCCCGCCCGCCACGAGGGGCTCAGCATCCAGCACCACGCCGAGGTGGCCGCGCTGCCGCCCGACATGCGCGAGCGCTGGCTCGACCGCGCCGAGCGCTTCGGCTGGTCCCGCAACAAGCTGCGCCAGCATCTCAAGGCCAGCCGGGCGGGCGAGCCCGAGCCCGAGCCGGGGCCCGACACCCTGCTGCAGTTCACCGTGGAGCCTGGCAAGGTGAGCCGGTGGCGGCAGGCCGCCGACGTGACCGGCAGCAACCTCGGGGACTGGATCTCCCAGCAGCTCGACCGGGCGGCGGCCGACGAGGAGGCCTGAGGGCTCTCCGCCCCCGCCGTCCCCGCCGCGCGGGACGACTGTCCCGCCGGCGAGACGGGCGGCGGAACGGGCCGCGGAACGGGCTGTCCCGCCGGGTCCGCAATGCGTCGCCACCGACCATGGCCGAACGCATAATCGGCTCCATGGCATATCCGGGCGAGAGGAAGAATTCCCGTTCCGCCGCCGAGAAACTGCTCAGCCGAATACTCCAGAATCCCGACCGCCCCTTCGCCCTGCTCTATCGGCGCGATGTGGGCGGCGGACTGGAAATCCTGCTGGGTGAATTTCAGGAGACCGATCGGCTGGAACGGCTCGACGCACTTGTGAACATCGGCGGACGGGACGTGCTGGCGCTCGTCCCGTACCGCCAGATCACCGAGCGGGGCTTCGCCTGCGTGGACGACGGCGAACCGGTGCTGGCGATGCCGGTGCGGGAACGCGCGGTCCTGCCCCTGGAGCGGGCGCTGGAACTGCTGCCGGACGAGCACATCGAGCTCGCCGGAGCGGGCTTCGACATCGACGACGACGCCTACGGGGCGATCGTGGACCGCGTGATCCGCGAGGAGATCGGCCGCGGCGCCGGGTCCAACTTCGTCATCAAGCGCACCTACACCGCCACGATCAGGGACTACACGGTCCGGCACGCCCTCGGGCTGTTCGCGCGGCTGATCGTCGGCGAGCCCTCCGCCTACTGGACGTTCATCGTGCACACCGGCGCGCGCACCTTCGTCGGCGCCACCCCGGAGCGGCACGTCAGCCTGGAGGGCGGCGTCGCGACGATGAACCCGATCAGCGGCACCTACCGCTATCCGGAGGCCGGCCCGTCCCTGGAGGGGCTGCTGGAGTTCCTGGGCGACCCCAAGGAGACCGAGGAGCTCTACATGGTGGTCGACGAGGAACTGAAGATGATGGCGCGGGTGTGCGACCGCGGCGGCCAGGTGGAGGGCCCCCGCGTGAAGGAGATGGCGAGGCTGGCCCATACCGAGTACTTCGTGCGGGGCCGCACCCGCATGGGCGGGCCGCGCATCCTGCGCGAGACGATGTTCGCGCCCACGGTCACCGGCAGCCCCCTGGAGAACGCCTGCCGGGTGGTGGCCAGGTACGAGCCGACCGGCAGGCGCTACTACAGCGGGGTGGTGGCGCTGTTCGGCCGCGGGGCCGACGGCGGCCCGTCGATGGACTCGGGGATCGTGATCCGCACCGCCGACATCGACCGCGGCGGCGTCCTGCGGCTGGACGTGGGCGCGACGCTCGTCCGGACGTCGGTCGCCGCGAGCGAGGCGAAGGAGACCTGGACGAAGGCGGCCGGCCTGCTGGACGCGCTGGGCATGGGCGCGCAGACCCCCTGGGACGCGCGCACCCCCTCCCGCGCGGCCGCCGGCCCCGCGAAGCCCCCGCGCCCGATGCCGTCCCGCCCGGCCCCGCCGGGATCGCTCGGCGGAGACCCGCGGGTCCAGGCGGCCCTGGCCGCGCGCAACGCCACGCTCTCGCGCTTCTGGCTCGGTCCCGAGCGCGGGGAGCCCGTCCTGCCCGGGCTGCGGGCGCTGGTGGTGGACGCCGAGGACGCCTTCACCGCCATGCTCGGCCGCCAACTGGAGGCGCTCGGGCCGCAGGTCGCGATCCTGCCGTGGGACGCCCCGGTGGACGTCGCCGACTACGACCTGGTGGTGATCGGGCCCGGCCCCGGCGACCCCCGGGACGTGCGCGACCCGCGCATCTCCCGGCTGCGGGAACTGTCGGCGCGGCTGCTGGAACCGGACGGCCCGCCGTTCCTCGCCGAGTGCCTGGGCCACCAGGTCGTGATGTCGCTGCTCGGCCTGGAGGTGCGCGAGCAGGCCACGCCCAGCCAGGGCCTGCAGGAGCGGATCGACTTCTTCGGTGAACCCCATCGCGTCGGCTTCTACAACACCTACAGCGCGGTCAGCGACGTGGACCTGATCCCCGCCCCGGACGGCCGCGGGCCGTTCTCGATCTGCCGGGACCCGGCCAGCGGGAAGGTGCACGCCGTCCGCGGCCGCGGCCTGGCCTCGGTGCAGTTCCACATCGAGTCCCTGCTGACCGAGCACGGCGAGGAGATCCTCAAGGACCTGCTGGCATGGACCCTGAACCCCCAGCCGGTCCGATGAGCGGCCCGCGCGAGCAGACGACGGGCGGGCCCGGCCTCGACGGCAGCGAGCCGGACGGCGCCGGCGCCGCGCCCTGGGACGGCCTCCCCGCCGAGCAGCAGCCGTCGTGGCACGACCACCCCGGCCTCGGACCCGCGCGGGCGCGCCTGGCCGCCCTGCCTCCCCTGGTCACCGCGGCCGAACTGGGGACCCTGCGGGAGTCCCTCGCCCGCGTCGCCGCCGGTGGGGCCCTGCTGCTCCAGGCAGGCGACTGCGCCGAGAGCCTCGACGAGACCACCCGCGACCACACCCTCGCCAAGGCGTCCGTGCTCGCCCGGCTCGCCGACGGGCTGGACGGCGCGGCGGGGCTTCCGGTCGTGCGGATGGGCCGTATGGGCGGCCAGTTCGCCAAGCCGCGCAGCAACGCCTCCGAACGCGTCGGCGACAGGGAGCTTCCCGTGTTCCGCGGCCACATGGTCAACGGACCCGAGGAGGACGCGGCCGCCCGGCGCCACGACCCCGCCCGGATGCTGCGCGCCTACGACGCGAGCGCGCGGGTCCTCACCGCTTTGGCCGGGCTGCGCGGGGACGGCGGCGCCGGCCCGTGGACGGCGCACGAGGCGCTCGTCCTCGACTACGAGGGCCCGCTCGTCCGGACCGAAGCGGTGTCGGGCCTGCGCCTCCTCGGCTCCACCCACATGCCGTGGATCGGGGAGCGGACCCGGCAGCCCGGCGGCGCCCACGTGCGGCTGCTGTCGGCCGTCGCCAACCCGGTCGCCTGCAAGATCGGGCCGCGGGCGCGGCCCGACGAGGTCCTGCGGGTGTGCGCGGCGCTGGACCCCGACCGCCGTCCCGGTCGTCTCACGCTCATCGCCCGGATGGGCGCGGGGCGGATCGCCGGCGCCCTGCCGCCGCTGCTGGACGCGGTCCGCCGGGCGGGCCATCCGGTCGTCTGGCTGAGCGACCCCATGCACGGCAACACCAGGCTCACCGCGTCCGGGCACAAGACCCGGCACCTGGAGGAGATCGTGGAGGAGGCGCTGCTGTTCCGCACGATCCTGGAACGGAGGGGACTGCATCCCGGCGGCCTGCATCTGGAGGTCTCCGCGGTCCCGGTGACCGAATGCGTGGGCGGTTCCGTGGCGGGCGAAAAGGACGTCCCCGAGCGCTACCTGACTTTCTGCGATCCCCGGCTGAATACCGAACAGGCCCTTCATCTGATTGATGCCTGGTGCCGTGCCCCTTCGATGTCTGGAAGCCGATGAACGCCCTACCTAGGATGCCGGTTGTGACAGAAAACGGATTCGGCGGAAAAGTCGCCGTGGTCACCGGGGCGGCCGGCGGAATCGGCGCCGCGGTCGCCCGGCGCCTGGCCGCCGGCGGCGCCGTCGTGGCGGCGCTGGACGTCGACGCCGAACGGCTCTCCACGCTCACCGGGAAGCTGTCGGCCGACGGGGCCGCGGGCCGTCCGTACGCCGTGGACGTGGGCGACAGCACGGCGGTCGACGAGGCGCTCGAGCAGATCGAGCGCGACCTCGGCCCGGTCGGCGTGCTGGCCAACGTGGCGGGGGTGCTGCGCAGCGGCCCGGTCACCGAGCTCGACGACGCGACCTGGGCCGAGGTCATGCGCGTCAACCTGGACGGCGTGCTGCACTGCTCGCGCGCCGCGGCCCGGAGCATGGTGCCGCGCCGGGAGGGCGCCATCGTCACCGTCGCCTCCAACGCCGGCTCGGTGGCGCGCTCGGCGCTCGCCGCCTACAGCGCCTCCAAGGCCGCGGCCGCGGCCTTCACCAAGTGCCTCGGGCTCGAACTGGCGCCGCACGGGATCCGCTGCAACGTGGTCTCCCCGGGCTCCACCAACACCACGATGCTGGGGGCGCTGCTGAGCGAGGGCGACGCGGTCTCGAACGCCGTCGCCGGGTCCCTGGAGAACTACCGGAACCGGATCCCCCTGAACCGGGTGGCCGAACCTGAGGACATCGCGGACGTCGTGGCGTTCATGGCGTCCGAGCACGCGCGCCACCTGACCATGCAGGAGCTGATCGTCGACGGCGGAGCCACCCTCCGGCTCTGACCGGCGGCGTCGACAGGGACGGAGCACACATCCCGATGGGAATCGCCGCGATACCGCCCTATCCCATGCCGCCGGAGTCGGCGCTGCCGGAGCCCCTGGTGGACTGGCGGCCGGCCCCGGCGCGGGCGGCGCTGCTGATCCACGACATGCAGCGCTACTTCCTGGCGCCGTACCAGGAGGTCAGGTCCCCGGCGGCCGAGCTCGTGGGCAACATCCGGCTGCTGGCCGGCCGCGCCCGCGCCCTCGGCATGCCCGTCCTGTACACCGCGCAGCCGGGCGGGATGACGACGCGCGAGCGGGGCCTGCTGCACGACTTCTGGGGACCGGGCATGCGCAAGGACCCCGTCGACAACGGCATCGTCGACGAGCTGGCGCCCGAGCCCGGCGACACGGTGCTGACCAAGTGGCGCTACAGCGCCTTCGTCGGCTCCGATCTGGAGGAGCGGCTGCGGGCCGGGGGCCGCGACCAGCTGATCGTGTGCGGCGTCTACGCGCACGTCGGCGTCCTGATGACCGCGTGCGACGCGTTCTCCCGCGACATCGAGACCTTCTTCGTCTCCGACGCGGTGGCCGACTTCACCGAGGAATACCACCGGCTCGCCGTCCGGTACGCGGCCGAACGGTGCGCGGTCGCCACGAGCACCGGGCGGCTGCTGGCCGCGCTCGCTCCGGCCGGCGCGGAGCCGGTGTCCTGACCGTACGACAGGGATGGCGATGCAGGAGCACACACGGCAGCGGCCGACGTCCGAGGCCCTTCGCGCGATGGTCGCGGAGATCATGGAGATCGACGTCGGCGAGGTGACGCCGGAGGCGTCCTTCCCCACCGACCTCGGCATGGACTCCCTCCAGAAGACCGCCGTCGTGGTGGCGATGGAGCAGCGGTTCGGGGTGACGCTGGCGCCCGAGCAGGCGGCGGAGGCGCGCAGCGTCGACGACCTGCTCCGGCTGGTCGGCGGGGAGGTGTGAGGCATGGGACTGGTGGCCAGGCTGGTCGGCGACCGCGTCGCCGCGGGGCAGGGTGACCAAGCCGCCTTCACCGACGAGACCCTGGGCGTGGTGAGCTACCGGGCGCTGCACGACGCCGTGCGGCGGTACGCGACGCGGCTGCGCAAGGGCGGGTGCGTCATGGGCACGCGCGGCCTGGTCGTCTCCGACGACTCGGCGGGCGCGGTGCTGGCGTGCCTGGCGCTCTGGGCGAACGGCTGCGTCGCGGTGCCGGTCAGCCCGCTGCTCACCGACGAGGAGATCGCGTTCATCGCCCGGGACTCCGCGGCCACCCTGGTCCACTTCGGGGTTCCCGAGGCCCGCCGGCGGGCCCTGCGGCCGCTGCTCGCCGACGGGCTGGCCGTCTTCACGGCCGAGGAGGCGAACGAGGCGTTCGACGAACGCGCCGTCCGGGGCCACGAGGTCTCCGCCGCCTTCGGCGAGGAGGAGGGCGCGGAGGCGGAGGTGCTGCTGCAGTACACCTCCGGCAGCACCGGCCGTCCCAAGGGCGTCCGGCAGAGCCTGCGCGGCCTGCTCGCCGTCATCGACGGCTTCGGGCGCCGCGTCCCGCTCAAGCCCGGCGACGTGGTGCTCTCGACGGCGAAGCTGTCGTTCGGGTACGGGTTCGGCAGCTCCCTGCTGTGCCCGCTGGCGGCGGGCGCGCACGCCGTGCTGCTGGCGGGGCCGGTCGACGTGTACACGCTCCTGGCCGCGCTCCGCCGGCACAGGCCGACGGTGTTGTGCACCGTCCCGCGGATGTACGCCCTGCTCCTCGAGCACGTCCGGGACCGGTCCGACCTCGCCTCGCTGCGGCTCGGCCTGTCGGCGGGGGAGCATCTCCCCGACGAGCTGAGCGGGCGCTTCACCGCCCGGTTCGGGACCCCGCTGGTGGACGCGCTCGGCGCGACCGAGGCCGGCCACATCGTGCTGATCGCCGACGAGGGCCCGCGCCGGGGCGCCGTGCCGGTGCCGGGCGTCACCGCGACGGTGCGCGACGAGCGGGGGCGGGTGGTCTCCGGGGAGGAGCCCGGGCGGCTGCACGTCAGGGGGGCCAGCGTCGCGCTGGGCTACCTCGACCGCCCGGAGCAGGACCGCGAGGTCTTCGCCGACGGCGGCGTCTACACCGGCGACATCGTCAGCCGCACGGCCGAGGGCCGCCTGGCGTACCTGTGCCGGGCCGACGACGTGCTGAACCTCGGCGGCCACAAGGTGGCCCCCTCCGAGATCGAGGCGGTGGTGGGCGGGGTGCCGGGCGTCGCGCGCTGCGCCGTCGTGGCGGGCACCGACGAGGCCGGCCTCGCCCAGGCGATCGCCTATGTCGTCCCGGAGAAGGCGGGCGCGGAGGAGGACCTGGGCCGCGCCGTCCGCGCCGCGATCCGCAAGGGGCTCGCCGCCTACAAGCGGCCCGCGCAGGTGCGGTTCGTGGACGAGCTGCCGACGACCTCGACCGGCAAGCTGGCCCGCTACCGGCTCCGGGACCAGGTGAACCGCGGATGAGCTGGGACGTCATCGGAACCGGAGCGGTCGCGAGCGTGGGCGGCTCGGCCCCGGAGATCTTCGCCGCGCTGTGCTCGGGGACCCGCGGCCTGGCCGAACTCCGCGCCTTCCCACCCGGCCGGTACCGCGCCCGGGCCGCCTACGAGATCGACGACCGGGAGACCCCCGGGCGGGACGAGCCGGGCCGGGCGACCCGGTGGCTGAAGGCCGCGATCGCGCAGGCGCTGGGCGAGGCCGGCCTCGACGGCGCGCCCGGCGGCCTCCCCGTGCTCATCGGCACGACGCTGCGCGAGCAGCGGACGGCGGAGCTCTGGTGGACCGGTGAGGCGCCGCTGCGGCCCGAGGACCTGCACTTCGGCACCGCCCTCGCTGGCCGGCCGGGCGTCGGCCTGTCGCACACCTTCGCCAACGCGTGCGCGGCCTCGCTGTGCGCCCTGGCCCTCGGCACCGACCTGATCGACCTGGGAGAGGCCGAGACCGTCGTCGTCGCCGGGACCGACTCCATCGCCGAGAGCGTCTTCGGCACGCTGGACCGCGTCCAGAACGCGGTCCCCACCGCGCTGCTGCCCTTCGACCGCAGCCGCCGCGGGATGCTGCCCGGCGAGGGCGCCGCCGCGGTCGTGCTGTCCAGGACGGGTCTGCACCCGGAGCGGGCCCGGGCCCGGCTGCTGGGCGTCGGCACCAACTGCGACGCCCGGCACCCGACCGCCCCCACGCCCGAGAGCATCACCGCGGCGATCCACGACGCGCACCGCCGCGCGGGGGTGGGACCCGCCGACATCGACCTGGTCATGCTGCACGGCACCGGCACCCCGCTCAACGACGTGTCGGAGGCCAGGGCGCTGACCGAGGTGTTCGGCGCCCCGGACGCCCGGCCGCTGATGACGGCCGTCAAGGCCGTCACCGGGCACACGCTCGGCGGTTCGGGCCTGCTCAGCCTCGTCATGGCGATGCTGGCGCTGGAGCGGGGCACGGTGCCGCCGATCGCCGGGCTGGAAGACCCGATCGAGGAGGTGGCCGGGCTCGGCCTGGTCGCCGGGGAGCCGCGCCGCGCCGCGCTGGCGACCGCGCAGATCGACGCCTTCGGGTTCGGCGGCATCAACGCGGTCGCCGTCCTCGGGGCGGGGGCCGCCGCATGAGGCCCCGCGCGGTGATCACCGGGACCGGGCTGGCCGTGCCGGGCCTGAACGAGGCCGCCGACCTGCTCGGCGACGGGACGTCCGGCGACGGAACGTCCGGCGGCAAGGGCTTCGACCCCGCCCGGGACCTGGAACGGCGCGGGTGGAAGTACCGGGACCGCGCGTCGCGGCTGGCGTCCTGCGCGGCCGAGCCCGCGCTCCGCCGGGCGCGGCTCCTCGACGGCGGCGGCTACCGCGGCCCCGGGAACCGGACCGCGGTGGTGGTCAGCTCCAACTTCGGGGTCCTGGAGAACGTCTGCGGCGCGATGGACGTGATCGTCGAGCGGGGTTCCGCCGCGCTGAGCCCGATGAGCCTGCCGCACACCGGCGCGAACATGACCGCCGGGTGGCTCGCCATCGACCACGGCCTCAGCGGCCCCAACCTCACGGTGTGCAACGGCGCCACCGGCGGGATCGACGCCCTGTACTGGGCCCGCAACCTCATCGCCGCCGACCGCGCCGACATCGTCCTGGTCGTGGGCGTCGAGCCCGACGAGAGGGCGGTCGCGCGGCTGCTCGGGGACGGCGGCGGGGCCGGGCGGCTGGACGGCGCCGCCGCGGTGGTCGTGGAGTCCGCCGGCTCGGCCGCCGCCCGGGGCGTCCCGCCGCGTGCCGCGCCGGCCGCCTTCGGGCGGGCTCCGGACCTGCCGGCGGCGGTGCGGGCGGCCGCCCGCGGGCCCGTCGGGATGCTGCTCGCCGCCGAGGGCGCGCGCGGAACCGCGGTCCTGGAAGGCGTCCCGGTGCTGGACATCCCCGCCCGGCTCGGCCGCTGCTCGGGCGCCCTCGGCGTGCTGCAGTGCCTGGCCGCGGTGGCGCTCTTCGACCGCGGCGAGGCAGGGACCCTGCTCGCCACCTGCGGCGGTGCCGAACGCGACGACGCGGCCGCGGCACTGGCGCTGACCCCTGCGGAGGTGTGATGGACGGCCGTGACGTGGTGATCACCGGGCTGGGGGCGATCTGCTGCCTGGGCCGCGGCGTCCCCCGGTTCTGGGACGGGCTGCTGGCCGGCGGCGGTGACCCGGCGCGGGTCCCCGACCCGCTGGCGCACATGAAGTCGCCGCACAAGTACCTCGTGCCGGAGGAGGCCGTGCCGCGGGAGCCGGTGGCCGTCGCGCACGCGCCCCTGGGCGCCGGGCCCCGCATGGGGGCGGCGGCGGCACGGGAGGCGGTGGCGGACGCGGGACTGGACGCCGCCGCCCTGGAGCGGGCCGCCGTGGTGGTCGGGGTCGAGATGGGCAACGCCGAGATGCACGAGGGCGACCGTCCCGGCCAGGGCCCCGACGGGACGCGGTGGCGGTCGATGACCGTCACCACCGCGGCCGTCAGCGCCGCGGTGGGCTCGGCCGGGGAGAGCCTCAGCGTGGGCAACGCCTGCGCCGCCAGCGGCTACGCGCTCTCGGTGGCGGCCGACATGATCCGCGCCGGGGAGGTGGAGGTCGCGGTGGCGGGCGGCGCCGACGGCGGGTCGCGGGCGGCGCTGGGCGCCTTCAACCGGATGCGGGCGATGGACCCGGTGCGCTGCCGCCCCTTCGACCGGGACCGGGCGGGCACCGTCTTCGGCGACGGCGCGGCGATGGTCGTGCTGGAGTCCGCCGAGCACGCCGCACGGCGGGCCGCGCCCGTCCGCGCCGTGCTCGCCGCCGCCGAGTGGAGCTGCGACGCCCACCACATCACCGCGCCCGAGCCGGGCGGCCGGGAGATCGTCGACACGATGCGGCGCGCGCTCGGCTCGGCGGGCCTGGCGCCCGGTGAGATCGCGGCGCTGATCCCGCACGGCACCGGCACCCCGCTGAACGACGTCATCGAGAGCCGCGCGCTGCGCGCGGTGTTCGGCGACCACTGCGACCGGCTGCCGCTGCTCAACCTCAAGGGGATGATCGGGCACACCGGGGGCGCGGCCGGCGCGTTCGCCGTGATGGCGGGGGTGCTGGCGCTGCGGGACGGTCTCGTCCCGGCCGCGGACCCGCCCGTGGACCAGGACCCCGAGTGCGAGGTGCTCCTGCCCAAGGGCGCGCCCGCGGCCGTCGAAGGGCGCGCCGTGATGGTCAACGCCTACGCGTTCGGGGGCACCAACGCCTCCCTCGTCCTCACCAGGGGCTCCGGAGCGGGAGGTGCCCGATGACCCGGCTCGCGGTGACCGGTGTGGGGCGCGTGCTGCCGCCCGGTGACGAGAGCGGCTGGTTCGACGTCACCGCCGAACTGCCCGGACGGGGGTACGGGCGGCTGCCCCGGGCGGTCCAGTACCTGCTGGCGGCGGCGAACCGGGCCGTCGAGGACCGGGGCGGCCTGCCGGACGCCGGCCGCGCCGCCGCGATCGGCACCAACAACGCCTGCACCGCCATGCTGCACGCGATGAACCGGACGATCATCGAGACCGACGCCGCGCGCATCAGCCCGCTGGCCGCGCCGTTCTTCGTGGTCAGCCTGCCCGCCGGGCGGCTGGCGATCGAGCTGGGGGTGCGCGCCTTCAGCATGACGCTGACCTCGCCGCGGACCGCGGGCCTGGACGCCCTGCGCACCGGGGCGCGGGCGCTGGCTGCCGGGCGCGCCGGGATCCTGCTCGCGGGCGCGACCGAGGACCTGCTCCCGCCCGAGGAGCCCGGCCACGAGCACTCCGACGAGGGCGCGGTGACGCTGGTGTGCGAGGACGCCGCCCGCGTCCCGGACGGCGCCGTGGTGCGCGGCTACTGCGAGACCGCCGCCGGGTTCGTGGGGCCGGACCGTCCGGCCGCCCCCGTGCTGGAGCGCATGTGGGCCTCGGTCGGCGGGGATGGGAGCCGGCTGCCCGTGGAGGCGGTGCTGGACGACTCGCCCGTCGGCGAGCGCGTCGCGGACTGGTTGAAGGAGCGGGTGCCGGGGGTGGCGATCGTCAGCGCGCCCGCCGGCTGCCTGACGCCCGTCGAGCGGGTGGCGCGGACGCTCGGCGACGCGGGGGTGGTCCTGACGGCCGCCGCCGAGGGAAACGTCACCCTCTGCCGGGTGAGTCCGCCGACGGAAAGGAACGGGCAGTGACACTGGTCTCCCTGCGGGGTTCATGGTCGCTGGTGCTGGGCGTCTCGGGCGGGATGGGCGCGGCGATCGCGCGCGCCCTCGCCGCCGAGGGCGGCAACGTCATCGGCGTGCACTTCGACCGGGCCGCCGGCCGCGAGCAGGCCGCCAAGCTGGCGGACGAGCTGCGGGAGTCGGGCGTCGAGGCGCACTTCCTCAACCTCAACATCGCCGCGCCGTCCACCCGGGAGGCCGTGGTGGCCGAGATCGCCGAGCGCACCGGCGGCGCGGGCGTCCGGGTGCTGGTGCACTCGGTCGCCTTCGGGTCGCTCGTACCGTTCCTGCCGGCCGAGGGCGCGGCCAAGGCGATCACCGACCGGCAGATGGCGATGACCGTGGACGTGATGGCGCACAGCCTCGTCTACTGGGTCCAGGACCTGCACGCGGCGGGCCTGCTGCCGAGAGGGGCGAAGGTCTACGGGCTCACCAGCGCGGGCAGCGTCAACGTGGTGCCCAGCTACGGGGCGGTGTCGGCCGCCAAGTCCGCCCTGGAGTCGCACGTGCGGCAGCTCGCGGTGGAGCTGGCGCCCGCCGGGGTCGCGGTGAACGCGCTGCGGGCCGGCACCACGCTCACCGCCGCGCTCGACAAGATCCCCGGCAGTGCCGAGTACGCCGAGCGGTGCCGGGAGCGGAACCCGCACGGCCGCCTGACCGAGACCTCCGACGTGGGGGAGGCGGTCGTGCTGCTGTCGTCGTCCGACTCGTCGTGGATCACCGGCAACGTCATCGGCGTCGACGGCGGCGAACTGGTCGTCGCCTGAGCGGCGCCGCCCTGGAGGGAGAAGGGACATGCCCCTTGTACTGGTCACCGGCGACCCCGCCGGCGTCGGCGGCGCGGTCGTGCCGCGCCTGGTCGCGGCGGGCCACGAGGTGGTCTTCGCCCACCGCGGCGGTGCCGCGGAGGCCGTGGCCGAGATGGCGGCGAAGGCGGCCGCCGGCGGCGGCCGGGTGCTCGCCCGCGAGCTTGCCGCCGACGACGAGGCTGCACTGCGCGCGCTGGTCCGCGAGGCGGAGGAGGAGATCGGGCCGCTGGCCGCGGTGGTCGCCTGCGCCGTCGACCGCGTGACCGAGGGCCCCGCGACGGCCGGCCCGGCGGAGGCGGCCGACGCCGTGTCCGGGCCGGGCACGGAGGTCTGGGCGGCCGCGACGGGAGGCATGGACGGCGCCTACCACGCCGTCCGCACGGTGATCTTCTCGTTCGTGCGGCGCCGCGGCGGGCGCGTGATCGCGGTGACGTCCGCCGCGGGCCTGGACGGCGACCCCGACCGGCCGCTGGAGTCGGCCGCGGCGGCGGGCGTCGTGGGCTTCGTCCGCTCGGTCGCCAAGGAGTACGCCGGGTACGGCGTCACCGCCAACGCGGTCGCCGCCGCCCCCGCCGCGGCCGGCGCCCCCGAGACGGCACAGGTCGCCGACGTGGTGGCCTTCCTCGTCTCGGACCAGGCCGCCTCGCTCACCGGCCAGGTCCTGCGCGCGGGCGCGGAGCCGGCCGCGTGAGGCTGGGGGTCAACCTCGGGTACCTGCGGCCCGGACGGCGCCCCGAGGACGTCCTCCTCGTCGCGGAGGAGGCCGAACGGCTCGGCTACTCGGTCGGCTGGGCCGGGGAGGCGACCGGATCGGACGCGGTGTCGCTGCTGGCCTGGCTCGCCGCGCGCACGACCCGGATGGACCTCGGCGCGGGCGTGATGCAGATCCCCGCCCGCAGCCCCGCGATGACCGCGATGACCGCCGCGACCCTCGACACGCTGTCGGCCGGCCGGTTCCGGCTCGGGCTGGGCGTGTCCGGCGGCCAGGTGTCCGAGGGCTGGCACGGGAGCCGCTTCACCGACCCCCTCGGACGCACCCGCGAGTACGTCGAGATCGTCCGGATGGCGCTGGCGCGCGGTCCCGTCGAGTACGCCGGGCGGCACCACACCCTTCCGCTGCCCGACGGGCCCGGCCGCCCGCTGCGGCTCGGGATCCGCCCGCCGCGCGCGAGGGTCCCCGTCTACCTGGCGGCGCTGGGCCCGCGGAACCTGGAACTCACCGGGGAGATCGGCGACGGCTGGCTGGCCCTGTTCCTCGACCCCGCGACCGCCGGGAAGCAGCTCGCGCCGATCCGCGCGGGACGGCGCAGGGCCGGGCTCGGCATGGACGGGTTCGACGTGGCGGCCACCGTGCCGCTCGCGGTCGGCGACGACGCCGAGGCGTGCGGGCGCCACGTCCGCGCCTTCACCGCGCTCTACCTCGGCGGCATGGGGACCCGGGGGCAGAACTTCTACACCGGCCTCGCCGCCCGCATGGGCTACGGGGAAGAGGCCCGCCGCGTCCAGGACCTCTACCTGGCGGGGCGGACCAGGGCGGCGGCGGACGCCGTCCCGCAGGGCTTCCTCGACCGCACGTCGCTGCTCGGGCCCGCCGACCGCCTCGCGGCCCGGCTGCGGGAGTACGCCGCCTGCGGCGTCACCACGCTGTGCGCCATGCCCCTGACGGGGACCGCGGAGGGCGACGCCGCGGCGCTGCGCGTCCTGGCGGACGCGCACGCGCACGCGGCCGTAGTAACACTCTGAGGGGGCGACCCCTCAGACTCCCCGGCGAGGGCGGGCCAGCTTCTCCAGCTCGGGCACGATCTGCGCCGGCGTAGGCAGCGCCGCGACCTCCTCCGCGAGCCGCCGCGCCGCCGTCCGGTGGGCGGGGTCGTCGAGGAGGGCGCGGATCGCCTCCCCGATCGCCCTGATGTTGCCCTGGCCGACGACCCGGCCGATGCTGCGTCCCGCGCCCACGGCCGTGAGCCGCTCACCGAGCGCGAAGGTGTCGCCCCACCCGGGGAGGACCAGTTGCGGGACCCCGATCTCGGCGGCCGTCATGCACGTGGTGGAGCCGCCGTGGTGCACGATGGCGTCGCAGGTGCCCAGGAACAGCTCCAGCGGGACGGGCGCGACCACCCGGACCTGGGACGGCACCGGCCCCAGCGCCTCCTGGAACTCGGGCTCCAGCGTCAGGATCGCCTCCACGTCGGGGAGGCCCGCCACCGCGTCGACGACCCGGCGGACCAGCGGGAGGCCGTTCAGGCTCGTGGTGAGCCTGCCGAAGCTCAGGCACACGCGGCGCCGCTCCGGCGGACGCAGCGCCCAGGCGGGCAGGGGCCCCGAGCCGTTGGCGTGCACATGCCTGATCGCCCGCGCCGGCGGGGCGCCCTCGATCTGGAGCGACGGCGGGGTCGGGTCCAGGGTCAGCACCGGGCCGGGCAGGTCGTCCGCCCCCAGGTCGGCCATCGTCATCGGCAGCGCGCGCCGGGCCAGCCCGTCGGCCTGCTCGGTGAACACGTCCACGCCCCAGCGGTGGTGGACGACGGGCACCTCCAGCAGCGCCCCGATCATCCGCCCGCTGAACTCCAGCGGATCGGTGATGATCAGGTCGGGGTCCCAGGCCCGCGCCAGCTCCAGGTACTGCCGCACCATGGCGCGCGCGTCGTCCACCCAGATCTTGTTGAGCGCGTCCCAGTTGCCGTTGACGTCGCGGTAGACGCCGAGCTCGATGGGTCGGCGCCCGTCCACCAGGTGCCCGGCCATCTGCTCCCGGATGTAGAAGGGCGCGCCCACCGGCCAGGTCGGCAGCCCGGCCCGCTCCGCCACCACGACCACGTCCGGATGCCCGGCCGCCAGCACCCGGTGCCCGGCGCTCTTCAACGCCCAGGCGGTCGGGAAGATCGGGGTCAGGTGGGTCGTGACCGGGGTCGTGATCAGCAGTACGCGCATGCCTCTCCTCGCTGTCCGAAGGCGCGGACCGCCGCACGGGCCCGCTCGTCCGTTCCCGCCGCGACCGCCTCCGCGGGCGGCGTCCCGCGTTCCCGCAGCCCCCGCCAGAGCGCGCCGAAGTCCTCGGTGAACGCGGCGTCGCTGCGCCGGCTGCGCCAGGCCACGTGCGGCGACAGGCGCACCCCGGGGAGGGAGCGCAGCGCGTGGCCGGGTGGGAGCGGCTCGGGATCGGTGACGTCGAGCGTCGCGTGCATCCGGCCCTCCGCGCACAGCCGCGCCAGCGTCCGCTGGCACACGATCTGCGCGCGGCTGATGTTGACCAGGTGCAGCCCGTGCCGCGCCCGCGCCAGGACCTCCGGGCCGAACAGGCCGCGGGTCCCGGTGTTCAGCGGCAGCGCCACGACCGCGTGGTCGGCGTCCAGGACCGCGGTGGGCGACGTCGTGTGCTCGATCCTCCCGGACGGCGGACGCGGGGTCCGGCTGAGCACCAGGACGGAGGCGCCCAGCGCCGCCGCCACCTCGGCCACCCGGCGGCCCGTCTCGCCGTAGCCGGCGACCCCCACGCGGGCGTCCCACAGCCCGGCGTCCGCGGCCACCTCCCGGCCGTCCCAGGGCGACCCGTCCCGCCACTGGTGCAGGAGCATCGCCCCGAGCGCGTACTCGGCCAGCGGTGCCGCGTAACACCGCCAGCTGCGGGTGAGCAGCCGGTCGGCGGGCCAGCGCGGCAGGTCCGCGAAGTCCGCGCCCGCCGAGGTGAGATGCACCCAGGACCAGTCCGCGGCCCCGAGCACGGCCGCCAGGTCGCCCGGCAGCCCGCCGTTGCCCATCTCGTGCGCCGCCACCAGCAGGACGTCGCCCCGCCGCGGCCCGTCCCGCCAGTCCCGCGGCACCGGGCCGCCGGGGCCCAGCTCCGCGGCGAGCCGCGCCCGCGCCTCCCCGGCCAGATGCCGGGGCAGCGCGGTGCGCAGCGCGACCTCAGGTGGCGGCATACCAGTCCCGCCCGACGACCATGTGCGTGATGCCCCGCGACTCGCAGTACTCCACCAGGTGGGACATCCGGTTGATGAACCCGTGGCCGTTGAAGTTGAGGCTGGTGTTGCACAGCACGCCCGTCCCGGTGCGCCGCGCGAACGCCGACAGCAGCGCGTGCTGGGCCGGGTTGCCCTGGGCGGAGACCGTCTGCACCCGCGCCGAGCCGTCCACGTGCGTGACCGCCTTGAGTCGCCGGTCCCTGACCCGCCGGAAGTAGAGCATGTGCGGGTCCTCGAAGTCCTCCTGGAAGGCGTCCCCCAGGTCCTCCACCCGGGCGCACGGCGCGATCGGCCGGTACGGCTCGCGCTGCTTGATGTCGTTCAGCAGGTCGTGCGTCTCCCGGCGGAACGGCTCGGCCAGCAGCGACCGGTTGCCGAGCGCCCGGGGCCCGATCTCCCACCGGCCCTGCACCCAGGCCACCACCGTGCCCCGGGCGATCTCGGCGGCGAGGGCGTCCTCGTCCAGGGGGCGGTGCCGCCACCGGGCGGGGTCGGGCGCGGTGTCCCGCACGAACTCCAGGCCCCCGTACACGTCCCAGTCGATGTACGGGTCGCCGGTGGCGGCGGCATAGGCGTCGATGGCCGTGCCGAGCGCGGAACCGGAGTCGTTGGTGCACGGCGGCACGAACACCTCGGAGAAATGGCCGAGGGCGCGCCACGCCGCGTTCCAGTCGCAGTTGAGCCCGCACCCGCCGGAGATCCGCAGCGGGATCCCCTCCGGCAGGTGCTTGACGGCGGCGTCGGCGAACACGCGGAACAGCCGGTCGGTCAGCACCGCCGCGGCCGTCTTCGCCAGTTCGGACTCCACGCCGCAGTCGTACAGCGGGGAGTCTCGGAACTCGGCCTTCGGGACGGGGAAGAGATTGTCGAGCTTGAGGAGCCGCTCGACGACCTGCGCCACCTCCGGGTCGTCGCTGCCGGGATCGCCGAACGCCGCCAGCGCCATCAGCTTCCCGCTGTCGTTCAGCCGGACGAACCCGCCCGTGAACGTGGGGTCGCAGATCCCGAACAGGGCGGCGAACCGGGCGCCCGGCTGGGCCAGCACGGGGACGGTCCGCACGACGCGGTGGCGGTCGTCCACCAGGTAGAAGGACCCCGTGATGCCCTCCCAGACCAGCACCGCCTGGAGCGGGTGCTCGCCGCGCGGGGCCATCCCGATCGCGCCGTAGATGTGCGACCGCTCGTGCGAGGAGGAGAAGTAGCGGACCGGCTTGCCGAAGAACGAGCTGTCCCTGGCGACGACCGCGTCGGTCCCGAAGTAGCCGGCGCCGAAGCTCCCCCGCACGTGCAGGGCCGAGCGGCCCGCGTCGACCTTGGAGTTCCAGCCGCCGATCGCGACGACGTCGGGCAGCTCGCCGAGATGGTCGGCCAGTTCCAGCAGCGTGACCGGGGTCAGGGTGGAGAAGCGGGCGAAGGAGTCCTTCTCCGACTCCAGCGACATCACCAGGCGGCCGTCGCCGACCGCGGCGACCGCCCCGTCGTGCCCGGGCTTGAAGGCTATGACGAGCATGTCCTCACCTCCGCTCGTCCGCGCGCGTGCGGGCGCTCACCTCGGCCAGCGCGGTCGCGGCGGCCCGGACCTCCTCGGGCGCCCGCGCGAGGGCGACCCGTACGTCGCGGCCGCCGTCGCTGTTGCGGGCCCAGTGGAACGCCTCGCACGGCAGGACGTGCACGTTGTGTTCCAGTAGCCGGATGTAGAACTCGGTCGCGGTGCCGCAGGACTCGGGCAGCTCCAGCTGCGCCACGCTGATCCGGGAGTCGGGCTCCTTCATCACCAGGCCGGCCGGGCCGGTGATCTCGCCGAGCGCCCGGCGGTTGCCCTCCAGCAGCCGGGCCAGCTCGGCGTAGCCGCCGTCGGACGCGTCCCGCGCCAGCCGCGTGATGAGCAGCAGCACCAGCGGGGAGACCGAGAGCAGCACGTCGTCGAATGCCTCGGCGATCTCCAGCTCGGTCCGCTCGC
This sequence comes from Actinomadura rugatobispora, assembly GCF_055379765.1. Classification (NCBI taxonomy): domain Bacteria; kingdom Bacillati; phylum Actinomycetota; class Actinomycetes; order Streptosporangiales; family Thermomonosporaceae; genus Actinomadura; species Actinomadura rugatobispora. The sequence continues at coordinate 11,523,648 of NZ_AP029191.1, read as the reverse complement.
CCCAGGCCAGGAACCCGGCCTTGAGCTCCAGCATCGGCCACAGCTTGCCGGTGTCCTCGATCACGACCCATTCGGCGCCGCTGTCGTCCAGGATCCGGTAGGTGTCGTACTGGGCCCGGACGTCCTGGCCGCGGAAGCAGGTGTCCATCGCCAGGATCCGCCCCGTCTCGGCGCACCAGGAGGCGAGCCGCTCCAGGGGCCCGGAGCCGAGCACCCACCCGGTGGGGTTGTTCGGCGTGGTGACGAACACCGCGCCGACCTCGGGCGGCAGGTCGGCCAGCCCCTCCTCGAAGCGCCGCTCGGCCACCGGGACCAGGTCCAGCCCGCGGGCCAGCAGCAGGTCGGGGATGTTGTCGAAGGTGGGGTGGATCAGCGCCACCGAGCCGGTCCGCTCCGCCAGCGTCCGCGCCACGATGTCCATCGCCACCGAGGAGGAGTAGCAGCTCAGCAGCCGCTCCCCGCCCACGGGCGCGCCGTGCTGGCCGAGGCCGTGCAGGAACGCGCGCTGGGCCTCCTGCTCGATCTCGTGGAACGGGCGCTTGGCCGCCTCGTCGAACAGGTCGCCGAGCTCGGCGACGATCGCCCGCTGGCCGCGGGTCAGCGGCATCCGCGGATGCCCGTCGGAGACGTTGAGGCCGTGCGCGATGGCCCGGTTCTCCAGGGTGGTCAGCTTGCCCGCCGTCATGAGAGCGACCCCGGCCGCGCCGGCACGGCCGCCTCGGGGCGGCGGACCGCCGCGACCTGGCCGAGCAGCTCGAAGGCGACCACGCTCGCCAGGTGGCTGGTGATGTCCGCGTGGTCGTAGGGCGGCGCGACCTCGACGATGTCGATGCCCCGGTAGTCCAGCGGGCCGAGCGCGCGCAGCAGCTCCAGAGTGCGGTCACTGCTGGGGCCGCCCACCTCGGGCGTGCCGGTGCCGGGCGCGTACGCGGGGTCGACGAAGTCGATGTCGAACGACACCATCACGGGACGGTCGCCCACCCGGGCCCGCACCCGCCGGCCGAACTCCTCGGGGTCCAGGCGGGCGAGCTCGCGCCACCGGATCACCTCGTAGCCGAGGGCCTCGGCCGATCCGACGTCCTCGGGATGCACCGAGCCGCGCATCCCCGCCTGGATGCTGCGCGAGGCGTCCACGACGCCCTCCTCCACGGCCCGGCGGAACATGGTGCCGTGGAAGTGCTTGACCCCGTAGTAGTCGTCGAGGACGTCGCCGTGCGCGTCGAAGTGCACCACCGAGACGGGCCCGTGCACCCTGGCCATGGCGCGCATCTCGGCCATGACCAGGCTGTGGTCGCCGCCGAGGAGCAGCGGGAGGACGCCGCGCTCGTAGAACGGCAGCAGGTGCGCCTCCAGCCGCTCGAGGGTGAGGTCGTGGTAGCCGGGGACCACCGGCGCGTCCCCCGCGTCGACCATCGACAGCCGGGTGACGTCGACGCCCGTCTCCGGATTGTGGTCGCGCAGCAGGATGCTGGCCGACCGGATCGCCTCGGGGCCGAAACGCGCCCCGGAGCGGTAGCCGACCGCCGAGTCGGTGGGGACGCCCACCACGGCGACGTCTATGCGGCCGGTGGCCGTCAGCGGGTCCTGGACGTGGGGGAGCCGCATGAACGTCCGGGGCCCGGAGGCGAACCGCGGGCGCCGCATGCTGTCGACGGGCCGGTAGTGCCCGTCCGGGGCACCGGTGCTCATGACGCGCGCCGCCGCAGCAGCCAGCCGACTTCCATGCCGGTGGAGTCCATCGCCGGATCGGTGAGCGAGGACGCGGCGATCTCCAGCCCGCAGTCGGCGAACAGCGCCTCCCACCACGCGCGCGTCTCCAGCCGCTGCCGGGTGAAGGGGTGCATCAGGTAGTAGGCGTTGTAGTAGTTCTGTGCCAGCGGGTGCTTCATCGCCGCCTCGTCGGACGACTGGAGATCGATGTCGACGATCACCAGGTCCAGATCGGGCGCGGCCTCGAACAGCTCGGTGAGCAGCCGCCGCACGCCCTCCTCGCCCTCCTGGCCCAGGACCTCGTGGATCACGAAGGCGAGGACCGCCAGGTCCGGCCGTTCCGCACCGGAGGCCAGCCACTCCAGCGCCCCGGCCTGCTCGACCCGCACCCGGTCGGCGGTGGGCTGCGTGGCGACCCACTCGCGCGCGGCCTCCACCGCCGCCGCGTCCGGCTCGATCCCGACGGCGCGCATCCGCGGGTGGTCGCGGCACAGCTCGGTGAGGTAGACGCCGCTGCCGCAGCCCAGGTCCACCAGCATCCGGTAGTCCCGGCCGGTGGTGGCGAGCAGCTTGCGGACCAGCGGGATCGAGTCGTGCATGCTGATGCCGCAGCTCCCGCTCCCCACGAAGCGGCCGACCCGGGGAGCCGGCGGGGAGCCCTGGCCCAGATGCTCGCCCAGCTCCAGGAACGTGATCCCGTAGCCGCCGATCATCATCTCGTACCAGGGCCGCGCCTCCCCGAAGCGGCGCCCGAGCGGGGTGAGCGTCAGCCGCCCGCCGGGATCGCGCGCGATCACCTGCGCGGCGGCGAGGTAGTCGACGAGGGCCGCGGTGCGCGCGCGGTCCAGACCGCCCCGCGAGGCCACCAGTTCCTCCAGCGTGGTGCCGCGCTCGAAGTCCTCGTCCAGCCCGTGCCGGTGCATGGCGAAGATCATGGAGCTGAGCACGAAGCCCTTGAAGGGCTCCAGGCAGTCGGTCAGGACCCTCTCCTGGATCGGCATGGGCCGTCTCCTTTGCGGTGGGGATGGTCGTGCGGTGGGGATGGTCGCTACGGCTCGCCGCCTCCCGCCGCGAGCGGTCCGCTCGCGGCGGAGTCCGGGCCTCGCGCGGCGCCGTAGATGTCGAGGAACTTCCCGGCGAACACGTCCGGCGGCCCGACGAACACCCGTTCGTACAATGCCTGCCGGGCGCCGAACCGGTCGAGTGCGAGGTCGGCGGCGATGCGCAGCAGCCGGCCGTGCTCGGCCGCGCCGACCGTTTCCCGGGAGAAATACTCGGCGTAGAATTCGCGCGCCTCCGAGGAGGGCGCGTCGTCGCCCGGCGAGGGATGCATCACCAGCCCGCTGGAACCGATGGTCTGCACGATCTCCACCGCGCGCGGATAAAGCCGCGAATTGAGCATCGCCGCGCAGGCGAGCGGCGTCAGATCGCAGATCCGGTGGCCGTTCGCGCCCTTCCGCGACCCCGCCTCCGCGGCGGTCACCAGGGAGCGCAGCGTCTCGGCGATCCCGGCCAGCTCGCCCAGCGCGGACCGGGCGGGCGGTGTCCCGTGCCGGCCGGACGCCCGCGCGCACCGATCGGCGACGGCCCACAGGAACTCGGCCTTGACGAACGCGCGCACCGACGACTGGTGCCAGGCGTAGGCCGTCATCTCGGTGCCCGCGCGCAGCCCGTTGGCGGTCTCCAGGTCACCGGCGATGAAGACGCGCGGCCACGGCACCCGCACGTCGTCGAACACGCACAGCGCGTCCATCTCGTCGTAGCGGCGCGCCAGCGGACCGCCGCCGCCCGCCAGCGAGGGCCGGCAGTACAGGGTCAGCCCCGGCGCGGCCACCGGCACCGCGAAGCAGACGGCGCGGGCCTGCTCGTCCTCGCCGAGCGGGCGGTAGGGGTAGATCAGCAGCTCGTCGGCGAACGGGGCCAGCGTGGCCAGCATCTTGGTACCGCGCACCACGATGCCGTCCGCGTCCTCCCGCACGATCCGCAGGATCCCGGCCAGGCCGTCGTCACGCCCCGCCGGCGGGTCGCTGATCGCGTGGGTGAGCACCCGGCGGGCGTCCCGGCTCTCCGCCCAGTAGGCCCGCACGTTGCCGGCGTACGGCCCGAAGTGGTCCGCGGCGCCGGCCCAGGCGGTCACGATGGTCGCCAGGAAGTCGGGGCTGCGCCCGAGCAGGCCGCCGCTGCGCCGGGCCACGGCCTCGAACGCCCGGCCGCGCGCGGCGACCTCCTCCGCGGTCGCGGCCAGCGAGTAGGCCCGCGACAGCCAGTCGCCCGCCCCGCCCGCCCCGCCCGCGTCGTCCAGGAGGCCGGCGAGCTCGCGCGCCATCCCGGCGGTGGCCTCGTCGGTGGCCACGTCCCGGACGGAACGGCCCTCGACCACGACCCTGCGCCCGTCGTCGAGACCGCTCAGATATTGACGTCCCGTACGCGGGAAAGGGAACGCCCCGGCTGTGCTCGACACGATCGGGAACACTCCATTTCTCGTTGATTCGCCCGCGGCTGAAATGCCGCCGTGGCAGGCTAACAAGCGGCCCCGGTGAAAGGCTCGCGGCAGGACCCGGCACCGGTGTTCCCTCGAGTACCGAAGGGTGACCGTCCCGCCGGCGAGACAGCGGGACGACCCGATCCCTTTTGCGCGCCCGGCGGCGCGCATATTGTTCGATGCGCGTTCTGCCGCGCTGGAGAAGCGATGATTTGGGATATCACAGGAATCGGGGCGGTCAGCAGTATCGGAGGCGATCCGGAGGAGATATTCGCCGCGCTGTGCGCGGGCCGGAGCGGGCTGGCCGAGCTGCGCGCCTTCGACCGCGGCCGCTTCCGGGCGACCCGCGCCTACGAGATCGACGACCGCCCGGCCTCCGGCCTGGACGAGCCCGGCCGGGCGACCCGGTGGCTGTGCGCGGCGATCCGGCAGGCGCTCGACGGCGCCGGCCTGGACCACGACCTCACCGGGATCCCGGTGCTGGTGGGCACCACGTTCCGGGAGCAGCGCTCGGCGGAACTGTGGTGGCGGGGGCGGGCGCCGCTCGAGCCGGCCGGGCTCTACTTCGGACCGGCGCTGCGCTCGGAGTTCGGCGCCTCGGTGACGTACACGCCCGCCAGCGCGTGCGCCGCCTCGCTGTACGGGCTGGCGATGGCGACCGACCTCATCGCCCTCGGCCTCGCCGAGACCGCGGTCGTGGCGGGGACCGACGCCATCCCCGAGAGTGCGTTCGGGGCGATCGACCGGGTGCAGAACCGCACCCCCCAGGCGCTGCGGCCGCTGGACCGGGACCGGAGCGGGATGCTGATGGGGGAGGGCGCGGTCGCCGTCGTCGTACGAGCCGCGGACGGTCACGGCGGCCCCGTCGCCGGGCGCGTCCGGGGCGTGGGCGTGAACTGCGACGGCCACCACGCGACGCGTCCGTCCGGGGCGAGCATCGGCCGGGTGATCCGCGACGCCCACGGCCGGGCGGGCGTGAAGGCGGACGACATCGACCTGGTCATGCTGCACGGCACCGGCACCCCGCTGAACGACGTGACCGAGATGGCCGCGCTCGCCGAGGTCTTCGCGGGCCGCGAGGCCCTGCCGTACGTCACCGCCATCAAGTCGATGACCGGCCACACCTGCGGCGGGTCGGGGCTGCTCAGCCTGGTCACCGCGCTGCTGGCGATCAGACGGGGCCGGATACCGCCGATCGCCGGGCTGGTGTCCCCGATCGACGAGGCGGCGGGCTTCGGGATCCCCGTCGGGTGCGTCACCGGTGCCGAGCTGCGCACCGTCCAGGTGGACGCCTTCGGGTTCGGCGGGCTGAACGCCGTCGCGGTGGTGGAGGGGGCGACGCCCTGATGGACCGTCCCACAGTGTCGGTCACCGGCATCGGCGTCTGCGCGCCGTGGGGGGAGGGCCCGGCCGCCGACGGCCTCACCGGGCTCCTGGCCGGCGACATCCCCGCCGCCGCCGAACTGCGGGCCGGCCCCGGCGGGCCCGGAGCCGAGGACGAACGCGGCACCCGCTACCGCGACCGGGCGTCCGAGCTCGCGCTCCGCGCGGTCGGGCCGGCGCTCCGCGACGCCGGGCTGGCGGACGCCCTCGCGGACGGACACGGCGGCGACTCCGTGGCGACCGTCGTGAGCACCGGCTACGGTGCGCTGGAGAACGTCTGCGCCGCGGTCGACACGATCGACGAGCGCTCCTCCACCGCGCTCAGCCCGATGACCGCGCACGCGATGTCCAGCCACGTGGTGGGGTCGTGGGTCACCATCCGGTACGGCCTGCGCGGGCCCTGCCTGACGCTCTGCGACGGCCCGCCCGGCGGGCTCGACGCCCTCTACTGGGCGCGCAACCTGATCCTGATGCGCCGGGCCGAGGCCGCGGTGGTGATCGGCGTGGAGCCGGACACCGCCCCGGTGAGGCGGCTGCTCGGCGACTCCGCCCCCCGCTTCGACGGGGCGGTGGCGGTGGTCGTCGAGTCCCGGGACGCCGCACTGGAGCGGGGCGCCCGCCCCTACGCCGACCTGGGCGGCTACGCGCGCGGAGCCGGGCCGGCGGAGGCCGCCTCCGCGGTGTGGCAGGGCCCGGTCGACCTGTGGCTGCCGCCGGACGCGCCGCCGGACGGTGTGCCGGACGACGGCACGGCGCCGGTCGCGGCCGCGCGCACCATCGATCTCGCGGCCCGGCTCGGCCGGTCCGCGGGCGCGCTCGGCGTGCTGCAGTGCGCGGTCGCCGCGCTGCTCGTCGACGGCGGCGCGGCACGCAGCGCGCTGGCCGGCTGCGGCGGCGCCGAGGGCGCCGACGCGGCGGCCCTCGCCCTACTCGCCCCGCCCGCTCCGGAGCCGGGGCGTGCCCATGCCCGGGCAACCACCGAAGAAAGGGACCCATCATGACGCAGCCCACCGGAAGCACCGCCCAGCTCGACGACGAGGAACTGCGCGGGCTGGTCGCCGAGGCGCTCGAACTGCCCGTCGCCGACGTGACCGACAAGGCCGAGTTCGTCGAGGAGCTCGGCGTGGACTCCCTGATGATCATGGAGATCATGGTCCGCGTCGAGCAGCGGTACGACGTGCAGGTCGAGGACGAGGAGTTCGCCGACGTGCGGACCTTCAGCCACGTGCGCACCCTGCTGGCGGACAAGCTCGCGGCGGCGCGATGACCGACGGCGGCGCGCGGGTCGCCCTGGTGACGGGCGGGTCGCGCGGCATCGGCGGCGCGGTGGTGACCCGGCTGGCCGAGGACGGCTACGACGTCGCGTTCTGCTACCGCGCCGACGCCGGCGCCGCCGAGCGGGCCGCCGAGGCCGCCACCGCCGCCGGCGCCCGCGTGCTCGCCGTCCGGGCCGACGTCTCCGACGGCGCGCAGGCCCGCGCGTTCGTGGAGCGGGCGGCCGAGCGGCTGGGCCCGCCCTCGGCCGTGGTCACCTCCGCGGGCGTCACCCGCGACGCCCTGCTCGCGCGGATGCGGCCGGAGCAGTGGCGGGAGGCCGTCGACATCAATCTCGGCGGGACGGTCAACGTGTGCCAGGCCGCCGTCGGCGGGATGCTCCGGGAGGGTTCCGGGAGCATCGTGACGCTGTCGTCGGTCGCCGGGCGGTACGGCAGCGCGGGCCAGGCCAACTACGCGGCGGCCAAGGCCGGGATCATCGGGTACACCCGTTCCCTGGCCCGGCGGTGCGCCGGGCAGGGCGTGCGGGCCAACGTCGTCTGCCCCGGGCTCGTCGAGACCGACATGACCCGCGATCTGGACGCGCGGGCCCGCGAGGGCATCCTGGGGCGGGTCGGGCTCGGCCGGATCGGTTCCCCCCGCGAGGTCGCCGATCTGGTCGCCTTCCTGCTGTCGGGTGCCGCGGGCTACATCACCGGCCAGGTCGTCGGCGTCGACGGCGGGCTCTCGGGCTAGAGGGCCCCGGGTACGGAAGACCGCGAATGTCCGGGGCGGGTCCCGCGGGACCCGCCCCGGACATTCGCGCGTGGCCGGGTCAGGCGGCGCCGGTGCGCGCCGGTGACGCGTCCTTGGCCGCGGACGCCGCGCCGGCGGGGTGGTGCCTGGGGATCCGGGCACGGTGGTCGGACGGTCGGTGGTCCGGCGGACGGTGGTCGCCGGGGTGCCGGGCCGGACCGTCGGCGGCGGCCGGGTGGTGCAGGGCGCGCGGACCGGGCACGGGACGCGACGCCTCCAGCGTCCGCTCGGCCGCCTGGTCGAGCACCTGCGCGATCCAGCTGGTCAGCCCGCTGCCGCGCCGCTCGGCGGCCCGGAGCCAGCGTTCGTGGCGTCCGGAGGGCACCTTGAGGGCCAGCGTGCCGTCGGGCCCGGAGCCCAGCCGGCGCCCGCCCGCCTCATGGTCCTGCAGGTGGCGCCGCAGCCGGTTGCGCGACCACCCCTCCCGCTCGGCGCGGTCCAGCCACTCGTCCTGGTCCTCCTCCGACAGCGAGGCGACCTCGGCGTGGTGCTGCAGGCTCAGCCGCGCGCGGCGCCGTCCCGGCGGGAACCTGCGGGCCACCCAGGCGTAGTTGCGCAGTGTCTGGTAGTCGAGTCCGGAGTCCTCCAGGGCGTACTGGTAGCGGTCGGGGTAGCGGTCCTGGCCGTAGACCAGCCAGTCCCCCTGCCACCAGGTCGCGGAGTCCCACAGGACCGAGAGCTCCGCGCCGATCTCCTTCCAGGCGTCAAGGGGCAGCCGCGGCGGCAGGACCAGGCCCGTCCGCGTGGTCAGTATCTTGCCCGGGGCCGACGGGGGGCGGCCCGGGGGGACGGGGCCGGCGGTCGTCGGACGTGTCGTCGGGAGCGACATGCTGCGATGCCTCCATCGAATTTCTGGCCCGGCACGTTCGGTGCCGGGCCGGAGTTCTCGGTGTCTCGGAGCACATGACGGGGATTTCCCACGCCGAAGATAGGGAGTCCCTGTCATGGGCCTGTCAACTGGACGTCAACGCGCGCGTCGGCGCAGTTGAGGCGGTCGGCGGGACCGGCGGGCAGGACCGCGCGGCCCTCCTTGCACCCCGCTCGGCGGGCGGGGGAGGGTTGCCCAGGAGGGCGGCCGGCAGGCGGAGCACCGGGGCGCTCGCATGGCGCCCGAGCCGGTGGACAGGGAGTGCGAGGATGGCGGATCTGGCGGGAGACACCCAGGTGACCGGTGGGTCCGGCAACTGGAACGCCAAGGTGAGCGACGAGTGGGACCTCTGGGGCCCCAACGGCGGTTATCTGGCGACCATCGCCCTGAGAGCCGCCGGCGAGCACGTTCCAGGGATGCGCCCCGCGAGCCTGGAGTGCCACTTCCTGCGCAGTCCCGCCCCCGGGGGCGTCGAGCTGACGACCGTGACCCTCCGCGCCTCCGGCCGGGCCCATTCGGTCCGCGTGTCGATGACCCAGGCGAACGCGTTGATCCTGGAGGCACTGGTCTGGGTCGTCGAGCCCGGGCTGGACGGCCTTCCGCCGCGCAGCGTCAGCCCGCCCGGGGGACCGCGCCCCGAGGGGCTCGAGTCCTACGAGCGCCTGCTGCCGCCCGCCCACCAGTACCGCGAGCCGTTCTGGCGCCACGTCGAGGAGCGGCCGCTGGACCAGACCCGCCACCTCATGTGGCCGGAAGACCCGAGAGAGGAGTCCATCCGCACCTCCTGGCTGCGGTTCCGCCCCGAGCCGTGCTTCCCCGACCCCTACCTGGACGCCGGGCGGTCGGTGATCGCCGCGGACGTGTTCCCCTTCCTGGCGGCCGTCATCGCCCTGGAGCCCGGCCCCCTGACCCACATCGCCCCCACGATCTCGCTGTCGGTCTCCTTCCACGCCCTCCGGCCGGAGTCGGAGTGGCTGCTGGTCCACACCGAGAGCCCCGCCGCCGGCGACGGCCTGCTCGGCGGTCGCACGTCCATCTGGGCCGAGAACGGGGATCTGGCGGCCTCCAGCCGCGTCCAGATGCTCTGCCGCTCGCTGCGCGGCGCGCGGCGAGGCTGATCCCCGCCCGAGGCCGATCCCCCACGCCCGCCCACCGACCCGCCTTCCGTCCCGCCGGCGAGACACCGCCGGCGCAACCCCGCTACCGAGCCGCGGGCCATCGGCCGCGGCCGCTCCCCGTGGAAGGACCGACATCGTGAAGCGGAGCGCCCGCCTGCGCCTGGCCGCCCTGACGGCCGTCGGCGGCTGCCTCTTGACGGCCTGCTCCCCGGCGGCCGACGGGACGGGCCCGGAAGATCCCGGAACCCTGGTCCTGGGCGGCGTGACCGAGCCGCAGACGCTCGACCTGACCGTGACGCCCAACGCGTCCATCCCCTCGATCCTGCTGGGCAACGTCTACGAGACCCTGGTCGAACGGGACCAGAACGGGGCCGTCAGACCGGGCCTCGCCTCCTCGTGGGACGTCGAGCGGGACCGCCGCCGCTACGTCTTCCACCTGCGCCAGGGGGTGAAGTTCGGGAACGGCGAGCCGTTCACGGCACGCGATGTCGTGTACAGCTTCCGGCGGGTGACCGCCGCCGGGTCCCGCCACCCGTTCCGGCAGCAGTTCGCCGCGGTCTCCGGCGTCGAGGCCAGGGACGACCGCACCGTCGAGGTGAACCTGAAGCGCCCGAGCAACCTGTGGCTGCTCAACCTGGCCGGCCCGGTGGGCGTCATCCTGAACGAGAAGGCCGTCGGCTCGCTGGCGGACCGGCCCGTCGGCACCGGCCCGTTCCGGTTCGACCGCTGGGACCGGGGCAACCGGATCGTCCTGGCCCGCAACGACGCCTACTGGGGCCCCAAGACCCAGTTCAGGAGCGCCTCCTTCCGGTTCTTCAACGACCCCAACGCCCTGAGCAACGCGATGCTCGCCGGCGAGCTCGACATCATCAGCAGCGTCCCGGCGCCCCAGTCGCTGCCGCAGTTCCGGAGCGGGAACGCCTTCCGGGTCACGACCGGCCACACCAACGGCGAGGTCGTCCTCGGCTTCAACGAGTCCCACCCGGCGCTGCGCGACCGGCGGGTCCGCCAGGCCATCACCCAGGCGATCGACCGCGCGGCGCTGCTGAAGACGGTGTGGGCCGGCTACGGGACGCTGATCGGCAGCATGGTCCCGCCCACCGACCCCTGGTACGAGGACCTCTCCAAGCGCCTCCCGTACGACCCCGCCGCCGCCAAGCGCCTGCTGCAGTCGGCGGGGCACGGGGACGGCCTGCGGCTGCGGTTCCGCGTGCCGACCCGCCCGTACGCGACGCAGGCGGCGCAGTTCGTGGCCGACCAGCTCGGGCGGGTCGGCGTGCAGGCGAGCATGGAGCAGGTGGAGTTCCCCGGGCGGTGGCTCGACGAGGTCTTCACCAAGGGCGAGTACGACATGACGCTCATCCTGCACAGCGAGCCGATGGACATCGTGCAGTACGGCGACCCGTCCTACTACTGGCACTACGACAACGCCCAGGTCCGCCGGGCCCTGGCGGACGCCGACGCGGGGACGCCGCAGGAGCAGGTGGCCGGGATGCGGGAGGCGGCCCGCACGATCGCCGACGACGCGGCCAGCTGCTGGCTCTGGCTGATGCCCAACCTGCAGGTCACCACGAAGAGCGTGACGGGCGTCCCGCTCAACGTGGTCTCCGGCGGGTACGAACTCGGCTCCATCCGGAAGTCCTGATGCCGTGGGTGGTGCTGCGCCGCACGCTGATCATGGCGGCGACGGTGCTCGCGGCGTCGGCCGTGGTGTTCGCCGCCTGCTCGGTGCTGCCGGGCGACACGGCGACCGTCATGCTGGGCGAGCGCGGCGACCCGGCGTCGGTGGCGGCGCTGCGGCAGGAGACCGGGACGGACCGGCCGCTGGCCGTCCAGTACGCCGACTGGGCCGCGGGCATGCTCGGCGGCGACTTCGGCACCTCGGTCGTGACCCGCACCGCGGTGTGGCCGCAGATCGCGGACAGGCTCCAGGTCACCGCCTCCCTGGTGGTGACCGGCATGGGGCTGGCCGTGCTGCTGGCGGTGCCGCTCGGCGTGCTGGCGGCGCGGCGGAGGACCGGGCCGCTGATATCGGTGTTCAGCCAGGCGGGGATGGCGATTCCGGTGTTCGTGGCCGGGGTCCTGCTCGCCTACGTGTTCGCGGTGCGGCTGAGGGTGCTGCCCGCCGGGGGCTACGCGTCCCTGGCCGACCCCTACCGGTGGGCCCGGCACATGGCGCTGCCCGCGCTGTCCCTCGGGCTCGTCCAGGGGGCGGTCCTCGTCCGGTACGTGCGCGGCGAGGTGCTGGAGGTCATGGAGCAGGAGTACATCCGGACGGCGCTGGCGACGGGCCGCACGTGGTGGGGCGCGCTGTGGCGCCACGGGCTGCGCAACGCCGCGGTCCCGGTCCTGACCGTCATCGGCGTCCAGTTCGCCGTGCTGCTGTCCGGGGCGGTGATCGTGGAGGCGGTGTTCACGCTGCCCGGCGTCGGCCAGATGCTGCTGCGGGCCGTGGAGGGCAGGGACCTGCTGCTCGTGCAGGGGGTCGTCATGATCCTCGTCGCGCTGGTCCTGGTCATCAACTACGCCGTCGACCTGCTCTGCCTCGCCGTCGACCCGAGGCTCCGGAGGGAACGATGAGACTCGCGGGCTTCCTGCTGGTCGGCCTGGTGGTGGCGGCCGGCCTGGCGTCCCTGGTGTGGGCGCCGCACGACCCGGCGCGGGTCGATCCCGCGCACGCGCTGCTGCCGCCGCTGCGGGACGGCCACCTGCTGGGCACCGACGGGCTGGGCCGCGACGTCTTCAGCCAGGTCCTCGTCGGGGCCCGCGCCACCCTCGCGGTGGGCGTGGTGGCGGTGCTGATCGCGTTCGCCGTCGGGGTGCCGTTCGGGATCGCCGCCGGGATGGCCGGCGGCTGGCCGTCCGAGGTGGTCATGCGCGGCGCCGACCTGATGCTGGCCTTCCCGGCGCTGCTGCTGGCGCTGATCCTGGGCGCGGCGTTCGGCGCGTCGGCGGTCACCGGGATGGTCGCGGTCGGCATCTCCTCGGTGCCGATCTTCGCTCGGGTGGCGCGCGCCGCGACGCTGCGGGTGATGGCCCAGGACTACGTGACGGCGGCGCGGGCCTGCGGGCGCCGCGCCCCGGGCGTCGCGGTGCGCCACGTGCTGCCGAACGTGGCGCCGGTGCTGCTGGTCCAGGCCACGGTGGCGTTCGCGATGGCGGTGCTGGCGGAGGCGGCGCTCTCCTACCTCGGCCTGGGCGTGCAGCCTCCGACGCCCTCGTGGGGGCGGATGCTGCACGAGGACCAGGCGTACCTGTTCACCCACCCCGAGCTGGTCTTCTGGCCCGCGCTCGCCATCGCGCTGACGGTGCTGGGCTTCAACCTGGCCGGGGACGCCCTGGGCGACCGCCTCGATCCCGCGCGGCGGAGGCGGCCATGAGCGGCGCGGAGGGAGTGCCCGATCTGGAGGTCTCCGACCTCGGGGTCCGTTTCGGCGGGACGGCCGCCGTGTCCGGGGTGTCGTTCACGCTGGCGCCGGGGGAGCGGGCCGGCCTGATCGGCGAGTCCGGGTGCGGGAAGTCGGTCACCGCGCTGGCGATCATGGGGTTGCTGCCGTCCGGTGCGCGCGCGGAGGGACGGGTCCGGGCGGCGGGCGAGCCCGTCCTGAACCGGCCCGACCGGGAGGTCGCGCGGCTGCGCGGGGCGTGGATGGCCATGATGTTCCAGGAGCCGCGGACCGCGCTGGACCCGCTGAAGCGGGTGGGCCGCCAGATCGCGCTGTCGGCCAGGGCGGGCCGCGCCGAGTCCCGCGCCCGGGTGCGGGAGCTGCTGGAGCTGGTCGAGACCGATCCGGACGTGGCGCGGGCCTACCCGCACCAGCTCTCCGGCGGGCAGCTCCAGCGGGTGCTGCTCGCGGTCACGCTGGCGCGCGACCCGCGGCTGCTGATCTGCGACGAGCCCACCACGGCGCTGGACGCGCTGGTGCAGCAGCGCGTCCTCGCCCTGATCCGGCGCGTGTGCGCCGCGCGGGGCACGACGCTGCTGTTCATCTCGCACGACCTCGCGGTGGTGTCCGACCTGTGCGACCGCGTGATGGTGATGGACGGCGGCCGGATCGTCGAGAGCGGCCGCACCGCGCAGGTGTTCGACGACCCCGCCCACCCCCGCACCCGGGCGCTGCTCGCGGCGGGCGATCTGGCGGCCTTCGGGCACCGCGAACGGGTGCCCGCGGGCACCGCCGAGGCGGAGGAGGAGCGGGAACGATGGCCCTGACGCCCGTCATCCGGGTGAACGAGGTCGTGCGCGAGTTCCGGCGGCCGCGCGAGTCGCCGTTCGGGCCCCGTCCGGTGGTGCGGGCCCTGGACGGGGTCAGCTTCGCGGTGGAGCCCGGCGAGGCGTACGGGATCGTCGGCGAGTCCGGCTCGGGCAAGTCCACGCTGTCGCGGCTGATCCTCGGGCTGGACCGTCCCACCGGCGGCGGCGTGGAGTTCGAGGGGCGGCCCGTGCTGGAGGTGCCGGCCCGCGATTTGCGCTCGGCCCTCCAGCCCGTCTTCCAGGATCCCCGCTCGTCGCTGGACCCGCGGATGAAGGTCGGCGCGATCATCCGTGAACCGCTGGAGGCGCTGCGGCTGGACGTCGACCGGGCGGAGCGCGTCGCCGAGGTGCTGGAGATGGTGCGGCTGCCCGCGGCGGCGGCCGGCCGGTACCCGCACGAGTTCAGCGGCGGCCAGCGGCAGCGGATCGCGATCGCCCGCGCGCTGGCGCCGCGGCCGCGGGTACTGGTGGCCGACGAGCCGACCTCGGCGCTGGACGTCGGCGTGCGGGCGCAGATCGTCAACCTCCTGCTCGATCTGCTCGACCGGCTGGAGCTGACGCTGGTCCTGGTCTCCCACGACCTCGCCCTGGTGCGGCACGTCACCGAGCGGGTGGCGGTGCTGCGCGGCGGCCGGCTGGTGGAGGAGGGGCCGACCCGGGCGGTCCTGGTGGACCCGGAGGAGGAGTACACGGCACAGCTGATCGCCGCGACCCCGGCGGTCACCTGGAGGAGGCGATGAGCGCGGTGGAGCGCTTCGGGAACACGATATTCGCGGAGATGACCGAGCTCGCCCGGCGCACCGGCGCGCTCGACCTGGGGCAGGGGACCCCGGACGATCCGGGGCCGCCGGGCGTCCTGGAGCGCGCCCGCGGCGCCATCACCGAGGGGATGAACCAGTACCCGCCCACGCGCGGGCTGCCGTCGCTGCGCGAGGCCGTGGCCCGGAGGCGGGCCGCCGACCGCGGCACCGAGTACGACCCCGAGCGCGAGGTGCTGATCTCCTTCGGCGCCACGGAGGCCATCGCGTCGGCGCTGCTCGCGCTGTGCGGGCCGGGCGACGAGGTGGTGATGTTCGAGCCCTTCTACGACTCCTACGGCGCGGGCGTCGCGCTGGCGGGGGCGCGGCGGCGGGTGGTGACGCTGCGCCCCGGGCCGGGGCGGTTCGTCTTCGCCGAGGACGAGCTGCGCGCCGCGTTCGGCCCGCGCACCCGGGCGCTGGTGCTCAACAGCCCGCACAACCCGACCGGGAAGATGTTCGACCGCCGGGAGCTGGAGCTCATCGCCGCGCTGTGCGTCGAGCACGACGTGGTCGCCATCACCGACGAGGTCTACGAGTACCTGGCGTTCGGCGACGTGCCGCACCTGTCGCTGGCGGCGCTGCCGGGCATGCGCTCCCGCACCCTCGCGGTGTCCTCGGCGGGCAAGACGTTCTGCCTCACCGGATGGAAGATCGGCTGGCTGTGCGGCCCCGCGCCGCTGGTCGACGCCGTCCACGCCGTCAAGCAGTACCTCACCTTCTCCGGCTCCGGCCCCTTCCAGGCCGCCGTCGCGGAGGGCCTGGCGGATCCGGGGCCGTGGCTCGGCCCGTACCGGGAGGGGCTGCGCCGCCGCCGCGACCTGCTGGCCGGGACGCTGGCGGAGGCCGGTGTGCGCTGCTTACCGTCTCAGGGCACCTACTACCTCCAGTTCGACACCCGCTCGTTCGGATACGACGACGCGGGCGAGTTCTGCCGCGACCTTCCGCGGCGCGCGGGCGTCGTGGCGATCCCGAGCGGGGTCTTCTACGACTCCGCGGACACCGGCCGGCACCTGGCACGCCTGTCCTTCTGCAAGAGCGAGGCGACCGTCTCGGCCGCCGCGGGCCGCCTGGCCGACTTCGCCCGCGCCCTCAGGGACGGCCGGCCCGACCCGGGGGCACCGGCGCCCGCCTACCTCTGACCCCTCCACGACCGCGGCAGGCGCCGCACCGGCCGGCGCGCCGCTCCAGCCTCACGAAAGGGGCGATCCGATGTGCGGGATCGTTGGCTTCGTTGGACTCGACCTCCCGGCAGACCGGCGGCTGGAGATCATCCGCCGCGGCATGCGGGCCATCGCGCATCGCGGACCCGACGAGACCGGCGTCTACCACAGCCGCGACTACACCCTCGGCACGGTGCGCCTCTCGGTCATCGACCCGCTGCTGGGCCACCAGCCGATGGTGACCGACGACGGCCGGTACGTGGTCGGCTTCAACGGTGAGGTGTTCAACTACATCGAGCTGCGGCGGGAGTTGCGGGACGCGGGGATCCGGTTCCACACCAACTCCGACACCGAGGTGCTGCTGCAGAGTCTCGCCCACTGGGGGCGCGGCGCGCTCGACAGGCTGAACGGCCAGTACGGGCTGGCCTTCTACGACCGGTTGACACGCGAGCTGGTGCTGGCCCGCGACCCGTTCGGCGAGCGTCCCCTCGTCTACACCGAGACCGGCGGCGGCCTCGCCTTCGCCTCCGAGATCAAGGGGCTCTTCGCGCTGCCGGGGGTCGCGCGCGAGATCGATCCCGGCGCACTCCGCCGGGCCGCCCGCTACTGGAGCCCCTTGGCGGGGGAGACGTGCTTCCGGGGCGTGGCGTCGATCCCTCCCGGGCACCTGCTGTCCATCCGGGACGGCCAGGCCGAACTCGTCCGCTGGTACCGCGGGCTGGACGAGCGGGGCGCGCCGCCGGAGACGTTCGAGGAGGGCGTGGCGGGCCTGCGCGAGCGGATGGCCGACTCCGTCCGGCTGCGGCTGCGCGGCGACTACCCCCTCGGCGCGTACATCAGCGGAGGCGTCGACAGCGCGGTCACCGCCTCGCTCGTGGGCCGGCTGCACGACGAGCCGCTGCGGACCTTCTCGCTGGAGATCCCCGATTCGCCGGTCGACGAGGAGCCCTACCAGCGCGCCCTGGTCGACCGGCTCGGCTCGCGGCACAGCACGGTGAAGGTCACCGGCGCCGACGTCAGGGAGCGGTTGCCCGGCGTCGTCCACCAGTGCGAGCAGCCGTTCCACCTCACCGCGCCCGTGGCGTACGCGATCCTGGCCGGGCACGTCGGGGCCTCGGGGACGCGGATCATGCTGGGCGGCGAGGGCGCCGACGAGATCCTCCTCGGTTACGACATCGCCAAGGAGGCCATGATCCTGGATCGGCTCCGCGACACGGCGCCCGCCGAGCTCGCCCCGCTGCTGGAGGGCGTGCTGAGCGACGTCCGGCACAGCGACAGCACCCCGGCCGCGGAGATCCTCTCCTTCTACGCCGGCCGGCTGGGCGGCGAGGACGCGGCCCTGGGCGCGCATCTGCGCCGCTTCGAGGCCGAACCGGTCGACGAGCTGTTCACCGCGGGGGAGGACGCGGGCGGGCACGCGGCGCTGCTGGCGTCGCTGCGCGAGGCCGTGCCGGGCTTCGACCGGGCCGCCCCGGCGGAGCGGTCGGCCCTGGTGGACCTCTACACCTTCCTCATCGGCTACGGCATGACCTGCCTCGGAGACCGGGCCGGGACGGGGTGCGGCGTCGAGGGCCGCTACCCCTTCCTGGACCGGCGGCTGGTCGAGTACGCCTACGCCCTGCCCCGCGAGTGGAAGCTGAACGACGCCTACCGGGAGAAGCACATCCTGCGGGCGGCGTTCGCCGACGAGATCCCGGCGCCGATCGCCGCCCGCGGCAAGTTCGGCATGCGGGTGCCGGGCGTGGAGGCGCTGCTCCCGAGCGGGGAGGACGACTGGGTGTCCGACGTGCTGGCCCCGGAGTCGGTCCGCGCGACGGGCTTCCTGGACGCGGCGGCGGTCGACCGGCTGGCGCGGCGGGTGGCGGAGGGCGTGCCGGACGGCCGCTCCGCGGCGGCCGGCCTCTACGTGCGCGTGCTGACCATCCTGCTGATGGAGCGGTCGCTGGTCCGCGACTACCGGGTCCCGGACGCCGACATCGACTCGATCATGAAGCGGTGCGTGGACGGCGACGAGGAGGTGCGGTGACATGGGCGATCCCGGCATGGACCCCGGCCTGGACGATCTGCGCGACACCGCCGGCGCCGTTCTCGACGAACTGGTGCGCTTCCTCGCCGACTCGCGGTCGGGCGAGCGCCCGGTGGTCTCGACGGCCCCGATCGACGAGGTGGAGAAGCTGCTGGAACTCGGCCGGTGGACCCGTGAGGGGGGCATGGACGCCGAGGACCTCGTGCGGTTCGTGCGGACGTACTGCGGCCTCGGGGCGGCCTACCACCATCCGGGCTACCTCGCCCACCAGATCGCCCCGTCCGACACGCCGGGGATCGTGGCCGACCTGGTCCAGTCCGTCCTGAACAACGCGCCGCTGATCTACGAGCTGACCCCGCCGGGCGCCGCCGTCGACCGCGCGGCCTGGCGCTGGATGCTGGCCAGGGCGGGCTGGGGCGAGAGCGGCACCGGCACCCTCACCCACGGCGGGAGCCTGGGCAACCTGATCGCCCTGGTGGCGGCGCGCGGCCGGGCCGACGAGGACTCCTGGCGGCGCGGCAACCGGGGCCGCCTCGTCGTGCTGGCCGCGCCGAGCGGGCACTACTCGCTGCGCAAGGCCGCGGCCGTGATGGGGCTCGGCGCCGACGGGGTGCGGCCGCTCCCCGTCGACGCCCTCGGCCGCATCCTGGTCGACCGCGTTCCCGAGGAGATCGCGGCGGCGCGGCGGCGGGGCGAGCGGCCGATCGCGCTGGTCGCCAACGCCTGCGCCACCGGCACCGGCCTGTACGACGACCTGGCCGGTCTGGCGGGCGTCTGCCGCGAGCACGCCCTCTGGCTGCACGTGGACGGCGCGCACGGCGCGTCGGCGCTGGTCTCGGACCGGTACCGCCACCTCATGGCGGGCCTGGAGGGAGCCGACTCGCTCACCTGGGACGCGCACAAGATGCTGCGCGCGCCGGTGCTGACCACCGGGGTGCTGTTCCGCGAGCGGGAGTCCTTCGACGGGCTGTTCGAGCAGGACGCCAGCTACCTCTTCGAGCCGCGGATGCGGGACGTCGACCCCGGGCAGCGCACGTTCGAGACCACCAAACCGCCGATCGGCCTCCGGATCGTGCTGGCGCTGGCGATGCGCGGCGAGCGGGGGCTCGCCGAGTACGTCGACCGGCAGTACGACCTCGCGCACCGGGCGTGGGAGAGCCTGCGGGAGACGCCCGGGTTCGAGCTGCCGTACGAGCCGGAGAGCAACGTGCTGTGCTTCCGCTACGGGCCGGCGGGGGACCGGCAGCTCGACCTTCGCCGCCTGATCAACGAGGACGGCGGCTTCTACCTGTCCTCGGTCCGGATCGGCGAGGCGGCGCACCTGCGGGCCGCGTTCATGTCGCCCACCACCGGCGCCGAGGACGTCGACGCCCTGGGAGCCGCCACCGCCAGACTGGCCGCCGCCCTGCGGCCCTGACCGCGCCCGATCGAACCAGCCCGCGACCGCCCTGACCAGCACCGTCCGTACTGGAGGACCGGCCCGTGTCCAGTTTCCCCGAAGGCCCCCCGAGCCACCTCGCGCCCGGGATCGACCCGCACGTGGCGAGCATCGCCCGCATCTACGACGCCTACCTCGACGGCAAGGACCACCTGCCGGTCGACCGGGAGACCGCCGAACGCGTCGCGCGGCGGACGCCGTGGGCCAAGCCCGCGGCCCGGTACAACCGCATGTTCATGGTCCGCGCCGTCGAGGACGCCGTCCGCGGCGGGATCCGGCAGGTCGTCGACATCGGGAGCGGGATGCCGACCGAGCCCAGTTCGTTCAGCGTCGCCCGCGCCGTCGACCCGGCCACCGTCGTCGTCGGTTTCGACAACGACCCGGCCGTGCTGGCGCGGGCACGGGGACTGGAGGATCAGGGCGTGCGGATCCTGGAGGGCGACATCAGGGATCCGCGGCGGATCGCGGCGGGGCTGGAGCCCCTGATCGACTGGACGCGCCCGGTCGCGCTGGTGGCCACCGCGGTGCTGCAGTTCGTGCCCGACCGGCTGGACCCGGTCGGCCTGCTGCGCGTGCTGAGCGACCGGCTGTCGCCCGGGAGCCGGCTGGTGTTCTCCCACTCCTCCACCGACGGCACCGCCCCGGAGGTCGTCGCCGGCGTGGAGGAGGTCTACGGGCGGAGCGCGACCGCCCCCATCACCTACCGCAGCGACGAGCGGATCATGGAGTTCCTCGCGGGCATGAGGCTCCTGGAACCCGGGCTCGTCGCCGTCCAGGACTGGCTGGGGCCCGACCGTCCCGCGCCCCCGGCCGGCCCGGCCGTGCGCGTCGCGGCGGCCGTCGGCGTCCTGGACGGTTGACGGCCGCCCGGCCCCGCACGCGAGGCCGCCCCGGGGGAGCACCCCCGGGGCGGCTCGCCGGCACCCGCGGTCAGACGGCGCTCAGGTAGCGGCCGCGCTCCCAGTCCGACACCTGGGACCGGTACGCCTCGTCCTCCCGCCGCGCGATCGCGCACAGCAGCTCGACGTACTCCTTGCCGAGCACCTCCTGCGCGAACCGGCTGTCGCGCAGCCGCCCGGCCGCGTCGGCCAGATGGATGGGGAGCGGCTCCGCCCCCGGCGCCGTGTAGGCGTCCGTCGACGCCTGGGGGTCCGGCTCGGTCCGCTCGGCGATGCCCGCCAGCCCGGCGGACAACTGGTACGCCTGGACCAGATAGGGATTGGCGTCGGCCGCCGCGACCCGGCTCTCCCACCGGGTGCCGTGGGCGTGCCGGGCCAGGCCCCGGATCGCCACCGAACGGTTGTCGATGCCCCACGTCAGGTTGACCGGGGCGAACGAGTGCTCGGCCAGGCGCTTGTAGGCGTTGGGAGTCGGCGCCGCGATGAGATGCGCTTCGCCCGAGTAGCGCAGCAGGCCCGCCGCGTAGTGCCGCGCCGTCTCGCTGAGCCCCTCGCCCTCGGCGTCGTAGAAGACGTTCTCGGTCCGGCCCGGGCGCCACAGGCTCTGGTGGACGTGCAGACCGCTCCCCGACAGGTCCCCGAACGGCTTGCCCATGAAGGTGGCCAGGCGGCCGTGCCGTTCGGCGAGCTGCTTGACGGCGTAGCGGAAGAACAGCAGGTCGTCCGCCGCCGAGAGCGGGTCCGACGGGGTCAGGTTGATCTCGACCTGGCCGGGCGCGTACTCGCCCCCGCACGCCTCCACCGGCACGCCCGCCTCCTCCAGCGCCGCGCAGATCTCCGCCAGCAGCGGCTCCAGCCGCACGTTGTCGTGCAGGCTGTAGACGGGATTGCGGTCGGAGTCGGGCCGCAGAGTCTCGCGGTCGAGGACGTAGAACTCGGTCTCCAGCGCGAAGAACGGGTCGTAGCCCGCCTCCACGCAGCGCCGCTGCGCGTCGCGCAGGACGGTGCGGGGCGAGAGCCGGACCGGCCCGCCGCGGCCGTCCACCAGGTCGCAGAACACCAGCGCGGTACGGGGCTTCCACGGGACCGTCCGGAGCGTTCCCAGGTCGGGCCGCAGGAAGACGTCGGAGTACCCGTTCTTCCAGTCGTAGTCGCTGATCTCCAGGACTTCCATCGCGTAGTCCCAGGCCAGCACGGCCGAGGAGAGGCCGACATCGCCGGCCAGCCCGTTCTCCCGGAACGAGGCGAGAGGGAGCCGCTTGCCGCGCAGCGCACCGGTCACGTCCGGCGTCGCCAGCTCCACGGTGTCGATCCCGTGGGCGGCGAGGAACTCGTCATGGTCCTGAGTCATCCCGTCCCGCCCTTCCGAAGGGGACCGTGGTCCCGGAGCCGTACGGAGGAGACCGAGTGGTCGTCCCTCTTGGTCACCAGCAGATCGGCGAAGCCCCTGCTGGGGACGATGTTCTCGCGGGCGTTGACGATGTTGACCTCTTCCCAGACGCGCTCGACCATCGCTCTCGACTCCTCCCGGGTCATGGTCCACGCGGGCTGGGTCACTTCCCGCATGCGCTCGGTAATCAGTTGCATGGCGCGGTCAAGGTACCAGGCGCGCACGGCGTCGGGGGCGGCGTCGAGGTAGAGCGTCACGTCGAAGGCACCCTCGGCGACCGCCTCCGCCGTGTCCGGCCGCATCAGCGTGGCCACGTAGACGCCCTCCACCAGGACGACGTCGGGGTCGCGGAGGTGCTGCGCGGCGTCCGGGACGATGTCGTACGAGTGGTGCGAGTACACCGGGACCCTCACCTCGGGCGCGCCGCGCCGCAGCTCGTCCAGGAACTCGCCCGCCCGGCCCAGGTCGTAGGACTCGGGGAACCCCTTGCGGTGCATGATGCCCCGCTCCCGCAACTCGCGGGCCGGCAGGAGGAACCCGTCGGTGGCCACGATCTCGATCCGGCACGGCGCGGCGCCGCTGTCCATCAGCCGGGCCAGGATCCGGGCGGTGACGCTCTTGCCCACGCCGACCCCGCCCGTCAGGCCGATGACGAACGGGCGCCGCGCGCCCGCGCCGCCGGCCCGGGCGGCGCGCGCCGCCTCGGCCAGCCGGGTCAGGTGCCGGGCGACCGGGGCGTAGGTCACGGCGACCGCGGGGGCCACCCCGTCCACGGCCGCCGCGGCGTCCAGCTCGGCGGGGGTCGGCGCGGCGCCGGTCGCGAACTCAGTGGGCACGGTCCCTCCCCTCGGAGCCGGCGCCGGCCTCCTCGGGGACCGGGAAGTGCCCGTCGAGGGCGCGCTCGGTGGCGGCGCGGCTCTCGTGCAGCACGCCGATCATCCCCGCCCGGGCCGCCCCGGCGACGTTGTCGGCGAGGTCGTCGACGAAGACCGCCTCGTGCGGGGCCACCCCCAGCCGCCGGGCGGCGTGCCAGAAGATCTCCGGCTGCGGTTTGCGCAGGCCGATCTCGCCGGAGATCAGCACCTGGTCGAAGGCGCCGTCGATCAGCGTCCGGGGGTAGTCGTTGCCCCAGCTGTTGGACAGCAGCGCGGTGCGGTGGCCCCGGTCGCGCAGCCGCCGCACCGCGGCCAGCAGCCGCAGGTCCACCTCGAAGTGGCCGAACAGCCGCCCCATCAGCCCGGACGGCTCCACGGCCACCCCCGAGACGCGGCGCAGCCGCAGGGCCAGCGCCCGCTCGAAGGTCTCCGGGCCGACCTCACCGCGCTCCAGCGCCGTGATCATTCCGCTGCCGGCCTGCTCGCCGACCCCCGCCCCGCGCAACTCGGCGAGGACGTCCATGACCGCCGCCACGTCCAGTCCCTCGCTGCGCGACCATGCCGCCACCGACGACTCGAAGCCGGTGGTGAGCACGCCCACCCAGTCGATGACCAGCGCGCGCGGCCGTACCGCCGTCGCTGTGATGATGCCCTCCGCTCCCGTCCTTTCGGACGCTCTGCGATCACGGGTAATGCGTCACCAGGTCCGGATACAGCCGCACCATCTCGGTCGCCAGGAACCGCGCGGGCACGTCGTGGAACGTCCCGTGCGTCTGGACGTAGCTGAGGAAGCGCTGCCCCGAGTTGTCGAACTGCTGCAGCATCGCGTCGGACTCGCCGTCGAACTCCAGCGGCGGCACGCCCGCGCGCCGGCACATGGCGCTGTCGAAGATCGGGGTGACCTTGACCCACCGCCCGTGCAGGAGCACCTCCGCGTAGCCGTGCCAGGCGAACACGTCGGTCCGCATCGCCTTGCGGAGCCGCCGGTTGCTGAGGTGGTTGCGGACGTCGGCGAACGCGGGCCTGGCCGCCAGTCCGGACGCCCGGCACAGCGCCGTGTAGACCGCCGACTTCCCGACGCAGTAGCCGAAGCCCGCGGCGAGCACGCTGCTGGCCCGGTAGGTGGACAGGTCGCGGAAGTAGTCGGCGGTGGTCTGGGCTCCGGGCCCGCGCTCGCCGGGCGGGAACCCGTAGCGGATGTCGTCGCGGACGGCGTAGTAGAAGGCGCGCGCCTTCTCCGCGGGCCCGGTGGCCGGGCCGGCGATCGCCTCGGCGGCGGCGCGGATGCTGGGATGGTCGCTGTCGACGTATTCCGCCGGCCTCCGGTACACCAGGACGCGGTCGGTCTGCAGGGCGTCCTCGTTCCGCGTGCCGCCGCCCTCACGCGTGCCGCCGTCGGTTCGCGTGCCCCCTTCGTCCCGCGTGCCGGTCTCGGCCCGCCTTCCCCCAGTGCCGGCAGCGCCGCCGGGTGCGCCGCTGTCGGGTGTGCCGCTTTCGGTCCTCACGAGGTCCTCCTCGCCTCGGCTTGCCGGTGCCGCGGGAGGGCGCCCGCCGCCTGGAACCAGGCGGCCCCCCGCGCGCCCTCGACGTCGTCGAGCAGTCCGGCCAGGTCGGTGTTCCACAGGAGCAGGGATACCCCGAGCACGGCCTGGCGGTTCTGATGGCCGTCGCGGCCCGCCCGGGTGAGGTGCAGCCGGTGCCCGGCCGGCAGGGTGGGCACCTCGGCGGGACGCTCACCGGCCCTGACCGGCACCCACAGCCAGGCGGCCAGCGTGCCGCCCGGACGGGGCGGCGGGACCTCCAGGCCCGCCTGCATCCGCAGGTTCGCCACTTCGAGGTTGGTCCCGGCGTGCACCCGGGCCATCTCCGAGAGCAGGGCCCCCGGGGCCCGCGCGGCGGTCTCCAGGACGACCGGCTCGCCGGAGCCGGTGAGCACGAACTCGGTGTGCGCGACGAAGGAGCCGTCCGCGCCCAGCGCGTCGATGACGCGCGCGTTCAGCTCCCGGGCCTGCGCGGTCAGAGGGTGGTCCGCGGGCACCGTGTACCCGCCGTAGCGCACCCCGTCCTCCAGCCCGAGCAGCGGACCGAGGTAGCCGCCCGCCTGGACGTGCTCGATCCGCCCGTCCCGCACCAGCGCGTTCACATGGTGCAGGCTCCCGTCCAGGTGTTCCTCGACCTGCCAGCCGGGCTCGCCGTCGTGCGCGGCCAGCCAGTCCGCGAGCGCGGACTCCGAGGCGATGATCTCCACGCCGCGCGAGTTCGCCTCGCGGCACGGCTTGACCACCGCGGGCAGGCCGACCGCGCGCGTCACCTCCGCGCGAGCGTCCGGCGAGTTCCGGACCGCGGGGGCGAACGGGAGGAACCTGGGGACCCGCACGCCCGCCGCGCGGAGCCGCTCCTTCATCAGGACCTTGTCGAGGTAGTGCGCCGGGACCGCGGGGTGCCGCGCCGGCAGGCCGAGGGCGGCCCGGAGCCGCGCGCACGCCTCGACGCAGTACTCGTCGTTGGCGACGACCTGCAGTGGCCCTTCCGACGCCATCCGGCGGAGGAGGCCCTCCCAGCCGTCCCGGTCCGCCGCGACGACCTCGGGCACGGGGCCGGGGGCGTCCTCGCGCACGACCGGCCCGGACGTCCCGTCCCGCAGCACGAGGACGCTGAACCGGTCGGCGGGGAAGGCTTCGCGCAGGTCCGCGGTCAGCGGCTGCCGGGACTGGAGCACGACGATCCGCTCCCCGGCCCCCCGCGCCCCGGGAGTCATGGGCCTTCGATCCTCAGGACGGCGCAGGACCAGCTGAACCCCGCTCCGACACCCAGCAGCGCGACCGTCTGGCCCGGTGCCAGAAGCCCCTGCGTGTGCAGCCGGTGCAGCCCGGCGATCTGGTCTCCGGCGCCCAGGTGGCCGACGGTGCGGCCCCAGCTCCACAGGGTGGACTCCAGCGGGATCTCCAGCGGATCCAGGTAGTAGGTGCGCAGCTCGTGGAGCCCGATGAAGGGCAGGACCCAGTGGTCGATCTCCTTCTTGTGGACCTTCGCCTCCTCCAGGGCGGGGGCGACGGTGGCGGCGGCTCCGGCGGTGAACCTGCCGGCCACCTCCTTGAGGTCGTTCCTGGACAGGTACTCGCGCTTGCGCTGCCGGAACGACGGCGTGAAGTCGGAGTTCGGCCGCTCGACGTACCCCGCGTCGCCGCGGTGCAGCCCTTCCAGCGAGGAGTCGCAGCGGATGGTCAGGGAGAGGATCCGGGCGAAGCCGCGTTCGCGCGAGAGCAGCAGCGCGGTGGCGCCGTCGCCGGGGATCAGCCCGTCGTCGTAGTTCCAGCGGCCGCCGGGCAGGTCCCCGAACCGGTCCCCGGTGGTGACCAGCGCGGCGGAGCCGCCCCGGGCCTGCAGGTACGCGACGGCCAGGTCCAGGGAGGTGAGGCCGCCGTTGGACCGCTGGCCCACCTCGAGCACGGGGGAGTGGCCGCCCACGGCGGACCGGTGCACGTACGCGCCGGCGTGCCATCCGCTCAGCCCCTGATTGGAGATGAAGGCATAAAGCGTCAGCGCCACGTCCTCGGGCGCGTGCGATGAGGCGGCGATCGCGTCCCTGGCGGCCTGCGCCGCCATTTCCGCGGGAAATCCCTCGTTGCTGACGGCAATGGATTCCAGCTGCGTTTCTTCGAGGTCCTCGGCGGAGTAGAGCCCGTCGGCGACGACCTGGCTGAGCGGTATAGACGGTGGTATGCGCACTCCCGTGCCACCGATATGGAAGTCGCTCAGAACCATCATCGCCCTTTCGAAGTACGGGAATGGTGGCGCAAGGCTAACCAGGGGCGGTTCCGCCAGTCGAGATCTTCGGCGGGCGGAACGCGGCGGCCGTCCGAGCCGCCGCGCAATTGTGTCAACCGCCGGGCGGTGCGGGTCCCGCCGGCGGGACGGCCCCGGCGGCGCCGTGTGGGTCCGGGGCGCCGGGGTTAGTGTCCTCCGGGAGAGGGGCCGCCCCCGCGGACTCCCGGAAAAGGAACGGAGGGGGCCGCACATGCAGACCGATGAGTACGATCTCCCGCTCAACGCTCCCGACGCCGCCGCCGTCACCGCGCTCCGGCGGTCGGTCGGCCGACTGCTCCGCTTCCGGCACGGAATGCTCGATCCCGTGGAGCCGTGGACGGCCGCGGGCGAGCCGTTCCCTCTGGCCTCGGTCCTGGACGCCTACGTCGGCGCGCTGAGCACCGAAGCGGGCATCGCGGCCGAGTCGGGCGCGAGGTTCGCGGCCGCCCGCCGCGGCTTCGCCGGGCTGGCGCTGACCGACCGCGAACGGGACCACGTCGAGGCGGCCGGGCTGCTGCTGGCGGGCGACCTCGGCGCCGCGGGCGCCGTCCTGGCGCGGATCTCGATGCGGCACCCGCGCGACCTCATCGCCCTGGCGGTCGGCCACCAGGTCGACTTCCTGCGCGGCGACGCGGTCGCGCTGCGCGACCGGATCGGGGCGGTGCTCCCGTTCTCCGGGGAGGATGATCCGCACTACGGGTGCCTGCTCGGCATGTACGCCTTCGGCGCCGAGGAGAACGGGCACTGGGAGTACGCCGAGGAACTGGGCAGGCGGGCCGTCTCCCTGGACGCCGAGAACGTCTGGGCGATCCACGCGGTCGCGCACACCTACGAGATGCGGGCCCGGGGCGACGACGGTCTGCGCTGGATCGAGGAGCGGCGCGGTCAGTGGGACGGCGACAACTACATGCGCCTGCACATCGCCTGGCATCATGCCCTGTTCCTGCTGGAGGCGGGGGACGCCGACGCCGTGCTGCGGATCTACGACCGGACGCTGGCGCCGGAGAAGACCTCCGGGACCGCGCTGGAGATCCTCAACGGATCCTCCCTGCTGTGGCGGCTCCACCTGGCCGGAGCCGACGTCCACGACCGGTTCACGGAGCTGGCGAAGGCGTGGCGCCCGCGGGCGGGCGAACCGTGGTGCGCCTTCAACGACTGGCACGCCGCGATGTGCTTCGCGGGCGCGGGCGACGCGGACGCCGCCGCCGAGCTGCTGCGCTCCCGCGAGAGGTACGCCGCGGAGGCCGGGAGCGCGGAGGCCGAGAACGCCGCCGTCACCGCCGCCGTCGGGCTCCCGGTGTGCCGGGCGATCGTCGCCTTCGCGCGCGGCCGCCATCGGGAGGTCCTCGACCTGCTGATGCCGGTCCGGCGGGAGCTGTACCGGTGCGGCGGCAGCCACGCGCAGCGCGACGTCGTCCACCAGACGCTGCTGGAGGCGGCGCTGCGCGCGGGACGCCGCGACGAGGCCCGGACGCTCGTCGGGGAGCGGCTGGCCGTCCGGCCCGCGAGTCCCTTCAACCGGCGCAAGAAGCTCGAGCTGACCGCGACGGCGGACGCCTGAACGGCGGATGCCCGCCCCGGAATTCCTGAACTCTGAACGGCCGATACGCGTGAACAGCCGACAGGAGGATCGTTCGATGACCATGTCCACGACTGGGACGGGCGGGGCCGAGACGCAGGCTCCGTACGGTTCGGGCGCGGCGCAGGCGACCAGCCGCAAGCGCGTCCGCGTCCACCATTTGCGGCAGATGAAGGAGCGGGGCGAGGTCTGGCCCATGCTCACCGCCTACGACATGTACGTCGCGAAGATCTTCGACGATGCGGGCATCCCGGTGATGCTCGTCGGCGACTCGGCCTCGAACAACGTCTTCGGGTACGAGACCTCCCTCCCGGTCACCGTCGAGGAGCTGCTGCCCCTGGTCCGGGCCGTGACCCGCGCGACCTCCCGGGCCCTGATCATCGCCGACCTGCCGTTCGGGTCCTACCAGGCGTCCCCCGAGCAGGCGCTGGCCGCGTCGGTCCGCTTCATGAAGGAGGGCCGGGCGCACGCGGTCAAGCTGGAGGGCGGCCGCCACTACGCCGAGCACGTCGAGGCGCTGGTCGCCGCCGGCATCCCGGTCGTCGGGCACCTGGGGTTCACCCCGCAGAGCGAGCACATGCTCGGCGGCTACCGGGTGCAGGGCAGGGGTGACTCGGGGGAGGAGATCCTCGCCGACGCGCTCGCCCTCGAACGGGCCGGCGCGTGCGCCGTGGTGCTGGAGATGGTGCCGGCCTCGGTCGCCAAGCGGGTGACGGCGGAGGTGCGCATGCCCACGATCGGGATCGGCGCGGGCCCCGACTGCGACGCGCAGGTGCTGGTGTGGCAGGACATGGCGGGCCTGCGCACCGGCAGCCTCCCCCGGTTCGTCAAGCAGTACGCCGGGCTCGCCGAGACGCTGTCCGACGCGACGCGGCGGTTCGCCGAGGACGTCCGGGCCGGGACGTTCCCCGGCCCAGAGCACTGCTTCGAATGACGTCCGTCGACAACGCGGCGGGGCCGACCCAGTCGGCGTTCCGGCGGGTGATGGGCGCCTTCCCGACGGGGGTGACGGTCCTGGCCGCGATGGCCGGCCGCAGCCCGCGGGGCATGACCGCCAACGCCGTGCTGTCCCTGTCGCTGGACCCGATGCTCGTGCTGGCCGCGGTGAAGCGCGGCGGGCGCTTCGCGAGCACCATGGCGGGCGTCCGGGAGTTCTCCGTGAACGTGCTGGCCGAGCAGCAGCGGGAGATCGCCGACTGGTTCGCCTCGCCCGTGCGGTACGAGGCGCCCGACGAGTTCGCCGCGGTGGCGTGGCGGCGGTCGCGGCGCACCGACGCCCCGCTGCTGGAGGGCGCCGCCGCCCACCTGGACTGCCGCGTGGTGGAGCTGACGCCGGGCGGCGACCATGTCGTGCTGGTGGGCGAGGTTCTGGACTGCGCGGCCGACCATGACCGCAGCCCGCTGGTGTGGTTCGGCGGCGGGTACTGCGGCCTCGACCGTGCGGCGGGAGTCCGCGGGGACGGCGGCCCGCGGGCCTGACCGCGGCGGGCCGAACGGCGAGCCCGTCCCGCCCGGGTGGGCGGGACGGGCTCGTTGCCGCGTCCGGGGCTCCGCCCGCCGTCCCGCTGGCGGGACGGTGCCGGAGATTCTCACGGCCGCGCAGCCGTACGCAGCCGTGCGCGGCCGTACGTGAAAACCGCCGCTCATTCCGGAAAGGCGCTCGGGTAGGCGTCCCTGTAGCTGGGCACCCCCGGCCATCCCTCGGCCCGCAGGAGTCCGCCCAGCGCCGCGCGGACGAAGACGTCCCCCGCCACCGCGAGCAGATCCTGGAAGGCGGCGAAGTCCGGCTCCCTCTCGCCGAGCGACGCGGCGAACGC
Organism: Actinomadura rugatobispora; assembly: GCF_055379765.1. Classification (NCBI taxonomy): domain Bacteria; kingdom Bacillati; phylum Actinomycetota; class Actinomycetes; order Streptosporangiales; family Thermomonosporaceae; genus Actinomadura; species Actinomadura rugatobispora. Next base: position 11,493,971 of record NZ_AP029191.1, on the reverse strand, counting down.
CGCGTCGCCGTCGGTCAGGGTGTGGACCGGCCGGAGGGTGCGGGCCATGCCGTCGTGGGCGGCCGTGGCCAGCCTGCCGCACCGGCCCCGATCGAGGCGCGCGTCGGTGGCGAGCACCGCCAGCGTCGTGCTGCGCGGCACCCTCCGGTACCCGGTCGTCACCGCCGCCGGTTCCGCGGACCGGGGACGGCGCAGTCCGGCGAACGCGCCCGGCAGCCCGTAGCGCGCCCCGTACAGCTCCCCGGTGCCCGGGTCGACCGGGGAACCGCTGGCGTTCACCACCGCGAGCGCGGCGACGGTGAAGCCCGCCGGCGTGATGGCGCTGGCGGTGCCGACGCCGCCCGCCAGACCGCCGGCGACGGCGCCCGTGCCGGCCCCGACCGAGCCCTGCGCGACCGGCCCGTCCGTCGCCTCCTCGCAGGCGCGGGCGCCCATGGCGGCGTCGGGCGCGGCGCGGAACCGCCCGCCGCGGCCCAGATCGAAGATGCTGGCCCCCGGCACCAGCGGGATCCGCTCGGTGCGGTCGGGGCCGGCGACCAGGCCGTGCCCGTGGTCGGCCAGCCAGCCGGTGACCCCGGCCGTCGCGGCCAGGCCGAAGACCGAGCCGCCCGACAGGCTGATCGCGTGGACGCGCTCCACCAGGTTGCGCGGATCGAGCAGGTCGGTCTCGTGGGTGCACGGCGCTCCGCCGGACACCTCGACCCCCGCCACCGCCCCGTCCGGCGGGAAGAGGACGACCGTCACCCCCGTCCGCCACCCGTCGCCCCGGCGCTGGACCTGGCCGACCCGCACACCCGCCACGTCCACCAGCGAGTCGGCGGGACCGGTCCGCGGCATGGCGACCTCCCCGCCCTCGGTGCCCTTCGTCGTCGGCATCGCCGGCCTCCCGCCCGCTCCGTCGTTTTCTCGTCCCGCCAATGGTGCAAGGATGCGATACGGGACGAGAAGGCATTTCCCGTCGAACCGGTGATTCCGCCGCCCGCCATTGCGGACATCGAGCGAAGAGGGCCTGATGGATTTCGCGGAGACGCTGATTTCCCTGGAATACGAACTGTGGACCGCGATGACCGCGCCGACCCGCCGCGAGGCGTTCTTCGAGGAGCGCCTGATCGACGAGGGCGGCCTCACCGTCATGGCACCGCTGTGCATGATCGACCGGGAGACCGTCCTCAAGGAGGCGGCGGCGGCACCGCCGGTGCTCGAGTTCGAGCTCGACGACCCCCGCGTCATCCGCCAGACCGACGACAGCGCCCTGGTCGTCTACATGATGACCCACCGCCGCGAGGGCCATCCGAAGCTGGTCGGGGGCGTGACGAGCGCCTACCTCCGCCGCGACGGCAAGTGGTGGCTCGCCTACCACCAGGTCACCCCGTACGGCGAGGCGTGAGGCCCCGTCCGCCCGGCCCGGCCGGCCGAGCGGCCGGAACGATCGCGCCCGGTCCGGCGGTGTCTCGCCGGCGAGACACCGCTCCGCGGGCCGGGGCGGATACGGAGGTGGAGCCGTGACCGAGCAGACCGTCCGCCCGCGCAGGGCGCCCGGACCGCGGGGCCTGGAGACGCTGCGGGCCGCGGGGCTGATCCGCACCGATCCCCGCGCGGCCTTCGAGGGGCTCGCCGGCCGCTACGGGGACGTGGTACGGCTCGATCCGCCCGGAATGCCGCCGTACTTCCTGGTCAACGGCCCCGAGGCCGCCGCCCGCGTGCTGGTCTCCGAGCAGGGCCGGTACCGCAAGACGCCCAACGCGCGGCTGCTCGCGCGCGGCCTCGGGCAGGGACTGCTCGCCAACGACGACGCGTCCTGGGCGGGGCAGCGGCGCGCGGTCCAGCCCCTGTTCGCGCGGCGCCACATGGGTCGCTTCGCCGCCCACATGGCCGCGGCGCTGGCGAGCGCGACCGCGGAGTGGGACGGCCGGCCGGACGGCGAGCGGATCGACATGACCGAGGAGATGAACGTCCTGTCGCTGGGCGTGGCCGGCCGCGCGCTGTTCGGCACCGACCTGACCGGCGACGCCGAGGCGGTCCACGAGGCCATCGACGACGTGCTCCGGGCGATCGGCGACGCGATGCGGTCGGTGCTCGCGTGGTGGCTGCCCGCGCGGTTGCCGGGCGTGTCGCTCGACCGGGCCCTGCGGCTCCAGACGGTGCGCTGGCGCCGTCTCGACCGGGCGTCGGCGGCGCTGGACGCGATCGTCGGGGGCATGGTGGAGGAGCGGTCCACCGCCGCCGAACCCGATCCGGGCGACCTGCTCGGGCTCCTGCTGCACGGCCGGGACGCCGCCGGCGCACCGCTGATGAGCCGGGCCAGGGTCCGGGACGAGCTGAAGACGTTCCTGCTGGTCGGGCACGACACCACCGCCACCGCGCTGGCCTGGACCTGGTACCTGCTCGCGCTGCACCCGGAGGCGCGGTCGCGGCTGGAGGCCGAGGTCGACGGGTTCTTCCGCGCGCGGGAACGGTCCGGCCGGGAGCGGCCGGTCGAGGACGCGGCGGAACTGCCGTGGACGGCCGCGGTGGTCCAGGAGTCGATGCGCCTGTTCCCGCCGTCCTGGCTGATCGAGCGGCAGTGCGCGCGAGCCGATGTGATCGGCGGGTTCGCGGTGCCGGCCGGGGCCACGGTGGCGGTCTGCCCGCATCTCCTGCACCGCGACGCCCGCGTCTGGCCGGATCCAGGGACCTTCGACCCGGCGCGCTTCCTGCCCGGCCAGGACGCGGACAGGGACCGCACCGCCTACATCCCCTTCGGCGCCGGGCGGCGCCAGTGCATCGGGCTGGGTTTCGCACTCCTCCAGGCGACGCTGACGGTCGGGACGCTGTCCCGGCGGTTCGCCTTCGACCTGGTGCCCGGGACCGAGGTCGAGGCCGAGGCGACGCTCACGCTCCGCCCGCGAGGCGGCCTGCCGATGGTGCTGCGGCGGCGTCCGGACGGGGCCGCCGCCGGCCGATGAGGCTTTCGGATCGAGTGAAGGGGGACTCGCCCATATGCGGATCTGCACGCGGCGCATCACCGGCCCCAGCGCGTGGGTGGGGGCGGATTTCCAGCCGTCGGACTGGGTGGTCACGCTCGAGCCCGCCGAGCGCGACGAGCTCCTCCAGGCCCTCCGCGGCCTGCCCGCGGACCGGCCGCCGGCGCAGGTGACGGCCGCCGACTTCCCGCTGCCCCGCCTCGCGCCGAAACTGGCCGAGCTGGTGCGGGAGCTGGAGTTCGGCCGCGGTTTCGCCGTGCTGCGGGGCGTCCCGATCGACCTGCCGCCGGCCGAGCAGTACCTCCTGTACTGGGGGATCGTGGCGCACATGGGCACCGCCGTCACGCAGAACGCCCGCGGCGAGCTGATCTCCCACGTGACCGACTACGGCAAGGGCGACCTGAGCGACAACGCCGTCCGGATCTACGAGACCAGCGCGGTCGTGCCCTTCCACACCGACAGCTCCGACATCACCGGCCTGCTGTGCCTGCGCGACGCCAGGGAGGGCGGCGCCAGCGTGCTCGCCTCGTCCACGACGATCCACAACCGGCTGCTGGAGGAGCATCGCGAGCTGCTGGGCGTCTACTACGTCGGGTTCGTCTACGACCGCCGCACCGAGGAGGAGAGCGGCGAGGCCCCCTATTACCGCAATCCCGTCTACGGGTATTTCGGCGACGTGCTGAGCTGCCGCTACTACATCCGCCACTACATCGAATCCGCGGTGCGGAAGTCGCGCATCCCGCTGACCGATATGGAGCGGCTGGCGTTGGACCTTTTCGAGGAGATCGCGCACACCGAGCGCAACCAGGTGAGCATGGAACTGCGTCCTGGCGACCTCCAGTTCGTCAACAACAACGTCGTCGTGCACTCGCGGACGGCCTTTCGTGACTCGCCCGGCCACCGCCGCGACCTGCTGCGGATCTGGTTCAATACCCCGCACGCCCGGAAGATGCCGGAGGGTTTCGCCAGATTCCGTTTCGGCATGCCGCTCATCGCGGAGAACGAGTGAGCGCCGCCTGGTCGCCGATCTTCGCCCGCGGTCGGGAACATGACATTCTGTCGCTGTGGATCCACTCAGCATCGAAGGCGCGTTTCTGTTCACTCCGCGCGTGCATTCCGACCATCGCGGTTCGTTCCATGAGGTGTTCCGGGCGGGAGAATTCAGCGAGGCCACCGGTCACTCGCTGACGACGGCGCAGACGAACTTCTCCGTCTCCGCCCGCGGCGTCCTGCGCGGCGTGCACGTCGCCGAGGTTCCGCCCGGTCAGGCCAAGTACATCACCTGCGTCCACGGCGCGATCCTGGAGGTGGTGGTCGACCTGCGCACCGGTTCCCCCGGGTTCGGGCGCTGGGAGGCGGTCCGGCTGGACGACGAGAACCGCCGCTGCCTCTACCTCGCCGAGGGGCTGGGCCGCGCCTTCATGGCCCTCACCGACGACGCGAAGATGCTGTACATGTGCTCGGAGCCGTACGCGCCCGGGCGCGAGCACGCGGTCGATCCGCTGGATCCCGAACTCGGCATCCGGTGGCCCGAGGACATCGAGCCGATCCTGTCGGCCAAGGACGCGGCCGCGCCCTCGCTCGCCGCCGTGCAGGAGTCGGGAGTGCTGCCCGGTTACAAGGACTGCCTGGAGTACTACGCCAGGACCGGCAGCCCGGCCTGACGGGCCGGGCCGACCGACCGGCCCGGCCGGCCGCCCGGCCTGAACACGCCCCCGGCCCGCGTTCCGCTCAGCGCAGCGCGGGCCACGCCTTGTGGAGCATGTCGCGCCAGTGCGGCATCGGCTCCAGCCCGGCCTCCGCCCAGCGGTCGTGTCCCAGCACGCTGTAGGCGGGACGGGGCGCCGGACGCTGGAAGTTCGCGCTCGTCGTCGGGCGCACCCGGTCCGGGTCGAGCCCCAGCAGGGCGAAGACCTCGCGCGCCAGCCCGTACCAGGTCGTGCGCCCCGCGGCGGTGCCGTGGTAGACGCCCGCAGGGGCGTCCGACAGCGCCAGCGCGATGATCTGGTCGGCGAGAGCGCCCGTCCACGTCGGCTGGCCGTGCTGGTCGTCGACCACCTCCACGGTGTCGCGCTCGGCGGCCAGGCGGATCATCGTGCGGACGAAGCTGGGGCCGTGCGCCCCGTACAGCCACGCGGTGCGCACCACGTGCCCCTGCCCGGTGCCCAGCACGGCCATCTCGCCGGCGAGCTTGGTACGGCCGTAGGCGTTCACCGGCGCGGTGGCCGCGTCCTCGGGGTAGGGGGAGTCGCAGCGGCCGTCGAGGACGTAGTCGGTGGAGATCTGCACCAGCCTGGCGCCGCTGTCCGCGCATGCCGCCGCCAGGACGCCCACGGCGGTGCCGTTGACGGCCAGCGCGGCGTCCTCGTGGGCCTCGGCGTCGTCCACGGCCGTCCACGCCGCGCAGTTGACCACCACCGCGGGCCGGACCCGCCGCAGCGCCTCGTGCACGCCGTCCGGCTCGCACAGGTCGAGGTCGGCGCGGGCCATGGGGGCGACCTCGTGGCCGCGCGCCCGCAGCCGGTCCACCAGGTCCGTGCCGAGCATCCCGGCCGCTCCCGTCACCATCCACGTCATGTGCACCCTCCAGGTCGTTCGGGCCGTCGCCGCGCCGGCCGGTTCCGCCGCGCGGTCATCTGCTGATCTGCACCCTGCTGTGGTCGCCCAGGACGAGCCGGTGCGCGTTGGGCACCCGCGGCGCCGGGACCACCCGGGCCTCCCTGCCGATGAGCGACGACTCGATGCGGCCGACGCCGTCGATGCGGGCGCCGCGCAGCACGATCGAGTACTCGATCTCGCTCCCGATGACGGCGCAGTCGCGGTCGATGGAGGTGAACGGCCCCACGTAGGAGTCGCGGACCAGCGAGCCCGGACCGAGCACGACCGGGCCGACGACGCGCGAGCCGAGGACGCGGGCGCCCGGCCCCACCTCGACCCGGCCGATCAGCTCGCTGGCCTCGTCCACCTCGCCGTCCACCGACGGCTCCAGGCCCTCCAGGACGAGCCGGTTGACCTCGAGCATGTCGGCGACGTTGCCGGTGTCCTTCCAGTACCCGGAGACCAGCGTGGACTCCACCCGGTGGCCGCGGTCGATCAGCCACTGGACGGCGTCGGTGATCTCCAGCTCGTTCCGCCGGGACGGGCGGAGCGCGGCCACCGCCTCGTGCACCGCGGGGCCGAAGAGGTACACCCCCACCAGGGCCAGGTCGCTCCTCGGCCGCTCGGGCTTCTCCTCCAGCCTCACCACGCGGCCGTCGGCGTCCAGCTCCGCCACGCCGAACGGGCGCGGATCGGCAACCTTGGTCAGCAGGATCTGCGCGTGGGGGCCGCTCCCGCCGGAACCGGTCCACGAGGTCGTCGATGCCGCCCACGATGAAGTTGTCGCCCAGGTACATGACGAAGTCGTCGTCGCCGAGGTACTCGCGGGCGATGAGGACGGCGTGCGCGAGCCCGCGCGGCGCGTCCTGGCGCAGGTAGGTCACCTCCAGGCCGAACCTGGACCCGTCGCCGACCGCGTCCCTGATCTCTGGTTCCGTGGCGCCGACGACGATGCCGACCTCGCGGATGCCGGCGTTCCGGATGGCCTCCAGCCCGTAGAACAGCACGGGCTTGTTGGCCACCGGCACCAGCTGCTTGGCGAAGCTGTGGGTGATCGGCCTCATCCGGGAGCCGGAGCCGCCGGCCAGGACGAGGGCCTTGATCCGGCGTCCCGCCGCGGGGCGCGCGGGTCCGTCGACCGTGGACATCACCGGCCTCCTTCACTGGGTTCTCGTGCGGTCGCGGTCGTCGTCAGGGTCTTCGGGACGGTCGTGTCCGGGGGAGCGGGCCCGGCCCGGCCGGCGACGCCGGCCCGCGTCAGCCGTCCGGCCTGCGGCGCGGTCATCGCCGTGGTCACCAGCGTCATGATCACGAGGATGCCGAAGAGGCCGGGGGAGATGATCCCGGCGTCCACCCCGATCTTGAGCAGGATCAGCTCCGTCACTCCGCGGCAGTTGAGCAGCAGCCCCAGGGCCAGCGCCGTGGTCCAGGGCCAGCGGTCCGCGCGGGCGGCGAGGGCCGCGCCGCCCAGCTTGGTGGTGATCGCGACGGTGACGAAGGCCAGGCACCACAGCCAGTGCCCGGTGCCGCCGCCCGCGCCGGTCAGGTCGGTGCGCATGCCGATCTCCAGGAAGAACAGCGGCAGCAGGGCCGTCGCGGAGAACCGGCCGAGCCGCTCGGCGGCCCGCACGGCGCCGGGGGAGCGGCGGGGCAGGACCGCCCCGAAGACGAACGCGCCGAACGCGGCGTGCACCCCGATGGCCTCGGTGGTGGCGGCGGCGATCACTCCGCCCGCCATGACCACCGTCAGCGCCACCGCCGACCCGTCCTCGCCGACCGGCCCCGGCCGTTCCAGGACGCCGCGCAGCGCCGCCCGCACGGCCGTCACCATGACGGCGACGAACAGCGCCGCGAGCAGGACGACCGTGGCGCCCGACCCCCCGCCGGTGGCCGCCAGCCCCAGGCAGATCGCCGCCAGCGACCACACGACCAGGTCGGTCGCGGCGGCGGTCCCGAGCGCGAACGAGCCGATGGGCGTGCCGCTCAGTCCGGTGTCGGCGAGGATGCGGGCCAGGACCGGCAGGGCGGTGACGCTCAGCACCGCGCCGAGGAAGATCGCGTAGACGGGGAAGGCGATGCCCCGCCCCGCGTAGACGGCGTAGGTCGGCACGGCGATCAGCAGTCCCGCGGCGAGCGGGAACCCCAGCGCCGCGTAGCCGACGGTCATCAGCGACCGGCGCGCCGTCCGCAGCAGCCCGAGATCGAGTTCGGCCCCGGCCGCCACCATGAACAGCACCAGGCCCAGCTGGGCGAGCCCTCCCATCTTCTGCAGGGATTCCGCGGGGAAGATCCACTCCATGGCGTCCGGCGCCACGGCCCCGAGCAGCGAGGGGCCGAGCAGGAGGCAGACCGCGATCTCGCCGAGCACGGCGGGAGCGCGGAACCGCTGCGCGACCATTCCGCCCAGCCGCGCCGCCCCGAGCACCACCGCGATCGCCAGGAGCAGGTGGAAGCCCTCGCCACCGGGCACGCCGGCCCCCGTGAGGGCGTCCGGGCCGTCCCGTCCGGCCGGTGCCAGCCACCACGCCACGCCCGCGGCCACGACGACCAGCACGGACGTCCCGGCGAAGACGAGGGCGGGGGAACGCCTGCCCTTCGAGGCGGCGCGCGGCGATTCCAGCGTCATGGCGACGTTCTCCTGGATGAGGCGGGTCCGGATGCGGCTCGGCCCGCGGAAGGGGGCACGATCGTGCGGTGTCCGGGTGAGGGACGGCGCCGTGCCGTCCCTCACCAGAGATACGGGATGGCAGAGGCGCGGCGCCACAGCGGCGACGCCGGCGGCGGGCCCCGGCCGGTCGTCCGGCTCATGGCGCTCGCGCCTCCTCCTGGTGCCGGACGGGCGGCGGGACCGCCCGGGCCCGCCGGGGCGGCCGGACGACCAGGGCGAGCCCGAGCAGGATCACCGCGGCCCCGCCCAGCTCGGCGGCGCCGGGCCGCTCGCCGAGCCAGACCCACGCCGCGCTCATGCCCACGACCGGCACCGCCAGCGAGAAGGGCGCGATGAGGCCCGCCGGATAGTGCCGGAGCAGCGTGTTCCACGTGCCGAACCCCACCAGGGTGGCCAGGGCGACCAGGTACGCCAGCGCCAGCGTCGCGCCCGGCTCGAACGAGGTCAGCGCACCGGCGACCGCGTCATGCCCCTCCACCAGGTACGACAGGGCGGCCAGCGGCAGCGGCGGGATGACGCTGGACCACACCAGGAGCCCGAGCCCGGCGGGGGCCCCGGAGGCGCGCGTGCACACGTTGGCGGCCGCCCAGCACACGGCCGAGGCCACCACCAGCAGGAACGGGCCGAGGGGCACCGAGTCGCCGCCGCCGGCCGCGATCAGCACGAGGCCGGCGGTGGCGACGGCCGTACCGGCGACGTGCCGGCGGCCGAGGCGCTCGCCCACCAGCACGGCGGCCATCAGCAGGGTGAACATCGCCTGGGACTGCAGCACCAGCGAGGAGAGCCCCGCGGGCATGCCCAGATTGATCCCCAGGAACAGCAGCCCGAAGTTGCCGACCCCGAGGAGGAAGCCCACGGCGACGATCCACCGCCACGCGACCGGCGGGCGCCGGACGAACAGGATCGCGGGCACCGCCGTCAGGGCGAACCGCAGCGCGGCCAGCAGCAGCGGCGGGAACTCGCGCAGCGCGACGTCGATGATGACGAAGTTGACGCCCCAGATGACCACCACGACGGCGGCCAGGCCCGCGTGGCGCGGCTGTACGCCGTCCACCTCATCTCCCGGACACGCGCTCGGCCACCTCCGGTCCGTCCGGCCGGTGCCGCGTCGTGATGACCGCCTGGTGCGGGTCGCCGTCGAGGATCACCGCCGGCAGTCCGCCGCCACCGCCATCGCCGGCACCGGCACCGGCACCGGGCCGGGTCAGCTCCCGGTCGTGCAACGTGCGCAACTGTTCCAGCGACAGGCCGCTGACGCGCTCCAGATCCCGGACGAGATCCTCCGTGTCCGGGCCCGGCCGCCGTTTCCCGCCGAGCAGCTCGCGGACGAGGCCCGCCCCGGCCGCCAGCTGCGGCTGCTCCTGGGCGAGGTACCGGTCGAGCCCGGCGGCACGTTCGGCGAAGGGCGAGTACACCATGCAGACGAGCTGCTCCTCGGTGAGGCCGAAGACCGCGCGCGCGTACTCCCCGGCCTGGGCCCGCTGCTTCTCCGCGGCCCCGGGGCCGCGGTACCGCTCCTCCACCATCTTGAGCAGGACCTCGGGGATGTCCTTGCTCCGCATCAGCCCGAGCGCGAACTCGACGTACTCCTCGAGCCCGGACGCGTAGTCCCGCTGGTAGAGCCGCTCGGCCTTCAGCGCGCGCAGGTGCGCCATCAGCGCCGGGTTGCGGCAGTCGGACTCGGTGAAGTTGAACGCCGACTCCTCGAACTCGAACCCCAGGAAGCTCGTGAGCAGGTCCCAGTGGTCGCCCGCGGCGTAGGCCGTCTCGTCGTAGATGGAGAAGAAGGTCAGGTGCTCGGGCACTCCCTCGCCGACCGGCTCCTCGATGTGCCGGGGGCCGTGGACGTCCTCGAAGTAGTGCTGGGCGAGCGCGTCGATGGTGGTGAGGACGCCGGGGAAACCGCGTCCGCGCCGGTGCCGCACGTCCGGGACCAGCCGGCGCCCGAGCCTGTTGATCCACACCGCGTAGGAGCGCTGCTCCTGGGGCGAGTCACCGGTGATGATGACGTCGACGCCGTCCCCGTACGAGGCCGACAGCCCCATGGCCTTGGCCACGCTGATGTTGCAGGCGTTGCAGAAGGTGGGGCGGCCGTCGCCGAAGGTCCGGTGCCCGCTCATGAGGATGTCCTCGCGGTTGCGTTGCACGAGATCGGGCGGCAGCGGCCGGTCCACCGAGTACGGGGCCACCTCCGTGCCGTCGACGAGCAGCGGCTCGCAGTCGGGATCGTCCAGCAGGCCGAGCGCCCGGTAGGAGCGCTCGATGTTGTGCATGACGGCCGGTGAGACCCCCGCGTGCCGCATCGTGACGATCCGCAGCGGGAACGTCTCGCCGTACAGGGCGTGCAGCGCCAGCTGCATCGTCCGGACGTAGGCGAGCGTGTAGGCGCTGTCCTTGCCGCCCCCGTACGCGACCAGCACCCGGCTGCGGCCCAGGGGCCTGCGCTCGACCAGGTGGGCCCGCAGGCGCAGCGCGCTGCGCATGGCGCCCTCCAACTCGCCCTCCGGCATGGCCTGCCGGAGCCGCTTCCAGACGGCATCGCGGCGGTCCGCCCCGGAGAGGGCGGTCTCCTGCGCAGCGTTGACGGGCGTGCGCGTGGGCGGATGCGTGGCGGCGTGGGGCGTCCACAGGTCTTCCCGGCCCAGTCGGCCGGGCGCGTACTTGCCGACGGCACTGGTGAGCAGGCGCAGCTCGTAGCCGATGCTCTCGGCCAGCCGCCGCAGCCCGTCCTCGCCGTCCTCGTCGGCCGCGATCAGCGCGGCCCTGCCCAGCCCCACGGCGTCGGCGCCCTCGGCCAAGCGCGTGGCCGCCCCGACGCCGTTCCAGATCCGTCCCGACACCAGAAGGCATCCACCCGAGGGATCGATGCGGCTCAGGCATTCCGTGAGAGGCAGCCCGACCGCGTCGAGGAAGGCGACGGGGGCCCAGCCCGTGCCGCCTTCCGCCCCGTCGACGGTCACGGCGTCGGCACCGGCCTCCCAGGCCGTGGCGGCGGCCTCCGCGATGTCCCGGGTGGGCGGCAGCTTCACCCAGACGCGGCACCGCGGGTAGTTGTTGCGCATCAGCCGGATCTGGTGCCGGAGGATCTCCGAGGTGAAGGTCCCGGGGCTGCTGCCGCGCAGCACCGGCCCCCGCTCCCAGAGCCCGTCGATGGAGTAGCGCTCCATGAGGGCGCCCGCGGCGGCCTCGTCCAGCAGCGTCATCCCCCCGAGCCCCGGCTTGGCGCCCTGCCCCACCTTGAGCTCGAACCCGAGCCTGCCGCTCTCGAGCAGCTCCCGCGTCGCGGGGTGGCTGTAGAGCAGGTTCCAGACCTCGGCGTCGGCGTCCTCCGTGCTCTGCTGGACGACGACGCCGCCCAGCTCGGGCGGCAGGCCTTCGGCGTAGGCGGCGATACGTCTCACCACCGGCTCCACGGGGCCCGCCCCCTCGTGGCCGCGTGCCCGCACGGGGATGACGTTCTCGCCGATGACCATGGGAACGCCGAGACGGCCCGCCTGCCGGGCCACGGCCAGGCCGTGGTCGCTCTCGGCGACGTCCGTGGACCCGAACGCCGAGACGTAGAGCGGCAGAGCCGCCGCGAAGCCCCCGACCGACGCGGTCAGGTCGACGTCCGCGGGCAGGGGCTCCCGGCCCAGGTCGTACAGCTTCTCCAGGCGTTCCGGCACGAAGACCGGCGGGACGATCCTGACGGAGGTCTCCGGGTCGCCGGAGGATCCGGCGCCGAAGACGGTCCGTCCGTAGTCGCCGGGCCCGGGGAAGACCGCCGCGGCCCCCTCGCGGGCCCGGCGCCGGACCAGGCCCTCCGGGAATCCGGGCGCGCTGAGCCGCTTCACGGCGCCATCACCCCGGGGACCTTCGGGTACGCGCTGGCCTGCCAGACGGCGTCCAGCCCGCACGCGTACCGGGTGAACCGCTGCACGCCGAGCCCGAACCCCGCGCTGGGAGGTATCCCCTGCCGGAGGACGTCCAGGTACCAGCCGTACTTGGCCGGGTTCTCGCCCGTCTCGCGGATCCTCGTGAGCACCCTGCGGTACTCGTGCTCGCGCTCCCCTCCGCTGCACAGCTCCCCGAAGCCGCCGGGCGCGAGCAGGTCGAAGTTGCGCAGCATCCCCGGCCTGTCGGGATCCTCGCGGTCGTAGAAGCCGCGGGACCCCTTGGGGTAGTCGGTGACGAACGCCGGCCCGGCCAGGTCGCGCGACAGGAGCTCCTCGCCCTGCCAGTCGATTTCGGTGTGCGGATCCTGCGGGTGGCCGAGATCCTGGAGGCGCTTGACCGCCTCGTCGTGGGTCATGCGCTCGAACGGCCTCCCCGGAGCGGGCCGGCCGTCGGCGGCGGACCCCGTCTCGTTCTCCCACCACGGGCCGAACCGCTCGAACATGGCGCAGACCAGACCTTGCGCGACCCGCATGGCCTCGTCCCGGCCGGCCTCGCCGACCTCGACGTCGATCTGGTGGAACTCGGCGAGATGCCGGTGCGTCGCGGCCGTTTCCAGCGGCTCCATCCGGACGTTCGGGGCCACGGTGAAGACGCGGTCGAAGGTGAGGAGCGCGGCCTGCTTGTAGAGGATGCCGCTCGTCATCAGCTTGTAGCGGTGTCCGTAGTAGTCGATGTCCACCTGCTTGGCGCCGCGTCCCCCCGGATCGGTCACCGGCCCGATCAGCGGGGGCAGGATCTCGACGAAACCCTCCCCGTGCAGGTAGTCGCGGGCGGCCTGGAGCAGCCGGTCCTGCGCCTGGAGCGCCCGGCGGGTCCGGGGGGAGAGCAGATGGTCGCGAGGCGTGTCGGTGAGCGGCTCGGGCGGTGCCTGGGGAGAGGTCATGAAGAACCACCAAGGGTAGGAGAGCCTGATGTCGGGCCGCCCGCCGCCGGGGAGGCGGCCGGGGCGTCGTACTTCCGCTCCATCTGCGACAGAGCGTCGAGCAACTCGTCGGAACCGGGGGCGCCCGCGCCGGACCGTTCCGCCGGCGGGACACGGATCGGCATGGCGCCGGTGTCGGCCCACCTCAGCCGGCCGCCGCTGATCCTGCTGGTCGTGCCCCCGCGGTTGTCCGGATGCAGGCAGTAGGGCACGTCCAGGTACCCGTTGGCGAAGGCGCGCCGCAGCGCCGTGCCCATGTCGGCGTGCAGCTCCAGCACCGCCTCGACCAGTGCGAGGGCCTCGCGGTAGGTCTCGGTGTCGCCGGTCACCGGCGGGAACGCCGGCGACCGGGCGGCGGCATCGTGCGCCACCACCAGCGCCTCCACGTTCTCCTCGATCGTGGGGATGCGGTGCGCCTCCGCGACCGTCTTGACGATCAGCCGGTCCGCGGCGCTGCCGGCGGCCAGTTCCGCCGCGTCGCGCAGAAGCCGCAGCGCACCGGTGCGAGTCCGCGGATAGACCCCCATGTAGGCGTAGACGACGATATGCCAGCGGGCGGTCGGAAGCAGGCGGGCGGCCAGCCTGTCCAGCGCGGCGACGGCCTCCCGGTCCTGTTCGGGATCGATCTGCTGGGCGTAGCTGAGCGACACGTCACGCAGCCCGCGCTGCACGAAGAACAGCGCCTCCAGGACGGACAGGGCGACCAGCAGACCCGGCGGGCACAGCTGCCCGAGCATGCACCCGCCGAAGGTCTCCACGTGCGGGTGGCGGCCGGAGTCCTGGAGGCCCGCCAGCGTCTCGCAGGCCCGCGCCCACCGATCGACCGAGTCGCGCAGCGGGGTGCGGCCGTAGGGCAGGCAGTACGACACCGGCCCGCCCTCGGTCGCGTCCAGCCCGGCCGCCAGCATCGCCGCGATGATGGGCTCGGGGTCGGAGCTCCCGTGGCGCACCTGTACCGGGAAGTCCTGGTCCGCCAGGCCGTGGACCAGTTCCCGCGTCACGTCCCGCGCATGGGCCGTGATCGGGTAGCCGTTGAGCCTGCTGCCGTTCCGCAGGGCCCGCCGGGCCGCCTCGTGGTCTCCGATCCGCGTGTAGCTGTCGACCGTGATCGTCCCCACCGTGGTCGCGGGGGCGTCCCGCACGGCCGTCAGGCCGCGCCGCATCGTCGCGGGATCCTCGAAGCCCATGCGCGGCTGCACCACTAGCCGTCCCGCCGCGCGGGCCGCCTCGACGCGGGAGCCGAACCCGCTCCGGCGCTCAGGCTCCGACGAGCCGCGGGCCATCTGCGTCCGCCTTGGTCTGGAGCTCGCCGAGGTAGCCGAGGAACCCGTGGACCGAGCCGTCCGGGAACACCCGGTCGAACCCGGCGGCGAGCAGCCGGGGCGCCAGCGTCCCGTTCTCCGCGCCGAGCGTGCCGAGCTTCCCCCCGATCACGGCCGGCGTGCGCGCCAGCTCCGGGACGCGCCGGATCCTCCGGATGACGCGCATGCCGTCGATGGCGCCGTGGCCGTTCACGCTGCTGAGCACGATCAGGTCGGGATGCGTGGACGCGCATTCGTCGACGAGGAGGCCGTCCGGAGGGCAGGGCCCCACATTCGTCACCGAACAGCCCGCCTCCTGCAGCAGCTTATCCAGATACACGAGATTCCAGGTGTGGGAGTCCGAGGCGACTCCGCTGAGCAGGACGTGAAATGACGTGCGTGCCAGTGCCCGTCCGTGCGAATCGTCCGCGTGGACGGCGAGGTCATTCTCAATCCCGGTGCTTGGGGCCACCGTGGACACTCCTTATGTTGAGACCAGTCAAGGCGCATGGCCGGACACAAGTTACTTGAGTCGTGACAGGTCCCCAAGGGAGCAGCCCTGGCCGGAGGCCGCGCGTGCGACGCACGTCGCGCGGGCGTTACGGCGGCGGATGCGGCGCGACCTCGCCCTATTTTCGGTCCCCCGCGTAACCGATGTTTGGGATTGCTTGCAGGGGAGGGGGCGTCCGATGAAAGAGAACATGGCGCACCGGCGACGCGCAAACAGACTGCAGGCGATGAAATCCCCGCGTAACATGAATCCGGGCGGAACGGGCACGGCCCGGATCTGGAACGTTCCCGTCCGGTGCTGGCCGAGCCCGCCCCACGGTGGAGCGCCGCCGGGAGCACGGCGGCCTGGAAGGTCCTGCGCGAGCCACGCTGCCGCCCTTTCGCGCCGGCTGGATCGCCACAACCATCCACACTTTTCAATTCCGCGAAACCGCGGCATGCCGAAAAGGTTCACTGCGTTAATGAATTAATCGCCCGTGGGCTGAAGGGCGCATCGAATCACACGCGCAAGTCTGCCGTTCTCTTGCGAAACAACGGCTTTCTCGGCATCGGCAGAATCACGCGTTCGGCCTAGCCCGCAAGCCCGGGACTCAGTCGCGGACTTCGGCCATCTCGAGCGCGAGCCGGCGGTGGAGGTGCTGGCAGGACTGCTCGTTACGACCGTAGAGGTAGGTGCCCTGCGGCCAGGCTTCGGAATTCTTCTGGATCGTCACCTCCATCGGCCAGTCCTCCTCGGAGGCGGCCTGCTCCAGGATCTGCCAGCTCTTGTTGAGCCGGGCCTCCATGCGCTCATCGAGGATCTCGGGCCGCACCAGGAAGCGGATCTCGGTGGTCGAACGGCCAGGGTCGACCGGGTCGGGCCAGACGCTCCAGAACTCGACGTGGTCCGGGGCGGCGATCACGGACGCGTTGGGGTAGAGGAAGAGGTTGCTGCCGATCAGCTTCCACGCGGCCTCGGGCTCCTCGCCGGCTCGGGCGAGGTCACCGAGCTTGGTGCGCGGGCTGAACGACTGACCGTGGGGGCCGTAGCCGCGCCAGACGCTGGTGTTGGTCTCGATCAACTTGCCGACGCCGCCGGGGTGGAGGAACTTGGGGTGGAGGACGTCGATCGCGCCGTCCAGGACGAGCTTCCAGTTGATGTCGAGCGTGAAGGACTTGTGCAGGAAGATCTCGGAGTCGGCGACCCCCAGGTCCTCGAGCTGGGCGGTGACGTCCGGCCCCATCCAGTCGTCGATCGGCTGTCCGGGGTCGCCGGCGAGGTTCACGAAGAGGAAGCCCTGCCACTCCCTGGTCCAGACCACGTTGAGGCCGTGCGTCTCGCGGTCGACCCGCGTGTAGAACTCGTCGTACGGCACGCCACGGAGCTCTCCGCTCTCACAGGCATAGCTCCAGCCGTGGTAGCCGCAGGTGAAGAAGCGCTTCGTCCCCGACTCGGCGTTCTCGACGCGACCGCCGCGGTGCCTGCAGATGTTGACATATGACGCCACGCCGCCGTCGGCCTTCCGCACCACGATGAGCGGGACGCCCAGCACCTCGCGGGTGATGAAGTCGCCCTTCTTCGGGATCTCGGAGCCGCGCCCGACGATCAGCGGCCTCCGCGTCAGGACCTGACGTTCCCGTGCGGCGTGCTCAGGGCTCACGAAGTGGGAGACGGGGACGCGGAGCTCGTCGCCCATGTCCGTCGTGCCCTCACGCAGGTGCTGCATGAGGTGTCTCACCACTGATTCGTTGATGGCTGTCATGGTGGAGCTCCCGGTCGGTCCTCGGTGGGCATCGGCTTGAAGGGTACCGCGTCAAATCTAACGAGCGTAGATTAAAGCTTCAATGCGACTTGCTCGATTAACCGAATAACGTTAGGTTTGGGGCGGATCGTGAGGAGTGCCCTTGACCCACGTCATCACCCAGGCCTGCTGCAACGACGCCGCCTGCGTGCCGGTCTGCCCGGCCGACTGCATCCATCCGGCTGAGAGCGAGCCGGGCTTCGCCTCCGCGGAGATGCTCTGGATCGATCCTGAGGAGTGCATCGACTGCGGTGCCTGCGCCGACGTGTGCCCGGTGGACGCGATCTACCCGGAGAACCGGCTTCCCGACGATCTGCAGCCGTTCGTGGAGATCAACAGCATGCTGGCCCATCTCCGGCGCGGGTCCCTGACACGGGGTGGTGCCCAGAACGCGCCCACAGGACGGCGCGCCGGGCCGAGCGGCCGGGTCGAGGTGACGAGTGGGCCGTTGCGGGTCGCGATCGTCGGCACCGGGCCGTCGGCCGTCTTCGCGGCCGAGGAGCTTCTGGCGACCGCGGGCCCCGGCGTCCGGGTGTCGATCTTCGACCGCCTGCCGGTGGCCGGTGGGCTGATCCGGTTCGGAGTCTCACCCGACCATGTCCACACCAAGCGCGCCCTGCGCCGGTTCCCGCAGGTCGCCCAGGATCCCAGGGTCTCGCTCTTCCTCAACGTCGAGATCGGCGGTCACATCCAGGTGGCCGAGCTCCTCGAGCACCACCACGCCGTGATCGTCGCGGTCGGCGCGGCGGGCGACCGGAAGCTCGGCGTCGCCGGCGAAGACCTGCCCGGAAGCCACGCGGCCCGGGAGTTCGTGGCCTGGTACAACGGCCATCCCGACCATGCCGACGCCGTCTGGGACCTGTCCGGCGAACGCGTCGTGGTCATCGGCAACGGCAATGTCGCCCTCGACGTCGCCCGCGTCCTCACCGCCCACCCTGATGAGCTGGCCGCGACCGACATCGCCGAGCACGCGCTCCGGGCCCTTCGCGAGAGCAACGTCCGCGAGGTGGTGGTCGTGGGGCGCCGCGGCCCCGAGTCCGCGGCGTTCACCTTCCCAGAGCTGGTCGGCCTGAGCCGGCTCACGAGCACGGCGGTGCGCGCCTCCGGCGTCGAGCCGGCCGACGCGGTCGCCACACCGCGGGATCCCGCTGGGTTCCCCTCAGCGCTCAAGACCGGCCTGGTCGCCGACCTGGCCCGGCGCCGGCCTGACGATCGCCGCACGATCGAACTGCGCTTCCTCCGCAGCCCCGACGCGATCCTCGGCAGTGGATCGGTGACGGGCGTCCGGCTCGGCCTCAACCGGACGACCGCGGACGGCATCGAGCCCACCGGCGAGACGGAGGTCCTGAGCTGCGGCCTCGTACTCCGATCCATCGGGTATGAGGTGGTTCCGATGCCCGGCCTGCCCTTCGACGAGCACCGTCGGACGATCCCGCATGCGGCCGGGCGGGTGACCGATCCCGGGACCGGTGAGCCCCTCGCCGGTCTTTACGCCACCGGTTGGGTGAAGCGCGGCCCGAGCGGCGTGATCGGCACCAACCGCCCCGACGCCCGCGAGACGGTGGCCGGCCTGCTCGATGATTTCAGGTCCGGTCACCTGGCACGGCCCGCGAAGGAGGAAGGCGAACTCGCCGCGCTGGTCAGCGAGCGCCGGCCGCGTGCGGTCGACCTGAAAGGCTGGCTGGAGATGGAGCGGATCGCCTGCGGCGGTGGACGGCCGTGACCCTCGTGAAGTCCTACTGCCGCTTCTGTGCCGCCTCCTGCGGAACGCTGGTCGAGGTCGTGGACGGCCGGATCGGAGCGGTCTTCGGCAACAAGGACCACCCGCTCTCCAAGGGCTTCACCTGCCCCAAGGGCCGCCGGGCCGGCGCGCTCCTGCAGGGCCCCCACCGGCTCACCAGCTCGCTGCGGCGGAGCGGGAACGGCGAGTTCGAGCCGGTCGACGGCCTGGCGGCGTCCCGGGAGATCGGTGAGCGGCTGCGGCGGATCCGCGCCGAGCACGGGCCCGACTCGATCGCGCTCTTCATGGGCACCCAGCAGGCGTTCACCGCGCTGACGCCCTTCGTGGTGAAGTCCTGGCTGCGTGCGACCGGGTCGCACAAGCTCTTCTCCACGATGACGATCGATCAGTCGGCCAAGTGGCTGGTGCCGCTGCGCATGGGCGAGTACCTCGGCGGCCCCCAGCCGATGACCGACGCCGATGTCTGGATGCTCTCGGGCAACAACGTGGTCCTCACCGCGTCGGGAGGCGACGGCGACGGCCCGCTCGTCACCGACCCCGCGACCCAGATCAAGCGTGCGCGCCGGCGCGGCATGCGGCTGATCGTCATCGACCCTCGCCGCACCGAGACCGCCGAGCTGGCCGACCTGTTCCTGCAGCCGCGTCCGGGCACGGACGCGCTGCTCCACGCGGGCCTGCTCCGAATCCTTCTCACCGAGGGCCTGTACGACGCCGCGTTCTGCGACGAGTACGTCGACGGGCTGGAGGAGCTGCGGAGGGCGGTCGATCCGGCCACCCCTGAACGCGTCGCACGCGAGTGCGACGTACCGGTCGAGGACCTGTTCCTCGCGGCCCGCATGTTCGGCGGCGACAAGCGCGGGCGGTTCACCACCGGCACCGGTGCGAACTTCGGTCCGCACTCCAACGTCGCCGAGCATCTCGCCGACACCGTCAACATCATCTGCGGCAGGGTGCTCCGGGAGGGAGAGCCCGCCTGGGGCGGATCGGTGCTGATGCCCGAGCGTCCGGCGGTGGCGGCGGTGGCGCCGCCGCGAAGGACCTGGGAGTCGGGCTTCACCAGCCGGGTCGGTGGATGCGGCCGGCTGAACGGTGAGTTGCCGTCGGCGATCCTGCCGGACGAGATCCTGATGCCGGGGCCCGACCGGGTCCGCGCGTTGGTCGTCTCCGCCGGCAACCCGATGGTCGCCTTCCCCGACGAGGCCAAGATACGCCGCGCGCTGGAGCACCTCGAGCTGCTGGTGGTGATCGATCCCTTCCTCACCGAGACGGCCAGGCTCGCCGACTACGTGATCGCACCGGCGATGTCCTACGAGCGCGCGGACCACACCGTCCTCATGGAGTTCTTCTTCCCGCGGCCCTTCGCGGGCCACACCCCCGCCATCGTGGCTCCCCCCGCGGGCGTCATCGAGGACTGGGAGTTCTTCTACGAGACCGCTGTGGTGATGGGGCTCGAGATGAAGGTCGCCGGTCGGCCGCTCGACCTGCGGCACAAGCCGACGTCGGAGCAGATGCTGGAACTGGTGGCGTCGAGAGGGCGCGTCGATGTGGCTTCCCTGCGTGGACGACCCGACGGCGTGCTCGTCCCCGGAACCGGTGCCGTGGTCGGGCCTCGGGGCGACGACACCACCCGGCTCCAGCTCGTGCCGCCTGACGTCCTCGCGGAGATCAGGGCCGCGCTGGACGACGTCGTGGAGATCCCGGCCGGCGGCTTCCAGCTGATCTCACGCCGGCTCAAGGAGGTCATGAACTCTCTGGGCCGGGGGATCCCGGGCCTGGCTCTCCACGACTACAATCCGGCGTTCCTCAGGCCGGAGGATCTGGCACGGCTCGGTGTGCGGCCCGGTGGCGGCGTGGTCATCACCTCTGCCTTCGGGTCGGTCCGGGCGGTCGCCCAGCCCGACGAGACCCTGCGGCCCGGAACCGTGGCGTTGCCCCACGGGTGGAGCGGCGAGGTGTTCCCCGGCGCGCGGGGTGAGGGCGCCAACGTCAACGCCCTCACCTCCGGTGACGAGGACCTGCAGACGATCAACCGGATGCCGCGGTACACGGCGATCCCGGTGACCGTCGTCGCGCTGGGGACTCGCGCGGGGCCCGCCGCCGGAAGCGCCCGGCGATCCGCAGATCCGCGGCGAGCGGTCGACGACCCCGAGTGACCGAGGTGATTCGCACCCCGGTACGGACCGGAGCACCCTGGCGCCGTTCCGGGCGGGCTCTTGCTCATTTTATCTACTGTCATTAGGATATGGGGGTCGGTGATTCGCCGCCAGACCTGCTCGGACATGGGCAAGGAAGGGGTCGCTGGATCGGCGACACCGTCCACGAAACACCTGACGACCTGATCGGGCCGCGTTCCTTCTGGGTTCCGCGCGAGGCCGGGCCCTGAGCTCGCGGCGCCATGGCTTCGATCTGTCAGCAACCGAGGACTGGGACATGGATCGCAAGGAATTCTTCATCGATGGCGCCTGGACCGCCTCGCTCGACGGCGGCGCGCACCAGGTGGTGGAGGCCGCCACGGGACGGCCCCTGGCCGAGGCCGCGATGGCGGGCGCGGCCGACATCGACGCGGCGGTCGGCGCCGCCCGTCGTGCGCTGGCCGGACCCTGGGGTGAGCTCGGCAACCCCGGGCGCGCCGACCTGCTCGACAGGTTCGCCGATGAGCTCCAGGCGAGAGGCCGGGAGACGGCTGAGACGGTGACCCGTGAGAACGGTATGCCGATCAAGATGTCGAAGTCGGTCAACGGCTACGGCCCGGCGTTCATGGTGCGCTACTACGCCAAGCTGATCCGCGGCCTCGGCCTCGAGGAGAGCCGGCCCAGCGCCGCGGGCGGACGGACCATCGTGCGGCGCGAGCCCGTGGGTGTGGTCGCCGCCATCACGCCGTGGAACTACCCGCAGCCGCTTGCCGCGATGAAGCTGGCGCCTGCCCTGGCGGCCGGGTGCACGGTCGTGCTCAAGCCGTCCCCGGAGACGGCGCTCGATGCCTACGCGTTCGCCGATGCGGCCGTGGCGGCGGGTCTGCCCGCCGGTGTCGTCAACGTGGTGCCGGGCGGGCGTGAGGCGGGCGCCCACCTGGTCCGGCACCCGGGTGTGGACAAGGTGGCGTTCACCGGCTCGACGGGTGCCGGACGCGCCATCGGCGAGATCAGCGGGCGCCTGCTCCGCCCGGTCACGCTGGAACTCGGCGGCAAGTCCGTCTCGCTGGTGGCCGACGACGCCGACCTCGACCTCTTCACCGCACGGCTGCTCGACGTCTCCCTCCCGAACAACGGTCAGACGTGCCACGCCGGCACCCGGATCCTGGCGCCCCGCACGCGGTACGGCGAGGTGGTGGACGCGATCACCGAGACGGTGCGCGGCTACCGGGTCGGGAATCCGCTCGACCGGGGCACCCAGATCGGGCCGATGGTCAGCCGGGCGCAGCGGCGGCGGGTGCTCGACTACATCGGGATCGGCAAGGCGAGCGACGCGCGCCTCACGGTCGGTGGCGGTGTCCCCGCCGGCCTCGCGGAGGGCTGGTTCGTGGAGCCGACCGTGTTCGCGGACGTGGACAACGGCGATGTGATCGCCCGGGAGGAGATCTTCGGTCCGGTGCTCGCGGTCGTTCCGTACGGCACGATCGACGAGGCGATCGCGATCGCCAACGACTCGGACTACGGCCTGGGCGGCAGCGTCTGGACCGCCGATGAGGAGCGGGGCATCGAGATCGGTCGAAGGATCCAGACCGGATCCTTCGGGGTGAACCACTACGAGTTGGACCTCGACGCGCCCTTCGGCGGCGTGAAGGGCAGCGGCCTGGGGCGCGAGCTCGGACCCGAGGGCCTCGGGCCGTACCTGGTGCACAAGTCCATCTACCTCGCCGCTTCCGCGGCCTCCTGAACCTCTCCGGCCCGCCGGCCTCGCAGAGGAAACCCGGGTCTTGTCCGAATAACCTAGAGGTATTAGTTTAACGGGACGCGAAGTGGAGGAGGAAACATGAGCGGCACCGTCGTCGACGCCCTGTCCTGGTGGGCGCGCAGCACCCCCGACTTCGTCGCCATCGACTTCGACGGTGATCGGGTGACCTATGCCCAGCTCGACACGTGGGCCGATGGTGTCGCCGCCGGCCTGGCGGCCGACGGCGTCCAGGCCGGGGACCGCGTCTCGATCGCCGGGGTCAATTCCCTTGAGTGGTGCGTCGCCGCGCTCGCCGGCTTCAAGGTCGGTGCGATCGTGGCCCCGTTCAACAACCGGATGGTGGCGCGTGAGCTCGCCGACTTGATCGAGGACTGCGAGCCGGCGGTCGTCTTCGCCGACGAGGGCGCGATCGAGGAGCGCGTTCGGGAGGTCCAGGACGCCGGCGCGAAGTTCCGGCTCAAGACCCTTCAGGGCGATGTCCGGCCGCTGCGCGGCGGCGCGCACGCGGCGATCCCGAACCGCGCCGTGGACCCGCGGGATCCGACCGCCATCGTCTACACCAGCGGGACCACCGGCAAGCCCAAGGGCGTCATCTTCACCCACGCCACCATCGCCGGTGAGATGCACGAGTGGCACCTGATCGAGCCGATCCGGCCGCAGGGGCTGCGGACCCTCCTGGTCCTTCCCCTGTTCACGGCCGCCGGCATCATCTGGGGCATCTCCCGGGTCACGTTGCACGGAGGAACCCTCTTCCTCCAGCCGCGCTTCGTGCCCGACCGTGCGCTCGAGGTGATGGCCGCCCACAAGGTCACCACCCTCACCGGCCCGCCGATCCTCTTCGAGCAGATCTCCCGCGTCGACGGCTTCGACGAGGCCGACCTCTCGTCGCTCACCACGGCGCACTGCGGCGGCGCCCGAGTGCCGGCCGACCTGCTCAAGGCCTGGTTGAAGAAGGGCGTCGCGCTGCGGCAGATCTACGGCCAGACCGAGATCGGCGGCTCGGCGACGGTCACGCCGCGTGCCGAGGCTCACCTGCATCCGGAGAAGTGCGGCTTCGGCGGCATCTTCACCAAGATCCGCGTGGTCGATTCCGCGGGCAACGACCTCCCGCCGAACGAGCAGGGGGAGATCCTCCTGCGGGGGCCGGGCATGATGCCGGGCTACTGGCGCAACGAGGAGGCGACCCGCTCCGCCATCGTCGCCGGCTGGCTGCACACCGGAGACATCGGAAAGCTGGACGAGCGGGGCTACCTCACCTACGTCGACCGCGCCAAGGACATGATCATCTCCGGCGGCCTCAACATCGCCCCCCTGGAGATCGAGCAGGTCATCCAGGCCCTTCCGGGCGTCAGGGAGGTCGCGGTCATCAGCGTCCCCGACGCCAAGTTCGGCGAGACGCCGGCCGCCCTGATCGGCGCGGAGGCGCCGCTCGACGCCGCCGACGTCATCGCGTGGTGCGACGAGCGGCTCGCGGACTACAAGGTCCCGCGCTACGTCGTCTTCGTCGACGGCGACCTGCCCCGGATGGCCAGCGGCAAGATCGCCAAGCGCGCCCTGCGCCAGGAGTACGCCGCCATCCCCCAGACGACCGCGAAGGTGCGCTGATGCCGATCGACAAGGTCGCCCTGGTCACCGGGGGCGGGCGGGGCATCGGTGGGGCGGTCTCCCGGCGCCTGGCCGAGGAGGGGTTCGCCGTCGCGGTGAACTACTCGCGCAGCGCCGACGGCGCACAGGCCGTGGTCAAGGAGATCGAGGCCCGCGGAGGGCGCGCGGTCGCCGTGCGCGCCGACATCAGTGTCGCCGAGGAGGCGGCCGGCCTGGTCGCCGCCACGACCGAGCTGCTGGGCGCGCCGACCGTGCTGGTCAACAACGCCGGAATCAATGAGAACGCCTCGGCGCGCTCCCTCGGGCCCAGGGCGTGGGACCGCGTGCTGGGCGTGAACCTGCACGGCGCCTACTACTGCACCCACGCGGCCCTCCCCGGCATGTACGCCGCCGGCTGGGGACGGGTGATCTTCTTCGGCAGCCCCAGCGGCGGCCGATCCATCGCCCCGACCATGACGGCGTACGCCGCGGCCAAGGCCGGGATCGTGGCGATGACCAAGGTGCTCGCCAAGGAGGTCGCCCGCCGGGGCATCACCGCGAACACGATCGTCCCGGGTTTCGTCGACACCGACATGGTCCGGGACGCCGGCGGCGGAAGCAGCGACATCATGCACGAGACCTGGCCGGAGATCCCCGCGGCCGCCATCGCCGACGCCGTGGCCTTCCTGGTGAGCGATCAGGCGGCCTACGTGTCCGGCGAAGAGCTCGGCGTCTGGCTCGGCGGCCCGGTCCGCTGAGGTCCGCCCCCGACTTCTCACTCCGAACTGGAAGGGCACCCATGCCGGGCTACTCGTTGCTCAACGGGATTCGCGTCCTGGAGGTCGCACAACTCGCGCCGTCTTCCGTCGGCGGGCATCTGGCCGATCTGGGCGCCGACGTGATCAAGGTCGAGTCGGGTCCCGGAGACGGAGTGCGCACAGGCGGCGCGGCCGCGGTGGGCACTCCCGGCGGGCCGGCCTTCATGCACCTGCGCTGGAACCGCGGCAAGCGAAGCGTCGCCCTGGACCTGCGCGGCGAGGAGGGCAAGCGGTCCTTCCTCGCCCTCGCCGAGCAGTCCGACGTGGTCATCGAGGGCACCCGCTCGGGATACCTGGCCCGGCTCGGCCTGGGACCCGACGTGCTCGCCGAGCTGAAGCCCTCGCTGGTCTTCTGCGGCATCTCCGGCCTCGGCTCCGACGGGCCCTACAGCCGGCTGGGCTCGGGCGGCCCCGTGTTCGACGGGTACGCCGGACTCCGCAAGGTGGACCTGCCCGAAGAGCCGCCCAAGGAGGGCGTGGCCGGGTCGACCCACCCGAGCATCGCCATGTACGCGCTCGGCGCGTACGGCGCCATGGGCGTGCTCGCGGCCATCCTCGACGCGCGGCGCACCGGCGCCGGCAAGCGGATCGAGGTGTCCGGGGTCGATGTCGCGGCCGGCTGGATCCCCGACGAGATCGACGCCGCCCTGAACCGGGACCGGACCGTGCTGCGCGACGGATGGCTGCCCGACGGGCGCCTGCCCGACTGGCCCCGCCTGGAGGCCTACCGGACGAGCGACGGAGGAGCCATGATCTTCGGCGCGCACGTCGAGAAGTTCTGGCGGAGCTTCTGCGCCGGCGTGGGACGCGAGGACCTGCTCGGCCACGACCTCGCCACCGTGGACGGGGGATCGGCCGATCGCGCCGAGCACGTCTGGCGGGAACTGAAGAAGATCTTCGCCGGGCGGACCCGCGCCGAGTGGATCCGCTTCTTCCTCGACCACGACATCGCCGGTGGACCCGTCAACACGGTCGACGAACTCGTCCGTGATCCGCACTTCACCTCCCGTGCGAACACCTACCGGCTCGTCACCGACCACGGGGAGCTGGAACTGGCCGCCTCCGCGGTGCGGGTGGCGGGGGAGACCTTCTCGCCGGAGCAGGCCCCCGCGCTCGGTGCCGATACCGAGGCGGTCCTGGCGGAACTCGCCCCCTCGATCCTTCCCGACCCTTCGCCCCAGGACGGCTCATGAACATCAACCAACTCGTCCGGTACTGGGGCCGCACCCGCCCTGACCGCGACGCGATCATCTTCAACGACACCGCCATGACCTGGGGTGAGCTCGACGCGGTCTCGGACGCGTTGGCGCGCGGCCTGGCCGGCAGGGACGTACGGCGGGGCGACCGCGTCGGCATCCTGATGACCAACAAGCCCGAGGTCGCCGCCCTGATGCTGGCGACCGTGAAGCTGGGCGCGATCTGCGTCCCGCTCAACTTCCGGCTCCGGGGCAACGAGCTCGCGCCGCTGCTCGAGGACGCCGCCCCGAAGGTCGTCATCGCCGACGGCGACCTGGCCGGCCTCCTCGAAGAGGCCCGGCGGACCGTCGAGTTCGAGATCTTCGCGCTGGGCGGCAGTGACGTGCCGCCGTACTCGGACCTGCTGGTCGAGGACGGTCCCGTGCCGCTCGCCGACATCGGGGACACCGATCCGGCGTTCATCTGCTACACCTCCGGCACCACCGGTGTCCAGAAGGGCGCCCTGCTCACGCACGCCGGCATCCTCTCGGTCGGTCAGGCCGCGGCGGTCGCGCACGGCCTGACCGGCAGGGACCGGGTCCTCGCCATCGCGCCGCTGGTCTACACCGGGTCGGGGATCTCGGTCTTCATGCAGTTCGTGGTCTACCCGGGCTCGACCATGGTGCTGCTCCAGGACTTCGACGCCGAACGCGCTCTCGACATCCTCGAGGACCACCGGATCACGGCCACCACGATGGTGCCGGTCATCTGGGAGCGGATGGCGATGCTGCCGAAGTTCGGCAAGGCCAGGCTGGCGGACTTCACCTTCGCGGGCGCCGGCGGCGCACCGGTCCGGTTGGATCTGCTCGAGGCGTTCCGCTCGCGTGGGATCCCGCTGACGCAGGTCTACGGCCTGACCGAGGCGTCCGGTCTGGCGTCCTCGATGCGCTACGAGGACGCGGTCAGCCGCCCGGGCTTCTCCGGTCTGCCGCTGGTCGGGACCGACATCCGCATCGCCGCGGCCGAGGGCGGCTTCGCGGCCCCCGGCGAGGTGGGCGAGATCCTGATCAAGGGCCCGCACGTGATGAAGGGCTACTGGCGGCGGCCCGGGGCCACCGCGGAGACCGTCGTCGACGGCTGGCTGCGCACCGGCGATGTCGGACTCCAGGACGAGGACGGCTTCCTCAAGCTGGTCGACCGGAGCAAGGACATGCTGATCTCGGGGGGACTCAACGTCTACCCGGCCGAGATCGAGCGGGCGCTCGCCGGCGTGGACGGGGTGCTCGAACTCGCCGTGATCGGCGTGCCCGACGAGTCATGGGGCGAGGTTCCGCTGGTCGTGTTCGGTTGCGACGGCGACCCGACGGAGGTGGCGTCCCGGCTGGCGACGGTGTCCCAGACGCGGCTGGCGGGCTTCAAACAGCCCCGCTACGCGGTCGTGAACGATGGGCCGTTGCCGCGCACGTTCTCGGGCAAGCTGGCGAAAGTGGTGCTGCGAGAGCGGTTCGCCGCCGTCCCCGAGCACGCCATCACGCTCAAGCGATGACGGACGAGCGGTACGCGAACGACGCCCGGCGCGTCCGACCTCAGGCGCTGGTGAGGGTTGCGCTGCCCTTGGCCGGATCGGCGTCCAGCTGGACGACGCCGTGGAGGAAGCTGCGGATCATGTTCTCGAAGACCCGCTTCTGGGTGAACGTGTTGGCGGCGACGGCGGCGGCCAGTCGCGGCTGGCGCTCGGGATCGAGGTGAGGGAACGACGGCTTGCGCGACGTCGTCGCCTTCATCGCCTCGGTGAGGGAGGCGCCCAAGGTGATCGTCTCCATGCCGTCGAGGATCTGGACGTGCAGGTGCGCCGGCACACCGCTCTCGGTCAGGAACTCGGCGGCGTCGTCGTAGCCGGTCAGCTGCAGCCGGGGGCGGTACTGCAGCAGCAAGGGGGCCGCGTTGCGGTGCCGGAGCACGACGGTGCGGAAGTTGAGGCTCATCTGGACGAACCACTCCGGCCAGTTCTCCGGCGCCGGCTTCCGGGGGACCTTGACCTCGGAGACGATCGAGCGGGAGACGGCCGCGAGGATCGCCGACTTGTCCTCGAAGTGGTGGTACAGCGAGGGCGCGCTCACTTTCATGTCGCGCGCCAGGCGCGGCAGCGAGAGCGCGTCGAGCCCCTCGGTGTCGATGATGCGCAGTGCCGCCGCGACAGCGGCGCTGCGACTGATCAGTGGCTGCCGGGGCCGGGCCATTGCGATCTCCTGATGACGAACTCGTTGGGTGCGATGTTACCGCTTGTTTTATCTAACGCTTATATTTTCGGCGGGCGGCGCGCGTCGCAGGTGGGGCGGCTCCATCGTAGCGGAGCGCCCGGGGCCCTTGCTTCTTTAATCTATCGTCATTAGGATAATTTCCCCTGGTGCCGTCCAGGGCGCGACTGCGTCACTCCTGAAAGGGGCTCCATGGCCGACTGGGACTTCGCCGGCGTCTTCGAGGCGGTCTCACGCGTTCTCCCCGACCGGGTCGCCCTGGTGCACGGCGACCGGCGCACCACGTGGTCCGAGCTCGACGCCAACGCCTCCGCGCTCGCCGGCGCCCTCGACGCCGCCGGCCTTCGCGCCGGCGACGTCGTCGCGGAGTATCTGCGCAACGGTCCCGAGTACATCGAAGCCTTCTACGCCGCGAGCAAGGCCGCGCTCGCGCCGATGAACACCAATTTCCGGTACGTCGACGACGAGTTGGTCCAGATCTGGACCGACGCGGAGGTGAAGGCGGTCGTCTTCGCGGCGGAGTTCCGCGACCGCGTCGTCAGGGTCCGCGAGCGGGTGCCGAGCGTGCGCGCCTGGATCGAGGTCGGCGGGAAGGGCGCACCCGACTGGATCACGCCCTACTCCGCCGCCCTGGCCGCCTCGCCCCGCCCGCACGGCGGGGGGAGCGCCGACTCCCTGATCCTCATCTACACGGGGGGGACGACGGGACACCCCAAGGGCGTGATGTGGCGCCAAGCGGACATCCTTTCCCTGCTCAACTCGCAGAACGCCTCCCCCCTGCCCGACCACGGCGACACCGCGGCGATCGAGTCCCATCTGCGGGAGAAGAGCCGCGAAGTGCGCGCACTCACCGCGAGTCCGCTCATGCACGGGGCCGGGCTGTTCTACGCGATCGCCGCATTGAGCGCGGGCGCGACGGTGGTCACCCTGCCCGGTGAGAGCCTCTCGGCGGAGGAGTTGCTCGACACCGTCGAACGCGAGCGGGTCAGATCGCTGGCGATCGTCGGCGACGCGTTCGCCCGGCCGCTCCTGGCCGCGCTCGACGCCGAGCCCGGACGCTGGGACCTCTCCAGCCTGACGTTCGTCTTCTCGTCGGGCGTCATGTGGAGCAGCGAGGTCAAGGCCGGACTGCTGGTCCACCTCCCGCGAGCGCGCCTCCTCGACGGGCTCGGCTCGTCGGAGGCGTCCGCGGTCGCCTCGACCGTGTCGACGGCGGGGGCCGTCGCGGACACCGCGTCGTTCCGCCCGTCCGACCGGGCCGCGATCCTGCTCGATGACGGCACGCTGGCCCGGCCGGGCGACGGCCGGACCGGACGGCTCGCGGTGACCGGCTGGATCCCGGTCGGCTACCTCAACGACCCCGAGAAGTCCGCCCGGACCTTCATCGAGGCGGCGGGCCGCCGCTGGTCCGTCCCCGGTGACCTGGCCCGGCTCGAAGCGGACGGCAGCATCCGCCTGCTCGGCCGCGGTTCGAGCGTGATCAACACCGGCGGCGAGAAGGTGTTCGCCGAGGAGGTCGAGGAAGTGCTCAAGAAGCACCCCGCCATCGCCGACGCCGCCGTGGTCGGCGTACCCGACGACCGCCTCGGAAAGAAGGTCGTCGCCCTGGTCGAGGCCAGCGGTGAGGAGCCCCCGCTCGAAGATCTCCTGACCCACGCCCGGTCCCTGCTGGCCGGTTACAAGGTCCCGCGCGAGATCGGTTTCGTCGACACCGTCGGGCGCGGCGCCAACGGGAAGCTCGACCACCGCTCGCTCACCGCGCTCGCCGAGAAGAAATGGAGCAACGCATGACCGTCACCGCCGGTGCGCCGATCGAGGTGCGGGACGTCGTGACCACCGAGGAGGTGCGCCCCGGCGTACTTCTGATCAGGCTGAACCGGCCCGATCAGCTGAACGCGATGACCGCGGACCTCATCCAGCGACTGCGTGACATTCTCCACGAGGTGCGCGACGACGCCGGGGTCCGCGCGATCATCCTGACCGGCAACGGCTCGGCGTTCTGCGCCGGGCTCGACCTGCGCGGCTACGGCCAGGCCCCCGGCAACCGCGGCGTCGAGGGACGCCCGCAGGCGGGGCTGCGCGTGCAGAAGCACATCGCGGACCTGCACGAGGCGTTCCGCGGGGCTCGCGCGCCGGTCATCGCGGCCATCAACGGCGCGGCCGCCGGCGGGGGGATGTCCCTCTCGCTCTTCGCCGACATCCGGATGATGGCGAAAGACGCCAAGCTGCACGCGGCCTTCATCAAGCGGGGCCTCTCGGCGTGCGACATCGGCGCGAGCTGGCTGCTGCCCAGGATCGTGGGCTTCTCCCGCGCTTCGGAGATCCTGCTGACAGGACGCGACATCGATGCCCGGGAGGCCCTCGAGATCGGCCTCGCCTCCAGCGTCCACGAGCCGCAGGACCTGCTCGCCGCCGCCATCGAGAAGGCCGAGCTGATCGTCTCCAACAGCCCCATGGGGGTGTGGATGACGAAGGAGGTGCTGTGGTCGAACCTCGAGATCCCGAGCCTGCGCGCCGGGATCGACCTCGAGAACCGCACGCAGATCCTCTGCTCGCTCACCAAGGACCACCGTGAGGCGGTCAGCTCCTTCCTCGAGAAGCGCCCGGCCGAGTACCTCAACAGGTGACCGATTCCCTCGGGGATCGAAAGGAGCACAGTGAAGATCGGTCTTTCCGTCGGGTACTGGAGTGCGGGACCGCCGAAGAACGTCGAGCGCCGCCTGGCCGAGGCCGAGGAGGTCGGCGTCGACAGCGTGTGGACCGCCGAGGCCTACGGATCCGACGCGATCTCCCCGCTCGCCTGGTGGGGCTCGCGGACCGAGCGCCTCAAGCTCGGCACCGCCGTCGCCCAGATCTCCGCACGCACCCCCACGGCCATGGCCATGGCCGCGCAGACCGTCGACCACCTCAGCGGCGGCCGGATGATCGTCGGGCTGGGCGCGTCGGGGCCGCAGGTCGTCGAGGGCTGGTACGGCGCGCCGTTCCCGCGTCCACTCGAGCGCACGCGCGAGTACGTCGACATCATGCGCCGGGTGTGGGCCCGCGACGGGCCGGTCGAGTTCTCCGGGCGGCAGTACCGGCTGCCGTATTCGGGCGATGCGGGCACCGGTCTCGGCAAGGCGCTGCAGTCCACCGTGCACCCGCTCCGTACCGACATCCCGGTCTATCTGGGCGCCGAGGGGCCGAAGAACGTCGCCCTCGCCGCCGAGATCGCCGACGGGTGGCTGCCGCTGTGGTTCTCACCCAGGTCCGACGCGTTCTACCGGGCCGCCCTGGCCGAGGGCTTCGCCGTCCAGGGGGCTCGGCGGACCGAGGAGACCTTCGACGTGGCCGGCGTGGTCTGGACTGTGGAGCACGACGACGTGGAGGTCGCCGCCTCGCGGATCAAACCGATCATCGCCCTGTACGCCGGCGGCATGGGCGCCAAGGGCGCCAACTTCCACAACGACGTCTTCGTGCGCATGGGCTGGGGGGACGTCTGCGGCAGGCTGCAGGAGCTCTACCTGGCCGGGCGCAGGCAGGAGGCGGTCGACGCCATCCCTCTGGAGATGGTCGAGGATGTCGCACTCGTCGGCCCGGCGGACAAGCTGGTCGACGACTTCGCGAAGCGGTGGGCGGACACGTGCCTGACCACCTTGATCGTGGGTGGCAATCCCCGGCAGGCCACCCTCGCCAGGCTGGTCGACGTGGGCGCGGCCAGCTGATCCCTCTCTTTCCTGTGGTCGTCATCACGTGTCCTGACGGGCTCTGGAAGCGTCGGTCCGGGTTACATTAATCTAATGGGATAAGGTTTATGGAGTGGGGAAGGGGGACCCGCGGTGAGGGCCGGAGATGTCATCGCCCAGGCGGCGGTCGCGGGGGACGCCCGCCGTGAAGCGCGCATGATCGTTGCCGCGAAGGAACTCCTGGCGAGTGACGTGGTCCAGTTGACGCTGGTCGCCGACCGGGAGTTGCCCGAATGGCGTCCGGGTGCGCACATCGACCTCGTCCTCGGCGACGGCCTGGTGCGGCAGTACTCGCTGTGCGGCGACCCCGCGGACCGCACCCGGCTCCAGGTCGCGGTCCTGCGCGAGCCGGCGGGGCGTGGGGGATCCCGGTACGTCCACGACCGGCTCGCGGTCGGTGACGAGATCGGCGTCCGCGGGCCGCGCAACAACTTCCCCCAGGTGCCGGCTTCCGGGTACCTGTTCGTGGCCGGCGGCATCGGCATCACCCCGCTCATCCCGATGATCGAAGCGGCAAGGGCCCAGGGCGTCTCGTGGCACCTGCTGTACGGCGGGCGCACCCGCTCCTCGATGGCCTTCGTCGACCGGCTTCAGGGACTCGACGCCGCCGCCGTCGAGATCCGCCCGCAGGACGAGTTCGGGATGCTCGATCTCGATTCCGCCCTCGACGCCGCTCCCGCTGACACCGCGGTCTACTGCTGTGGTCCCGAGCCGCTGCTGCGGGCGATCGAGGGGGCGGTGGCCGAGCGCCCCCGGTTGCGGCTGCACCTCGAGCGCTTCAGCGCCCCTGAACGGGATCCGGACGCCGCCGACACCGCTTTCGAGGTCGAACTGCGGCGGTCTGGTCAGGTGCTCCAGGTGGACGCCGGCACCCCGCTGCTGGACACGTTGACCGCTGCCGGGGCCGACATCGACTTCTCGTGTCGGGAAGGCACCTGCGGCACGTGCGAGACCCGCGTCATCGCGGGTGTCCCGGACCATCGGGACTCCCTGCTGACCGGCGAGGAGAAGGCCGCGAACGACGTGATGTTCCCCTGCGTCTCGCGCTGCCTGTCTCGACGCCTGGTCCTCGACCTGTGAACCCGCCCGCCGAAGAGCAAGCCGGTCATCGCGGCCGTGAACGGCGGTCGACCCCCGACCTCAAGGAATCCCATGCGTGACGCTGTGATCATCGACGTCGTCCG
This sequence comes from Actinomadura rugatobispora, assembly GCF_055379765.1. Taxonomy (NCBI): domain Bacteria; kingdom Bacillati; phylum Actinomycetota; class Actinomycetes; order Streptosporangiales; family Thermomonosporaceae; genus Actinomadura; species Actinomadura rugatobispora. The sequence goes on along the minus strand of NZ_AP029191.1, from coordinate 11,460,912 downwards.
GACCGCCTCCGGCAGGGGCAAACCCGGTGGAGCCCTCTCGGGCACCCACCCGGTGGACCTGCTGGCCGAGGTGCTCGCCCGGCTGGTCGAGCGAACGGGCGTCGACCCCGAGAACATCGACGACGTCATCGCCGGCTGTGTGGTCCAGGCTTCGGAGCAGGCTCTCAACATCGGTCGCAGCGCGGTGCTCGCGGCGGGCTGGCCGGAGAGCGTCCCGGCCACCACCATCGACCGCCAGTGCGGCTCCAGCCAGCAGGCCGCGCACTTCGCCGCCCAGGCCGTCATCGCCGGTGCGCAGGACGTCGTCGTGGCGTGCGGAGTCGAGGTGATGAGCCGCGTTCCCATGGGCACCAGCCCGATGGGCCGGGACACCGCCGGTCTCAGGGTCGCGGCCCGCTACCCGGAGGGCCTGGTCGGCCAGGGCATCTCGGCGGAGCTGATCACCAGGAAGTGGGGTTTCAGCCGGGCCCGGCTCGACGAGTTCTCCGCCGAGTCCCACGCCAAGGCCGTCGCCGCCACCGAGGGCGGGCTGTTCGCCAACGAGATCGTGCCCGTCCCGGTCACCGCCGCGGACGGTACGAGCACCGCGCACACGGTCGACGAGACGATGCGTGCATCGACGACCGCCGAAGGACTGGCCGGTCTCCAGCCGTCCTTCCGTACGGAGGAGATGGACGCCCGCTTCCCGGGCCTCGCCTGGTCGATCACTCCCGGGAACTCCTCGCCGCTCACCGACGGTGCGTCGGCCGTGCTGATCACAAGCGGCGAGAAGGCGAGGGAACTGGGGCTGAAGCCGCGGGCTCGCTTCCACGCGTTCAGCGTCGTGGGCTCTGACCCGATCTCCATGCTCACCGGGCCGATCCCGGCGACCGAGACGGTGCTCAAGCGTGCCGGGCTCTCCATCGCCGACATCGACGCTTTCGAGGTGAACGAGGCCTTCGCCCCCGTGCCCCTCGCATGGGCCGCCGAGACCGGCGCCGACCTCGCGAAACTCAACCCGCGCGGTGGCGCGATCTCCCTGGGCCACCCTCTCGGCGCCTCCGGGACCAGGCTCCTCGCCACGCTGGTCAACCATCTTGAGCAGACCGGCGGGAAGTACGGCCTCCAGACGATGTGCGAGGGCGCCGGCATGGCCAACGCCACCGTCATCCAGACGCTGTGAGCCCCATGCCGTCGCCCAATGCGGGGCCGGACGCCGTGCCCGACGGTGCCGCCCCGCCTCGGCTCGCCGGAAGCGTCCGGCGGACGACGAGCCTGCACATGCAGTGGCCCGGCGAACTCGGGACGGCCCTGACGATCGACGGATTCGCCCGCGACCTGGTGACATCGCCCGACGGTTCCGCCCGGGTCCGTGATCAGGATCAGATCTCACTCCGCGTCGACCCCGACACCCGGGTCGTCCAGAGGATCGAAGGGCCTGAGCGGGTGCCGCGGCTGGGCCGGCTGGTGGGGGCGCGCTGCGGGGGAGGTCTGCGGGCCGTCCTGGCAGACGTCGTGCCGGAGGAGAGAGAGGCCGGTACGGCGCTCCACCTGCTGCTGGACGACCTCGCCGGTGCGTCGTTGATCGCCCCCTTCGCGCTGACCCGCTTCCTCTCCGACGACCGGTGGCGGGCGCGTTTCGGCCCGAGGAAGCTGCCCCCCGGTGTCTGCCTGGGATGGGGCGAGGGCACGACCGCGCACCGGCCGGACGAGCCCGCCGACCGGACCCGGGACGCCGGCCGCGTGCCCGACCCGGCCGACCCGCTCGGCTGGCACGAGTTCCCCGACCACGACGTGCCGACGACGCGGCGGTTGCGCCGCATCGACATCCGGCTCGAGCAGGAGATCCAGGTGGACGCCTGGTTCCAGGACAGCGCGTCCGAGCCGGCCGGTGGCCGGGTGGCGGTGCACGAGTACCGCGTGCGGGCGACCGCTGACCGGGACACCGGCGCCCTGTTGACCCTCGACGCGGTTCCCAGGGTTCTTCCATACCCGGAGTGCCCCCTGGCTGTGGGCAACCTCGGGCGACTCCTGGGCACGCCGTTGACGGAGCTGCGCGGCCTCGTCCCGCGGACGCTGCGTGGTGTCGAAGGGTGCACCCACCTGAACGATGCCGTACGCGCGCTGGCGGACGTGCCCGCGCTGGCCGCGGCACTTGGATCCTGAACGAGAGGGACCGGCATGCAACTGGACGGTAAGGCGGCCGTGGTCACCGGCGGTGCGAGCGGCATCGGGGCGGGGGTCTGCGAGCGGCTCGTCGCGGAGGGCGCGCGGGTCGTCATCGCCGACGTCGACCGGGAGCGCGGGCAGGTGCTCGCGGGCAGGCTGGGCGAGGCGGCGGTGTTCCGCACCGTCGATGTCACGGTCGAGGACGACATCGTCGCGGCCATCGATCTCGCGGTCGAGACCTTCGGGCGCCTCGACGTGATGGTCAACAACGCCGGCCGGGTCGGTGTGTGGAGCTTCCTCGAGGACACCGCCACCCAGGCTTGGGACGACGCGTTCGCCCTGCTCGCCCGCAGCGCGTTCATCGGCACCAAGCACGCCTCCCGCGCGATGCGGCGCACCGGCGGCGGATCCATCATCAACACCGGTAGCGTCGCCGGCATCCGGGCAGGCTACGGGCCCCACCAGTACGGTGCCGCCAAGGCCGCGCTGCTCGGCCTGACCAGGAGCGCCGCGGTCGAGCTCGCTCCGTACGGCATCACCGTCAACACGGTCATCCCAGGCGGCGTCGCCACGCGGATCGTCGGCCACGGCGCGCGGCTCGAAGGTGAGGCCCTCGACGCGAGCGTCGCCGCCGTGCGCGAGAGCCTCGCCGGTTTCCAGCCCATCCCGCGCGCGGGGGAGCCCGAGGACCTGGCGTCCGCGGTGGTGTTCCTGGCCGGCGACGGGGCCCGCTTCCTCACCGGCCAGGAGATCGTCGTCGACGGCGGGCTCTCGGCGGGCCGCCCGTGGCCCGAGGAGATCCAGGTTCACGCCCGCAAGGCCGCCGTCCGCCAAGGCCTGGAGCCCAGCTCTTCCACCTAAAGGTCGTAGATAAAATCCTTGACGTGATCCGGGTCACCTATTAGCTTTAGGTTTCCGCCCGAGTCCGGGCGGATGTGCTGGAGGCCTGCGAGGCACGCGCCCCGGCCCCCGACCACGAAGGATCGATATGCGAACTCCACAGCGACCCCGGGCGGCACTCGGCCTCGTCCTGGGACTGGCGGCCCTGGCCCTCTCCGCCTGCGGTCAGTCCGCGGCCACCGGAGACAAGGTCGAGGGCAGGAACCCTGCGAGCGGTGCACCGGTGAAGGTCGGATACATCAACCAGGAGCAGGCGGCCACAGGTTCGTTCCCCGAGCTTCGGGTGTCGACGGAGTCGGCCTTCCAGTACGTCTCCAAGGACCTCGGGGGCGCGGGCGGCCATCCGATCGAGCTGATCAAGTGCACCGTCGACGGATCCCCCGAGTCGGCGCAGAAGTGCGCCAACGAGATGGTCCAGAAGAAGGTCGTCGCGGTGGTCAGCGGCATCAACTTCAGCGGCCCGTCCTCCTACGAGGTGGTCACGGCCGCCGGGATCCCCTACATCACCGCCGCCCCGATCCAGGGCACCGACTTCAACGGGAAGAACACGTTCGCGCTGCTCGGCTCGTCGCCCGCGCAGTTCACGGGTGAGGCGAAGTTCCTGGTCGGCAAGGGGGTCAAGAAGGTCTCCCTGATCCTGAACGACACCCCGTCGGGCCAGGCCGGCGCGGACATCCTGATCAAGCAGCTGCGGGCCGGCGGGGTCACCGACGTGACCCAGGTCAAGGAGTCCCCGACCGCGACGGACTTCACCGGAGCCGTGTCCCAGGCCGCCAGGAACTCCCCGGACGCGATCGCCGTCCTCTTCGTCGCGCCCGCCTGCGGCCAGATCGTCCAGACCGCCAAGTCGCTCGGCGTCAAGGCGAACATGGTGCTCACCACCGGCTGCTCGTCCCCGGCCGTGCTCGACGCGATGGGGGCGGCCGCCGAGGGCGTCCACTTCGTCCAGGAACTGCTGCCCGCCGCGGCGCACAAGAACCACCCGCAGGTGAAGGAGTACATCGAGGCGATGCACCGGTTCGGCGGCATCGCCGAGAAGGATCTCACCGCACTGCACGCCAACGGCTTCGCCGTCGCGATGGAGGTCGCGGCCGTCATCGGTCGTTCAGGAGCCACCCCCACCGCCGCCGGCGTGACCAGGACCCTGAGGGATCCGGCCGGCGGCAAGGGCTTCATGGACAGCGACTGGGTCTGCGACGGGTCGGCGCTCAAGGACTACCCGAGCATCTGCAACGCGAGCACTCGCGTGACCACCATCAAGAACGGACGCCAGGTCGAGGTCACCTCTGACTGGCTCGGGTCCTGACCGCGTACTCCGCGCCACCTCGAGGAATCTGTCATGGATCTGCTGTTGTTCGCCCTGCTGGGCATCGGCACCGGTGCCGTCTACGCCGCCTTCGGGCTCGGCCTGGTGCTGATGTACCGGTCCTCCGGAGTCATCAATTTCGGCTACGGTGCCACCGTTCTCTTCGGCGTCTACCAGTTCGCAGATCTCACGAAGACGGGCAAGCTGGTCTTCCCGATCGGTTCGCTGCAGCTCGGCGGGCCGATCGGGGCCTGGCCCGCGATGGCGATCGTGCTGGCGCATGCCGCGGTGCTGACGCTGGTCGTCTACGTGCTGGCCTTCCGGCCACTGCACCAGGCGCCACCGCTGGCCAAGGCCGTGGTCTCGGTGGGAGTCATGCTCGCCGTGCAGGCGCTGATCCTGGTGCGTTTCGGGTCCGACCCGCGCTCCATCGCCCCCATCCTCCCCAATGACGCGATCGACGTGGCGGGCGCGACCATGCCGCGCGACCGCCTCTATCTCGCCGGCATCGTCGTCCTGCTGGCCGTCGTCCTCCACGCGTTCCTGACCTACACCCGCACCGGCATCGCCTCAAGGGGGGCGTCGCAGAACGAGAAGGGCGCCGTCCTCCTGGGGCTGCGTCCCACGCGGCTGGCCGCCATCAACTGGATCATCGCCGGCGTCGGCGGTACGGCGCTCGGCGTCCTCATCGCGCCCATCATGTCGCTCGAGGTCGGCACCTACACGCTGCTCATCGTGCCGGCGCTCGGGGCGGCGCTGATCGGGCGCCTGTCCTCGATCTCCGCGGTCGTCGCCGGCGGCATCGCCCTCGGCGTCGTGCAGTCGGGCTTGATGCAGGCCACCACGCAGTACACATGGCTCCCGCAGAACGGACTCAAGCAGGGCCTGCCCTTCCTGGTGATCATCGCCGTGCTCGCGCTCTACGGAAAGAGCCTGCCGGGACGCGGCGCCCTCGAGGAGAAGCTGCCGCCGGCCGCGTCGGGACCGATCCGCCCCTGGCTGATCGTGCTGCTCGTCGCCGTCGCCGCGGTGGCCATGCAGGTCTTCTCGCCCACCTGGCGGCTCGGCCTGATCACCAGCCTCACGGCCGTCGTGGTCTGCCTCTCTCTCGTCGTGCTCACGGGCTTCGTGGGCCAGATCTCGCTGGCCCAGATGTCGTTGGCGGGTGTAGCCGGTTTCACGCTGTCCAAGTTCGGGGACGCGTGGGGCATTCCCTTCCCGATCGCCCCGCTGCTGGCGGCTCTGGTCGCCACGGCGGTCGGCGTCCTGGTCTCGATCCCGGCGATCCGGGTCCGGGGTCTGCACCTCGCCGTGGTCACGATCGCGGCCGCGGTCGCGATCGAGGAGTTCATCTTCAAGAATCCGAGATTCACCGGCGGCCTCGCCGGGTCACCCGTCCCGCAGCCGGAACTCTTCGGCGTCTCGCTGGGCATCCGCGGAGGGCCGACCGACTTTCCGCGGCCCGCGTTCGGGTACCTCGTGCTGGCGGTCGCGGTCGCCGCGGCCCTCGGCGTCGCCCTGCTGCGCCGCAGTGACCTGGGGCGCCAGATGCTGGCCGTCCGGAGTTCGGAGCGCGCCGCCGCCGCGGCCGGGCTCAACACGGCGCGGATCAAGCTGATCGGTGCCGCCCTCTCCTCCTTCCTGGCCGGGGTGGGCGGCACGCTGATGGGTTACCAGCAGGGCCAGCTCTCGTTCGAGACGTTCAGCGTGTTCACGTCGCTGGGCCTGCTCGCCGTGGTGTACATCGGTGGCGTCTCCAGCGTCTCGGGCGGGCTGGTCGCCGGCGTGATGTTCTCCGGTGGCCTGATGTCCACGGCCATCGACCAGTGGTTCGGGCTCGGTGACTACGAGACGCTGATCCTCGCCCTCGGCCTGGTGCTCGGTGCGGTCGCGAACCCCGAGGGCGTCGCCGGGATGGTGTTCCGGACGAGAGCCCGCTTCCGCCAGGCGTCGCCCTCCCGGTCGGAGACGGCCGAACCGGATCTCGAAGAGCGCGTGTTCGTCACGGACGGAGCCTGACATGCTGTTGCAGACCAGGGACCTCGCGGTCCACTTCGGAGGCGTCAAGGCCCTTGACGGCGTCGATCTGGCCGTCGACCGGGGCGAGGTGGTCGGCCTGATCGGCCCCAACGGCGCCGGCAAGACCACCTTCATCGACGCGGTCACCGGATTCGTTCCCCACCGGGGCGAAGTGCTCCTCGACGGCGTGGACATCGCGCCCCAGCCGGCGTACAGGCGGGCGGGGCGCGGCGTGATCCGCACCTTCCAGCAGCTCGAGCTCTACAACGACCTCTCGGTGATGGAGAACCTCCTGGTGTCGAGGCGCGGCGCGCGCTCCGAGCACCACGAGCGGGTCCACAGGCTTCTCGACCGCTACGGCCTGCACGAGGTGAAGGACAGTTTCCCCGAGGACCTGTCGCACGGACGTCAACGCCTGGTGAGCCTGGCGCGTGCGCTGGCGTCCGATCCGCGGCTGGTCCTGCTGGACGAGCCCGCCGCTGGGCTGGACAGCAAGGAGTCGCTCGGTCTGGCGGATCCGGTCCGGGGCCTGGCCCGAGACGGTGCCGGCGTGCTCCTGATCGACCACGACGTCGATCTGGTCCTCTCGGTCTGCGACCGCGTCTACGTCCTGGACTTCGGCAAGGTCATCTTCGCCGGACCGGCCGCCGACATCAGCGGGTCCGACGCCGTGCGGACCGCCTACCTGGGAGTGCCCGCATGAAGGCCACGCTGAGAGTGGACGACATCTCCGCAGGCTACGGGCGCGTCCTCGCGGTGAAGAACCTTTCCCTCAGCGCAGCCGCGGGGGAGGTGGTCAGCATCCTCGGGCGGAACGGAGCGGGCAAGACCACGACGCTGCTGTCCGTCTCCGGTCTGGTGAAGCCGCGCTCGGGTCGGGTGTCGGTCGACGGCACGTCGCTTCGCCTGGGAAGGCCGCACGCCGCCTCGAAGGCGGGACTGATCCAGGTGCCGGAGGACCGGGCCCTTTTCACCGGTCTCACGGTGAGGGAGAACCTCGCGGCGGCCGGCGCGCGTCGCAAGGCCGACCTCACGATGGTCACGGATCTGTTCCCCGAGCTCGAGCCGCTGATCGGACGCCGCGCCGGACTGCTCTCCGGAGGGGAGCAGCAGATGCTCGCGCTGGCACGGGCGATCACGTTGCGGCCCAAGGTCCTGCTCGTGGACGAGATGAGCCTGGGCCTGGCCCCGGTCGTCTGCCAACGGCTCTCCTCGGTGATCCGCGGCCTGGCCGACGAGTCCGGCGTCGCCGTGCTCCTGGTCGAGCAGCATCTGTCGCTCGCCCTGGAGGTCGCCGATCGCGGGATCGTCCTGCACAAGGGTTCGGTGGCGATGGAGGGTACGCGCGCCGAGCTCACCGCCAAGCGCCACGAGATCGAGTCGTCGTACATGGGCGGTGCGGGCACCGTGGAGGATCCCGCGGCCTGAACCGCGGCCTCTGGCACACCCTTTGCCGGACGAAGCAGCGTCCGGCAAAGGGTGTTTCAGGCCGTCGGCTCGGAGGGAGCGTGCCGGCGTGACCACGCCAGCACGGCCACCGAGACGAGACTCGCTCCAGCGGCCAGCCAGAACATCAGCACCTGCGCGTCGTACGACGGCAGCGTGACCCCGGGCGCGGTCTCCATCACCATCCCGCTGATGGCCGAGGCCGTGGCCGCGCTGCTCACGACGCTGCCGACGGTGCGCAGGAGATGGTTGAGGCCGTTGGCGGCCGCGCTCTGGGACGCGGGAACGTCGCTCATGACCACGATGGGAAGCGCCGCGTAGGTCAGGACGGTGCCGAGGGACACGGCCACGGAACCGGCGACGACCTGGGCGAGGCCATCGCTGAGATAGACCCGTCCGACGTAGGAGACGGCCATCACCATGGCCCCGAGGCCGACCGTCGTCTCGGCGCCCCAACGGCGGACGACCACCGGTGCCGCCGGCGCGAAGATGCCGAACGACAGCGCCATGGGAACCAGCCAGAGGCCGGCCGTGGCCGCATCCAGCCCGAGCCCGTAGCCGGTGTCGGCCGGTTGCTGGAGCAGTTGGGGGGTGACCATCATGTTGGCGTAGGCGGCGAAGCCCAGCAGCAGCGACACCGCGTGTGCGGCGACGAGCCGGGGCCGGGCGGCGAGGCGAAGGTCGACCAGCGGGGCGGGCGACCTGAGTTCGACTACGCCGAAGAACGCGAGCACCGCAAGCCCGCCGACGCCCAGCAGCACGGTGTCCATCGAGATCCAGCCCCAGGCCGAACCGTGGGAGAGGGCGAGAATCACCGCGCAGAGGCCGGAGGACAGGAGCAGGGCGCCCCAGGGGTCGACGCCGCCGCCACCCCTGACGGGGGACTCGGGAAGGGCGAGGACGACCGCGCACAACAGGACGGTGCCCGCGATGGCCGGGATCCAGAAGATCCACCGCCAGCCTGGCCCGTCGACCAGCGCCCCGGACAGCGGAAGTCCCGCGCCCGCTCCGATGGCGAGCGTGCTGGACAGTGCCGCGGTGCCGAGGGGGAGCCGGGCGGGTGGCAGTTCGTCCCGCATGACGGCCAGCCCAAGGGGCAGTAGCGCGATCGCCGCCCCCTGGACGGCTCGGGCGGCGATCACGACCGCGAAGGAGTGGGTCAGCCCGCCGACCAACGACCCGACGACGAGGGCTCCGATCGTGATCAGGATGAGTCGCCGCTTCCCGTACACGTCCCCGAGCCTGGTGAGCACCGGCGTGGACACCGTGCCGCTCAGCAGGCCGGCGCCGATCAGCCAGGTGGTGTTCCCGGGGGCGGTGTGCAGCTCGTCCGGCAGGTCGGCCATGAGCGGGATCGCGAGCGTCTGCTGGAGCGAGACCAGGAATCCGCCGGCGCAGAGCAGGACCAGGGTCAGGGGGGCACGCCGATCGGCCGTGGCTTCCACTGTGTCGGAGACTCCGATCTAAACCTAATGGCGATAGGTAGCCTACCGCGTCCCCGTCCGGCCGGGGCTATGGACCCGAGTAATCTAATGCCTATAGGCTGACACGGTGTCGGTCCGGATCGGGCGGCGCCCTCCGGGCCGGGTGCGGGAGCGCGGCCCCGGTCGCGTCGGCACCGCTTTCCCTGACGGCTGAGTGCGAAAGGAACCGGGCATGATCACTCGAGCGGGACTCCTGATCGACGGTGAGTGGCGCCAACCGGTCTCGGCCGCCAGGACCCACGTGGTGTCCCCGTCGACCGAGGAGGTCATCGGGGTGGTGCCGGACGCCGGCGGGGACGATGTCGACGCGGCCGTCGGCGCCGCGCGGCGCGCCTTCGAGGCCGGGGCATGGCGCGGCCTGACCGTCGCCGAACGGGCCGAGATCATCGAGCGCGCCCTGCGGATCCTGGAGTCGCGGATCGGGGAGATCGGGCGGCTGGTGACCCTGGAGATGGGGCTGCCGGTCAGCGCGGCCGCGGTCCAGATCCCGGGGGCCCTGGACACCGGGCGCTACTTCCTCGACGTCGCGCGGAGCGACGCGACCAGCGAGGTCCGGCGGACCCGGGCGGGAGCGGCCGCCGTGGTCAAGGAGCCGGTGGGCGTCGTGGCGTCGATCGCCCCCTGGAACGGCCCCTTCAACATGGCGATCGCGAAGATCGTCCCGGCCCTGGTGACGGGCTGCAGCGTGGTCTACAAGCCCGCACCGGAGACACCGCTCGACGCCTTCCACATCGCCGAGGCGTTCGTCGAGGCGGGGATGCCCGCCGGCGCGTTCAACCTGATCACCGGCGACCGGGACGCCGGGCGGGCGCTGGTGGCCCATCCCGAGGTCGACAAGGTCAGCTTCACCGGGTCCACCGCGGCGGGCCGGGAGATCGGCCGGGAATGCGGCGGGAGCTTCAAGCGGCTCCAGCTCGAGCTGGGCGGCAAGTCGGCGGCGATCGTCCTCGACGACGCCGACATCGCCACCACCATGCGGGGGCTGGCGGTCGGGTCGTTCTTCAACACCGGCCAGGTGTGCGCGGCCTACAGCCGCGTGGTCGTGCCGAAGAGCCGCTACGACGAGGTCGTCGGAGCCCTGGTGGCGACCGCGGAGTCGTTCGTGGTGGGCGATCCGCTCGACCCGGCCACGACGATGGGCCCGCTGGTCTCCGCGCGGCAGCGGGAGCGGGTGCTCGGATACATCGAGGCCGGGAAGGCCGAGGGCGCCGTGATCGCCACCGGGGGAGGCGTGCCCGAGGGGCTGGACAGGGGCTACTACGTGCAGCCGACCGTGTTCGCCGGCACCGTCAACTCGATGCGCGTCTGCCGCGAGGAGATCTTCGGCCCGGTGGCCTCGGTGCTCGCCTACGACACCGTCGAGGAGGCGATCGCGATCGCCAACGACTCCGAGTACGGCCTGCACGGCGCGGTGTTCACCGGCGACCCCGAACGCGCCGCCGATGTGGCCCGCAAGGTCCGTACCGGGACGTTCAGCGTCAACTCGTTCACCTACAACACCGAGGCGCCCTTCGGCGGAGTGAAGAACTCGGGCATCGGTCGCGACACCGGCCCGGAGGCCGTCCAGGCCTACTACGAGCTGAAGACGGTCAACCTGGGCGAGGGCATGGAGTCTCTGTTCGCGTGAGCGCCAAGGAGGGACGATGACCGACGCGGCGATCGCCGGGCTCGGGATGACCGAGCTCGGCAAGGTCTATGGACGCTCGTCGACGGATCTGGCCGCGGAGGCGGTGCGGCTCGCCGTCGCCGATGCCGGTCTGGCACTCGGCGACGTGGACGGGCTGCTCGTCAGCGCAGGCGTCAAGCAGGACGTCGGAGTCGCCCTGGCCGCCGTGCTCGGCCTTGGCGACCTGGGCATCCTGAGCCAGGTCAACGCGTTCGGCGCCACCGCGGGAGTGATGGTGGCCCAGGCGGTCCAGGCCATCGCCGCCGGCTCCGCCACCGCGGTGGCCTGCGTCTTCGCCGACACCCCGTTGAAGCCGGAGCGCTCGGCGGGGGCGTCGTGGCGGGCACCGTCCGCCGCGCGGGCATTGCGCGGCCTGGCGGGCTGGTCCCTCGCCTCGGGAGCCGCCAATCCGAACATCCTGTACGCGATGTGCGCGCGACGGCATATGGAGCGCTACGGGACGACCTCCGAGCAGCTCGCCGAGATCGCCGTCGCGCAGCGGGCGTGGGCCGCGGGCAACCCGCTGGCGCAGTTGCGCCGGCCCCTCACCGTCGCCGGCCACCAGGCGTCGCGGTGGATCGCCGAACCGCTGCACCTGCTGGACTGCTGCCTGGTCAGCAACGGCGCCATCGCCGTCGTGGTCACGGCCGCCGACCGGGCGGCGGACCTGCGCCGACCGCCCGTGCACGTGTGGGGCCATGGGCAGGCGCACGCGCCGCGGCGGATGAGCGCCGGGTCGGACTGGGGCGTGGTCACCCCGGCGGCGCGCTCGGGGCCGCAGGCCATGCGGATGGCCGGCATCGGGGTCGCCGACGTGGACGTGGCCGAGTTGTACGACTGCTACACCTACACCGTGCTCGTCACGCTGGAGGACTACGGCTTCTGCGGCAAGGGGGAGGGCGGCCGTTTCGTGGGCGGCGGCAGGCTGGCGCCCGGCGGCGATCTCGCGTGCAACACGGGCGGCGGGCAACTGTCCGGGTACTACATGTGGGGCATGACGCCGCTGTCCGAGGCGATCATCCAGGCCCGTGGGGACGGCGGCGCGCGGCAGGCGCCCCGCAACGACATCGTGCTGGTCAGCGGCAACGGCGGCATTCTGGAGCACCACTCCACGTTGGTGCTCAGCCCGCACCGGCGTGAAGGAGCGGCATGAGCGAGACGTTCCCGGTGGTCGAACGCGATCGGGGCAGCGCGGCGTTCTTCGACGCCGCCGCGCGCGGCGAACTGCTGGTGCGGCGGGCCCCGGCCTCGGGGACCGTGCTGGGGCCCGAGGCCCGGACGGACCCGGCGAGCGGATCGGCCGACCTCGAACCGTACACGGCCTCGGGCAGGGGCACGCTCGTCACCTGGGCCGTCGTGCACCGGGCGCCGCTGCCCGTACTCGTCGAGGCGGTTCCCTACGTCAGCGCCGTCGTGGAGCTGGAGGAGGGGCCGTGGCTCATGGTCCGGCTCCTGGCCGCCGACCTCTCGGCGCTGCGGGCGGGGGTGCCTGTTCGCGTGCGTTTCGTCCGGTCGGGCGCCGAGGGGGAGGGCGGCGAGACCCTGCCCGTGTTCGAGGTGGCCTGAGGGCGGTCGCACCGTCTTGGAACATCGGGAGCAGATGCAGCGGTGTGCCGCCGTTCAGACCTCAACGCGGCCGGGCGTGCAAGGAGGGTGAACTAGGATCGGGTGCCATGGCCCGTCCGCGTCAGCCGCTGATCCGCCGTGCCGGTGCGGTGGCCGCGGCCATCGAGATCATCGACACCGAGGGCCTGGACGCGCTGAGCCTGCCGCGCCTGGCCCGCCACCTCAACGTCCGGGCCCCCTCGCTTTACCACCACTTCGAGGACAAGTCGGAGATCCTCGGCGCGGTGGTCACGACCATCGTGTCGGAGACCGTGGTGCCCAGGAAGCCGCCGCCCGAACGCTGGATCGACTGGTTCGTCCAGCTCAGCCTGAATCTGCGCCGGGTGATCCTGCGCCATCGCAACGCCGCTCCGCTGCTGCTGCAGTTCCCGCCGAGGGACATGCTCGCCGACCTCTACGAGGACGCGGCCCGCTTCCTGCACGACAGCGGTGTGCCGGCCGACGTGCATGTGCAGATCCTCGACAGCATGGACACCGTGGTCCTGGGGGCGGTGATCTCCGAGGCGGCCCGGACTCCGGCGGCCCGCCGGGCGATCTTCCCGAACGTCGACGACGAGCGGCAGCCCACCCTCGCGCGCGCTCTCGCCTCCAACGAGTTCACCGCGAACCAGCTGTTCGAAGAGATGATCCGCAGCTTCCTTCGCGGGGTCGTGCTGCTGGCCGAGGAGCGCCGGGCCGCGGTCTCCTGACCCCCGGCCCGGTCACCCGGAATCATCCTGAGGTGGGATCTTGTCGCAATTAATCTAATGGCGTTAGCCTAAGGGGACTTCCCGGCGACTTGGAGGGCCCATGTCCGACTTCCGTGCCCGCTACGAGCGGCACGTCCAGCACGTCCTCAACGGGGACGTCAGGTCAGCGCTCGCGGAGATGGTCCAGGAGAACCTGCCGCAGGTGTTCGAGGGGGTCACCGTGCCCGGCCGCGTCGTGCACTCGCTGCGGATCGTCGACGTCCGGCAGGAGGGCGACACCTGGGTGGGGGAGACCGTCTACACCACGCCCGAGGGAAAGATCGGGCTGCGCTCGATCTGGGAGGAGCACGGCGGCGAGTGGCTGGCGGCCCGGCTGGAGAACTTCCCCGTCCAGGACGCCTCGTGATCCCCTGCGGTCCGGCCGCCGACGGTCTGGACGCGCCGTACTGGGACGGCCTGCGCTCGGGTGAGCTGCGGATCCAGCGCTGTGCCGGCTGCCGCACGTGGCTGTGGGGCCCGCGCCGGATGTGCCCGGAATGCCATGGTTTCGAGCTGGTGTGGGAGGGCGTTCCCGCGACCGGGACCGTCTATTCGTGGTGCCGCACGCACCACCCGTACATGGCGGAGTTCGCGGAGCTGACCCCGTACGTGACCGTGGTGGTGGAACTGCCGCACGCGGGCGGCGTGCGCCTGCTCGGCCTGCTGACCGGTGAGGGGCGGGACGTGCGCATCGGCGACCGGCTGGCCGGGCACGTCGAACGGCCCGCCGATGCCGCGTGGCCGCTGCTGCGCTGGCGGCTCGCCTCCCGCACGGAAGGGGCGCTCGCGTGACCCCCTCGCCGATGCGCGGCGCGGCGGCCGTCGTGGGCGTCGCGGACCTGCACTACAAGCGGGGGCAGGCTCCGGCGGGCGAGCACCGCCTGGTGCTGGAGGCGATCGTGGAGGCGTGCCGCGACGCCGGGATCTCGCCCCGCGAGATCGACGGTTTCGTCTCCTACGCCGGGGGGGGACCTCAGCGGCCCGGTGCTCGGCGCCGATCTCGGCATCCGCGAACTGCGCTGGTCGACCATGGTGTGGGGCGGCGGAGGGGGCGGGGCCGCGGCCGCCGTGACCACCGCCGCCACCGCGATCGCGACCGGCCAGGCCGAGTGCGTCGTCGCCTACCGGCCCATGGCCCAGAGCGACACCGGGCGGCTGGGCTACGCCAAGTACTTCTATGACCACCACTACCTGGCCCACGGTGTCGGCGCGCCCGCACAGGTCTGCGCGCTTCGCACGCAGCGGATGCTGGAGCATGAGGGGGTGCCCGCGAGCGCCCAGCGCGCCCTGGTGCTCGCCGCCTACCACCACGCCCAGAACAACCCGTCCGCGGCGGGCTACGGGCGGCCGCTCGACGAGGAGGGGTACGCCGCCGCCAGGATGATCGTGGAACCGTTCCGGCTGTACGACTGCTCGCGGGAGAGCGACGGGGCGGTCGCGCTGATCCTCGTCTCCGCCGAGCGTGCCCGCGCTCTGCGTCCCGACCCCGCCTATGTCATCGGCGGAGCCCAGGGAGCCCCGGGCGGCTACTCGTCGCAGACCGAGAACGACACCGACTACGCGACCGCGGGATACGGCGAGCGTACCGATTGCAGGGGAGTCGCCGGGCGGCTGTGGGACGCGACCGGGCTGGGCCCGGGCGACGTCGACGTCGTCCAGGCGTACGAGAACTTCAGCGGTGCGGCCGTCGCGTCGCTGATCGACCACGGGCTCTGCCCGCCGGGGCCCGCCGCGGGCGAGGTGCTCACGTTCGAGAACCTCATCGCCCAGGGCGGGCGGCTGCCGGTCAACACCGGCGGCGGCAACATCGCCGACTCCTTCGTCAACGGCATGGGCCTGGCGGTGGAGGCGGTCCGCCAGGTGCGGGGGACCTCGGTGAACCAGGTGGCGGGCGCGAGGACCTCGCTGTTCATCGGCGGGCCGATGGCGCCGCTGGTCAGCTCAGTGCTCTTCGGTCACGAGGAGGTGCTCTGAAGGCGGAGAACGGGCCCGAGGGCCGGGAGCCGCACCACTCGGGCAAGTCGATCCACCTGGCCGGGCGGTGGCCGGCTCCCGGCCCCCGCTGATCGGACGGTGCTACGGCCGTCCGATCAGCTCGCGCTGGATGATCTCCTTCATGATCTCGTTCGTGCCGCCGTAGATGCGCTGGATGCGCGCGTCGACGAAGGCCCTGGCCACCGGGTACTCCAGCATGTAGCCGTACCCGCCGTGCAGTTGCACGCCGGTGTCGATGACGTCGTGCTGGAGGTCGGTCGCCCACAGCTTGGCCTTGGCGGCGTCGGTGGCGGTGAGCGTCCCCGCGTTGTGGGCGCGGACGCAGCGGTCGAGGTAGGCGCGGGAGACCTCCACCGCCGTGCTCAGCTCGGCCAGCCTGAAGGCGGGCGCCTGGAAGTCGCCGATCCGGCGGCCGAAGGCCCGCCGCTGCCGGACGTACTCGACCGTCCACTCCAGCACGGCCTCGGCGGAGAACTGGGCGGCCAGCGCGATGCCGAGCCTCTCCAGCGGCAGGCTGCGCATCAGGGCCGGCAGCCCCTCGCCGACCTGGCCGAGCAGGTTGGCCCCGGGCACCCTGGCACCGGTGAAGAACAGCTCGGCGGTGTCCTGGGCGTGCAGGCCGACCTTGTCGAGCTTGCGGCCCCTGCTGAAGCCGGGCGTGCCGTCCTCCACCACGAACAGGCTGAACTCGCGCGATCCGTGCTCCCGTCCGGTGCGGGCGAACACGATGACCAGGTCGGCGAGGATGCCGCTGGTGATGAAGGTCTTGGAACCGTCGAGGATCCAGTCGTCGCCGTCGCGGACCGCCGTGGTCCCGATGCCGCGCAGGTCGCTGCCGGCGCCGGGCTCGCTCATGGCGATCGCGCCGATCGTCTCGCCGGTGGCGAAGCCGGGCAGCCAGCGCCCGCGCTGCTCCCGGTCCGCGTGGCGCAGCAGGTAGCTCAGCGCGATGTCGTCGTTGGTGGTGAACCCCGACTGCAGCGCCGCCGCGCCGACCCGGGCGATCTCCTGCATCACCACGCACCGGTAGCGGTAGTCGCGCTCGCCGGCCCCGCCGTGCTCCTCGGGGACGGGCAGGCCCAGAACGCCCTGCCTCCCGGCGGCCCGCCAGGTCTCCAGGTCGATGAGCCGATCGGCGTCCCACTGCTCCATCCGCGGCACGACCTGCCGCTTGACGAACTCGCGGACGGTCCGCCGGTAGTCCTCGTGGTCGGTCTCGAAGAGGTCGCTCTCCACAGCACGCTCCCTGGGGCGTATACGGGGTCGGGTCAATCTAACGTTAGTAGGTTTTCGGTTGTCATAAAAGCTGGAAGACGGGCCTTCCGTTCGCGCCATCTTGCCCTATAAATCTCAAGGTATTAGGTTTGTGGGGTAGGCATCCACAGAAGGAGGCGCCCATGGCCCCCGGCGACAGGCAGGACCGCATCGGGCGGCTGCTCAATCTGCTGCGCGCGGACGACACCGACAAGCTCGAGGCGACACGGCCGTTCGGGCCGCGCGAGTTCACCGACCCCGAGGCGGCGGCCAGGGAACGGGACCTGATCTTCGGGCGGGTGCCGTCGATCGTCGCGCACTCCTCGGAACTGGCCCGCCCCGGTGACTTCCTGACCCTCACGATGCCCCGCAACCGGGTCATCGTGGTCCGGCAGCGCGACGGCGGCGTCAAGTCGTTCGTCAACGCCTGCCGGCACCGCGGGGCGCTCCTGGAGGAGCGGCCGTCCGGCCGGTGCCGCCTCTTCTCCTGCCCGTACCACCGCTGGTCCTACGACACCGACGGCAGCCTGCGCTCCGTCACCTACGACCACACCTTCGGCGAGCTGGACCACGCGGCCTCGGGCCTGGTCGAACTGCCCACCGAGGAGCGGCACGGTTTCGTCTGGCTGGTCGACTCGGCCTCGGCCGCGATCGACGTCGCCGCCTGGCTCGGCCCCGAGATGGACGCGGCGCTCGCCGGCTACCGGATGGAGGCGCTGGTCAACTACCGGGCCGAGGGCTTCGACGAGCCGGTCAACTGGAAGATCATGCAGGACGCGTTCCTGGACGGCTACCACATCAAGTTCGCCCATCCGAACACCGCCGGGAAGATCATCCACACCAACGTCCTGGCCGTCGAGGACTACGGCCGGCACGCCCGGTTCCTGTCGCCGCGCAAGAGCATCGACCGCTTCCTGGAGGAGGACCCCGGCGACGCCGACCTCGGCCGCCACGTCACCGAGTCGCACTTCGTCGGCCCCAACAGCACCCTGCTGCGCCAGCCCGACCACTTCCAGCTGCTCACCTTCCGCCCCCATCCCGCCGATCCCGGGCGGAGCCGGATGGAGATGCGGGTCCTGGTCCCGACCGTGGAGGCCTCCGGGTTCAGCGAGGCCGAGTGGGAGAAGCGCTGGAACAAGAACTGGCAGATCCTGCTCGACGTCCTGCACGCCGAGGACTTCCCGCTCCTGCGCGCCAGCCAGACGGCGGTGTCCAGTGCGGACGCGGGCGGCATGGTGCTGGGCCGCAACGAGGTGGTCAACCAGATCTTCCACCGGGAGGTGAGACGGCTCACCGAGTCCGGCACGCGGTGATCGGCACGTTCTGGCGCCGCCACCTGACGGGCGGCGAACTGGAGGAGGCCGAGGACCTGGCCCGCGCCTGCTCCGAGTACGACCAGGAGGCGGGGTTCTCCCGGATCGTGCCGCCGGCCCTCCGCACCGGTGCCCGCCACCTGCTCGTCCGCCTTGACGCACCCGCCGCGCCGCTCGTCGCCTACCTGCACCTGGACGGCGCGGAATGCGGCACCCTGATCGTCCATCCCGACGCCCGTTCCAACGGCGTGGCCACCGCCGTCCTGGAAAGCGCGGGGCTGCCGGGCGCCCATGGCTGGGCGGAGGGGCACCATCCCGCGGCGGAGCGGCTCGCGAGGCGGTTCGGGTGCACGGAGAGGGCGCGGATCTGGCGAAGCGTGCGGCCGCTGTCCGGGCCGCACGCCGCGCCGCTGCCGCCGCCCGCCGTGCCCCTCACCGAGAGCGCCGATCCCGGGCCCGCCCGCCGGTTGTGGCGGGCGGCCGGACTGCCGGAACGCTACCGGCCGCCCGGCGACGGCTCCGCCCGGCTGCTCTATGCCGGCGGTCCCGGCGGCGCACCGGCCGGGTACGCCTGGCTGGAGCGCGGGACCCGGACCGTCGAACGCCTGCGGACGGGCGTCCTGCGCGCCGTCGTCCCCGCCGTCCAGGGCGCCGGTACGGGGTCGGCGCTGGCCGCCGGCGCCCTGGCACTGCTGCGCGACGAGGGGGTCCAGGCCGTGGAGGCGGGCCTGGACCCGGCGCTGCCCCGGGCGGTGCGGTCGGCCCGCCTCCTCGGCTTCCAGCGGACCCAGGACGATGTCCTCTACGCCGTGAGCAAGCCCCGTGAGCTGGGTAAATCCTAAGAATCCCGGCTTGGGTATTGCCAACCTCGGCTAATGCTTTTAGATTCACTGCCGTGTGAGGCAGAGCACATTCCGGGCCGCCCGCCGACGGCGCCCCTCGGATCGAGCCTGCCTGAAGGCAGGGGAGGAGCCATGAGCGGAACGGTCAACGACGCGCTGGTCTGGTGGGCCCGCATCGTCCCCGACGCCGTCGCGGTCGACTTCGACGGCGACGCCGTCACCTACCGCGCGCTGTCGCACTGGGCCGACGGCGTCGCCGCCGAACTGCGGGCCAAGGGCGTCGGCCCCGGCGACCGGGTGGCCATCCTGGGAGGCAACAGCCTGGAATGGTGCGCGGTGGCCCTGGGCGCGTGGCGGCTCGGCGCGATCGTCGCTCCGTTCAACCACCGCATGCTGTCCCGCGAGCTGACCGCGCTGGTCGAGGACTGCGAGCCGGCCGCCGTCTACTGCGACGCCGCCCTCCGGGACCGGCTCGAGGAGGTGCACCGGGCGCGGCCGACGTTCGAGATCGGCGTCCTCGAGGACGTGGCGAGGCTGCGCGACGGCGGCCACGGGCCGGTCGCCGCCCCGGTCGGCGAGCTCTCCGAGCCGACCGCGATCATCTTCACCAGCGGCACGACCGGGCGGCCCAAGGGCGTGATCTTCACCCACCGCAGCATCGCGGGCGAGATGCACGAGTGGGCGCTGATCGAGCCGATCGAGCCGAACGGGCTGCGCGTCCTGCTGGTGCTGCCGCTGTTCACCGCCGCCGGAGTCATCTGGGGCCTGGCCCGCTGCCTGCTGCACGGCGGCACGCTGCTGCTCCAGCCCTCGCTCGCACCGGCCCGGGCGGTCGAGGTGATCGCGGAGAAGAAGGTCACCACCATCACGGGCCCGCCCATCGTCTTCGAGCAGATCGCCGCGGCGCCCGGCTTCGCCGAGGCCGACCTGACCAGCGTCACCACGGCCCACGTCGGCGGCGCGCGGGTGCCGCCGGGACTGCTGCGCACCTGGCAGGAGAAGGGCGTCTCGCTCCGGCAGATCTACGGGCAGACCGAGATCGGCGGCTCGGCGACCGCGATGCCCCGCGACGAGACCGCCGCGCATCCGGAGAAGTGCGGCTGGGGCGGCATCTTCACCAAGATCCGGGTGGTCGACCTCCAGGGGGCGGACTGCGCGCCGAACGTGCCGGGCGAGATCCTGCTGCGCGGCCCCGGGATGATGCCCGGCTACTGGGGGAACGAGCAGGCCACCAGGGAGGCCCTCGTGGACGGCTGGCTCCGCACCGGCGACCTGGGCGTCCTGGACGAGAACGGCTACCTGACCTTCGTCGACCGCATCAAGGACATGATCATCTCCGGCGGGCTCAACATCGCGCCGCTGGAGATCGAGAACGTGCTCCAGGAACTGCCGCAGGTGCGCGAGGTCTCGGTCATCGGCGTGGCCGACCCCAAGTTCGGGGAGACGCCGGCGGCTCTGATCCGCGCCGAGGGCCCGCTCACCGTGGCCGAGGTCGTCGAGCACTGCAATGCCCGGCTGGCCGACTACAAGGTGCCCCGGTACGTGGTCCTCGTCGACTCCGATCTGCCCCGCATGCCCAGCGGGAAGATCGCCAAAAGGCGGTTGCGCGAGACCTACGCCGATCTTCCGCGGACCCACCCCAAGGTCCGCTGAGACGGCGAGCACGCGCGGCACCGCGGATCTCCCGCGAGGGCCTGGCCGCCGTCACTCGCTGCGAGGAAGCCAGGAATCGGCCCGGCGATGCCGGGCTGCCCCTGGCCGGAACGCGGATCCGCATCGGCGCCCCGACCGACGCGACCGCAGTCGCGCCTCCGGCGGTGCCGACGGCCGCTGTGGCCATGCCTGGCTCCGGTGAACTCCTTCGCCTCTCGGACCGGTCGCGAAATCGGTCTCTCGCCCGCACGTGCCGCAGTACCGGAACCGGTCGAATTCCCGAGACGCCTTGACGCTCTAAAACTATAGGCTTAAGTTAAATTCGCAACGCGACGGCGCGCGGGCGAACGGGCGCCGTTCGGCCGGGAGCCCGTAGCGCCGCCGCCCGACAGCGAACCTGGTGCGAGAAGGGGACGCGAGTGTCCAATTCCGACGACGAGGCCGGAAATCGCATCGAGAGGGAATAGGCCGGCTTCGCCGCGGGACCCGGTGCGCAGACGAAGATCCTTATGCCGCCGTTCGGTGTCCATTCTGTCGTGCAGTGTCCAGTTCGCCGTGTGTCGTACCGAGAAGAGGTGCCATGAAACTCGAAGGCAAGGTCGCCGTCATCACCGGTGGCGGATCGGGGCTGGGGCGGCGGACCGCGCAGCTGTTCGCGGCCGAGGGCGCGAAGGTCGTGGTGTTCGACATCCTGGCCGGGCGCGCCGAGGAGACGGTGAAGCTGGTCGAGCAGGCCGGCGGCACGGCCGTCGCCGTGACCGGTGACGTGGCGGTCGAGGCCGACGTCGCGCGGGCCGTCGCCACCGCCGAGAGCGAGTTCGGGAAGCTGGACGTCATGTTCGCCAACGCGGGCGTGGTGTCGCGCGGCGGCGTCCCCTCGGTCGCGGGCGGCGAGCACGTGGAGTTCGAAGACCTCACCGACGCCGACTGGCAGAAGGTCCTCGGGGTCAACCTCACCGGGGTCTTCTACTCGTGCAAGCACGCCGTCCCGGCGATGCGCCGCAACGGGGGCGGCGCCATCGTCGCGACCTCGTCCGCGGCCTCGCTGGTCGCCTACCACAACATCGCGCTCTACAGCGCCACCAAGGCCGGCGTGAACGGCCTCGTCCGCGGCCTGTCGCTGGACCTGGGCAAGTACGGCATCCGCGTCAACGCCCTCCTCCCCACGCACGGGATGTCGCCGAACTTCCTGATGGAACCGGGCGCCCCCGTCGTCGGCCAGTCCTACGAGGAGACGGCCGGCGAGTGGAACCCCGCCTACTCGCCGATCCCGCTGAAGCTGGGCCGTCCGCCGTCGCTGCTGGACAACGCCAAGGTCGTGCTGTTCCTGGCCTCCGACGACTCGGCCTACATGTCGGGCGTCTGCCTGCCCGCGACCGACGGGGGCACCCTGTCACGCGTCGCGATGGTCTTCGAGGAGGACGGCCCGCACGCGGCGGCCGC
This sequence comes from Actinomadura rugatobispora, assembly GCF_055379765.1. Taxonomy (NCBI): domain Bacteria; kingdom Bacillati; phylum Actinomycetota; class Actinomycetes; order Streptosporangiales; family Thermomonosporaceae; genus Actinomadura; species Actinomadura rugatobispora. Next base: position 11,439,089 of record NZ_AP029191.1, on the reverse strand, counting down.
CGCGGCCGCGGCCGTCGACGGCGGCCAGTAGGAGCGCCCGGCGAACGTCGAACAGGCAACCTGCAGGCAGACGAAGGAGCGGAAAGAATGACCACCGGCATCACCGACGCGCCCGAGCACCTGAGGGTGGACTTCGACATCTACGACCCCTCGCTCGCGGCCCCCGTGGACGTCATGCAGGAGAGGATCGCCGAGCTCGCCGCGCGCGGCCCGGTCGTCTACTCGACGGCGCACGGAGGCCACTGGCTGGTGACGGGCTACGGCGAGGTGCACGAGGTGCTCCGCGACCCGGCGACCTTCTCCAGCCACCCCAACAACCTCGTGGACGCCGGGGCGGGGAAGTTCATCCCCCTCGAACTCGACCCGCCCGAGCACACCGCCTACCGGCAGGCGCTCCAGCCGCTGTTCAACCCGGTCCGCATGAAGGCCCTGGAACCGCGGATCCGCGGGATCGTCAACCGGCTCATCGACGGCTTCGCCGCGCGGGGCGAGGCGGAGTTCGTCTCCGAGTTCGCCCACGAGCTGCCGACGTCGGTGTTCCTGACGCTGATGGGCTGGCCGCTGGAGGACGCCCCGATGTTCAGCGAGATGACCGACATCGCCCTGATGGGCAAGCCGGGAGCGAGCGAGGAGGAGAGCAACGCCGCGCGGCAGGACGCCGCGCAGCGGATGTTCGGCTACTTCGCCCAGGTCATCGCCGAGCGCCGCGGCATGGACGATCCCGGTGACGACATCACGGCGGCGATCATCAACACGCCCCTCAAGGCGGACGGCGGGGAGCGCGTCCCCACCGACGAGGAACTGTCCAGGATGTTCTTCCTGCTGCTCATCGCGGGTCTGCACACCGTGCAGGGATCGCTCGCCTGGGGCGTGATGCACCTGTCGGCCAACCCTGAGCAGCGCCGTGGCCTCATCGACGACCCCGCCCGCGTTCCGGACGCGGTGGAGGAGATCCTCCGCCTGGAGGCGGCGGTCGCCGCCGGGCGCCGCGTCACCCGCGACACGGAGCTGGGCGGCGTCCGGCTCAAGGCCGGAGACCAGCTGCTGGTCCTGCTGGCCGGGGCCAACCGCGACGCCGGGGAGTTCGCGGAGCCGGAGGCGATGCGGATCGGCAGGTCCCCCAACCGGCATCTGGCGTTCGGGTCCGGTCCGCACCGCTGCCTGGGGTCGCACCTGGCCCGGGTGGAACTGCGCATCGCCCTGGAGGAGATCCACCGCCGCATCCCCGATTACCGCCTGGATCCGCAGCGGCCTTCGGTCTCGCACTCCAGCCAGGTCCGCGGAGTCGTCCAGCTGCCGATCGTCTTCACGCCCGAGCAGACCTGACGCTGACCCCGCCCCAGCAAGGCGTGAGAGGGAGGAACGGGCCGATGCCCCAGCAACATCATGCTCCGCGTGTGACGGTTGATCGCGACGCGTGCGCCGGGCACGGACGGTGCTACGAGGCGGCTCCGAGCATCTTCGAGCCCGACGAGGAGGGCTACCCGGTGGTCGTCGCCGAGGCCGCCGACGCCGCGTCGCTGGACGACCTGAGCAGGGCGCGGCGGAACTGCCCCGAGCGCGCCGTCCTGGTCGTCGCGACCGAATCCTGAAGTCGGCGCCGGCAACGTGGTAGGGCAGCCCTCTCTGGACGACCCGGCGCCGTTCTGGCGCCGCTCAACAGCAGGTTCCGGCCCGCCGGACTGCACACCGGCCTGGACGACTCGGGCGCCGGGTTCCTGCTCGACGCCGACGAGCCCGCCGAGGTCGCGGGAAGGGCATCCGCGCTCGGCGCGGCTCCACCTCGCTCCTGGCCCCGCCGCCGTGAGAGGACGGCTCGGATGCGGAGACTCCCGCGGCCGTCCTGGGCGGCTGGGCCAGGTGCCGAGAAGCGCTGCCCGCGCGGCCGGCGAGCAAACGTGGGCGATGAGATTAAAAAGGGCGCGATCATCGAGATCAGGCCGCGTCGGCTCCGATGCCTTCGCCGGTTTCGAGTCGGAGCTCAATGTAGCGACCGGGTAGGCGCAGCGCCCGCGGTCGAGCGACTGGCCAGGAACGGTCACATGCGGGACGGCGAATGCGCTGCCCGCGCACATTGCCGCTCCTGGCGCAGCGTTGCGCGGCTCGGTTGCAGATTGTCGCCCGAAGCGTTCATTGGTGGAGCTCCCGCTCTTCTCGCCGCCACGTGAAGTCACCGCTTGCATTCTATTGGCTTTAGGTGAAACATGTGGCGTCCAGAGCTGTGGGCCTGTCGGATCCATGGAGTTTTCACGTGCCGAAGAACGAGGAAGAAGGCGGTTCCGCCGAACGGGTCCGGTTGCGTCCCGTCGGGCGCCGGATCGGTCTGCTGCTGGTCGTTCCGCTGCTCTCGCTGGTGGGGTTGTGGGCCTTCGCGGCGGCCGTCTCCCTGGGGGCGGCGCTCGACCGGATCGAGTTCACCAGAACCGTGGACGACGTGGCCCGCCCGATCGGGCTGGTGGGCAACGCGCTGCAGGTGGAGCGGACCGCCGCAGCCACCGTTCTCGGGACGCGGGGAGCGCAGGGCGCCGATCAGCTTCGGGTAGGGCAGCGGGGCACGGACGGCGCGTTGGCGGCCTTCCGCGCGAAGTCCCTTCCGGCGGCCGGGGACGTCGCGGACGGCAGGACGCTCCGCTTCCTGCGCGACCTCGACCGCGAGTACGGCAGGCTCGGTCCGCTCCGGGCCCAGATCGCCTCGGGCGGTATCGCGCCCCTGGCGGCCATCGGCCAGTACAACGCCCTGTTCGACAGTACCAACAGGGCGCTGAGCAATCTGGCCACGGCCGATGACGTTGAGGTGCACCAGACCACCCAGACGCTGGTGGACGTCAACTGGGCGCAGGATTTCATGATGCGCGAGGACGCGCTGCTCCAGGGGGCCCAGATCCGTGGAGGGCGCATCCCGGCCGCCGCGCACACCGCCTTCGTCGAGGCGGCCGCCAACCGCCGCCATCTGACGGGCGTCTCGTTCGCGGGCCCGAGCGCCGCCGTGCGCCAGGCCTTCGATCGGCTTTCCCGGTCGCCGCAGTTCGCCCGCTACCAGCGGCTCGAGCAGGCGATCGCGGCCTCGCGCGACCGCAGGGTCTCCGAGGCGACGCTGGCCGAATGGCGCGCCACGCAGCCCGCGGTGATCAAGGAGTGGTGGCAGGGCACCCTCGCCGCCACCGCCGAGCTGACCGAGCAGACCGAGTCGGCCGGCCGGGGCGTGGTGTACCGGCTGGTGCTGGTCGGCGGGCTGGGGCTGCTGGTGGTCCTCGCCTCCGTCGTGCTGTCGCTGAAGTTCGCCCGGGGCCTGTCCCGCGAGCTGCGCGGTCTGCAGAAGGCGGCCCAGGAGCTGGCCCGCGAACGCCTGCCCAGGGTCGTCGCGCGGCTGCGCCGCGGCGAGGAGGTCGCGGTGGCCGACGAGGCACCGCCGATCAGGACGGGGCGCACCAAGGAGATCGCCCTGGTCGCCGACGCCTTCACCACGGTGCAGCGCACGGCGATCGAGACCGCGGTGGGCGAGGCGCAGGTGCGGGCGGGCATCAGCCGGGTGTTCATCAACCTGGCCTGGCGGAGCCAGTCGCTGCTGCAACGGCAGCTGCGGATGCTGGACGCGATGGAGCGCCGCGCCACCGATCCCGACGAGCTGGAGAACCTGTTCCGCCTGGACCACCTGACCACCCGCATGCGGCGGCACGCCGAGGGCCTGGTCATCCTGTCCGGCCAGGAGAACGTCCGGGGCTGGAAGGAGCCGGTCCCGGTGGAGCACCTGCTGCGCGCTGCGCTGGCCGAGGTCGAGGACTACGCCCGGGTGGACGTGATGGCGCTGACGCAGGCGCGGGTGCAGGGGGCGGTGGCCGCCGACGTCGTGCATCTGCTGGCCGAGCTGATCGAGAACGCGACCGCCTACTCGCCGCCGACGACCGAGGTGCTGGTACGCGCGGAGCTCGTGGGCAACGGGCTGGCCGTCGAGGTGGTGGACCGCGGCGTCGGCATGGACCCGGACGATCTGGCGGAGACCAACCGGCGGCTGGCCGACCCGCCGGAGTTCGACCTGGCCGACAGTGACCGGCTGGGGCTGTTCGTGGTGGCCCGGCTGGCCGTCCGGCACGGCATCAAGGTCGTCCTGCAGCGGTCGGCGTACGGGGGAGTGACCGCCGTCGCGCTGCTGCCCACCGACCTGCTGGCCCCTGGTGAGGCGCCCGCCGTGCACGGAGCGGCCACAGGGCGGGAGCCGAGGCAGATCGAGCACAAGGGGGCCGCCATCGGCGGTGGCGCGGTCGCGGCCCTGGCGCCCTCCGGCCCCGCGGAAGGGCGGTTCGAGGTCGACGGGCGGCACCACGCCCCCAGGCCGTCCTCGCCCCCGGTCGCCGTCGCGACACCCGAGTCCGAGGACGCGGGCCACGATGAACGGCCCTCAAAGAACGGCCGCCGGGGCGGGGGCTTCGACGCCGAGACCGGTGGGCTGCCGCGGCGCAGCCGCCAGCGGCACCTGGCCCCGCAACTGCGCGCCCCCGGACCGCGTCACCGCAGGTCGGCGTCGCGTCCCGGGTGGGAACCGGCCCTGGACGAGACACCAGGGGAGAGGCCGGCGGAGCACAACCGCGATCTGCTGTCCTCGCTCCAGGCCGGGTGGTCGGCCGGCCGTGAGGACGACGAGGACGCAACGACGGTGTTCGAGGAACGACTGGACCGGGGTGACCTGTGACGCAGCAACGTACGACCCGACCCACGACGGCGGACATGAGCTGGCTGCTGGACGACCTGGTGGATCGTGTCGATGAGGTGAGGCAGGCCGTCCTGCTGTCCCGCGACGGTCTGGTGATGGGGGTCTCGCGCGGGGTGGGCCGGGAGGACGCCGAGCATCTGGCCGCGATCTCCTCCGGGGTCAACAGCCTGGCCAACGGCGCGCGCGAGCACTTCGGGAAGGAACTGGTGCGGCAGACCATCGTGGAGATGGAGGACGCGCTGTTCTTCGTCTCGTCGGCGGGCAGCGGAAGCTGCCTGGCCGTGTTGAGCGACGCGGGCGGCAATACGGGCATGGTCGCCTACGAGATGACGATGCTCATCAAGCGCATGCGCAAGCAGCTGTCCACCGCGCCCAGGGCGGGCCTGGCCGGCTCGTCGCGCGACGCGACATGAGCGCCCGGACATGGACACGCCGAGAGAACGAAGGCCCGATGCCGACACCGGGCCGTTCGTGCGCCCCTACGCGTTCACCCGAGGCCGCGCCAGGGCCCAGGGCATCCGCCTCGACCTGATCACGATGCTGGTCGCGACCGGCAGGTCGCCCGGGGAACGGGCCCGGCCCTCCTACGAGCAGCGGCTGATCCTCGAACGGTGCCGTGCCCCGGTGGCGCTCGCCGACCTGACCTCCGAGCTGGACCTTCCGCTGGGCGTGGTGCACGTGCTGCTGTCCGACCTCCTCCAGCAGGGACTGCTGGAGGAGCAGCGTTCGGCCCCCCTCGCCGAACGACCGTCCCCCGAAATCCTCCAGAGAGTTCTCGATGACCTCCGCGCCCTCTGACACCCCTTCGTCCCTGTCCGCCTCCGATCCGCTCGGCACCGGTGACTGGCGGGAGTCCCTGCCCGCCGCGGGCGGCCACCATATGGCCTTGAAGATCCTGGTGGCGGGCGGGTTCGGCGTCGGCAAGACCACGCTGGTGGGGGCGGTGAGCGAGATCCGCCCCCTGCGCACCGAGGAGGCGCTCACGAACGCGAGCGTCGGCGTGGACGACCTGCGAGGGGTGGAGGGCAAGACCACCACCACCGTCGCCATGGACTTCGGCCGCCTGGCCTTCAACGACGGGATCGCGCTCTACCTGTTCGGGACACCCGGCCAGGAGCGGTTCTGGTTCATGTGGGACGAGATGGTCTACGGGGCGATCGGCGCCGTGGTGCTGGCCGACACCCGGAGACTGGCCGACAGCTTCGACTCCATCGACTTCTTCGAGCAGCGCGACATCCCGTTCGTCGTGGCGGTCAACTGCTTCGAGGGCGCCCGCAGCCACACGCTGGGGCAGATCCGCACGGCGCTGGACGTGGATCCGCGGATCCCGATCGTGCTGTGCGACGTGCGGCAGCGGGCATCGGCCAAGAGCGTGCTCATCAGCCTCGTCGAGCATGCCCTGGATCTGGCCTAGAAGGGGCGCCTTCCTTGCCTCCGCCCCGTCCGGGGATTACAGTGACAATAATCTATAAGCTTTAGTTTTTGGCGCCCGGAGGCCCTCATGGACGAAGTGCGCGTGCACACCTACTGCCGAGTGTGCGAACCGTCCTGCGGGCTGATCGCGACCGTGGAGGACGGGGCGCTGCGCGCCCTGGAACCGGACCGCGACCACCCCATGTCGCGCGGCTTCGCCTGCCGCAAGGGACTGGCGGGCGTCGACATCCACCACGACCCGGACCGCCTCGACCATCCCGCGCAGCGCACAGGCGGACGGCTCGTCCGCCGGACCTGGGACGAGGCGATCGGCGCCGTCGCCGCCGGGCTGTCGGAGGTCCACCGCCACCACGGCCCCGAGGCCATCGGCCTCTACCTCGGCAACCCGGCGAGCTTCAACAGCATGATCGGGATCGCCCCGCCCGAACTGTTCCAGCGGCTGGGCGTCGAGCGGGTCTTCAGCTCGGCGACCCAGGACTGCAGCAACAAGTTCGCCGCGAGCACCGCGATGTTCGGAACGTCGGCACTGCACCCGCTCCCCGACGTCCGGCACACCGACGTGCTGCTGCTCCTCGGCTCCAACTGGCGGGTCAGCAAGGGCAGCTTCATCTCCATGCCCAACGCCTACCGGGAACTGACCGACGCCGCCGCGCGCGGTGCCCGGATATGGTTCGTCAATCCGCGCGACACCGAGAGCGCGGGCCGCCGGACCGGCACCACGATCCCGATCAGACCCGACACCGACGTCTACTTCCTGGCCGCGCTGCTGTGCGAGATCGAGCGCACCCGGGGCTTCCCCGGCGAACTCGCGGAACACGGCGCCCATCTGGACGGCCTGCGCGCCTTCGTGCGCCGCTACCCGCCCGAACGGGTCGCACCGGTCTGCGGGCTGGACGCGGACCTGATCGCGCGGGTCGCCCGGGAGTTCGCCGAGGCCCCGCGCGCCGCCGCGCATATGTCCACCGGGGTCAACATGGGCCGCCAGGGCATGCTGGCCTACTGGCTGATGACCATGCTGGTGTTCGTCACCGGCAACCTGGACGCCCGCGGCGGCAACATCGCCGGCCGCGAGGTCTACCCCGCCGCCCGAAAGGCCCGCGGCGACCTCGCCGACGACATCGTGAACGGCGAGTTCGGCACCATGCGCCGCGGTCACCTGCCCGGCACCCTGCTGGCCGACTACGTCCTGCACGCGACCGAGCCCATCCGGGCGCTGGTGGTGCTGGCGGGCAACCCGCTGCTGAGCCTGCCCGGAGAGGCCGCCCTCCGCCGCGCCCTCTCCAGGCTCGACCTGCTGGTCTCCATCGACCTCTACCCGAACGCCACCGGCGAGTACGCCCACTGGCTGCTCCCGGCCGCGGACCAGTTCGAGCGCGAGGACGTCAACCTCTCGACGCTCGGCATGCAGCAGCCGGGCACCTTCGTCCACTGGACACCGCGCGTCTCCGAACCGCGCTTCGAGCGCCGCGAGGAATGGTGGATGTTCGCTCGCATCGCCCAGGAGATGGGACTGCCCTCGCCACTGGACGCCCCCGATCCCGAGCAGGTGCGTTGGGGCCGGGTCGAGCACATGCTGCGCGCGGGCGGGCTGACCCGCGAGCGGGTGACGGCCGGCCCCCGCGGCGTCGAGGTCGGCCCGCCCGAACCGGGGACGCTCTTCGAACGCCACGTCCAGACCGCCGACGGGCGCGTCGACTGCCGCCCGCCCTCCTTCGACGCCGCGATCGACCGCTGCGCGAAGATCTTCGACGAACTCGCCGCCGAGGAGCCCGCCACCATCAAACTGATCAGCCGGCGCGACGCCCGCATGCACAACTCCTGGTACGCCAACCTTCCGCACACCAAACGAGGCGACCGCAACCGCCTGGCCGTCAACCCCGCCGACGCCGCCCGGCACGGCATCACCGACGGCGCGCTGGTGGAGATCCGGTCGGAATGGGGGCACACCCAAGCAGAGGCCGAGATCGACCCCGCCCTGCGCCCGGGCGTGGTCTCCATGGAACACGGCTGGGGCCTCCAGCCCGGCCTCCGCCTGTCGCGAGAGCACCCCGGAGTCAACGTGAACGCCCTCATGCCCCACGGCCCGGGAAGCTACGAACCCGAGTCGAACATGGCAAGGCTCACCGGCATCCCAGTGAAACTAACCGTCCGCGACCGAAACCCCGCGTCATAACGGTCACCCACACGCGTTGCCAGGCAGCAAGCCCGCCTGAGTTGGCCTCCGGCCCAGAACACGCGCCTGACCAGGACCTGGTGATTACCGGAGAAGTCATTTCCGTGCATCCGGCCACATCGAACGGAGCCCAACGCTCTGAGGCAGTCCTATCTTTCGGAACTTGATAGCGGATCATGCGGACGCCTTCGGCGTTCCGCCGGGCCACCGCAGTTTCTGCCTGCATACTGAGCTTGAACACTTGATATCGTCATGTTGATCCCCTCAGAGGTGGCACGTTCGGTCGCTGGTCGTCCAATTCCTTCTCTCGGTGCTGGTCAGCCGACCCGACTCGCCGCCCTTGTCGTCGTCGGCGTCGGCCTGATTTACCCGGTAAGCGGGAACGACTGGTACCCAGGTCCTTGGCGAGCTGGATGAGCGGCTTGCCGCCCTGGTGCGCCGGCTCGACGGAACGGCCGCCGGGTGTGGCGAGGGGATGACGGACATCCCTCTTGATGATCAAGGGTGACCTCAGGTCAGGTGTCCGTGCCGTGGGGGGAGCTCACCGTGGCACCGCTCGCCGGCGGCGGCGTTTCCACCAACTTCGCCTTCAACGCCTTGGGCCGCCTCACGACCGTGTTCGGGGAGGTGTCCGGACCCCGGAGCGGCGCGGGCGCCATGAGCAGGAACGGGCTGAATCCAGGGCAGCGGCACCGGAAACGACCGTCATGCGCGTCCCCTCGATGCCAGCAGCGCCCGCGCGCGGGCGAGGTGGGGACGGTCGAGCATGGCGCCGTTGAGACCGATGGTTCCGGCGCCGGGGTTGGCGGCGAACAGATCGACGATCTCTTGGGCCGCCGTCAGTTCCTCCTCGGTGGGCGCGAAGGCCGCGTTGATCACCTCGACCTGCGAGGGGTGGATGGCCAGCATGCCGCGATAGCCGTCACGGCGTACCTTCTCGGCCCGGTCGCGCAGGCCTTCCAGATCACGGAAGTCGCCTTCGATGGTTTCGACGGGTGTCACTCCGGCGGCGGCCGCACCCAGCAGGCACAGGCTTCTGGCCAGCTCATAGGTGAAGCCGTAGCCGCCGTCGGGGTTGCGGTTGCCACCGGCCCCGACGGCATCGGCGAGATCTTCCGCACCCCAGGTCATGGCGACCAGGCGCGGCGCGCCCTTGTAGGTGCCGGCGGTGAACATGGCCTCCGCCGTCTCGGTCAGCAGGGCGATGACTTTTGTCGAACCTTGCTCGATACCGGCGGAGACTTCCAGAGCCGAAAGGTAGTGGTCGAGCAGCTCCACGTCCTCGCGGCCGCGTGACTTGGGAAGCATGATGCCGCCGGGCCGGGCCGGCATCACCGCTGCCAGGTCGGCCAGCGCGTGGGGGCCGTCGAGAGGATTGATCCGCACCCAAAGCCGGCTCCTGTCCTTCACCGGCCGGGTTTCGAGAAAGGCCGGGACCATCGCCCGGGCCGTGCCCTTCTCCGTTTCCGCGACCGCGTCCTCCAGATCGAGCAGGACGATGTCCGCAGGGCAGGCGGCGGCCTTTTCCATCTTCCTTTCGCTGTCGCCCGGGGCGAACAGCCAGGAGCATGCGCTGAAGTTCTCTGCGGTGCGGGTCATTCGCGCCGTGACTCCTCGTGTCGATGCCGTGCCGGTTTCCCCGGGACCTCCGGAGAACCCGATCAGTCGTCGTTCAGACGGAATACCGGTGACAGGGCCTCCGCGGTCTCGAGCAGGGCCGGAACATGCTTGCGCAGGTCCGAGATCATGGTGCGGGCGGAGATCGTGGAGACGCTCACCGCCGCGACCACCCGGCCGTCCGCGCCGGCGATGGGGGCGGCGATGGCGCGCAGACCCGTCTCGAGCTCCCCGTCGACGAGCGCCCAGCCCTGCCGTCTGGTCTCCATCAGCTCGCGGCGCAGGTGCGCGGGGTCGGTGAGAGTCCGCTCGGTGTACTCCTGGAGCGGCTCCTCGGCGAGCCAGGCGTCGAGTTCGCCGTCGTCGAGGTGGGCGAGCAGGGCGTGGCCCATCGCGGTCGCGTGCGCGGGCAGCCGGGAACCGATCCGTCCCCTGATCGTGGTGATGCGGCGGGTGAAGGCGCGGGCGATGTAGACGATGTCCCGCCCGTCGAGCAGCCCGACCGAGCACGACTCGTCGATCGCCGTCCGCAGGTCGTTCAGGACGGGCTGTACCGCCTCCTCCAGGTTGAGTGAGGCGAAGAAGCTCCAGCCGAAGTTCAGCACCTTCGGGGTCAGGGAGAACTGGCGGCCGTCCGCACGGACGTAACCCAGCGACTTCAACGTCAGCAAGATCCGCCGTGCGGTGGGGCGCGTGGTGTTGGTGAGGGCGGCGACCTCGCTCAGCGTCAGCGACGGGTGGGCGGCGTCGAAGACGGCCAGGACGGCCAGTTGCCGTTCGAGCGACTCCAGCGCCTCGGGGGCCTTGGCCGGTCGGGCGGCCGTGGTCGCCTTGGCGGCCTTGGGGGCCCGCCGTGACGCGGCCGCCGGCCGGACGGCCGCCTTGTCGCCGGCCGTTGCCTCGTCGTCCACTGTGGCTCCAGTTCGTCCTCATCGTCGTGGGGATCCGCGACGTCTCCCGCTCGCCGTTCGTGCTGCCGTTCCCGCTGGGCTGCCGTCGCGGCCGGTGTCCGTGTTGCAGTGTACGACCAACTGTTCGCTGGGTGGCACCCGGCCCGGTGGGACTGTCATTACCGCAGGTAGCCTACGTGAACACCGATTTCGGCCACACCGTTGACATCGCGGTCGCAACCGATTTAATGTCGGCCAGCGTACAAACGACCGTTGAGCGAACAAGGGGAGTCGCGAAGACCTCCCACCGGATCAGAGGCGTGGTCGCGGGTGACCCGTCAGGCAGGAAGGACCGTGGTAGATGAGTCACTCGGCGGAGTCGGTGTCACAGCGGCTCGCTCGGTTCGTCGTCGCCCTGGACGTTGAGGGGCTGCCGGCGGACGTCCGGGCCGCGGGCGCGCTGCACGCCCTCGACGCGATCGGATGCGGGGTCGCGGCCTTCGCCCTCGGGGAGGCGCCGTACGTGTCGGCCGCCGCCGACGAGGCGGGGGTCGGCGGGCCCAGCACCGCGATCGGCGGCCGCGGGCTGCCCTCGACCGAGGCCGCGATGATCAACGGGACGCTGTGCCACGCCCTGGACTTCGACGACACCCACCCGGACTCGGTCGTGCACGTCAGCGCGGCCGTGACCCCGGCCGCGCTCGCCGCGGCCGAGGCCCACGGCGCGTCCGGCGCCGACACGCTGGCCGCGATCGTGGCGGGCAACGAGGTGTCGACGCGCGTCGGCGCCGCCGCGGGAGGGGTGTTCCACAAGCGCGGCTTCCACCCGACGGGGATGGCCGGGGTGTTCGGGGCGACGGCCGCAGCCTGCCGGGTCCGCCGCCTCGACGCGGATCGCACCGCCCACGCTCTCGGGATCGCCGGCAGCATGGCCGGCGGCCTGCTGGAGTTCCTCGCCGACGGCGCCGAGACCAAGAAGCTGCACCCCGGCTGGGCCGCCCAGGCGGGACTGACCGCGGCCCGCCTCGCGGCCCACGGAGGCACCGGCCCCGCATCGGTCTTCGAGGGCGCCCGCGGGTACTACGCCACCTACGCGCACGGGTTCGGTGAGGCGCTCGGACGGCTGGAGGCGCTGGTCGGCGAACTGGGCACGGTGTGGGAGACCCCGCGGATCGCGATCAAGCCCTACCCCGCCTGCCACTACGCCCACGCACCCGTCGACGCGCTCCGCGAGATCCTCGCCGAGCACCCGATCACGCCGGAAGAGGTCGACAGCATCACCGCCTTCTCCGACGAGACGGGCGTGGCGCTCGTGCTGGAGCCGGCGGCGGACAAGGTGCGCCCGCGCACGCCCTACGACGCCAAGTTCAGCCTCCCGTACTGCCTGGGCGCCCTGCTGGTGCACGGCAAGGTCGACGTGACGAGCTTCCTGCCCTCGGCGGTACGGGACGAGCGGGTGCTCGCGCTCACCCCGAAGGTGGGCTACGAGCTCAAGCAGTACTCGCCGCGTCCGGACTCCTTCGGCGGCGGTGTCACGTTGCGCACCACCGACGGGCGCACCCACACAGCGGAGTTGCGCTACCAGCGGGGAGGCGAGGAGAACCCCATGTCCGTGGACGAGATCGTCGCGAAGTTCCGGGCGAACGCCGCGCTGGGCCTGGACGCCGACGGCGTCGCAGTGCTCGAAGGCGGCGTGCTCGGCCTGGGCGGCGCGGGCGACCTCGGCTTCCTCTCCGTCCTGGGCGCGGTGTCGCAGGCACCGTCGTCCCCCGGCGCCATGGCGGGGGTGCGGGCATGACGACGCCGCGTCCAGGGCGGTTCCTGGAGGACTTCGAAGTGGGGGCGGTCTACCGGCATCCGCTGGGCCGCACCATCTCCGAAGCGGACAACACCTGGTTCACGCTCCTGACGATGAACACCCACCAGTCGCACTTCAACGCCCACTACTCCGAGGGAACGCCGTACGGACGGCCGCTGGTGAACTCCGGTTTCACGATCGCGCTCGTGCTGGGCCAGACCGTGTCCGACATCAGCCAGAACGCCGTCGCCAACCTGGAGATGACCGACATCCGGCTGACGCACCCGGTGTTCGTCGGGGACACCCTCTACGCGGAGTCCATCTGCACAGGGGTGAGGGAGTCGAAGTCGCGTCCCGACGTCGGCATCGTCTCCACCTACACGCGGGGGCTCAACCAGGACGGCGAGAAGTGCCTGTCGTTCCGGCGCTCGGTGATGGTGAACCGCCGCTCCTCCGCGACGGCCGGGACGCCCTTCCCCGAGCCGCGTGCGGGCGCGCTCACCCTGGACGGCCTGGAGGAACGGCCATGAGCGGGGGGCGGCTGCCGCTGCAGGGGCTGCGGGTGATCGCCGTCGAGCAGTACGGCGCGGGCCCGTTCGGCTCGCTGCACCTGGCCGATCTCGGCGCCGACGTGATCAAGATCGAGGACCCGGCCGTGGGCGGTGACGTCGGCCGGTTCACCCCGCCCTACACCACCGGAACCCAGCCCGGAACCCAGGCCGGTGCCGAGGACCGCGGGCCGGACTCGCTGTTCTTCCAGAGCATCAACCGCAACAAGCGGTCCGTCGTGCTCGACGTCCGCAACCCCTCCGGAAGGGAGGTGTTCGAACGCCTCGTCGCCAACGCGGACGCGGTCTACTCCAACCTGCGCGGCGACGTCCCGGAGAAGCTGGGCATCACCTACCGGCAACTCGCCCACGTCAACCCGCGGATCGTGTGCTGTTCGCTGAGCGGGTTCGGGATGAGCGGGCCGAGGCGGAGCCAGCCGGGCTACGACTACCTGCTGCAGGGGCTGGCCGGCTGGATGAGCCTCACCGGGGCCCCCGACGGGCCGCCGACGAAGTCGGGCGCCTCGCTGGTGGACTTCGCGGGCGGTGTCACCGCGGCACTGGCACTGCTGGCCGGGGTGCACGGGGCGCGGGAGACGGGGATCGGCACCGACTGCGACGTCAGCCTCTACGACACCGCGATCTCCATGCTGAACTACCTGGCCGCCTGGCATCTGACCGCCGGGCACGAGCCCGCGCGCACCGCGAACTCCGCCCACCCGAGCCTGGTCCCGTTCCAGAACTTCCGCACCGCCGACTCCTGGATCGTCGTCGCGTGCCCGAAGGAGAAGTTCTGGCGGCGCCTGGTCACGGCGCTGGGCGAGCCCGAGTGGGGCGCCGACCCGCGGTTCGGAGACTTCGCCGGGCGCGCCGACCACCGCGAGGAGGTGCTGGGGCTGGTGCAGAAGGCACTGATCGCCCGCACCACCGCCGAATGGCTTCCGCTGCTCGAAGAGCACGGGGTGCCGTGCGCGCGGGTGAACACCGTCCCCGAGGCCCTGGCCGAGGAGCACTCCGCCGCCCGCGGCCTGGTGCTGGAGGTCGACCACCCCGTATGGGGCCGGGTCCGCCAGGTCGCCACGGCCGCCCGGGTCGGCGAACCCCGCGACCGGCACCGCCGCGCGCCCGCGCTCGGGGAGGACAACGGTGCCGTCCTCACCGACCTGTGCGGCTACACCCCCCGGGAACAGGACGCCCTGCGCGCCGCCGGGGCTTTCGGGACCACCGAGAACTGACAGGACGAGAGCATGGACTTCGCACTCACCGACGAGCAGCGCCAGTTCCGCGACAGCGTGCGGGCGTTCGTGGACAAGGAGATCATCCCGGTCGCCCGGGACGCCGAGCACTCCGGCCGATACCCGACCGAGATCGTCGAGACGATGAAGGGACTCGGCTTCTTCGGCGCGCTCATCCCGGACGAGTACGGCGGGATGGACGTCGACTTCGTCTCCTACTCCCTGCTGTTCGAGGAGATCGCGCGGGGCTGGATGGGCATCGCCGGCATCCTGGGCAGCCACACCCTGGCCACCTGGATGATCAACCGGCACGGCACCGAGGACCAGCGGCGCCGCTACCTGCCCGAGCTGGCCACCGGCGCCCGCCGCACCGGCATCGCCCTGACCGAACCCGACGCGGGCAGCGACCTCCAGGGCATCACCACCCGCGCCCGCCGCGACGGCGACCACTACATCGTCACCGGCACCAAGACCTGGATCACCAACGCCCGCTTCGCCGACCCGCTGCCCGTCCTGGTCAAGACCGACCCGAAGGCCGACCCGGCGCACCGGGGCATGAGCATCCTGCTCGTCGACGCCGCCAGCCCCGGTTACGAGGTCGCCCGCGACCTGCCCAAACTCGGCTACAAGGGCCCGGAGAGCTGCGAGGTCACGCTGGACGAGGTCCGCGTGCCCGCCGCGAACCTCCTCGGCGGCACCGAGGGCAGGGGCCTGCAGCAGGCGCTCTCCGCGCTGGAGGTCGGCCGCATCAACGTCGCCGCCCGCAGCCTCGGCATCGCCCAGCGCAGCTACGACGAGTCCCTGGCCTACTCCCGCGAGCGCCGCACGTTCGGCAAGCCGATCGCCGAGCACCAGGCCATCCAGCTCAAGCTCGCCGACATGGCCACCACCCTGCAGGCGGCGCGGCTGCTCGTCCGCTGGGCCGCGGTCGCCAAGGACGACACCGACCGCGCCGACCTCGAGACCGGCATGGCCAAGCTGTTCGCGTCCGAGGTGGCCGTGACCGCCGCGCAGGACGCGATGCGCATCCACGGCGGCTACGGCTACTCGCAGGAGTACGAGGTCGAGCGGCTGTTCCGCGACTCCATGCTGATGAGCATCGGGGAAGGCACCAGCGACATCCTGCGCACCGTCATCGCCAAGGCCGTCGTCTCCGGACGCGGCAAGGTCACCTGACCCCGCGGCACGCGACCGCGACCCCCGCCCCACATTCGCCGCTCATACAGGAGCCCCCTTTGGAACTCTTCGGCTTCGACGTCCGGTGGACACTGCCGGAACGGCTGCTGAGCATCGAGGACTACCGGCGCGCCGCGCGGAGGCGGCTGCCGGCGATGGTGTGGAACTACATCGACGGCGGCGCCGACGACCTCGTCACACTGCGGGACAACCGCTCGGCCTTCGACCGGTGGTCACTGGTCCCCGGCGTCCTCAAAGGGATCGAGGACCACGACACCGCCGCGACCGTCGCCGGCATCCCGCTGGCACTGCCCGTGCTGCTGGCACCGACCGGCGCCTCCGGCATGGCGCACTGGAGGACGGACCTGCTCGCCGCCGCCGTCGCCGAACGGATGGGCACCCGGTACGTGGTCAGCACGGCCTCGTCCTGGTCGCTGGAGGAGATCGCCGAGGCGGCCCGCGAAGCCCACCTGTTCCAGCTGTACCCGCGCGCCGGCACGGTGACCTCGTCGCTGATGCGCCGGGCCTGGAGCGCCGGCTACCGGACGATGATGGTCACGGTCGACGTCCCGGTGAAGGGCAGCCGCGAAGGCGAACGCCGTACCGGGATGCGCGGCAACGGCCTCCCGCCCATCCTCACCCCGCGCACCGCGCTGAACTTCGCCCGCCACCCCCGCTGGACCTACGACGTGGTACGCCACCAGCGGTTCGGCGGCTACAACTTCGTCGAGCAGACCGGGATCGCCGCGGCCGTCGAGTCCCTGCACATCCAGGAACGCGAGCTCATGCAGTCGACGCTGAACTGGGACGACGTCGCCTGGATGCGGGACCAGTGGAAGGGCGCCCTCTACCTCAAGGGAATCCTGAACCCCGAGGACGCCGAGCAGGCCGTCCGCCTCGGATTCGACGGCGTCGTGGTGTCCAACCACGGCGGCCGGCAGCTCGACTTCGCCCCCGCCAGTCTCGACGCCCTGCCCGACGTCGCGGCGGCGGTCGGCGGTAAGGCCGAGGTGCTGCTGGACGGCGGCGTCAGACGGGGCAGCGACGTCGTCAAGGCGCTCGCGCTCGGCGCGTCCGCCGTCATGATCGGCCGCCCGTACCTGTACGGCGTCGCGGTGTCCGGTGCCGCGGGCGTCCGGCACGTCCTGGAGATCCTTCGCGAGGAGATCGTCCGGACGCTCACCCTCATGGGCGTCGCGTCCGTCGGTGACCTCGACCGCTCGTCGGTGACCCCGCGCCACCACGAGTTCAAGTAGCGCCTGATCCCATGAAGGGAGCCACCCCCATGTCCCTGGTCATCGACGCGCAGGTCCATATCTGGGGACCTTCGACCCCGGAGCGGCCGTGGCCGCCCGGTCACGGCGAGCCCCAGCGCGCCGAGCCCCTGTCCGGCGACGAACTGCTGTCGGACATGGACCGGTGCGGCGTGCACCGGGCGGTGCTGGTGCCGCCGTCGTGGCAGGGCGACGGCAATGACTTCGCGCTGGAGGCGGCGCGCGCGCACCCGGACCGGTTCGCCGTCATGGGCCGGTTCGACGCGCTGAGCGCGCCCCGTCCCGAAGCACTGGAGACCTGGTGCGACGACCCCGCGATGCTGGGCGTCCGCCTGACGCTCCACACCGAGGACGGCATCCGCGCCCTGGCCCGCCGGGAACTCGACTGGTTCTGGAGGGCGGCCCAGGAGCACGCGGTCCCCGTCATGATCTACGCCCCCGGGAACCTCGCCGCCGTCGACGACCTGGCACGCCGGTTCCCGCGCCTGGTGCTGACGGTCTGCCACGCGGGCCTGCCGCTGG
Organism: Actinomadura rugatobispora; assembly: GCF_055379765.1. Taxonomy (NCBI): domain Bacteria; kingdom Bacillati; phylum Actinomycetota; class Actinomycetes; order Streptosporangiales; family Thermomonosporaceae; genus Actinomadura; species Actinomadura rugatobispora. The sequence continues at coordinate 11,421,714 of NZ_AP029191.1, read as the reverse complement.
AGGACCTGGGCGACCGCGTCTGGGCCGAACTCGAACATCTCTGGCCCCTGGCCGAACACGACAACGTCGCCGTCAAAGCCGCGTCGCTGCCGTACTACGTCCGCGAACCCTGGCCGTTCGCCGAGCTGCAGGGGGTCGTGCGCCGCATGGTCGACGTCTTCGGGCCGCGGCGGGTGTTCTGGGGATCGGACCTCTCCCGCCTGCCCTGCGCCTACGACGACCTCGTGAGGTTCTTCCGCGACCTGGACTTCCTCTCCGCGGACGAGCGCGACCAGGTACTGGGTCGCGGCATCGCGGAATGGCTGCGCTGGACGACCGACGACTGAGGAGAGGCTCCACCCATGACGATCAAAGGCCACCACTGCGTCGCGCGAGCGCTGCGCGACCACGGAGTCGACACCGTCTTCGGGCTGCTCGGCGACGCCAACATGCTGCACGTCCACGACTACACCGAGCACGAGGGCGGCACCTTCGTGTCCGCCGTCGACGAGCGCGGAGCGGTCAGCATGGCCGACGGCTACGCCCGCATCCGCGGCACGGCCGGCGTCGTGACCGTCACCCACGGCCCCGCCACGACCAACACGATCACGGCGCTGGTCGAGGCGGTCCGCGCCGACAGCCCGATCCTGCTGATCACCGGCGATCCGGTCAGCAAGCGCTACTTCCCCCAGGAGATCGACCTGGAGGGACTCGCCCGGCTCTCCGGCGCCGACTACTGGCGCGTGCGCACCCCCGAGCACCTCGTCGACGACCTCGCCATGGTGCTGGCCAAGGTGGAGCTCACCCGGCGGCCCCTGGTGCTGAACATCCCGTTCGACTTCCAGTTCGCCGACCTGGAGTACGCGCGATCACCGTTCCGTCCGGTGGAACCCCAGGTCACAGGACCTGACGAGGCGGCACTGGACAGGGCCCTCGGCGTGCTGGCCAGCGCCCGGCGCCCGGTCGTGGTCGCCGGACGGGGAGCGGTGCTGGCCGACGCGGGCAAGGAGCTGGTCGGGCTGGCCGACGCTCTCGGCGCGCCGCTGGCGAGCACCGCCGGAGCCAAGGACCTCTTCTCCGGGCACCCGTATGACATCGGCATCATCGGCACCGTCGCCCGGCCGAAGGCTCTCGACGTGATCAACTCCAGCGACTGCCTGATCGTCTTCGGGGCGGGGCTCAACGACCACACCACCGTCGGCGGCGCGCTGCTGCGGGACAAGGCGATCGTCCGCTGCGACCTGCGCCCGGAGAAGCTGCTGCGCGCCACGCCCGCCGATGCGGTGGTCCTCGGCGACGCCAAGGCCATCGCCACCGAGATGCTGGACCGCCTCAGGGAGGCGGAGCTGGAACCCGGCACCTGGCGGATCAGCGCCCTCGGGCCGGCCGGCATGCCCGGCGTGCCCGTGAGCGAGGACTTCACCGACCGGAGCGGCCCCGGCGGCATCGACCCGCGCACGGCGATGATCAGGCTGGACGAGATCCTGCCCCGGCCGCGCCAGGTGGTCACCGACGTCGGCCGCTTCGTCACCGCACCCTGGCGCTACCTGCACGCCGACGCGGGGACCCGGTTCTTCCAGACCGGAGGGAACTGGTCGTCCATCGGCCTGGGAGTCGCGGCGGCCATCGGAGCCGCGTCCGCCGCCCCGGACCATCTCACGGTCGCGGTGGTCGGCGACGGCGGCGGAATGATGGGGATCGTCGAGTTCTCCACGGCCGTGCGCAACCGCATCCCCTTCCTCCTCGTCGTGGTCAACGACCGGTGCTACGGCGCGGAGTACCCGAAACTCATCAACCACGGCGTGGACCCCGACTACGCCAGCCTCGGCTGGCCCAGCCTGGCGGGCGTCGCCCGCTCGCTCGGCGGGGCGGGGCACACCGTGCGAACGCCGGCGGAGCTCGACGCGGCCGTCGCGGCGATCCGGCACCCCCTCGACACCCCCACGCTGATCGAGCTCGAAGTCGATCGGCGCATCGAACCCTCGGAAAGCTGACCCCCTACTCGCGTATCGCCCCACCCTGAACGAAGGCGACAGCAATGGCACTCACCGCAGAGACGGACGCCGCAGGCGCGCGTTCGCACGAGAACTCACGAAGATCACTCATCGCCTCGTCCATCGGCAACCTGCTCGAATGGTACGACTTCGCCGCCTACGGCTACATGGCCGTCGTCATGGGCTCGCTCTTCTTCCCCAGCGGGAGCGAGGCCACCTCCCTGCTGCTGTCGTTCGCCACCTTCGGTGTCGCGTTCGCCATCCGCCCGCTGGGCGGTGCGATCATCGGCCCGCTCGGTGACAAGATCGGCCGCCGTACCGTCCTGTGCATCGTGGTGCTGGGGATCTCGGCGGCCACCTTCGCCATGGGGCTGCTGCCGACCTACGCCTCGATAGGGATCGTGGCGCCGATCCTGCTCGTGCTGCTGCGCATGGTCCAGGGCTTCTGCGCGGGCGGCGAGGTCGGCGGGGCGATCACCTTCGTCGCGGAGGCCGCCCCGACCGCGCGGCGCGGCTACTACGCGAGCTGGATCCAGTCCTCGGCCGTGCTCGGGTTCTTCCTGGGCCTGTCGACGCCGACGGTGCTCAGCGCGGTCCTGCCGGGGGACGCCCTGGAGTCGTGGGCCTGGCGGGTCCCCTTCCTCGTCGCCGGACCGCTGGGCCTGATCGGCCTCTACATCCGGCTGAAGCTCGAGGAGACCCCGAACTTCAAGGAGCTCGAGGAGTCCGGCAAGGTCGCCGACAGCGTGACGCGCGAGGTCTTCGGCCGCAGCTGGGGCAACATCTTCCTGGCCGCCGGGATCGGTATCCCCCTCCAGATGGGGTACTTCATGATCCTCACCTACGTGCCCTCATACCTGAAGACCGCCCTGGACTACAGCTCGACCACGGCCTACTTCGCGACGGGCACGGCCATCGTGGCCGACCTCCTCGTCATCCCGTTCGCCGCGGTCCTGTCGGACCGGGTGGGCCGCAAGCCCGGCATGCTGGTCGCGGCGATCGCGTTCGTCGTCGGCGCGGTCCCCCTGTTCATGATGATCCAGGGCGGTGGGATCCCCGCGTTCGTCGCGCTCGGTATCCTGGGCGCGCTGCACGGCGTCTACCTGGGCTTCTGCGGTGCCGCCCTGGCCGAGATCTTCGCGACCCGCAACCGCTACGGCGGCCTGTCGGTCGGGCACAACATCGGCGCCGCGGTCTTCGGCGGGGCGACGCCGTTCATGGCGACCTTCCTCGTCGACCGGACCGGCAACAATCTGATGCCGGCGTTCCTCATCCTCGGCTGCTGCCTGCTCTCGCTCGTCGCGATCTTCGCGATGAAGGACAGAGCCGGCCAGCCGCTCGTCCAGGAGTGACCACCAGTACCAGGACGGCAATGACTCGGGCTCGGAATCCGCCGGATTCCGAGCCCGAGTTTCGTGGCGGCGCCCCAGCCTGCAGAGAACGGGGACGGAGTTTCCTCCGTCCGCGAGACCGCGTGTCCGATCTCGCCGAGGCGACAGCCCTGTCCCGCCGGGCGATCGTCACCTCGACGAAGTCGGCCGCCGGGTCGGTCACCTGGGCGGCATCGCCGGCGCGCCTGGTTCATTACGAGCGTGACCACGGCAGCGCGCGGACCATGGTGTCCTGGACCACGCCGTCGGCGTGCCCGACCACCTTGCGGACAAGGGGCAGGAACTCGTGCACGGGCCGCCGTGTGCCCCGGCCCGCGCGGCCATGACCAGCCGACGCCGGTCCGTCCGGAGATCCTCTGCTCGCGCACGGATGACAGAAAACCGCCACACTGCCCCAAATCCACGACGGTCGCGGCCCCGTCCCGTGGAAGGCGTGCTTGTCGCCTTGCTCGCATTTGGCGGCGCGTTCGTCCTCGATGTTGACGATGGCCAGCCACAGCGGCTTGACCACGGCGTCGTGGTGGGGAAGTGTCCGCGGGCCTTGGTGAGTTCAGCGACTCGATCCCGTTGGTGGTGCAGAGCAGCCTGCGGACCGGGCCGGTGAAGGCGAAGAACGGCGTGAAACGGTCCCAGGCGTCCTCGAACACCTTCACCGCCTGCGGATACCTGCGATCCAGATCTGTGCCCGCGAACTCGGCCAGGGCCTCCAGCGCGGCGTCGATCGCGGTGTAGACCTTCTTCAGCTCCTTGGCCACCGCGCCGGCATCGCGACGGGCGACCGGCCGCAGCGCATTCCTGATGAGATGGACCACACAGACTCCCGTTGTCAACCTGCGGGGCTGAAAAAGGCTGGTGGGATGGGGGCGGAGGCTGGACAGGCAAAGAGCCCGCGGAGCGGTGCGCCGCGCGGGTGGTCTTTGGGGCGGGGGTTAGGCCGCACTGTCGTCCTGCTTGGCGGTCAGGTACTTGTCGGGGTCATAGGGGACGTGGTCGGTCCAGCAGCGCCAGAGGACGCGGGCCCAGCGGGAGCTCAGGCCGCGCAGGGCGCTTCGCCGTGGCCGCGGGCGCGTGCGTCCTCGTAGGCATGTCTGGCCCAGTCGGCTTCACGGGTGGAGGTGAAGGCCCACCAGTCGATGGCATGGCGCATGCGCTTGTTCGCGGCGTAACGGAAGCGGACTTGGTGCATCCGGCCGGGGGCGCGGGCCGGGGCCAAGCCGGTCTCCGCCAGCAGCGCCGCCGGTCCGGCCGAAAGCCAGATCGTCACCTACCGACGGGTGAAAACGACCGGGTCGTCTCCGCGTTCTCCGCACTGATCGCCTCACCTGGAGCGCGCACCCACCACGTCCACCACCGCGCCAAGGGCGGACGGCACGCCGCCGCCCTCCGCCACCCACCACTGCCGCTTGACTCTTACGGCCATCGGATGTCTTGAGCCACTCTCGTCGGCGGCTGTGGCCGGCACGCGTGCCGTTGAATGAGCCAGCCCGGCGGGCGGCAGGTGTAACTCGGGCGACCCCTGGCCACAGGCTTGTTGATCTTGGCCGCAGACCGCGATCAACGCCACTGATCCAACAAGCTGGAGTCCTCTCTGCTCATTGCGGCTGACACAGAGAGGTGCCGAAACCGTCCAGTCACACATGAGCCGCTCGCCTGGTTCACCGGGGCTCGCGTCGTACGCCGGTCTTGCGCACGGTGACGTTGCCGGTCGCCTGTGCCCGGCAGGCGAGCCTGAATCGGGTGGGGTCCTGGCGGCGGGGGAGGCGGTCTTCGATGGTGGCGCGCTCCTCCTCATCGGGGGGAGTCAGGTGCTCGGTGCCGCTGATCACCTCGATGTGGCAGGCCGCGCAGGTCGCCTGGCCGTGGCACGCCGTGGGCCAGCGGTAGCCGAGGCGCCAGGCGGCCTCGATGATCGTCTCTCCGGGCAGGGGTTCGAGGTCGGCTCCGATGGGGTCGACGTGCACCACCGGCCTCCGGTGCTCTCCGGTCACGTCTCCGCTCCGGCGAGGCGCGCGGCGTGCTTCATGGCGATGTGGGAGAAGACGAAACTGGCGCCGATGCTCGCGCCCGCCCCTGGGTAGGCGCGGCCCATGAGGGACGCGGTGCAGTTCCCGGCGGCGTAGAGGCCGGGGATCGGGTCGCCGTCGTTGTCGAGGACGCGGGCGAACTCGTCGCACAGGAGGCCGCCGCTGGTGCCCACGTCGCTGGGATAGAGCTCGACCGCGTAGAACGGCGGCTTGTCGACGGGGGCGAGCGAGGCGTTCGGCTTGTTGCCGTAGTCGCCCTGGTACCGTTCGTGGGCGCCTTCGCCGCGACGGAACTCCGGGTCCCGGCCCTGTTCGGCCGCCGCGTTGAAGCCCTGCACCGTGGCGGCCAGCCCTGCCGGGTCGATGCCGCAGGTCTGGGCGAGTTCCTCCAGAGTGTCGGCCTTCCTCACGTAGCCGTTGGTGAGCCACTCCCCGGGAATGCGGGGCCGGAAGCCGAACAGGTAGCGAGCGCGGTGGCGGGCGTCCATGACGAGCCAGCTCGGGATGGCGTCGCCGTCGGTGTTGTGCGCGTACATCCGCCGGCCGGCCTCCATGTACGAGACCGCCTCGTTGAAGTAGCGCCGGCCGGCCCGGTCGACGATGATCGAACCGGGCTTGCAGCGCTCGGCGTTGACCGGGCTGGGGCGGCCGCCGGGCTGGACGGAGGCAGGGATCCACCAGGCCTCGTCCATGAGGTCGACCGCGGCGCCGATGCGCATGGCGGCCTGAATGGCCTCGCCGGTGTCACCGGGATTGGCGACGGTCCAGGTTCCGTCGTTGGGCTGCCTGGAGTACCGCTTGCGCATCTCCGGGTTGCGGGCGAACCCGCCCGAGCTCAGAAGCACGGCGTGGCGGGCGCGTATCCGCACGGTCTCGCCGTTCCGCTCGGCGACGACGCCCGCGACACGGCCGTCCTCCACGATCAGGTCGACCAGCCCGGTGCCCGTCCAGACCGAGGCGCCGCTCGCGAGGGCGGCCTTGAGGGTCTGGGCGACCAGTGCCGCGCCGTTGGCGAGCCGTCCCTCGCGCCTGAGCCGGCCGGCGGCGGTCCGGACGGCGACGCGGGCGGCGACGCCGGCGGCCCTCGGCCGCCGCTTGATGAGCTGCAGCGTGGCCGCCTCGCCCGTCATCACGACGATCCCGAGCGCGGCGGTCATGCCCGGCATCAGCGTGTCGAACCACGGCCCGAGTTCCCTGCCGGCGGTCACCGCGGGTTCGATGGAGCGACCGCGGACGCTGCCGCCGCGGATGCCCGCCACCCCCGCGTAGTAGTCGCTGTACCCCTCGCACCGGACGAACCGCAGGCCCCGCTCCTGGAGGAAGCGGACCATCTCGGCCCCTTCGGTCACATAGGCGGCGCGCCGCTCGCGCGACGAGGCGGGGCCGGCGTCGCCGACCACGGAGTCGAAGTAGGCCAGGGCGTCGTCCAGGGAGTCGGGGACGCCCTCGGCGCGCATGAGCGGGTTGTCGGGCAGCCACAGGACGCCGCCCGACATGGCCGTCGAGCCGCCCAGCAGCGGCTGCTTCTCGATCAGCAGCGTTTCCAGCCCGTTCGCCGCCGCGGTCAGGGCGCCGCACAGGCCGCCTCCCGATCCCACGACGACGACGTCGGTGACGTGCTCCGCATCGGACACGGTGAACCTCCGGGGGGGACGAATCGCCTCAGCGGGCGAGGTGCCGGTCGAGTTCGACGTGCATGTTGCTGATCGCCCGCTCCCATTCGGTGGCGAGGCGGTGCTCGCGGTGGCCGCGGGAATGGACGCCCCGCTGCTGGCGGGCGATGTTGCCGAAGTCCTGGCGCGGGATCAGGCCCCAGTTGTCGGTGTCATCGGGCGCGAACCGGCCCTTGAGCGCGGCCCTGCCGGGTTCCTCGCCCTCGGGGTACATGGTCAGGGACCACACTTCGAACCGGCACTGCTCGGGGTCGTCGCCGTGGGGCCGGACCCGGTACGAGAGCGCGTTGCCGAACTGCGGAAGGATCATGAAGTTCGGGAACAGGAACACCTGGCCGCCCCACAGCCGCACGCCCTCCGGCGTCGGGCGGAGCGGGATGCCGGCGCCTTCGGCGTAGTCGAACAACGCCTTGATCGCGGCCGTGGCGAAGTCCTCGCCGGGCGGGACCCGGTTCTTCACCCCCCGGAAGACGTGCAGGTCGCGTTCGAGCGTCATCGCGTCCTGGCCCTCCCACAGCGTCCGAGACCGTTCCAGGAACGCCTCCGCGCCCCGCCCCTGGGAGACGCCGCCGGCCGTGGGGTCGAACCGGCCCTGGAACCGGGCGTGGCCGTTGCCGAAGGCGGTGTACTCGACGTTGCCGGTCGGGTAGTCCTCGCCCAGGCCGAAGGTGAGCTGCGGGTGCGTGGCCGCCACGTGGTAGCCCTCGTGGAACGCTTCCTGGGCCATCTTCCAGTTCGCGTTGAGGATGGTCTCCTTCCACCACCACACTCGCATGTGCTCGGCGCCGACCGCGTCCAGCAGTTCCGCCGCCGGTGACAGCGCCTCCCGCAGCGGGCGGGCGTCCGGGTCCATGTTGATCCAGACGCAGGCGCCCCAGGTGTCGACCTGGCACTCGCGCAGCCGGATGTCCTCCGGGCGCAGGCACTCCGGGGCGAATCCGTCCGCGCCGTACACGAAGGAGTTGCTGCCGTCGAGGTTCCAGCGCCAGCCGTGGAACGGGCACACGATCTGCTTGCCGGTGAGCCGCCCGGAGCCCTCGCACAGCTGCGTCGCCCGATGGCGGCACGCGTTGTGGAACGCCTTGACCGACCGGTCGTCCTGGCGCACCACCAGGATCGACTGGTCGCAGATCTCGTACTCGACGAAGTCCCCCGGACGCGGGATCTCCTCCAGCCGGCACGCCATCTGCCAGACGCGCGGCCACAGGTGCTCCTTCTCGAGCTCGAAGAACTCCCGGTCGTAGTAGCGCTCGCGCGGAACGCGCAGCGGGTCGCGCATCGCGAACGGGACGGGCCGGGGCTCGTGGGTGGCGGCCATCGGCATCAACCTCCTCTGCTGTGCGGATCAGCCCGGGGAACGGATCGTGCCGATCTCGGCGCCGATCTCGTAGACGGTCCCGACGGCGCCGCTCCAGTGCACCGTGCCGGACGCGCCGGCCTCGATCTCGGAGTCGACCTTGTCGGTCGCGATGACGAACAGCAGCTCGCCCTCCCGGGCCTCCCCTCCGTCCGGGACGAGGAGCTCGACCAGCTCCGCCTCGGAGATCGCGACCGAGACGCGCGGGATCCGGACCGTGAAGTCAGCCACGGGCACCCGCCCGAGCCGCCGGCGCCAGCGTCCGCTCGGCGGCCGCGACGACGCGGTCGGCGCTCGGATAGATCTGCGACTCCAGCGCGGGCGGCGCCGGGTTCGGTACGAACCGGGCCCCCACCCGCTCCACCGGAGCCTCCAGCACGTCGAACAGCTCGCGGTGCAGGATCGCGGCGATCTCCGCTCCCGGCCCGGCGAACCGCACGGCGTCGTGCACGACGACGGCCCGTCGCGTGCGGCCCACGGACTCGACCATCGCCGGCACGTCGAGCGGGACGAGGGTGCGCAGGTCGAGGACCTCCGCGCTGACGTCCCCGGCCTCGAGCGCGGCGGCCGCGTCCAGCATCTCCACCACGCCGCGGCCGTAGCCGATCAGCGTCACGTCGGTGCCCGGCCGCTTCACCTCGGCCTCGCCGAGCGGGATCGCGAACTCCGGGTCGACCGGCACCATTCCGCGCCGGCCCTGGAGCCGGATCGTCTCGACGAAGACGCACGGGTCGTCGTCGAAGATCGCCGAGGTGAGCAGGCCCTTGCCGTCGCGCGGGGTCGAGGGCACGATCACCTTGAGGCCGGGGATGTGCATGAACCACGCCTCCAGCGACTGGGAGTGCGTCGCCCCGGTGCCCAGGCCGCCGTAGACCTGCGTCCGCACCGTGATGGGCGCCGCGGTCCGCCCGCCGGTCATGAACCGCAGCTTCGCGCCGTTGTTGACGAGCTGGTCGGCGGCGATCCCGATGAAGTCCATGATCATGATCTCGGCGACCGGGCGGAACCCCTCCATGGCGGCGCCGACGGCCGCGCCGACGATCGCCGACTCGGAGATCGGCGTGTCGAGCACCCGGTCGGCGCCGTACCTGGTCGACAGCCCCGCGGTCGGGCCCGTGGCGCCCGGATCGGCGATGTCCTCACCCAGCAGGAAGACGCGCTCGTCGCGCGCCAGCGCCTGGTCCAGCGCGAGGTTCAGCGCCTCGCGCATCGTCATCCGTCGTTCTTCCACGTCCACCTCTATTCGGGGCAGTTCCGGGCGTCGGCGTAGACGTCCCGGTCGAGTTCGCCGGCCGGCGTGGCCGGCGCCGCCAGCACGGTGGCCAGCGCCTCCTCGACCGTCCTGACCGCGGCACCGTCGATCTCGTCGAGGTCGCGCCGGCCGCAGATTCCGGCCTTGATCAGGCGCTCCCCGAACAGGGGCACGGGGTCGGCGTCCATCGCGGCGGCCAGCCGCCCGTCCGGCATGTAGGCCATGGGGTCGCCGAAGTAGTGGCCCCGGAACCGGAAGGTGACGCAGTCGAGGAAGGTCGGGCCGCCGGTGCGCGCATGCTCCACGGCTTCGCCCAGCGCGGCGGTGACGGCGAGGGGGTCGTTGCCGTCGACGCGGACGCCCGGCATCCCGTAGCCGCCCGCCCGGTCGGCCAGCCGCTCGATCCTCATCGTGTGCTCGGTCGGCGTCGACTCGGCGTAGCGGTTGTTCTGGCAGAGCAGCACGATCGGCAGGTCCCACAGCGCCGCCATGTTCGCGGCCTCGTGGAAGGAGCCGGTGTTGGTGGCCCCGTCACCGAAGCTCGCGACGACGACCCGGTCCAGGCCCTTGCGCCGCGCGGCCATCGCCAGCCCCACCGCGACGGGCGGTCCGGCCCCCACGATTCCCGTCGACAGCATGACACCGGATTCCGGGCGGGCGATGTGCATCGTCCCGCCCTTGCCCCGGCTCGATCCCACCTGGCGGCCCAGCATCTCGCCGTAGATCTCCACCAGCGGCACGCCCTTGCCGATGAGGTCGTGCAGCCCCCGGTAGGTCGTGACCAGCTGGTCGTTCGGGCGGAGGCACACGCCCATCGCGGCGGCGATGGCCTCCTGCCCCCGTGGAGGCCAGTAGACGCAGACGAGCTCGCCCGAGGCGATCCCCTTGCTCAGGCGATCGTCGGCCGCCTTCATGAGCGTCATCAGCTCGTACAACCGGCGCTGCGGTCCGGAGCCGGCGGTCACCATCGATCATCAGCTGCCCTGTGAGGCATTCCCGTCCTCCTGGTTCACCCCGACGCGGTCTCGGATCATCATCAACACGGCCGGACCTCGGTTGTCTTTGCGCGCTCGGCCAACTGCTTGCCCCTTTCGGCCGCCGCGGTCGCGTGGCCGCCGCGGGCAATGATTTGGCCGGGCGCGAGAAGACGGGCGCGGGCAGACGCTCGATCCTGGAGAGCACAGCGACCGCGGACGGGCGGGAAAGAAGGACGGTGCGAACAGGCGTGCGAGCGAACGACTCGGTACGGCACCGCCCGTTCGCGGGCATGCCTCGCGCGGCGAGGCGCGACCGTGGATGAGGTGACCGACGCGGACGTCTTCGCCGCGTTCCCCACGGTGCCCATCGACCGGGACAACATCGAGCACTACCGCGGGCTGCTGGCACGGAGGCTGCTGATCAACCGCTGCTCGGAGTGCGGCCGCTGGGTGTACCCGCACCGGCCGCTGTGCCCGCGGTGCTGGTCCTGGGACGTGGTGCCGACCGAGGTGAGCGGTGACGGTTCCGTCTTCATGCTCACGCTGATCCATCAGGCGCGCGATCCTCGCGCGGACCCGGGGACGCCGGTGGCGGCGGCCGTCGAGCTCAGCGAGCAGCGGGGCCTGCGCTACCTGGCGCCGCTCGTGAACTGCCCGCTCGACGACATCGGGCTCGACATGCCGGTCCGGCTCACCTGGATCGAGCGCGACGGGCTCGCCCGCCCGGCGTTCGAGCCCGCTGAACGCGACCGAGAACGGGAGCAGGGATGGCCCGCAACCCGCTGAGGGACGGCATCGCCGTGGTCGGCGTCGGGTCGACGCCCTACGGGCGCGATCTCGCGCGCACGGAGTTGTCCCTCGGCCTCGAAGCGGCGATCAACGCCGTCCGGGACGCGGGCATCGGCCTCCAGGAGATCGACGGCATCTGCGGCAGCGCCATGGACCCCATGGCGGGCGGCGCCGGTTTCCTCGCGCTGCAGGGCGCGCTGGGGGTCGAGAGGGCGACGTGGGTCATGAACGGCTGGCTCGGCTCCTGTTTCGTCCACGCCGCCGAGGCCGTGTTCTCCGGGCTCTGCGACGTGGCGCTGGTGGTTCAGGTCTACACGCGCGGGCCGGGGATGTCGCGGTCCGCCGCCCAGGACCCGTTCCGGCGGCGGGCGGCCGAACTGAAGCGCGGCCCGGTCGGAAGGGGCGACTTCGCCCGCCGCTGGTTGCACAGCGCCGAGGTGTACGCCGCCTGGGCGGCGCGCTACATGCACGACTTCGGCGCGTCCAAGGACGTCTTCGGACGGCTCGCGGTGAACAACCGCACCCACGCCTCGACGAACCCGAACGCGCTGCAGCGCACCCCCATCACCATGGACGACTACCACGCGTCCCGGATGGTCTGGGAACCGCTGCGACTGCTCGACATGGACTATCCGGCCGACTGCGCCGAGGCGCTGATCATCACGACCGCCGAGCGGGCGCGGGATCTGCGGGCCAGGCCGGTGTACGTCGAGGCGATGTCGCTCGGCGGCACCCGTGTCGGCGAGTTCTACGAGAACAGCCTGGGCTGGACGGAGAACGCGGCGTGGGTGGCGATGGACGGCGCCTGGCGTCGCAGCTCACTCACGGTGGACGATCTCGATCTGTTCTTCCCGTACGACGGTTTCACCCTCAACGCCGTCGCGCTCACCGAGGCGGCCGGCTTCTGCGGGCCCGGCGAGGCGAGCGAGCTGTTCGAGTCGTCCTGGGACGCGGAGCGGAACATCCTCCGCCTGCGCGGGCGCACGCTGGTCAGTACCAACGGAGGCGGTCTCTCCCAGGGGCGCGCCGGCGGCTTCAACTTCTACGCCGAAGCGGTACGCCAGTTGCGCGGGACCGAAGGCGATCGCCAGGTCCCGGGGGCCAGGACGGCGCTGGTGTGCCCGGGCGGCAGCTTTTTCCATGAGCCCGCCGTCGTCATTCTCCGGGCCGACTGACACGGTTCCGCGTCCGCCGGCCGTCGCCGTCACACCGCCCTGGGGATGTCGCACTGGTGGGACCACCGCCGGACCGAACGCGCGGCCAGCTCGGCCGTCCAGGACTCCGCCGTCGCGGTGGCGGCGTGCCCGGTGCGGATCCGCCGGCGGTACGCGGTGGGCGTCTCGCCCGCGTAGCGCCCGAAGGCGCGGGTGAAGGCGCTCACGCTCTGGAACCCCACGGCCACTGCGATCGTGAGGACGTTCTCGTCGTCCTCGGCGAGCAGCGCCATCGACTTGAGCAGCCGGCTTTCGAGAAGGTACTGGCGCCAGGACATGCCGGTCGCGGCGGGGAAGGCCCGCCGCAGCGTTCGCTCGGAGGTCCCGACCGCGGCGCAGACCCGCTGCAGGGTCACCTCGGCCAGGTTCTCGTTGGTGTAGTCCATGGCCGCGGCGATCAGCGGGTCCCGGGTGGTCGGCAGGCACAACGGGGTCTCGTGGTCCAGCCATTCGACGACGAGGTAGGCCAGCGCCTCGAAGAAGGCGCCGGCCATCGGGTCGGTCGTCTCGCGGCCGATCGGCCACCGCTTGGCGTAGAGGATCATCTCCCGGATCACCGGTGCGGCGGCGAGGATCCTGACCCGGTCGCCCGCCGCGAGCCCCATCTCGGGGGCGAAGAACACCGAGACCGCCTTGACGTGGGTGAGGGTGGTGCTGTGCTCCACGCCGGCGGGGATCCACACGGCCTGCTGCGGTGGCAGGAGGTAGCGCGCCGTCGCCGTCTCCACCTCGGCGATGCCCTCGAAGGCGTACTGGAGCTGGTGGAGGTCGTGGGAGTGCCAGCCGGTCACCGCCTCCGCACCCACTTCGAGGGAGTAGGCGCCGGCCTGGATCGTCGGGTTGGCCGGAAGAGACAAAGGAGCGTCCCACTGTGCAGGGGTGGCCATGAACGGACCGTACCCCAGCTCCTGTCCGGAAGCGACCGCCCGGTTTCGCGCGTCCGGCCAGCCGCGCCGGGCGGGGGACCGGGTTGGCCGTGCAGGGCAAGGATTTGGCCGAGCAAGCCGAGACACCCGCCGCGGCACCGCCGGATCCTGGGAGAACGACGGCGAAGGCACGCCGTGGAAGCGATGAGCAGGAGGTCGATGTGCCGGCCACGGTCGATCTGATCATTGATGCGGACGCTCACATCACCGAGCCGCCGGACGTGTGGACGGCCCGGGTGCCCGCGCGGTACCGCGACGAGGTTCCGCAGGTGGTGCGCCAGGGCACGGCCGACACCTGGGTGCTCCACGGGGAGCGGCTCGCGCCGGTCGGCGCGACCGCCGTGGCCGGTTGGCCGACGTTCCCGCCGGACTACCCGCAGACCTACGAGGACTGCCATCCGGGGGCGTACCAGGCGGACGCGCGGTTGCGGTACATGGACGAGGCGGGCATCTGGGCCCAGGTGCTCTACCCGAACGTCGGCGGCTTCGGCAGCGAGAACTTCCTGAAGCTGAACGGCGAGGAGCTGAAGCTGCTGTGCGTCTCGGCGTACAACGACTTCCTCGTGGAGTGGTCGTCGGCGGACGCGCGCCGGCTCCTGCCGGTGATCGCCACGCCGTTCTGGGACATCGACGCGACCGTGCGGGAGATCGAGCGCTGCGCGCCCCTCGGCGCCCGCGGCATCCTGTTCACCGGCGAGCCCCAGCGCTACGGGCTTCCGGTGCTGGGGGCGCCGCACTGGAACCCGCTGTGGGAGGCCGCGCGGGCGACCGGGCTGCCGATCCACTTCCACATCGGCAGCGCGGGCGACACGCTGGAGCTGTCGACCCCGGAACGCTACGCCGAGCACGGCATCGAGGGCGCGCAGGCCTACACGGCGGTGAGCCTGTTCATGAAGAACGGCGTGCAGTGCTCCGACCTGATCACCTCGGGCGTGCTGACGCGCTACCCGGAGCTGAAGTTCGTCTCGGTCGAGAGCGGGATCGGATGGCTCCCGTTCATGCTGGAGGCCACCGACTACAGCTGGCTGGGCGCGTTCCGGCCGGGTCGTGAGCGGCAGCCGGGGGACGTGCTGCCCTCGGAGCTGTTCCGGCAGAGCGTCTACGTGACGTACTGGTTCGAGTCGGTGGCGCCGACGCGCTACCTCGACCTGATGCCGCTGGACAACATCCTGTTCGAGACCGACTTCCCGCACGTCACATGCCTCTACGACAACATCCAGGAAACGATCGACTCCGGCCTCGGCCACGTCGAGGCCGGGACGCGCCGGAAGATCCTCTGGGAGAACGCCGCACACCTGTACCGGATCGAGGAGCCGCCGGAGTCGTGGCGGCGCGACCTGGACTCGCCGAAGGAGGAGGTCCGATGAACAAGGACGACATGATCCTGGTGAGCGTGGACGACCACGTGATCGAGCCGCCCGACATGTTCGACGGCTTCATCCCGGCCAGGTACGCCGACCGGGCCCCGCGGCTGGTGTCCGACGACGTCAGCGACAAGTGGGTCTTCGTTGAGGGCGAGGCGCGCAGCTCGGCGCTGAACGCGGTCGCCGGCCGCCCGCCCGAGGAGTACGGCCTCGAACCGATGAGCCTCAAGGAGGTCCGGCGAGGCTGCTACGACGTCCACGAGCGCGTCAAGGACATGAACGCCAACGGGGTGCTGGGCTCGCTCAACTTCCCCTCGATGGCCCGGTTCTGCGGGCAGTTCTTCGCGAGCCGCGCCAAGCAGGATCCCGACCTCGCGCTCGCCGTGGTGCGCGCGTACAACGACTGGCACATCGAGGCCTGGTGCGGCGCCGAGCCGGGCCGGTTCATCCCGTGCACGATCCCGCCGATCTGGGACCCCCACCTGATGGCGGACGAGATCCGCCGCACCGCCGCCAAGGGCTCGCACTGCGTCAGCTTCTCCATGAACCCGCACGCCCTGGGCCTGCCGTCGCTGCACAGCGACCACTGGGACCCGTTCTGGGCGGCGTGCCAGGAGACCGGGACGGTCGTGACCATGCACATCGGCTCCGCGTCGGTCGACGTGCAGACCTCGCCGGACGCGCCGATGAACGTCCGCATCACCTGTTCCGGCATCAACATCTACTCCACCGCCGCCGACCTGGTGTGGTCCCCGATCTTCCAGAAGTTCAGGGGAGTCAAGGTCGCGCTCGCCGAGGGCGGCATCGGGTGGATCCCCTACTTCCTGGAGCGGGCGGACTACACCTACGAGCACCACAAGGCCTGGACGCGTCCCGACCTCGGCGGGCGCCTGCCCAGCGAGGTGTTCCGCGACCACATCATCACGTGCTTCATCGTGGACTCCTTCGGCGCCCGCAACCTCGACGCCCTGAACGAGGACATGGTCACGTGGGAGTGCGACTACCCGCACTCCGACAGCACGTGGCCGAAGTCCCCCGAAGTGGCCCACGCCATGCTGGACGGCCTCACCGACGAGCAGATCGACAAGGTCACCCATCTGAACGCGATGCGGCTGTTCTCCTACGACCCGTTCTCGGTCCGCCCCCGCGAGCGGTGCACGGTCGGTGCGCTGCGGAAGGAGGCCGAGGGCCACGACGTCTCGATCGTCGCCCGCGGCACCGCGGAGCAGAAGAGGACGACGGTCGGCGACTTCGTCGGCAGCGCGGGACGGTGACGGCGCTATGACGGCACGACCGCTGGACGGCGTGCGGATCGTGGAGGTCGCCTCCCACGTGTTCGTCCCCATGTCCGGGGCCGTGCTCACCGAGTGGGGCGCGGAGGTCGTCAAGGTCGAGCACCCGGAGACGGGTGATCCGTACCGGGGGCTCGTCACGGCCGGCATGCGCAAGCTCCACCACGGCGCCGACGTCCAGTTCCAGACCACCAACCGCGGGAAGCGCTCGGTCGGGATCGACCTGAAGAACCCGGACGGCAGGCGCCTGCTGTCCAAGCTGCTCGCCTCGGCGGACGTGTTCGTGACGAATCTGCGCCCCGGCGGGCGCCGGAACCTGCGCATCGACGTCGAGGACGTGCGCGCCGACAATCCGTCGATCATCTACGTGAGCGGCACGGCGTTCGGCCCCCGCGGGCCCGAGGCCGGCCGGGGCGGGTACGACTCGGGCGCGTACTGGGCCCGCAGCGGAATGCAGCAGCTGTTCACCAGGCCCGGCGACGAGTGGCCGGCCTCGCCCAGGCCCGCGTTCGGCGACGTGGTCGGCGGGCTGACCATCGCCGGGGCCATCGGGACCGCGCTGTACCGGCGCGCGACCACCGGCGAGCCGTCCACCGTCGACACCTCCCTGCTCGCCGCGGGCCTGTGGCAGGTCCAGATGGACGTGATCAACGCCTGCGTCAGCGGGCCGGGGGCCGTGCGGACGCCGCCGGACCGCTACGAGGTCCCCAACCCGCTGATGCAGGCGTACCGCACGGCCGACGGCCGGATCATCGCGCTGCAGATGCTCGCCCCCGAGCGCCGCTGGCCGGATCTGTGCGAGGCGATCGGCCGGCCGGAGATGGCGGCCGACCCGCGTTTCGCCACCATGGAGGCCCGGAAGGAGAACGCCCGGGCGTGCGTCGGGTGGCTCGAAGGCGTCTTCGCCGAACGCGACCTCGACGAATGGTGCCGGGTGCTCGCCGGCTTCGAGGGCGAGTGGGTTCCGTCGGTGCGTCCGGACGAGCTTGCGGACGACCCGCAGGTGCGGGCCAACGGCTACCTCGCCGACGTCGACCTCGGTAACGGCCACTCGGTGCCCATGGTGGCGGCGCCCGTGCAGTTCGACGGGCACCCCGGCTCTCCCGCACGCGCCCCCGAACACTGCGAGCACACCGAATCGGTGCTCCTCGAGCTGGGTCTCTCGTGGGAGGAGATCGGCGCGCTCAAGGACGGCAAGGCGATCAGCTAGAACGGAGGCCGATGAAGCTTCTCGCACGCGCCGTCCTCGGTGACGGCTGCCGCTTCGGCGAGGTGGCCGGAGACCGGTTCCTCGTACTGGAGGGCGACGTCTTCGGCGAACCCCGCCGGAACGGGCGGTCACTGCCCAGGAAGGACCTGGCGCTGGGCCCGCCACTGGCCGGTGTGCGGCTCGTGAACGTGATGGGCGGGTTCCTGGAGCCGGGCACGACCCGGCCTCCGGAACGGCAGCCGCTGTGGCTGCCCAAGGCCGTGAACTCGGCCGGCGGTGACGGGGCGGAGATCGTGTGCCCGTCGATCCTGACCGGCCCGATGCAGATCGAGTCCGAACTCGCCGTCGTCGTGGGCCGGCCGTTGAGCAAGGCGTCACCGGCCGAGGCACGGCAGGCGATCTTCGGGTGGACCGTGTTCAACGACCTGACCGCCCCCGAGTACGGGGCACTCGGGTTCTGGGCGGTGGGCAAGTCGATCGATGGATTCGCGTCATGGGGGCCGTGGATCCGCCGCGACCTGACCGAAGAGCGGGTCATGGAGGGGCTCGCCATCACCGCCACGGTCAACGGCGTGCGGGTCCAGTCGGGGAACACCAGGTACTTCTGCTTTTCCCCGAGCGAGATGCTCAGCCACATCAGCCACCGGATCAGCCTGTTCCCGGGCGACACGGTCGCCCTGGGCACCCCGCCGCCCGCGGCCGACGTCGCCGTCGGCGACCACGTCGCCTGCGAGGTCGAGGAGATCGGAGTGCTCCACAACCACATCGTCGCGGAGCCCTGAGGAAGCGCCCCTTCACCGTCGCGGACCACCGCGCCGACCACGACGACCGCTCACCTGCCCGACCGCGCCTCTTGAGCATCCTGCTCGTGATCGAGCTCTTCGAGACCACGATGGCGATCGCGGCCATCCCCACCTTCATGAGGGTCTTCGACGCCGACGCCGCGGCGGTCGGCTGGACCACCGCCGGCGTCGCCTCGGCGACATCTTCGGCCGCAAGAACGTTTACCGACCGCAAGCTGCTGCTGACGACGCTGATCCTGCGCGAGACGCCAGGCGGCAAGTCGGCCTGGGTTGGCTCCCCGGTTGGCTCCCTTCGGCCCAGAACACGCGCCTGACCAGGACCTGGCGATTACCGGGGAGGTAATCGTCGGCATGACCAGGGGCGGATAGCGTCGGGTTCGTGACGACGATGACGACCTCACTCAGTGATGTGCGGCCGGTGGGCGAGCAGTTGCGGGCCTGGCGGCAGCGGCGCCGGCTCAGCCAGCTGGAGCTGGCCTCGGACGCCGATGTCTCCACCCGGCACCTGAGCTTCGTGGAGACCGGGCGGTCGGCGCCCAGCCGCGAGATGGTGCTGCGGCTGGCCGAGCACCTGGACGTGCCGCTGCGCGACCGCAATCTGCTGCTGGTGGCGGCCGGGTACGCGCCCGTGTACGCCGAGACCTCGATGGCCGAGCCGCGGATGGACTCGGTCCGCGCGGCGCTGCGGCAGGTCCTGCGGGGGCACGAGCCGTACCCGGCGGTGGTCGTCGACCGGTTCTGGAACCTGATCGACGCCAACGCGGCGTCCGCGTTCTTCATGGAGGGCGCGCCGCCCGAGTTGCTGGAGCCGCCGCTGAACGTGCTGCGGCTGAGCATGCATCCCGCCGGGATGGCCCGCAACATCGTCAACCTGGGGGAGTGGCGGGCGCACATGATCGAGCGGGTGCGCCGCCATGTGGCGCTCACGGCCGACCCGTCGCTGGCGCAGCTGTACCGGGAGTTGCGGGACTACCCGGGGGCGGAGGAGCCGGCGGCCGGCCCCGTCCCGGTGACGGCCGGGGACGGGGTCGTGGTGCCGCTGCGGATCCGGTCCGGTGACAGCGAGCTGTCGTTCTTCAGCACGGTCGCCACCTTCGGCACGCCCATCGACATCACCGTGGCGGAACTGGCGATCGAGTCGTTCTATCCGGCGGACGAGGCGACGTCGGTGTTCCTGCGGGAGCGCGCGGGCTGGTGAACTCGGCCTCCAGCGGGTCGTGGTGGATGCGGGCGGGCGGCACGTCCAGCCGGTGGAGGGCGTCGACCGTGCTCCTGACCATCTCGACCGGGCCGGCGACGTAGACCTCCCGCTCGTCCAGGCCGGGGACCTCGTCGAGGACCGGCGGCCCGTCGGAGATCATCGGGGTGATCTGGAGGCGGGGGTAGGCGGAGGCCAGTGCCAGCAGGTCGGGCAGGTCGTAGAGGTCGCCTTCGGTGCGGGCGGCGGCCACCAGGTGGACGCCGCGGTCGCGGGAGGAGACGGCGACCCGCTCGGCCATCGCCTTGAGCGGGGCCAGCCCGGTGCCGCCGGCGACGAGGAGGAGGTCGCGGCGCGAGCCGGGGTCGAGGGTCATGCCGCCGAGCGCGGGCCCCAGCAGCACCGAGTCGCCGGGACGGGTGTGCCGGACCAGCGCCCCGCTGACCCATCCTCCGGGCACCGCGCGCACGTGCAGGCGCAGCGTCCCGTCGGGGCGGGGCGCCCCGGCGAGCGAGTAGGGCCGCCAGATCCGCGGCCACCGCGACACCTGCACGGGGACGTACTGCCCGGGCTCGAACGGCAGCGGGCGGGCCGGGCGCAGGGCGAGCACGGCCAGGTCGCCGGAGCGGCGGTCGTGCCCGGTGACCTCGGCGACCCACCAGGCGGGGGACCGCTCGGCGTCCCGTTCCGCCGCCGCGATCATGATCTCGGCGGCGGAACGGTAGGCGGCGGTCCAGGCTGCCTCGGCCTCGGGCGTCCAGACCGTCCCGCCGAACTTGCGCAGCGTGGCGATCAGGGCCGTGCCGACGGCGGGGTAGTGCTCGGGCAGCACCCCGTACCTGCGGTGGCCGCGGCCGAGCCGGCCCAGCGTCTCGGCCAGCGCGCCGGGGCTGTCCGCACTCCAGACCATGGCGGCCAGGGCGTGGAAGAGCCGCCGGCGCTGGACGTCCATGGCGGGCGGGAACAGTGTTCGGAGACGGGGTTCGGCGGCGAACAAACGGCCGTAGAAATAACCGGCGGCGTCATCCGCGACGGGTTCCAGCCAGGTAAAGCTTTCTTTGATGATGTGCGGTTCCCAGGACATTCGCCAAGCTCGCCTCCCGGCCCTTTTCGGTCATCGGCTCGCGGGTTCCGCTGATTCCGGCGCGCGCGGGGTGCCCGGCTCGCTGAGATTCTCGCACCGGAAGAGCCTGGTCCTCAACACGTTCGGCGGAAGGATCACCGCGTCGTGACGCTGGGTGAAGTGATCTGGATTCTCCGTGACGGGGCCGTATTGCGGCGGGCGAAGAATACTCGTCGGTATCGGTGGGATGCCGGCGACTCGGTGATCAAACGCGGATAAATGCCATGAAAGGAAGGGGGAATGGGTGTGTTGAGCGTTACCTGCCCGCTGATGTCCGGGGCCTGTTGTCATGGGGGAGAGTTCTCTACCCTTGGAGGAGATTTCTGATTCGCCGGTCGAGGCGCGCGGCCGCCGGCGTGCGGGAGCGGGTCCGCCCGCGGCGGCGGCGACCTAGGCCCATCGGCCTGCGCGTGTCAAGGACGTGCGGCAGGCTGGCCCGTACGAGGCCGGGGGAGGGCCGGTCCGAAAACCGGGGTCATGCGACATGATGACCCGCGAGGCGGTGCGACCACCGCACCCGTGAAACGAGCCGTGGCCGGCGCACAACGGGAGGGACCAGGCATGCGAGAGGCGACCCGCGGTGCTCCGGGCGGTTCCGGCGACGCCGCCCACGCTCCACCGCTGATCGGCATCACGAGCTATCTCGAACCGGCCCGCTGGGGAGTGTGGGTGCGGGAGGCGGCGCTGCTGCCCGCGCCGTACCCGCGCGCCGTCGAGCGCTCGGGCGGCTTCCCGGTCATGCTGCCGCCGACCGCCGGCCTGCGCGGGCTGGACGCGCTCGTGGCCCGGCTGGACGGGATCGTGTTCGCCGGCGGCGGCGACGTCGACCCCGAGCTCTACGGCGCGGAGCGGCACCACGAGACCGGCCCGCCGCAGCCGCAGCGCGACCGCTTCGAGCTGGCGCTGATCCGCGCCGCGATCGACGCCGACCTGCCGTTCCTGGCGATCTGCCGGGGCATGCAGGTGCTGAACGTGGCGCGCGGCGGCTCGATCATCCAGCACCTCCCCGACGCCGTCGGCCACCAGGGCCACGCCCCCAGCCTCGGGATGGTCGGGCACCACCGCGTGCAGATCGACCCGACCAGCACCCTGGGCAAGATCCTCGGCGACTCCTCCGACGTGCCCACCTACCACCACCAGGCCGTGCACCGCCTGGGCAAGGGGCTGACCCCGGTCGCCCGCGCCGACGACCACGTCGTGGAGGGCCTGGAGCTCCAGGGCCACCGGTTCGGGCTGGGCGTGCAGTGGCATCCGGAGGAGGGCGACGACCGCCGCCTGTTCGAGGCGCTGGTGGCCGAGGCCTCCGGACGCTGACCCGGTGGCGCCGTTGCATCCGCAGACGCGCAGGTACCTGGAGTTCCTGCGGGCCTGGACGGAGCCGGAGGAGGCCGCGAGCGCGGACGCCCGCGACGGTACGGACGGGGACTGGTGGGAGCGGTCCATCGAGAAGATGCGCCGCCAGGTCGGCGCCGTGCTCCCCCTGGAGCGCCGAGAGCTGCCCGAGGTGCGGGATGTGACCGTGCCCGGCGAGGACGGCCCCGTGCCGCTGCGGCTCTACCGTCCCGAGGGCCGCTCGCCGCTGCCCGCGCTGGTCTACCTGCACGGCGGGGGATGGGTGGTCGGCGGGCCCGAGAACGTGGACGCCGCCTGCCGCGAACTGGCGGCAGAGGCCGGCTGCGCGGTCCTGAACGTCGACTACCGGCTGGCGCCCGAGCATCCGTTCCCGGCCGCCGTCGAGGACGCCTGGGCGGTGACCTCCGCCGCCATCGCCGAGCCCGGGCGGTTCGGCGTGGATCCGCGGGCGGTGGCCGTCGCCGGTGACAGCGCGGGCGGCAACCTGGCCGCCGCCGTCGCGCTCATGGCCCGCGACCGGGGCGTCCGCCTGGCCCACCAGTTGCTGGTTTACCCGGTGACCGACACCGCCATGGACACCCCGAGCTACGCCGCGTACGGCCGGGGCTACGGCCTGGACGCCGAGGGGATGGCCCGCAACCTGGAGCTCTACCGCGGCGGCGCCGACCCCGCCGATCCCCGCCTGGCGCCGCTGCGCGCGCCCGATCTGGCCGGGGCCGCGCCCGCCACCGTGATCACCGCCGAGTACGACGTCCTGCGGGACGAGGGCGAGGCGTACGCGCGCCGCCTGACGGAGGCCGGGGTCCCGGTGGAGCTGCGCCGCTACGAGGGCGTGGTGCATTCCTTCTTCCTGCTGCCCGATCTGTTCGACGCCGGGGCTGAGGCCATGGAGTTCGCTGTGCGACGATTGCGCGCGGCGTTCGCCGCCTCGCCCCGGCGTGACAGCGCCGTGTGAGCGGCGGGCGGCGGACGCGGGAGACGCCGAGCGAGCGGGAGGAACGGCATGGGCGACGCCCGGGACGGCAGGTACGGCGCCTACGAGCGGCTGAAGATCGACTGGGCGGGGCCCGGGATCCTGCGGATCACGCTGAGCACGCCGGGCAGGCTCAACGCCGTGGACGCCGCCGGCCACCGCGAGCTGGCCGGGATCTGGCGGGACGTGGACGCCGACGACGAGGTGCGCGCGGTGCTGGTCCGCGGCGAGGGCACCGCCTTCTCGGCGGGCGGCGACCTGGCCATGATCGAGGACATGATGGACGACCACGCGGCCCGGGCCCGGATCATGCGCGAGGCCCGCGACATCGTGATGAACGTGATCAACTGCTCCAAGCCGGTGGTGAGCGCGATCCAGGGCCCGGCCGTGGGGGCGGGCCTGGCGGTGGCGCTGCTGGCCGACATCTCGGTGGCGGGCCGCTCCGCGAAGATCATCGACGGGCACACCCGGCTGGGCGTGGCGGCCGGAGACCACGCCGCGATCGTGTGGCCGCTGCTGTGCGGGATGGCCAAGGCCAAGTACTACCTGCTGCTGTGCGACGCCGTGACCGGCGAGGAGGCCGAGCGGATCGGCCTGGTGAGCCTGTGCGTGGACGACGACCGGGTCCATGAGCGGGCGCTGGAGGTGGCGGGCCGCCTCGCCGGGGGCGCCGCCGAGGCGATCCGCCACACCAAGCACGCGCTCAACAACTGGCTGCGGCTGGCGGGCCCGTCCTTCGACGCGTCGCTGGCGCTGGAGTTCCTGGGCTTCACCGGCCCGGACGCGCGCGAGGGCGTCGCCGCCGTCCGCGAGAAGCGCCCGCCGAGGTTCACCTGACCGCGTCGGCCTGAGCGTCGGCGCGGTCAGCCGAAGCGCTTGCGGAGGGCGCCGATGCCGGTGGCGTAGATGCCCGTGGCGAAGGTCTTCTCCATCGCCTCCCGGTCGGCCGGGTCGGTGCTGAACTCGCCGGACCACTCCACGAACGACTGTCCGGTGTCGGTCACCGGCGCCACCCGGATCCGGCTGCGGCCCTCCCGCACCGGCAGCGGGCATTCGAGGACGTCGTAGGTGTAGGTGCGGCCGTCGTCGTCCAGGCTGCTGAGGCGTTCGCGGAACACCGAGTCGCCGGGGCCGATCAGGCGGCGCACGCAGCCGACCCGGTCGGCGGGGCCGCCGTCCTCGATGACGCCGGTCTCCACGCCCGGCATCCATTCCGCGAGGTTGGCGAAGTCGCGCAGGTAGGACCACACCTCGTCGGCGGGGGCGTTGAGCACGGCGCTGGCGTAGGAGCTGGCGTGGGACTCGGTCATGGGACGTTCTCCTCGGCTGCGAGAGAGCGCGGGGCGGGGTGGAAGATCGCTGCGTCCCATGCTGGGCCTTGGGTGTGATCCAGGCAACACCTCCGGGGGGCGTTCACCCGACCGAATGTGATTCGGAAAGATGGGGGCCCGGTCCCGCCCTCGGGAGGATCGCACGTGCTGCCCGGTGATCTGGCCCATCGCGCCGCCGCGCTCTGGCCGGGCGGGTGACCGGGGTGGGTAGCGTACGGGCATGGCCCCGTCCCGCAGGACCCTGTTGCGCGCCGCCGTGCTCTCGGCGGCCGGCGCGGCGTCCCCCGCGGCCGCCGGGTGCTCCTCCGGCGACGGCGGCGGGACCGTGCTCAGGCTGGCCACCGGTGGCCGGGGCGGCCCGTACGAGGCGCTCGGCGCCCGGCTGGCGGCCGAGCTGCGCCGCCACGGCTTCACGGTGCGGGTCCTCCCGACCGCCGCCAGCGTGGCCAATCTCGGCCTGCTCGCCGAGGGCCGCGCCGACGTCGGCTTCGCGCTGGCCGACAGCGCCGAGGACGCCGTGCGGGTGCGGCGCCTGCCCGTCGCCGCCCTCGCCCGCCTCTACATGAACTACGTGCACCTCATCGTCCGGGCGGACTCGCGGATCAGGACCCCGGCGGACCTGGCGGGCCGTACGGTGTCGATCAACGCCGGCGGGTCCGGGACGGCCGTGACCGCCGAGCGGATCCTGGCCGCCGCCGGCGCCGCCCGCGCCCCGGGCCGCCGCACCCGCGTCCTCCGGCTGGGCCTGTACGAGTCGATCGAGGCCCTGCGCAGCGGCCGGATCGAGGCGTTCTTCTGGTCGGGCGGGGTGCCCACGCCCGCGCTGGAGGAGTTCCGGCGCGGGACGCCCATCCGGCTCATCGCCCTCGACGGCCTGGTGACGCCGCTGCGCCGGGCCCACGGCCCGCTGTACGAGGAGGCGTCGGTGCCGGCCCGCTCGTACGGCCTGAGCGGCCCGGTCGCCACGGTCGGGACGGCCAGCCACCTGGTCTGCCGCATGGGGATGGCCGCACGGCACGCCCGCGCGGTGACCAGGATCCTGTTCTCCAGCCGGGACCGGCTCCGGGTCCCCGACGCGCCCGGCGGCAGGCTGGACGAGCGCTACGCCATCGGCACCGGCTCGGTGCCCCTGCATCCGGGCGCCGCGGCCTACTACCGCTCCGTCTACGGCTGAGCGTCCCGCCCGTGCCCGTGGTCGCCGTTGGGGCCGCCGGGCAGGGTGAGGCGGACGACCAGCCCGCGCGGCCGGTTGGGGAGCAGCTCCAGCGTCCCGCCCGACCTGCCGGCCAGTTCGGCGGCGATGGCCAGGCCCAGGCCGCTGCCCGGGACGTTGGCGTGCTCGCCCGAACGCCAGAACCGGCCCAGCGCCTCCCGCCGTTCCGCCTCCGGCAGACCGGGGCCGTCGTCGGAGATCCGCAGCACCCGGCCGTCCAGCCGGACGGTCACCGTGCCGCCCTTGGGCACGAACTTGTGCGCGTTGTCCAGGGCGATGTCGGCGATCCGGGCGGCCGCGTCGGGCACGGCCGTCACGTGCGCCGTCTCCGGCAGGCTGGTCTCCAGCGCCAGGCCCCGGGCCGCGAAGACCTCCCGCCAGCCCTCCAGCCTCGGCCGCAACTCGCCGACGACCTCCACGTCCCGCACGACCGCGCCCGCCTCGACCCTGGCCAGCGCGAGGAGGTCCTCGACGAGGGCGGCCAGCCGGTCCACCTCGGCCAGGGCCTCCTCGTACTCGGCCGCGCCCGCCGCCTCCAGGTGCGGCTGGAGGTTCTCCAGGCGCAGCGACAGCACGGTCAGCGGGGTGCGCAGTTCGTGCGAGGCGTCGGCGACGAACGCGCGCTGCCGTTCCAGGGCGGCCGAGACCGCGTCGGCCATCGCGTTGAACCGCTCCTTGAGCCGCCGCAGCTCCGAGGGGCCCACGTCCGGGCTGGCGCGGGCCTCCATGTGACCCTCGGCGATCGCGCCGGTGGTGCGGTCGAGCTCGGTCACCGGCCGCAGGATCCAGCGCGCCAGCCCCCGGGCCGCCAGCGTCGAGCAGGCCAGCGCCGCCAGCGCGCCCAGCGCCAGGGCGCCCCACACCAGGCCCACGTCGCGGCGGGCGTGGCCGGTCGGGACGCGCAGCAGCACCGCGCCCGACAGCTGGGCGTCCCGGCCCGCCGGCTCGGCGATCATCACGGTGCCGGGTCCGAACGGGGTCACCGCCGGCAGGTCCTCGGTCGTGCGGCCCGACAGCGCGAGCCGGGTCGCGGTCCGGTCGTCGCCCGGCATCGCGCCCGCCTCGGCCAGCACCGCCCCGTCCCGGCCGCGGACCCGCACCGCCGCCCCGTACAGCTCGGCGTAGCGGGTGATCTCGGCGGTCAGCCCGGACAGGTCGCCCTCCCGGACCGCCTGGTCGGCCAGCTCGGCGAACCGGGTCGCGTCGGCGCGGCGGTCCAGCAGCAGCCGCCCGGTGCGGTGCGAGGAGTAGGCCAGGCCCAGCGGTATGGCCAGCCCCGCGATCACCAGCGCGATCAGGGCGGCGAACGTCGTGACGAGCCGCCGCCTCATGGCGCCCCGGTGCCCAGCCGGTAGCCGGTGCCGCGCAGCGTCTCCACCAGGCCCGGCCGGGCCGTCTTCGAGCGCAGCCCCGCGACGTGCACGTCCAGCGACCGGGACGCCGACAGCAGCGGATCGCCCCACACCGCGTCCAGGATCTCCTCCCGGCTGCGGACCACCCCCGGTTCCCGCGCCAGCAGCGCCAGCACGTCGAACTCCCGGCGGGTCAGGGTCACCGGCTCCCCGGCCACCGTGACCCGCCGGGTCTCCAGGTCGATCCGGACGTCCCCGGCCACGACCACCTGGTCGCGCACCGGCAGCGGCCGGGTCCCGCGCCGCGCCACCGCCTCCATCCGCGCCATCAGCTCCGCCGTGCGGAACGGCTTGACGAGATAGTCGTCGGCGCCCGAGCGCAGCCCGCGCAGCACGTCCCGCTCCTCGGTACGGGCGGTCACCACGATGATCGGCACCACCGACACCCGCCGCACCCGGCGCAGCGCCTCCAGCCCGTCCATGTCCGGCAGGCCCAGGTCCAGCAGCACGAAGTCGACGCCCCCCGCCAGGCGGAGGGCGTCGACGGCCAGGTGGGCGCGCACGATCTCATGACCGTGCCGGGCCAGCGCGGTGGTGAGCGCCCCGGCCAGCCGGTCGTCGTCTTCGACCAGGAGAACGCGCATGCGCCCAGGTTAGACGCGGCTCACACGCGCGCCGCCACCGGATCGGAGGCCCGGCCCGCGTCCTCGCCGCGCTCCCGGCGGGACAGCGCCGCGTCCCGGGTCTCCCGCATGAACAGGTACACCACCAGCGACACCGCGGCGCAGCCGGCGACGTACCAGTAGTAGCCCGACTCGATCTCGGCGTTCTTGAACCACAGCGCCACGTACTCGGCGGTCCCGCCGAACATCGCGTTGGCGATCGCGTACGGCAGCGCCACCCCCAGCGCCCGCACGTGGGTGGGGAACATCTCCGCCTTCACCACCGCGTTGATCGAGGTGTAGCCGGTCACGATGAACAGCCCGAGCAGCGACAGGGCCAGCGCCCCGGCGAACCCGTTCACCCCCGACAGCGCGGTCATCAGCGGCACCGTGCCCAGCGTCGCGCCGACGCCGAAGGTGATCAGCAGCGGGCGGCGGCCGATCCGGTCCGACAGCGCCCCGGCGGCGGGCTGGACGCACATGAAGACGAACAGCGCGCAGAAGCTCACCAGCGTCGCGGTCGACTTCTCCAGCCCGGCGGTGTTGGACAGGTACTTGGTCAGGTAGGTGGTGTAGGTGTAGTACGCCACCGTGCCGCCCATGGTGAGGGCGATGACCAGCGCGGCCTCCCTCTTGTACCGCAGCAGCTGGCGGATGGTGCCGCGCTCGGCGCCGGAGTGGCCCTCGCCGCCGTGCGCCTCCTCGTCGTAGGCCTCGGTCTCCAGCAGGTTGCGGCGCAGGTAGAACACCACGGCGGCGCCGAGCGCCCCGATGATGAACGGGATCCGCCAGCCGTAGGAGCCGAGCGCCTCCTCCGACATCGTGCGCTGCAGGACGATCTGCAGCCCGAGCCCGATGAGCTGGCCCGCGGTCATCGACACGTACTGGAAGCTGGAGGCGAACCCGCGCCGGCCGGGCGGGGTGGCCTCGGTGAGGTAGGTGGCGCTGGCGGCGTACTCGCCGCCGACCGACAGGCCCTGCAGGAGCCGGGCGACCAGCAGCACCGCCGCGCCGAAGTAGCCGACCGAGTCGTAGGTGGGGGCGATCGCGATCAGCAGCGCGCTGCCCGACATCAGCGTCACCGTCAGCGTGAGCGCCGCCTTGCGGCCCCGCCGGTCGGCGTACCGGCCGAGCAGCCAGCCGCCGATCGGCCGCATGAAGAACCCGACGGCGAAGATGCCGGCGGTGTTGAGCAGTTGCGCGGTCGGATCGCCCTTGGGGAAGAACGAGGCGGCGAAGTAGGTGGCGAAGCTGGCGTAGACGAACCAGTCGTACCACTCCACCATGTTGCCGACCGAGCCGCCGAGCACCGCCCTCCAGGGTGTGCGCGCGGGTGCCTGAGTCGTCACGGGGGGACCTCCTGCGGGAATCGTTGCAGGTGGGAGCCTCTCCGCCGGGGTGGCCTCCGTAAAGGGGGAGGGGGTGTTATCTAACCTGCGCTTAACACGGCGGAAACGGCGGCCTTCCGTTCCCGCCGTGCTCGGCGGCCCCGTGCGACCCGGTCCGGCCCGGCTCAGTACGATCGGGGCAGGCCCAGCTCGTGCTGGGCGATGTGGGCCAGCACCATCTCCTCGGCGACCGGGATGTTCTTGGCGATGCGCGCGTCCCGGAACATCCGCGCCACCGGGTACTCCAGGGAGTACGCCATGCCGCCGTGGGTCTGGAACGCGCGGTCGGCGGCCTGCCAGGAGGCGTCGGCGGCGGTGAGCTTGGCGACGTTGGCCTCCGAGCCGCACGGCCGTCCCCGGTCCCACAGCCAGGCCGCCTTGTAGGTCATCAGCCGGGCCAGGTCCAGCTGCGCCTTGATCTTGGCCAGCGGGAAGGCCACCCCCTGGTTGGCGCCGATCGGCTTGCCGAACGGCGCCCGCTCCCGCGCGTACGCGCAGGCGATCTCCAGGACCAGCTCGCCCGAGCCCACGCCCGCGGCGGCGGCCAGGATGCGCTCGGGGTTGAGGATGTCCCACAGGACGGCGAACCCCTGGTCGACCTGCCCGAGGACGCGGCCGGCGGGCACGCGGACCTCGTCCAGGAACACCGTGCTGGAGGCCACCGTGTTGGTGCCCAGCTTGGGGATCGGCTGGTAGGTGAGCGTGCCCTTGGCCACGGCCTCCTTGACGTCGACCAGCAGCACCGTGAACCCGGCGGTGCGGGGCTTGGCCTCGGCGGCCGGGATCGTCCGGGTGACCAGGACCATGTAGTCGGCCCGCTCGACCCCGGAGATCCAGATCTTCTGGCCGCTGACCAGGTAGTCGCCGCCGGGCTCGCGGCGGGCCTGGGTGGTGATGTTGATGGCGTTGCTGCCCGCGTCCGGCTCGGTGATGGCGAAGCAGGTCTCCAGCTCGCCGGCGGCGATCGCGGGCAGGAACTCCCGCCGCTGCTCCTCGGTGCCGTGCCGGGTGATGGTCAGGCCGCCGAACGCCGGGGTGAGCAGGTACATGAACGAGGCGGCGCCGCCCGCCCCGCCCGCCGCCAGGCTCTCCAGCGCCACCGCCAGCTCCAGCAGGCCCTGGCCCGCGCCGCCGTGCTCCTCGGGGATCGCCAGGCTGTGCCAGCCGCCCCGCACCAGCTCCCGCCAGACCTCCTCGGGCCAGCGCTTGGCGCCGTCGCACTCGTCCCAGTAGTCTTGGCCGTACCTCCCGGCGATCTTCGCCACGCCCTCGCGCACCGCGATCGCGCTCTCCGGCAGGTCGAAGTCCATGCGCGTTCCTCCGCAGCCTTGTCTCGCAGCCTGTCTCGCAGCCTGTCTCGCAGCCTTGTCTCGGCGGCCCGTCCAGCGGTCCGTGCGCACTACCGTAACCCACCGAGTAAGTGGGCACTGACGCAGGTGGTCCGGGACGTCGTCGGCGCACCGTCATCCCTTCACCGTCAGCAGCGGGCGCAGCTCGGCGACCGGGACGGCCACCCCGCCGCCGGCCAGCCCCGCCACCACCGGCCCGATGTCCTTGTACGCCCAGGGCGCCTCCTGCTTCAGGTCGCGCCGCCAGGCCGCCATCACGTCCGCGCGGCGGGCCACCACCGGGTCCCGGTGGTCCAGCGGCGTCACCACCCGGAACTCCCGCAGGAACGCCTCCAGCTCCGCGTCGTTCGCCCGCGCCGACGCGCCGCGCGGCACCCGGCGGCCGGCCCCGTGGCAGGCGCTGCCCAGCGTCCGGGGCTCGCCCAGCCCGCGCAGCACGAAGCTCGCCGCCCCCATCGACCCCGGGACGATCACCGGTTCGCCCCACATCGCGAACGGGCCGCCGACCGTGTCGGCGTGCCCGCCCGCGGGGGTGGCGCCCTTGCGGTGGACGACGCGGCCGTGCGCGAGGTCGCCGTCCGTGCCGCCGCCCTGTCCGCCGTCCTGTCCGCCGCCGTGCTGCCAGAACAGGTTGTGCGGCGCGTCGTACAGCGGGCGGGCGTCCGGCTCGCCGCACTCGGCCGCCAGCCCCGCGCGCATCGTCAGCGACAGGAAGAAGCGGTTCCCGAGCGCGAAGTTGGCGGCGTTGCCGAACGCGTCCAGGTAGCGCCGCCGGGCCGCGTCCGCCTCCGGGCGCCGGTCCGGCAGGAACGGCATGATCCCGTTGCGGGGACGGGGCAGCCCCGCCGGCCAGCCGGCGCGGAGCAGATCCAGCGCGGTGCCGCCGGCCTGGTGGCCCGGCGACAGCGACCCGCTGTGCGCCATCGTCACCACCGTGCCCGGCGCCAGGCCCCACGCGTGCGCCGCCGAGGCGTCGTGCACCCGCGCCACGTACTGCAGCTCCACGAAGTGGTTGCCGCCGCCGATCCCGCCGATGATCCCGTCGTTGCTGGGCTCCCCGGAGGCCCCGCCCGCGCTGCCGATCCAGTCGGCGAACGCGGCGGCGGTGCGGGCCGGGAACGCGCAGGCGTGCGCGCGGTCCACGCTGTCGTCGGCGTCGCCGGGGCGCAGCCCGGGCCAGCGGGCCGGGCCGGGCGCCAGCAGCAGCCCTGGCAGCCCGTCGCGCAGCAGCGCCTCGCGCTGGACGGGGGTGAGCGCGATCCGGCGGCCGCCCTCGAAGTACAGGTGGCGGAACCTGCGTTCGAGGGCGTCCAGGCGCGGCCGGACGGCGTCCACGTCCAGGGAGGTGACCTCCAGCCGCATGCCGCAGTTGACGTCGTTGCCGACCGCCTGCGGGATCAGCGCGTGTTCGGTCTCCACGACCGTGCCGATCGGGATGCCCGCGCCCTTGTGGAAGTCGGGCGTCAGCGCGAGCCGGGCTATGCGGGGCGCGGGGCCGTCGTAGCCGGGTGTGGCCTCGGCGAGCCGTTCGAGTGTCTCGGCGGTCTCCAGGACGGAGAGGACCTCGTCCACGGCCGCCGGTTCCAGGGGGACGTCCGGGCCCGCGCAGATCTCCACGGGGATGTCCCAGCGGTTGGGCAGGCGGAGCCAGTGGTCGTCGACGCGTTCCAGACGATGGTCTTGGCGTGCGTGCATGAGAGAGGGAGTTCCTTCGCTGCTGCTGGCGAACGGCCTGGAGGCAGGGGCCGATGGCATGGCAAGAGGGCGGGGCGGACCCGCCGTGGGCCTCCGGTTCAGCAGCCGCGAGGTGAGGACGAATCTAGCGCCGCCGGCCCAGGACGGGCCAGCGCTTTTCCGCACCCCGGCTCAGCACCGCATCCGGCTCACGTGTCGCCGGAGGGGGTTCCGCTGGAGGTGCCGAGGTAGCGCGTCACCATCCGGGCGATGAACTGCGCGACCCGTTCGGGCGGCTCGGACGGCAGCACCAGATGGCTCATCGTCAGCCGCACCGCCGCGTCGGCGATCTCCGCCATCTCCTCCCGCCGCATCTCCGGCCACTGCTGCAGCGCGTGGTCGACGATCCGCGCGCTGGCGGTGAACAGCACCGGCTCGGCCCGGGTCGTCAGCAGCGGCAGCAGCTCGTCGCCGCCCGCCCCGGTGAGCACCGCCTTCTTGATCGGGTCGTCGGCCGAGGTCTCCAGCGTGAACAGCACCGCCGCCTCGACCGCCGAGTACAAATCCTCGTGCTCGGACAGCAGCCGGTTGATGCCCTCCAGGTAGCGCTCGTTGTCGCGGACGACCACCGCCTGGGCCAGGCCCCACTTGTCGCCGAACTCGTTGTAGACGGTCTGCCGGCTCACCCCGACGGCCGCGGCCACGTCCCGCATCCGGACGCCCCGGTAGCCGCGCTGGACGAGCTGCTCGGCGGCGGCGTCCAGCAGGGCGTCCCGATGCGAAGGGCGAGCGGTGCTCATCGATGTTCCTCCAGGTGCCGGGGCTGAAGGCCGGTCCTCGCGCGTTCCGGGGCGGCCGCGGGGCCGCCCTCCGTCATTATCCTCCGGGTGCGGGCGGTGACGACGACCGGACACTGGACAGGCCGGTGCGGGACGAGCGCCCGCCGCGGACCACCCGGGACTGAACGGCGTTCGGCCGGGATGGTATGCAGGGGCGTGACGGCCGCGCGGGTGTCCGGCCGGACGACGGCGGCGGAGGAGGAAGGCCGGTGACCGCGAGCGCGATCCTGGTGGCCAACCGCGGCGAGATCGCGCTGCGGGTCCTGCGGGCGGCGGACGAGCTGGGCCTGCCCACGGTGGCGGTCCGCACCCGCGACGACGCCCCCTTCGCGCGGCTGCGCAGGGCGGGCGAGGTGCGGGAGCTGCCGGGCGAGGGCGCGGCGGGCTACCTGGACGCCGACGCGATCCTGGCCGTCGCCAAGGACGCCGGCGCCGGGGCGATCCACCCCGGATACGGGTTTCTCAGCGAGAACGCCGCCTTCGCCGCCCGCTGCGCCGCCGCCGGGATCACCTTCGTCGGGCCGCGCCCGGATCTGCTGGAGCTGTTCGGCGACAAGGCGCGGGCCCGCGCGCTGGCCGCCGAGGCCGGCGTGCCCGTCGCCCCGGGGACCGGCGGCCCCGTCACCCTCGAGGAGGCGCGGGCGTTCGCCGAGGCGCAGGGCGGCGCCCCGGTGATGCTCAAGGCCCTCGCCGGAGGCGGCGGGCGCGGGATGCGCGTGGTCGCGTCGCCGGACGAGCTGGCCGCCGCCTACGAGCGGTGCAGCTCCGAGGCGCTCGCCGCGTTCGGCGACGGCGGCCTCTACGCAGAACGGTACGTCCCGCGCGCCCGCCACATCGAGGTGCAGATCGCCGGGGACGGTACCGGTGCCGTCACCCACCTGTGGGAACGCGACTGCAGCCTCCAGCGCCGCCACCAGAAGCTGGTGGAGATCGCGCCCGCGCCCGCGCTGCCGTCCGCGGTGCGGGAGGCGGTGATCGGTGCGGCGGCGGGGATGGCCGGGCGCGTCCGCTACGACGGCCTGGGCACCTTCGAGTTCCTGGTGGCGGGGGAGGAGTTCTGGTTCCTGGAGGCCAACCCGCGCCTGCAGGTCGAGCACACCGTCACCGAGGAGGTCACCGGCGTCGACCTCGTCCAGGCGCAGATCAGGCTGGCGCTCGGGGAGGACCTGGCGGCGGTCGGCCTGGACGTCCCGCCGCCCCGGCCGCGCGCCACCGCGATCCAGGTGCGGGTCAACGCCGAGACGCTGGACGGCGACGGTATGCCCCGCCCCGGCTCGGGGACGCTGACGGCGTTCGCTCCGCCGTCCGGCCCCGGCGTCCGCGTGGACACCCACGGCCACCCCGGCTACGAGGTGGGCGCCCGCTACGATCCGCTGCTGGCCAAGGTCGTCGCGCGCGCCGCCGACCTGCCGGGCGCCGTGGCCCGGGTGTCCGGGGCGCTGGAGGAGTTCGAGATCGGCGGCGTGGAGACCAACGTCCCGCTGCTCCGGGCCGTGCTGCGGCACCCCGGCTTCGCGCCCGGCGGGTTCGACACCGGCTTCCTCGCCGACCACCTGGACGAGCTCCTGGCGGACCTCCCCACCGCGCGGCCGGCCGAGCCGGACACCGCCGCCGCGCCTGCCGGGACGGTGGCAGTCCCGGCGCCGATGCAGGGCACCGTGGTGAGCGCCGAGGTCGCCGAGGGCGACCTGGTGCGGGCCGGAGCCCCGGTGCTGATCCTCGAGGCGATGAAGATGGAGCACGTCATCCGGGCCGGGCGGGCCGGGATCGTGCGCCGGATCGCCGCCGCGCCCGGCGCGACCGTCGCCGAGGGCGCGCCGCTGCTTTTCCTGGAACCGGCCGACGCCGGCGGCGACCACGCCGAGGAGGAGGAGCGGATCGACCTGGACGAGATCCGCGCCGACCTCGCCGAGGTCCGCGCGCGCCACCGGATCGGCCAGGACGCCGCCCGTCCCGAGGCCGTGGCCAGACGCCGCGCCCGCGGGCACCGCACCGCCCGGGAGAACATCGACGACCTGTGCGACCCGGGCACGTTCACCGAGTACGGCGCGCTGGCCATCGCCGCGCAGCGCCGCCGCCGCTCCCTGGACGACCTCATCGCCCGCACCCCCGCCGACGGCCTGGTCTGCGGCGTCGGCGAGATCAACGGCGGCCCGGCCGTGGTGATGTCCTACGACTACACGGTCCTGGCCGGCACCCAGGGCCACCAGAACCACCGCAAGACCGACCGGATGCTGGAGCTGGCCGGGCGCCGCGGCCTCCCGCTGGTGCTGTTCGCCGAGGGCGGCGGCGGGCGGCCCGGTGACACCGACACCAGCACGGTCTCCGGCCTGGACGTGATGAGCTTCCACTCCATGGCGCGGCTCAGCGGCCGGGTCCCGCTCGTCGGGATCGCCGCGGGCCGCTGCTTCGCAGGGAACGCGGCGCTGCTGGGCTGCTGCGACGTCATCATCGCCACCCGCGACGCCAACATCGGCATGGG
The DNA here is from genome assembly GCF_055379765.1 of Actinomadura rugatobispora. Classification (NCBI taxonomy): domain Bacteria; kingdom Bacillati; phylum Actinomycetota; class Actinomycetes; order Streptosporangiales; family Thermomonosporaceae; genus Actinomadura; species Actinomadura rugatobispora. The sequence continues at coordinate 11,386,532 of NZ_AP029191.1, read as the reverse complement.
CGGGCCCGCGATGATCGAGGGCGGCGGGCTCGGGGTGTTCGAGCCCGAGGAGATCGGGCCGGTCGGCGACCAGGTGCCCAACGGGGTCGTCGACGTGGCGGTCGAGGACGAGGCGGAGGCGGTGGCCTCCGCCAAGCGGTACCTGTCCTACTTCCAGGGGCCCTTCCAGGGCTCCGCCGGCGCCTGGGAGTGCGACGACCAGCGGCTGCTGCGCCACGTCGTCCCGGAGAACCGGCTGCGCGCCTACGACGTGCGCCGTGCCGTCGGGCTCCTGGCCGACACCGGCTCGGTCCTGGAACTGCGGCGCGGGTTCGGCGCCGGGATGGTCACCGCGCTGGTGCGGATCGAGGGCCGCCCGACGGGCCTGATCGCCAACGACCCCGCCCATCTCGGCGGCGCCGTCGACCGCGACGCCGCCGACAAGGCCGCCCGCTTCCTGCAGCTGTGCGACGCCCACGGCCTGCCCGTCGTCTCGCTGTGCGACACCCCCGGGTTCATGGTCGGGCCGGAGGCCGAGCGGACCGCGACCGTGCGGCACTTCAGCCGGATGTTCGTCGCCGGCGCCAACCTGCGCGTCCCGGTCGTCACCGTGGTGCTGCGCAAGGGGTACGGGCTGGGCGCCCAGGCCATGGCGGGCGGCAGCTTCAAGGCGCCGGTGGCGACCGTGGCGTGGCCGACCGGGGAGATCGGCGGCATGGGCCTGGAGGGCGCGGTCCGCCTCGGCTACCGCAAGGAGCTGGAGGCGGCCGAGGACCCCGACGCGCTGTTCAGGGAGATGGTCGCCACCGCCTACGAGCACGGCAAGGCGCTCAACGCCGCCTCCGTGTTCGAGCTGGACGACGTCATCGACCCCGCCGACACCCGCCGCTGGATCACCGCCGCGTTCGCCGCCGCCCCGCCCGTCACAGGTCCGGCCGCCCCGGGCGCGGACTCCGCCGGGACGCGGCGCTGGATCGACACCTGGTGATCAATCGGTCTTCTGCCGACATTGCGGGGTTCGCCCACGCATGACCACCGATGATCGTTATACTTCCGGCCAGGCAAGGCTGTAGCGCAGCGGTCGTCGCGCCTTGCAGCGGGCTGGAGGACGTCGGTTCGAATCCGACCGGCCTTGCCGCCTACTTTTCGCCGGGACGGGTTCGGCCGCGGGCCGACTGGGACAGGGGAGCGCCGTTGCCGCAGGGGAGCACCGCCGTGCAGGCGTTCTCCGACCGGCGCCCCGAGCTGACGGCCCGGACGCGCAGGATCCGCCGGTTCGCCGTGCCGCGCTGGATGGTCGAGCGGGCCGCCGAGCGCCGCCTGGCCGGCGACTGGCGCGGCGCGTGCGCCGCCGCGAACATGGACGTCACCGTCGACCTGGCCGCGATCCGGGCCGAGCACGGCGCCGACGTCGCGGCCCGGGTCGAGGACGACCTGCGCCACCTCGTTCCCGACCTGGTCCGCTGGCACGCCCCCCGCGTGGGGCCGACGCGCACCACGCTCACGCCCGGCCAGGCGCTGGTCCTGAACGACTACGGCCTGCACGGCGAGAACGCGCCCCGCCTCCACATCACCCCCCACCGCTGGCTGTTCCAGGCGTCGCAGCGGATGACGCTGCACTTCGGCCCGGTCGTCATGCGCGACTCCACCCACATCTGCACCGACTACGTCCACACCGGTTTCTGGCGCGGCATCGTCCAGTCGTGGGCCGGGGCCCGGCACCTGTGGGACGCGCGCCACACCGGCGAGCTGCGCGAACGCTGCGGCGGTGACGCCGGACGCGCCCCGTTCCTCAACCCTGACGGCACGCCCCGCGCCGAAGCGGAACTGCCCACCGCCGACCCGGGCCCGGACGACCCCGCGGGGCACGCCGAGTGGGTCACGATGCTGCACGAGCGCGGCGAGGTGGAGGCCGCCTTCGCCGCCGCCGGCATCGAGCTCATCCTCGGGCCGCGGCCCGAGGGGTACAGCAAGTGGTACACCGTCGGGCCGCTCGACCAGCTCGCGCGGATGCCGCTGGCCCTGACCCGCCTCGAACCGGAGCTGCGGCGCCTGGGCGGCGGCCGCTTCCAGATCCCGTGGACCCAGCACTCGGCCGTCCTGCTCGACCACGACGGCGACCGGCGCCTGCGCGCGGGCGTCGTCGAGTTCGACGGCTACGACGAGAACGAGCATCAGGACCAGCAGGAACTGCACGAGGGCGAGGTCCTGGCGGAGGCGGTGTGGCGCCGCCTGCCCGACCTCGGCGCGCTGCGGGACGGGCGCCTGCCGCCGGAGTGGCTGCACCCGCTCGTCCACGACGCGCTGCTCCCGGGCCGCGAGGCGCGGGCGGGCCGGGACGATCTGCCGTGGGGCCCGCCCGAACCGCAGGCGCCCGCCCCCGTGCGGGTCCGCTGCCGCGGCGAGTGGCACGAGATCGGGTTCCGGGACGGCGTCCTGACGGTTCCGCACAGCGCGCAGGAGCAGGAGCGCGAGAAGGCCCTTGAGGCGCTCGGCGGCGACGTCGGCGGCTGCTTCGCCGTGCGGAAGGCGTGGCGCACCGGCAAGGGCAGGCTGCCCAAGACGCTGCGCGAGCAGCGGCAGGAGATCTTCGACCGGGCGCATCACGGCGACACGCCGGGCCTCGTGAAGCTCCTGGACCTGGGCATCGACCCGCACGTGCGCGACGGCTACGGGCGCACCCTGCTGCACCTGCTCCACCTGGTCGACTTCGAGACCCTGCTGCCCCGGCTCCTGGAGGCGGGCCTCGACATCGAGGCCGTGGAGCAGGGGGAACAGCAGCAGCCGCGCACCGCCCTGCACCGGGCCGTCGAACTCGACGGGTCGGTGGAGCTCATCAAGGCGCTGCTGGACGCCGGGGCGCGCATCGACCTCCTCGACGAGGAGGAGACCACCATCATCCGGCTCATCTGGCGGGCCGGGCGCCGCGACCTGGAGTGGCTCGAAGAGCGGATCGGGGAAGAGCACCCCGACCTGATGGAGTACTAGGGCCGCAGCGCCGGGACGCGCGGGCCGGCACGCAGGTCGGCGCGCACCTGGAACGGCGGGCCCGAGGCGACCGTCCGGCCCGACTCCAGGACGTACAGCTCGTCGCACACGCCCATCACCCGTTCCAGCTCCCGCTCGGCGACGACGACGGCCAGGCCCTCGGCGGCCAGGTCGCGCAGCAGCACCTCCAGCGCGCGGGCCTGGCGCTCGGACAGGTCGGCGGACGGGTCGTCGAGCAGCAGCACCTTCGGCCGCGTCGCCAGCGCGCGGGCGAGCTCCATGAGCCGCACCACGCCGGGCGGCAGCCGTCCGGGGGAGTCGGCGGCGTGCCGGGCGATGCCGACCCGGGCGAGCAGCGCGTCGGCGGCGCGGCCCGCCTCCCGCCGCGCCGCCCGGCGCCGCCGGTGCCGGTCGCGCACGTCCCGGCCCGCGATCGCGCACGTCATCGCATGGGTCTCGGCGGCCAGCCGGACGTTCTGGTGGACGCTCAGCGCCCCGAACGCGCGCGGCCGCTGGAAGGTGCGGGCGACGCCGAGCCGGACGCGCGCGTGCGCCGGTCGTCCGGCGAGGTCCTCCCCGTCGAGCCGGACGGTGCCGCCGTCGGGTCGGCGCAGCCCGCAGACGACGTCGAGGAGCGTGGTCTTGCCCGCGCCGGCGGGGCCGACGATCCCGGTGACGGTGCCGGGCGGGGCCGCCAGCGTGACGCCGTCCAGGAGCGGGCCGGAGGGCCGGGCGCCCGCGGCGCGCCGCCCGGCCGTGAGGCCGGTCGCGAGGAGCCCGTCGGTGCCGCCCATGCCGCGTCGACCTCCTCCGCCGGAGCGGCGATCGCTGTGATCTGGATCACCGGGGCGCTCACGATACCGATCCGCAGGTCGGCGATCAACGGCTGTTCACCGTCCGTTCTGATGATCACGGTTCGGTTGCGTTGCGGTACGGGAATCTTGCCCGGATATGAGGCTATTTCGTAGGTTCGCGGCGAACGGGGGCCCAGCACACCGCGGTGGCCGACGTCCGCCGCCGGGCTCGCGATCCGGGCCGGGCGGTCGCGGACACCCGCCCAACCTCCTCGAGGAGACGTCCATGTCCGAGGTCAAACGCCGCGACCTGCTGGCCGGAGCAGCGGCCTTCGCCGGGTTCGCGACCGTCGGCCTGCTGCCCGGCACCGCCGCCGCCGCGACCCGGCAGCGGCCCGGCGCGCTGCGTCCCCCGTCGCTGTCCACCGGCGACAAGGCCGTGGTGGCCCGGGTCGACGCCCGGCGCGCGCTGCGGCACCTGAAGGTCCTCAGCGACGAGATCGGCTGGCGCATCGCCGGCACCGAGTCCGAGCACCGCGCCGCCCGCTACATCGCCGGTGAGCTGCGCGACCTCGGCTACAAGGTCGAACTGCAGCCGTTCCCGGTCGCCGACAAGTACCTCGCCGAGATCCGCGCCAAGGGCGAGCCGCGCTGGCAGTGCAGCGCCTCCCCGCAGGCGCCCGTCAAGGGCGCCGACGGCGAGGTCGTCGACCTGGGCGCCGTCACCGAGGTCACCGCCGACCTCAAGGGCCGGCTGGCGCTGTTCGACCGCGTCACCGGAATGGAGACCGAGCAGGTCAAGGCCGCCGCCGCCCGCGGCGCCACGGCGGTGCTCATCGCCAACGTGCGCACGGCGAGCTTCCCCGAGCGCAAGGCCGCCTCCTTCACGCCCTCGCTGAAGGAGCCCGTCTCCATCCCGGTGCTGGGCCTGGCCGAGTACCACGGCGAGCGGATCCGCGCGGGCGCCCGCAAGCTGTCGTTCAAGGTCGCCCACCACGCCGGGCTGACCTCGTACAACGTGCTCGCCACGCGGAAGGCGACGCTGCCCAACCCGAGCGGCAAGGCCGTCATCATCAGCGCGCACTACGACAGCGTGCCCGGCTCGCCCGGCGCCAACGACGACGGCAGCGGCACCGTGCTGTGCCTGGAGCTGGCCCGCGTGCTCAAGAGGCTGCCGACCCAGCAGGACATCCGCATCTGCCTGTGGGGCTCGGAGGAGTACGGCCTGATCGGCGCCCGGCACTACGTCAAGCAGCTCGACGACGCCGGCGTCGCGCAGATCTCCGGCTGCTTCCAGAACGACATGGTCGCCACCAGCCACCCGCCGGCGGGCACGTACTGGCTGCTGTCGGTGGACGGCGCCCAGAACACCACCACCGCGGCCGTCGGCGCCGCCGCCGAACGGCTCGGCTACGTCGGCCAGACCAAGGGCCCGACCGCCCGCGGCTCCAGCGACCACGAGGCGTTCTACGAGCGCGGCATCGCGGCCGGCAACTTCAGCTGGCGCGGCGGTGAGGCGCCCAGCCAGCTCGAGCCGATCTACCACACGCCCGAGGACACCATCGCCAAGAACGTCAGCCTGCAGCGGCTGCAGGTGTCCCTGGAGCTGATCGGCTGCGCCGCCTACGAGGTGGCGCGGCACAGGTAGCCCCCGAACAGTCCCGGAACAGCGTTCCGGCGGCGGCCCGGAACGGAGCCGCCCGGCGACCGTCGCGGTCGCCGGGCGGCTCCCGCGTTCTCCCGCATCAAGTAGAGTGTCGCGCTTGTGGCGCGCAGCGCGCGCCTTCGAGCGGCACGCGGGCACCGGCCCCGAGGGTTTCCCGTGGTGAGGGGACCGGGGCGGACGGTGCGGCGACGGCAGGGGGCCGCCCGATCGCCCGGACCCGGGGGAGAGCTTGCGCCAGGGCTTGCGTGACGAGGTGTGTCCGAATCCGGCCGCTACGGAGCGGGCGGTGTTCCGATCGGGCGGACCGCCACCGCCGCGGACCCTGCTGGACGTCCTGGACGCCACCGCGCTACGCCACCCCTGCGCGCCCGCCCTCGACGACGGCACCGTGTGCCTGGACTACACCGCCCTGCGCGCGGAGGCCGAAAGCCTGGCCAAGGAGCTGGAGCAGGCCGGGATCGGACGCGGCGACCGGGTCGGGGTCCGCGTGCCCTCGGGCACCGTGGACCTGTACGTGGCGATCCTGGGCGTGCTCACCGCGGGCGCCGCGTACGTGCCCGTGGACGCCGACGACCCCGAGGAGCGCGCCGCGCTGGTGTTCGGCGAGGCGGGGGTGTGCGCGGTCATCGGGGAGGGCCGCGAGATCGAGCTGCGGGGCGAGCCCGGCGGCGCCGCCGGATGGCCCGGCCCCGACGACGACGCGTGGATCATCTTCACCTCGGGCTCGACGGGACGTCCCAAGGGCGTGGCGGTGACGCACCGCAGCGCGGCGGCGTTCGCGGACGCCGAGGCGCGGCTGTTCCCCGCGCGCCCCTCCGACCGGGTGCTGGCGGGGCTGTCGGTGGCGTTCGACGCCTCGTGCGAGGAGATGTGGCTGGCCTGGCGCGGCGGCGCCTGCCTGGTCCCCGCGCCGCGGTCGCTGGTGCGCACCGGCATGGACCTGGGCCCGTGGCTGGCCGCGCGCGGCATCACGGTGGTCTCCACCGTCCCGACGCTGGCGGCGCTGTGGCCCGTGGAGACCCTGTCCGGGGTCCGGCTGCTGATCTTCGGCGGGGAGGCGTGCCCGCCCGAGCTGGCCGCCCGCCTCGCCGTCCCCGGCCGGGCCGTGTGGAACACCTACGGGCCCACCGAGGCCACCGTCGTCGCCTGCGCCGCGCCGCTGGGCGGGGACGGGCCCGTCCGCATCGGCCTGCCGCTGGACGGCTGGGACCTGGCCGTCGTCGACGCCGCCGGGGAGCCCGTCGCCCCCGGGGAGACCGGCGAACTGGTCATCGGCGGCGTCGGCCTGGCCCGCTACCTCGACCCGGCCAAGGACGCCGAGAAGTACGCGCCGCTGCCCGCGCTCGGCTGGGGCCGCGCGTACCGCAGCGGCGACCTGGTCCGCGCCGACCCCGCGGGCCTGGTCTTCGTCGGCCGGGCCGACGAGCAGGTCAAGCTCGGCGGGCGCCGGATCGAGCTGGGCGAGGTCGACGCGGCCCTGCAGGCGCTGCCCGGGGTGACCGGTGCGGCCGCCGCGGTGAAGTCCACCCCGGCGGGGCACCGGCTGCTCGTCGGGTACGTCGTCGCCGGCGAGGGATTCGACCGGGACGCGGCGCGCGAGCGCCTCGGCCGGACGCTGCCCGCCGCGCTGGTCCCCAGGCTCGCCGTCGTGGACACGCTGCCGACCCGGATCTCCGGCAAGGTCGACCGCGACGCGCTCCCCTGGCCGCTGCCCGCCGGCGACCACGAGGGCGACGGGACGCCGGCCCAGCCGCTGACCGAGGCGGAGGAGTGGCTGGCCGGGCGCTGGGCCGAGATCCTCGGCGAGGAACCGGACGGCCCCGGCGCCGACTTCTTCGCTCTCGGCGGCAGCAGCCTCGGGGCCGCCCGGCTGGTCTCGGCGCTGCGCCCGCGCTTCCCGTCCGTCGCGGTCGGCGACGTCTACGAGCATCCGACGCTGCGCGACCTCGCCGCGCACCTGGGCGCGCCCGCGAACGACCAGGCCGCCGAGGACGAGGGCACGGGCCGCGAGGTCGCGCCGCTGCCGCGCCGGGCCGCCCTCGCGCAGACCGTCCTCATGGCGCCGCTGCTCACGCTGGGCGCGATGCGCTGGGTCGTGGGCGTCGCCGCGTTCAACAACGTCGCCGGCCTGCCGTGGGCGCCCACCGTCTCCTGGTGGTGGGTGCTGGCGGGCGCGCTGCTGTTCGTCACCCCCGCCGGGCGGATGAGCCTGTCGGCCGTCGCCGCGCGCCTGCTGCTGCGCGGCGTGCGCCCCGGGTCCTATCCGCGCGGCGGCGCCGTGCACCTGCGGCTGTGGACGGCCGAGCAGATCGCGCTGCGGCTCGGTGCCGCCGAGCTGTCGGGCGCGCCGTGGTTCGCGCTGTACGCCCGCGCGCTGGGCGCCCGCGTCGACAGGGACGTGGACCTGCACTCCCCGCCACCGGTCACCGGCATGCTCCGGCTCGGCCGCGCCGCCGCCGTCGAACCCGAGGTGGACCTGTCCGGGCACTGGCTGGACGGCGACGTGCTGCGCATCGGCGGCATCCGGGTCGGCGCCGGGGCCACCGTCGGCGCCCGCGCCGTCCTGTTCCCCGGCGCCCGCGTCGGCAAGAACGCGCAGGTCGCCCCGGGCGCCGCCGTCACCGGCCGGGTGCCCGCCGGGCAGCGCTGGGCCGGGGCGCCCGCGGTGCGCTGCGGCCGGACCCGCGTCCACCCCGCGGGACGGCCGCCGCGCAGGCGCCGCTGGTCCGTGGCCTACGCGGCCTCGGCCCTGCTGCTCAGCGCCCTCCCGCTGGTCGCCGCCCTGCCCGGCCTCGCCGTCCTGGCCTTCTTCCTGGACGGCACCGCCACCCTGCCGCAGGCCCTCGGCGCCGCGCTGCTCGCCGTGCCCCCGGCCACCCTCGCCGCGATGCTGTCGTTCGCCGCGGTGACGTGGGCGTGCGTGCGGCTGCTGTCGGCCGGCCTGGTGGAGGGCGACCACCCCGTGCACGGCCGGCAGGCCTGGCAGGCGTGGGCCACCAGCCGCCTGATGTCGATGGCCCGCGTGTGGCTGTTCCCGCTGTACGCGAGCATCCTCACGCCCGCCTGGCTGCGCGCGCTGGGCATGCGGATCGGCCGGGACGTGGAGGCGTCCACCGTCCTGGCCCTGCCCGCCATGACCTCGGTCGCCGACGGGGCCTTCCTCGCCGACGACACGATGGTCGCCCCCTACGAGCTCGGCGGCGGCCGGATGCGGATCGCCCGCGCCCGCATCGGCAAGCGCGCCTTCCTCGGCAACTCCGGCATGGCCGGGCCGGGACGCAAGGTGCCCAAGGGCGGCCTGATCGGGGTGCTGTCGGCCGCGCCGAAGAAGGCCAAGGCCGGGGCGTCCTACCTGGGCATGCCCCCGGTCCGCCTGCACCGGGCCGCCGAGGCCGGCGACCAATCTCGCACGTACCGGCCGCCGCGCAGGCTGAAGGCCGCTCGCGCCGCCGTCGAGGCATGCCGGGCCGTTCCCGCCATGGCCACGGTCGCGGTCGGCGTCCTGGCCGTCGCCGCCGTGGAGTGGCTGGCCGCCGCCCGCGGCTTCGCCGCGGCGGCGCTGCTGGGCGGCGCCGTCCTGGCGGGCGCGGGCGTGGTCGCCGCCGCGGTCACGACCGCGGCCAAGTGGGCGCTGGTCGGCCGGATCCGCGCCGGAGAGCGGCCGCTGTGGAGCGCGTTCATCTGGCGCAACGAGCTGGCCGACAACTTCGTCGAGGTCCTCGCCGCGCCCTGGTTCGCCGACGCGTGGCTGGGCACCGCGCCGTTCAACCTGTGGCTGCGCTCGCTGGGCGCCCGCGTCGGGCGCGGGGTGTGGTGCGCGACGTACTGGCTGCCCGAGGCCGACCTGGTGCGGCTCGGCGACGGAGCGACCGTCAACGCGGGCTGCGTGCTGCAGACCCACCTCTTCCACGACCGGATCATGAGCGTCGACACGGTCGTGCTGGAGCGCGGCGCGACGCTAGGGTCTAACGGGGTCGTCCTGCCCGCCGCCGCGATCGGGGCGGACGCCACCGTCGGCCCCGCCTCGCTGGTGATGCGCGGCGAGCAGCTGCCCGCCCGCACCGCCTGGCTCGGCAACCCGGTCGCCGCCTGGACGAGAAAGAGGACCTGACCCCGCGTGACCAAGGCACCCGCATGACCGGAGCCCGCGCCCGGAGCACCGGCGCGAGCGGCGCCCGGCCCCCCTACTTCCCCGAACGCGGCAGCGCCGAGTACCGCGTCGCCTCCTACGACCTGGAACTGGACTACCGCGTCGGGCCCAACCGGCTGACCGGCGTGGCGCGGCTGGAGGTCATCCCGCGCGTCCCGCTCGACCGCCTCGCGCTGGACCTGGGACCGTTCCGGATCGGGAAGGCGCTGGTGGACGGGCGGGCCGCCCGCTTCAGGCAGCGCCGCGACAAGCTGCACCTCACCCTGCCGCGGCGCCTGCCGGAAGGGGAGCCCTGCACCGTCGAGGTCCGCTACTCGGGCAACCCGCGCCCGCTGTCCAGCCCGTGGGGCGGGCTCGGCTGGGAGCAGCTCACCGACGGGTCGCTGGTCGCCGCGCAGCCGACCGGGGCGCCGTCGTGGTTCCCGTGCAACGACCGCGTCCAGGACAAGGCGCGGCACCGGATCTCGGTGACGACCGCGTCCGCGTACCACGTCGTCGCCAACGGGCGGCTGGCCGGCCGGCGCTCGTCGGGGGCCACCACCACCTGGGTGTACGAGCAGCCCGAGCCGATGGCGCCCTACCTGGCCAGCGTCCAGATCGGCCGGTACCGCAGCGTGGAGGTGACGGGCGCGCCGGTGCCGCAGCGGCTGGTGTACCCGGCCGAGGCCGAGGGCCGCGTCCGGCACGACTTCGGCCGCCAGGGCGAGATGATCGAGCGGTTCGCGGAGCTGTTCGGGCCGTACCCGTTCGGCGCCTACACCGTCGTGGTCGCCGACGACGAGCTGGAGATCCCGGTCGAGGCGCAGGGCATGTCGGTCTTCGGCACCAACCACGCCGACGGCGCGCGCGGCGAGGAGCGGCTGGTCGCGCACGAGCTGGCGCACCAGTGGTTCGGCAACAGTCTGACGCTGGCGGACTGGCGCGACATCTGGCTGCACGAGGGGTTCGCCACCTACGCCGAGTGGCTGTGGTCGGAGTTCTCCGGGGGTGAGCCCGCCGACGAGCACGCGGTGCGCTGGCACGGCCGGGTCTCCCGGCGGCCCCAGGACCTGGTGCTGTCCGATCCCGGCGCGGAACGCATCTTCGACGACCGGGTCTACAAGCGCGGGGCGCTCGCGCTGCACGCGCTGCGGCGCACGATGGGCGACGCCCGCTTCTTCGCGATGCTGCGCGCCTGGACGGACCAGAACCGGCACGGCTCGGTCACCACCGGACGCTTCGTCCTGTTCGCCCAGGCGCACGCCCACGTGCCCGTGCGGGAGCTGCTGGACGCGTGGCTCAACCGGGCCCCGCTGCCCCGGCTGCCCTGACCGCGCCCGTCCCGCCGCGCCCGTCCCGCCGCGCCCGGATGCGTGGCGCCGCGTGACGGTGTGCGCGGTCGAGGGCGGCGGGCCCTCAGATTGTGACCGTTCCAAACCCGGGGCCCGGCACGTTGACGGCCACCCTTCCGAATTTCTAGGGTGAGGCCATACCGACCGGTTGGTATGTCCCGGCGGCGGCGCCACCCCGCCGCCGTCCCGCCCCGTCCAGCGGAGGTTTCGCCCTGTGAGCACAGCACCGCCCGGCGCCGACGAGCTGGACCGGCGGGTCCGGGAGTTCCTGGCCGGTCACGATCCGGCCGCCCTGGAGCCCCTGGAGTTCCTGCGCGCCAGGTTCGACGCCGGGCTCGCGTGGGTGCACTACCCCGAGGGCCTCGGCGGCCTCGGCGCGCCGCGGGAACTGCAGCCGGGCGTGGACGCCGCGTTCGCCGCGGCGGGCGCGCCGCGCAACAACCCCGAGCGCAACGGCATCGGCCTGGGCATGGCCGCGCCCACCATCCTCGCCGCGGGCACCCGGGAGCAGCGCGAGCGGTTCCTGCGCCCGCTGTGGACGGGCGAGGAGATCTGGTGCCAGCTGTTCAGCGAGCCCGGCGCCGGCTCCGACCTCGCCGCGCTCGGCACCCGCGCCGTCCGCGACGGCGACGCCTGGATCGTCAACGGCCAGAAGGTCTGGACGTCGATGGCGCACGAGGCGCGCTGGGCGCTGCTGGTCACCCGGACCGACCCCGACGTGCCCAAGCACCGCGGCATGACCTACTTCGTCTGCGACATGCGCGCGCCCGGCGTCGAGGTGCGGCCGCTGCGGCAGATCACCGGGGAGGCCGAGTTCAACGAGGTCTTCCTCACCGACGTGCGGATCCCCGACGAGCACCGGCTCGGCGCGGTCGGCGACGGCTGGAAGGTCTCCACCACCACCCTGATGAACGAGCGGGTCGCCATCGGCGGCGCCGCCGCCCCGCGCGAGGGCGGCATGATCGGCGTGGTCGCGGGGCTGTGGCGGGACCGTCCCGAGCTGCGCACCCCCGGCCTGCACGACGCGCTGCTGCGGCTGTGGGTGGAGGCCGAGGCCGCCCGGCTCACCGGCGCCCGGCTGCGGCAGGCGCTGGCCGCCGGCGACCCCGGCCCGGAGGGCTCGGCCGCCAAGCTCGCCTTCGCCCGCCTCAACCAGGAGATCTCCGGGCTGGAGCTGGAGATCCTCGGCGATGAGGGGCTGCGCTACGACGACTGGACCATGCGCCGCCCCAACGAGGTCGACTTCACCCGCCGCTCGCCCGGCTACCGCTACCTGCGCGCCAAGGGCAACTCCATCGAGGGCGGCACCTCGGAGATCCTGCGCAACATCATCGCCGAGCGGGTGCTGGGCCTGCCCGGCGAGATCCGGGTGGACAAGGACGTGGCGTGGAAGGACCTGCCCAAGTGAACGACCTCCTCTACAGCGAGATCGAGAACGACCTGCGCGCCGGCGTCCGGGAGCTCCTCGACGACAAGGCCGGGTGGGCCGACGTGCTCGCCGGGACGGAGAAGGACGACCCCTACGACGCCGCGCTCTGGCAGGCGCTGGCCCGGATGGGCGTCACCGGGCTGCCCGTCGCCGAGGACCTCGGCGGCGCGGGCGCGACCTGGCGCGAGACCGCCGTGGTCATGGAGGAGCTGGGCCGGGCCGTCGCGCCGGTGCCGTTCCTCGGCGCCGCGGTGTTCGCCATCGCCGCGCTCGGCGCGGCGGGCGACCGCGAACTGCTGCCGGGCGTGGCCGCGGGCGAGCGGATCGCGGTCCTGGCCGTGCCGCTCGGCACCGCGCCGGACGCGCCCCTGGGCGGGACGGTACGGGCCGCCGGCGGCCGGCTCACCGGCGAGATAGCGCGCGTGGCCGGAGGGGAGGCAGCCGAGGTCCTGCTGGTCCCCGCCTCCGACGGCCTGTACGCGGTGGACGCCGGCGACGCCGTGCGCACCCCGGTCACGTCCCTGGACATGACCCGGCGGCTGTGCGACGTGGCCCTCGCCGACGCCCCGGCGCGCCTGGTCGCGGGCGGCGCCGACGGGGAGGCCGCGGTACGGGCCGCGCTGACGACCGGAGCCGCGATGCTGGCCTCCGAGCAGCTCGGCCTGGCCGAACGCTGCCTGGACACCACGGTGGAGTACCTGAAGACCCGCTACCAGTTCGGCCGCCCGGTCGGTTCGTACCAGGGGCTCAAGCACCGCCTCGCCGACCTGTGGACCTCGATCACCCAGGCCCGCGCCGTCGCCCGCAACGCCGCCGTGTGCGCCGCGACCGGCGACGCCGGCACCCCGGTCGCGGTGGCGGTCGCGCAGGCGCACTGCTCGGCCGTCGCCGTGAAGGCCGCCGAGGAGTGCGTCCAGATGCACGGCGGCATCGGGTTCACCTGGGAGCACCCCGCGCACCTCTACCTCAAGCGGGCCAAGAGCGCCGCGCTGGCGCTGGGCACGCCCGACCGCCACCGCGCGGCCCTGGCCGCCCTGGTGGACCTGCCGCCCGCCTGACCGTTCAGCCGCACTCGGGGCAGCGGCCCCCGGCCGTGAGCCGCCGCTCCTGCCCGCAGGGGGACGGGTCGTAGGGGATCAGCGTCATGCGGAGCCGGCCGCAGGCGCAGCGGCTCCAGACGACGATGCCGTCACTGGTCGCGTGCCGGGAGACGATCTTCTCGGTGGAACTCATGGACAGCAGTCTGCGCCCCGCCGAGCGTTGCGGTCCATTTCACATTTCCGCGGTGATATGTGAAAAGATATTGCATGATCGATTTGCGCCGCCTCCAGGTGCTGCGCGCCGTCCACCGGCACGGGACGGTCACCGCCGCCGCGGGGGTCCTGCACCTGACCCCCTCGGCGGTCTCCCACCACCTGCGCGAGCTCTCCCGGGAACTGCGCGTCCCGCTGGTGGAGCCGCGCGGGCGCGGCATCCGGCTGACCTCGGCCGCGCACCTGGTCGTCGAGCACGCCGACGCCCTCCTGGCCCGCTGGGAGGAGGCCGAGACGGCACTGGAGTCCTACCGCGCGGGAGAGGCGGGGCTGCTGCGCATGTGCGGCTTCGCCACCGCCGTCGTCGGGCTGCTGGCCCCGGCCGCCGCCCTGCTGCGCGAGCGGCACCCCGGCCTGACCGTCCAGGTGAGCGAGTGCGGCACCGCCGGCGGCTTCGACCTGCTGCTGGCCACCGACGCCGACATCGCCCTGATCGACCCCAACGAGGACGCCCCGCCGCCCGGCGACGGCCGCTTCGACCAGCACCTGCTGGTGGAGGAGCCGCACGACCTGCTCGTCCCGGCCGGGCACCCGCTGGCCGGGCGGCCCGCCGTCCGGCTCGCCGAGGCCGCCGCCGAGCCGTGGATCATCCCCGCCCGCGGCACCTGCCACCACCACGAGCGCATCCTGACCTACTGCGCCGCGGCCGGCTACAACCCGCGGGTGGCGCACTACGCGACCGAGTGGCCGACGATCTCCGCGCTGGTCGGGCACGGCCTCGGCGTCTCCCTGATGCCCAGGCTGGCCGAGGTGTCGTCCGGGCGGCCCGTGGTGCGCGTCCCCCTGGACGGCGACCCGCTGCCGGTGCGGCGGGTGCAGGTCTGCGTCCGGCGCGGCGGCCGCGACCACCCCCTCGTCCGGCACGGGCTGCGGGCGCTGCGCGAGGTCGTCGACGCCTCCCCGGCCCTGCCGCCCGCCGCGCCCGCGGACACCGAGGCTGCTCTGAGGCGGCCTTAGGAACAGCCCTCGAACTCGGGGACGGACTCGGTGAGCTTCAGCCCGGTCGAGCCGAACCACACGCGCAGCAGGCGCGCCGCCTCGCCCGACTGGTACATCTGGGTGATCGCCGTGTTGACCGCCTCGCACCCGTCGAGGTCGCCCTTGCGCAGCCCGACGCCGTACCGCTCCTCGGTGAACGGCGCGTTCACGATCCGCAGCGAGGCCCGCGCCCGCGCGGCGAACCCGGCCAGCACCAGGTCCCCGGTCGACACCGCGTCGAGGTCCCCGCTCAGGAGCCTGTCCACGCACGCGGCGTAGGACGGCGCCGGGACGAGCCGGGGGCGCACCCCCAGCCCCTCGACCACGCGCTCGGTGGACACCGAGCCGGCGGCCTGGCACATCCGCCGCCCGGTCAGGTCCCGGATCGTGCGGATCGCGGTGTCGCTCCGGCGCACCATGATGTCCTGGTGGGCCACGTAGTACGGGCCGCCGAAGGTCACCTGCCGGGACCGGTCGGCGGTGATCGAGTACGAGGCCAGCACCAGGTCGACCTGGCCCTCCTCCAGCATCCGCTCCCGGTTCTCCGAGGTGACCGCCCGGAAGCCGACGCGGGCGGCGCCCACGCGCCGCGCGATGTACCGGCCGACCTCGACCTCGAAGCCGCTGAACGTCCCGTCGGGGCCCCTCAGGCCCAGTCCGGGCTGGTCGGCCTTGACCCCGACCACCAGGGCGTCCCGCCCGGCGATCGAGTCCGAGCCGGTCGCCGTGCCGCAGCCGGGGAGGACCAGCACCAGGACGAGGAGCGGTACGAGGAGCGGGCAGGCGGCGGCGATCCGGGCGGCCGGCCGGTGGGGACGGGGGAGGGCGCATCTCACGGCGCCAGAGGTAACAGCCCGAGACGGCCGTGAGATGAACGCCCGTGGTCCCCCAGGGGGCCTGCGCGCCCCTACTCGGCGGACGCGGATCAGTCGGCCACGTAGCGGTTGCCGGCGGGGAGCCGGCCGGTGCCCTGCCGCGGCGGGGCACCGGCCTCGCGCTGGCGGCGGACCACGTAGGTCCCCGGCGCGACCCCGCTGCCGCCGTGCTCGGGATGCAGCAGGTAGACGACCTCGGTGGCGCGGAACGCGCCCAGCGCCAGCGCCTCCCGGTCGTACAGGTCGGTCGTCCACGTGCAGGCGCCAGGGTCGGCGACCAGGGTGTGCGCGTTGCCGCCGGCCGCGCCGCGCAGCAGTTCCACGCCGGCGGCGGGCACGCGGCGCCAGCGCTTCGGGTCGGGGAGCCGCACCGCGTCCTCGACCATGGCGAACGGGATGACGATCAGGTCGCCCTGCGCCTGGAGGCCGTCGACGACCGGGACGGCCGCCTCCCGCTCCAGATGGTCGAGGACGTCGAGGCCGGTGCGGCGGGTGAGGTCGGAGAGCGTGGTGCCGGTCATGTTCATGCTCATGAAGATCACCTTGTGCGGTATCGGAAGGAGGGGGAGGGCGCCGGGTCAGGTGCGCCGGACGAGCCGCGCGTACTGGTCGCCGGTCAGCCCGTAGGACCAGCCCGCGGCGGCGACGGGATCGTCGAGGGCGGCCGGGACGCTCAGCCCGTACCGGCGGCGGTGCCCGTCGCGTTCCACCGAGCCGTTGACGGCCAGCAGCACCCGCGCCGGCCCGCCCCAGGCCGCGAGCGGCATCTCGTACAGGTGCAGCGCGCAGCCGGGATTGCCCGGATCGGGGGAGGAGGCGACCAGGGCGAGCCCGGCCTGCTCGATGTAGGTGTCCCAGCCCAGGTGCTCGATGGCGCAGCGCCGCACCTCGACGTTGAGCTCCAGGTCGATGCGCCGGACGTTGGGATCTTCGACGACCCAAGCGGGTACGCGGGTGCCGTGCCAGGCGTACAGGGACCAGCCGTCGGCGTACCGCAGCGCCGGCCCTGAGGCGTTGTGGAGCCGTACCTCGCCGGTGGTGGAGCCGGGCACCGGCTCGGTGTGGACGGCCGTGGTGCGCTCCGCCATGACGCACACGCCGTCGTCCGGCCACCACCAGCCGCAGGAGCGGGCCAGGGCGGCCCACAGATCGAGCTGGTGGTCGTCGGCCGGGCCGTAGGACGCCATGCCGAGACGCCTGGGCACGTCGTGGTGCGCGATCCAGTACGCGTCGTGCTGCCCGTACCAGGGCAGGCCGGTGGCGTTACCGGCGGTCTCTCTCAGGGCCGTCCGGACATGGCCGGTCAGGCCGTCCCGGACAGAGCCGGTGAGGGAGTCCCGGACGGTGAGGTCGAGCAGGGGCTGGAGGTCGGCCCCTTCGCGCAGGGCCTCCTCGGGATCCTCGCCGGCGCTCGTGAGGCCCGTGGGGCGCTGCCGCCAGAGGTGACCGCGCGGGGTGTTGAGCAGCGCGTCCAGGCGGCCGCGCAGGGCCGACATCAGGGAGGCGAGGCGGGAGACGGTCGGCCAGTCGGCCTCCCGCGCGGGGAGCTCGTCCGATCTCAGGCGCGGGGGTTCTCCCGGGGGGAATCCGGAGAGGGCGGCGGCGGGCGACTCGACCCAGCAGAAGCGGGGCGCGTCCTTGCCGATCAGCCGGTACAGCTCGGTGACGGCGGCCTCGGCCGCCACCCGGTCGGAGGGGAGGGTGGACAGTGCGTGGTCGAGCCATTCGTCCCGGATCGGAAGCGCCCGCCGGAACCGCTCGACGGCTGTGGCCCGGCTCACCGAGCGACTTCGCCGTGGTCCTTTCGTACGATCATGCGGCGATGGTGGCAGGCGCCGTCCGCGGTCCGCAACCCCTTTTCCGCGTCAGGAGGCCCTGGGGAGGGGGAGGCCCAGCTTCAGCCGCAGGTTCCTCTGGACCTCGTCGATGCCCGCGCGGGCGTCGACCGTCACCACGTACTCCTTGCGCCGGAACAGCTCCAGGACCGGGTCGGTCTTCTCGTGGTAGATGCGGAGCCGTTCGGCCAGGGCCTCCTCGGTGTCGTCCTCGCGGCTGAACAGCTCGCCGCCGCACACGTCGCAGCGGCCCTCGACCTCGGGCCGGTCGGCGATGAGGTTGTAGTCCATCCCGCAGCCGGCGCACAGCCGCCGCGCCAGCACCCGGCGGCGCACCTCCACGTCGGGCAGGTCGAGGTGGATGACCCCGTCCAGGTCGTAGCTCTCCAGGAAGAACTCGGCCTGCCTGCGGTTGCGCGGGAAGCCCTCGACGACGAACCCGAAGTTCCAGTCGTGCAGCTCCAGGCGGTCCCGGACGACCTTCTCCACCAGGTCGTCCCCGACCAGCTCACCCGCCGCCATGATCCGGCGGACCTGGGCGCCCAGCTTGGTGTGGTGCTGGACGTGCCAGCGGAAGATGTCGCCCACGCTGATGTGGACCAGGTCCAGGTCGCGGGCGAGCAGCAGCGACTGCGTGCCCTTGCCGCTTCCCTGCACGCCGACGATGACGTACTTGCGCATGACCGAAACCTTCGCACGCCCGGCGGCCGGCCGGGGAACCGGGCATGCTCGTGCAACCCGAGGGTTGCGCTTCCGTTCGCGAGGTGCAACCCTGGAGTTGCACAAGGATGGCCGGCGGGGCGAACCCCACCGGGAACTTCGAGAGGGGAGCACGTCATGGGCCAGGACAGGATCGAGCGGGAGATCGCCATCGCGGCGCCGGTGGAGCGGGTCTGGGCGGTGATCACCGAGCCCGGGCAGGTCGGCGCCTGGTTCGCCGTCGCCGGCAAGCCCGCCGAGATCGACCGGCTGGAGCCCGGCGGGCGGATGGTGGTCGACCACGGCGAGCAGGGGGTCTTCCCGATGAAGATCGTGACGGTGGAGCCGCCGCGCGTCTTCTCCTACCGCTGGGCGAGCCTGCTGCCCGGCAAGGAGGCGACCGACGACAACTCCACGCTGGTCGAGTTCACCCTGAGGCCCGACGGCGACGGGACCCTGCTGCGCATCGTGGAGAGCGGCTTCGACGCCCTGCCCATCTCCGAGGAGGAGCGCGCACGCTCGTTCCAGGACCACAGCGGGGGCTGGACCGACATGGCCGAGCGGGTGCGCGACCACACCGAGGGGAAGAAGATCGAGACACTGACGGCATGACCGTCGACCGCGACACCGCCGGCGAGGTGCTGACCGCGCTGGCCGATCCGACCCGCCGGGCGATCCTGGAGGTCCTGGCCGCGCGCGGCGAGGCGAGCGCCACCACGCTCGCGGCCGGCCTCCCGGTCTCCCGGCAGGCGGTGGTCAAGCACCTGGCCGTCCTGGACGCGGCGGGCCTGGTGACGGCGCACCGGCGGGGCCGCGAGGTCCGGTACACGGTCCGTCCCGAACGGCTGACCGCCATGGCCCGCTGGATGGCCGGGGTGGCCGCCGAGTGGGACGCCCGCCTCGCGGCGATCAAACGGATCGCCGAGGCGCCCGCCGGCGACGGGAACGCCGCCACCGCGGGGCCCGGTCCCGGTACGGGGTCCGGCCCGGGCCATGACTCCGATCAAGGGGTGGGCCAGGGCGCGTAGCCTCGCGAGCCCTGACGGCGGCCCGGCCGTCCCGGGCGCGCGCGTCAGATGTGACGGGGGCGGCGCACGAGGCGGCGCAGCCTGGAGCGGTCGGAGGCGTGGGCGGGCGGCTCCTCCCGCGCCGCCAGCGACTCCAGGAGCGTGTCGAGCGCGGGCGGGCGCACGCACACGAACGTCGCCTTGGCGCGCCGCGCGCAGTGCAGCCGCACCGAGGGCCTCATCAGCCGCGACAGCGGGCCCCGCGACCCGCGTCCCACCACCAGGATGTCGTCCTCGCGGGACAGCCGCACCAGCGTGGCCCCCGGCTCCCCGACCAGTGCCAGGGCGGTCATCTCCAGGCCGTGCGGCGCGCCGCCCGCGACCTCGTCCAGCAGCCGGGCGATCAGCTCGGCCCCCGCGCAGCGCAGCGCCTCGGTCACGCCGCAGCCGAGCTGGCCCGCCGCGGACACGTGCGGCGGGAGCGGCGCGGCGTGCACGACCATGAGCGGCAGCCCGCGCAGTCGCGCCTCGCCGATGGCCCAGGAGAGTGCGCACCGCGCCCCGGGGGAGTCGTCGACTCCCACCACCACGCGCGGGCCGCCCTCCGGTCTCGCGTTCACTGTCCCTCCCGAGCCGGACGCACGGATGTGTGCACTCCAGGGTGCAGGTATACCCGCTCTGGCGGAAGAGTTTCACCGCTGTTCGGGCCAGGTTGGGGCCGTCTTCTCACGGGAAGCCGTCCGCGCGGGGAGACAGGCGGGACAAAAGGGGCGGCAGAGGGGGCAGGGTGGACCCCGTCCCCGCGGCGCGGGAGACTGCCGTCATGAGCGCAACCGACCCGTCGTGCGACGTCGCGCACGGCGCCGTCCAGCCCGATCACTCCGACCGCGCCCTCGTCGCGGTGTTCGCCTCGCCGGTCGCGGCGTTCCTGCTGCGGTACGGCGCCGACCTCGGCTTCCGCGGAGTCCTCCTGGAACCCGACAAGGAGCGCGCGGACGGCCCGGACGCCCCGGCGGGCCCGGCGATCGACGTGGTGGCCGAACCGCCCGCCTGGCTGGACGGCACGGCGGACGTGGTGGTCACCGACCACCACCGCCCCGAACTGGGCCCGGTGCTGCGCGACGTGCTGGCCCGCCGGGTCCGCTGGGTGGGCGTCATGGGCAACCCGCGCCACCCGGCCCCGCACGTGCCCGCGCTGGAGGAGCTGGGCGTCCCGGCCGGGGACATCGCGCGGGTGCACCGCCCCATCGGGCTCAACATCGGCTCCCGCACCCCCGCCGAGATCGCCCTCGCCACCCTCGCCGGGCTGCTGGCCGACCGCAACGGGCGCCCGGGCGGCTTCGCCTTCTGACCCGCGGCTGCGCCGGCGTCGTCGTGCCGGAAGGAGCGTGATCATGCGGGCCGTGGTGTACGAGGCGTTCGGCGGGCCGATGGAGGTCCGGGAGGTGCCCGATCCGCCCGTGCCGCCGGGCGGCGCGGTCGTCCGGGTCCTGGCGACGGGCGTGTGCCGCAGCGACTGGCACGGCTGGCAGGGCCACGACCCCGACATCCGGGCGTTCCCGCACGTGCCCGGGCACGAGCTCGCCGGGGTCGTCGAGGCCGTGGGCGGCGGGGTCGCGCGGTGGCGGCCGGGCGACCGGGTGACCGTCCCCTTCGTGTGCGCGTGCGGGCGGTGCGCGTCCTGCGCCGCGGGCGACCAGCAGGTCTGCGAGAACCAGACCCAGCCCGGTTTCAGCCACTGGGGGTCGTTCGCCGAACTGGTGGCGCTCGGCGCCGCCGACGTCAACCTGGTCGGCCTCCCGGAGGAGATGCCGTACACGACCGCCGCGGCGCTGGGCTGCCGGTTCGCCACCGCCTACCGCGCCGTCCTGGCCCGGGGCCGGACCGCGCCGGGGGAGTGGGTCGCCGTCCACGGATGCGGCGGCGTCGGGCTGTCGGCCGTGATGATCGCGGCCGCCGCCGGGGCCAGGGTGGTCGCCGTCGACGTGTCCGCGGACGCGCTCGCCCTGGCCCGCGAGCTGGGCGCCGCCGAGGCCGTCGACGGGTCCGCCGGGGACCCGGCCGCCGCCGTACGGGAGATCACCGGCGGCGGCGCGCACGTCTCCCTGGACGCCCTCGGCAGCCCGGCCACCGCCCGCGCCTCGGTCGAGGGCCTGCGCCGCCGCGGACGGCACGTGCAGGTCGGCCTGCTGCCGCCCGCCGCCGGACCCGCCCCGCTGCCGATGGACCAGGTGATCGCGCTGGAGCTGGAGATCCTCGGCAGCCACGGGATGGCCGCCCACGCCTACGCCCCCATGCTGGAACTGGTGAGCGCCGGGACGCTGCGCCCGGACGCGCTGGTGGCGCGGGTCATCGGGCTGGAGGACGCGCCGGCGGCGCTGGCGGCCATGGGGACCGCCGGCGCCGCCGGGATGACGATGATCGCTCCGGGCTGAGCGTCAGTCCGCGCGGCCAGCACCGCCAGCGCCACGAACAGCAGCGTGCTGAGCCCCATCAGGGTGGCGAGCCCCGAGCCGAACGCCTCGCGCGCCGCCTCGGCCGCTCCGCCGCTCCGCCGGGCAGCCCGTCCGGCAGCGCGCCCGTCAGCCCGCCGCGGTAGAGCGCGGTGGCCACGCCCAGCGCGATGCCCAGCTCGGCGCCGGTCTCCGAGAGCGCCGACGCCGCCCCGGCCCGCTCCGGCGGGACCGAGCCCACGATCAGGTCGGTGCCCGGCGCCGCCGCGAGCCCGCTCCCGACGTTGATGGTCACGATGCCGGTCACCAGCGGCGTCAGCGCGCCCCCGCCGTCGATCGTGGTGAGGATCGCGTAGCCGGTCGCCGCGGTGCCCAGCCCCGCCGCGATCACAGCACCGCGCGCGTGGCGATCAGCATCTCCGCGCTGGTGGAGCAGGCCGCCGGCACCGAGACCACGCCGAACGCGGCGGCGCCGTACATCAGGAGCCGGCGGCGGCCGATCCGGTCGCCCAGCGTGCCCATCGTCACAGGGAAACCGGCGATCATGAAGCCGTGCACGTCCATGATCCACAGCTGCTCCGCGGCGTCCGCGCCCAGATCCGCGCTCAGCAGCGGGAGCGCCAGGTACAGCACGCTCATGTCCAGTGAGATCAGCAGCGTGGGCAGCGCCAGCACGGCCAGCCCGGCCGTGCTCGCGTCCGTGTCCGTCTTCACGGGGGGTTCTCCGTTCGATCAGCGTTCTCACGTGAGTCGCCGATACCGACCGTGCGCCCGTCCGCAACTCCTCGGCCCTCCGGAGGCTTCCGTTCCTTCGCAGGTCAGTGCCTATGATGTGGTTGCGCGGACGTTCTGTCGGTGGCATCGCCTACGGTCTCTCCGACGGCCCCGGCCCGCCGCCCGAGCGAAGGTGACGACCCATGACCAACAGCACCATCGAGCAGGATCAGGACTTCCAGCGCCTCGCCGACCCCTACCGTCGCGAGCTGCTGGCGCACTGCTACCGCATGCTCGGCTCCATCCACGACGCCGAGGACCTGGTGCAGGAGACCTACCTGCGCGCCTGGCGCTCCTACGGCAACTTCGAGGGACGGTCGTCGCTGCGCACCTGGCTCTACCGGATCGCGACCAACTGCTGCCTGACCGCGATCGACCAGCGCGGCAACCGGCCGATGCCCTCCGGTCTGGGCGCGCCCAGCGACGACCCCGAGCGCCCCGTCGTGGCCTCGCCCGAGGTGCCCTGGCTGGAGCCCGTGCCCGACAGCGTGCTCGGCGCCGACGCGGTCGACCCGGCGACCATCGTGGCCTCCCGCGAGACCACCCGGCTGGCCTTCGTGGCCGCGCTCCAGCACCTGCCGCCCAACCAGCGCGTCGTGCTGATCCTGCGGGACGTCCTGAAGTGGAAGGCGGCCGAGGCCGCCGAGCTGCTGGGGATCTCCACGGCCTCGGCCAACAGCGCGCTGCAGCGCGCCCGCGCCCAGCTCCAGCAGGTCGCCCCCAGAGAGGACGAGCTGGTCGAGCCGACCGACCCCGGCCAGCGCGAGCTGCTCGACCGCTACGCCTCGCTGTTCGAGAACGCCGACATCAAGGGCCTGGTCGAGCTGTTCAAGGAGGACGCGGTCTGGGAGATGCCGCCGTTCCCCCAGTGGTTCGTCGGCCGCGACGTGATCGCCCGCCTCATCCTCGCCCAGTGCGATCCCGAGCCCGGCGAGCTGCGGCTGGTCCCGACCGCGGCCAACGGCCAGCCCGCCTTCGCCATGTACAGGCGCGACGAGGACGGCGTGCACCGGCCGTACCAGATCCAGGTCCTCAGCATCACCGGCGAGGGCATCACCCAGGCGTCGGTCTTCTTCGACACCACCCTGTTCGCCACGTTCGGCCTTCCCGAGGTCCTCCCCGCTTCCTGACCGCCCTCCCCATCGCCTGACCCGTCCGCCCTGCTCAGGGGCTGTGCTCCGGTGCGGTGCGGCCCCCCGTCGGGTGGTGCGCGGCCGTGGAAGTTTCCGCTGGGCGGAAAGTCGGGGACTTCAGCACCGGTGACGGATGCGAGTGTGGGGGAGATCCCGCGGCCCGGCGGCACCGCCGAGGCGCGGGGCTGACGCACGCGGACTGGGAGGGCGCACCGGGGTATGGGCATGGACAAGGTCGTGGCCTCCGCGGCGGAGGCGGTCGCCGACATCGGCGAGGGAGCGTCGCTGGCCGTCGGCGGATTCGGGCTCTGCGGCGTTCCCGCGGTGCTCATCAACGCGCTGTACGACCGCGGATCGGGCGGGCTGACCGTCGTCTCCAACAACTGCGGCCTGGACGGCCGCGGGCTGGGGCGGCTGCTGGGCGCCGGGCGGATCGCGCGCGCGAGGGGCTCCTACATCGGGGACAACAAGGAGTTCGCCCGCCAGTACATGGCGGGTGAGATCGAGGTCGAGCTGATGCCGCAGGGCACGCTGGCCGAGCGGATGCGGGCCGGCGGCGCCGGGATCCCCGCCTTCTACACCCCGGCCGGCGTCGGCACCCTGGTCGCGGAGGGCGGGCTGCCCTGGCGGTACGCGCCGGGCGGCGGCGTCGCGGTGGCCTCGCCCGCCAAGGAGGTGCGGGAGTTCGGCGGCCGCGAGTACGTCCTGGAGGAGAGCATCACCACCGACTTCGCGCTGGTGCGCGCGGCCAGGGGCGACCGGCACGGCAACCTGGTGTTCGACAAGGCCGCCCGCAACTTCAACCCGCTGTGCGCCATGGCCGGCCGGATCACCCTGGCCGAGGTCGAGGAGCTGGTGGAGCCCGGCGAGCTCGACCCGGACGCGGTGCACCTGCCCGGGGTCTTCGTGCAGCGGGTGGTGCGGCTGACACCGGAGCAGGCCGCCGACAAGCCGATCGAGCGGCGCACGGTGTCCGCGCCCCGCGACGCCGGAACGGGGGAGGGCTGATGGCCTGGTCCAGGGACGAGATCGCGGCGCGGGCGGCGGCGGAGCTGCCCGACGGCGCCTACGTCAACCTCGGGATCGGCCTGCCGACCCTGATCCCGGGCCATGTCCCCGCGGGGCGCGAGGTCGTCCTGCACGCCGAGAACGGCGTGCTCGGCGTGGGACCGTACCCGGCGGAGGACGAGGTCGACCCCGATCTGATCAACGCGGGCAAGGAGACGGTGACCGTCCTGCCCGGGGCCGCCTACTTCGACTCCTCGCTGTCGTTCGGGATGATCCGCGGCGGCCACATCGACATCGCCGTGCTGGGCGCCATGCAGGTCTCGGCCCGCGGCGACCTGGCCAACTGGTCGGTGCCCGGCAAGATGATCAAGGGCATGGGCGGGGCGATGGACCTGGTGCACGGCGCCGGCCGGGTGATCGTGGTGATGAACCACACCAGCCGGGACGGCGCGCCCAAGATCGTCGACGAGTGCGATCTCCCGCTGACCGGGGCCGGCTGCGTCGACCTGATCATCACCGAGCTGGGCGTGCTCGAGGTGACCCCGGACGGCCTGGTGCTGGTGGAGACCGCGCCCGGCGTCGGCGTCGAGGAGATCCGCGCCCGCACCGAACCCGACGTGAGGACCGCGCCCGGTCTCGGGGCCGGGCCGAAGAGCGAGGAAGAAGGGGCCCGGGCATGACACACCCTCCGTACCTGTACCCCGGCTACAAGAGCACCCTGCTGCGGGCGCCCTCCCGGGAGCCGGTGATGCCCAAGCTGGGGCCGGACGGCATCGAGCTGACCTCGCCCGTCTTCGGGCACGAGGAACTGCACCCCATGGACGCCGACCTCACCAGGCGGCACGCGGGCGAGCCGCTCGGCGAGCGCATCATCGTGGCCGGCCGGGTGCTGGACCGCGCGGGCCGTCCCGTCCGCGGCGCGCTGGTGGAGGTCTGGCAGGCCAACGCGGCGGGCCGGTACGCGCACGCCGTCGACCGGCATCCGGCGCCGCTGGACCCCAACTTCACCGGTGCCGGCCGCTGCCTGACCGACGACGAGGGCCGCTACCGGTTCGTCTCGATCAGGCCGGGCGCCTACCCGTGGCGCAACCACCCCAACGCCTGGCGCCCCGCGCACATCCACTTCTCGGTGTTCGGCACGGCCTTCACCCAGCGGCTGGTCACGCAGATGTACTTCCCGGGCGACCCGCTGTTCGCCCACGACCCGATCATGCAGTCCGTCCCGGACCAGAAGGACCGCGACCTCCTGGTCTGCCGGTTCGACCTGGACACCACCGAGCCGGAGTGGGCGCTGGGCTACCAGTGGGACATCGTCCTGGGCGACACCCCGATGGAGGCGTGATGACCGAGCTTTCCCCGACGCCCTCCCAGACCGTGGGCCCCTTCTTCGGCTACGCGCTGCCCTACGAGGGAGGCCCCGAGGTGGCCCCCGCCGGGCGGGAGGGCGCGATCACGGTGCGCGGCCGGATCCTGGACGGCGCCGGCGACCCGGTGCCCGACGCGCTGGTCGAGATCTGGCAGGCCGACGGCTCGGGCGAGGTCCCGCGCCGCACGGGCGGGCTCAGGCGGGCCGGGCACGGCTTCTCCGGCTTCGGCCGCTGCGGCACCGACGCGGCGGGCGGCTACTGGTTCAGCACGCTCCGGCCCGGCGCGGCCGGCGGCGACGCCCCCTGCATCTCGGTGCTGGTCTTCGCCCGCGGCCTGCTCAAGCCGGTGTTCACCCGCCTGTACTTCCCCGAGGACGCCGCCGCGCACGCCACCGACCCGCTGCTGTCCCAGGTCCCGGAGGACCGCCGCGCTACCCTGATCGCGGAGCGTGAGGCGGACGGGTCGTACCGTTTCGACGTCCGCCTCCAGGGCGAGCGGGAGACGGTCTTCCTTGGGATCTGAGGCCGCGCCGGACGGCGCAGTGCCCGATGACGCAGCGCCCGGTGACGGGGCGCCCGGCGAGGGCGTGTCGCCCGACGCGGGCCTGCTGTCGCCGGTCCGCGCCGGGACCGAGGCCGAGGCGGCCACCGGCGACCGCGCCTGGCTGGCGGCGCTGCTGGACGCCGAGGCGGCGCTCGCCCGGGCGCAGGCCCGGCTGGGCGTCGTGCCCGCCGAGGCGGCCGCGGCCATCACCGCGGCGGCGGTCGCCGACCGGTTCGACCTGGCCGGGCTGGCCCGCCGCGCGCGGGGCGCGGGCAATCCGGTGGTGCCGCTGGTCGCCGACCTGCGGCGGCTGGCGGGCGCCGCGGGCGAGCACGTCCACCGCGGGGCGACCAGCCAGGACATCGTCGACACCGCCGCCATGATCGTCGCGACCCGTACCAGGCGCGCCGTCCTGGCCCCGCTCGGGCGGGCACTGGGCGCGCTGGCCGGGATCGCGCACCGGTACCGCGACACCCCGATCGCGGGCCGCACGCTCGGCCGCCAGGCCCTCCCCACGACCTTCGGGGCGAAGGCGGGGGGCTGGCTGCTGGGCGTGCTGGAGGCCCGGGACCGGCTGGCCGCGCTGCCGCTGCCGGCGCAGCTGGGCGGCGCCGCCGGCACTCTCGGCGCGTACGGGGAGCGGGCCCTCGACCTGCCGGCGGTGTTCGCCGACGAGGCCGGGCTGGACCGTCCGGCCGCGCCCTGGCACACCCGGCGCACGCCGGTCGCCGAGCTGGGTTCGGCGCTGGCGCTGACCGCCGGGGCGCTCGGCAAGTTCGCCACCGACGTCGTGCTGCTCGCGCAGAGCGAGGTCGACGAGGTGGCCGAGCCCGCCGCGCCCGGACGGGGCGGCTCGTCGGCGATGCCGCACAAACGCAACCCGGCGATGGCCGCGCTGATCCGGTCGGCGGCGCTGCAGGTCCCCGCCTACGCGCAGGTCCTGATGGCGTCCCTGGCCGCCCCGCACGAGCGGCCCGCCGGGGAGTGGCACGCCGAGTGGCAGCCGCTGCGCGAGTGCCTGCGGCTGACCGGCGGCGCGGCGGAGACGGCGGCGGAGCTGGCCGAGGGCCTGGAGGTGCGGCCGGAGCGGATGGCCGCCAACCTGCGCGGTCTGCTGGAGATCCTGGAAGAGCAGGGTTCCGACGCCGGTACGGGCGCGGCCCCGAGGCTGGTGGACGTCGCGCTGGCCGCCTACCGGGCGAGCGCCGCGGGCCGTCCGGGAGGGCGCCCCCCGAACGGAGGAGCATGATCCTGCACCATCGTCTCGACGGCCCCGGCGACGCGCCCGTCGTGATCCTGGGCCCGTCCCTGGGCACCTCCATGGAGCTGTGGGCCCCGGTGCTGCCCGCGCTGACCGGGCGGTGGCGGGTGCTGCGGTTCGACCTGCCCGGCCACGGCGGATCGCCGGCCCCCGGCGGCGGGTTCAGCGTCGAGAACCTCGCCGCAGCGCTCGTGGACGTGCTCGACGACCTCGGGGTCCGGCAGGCCGCCTACGCCGGGGTGTCGCTGGGCGGCGCGGTCGGCACGGCCCTGGCGCTGACCGCCCCCGAACGCGTCGGCAGCCTCGTTCTGGTCTGCACCTCGCCGCGCTTCGGCCCGGCGGAGGCGTGGCGGGAGCGGGCCGCCCTGGTCCGCCGCGAAGGTGTGGGGCCGGTCGCCGACACGGCGGCGGCGCGCTGGTTCGCGCCCGGATTCAGCGGGCCAGAGCCGTACGTGGCGATGCTGCGCGCCACCGACCCCGGGGGCTACGCGGCCTGCTGCGACGCGCTGGCGCTGTTCGACGCCACCGCGCGGCTGCCCGAGATCTCCGCGCCGACCTTGGTGATCGCGGGCGCGGAGGACGTCCCCACCCCGCCCGCGGGGCACGCCGACCGGCTGGCCTCCGGCATCCCCGGGGCCGATCTGACCGTCGTCGACGGCGCCGGGCACCTGGCCGTGGTCGAACGGCCCGGCCCGGTCGCCGAGGCGATCACCACGCACCTGGACCGCACCTGGAAGGGAATCCCGCGATGAGCCCCGCGACCGATCCGGCGACCGACCCCGCGACGAACTCCGCGACGCCGGACGAGCGGCGGCGCGCCGCCGGCCTCCAGGTGCGCCGGGAGGTGCTCGGCGACGCCCACGTCGACCGCGCGCAGGCCCGCACCACCGAGTTCACCGCCGACTTCCAGGACATGATCACCCGGTACGCGTGGGGCGAGATCTGGACCCGCCCCGGGCTGGACCGCAGGACCCGCAGCTGCGTCACCCTCACCGCCCTGGTCGCCCGCGGCCACCTCGACGAGCTGGCGATGCACGTGCGCGCCGCGCTCCGCAACGGCCTCACCCGCGACGAGATCAAGGAGGTCCTGCTGCAGACGGCCGTCTATTGTGGAGTTCCCGCGGCCAATTCGGCCTTCGCCGTCGCGCAGCGGGTACTGGACGAGGAAGAGGACGCGGGGGAGTAGCCGGGGCCGACGGAGGCCGGGAGAGGATGTCGGATCGCGTGCCAGACCGTGCGCGGGAGCGCGCAGCGGAGCCGGCGCGCCCGCCCAGCGTGGCGCGCAAGGTGATGGCGATCCTGGACGCGTTCGCCCTCGGCGGCGTCCGCCTCAACCTCAGCGAGATCTGCCGGCGGGCCGGGCTGCCGCTGGCGACCGGCCACCGGCTGGTCGGCGAGCTGGTCGCCGGGGGCTTCCTGGAGCGGGTGCCCGACGGCACGTACCGCATCGGCACCCGGCTGTGGCGGATCGGCAGCCAGGCGCCCGCCGTCACCGGGCTGCGCGAGCTGGCCCTGCCGCACATGGAGGACCTGTACGAGGCCACGCACGACAACGTCCAGCTGGCCGTGCTGCGCGACGGCCGCGCGCTGTTCGTGGAGCGGCTGCGCGGCACCCGCTCGGTGCCGGTGGTCACGCAGGTCGGGGCCACGCTGCCGCTGCACACCACCGGCGTGGGCAAGGTGCTGCTGGCGTACGCGCCGGAGGAGGTCCGGGAGGAGATCCTGGCCGCCGGGCTGCCCCGCCACTCCGCCCGCACCATCACCGATCCCGACGAGCTGCGCCGCTGCCTGGAGCACGTGCGCCGCAACGGGTTCGCGCTGACCCGGGACGAGATGACGCTGGGCGCCGCGTCGGCGGCCGCGCCGGTCCGCGACGCGCGGGGGGCGGTGGTGGCGGCGCTGTCGCTGGTCGCCCGGACCCGCAGCGCCGACATGCGGCGGCTGCTGCCGCCGCTGACCACCGCGGCCCGCGCGCTGTCCCGCGACGTCGCCGTGCACTGGCGCGGGGGCGCGGCCGACGAGCCCGGGTTCTGGCCCGAAGAGTCTTCCGCTGAGCGGAAAATCAGCCGCTGATCCTGCGGCGACGCCCGCGAGGATCGCACTGGACGCCGCGCGCGGGACTGCACCCGAGGGCACGGCACGGCACGGCGCAGGACGAGGGCGAGGAGGCACCATGCGCACCCAGGTCGCGATCGTGGGCGGGGGACCCGCGGGACTGCTGCTCTCGCACCTCCTGCACCGGCAGGGCATCGCCTCGGTCGTCCTGGAGAGCCGCGACCGGGAGTACGTGGAGCAGCGCCAGCGCGCCGGGATGCTGGAGCAGGGCACCACCGACGTGCTGCGCGACAGCGGCGTGGGGGAGCGGCTCGACCGGGAGGGCCTGGTCCACCACGGGCTGGAGCTGCGGTTCGGCGGCGCCGCCCACCGGATCCCGCTCACCGAGCTGACCGGCCGCACGGTGACCGTCTACGCCCAGACAGAGATCGTCAAGGACCTGGTCGCGCGGCGGCTGGCCGACGGCGGCGACATCCGGTTCGAGGCGCGGGCCGTCGAGATCGACCCGGCCGCCGCGAGCGTCACCTACCGGCAGGGCGGCCGCACCTTCACCCTCGACTGCGACTACGTCGCCGGCTGCGACGGCTTCCACGGGGTGAGCCGCCCGGCCGTGCCCGGGCTGCGGACCTTCACCCGCGAGTACCCGTTCGCCTGGCTGGGCGTGCTGGCCGACGTGCCGCCGTCCACCGACGAGCTGATCTACGCCAACCACGACCGGGGCTTCGCCCTGCACAGCCTGCGCTCGCCCAAGGTCAGCCGGCTCTACCTCCAGGTCGCGCCGGACGAGGACCTGGCCGCCTGGCCGGACGAGCGGATCTGGAGCGAGCTGGCCGCCCGGTTCGCCACCGACGACGGCTGGGAGCTGCGCCGGGGCCCGATCACCGACCGGGCCGTCACCCCGATGCGCAGCTTCGTGGCCGAGCCGATGCGGCACGGCGGGCTGTTCCTGGCCGGGGACGCGGCGCACATCGTCCCGCCGACCGGCGCCAAGGGGCTCAATCTCGCGGTGTCGGACGTGACGATGCTGGCCCGGGCGTTCGCCGAGCGCTACGCCTCCGGATCCGAGACGCTGCTGGACGGCTACTCCGCGGCCTGCCTGCGCCGGGTGTGGCGGGCCGAGCACTTCTCGTACTGGATGACCACGCTGCTGCACACCGACCCGGCCGCCGACGACTTCGCCCGCCGGCTGCAGCGCTCGCACCTGGACTACGTGGCCTCCTCCGCGGCCGCCGCGACGTCGCTGGCGGAGAATTACGTGGGCCTTCCACTGGCTCCGTGACCTCGGGTTGACCCGATTCCCCTAATGTCGTGATCACAGGCCGTGCGCCCCCGCCGGGCACGCGCGGCCCTGCGCGCCGTGCCGCATGGGGGCACGCGATCACCATGGAGCGGGAGCGGGATGAGCGAGGACGGGGCGCCGCTCGGCAGCCGGTACCGCCTGGACGAGCCGATCGGCGAGGGCGGCATGGGCGTGGTGTGGCGCGGCCACGACCACGCGAGCGGGGCGGTGTACGCGATCAAGCTGCTGCGGCCGGAACTGGCCGGGGACCCGGCGGCGCTGACCCGGTTCGTCCGCGAGCGCAACGCGCTGATCCGGCTGCGCCATCCGGGGATCGTCGCGGTGCACGACATGATCGTCGAGGGCGACCGGCTGGCGCTGGTGATGGACCTGGTGCGCGGCGAGGATCTGCGCGCCTACCGGCTGCGCCGCGGCGGCACGCTGCCCCCGGCCGAGTCCGCCTGGCTGATGGCTCAGATCTGCGCGGCCCTGGCGGCGGTGCACGCCGGCGACATGGTGCACCGCGACCTCAAGCCCGCCAACGTGCTGCTGGACCACGCCCGGCCGTCCTGGCCGGTGCGGCTGGCCGACTTCGGCATCGCCCGGGTCTTCGACGACGCCACCGTGACCTCGGCGGGGCGGATCACCGGGACGCCCGCCTACCTGGCGCCCGAGCTGCTGGAGGGCAGCACGCCGGGCCCGCCCGCCGACGTGTACGCGGCCGGGATCACGCTGTACGAGCTGGTCGCGGGCCGGGTCCCGTTCCGCGGCGAGCACTTCGGCGCGGTGATGCACGCCCATCTGACGGCCAGTCCCGAGCCGGTCGCGGGCGTCCCGTCGGCCCTGTGGTCGGTGATCGAGAGCTGCCTGGCCAAGGATCCCGGCGGGCGCCCGGACGCCGAGACCCTCGGCCACCGGCTGCTCGACTTCACCGAGATCGCCCGTACCGGGCGGCTCCGGCTCTCCTTGCCCGACGGGGCGGGGAGCGGGGCGGGCGGGTCCTCGGTGTCGCCCTCGTCCCACCCCTCGCTGTCCCATCCCTCGCTGTCCCCGCCGTCCCGGGCCGCGGGCACGGGTCCGGGCACCGGTACGGGCACGGGCGGGGGCACGGGCGAGGGCACGGGTGAGGGGGCCGCGGGGACCGCCGGGCAGGGTACCGAGGACGGGCTCGGCGGGGCGAAGGACACCGTGGGGGCGTCCCGGCCGTCCCGGCGGAGGTGGATCGTGGTGACGGCCTCGGTCGCCGTCGCGCTGGCGGTGCTGGGCGCCGTCGCCGTCCTGGCGTTCGCCTAGCCGAGTGAGCCGGGCGGCCGGCGCCGGCCGGTGATGCGCTGAGACGGCGCGCTCACCCTTCGCCGCACGTGTCCCGGCGGAGCAGCAGCAGGGCGACGTCGTCCTGGGCCGGCCGGCGGCCGATGAGCGCCGCCATCACCGCCGCGCTGACCGCTTCGGGCGGACCGGCGAACACCGCCTCGCACAGGCGGTCGATGCCGTCGTTGATCGCACTGCCGCGCCGCTCCACCAGGCCGTCGGTGTAGAGGCACAGCAGGGAACCCGGTGGAAGCTCGACGGTCGTGGGCGGGAGCCGGTCCTCGACCCCCAGCCCGATCAGTACATCGGGTTTGATGTCGACACAGCGCGCCGGGAGACCAGGGGACGCCAGAACCGGAGGCAGGTGCCCGGCCGAGGCGACCTTGGCCCGCCGCAGGCTGGGATCGCACACCACGTACAGCACGGTCGCGGTGGCGTCGGGCTCGAAGTGCTGCATCTTGCGATCGAGCTTGCCCAGCACCTCGGAGGGATCGCCGCTCTCCAGCGCGTAGGCGCGCAGTGCGCTGCGCATCCGGCCCATCACCACCGCGGCGGGGAAGCCGTGCCCGGCCACATCGCCCATGACGATGCCGATCTCGCCGGAGGGCAGGGTGAACACGTCGTACCAGTCCCCGCCGACGCTGGCGTCGCCGGGACGGTAGCGCGCGGCCAGTTCGACGCCGGGGATGGCCGGGAGCGTGGCCGGCACCAGGCTGCGCTGCAGTTCCAGCGCCCCGGCGCGCTCGGCCTGGCTCATCAGGGACCGCACCGCCAGCGCCGCGCGTGCCGCGGCCGCCTGGAGGAACTCGACCTCCTCGGCGGTGAACCGGCGTGCGTCGAGCGTTCCCACGTGCATGACGCCCATCAGCGTGCCGCCGGCGACGAGCGGTACGCCGAGCAGCGAGCGCAGGCCGCGCCGGACCAGGAGGGGGTTGAACACGTTGGCGGTGGCGACGTCCTCGATGTAGACCGGGCGCCTTTCGGCCGCCACGCGTCCCGCGAAGCCTTGGCCGACGGGGACGTGTACGGCCTGCGGGACCTCTTCCTCGATGCCCCGTGCCGCGGTCGCCACCAGTTCGCGGGCCTGCCGGTCGAGGAGCAGGACGACGGCCGTGTCCACCTGCAGGATCCGGCGCACGCGCTCGAGCAGCGTGTCCAGGAGCTCATCGACGTTCATGTGGGCGAACGCCTCGTCGGTGATCGCCCGAAGGTTCTCCAGCGTGCGGGCGGCATCCGCCAAGCCACTCGCATGATCCACTTGACCACACTATGTGTTGTTTCGGGCGGCCCGCAACTGGGTGTCAGGGAAGAGTAAAGTCGACGGCCGTCATCGAGCGGGCCCGCAAGCGCCGGCCGTCGCCGCGGCGAGAGATCGGAACCGTCGCGAATCAAAGGTCGTTGTCAGGGAAAGAGGCACCAAAACTAGGCAAACCGCACAGGCAGTGCCGGAGGTGACGGGTCATGGGCCGGCCCGCGTTCCGCGGCGGGGGGTGGCGCCGCGGGGGCAGGGGCCTCCGGCTGCTGGCCGGGTTCGTGATCGCGGGCATGCTGCTGGGCGCGGCCGCGGTGGCCCTGACCGGCTGGCGGACCGGCACCTACGACCGCGACATCCAGCGGCTGCGCAACGCGCTGCCGCCCGACTCGCGGCAGCGCCCGCCCCCCGACCCCGGGCAGAACTGGCTGCTCATCGGCTCGGACCTGCGCGGCGTCCCGGCCGAGCGTAAGTGGCGGCCGGGCGGTGGCGCCCGGGCCGACACCATCATGCTGCTGCACATGCCCGAGACCGGCGGCCGGGCCTATGTGATCTCCATTCCCCGGGACCTGTGGACGGGGGTCCCCGGCCGCGACCGGTCCAAGATCAATGAAGCGTTCGCGCACGGCGGCTCCCGGCTGCTGGCCGAGACCGTGGAGTCCCTCGCCGGGGTGCGGATCGACCACGTCGCCGCCGTCGACTTCACCGGCTTCAAGACCATGACCGACGCGCTCGGCGGGGTGGAGATCCACCTCGACGCGCCGATCCACGACCCCAGCAACGGGTGGTCCTGGCCCGCGGGCCGCAACGAGCTGGACGGGGACGAGGCGCTGCGCTTCGTGCGCGAGCGCAAGGGCCTGTCCGGCAGCGACCTGGACCGGGTCCGGCGCCAGCACGCCTTCCTCATGGCGCTGGCCGAGAAGGCGGCCGGCTCCGGCACCCTCACCAGCCCGTTCAAGCTGGACGCGTTCCTGAGCGCGGCCAGCCGGTCGCTGGCGCTGGACTCGGGGACCGAGTTCGGCACGCTGCGGTCCCTGGCGGTGCGGCTGGCGCGGATCGGCCCCGAGCGGGTCTCCTTCGTGACCCTGCCCACCGGCGGCAGCGGCTGGATCGGCGACCAGAACGTCCTGCTGCCCGACGAGGAGGCGGCCGACGGCCTCTTCGACGCCCTCCGCGAGGGGCGGCTGGACGGTCACATCGACCGGCACGACCTGGAGACCGACATCGACCGGGTCAACTGAGCCCGGATCGACCGGGCCCGGATCCCTGACCGGGGCGCTGACCGCGTACTCCTCGGTCAACGCGGCGCGCACGCGGGGCGACCTTCGTGTTTCCCCTCCGCCGCTCCGCACCTTCCGGTGGCCGGACTGTGCCATGCTGTGCGGGTGAACCGGGTTCGACGCACCCCGATCGGGGGCGTCCGGAGTGCCGAGGACGGCCGGGCGGCGGGGCCGGAGGCGGCGGTCGCCGCGGCGACCGCGCACTACCTCAACGGCGACCCGATCGACATGTCGGCGCTGGCCGCCGAGCTCGGCGTCGGCCGTGCCACCCTCTACCGGTGGGTCGGCAGCCGCGAGCGGCTGCTCGGCACGATCCTGGCGGAGATGACCGAGCGCACCTACCAGGTCGCGCTGCGCGGGGTGGGCGGCAGCGGACCCGAGCGGCTGCTGACCATGCTCGACCGGTTCATGCGGGCGGTGGTGGACGCCGCGCCGCTCAAGGCGTTCACCGAGCGCGAGCCGCGGCTGTTCGTGCGGCTGGCCACCACGCCCGGGCCGATCGAGGAGCGCGCCATCGCGCTGCTCAGCCGCGAGCTGCAGCGCGAGATCGACCGGGGCGCCCTGCACGTGGCGCTGCCCACCCGCACGCTGGCCCAGGCGATCGTCCGGATCTCCGACTCCTTCATGTACGCGCACCACCTGGGCGGCAGCCGCCCGGAGATCGACACGGCGCTGGAGGTCATCGAGCTGCTGCTGCGCCCCTCCGGCGGCGCCCCCGCGGTCGCCCACGCGGTCGCCCACGCGGTCGCCCCCGAGGCCGACGGGACCGTGCCGGGCCGCGGCGTTCACCGCTGACGTTGCTCGATCTCCCGGATCGCCCACTCCAGCCATTCGCGGCGCATCTCGGTGCTGCGCTGGCCGTACTCGAGGGCGAGGCGGCCGTAGATCGACAGGTTGTCGTCGTCCCATGGCACGGTCCGCGCGAGCCCGGCCAGCTCGTCCTGCCATCCGGCCACCTGCTCGGCCTGGCCGCGCAGGTACGCCACGGCCTCCTCCGGCTTCACCTGGCCGAGGAAGAAGACGCGCAGCAGGGGCTCGTCGCGGCGGGCGTTGCGCGGCTCGGTCTCCAGCAGCCAATGGCGCAGCGCGGCGCGGCCGGCCTCGGTGATCCCGTACGCCTTGCGCCCCCGCGGCCCCTCCTCCAGCACCTCGATGAGGCCGTCGGCGGTCAGCTTGCCCAGCTCGCCGTAGATCTGGCTCTGGGTGCCCACCCAGACGTTGGCGAGGGAGATCTCGAACGTCTTCAGGAGGTCGTAGCCGCTGGCGCCGTCCAGTTCGGCCAGCAGTCCCAGTACGGCGTAGCGGAGGCTCATGTTCCGAAGTATATCCATCGACGTTGACATGTCGCGTTAGGAATGTCGGCCGCCGTATGCCGGGACGCCGCGCCAGGACGCACTTACCGTCGGCGTTGAAGACTGGTACTACTGAATGAGTGAGCGACATCCCCCGCCGCGCGGTGACGCGCAGCGCCAAGCTGGCCTCGCTGCCCCTGGGCTTCGCCGGCCGGACGGCGCTCGGACTGGGCAAACGCACCCTTGGCCGACCCGCCGAGACGGTCGCCTTGGAGGTCCAGCGGCGCACCGCCGACCAGCTCTTCCGGGTGCTCGGCGAGCTCAAGGGCGGCGCCATGAAGGTCGGCCAGCTGCTGTCGATCTTCGAGGCCGGGCTGCCCGAGGAGGTGGCCGGGCCGTTCCGCTCGAGTCTGACCAAATTGCAGGAGGCCGCGCCGCCGATGCCGGCGGCCACCGTGCACCGGGTCATGGCCGAGGGGCTGGGCGAGGACTGGCGCGACCGGTTCGCCGAGTTCGACGACCGGCCCGCCGCGGCCGCCTCGATCGGCCAGGTGCACCGGGCCGTCTGGCGCGACGGCCGCGCCGTCGCCGTCAAGGTCCAGTACCCGGGCGCCGGCAAGGCCCTGATGAGCGACTTCAACCAGATCTCCCGGCTCAGCCGGCTCATCACCCCGCTGTTCCCCGGCGTCGAGGTCAAGCCGGTCGTGGCCGACCTCAAGCGGCGGCTGGAGAAGGAGCTCGACTACGACGACGAGGCCCGCGCCCAGTCGGCCTTCCACGACGCCTACGACGGCGACCCCGACATCCTCGTCCCCGCCGTGGTGGCGCAGTCCGGGCACGTGCTGGTCACCGAGTGGCTGGACGGCACCCCGCTGGCCAAGGTCATCGCCGACGGGCCCCAGGAGCTGCGCGACCGGGCGGGGCTGCTGCTGTTCCGCTTCCTGCTGTCGGGCCCGGCCCGCTGCGAGATGATCCACATCGACCCGCACCCGGGCAACTTCCGGATGCTGGACGACGGGCGCCTCGGCGTCATGGACTTCGGCGGCGCCGCCCGCGTCCCGGCCGAGCTGCAGTGGTCGATCGGGCGGCTGCTGCGGATCGGCACGCTCGGCACGCCCGAGGAGATGGTCGAGGCCATGCGCGAGGAGGGCTTCCTCGCCCGCGAGGGCGACATCGACCCCGAGCAGCTGGCCGCGCTGGTGTCGGCGCACGCCTTCCCGTTCGCCACCGAGCGGTTCCGCTACACCCGCGAGTGGATGCGCCAGGAGACCGCACGCGGCTTCGGCATCGCCACCGACATGCGGCCCGGCGGCCTGGCGCGGCACCTGCGCCTCCCGCCGCAGTACATGGCCGTCACCCGCGCGCTGACCAGCTGCGGCGGCGTGCTGTGCCAGCTGGAGGCGGAGGGAGACTTCCGCGCCGAGGCCGAGCGCTGGCTGCCCGGCTTCGCCGCGGGCGACGCCCCCGACGGCGCCGAGGACGCCGAAGGCGGCGGCCTCACCGGCCCTCCCGGGGTGCCCGGGCTGGCCGAGGGCGAGGCCACCGCCTAGCGCGTCCTGCCAGCGTACGGGCGCCGACCGCGGGGCCGGCGCCGCGTCAGGAGGCGAGGGCCTTGGCCTCTTCCTCCTCGACCCGGCGGTTCCAGTCGCGCTTGGACGACTGCCAGCCGTCCTCGTCCCGGCCGGACCGCCAGTAACCGGAGATCGACAGCCGGTCCATCGGCAGGCCCCGCTCGACCCGCAGGTGGCGGCGGAGCCGCTTCACGAAGCCGGCCTCGCCGTGTACGAAGGCGTGCACGTCTCCCGCGGGGAACTGCAGGGCCTCCACCGCCGCCACGAGGGCGTCGCCGACCGGGCCCCCGTCGCGGTGCAGCCAGACGATCTGGGCGTCCCCGGGAGTGGTCAGCTCCTGCTGCTCCTCCGGGCCCGTGACCTCGAGGAACACCCGGGTGGGAGCGCCCTCGGGAACGCGTTCGAGCGAGGCGCTGATCGCCGGCAGCGCGCTCTCGTCGCCCACCAGCAGGTGCCAGCCGGCCTCGGTGCTGGGCGCGTACGCCCCTCCCGGCCCCTGGAACCGCAGCACGTCGCCGGGCTTCGCGGCCGCCGCCCAGGGTCCGGCGAGACCCTCGTCGCCGTGGTACACGAAGTCGATGGTCAGCTCCACTGCCTCCGGGTCCCAGGCGCGCACGGTGTAGGTGCGGGTGCCGGGCCACTGCTCGCGGGGCAGTTCCGCGCGGATCGTCTCCATGTCGAACGGCTCGGGATAGGTCACCCCCGGCTGCGGGAAGAGCAGCTTGACGTAGTGGTCGGTGTATTCGCCCGCGCCGAAGCCCGCCAGGCTCTCACCGCCGAGCACCACCCGGATCATGTGCGGGGTCAGCCGTTCGGTGCGCAGCACCGTGCCGGTGTTCAGTGGACGACGCTTGCGTGCCGGCTCGTTCGCCATAGGTCCCTCCGATCGCGCTTATTAGGTAAGCCTAACCTCTCTGTTCGGGTGAAGGGAGAGACCGGCGCGCGCTTCCGGGCGGAGGGACCCTTTTCAGGACGCCCGGCTCGGGCCGGTCAGCCCCAGACCTCCTCGGCGGTCTCCACGATCAGCGCCAGCTTGGCCATCTGCTGGTCGCGGGTGAGCTCGTTGCCCTCGACGGTGGAGGAGAAGCCGCACTGCGGCGACAGGCACAGCCGCTCGATCGGCACGTACCGGCTCGCCTCCTCGATGCGCCGCTTGAGGTCGTCCTTGCTCTCCAGCACGCTGCTCTTGGTCGTGACCAGCCCGAGCACGACCGTCTTCCCCTCCGGCACGTACCGCAGCGGCTCGAACCCGCCGGAGCGCTCGTCGTCGTACTCCAGGAAGAACCCGTCCACCTGCAGCTCGCCGAACAGCGCCTCGGCGACGAAGTCGTAGCCGCCCTCGGCCGTCCACGCCGACCGGAAGTTGCCCCGGCACATGTGGGTGGTGACCCGCATCCCCTCCGGCCGCCCGGCCAGCGCGCCGTTGAGCTGCTTGATGTAGCGCAGGTGCAGGTGGTCGGCGTCGTCCCCGCGCGCCTTGATCATCGCGCGCTGCTCGGGGTCGTTGAGGTAGGCCAGGCTGGTGTCGTCGAACTGCAGGTAGCGGCAGCCCAGCTCGCCGAGCCGGCGGACCTGCTCGGCGTACGCGGCGGCCAGGTCCGCCCAGAACTCGTCCACGTCGGGGTACACGGCGGGGTCGATCGAGGCCGGCCCGCCCCGGTAGTGGACCATGTTCGGGGACGGGATCGTCAGCTTCGGCGTGACGCCCGTGCCCTCGGTCAGGTCCCGCAGGTGGGCGAAGTCCGCGGCGAAGATCGTCTCGTTGAGCGCGATCCGGTCGTGCACCCGCAGCGCCGCGGTGGTGAACTCGATGTCGCCGTTGCGCCGGTGGAACTTCACCTTGATCTGCTCGTCGGCGGGGCTGATCCCGCCCAGCCGGTAGATGAAGTCCATGTGCCAGGAGGTCCGCCGGAACTCGCCGTCGGTCGCCGAGCGCAGCCCCGCCGCGCGCTGGGCGGCCACCACCGAGCGGATCGCCTCGTCCTCGGCGCGGCGCAGCTCCTCGTCCTTGATCCTTCCGGCCGCGTGGTCGGCGCGGGCTCCCAGCAGCTCCGCCGGCCGCAGCAGGCTGCCCACGTGGTCCGCCCGGAACGGCGGCTCGTCTCGAAGGGCCATGGCTCTCCCTCTCGTGCTCATGCGGCTCCCGATGCCCGGGAGGACAGACGGGCCCGCACGGCCGGCACCAGGCCGCCGGGCATGAACAGCACGGCGGCGATGAGCAGCACCGAGTACACCGCGTACGACAGCACGCTCGGCGCGTAGCCGGGCATGCCCTCCATCGTGCCGACGTTGTTGAGCAGCTGGATCAGCAGCGTGATCGCGGCGGCGCCGGCCAGCGCGCCCCAGACCGTGCCCAGGCCGCCGACCACCGCCATCACCACGTACTCGACGGACAGCAGGACCGGGAACGAGCCGGGCGCGATGTAGCCGACGTAGTAGGCGTAGATGCCCCCGGCCAGCCCGGCGAACGCGGCCGACAGCGCGAACACCGCCAGCTTCGCGCGGCCCACCGCCACGCCCGCCGA
The DNA here is from genome assembly GCF_055379765.1 of Actinomadura rugatobispora. Lineage (NCBI taxonomy): Bacteria > Bacillati > Actinomycetota > Actinomycetes > Streptosporangiales > Thermomonosporaceae > Actinomadura > Actinomadura rugatobispora. The sequence goes on along the minus strand of NZ_AP029191.1, from coordinate 11,346,383 downwards.
CTCGGCCGCCACCTCGCTGGTCGCCAGCGCCCGCAGGCCCCGTCCCTGCCGGGACTCGATGACGTTGCGGGCCACCAGCACGACCACGGCCACCGCCGCCCAGGTGATGAACGCGTAACCGCGGTCGTCCTCCAGCTCCAACGGGCCCGCGCCCAGCCGCGGGATGCCCTGCAGCCCGATGCTGCCGCCGAGGAAGTCCAGCTCGCCCGCCAGCGACAGCAGGATCAGCTGCGTGGCCAGCGTCGCGAACGCCAGATGGTGGCCGCGCAGCCGCAGCAGCGGGATCCCGATGACCACCGCGAACGCGGCCGCCACCAGCGGCGCCGCCGCCAGCCCGAGCAGCCGCGGCAGGCCGTGCACGCTCATCAGCCCGGCGGTGTACCCGCCGATCGCGTAGAAGGCGGCCTGGCCGAGCGACACCTGCCCGGCGTACCCCATGAGGAGGGAGACCCCGACGGTGACCATCGCGGCCAGGCCGAGCAGGATGAACACCGACAGCTGCCCCTCGCCCAGCGTGGCCGACAGCACCATGGTCAGCGCGAACAGCGCCGCCAGATGCGGCAGCCGGACCCCGGCCGCCTCGCCCCGCCCGCGCAGCCGGGCCAGCAGCCCGATCATGCGTTTTCCTCGTGGGGGGACGACCCCCCACACCCCCCGGCAAGAGCTGCGCTCATGCCCTCGCTTCGCTCGGTCATGCCGCCTCCTCCTGCAGAGCGGGGGTGCGGACGGCCTGCCAGATCATCAGGGCGAGCATCAGGCCCAGCGCCACCTCGATCTGGTACGACGCCTTCCCGTACCCGGCCACCATCGCCTCCGCCACGCCCAGCACCAGCCCGCCGGCCAGCGCCGCGCCGGGGCGCAGCAGCCCGCCGAAGATGGCCGCGGCGAAGCCGTTGACGATCAGCGTCACGTCCGAGTCGAACGAGATCGGCTGCAGCGGCGTCACCAGCACCCCGGCGATCCCGCCCAGCGCGCCGCCGAGCCCGAAGGCCAGCAGCCCCATCCGCCGCACGTCGATCCCGACCACCCGGGCCGCGTACGGGTTGGACGCGCAGGCGGTCAGGCCCTTGCCCGCGTACGTGCGGCCGAAGAACAGCGCCAGCGCCGTGAACGTCACCGCCGTGACCGCGATGACCAGCAGGTACTGCTTCTGCACGGTCGCGCCCGCGAGGGTGAACGACCCGCCCAGCCCGGGGAACGAGCGCGGCTGGTCGCCCCAGATCATCACCTCCACCGCGTAGGCGAGGATGCCGATGCCGAGCGTGATGATCAGCGAGGACAGCGGGGAGGTGCCGGGCCGGCCGATCGCCAGCAGCCCGACCAGCAGCCCGGCGCCGACCGCGACGCCGACCGCCGCGACCTCGGCGACCCCGTGCGGCAGCCCCGCCGCCAGGAACGAGGCCGCGCTCAGCCCCGCGACGACGGCGAACATCGCCTGGGCGAAGTTGACCACCCGGGTCACCCGGTGGACGGCCACCAGGCCGCTGCCGATCAGCGCGAACCCGCAGCCGACCGCCAGCCCGTTGATCAGGTAGCTGAGGAAGTCGCTCACTTGGTCTCCTGGATGGGGCCGCCCAGGTAGGCGCCCTCGACCTCGGGGCTCCCGGCCAGCTCGTCCGACGGGCCCTCGGCGACGATCCGGCCGGCCTCCAGGACGTAGGCGCGCGAGCACAGGTCGAAGGCCAGCCGGGCGTTCTGCTCGATCAGCAGCACGGCGGTGCCGCGCTCGGCGTTCAGCTCGGCCAGGTGGCGGGCCAGGTCGGCGATGACCAGCGGCGCCAGGCCCAGCGACAGCTCGTCCACCGCGATCACCTCGGGACGGGCCATCAGCGCCCGGCCGACCGCGACCATCTGCTGCTCGCCGCCCGAGAGGGTGCCGCCGCGGCGGTCCCGCAGTCGCCGGAGGCCGGGCAGCAGCTCGTACACCGGCGCGGTGTCGCGGTCCCTGACCCGCCAGGCGCCCAGCCGCAGGTTGTCCTCCACGGTCAGGTCCGGGAACAGCTGCCGCCCCTCGGGCACGTGCGCGAACCGTCCGGTCACCCGGACCGTTCCCGAGGCGGGCGCCACGATCCCCGACAGCGTGTCGACCAGCGTGGACTTCCCGGCGCCGTTCGGGCCGACCAGGGCGACCATCTCGCCGTCGCCGACGGTGAGCGACACCCGGTCCAGCGCGGTCGCCGACCCGTACCGGACGGTCAGCTCCTCGACCTCGATCACGTGCCGACCTCTTCGCCCAGGTACGCCGCGATGACCCGCGGATCGGACCGGATCTCCTCGGGGGTGCCGTCGGCGATGACCCGGCCCAGGTCCAGCACCGTGATCCGGTCGGCCAGCCGGGTCACCATCCCCACGTCGTGCTCCACCAGCATGATCGTCAGCCCGTCGCGGCGCAGCTCGGCGATGAGGCCGGCCAGCGCCTCCCGCTCGGCGGCGCGCAGCCCGGAGGCGGGCTCGTCCAGGAGCAGCAGCGCGAGGCCGGCGCACAGCGCGCGGGCCAGCTGCATCGAGCGCTGCTGGCCCAGCGGCAGCGACTCGGCCGGGCGGCCCGCCCAGTCGGACAGGCCGACCCGCGCGAGCGCCGCGTCCGCCCTGGCGCGGATCAGCCGCTCCTCGCGGTGGTGCCGGGGCAGCCGGAGCGCGGCCGTCCAGAACCCGGCGCGGGTGCCGGCGTGCGCGCCGACCATCACGTTCTCCCGCACCGACATGCCGCGGAACACGCGGGCGGCCTGGAAGACGATCGCGACGCCCAGCGCCGCCCGGGAGTGCGCGGGCAGCCGTCCCAGCGGCCGGCCGCGCAGCGCGATCGTCCCCTCGTCGGGCCGCAGATGCCCGGCGATCAGGTTGAACAGGGTGGACTTGCCGGCGCCGTTGGGGCCGATGATGCCGCGCAGCTCGCCCTCGCCGACGGCCAGGTCGACGTCCCGCACCGCGTAGACCCCGCCGAAGTGCCGGGACACCCCTTCGATCCGGAGCACCCCCTCACCCGCCGGCGACGGTCTTGGCCAGCTGCTCCCTGGCCCAGTCGGTGGGGATGAACTGGCCGTTCTTGACGGTGTTGACCGAGATGTACTCCGGGCCCAGGCCCGAGTGGTCGGTCGCGGAGTAGCGGAACCGGCCGTTGGGCGTGATCAGGTCCATGGTCTCCAGCGCCTTCTGGACCTTCTCGCCGTCGGTGCCGCCCGCCTTCCTGAGCGCCTCGAACAGCAGCAGCGCGGCGCTGTAGCCGTCCTGCGCGAACTGCGGCGGCGCGTAGCCGTGCTTCTGCCTGAACGGCCCGGCGAGCTGGTCGATGATCTGCTTCTGCGGGCCCGCCGGGAGGTGGTCGCCGACCACGCCGATGGCGCTCTGCACGGTGATGCCCTCGGCCGCCGCGCCCACCGGCTTCAGCCAGAGCGTGCTGGCCTGGGACGCGGTCAGCATGAGCGGGATCCTGACGCCGGAGGCGACGTACTGCTTGGTGACCGTGACGCCGGGCGCGCCGGTGCCCCAGAACAGGAACGCCTGGGCGCCGGAGTCCTTGATCCGGGTGAAGATCGGGCTGAAGTCGCCGGTGGTGGTCTCGTACGACTCGTCCTTGACCACCTGGACGCCGTACTTGGCGGCCAGCCGCAGGGTGGACCTGTGCCCGGCGACCGCGTAGCCGCTCTTGCTGTCGTGCGCCACCGCGATCTTGGTGATCTTCTCGTGCTGGAAGTACTGCAGGTAGCGCTCGGCGTACATGGCCGACAGCGCCGGGGTCACGAACACGTAGGACTTGATCGGCTCGACCTGCTCGGTGGCCGGGGCCAGCGACAGGTAGGGGATCTTGTCGCGCTGCGCGATCGGCTCGGCGGCCAGCGCGGAGTTGGAGAACACCGGGCCGATCACCGCGTCCACGTCCCGCTTGATCGCGTTGAGCGCCAGGACGGCCTGGTCGGGCTGGGTCTTGTCGTCCCGGAACACGATCTCGATCTTCCGGCCGTGGATGCCGCCCTTGGCGTTGACCTGCTCGACGGCCAGCTCGACCGCCTTCTTGTCCTCGCTGCCCAGCGGGGCGTAGTTGCCGGTGAGCGAGGTGATCAGCCCGATCTTGATCGGGCCGGAGCCGCCGCCGGAGGAGTCCCCGCAGGCGGCGGTGAGCGGGAGGAGGAGGGCCAGCGCGGTCAGCGCGGCCAGGCGGCGGGAGGAGCGGCGGGGGGAGGGACGTCGCACGGCTACCTCCAGGGAGGTGGGGCGGCTCACCGGGCGCCTCTCGAATCTAGGCACCCTCCCTACCCCGGTCAAGAATCTGCCCACGGTGCTCTGCACCTTCTCTCGGTCGGTTCGGACGTGGTGTCGGGGGTGGTTCCGAACTGCGCGGGGGCTTGCTGGTGGGGCTCGCTCTCGAGATGTCTCGCTCTTCAGATGTGCCGTGCTCGGGGCCGGGGCCGGGGCCGGCTAGGGGCTGCCGAAGTCGGCGCGCAGCGGCTGCTTGAGCAGCTTGCCCGCGCCGTTGCGCGGCAGGGCGCCGGTGAACACCACCGACTTGGGGATCTTGTACGGGGCCAGCCGGCCGGCGAGCGCGGCCAGCACGTCCTCGGCGGTCAGCCCGGAGCCGTCCCGGGCCACCACGACGGCGCGGCCGACCTCGCCCCACTTGTCGTCGGGCACCCCGATGACCGCGCACTCCAGCACGTCGGGATGGGCGAGGACGGCGTGCTCCACCTCGGCCGGGTAGATGTTCTCCCCGCCCGAGATGATCATGTCCTTGATCCGGTCGACGATGTAGGCGTAGCCGTCCTCGTCGACCCGGGCGGCGTCGCCGCTGCGGAACCAGCCGTCGGTGAACGCCGCGGCGCTCTCCTCCGGCAGCCCCCAGTAGCCGCGGAAGACGTGCGGCCCGCGCACCACGACCTCGCCGGTCTCGCCGGGCGCGGCGGGGCGCAGCCCCGGCTCGCCGGCCGCCACCACGCGCACGTCGCTGAAGAAGTGCTGCACGCCCGCCGACCCGGCCTTGCTCTCGGCGTGCTCGGCGTCCAGGAACAGCACGCCGGGCGCGGCCTCGGTCATGCCGTATCCCTGCAGGAACGTCAGCCCGCGCTCGCCGTAGGCGGCGATGAGCGTGGGCGGCACCGGGGCGCCGCCGCAGGTGAGGATGCGCAGCGAGGACAGGTCGGCGCCGTCCCAGCGCGGCGAGCGGGCGACCGCCTGGAACATCGCGGGCACCCCGAACATGAATGTGACCCGGTGCTCCTCGATCAGGTCGAAGGTGGCGCCGGGGTCGAACCGGGGCACCAGCACGCACCGGCCGCCCTTGAGCAGCACCGGCAGGGTGAGCATGTTCAGGCCCGCGGTGTGGAACAGCGGCGCCGACACCAGGGCCACCTCGTCGGCGGTGAGGTCGTGGTCGATCAGCACGTTGACCGCGTTCCAGGTGAGGTTGCCGTGCGTGAGCATGGCGCCCTTGGCCCGCCCGGTGGTGCCGGAGGTGTACATGATCATGCACAGGTCGTCCGGGCCGACCGCCTCGTCGACGCGGTCGGCGGCGGCCCCGGCCAGCAGCGCCTCGTAGTCGTGCGCGCCGCCGCCCGCCTCGGCGCCCTCGAGCGCGATGTGGGCGCGGACGTGCGCCGCGCCGCGGACCTCCTCGACCAGCGAAGCGTGCGACGGCCCGTACACGAGCACGGAGGTGCCCGAGTCGGCGAGCTGGTAGGCGATCTCCGGTGCGGCCAGGCGGGTGTTGAGCGGGACGAACACCGCGCCCAGCGTCCCGGCGGCGAACAGCGTCTCCAGGAAGGAGGGGTGGTTGGCGCCGAGGTAGGCGACCCGGTCGCCGCGCCGGACCCCCAGGGAGCGCAGGCCGTGCGCCAGCCGGGTCGAGCGCTCGTCGAGCTCGGCGTAGGTCAGGGTCCGGCCGTCGTGGACGAGGGCGGCGCGGCGGGGGGTCTTCCGGGCCCGGCGGGCGGGCCAGGAACCGAGTCCCTCGTTGTGCATCGATGCTCCCTGGATCATCGGATCAGGAGTCGGGGCGGGCTGGAGTAGTGCGAAGATAGGCGGATCCATTGCGGCAGTCAACAATCTGCCGAACATCGTTGCCGGGCCCTTACCCTGACCGCATGGGAGCCGAATCCTTGGACCGTACCGACCCGACCCCGCGGCCCCAGTCGCTGATGCTGACCTTCCTGGGAAACTACGTCGTGCGGCGCGACATCGCGGTGTTCTCCGGCAGTTTCATCGAGGTGTTCGGCCGGCTCGGGGTCGGGGAGCACGCCATCCGCTCCACCCTCACGCGGATGGCCGGCCGCGGGCTGCTGGCGCGGCACCGGCGGGGCCGGCGGATGCACTTCGGGCTCACCGGGCGCTCGGAGCGGATCCTGCTGGACGGCGAGGCCCGGGTGTGGCGGCGCGGCGCCGTCAACGCAGACTGGGACGGCCGCTGGACCGTGCTGTCGTTCACCATGCCGGAGTCGTGGCAGCGGCAGCGGCACGACCTGCGCTCCCGGCTGGTGTGGGCGGGGTTCGGGCCGCTGGGCAACGGCATCTGGATCGCCCCCTCGCGGGTCGACGTAAGCGAGGTGGTCGCGCCCGGCGGGCGCGACAGCGGCTTCGCCGAGCGGGTCAAGGTCTTCCACGGCACGGCCGAGGAGCCGACCGACGTGGGCCGGATGATCCGGGACGCGTTCGACCTCGACGGGCTGGCCGCCGGGTACCGGGCTTTCCTGGAGCGCTGGGACCGTCCCGAGCCGCTGCCGGCCGCCCCCGACGACCTGGCCCGCTTCCTCTGGATGATGACCGAGTGGCTGGGCCTGGTGCGGGTGGACCCGCGGCTGCCCGTCCAGCACCTGCCGCCCGAGTGGCCCGCGGTGCGCGCCCAGGAGGTGCTGCACGAGCTGCGCGCGCGGTACGAGAGCGGGGCCCGCGCCATCGCCGACGAGCTCATCGAGTTCGTCCCGGTGCCCTGCCCCGGGCTCGCGTCCCCGGCGTGACGGGGGCCACGCTCAGTCGAGCGGGTCGAAGCGGTGGGCGGCCCAGAGGCGGCGGGAGAACGACTCCGCGCCGGTGACGTCGTGCGGCGCCACGTCGAGCACGTGCGTGGTCGCGGTCTCCGGGTCGGGGCCGTGCGTCGGCCAGCCGGGGTCCCCGGTGGCGGCGAACGCGGTCCACGCCCGGCGGATCCGCTCCGACAGCGCCGCGGCCTCCTCCGGCGGGGGCGATCCGATGGCCAGCGCGGCGATCCCGGCGTCGAGGTTGCCGAAGGTGAGCGGGACGTCCAGCCCGTGGCAGGCGCCCAGGGCACCGTCCATGGCGGGGGAGGGCCAGGTCAGCTCGTAGGCGAACGCGGTGCCTCCGGCCTCGGCCTGCGCGGTCGCCAGGTGGGCGCTGGGCATGCGGAACAGCCAGTCCGAGCAGATCAGCGCGTACAGGTCGTCGGCGCCCGCGCCGGGGTGGGCGGAGCGGTAGGCCGCGGCGGCGCCGGCGGGCGCGATCGCCTCCGCCGTCACCGCCAGGCGCTCGCCGGTGATCTTCCCGAACAGCCCGCCCATGACCATGAACAGCCGGTACTCGTCGCGGTTGAAGCCGGCGATCAGGTCGATGTCGCGCGCGGCGCCCGCGGCGACGGCCCGCCACGGCGTCTCCGGCAGCGTCTCGCCGTCGACCACGGGGGAGAACGCGACGGCGGTGGACGCGACCGGCCCCCAGGTGTCGAAGTCGTCGCGCATGGTGGCCGAGAACGCGTCGGCCGCGCCCAGCAGGTCCTCGGGCGGCGTCCCCTCGAGGTCGTCCAGCGTCGCGGCCCTGCCCAACTCGCCGGCGATCCCGGCGCCGAGCCGCGCGGCGAGGCCGGCGGAGAAGAACGTGCCCGGCACGCTCTGCGCGACGGCCCGCCGGAACAGCCCGCGGGCGGACGGCATCGCCAGCAGCGAGGCGATCGAGCCCGCGCCCGCCGACTCGCCGAACACCGTCACCGCGTCCGGGTCGCCGCCGAACGCGGCGATGTTGTCGCGCACCCAGCGCAGGGCGGCGACCTGGTCGAGCAGCCCCCGGTTGGCGGGCGCCCCGGCCAGTGTCCCGAACCCCTCGAAGCCGACGCGGTAGTTGAAGGTCACCACGACGACGCCCGCGCCGGCCAGCAGGGCGCCGTCGTAGTCGGCCTGGCCCGAGAACCCGGCCATGTACGCGCCGCCGTGCAGCCACACCATCACCGGCAGGCCCGAGCCGCCCGGGTCCGGGGTCCACACGTTGACGGTGAGGCAGTCCAGGCCCTCGTCCGCCGTCCAGGACGGCATGCCGAAGACGGCGCCGGACTGCGGGGGACGGGGGCCGAACGCGACGGCGTCGCGGACGCCGTCCCAGGGCTCGGGCGGCAGGGGCGCGCGCAACCGGCCCGCGCCGAACGGGGGCGCGGCGAACGGGACGCCCTTGAACACCGCCGCCGTCCCGTCGATCCCTCCGCGCACGGTGCCGGACGCGGTCTTCACGACGGGGGCGGGGGTGCCGTCCAGGGTTCGGGTCACGGTCTCGGCCTCCTCGCGGGAGCCCCGGGCGGGGCGGAACTCCGTCTCAGGACGTGCGGGTCCTGGCCACTTCCGCGGCCACCGCGCGGAACGCGGTCTCGGTCTCATCCTGGCCGAGGATCGTCGCCAGCGTCGACTTCACGATGACCACCTTGTGTTCGGGCGAGACGTAGATGTGCTGCCCGGCCAGGCCGGTGGCCATGAAGTCGCCGTCCTCGCCGAGCCACCAGTGCAGGCCGTAGCCCTCGTTGAACGGCGCCGAGGGCCTGGTCGACTCCTTCACCCACGCCTCGGGCACGACCTGGCGCCCGTTGGCCCGGCCGCCGCGCAGGTACAGCAGGCCGAAGCGGGCGAAGTCGCGGTCGGTGGCGTAGTAGCAGCAGTAGCCCATGCTGTTGCCGTTGGAGTCGTTGCCGAGGTGGACGCTCGACGCCATGCCGCCGGGCCGCCACAGCTTCCGCTCGACGTAGCGGTGGTAGGGGACGCCGGTGGCGCGGCCGACCAGCCAGGCCAGCACGAAGGAGTTCATGGACGTGTACTCGAACCGGCTGCCCGGCTCCCACCCCCGTTTGCGCTGCCTGGCCATGGCCGGGAGCGGGGAGCCGAGGCTGGCGGCGACGTGCACGGGCGGCACGTCGAGGGCCTCCTCCCAGGCGATGCCCGACGACATGCGCAGCAGATCGCGGATCGACACGCCGTCGTAGCCGGAACCGGCCAGGTCCGGGAGGTACTCGGTGACCGCGTCGTCGATGGAGCCGATGGCGCCCTCGTCCAGCGCGATGCCGACCGCGGCGGAGGTGAAGGACTTGGCCATCGACCAGGACTGGAAGCGGGTGTCGCGGGTGGCGAACGAGTAGCGCTCGAAGACCACGTCCTGGCCGTCGGCGGCGTCCAGGACGACGAACCCCTGGGTGCCGGTCGTGGCCAGATACTGGTCGAGGGTGCGCCGCCGCCCGTCGTGGGTGTAGGTGACGTCGAGCCTGCGGGGCGCGTCGCGCAGCACGACCGGGTCACCGGAGGGCCGGAGCACGTCGAAGCCGCGGGTCGCCTCCCTGGCGGCGGCGGGCGGCGGGGCCGGGCGCGGATCGGCCTGGACGGCGGGTGCGGTGCCGATGACCAGGACCGCCGCCGCGGCGGCGGCACCGGCGGCAAGGGTTCTGCTGCGCAACGCGGACCTCCCTGGGTGGGATCATCGAGCCGATGATCATCATGATGATGATCAAGGGATGCCCAGATCGTCCACGTCCGACGCCGGAGAGTAAATGTGCGTGTGCAACGAACCGCGGGGCCGGCCCTGTGGCCGGGCACACCGTTCGCCGGTACGTTCGGGACACCGCAGCCCCGCACCTCAGCCCGCACCTCAGCCCGCACCGCCGCGCACCCGTGGAGGAACACCGATGCCCGTGCTCGCCGAACTGATCGCCGCCCTCGCCGACGGATCGGTGGAGGTGGTCGACCTCACCGCGCCGCTGTCGGAGTCGACGCCGATCCTGCGGCTCCCCGAGCCGTTCGCCAACACCGTCCCGTTCGCGCTCGAGGAGATCAGCCGGTACGACGACCGCGGCCCCGCCTGGTACTGGAACGACATCCGCACCGGCGAGCACGTCGGCACCCACTTCGACGCGCCCGTCCACTGGGTCACCGGCCGCGACGGCGAGGACGTCTCCCAGGTCCGTCCGGGACGCCTGGTCGCCCCCGCCGTGGTGCTGGACGCCTCGGCGCACGCGGCCGCCGACGACGACTTCCTGCTCCAGATCGACCACGTGCGGGAGTGGGAGAAGCGGCACGGCCCGCTGCCCGAGGGCGGCTGGCTGCTCTACCGCACCGGATGGGACGCCCGCGCCGGGGACCAGGACACCTTCCTCAACGCCGACGAGAACGGCCCGCACACGCCGGGGATCTCCGCCGAGTGCGCCCGCTGGCTGGCGGAGGAGACGCCGATCCTCGGGCTGGGGGTGGAGACCGTCGGCACCGACGCGGGCGCCGCGCACGGCTTCGAGCCGCCCTTCCCCTGCCACTCCTACTTCCTGGGCGCGGGCAAGTACGGCCTCACCCAGCTGCGCAACGTGGACGCGCTGCCGGTGCGCGGCGCGGTCCTGGTCGCCACCCCGCTGCCGATCGTCGGCGGCTCCGGCAGTCCCGCCCGCGTGCTGGCCCTGGTCGAACGGTGAGCGCGGGACCGCCGGACGTCGCCGCGGCGGTGGGCGACGCGCTCGTACGGCTCGGCGCCGGAACCGTCTTCGGCGTGGTCGGCAGCGGCAACTTCCACGTCACCAACGCCCTGGTCGCGGGCGGCGCGCGGTTCGTCGCGGCCCGGCACGAGGGCGGCGCGGCCACGATGGCCGACGCGTTCGCGCGGGTCTCCGGCGGGCTGGGCGTGCTGTCGGTGCACCAGGGCCCGGGGCTGACCAACGCGCTCACCGGGATCACCGAGGCCGCCAAGAGCCGCACCCCGCTGCTGGTGCTGACCGGCGAGGCGGCGGCGGGCGCGGTGCGCTCCAACTTCCGGATCGACCAGGCGGCGCTGGCCGCGGCGGTCGGCGCGGTGCCCGAGCGGGTGCACTCGCCGCGCACCGCGCTGGCCGACGTCGCCCGCGCCTGCCGCACCGCCGTGGCCGAGCGCCGCACCGTCGTCCTGGGGCTGCCGCTGGACGTGCAGGCCGCCGAGTACAGCGGCGCGGAGGGGCTGGGCCGTCCCGTGGCCCGTCCCGCGCTCCGGCCGCCGGCACGCTCCACGCCCGGCGCCGGGACGCCGTTGCGCGATGTCTTCGCGCGGCCCGCGCCGGTGCCGTTCCTGCCGGTGCCGCCGCCCGCCGCGGTCGCGCGGCTGGCCGACGCGCTGGCGGCCGCCCGGCGGCCGGTGTTCATCGCCGGGCGCGGCGCCCGGCTGTCGGGCGCCCGCGAGCCGCTGCGCGCCCTGGCCGCCCGCTGCGGCGCGCTGCTGGCCACCTCGGCGGTCGCCCGCGGGCTGTTCCTGGGCGACCCGTACGACCTGGACGTCAGCGGCGGGTTCGCCACCCCGGCCGCCGCCGAGCTGATCGCCGGGGCGGATCTGCTGGTCGGCTGGGGCGCGTCGCTGAACATGTGGACGCTGCGCCACGGCGGCCTGGTCGGGAAGGGCGCCGCGGTCGTCCAGGTCGACCTGGACCCGCAGGCCCTCGGCGCGCATCATCCGGTCGACCTCAGCCTGATCGGGGACGCGGCGGAGACCGCCCGCGCCGCCGAGGCCGAGCTCGCCGCCCGCGACCACTCCTCGCCCGGGTACCGCTCGGCCGGGCTGGAGGAACGGCTGTCGCGCGAGCGGCGCTGGCGGGACCACCCGTACGACGACGACTCCGACGGCTCCCGGATCGACCCGCGCACGCTGTCGATCGCCCTGGACGACCTGCTGCCCGCCGAGCGCACCGTAGCCGTCGACTCCGGCAACTTCATGGGCTACCCGGCGATGTTCCTGGACGTCCCGGACGCCGACGGGCTGGTGTTCACCCAGGCGTTCCAGTCGGTCGGGCTGGGCCTGGCCACCGCGATCGGCGCCGCCGTGGCCCGTCCCGACCGCCTCACCGTGGCCGCGCTCGGCGACGGCGGCGCGCTGATGTCGGTCGCCGAGCTGGAGACCGCGGTGCGGCTGGGCCTGGGCCTGCTGGTGGTGGTGTACGACGACGAGGCCTACGGCGCGGAGGTGCACCACTTCGGCCCGGACGGCCATCCGCTGGACACCGTCACCTTCCCGCCCGCCGATCTGGCCGCGATCGGGCAGGGCTTCGGCTGCCGGGCCGTCACGGTGCGCAAGCGCGAGGACCTGGGCGCGGTGGCCGACTGGCTGGCGGGGCCGCGGGACCGGCCGATGGTGGTGGACGCCAAGGTGACCGCGAACGCCCCGTCCTGGTGGCTCGAGGAGGCGTTCCGGGGCCACTAGGGGCGTTCGGGGCGGGCGGCGGTCACCGGCGCAGGGCGATGGCCGCGTGGAGCACCCCGGCCAGCGCGGCGCAGGCGAGGAGCAGCAGGCCGATCACGTACGACCCGGTGATCGCGTGCGCGGCGCCCAGCAGCAGCGCCGGGACGAACGCGGCCGGCACGCCCACCGCCCAGGCCAGGCCCGTCACCGCGCCCGTCCGGGACGGCTCCGTGCACCGGGCGACCAGCGCGAACACACCCCCGGCCGCCACCCCCAGCGCGAACGCCAGCAGTGTGAACGACACCGCCTCGGCGATCCCGGCCGCCGGCCCCGCCGTGATCACCAGCGTCAGCGCGGCGGCGAGCCCGAGCGCGTCGACCAGCAGCCGGCGGGGCCCGATCCGGTCCGCCAGGAACCCGCCCGCCGGCCACGCCACGACCGCCCCGAGGGCGAACGCGGCCGCCTGCGCGGCGGCGGCGCCGGGATCGGTGCCGTACACCTCGCGCAGGTAGGTCGGCAGGTAGAGCGGCATGGCCAGGAAGCCGCCGAAGGCCAGCGCGTACGGCGGCCACGCCCGCCGGACGACCGGCAGCCGCCGGGCGGCCCGCACCCGCGGCCCCACCAGGTCCTCGGAGGTCTGCCAGCCGGGCGCGTCCCGGGTGAACAGCAGCATCGCGGCGGCGGTCAGCCCCACCACCGCGGCGGTCGCCAGGTAGGTGGCGGTGCGGCCCGCGGCGTCCGCCAGCCACGGGACGAGCAGCGCCGACAGTGCTATGCCGGCCGAGGCCGCCGCCCCGACCACCCCGGCCACCAGGCCCCGCCGGGCGGGTTCGTACCAGGCGTTGCAGAACGGGACGCCGACCGCGAAGGCGGTCCCGGCCACGCCCAGCGCGAGCGCGCCCGCGACCATGAACGTGAACGAGGTGTCCATGAACGCCAGGTACAGCACCGGGAAGAAGGCCAGGAAGCCGACCACGGCGAGCATCACCTGGCCGCCGTACCGGTCGGTGAGCGCGCCGACCGGGACGCCGCCGAGCGCGCCGGCGACCAGCGGCACCGCCGACAGCAGCGAGACCTCGGCGGTCGACAGCCCGAGATCGGCGGCGTAGCCGGGCGCCAGCGGGCCGATCATCGTCCACGCCCAGCAGTCGACCAGCACCGCCCAGGCCGCCAGCGCGAGGTAGGCGTGCCGGCCGCGCGGCGAGGTGTCCGCCGCGGTGGCCCCGGCTATGGCGTCCATGGCCGCCATCCGGCCCCCTAAAAGATCGTCACGGTCCGCTATGAACGCTTGCCCGCTGGGCATGGTCTCGGTCGTGAGCGCGCCGCCGCGGGGGCCGGGGCCGCCACGCTGCACCCGTACCCGCATCGGCGGGCTCCGACGCCTCCCGGCCGGTCCAGGGGCATCGGCCGGGTCCCGCCGGCGATCGCCGACCGGCCGGCACTGACCGGCTCCTCGCGGTCGCGCTCAGACATAGGTCTCACGTCACACCGCCCCGAGGAGGAGACATGGCGGAACGACTGGGATTCCCTCCGCTGGCCCGCGAGATGGCCGCGGAGTTCGCCGGCACGATGATCCTCATCCTGTTCGGCGTCGGAGTGGTGGCGCAGGTGGTGGCGGGCGGCCTCGGCAACCACGACAGCATCGCCTGGGCCTGGGGCATCGGCGTCACGATGGGCGTGTACGTCGCCGCCCGGCTCAGCGGCGGCCACATCAACCCGGCGGTGACCCTCGCGCTGGCGGTGTTCAGGCGGCTGCCGTGGATCAAGGTGGCCCCCTACATCCTGGCGCAGTTCGCGGGGGCGTTCGTCGCCGCGCTGATCGTCCGGTGGAACTACACCGAGGTGCTGGCCGCGTTCGACCCGGGCCACACGGTCAAGACCCAGTTCGTGTTCAGCACCCTGCCCGGCAACGGCACCCTGCCGGTGGACCTGTGGGGCGGCTTCCGCGACCAGGTGATCGGCACCGCGATCCTGCTGTTCGTCGTGATGGCCCTCACCGACCTGCGCAACAACCCGCCGCTGGCCAACCTCACCCCGGTCGTGATCGGCCTGCTGGTGGTGGGGATCGGGATGGCGTGGGGGACCAACGCCGGATACGCGATCAACCCGGCCCGCGACCTCGGCCCGCGGCTGGCGCAGTACCTCACCGGATACAGCGGCGCGTGGCGCGACCAGCACGGTGATCTCTACTTCTGGGTGCCGATCGTCGGTCCCCTGATCGGCGGCGTGATCGGCGCGGGCCTGTACCTGCTCCTCGTCGGCCGCAACCTGCCGCCCGAGGATGAGGCGGTCCCCGAGGACGAGCTCAAGCCGGAGTACGACCCGGAGAACTCCTGACCCGTCCATGCAACCGCGCCGATCCCGGCGCCCGACCCGGCAGAAAGGGAGTGGCCCGATGGCCGACTTCGTCGGAGCGCTCGACCAGGGCACGACCAGCACCCGGTTCATGATCTTCGATCACGGCGGCAACGAGATCGCCCGCCACCAGCTCGAGCACGAGCAGATCCTGCCCCGGGCCGGCTGGGTGGAGCACAACCCCACCGAGATCTGGGAACGCACCCGCGCCGTCATCGAGACCACCCGCAACACCGCGAACCTGCGCCACACCGACCTGGCGGCGCTGGGCGTCACCAACCAGCGCGAGACCACGGTCGTGTGGAACCGGCGCACCGGGCGCCCGTACTACAACGCCATCGTCTGGCAGGACACCCGCACCGACCGGATCGCGGCCGCACTGGAACGCGACGGGCGCGGCGACACCATCCGGCACCGGGCCGGGCTGCCGCCCGCCACCTACTTCTCCGGCGGCAAGATCCAGTGGATCCTGGAGAACGTCGAGGGCGTGCGCGAGGACGCCGAGCGCGGTGAGGCGGTCTTCGGCAACATCGACACCTGGGTGCTGTGGAACCTCACCGGCGGCATCGACGGCGGGGTGCACGTCACCGACGTCACCAACGCCAGCCGCACCATGCTGATGGACCTGGAGACCCTCGACTGGGACGACCAGCTGCTGTCGTTCTTCGGCGTGCCGCGCGCCATGCTCCCGGAGATCAGGCCGTCGTCGGCGCCCGACCCGTACGGGGCGACCCGGGCGTCCGGGCCGCTGCGCGGCGAGGTGCCGCTGTCCGGCGACCTCGGCGACCAGCAGGCCGCCACCGTGGGCCAGGTCTGCTTCGCGCCAGGCGAGGCCAAGAACACCTACGGGACGGGCAACTTCCTGCTCCTCAACACCGGCGGCGAGCTGGTGCGCTCCAAGGCCGGGATGCTCACCACGGTCTGCTACCAGCTGGGCCACGAGGCCCCGGTGTACGCGCTGGAGGGCTCGATCGCGGTGACCGGGTCGGCGGTGCAGTGGCTGCGCGACCAGCTCGGGATCATCTCCGGCGCCGCGCAGAGCGAGTCGCTGGCCCGGCAGGTCGACGACAACGGCGGCGTGTACTTCGTGCCCGCGTTCTCGGGGCTGTTCGCCCCGTACTGGCGCAGCGACGCGCGCGGCGCCATCGTCGGCCTGTCCCGCTTCAACAACAACG
The DNA here is from genome assembly GCF_055379765.1 of Actinomadura rugatobispora. Classification (NCBI taxonomy): domain Bacteria; kingdom Bacillati; phylum Actinomycetota; class Actinomycetes; order Streptosporangiales; family Thermomonosporaceae; genus Actinomadura; species Actinomadura rugatobispora. The sequence continues at coordinate 11,330,484 of NZ_AP029191.1, read as the reverse complement.
CCCATCTCGCGCGGGCCACCCTCGAGGCCATCTGCTACCAGTCCCGCGACGTGGTCGAGGCGATGCGGGCGGACTCGGGCGTCTCCCTGGACGTGCTGAAGGTCGACGGCGGGGTCACCGCCAACGAGCTGTGCATGCAGCTGCAGGCCGACGTCCTGGGCGTGCCGGTGTCGCGTCCGGTCGTCGCCGAGACCACCGCGCTGGGCGCCGCGTACGCCGCGGGCCTGGCCGTCGGGTTCTGGCGCACGACCGACGAGCTGCGGCAGAACTGGAACGAGGACCGCCGCTGGGAGCCCGAGTGGGACGAGGAGCAGCGGGAGAAGGGGTACGCGGGCTGGCGCAAGGCCGTCGAGCGCACCTTCGGCTGGGTCGAGGTCGACTAGCCGCGCGCCGATCCGTCGCGGCCGGGGGCCTGGCGGCGGAAGGAGGCGGCGATCTCGTCGACGACGCGGAGCACGGCCACCGACTCGTCCAGGGGCAGCAGCGGCGACTCGGTCAGGCCGAGCCGCAGGCACCGCGCGACCTCCTCGGCCTGGTAGGTGTAGCCGTTGCCCGCCAGGTCCACCGTGAAGACCTCGGTCTCCCCGCCCGCGCGGGTCAGCGTCAGGGACTCGGGCCGGTAGAACGGTGAGGCCAGCTCGATGCGGCCCCTGGTCCCGACGACGGTGGCGGTGTGCGGCGACTCGCCCATGAGCCCGCAGTGCAGCAGCGCCACCGCGCCCGAGCCGTACCCGAGCAGGATCCCGGTGTTGGCGTCCACGCCCGTCGGTGCCGGTGACGCGGTGGCCTGCACGCTGTCGGGCGGGCCCAGCAGCGGCCAGGTCACCGACAGGACGTAGCAGCCCAGGTCCAGCAGCGCGCCCCCGGCCAGGTCCGCCGACCACAGCCGGTGCTCGGGATCGAACGGCGGCGCCGTGGCGAAGTCGGCGTACACGGCCGAGACGTCCCCGATCGCGCCCTCGCCGACCAGCGCGTGCAGCCGCCGGGTCAGCGGGCTGAAGCGCGTCCACATCGCCTCCATGGCGAACACGCCGCGGTCGCGGGCGATCGCGGCGAGCCGCTCTGCGTCGGCCGCCGATGTGGTGAGCGGCTTCTCCACCAGCACCGCCCGGCCCGCCTCCAGGCACAGCCGGGCGGGCTCGAAGTGCACGGGGTGGGGCGTGGCGACGTAGACGACGTCCACCTCGCCGTCGGCCGCCAGGTCGGCGTACGAGCCGTGGGCCCGGCCGATGCCGTGGCGGGCGGCGAAGGTCGCGGCGGTCGCGGCGGAGCGGGACCCGACGGCGGCGACCTCGTGCCCGTCGAGGCGGAGCAGGTCGGCGGTGAAGACCTCCGCGATCCCGCCCGTGCCCAGGATTCCCCAGCGAATCGGTTCGTCGGCCATGCGGTACATCGTACGGGTTTGGATGATCTTCGGATTCCCGCCGCGGCAAGGGATTCGCGGCTTCACGGCCATTGGCCTTGCCCGCCGCCGGACCGCCGGACATCATCGATCGGCATGCCCGGCGGCCGTGACCGTGCGCCGCCCTCGCAGAGAGGACACCCATGATCAGACCCTTGGCCGGAGCGGCCCTCGCCCTGGCGGCGGGCGGCGCCGCGCTGACCGCCGTGGGCGGCCCCGCACAGGCGGCCGCGCCCGCCGGGAAGGTCGACTTCGCCGGGACCGTGGCGCTCGACAACTGCTCCGGCTCCCTGGTGCGCGGGCCGCGCACCGCCGACCGCGACAAGGCGCTGGTCCTGACCAACGGGCACTGCCTGGAGACCGGCATGCCGGGCGCCGGCGAGGTGATCGTCGACCGGCCGTCCACCAGGACGTTCACGCTGCTCGACCCGTCCGGGCGCAGGCAGCTGGGCACGCTCCGCGCCACCCGGATCGAGTACGCGACCATGACCGACACCGACGTGACGGTGTACCGGCTGAGCAGCACCTACGCCGACATCCGCCGCAAGTACGGGATCTCCGCCCTCCGCCTCTCCCCGGCCCGCCCCAAGGCCGGGACCCAGATCCGGGTGGTCTCCGGCTACTGGAAGAAGATCTACTCCTGCAAGATCGACGGTTTCGTGCACCGGATGCGCGAGGCGGACTGGACCTGGAAGGACTCCATCCGCTACACGCCCGAGTGCGAGACGATCGGCGGCACCTCCGGGTCGCCGATCGTGGACGCCCGCTCCCGCCAGGTCGTCGGCGTCAACAACACCGGCAACGAGAGCGGCGAGCGCTGCACCCTGAACAACCCGTGCGAGGTCGGCAGGGACGGCAGGGTCACCGTCCGCAAGGGCACCAACTACGGGCAGCAGACCTACCTGCTGGCCCGCTGCCTGGGCGCGCGCAGCGACGTCGTCCTGGACGCCAGGTGCGCCCTGCCCCGCCCCGCCGCCACGCGATAGCCGGCGTTTCACAGCCCTGCCCGGCCCCGCGCCATGGGGCCGGGCGGGCGGCCGGCCCGGCGGCCCCTAACGTGTACGGCGCGCCAGTGCCAGGGCCGGCACGGCGGCGATCAGGGCGCTCGCGGCCAGCGCCCACCCGGTGGCGTACTCGGCGTGCCGGGTGGAGCCTCCGTCGCGGGCCAGCGTGAGGAACAGCGTCCCGATGGTGGCGATCCCGACGACCTGGCCCAGCTGCATCATCGTCAGCAGCAGCCCGCTGGCGTCGGCCGCCGCGTCCGCCGGCACGTGCCGCAGCGCCGCGGTCATCACGATCGGCAGGACGCCCAGGCCGAGCCCGATCACGCCGGTGAGGACCTCGTAGGGCACGCCGCCGCCCGCCAGCGGCCCGAGGACGGCGTAGCCCGCGGCGGCCAGCAGGAACCCGGCGGCGATCGTCCAGCCGTGCCACCGTTCCGGGAGCCGCGACCAGGTCAGCCCCACCAGGGCGAAGGTGGCGACGCACGGCACGAAGGCCAGCCCCGACTGCAGCGGCGTCAGCTCCAGGTCGCCCTGCAGGTGCAGGGTCGTGGTGAACAGGAACGACCCCCACGAGCCCGGCCCGAACACCAGGACGGCCAGGGCGAGGGGCAGGCCGGGGGCGCGCAGCACCCGGCCGGAGATGAGGGGGCGGCCGCCGCGGGCCGCGACGCCGCGTTCGACGGCGACGAAGGCGGGCAGGAGCACCGCGGCGGCGGCCAGCGAGACCCAGCCCCACGCAGGCCAGCCCAGGTCGTGGCCGAGGATCAGCGGGACGGCGAACAGCAGCACCGCCGGGGTGAGCACCAGCAGGCCGGGCAGGTCGAGGCCGCCGTCGCGGCTGCCCTCGTCCCGGGGCAGCACGCGCGGCCCGGCGGCCAGCAGCAGCGCGCCGATCGGCACGTTCACCAGGAAGACGGTGCGCCATCCGGCGCCGAACAGGTCGGCGCTCACCAGCAGGCCCCCGGCGATCTGCCCGGCGACGACGCCTCCGGAGGTCACCGCGGCGTACAGGCCCAGCGCCCGCCCCCGCGCGGCGCCGGTGAAGGTGCGCTGCAGCAGGCTCATCACCTGCGGCGACATCAGGGCGGCGCCCGCGCCCTGCAGGAACCGGAAGGCGACCAGCCACCAGGTCCCGGGGGCCAGCCCGCAGGCCAGTGAGGCGAGCGTGAAGACGGCCAGGCCGGCGTGGAAGGCGCGGCGGTGGCCGTGCAGGCGGCCCAGCCGCGCGCCGGTGATCAGCAGCACCGCGAACGCGATGACGTAGCCCGCGACCACCAGCTGCAGCCCGGAGCCGGAGGCGCCCAGGTCGGCGCGCAGCGTCGGCAGGGCGACGTTGACGATGTTGACGTCCAGGATCGCCATGAAGTGCCCCAGCAGGAGCAGCGCGAGCACCCGGCCGCCGTGCGGCCCGCTCGACCGCTCCGCCGGGGGCGCGCTCCCTGGGGGGACGGTGGTTGCCTCTGTCATGACCATCAGCGTGCCTGGAATCGGGTACCGGTAGAAGAGCGCGCCGATACCGGTACTGACGCCACTGGCTGCACGCCCATCCGGAGGCGGCCGTCCCCGCCACGCGCACTGACCCCGCACCGGACCACGGCCGGGGGCCCGCGGCCCGCATTGCCGTGCCCATGCCGGGTAAGGGGCCCGGCATGGACCAACACGAGCTGCGCGAACTCGGGCAGAGGCTGCGCGTGGACGCGGTCCGCGCGTCCGGCGCCGCCGGGTCGGGCCACCCGACCTCCTCCATGTCGGCGGCGGACCTGATGGCGGTGCTGCTGGCCCACCATCTGCGCTGCGACTTCGAGGCGCCCTCCAATCCCTGCAACGACCACCTGATCTTCTCCAAGGGGCACGCGTCCCCGCTGCTGTACGCCCTGTACGCCGCGGCCGGGGCGATCTCCGACGAGGAGCTGCTGACGTTCCGCTCCCTCGGCAGCCGGCTGGAGGGGCATCCCACCCCCCGCCTGCCGTGGGTGGACGTGGCCACCGGCTCGCTGGGCCAGGGGCTGCCCGTCGGGGTCGGGATGGCCCTGGCGGGCAAGCGCCTGGACCGGCTGCCGTACCGCGTGTACGTGCTGTGCGGCGACAGCGAGATGGCCGAGGGGTCGATCTGGGAGGCCGCGGAGCACGCCGGGTACGAGGGCCTGGACAACCTCACGGCCATCCTCGACGTCAACCGCCTGGGGCAGCGCGGGCCCACCCGGCACGGCTGGGACACCGGCGCCTACGCCCGCAGGCTGGGCGCGTTCGGCTGGCACACGATCGAGATCGACGGCCATGACGTGGCCGCGATCGACGCCGCCTACCGCGAGGCCCGCGCCACCACCGGCCGCCCGACGGCGATCATCGCCCGTACCGAGAAGGGGCACGGCGTCGCCGCGGTCGCCGACAAGGAGGGCGCGCACGGCAAGCCGCTGCCCGACACCGAGGAGGCGGTCGCCGAGCTGGGCGGCCGCCGCGACCTGACGGTGGCGACCCGGCATCCGGAGGCCGAGCACTGCGCCCGGCCGCTGGACCACGGCCCGGTCACCCTGCCCCGGTACGAGGTCGGCGACGAGGTCGCCACCCGCGACGCCTTCGGGGCGGCGCTGGCCGCGGTCGGCTCCGGGTACGGCGAGGTCGTCGCGCTGGACGGCGAGGTCGGTGACTCCACCCGGTCGGGGATCTTCGCCAAGGAGCATCCGGAGCGGTTCTTCGAGGTCTACATCGCCGAGCAGCAGCTGGTCGCGGCGGCGGTGGGGATGCAGGCCCGCGGCTGGGTGCCGTTCGCCGCGACGTTCGCGGCGTTCCTGACCCGCGCGTACGACTTCGTGCGGATGGCCGCCGTCAGCCGCGCCGACGTCAACCTGGTCGGCTCCCACGCCGGGGTGGCGATCGGCAAGGACGGGCCGTCCCAGATGGGCCTGGAGGACCTGGCGGCGTTCCGCGCCGTGCACGGCAGCGCCGTCCTGTACCCGTGCGACGCCAACCAGACCGCCCGGCTGGTGGACGCGATGGCCGCCGCGAGCCGGTCCGACCGGCGGATCAGGTACCTGCGGACGAGCCGCGGCGAGACCCCGGTGATCTACGGGCCGGACGAGGAGTTCGCCATCGGCGGCAGCCGGGTGCTGCGCGCGAGCGACCGCGACGAGGTGACGCTGGTCGGCGCCGGGATCACGGTGCACGAGGCGCTGGAGGCCGCCGACCGGCTGGCCGCCGCCGGGATCGCGGCCCGCGTCGTCGACCTGTACTCGGTGAAGCCGGTGGACGCGGTGACGCTGCGCGAGGCGGCGGACGCGACCGGGCGGCTGGTGACCGTGGAGGACCACTGGCCGGAGGGCGGCCTGGCCGACGCCGTGGCCGAGGCCTTCGGCGACGGCCGCCCGGTGCCGCGGATGGCCCGGCTCGCCGTGCGGAACATGCCCGCCTCGGCGACCCCGGAGGAGCAGCTGGAGGCGGCGGGGATCGACGCGGACGCGATCGTGGCCGCCGCGCGCGACCTGATCGACCTGGCCGCGCACGCCTGAGGGCCGGTGCGGCTCAGTCGCGGGCGCGGCGGGCGATCACCACTATGTCGATCAGGGCGACCAGCGCGATGACCGCGCAGATCGCCGCGGCCGTCCAGGCGCCGGGGCCGCCGCCGTGCGAGCCGGCCACCGCGAAGAGGACCGCGGCGACCGCGCCCGCGAGGAGCGCGACCGTCGACAGGACCGCGCGCAGCCGCAGCGGGCTGCGGGCCGTCAGCGGCTCGTCCCCGGCCGGCTGCCGGTGGTGCCCGGGCGCGCCGGGCCCGTCCATGGTCACCTCCCGAACGTGCCGACGAGGGTGCCCGAGGCCACGACCTTCTCCTGCTCGGCGACCCGGAGGTCCTCGGCGGAGAACCCCTCGGGCAGCCCGGACGGCTCGGACAGCCCGTACAGGTGGAAGATGTAGTGGTGCGCCTGGTCGCCCCGGGGCGGGTGCGGGCCGCCGTATCCGCGCGTCCCGTAGTCGTTGCGCCCGGAGACGGCCCCGGCGGGCGGCTCGCCCGGCTCCAGCTCGGTGGTGTCGGGCGGTATCCCCGCCAGCAGCCAGTGGACGAACGTGCCGCTCGGCGCGTCGGGATCCTCGCAGACCAGCGCGATCTCCACGACGTCCTCGGGCGCCTGCGACCACTGCAACGGGGGCGAGACGTCGCCTCCGGCGTGCGAGTAGTCGGCCGGGATCCGCGCGTTGTCGTCGAACGCGGGGCTGTGCAGTGTCATCTCGTTCATATCCTTCCCGTGCCCGGTCGGGCGGGCGGCGATGCAGGTCACCGGGCGGGAACGCGGGCCGGGCGCCCGGGTGGGGCCCGGCACGCTCCTCCTCGTCGACCGCCTGTCCGCCAATGCGGTTGCCGGAACCGGGGCCGATGCGCCATCATCGTCACCATGATCAAGAGGAAGGGCGGTCTCCGCCCGGGCCGTTGAGCCCCAGCCGGCCGGTCGGTGAACCGGCTGAACACCCCGCCGGAGCCGCCGATGAGCTGCTGACCGGCGTCGAACCCCTCCCGTACCCGGGGCGCATGCGCGCGCTGGCCCTGCACGCCCGGCGCCTGGCCGGGACACCCGAACTGCCCGCACTTCTGGCCGAGCTGTCCGCGCGCGGCCCGTACGAACGCCGCACCGCGCTGCACATGGCCATGGCCGCGCGCGACCTCGGCCACATCGCCGCCGTCCTGGCCGGGCCCGACCTGGACCTGCGCCGCGCCGCGCTGCGCGCCGTCCGGACCCTCCCCGTACCGGACGAGGCAGCCGAGGCCGTGCTGCGCGACGCCCCGACCGAGCTGCGCCGGGCGTTCTACCGGACGCTCCTGCACGCGCGGCGCGGCGCGCTGGCCGACCGGCTGCTCCCGCAGGTCCGGGAACGCTGGGGCGACCGCGAGGCCGCCGCCCTGCTGCCCGCGTGCAGCGGGCCCGTGGTGGCCGAAGCCCTCTCCGGGCTCGAGCACGCCGTGGTCGCCTGGCGGGCCCTGGGCAGGCGGCATCCGGGCCCGGTCCTGGACACCGCCGAGGCCGAGACCCGCGGGATCACCTACGCGTGGTACTGGTGGCGTACCCGCGGAGCGGGCATCGAGGCCGCGGCCGAACATGCGCCCGAGCGCGTGCTGTCCCTGCTGGAGCACATGGAGCGGCGCACCCGGACCTCCCTGCTCCCGGCCCTGTCGCCGGCGGCGGCCACGGCGCTGTCCAAGGCCGACCCCGCCCGCACGGCGCGACTGCTGCTGCGCGGGTCGTGGCGGCGCTACCCGGGCGTGCGGCCCGGCCTGCTCACCCACCTGCGCGCCGTCCCCGCCGAGGAGATCGTCAGGCGGGCCCCGGCCACGTCGTACCGGCTCGGGACCTTCCTGGAGGCGCTCCCGCCCGGAGTGCGCGAGCCCGCCTTCGACGCCGCCGTCGAGCGCGGCGACGACGTCCTGACCGGGCTGCGGGCGCTGCCGTTCCTGCCGCTGCTGCCCCCGGCGCGCGCGGCGGCCGAGGCCCGCCGGATGCTCGACTGGCACGGCTCGGCGTGGCACTCCTCCCGCTCGCATTCCGACGACCCGGACCTGCCGCTGAAGCTCCAGGCGTTCCTGCCGTACGAGGAGGCCGCCGGGCCGCTGGGCGAGGCCGCGTTCTCCGGGGACGCGCACCGGCGGAGCCTGGCCAGGACGCTCCTGCTGGAGTGCGCCGCCCGCACCGGGGACGGGGATGTACTCGTGGAGGTCGTCGCCAAACTCGCGCTGCGCAGCGTGAACGAGCAGGACCCGGTGCGGGGATCGCTGCTGGAGGCGCTGGCCGCGCTGCGCCCCCGCCACCTCGACGACGCCCTCGCCGAACCCCTCGGCCGGCTCGCCACCGCCGCCATTGAGTCCCGCGACTCCTCGCCCCGCACCCGGCGGGCCCTGCGCGCGCTGGCCGCCCGCGTCCTCCGGCACGCCGGGGGACCCGCGCTGAACGAGTGGGCCATGGACGTCTATGTGAGGCTCGTCGCCCACCATGCCGCGGACGGCCTCGCCGGCCCGCCCGAGACCGCCCCCGAGCCCCGCAGCCGGCGCCGCGTGCCGCGGCGCCGGCCCGTCGCCGACGATCACCGGCTGGACCGCGTGCTGCGCCGCGGCCGAGAGCACGACCTGCTGGACCGGCTGCGCCCGCACCTGCGGGCCGCGCGCGAGCGGGGCGACTTCTCCCTGGCCGTGGCGCTGGCCGCCGCCCTCCACCGCCGTGCCCACGGCCTGGAGGAGCTCCAGGACGAGCTGCGCGCGGCCGTCCGGCGGGCCCCTGACGCGCTCGCCCGCACCGCCGCGCACCTCTGGCTCGACGACCCCGCGACCCGCGAGGAACGCGCCGCCGAACTGCTGGGCGCGGGCGGGGACGCGATCGTGCACCCCCGGGCGTGGCAGGTGGCGGCGCGCCGCCGCACCGATCTGCTCGTCCCGTCCCTGGACGGCGGCCCGCCCGCCGACTGGGCACCAGAGGTCGCCGCGAGCGACGCGGGACGCTGGACCCCCGCCCAGCGCGACCGTGTCCGCGCCCTGCTCCTCGGCCGCGCCGCCGAGGAGTCGCTGCCGGTCGCCGCCCGGCTGGCGGCGGTCGGCTCCCTCGGCCGCCTGCCCGGGACGTTCGAGGACCTGGCGGCCTGGGCCGGGGAGAAGGAGAACGTCCTGGCCGAGGCCGCGCTGGAGGCCCTCGCGCACGGCGGAGAACCGGTCCGCGCCCTGGAGGCGCTGCTCACCGGGGGCCGCGGCCTGGCCTCCCCGGTGGCCGTCGCGGCGATGGGACGCTGCTGCGCGCGGGTCCCGCCCGGCCCGCTCGGCGACCTCCTGAACGCGGCGCTGACCGGCCCCGGCAGCAAGATCACCGTTCGGAAGCAGGCCGCGCGCCAGCTCGAGCGCCACCGGCCCCCGGGCGCCGCCGGCCTCCTGCTCGCCGCCTGGCGGGATCCCGGCCTGCACAGGGACGTGCGCGTCGCGGTCGCCGTCGCGCTCCGCCACATGCCCGAGGCGCCCGGGGCCCTGGACGCGCTCGACGACGCGGCCGGGCCGTACGCGGGCGAGATCATGCACCGGACCCTCTTCCAGGCCCAGCCGTGGGAGTACGCCCTCGAGCACCGGCCCCGCTACGCCGCCCTCGTCCGGCGCCTGCTGCAGGCCGCCGACGGACCGGGCGTGCGGTTCCGCGCCGCCCGCGCGTTCGGCGCCTGGGTGCACTGGTACGAGGGCGGACCCGGCGAGATCATCGCCGCGGTCGGCGACCCGGGCGACCCGGCCGGGCGGCGCGACCTCCCGGTGTTCCTGTCGCTCTTGGACACGGGCACGATCCGGGACGAGGTCGTGGACGTCCTCGACCGCCTCCTCGCCGCCGGCACGGACACCGAGGCGCGGTCCCGAGTGACGCGCATCGCCCAGGCCCTGTCCGGTGATCGGGTGCCGGAGCCCCTGGCCCGCCGCGCCGCCGACCGGATGGCGCGGCATCCGCTGTACCTGGCGGCGTCGGCTCGGCTGACCGTGTCCCGCCTGCCGGTGGCCGGGGGACGCGGCGGCACGGTCCCCGAACGGCTGGGCGAGGAGCTGGAGGCCGGGCTGCTGACGCTGGCCGGGCGGCTCCGCGACCGGCCCCTGGTCGCAGCGCGGCTGTGCGACCAGCAGCTGCGGCACCGCCTGCGCGGCTACAGCACGTCCAGGGTGCCGCCGCCGCTGCTGCTGCCGATCGTGCGGCGGCTGCTGGAGGAGGACCACGCCGCCGCCGGGCTGATGGCCATCGCGCTGGCCGCCATCGGCGGACCCGACGCCGGTTGGACGGACGACTGGCGCGCGGTGCTGGAGCGTCTGCGCGGGTCCGGGAACGTCGACATCGCCGCCGGGGCCTGGGAGATCGAGGCCGGCGTCCCGACCGGTTGATCCGCACGAAGAACCGGGCCGGGCGCTGTCACCTCTGCGAGGCGTGAAACGCCCGGATCGGTGAAAGGTTAAGAGGCGGGGAGGTCCTGCGGCCGCGCGCCGCACGGCCCGCGACGGAACGGGACGGAACGAACGAGCCGGTGTGGACGAGGAGGTCCCAGTGGTCGTGTTGCGAAGCTATGTGGCGGGTTCCTGGCGGGATCCGGACGGGGAGGGGACGCCGCTGCCGGACGCGGTGACCGGTGAGGAGGTGGCGCGGTTCTCCGCCGCGGGCATCGACCGCGCGGCCGCGCTGGAGCACGGCCGCCGGACCGGCGGACCCGCGCTGCGCGAGCTGACCTTCCACCAGCGGGCCTCGCTGCTGAAGGCGCTGGGCTCGTATCTGCGCGAGCACCGCGACGAGCTGTACGCGCTGTCGGCCCGCGCGGGCGCCACGCGCGCCGACGCGCGGTTCGACGTCGACGGCGGCATCGGCGTCCTGCTCGCCTACGCGAGCAAGGCCAAGCGGGAGCTGCCCAACGAGACCGTCCTGGTCGAGGGCGAGGTGGAGCCGCTGGCCAAGGGCGGCGGTTTCGTGGGCCAGCACCTGTGCACGCCGCTGCGCGGGGTCGCGATCCAGATCAACGCGTTCAACTTCCCGGTCTGGGGGCCGCTGGAGAAGCTGGCGCCCGCGTTCGTGGCGGGGATGCCGAGCCTGATCAAGCCCGCGGGCCAGACCGCCTACCTCACCGCCCGGCTGGTGGAGCTGATCGTGGAGTCCGGGCTGCTGCCGGAGGGGACCGTCCAGCTGCTGTGCGGGGAGGCGGGCGACCTGCTCGACCATGTGACCGAGCAGGACCTGGTCGCCTTCACCGGGTCGGCGGGCACCGCGCAGCGGCTGCGCACCCATCCCGCGCTGGTCGGGCGGTCGGTGCGCTTCAACGCCGAGGCCGACTCGCTGAACTGCTCGATCCTGGGCCCGGACGCCGTGCCCGGCACCGGGGAGTTCGGCCTGTACGTCGACCAGCTGGTCACCGAGATGACGATGAAGACGGGGCAGAAGTGCACCGCCATCCGCCGCGCCCTCGTCCCCGGCGAGCTGATGGACGAGGTGGCCGGGGCCGTGCGGGAGCGCCTGGCGGGGATCACGGTCGGCGACCCGGCCGACCCCGCCGTGACCATGGGCCCGCTGGTCGGGCTCGACCAGCGCGAGGAGGTGCGGCGCTCGCTCAAGGCGCTGCTGGACGCGGGACGCCTCGTCTTCGGCGATCCGGAGACCGTTCCGGTCGTGGGCGCCGACGCCGAACGGGGTGCGTTCCTGTCGCCGATCCTGCTGCGCGCCGACGACCCCTGGCGGGCCGAGCCGCACGAGGTGGAGGCCTTCGGCCCGGTCAGCACGCTGCTGCCCTACCGGGACGCCGCCGAGGTGGTGGAGCTGGCCGCGCGGGGCCGCGGCAGCCTGGCGGGCTCGGTCGTCACGGCCGACCCGGACTTCGCCCGCGAGGTCGTGCTGGGCACCGCGCCCTGGCACGGGCGGCTGCTCGTGCTCAACGGCGAGGACGCCGGAGAGTCCACGGGCCACGGTTCGGCGCTGCCCGCCCTCGTGCACGGCGGGCCGGGGCGCGCGGGCGGCGGCGAGGAGCTGGGCGGCATCCGCGGCGTCGTGCACCACATGCAGCGCACCGCCGTGCAGTCCGGGCCGGCCATGATGACCGCGCTGACGGGCCGCTGGGTGCCGGGCACCGACCGCACGGTCACCGACGCGCACCCGTTCCGCAAGCACCTGGAGGACCTGCGCGTCGGCGACACCGCCGTCGGCGGCCCCCGCACGGTCACCCTCGACGACGTGGAGCACTTCGCCGAGTTCACCGGGGACACCTTCTACGCCCACATGGACGACGAGTCGGCCAGGGCCAACCCGTTCTTCGGCGGGCGCGTCGCGCACGGCTACCTGGTGGTGTCGTTCGCGGCCGGCCTGTTCGTCGATCCGGAGCCGGGCCCCGTCCTGGCCAACTACGGCCTGGAGAACCTGCGCTTCCTCACGCCCGTCTACCCGGGGGACGAGCTGACGGTCACGCTCACCGCCAAGCAGATCTCCCCGCGGGAGGGCGCCGGGCACGGCGAGGTGCGGTGGGACACCGACGTGACCAACCAGGACGGCGCCTCGGTCGCCAAGTACGACGTCCTCACCCTGGTGGCCAAGCGCCCCTCCGCATAGGGGCGCCCGGCCCGCCGGGGAACCCCGCCGGCGCGCCCCGCGCGGCGCGCCGGCGGGGCGGCGCGTCAGCTCGCGGCGCGCTCGGCCGGTTCGAGCAGGTCGGACAGGCCGGTCAGCACCGCGTCGGCGACGGTGATCTTCCGGTCGACCAGCCCGGCGGCGTGGAAGAGGTCGGCGGCGCGCTGCTGCTCGGCCACGAACTCCGGCTCGAGCGGCCGCAGCCCGAACGGGCGGCGGCGCAGCGCGTTCTCCCAGGTCGCCACGTCGCCGCCGTCGTCGGCCGCGAACAGCTCGGCCGCCTCACGCGGGTTCTCCCGGATCCAGGCGTCCGACTCCTGGAGCGCGGCGACGATGGCGGCGAGCTCCTCCCGGTGCCCCTCGGCGAAGTCGCGCCGGGTGAACCACAGCGAGCGGTGGCTGAACAGCCCGTCGGTGTCCACCAGCGTGCGGATCGAGGCCTGCTCCTCGACCCGGGTCAGGGCCGGGTACGAGCCGACCCAGGCGTCCACCCCGCGGTCCAGGAACAGCTGCGCCGCGTCGGAGTAGGCGTCGACGGGCTCGATGTCGTTCCAGGTCAGCCCCGCGTCGTCGAGCGCGAACAGCAGCAGCGTGGTCTGCCACGAGCCGTGCCCGAGGGCGACCCGCTTCCCCTTCAGGTCGGCGGGGGAGGCGATGCCGGAGTCCTCGTGGGCGACCAGCCGGCCGTTCTCGTGCCGCGGGCCCGAGACGGCGACGTACACGATGTCGTGCCCCTTGGCCTGGGCGGTGACCGGCGGCGTGGAGCCGGTGCCGATGAAGTCGTACCCGCCGTCGAACAGGTGGTCGCCGTGCAGCGTGGGCAGGCCCTCGGTGGGCGCCGGGCGCCCACCCGCCGGGAGGGAGCGCAGGTCCACCCACTCCACCTCGGGCAGGGCGCGCTCCAGGATGCCGCGGTGGCGCAGCACCCACAGGGAGTTGTTGTTCGGGAAATAGCCGACCTTGGGGCTCATCAGAGGGTTCCTCTCGTTGCGGAAATCGGTGCGGGCGGGGTGGCGGCGGCGGTGGCGCCGCGCAGGAGGGGCAGGACGTTCTCGCCGACGCGGTAGGACTCCTCCAGGTGCGGGACACCGGCGAGGATGAACGCGTCCACGCCGAGGGCGACCAGCTCGTCCAGGCGGGCCGCGACCTGCTCGTAGGAGCCGACCAGGCCGAAGGCGGGGCCGCCGCGCAGCAGGTGGAAACCGCCCCACACGTTCGGGGACGCCTCCAGCTCGCGGAAGTCCCGCACCGGCCAGTCGATGAACGACGCGCTGCGCAGCCAGCCCACCGAGTCGCCCGAGGCCTCGGGGCCGCGCAGCGCGGCCGGGTCGACGTGCCGCCAGCCGCGGCGGATCTCGTCCCAGGCCTCCGCCTCGGTCTCGCGCGCCAGCACGTCGATCCGCACCGCGAACCGCGGCGCCCGCCCGATGGCGGCGCTCTCCGCGCGGACCTGGTCGAATTTGGCGGCCAGCGCGGGGAACGGCTCCAGCCACGACAGGTAGTAGTCGGCGTGCCGCCCGGCCGCCTGGATCGCGGCGGGCGAGGACCCCGAGAAGTAGATCTCCGGGAAGGGCTGCCCAGCCAGCGGCTCGGGCAGGCCGGCGCCCTCGACGCGGTAGAAGCGCCCCTCGTAGTCGAACGGGCCGCCGCCCCAGACGCCCTTCAGCACGTCCAGGAACTCCGAGGTGCGGGCGTAGCGGTCGTCGTGGTCGACCTTGTCGCCCCACCACAGCTGGGCCGGCCCGCCCCCGCCGGAGATGACGTTGTAGACGACCCGGCCGCCGGTGGCGCGCTGCAGGCTCGCCGACATCCGCGCCGCCTGCACCGGGTGCAGGAACCCGGGCTGGTAGGCGATCATGAACCGGTAGGTGGTGGTCTCCCGGGCCAGGCTCGCGGCGGCCGCCCACGGGTCGTCGGTGAACGGGAACGAGGGCAGCAGCCCGCCCACGAACCCGGCCAGTTCCGAGGAGCGCGCCACGTCCGCCATGTGGTCCAGATGGGTGTAGCCGTCGGGCCGCCCGTCCCGTACGCCCGGCGCGACCCGGCCGGGCGCGTCCGGCGCCCAGCCGCCGCGGCTGGCGATGCGGCGGCGCAGCGACGGCTGGTCGCCGTGGGTGCCGATGCGCCAGTAGATGTCAATCGGCATGCTCGATCTCCTTGCTCTCCGCGACCCCGGTGAGCAGGGGCAGCAGCTGCTCGCCGAGCCGGTAGGTCTCCTCGATCGAGGGCCTGGCCTCCAGGAAGAAGGCGGTGACGCCGCGGTCGGCGTAGGCCCGGATGGCCTCGGCCGTGCCGCCGAACGACCCGACCAGCCCGGCCGGCGGCGATCCGGCGGCGGTGCGGCGGCCGGCCTCGGCCCGCGCCTCCTCCTCGTCCTCGCGGGCCAGCACCGGCAGCCGCAGCCCGTACGCGACGGTGCGGCCGCGTGCGGCGGCCCGCCCGCCGAGGTCGGCGACCAGCGCGTCGAGGTCGTCGCCGAGGTCGAAGACGTGCAGGTCGGCGTGCCGGGCCGACAGGTCCAGGGCCTCCTCGGAGGTGCCCGACAGGTGCACGCGGGGGAAGGCGCTGCCCGCCAGCGGTCCGGCGAATCCGCCCGCGAGCACCTGGAAGAACCGGCCCTCGTAGGTGTAGTCCTCCTCGTGCCACACCCCCTTGGCCACGGTCAGGAACTCGTCGGCGCGCGCGTAGCGGTCCGGGCCGCGCAGGAAGTCGCCCTGCGCGCGCGCCGTGGCCGGGTCGAGGTCCACCTCGATCCGCCAGTCGAGCCTGTCCCCGGAGAAGCGCTGCACGGACGCCGACAGCTTCGCCGCGTACACCGGGGTGGCGATGCCCGGATGGAACCCGGCGACCGCGCGCAGCCACCGGTTCTGCCGCAGCACGCCCGCCGTCACGACCAGCGACTCCTCGCCCGCCGGGTCGAAGGGGGCCAGCACGCCGTGGAAGGTCGCGATCTCGGCGGCGCGGGCGATCTGCGCGAGATGGTCGAACGGGCCGTACCGTCCCGGCCGCAGGTCGGTGGCGACCGCGGACGCGGGCACCGGGGCCGGTCCCCGCCCGCCGCGCGCACCGTCCCCGCGGGTGGGGAGGGTGATGTAGAACCTCGGCTCGGTCATGCCGCCTCCCCCTCCCCCTTCTCCTTCTTCTCGTTCGCCTCGCGGGCGAGGCGGAGCGGCTCGGGCGCGACCCAGGCGTCCAGGTCGACGTCGGCGTCCAGGAAGCCGTGCACCAGCAGGAAGTCCTTCTGGATCCGCAGCAGGCCGAGCCGCTCCTCCGTCAGCGCGGGGTGCAGGGAGCGGTGGAAGCCGCCCCGGTACGCGGTCGCGACGCCCTCGGCGCCGGACCGGGTCTCCCGCGCGAGGATCTCCCGGACGCCGCCGAGGTCCTCCGCGGCCCAGTCGGCGGCCCGCAGCGACTCCCGCAGGAACGTCACGACCAGGTCGGGACGCTCCTCCAGCAGCCGCTCGTGGACGGTGATCGGCCGCGGCGTGCCGTTGTTCACGCGGGTGCGCGGATCGGGGTGGGCGTCCAGGTCGACGGCGACGGCCAGACCCAGCTCGCGGGCCTGGTCGGCGGCCCGCGCGCCCTTGACGTAGACCGCGTCCACCTCGCCGCGCGCCAGCTCCCGCAGGCCGGGCCAGGAGATCGTCCGGTCGCCCGCGTCGCGCCCGACCGAGGGCGACAGGTCGGCCTCGACCTCGACGAACGTCACGTCGTCCAGGACCAGGCCGCCCTGCGCGAGGGCGCCCTTGACGCCGTGCAGGGCCATCGCCCGGGGGAAGCTCTTGGCGCGGCTCTCCGCCCAGGCGGGCAGGGCGACCCGGGCGCCGCGCAGGTCCGCGGCCCGTTCGATGCCCGAGCCCGGCCTGACCAGGATCGACTGCCACTCCTCGATCCAGGTCAGGCCGATCAGCCGGGTCGGCGCCCCCGCCGACCGGGCGGCCAGCGCGGGCACGTTGCCGCCCTCGCGGAACAGCCCGGTCAGGCCGTGGTCGAAGTGGTGGCGGGCCAGTTCGGGCCCCGCGTCCTGCAGGACGCCGACCTCCACGCCGAGCCCGGCGAACGCCTCCGTCAGCCGGCCCCGGCCGTGCGCCAGGCCGCTGGCCGTGGGGACAGGGCAGCGGGTGAACCAGATCTTGTCTACCGCGGGCACATGACCTCCTCAGATCGTGGGACGGAAAGGAAGGGAAGGAAGGGGTTCAGGGCGCGGCCGGGGCGGCGACGCCGAGGTGGGACAGGAACGAGCGGCGATGCTCGACCTGGGCGGGGTCGTCGCGGTCGCGCGGCTGCGGCAGGTCGATGACGCGGTCGGCGGCGAACGCGCCGTCGCGCAGCACCGCGACCCGGTCGGCCAGCCGCAGCGCCTCGTCGACGTCGTGGGTGACCAGCACCACCGCGGGGCGGTGCCGCGCGCACAGCTCGGCCACCAGGTCCTGCATGCGCAGCCGGGTCAGGGCGTCCAGGGCGGCGAACGGCTCGTCCAGCAGCAGCACCTGCGGGTCGCGGACCAGCGCCCGCGCCAGCGCGACCCGCTGGGCCTCGCCGCCCGACAGCGTCGCCGGCCAGGCCCGCTCGTACCCCGCCAGCCCCACCTCGCGCAGCGCCCGCCGGCCCGCCTGGCGCGACGAGCGCGGCAGGCCCAGCGTCACGTTGGCCAGCACCCGCCGGGCCTGCACGAGCCGCGGCTCCTGGTACACGGTGGTGCGGCGCGGGGCGGTCAGCACCGTGCCTGAGTCGGAACGTTCCAGCCCGGCCAGCACGCGCAGCAGCGTCGTCTTGCCGGTGCCGCTGGGGCCCAGCAGCGCGAAGAACTCGCCGCGGCGGATGTCCAGGTCGACGCCGTCCAGGACGGTCCTGTCGCCGAACGCCTTGCGCAGCCCGCGCACCCGCACGGCCAGGTCCCCGTCCCGGACGGGCCCGGCGGTCGTGCCGCTCATCGGGCCGCCACCTGCCCGCGCCAGGGCATCGCCAGCCGTTCCAGGCCGCGGATCGCCAGGTCGATGACCAGCCCGAGCAGCGCGTAGATCAGGATGCACAGGACCATGTAGTCGTTGCGGTAGTACTGCTGCGCCAGCGTCACCAGGTAGCCGATCCCCTCGGTGGCGCCGATCTGCTCGGCGGCGATCAGCCCGGTGAGCGAGACCGACAGCCCGATCCGCAGCGCCATCAGGATGCTGGGCAGCGCGGACGGGACGACCACCGCCGCGGCCAGCCGGAGCCCGCGCAGCCCGAACCCGCGGGCCGCCTCGACCACCTTGCGGTCCACGCTCCGCACGCCGAGGTAGGTGTAGGCGTACACGGGGGCGAGCGTCGCCACCGCGATCAGCACGATCTTGAACGTCTCGCCGACCCCGAACCAGGAGATGAACAGCGGGACCAGGGCCAGGAACGGCACCGCCCGCTTCATCTGCAGGGTCGGGTCGATCAGCTCCTCGCCGAGCGCGGACAGCCCCGCCGCCACCCCCAGCACCAGGCCCAGCCCGGCCCCGGCCAGCACGCCGAGCGCCGCGCGGCGCGCCGAGGCCACGAGGAAGTCGGCCAGCTGCCCGGTGGACACCAGTTCCCCGAACGCCCCGGCCACCGCGCCGGGCCCGGCGAGCACGTCGGCGGGGATGCGCCCGGACGACGACCCGTACCACCACGCGGCCAGGAGCAGCAGCGGCACGCTCGCGCGCACGGCCAGCGACAGCGCCGGGTGGCGCCGCCGAGTGCCGAGCCGCGGCGGGGTCTCCAGCCCCGCCTCCGGCCGGGCGTCCGCCCTGGCCGCGCGCTTCCCGGCGGCGGAGACCGCCTCGATCCGGTCGACGGTCATGACGCCGTTCCCGGGGAGCCCGAGGCGGGGGAGCGGGCGGGGACGGCCCGCAGATCGAAGATCACCTGGTCGGGGCGGACCTCGGTGGAGATCACCCCGTACTTGCGGAACAGGTCGCCGACCGCCTTCACGTAGGGGCCGTCGGCGCTGCCGGCGTAGCGCGGGACGTTGCCGTGCCGCGCCTTCTCGATGTCCTCGGCCAGCCGTGCCCCGGTGACCGCGGTCGGGCCCTTCTTGAGGAAGACGTTCTGGAACTTCTCCGGCTCGCGCTTCTCCTGCTCGCCCAGCTCGCGCAGCACGTCGAGGAAGGTCTGCACGACCTTGGGGTGCTGCTCGAGCAGTTCGGTGCGGGCCGCCCAGATGTTGAGGTCCTTGTCGGGCAGGCTTCGGCCGTTCACCAGGACGCGGGCGCCCTTGGCGACGACCTCGGGGTAGGCGCGGACGATCGCCCACCAGGCGTCGACCTTGCCGGTGGCGAACGCCGAGGCGCCCTGGTCGGGGTTCAGGTAGACCCGCTGGACCTTGTCGACGGGGATCCCTGCCTGTTCGAGGGCGAGCAGCAGCAGGTACTCCCCGCGCCCGCCCTTGTTGACCGCGACCTTCTTGCCGACCAGGTCGCGGATGTTCTTCAGCGGGCTGTCGGGCGGCACGACCAGGCCGTCCTCGCGGGGCGCGGACGCGTGGGTGACCGGGTCGGTGAAGGCGAAGATCTTGATGTCGCGGCTGTTGGACAGGTAGCCGAGCGCGGGGGAGACGGCCCCTTCCAGGACGTTCACCGAACGGGACCGCACGGCGTCGATCGTCGCGGTGAACGAGGCGTAGGTGCCGCCCCACTGCACCTTGGCGCCCACGGCCTCGAGCCGCTTCTCCAAGATGCCCTCGCGCTTGGCGTAGGCGAGCACGCCCTCGTTGCCGGGGTCCTTGAGCTTGAGCACGGGCCCGCCGCCGGAGCCCGAACCGCCGGCCGTCGCGGATCCGCCGCAGGCGGAGGCGAGCGGGCCCAGCAGGAGGACGGCCGCGGCGGCGCAGGCGGCGAGGCGCGACCGGCGGGCGCGCGGCCCGCGGGAACGTGCCGGGAGAAGGCGTGCGGGCACGCCGGTGGACAGGGTGGTGGGCATGGTGGGCCTCTCGTCGGTATTTCCTATATTTCAGGTAGGTTTAGCATAAGTCAAGGTGGGACGGGGTACGGGGTCGCCGGTCTCCGGTCCGGACCGTGTGGACGGGGACGTGACGGGGGAGCGCGGCGGCGCGCGGACAGGGCTTGTATCCTCGTTCGGTAAAGCGAACAACAGCGAACATTCTCGAGCGAGCCGTAGGGTGAACCCGTCGGTGAGAGCGCGGAGGGCGCATGACTGAGGTCGGCGGCGGAGAGGGCGGCGGCACAGAGGCGGGCGCGGAGATCGCGACCGGCGCACCGGTCCCGTCCGTGCGCGACATGCTGGCCGCCAACCTGCGGCGCGCGCGGACCGAGCTGGGCCTGTCGCTGTCCGAGCTGTCCCGCCGCTCCAAGATCGGCAAGGCGACGCTGTCCCAGCTGGAGGCGGGTGCGGGCAACCCCACCATCGAGACGGTGTTCAGCCTGTCGCGCGCGCTGGAGGTGCCCATCTCCGACCTGCTGGACCACCGCCGCCCCGCCGGGCTGACCGTGGTGCGGGCGGCCGAGGTGGAGGTGCTGCGCGGTGAGGGCGTCGACCTGCGCCCGCTGCGCGGCATCGAGGCCGGCGACGGGATCGTCGACGTGTACGACCAGCGGGTCAGGGCCGGCTCCCGGCAGGACTCGCTGGGCCATGTCGGGATCGAGCACACGATCGTGCAGGCCGGGCGGCTGGGCGTTCGGGTGGACGACCGGGAGGTCGAGCTCGGCCCCGGCGACTACGTCGGCTTCGACGCCCGGCTGCCGCACGGCTACACCGCTCTGGAGGGGGCGGTCCGCTCGGTCCTGCTCCTGCAGTACCGTGCTGACCAGCGGCTTCACTCCTCGACCAGGCATCCTGCCTGCCTGACCGCCACGTCCTGAACGCCCGCCGCGGGGTGCCGGACCGGTCGCGTTGACAGGGCGCGGGACGTGCGCCTACCCTCGGCATCGTTCGCTTTAACGAACGATTTCGGGAGGCTTTCCGTGCGCGCGACGCGGGTCGTGGTGCTGGGCGCCGGGATCGTCGGCGCGGCCTGCGCCCGCGAGCTGGCGCTGGCCGGATGCGCCGTCACCGTCCTCGAGCGGGGCGGCCCGGCGGCGGCGACCACCGCGCACGGCGAGGGCAACGTCCTGGTCTCCGACAAGGGGCCGGGCCCGGAGCTGGAGCTGGCCCGGCTGTCGCGCCGCCTGTGGCCCGAGGTGCTCGCCGAGACGTCCGACCTGTCCGGCGCATCCGGCGCGCCCGAGGCGGCGCGGGCGGCCGAGTGGGACCCCAAGGGCGGCATCGTCGTCGCCACCACCGAGGACGGCGCCCGCGAGCTGGAGCGCTTCGCCGCCTCCCAGCGCGAGGCGGGCGTGCGGGCCGAGCCCCTGGACGCCGCCGCGCTGGCCGAGGCCGAGCCGCACCTGACCCGCGACGTCACCGCCGCCGTCGCCTACCCCGAGGACGCCCAGGTCCAGCCCACCGGCGCGGCGACCGTGCTGCTGGCGGACGCGCTGCGCGCCGGGGCCGTCCTCCGCACCGGCTGCGAGGTCCTGTCCGCCGTCGCGCGCGGCGGCCGGATCACCGGCGTGCGCACCTCGCTGGGCCTGGTCGAGGGCGAGGCGTTCGTCGACGCGGCGGGCCCGTGGGCCGGGGAGCTGTCGGCCCGCCTCGGCGCCCCCGTCGCGGTGCGGCCCCGGCGCGGCGAGGTGCTGGTCACCGCGCCGATGCCGCCGACGGTGTTCCACAAGGTCTACGACGCCGACTACGTGGGCGCGGTCGGCAGCGGCGCCGGCGACCTGCAGGCCTCGGCGGTGGTGGAGTCCGCCCGCGCCGGGACGATCCTGCTCGGCTCTTCCCGCCGCCGCGTCGGCTTCGACGACCGGCTGCGCCCCGAGGTCCTGTCGGTGGTCGCGCGCAAGGCGCTGCGGCTGTTCCCCGGGCTGTCGGGCGTGCCGGTCATGCGCGCCTACGGCGGCTTCCGCCCGTACGTCGACGACCACCTGCCCGTGATCGGCGCCGATCCGCGGCTGCCCGGCCTGTGGCACGCCACCGGTCACGAGGGCGCCGGGATCGGCCTGTCGGTGGGCACCGGGCGGCTGCTGGCCGACCTGTTTCTCGGCCGCGCCCCGGCGATGGATCCCGGGCCGTTCCGCGTCGACCGTCCCGCCGTCCTGGCCGCGAGCGGGCCCCGCGTGCCCGAAGGAGAGATCGGATGAGCCCCCGGCTGGTACGCGCCGAAGACGACGCCGTGGGACGCGGCGACACCCCCCTTCGCGTCACGGTCGACGGCCGTCCCGTGGACGGCGTGGAGGGCCAGACCATCGCCGGGGTCCTCCTGGCGGCGGGCCGCCGCTCCTGGCGGGAGGGGCCGTCGGGCACGCCGCGCGGGGTGTTCTGCGGCATCGGCGTGTGCTTCGACTGCCTGGTCACCGTGAACGGGCGGCGCGACGTGCGCGCCTGCCGCCGCCGCGCCCGCGACGGCGACGAGATCACCACCCAGACCCGCGCCGAACCGGGGGAGGGTCGATGACCAGGCACGTCGCCGTGATCGGGGCGGGGCCCGCCGGTCTGGCCGCAGCCGCCGCGGCCCTGCGCGCGGGTGCGCGGGTCACGCTGGTCGACGCGGCCGAGCAGCCCGGCGGCCAGTACCACCGGATGCTGCCGGACGCGTTCGGGGCCCGCCGCCCCGAACGGCTCCACCACGGCTGGCGCGAGTTCGACCGGCTGCGCCGCCACGTGCTCGGCCATCCGCGCTGCGCGTGGTGGGCGGAGACCGCGGTATGGGCGCTGGAACGGTCCGAGCCCGGCGCCGCCGAGGCGCCGCGCGTGCACGCCCTGCGCGGCCCGGCCGACGGCGACGGGCGCGAACGGCTCGTCCTGGCCCCCGACGCCCTGGTCCTGGGCCCCGGCGCGCACGACAGGGTGCTGCCGTTCCCCGGCTGGGAGCTGCCCGGCGTGTTCACCGCCGGAGCCGCCCAGGCCCTGGCCAAGGGCGAGCGGATCGCCGTCGGCGACCGGGTCGTGATCTCCGGTTCCGGGCCCTTCCTGCTGCCCGTGGCCGCCTCGCTGCTGGAGACCGGATCGCGCGTCCTGCAGGTGCTGGAGGCCAGCCCGGCGCCGACCGTCCTGCGCGGCTGGGCGCGGCGCCCCTGGGAGCTGGCCTCCCAGGGCGGGAAGGCGGCCGAGCTCGCCGAGTACACCGGCCTGCTCGCCCGGCACCGCGTCCCGTACCGGACGGGCCGCGCCGTCGTCGAGGCCAGGGGCGACGGCCGCGTCGAGGAGGTGGTCACCGCACGGCTGCGCGCCGACTGGTCGGTGGTCCCCGGCACCGAGCGGACCGTCCCGGCCGACGCCCTCTGCGTCTCCCACGGCTTCTCGCCCCAGCTCGAGCTGCCCGTCGCCGCGGGCTGCGCGCTGACCGAGGGCCCGGCCGCCGGCCGGTTCGTCCGGGTCGACGACGACCAGCTCACCAGCGTCCCCCGGGTGTACGCGGCGGGCGAGATCACCGGCATCGCCGGGGCACCGGCCGCCCGCGCCGAGGGCCTGCTGGCCGGATGGCTCGCCGCCGGCGGCACGCCCGCCGCTCCCGAGAGCCACCGCGCCCGCCGCCGCCGCGACCAGGGCCGCGCCTTCGCCGCACGCCTCGCCGCCGCCCACCCGATCGGCGACGCCTGGCCCGGTTGGCTGCGCGCCGACACGGTCGTGTGCCGGTGCGAGGAGACCTCCTACGGCGCCCTCCGCGACGCGGCGGGACAGCCCGCCGGAAGCGCGGCCCGCACGGTCAAGCTCGGCACCCGGGCCGGTCTCGGCCCCTGCCAGGCGCGGGTGTGCGGGCCCACCGTCGCCGAGCTTCTGGCCCGCCTGGGCGCCGGCGCCACCGGCGGCCCCGCCGCCGGGCTGGCCCCCGCGAACCCCCACCACCGGCCCGTCGCCCAGCCGATCCGGCTCGGCGAGCTTGCGGCCCCCGCCACCGTCCCCGACGAGCAACAGGAAGAGAGCGCAGAATGAGCGGCGACAAGAAGGCCGGCGGCCTCGGCGGCGTCATCGTGGCCACCGCCCTGCCCTACCGCGAGGACGCCTCCGCCCCCGCCGGGCTCGCGGTCGACTACGACCGGTACGCCGAGCACTGCCGCTGGCTCGTCGACAACGGCTGCCGCGGCGTCGGCCCCAACGGCTCCCTCGGCGAGTACTCCTCCCTCACCGACGAGGAGCGCCGCCGGGTCGCCCGCACCGCGGTCGAGACCGTCGGAGCCGACGGCGTCGTGGTCGTCGGCGTGCACGGCCCCGGCTCCCACCAGGCCAAGCACTGGGCGGAGCTGGCCGCCGAGGACGGCGCGGACGGCGTGCTGTGCCTGCCGCCCACCATGTACCGGGCCAACCCCGGCGAGGTCATCGCCCACTACGAGGCGGTCGCCTCGGCCGGGCTGCCGGTCATGGTCTACAACAACCCGATCGACACCAAGGTCGACCTCACCCCCGGCCTGCTCGCCGAGATCGCGCAGATCGACGGCATCGTCGCGGTGAAGGAGTTCTCCGGCGACGTGCGGCGCGTCCTGGAGATCCGCGAGAAGGCCCCCGGCCTGGAGGTGGTGGCCGGCGCCGACGACGTGACCCTGGAGGCGCTGCTGATGGGCGCCACCGGCTGGTTCGCCGGATTCCCCAACGTCTTCCCGGCCGAGTCCGCCGAACTGTACGACCTGGCCGTCAAGGGCAGGCTGGAGGAGGCCAGGGCGCTGTACGAGCCGCTGGTGGCCGCGTTCCGCTGGGACTCGCGCACCGAGTTCGTCCAGGCCATCAAGCTCGGCATGGACCAGGTCGGCCGGTACGGCGGCCCCTGCCGCCCGCCCCGCGGCCCGCTCACCGCCGCCCACCGCGAGGGCGTCACCGCCGACATGGCCCGCGCGATCGAGGCCCTCCAGCGGCGGGCCGCCTGATGCGCTCGGCCCGTGCGATCAGCGCGGTCGACTCCCACACCGAGGGGATGCCGACCCGCGTGGTCACCGGCGGGGTGGCGGCGATCCCCGGCGCCACCGCGGCCGAGCGGCGGCGGTACGCGATGGAGCACCTGGACGGCCTGCGCCGCTTCCTGGTGGACGAGCCGCGCGGCCACGGCGCGATGAGCGGCGCGATCCTGCAGCCCCCGCTGCGCCCCGACGCCGACTGGGGCGTGCTCTACATCGAGGTCAGCGGGTTCCTGCCGATGTGCGGCCACGGCACGATCGGGGTCGCGACCGTCCTGGTGGAGACCGGGCTGGTCGAGGTCACCGAGCCGGAGACGCTCGTCCGGCTGGACACCCCCGCCGGCCTGGTGGAGGCCCGCGTGGCGGTGCGCGACGGGGTGGCCGAGAACGTCACCCTGCGCAACGTCCCCTCGTTCGCCGTCGAGCAGGACGCGGTGGTCGCCGTGCCCGGCCTCGGCGAGGTGCGCTACGACATGGCCTACGGCGGCAACTTCTACGCCGTCACCGAGCTGGAGCGGCTCGGGCTGCCGTTCGACCGGGCCCGCAAGGACGACATCCTGCGGGCGGGCCTGGACATCATGGCCGCGATCAACGAGCGGAACCGGCCGCGCCACCCCGAGGACCCGGGGATCGGCGGCTGCAAGCACGTGCAGTTCCTGGCGCCCGGATCGGACGCCCGGCACTCCCGCAACGCCATGGCGATCCACCCGGGCTGGTTCGACCGCTCGCCCTGCGGCACCGGCACGTCCGCGCGGATGGCGCAGCTGCACGCCCGCGGCGAGCTGCCGCTGCACACCGAGTTCGTGAACGAGTCGTTCATCGGCACCCGCTTCACCGGGCGGCTGGTCGGCACCACGACGGTCGGCGGGCTGCCCGCGGTGGTGCCCGAGTTCACCGGGCGCGCCTGGATCACGGGCACGGCGAACTACCTGCTCGACCCCGCCGACCCCTTCCCCGAGGGCTTCGTCCTGTGAGCTGGGTATCGTGGCACTGGTGATCATCAAGGCGGCGACCACGTTCGACGAAGGGAGCAATCCATGAGCGAGGCGGACGCGGCGGTGTCCGCCGCCGTCACGGCGGCGGAGGACTGGGCGGCGGCCCCGCCGCGGGACAGGGCCCGGGCGCTGAACGCGGTCGCGGACGCCCTGGAGGCGGCCCGCGCCGAACTGGTGGCGCTCGCCGACTCCGAGTCCCGCCTCGGGGAGACCCGGCTGAACGGCGAGCTGACCCGCACCACCTTCCAGCTGCGGCTGTTCGCCCGGCAGGTCGAGGAGGCCGGCTTCTACGACGCCCGCATCGACCGCCCCGACCCCGGCTGGCCCACCGGGCCGCGGCCCGACCTGCGGCGCTACCGCGCCGCGGTGGGGCCGGTGCTGGTGTTCGCGGCCAGCAACTTCCCGTTCGCCTTCAGTGTCGCGGGCGGTGACACGGCCTCGGCGCTGGCGGCCGGCTGCCCGGTCGTGCTGAAGGCCCACCCGGGCCACCCGCGGCTGTCGCGCCGCACCGGCGAGATCGTCGCCGGCGCGCTCAAGGACGCCGGCGCCCCGGACGGCACGTTCGGCCTCATCGAGGGCGAGCAGCAGGGCGTGGACGCGCTGCGCCACCCGGGGATCGCCGCCGCGGCCTTCACCGGTTCCGAGCGCGGCGGGCTGGCCCTGGCCAGGATCGCGGCGGAGCGCCCGACGCCGATCCCCTTCTACGGCGAGCTGGGCAGCACCAACCCGGTCGTGGTCACGGCCGGGGCCGCCAAGAGCCGCGGCGAGGAGATCGCCCAGGGCTACGTCGGATCGGTGACGCAGGGCGCGGGCCAGTTCTGCACGAACCCGGGGCTGCTGTTCGCGCCCGCCGGCGGCGGCATCGTCGACCGCGTCGCCGGGCTGCTGAAGGACGTCGCGGCGGCGCCGATGCTGAACGACCGGATCGAGTCGGGGTTCCTGGACGCCGCCGGGCGCCTGGCGGAGCGTCCCGGGGTCGACCGCGTGGTCTGGCCGGACGACACCGCCTCCGCCGCGCCCCGGCTGCTGACCATGGACCTGGCCGCGTTCGCCGCCGACGCCGAGGCCGCCGGGCAGGAGTGCTTCGGCCCGCTCGGCCTGGTGGTGACCTACGAGAGCCTGCGCGACGTGGCCGAGGTGATCGCCAAGCTCCCCGGCCAGCTCACCGCGTCCCTGCACGCCGAGCCGGAGGAGTCCGCCGAACTGGGCGCCCTGGCCGGGGTGCTGGCCGACCGCAGCGGCCGGGTCCTGTGGAACCAGTGGCCCACCGGGGTGTCGGTCACGCACGCGATGCAGCACGGCGGCCCGTTCCCGGCGACCACCACGCCGTCCACCACCTCGGTCGGCACGGCCGCGATCGAGCGGTTCCTGCGCCCCGTCACCTACCAGAACTGGCCGCAGGACCTGCTGCCCCCGCCGCTGCGCGACGACAACCCCTGGGACGTCCCGCAGCGGATCCACTGAACCGGCGCGGCGGGCGTCCCCGAGGAGGAGGGCGCCCTCCGCTCACCGGGCAGCCGGCACCTCGGCGAGCTTCTCCAGGGCGGTCTGGGACGCGCTGCCCTCCAGCGCCGTCAGCGTCACGAACTGGTGCTCCAGCGTGTTGGGGAGGACCATCCCGACGTAGTCCAGGGACAGCCGCCCCACGCGCGGGTGCCGGTACTCCTTGCGGCCCAGGCCCGGCCCCTTGACGTCCTGCCGCCGCCACCAGTCGCGGAACTGCGCGCTGCCCTCCGCCAGCTCACCGATCAGCGCCTCGTTCGCCGGGTCGCCGGGATCGATGCCGGTCGCGGTGCGCAGTTGCGCGATGCCGTGCCGGGCCACCTTCTCCCACTCCACGTAGAAGTCGCGGGCCCGCGGATCGCCGAAGACGTACCGGAGCATGTTGCGGCGCGGCGCGGGCAGCTCGGCCAGCTCGCACATCAGCGCCGCCGCCGTCGGGTTCCAGGCCAGCACGTCCAGCCTGCAGTTGAGCACGTACGCCGGGACGGGATCGATCGCCTCCAGCAGCCGCCGAACCCCGGCCTCAACCGGCCCGTCGGCCGGGAGACGCGCCGGCGACGGCGCCGAGCGCGCCAGCCGGTAGAGGTGGTCGCGCTCGTCGGCGTCCAGGCCCAGGGCGCGCGCGAGCCCCTCCAGCACCGAGGGGGAGGGGCGGATGCCGCGGCCCTGTTCGAGCCGCATGTAGTAGTCCGGGCTGATCCCGGCCAGCAAAGCCACCTCCGCGCGCCGCAGCCCCGGCGCCCGCCTGCGCCCGCCGCCGGGCAGGCCCACCGCCGTCGGCTTGATCCGGTCGCGCCGGGAGCGCAGGAAGTCGGCCAGTTCACGCGTCGCCATGATCCCAGTCTGCCGTGCCCTGCCTAGCCCTGCGGATCCTAGCCATCGGCGGCCCCTGTCCGGCCCGCGCGCTCCCGGGCAGGGTGGAGGCACACCGAGCAAGAGAACCCACAAGGGAGAGGTGACCTTTTCGTGCGCTATCGCAGTCTTGGAACGGACGGGCCGCGGGCGTCGGTCCTGGGTTTCGGCGCGATGACCCTGGCGCCCGGCATCTACGGGAGCGTGACCGGGGACGAGGCCGCCGCCACCCTCCTCGCGGCGGTGGACGCGGGCGTCACGTTCGTCGACACCGCCGACATCTACGGGGACGGCACCAGCGAGAGCCTGATCGGACGGGTGCTGGGCGGGCGCCGGGACGAGATCGTCCTGGCCACCAAGTTCGGCGGGGACGAGGACGGGAACGGGATGCTGGTCCCGGGGCTGGGCCGTCCCGAGTACGTCCGCCGCGCCCTGGAGGCCAGCCTGACCCGGCTCCGGACCGACCACGTCGACCTGTACTACCTGCACCGGCTCGACCCCACCACCCCGATCGAGGAGACCGCCGGGGCGCTCGCCGAGCTGGTGCGGGAGGGCAAGATCGGCGGGTACGGCCTGTCGGAGGTCTCGGCGGCCAGCCTCCGCCGGGCCCACGCCGTCCACCCCGTGCGAGCCCTGCAGACCGAGTACTCGCCGTTCCAGCGCGCCCCCGAGAAGGAGCTGCTGCCGGTCTGCGAGGAACTGGGCGTCGCGTTCGTCGCCTACAGCCCGCTCGGCCGGGGCATCCTCGGCGGCCGGGTCCGCGGGGCGGGCGACCTCGAAGGGACCGACTGGCGGCGCGGCAACCCGCGCTTCCAGGGCGGCAACCTGGCCCGCAACGTCGCGCTCGCCGACGCCGTCGCCGGGCTGGCCGCCGAGCACGGGGCCACGACCGCCCAGCTCGCCCTGGCATGGCTGATCGACCGCGGCACGTTCCCGATCCCCGGCACCCGCAGGGCCGCCAACGCCCGCTCCAACGCCGGGGCCGCCGACCTGACCCTGGACGCGTCGGTCTTCAGGCGCCTGGAGCAGCTCGTCCCGCCCGGCGCCGCCGCGGGTGCCCAGGCGAACGAGGCGTACCTGGCCAACATCGACGCCCCCTGACGCCCCGGCGGCGCGAGCGGGTGTCAAGGAAGTGTTGACATGGTGCTGGTGTCAAGGAATCCTTGACGTCATGATCCGTGACACCTCCCGCGCCCCCGTCCCCGGGCTGCTGGCCCTGACCCTCCTGACGCCGCTGGTGGGATTCCTGCTCGTGGCGCAGGCCATGTCCGGCAGTACCGTGCTGTGGGTCCTGTTCGTCGTCGTCGCGTTCGCGGTCTTCGTCGTGGGGGTGGCGACGGCGGCCGCCGCGGCGCGCCGTGCCGGGGGCGTGTCCGCCGCCGACTCCGCCCGCCTGGACGAGTTGGAGCCGCTCCCGCCCACCGCCGACGGCGGCGATGGCGACGTGGAGCGCCGGTGAGCGAGTCCCGTGGCCGCCTTCCCGAGGAGCGGGCGAGCGCCATCCGCGAGGCCGTCGCCGAGGCCGTGCTGACCGCGTCCGACCAGGGACGCGAGGGCCTCGACAGCGACCCGGACGCCCATCTGCTCATGGTCGCCGCGTCGAGCGTCGCCGCGGAGGAGACCAGCAGGCTGCTGCGCCAGTCGATCACCGGCGCCCGCACCGCCGGGCACAGCTGGGAGACCCTCGGACGGCTGCTCGGCATCAGCCGCCAGGCCGCCCAGCAGCGCTTCGGCACCCCGGCCGCCGGCCGCGACGGCTCCGCACCGGACGACGCCCCCGCCCGGAGGGTGCTCAAGCCGCTGAACGCCTTCAACGAGATGGACGCGCTGGCGAGGGAGGGCGCCCGCGGATGGCACGCCGTCGACTACGGCTACCTCTTCCACCTCGTCGAGGCGTCGGCCCACCGGTGGGAGCACCGGCGGCTGTGGTGGCCCTCGCGCCGCCGCAGGCGCCTCTTGGAGGAACAGGGCTGGGTTCTTGTCGTCCCCTCCGACTTCGACTCGCCCTGGGCCTACTACAAGCGCCGCCTGGACGAACCCGCCGAACTGCCGGACTGACCTGGAATTTGCCGGTATATGGGCTGCTGAATACGCACAAATCGGGCTGAGGCGACATCGAAACGGGTGTCCAGCAAGCCAGGCCCGAAGGGAATCACAGTGCCCACGGCCCGTCCTCGGAATGTCGCCCAGAAATTCGGTATCGGCTCGGCCGCCGCACTCGTCGCGGTCGGTGCGGTCGGCGTCGCCTGGAACGTCATGAGCGGGGACGCCAGCGCGGAGACCATCACCCGCATGACGGTGGGCACTCCCGGCTCCGACCCGTACACCCACGTTGCCGGCACCGACAAGAAGGCCGCCCCCGCACCCGGAAAACCCGCAGCCCCGCAGCCCCAGCCTCAAAGCCAGGGCCAGCCTCAGGGCCAGAGCCAGCCTCAGGGCCAGAGCCAGGGGCAGGGTGCCACCGGTTCCGACGGCGGATCCGGGCAGGCGGCCACATGCGATCCCGGCAAGCTGGCGAGATTCCTGAGCGCGAACCCCGACAAGGCACGGGCCTGGGCCGGCGCGCAGCACATCAAGCCGGGGGAGGTCCGCGGATTCCTTTCGGGCCTGACCCCGACCCACCTGCAGAGCGACACGCTGATCACCAACCACTCCTACAAGGACGGAAAGGACTCCGGCGGCCCGGCGGTCCTGCAGGCGGGAATGGGCGTGCTGGTCGACGGAAACGGAGCCCCGGTGGTGAAGTGCAACTGCGGCAATCCGCTGACGCCGCCGGACAAGGACGTCTCCACCAAGAACGCGATCTACACCGGCCCGACGTGGACCTGGTTCAGGAAGCAGAACGTGGCCAAGGCCGTGGTTCCCCGCGACCCGCACGACACGATGCAGGCGGACCCGCGCAAGCCCATATCGCCCGGGTACCCCGCGCCGCAGAACTCGGCGAAGCCCGGCCCGTCCGATCCGAACGGGGCCGTGCCCCGCACGTCCGTGGACCCGCACGGGCAGGTCGATCCCAACGCGCCGGCGGGGCCTATGCCCAATGGCGCCCAGCCGGGCGGAGAAACGCAGCCCGGCCCTGCCCAGCCGGGCAACGGCACCCAACCCGATGGCGGCGTCCAGCCGGGGGGCGGTGCTCAGCCGGTGGAGCCCGAGGCTCCGCGGCCCGCCCAGCCGGACACGTCCGCGCCGGCGCAACCGGCTCAGCCGGCTCCACCGGTGAATCCGGGCCCACCAGGGCAATCAGGTCAGGAGGGGAACGGGGGTGGTGCCGGAGGGTGACCCCGAATCGGTGATGGTTCGAAGGAGCGCGGAAGTCCCGGAGACGAGGTCTCCGGGACTTCCCGCGCGCACGGGGACAGGGAGGGACGCAGGTAGGATCGTCCGCCGATGGACGCGGACACGGGAATCGAGATGGTCGCCGTTCCGCCGGGGCGCGTGACGTTGTCGGACCGGCGGACGCGGACCAGCTGGCAGGTCGAGCTCGCGCCCTACCGGCTGGCCGCCGTCCCGGTCACCCAGGCCGGGTACGCGCGGGTCACCGGCCGGCGGCCGAGCGCCGCGCGGGGGGATCTGCTGCCGGTCGAGAGCGTCTCCTGGCTGGACGCCGTCCGGTTCTGCAACGACCTGTCCCGGCGCGAGGGGCTGGCGCCCGCGTACCGCCTGGGCGGCGGCGCCGAGGACGTCGAGTGGGACGCCTCCTCCGGCGGCTACCGGCTTCCGACCGAGGCCGAGTGGGAGCACGCCTGCCGTGCCGGTACGACCGGCGCCCGGTACGGGCCGCTGGACGAGATCGCCTGGCACCGCGGCAACTCCGGCGAGGCGATCCGGGACGTGGGAGGCAGGCGGCCCAACGCGTGGGGCCTGCACGACATGCTGGGCGACGTCTGGGAGTGGTGCTGGGACCTCTACGACGCCGAGGTCTACGGCTCCTACCGGGTGCTGCGCGGCGGCGGGTGGTTCGACGAGCACTGGAGCTGCCGGGCCTCGGTGCGCCGCCGCAGCCATCCCACGTTCCAGACCGACGACGTGGGCTTCCGCGTCGCACGCTCCGTCACCGGTTGACCAACGCCCGCCGCGGGCCGTCCGCTAGGCGCCCGCCCAGATGGTCTTGACGTTGCAGAACGCGTGCATGCCGTGCGCGGACAGCTCGCGGCCGTAGCCGGAGTGCTTCACGCCGCCGAACGGCAGTTCGGGATAGGACGTCACCATGCCGTTGATGAACACCTGGCCGGCGTCCAGTTCGTTCGCGAAGCGCTCGCGCTCGGCGGGGTCGCGCGTCCAGGCGTTGGAGCCGAGGCCGTAGTCGGTGGCGTTGGCCAGCTCGATCGCCTCGTCGATGCCGGAGACCCGGAAGAGGGAGGCGACAGGCCCGAAGACCTCCTCGTCGAACATCCGCATCCCGCGGGTCACGCCGGTGATCACCGTCGGCGGGTAGTACCAGCCGGGGCCGCCGGGGCGCTCCCCGCCGCACAGGGCGGTGGCGCCCGCGCCGAGCGCGTCGGCGACCTGCGACTCGACGTCGGCGCGGCCCCGCTCGGTGGCCAGCGGGCCGATGTCGGTGGACTCGTCCATCGGGTCGCCGACCCGCTGCGCCCGCATCCGCTCCACGAACCGGCGCTCGAAGTCGTCGTGGACGTCGGCGTGCACGATGAACCGCTTGGCGGAGATGCAGCTCTGCCCGTTGTTGAGGCACCGGGAGGTGGCGGCGACCTCGGCGGCCTGGGCGATGTCGGCCGACGGCATGACCACGAACGGGTCGCTGCCGCCCAGCTCCAGCACGCTCGGCTTGATCTCGGCGCCGGCCGCCGCGCCCACCGCGCGCCCGGCCGGTTCGCTGCCGGTGAGGGTGGCGCCCTTCACCCGCGGGTCCCGGATCACCCGTTCGACCTGGTCCGAGCCGATGAGCAGGGCCTGGAACGCGTCGTCGGCGAACCCGGCGCGGTGGAAGAGTTCCTCCAGGAACAGCGCGGTCTGTGGCACGTTCGAGGCGTGCTTGAGCAGCCCGACGTTGCCCGCCATCAGCGCCGGTGCGGCGAACCTGATCACCTGCCAGAGCGGGAAGTTCCACGGCATCACCGCCAGCACCGGGCCGAGCGGCAGGTAGCGGGTCCAGGCGCGCTGGGCGTCCACGGCCGCGGCGTCGGCGGGCCGGTCGGCCAGGAAGTCCTCGGCGTGCCGGGCGTAGAAGCGGCACGCCTTGGCGCACTTGCGCGCCTCCGCCCGGGCCGCCGTGATCGTCTTGCCCATCTCGGTGGTCATCAGGGCCGCGATCCGGTCGGTCTCCGCCTCCAGGATGCCGGCGGCGGCCTCCATCCGGGTCGCGCGCTCGGCGACCGGGAGGGCCCGGTGCCGGTCGAAGGCCTCCAGCGCCCGCTCCAGGCGCTCCTCGATCTCCTTCTCGGCCAGCGCGTCGAAGGTCCGCTCCACCTCGCCGGTCGCCGGATTGGTCGTGGCGATGCTCATTGCCCGATGTCCCCCCGTGCCGGACGGCCGTCCGCGGGCCGCCCGCCGATCCGTATCGGCTCATCTCGCCGGGGTGGTGCCCGGTGCGACCGGAGGGAAACCCGTGCCCCGCCAGCGGCGCGACGCGGCCCGACCCTCTGTTCCGCGGGTACCTGCCGCGGTGCCGCGGGCGCCGCACCTATGATCGCCTCTGGTGCGGGACCGGCGGCGCCGGCAAGGAACAGGGGAGCCGCGCCGGGGCGGCGAAGAGATGAGGGGCGATGGCCGACATAACCGAGACCTCAGAGTGGACGGCGCTGGCCGATCACCACGCGGCCCTGGCCGGGCGGCACCTGCGCGAGCTGTTCGCCGAGGACCCGGGACGGGCCGAGCGGATGACCGCGACCGCCGGCGACCTCCTCCTGGACTACTCCAAGCACCGGGCGACCGGTGACACGCTGCGGCTGCTGGTCGCGCTGGCCGAGCGGGCCGGGCTGCGCGAGCGGATCGACGCGATGTTCTCCGGCGAGCGCATCAACGTCAGCGAGGACCGCGCCGTCCTGCACACGGCGCTGCGCCTGCCGCGCGACGCGGAACTGCGCGTCGGCGGCCGGGACGCGGTCGCCGACGTGCACGCCGTCCTGGACAGGATGGCCGGTTTCAGCGACCGGGTCCGGTCGGGGGAGTGGACCGGCTTCACGGGCAAGCCCATCCGCACGGTGGTCAACATCGGGATCGGCGGCTCCGACCTCGGCCCCGCCATGGCCTACGAGGCGCTGCGCGACCACGCCCGCGCCGGCATCACCTGCCGGTTCGTCTCCAACATCGACCCGGCCGACATCACCGGCACCCTGGCCGACCTCGACCCCGAGCAGACGCTGTTCATCGTCGCCTCCAAGACGTTCGGCACGCTGGAGACGCTGACCAACGCCCGCGCCGCCCGCGCCTGGCTGGTCGGCCGCCTGGGCGACGAGAAGGCGGTGGCCCGCCACTTCGTCGCGGTCTCCACCAACGCCGAGCGGGTCGCCGCGTTCGGCATCGACACCGACAACATGTTCGGGTTCTGGGACTGGGTCGGCGGCCGCTACTCCATGGACAGCGCCATCGGGCTGTCCCTGATGATCGCGATCGGGGATGGGGCGTTCCGGGAGATGCTCGCCGGGTTCCACACCGTCGACGAGCACTTCCGCACCGCCCCGTTCGAGGCCAACCTGCCCGTGCTGATGGCGCTGCTGGGCGTCTGGTACACTGACTTCTTCGGCGCCCAGACCCGCGCCGTGCTGCCCTACAGCCAGCGGCTCTCCCGCTTCCCCGCCTACCTGCAGCAGCTCACCATGGAGTCCAACGGCAAGTCGGTGCGGGCCGACGGCGCGCCCGTCGTCGCCCAGACCGGCGAGATCTTCTGGGGCGAGCCCGGCACCAACGGCCAGCACGCCTTCTACCAGCTGCTGCACCAGGGCACCCGGCTGGTCCCGGCCGACTTCATCGGGTTCGCCGAGCCGTTCGAGGACGTCCAGGCCGACGGCGGCGGCATGCACGACCTGCTGGTCGCCAACCTGCTCGCCCAGACCTCGGCGCTCGCGTTCGGCAAGACCGCGGAGGAGATCGCCGCCGAGGGCACGCCCGCCGAGCTCGTCCCGCACAAGGTGATGCCGGGCAACCGGCCCACCAGCACGATCCTGGTCCCCAAGCTGACCCCCTCCACCCTCGGCCAGCTCGTCGCGCTGTACGAGCACGTCGTGTTCGTCGAGGGCACGATCTGGGGGATCGACTCCTTCGACCAGTGGGGCGTCGAGCTCGGCAAGGTCATGGCGCAGGACCTCGCGCCCGCGCTGACGTCCGCGGAGCCGCCCACCGGGCTGCCGGACCCGTCCACGGCCGCGCTCGTCCGCACGTACCGGCGGCTGCGCGGCCGCGCGGTCTGACCGCACCGTCTGTCTGACCGCACCGTCCGACCGCGGGAACGGACGGACCCCGGACGGAACGGGCCCCGCCCGAGATGCGCGCCTTGCGCGGATCGGGCGGGGCCCTCTTCGTCGTGCTTCGTCGTGCCGTTACCGTCGGCCGCTCGCTGTGTCGGAGAACGCGGTCCCGGCCGCGCGGTCAGCCGCGGGCGGAGCGGACGCCGCCCTCCGACCAGCCCTGCGCCTCGAGCAGGATCCGGAGCTCGGGGAGGGAGATGAAACCGTCGCGGTTGGTGTCGGCGCGCTCGAACCGGTCCTGGACCTCGGCGCGGGTCCACGACAGCCCGATGCTGTCGAGCACCATGCCGAACTCCATCAGATCGAGCCGGTCATCACCGCCGAGGTCCGACCGCGCGAACACGGCAAGGAGATCGTCCCCGGTCGGTTTGGTGGTCATATCACTCCTCGTATCGGTCCGATGTGCCCCGCATCATGTCATATCGATGGGGTCCGTCTAGCTGAGAAACGCCGCCGTGCGGGCGCCGGTTCCCGGCCTTCCCGAACGTGCGCCTCACCGGTCCCGCGGCGCGCCCTCCTCGTGCCGCCGCTCCCCGTCCCGCTCGTTCTCGGTCATGCGGGACGGCGGCCCGCGCGCTCGTCGTGCGATCAACTGGTAAATACCTATCTGAGGGGACCAGTGCTCGTCAGGGCGCATTGACCAGGATTCCGGGCCTGAATTGGGCGCTCGGTCAAAGTGGTCAATACCAGTCTTGTTGAGGTTTGCCGTGGCGTACCGAGGTGGATCGGTCTAATCTCTCGCTGCTATCGACAGCGGCGCGCGCGGCGAGGCGCGCGGGACGGAGACGGCGACATGAGCAGATGGTCGAGGGGAACGCGATGGGCCAGGGGAGCGGCGGCGCTGGCCGTACCGGTGACACTGGCCCTTCCGGCGGCCCTCGTGGTGGCACCGGCCCTCCCGGCCACGGCACGGGCGGACGCCCCGTCCGGCCCCGCCGACCAGGCGCAGGGCCGCGCGGGTGACTGGCGGCTGATCGGCGCGGAGACCTTCAACCGCTCCCTGGACGACGCCAGGGCGCCGTGGGTCCGTGACGACGACGGCCCTGGCAGCCCCTACAACGTGGACGTGTACGACAACGACGGGGCCTTCTTCGAGACCGTGGGCGGCCCCGCGTTCCGGCAGCAGCTCTCGACCTTCGACACCTACCGCAAGTCGTTCCGCTTCGGCGCCAGGGGCTGGCTGACCGCCGAGCTCGCCGCCCGCGACACCGACAAGGACGGCACCCCCGACGCGCCGCCGACCCTGACCACGCGCAAGGGCGTCGCGCACCTGGACGAGCCGAGCCACCACGGCGGGGTGGTCATCCGCTCCACCAACGCGCTGCCCGCCGAGTACCGGGTGGAGATGACGCTGCGCGGCCTGGACTTCGGCGGCCAGCGCGACGGGTCGTGGGACTATCCGGACGGGCGGATCAACGGCTACTCGCCGGAGGGCTGCAAGACGAACTTCCCCTGGGCCGCCGGCGGCGACTTCTCCCGTCCCGAGTGCTCGTGGGCGGACGTCCGCACCGACTCCAACGGGTTCTACTACCTGGGCATCATGGACTACGGCCGGGTCGCCCCGCACAACAACGTCTTCATCCACACCCACCGCAAGGTGGCGATGGACTCCTACAACCGCTACAAGTACACCAGCGCGGGCCTGCGCTACTGCAACCCCGCCACCAAGCAGTACGAGCCCTACCCCTCGGGCACGGGCAACGGCGTCAACGCCATCTTCATGACCGACGACCGGCGGTACGCGAACCAGCCGGGCACCGAGTACCTGATGCACAGCGAGTGCGGCCTCGCCAAGGGCGGCGCCATCGTCTCCCAGGTCGACCTGCGGCCCGAGCTGCTGCCCGAGAAGAGCTACCGGTTCGCCATCGAACGCCGCGGCGGCGCGTACACGATGGAGATGTCGGGGGTGTTCGCGCACGTCGGGCAGGCGACCTACCGCTACACGCGCGCGTTCGTCCAGGACGGCGAGCCGATCTGGCACTACAACCAGAAGCCCGAGGAGTACGACGGGCGCTTCAACGCCGACTGGACCTGGAACGGCCCCGGCGGGACCCTCGTCGACCGCGACACCTGGCCGGCCGGGTCCGCCTACCCCGACCACTTCATGATCGGTGACCCGCACATGAACTTCTACGAGGGCGGCGCCCGGGTGGACGACGTGCGGCTCTACGTTCCGGAGTCCCGCTAGAACCCGGACGGGAGGGTCAGCCGGAGCGGGCCCGGTAGTCCTGCGGGCTGACGCCGCGTTCGCGCTTGAACGCCGTGCTGAGCGCGAACGCGGTGCCGTAGCCGACCTGCCGGGCCACCGCCTCCAGCGTCGCGTCGGTCTCCCGGAGCAGGTCGGCCGCCTGCGCCAGCCGGAGCCCGGTCAGGTAGGCCATCGGGGTCTCGCCGACCAGCCGGCCGAACCGCTGCGCCAGCGCCGCGCGCGAGGCGCCGACCTTGGCGGCCAGCTCGGCGACCGTCCACGGGTGGGCGAGGTTCTCGTGAAGCAGCCGCAGCGCCGGGCCGACGACCGGATCGCCGTGCGCCCGGTACCAGCCGGGCGCCTCCGCCTCCGGGCGGGAGAACCAGGTGCGCAGCGCGGCGATCAGCAGCAGGTCCAGCAGCCGGTCAAGGACGATCTCCTGCCCCGGCTCGTCCTTGACGATCTCCTGGCGGAGCAGCCCGACCAGCGGCGAGTCCCAGGAGCCGGCGGTGAGCACCAGCAGCCCCGGCAGCGCCGCCAGCAGCCGCCGCGTGACCGCGCCGCGCATCTGGTACGTGCCGATCAGCATCTCCATGGGGCCGTCGGGGTCGTTGCCCCAGCTCCGCATGCCGAGGTCCATCTCCTCGCTCAGGCTGCGCCCGTCCGGGGCGGTGCACAGCTGACCGGGCTTGATGATCACCTGGACGGGGGTGTCCGGGGCGCCGGCGACGGTGTAGACGTCGGGGCCGAGGGCGATCGCGATGTCGCCCGGTTCGATCCGCACCGGGTCGCCGCCCTCGGCCCATACGTAGGCGTGGTCGCGCACCATGGCCACCAGGCTGAGCGGCGCGCGGTCCTCGCACCGGATCGACCACGGGGGGCTCATCGTCGCGCGCAGCATGAACGCTCCGCGGGCGCGCGGCCCGTCGAGGAGGTCGGTCAGCGCGTCCATGCGACCAGGGTAGACCGCGCGCCCGCCGGCGGTGGACGCTCGCGTATGCGACCCGGCCTCTCAACGATGGGCGCCCGGGGCTTCCACCGGTTGACTTGGGGACATGGCAGAGAACACGCGGAACGCGAACGGGACGACGCTGGTGCTGGGCGGCCGGGGCAAGACGGGCCGCCGGGTGGTGGAGAGGCTGGAGGCGCTCGGGCTGCCGGTCCGGGTGGGGTCCCGCGCGGGCACCCCGCCCTTCGAGTGGAAGGACCGTTCGACGTGGGGGCCGGTGCTGGAGGGCGTCGGCGCGGTGTACCTGGCGTACTACCCCGACCTGACCGTCCCCGGTGCCGTCGAGGACGTCGGGGCGCTCTCCGCGGCCGCCCTCGAGGCGGGGGCTGGACGGATCGTGCTGTTGTCCGGGCGGGGCGAGGAGGAGGCCGCCGTCGCCGAGCGGGCGCTGATCGAGTCGGGCGCCGAGTGGACGGTGCTGCGGGCCAGCTGGTTCGCGCAGAACTTCAGCGAGGACTACCTCCTGGACGCGGTCCGGGAGGGCGTGATCGCGGTCCCGGCGGGGGACGTGCCCGAGCCGTTCGCCGACGCCGACGACATCGCCGACGTCGCGGTCGCCGCCCTGACCGGGGACGGGCACGCCGGCCGGATCTACGAGATCACCGGGCGGCGGGCGCTGACCTTCGCCGAGGCCGCCGCGGAGATCGGCACGGCGGCCGGGCGCGAGGTGGCGTTCGTGCCGGTGCCCGTGGACCGGTACGCCGCCGAGCTCAAGGAGCACGGCGTGCCGGACGAGGTCGCGGACCTGCTGACCTACCTGTTCGGCACCGTGCTGGACGGCCGGAACTCCCTCCCGGCCGACGGGGTGCGGCAGGCCCTGGGGCGCGAGCCCCGCGACTTCGCCGACTTCGCCCGCGACACCGCCGCCACCGGCGTGTGGGACGCCTGAGCCGGCCGGCGGCCGGCACCACCGGGACGACCGAGAGGAACGACGACAGTGAAGACCACCCTCGCCGCCGCGGCGGCGACGATCGCGGTACTGCTGACCGGCGGGATGGCGGGGCTCTTCTTCGCCTTCTCGGTCTCGGTGATGCCGGGCCTGAACGCGGCCAGGGCGTCCTCGGCGATCGCGGTGATGCAGCAGATCAACCAGAAGATCATCAATCCCGTCTTCCTCGTCCACTTCATGGGCGCCCCGGTGGCCGGGGCGGCCGCGGGCGTCCTGCTGCTGGTGGCCGGGCAGCGCCAGGCGGCGCTGCTGTTCCTGGCGGCGGCGGCCCTCTACCTGCTCGGCTCGATCCTGCCGACCGCGGTGGTCAACGTGCCGATGAACAACGCGCTGGACGCCGTGGAGATCCCGGCCGACACCGCGGAGGCGGCGCGGATCTGGAACGACCACTCCTCCCGCTGGACCGCCTGGAACACGCTGCGCGCGGTGGCCTGCACGGTCAGCCTCCTGGTGATGGCGCTCGGGCTGTACGTGTGGGGAAAGAACGCGTGACCGGCGCGGGCGGGCCGTCACGCGGTGAGGGAGGCCAGGCTGCGGGCGGTCAGGCCGACCCCGAGCAGGATGACCATCGCGGCCGTGCCGGTGGGCAGGAGGGCGGGCGCGGCGCGGATCCGGTCCCCGAGCGCGGGCAGGCGGCGGGCCAGCAGGCGGCCGGTGCCGGTGACGAGCATGCCGATCGTCACCAGGGTGAGCGCCAGGCCCGCCCCGTACGCCAGGACCAGCAGGACACCGAACCAGGCGTGCCCAAGGGCGCTCGCCCCCAGCAGCACGACGACGGCCGACGGGCTCGGCATCAGGCCGCCCGCGAAGCCCATCAGGAGCACGTTCCGCCGCCGCCGCTCCTTCGAGGCGTGGTGATGGTGATGCCCGTGCCCGTGCCCGTGGTGGTGATGGGGAGGGTGGTCGCGGCGGTTGCGGAGGGCGCGGCGGAGCAGGGTGAGACCGGCCACGGCGACGATCGCCCCGCAGGCCGCGCCCAGCCAGGGGAACAGCGCGGGGGAGGCCACCGCGGAACCGCTCGCGACCAGCAGCCCGAGCGCCAGCACCCCGGCGGTGTGCGTCGCGGTGACCGTCACGCCGAGCGCGAGGGCCTCCCGCCTGGACCGGCGGGCCTGCCCGGCCGCCTGGGCGGCCATGATCGTCTTTCCGTGGCCGGGAGCGAGGGCGTGCAGGGCGCCCAGCCCCAGCGCCACGAGCAGGGCCAGGACGGCGAATCCGGGCGTGAGCGCGTGCCGGCTGACCAGGTCCGTGAAGTACGCGTCGCGCGGGAGGATCCGGTCCTCGCGCCCGCCGCCGGACGCGGCCAGGGGAGGCCCGCCCTCCCGTACCGCCAGGACGGCGCCGCGCTGGTCGGGCGGCGAGTCGAGCAGGTCCTCGGGGTAGGTGGTGAGACGGGCGCTGCGCGAGGCGCGGGGGACGTCGGAGGAGACGAGCGTCATCCGGTCGCCCGCCGCCGTGACCTCGTGCCAGCCGATCCTGCCCGCGGCCCCCGTGTCCTGGAAGGTGAGGCGGTGCGAGCCGTCCCCGTACGGGACGGCCATCCCGCATTCCAGCCGGAGCGTCGGCAGGCCCGCCTGCCCCGCCTGCCGGCGTGCCGACGCGGTCCGGACGGTCGCGGCGACCGGCCGGCCGTCCACCGTCACCCGGAACGACGCGACCGCCCCGGCGCACTCGCGCGCTGCCCAGCGCGGCAGGTCGGAGGTGCTCCGCAGCACCTGCGCCGCCGGGATCTCGGCGTGGTCCTGGACGTGGTCGATCCGCAGCTCGTGCGGCGCGGCCACCAGGCCGTCGTACCGGCTGACGGTGAAGGTGCCGAGCGGGTGCGCGACCGGCTGCCCCAGGGGCGGGCCGAGCGCGAGCGCGCCCGCCGCCCCGGCCGCCGCCATTGCCGTCGCGCCGATCACCGGCCGCCCCCGTTCCCGCGTCCGAGCTCGTCGAGCGCCCTGCGTGCCGCCGGGGCGTGGTGCACGGAGAAGCGCGGGTTGAGGCGGAGCGCCGCCGCCAGGTCCCGGCGGGCCTCCGCGCGCATCCCCAGCGACTTCTCGATCATGCCGAGGTGGTAGCGGAAGGCGGCGTCGCGGTAGCCGTGCCGGAGCGCCTGCCGGGCGTGGGGGAGGGCCTCCTCGTCCCTGCCGTTGACGTGCAGCGCCCAGGCGAGGGCGTCGGCGACGTGCACGCTGCGGCGCCGCGCCCACTCGGCCCGCGCCGCGCGCAGCGCGACCGCCTTGTCCCCGTGGTCGGCCGCGTACAGCGCCGTCTCCAGATCGGCCGCCACCCCGTTGGCCTGGGCGAGGGTCGCCCATGTCCCCGCCACTGCGTACTGCTGCCGGGCCTTGTTCTCTTGGCCCTGCGCCTCGTACAGCTCTCCGAGCGCGGTCACGTACCCGGGCAGCGGGGCTCGGGACACGACGGTCTCCTGATCGCGCACCCCGCCCGGCAGGTCCCCGGACGCGGCCCGCACGCGGGCGCGCCCGGCCAGCGCGGCCAGGTCGGCGGGGTCGGCCTTCAACGCCGCCGCGAACTCCCGGCCCGCCGTCCGGAGATCGCCCTCCGCCCAGGCCAGCTCGCCCAGCCGGGTCCGCGCGTAGGCGATGTCGCCGCGGTCGGTCGCGGACGCGGCGGCCAGCGTCAGGATCCGCCTGGCCTCCCCGTTACGGCCGTGCAGTTCATGCACGTACGCCAGCCGCGTGAAGACCGGGATGCCGGGCGCGACGGAGTCGGCCTTGCGCGCCGCCGCCATCGCCTCCTCGTAACGGCCCAGCTCGACCAGCGCGTCGATCCGCGACGCGTGGGCGCGCGCGCCGTAGGCGTTGATGCGCAGCGCCGTGTCGGCATGCCCCAGAGCCTTGGTGAAGTCGTGCCGTGCCGCGGCGAGCGCGGCCAGGCCCGCGTGGGCGGCGTCATTGCCGTCCGGGGTCGTCCGCAGCGACCGCTGGAGGGCGCCCTCGGCCTTGGGGTAGTACGAGGAGTCGCCCGTGAGCCGGGCCCGCTCCACGTAGGCGAGCCCCAGCGCCGCCCAGCCGCGCCCGTCACGGGGCTGGGCGCGCAGGTGCCGTTGCAGCCGGTCGATGCCCGCGCTCAGCGTCGAAGCCGAGACCTGCTCGACGGCCACCGCGGTCGCGGGCGGTGCCGGTGCGGCGCCGTCGCCGCCCGGCTTGATGGCGGCCGCCAGCGTCAGGCCGACCACCATCGCCAGGATGAAGCCGCCCGCCAGCACACGCGCCAGGACGACCAGGACAGGACGAATCATGAGGAGTCCCTCCGTGCGGACCGGGCCGGGCCGCGCCGTACGGCCCGGCCG
Source organism: Actinomadura rugatobispora (assembly GCF_055379765.1). Classification (NCBI taxonomy): domain Bacteria; kingdom Bacillati; phylum Actinomycetota; class Actinomycetes; order Streptosporangiales; family Thermomonosporaceae; genus Actinomadura; species Actinomadura rugatobispora. The sequence continues at coordinate 11,287,875 of NZ_AP029191.1, read as the reverse complement.
GCCCGCGTCCACGGGTTCGGTCGTGGGGGTGGCCTCAGCCGACGGCCCCGCGGCGGCGCAGCCACAGCAGACCGCCCCCGGTGAGGAAGGCCGCGCCCGCGCCGATCGCCAGCAGCGGGATCGCCGGTGAGCCGCCGGTGGACTCGTTGCTGGAGACCGGGCCGCCGTTGATCCGGCCGGACCCGTCGCCGCCGCGCGGCGCGCCCGCGCCCGTGACCCGCCCCTTCACGGTGGAGCCGGACGCCGGCAGCGCGACGTAGGGGAAGCTCTTCTCCAGCGGCACGTCGTTGCCGTCGACCGCGTCGCCCAGGTCGTTCTTCTTGCCGAGCAGCTCGCCCTCGACGACCTGCAGCGAGATGTCCACGGTGTCGTCGGTCAGCCGCCGCCCGTTGGGGTAGCCGGCGTTGTCCCCGTCCAGCACGCCCAGCCGCTTGGGCGCGCGGGACGGCGGGATCGAGGTGTTGAGCCGCATCAGCTCCGCCGGGCGCACCCCGGGCGGCTGGTTGAGGTTCGGCACGCCGGTCAGGAAGACCTGCACCAGGTCGTTCCGCGGCGCCGCCGGCGCGGGGATCTTGTAGATCTGCTGGATCAGCCGCGGCAGCTCCGGGTCGGTGACATACCGGGCGAACTGGCCGTCGTTCCACGGCACCGAGGCGTTGAACCTGTCCTTGTCCTTGACCGGGACGACCACCTCGTTCACCAGCGGCATGCCGAGCCGCGAGACCTGCGCGTACTCACCGGAGGCGGTGCGGCGCTGCACCGCCGAGTACACGCCGATCGTCGGCTGCCCCTGCTTGACCAGCCCCTGCGTGGGGACCTGCACGGCGATGGTCTGCACGTTGTAGCCGCGCAGCGTGTCGTTGCCGACCTCCTTGAGGTTCCCGCCGTACAGCAGGTCGAAGACCCGCAGGTCCAGGAAGAACGGGTCGTCGGCCTGCCCGGCGAACACCTTCGCCCCGCTGGGCAGCGTCCTGATCGCCTGCTGCCGCAGCGTCCGGTAGTCGGGCATCGAGGCGCGGCCCACGTTGGACGGCGCCACCGGCACGCCGGACGCCAGCGTCCGCGTGCTGTGCACCGCGCCGCCCTGCCGCTGGATCAGCGTCAGGTCGTAGGTCTGGCGGAAATTGAGGTTGGGGTCGTCCAGGCTCCGCACCGGCCCGGTGTTGTACAGGAAGGTGTCACCGTTGCGGAAGGCGTCCTTGAAGGTGAACCGGTAGGTCCACTCCGGCAGGGAGTCGCCGTCGTTGTCGACGTTGATCTCGTACCGCGCGTCGTGGGCGAACTTATTGAAGTTCGGCCCGCCCGCGGGCTCCTGGAACGGGAGGAAGTTGGCGACCAGCGTGGTGGTGTCGGGCCGGTCCGGGCTGACGAAGGCGTACACGTCGGTGTTGTCGTACTGCGGCTGCCCGGAGATCAGCGGCGCCTCGCGGTGGCTGGAGGCGGTGGCCGCGCCGGGCTGCAGGCCCGCGAGTCCGCTCGCCGCGAGGGCCGCGCCCGCGGCCAGCAGGGCGGCGGTCCGGAACCGGGCCGTGTGGGGTCGTGACATCGCTGCGTCCTTTGCGCGTGTCCGGCGGCGCCCTGCGCGGCACCGCATCCGACCCGCCTTTCGGAACGCGGGGCCGTCCCGGATGGCCCGATGGCCGCATGGGGCCAGATCCCAACCCGGCCCGCCGGACGGGCGTCTCAGTCGCAGCCGAGCGTGGCGGCGGCGTGCAGCAGGTCGGCCGCCAGCGCGGTGTCACCGTCCGCGACGTGCGGGAACGTCTCCGGTCGGCGGCGGTTGGCCACCAGCCGGCAGAAATCCTCCGCGCCGGCCGTGACGGTCACGTCCACGGCGGCCGCCGTGCCGGGCCCGCCCGGCGGGGGAAGGGCCCCGGGGGCCAGCGGGGCGACCCATGCGCCGCCGCCCGGCCCGGTCAGCCTCAGCCGCGCCGTACGGCCCGGACGCGCCCGCCCCGACGCGCGCATCGCCTGCGGCAGCATCGGCACCGCCATCTCGACGATGAGCCGCAGATGCCCGCCCGGCGGCGGCTCGGCGGGGCGGCCCACGACGGCGCGGATGTCGTCGGCGTGCGTCCAGGTCTCGAACGTCCGCTGCACCAGCCCGGTGCGCGCCGGAGCGCGGACCGGCCGGGCCCCGGCCAGCGACGCCTCGCGCTCCAGTAGGCGCACGTCGGCGCCGAAGCCCCGCACGACGGCGTCGGCCTGCGCCCGCCACACCCCGCGCGGGCCGGGGGCCGCGCGCGCCGGGACGAGCCCGAGATCGCCCGCGAACGCCGCGTCGTTCCCGATCAGATGGTCGACCAGGCGCCGGACTGAGCCGTACCCGGGCAACTCGGGCAGCGGCGCCCGCCAGTCGGCGGCCGTCAGCGAGGCCAGCAGCGCGTCCATGCGCGCCACCTGCCGCGCGTACGCGCCCGCCAGTTCCTCGGACACGCCTACCGCGACGCCCGCGCGGCGTCTGCTCAGCGCGGCCGACAGCACCGTCGCGCGCAGTTCCGCCGGCGGCGCGGCCGATGTGACCGCCGCCAGCAGCCCAGCGGTGTCGCGGAGCCGGACGGCCTCCTCGGAGCAGCCCGCGCAGGAGGCGACGTGCTCGGCGATCCGGGCGGCCTCTTCGGGCGGGCAGGAGTCCAGTGCCCAGGCGGCGAGAGCCCCGTCCACGTCAGGATGTCCTTCCTCGCTCAAGCCCGGCCTCCTTCCGAAAGTACGCCGCCCCCGCCCGTTCCACCAGTCGCCGGTACGTGCGCGGGCACCGCGCCCGCGGCCGCGCGGGCGCTCACGAGGTGAGCCCTTCGCTTTCCAGTTCGCGCGCCAGCCGCGCGAGCGCGCTGCGGATCCGCGACTTGGCCGTCCCCTCCGGGATCCCCAGCCGTGCCGCAACCTCGCGGTAGGTCAGGCCGTGGTAGTAGGCCAGTTCCAGGACCTCGCGCAGATTCGGCGGAAGGCCCTGTAACCCGCGCCGCACCCCGGCCGCCAGCTCCCCTTCGAGGACTTCCTCCTCCACGCCGGGCCGCCCGTTGCCGTCCGGGGCCGTGACCGGAGGCGGCCGCCGGTGGCGGCTCTCACGGCGCACCCAGTCGACCGCGCGGCGGTGCGCCAGCGTCGCCAGCCACGTGCGCAGCGACCCCTTGGCCGGGTCGAACGCCAGCGGACGCTCCCACAGCCCGACGAACACCTCCTGGGTCACGTCCCCGGCCGCGTCCGCGTCCGCCGTCACCCGCCGGGCCAGCCCGAACACCAGCGGAGAGAACAGGTCGTACACCTCGGCCAGCGCCGTCTCGTCCCCGGCGGCGAGGCGCGCGCGCAGTTCCTCGTCGCGGGCCACCGCGGGTCCAGGCGCGTCCACCGGCTCCACCACCCGTCCTGACCGACCACAGGTCCGCGCACGCCGCGGCGGGCGGCGCCGCCCCATCCTCTCCCGATCCCGCCCGTTCGCGCAGCGGTGATCCGCCGGACGCGCGCGGACCCGCGCGGACCCGTGGCCGTCCGGCCGCTCAGTCGGCGATCGGGAGATAGATCCGGTTGCCGGCGGAGGTGAACTCCGCCGCCTTGTCGCGCAGCCCGGCCTCCAGCGCCTCGTCCTCCGGCAGCCCGTGCTCCCCGGCGTACCGGCGCACATCCTGAGTGATCTTCATCGCGCAGAAGTGCGGGCCGCACATCGAGCAGAAGTGCGCCGTCTTGGCCGGGGCCGCCGGCAGCGTCTCGTCATGGAACGCGCGCGCCGTGTCCGGGTCGAGGGCCAGGTTGAACTGGTCCTCCCAGCGGAACTCGAACCGGGCGTCCGACAGCGCGTCGTCCCAGGCCTGCGCGCCCGGATGGCCCTTGGCCAGGTCGGCGGCGTGCGCGGCGATCTTGTAGGCGATCATGCCCGCCTTCACGTCGTCGCGGTCGGGCAGCCCCAGATGCTCCTTGGGCGTCACGTAGCACAGCATCGCGGTGCCGTGCCAGCCGATCATCGCGGCGCCGATCGCCGAGGTGATGTGGTCGTACCCGGGCGCGATGTCGGTCGTCAGCGGGCCCAGCGTGTAGAACGGCGCGTCGTCGCACCACTCCCGCTGCCGGTCCACGTTCTCCTTGATCTTGTGCATCGGGACGTGGCCGGGGCCCTCGTTCATCACCTGGTTGCCGAACTCCGCCGCGATCCGGGTGAGCTCGCCCTGCGTGCGCAGCTCGGCGAACTGCGCCTCGTCGTTGGCGTCGGCGACGCAGCCCGGCCGCAGCCCGTCGCCCAGCGACCAGGTGATGTCGTAGGCCGCGAAGATCTCGCACAGCTCCCGGAAGCGGGTGTAGAGGAAGTTCTCCTCGTGGTGCGCCAGGCACCAGGCCGCCATGATCGACCCGCCCCGGGACACGATGCCCGTCCTGCGCCGCGCGGTCAGCGGCACGTACCGCAGCAGCACGCCCGCGTGCACGGTCATGTAGTCCACGCCCTGCTCGGCCTGCTCGATCACGGTGTCGCGGAAGACCTCGTAGGTGAGCGCGGCCGGATCGCCGCCGACCTTCTCCAGCGCCTGGTACAGCGGCACCGTGCCGACCGGCACCGGCGAGTTGCGCAGGATCCACTCCCGGGTGGTGTGGATGTCCCGGCCGGTCGACAGGTCCATGATCGTGTCGGCGCCCCAGCGGGTCGCCCAGGTCATCTTCTCGACCTCCTCCTCGACGGAGGACGCCACCGCGCTGTTGCCGATGTTGGCGTTGACCTTCACCAGGAAGTTCCGCCCGATGATCATCGGTTCGATCTCGGGGTGGTTGACGTTGGCGGGCAGCACGGCCCGTCCCGCCGCCAGCTCCGCCCGCACGAACTCCGGCTCGACGCCCTCGCGCAGCGCGACGAACTCCATCTCCGGGGTGATCTCGCCGCGCCGCGCGTAGGCCCGCTGCGTCACCGCCTCCCCGGTCGCCCGCCGCGGCCGTCGCGGCGGGAAGGCCGCGGCGTCGCGCAGCGGATCGCCGGAGCGCCGCCCGTCGTCCTCCGGGCGGGCCGCCCGCCCCTCGTAGGCGGCGGTGTCGCCGCGTCCGGCGATCCACGCCTCGCGCAGCGGCGGGAGCCCGCGCCGCACGTCGGCCTCGTAGGCGGGATCGGTGTACGGGCCGGAGGTGTCGTACAGCACCACCGAGGCCCCGTTGGTCAGCGGCACCTCCCGCATCGGCACGCGCAGACCCTCGCGCGAGCCGGTCAGGTACGTCTTGCGGGCAGGCCGAACCGAGCCGTCCTTGGTCATGACTGGATCTCTCCCTACGCCGGCATTACCCGGTCAGGTTCCAGCGGTCAGCGGCCGTGCCAGCCGCAATCTCAGCCCGGTTCGCCGGGCCCCCGCGATCTGTCGGGCACGACGTTAACCTTTCGCCCGCGCCGGCGTCCACCGGGGGCGGTTTGGGGGAGCGGGCCGGGTCGGGCAGGATTGCTGGTGTGTTGATCAAAGCCCGGGTGCGGGATGTGACGCTGGACACCCTGCTCGCCGGGGTCCTGGCGGCGGGGGCGCTGGCCGCCGCGGTGGCCTGGCCGGGCGTGCGGTCCCTGGACCCGCTCGGCGCGCTGCTGCTGGCCGGGGCGCACGTGCCGCTGGCCTGGCGGCGCCGCCGGCCCGGGCTCGCGCTGGCCCTGGTCGTCGCGGTGGCGCTGCCGTACCACCTGCTGCAGTACCAGCACCACGCCGCCGCCCCCGCCGAGGTGTTCGCGCTGTTCACCTTCGCGGTGATGGGACGCCGCGTGCGCACGGTGCTGTTCGGCACGGCCGCGCTGCTGCTGGTCTGCGCGGTGCTGTTCTCCATGGGCGCCAGCGGGCGCAGCGGGCTCGAGCAGATCGGCGTGATCGAGGCCATCGTCGGAGTGGTCGTCGGCGTGCAGACCTGGCGGGTTCACCGGGCCCGGCTGGCCGCGGCCACCGAGCGGGCCGAGCGCGCCGAGCGGACCCGCGAGGAGGAGGCCCGGCGGCGGGTCGCCGAGGAGCGCCTGCGCATCGCCCGGGACCTGCACGACCTGCTCGCCCACAGCATCACCGTGATCGGCGTCCGGGCCGGGGCCGCGGCGCACCTGGTGGCCTCCGGCCGTCCCCTGGACCGCGCCGAGATCGCCGGATGCCTCAACGAGATCGCCGCGACCTGCCGCGACACCCGCACCGAGCTGAGGGCCACCCTCCAGGTGCTGCGCGAGGCCGGGGACGGCGCGCCGGGGGCGGTGCCGCCCGGCGCGGCCGGCATCGCCGAACTGGTGGACGCCGCGCGGGAATCCGGGCTCGCCGCCGTCCTGGAGGAGCGCGGCGCCGAACGGGAGGCGCCCGAGGTCGGGATCGTGGCCTACCGGATCGTCCAGGAGGCGCTGACCAACGTGGTCAAGCACGCCCGGGCCGGCTCGGTCGAGGTCCTGCTGGAACGCGCCGCCGGGAACCTGCGGATCACCGTCGCCGACGACGGCCGCGGACCCGCCGCGCCGGGCGGTGCAGGTGCCGGGGCCGACGCGGGCGCCGGGACGGGCGCGGGCTTCGGGATCGTCGGGATGACCGAGCGCGCCCGCAGCGTCGGCGGAACGGTCGAGGCCGGACCCGGCCCCGCGGGCGGGTTCGTCGTGGCGGCCGTGCTCCCGCTCGGCGCCGGCGACGGCACGGGCGGTGACCGGCACGCCCGTGACCAGGGCGCCGGCCGCCCCGCCGACGCCCGGTAGGCCGGGGCCGCCGGCCCCGGAGGGGGGCCGGGGCGCCGAGGGCCTCGCCCACCCTGACGATAAGGTCGGGGCATTGGGGGATAGGGGAGGCGACGCGTCAGTGAGCCCTGATGTCGACAGGCCACCGGAGCCGGGCGGGGGCCCGGTCCCCGAGACCGGGTCGGCCGCTGCGGCGGAGGCGGTGTCGGGACGGATCTGGACGGTGCCGAACGCGCTGAGTTTCGCCCGGCTGCTGGGCGTGCCGCTGTTCCTGTGGCTGGTCCTGATCGAGGCCGACTGGTGGGCCCTGGGCGTGCTGGTGTTCGCCGGCCTGTCGGACTGGCTGGACGGCAAGCTGGCCCGCGCGCTGGAGCAGACCAGCAAGCTGGGCACCGTGCTCGACCCGGCCGCCGACCGGCTCTACATCCTGGCGACCCTGGCCGGGCTGACGGTCCGCGACATCATCCCGCTGTGGCTGGTGGCCGTGCTGGTCGCCCGGGAGGCGGCGATCGTCCCGATCGCGCCGATCACCCGCAGACTGGGGTACTCGGGCACGCTGCCGGTGCACTTCGCGGGCAAGGCCGCGACGCTGTGCCTGCTGTACGCCTTCCCGCTGCTGCTGCTCGGCGACCACGAGGGCTGGGCGGCCACCGCCGCGAAGGTCATCGGCTGGTCGTTCGCGATCTGGGGGACGTTCCTGTACTGGTGGGCGGCCCTTCTCTACTGGGAGCAGACGCGGCGACTGGTGCTGGCCGGCCGCGCCGGCCCCCCGGGGCCCCCGCCGCGCCCGCCCGGAGAGAGCGACCCGGGCCGCCCGCCCGGCGAGACCGATCCGGGACCTCCGGCCGGCGACCCGAAGGGAGCGCGGACACCGCGATGAAGGCCGTTGTGATGGCGGGCGGCGAGGGGACCCGGCTGCGCCCGATGACCGCCAACCAGCCCAAGCCCCTGCTCCCTCTCGTCAACCGGCCGATCATGGAACATGTGCTGCGCCTGCTCAGGCGGCACGGGTTCGGCGAGACCGTGGTGACCGTCCAGTTCCTGGCCGCGCTGATCCGCAACTACTTCGGCGACGGCGAGGAGCTCGGCATGGCGCTGAGCTACGCCACCGAGGAGATCCCGCTCGGCACCGCCGGCAGCGTCCGGAACGCCGCCGAGGCGCTGCGCGACGACCGCTTCCTGGTCATCTCCGGGGACGCCCTGACCGACATCGACCTGACCGACATGATGCGCTTCCACCGCGACAACGGCGCGCTGGTCACCATCGGGCTCAAGCGCGTCCCCGACCCGCTGGAGTTCGGCATCATCATCGTCGACGACGCGGGCCGCGTCCAGCGCTTCCTGGAGAAGCCGACCTGGGGCCAGGTGTTCTCCGACACCGTCAACACCGGCATCTACGTCATGGAACCCGAGGTGCTCGACCACGTCGCCGACGGCACGGCCGTCGACTGGTCCGGCGACGTGTTCCCCGCGCTGCTGGCCGCGGGCGCCCCGCTCTACGGCTACGTCGCCGACGGCTACTGGGAGGACGTCGGCACCCACGCCAGCTACATGAAGGCCCAGGCCGACATGCTCTCCGGCCTGGTCGACGTCGACATCGACGGCTTCGAGCTGTCCCCCGGCGTGTGGGTCGGCGAGGGCGCCGAGGTCGACGCCGAGGCCGTGCTCAAGGGCCCGCTGTACATCGGCGACTACGCCAAGGTCGAGGCGGGCGTGGAACTGCGCGAGTTCACCGTCCTCGGCAGCAACGTCGTCGTCAAGGAGGGCGCCTTCCTGCACCGCGCCGTCGTCCACGACAACGTCTTCATCGCCCCCTCCACCAACCTGCGCGGCTGCGTGATCGGCAAGAACACCGACATCATGTCCGGCGCCCGCGTGGAGGAGGGCGCGATCGTCGGCGACGAGTGCGTCATCGAGGCCGAGGCCTACGTCTCCAGCCAGGTCAAGGTGTACCCGTTCAAGACGATCGAGGCCGGCGCGGTCGTCAACACCAGCGTCATCTGGGAGTCCCGGGGGCAGCGCAGCCTGTTCGGCCCGCGCGGGGTGTCCGGCCTGATCAACGTGGAGATCACCCCGGAGCTGGCGGTCCGGCTGGCCGGCGCGTACGCCACCACCCTGAGGAAGGGCACCGCGGTCATCACCGGCCGGGACGCCTCGCGCGCCGCCCGCACCCTCAAGCGCGCGATGATCAGCGCGCTGACCTCCACCGCGATCGACGTCCAGGACCTGGAGGCGTGCGCGCTGCCGGTGGCGCGGTTCGCGACCGCCCGGGAGGACTGCGCCGGCGGCCTCTACATCCGCACCACGCCCGGCGACCCCCAGGGCGTCGACATCATGTTCCTGGACCCCGACGGAGCCGACCTGTCCCAGGCCGCGCAGCGCAAGCTGGAGCGGGTCTTCGGGCGGCAGGAGTACCGCCGGGCGTTCCCCGGCGAGATCGCCGAGCTCACCTACCCGGCGCGCACCATCGAGACCTACACCCGCGACCTGCTGCGCCGCGTCGACATGACCGGCGTCCGCGAGGCCGGGCTGAAGATCGTCCTGGACTGCGCGGGCGGCACCGCGTCCCTCGTGCTGCCCACCCTGCTCGGCCGCGTCGGCGTGGAGGTGCTCACCCGCAACAACCGGCTGGACGAGGCGAACCCCACCGAGACCCTCGCCGAGCGGATGCGCGACCTGCAGCGCCTGGGCGAACTGGTGTCGTCCTCGCGGGCCGCGTTCGGCGTGCGGTTCGACCCGGTGGGGGAGCGGATCTCCCTGGTCGACGAGAGCGGCGAACTGATCGGCGACGACCGCGCCCTGCTCGTCATGCTGGACCTGGTCGCCGCCGAACGCCGCGGCGGCCGCGTCGCCCTCCCGGTGACCACGACCCGCGTCGCCGAACAGGTCTGCCGCTTCCACGGCGTCCAGGTGGAATGGACCTCCACCTCCCAGGACGTGCTCACCAAGGCCGCCACCCGCCCCGACGTCGTGTTCGCCGGCGACGGCCGGGGCGGGTTCCTGATGCCGGAGTTCTCCACGACCGTGGACGGCATCGCCGCGTTCGTCCGGCTCGTCGGTCTCGTCGCCCGCACCCGGCTGACCCTGTCGCAGATCGACCGGCGCATCCCCGAGGCCCACCTGCTGCGCCGCTCCATCCCCACCCCGTGGGCGGCCAAGGGCGGCGTGATGCGGCACGTCGTCGAGGCCGCCGGCGACCGCGGCATCGACACCACCGACGGCGTCCGCGTCGTGGAGGAGGACGGCCGGTGGGCCCTGGTCCTCCCCGACCCCTCCGAGGCCGTCACCCACCTCTGGGCCGAGGGCCCCGACGCCGACGCCGCCCAGGAGACCCTGGAGGAATGGGCGGCGGTGGTGGAGGAGGCGGGGGCTTGAGATCACGAGGTTCCAGGCGGGGAGTGGGCGATCTTCGTGAGGGTGGTCAGGGCTTCTTCCAGGACTTCGGGGGGCGGGGAGGCCAGGCCGAGGCGGACGGCGTTGGGAACGGGGGAGCGGCCCGCCCCGACCATGAACGCGGCGCCCGGGGTGACGGCGATGCCCTCGCGGGCGGCCGCGGCCACGAACGTCTCGGCGCGCCACGGCGCGGGCAGATCCCACCAGCGGAAGTAGGAGCAGGGGGCGCCGCGTACCCCGGCTCCGGGCAGGTTCGACGCGGCGATGCGCCCGCGGGCCAGGGCGTCGGCGCGCTTGGCGGCGCCGATCGCGGCGACCGTGCCGTCGGAGATCCAGCCGGTCACGGCTTCCAGCGCGTAGCCGCTGGGGGTCCACGCGCCTGAGCGCAGGGCGGTGGTCAGGGGCTCCGGCAGCGCGGGGGGCGTGACGGCGATGCCGACGGTCAGGCCCGGGGCGAGGCGCTTGGAGAGGCTGTCGATGAGGATCGTGCGGTCGGGGGCGTGGGCGGCCAGGGGCGGGGGAGCGTGCTCGTCCAGGAAGGCCCAGACCGCGTCCTCGATCGCGTGCACGCCGAGGTCGTCGAGGGCGGCGGCCAGGTCGGCGCGGCGTTGGGCGGGCATCGTGGTGCCGTACGGGTTGTGCAGCGTCGGCTGCACGTAGAGGGCCTGGAACGGGGCGCGGCGGTGCGCCGCGGCCAGTGCCTCCGGGCACAGCCCGTGCCGGTCGGTGGGGATGGGCGTGAGGGTGACGCCCAGGCGGGCCGCGATCGCCTTGATGACCGGATAGGTGAGGTCCTCTACGGCGAGCCGGCCTCCGGTGGGCACGAGCGCGGAGACGGCTCCGGCGATGGCCTGGCGGCCGTTTCCTGTGAAGAGGATCTGCTCAGGGGCGGGGCGCCAGCCGGAGTGTGCGAGCAGGTCGGCCGTTACGGCGCGCGCGGCGGGAGTGCCGGTCGGGCCCACGGGACGCAGCGCCGCCTCCAGGACGTCAGGGCGCTGCAGCCGTTCCAGGCTCGAGGCGAGCCGCCCGGCCTGGCCCGGTACTGAGGGGTGGTTGAGCTCGAGGTCGACCCGTGCGGCGGACGGCTCGGTCAGGGGAGGGGAGGGGGCGGGCTCGGCGGCCCGGACGAACGTGCCGCGCCCCACCTCGCCGACGACGAGGCCGCGCCTGCCCAGCTCGGCGTAGACGCGGGCGGCGGTGGAGGCCGCGATGCCGTTGCGGCGGGCGAACGTCCGCTGCGGCGGGAGGCGGTCGCCGGGGCGGAGCCGCCCCGTCGCGATCGCGGCCGCGATCCGGTCGGCCACGTGCCGGTAGTCGTCCATGGGTCCGTTCTTCTTCGCTCCGAAAGTCTCTTTGCTCCGAGTGCAATTCCCATTATTGCTCCGAGATCGTCCGGGGTCCTAGGGTCGTCCCGGAACGAAGGGGGTGCCATGGTCACGTCGACCGCGCTGGCCGGGATCGTCGTCGTGGGGCTCGGGCTGGTCCTCACACCCGGGCCGAACATGATCTATCTGGTGTCGCGGTCGGTGACCCAGGGGCGGCGGGCCGGGCTGATCTCCCTGGGCGGGGTCGCGACCGGGTTCGTGGCCTACGTGCTGGCCGCCACCGCCGGGCTGACCGCGATCTTCACGCTGGTCCCGGCGATCTACACTGGCATCAAGGTCGCGGGGGCCGCGTACCTGCTGTGGCTGGCCTGGCAGGCGGTCCGGCCGGGCGGCGCCTCCGCGTTCGCGCCCAAGGAGCTGCCCCCCGACCCGCCGCGCCGGCTGTTCACGATGGGCCTGGTCACCAACCTGCTCAACCCCAAGATCGCCATCCTGTACGTGTCGCTGCTGCCCCAGTTCGTCGACCCCGAGCGCGGCGGCGTCGCGCTGCAGAGCCTGCTGCTCGGCCTCGCCCACATCACGGTGGCGATCGGCGTGAACGGCCTCATCGTCCTCGGCGCCGGGTCGATCGCGGCCTTCCTGGCGCGGCGGCCGTTGTGGCAGCGCGCCCAGCGGTACCTGATGGGGTCGGTCCTGGCCGGGATGGCCCTGCACCTCGGCCTCGACCGCTCCCGCGCCGCCGCCTCGGTCGCTCCGTGACGGCGGAGCGGGGGAGCCTCACGGGATGAGTGCGGAGGCGCGTCGACGGTCGCCGGCGACGGCGGGACGCGCAGCAGCCGCGCCGCCCACCCCGGCAGCCACCAGTTCCACCCGCCGAACAGCGACACCAGGGCCGGCACCAGCAGCGCCCGCACCACCGTGGCGTCCAGCAGGATGCCCAGCCCCAGCCCGGTCGCGAAGATCTTCACCTCCACGATCGGCGCGGCGGCCAGCGAGGCGAAGGCCAGGAGAGGATCAGCCCGGCGCCGGTGACCAGCCGCCCGGTCCGGCACCGCCTTCAGCGGCAGCAGCAGCGAGCGGAACGTCCGGGCCAGCAGCACGAACGTCAGCAGCCCGACCACCGCCAGGATCAGCGGGAACATGCCGTACACCGTGTCGGTGAAGTCCAGGTCGGCGGCACGGCCGCGCGGATCGCGCCCACGGTGTCCTTGCCCGCGCCGGTGCCGCCCTCCGCGACCGGGACCACGGTGATCAGGGCGGTGCCGTCCCGCCGCCACTCCGGCCCGGCGGAGGCGGCGACGGCGTGCACGCCCGGCAGCGCGCGCAGGCGGCCGGCCACGGCGGCGGGGCCTGCCGAGTCCGGGACGACCACGTCCACGGGCGTGAGGACGCCCGTGCGGATCCGCGCGGCGCGGAGGGAGGTCAGCCCCTCATAGGCGGGCCCGGACTTCGCCAGCGCCCCGCTGTGCGCCTCGCCGAGGTTCATGCCGAGCGCGGCGAAGGCCGGCCCGCCCAGCAGCGCGGCCGAGGCGAGCACGGCCGGGACGCGGAACCTGATCACCGTGCGGGTCCACGCCGTCCACGCCCGCCCGGCGCCGTCCCGGTCCCCGCGCGCGCCGCGGCGGCCGAGGCGGCGGCGGTCCAGCCGGGGACCGGCGGCGGCCAGCACGACCGGCAGCAGCGTCAGCGCGGCCAGCGCGCTCACCGCCGGAATGATCATCCCGCCGTAGCCCACGCCGCGCAGGAACTCCAGCGGCACGACCAGCATCACGATCAGCCCGATCGCGACCGCGACGGCGCTGGACACGATCGCGTGCCCGGCGGTCGCCATCGCCCGGCGCACCGCCTCCTCGCCCTCGTGCCCGGCGGCCCGCTCCTCCCGCCACCGCGTGACCAGCAGCAGCGAGTAGTCGACGGCCACCCCGAGCCCGATCAGCGCCACCACGGACTGCACCATGAAGTTGACGTCGGTCACGCCGGTGATCCCGTACACGACCAGGAACGACGCCAGGATCGACACGATCGCGACGACCAGCGGCACGAGCGCAAGCAGCGAGCCGAACACGAAGGCCAGCACCACCAGCGCGCCCAGGCCGCCCACGACCGTCTCCACCAGCACGCTGGGCCCCTCGCCGCCCGCGCCCTCCTCCAGCGCCTCGATGCCCGTGACGCGGATCGAGGCGCCCGGCGGCAGGTGCGGCCGCATCACCTCGGAGAGGACACCGGTCAGGTCGGGCCCCTCGGCCATGCGGTCCCCGCCGCCCGGACCGCCCGCCTCCTGGCGGAGGAAGACCAGGCCGGCGGTCGTCCGGCCGTCCGCGCCCACCAGGCGCCGGTCGCCGCCGTCGGCGTAGGAGACCGTCCGCGCCCCGAGGCGCTCCTCGGCCGCCGCGAACGGCCGCCGGACCCCGGGTGCGTCCACGTCCCCGCCCGCCGGGAGCGTGATCACCGGGACGAGCGGCTTCTCGGCGCCGCCCGTCCCGTACGTCCGCGCGATCGCCGCGTTGGCGTCGCGGGCCGCCGACCCCGGCGGCGTGAACTCCTCCTTGAGCCGGTCGGTGACCTGCACGGCGGCCAGGGCGCCCGCGCAGGCGACCACCAGCCACAGCAGGCCGATCAAGAGCTTGTGCCGCAGCACGAAACCGAACAATCCGTTCATGCCGACCAGTGCAGCGGCCCGCTCTTCGAGAGCCGTGCGAGCGTTCCTAAGGACCGCTGTGAATCCCGCCCGGGGCGCCCCTTCACAGCGATCTCACAGGGATCTCACAGAAAGCCGGCACCGCGCGCACGGACGAGCCGGGCGAGACTGGCGGCGTGACGACCACTCCTCCCACGGCGGCAGCGCCCGCGCCGCCCCCCTCCCGCCCGACCCGCGTCCTCGTCGTCGACGACGAGGCATACCTGGCCGACCTGGTCTCGACCGCGCTGCGCTACGAGGGGTTCGAGACGGCCGTGGCCAGCACCGGGGGCCGAGGCCGTACGCCGAGGTCGCCTCGTTCGGGCCCGACCTGATCGTGCTGGACGTGATGCTCCCCGACGGGTCGGGCGTGGACGCCTGCGCCCGGCTGCGCCGCGACGGCCACCGGGTCCCCGTGGTGTTCCTCACCGCCCGCGACGCCACCGAGGACAAGATCAGGGGGCTGACCGCCGGCGGCGACGACTACGTCACCAAGCCGTTCAGCCTGGAGGAGCTGATCGCGCGGATCCGCGCCGTGCTCCGCCGCGTCCGCCCGCCGGAACGGGAGGCGCGGCCGGCGTTCGCCGACACCCCCCGCCTGCCCGCCGACCTGCGGCCCGCCCGGATCACCCCGGACAACCCCGACGGCGAGCGGTTCACCCGGATCGAGGCCCGGGTGCGGCCCGGCGGCGGCGACGAGGAAGAAGGGCCGTTCGGCCGCGGCGTGCCCGACTGGCGGATCCGCACCGCCTGGCTCCCCGAGGGCCGCGGCACCCTCGTCATGGCGATGCGCACCACCGAGCAGGACGAGCTCCTCGGCCGCACCCTCGGCATCCAGGTGACGGTCACCGCGGCCGTCCTGGCCGGGGTCGGCCTGCTCGCCTGGCGCGCGGTCCGCCGCGCCACCCGCCCGCTGGAGGAGATCGCCGAGACGGCCGGGGCGATCGGGGACGGCGACCTGTCCCGCCGCGTCCCCGCCTCCGGGCCCCGGACCGAGGTGGGACGCCTCGGCACGGCCCTCAACGCCATGCTCGCCCAGATCGAGTCGGCCTTCCGCAAACGGGAGTCCTCGGAGGAGCGCCTGCGCCGGTTCGTCGCCGACGCCTCCCACGAGCTGCGCACGCCGGTGGCGACCGTCCGCGGGTACGCCGAACTGTTCCGGCGCGGCGCCGCCGACCGCCCGGGAGACCTGGCCAAGGCGCGCCTCGACCAGGGCCGCCCCCTGGAGAACGCGCCCGTCGACCTGGCCGCGCTCGCCGCCGACGCGGTCGCCGACGCCTCCGCCGTCGAGCCGGACCGCCCCCTCGCCCTCGAGGCCGCGGGGCCGGTCATCGTGCGCGGCGACGCCGAACGGCTCCGCCAGGTCCTCGGCAACCTCCTCGCCAACGTCCGGCGGCACACGCTTCCCGGCACGCCCGCGACCGTCCGGGCCGAGGCCGGCGAGGACGGCGCCGTCCTCGAAGTGACCGACGAAGGCCCCGGCCTGGACCCCGCCGACCGCGCCCGGGTCTTCGAACGCTTCTACCGCGCCGCCGGACGCACCGGACGCACCCCCGACCACGGCGGCGCCGGCCTCGGCCTCTCGATCGTCGCGGCGGTCGCCGAGGCCCACGGCGGCCGGGCCCAGGCCGCCTCCGCGCCCGGCGGCGGCGCCGCCTTCCGCGTCGTCCTCCCGCCCCTCTCACCGCCCGACGCGCCGCCCTGACCTGCGCGCGGATTTGGCGGCGCTTGCCATGATGGGGCGGTGCAACGGCGACGGGAGGACCCCGGGGAGCGGCAGGGATGGCGGCGTCCCGACGCCTCCATGTCCCTGCTCGCGGACCTGTTCGCGGGCAGGGCGCTCGATCCCGGCTACGCCGAGGCGGCCGCACGGCGCCAGGCCGCCGAGGGCGAGGACGGCGCACCGGACCCTGGACACGGGCCCGGAAAGGACCGCTCCAGACGGCGCGGCCGCCTCTTCCGGGCGGGCGTCCCCGCCGTGCTGGCCGCCATCGGCCTGCTGGCGGCCGTCGCCGCCGCCGAGGTGCGCCGCAGCGAGCCCGTGGCGGCCTCACAGCGCTCCCGGCTGGTCGCCGAGATCCGTGACCGCACCGCCCGCACCGACGACCTCCAGCGCCGCGTGGACGCGCTCCGGGAGCAGACCCAGCGGCAGCGGGCCTCCGCGCTGGCGCGCAGCGCCGCCGGGCGGCAGGCCCGCGAGGACGTGGCCGCCGCGGGGAACGCCGCGGCCGCCACCGCCGTGACCGGCCCCGCCCTGGTCCTCGTCGTGGACGACGCGCCGCGCGAGGACGCCGCGGAGCGCCGGGACCGTCCCGACGAGGGGCGCGTCTATGATCAGGACCTCCAGATCCTGGTGAACGGGCTCTGGGCGGCCGGGGCCGCGGCCGTCGGCGTCAACGGGCAGCGGCTCACCCCCACCACGGCGATCCGCACCGCGGGGGAGGCCGTCCTGGTCGACTACCGGCCGCTGAGCGCCCCGTACGAGGTGACCGCGATCAGCGGCGCCGCGGGCGGCCCGGAGGCCCTGGAGCGGGCGTTCCGGGACTCGGCCGCCGGCCGCCGCGCCCGGCTCCTGGAGGAGCGCTACGGGATCCGGGTCGAGATCGGCGTCCGCGACCGCGTGCGCCTGCCGGGCGCCGGCGCGCTGCGGCTGCGGTACGCGCGGCCGCCCGCGACCGGGCCGGGGGAGGACCCGTGAGCGGCGCCGCCGCGCGACGGGGGAGAGGGGAACCGACGGTGATCGCCCTGATCGGGCTGGTGATCGGGATCGTGCTGGGCCTGGTGCTGGACCCGGCCGTGCCGCTGTGGCTGCAGCCGTACCTGCCGATCGCGATCGTGGCCGCGCTGGACGCGATGTTCGGCGGCGTCCGCGCGCGGCTGGAGGGGATCTTCGACGAGAAGGTCTTCGTCGTCTCCTTCGTCGCCAACACCGTGATCGCCGCGCTGATCGTCTTCCTGGGCGACCAGCTCGGCGTGGGCTCGCAGCTGTCCACCGGCGTCGTGGTGGTCCTCGGCATCCGGATCTTCTCCAACGTGGCCGCGATCCGCCGGAAGCTGTTCGGCGCATGAGCGATGAACCCGAGGACACCGAGAAGACCGAGGAACGAGGCGCGGGCGCGCGGCTGCTCGGGCTGCTGCGTCCCCGCCGGACCTGGGGCCAGCTCGTCGCCGGACTCCTGTGCCTGCTGGTCGGCTTCGCCGCGGTCGCGCAGGTGAGGTCCAACCAGCGGGACACCACGTTCGCCAACGCCCGCCAGGACGAGCTGGTCGGCGTCCTGTCAGATCTGTCACAGCGCTCCGAACGGCTCCGCGGCGACCTGCGCGAGCTGGAGGAGACCAAGGCGGGCCTGGAACGCGACGCCGAGGGCGAGACCGCGCTGCGCGAGGCGCGGGAGCGCGCCACGACCTACGGGCTGCTGGCCGGCACCCTGCCCGCCGAGGGCCCCGGCATCGAGCTGGTGATCGCCGACCCGGCCCGCCGGGTGCGCGCCGTCAACCTGCTGGACGCCCTGCAGGAACTGCGCGACGCGGGCGCCGAGGTGATCCAGGTCAACCAGGTCCGGGCCGGCACCGCCACGTACTTCCTCGACACGCCCGGCGGCGGGATCCAGGCCGACGGCGCGCAGCTCACGGCCCCGTACCGCTTCCTGGTGATCGGGGACGCCCACACCATGACCACCGCCCTCAACATCCCGGGCGGCGTCGTGCGGACCCTCCAGGGGGTCGGCGCCACGACCGCCGTCACCCCCCGTACCGAGATCGAGATCCGTGTCACCCGGCCGGGCTGACGCGCGCTCCCGGGGCGTGATGTTGATCATGCCGCCGCAGGTCGGCGGCCCCGCGGACCCGCCGTCGGCCCTCCGGGCCGCACCGCGCGACGCCCGGGAGATCGGCACGCGTCCGCGCGGCGCCGTAGACCTGCGATCATTGACGGCGGTAGCTTGGGGGGCAGCCGGCTCACCGTTCCAGTTGACCCCTCGGGCCTCACCCGCGTAAGTTGCGGCAACCGTCGTGTTGGTGGGCGGCGGGAAGGACCGTGGTCGGGGGCGGGTCCCCGGCGTGGGTTGGTACAGGATGCGCGTGGCGCAGGACGGGGCATCGCGAGAGCGGGCCGGCGGCCGGCGGCACGCCGATGGTAGGAGGCCGAGCCGATCGATGCCGAGCGTCTACTGCACGCAGTGCGGTCACGCCAACCCGGATGATGCCCGCTTCTGCTCGAACTGCGGCTCTCCGCTGACGCGGAGCGCCCCCTCGCCCACGCCGTACCGGGAGTCGCCGGGGGAGTCCACCTCCACCATCTCCATCGGCGGGCTCGAGGCACTGGAGGCCGATCAGGGAGCCGCCGAGGAGACCGCGGGGCCCGACCAGATCGCCGTGGAGGCGCTGCCGCCCGGCACCGCCCTGCTGGTCGTCAGGCGCGGCCCCAACGCCGGCAGCCGGTTCCTGCTCGACAAGGACCGCACGTCGGCCGGCCGGCACCCGGAGAGCGAGATCTTCCTCGACGATGTCACCGTGTCGCGGCGGCACGCGGAGTTCGCCCGGGAGGGCGGCGCGTTCTACGTCCGCGACGTGGGGAGCCTCAACGGGACCTATGTCAACCGGCAGCGGATCGACCAGGCCGGGCTGTCCGGCGGCGACGAGGTCCAGATCGGCAAGTTCCGGATGGTCTTCCTGACCAACCCGCAGCACGGCTGACCGCCCGGCCCAGCCGCAGGGACGATGGGGACGCGACGAGGGGAGGGGCCATGAGCGCGCAGCCGGCGCGGGCCCTCATGACGATCGGGGACGTACTGGGACGGCTGCGGCCCGAGTTCCCCGACATCACCATCTCCAAGATCCGTTTCCTGGAGGCGGAGGGGCTGATCGAGCCGCAGCGCAGCCCCTCCGGCTACCGCAAGTTCGCGGACGCCGACGTGGAGCGGCTGCGGTTCATCCTGACCTCCCAGCGCGACCACTACCTGCCGCTGCGGGTCATCCGCCAGCACCTGGAGGCCCGGGACCGCGGCGAGCCGGTGCCGCCGCCCGCCCCCAGGGCCGGGCCCGAGCCCGGCCGTCCCGTCGTCCCGCCCCCCGCACGGCCGCTCGACGGCGCCCCCCGGCGGCCCCGCACCCTCGTCGCGGCCGACGCCACCGCCGAGGAGCGCGCGCCCGTCCGGCTCACCCGCCGCCAGCTGCTCGACGGCGCCGGGATCGACGCCGTCCTGCTCGCCCGGCTCGAGGAGTACGGCCTGGTCCGCCGCACCGCCGGCACCAACGGCCACTACGAGGGCGAGGCCCTCACCGTCGCGCGCACCGCCGCCGCCCTGGGCGAGTTCGGCTTCGAGGTCCGGCACCTGCGCGCCCTCAAGGCCGCCGCCGACCGCCAGGTCGGGCTCATCGACCAGGTCGTCGCGCCGCAGCTGCGCCGCCGCGACCCGGGCGCCCACGAACGGGCCACCGAGACCGCCCGGGAGATCGCCGCGCTGGCCGTCCGACTGCACGCCGCCCTGGTCTCCACCGGCCTCAGGGAAAGTCTCGACCCTTGATTCTCGCATTTCGCAGGATTTTCCCCGGCGGTCGGCGCGACGCGTGGTCCGACCCTGGGTGTACGTTGGCTAGAGGGTTCGGTCAAGGATCGGTCCGGGCACGGTGATCGAGACAGCGAGGACCAGCAGGGAGCCGCAGTGAAGCAGATGGAGGTCGTCGGCGTCCGGGTCGAGATGCCCTCCAATCAGCCCATCGTCCTGTTGAAGGAGACGGAGGGCGACCGCTACCTCCCGATCTGGATCGGGGCGGTCGAGGCGACCGCGATCGCCTTCGCCCAGCAGGGGGTGCTACCGGCCCGTCCGCTCACCCACGACCTGTTCCGCGACGTGCTGGAGTCCCTCAGCGTGCAGTTGCGCACGGTCAACATCACCGCGCTGCGCGAAGGGATCTTCTTCGCCGACCTGGTGTTCTCCAACGGCGTCGAGGTCAGCGCGCGGCCGTCCGACTCGATCGCGCTCGCGCTCCGCACCGGCGCCACCATCTTCGCCAGCGACGACGTCCTGGAGGAGGCCGGGGTGGCGATCCCCGACGAGCAGGAGGACGAGGTCGAGAAGTTCCGCGAGTTCCTCGACACGATCTCCCCGGAGGACTTCGGCCGCGCCGGCTGAGGCGGGTCATCGTGGGGGACGACCCCCCACACCCCCCCCGGTACGGCGCGAAGCGCCTCCTCCGCTCGCCTGGGGGCTCGCGGCGGACCCGCTCCTCGCTGCCTGCCCGTCCCTCCGCTCCGCTGGCGCTCCGCTCCGGGCCGGACAGTTTTCGCGGTCGCCGTTGCGGTTGCTGCGGGGTGAGCGAGTCATTGTGGAGGGGCGGTCCTCCATCATGAATAGAAGCGGGAATCCGGGGAACGGTCGAGGCTGCGATCGCGTCTTAGGGCTTGTGGTTCGGGCGGCCGGTTGCGGCCGAGCGGGACTCAGCTGCAAGTTCATGCGGTGCTGTGCGTGATCTTGCGTGGGGCCGGTTCCAGCGCGGGCTGAACGGGGTAGGAGTCCCGTTGGGACCGCAGGTGCGCAGTTTGCCCACGTGAAGCCGGTTCATCCGGGCATGCGACGCGCCGACGGCGAACGTTGACCACACCCTGACCGGCACCTACCGTGCTGGTGGAACACCCGTGGCGTCAATTCGTCAAACCCCCTTGACGAAGCCCCATGGGCTGATAGAAGCCGGAGGTCCGCGTGGCGGTGAGCAGCGGCGAGGGCAAGGCGACCCCCGACAGGCAGATGGCGTCTCGGCGCGCCGGAGAGCAGGGCCTGCTCTTCGACACCGAGGTGTCCGCGCCGCCCGAGGACGTGGGCTACCGCGGGCCCACGGCGTGCGCCGCCGCCGGGATCACCTACCGGCAGCTGGACTACTGGGCGCGGACCGCGCTGGTCGAGCCGAGCGTGCGGGCCGCGCACGGGTCGGGCAGCCAGCGGCTCTACAGCTTCCGCGACATCCTGGTCCTGAAGGTCGTCAAGCGGCTGCTGGACACCGGGGTCTCGTTGCAGCAGATCCGGACGGCGGTGACGCATCTGCGCGACCGCGGCGTCCGGGATCTGGCGCAGATCACGCTGATGAGCGACGGCGTGAGCGTGTACGAGTGCACCTCGGCCGACGAGGTGGTGGATCTCCTCCAGGGCGGCCAGGGGGTCTTCGGGATCGCGCTCGGGCGTGTCTGGCAGGAGGTGGAGGGGAGCCTGGCCGAGCTCCCCGCCGAACGCGCCGCCACCGACGACCCCGACGAGCACCCGCACGACGAACTGGCCCACCGGCGGCGCGCCCGCAAGACGGGCTGACTAGATCGCCTCTTTGCGCTGGAGGTAGGTGAAGGCCGCCCACCCCGGCAGCACCGGCAGCCACAGCGTCAGCAGCCGGAAGAGCAGCACCGCCGAGGTCGCCGTCTCCGCCGTGAGCCCGGAGATCGTCAGCGCCACCGTGAGGGCCGTCTCCACCGCACCCAGGCCGCCGGGGGTGGGCGCGGCCGACCCGACCGCGTTGGCGGTCAGGAAGACGACCACCACCGCCGTCCAGGGCAGCGACCCGCCGAACGCGCGGATCGAGGCGTCCAGGCACACCACGAACGCGACGGTCAGCAGCAGGCTCCCGCCCAGCCCGGTGATGATCTTCTTCGGCGACTGCAGCACGTCGACCAGCCGGGGGACGACGCCGGAGAACATGCTCTTCAGCCGTCCCGCCGCGAACCGCCGCACCCGCGGGATGGTCAGCGCGACCCCGGCCAGCACGGCCAGCGCCAGCAGCACGATCACGATCGTCCGGGACGGCGCGAGGTCGCGGGTGGCGGTGTTGACCGAGCCGGTGACGAACCCGAACACGATCAGCAGCAGGATGTGCATGACCATGCCCATGAGCTGGGACGCGCCGACGCTGGCGACCGCCGGCCCCGGCCGCACCCCCGAACGCTGCAGGTAGCGGGTGTTGAGCGCGACGCCGCTGACCGCGGCCGGGGCCACCAGCTTCACGAACGACGCCGCGACCTGCGCCAGCACGGTCTGGCCGAGCGGCAGCTTCTCGGGGACGAAGCCCATCAGCATGAACGCGGCGGCCAGGTAGGTGAGCGCGGCGGCGGCCAGGGCCACCCCCATCCACCACCACTCGGCGCCCGCCACCAGCCGGACCGGGTCGACGCTGCTGAGCTGCGGGACGACGATGTAGGCCGCGACCGTCAGCGCCACGATGCTGAAGATGGTGCGGGGCCGGAAGCGCTCGAGCCGGATCGGCGGCGCCTCGCTCTCCGGCTTCAGCCGCACGATCTGCTCGCGGATCCGGGTGAGCAGCTCGCGGTCGTGCCGCAGCGCCGCGCGGGTGTCGCGGGACAGCGCCACCCGCTGCAGCAGCGGCACCGCGGCGGCCAGCGCCTGCTCGCCCAGCACCTCGACGGCGGTGCGGACCGCCCGCTCGGGCCCTGCCCGCAGCGCCAGGGTGGTCAGCAGCTGCGCCAGGTCCAGGCGCAGCGCCAGGTCGCCGGCGGCGATCTCGCCCGAGCGCAGGTCGGTGAGGTACGCGTGGCCCCGGTCGGAGATCAGGATGGCGCCGCCCTCCAGCCGGCGGTGCGCCAGCCGGGCCGACTGCAGCCGTTTGAACTGCCCCCAGACGTCGGTGAGGACCGCGTCGGTGAGGTCGTCGTCGGGGACGGCGTCGAGCGGCGCGCCGGGCACGTACTCGTAGGCCATCAGGGCCGCCTCGGTGCCGACCTCGCAGGTGCCCACCAGCCGGGGCGTGCGGGCCCCGGCGGCGTCGACCGCGTAGGCCATCAGCGACTCCTGCTCCAGCGAGCGGCGCAGCGAGCGCACCGGGCGGCGGGGGGCCGCCTCGCGCAGCCGGACCAGCCGCCACACCCGGTACAGCACGCCGGCGGTCTGCTGGTCGCGGTCCAGGACGCGGACCTCCAGCTGCCAGTCGCCGCGCGGCAGCGCGACCCCGGAGGTGTCGGTGGGGACGGCGCCGGGGGCGTGCGCGACGCTGACCCCGTAGCGGCGGACCTCGGGCAGGTCGTCCGGCTGGAACCTCTGGGCCCGGACGGTGCGCAGCCCGAGGCGTTCGAGGGCGGCGACGACCGCGAGGCCGGGCGGGCGCGGGTTGGGGGTGCCGACGGCGTAGAGCGTGCCGTGGCCGATGGCGTTGCCCAGGAAGTAGGTGGCGGCCAGCGCGGCCACCGAGGCGTAGGCGGCGGTCAGGCCGGTGAGCGCGGCCAGCCCGATCATCGACCAGGTGGCGGCCTGCCAGCGGGTGCGGCCGGCCATCCCCACCGCGCTGACGAACGCGATCACCGGGGCGATGTCGGTGTGCACCGGGGCGGTGTCGGTGCCGCCCCAGATGAGGGAGTCCAGGACCCCGCCGGGCGCGGAGGTGATCACCAGGTCGTCCAGCAGGATGGTGACGGCGAACGCGATCACCGCGGCCAGCAGCGCGATCGCGACCCGCGTCCCGTCCTTGTGGAACAGCCGCTCCACCGCGAAGGCCACCGGCACCGCCAGCACCCCGAAGCTGGAGGCGATGGTGGCCAGCGTGAGCAGGAAGAGCGGGGCGTGCGCGGTGGTCTCGGAGATGTCGGTCTGCAGGCCGTGCGTGGCCTGCGGGGCGAACGACACCAGCAGCATGACCGCGCCCAGCCCCGCGAGCGAGGCGGCGAAGCGGATGGCGTCCGAGGGCCTGCGGATCCGGTCGGGCCGCGGCGGCTCGTCGACGGGCACGGCCGTGGCGGCCTGGCCGGGCCGCGCCGCCGCGTCCTCGCGCTCGTCCTCGTGCTCTTGCCGGTGGGTCTGTGTCACGCCCACACCGCCGTCCGGACCCTTCACTGTGATCAGCGTCCCGGGAGGGGCGTCGCGCCGTCGGGCGCGGCGCCCGCTCCGACCGCTCGCACGTTCAAGGTGATTCGTACCCTCCTGGCCCCCGCGGCCCCCCATTTTTCGGGGCCGTCGCCGGACCCCGCGGAGAAAGGGCGCCGCCCGCGCCCCGACCCGCCGTTCGACCAAGCGCTCGTACGGCAGGTCCCTTCCCCGTGAGCTGTGGGCAATCGTACTGGTCCGTAGCCACCCGAGATCAACGGTTCGGGGCCGGTGGCGGACGTCCGCGGCACCTCCGCCGCCCGTGACCGGGGCCCGTCACGATCGTTCCGCCCGGAGGTTGGATAGGCTTTCGGGGGAAAGATGCCGTCGACCCTGTGCGGGAGAGACTCCACGCAGCCAGCGTGGGGCGCCGAAGGGGCAACCCTCCCCGGAACCTCTCAGGCAAAAGGACCGCTCGGGCGAGGCACCTCTGGAAAGCAGGCGTGGCCCCCATCGCAGGGGGAACGGGCCTCACCGAAGGGGCAAATCCCGTACCGCGGGCGAATCTCTCAGGTGCCGATGACAGAGGGGGAGACCGCCGCCGGCCCGGCAGGGCGCGGTGGCGGCCCTGAGCGACCGCAGAAGCCCAGGAGGCTCCCCACGATGACCGACCAGTACTTCGCCCCCGTGGCCTCGCCGCAGCAGCACCGCTCGGCGTTCGCCGACCGGCACATCGGGCCCGCGCCGGCCGACCAGGACCGGATGCTGGCGGCCATCGGCTACTCCGGAGCCGAGGCCCTGATCGACGGCGCGGTGCCCGCCGCGATCCGCACCGGCCGGCCCCTCGACCTGCCGCCCGCGCTGAGCGAGACCGCCGCGCTGGACCGGCTGCGCGAGCTGGCGTCCCGCAACACCGTGCTGACCTCGATGATCGGGCTGGGGTACCACGGCACGATCACCCCCGGCGTCATCCTCCGCAACGTCCTGGAGAACCCCGGCTGGTACACCGCCTACACCCCGTACCAGCCGGAGATCTCCCAGGGCCGGCTCGAGGCGCTGCTGAACTTCCAGACCGTGGTGAGCGACCTCACCGGGCTGCCGGTGTCCAACGCGTCCATGCTGGACGAGGGCACCGCCGCCGCCGAGGCGATGGCGCTGGCGCACCGCGTCTCCAAGCGCAAGGAGCCGGGCACGTTCCTGGTGGACGCCGACGCGCTCCCGCAGACGATCGAGGTCGTGCGCACCCGCGCCGTCCCGCTGGGCATCGAGGTCGTCACCGCCGACCTGGCCGGGGGCCTGCCCGAGGGCGACTTCTTCGGCGTGCTGCTGCAGTACCCGGGGGCCTCCGGCGCGGTCCGCGACCTGGCCCCGGTGAGCGCGCAGGCGCACGAGCGCGGCGCCCAGGTCGTCGTGGCCGCCGACCTGCTGGCCCTCACCCTGCTGCGGCCGCCCGGCGAGTCGGGCGCCGACATCGCCGTGGGCTCGGCGCAGCGGTTCGGCGTCCCGTACGGGTTCGGCGGCCCGCACGCCGGCTACATGGCGGTGCGCGAGGGCATCCAGCGGCAGCTCCCCGGACGCCTGGTCGGGGTGTCGGTCGACGCCGACGGCGCCGCCGCCTACCGGCTGGCGCTGCAGACCCGCGAGCAGCACATCCGCCGCGAGAAGGCCACCAGCAACATCTGCACCGCCCAGGTCCTGCTGGCGGTCATGGCGAGCATGTACGCCGTCTACCACGGGCCCGAGGGGCTGGCGGCGATCGCCCAGCGCGTCCACCGGCACGCGCGGACGCTGGCCGCCGGGCTGCGCGGGCCGCTGGGCGTCGAGGTCGTGCACGACCGCTTCTTCGACACCGTCCTGGCCCGGGTCCCGGGCCGCGCCGCCGAGGTCGTGGAGCGCGCCCGCGAGGGCGGGGTCAACCTGCGCCCGGTGGACGCCGACCACGTCGCGATCGCCTGCGACGAGACCACCACCGGCGAGCACCTCGGCGTCGTCTGGCGCGCGTTCGGGCTGGAGGGCGCGATGTCGGGCGGGGCGGAGGGCGACGGCCTGGGCGGGCTGCGGCGCGAGAGCCCGTACCTCACCCACCCGGTCTTCCACCAGCACCGCTCCGAGACGGCCATGCTGCGCTACCTGCGCAGGCTGCAGGACAAGGACATCGCGCTGGACCGGTCGATGATCCCGCTCGGATCCTGCACGATGAAGCTCAACGCCACGGCCGAGATGGAGCCGATCACCTGGCCGGAGTTCGCGAACATCCACCCGTTCGCCCCGGTCGACCAGGCCCGCGGCTACCTGGAGCTGATCGGCGAGCTGGAGGACCGGCTGGCGGAGATCACCGGCTACGCCAGGGTGTCGGTGCAGCCCAACGCGGGCTCGCAGGGGGAGCTGGCCGGGCTGCTGGCCATCCGCGGCTACCACGCCTCGCGCGGCGAGGAGCACCGGAACATCTGCCTGATCCCGTCGTCGGCGCACGGCACCAACGCCGCCAGCGCGGTGATGGCCGGGATGAAGGTCGTGGTCGTCACGTGCGACGACGGCGGGAACATCGACCTGGACGACCTGCACGCCAAGATCGGCAAGCACGGCGAGCGGCTGTCGGCGATCATGGTGACCTACCCGTCCACGCACGGCGTGTTCGAGGAGACCATCACCGACGTGTGCGCGGCCGTGCACGCGGCCGGCGGCCAGGTCTACGTCGACGGAGCCAACCTCAACGCGCTGGTCGGGCTGGCCCGTCCCGGCGAGTTCGGCTCCGACGTCTCCCACCTCAACCTGCACAAGACCTTCTGCATCCCGCACGGCGGCGGCGGCCCCGGCGTCGGCCCGATCGGCGTCCGCGAGCACCTGGCGCCGTTCCTGCCGAGCCACCCGCTGCGCGACGAGGCCGGGCCGCGCGACACGGGCGTGGGGCCGATCTCGGCGGCGCCGTGGGGCTCGGCGGGCATCCTCCCGATCTCCTGGGCCTACATCGCGATGATGGGCCCGGACGGGCTGCGCGCCGCCACCGAGAGCGCGATCATCGCCGCCAACTACCTGGCCGCCCGGCTGGGCCCGCACTACCCGATCCTCTACACCGGTCGCGACGGGCTGGTCGCGCACGAGTGCATCGCCGACCTCCGCAGGATCACCAAGGAGACCGGGATCACCGCCGAGGACGTGGCCAAGCGGCTGATCGACTACGGCTTCCACGCCCCCACCCTGTCGTTCCCGGTGGCCGGCACGCTGATGATCGAGCCCACCGAGAGCGAGGACCTGGCCGAGCTCGACCGGTTCTGCGACGCCATGATCGAGATCCGGCGGGAGATCCAGCGGGTCGCCGACGGCGCCCTCGACCGCGACGACAATCCCCTCAAGAACGCCCCGCACACCGCCGCGAGCCTGGTCACCGAGGACTGGAAGCACCCCTACACCCGCGAGGAGGCGGCCTACCCGCTGCCCGCTCTCCGGGACGGGAAGTACTGGCCCCCGGTGCGCCGCATCGACCAGGCCTACGGCGACCGCAACCTGGTCTGCTCCTGCCCGCCGCCGGAGGCGTTCGAGGACTGACAGTGTTCATTGCATGCGCGAGCTGCGCTCCTCGCCTGGGGGCTCGTCGCTTGTCGCGCCTGCGGCGATCGCTGCATCGCTCCGAACTCGCCTGGCGGCTCACTCCGCGATCAGGTTCTCGCTCCGCTCGCACCTGCCTTCGGACGCGATCGCAGCGCCTGAGCGACCGTTCGGGGCTGGACTGAGGGGCTGAGCTCGTCACTCGGGCGATTTCGTCGATCATGCCCGCGGATCCGGGTGTCGTCCCGGCGCGGGCGGCCCCGCCGTCGGTAGGCTCGGGACACCGACCCGACCCCCAGAGGCGGAGCATGAGCGACACCCCGGACCCGGCCGACCCGGCGCGGCTGTGCGAGGAGGCCAGGCGGCTGGCCGAGACGGGCGAGCCCGGCCGGGCCGCCGCCCTGTTCGAGAGGGTGCTCGCCCTGGGCGACACCCCGTTCCGGGCCCAGGCGGCCCTCGGCCTGGCCGTCGTCCTGGACGACGGCGGCGACGTCGAGGGCGCCCGGGAGGCCGACCGGGAGGCCATCGCGACCGGCGACCCGGAGTACGGGCCGCGCGCCGCGTACCACCTGGCGCTCACCCACGAGCGCGCGGGCGAGCACGAGCAGGCCGGGCCGGCCTGGCGGGCCGTGGTCGACTTCGGCAACCCGGCCTACCTGCCGCCGGCGCTGCTGGCCCTGGCCCGGCTCGCCGACGACCAGGGCGACTTCGAGACCGCCCGCGGCCGCTGGGAGGACGCGGTCGGCACCGGCGACGCCGAGTACGGCCCGGTCGCCGCGCACGACCTGGCGCAGCGGCTGCTGGAGCGCGGCGAGCCGTCCCGCGCCCTGCGGATCCTCACCGCCGGGCTCAGGCTGATCGACCGGGAGACCGCCCCCTACGCCTACACGCGGCTGGCCGTCGCGACGGGCATCGCCCACCTCGACCAGGCGATCGGCGCGTTCTCGGCGGCGCTCGGCGAGCCCGGCGCGGCCGCCGACGGCGAGGTCGGGCCGCTGGCGGTCGAACTGCTGGCGCGGACGCTGCCGCTGCGCGGCCGCGGCGCCGAGGCCCGCGAGGTGTGGCGGCGCGGGCTGGCCGATCCCGGCGTCGCCGGCCAGGTCCGGGCCCGGCTGCGCCGCGACTTCGCCCCCGACGACGAGGACGCGGCGGACGCCGATCCCGCCGACCTGTGGTGGGAGCCGGTGGTCGAGCAGTCCGTGTCCGAGGGGACGCTGCCCGCGCTGGCGGGCGAGGCGTTCGGCGCGCTCGACCACATGTACGCGCTGCTGGCGGTCCGGTACGCCCGGCGTCCCGAGCCGCGCGCGGGCGAGGCCGGCGAGGCGCAGGAGGTGCGCGAGGCGCAGGAGGTCATGGGCCAGGCGGTCCGGGTGCCCAGCGACTACGCCTGGGGTCCGCTCCTGCACGAGAGCTTCGCCGAGCGGCTGCGGCTGGCGATGGGCGACCCCGAGCCGGCGCTGCCGCCGGGCTGGCCCGACGTCGAGCCCGTCCCCGAGACCTGAGTCGAGGCGTCGCCGCCGGGGCTATCCGGCGACGGCGGCCTGCGCGATCACCTTGGTGATCCGCACCCGGACCAGGTACTCGCCCGGGACGGCGTTGCGCGTCCCGAACTCCTCGGCCCGGTCGGCGCCCATGTACCGGGCGCCGAGGGCCGTGGACCAGCGGCGCAGCTCGTCCGGGTCCTCCGAGACGCTCGCCTCGCCCAGGATCGTCACGAACGAGTAGGGCGGGGTCTGGTCGTCCACGGCGACCGACATGCGCGGGTCGCGGCGGACCGCCTTGCCCTTGACCCCCGTTCCGTGCGTGGTGAACACCAGGTCGTCGCCGTCGAGCACGAACCAGACCGGGGTCACGTGCGGGCTTCCGTCGGCCCGCGTCACCGCGAGCTTCCCCGTGCGGGTGCCCTCGGACACGAAGGCGCGCCATTCGCTGTCGGTCATCTTCCCCATGCGGCCAGTCTGCCGTACGCGATCACGCGCGGGCGGGGCCCGGCGCCGGCGTGTCGCCCCGCACCGGCTACCGTGAGTGACATGGAGATCGTGACGGGGCGGGGGCCCGCCGAGCTGACGCTGGACGAGCCGGACGGCCCGGAGGGCGCGGCGTTCCTGCTGGTCCTGACGCACGGTTCGAACGGCGGCGTCGACGCCCCCGACCTGCTGGCCGTGCGGGAGGAGGCGCTCGGCCTCGGCGGGGCGGTGGCGCGGGTGCTGCAGCCGTTCCGCGCGGCCGGGCGGCGGGCGCCCGGCTCGGCGGTCCGCCAGGACGAGGACTGGCTCCAGGTGATCAAGGTCCTCCGGGACCGGTACGGCGAGGTGCCGCTGGTGCAGGGCGGCCGCAGCAACGGGGCGCGGGTGGCCTGCCGGACGGCCGGGGCGGCCGGGGCGAGCGGCGTGGTGGCGCTGGCGTTCCCGCTGCACCCGCCGGGGAAGCCGGACCGGTCGCGGGCCGGCGAGCTGCGCGAGGCGCGCGACGCGGGCGTGGAGGCGCTGGTGGTGAACGGGGACCGGGACCCCTTCGGGATCCCGGATCCGGCGGACGCCGCCGAGGTCGTCGTGCTGCCCGGCGAGCGTCACGAGCTGGCGAAGGACCCCGCGGCGGTGGGCGCCGCGGTCGCGCCGTGGCTGCGCCGCTGGTGCGCCGCGGCCGGATGACCGCGCGGCGGTGCTCGATGGGGAGGCGGGTCGGAGGAGTGAGGGTCGAGACGAAGGACCCGTGCTCCCTCCGGGCCCTGGACGGGCCCAGAGGTTCCGGGCGGGCGGGCTGGCCCCCGAGGAAGATCACCCAGTTGGACTAGTCCCGGCCCGTCAGGGCCGGTCCCCCTGGTCAGGCGGCGGACGGCTCCGGGAGGTCCGTCGGCCGGTGCGGTGCGATGATTCCCCCGTCGGGCAGCAGCTCACCGGTGTCCTCGAAGAGCACGACGCCGTTGCACAGCAGGCTCCACCCCTGCTCGGGGTGGGTGGCCAGGGTGCGGGCGGCCTCGCGGTTCGGGCCGTCGGCCGTGGGACAGGGCGGCTGGTGCGGGCACATCGGCGTGCCTCCGGTCTGGTACTCGGTTGCGGTCGTCTGTTCTGACGCACCTCAGTGTGGAACGGTTCGCCGCCCCCGGCCATAGCCCGTTGGGACGGTTGTCCCGTGGTACCGAAGTACCGCGCGGCTGTGACCCGTCTCACCCTGCGGTGCCAGGCCCAGCGTCCCCCGCTTCGGAGAACGGCCGGAGACCGACACGCCGACCGGACGAGAAACGTTTCCCCAGAATCCGTGTGAGGGCCGGGCGGCGTCCCCCGCCGCTCTACGATGACCCACGGGGGTCGGCCTTGGGGGAGGTGAACCGTGATGCGCGTCGCGCTGTTCGTCGCGTGCTTCAACGACGCGATGTTCCCCGGCACCGGCCGCGCCGTCACCGTCCTGCTCGAACGGCTCGGGCACGAGGTGACGTTCCCGCCGGGCCAGACCTGCTGCGGTCAGGCCCACTGGAGCACCGGCTACCACCGGGAGGCCGCCGACCTGGCGCGCGGGTTCGCCGCGGCGTTCGGCGACGGCGATGTGATCGTGACCCCGTCGGCGTCGTGCGCGGCGACCGTGCGGCACGCCTATCCGCGCATGGCCAGGGCGGCCGGTGACACGGGGCTGGCCCGCGCCGCCGAGGACCTGGCCGTGTACGAGCTGTCGGAGTTCCTGGTCGACGTGCTGGGGGTGACCGACGTCGGGGCGGCCTTCCCGCACCGGGTCGCCTACCACCCGACCTGCCACTCGCTGCGGACGCTGCGGGTGGGCGACCGGCCGCTGCGGCTGCTGCGCGAGGTCAAGGGGCTGGAGCTGGTCGACCTGCCGGCGGCCGAGGAGTGCTGCGGGTTCGGCGGGGCGTTCGCGATGAAGAACGCGGACGTGTCGGTGGCGATGGTGGCCGACAAGGTGCGGCGCATCCAGGAGACCTCCGCCGACGTGCTCTGCGCCGTCGACAACTCGTGCCTGGCCCACATCGGCGGGGCGCTGTCGCGCCTGCGCGGCGGCGTGCGCGTCCTGCATCTGGCGGAGATACTCGCCGGAACGGAGGTCACATGACGGTGCCCTCCGACGACTCATCCGGCAGAACGATGACCTCCTCCTCAAGCATGGGTCCGGGCTCCGGCGCGGGTTCCGGCGGGGGCGCGGGCGGCGGTTCCGCGCGGCCCGCGGCGCCCAGGTTCGCCGACGCCGCCCGTACCGCGCTGGCCGATCCCGGGCTGCGCCGCAACCTGGCGGCCGCCGCCGCCGCGATGCGGGCGCGCCGCGCCGCAGCCACCGCGGCCACCGCCGACTGGGACGAGCTGCGCGAGGCCGGGCGCGCGATCAAGGACCAGACCCTGCTCAACCTCGACTCCTACCTGGAGGAGCTGGAGCGCTCGGTCACCGAGGCGGGCGGCGTGGTGCACTGGGCCGCCGACGCCGCCGAGGCCAGGCGGATCGTCACCCGGCTGGTCCGCGGCACCGGGGAGGGCGAGGTGCTCAAGGTCCGCTCGTCGGTGCTGGGGGAGATCCGGCTGGACGACGCGCTGGACCGCGCCGGGATCACCGTCCACGAGACCGGCCTGGGCGAGCTGATCGTGGGCCTGGACGAGGACGACGCCCCGTCCCATCCGCTGTTCCCGGCCCTGCACAGGAACCGGGCCCAGATCGGCGAGCTGTTCGCCCGCGGGCTGCCCGGCGCGCCCGCCGACCTGGGGGCCGATCCGGCGGCGCTGGCCGAGGCCGCGCGCGCCCGGCTGCGCGGGCGCATGCTGCCGGCGCGGGTCGCGGTCTCCGGCGCCAACTTCCTGGTCGCCGAGACCGGCACGGCGGTGCTGGTGGAGTCGGAGGGCAACGGCCGGATGTGCCTGACGCTGCCCGACACGCTGATCACGGTCGCGGGCATCGAGAAGGTCGTGCCGGCCTGGGCCGACCTGGAGGTCTTCCTGCAGCTGCTGCCGCGTTCGGCGACGGGGGAGCGGATGAACGCCGCGACCTCCACCTGGACGGGCGTCACCCCGGGCGACGGGCCGGGCGCCTTCCACCTGGTGCTGCTGGACAACGGCCGCACCTCCGTGCTGGCCGACGAGGCGGGCCGGGCCGCGCTGCGCTGCATCCGGTGCTCGGCGTGCCTGGACGTGTGCCCGGTGTACGAGCGGACCGGCGGGCACCCCTACGACGCGGTCGCGGGCGGCTCACCGGGGAGGGGGCAGGGTGCCGTCTACCCGGGGCCGATCGGGGCGGTGCTGACGCCGCACATGCGGGGCGTGGAGAGCGCGGCCAACGCCTCGCTGACCTACGCGTCCACGCTCTGCGGGGCCTGCTCCGACGTCTGCCCGGTCAAGATCGACATCCCGGATCTGCTGGTCCGGCTGCGCGGGCAGGTGATCGAGTCGCGCCGGCGGCGGCCGGTGCCGACCCCCGAGCTGGCCCTGATGCGCACGCTGGCCTGGACGATGGGCGACCGCCGCCGGTACGAGGCGGCGCTGCGCCGCGGCACCCGCTGGGCGCGGCTGCTGTCGCGCGGCGGCCGGATCCGCCGGCTGCCGGGGCTGCTCGGCAAGTGGACCGACGCGCGGGACGTGCCCGCGCCGCCCCGGCAGAGCTTCCGCGCCTGGTGGGCGTCCCGTCCCGGCGGCGCGGCGGGGGAGCGGCGATGAGCTCCCGCGACACGGTGCTGGGCCGGGTCCGCGACGCGCTGGGCGCGGCGCGCGGCACGCGGGTGCCGATCCCGCGCGGCTACCGGCGCCGGCTGACCGGCGCGGAGGCGCCCACCCGCGCCGACGTGCTCGCGCTGTTCACCGAGCGGGTCGCCGAGCAGCGCGCCTCGGTGCGGCACGTGAGCGCCGACGAGCTGCCCACCGCGATCGCCGCGGCGCTGTGGGGCCGGGAGGCCAAGCGCATCATCGCGCCCGCCGACCTGCCGTTCGGCTGGCTGGCCGGGCTGGAGGGCGTGCAGGCGCAGGCCGACTCGCCGGTGGTGGACCCGGGCACCCTGGACGGCCTGGACGGCGTGGTCACCGGCTGCGCGGTGGCGATCGCGCAGACCGGCACGATCGTGCTGGACGGCGGGCGGGCGCAGGGCCGCCGGGCGCTGACGCTCGTCCCGCCGTACCACCTGTGCGTGGTGCACGCCGACCAGATCGTCGGCACGGTGCCCGAGGCGGTCGCCCGGCTCGACCCGGCGCGGCCCCTGACCTGGATCAGCGGCCCCGCCACGACCGGCGAGATCGAGCTGGAGCGCACCGAGGGGCTGCACGGCCCGCGCGTCCTGGACGTCTTCGTCGTCGAGGACTGACCGCCGCCGGGCTTTCAGGGGTTGAGCCCGGCCAGGACGAGGTCGAGGCCGGCCAGGAACCGCGCGTCCCAGTCGACGGGGCCCTCGGGCACGGCGGCCGTGCCGGCGGGCTCGGGACCCTCCGGGCCGCCCGGTGTCGTGCCGCGCACCTCCATCGCGGCGTGCCCGATGACGTAGGACAGCAGCGTGTGGGCGGCGACGGCGGCCGTCCGCTCGGGGATGCCGCCCTGCCGGAGGATCTCCCTGAGCGAGGCGGTGGTGCCGGCGAGCGCGGCCGGGTTGCGGCGGGTGACCAGCAGCGGCAGTACCCCGGCGTGGGTGAGGAGGCGCTCGCGGTAGGCGCGGGCCCAGCCGCGCAGCGCCTCCCTCCAGCGGGTGGCGCCGCGCCCGGTGGCCGGCGCGTCGGCGGGGACGGCGGCCACGTGCGTGACCAGGGCGTCCAGGAGCTGTTCCTTGCCTCGGGGGAGGTGGTGGTAGATCGCCATCGCCTCGACCTCGAGCGCGTCGCCGAGCCGGCGCATGGTGAGACGGCCGAGCCCCTGGCCGTCGATGATCTGGAGCGCGGCCTCGATGATGCGCTCGGTGGACAGCGGGGCGCGGTGCTTGGCGTTGAGCGCCGGTTGCCGGACCATGCCGCAACCTTACTGCGTAAAGGACGCGAGTTGGGTGTCCCCCCGCGCAACACGCCGGGCCCGAGCGTACGCTGTCACCGACCGGATGGGAAGACACGCCGGGTGCGCCCGGCCGTCGCGAGCGGCCGGGGGAGCGCCGGCCGCAGGATCGTGAGGAGCACCGCTATGCCGCTGGGCCGCCGGATGAGCAAGGACGTCGCGGAACTTTTGGAGGCCGACCGGGTGCTCGCCGAGACCTACCGCGAGCGGCTGGCCGGGGCCACCGAGGCCGAGGCCGCGCTGCGCGCCGCCCAGGGCGCCGACTCCACCGACACCGGCGCGCGCGCCGAGGCGGTCGCGTTCGACCAGGCGCTGACGGCCGTGCTGCAGGCGGCCGAGGCCGCCGAGCGGGTGGCGGCGGGGCCGAAGGTGTACGCCGCCGAGGGGGCCGACGCCAAGACGCGCCGCGCCGCCGAGATCGCGCTCCGGCGCTCCAAGGCGAAGACGGCCGTCCGGCCCTGGACCGACGAGGTCGACCGCCTGCGCACCGCCCGCGAGGCGCACCGGCTGAGCTACCGTGACGTCCCCGCCGCGGCCGTCTGAGCGCGGCCCGGCGGCCCGGTGACGCGGTGACACGGCGTCACCGGGTGGCACCGGCCGCCGAACTCTGAGAATCTACCCACCCGGGGGGATCGGGGAGGCCCCGGGGAGGGTCACACGTACGGGATGGGCCGGGGGCCGGCCGCCATCGTCCGGACGTCGTCGCGATCGCGGGGGGAAACTGTGGAGCGCACGCCGCCTGACCGGCATCGCGTGCTCGAGTCCTACGAGGACGGGGTGCGGGCCGTCCGCGCGCTGGCGGCCCGGGTTCAGGACTGGGAGGCGCCCACCCCCTGCGCCGACTGGCTGGCGATCGACCTGGCCGGCCATCTGCGCTGCGTGGCGGAGAACTTCCTGGAGTACCTGCAGGACGCGCCCGACAGCAGGCTGGCCAAGCTGTTCGCCCGGGACGCCGTCGCGGCCGTGCTGATCCGCCAGCAGGCCCGGCAGAACGCCGCCGAGCTGGCGGTGCTGCCGCCGGAGCCGGGGCCCGAGCGGATCATGGCGTTCACCGTGTCGGCGGGCGCGTACGCCGACCTGATGCCCGACATGTGGGACCGCACCCACCTGATCTACCGGGGCACCAAGTACACGGTCGGCGACCACGCGGGGGCGGCGTGCGTGGAGTGGCACCTGCACGCCTGGGACCTGGCCCGCGCCATCGGGGCCGACTACCGCCCGGCCGACCCGGGCCTGCTGGTGTCGGCGTGGCACTGGGGCGTCCCGCACCTGCCGCTGGCCTCGGGCGACGCGTGGGAGTCGGTGCTGCGGGCCTCGGGCCGCTCGCCGAACTGGCCCGACGGGGCGTCCGAGCAGGAGGGGTCGTCCTAGCCGGCGGACCGGCCGGACTCTGAAAAGGCCGAGGGCGCCTTCCCTGGAGGCTGGGAAGACGCCCTCGGCGCGGGCCGGGCCGATACGGGTGGGGGATCAGACTCCGGCCAGCTTCCGCGGGTGCGTGCGCAGGTAGACCAGCCAGGTCAGCGCGAAGCACAGCGCGTAGAAGGCGATGAAGGCGATGTAGGCGCCGTCCCCGGTCTTGTAGGTCAGGAACGACTGCCGGAAGGCGATGTTGACCAGTACGCCGCCGAACGCGCCGATCGCGCCCGCGATGCCGATCAGCGCGCCGGCCAGCCGCCGCGCCTCGTGCTCGGCCGCCTCCGGGTCGCCGCCGTTGGCCACGCCGAGCTGCGCCTTGGCGCGGAAGATCGCGGGGATCATCTTGTAGGTCGACCCGTTGCCGACCCCGCTGAACACGAACAGCAGGATGAACCCGGTCAGGAACAGCGGGAGCGACGCCTGCGCGGAGGCCAGCAGCACCACCCCGGCCGCGGCGGCCATGGCCACGAAGTTCCAGAACGTCACCTTCGCCCCGCCGATCCTGTCGGCCAGCAGGCCGCCGACCGGGCGGATCAGGGAGCCGAGCAGCGGGCCGAGGAAGGTCAGGTAGGCGGCCTCGATCGGAGTGTCGAAGTCGGCCTTGAACTGCACCTGGAGCACCTGGCCGAAGGCGAAGCCGAACCCGATGAACGAGCCGAACGTGCCGATGTACAGCACCGACATGATCCAGGTGTGGGGGTCCCTGCACACGTCCCGCATCGCCCGCTTGTCGTTGCGGGCCTGGGACAGGTTGTCCATGTAGAGCGCGGAGCCGAGCGCGGCCAGCACGATGAACGGGATGTAGATCCCCGCGACCAGGCCGGGGCTGCCGTTGCCCACGGTGGCCAGCACCAGCAGGCCGACCAGCTGGACGACGGCGACGCCGAGGTTGCCGCCGCCGGCGTTGATGCCCAGCGCCCAGCCCTTGAGCCGCTGCGGGTAGAAGGCGTTGATGTTGGCCATCGAGGAGGCGAAGTTGCCGCCGCCGACGCCGGCGACGGCCGCCAGGAGCACCAGCGTGGTGTAGGAGACGCCGGGCTCGATGAGGAAGGCGGCCAGCGCCGAGGGCACCAGCAGCAGCGCCGCGCTGAAGATCGTCCAGTTGCGCCCGCCGAACCGGGCGACGGCGAAGGTGTAGGGGATCCGCAGTGTCGCGCCGACGAGCGCCGGGACGGCGGTCAGCGTGAACTTGCCCGCGGGGTCGATGCCGTAGGCGGGGCCCAGGAACAGGACCAGCACGGACCACAGCGTCCATACCGAGAACCCGATGTGCTCGGAGAAGATCGAGAAGATCAGGTTGCGCCGGGCCGTCCTCGCCCCGCCGCCCTGCCAGAAGTCGGGCTCCTCGGGCCGCCAGTCATCGATCCAGCGGCCCTTGAGGCGGGTCAGCGGATAGCCGCGGCCTCTGGGTTTGACGTCGGTGGTGACGGTCATCGGGGACTCCTCGTGGTCGATGTGCCGCCACCGAAGTTAGGAGCCCCGGATTTCGCAGGTGTGTGTCATGTAATGCGGCAGTGATAATTCCACTGCACCGCGTGCCCGCCCGCGCTGTGAGGTCGTGCGCGGCGGCCGGCCCTGGTTCTCGCCTGGTCAGGGCCTGGTCAGGGCACGCTCAGGCGCGGTCTGCCACCAGGTCGGCGGCCCGCGGCTGGGAGGCGCGGGCGCAGTGGGCGCAGCAGTACCAGTGCCCGTCGACGTCGACGCCGTGGCCCAGGATCCGGCACTGGCAGTGCTCGCAGATCGGCGCCATCCGGGTGATCGCGCATTCGAACGAGTCGAAGGTGTGCACGGCGCCCTGGGCGTGCACCTCGAAGCTCATCGCGTAGTCGTTGCCGCAGACCTCGCAGGCAGCCATGTGGACGGTCCTCCCCCTGGAACGTGGTCCTCTGCTGCCGCACCTACCCGTTCAGGGCGAGGCTACCCCGGCGGCGGCGCCGAACGAGGGCGTGCGGCCGTCCTCGAGGTAGACGGCGCGGCCCTCGGCCATCCCGCGCAGGCTGGGCGGCATCCGCCGGGCGATGTGCGGCGGCGCCAGCTCGGCCACCTTCTCGGGGGAGACCAGGACGTGGTCGGACAACTCGTCGGGCGGCAGCCGGATCGCGCCGATCTGCGCGGCGGTGATGGCCCCGGCGAAGACGAAGACGTTGACCGCGTCCACGCCGTCGCGGGGCGGCCCCCAGTCCACGCAGACCAGTCCGTCCAGGCGGGGGACCAGGCCGAGCTCCTCCTCGCATTCGCGCACGCAGGCGGCCAGCGGGGACTCGCCCGCCTCGATGACCCCGCCGGGCAGGAACCAGCCCTCCTTGTAGGTGGGCTTGACCAGCAGCACCCGCCCGAGATCGTCGAGGAGCAGGGCCGCGGCGGCGCCGCGGGTGCGCGGCAGCGAGGCGTAATAAGCAGCGTCGGGCATGAGTCGAGATTAGGCCGCGCGGGCCCGCCCGTCCGTGCGTTCGGCGGTGGTCGGGGCCGGTTCGCGCGCCGGTCCGGCGGGCCGCCGCCGATCCGTTCGGTTACCGGGCGGGGAGCGCCGAATGGGCATTGACAATGGTCGACAACGCTTGACACGTGATCGTCAACGTGCCGCGGCACGTGCTCCGGCCTGGCCGGGGACCGTTCCCGCGCACCGGTCTTGACCTTGGTGAACGGCGTCGCGTGAGCGGCTTTTAACACCCGGGTCACATAGGGGACCCAGACGCGAAACGGGGCCCGCACACTCTCGGGGCCATGACCGATACTCCGACGCACTGTCCCTACTGCGCGTTGCAGTGCGGCATGTCGCTGGTCGACGACGGAGCGGAGGCGCCCGCCGCCGGCGGTGCGGGCGGTGCCAACGGCGTCGGCGGTGCCAACGGCGTCCACGGCGGCGCGCGGTCGCTGCCGCCGCGCACGGTGCCGTTGCGCGTGGTGCCGCGCGAGGACGTGCCGGCCAACCGCGGCGGGCTGTGCCAGAAGGGCTGGACGTCCACCGAGATGCTGGCCGTCCCGGACCGGCTGACCTCCCCGCTGATGCGCGCCTCGCGGGACGCCCCGCTCGAGCCGGTCACGTGGGACCGGGCGCTGGACCGGATCGTGTCGGAGATCACACGGGTGCAGGGCGCGCACGGCCCGGACGCCGTCGCGGTGTTCGGCGGCGGCGGCCTGACCAACGAGAAGGCCTACCAGCTGGGGAAGTTCGCCCGGATCGCGCTGCGCACCTCGCAGATCGACTACAACGGCAGGTTCTGCATGTCGTCGGCCGCGGCGGCCTCGGGCCGCGCGTTCGGGATGGACCGCGGGCTGCCGGGGCCGATCACCGACCTGGGCCGGGCCGGGGCGATCCTGCTGGCCGGCGGGAACGTGGCCGAGACGATGCCGCCGTTCATGCGGCACCTCACCGACGCGCAGAAGGCGGGCGGGGCGCTGATCGTGGTCGATCCGCGCCGTACGGCCACGGCGCGGCAGGCCAACCTGCACCTGCAGCCGACGCCGGGCACCGACCTGGCGCTGGCCAACGGCCTGCTGCACCTGGCGATCGTGGAGGGGCTCCTGGACGAGGCGTACCTGGCGGCGCGCACCTCGGGATTCGAGGCCGTCCGCAGGGTGGTCAACGCCTACATGCCGGAGCGGGTCGAGCGGATCACCGGGGTGCCGGTGCCGTACATGCGCGAGGCCGTGCGGCTGCTGGCGCGGGGCGAGCGCTCCTACGTCCTGACCGCGCGCGGCACCGAGCAGCACGCGCGGGGCACCGACATGGTGACCGCGTTCATCAACCTGGCGCTGGCGCTGGGCCTGCCGGGCCGGGAGGGCTCGGGGTACGGCTGCCTGACCGGGCAGGGCAACGGCCAGGGCGGCCGGGAGCACGGGCAGAAGGCCGACCAGCTCCCCGGCTACCGCAAGATCGACGATCCGGAGGCCCGCGCGCACGTGGCGGCGGTGTGGGGGGTGGACCCCGCGGACCTGCCCGGTCCGGGGCGTTCGGCCTACGAGCTGCTGTCGGCGCTGGGCACCGACGGCGGGCCCAAGGCGATGCTGCTGTTCGGCTCCAATCCCGTGGTGTCGGCGCCGCGGGCGTCGCAGGTGGAGGAGCGGCTGGACGCGCTGGACTTCCTGGCCGTCGCCGACTTCGTGCCCTCCGAGACCGCGCGCCGCGCCGACGTGGTGCTGCCCACCGCCCAGTGGGCGGAGGAGGGCGGCACGATGACGAACCTGGAGGGCCGCGTCCTGCGGCGCAAGCGGGCGCAGCGGCCGCCGGAGGGGGTGCGGACCGATCTGGAGATCCTGGCCGTGCTCGCCGACCGGCTGCACGCCCCCGGCACCTGGAGCGAGGAGCCCGCGGAGGTGTTCGAGGAGCTGCGCGAGGCCAGCGCGGGCGGTCTCGCCGACTACTCGGGGATCACCTACGAGCGGATCGAGAAGGAGGGCGGCGTTTTCTGGCCGTGCCCTTCCGAGGAGCATCCGGGCACGCCGCGGCCGTTCCTCGACCGGTTCGCCACGCCCGACGGCCGCGCCCGGATGACCCCGGTCGAGCACGGCGGCGCCGCCGAGGACGTCGACGCCGACTACCCGGTGTACCTGACCACGGGCCGGGTGCTCGCCCAGTACCAGAGCGGCGCCCAGACCCGCCGGGTGCGGCCGCTGGCGGAGGCGGCGCCCGAGGCGTTCGTGGAGCTGCACCCCGATCTGGCCGGGCGGCTGGGCATCGCCGAGGGCGCGGACGTGCGGGTGGCCAGCCGCCGCGGCGCCGCCACCGTGCGGGCGCGGCTGAGCGACGCGATCCGTCACGACACCGTCTTCATCCCCTTCCACTGGGCGGGCGAGGGCAGGGCCAACCTGCTCACCAATCCGGCGCTGGACCCGATGTCGCGGATGCCGGAGTTCAAGGTCTGCGCCGTCCGCCTCGAGCCGCTGGGGTCCCCGGACGCCGGAGCGGCGGAGCCCCGGGCCGTCCCCACCCCGATCGACGAAGGAGCCGGTACGTGATCAGCGAAGCCGACGGGCCGGCGGCCCGGTCCCGCGGGATCGTGGTCGTGGGCAACGGGATGGCCGGGTCCAGGCTGGTGTCGGAGATCCGCGCGCGGGACCCGCGGGTGCCGCTGACGGTGTTCGGCGCCGAGCCGCGGCAGCCCTACAACCGGGTGCTGCTGTCCAACGTGCTGGCCGGCGTGACCGGTCCGGACCAGATCGGCCTGGTCGATCCGGCCTGGTACGAGGCGAGCGGCGTGGACGCGCGGCTGGGCGTGGAGGTGGTCGGCATCGACCGCCGGGCCAGGGTCGTGCACGGCTCGGACGGCAGCGCGGTGCCGTACGGGACGCTGGTGATGGCGACCGGGAGCAGCTCGCTGGTGCCGCCGATCCCGGGCACCGAGGACGGGCTGCCCGGCGGCGCGGTGACGTTCCGGACCCTGGACGACTGCAGCGCGATCATCGACGCGGCGGCGGGAGCGCGGCGGGCCGTGGTGATCGGCGGCGGGCTGCTGGGCATCGAGGCCGCGCGCGGGCTGGTGGGCCGCGGCCTGGAGGTGACGGTGGTGCACCTGGCCGGGCACCTGATGGAGCGCCAGCTCGATCCCGGGGCCGGGAAGGTGCTGGCCCGCACGCTGAGCAGGCTGGGGATCCGGGCCCGCGTCGAGGTCAACGTGACCGCGCTGCGCGTGGTGCGGGAGGCGTCCGGGCCGCGCGTGACGGGGGTGGAGCTGGCCGCGCCGGGCGGCGGCGGGGACGGGCCCGAGGCCCTGGACGCCGATCTGGTCGTGCTGGCGTGCGGAGTGCGGCCCGAGGTTGGGATGGCGCGTGCGGCCGGGCTGGAGGTCGACCGGGGGATCGTGGTGGACGAGATGCTGCGGTCGGTGTCGGATCCGTCGGTGCGCGCGATCGGCGAGTGCTCGCAGTACGGCGGCACGGTCTACGGGCTGGTGGCGCCGGCGTGGGAGCAGGCGACGGTGCTGGCCGACCTGCTGACCGGCGCTGACGCGCGGGCCCGTTTCACCGGGGCCCGGCAGATCACCCGGCTGAAGGCGG
Organism: Actinomadura rugatobispora; assembly: GCF_055379765.1. NCBI lineage: Bacteria > Bacillati > Actinomycetota > Actinomycetes > Streptosporangiales > Thermomonosporaceae > Actinomadura > Actinomadura rugatobispora. The sequence goes on along the minus strand of NZ_AP029191.1, from coordinate 11,246,133 downwards.
CCAGCGTGGACCTGGTGGCGATGGGGGAGACCCACCACGGCGACGACGATCCCGGCGTGGAGGTGATCCAGTTCGCCGACGCCAGCCGCGGGACGTACAAGAAGGTGACGATCCGCGAGGACCGGGTGATCGGGGCGATCCTGCTGGGGGAGACGAGCACGGCGGGGACTCTGACCCAGCTGTACGACCGGGCGGCGCCGCTGCCGGCCGATCGGCTCAGCCTGTTCTTCCCGGGGATCGGCGGTGCGCAGCCCGCCGATTCGCCGGTGCGGATGCCGGACGCGGCGACGGTCTGCCAGTGCAACAACGTCACCAAGGGACAGATCCGGGCGTGCTGGGAGAAAGGCGCACGAACGGCGGACGAGGTGGCGGCGCGGACCCGGGCGAGCACCGGCTGCGGCGGCTGCCGGGACGCCCTGGAGGGCATCGTGGCCTGGCTGGGGGAGCAGGACTCCGTTCCCGCCGGGTGAGCCCGCGGGGCGCGGGGAATCGGGACGAGGGCCCGTCGCGGGCCCGGTCGAGAAGTTCGGCCGGGCATCGCGGCGGGTTTTCGCCTATTCGGAAAGATGCGCGGAAATTTTGCCGTGTTGATTGCGGGATGACCACGATTCGATTTCGAGGTGAGCGTCTTTTAACACGCCGGTGACAAAGGGGACGCAACCGCGAAACGGCTCCTGCTGAGGATCGGGCCCATGAACGACGGAGGGGACGAACCCATGGAGCTGGTCGTGGTCGGCCACGGGCCGACCGGGCACCGGCTCGTCGAGGCGCTGCGCGAGCGCGACACGGCCCGTTCCTGGCGCGTCACGGTGATCGGGGAGGAGACCCGCCCGGCCTACGACCGGGTGGCGCTGACCTCCTACCTGACCGAGGACGCGGATCTGGCCTGCGCGCCGCACGACGCCGGCGTGGAGCTGCTGACCGGCGACCCGGTGGTGGCGATCGACCGCGCGGCCCGCACGGTCCGGACCGCGTCGGGGCGCGAGGCGCCCTACGACGCGCTGGTGCTGGCGACGGGTTCGGCGCCGTTCGTGCCGCCGGTCCCGGGCCACGACCTCCCCGGCGTGTTCGTCTACCGCACCATCGACGACCTGGACGCGCTCCGCGACCACTGCGCGAACCTTACAACGTCAAGCCCCGGGACCGGCGGCGTCGTGGTCGGCGGCGGGCTCCTCGGGCTCGAGGCCGCCAGGGCGATGCAGGGCCTGGGCGTGGACACCCACGTCGTCGAGGTCGCGCCGTGGCTGATGCCGCGCCAGCTCGACGAGGGCGGCGGCGCCATGCTGCGCCGCCACATCGAGGCCCTGGACATGAAGGTGCACGCCGGGACCCCGATGGAGGGCCTGGAGGCCGGCGACGACGGCTCCGTGGCGCGGGTCGCGCTGTCCGGCGGCACCGCGATCGAGGCCGGCGTGGTGGTCTTCTCGGCCGGGATCCGCCCCCGCGACGCGCTGGCCCGCGAGTGCGGCCTGCCGGTGGGCGAGCGGGGCGGCATCGTGGTGGACGGCTCGTGCCGCACCGAGGACCCGGCGATCTACGCGATCGGGGAGTGCGCCCTGGTCGACGGCCAGGTGTACGGCCTGGTCGCGCCCTGCTTCAGCATGGCCGAGGTGGTCGCCGACCGGCTGCTGGCGCTGGCGTCCGGGGGCGAGAGCCCGGCCCGCTTCGACGGCGCCGACCTGTCCACCAAGCTCAAGCTGATGGGCGTCGACGTGGCCAGCTTCGGCGACCCGTTCGCCGGGCCCGACCAGGGCGCCCTGGACGTCACCTACACCGACCCGGTCGCCGGCGTCTACAAGAAGCTGATCGTCAGCGACGACGCGCGGACGCTGCTGGGCGGGGTGCTGGTCGGCGACGCCGAGTCGTACCCGACGCTGCGCGCCTACATCGGCGCCGAGCTGCCGGGCTCGCCCGAGCAGGCGCTGTTCGGCGGCACCGAGGCGGCCGGCGGCGACCTGCCCGGCGCCACCGTGATCTGCAGCTGCAACAACGTCAGCGCCGAGACGATCCGCTGCGCGATCCGCGACGAGGGCCTGACCGACGTCCCCGGCATCAAGGCGTGCACCAGGGCGGGCAGCACCTGCGGCAGCTGCGTGCCGCTGGCCAAGAAGATCCTGGACGCGGAGCTGACCGCCGCCGGGATCGAGGTCAGCCGGGCGCTGTGCGAGCACTTCGAGTACAGCCGCGCCGAGCTGTTCGACATCGTGCGGGTGCGCGGCATCGGCACCTTCACCGACCTGATCGAGCAGCACGGCCGGGGCCGCGGCTGTGACATCTGCAAGCCGGTGGTGGCCTCGATCCTGGCCAGCCTGGGCAACGGGCACATCCTGGAGGGCGAGCAGGCGGCGCTGCAGGACACCAACGACCACTTCCTGGCCAACATGCAGAAGAACGGCACCTACTCGGTGGTGCCGCGGGTGCCGGGCGGCGAGATCACCCCCGAGAAGCTGATCGTGATCGGCGAGGTGGCCAGGGAGTTCGACCTCTACCTCAAGATCACCGGGGCGCAGCGGCTGGACCTGTTCGGCGCCCGCGTCGAGCAGCTCCCGCTGATCTGGAAGCGGCTGGTGGACGCCGGGTTCGAGTCCGGGCACGCCTACGGCAAGGCGCTGCGCACGGTGAAGTCGTGCGTGGGGTCGACCTGGTGCCGCTACGGCGTCCAGGACTCGGTCGGCATGGCCATCAAGCTGGAGCTGCGCTACCGGGGGCTGCGCGCCCCGCACAAGCTGAAGTCGGCGGTGTCGGGGTGCGCCCGCGAGTGCGCCGAGGCGCAGGGCAAGGACTTCGGGATCATCGCGACGGAGAAGGGCTGGAACCTCTACGTCGCCGGGAACGGCGGGATGCGCCCGCGGCACGCCGACCTGTTCGCCACCGACCTGGACGACGAGACCCTGGTCCGCTACATCGACCGGTTCCTGATGTTCTACATCCGCACGGCCGACCGGCTGCAGCGCACCGCCACCTGGCTGGAGGGCCTGGAGGGCGGCCTGGACTACCTCCGCGAGGTCGTCGTCGAGGACCGGCTGGGCATCTGCGCGGAGCTGGACGCCGCGATGGACCGGCACGTGGGCTCCTACTCCGACGAGTGGCGCGACACCCTCAACGACCCCGCGAAGCTCAGCCGCTTCGTCTCCTTCGTCAACGCACCCGACACACCCGATCCGAGCATCGTCTTCGAACCCGAGCGCGACCAGATCAAGCCGGTCCTGGTGACCGGTCCACGGCTGGAGGTGGCCGCACCATGACCACGACGCCCGAACTCGCTCCCGTCCTCGCCCTCGCCGGGCTCCCACCCGCCGAGCGGGCCGGCTGGCACGACATCTGCTCCTACTCCGACCTGACCGCCGAACGCGGCGCCTGCGCGATGGTCGAGGGCGTCCAGGTGGCGGTGTTCCGGACCTTCGACGGCGACCTGTACGCCCTGTCCAACCTCGATCCGTTCAGCGGCGCCTACGTGATCTCGCGCGGGATCCTGGGCACCCGCGGCGGCGCTCCCACCGTCGCCTCGCCCATGTTCAAGCAGGTCTTCGACCTGCGCACCGGATCCTGCCTGGACGATCCGCAGGTGGCGCTCCCCACCTTCGCGATCCGCCGCGTGCCCGCCGGGGACCGCGTGGAGGTGGCGCTGCAGGCGCCGCGGCAGGCGGTTTCGGAGGTGCCCGTGGAGGTGACCGGCCCCGATGAACACCGAGAGTGAGCCCCTCGCCGGATTCGCCGTCGGGGTGACCGCAGCCCGGCGGCACGAGGAACTGGCCACGCTGCTGGAGCGGCGCGGCGCCCGGGTCGTCCACGCTCCCGCGATCCGTCTCATCCCGCTGTCCGACGACGCCGAGCTGCTGCACGCCACGCACGAGTGCATCGAACGTCCCCTGGACCACGTGGTGGTCACCACCGGCATCGGCTTCCGGGCCTGGCTGGAGACCGCCGACGGGTGGGGCCTGCGCGACGGCCTGATCGAGCGGCTGGGGCAGGTGGACATCCTGGCGCGCGGCCCCAAGGCGCGCGGCGCGATCCGGCAGGCCGGGCTTCAGGAGCGCTGGTCGCCGGACTCGGAGAGCTGCGCGGAGGTGCTCAACCACCTGCTGGAGAAGGATGTCAGGGGCGCCCGGATCGCGGTGCAGCTGTACGGCGAGCAGCTCCCGGAGTTCACCGACGCGCTGCGCGAGGCGGGCGCCGAGGTGATCGAGATCCCGGTGTACCGGTGGTCGCGGACCGACGACTCGACGCCGCTGCGCCGGCTGGTCGGGCAGGCGGTGGCGGGGACGGTCGACGCGATCGCGTTCACCTCCTCGCCGGCGGTGGCCGCGACGCTGGCGGTGGCGGCGGAGGACGGGCTGGAGGAGCCGCTGCTGGAGGCGCTGCGCACCCACGTGGTGGCCGCGTGCGTGGGCCCGGTGACCGCGCAGCCGCTGGCCGAGCGGGGCGTGCCGACCGTGCAGCCGGAACGGGCGCGGATCGGGGCGCTGGTGCGGGCGCTGGTGTCGGACCTGCCGCGCCGCCGGTCGCGGCTGCTGCAGGTGCGCGGGGTGTCGCTGGAGCTGCGCGGGCACGCGGTCGTCCTGGACGGCCAGCTGCGGCCGATCGCGCCGGCGCCGATGGCGATCTTGCGGGCGCTGGCGCGGCGTCCCGGGCACGTGGTGTCGCGCGCCGAGCTGTGCGGGGTGCTGCCGAGCCGGCTGATCGTGGGCGGGACGCCCTGGTCGCGGGAGGGCCGTCCGCAGGCCGACGAGCACGCGGTGGAGATGGCCGTGGCGCGGCTGCGCCGCGGGCTGGGGCGGTCGGGGATCGTGGAGACCGTGGTCAAGCGCGGCTACCGGCTGGCGTGCGACCCGAGGCTGGTGGAGCCGATCAGAGCGGAGACCAGTGGCTGAGCGTTCGAGGTGGGGGGGCGGGGGAGGGCGTTCCGACGCTGCTGGCGGTGGCGCACGGCACCCGTGATCCGGGCGGGCCCGCGGTGGTGCGGGCGCTGCTGGAGCGGGTGCGGGCGGCGCGGCCGTGGCTGCCGGTCGCCGAGGCGTACGCCGAGCTGGCCGAGCCGTCGCTGGAGGCGGCGGCGCGGCGGATCGAGGGGCCGGTGGTGGCGGTCCCGCTGATGCTGGCGCGCGGCTACCACGCGCTGATCGACATTCCGGGGCGGGTGGAGCGGCTGTGCCCCGAGGTGGTGATGGCCGGTCCGCTGGGGCCGCACCCGCTCCTGGCGGCCGCGACGGCCGACCGGCTGCTGCGGGGCGTGCGCCCGCGCCCGTCGGACGCGGTGGTGCTGGGCGCGGCGGGGTCGTCGGACCCGGGGGGCGTCGAGGACGTGCGCGCGGCGGCGCGGCTGCTGTCGCGGCGGCTGCGGCGGCCGGTGCCCTACGGGTTCGTGGCCGCCGGCGGCCCGGCGCTGGCCGACGTCGTCGCCGAGCAGCGGGCGCGCGGAGCCGACCGGGTGCTGGTGGCCGCGCATCTGCTGGCGCCGGGGTTCTTCCACGGCCGGATGGCGGCGGCCGGCGCCGACCACCTCAGCGCCCCGATGGGCGCCCACGACGCGCTGGCCCGGCTGGTGCTGCGCCGCTTCGACGAGGCCCGCCTCCACGCGGCGGCGGCCGTCCCGGTGGCCTGAGCGCCGCCGCGCCGTCCTTGGGGCTGCGCTGCCTGGCCGCGGCCGGAGTCTTTACCGGGGCCGCCCTAGGCTGCAAATGAGCCGCCGCGGGCGGGGGAGCCGAGGTGAGGACGGAGTCGGCCCATGCCGGACAGAACCTCCTACGAGCCGGGGACGCCCTGCTGGGTGGACCTGGGCACGCCCGGCATCGAGTCCTCCAAGGCGTTCTACGGCGGGCTGTTCGGCTGGCACGCCCGGCCGTCCGACGACCCGGCGGCCGGCGGCTACACGATCATGACGCTGGGCGGGGAGGACCCGCGCCCGGTGGCCGCGCTGATGCCGCAGACGGTCGAGGGCCAGCCGGTCGCGTGGTGCACCTACGTGAGCGTCACCGACCTGGACGCGACCGTGGACGCGGTGCGCGGGGCGGGCGGCCAGGTGCTGATGGAGCCGATGGACGTCCTGGACCAGGGCCGGATGGCGATCTTCGCCGACGCCGTGGGCGCCGTGGTGGGCGCCTGGCAGCCGCTGGAGTTCCAGGGCGCGGGCGTGGTGAACGAGCCGGGCGCCTACTGCTGGAGCGAGCTGGCGTGCCGCGACACCGAGACGGCCGAGGAGTTCTACCGGGCGGTGTTCGGCTGGGAGGCCGAGACCAGCCCGTTCGGCACCACGATCTACACCGAGTGGAGCAACCCCGGCGGCGCGGAGACCGCCGGGATGCTCCTCATGGACGACCAGTGGCCGCGGGAGATCCCGCCGCACTGGATGGTGTACTTCGCCGTCGCCGACTGCGACGCGGCGGCGGCGCTGGCCGGCGAGCTGGGCGGGGCGGTCCCGGTGCCGCCCGCCGACCTGCCGATCGGCCGGTTCGCGGTGCTCAGCGACCCGCAGGGCGGCCACTTCTCGGTCATCCGCCTCAACGCCTGACGGCGATTCCGCGCGGGGCTCGGGCGCCGGGCTACGTTGGTGGTAGGTGGTTCAGCGAGGGAGGCCCATGCCCAGCGGGGAACCGGCCGTGGCCGTCGAGGGGTTGGTGAAGAGCTTCGGGGACGTCGAGGCGGTCCGGGGCATCGAGTTCGAGGTCGAGCCCGGGGAGGTGTTCGGGTTCCTCGGCCCCAACGGCGCGGGCAAGTCCACCACGATCAACATGCTCTGCACGCTGCTGCGGCCCACCGCCGGGGCGGCCCGGGTCGCCGGGCACGACGTGGTGGCCGAGCGCGACGACGTGCGCCGCAACATCGGCCTGGTCTTCCAGGACCCCACCCTGGACGGCTACCTCAGCGGCGAGCAGAACCTGCGCTTCCACGCCGAGCTGTACGGCGTGCCGCGGTCGCTGACCGGGCCGCGCATCCGCCAGGTGCTGGAGATGGTGGGGCTGTGGGAGCGGCGCCGCGACCTGGTGCGGCTCTACTCCGGCGGCATGAAGCGGCGGCTGGAGATCGCCCGGGGGCTGCTGCACTCGCCGCGGGTGCTGTTCCTGGACGAGCCCACCGTCGGCCTGGACCCGCAGACCCGCACCTCGATCTGGGAGTACATCCGGGAGCTGCGCCGCGCCGAGCAGATCACGATCTTCCTCACCACCCACTACATGGACGAGGCGGAGAACTGCGACCGCATCGCGATCATGGATCGCGGGCAGATCGTGGCGCTGGACACGCCCGAGGCGCTCAAGGCGGGGGTGGGCAAGGACCGCGTGCAGATCCGCACGGCCGACGACTCCGCCGCGATCGCCGCGCTGGCCGGGCGGTTCGGGCTGGAGGCGCGGCTCGCCGAGGGCCTGGTGACCTTCGCGGTCGCCTCGGGCGAGGCGTTCGTGCCCCGGCTGTTCGCGGAGCTGGGGGTGCCGATCCGCTCGGTGAACGTGTCCCGGCCGTCGCTGGACGATGTGTTCATGTCGTTCACCGGCACCACGATCCGGGACGCCGAGGGATCGTCCAAGGACTGGATGCGCCTGGCGATGCGCCAGCGCGGATGACGGGGGCGGCGATGGCCGAGATGGACACGCGGGAGCCCGCCCGCTCCGGCGGAGACCTGACCGCGGACGGCGCCGTGGCGCGGGTGGCCGTTCCGCCGCGCAGCGTCCGGCACGACCTGCGCGCGGTGAAGGTGGTCCTGCACCGGGAGCTGATCCGGTTCTGGCGGGACCGGATGCGGATGATCTCCAACCTGGTCCAGCCGGTGCTGTGGCTGCTGGTCATGGGCACCGGCCTGAGCACCCTGATGGCCCGCGGCTCCGGCCCGGCCGGTCACGTCGACCTGAAGACCTTCATCTTTCCGGGCGTGTGCGCGATGTCGGTGATGTTCACCGCGATGTTCTCGGCCGGGTCGATCGTGTGGGACCGGGAGTTCGGCTTCCTGCGCGAGATGCTGGTCGCGCCGGTCAGCCGTTCCGCGCTGGTGGTCGGCAAGTGCTTCGGCGGGGCCCTGGTGGCGACGCTGCAGGGCACGGTGATCCTGGCGCTGGCCGGCCTCGCGGGCATCCCCTACGACCCGCTGCTGCTCGCCCAGCTGCTGGGAATGATGTTCCTGAGCGCCTTCGCGCTCACCGGGTTCGGGGTGATGCTGGCGGCGCGGATCCAGAGCATGCAGGCGTTCTTCGGCGTCATGCAGATGGCCATGATGCCGATGATGTTCCTGTCGGGCGCCCTGTATCCGCTGAGCGGCCTGCCGGTGTGGCTGAGCGTCCTGACCCGCCTCAACCCGCTGACCTACGCCGTCGACCCCCTCCGCCAGGCCGTCTTCGCCCACCTGCAGGTCTCCCCGGCCCTGGAACGCACCTTCAATCCCGGCGTCACCTGGAACGGCTGGCAGGTCCCGGTGGCCCTGGAACTCCTCCTGGTCCTCACCATGGGCCTGGCCCTCATGGCCGTGGCCGTATGGGAGTTCCGCCGAACCGAATGACCCGGAGGGACGGGCAGGGGGTGTGGGGGGTCGCCCCCCCACAGGTCACACCGCGAAGTCCAGGAGGGGGCGGGCGTTGCTGGGGTGGCGGAGCTTGGAGAGGGACTCCTTCTCCAGCTGGCGGATGCGTTCGCGGGTCAGGCCCAGCGCCTTGCCGATCTCGTCGAGGGTGCGGGGCGTGCCGTCGTACAGGCCGAACCGCATCGCCATGATCTTGGCCTCGCGCGGGGACAGGATGTCGAGGGTGCGGCGCAGCTGGTCGGCCATCAGCTGGCGGTCGACCAGCTCGGAGGCCTCGGGGCTGTCGGTGTCCTCGATCAGGTCGCCGATCCGGGTCTCGCCGTCCTCGCCGATGGTGGAGTCGAGGCTGATCGGCTGCCGGCTGGTGCGCAGCAGCTCGCGGACCTGCTCAGGGCTCTTGTCCAGCTCGGTGGCCAGCTCCTCGGGGGTGGGCTCGCGGCCCAGCCGCTGGTGCATGTCCCGTTCCACGCGGCTGAGCTTGCTCAGCATCTCCAGCACGTGGACGGGGAGCCGGATGGTGCGGGCCGAGTCGGCGAAGCCGCGCTGGATGGCCTGGCGGATCCACCACATGGCGTAGGTGGAGAACTTGTAGCCCTTGGAGTAGTCGAACTTCTCGACCGCGCGGATCAGGCCGAGGTTGCCCTCCTGGACGACGTCCAGCAGCGACAGGCCGCGGTCGGAGTACTTCTTGGCGACCGAGACCACCAGGCGGAGGTTGGCCTCCAGCATGTGGGCCTTGGCGCGGCGGCCGTCGGCGGCGACCCACTCCAGGTCGGCGCGCAGCTCGGGGGCCGGCTGCTCGTTCTCCAGCTTGTACTCGGCGTAGAGCCCGACCTCGATGCGCTTGGCCAGGTCGACCTCCTGCTCGGCGGTGAGCAGCTGGCGGCGGCCGATGGCCTTGAGGTAGGTGTGGACGGAGTCGCCCATGGTGGTGGACTGGTCGTCCAGGTCGGCGGCGGGCTCTTCGGCCTCGACCTCGGTGACCTCGAACGAGCCGTCCTCGGCGGTGGTCCCGGCCGTGGCCGCGTCACCGGACGTGGGCGCGGCGGGCTTGGCGGCTACCTTCGCGGCGGCCTTGGCGGCGCGCCGGGGCCTGCGGGCCGGTGCTGGGGCGTCCTTGCCCTGGTCCGCCGTCGCCGCGGGCTGGGCGGCCGCCTTGCGGGCCGGCTCGTCCTCGCTGGCCAGCCGGATGCCCGCCTCGGAGAGCTCGCGCAGGATGGAACGGCCCTGCGACGGGCTGATCCCGGCGGCCTCGAAGGCCAGGCGCACCTCGGCGAGCGAGAGGCGCCCTTGGGCGCGGCCACGGTCGAGGAGGGCGTCGAGCGCGGGGCTCGTACCCTCGGTCGGCGGGGTCTCGGCGCTGGTCGGCATGGCGGTTCGCGGCATGGGGACACCCCCTCCCTTCGGTGGTGTGGTGCGGCGCGGAGATTGTGTGCGGTGGTTTCGCGCGCATTATTCGGAACGCCGGGCGGCGGGGTCCTTGTTCCCAACGGGCGGTATCAAGCGTCCCACAGCTCTCCTTCAAGTCGGTCATAGGCCCTCAGGGCACGGTATTTCCGGATAGTTCACGAAGATTCCGTCGGAGGCGGGGCGATTCGGCCGTACCGCTCGATCACCCGGGCGCGCAGCTCGGGATCGTCGCGGGGGACCGGTTCCAGGAAGACCTCGTCGATCTCCGCGTGCGCCGCCCGCAGCTCCCGCGCCATCCGCACGCACGCGCGCTCGACCTCCCCGGCGGTCAGCGTGTCGCGGAAGTCCAGCCGGGCGCACACCAGCACCGTGTCGGCGCCGAAGGTCACCGTCACGATGTCGGCCACCCACTCGATCTCCTCCGCCTCGCCCAGCCGCCGCCGGATGTCGCGGACCATCCGCGGATCGGCCTGCCGGCCCACCAGCAGGTTGAGGTTGATCCGCCCCAGCACCAGGGCCACCGCCGTCAGCAGCACGCCGATCAGGATGGAGCCGACCCCGTCCCACACCGCCGCCCCGGTCAGCTGGTGCAGCCCCAGCCCGGCGAAGGCCAGCAGCAGCCCGACGAGGGCGGCCGAGTCCTCCAGGAGCACGCTGATCGAGGTGGGCTCGTCGGTGCGGCGGATGAAGTCGGGCACGGACAGGTCCTCCGCCCGGGCGTCGGCCCGGACCTGCCGCAGCGCCCGCCGCCAGGAGATCCCCTCCAGCACGAAGGAGACCGCCAGCACGAGGTAGCCGGCCAGCGGGTCGGCCTCGCCGGCGTGGTGGCCCAGCAGCGTCTCCACGCCCTGGTAGAACGCGAACAGCGCGCCCATGCCGAAGATCGCGACGGCGACCAGGAGCGTCCAGATGTAGCGCTCCTTGCCGTGCCCCAGCGGGTGCCGCCGGTCGGCCGGGCGGCCGCTGCGGCGCAGCCCCACCCACAGCAGCACCTCGTTGAAGGTGTCGGCGACCGAGTGCGCGGCCTCGGCGGCCAGCGACGCCGAGCCGGTCAGCACGGCCGCGATGATCTTGGCGATGGCGATCCCGAAATTGGCGGCCAGCGCCACCAGGACCGTCAGCGCGCTCTCCTGCTCCTGCTGCCGTCGAGCCATGGATGCCCCCGGAGAACCAGACTGCCACGTGCGGGAGGTCCGCCGGTGCGGGCCCCGCCGTGACCGGGCACGAAGATCAGCCGCGGGCGCGGCGCAGGCGTTCCCGGTCCGGCTTGCCGGAGGGCAGCAGCGGGATCGCCGCCACCACCTCCAACTCGTGCGGCGCCGCGTGGGCGGGCAGCGTCTCGCGGACCCAGGCGCGCAGCTCGGCCAGGCCGGGCGCGGCCGGGGAGCCGGGCACCAGGACGGCGGTGACCCGCTCGCCCCACTCGGCGTCGGGCCGGCCGACCACCACCACGTCCCGCACGCCCGGATGGCGCGAGATCACGGCCGCGACCTCGCCCGCCACGACCTTCTCGCCACCGGTGTTGATCACATCGTCGACCCGCCCGCGGACCCGCAGCCGCCCCTCGCCGTCGAAGGCGCCCAGGTCCTGTGTGACGAACCACTCGTCCTCGCGCGCCGCCGCGGTCAGGTCGGGGCGCAGCCGGTAGCCGGAGAACAGCACCGGCCCGGCCAGGCGGATCCGGCCGTCCTCGCCGACGGCCGCGCGCACGCCGTCCAGCGGCACGCCGTCGTAGGCGCACCCCCCGCAGGTCTCGCTCATGCCGTAGGTGGTGAACACCCGGGCGCCGCGCCGCCGCGCCTCCTCCAGCAGATCCGGCGGGGCGGCCGCGCCGCCCAGCAGGATCGAGCGGAACTTGCCCAGATCCGCCCCCGCGTCCAGGAGCCGCCGCAGCTGGGTCGGGACGCACGACAGGTGCGCGGCGTCGGCGGTGGCCACCGCCGTGGGGTCGAAGCGGGGCTGGATCACCGGCTCGGTGCCGCCCACCAGCGCCCGCACCAGCACCTGGATCCCGGAGATGTGGCTGGTGGGCAGGCAGCACAGCCACCGCTCGCCGGGCTCGGCGCCCACCCGGGCCAGCGTCGCGGCGGCGGAGTGGCGCAGCGCCGCCGCCGGCAGCTCTACGATCTTGGGTGTGCCGGTCGAGCCGGAGGTGGCGACCAGCACGGCCGTGCCCTCGGTCACCGGGACGCCCCCGGCACGGGGGCGCACACCCCCGGTGGTCTCCACGGCCCCGGGCGCCAGCGCCTCCAGCAGGCGCTCCAGCGCGGGGCCCGGCAGGCCGGGCGCGATCGGGCACAGGGCGGGGCCGGTTCCCTCCAGGGCCGCGGCCAGCGCCTCGAACTGGCGCGGGCCCGGTGGCAGAACGCTCGCATGCGGGGACTGTGACATGACAGGGGCCAGCGTAGACGACCCCACTGAACGCGTTCGAAACCGGGAGGCGGTTGAATGTCCCCGGCGGCCCCAACGGATCCCCGACGGAGAGGAACCCCCACGACATGGTCTCGGAGCTGTTCGACCCCGGAGCCTGGAAGGAAGTCGAGGGCTTCGACTTCACCGACGTCACCTACCACAGGGCCGTCGACCAGGGCACGGTGCGCATCGCCTTCGACCGTCCCGAAATCCGCAACGCCTTCCGCCCCCACACCGTCGACGAGCTCTACCGCGCCCTGGACCACGCGCGGATGTCGAGCGACATCGGCTGCGTCCTGCTGACCGGCAACGGGCCCTCGCCCAGGGACGGCGGCTGGGCCTTCTGCTCGGGCGGCGACCAGCGGATCCGCGGCAAGGACGGCTACAAGTACGCCGAGGGGGAGACCTCCGAGACCATCGACCCGGCCAGGGCGGGGCGGCTGCACATCCTGGAGGTGCAGCGCCTCATCCGGTTCATGGGCAAGGTCGTGATCTGCGTGGTGCCCGGCTGGGCCGCCGGCGGCGGGCACAGCCTGCACGTCACCTGCGACCTGACGCTGGCCAGCCGCGAGCACGCCCGGTTCAAGCAGACCGACGCCGACGTGGCCAGCTTCGACGGCGGGTTCGGCTCGGCCTACCTGGCCCGCCAGGTCGGCCAGAAGTTCGCCCGCGAGATCTTCTTCCTCGGCGACACCTACGACGCCGAGGCCGCGCACCGCATGGGGATGGTCAACGCCGTCGTCCCGCACGCCGAGCTGGAGCGCACCGCGCTGGAGTGGGCCCGCAAGGTCAACGGCAAGAGCCCCACCGCGCAGCGGATGCTCAAGTACGCCTTCAACGCGATCGACGACGGCCTGGTCGGGCAGCAGATCTTCGCGGGGGAGACGACCCGTCTGGCCTACGGCACCGACGAGGCCGCCGAGGGGCGGGATTCGTTCCTTGAGAAGCGTGACCCTGATTGGTCGCGTTTCCCCTGGTATTACTAACCGGGTACCACTCATCGTTCAGGTGCGACGGCAGGGGGTTCAGCGGGTGCGGGTCTACTCCATCCCGATGCGGACGCGGTTCCGGGGCATCACGCAGCGGGAGGGGGTGCTCATCCAGGGCCCGGCGGGCTGGGGGGAGTTCTCCCCGTTCGCCGAGTACGGCCCGGCGGAGTGCGCCCGCTGGCTCGCCGCCGCGCGGGAGGCCGCCTTCGACGGCTGGCCGGAGCCGCGGCGCGACCGGATCCCGGTGAACGTGACGATCCCGGCGGTCGGCCCGGAGAAGGCGCACGCCATGACGGCCGCGTCCGGGTGCCGCACGGCCAAGGTCAAGGTCGCCGAGCGCGGCCAGGACGAGGCCGACGACCTGGCCCGCGTGGAGGCCGTCCGCGACGCGCTGGGGCCCGCGGGCCGCGTCCGGATCGACGTCAACGGCGGCTGGGACGTCGACACCGCCGCCCGGATGATCCGCTCCCTGGACCGCTTCGACCTCGAGTACGCCGAGCAGCCGTGCGCGACGCTGGAGGAGCTGGCCCGGGTCCGGCTGCGGGTGGACGTCCCGGTGGCCGCCGACGAGTCGATCCGCCGCGCCGAGGACCCGCTGAAGGTCCGCGCCGCCGAGGCCGCCGACATCGCGGTGGTCAAGGTGCAGCCGCTGGGCGGGGTGCGGGCGGCGCTGGAGGTGGCCGAGGCGTGCGGCCTGCCGGTCGTGGTCTCCAGCGCCGTGGAGACCTCGGTGGGCCTGGCCGCCGGGCTGGCGCTGGCCGCCGCGCTGCCCGAGCTGCCCTTCGCGTGCGGGCTGGCCACCCTCTCGCTGCTGGAGGACGACGTCGCCGCCGATCCGCTGCGGCCCGTGGACGGCGCGATCCCGGTGCGCCGTCCCGACGTGGACGAGGACGCGCTGCTCCGCGTGGAGGCCGGTGAGGAGACCGCCGGGCGGTGGCGGCGGCGCCTCGCCGGCGCCGCCGAGGTCCTCGAGGCCGCGGCGATCGGCGCGGTGGGCCGATGAACCCCGCCACCGCGCTGGCCACCGTGCTGGTCGACGAGCTGCTGCGCTGCGGCATGACCGAGGTCGTGCTGGCCCCCGGCTCCCGCTCGGCGCCCCTCGCGCTGGCCCTGCACGCCGCCGAGACCGCCGGGCGGGTCCGCATGCACGTGCGGATCGACGAGCGGTCGGCCTCGTTCCTGGCGCTGGGCATGGCCAAGCGCTCGGGCCGCCCGGTCGCGCTGGTGTGCACCTCCGGCACCGCCGCCGCCAACTTCCACCCGGCCGTGATCGAGGCGCACGAGTCGGGCGTCCCGCTGATCCTGCTCACCGCCGACCGGCCGCCCGAACTGCGCGACACCGGCGCCAACCAGACCATCGACCAGGTTAAGCTGTACGGGACGGCGGTCCGCTGGAGCTGCGAGATCGGCGTCCCGGAGAACCGCCCCGGCATGGTCGCCTACTGGCGGTCGCTGACCAGCCGGGCGTGGGGGCTGGCGCAGGCGCCCGAGCCGGGCCCGGTGCACCTGAACGCCGCGTTCCGCGAGCCCCTGGTCCCCGACGGCGACGAGAGCTGGTGCGAGCCGCTGGACGGCGACGCCACCGGCGCCTGGACCAAGATCCGCGCCGCCACGCCCGGCTCGGTGCTGCACGTCCCGCCGACCCGCCGCGGGGTCCTGGTGGTGGGCGACGGGGCCAGCAACGTCAAGCGGTACGTGGCGGCGGCGTCGATGGCGGGCTGGCCCGTGCTGGCCGAGCCCAACGGCAACGCCCGCTACGGCGACCACGCCCTGTCCTCCCACCACTTCCTGCTGGGCGTCCCTGAGTTCGTCGAACACCACCGTCCCGAGGTGGTGGTGACCCTCGGCAAGCCCGGCCTGTCCCGGCCGCTGCTGTCGCTGCTCAGGCGCGCCGAGGAGCACATCGTGCTGTCGCCGGCCCTGGCCCGCTGGCCCGACCCCGTCCGCTCGGCGACCCAGGTCGCCCAGGACGTGGAGATCCCGGTGGTGTCGGGCGACGACGGCTGGCTGAAGTCGTGGCGGGCCGCCGACCGGGCCGCCGCCGCGGCCGTCGACGCGGTGCTGGACGCCGTCCCCGAGGTGACCGAGCCGCGCCTGGCCCGCGACCTGGTCGCCGGGCTGCCCGGCGGATCGCTGCTGTTCAGCGCCGCCAGCATGCCGATCCGCGACCTGGACCAGGTGATGCGGCCGCGCCGCGGCATCCGGATCATGGCCAACCGCGGCGCCAGCGGCATCGACGGCCTGGTCTCCACCGCGATCGGCGCCGCCCTGGCCCACAGCGGCCGCTCCTACGCGCTGCTGGGCGACCTGGCGTTCCTGCACGACCAGAACGGCCTGGTCATCGGCCCCGGCGACCACCGTCCCGACCTGGCCCTGGTCGTGGTCAACAACCAGGGCGGCGGGATCTTCTCGCTGCTGCCGCAGGCGGCGCTGCGCGACCCGTTCGAGCGCGTCTTCGGCACCCCGCACCAGGTCGACCTGGCCGCGGTGGCGGCGGCGCACGGCGTCCCGTACCGGTCCCTGGAGGCGGCCGCCGACCTGCCCAAGGCGATCGCGGGGGAGGGGCTGCGGATCATCGAGGCCCGCACCGACCGCGACGCCAACGCCGTCCTGCACGCCGACCTGCGCAACGCCGCCCACCAGGCCGTCCGCGAGTTCCTCTCCGCCTGACCCGGCCCCGCGGGTCAGGCGTCGGCGGCGACGGCCTCCCGCACCGCCGGGACGACCTCCTGCGCCCACCGGCCGAGGACCGTGTCGGCGGGCTCGGCGCCGACCGGGAAGTGGACGAACCCCGACGCGCCGTACTCCAGGACCGCTCCGGCGAGTTCCTCGGCCCACTGCGCCGGCGAGCCGCCCGTCCAGCGCCCCTCGCGGTCCCGGGTGGCCGCGCGCGGCGCGGAGGTGATCGTCCCGGGCAGGTTGAACACGGTGGCGACCTCGGCGGGATCGCGTCCCGCGGCCACCGCGGCCTCGTCCACGAGCGGCCGCGACTCCCGGTAGCGCGCGCTCAGCCAGTCCGCCGCGCGCCCCGGGATCCACCCGTCGGCCCGCCTGCCCGTGACGGCCAGCGACCGGGGGCCCACCGACCCCGTCCACACCGGCGGGGCCGGGACCGCCGCGGGCTCCAGCGCCGTGACCCGGTAGAACTCGCCCTCGAAGGTCACCGGGGAGCCGCCGCCCGACAGCGCCCGGACCAGCGTGATCGCCTCCTCGAACGCGCGGACGGCCGCCCCCGGGTCCAGCCGCGGCACGCCCAGCCTGGCGATGTCGTCCCAGGAGCCGCCCGCGCCCATGCCCAGCACCACCCGCCCGCCCGACAGGGCCGACAGCGAGGTGACCGTGCGGGCCAGCACGGGGGCGGGGCGGGCGGGCAGGTTGGTCACGTTCACCAGCCCCGCGACGCGCTCGGTCGCGCCCAGCGCCACGCCCACGATCGCGTAGGCGTCCAGCCGGCCGCCGGAGTAGGGGTGGTCGGAGACGCTGAACAGGTCCAGTCCCTGGCGGTCGGCCTGGATCGCCTGCCGCAGCGCCGGCGGTCCCGCGGCGGCCGCGGAGTCGATGCCGGCGCCGAACCAGAGCCTGCGTCCCCTCGATGTCCCGGTCATTGTGCGCAATCCTTTCCAGTGGCGTCCGGTGCCATGCAGTGGCACGGGCCTTGAAAATCAGTTCGCGGTGCGAACGGCAGCGGCGGGGCGGCTGGGGCGCGCCTGCCGTATTCTGTCCGCATGGCGAAGGTCGTGGGTGAGCGGATGGGGGTCGTCACCGCGCTGGTGCGCTCGGCGTTCCTGGTGAACGCGGTGTACGCGGGCTCCAGCCGCGAGTACGGGCTGACCCCCCAGCAGGGCGAGCTGCTGTGCGTGCTGATGGCGCGCCCGTACGGCATGAGCGAGCTGGGCAGGACGCTGGGCCTGGCCAAGTCGAGCCTCACCGGCCTGGTCGACCGGACCGTCCAGCGCGGCCTGGTGCGCCGCGAGCCGGTGCCCGGCGACGGCCGCGCCGTGCGGGTCGCGCTGACCGACGAGGGCGCCGCGCTCGCCGACTGCTTCTACGCCGAGACCTGCCGCCGGGTCGAGGTGCTGCCCGAGGGGCTGGACGACGACGAGCGCGCCCAGCTGGCCGCCCTGCTCAGCCGCGTGGTGCTCGACAACGAGGTGCCGGTGGTCTTCATGGAGCTCGACGAGGAGGCCGGCGCCCCCAGGGCCGCTGACGCCGCGGGCGCCGGCGGCTCCGCCGTCAGGTCAGGCCGAACAGTTCGCTGAACCGTCCGACGAACAGGTCGGCGCCCTTGTACTCGGCGACCGTCTCCGCGGGCAGGACGGCCGCGCCCTCGCCGTCCGGCGCGGGCGTCTGGCCGACGCCCCCGCCCGGGCCCAGCGGGAGGAGCACCGACGGGACGGGGGAGGGCCGGTAGGTCGCGGTGGGGCGCTCGCCCCGCGTCGCGGCGATGATGTTCTCCGCCACGACCTCGGCGTGCCGCATCGCGTACCCGGCCATCTTCGCCTCCGCGAGATCGGTGATGTCGCCGAGCGCGTAGACGTTGTCGTGGCCCTGGACACTGAGCGTCTCGGTCACCCTCACCAGGCCCTGGGGCGTGCGGGACGCGGCCAGTTCCTCGCCCAGGTAGTCGCTGTGCACGCGCACGCCGTGGCAGCGGAACCAGATGCCGGCCGAGACGTTCCCGCCGGTGGTGGCCACGGTGAAGTCCTTGGCGGTCCCGGGCGCGACCGGCGGCTCGCCGGCCAGTGCCGTGCCCAGCCGCAGCTCCACGCCCAGCCCGTCCAGCTGGCGGTGCAGGTCGGCGCGCATCTCCGGCTGGAAGCCGGGCACCAGCCGCTCGGCCGGGTCGATGATGACCACCTGCTTGTCCGGCCAGACCGCCTTGATCTCGCCCGCGAGCTCCAGCCCGACCGGCCCGGCCCCGGCGATCAGCACCCGCCCGGCGCCGGAGAGCTCCTCATGGGCGGCCCGGAGCCGCTCCAGCGCCTCACTCGTGGAGTCGGTGTCGGTCTTGGCCGGGAAGGGGTACCCGGAACCTGAGGCCAGGACGACGTAGTCGGCCCGGATCCGGTCGCCCGAGCCCAGGGTGACGCCGCCCGGATCCGCCGAGACGGCGCGTTCGCGCACGACCCTGCCGCGCTTCAGCAGCCGGTCGTACGGGAAGAACATGTTGCCCGCCCAGTCCGGCCGCACCAGCGCGCGCAGCGCCCCGGCGGAGTGCACGAACGCGTCCTTGGGCTCGACGAGCACGACGTCGGTCTCCGGATCCAGCGCCTTGGCCACCGCCGAACCGCCATAACCGCCACCGACGACCGCGACGACTCGTCCCATGCTTCCTCATTTCCATGCAAGGCGATAAATTCGCTTCGCGAACCATACTCGTTCGTGAAACGAACTACAACCGAAGAAGATGGAATCTGGTGGTCGCCCGCAGGTAGGCCGCGAGCGCGCAGGACGGATTGCTTCAATGCTCAACTTACTATGTAAAGGCGCCGGGCTCGTCACCGCCGTCGCGTTGACAACCGGGAAGCGGCCAGGCTCTAATGAGCGGCGGTGTACGCGTGGCGCTACCAGAGACAGGGGCGCTCAGGCCTGCACCCTGACCGCAAGGGGATGATGTCGTGAGCATTTACATCACGGACCGCGCCTGATCGCAGCGATCGCGCGTCGTCGTCCCCACGCGTGGCGGTGCCGGACACCGCTGTTCTCCCGAGTCCTCCGCCGGGCCGTCGTGCCCGTGTGACTCTCCGCGTTCCCCCCCCCCGCCGCCGCGGGGCGGGCCGGCGTGCGTCAGCTCACATCGTTCGCAGCGCCTGACTTCACCGCGCCTGACTTCACCGCGCCCCCGGCGCGTTCCACATCCACGCAAGGAGAGCACTTCGGCATGCCCCATGACTTCAACAAGCAGATCATCCAGGAGTTCCGCGCCAACGGCGGGAGGGTCGGCGGCCCCTTCGAGGGAGCCGTGCTGGCCCTGCTGACCACCACGGGCGCCCGCACCGGCGCGCGGCGGACGTCCCCCGTCGGGTTCGTCACCGAGGGCGGCCGGTACCTGGTGGTGGCCTCGGCCGCGGGCGCGCCCCGGCATCCCGCCTGGTACCACAACCTGCTGGCGGAGCCCCGCGTCACGCTGGAGATCGGCGACGGCGAGCGGATCCGCACGATCACCGCGATCGCCGCGCCCGCCGAAGGGCGGGAGCGCGAGCGGCTGTTCGCGCGGATCCTGCGGGAGGCGCCCGGTTTCGCCGACTACCAGAAGCGGACCTCGCGGGTGCTGCCCGTGGTCGTCCTGGACCCGGTCGGTTCCCCGGACGGCGGCGCGCGGGCGCGTGCGGCCGGTGACGAGCTGGTCGAGCTGCACAACGCCTTCCGCCACGAGCTGGCCGCGCTCCGGTCCGGGATCGGGGCGACGCTGGACGGCGGGGGTGCGGTGCCCGCCGCCGGTCCGCCGGCGTTCACGGCCGAGCTGCGCGAGCACTGCCTGTGGTTCTGCACGTCGCTGGAGCGGCACCACACCGGCGAGGACATGGTGGTGTTCGAGGTGCTGCTGAGGCGGTTCCCGGAGCTGGGCCCCGTCCTGGAGTCGCTGCGCGACGAGCACGCCCGGGTCGCGGAGATCAGGAAGGAGCTGGCGGGGCTGGCCGGTGAGGCCGGCGCGGGCGATCCGGCGCGGATCCGCGCCGAGCTGGAACGGCTCGGCGGCGTGCTGGAGGCCCACCTGGACCGGGAGGAGACGCAGCTGGTGCCGCTGCTGAACCGGCTGGACGAGGTGCCCTGGCCGCGGATCACCTGAGCCCTGGCTCCCCTGCCTGCCTGTCTGCCTGCCGGCTGCCCGGTCGGTGGGCAGGCAGGGGTCAGGCCGTCGGCAGCGGGACGTGGTCGCAGTCGTAGCCGAAGTAGCGCGGCCCCGCCAGCTCGAGCCCGCCCGGGGTGAGCCAGCGCGGGTCGCAGGGCGCGCCGAGGACGGTGACGCGCAGCCCGTAGCGCAGGCCCTCGGTGGTGACCGGTTCGCCGGTGTCGGTGTCCAGCACGCAGATCAGGTCGGGCGTGGTGGCGATGACCGCGCCGTCGCGGCGGGCGAGCAGGTGCTCGTTCTGGAACGACAGCTCCAGCGCGCGGCCGCGGTCCCCGCCGGTGCCCTCCAGGACGGCGCGGCCGCGGGCGAAGCCGCCGGAGGTCCGGCGCCGCACGTCGACGACCTTGCCGGTCAGCAGCCGCACTCCGCCCAGCAGGCGGGCGGCGGACGCGACGGGGTCGGCGTGGGCGGCGCGGGCCTCGCGGACGGTGCGGCCGAGGTCTTCGGCGAGGGTGAGGGTGGCGGGGACGAGCCCGGCGGCGAGCTGGTCGCCGCGCATGACGGTGTCGGCGCAGGAGACCGAGCAGCCCATCTCGACGCAGGCGGTGCGGGCGAGGCGTTCGGACCACAGGTCGGAGACGCCGTCGATGACCAGGGTGTTGCCCTTGTCGTCGGCGACGGCCATGGGCGCGACGGTGACGCCGATGAGGCCGGGCAGGATCATCTGGGCCTCGGGGAAGGCGCGTCCCATGCCGTCGCCGTCGACGACGGGCAGGCCGGTGCGGGCGGCGGCGACGAAGGGGGCCATGGAGTTGAGGCCGCCGACCTCGATGGGGACCAGGTGGGTCGCGGCGCGGCCGAGGTGGCGCTCCAGGGCGCGCAGCGCGGTGACCTCCTCGGTGCAGGCCGGGAGCTTCTCCACGGAGACGGTGGGGGCGCCCATGCCGGAGATGGCCACGACGGTGGCGTCGGCGGGGACCTCGTCGATGCCGACGACGGTGACGGGGCCGTGCTCGCGGATGGCGCGCTGGGCGAGCAGCTTGCCGGTGTAGGGGTCTCCGCCGCCGCCGGTGCCGAGGATGCCGGCGCCGCGGGCGAGGTCGTCGAGGTCGCCGGGGTGGATCTCACGCATGGCGGGCGGCCTCCAGGCGGGCGGGGTCGAGGTCGCCGACGGCCTTGACCCGGAGGCGGGTGGTGCCGCCGGGGAGGTAGGCCAGGGGGATTTCGTCGATGTCGACGACGGTGACGGTGCCGGGGCGGGCCCCGGCGTTCTCGGCGTTGCGGACGGCCTCGTCCCTGGCCTCGTCCAAGACGGCGTCGCGGCGTCCCGGAGGGATTCGGTAGACGCGGTCGATCTCCCCGCCGACCTGGGCGATGGCGGCGCCGATGGCGTTGGCGACGGCGAAGTGGGCGGGGCGGCGGACGTCGGGGAGGCCGGGCAGGCCGCCGGGGGCCAGCAGGACGCTGCCGCCGCCGACGGCGACGACGGGCAGGGGCGCGGGGGAGGTGCGCATGCGGTCGACGGTGTCGGCGATGCGGGCGGCGATGTGGTCGAGCGCGGCCCGGACGGCGGCGCGGTCGAGGTGGGCGACGAGGGCGGGGTCGCCGATGGCGGCGTGGCCGGCGGCGACGGCCAGGTCGGTGGCGGTGAGGACGGTGCCGCCGAAGACCAGGGCGTCGTCGGTGAGGCGGTAGCCGACGCTGCGGGGGCCGGCGGTGGGGGCGCCGGGGCCGGTGAGGCCGACCAGGGAGCCGCCGCCGAGGCCCAGGGAGAGCACGTCGGGGATGCGGAAGTTGGTGCGGACGCCCGCGGTCTCGGACTCGCCGGTGGCCTCGCGAGGGAAGCCGCCGGTGAGGATGCCGACGTCGGTGGTGGTGCCGCCGATGTCGACGACGGCGCAGTCGGTGAGTCCGGACAGGCGGGCGGCGCCGCGCATGGAGTTGGTGGGGCCGGAGGCGAAGGTGGCGACGGGGTGGCGGCGGGCGTACTCGGCGTCCATGAGGGTGCCGTCGTTCTGGGACAGGAACAGCGGGGCGGTGATGCCGGCCCGGGCGAGGGCCTGGCCGAGGGCGGCGACGATCGTGTCGGCCAGGTCGCGCAGGGCGGCGTTGACGATGGTGGCGTTCTCGCGGGGGAGCAGGCCGACGCGGCCGATCTCGTGGGAGAGGGAGAGATGGACGCCGGCGCCGAGTTCGGCGGCGAGGATCTCGGCGGCGCGGGTCTCGTCCTCGGCGGTGACGGGGGAGAAGACGGCGGAGACGGCGACCGAGCCGATGCCGCGGGCGGCGATGTCGGCGGCGACGGCGCGCAGTTCGGCGGGGTCGAGAGGGGAGATGGGGCGGCCGTCGTATTCGTGGCCGCCGTGGCAGAGGTAGACGGCGGGCCCGTCCCGGTCGCCGCCGGTGAGGGCGGCGCGCAGGCGCGGGGGCCAGTCGGCCATGGGCGGCAGGGCGGCGGTGGCGGGCAGGCCGAGGCGGACGGCGGCGGTGGGGGCGAGCCGGGCGCCCTCCACCAGGGCGTTGACGAAGTGGGTGGTGCCGATCATGACGGCGGTGACGGTGCCGGGTGCGGCGCCCGGGGCGTCCAGCACCGCGGTGACGGCCCGGACGACACCGGTGGTGACGTCCGTGGTGGTGGGCGACTTGACCGTCGCCAGGACGGTGTCCCCGTCCAGCAGGACCGCGTCGGTGTTGGTGCCTCCGACGTCGATGCCGATGCGCACGGGTCCTCCTTGCCGTGGTTGGGGGCGGGTCAGCGCGGGGTGGCGGCGTTCTCGATCTCCAGGGCCGCGGCGGGGTGCTCGGGCTGCTCGACGGGCAACTCGCCGGTGCCGCGGACCAGGCCGAGGCGGGCGGCCAGGAGGTAGCCGGCGCCGGCCAGCAGCAGCGAGTTGACCGCGGGTATGCCCGGCCACTGGTAGTGCTCGCCGGCCCAGCCGGCGGAGGCGGCGATCGCCCAGGCGACGAGGGCGGCGGGGACCCAGCCGGGTTCGGTCTCCGGGAGCCGGCCGGTGGCGCGGGAGGCGTCGAGGACGGGGCGCCAGCGGCGGGCCAGGAAGTACTCGGCGACCATGATCCCGGCGATGGGCGGGGTGAGGACGCCCAGCAGGGTGAGGAAGTCGGCGAAGCGGTCGAGGATGCCCGCGGCGGCCAGCCCGCTGCCCAGCAGCCCGATCCCGACGGTGACCGCGACGCGGGGCAGCCGCACGCCGGTGAGCGTCTCCACGGAGTTGATCAGGCCGAGGGTGGCGGAGTACAGGTTCCAGTTGTTGATCTTCACGGTGGCGGAGATCAGGATGATGACGCCGGCGACGCCGGAGGAGGCGGTGATGATGGCGACCACGTCGGAGGTCTTGACCGCGTAGGCGAGCAGCACCCCGGCCAGGCCCCAGCACGTACTCGCCGAGCGAGATGCCCAGCACGGTCTGCTTGACCACGTCCGCGGTGCCGCGGTTGAAGCGGGTCATGTCGGGGGTGGTGACCGCGCCGACGATGTAGGAGCCGGCGACGAGGGTGGCGCCGGTCGCGATCGACATCGCCTCGCCGAAGGGCGGGGAGGCGATCAGGTCGCCGATGCCGTACTTGGAGAGCTGGACGCTCATCGCCCATCCGGCCAGGCCGAGGAAGGCCGGGACGGTGACGAACGCCGTCCAGCCCATGGCCCTGAAGCCCTTGAGGACCAGCAGCGTCACGCCCAGCCCGGTGATCAGCGCCCAGACCCACAGCGGCGGCCCGCCCACCAGGGACCGCAGGCCCTCGGCGAACACGGCGGTCTGGACGCCGAACCACCCGAAGAGGCTGACGGTGATGACCAGGCCGATCAGGGTGGAGCCGTACCGGCCGAACCCGGTCCAGCGGGCCAGCACGGAGGTGGACAGGCCCTCGCGCATCCCGGCGATCCCGACGAAGACGCACACCACTTCCAGGATCACCGAGCCGAGGGTGAGGGCCCAGAACGCGCCCCAGAACGACAGCCCGGCGCCCAAGGTCGCGCCCAGCAGGAACTGGGTGAGGTCGGACAGCTGACCGAAGCGCTGCACGGCCACGTTGAACCAGGGGTAGCGGGCTGAACGCGGCACCCGCTCCAGGGGGAAGTCCTCGTCCGTGCGACCGGTGGTCATGGCGGGCCTTTGAGGCGTGGCTCGGTGGTTGCCGGTCCGGGCCGCCACCGGGCACGGCCCAGCCCCGCCCGAGGCCGGGAAGGGCGGTCCTGTCGAGTGGCCGCACGGTCACAGCCCAGAACCACCCGCACGGACCGCACGGGTGGTCGCCGACGGTGGTGGCCTGGTCGGCCCTGCTGCGCGCCCACACCCTCGGCGTCCCCCCTCCGGGGGAGGGCGTACCGTCCCTGCGCGCTATCCAGAGGGGGAGACCCGCATGTCGGGGGAGCGGGGCCGCTCTGGCGCCGCTCGGGCCTAGGCGCTGGAGACGCGCCGCTGCCGGGGGCCTTTCAGGGTGCGCCTGGGCTGCAAGGGGTTCGTGGCCGGCCTGTCGGACGCTGCCCGGCCCGCCGGCCTCTTTAATCCAATATTCAACTTACAACGTAAAGGCCGGGGGTTGGTGGAGCGCTCCACCAACCCCCGGCCCAAAAACAAAAACCTCAATCGAGGAGACGGCCCCGGAGGATGTCGGTGTCCTCGTCGGTCCAGCCGTGGGAGGCCAGCCACGGCTGGACTCCGCCGTGCTCCTCGTCCACCCTGGCCAGGAACTTCTCCATGGTCGCCGCCTGCGGCACGTGCGTGTCGGCCGGGCGGGAGTCGAGGTCGGCGGCGTAGGTGTCGCTGGCGCGCAGCCGGGCCAGGATGGACTCGATGCGCTCGGCGGTCTGGGCGTAGTCGGCCACGATGGCCTCCCGGGTGACGCCGGCGATGTCCAGCGCCATCGCGCACACCACGCCCGTGCGGTCCTTGCCCGCCGCGCAGTGCACCAGCGACGCGCCGTCGGTGCGGGTCATCACCCGCAGCGACGCCACGATGGAGTCGGCGCGGTCGCGCAGGTAGCCCTGGTAGTGGCCGATCGAGCGGTCGCTCTCGGGGCCGTCCTCGGTCCGCTGCTGCCAGGGGAGGACCTTGTCGAGGTCCACCTCGCCGGAGCCCCGGCCGCCGTTGCGCGCTCCGCCGGTGTCGGCGGCGACGTCGGTGTGCCGGCCGCCTTCGGAGAACAGGGAGAGGTGGTGCACGGTGACCGAGGGCGTGCGGGTCAGCGGGCCGGGGCCCTCCAGGCGCACCTCGGCGTCGCTGCGCAGGTCGATGACGTTCTTGAGTTCGTAGTCGTCGAGCAGGATCCGGATGTCGGAGACGGACAGGTCCTGCAGGTTGTCGGAGCGCAGCACCCGGCCGCGCCGTGTCGTCCGGCCGTCGGCCGTGGGGAGGCCGCCGAGGTCGCGGACGTTGACCGCCCCGTCCAGATCGATCCACCGTGAGCGCGCGTTCATGGCTTCTGAGCCTATATGCCGGGAGCGACGGGATGTTCACCCGGCCCGGGGACCACGGGGCGGGGCGGAATCCCCCCTTGGGGGGTGATGCGCCGGGGCCGGACATGAGACCTGTGAGCCAGGGGGGAGATGGCTCTGCGGCGGGGTGACCGCGCGATCTTGGGCTCCGTAGCGTTCGGGTCACGCCGTTGCGCGTGCGTTCATCCGGGTGTCTCGCCGGGGTGGGCGGCCCCACCGTACCCCCTCGGAGAGAGAGGCCCCGCATGACCGTCACCCTGGAATCCCGGCCGGATCGCGGTTCGGTCGCGAGCGACTTCGGCCCGTTGGCGCGGCGGGTGCGTGAGGCGGGGTTGCTGGAGCGGCGGCGGGGCTACTACGCGTGGGCGATCGGGGCGAACCTGGCCGCGACCGCGGGGGCGTGGGCGGCCGTCGGCTGGCTGGGCGGGTCGTGGTGGGTGCTGGTGATGACGTTGCCGCTGGCGGTGCTGTCGGCGCGGACGGGGTTCCTGGGGCATGACGCGGGGCACCGGCAGATCGCCGCGTCGCATCGGGTGAACCGGTGGCTGGGGTATCTGCTGGGGAACCTGATGCTGGGCATGGGGTACGGGTGGTGGAACGACAAGCACAACCGGCATCACGCCAATCCCAATCATGTGGAGAAGGACCCGGATGTCGGGGAGGGGGTGCTGGTGTGGACGCGGGAGCAGGCCGCGAAGCGGCACAGCGGGCTTGCGGGGTGGATGGCGCGGCGGCAGGCGTGGTTGTTCTTCCCGTTGCTGCTGCTGGAGGGGTTGAACCTGCAGGTGAACAGCGCGCTTGATCTGCGGCGGCTGCCGGTGCGGGATCGTGTGCTGGAGGGGGCGTTGCTGGCGGCGCACGCGGTCGGGTATGTGGCGCTGGCGTTCACGTTGCTGTCGCCCGGGAAGGCGGTGGCGTTGATGTTGCTGCACCAGGCGCTGTTCGGGGTGCATCTGGGGAGCGCGTTCGCGCCCAACCACAAGGGCATGGCGATGCCGGGGCCGGGTGAGCGGTGGGATCATCTGCGGCGGCAGGTGCTGACGTCGCGGAACGTGCGCGGCGGTGCGGTGAACGACTACCTGCTGGGCGGGTTGAACTACCAGGTCGAGCACCATCTGTTCCCGAGCGTGGCGCGGCCGAATCTGCGGCGTCTGCAGCTGCTGGTGCGCGAGCACTGCGAGCGGGTGGGGCTGCCGTATGTGGAGACGGGTCTGCTGGACTCCTACGGTCAGGCGCTGCGGCATATGCATGATGTCGGGGAGCCGCTTCGGTCGTGACGGTCCTATGCTGATCGGTCATGCCTGAAGGTCATACGATCCACCGTCTGGCCGCCGAGCATCAGCGGATGTTCGGCGGCCGGCGCGTGCGCGCGACGAGTCCGCAGGGGCGGTTCGGTGAGGGGGCTCGTCTGCTGGACGGGCTGGTCCTGCGGGAGGCCGACGCTCATGGCAAGCATCTGCTGCTGGGGTTCGGTGAGGACGGGGAGCGGGTGCTGCATGTGCATCTGGGGATCTACGGCAAGTACTTCTTCGGTGAGGCTCCGGCGCCGGTGGGTGCGGTGCGGTTGCGGTTGTCGGGTGGGGCGGGGTACGCCGATCTGCGCGGGCCGAACGCGTGCGAGGTGCTGGATCGGGGTGAGGTGAAGGTGCTGCGGGATCGGCTGGGGGCCGATCCGTTGCGGGCCGATGCGGATCCGGAGGTGGCGTGGCGGCGGATCTCGCGGACGCGGACGAGTGTGGCGGTGTTGTTGATGGATCAGTCGGTGGTGGCGGGGCCGGGGAACATCTATCGGGCGGAGGTGCTGTTCCGGCAGGGGGTGCATCCGCTGGTGGCGGGTCGTGCGCTGGGGCGGGAGCGGTGGATGGGGCTCTGGGAGGACCTGCGGGTGCTGATGGCGGAGGGTGTGCGGGTGGGGCGGATCGACACGGTGCGTCCTGAGCACACGCCGGAGGCGATGGGGCGTCCGCCTCGGGTGGATGAGCATGGTGGCGAGGTGTATGTGTACCGGCGGGCGGGGTTGCCGTGTCTGGTGTGCGGTACGGCGGTGTGCGCCGATGTGCTGGCGGGGCGGAATCTGTTCTGGTGCCCGGCGTGCCAGCCGTCCTGAGGCGTCCCTGAGGCGTCCCTGAGGGGTCGAGGGCGGTTCTGAAGGCGCGCTGAGGGCGGCTTTGCGGTGATGATCGTGCGGTGGACCGGCGTGGCGGGGCCGGTCCACCGGGGTGCCGGTGGGGGTGCCCGGGAGGGGCGGGCGGTCAGCGGTTGGCTTCGGCGGTGTCTTCCAGGCCGGTGATGTCGGTGTCGCCGGCGGGCTGGGCGGTGGCCGCCGCCGGGGCGGGGTCGGGGATCTCGTCGGGGTCCTCGTCGACGCGGCGGAGGTTGTGGGTGTGTTTGCCGCGGAGGGCGTGGGCGAGGGGTTCGGCGGTGCGGGCGAGCAGGGGGCCGGCGACGGCGAGGATGAGGACGTAGGCGGCGGCCAGGGGGCCGAGCTGGGCGTTGGTGCCGGCGGAGACGGCCAGGCCGGCGATGACGATGTTGAACTCGCCGCGGGGGGTGAGGGCTGCGCCGGCGCGCAGTCGTCCGGTGAGGGCGACGCCGGCGCGGCGGGCGGCCATCCAGCCGGTGCCGAGTTTGGTGGCGATGCCGGCCAGGGCGAGGAGCGCGGCGATGCCCAGGACGGGGGGCAGGTCGCCGGGGTCGGTGTGGAGGCCGAAGAAGACGAAGAAGACGGCGGCGAACAGGTCGCGGAGGGGGGAGAGGATCTTCTGGGCGGTGTGGGCGAGGGGGCCGGACAGGGCGATGCCGACGAGGAAGGCGCCGACGGCGGCGGAGACCTGGAGCTGCTGGGCGATGCCGGCGACCAGGAGGGTGAGGCCGAGGACTTTGAGGAGGAGGACTTCTTCGCTGGGGCTGGCGACGAAGCGTTCGACGAGTTTTCCGTGGCGGAGGGCGACGTAGAGGATGACGGTGATGGTGAGGGCGGCGATGCCGAGGGCGGTGGCGCCGCCGATGAGGCCGGCTCCGGCGAGGAGGGCGGTGAGGATGGGCAGGTAGGCGGCCATGGCGAGGTCTTCGAAGACCAGGACCGACAGGACGGCGGGGGTTTCGCGGTTGCCGAGCCAGCCGAGGTCGCCGATGACTTTGGCGGTGATGCCGGAGGAGGTGACGTAGGTGATGCCGCCCATGGCGACGGCGGCGACGGGGCCCCAGCCGAGCAGGAGTGCGGCGATGACGCCGGGTGCGGCGTTGAGGACGAGGTCGATGAGGCCGACGGGTGCGGAGGTGCGCAGGGTGCCGACGAGTTCGTCGGCGGTGTATTCCAGGCCGAGGGTGAACAGCAGGAGGATGACGCCGACCTCGGCGCCGATGGCGACGAAGTCCTCGCTGGCTCCGAGGGGGAGGATGCCGCCTGAGCCGAAGGCGAGTCCGGCCAGGAGGTAGAGGGGGATGGGGGAGATCGAGAAGCGGGTCGAGACCGCGCCCAGGAGTCCGAGGGCGAGGATGATGGCGCCGAGTTCGATCAGTTGTACGGCGGTGTGCATGGTTCTCTATCCGTCGGCGGGGTCGGCGGCGGCCGGCCGTGCGGGGGCGCGGCCGGTGGGCTGGTCGGCGGGCTGTGCCCGGTGGGGGTCACCCCTGGGTGAAGATGGCGGTGACCGCGGAGACGCCTTCGTCGGTGCCGACGACCACGACGATGTCGCTCGCCTCGATGGTGAAGTCGGGGCGGGGGCTGGCGATGACCTGGCCGTCGCGGACGATGGCGACGATGGAGGCGCCGGTGCGGGTGCGGACGCGGGCGTCGGCGAGGGGGCGTCCGGCGTAGGGGGAGCCGGGGGCGATGGGGATCTGTTCGGTGATGAGGCCTTCGACCTGGCGGTGCAGGTCGGCGAGGCGTTCCACGACGCGGCCGGTGCCGAGGAGTTCGGCGATGGCGTTGGCCTCTTCGGTGGTGAGTTTGACGGTGACGACGCAGCTGTCGGGGTCGTCCTTGTCGTAGATCACCAGGTCTTTGCGTCCGGTGCGGTGGGAGACGACCCCGATCTGGCGGCCGCGCCCGGTGGTGAGGACATGCTGCAGGCCGATGCCGGGCAGTGCGGTCCGTTCGACGTCCACGTTCTTTCTCTTTCCTTCGCGTGGGTGGTGCGTCTTGGGGTGGCCGGGGGGCGTCGCCCGCGGTGCGCCGGTCGCGGCCTTCCCCTGGTCACGGTCGGCCATGATCGCAGATGGGGTGGCGTGCTGCCGAATTCGGGGCGTCCCGGACGCAGGGGTGTCCGTTCGGGTGGTGCCGCCGTGGCCCGGGGGGTGTCCACGGGGTGTGCGGGGTGCCGTTGGTGCGGGGTCAGCCCTCAAGGGCGTCCTGCATGACGCGGAACTTGTTCTGGGCTTCGGCGAGTTCGGCGGCGGGGTCGGAGTCGGCGACGATGCCGCAGCCGGCGAACAGGCGGGCGTGGGTGCCTTGGATCTGGGCGCAGCGCAGTGCGATGCCCCATTCGCCGTCGCCGCGGGAGTCGACCCAGCCGACGGGGCCGGCGTAGCGGCCGCGGTCCATGCCCTCGAGTTCGCGGATGAGGTGCAGGGCGGTGTCGGTGGGGGTGCCGCAGACGGCGGGGGTGGGGTGGAGGGCGGCCAGGACGTCCAGGACGGAGCGGTCGCTGTCGAGGCGGCCGTGGACGGCGGAGGCCAGGTGCATGACGTTGGCGAGGGTGAGCAGTTCGGGCCGGTCGGGGACGGTGAGTTCGGCGCACAGCGGGGCGAGTGCGTCGCGGACCATCTCGGCGGCGTAGGCGTGTTCCTGGCGGTCCTTGGCGGAGGCAAAGAGGCGGGCGGCGCGGGCGGCGTCGTCGTGGGGGGTGGTGCCGCGGGCGGTGGTGCCGGCCAGGACGAGGGAGTCCAGGGTGCCGCCGGTGCGGCGGATGAGGAGTTCGGGGGTGGCGCCGACCATGCCGGCGCAGGAGAAGGTGTAGCAGCCGGGGTAGCGGTCGGCGAGGCGGCGCAGCAGGACGCGGGCGTCGATGGGTTCGGCGGCGTGCGCGTGCAGGTCGCGGGCCAGGACGACCTTGCCGAGGCGTCCGGCGCGGATGCGGTCGACGGCGGTGCCGACGGCGCGTTGCCAGGCGGGGGCGGTGAGGGCGCCGTCGCTCCAGGTGAGCCGGGTGGTGGGGCGGGGCCGGTGGAGGAGGGCGAGGGGGTCGGCGTCGGCGCCGATGGTGGTGAGCCAGGCGTGGCCGTCGCGGCGGCCCAGGATCCAGCGGGGGACGATGAGGACCGAGTCGGCCGATTTGGGGTCGAAGCCGAAGCCGCCGAAGGCGACGGGCCCGGTGCCGGGGATCTGGAGGGGGTCGTCGATGGAGGCGGTGGTGAACAGTTCGCGCAGCCATCGGTCGGCGTCGGCGAAGCGGTCGGGGCCTCC
This sequence comes from Actinomadura rugatobispora, assembly GCF_055379765.1. Taxonomy (NCBI): domain Bacteria; kingdom Bacillati; phylum Actinomycetota; class Actinomycetes; order Streptosporangiales; family Thermomonosporaceae; genus Actinomadura; species Actinomadura rugatobispora. The sequence continues at coordinate 11,215,167 of NZ_AP029191.1, read as the reverse complement.
GGGGAGGTCGAGGCGTGCGGCCTGGCCCCAGCCGACGATGCCTTCGCCGTGCCTGATCCAGGCCAGTGCGGCCGGGTGGGGGAGGCGGGCGATGAGGTCGCCTGGGTCGGGGATGTGGACGGTGCGGACGACCAGGCGGTCGGGTGCGCTCACGGCCAGGTTCACGGGTGCCACTCTACGACAGAGTTGAACCCGTTCAAACCTGCGTGCCGGGCGGTCTGGTTGAGGTGTGCGCCACATCCGGCCGGGCTCTGGGCGGAGGGCGGTGCGGACCCGCCGCGGGGTGCGCACCGCCCTCGTCTCTGCCCTGTGCGGGTGGTTACCGCTCGGCGGTGCCGGCGCGGCGGCCGACCAGTTTCCAGGCGGCCGGGAGCAGGCCCGCCGCCAGCAGCACCTTCAGCGCGTCGCCGGCCAGGAACGGTGTGAGGCCCAGGTCCAGCGCCTTGCCCAGGTCGACGCCCAGGGAGGCCATCAGGTACGGCACTCCGGCGGCGTACATGATCGTGGTGCCCAGCGCCATGGTGCCGACGGTGCGCAGCGGGGTGCGGTCGCCGCCGCGCTCGGCCAGGCGGCCCACGACCGCGGCGGCCACCACGAACCCGATCACGTAGCCGAGGGTGGGGAGGCCGGTGCCCGACTGCCCGTCGACGAACCAGGGCACGCCGGCCATCCCGGCGGCCAGGTAGAGCGCCATGCCCAGTGCGGCGCGGCCCCAGCCGAGCGCGGCGCCGGCCAGCAGCACGGCGAAGGTCTGCCCGGTGACCGGGACGGGGGTGCCCGGCAGCGGTACGGCGATCTGGGCGGCCAGGCCGACGAAGAGGGCCGAGCCGGCGACCAGCGCGATGTCGCGGGCCAGGGATCCGGGCAGCAGGTCGCCCAGGACGGCGTCGCGCCGCCGGGCTGCGTGAACGGTAGCCACAAGTCCCTCCAAATAGGTTGTGTCTGGCCGAAACCTAGCGAACCGGGTGTTGGCCGGACATGCGCGGGTCGCCACATCCGGTCCCGGCGGTGCGCCGCGCGCGGTGATCAGGCGGGGTCGGGCGGGGTCAGACGGGGGGAGCGGGCTCGTCGCGGGCCAGGTAGACCACGTCGGGCTCGCCGCGCGGCACCGGCACCGGGAGGGCCTGCACGTGCGCGAACCGTTCCCGCAGCAGGCCCTCGAAGGCGGGCGCGGCGCCCGCGCTCCACACCGCCAGCACGCCGCGCGCGGTCAGCCTGCCGCGCAGCGACTCCAGCCCCTGCGGCCCGTACAGGCGGGCGTTGCCGGGCGTGACCGTCCACTCGGGGCCGTTGTCGATGTCCAGGCACGCCACGTCGAACCGCTCGGGCGCGCCGCGTCCCGCCCCGGGGGGCGGTGCCAGCCAGCCGACCAGGTCGCCGAGCTCGACCCGCACGCGCGGATCGTCCAGGGCGCCGCCGGAGCAGGGCGCCAGCGGCCCGCCGCGATGCCAGGCGACCACGGCGGGCTCGCGTTCCACCACCCGCACGTGCGACACCTGCGGCAGCCGCAGCGCCTCCCGCAGGGAGAACCCCACGCCCAGCCCGCCGATCAGGACCCGCGCCGGCGCCGCCAGCCCCCGGACGGCCTCGCGCACCAGCAGCCGCTCGGACTCGCCGTTGCGGGTGTCCATCAGGAACACCCCGTTGCTGATGATCTCGTGGTGGCCGTCGGCGGCGCGGCGCAGCACCAGCTCGCCGCCGTGCCCCTCGGCGCGCTCGACGACCACCGGCTCCTGCGACGACGTTCCGGGAATCCCCATGCCCCGAGCCTAATGATCTCCGGCTCCCGGCGGGGCCGGACGGGCCGCGCCGGGAGCCGCCCGTCACGCGGGGCGTTCCCCGCGAGCGGGTCTCCCGAACGCCCCCGGCCCCGCGTGGAACAGCCCGATCAGCAGCACCCCCGCCGCCGCCGCGCCCAGGGCCCAGCCGTCATGGCCCGCGGTGTCCGCCCAGTGCCACAGCAGCCCGGTCGCCACCAGGCCCACCCAGCCGCTCACCAGATTGGGCACCGGCCCGTTGCCCATCAGGTTCGGGTACGAGCGGCGCGTGATGCCCGCCACGAAGTGGGGGACGGCGTTGCCGCCCAGCACCCCCGCCACCAGACCCAGCACGATCGCCTGCCACATGACCGTCCTCACTTCCTGGTCACCGGTATCGGTGTTCACCCCGGGGCGTCCGCTCCGCCACCGGTCGTCTCGTCGGCCTCGTCGGTCTCACCGGCCGCTGTCGCCGCGGGGGGCCGGCGCAGGAGAAGGGGGAGCAGCACCTGGTCGACCAGCCGGCACAGGAACGCCTCGTCCAGCGGCTCTGCGGTGACCATCACCCGCGACAGCAGCATCGCCGAGGCCACCTCCGCCGACATCGCCACCGCCGGCGGCGCCGCGGCGGCCGGCAGCTCGCCGCGCTCCACCGCCCGCCCGGCCACGACGCCGAACAGCTCCCGCTTGTCGCCGACCACCTGCGCCCGCACGGTGCGCGCCAGCTCCTCGTCCCGCCGCATCGCGATCATCAGCCCGAGCAGCAGCGCCGCGTCCTGTCCGGTCAGGCCCTCGCGCATGATCCCCAGCACCGCCAGCAGGTCCGCGCGCAGCTCCCCGGTGTCGGGCACCGCCGCGGCCGGCCCGCCCGCGTGCCGCCGCACCGCCGCCACCACCAGCTCGGCCTTGCCCGGCCACCGCCGGTAGATGGTGGCCTTGCTGGCACGGGCCCGCACCGCGACCGCGTCCATCGTCATCTGGTCGTAGCCGACCTCGGCCAGCAGCTCCAGCGTCGCCAGCAGGATCGCCTCCTCCCGCGCCCGGCCGCGCCCCACCGCCATGACCCCGCCCCCGTACATCGAAACGAAACCGTTCCGTACACTAGCCGCACGCCGATGTGTACGCAACCGTTTCGATGCGCCCCCGCGACGCCGAAGGGGGGCGGGAAGCCTTCTTCACCTTTCGGTGTTGCCGTGTAACCATGTAATCATCGGGAGGTGCGATGAGCCCCCAACCACAGGACCCGGGCCGCGACCCGCGCCGCGACGGCCCCGGACACGACGAGTTCTCCCACGACGAGCCGCCGCACGGCCCGCCGCCCCGGGACGAGCCGGGGCGGGACGGCGGCGAGGCCCCGCTGGACGCCTACTCCCGCGTCGTCTCCGACGTGGCCCGCCTGATCACCCCGCGCGTGGCCGCCCTGCGCGTGCGGCACGGCGGCCGCGAGGGGGCCGGCTCGGCGGTCACCTTCACCGGCGACGGATTCCTGCTCACCAACGCCCACGTCGTCGGACGCGCCCGCGAAGGCCAGGCCGCCTTCTCCGACGGCACCACCGCCTCCTTCGCCGTTGTGGGCACCGACCCCCTGTCCGACCTGGCCGTGATCCGCGCCGACGGCCCCACCCCCGGCCCCGTCACCCTCGGCGACAGCGACCGGCTGGTCACCGGGCAGCTGGTCGTCGCCGTCGGCAACCCCCTCGGCCTGGCCGGCTCGGTCACCGCCGGCGTCGTCAGCGGCCTGGGCCGCTCCCTGCCCGCCCGCAGCGGCACCGCCGCCCGCGTCATCGAGGACGTCATCCAGACCGACGCCGCCCTCAACCCCGGCAACTCCGGCGGCGCGCTGGCCGACTCCTCCGGCCGCGTCGTCGGCGTCAACACCGCCGTCGCCGGGATCGGCCTGGGCCTGGCCGTCCCCATCAACGCCACCACCCGCCGCATCATCGGATCCCTGATGCGCGACGGGCGCGTCCGCCGCGCCTTCCTCGGCCTGGTCGCCGCGCCCGTCCCCGTCCCGGCCTCCCTGCGCCCCCGGCTCGGCCAGGACCAGGCGCTGCGGGTCGCCGAGGTCGTCGCCGGCAGCCCCGCCGCCCGCGCCGGGCTACGCCCCGGCGACCTGGTCCTCACCGCCGGCGGCGCGCCCGTCAGCCAGGCCCAGAGCCTGCAGCGCCTGATGTTCGCCGAGGCGATCGGACGGCCCCTGCAGATCACCGTCCTGCGCAACGGCGCCATGGTCGACGTCATCGCCGAACCCGTCGAACTCGACCCCGAACACGCCTGACCCGCGCCCGGCGACGGCCCCCGCCCGCCCGCCGCACCGGGCGGCCGCCGGCGGCCGCGATCATGCCGGACGGTGAAGGTTAATTCGCGTGTCGTTGTACGCAAAGCGATACCGTGGTGACACGCTGCCGTCTATCCTCGTGCAGAGAAGATCAACAGGGGCGTCGCCGTCGTGCGCCCTCCGGCGTGACCGCAGTGGGGGGAGGTGCGCGTGACCCGGTGCGCGGGGCTCCGGCCCACCGCCGCGATCACCCGGAGGGCGCTGGTCCTGCTGCTGGGCGCCTGCATGCTGCTGACGCTCGGCGCGGCCGTGCCCGGCGGCGCCGACACCGGACCCGCCCTCCCCGCGCCCGCCACCGCCACCCCGCTGACGGCCGGCACCGCCGGGCCTCCGCCCGGCAGCCCCGCCGGCGCCGCCACCGCCTTCGCCGAGACCTGCGAGGAACGCGAACGGCCCAGCGAACGCGAAGGCGTCGGGCACTCCCACGTCCGCCTGCGCTGCACCGTCTCCGACACCCGGATCCTCAAGACCCCCGACGACCTCTCCAAGCCCTACCTCGACGACCACCGCGCCGGCGCCGCCTTCCACCCCCGCGACCACGACGGACGCCCCCGCGGCCTGCGCACCCGCACGGCCAGGGACACGCGCGCCCTCCTCCAGGTGTTCCGCTGCTGATCCGCGCCCGCTCGAGGCGACCCGCCCGCCCGGCACCACGCCGCGCGCCGAGCCCGGCGCCGCACCGGACGCCCGCTCGCACGTTCCGGCCGAACCCCCGCCGCACCCGCCACTGATCGCCCACAGCCGATCAGGCGGCCGCGCCTGACACCGACCCCGCGCTCGGACACCGTCCGTGGGGCACGCGTCACCACACGTGACCAAGGCGCGGCCGGGCACCCGGCGGCGACACGGCCCAGGCACCGCGAGCACGCCGCACCCGTCCCGCCGGCCACGGCCACCAGGCCGCCAGGCCAACGGCGACGACGGAACGCGGCAGGCGACCACCGGCGGCGACCGGCGACGCGTCCATGCCGCCATCCCGGCACCTCCCACCCGGCCCAGCCACGAGCACGCCGGGCACACCGGGCACGCCGTGCCACACCGCGGCACGACAGGGCGCCCACGGCCACCGCGCCCCGCCTCACACCCGCCTTCTCCGCGCCGGCCACCGCACGGACGCGCGCCGCCCCACCACACCGCGGCCGCCACCACGCCACGGCGCGATCACCGCAGCACGACCGATGTCCGCTCCATCGACGTGCCCGCCACGACGGCGGCGCACCCCTGGGGGAATTCCGCATGCGCTCCTTCGTCGACAACGCCCGCTCCTTCCGCGACCGCATGGCCGCCGACGGCCGCTCCCTGGCCCCGCTGGCCGACGGCCAGCAGCCGCTGGCCCTGTTCATCACCTGCTCCGACTCCCGCGTCATCCCCTCGCTGATCACCGGCGCCGCACCCGGGGAACTGTTCGAACTGCGCACCGCCGGCGGCATCGTGCCGCGCTACGACCTGGCCCGCCCCAGCGGCGAGACCGCCACCATCGAATTCGCCGTCCAGGTCCTGGGCGTCGCCGACATCGTGGTCTGCGGCCACTCCCAGTGCGCCGCCGTCGCCGCCCGCGTCCGCGGCGACGACCTCTCCCACGTCCCCGCCATGAACGGCTGGCTCACCCACCACGCCACCCCGCCCACCGCCGCCACCCCGCCCGGCGGCGCGCGCAGCGGCACGCACGGCGGCGCGGGCGGGCCCGCCGCCCGGCCGGCCGAGGCCCAGCTCGCCGACGCCGTCCGCCACCACGTCCTGGCCCAGCTCGACCGGCTGCGCGGCTACCCCTGCGTCGCCGAACGCCTGCGCGAAGGCCGCATCGGCCTGCACGGCTGGTACTACGAAGTCCACACCGGCACCGTCCTGGCCCACCAGCCCGCACCCGCCCCCCGCCCCACCGCGGGCCACACCACCGACGACACCACCGGCGACGCCGCCGACGGCCGGGAGCACACCCGCGAGCACGCCGCCGACCACACCCGCGACCCCGAACCCCGACCCGGCCACGGCCCCGGCGCCTTCCGGCCGCTCTGACCGACCGCTCCGCTCCCAGCCGATTCGGGGAACCCATGACCGCCATCACCTGGCGGCGCGACATCGCCGCCTCCCTCGTCGTCTTCCTGGTCGCCCTCCCGCTGTGCGCGGGCGTGGCCGTCGCCTCCGGAGTGCCCGCCGAACTCGGCCTGATCACCGGCATCGTCGGCGGCCTGGTCGCCGGGCTGCTGCCCGGCAGCAGCCTGCAGGTCTCCGGGCCCGCCGCCGGCATGACCGTGCTGGTGTTCGAGGCCGTCCACCGCTACGGCGTCGCCGCCCTGGGCACCCTGGTCCTGGCCGCCGGGCTCATCCAGCTGCTGCTGGGCGCCCTGCGCATGGGCCGCTGGTTCCGCGCCATCTCCGTCGCCGTCGTCGAGGGCATGCTCGCGGGGATCGGGCTGACCATCATCGCCGGGCAGCTGTACGCCATGGCCGGCGTCACCGCCCCCGGCTCCGGCCCCGCCAAACTCGCCGGACTGCCCGCCCTGCTCACCGACGCCCTGGCCACCCCCGCCGCCGCGGCATCCCTGGGCCTGGGCGCCGCCACCATCGCCGTGCTGGTCCTGTGGCCCCGCCTGCCCGCACGCGTGCGCGCCGTCCCCGGCCCCCTGGCCGCCGTCGCCCTGGCCACCGCCGCCGTCCCCGTCCTGGACCTGCCCGTCGACCGGCTCCAGGTCCAGGGCCTGCTCAATGCCGTCCAGCCGCCCGGCCTGGACGACCTGGCCCCGCTCACCGAACTGGCCGGGCTGGGCACCATCGCCGCCTTCGCCCTCATCGCCTCCGCCGAAAGCCTGTTCAGCGCCGCCGCCGTCGACCGCATGCACGACGGCCCCCGCACCGACTACGACAAGGAGCTCATGGCCCAGGGCGCCGGCAACACCGTCTGCGGCGCCCTGGGCGCCCTGCCCATGACCGCCGTCATCGTCCGCAGCGCCACCAACGTCCAGGCCGGCGCCCGCACCAAGGCCGCACGCGTCCTGCACGGCGTGTGGCTGCTGCTGTTCGCCGCGCTGCTGCCCGCCGCGCTCGGCCTCATCCCGCTGGCCGCCCTGGCCGGCGTCCTGGTCCACGCCGGCTGGAAACTGCTGCCCACCGCCCAGCTGCGCCCGCTGTGGCGGCGCCACCGCGGCGAGGCGATCATCCTGATCTGCACCGCCGTCGCCGTCGTCGCCCTCAACCTGTTCGAGGGCGTCCTGCTGGGCCTGCTGCTGGCCGTCCTCAAAACCGCCTGGGAGACCTCCCACATCCACCTGGAGGTCACCGACGACGGCGACGGCCCCGTCCACGTCGCCCTCACCGGCAACGCCACCTTCCTGCGCCTGCCCAAGATGCTCGACACCCTGGAGGCCCTGCCCCGCGACCGGCCCATCGAACTGGACCTGGCGGGACTGCGCCACCTCGACCACGCCTGCCGCACCGCCCTGACCGCCTGGGCCGACCGCCACAACGACGCCGGAACCCCCGCCGTCTCCCTCCCACCCGACCCCGTCGGCGCCGGCACCTGACCCCCGCAAGCACGGGTTCCGCCGGGCCCGGGACGAGCCCGGCCCGGCGGAACCGCCGCCCTCCCCACCCGCTGCTGCACGGCACCCTGTGCTACACGGGCATGTCCCTGCTGCGGCCCCTGACCGTCCCCGGCGCCGACCGGATGACCTGCGACGGGTTCACCCGCGCGGCCTGCCCGTCCGGGCGCCCATCGCCTACCGCCGCGAACTCGGCGGCGACCACGACGAGAACCTGCTCCTGCGCTCCACCTGGCCCCCGGCCGCACCGCGTGACCCGCGGGCCCCGGCGGGGCCGGGGTCAGCGGCCGTCCAGCGGCTCCAGGTAGCCGCGCAGCACCTTCTTCACCTCGGCGATCATCGCCTCGCGCTCGTCCTCGCGCGCCGAGGTCACCAGCGGCACCATCGCCTGGAAGATCTGGATCAGCACCCTGGCCCGGCGGCTCCGCTCGGCCTCCGGCTCGCCCGGCGCCCGCGCCGCCAGCACCGCCTCCACCCGTCCCGCCAGCGCCGCCTGGATCGGACGCGCCGCCGCGGCCAGACCGGCCGGCATGTCCGGACGCGCGAACAGCGCCTTGAACCCGGGATTGGCGATGTTGAACGCCAGGATCGGATCCAGCATCCGGTCGATCATCTCCGGCAGCGGCAGCGCGCCCAGATCATCGCCCGACTCGAACGCCTCCCGGTGCGCCCGGCCCATCTGCTCCACGAACCGGTCGGCCAGCGCCTGCGCGACGGCCTCCTTGTTGGAGAAGAACTGGTAGAGCGAACCGGGGGAGATCCCGGCCGCCGCCGCGATCCGGTTGGTCGTGGCGGCCTCGTACCCGACCTCGGCGAACACCCCCGCCGCCGCGTCCAGGATCTCCTGGATCCTCCGCTCGCCGCGCGCCTGCCGCCGCGGCGTCCGCGCCTGCTGGGCCATCAGTCCCGATCCCCCTCCACGGCTCCTGCGCCACTCCTGCTCGGCCCCGCGCGGCGCGCTCGCGCACCACCGGCCGGCCCGAGGAGTATTGCAAATACGAGTGTTTGCTCGTATTCTCCCCCTTCGAATACGAGTCGATACTCGCATACTTGTTCAGGGGGAAGCATGCCCGCAAGCCACGGCCCGCCCGCACCGCCGCCCGGCGCCTCACGCCCGGCCCGGCTGCTCATCGGCCGCGCCCGCTGGATCGTCACCGCCGGACTGGCCCTGATGATCCTGGCCGGAGCCGTCGGCGCCGGCACCATCGACGCACTCTCCCTCAACCGCTTCGAAGCCCCCGGGTCGGAATCCATGGCCGCCCGCCACGCCCTGGCCCGCACCCACTCCACCGGCGCCCCCAACCTCGCGCTGCTGGTCACCGCCCGCACCGGCACCGTCGACCGGCCCCGCGTCGCCGACGCCGGCAAGGCCCTCACCCGCGAACTGGCCGCCCGCCCCGGAGTCGGCGACGCCTGGTCCTACTGGACCCGCGGCAACCCCGCCACCCTGCGCAGCGACGACGCCCGCCACGCTCTGGTCCTGGCCTGGATCCCCGGCGACGCCGACCGCGTCCGCCGCGACATCCTCCCCGCGCTCGCCCCCCACTTCACCCGGACCGACGCCGAGGTCACCGTCCGCGTCGGCGGCGGCGACGAGGTCTTCCGCCAGGTCATGCAACAGGCCCGCCAGGACTTCCTGCGCGCCGAGGCGATCGTGCTGCCGATGGTGCTGCTCCTGCTCTGGGCGGTCTACCGCCGGCTCGCCGCCGCCCTGGTCACCGTCGGCGTCGGCCTGTTCGCCGTGCTGGGCTCACTGGCCCTGCTGCGCGGCGTCATCGCCTTCACCGAGATCTCCACCTTCGCCTCCAACATCGCCCTGGTCATGGGCATCGGCCTCGGCGTCGACTACGGCCTGTTCGTCATCTTCCGCTTCCGCGAGGAACTGCGCCGCGGCGCACCCGTCCCCGACGCCCTCGCCCGCACCGTCCGCGGCGCCGGCCGCACCGTGATCTTCAGCGGCATCACCGTCGCCGCCTCCCTGCTGGTGCTGCTGGCCTTCCCCTTCCCCTTCCTGGCCTCCTTCGCCTACGCCGGCGTCGCCGTCGTCCTGGCCGCCGTCCTGGGCGCCACCGTCCTGCTGCCCGCCGCCCTGGCGCTCCTCGGCCACCGCGTCGAACGCCGCAACCCCCCGCCACCGCCCGCCCGCGCCGGAACCGCGGGCCTGTGGCACCGCACCGCCGCCCGCGTCATGCGCCGCCCCCTCCTGCTGGGCGGAACCGCCCTGGGCATCGTCCTCATCCTGGGCGCCCCCTTCCTGGGCGTACGGTTCGGGCTGCCCGACGACCGTGTCCTGAACTCCTCGGCCCCCGTCCGCCAGGTGTACGACCAGATCCGCACCTCCTTCACCGTCGAGGAGGCCGACGCCCTCCAGATCGTCGCCCCCGAGGCCACCGCCGGCACCGCCGCCGACCCCGCCACCACCGGCGCCTACGCCGCACGCCTCTCCCGCGTCGAGGGCATCGTCCGCGTCGACTCGGCCGCCGGCTCCTACACCCGCGGACGACCCGTGACCGCCCCCATCGGCGCCCGCCACACGGCCCCCTCGGGCACCGGGACCTGGCTGTCGGTCGTCCCCGCCTCCCAGCGCCTCGACGCCGACGCCGTCGGGCTCGTGCGCCAGATCCGCTCCGTCCCCGCCCCCTACACCGTCCAGGTCGGCGGCTACCCCGCCGAACTCGCCGACTACCGCGACGGCGTCACCGCCCGCCTCCCACTGGTCGCCGCCCTCATCGTCGCGGTCACCTTCGTGGTGCTGTTCCTGATGACCGGCAGCCTGATCGCCCCGCTCAAGGCCACCGTCCTCAACATGCTCAGCCTCTCGGTCATGTTCGGCGCCCTGGTCTGGGTCTTCCAGGACGGCAACCTGTCCGGCCTGCTCGGCTTCACCCCCACCGGAACGATCGAACCCAGCATCCCCATCCTGATGTTCTGCATCGCCTACGGCCTGTCCATGGACTACGAGGTGTTCCTGCTGTCCAGGATCAAGGAGGAGTACGACCGCACCGGCGACCCCGCCGGATCGGTACCCCTCGGCATCGCCCGCAGCGCCCCGCTGGTCACCGCCGCCGCCCTCATCCTGGCCGCCTCCTTCGCCGCCTACGCCACCGGCCGCGTGGTCTTCCTCCAGCAGCTCGGCATCGGCATGGCCCTGGCCGTCATCGTCGACGCCACCCTCATCCGCGGCGTCCTGGTCCCCGCCTTCATGAGCCTGGCCGGCCACGCCAACTGGTGGGCACCCGCACCCCTGCGCCGCCTCCACCGGCGCATCGGCCTCACCGAATCCCCGCCCCCCGTCGACCACACAGGCAGCGTCCCAACCGCGGACACGGCCACCAGCCCGCCCCAGAACGCCCGCACCTGACCCCGCCGACGGGCCGCACGACACCCGGCAGAACCTCCACGCGCTCACCGCTGACCGCCATGGAAACCCACGGCGGTCAGCGGCCCCACCACCGTCCAAACGGCAGCCGCGGCCGCCCGGCCGACGGCGCGGGCACCACCCCCGACGATGGTGAAGGACATGTGGGCATGCCTTCGGCGGCTGCACATCCCCTTGCGGAGGAAGGCCCCACACGCAATCCCGCACATGAACCGCGAAGCCAGAGGGCTGCCGCCCGGCCTTCCGACAGGGCTGCGCCATCGCACCCCATTCGGCTCTCCGACGGCAACGGCAGGGCCTTCATCCACGCCTCGCCCGCCGGTCGCCAGCAGCATGGCCGCGGCGTCATCCACAGCCGCAGCGGCAACGAGGCCGAGCGGCGGCGCCGGGCCATCGCCTGCCAGCACGGCCACGCCCGCCGACCGGCAGGTCTCCGCCCCCCACCCGACCGGGCAGGCCTTCCTTGCCGGGCCACACCGGGGCCGTCGACGCGGTTCGAATCGAGGGGTGGCCGCCGCCACCCCACGGCCCTCAACCCGGCGGACAAATGCCACCGCAGCCGAGCAGCACGGCCGGCACGCCAGCCCATTCGCCGACGCCGCCGTGCAGGCCCGTAGCCGGGGCGCCGACCACGGTGATCACGGCAGCGAGCACGCTGGCCCCAGTACCGTCAGTACGTCCACGCCGCTCGGTCCTCCGGTCCCGGCCCGGCGACCGGACGGTGCGCCGTAGGTGGCCGGCCCTTCGCTCGCAAGAGGGCCACAACCGAGATCAACGGGAAGCGAACGTCCGTGGATGGGAAGGACGGATCCGGGTCCCGGGCGGGCCGGCGGTGCTCAGGGCTCAGAGCGCGGCAGCTGGGGGCGGAGCCGGGGCCAGCATCGCGAAGGCCCGCTCCACCAGCGCGGCCCTGTCGGCAGTCCCGTCCGACCGCAACCACTCGCGGGAAGCGGCGTCCAACGCCGCACCCGCGGCCGCCACCAGCAGGTCCGCGGTGAAGGCGTCCAGGCCCGAGCCGGGCCGATCCCGCAACGCGTCCGCGACCCGATCCCGCAGCTCATCGCGCTTGTAGTGCAGCCTCGCCCGCAGCACCGGGGTCGCCTCCACCAGCCGCAGCCCCGCCAACTCCCGCTGCGAGGCATGGATCCGCCCCTCCCACGCGCCCAGCACCACCCGCAGGCTCTCCCACGGCTCCTCCCGCTCGGGCCGCGCCGTGATCTCGGCGGCGATCTGTTCGGCGATCTCCTCCACATCACCGAACAGCACATCCTCCTTCACCGCGAAGTAGCGGAAGAAGCTGCGCTTGGACATCCCCACCGCCGCCGCGATGTCCTCCACCGTCGTGGCCTCGTACCCGCGCTCGACGAACAGCTCCATCGCCTGCTCCGCCAGCTCCGCGCGCACCGCTCGCCGCGTCCGCTCACGCAGCCCGGCCCTCTCCCCACCGACCATGCACCGAGGATAGCTTGCGACATCACATGATAAACATGTCATCAAGTGCCATACTCGTCCACAGGAGACAGAATGAACGCTCCGCTGCGCTCCAAGACCGTCCTGATCACCGGCGGCACCGCCGGGATCGGCCGTGAGACCGCGCGCGGCCTCGCCCGCCTCGGCGCCCACGTCATCGTGGTCGGGCGCGACCCCGACCGCGCCCGCGCCACCGCCGCCGAACTCACCCGCGACGCACACCGCACCGACGGCGCGCGGACGGGCCACCCGCCCACCGGCCGCCGTCCCCACAACGCCGCCGCCCGGGCGACCGCCCTCACCGCCGACGTCTCCAGCTCCGCCGACCTGCGCCGCCTCGCCGAAGAGGTCGCCCGCCGCCACGACCGCATCGACGTACTGATCAACAACGCCGGCGGCATGAACAGTCACCGGCGCCTGACCGCCGACGGCGTCGAGGCCACCTTCGCCGTCAACGTCCTGGCCCCCTACACCCTCACCGGCCTCCTGCTGCCCCTCCTGACCGCCGCCGCCGAACATGGAGGCGCCCGCGTGGTCAACCTCACCGGCGGCATGCCCGACGGCCCCATCGACCCGGACAACCTGCAAGGCGAGAAGACCTACCTCGGCTGGACCTTCTCCCAGTACAACCACGCCAAGACCGCCCTGATGGCCATGAGCCTGCAGGCCGCCCGGCGCCTCCAGGGCACCGCGATCACCGTCAACGTCGCCTACCCCGGCCACGCCCACACCCCCGGCAACCGGGCCCTGGCGATGCGCGCCTTCCCCTACGCCTACCGGCCCGCCGTGCCCCTCCTGCGCCTGCTGGGACCGCTCCTGCTCGCCGACCTCGCCAAAGCGGCCCGCTCCAGCGTCCACCTGGCCTCCAGCCCCGACCTCGAGAACGTCACCGGCACCTACGTCAACGCCAAGGCCCAATACGCCCACTGGCCCGCCAGCGTCCTGGACCAGCACAACCGCGACGCCGTCTGGACCCTCTGCGAACGCCTCAGCCGCCTCACCATCCCCTGACCCAGCACCCCGGCGACCGCCGCCCGGTTCCAACCCGTCCGGCGCCCGCACCCTCGCGTCCGCCGTCGACCGCTACTTGGACTCCATTCCGGCCGCCACCACCCGCACCAGGTCTGGCGCCTGAAGACTTCGCCGCGGTGACGGAGCGGTCGAACACCGCGGCGGCCGCGACCTGGAACCGGCACCTGTCCGCGCTCGCCTCGTTCACCACCTGGGCGCAACGTCAGGAACTCCTGGCCACCAACCCTGCCCGGCGGCTGACCCGCCACAAGCCCGCCGCCGCGGCGATCACCCCATCCCCGCACCCGCCTTGGCCGACGACGCCCACGGGCTGCGTGAGCGGCTGCTGTGGCGGATGCTGTACGAAACCGCCGCCCGCGCCGAAGAGATCCTCACCCTCGACATCGAAGACCTCGACCTCGAGTTCCGCCGGGCCCGCGTGACTTCCAAGTGCGGCGCGGTCGAGTACGTGCACTGGGCCACCGGCCGCGGCCGACTGTCCTACCCGCGCGCGGAGTACCTGTTCCAGAGCGCCACTGCCGAGCTTGACCCGCACGGCTGCGCCATTGGCCGGCCTCGGCGCCCATGTTCGTCTCGGTGAACGGACTTCAGCGAAGGTCACCGCTGACGCCGGCCCCGCCGCCCGACGCCGCCCCGTTGACCGGCGGCCTCGCCCTTCCTGACCTCATTGGCCGTTGCGAGCGCGGGCTTTTACGGCGGTGGGAGGTGTTGGTGGAGCCGTGTGAAGGCGGCGGTGTGGGGTGAGGTGGCGGCGAGGGTGTAGGTGACGATGGTCAGCCCGGGGTCGGCGGGGATTTCGAGGGCGTCGTAGTCGAGGTCGAGGTCGCCGACATGTGGGTGGTGGAAGGGTTGCCGGCCGCTGCGGTAGTACTCGACGTCGTGGGCGTCCCAGCGGCGGCGGAAGTCGCTGCTGCCGGCGGCGAGTTCGTCGATGAGGTCGGCCAGTTCGGTGTCGGCAGGGGTGCGGGCTGCTTCGGTGCGCAGACTGCCGACGGCGTCGTGGGCGATGCCGTCCCAGTCGCGGTAGAAGCGCCGGGCGCGGGGGTCGGTGAAGACGAAGCGGGCCAGGTTCGGCGGCTGTTCGGGGGTGTCGAGCGCTTCCTGGTAGAGGGCCCGGGCGAGCTCGTTGGTGGCCAGGACGTCCAGGTGGGCGTTGCGGACGAACGCGGCGGCACCGGTCATGGCGTCGAGGATCTGCTGCACGCTGGCGCGCACGTGTGAGGCTCCGCCATCGCGGTCCGGGCCGCGGTGCGGGTTGCTGGCGGCGCGGACCAGGGTGTCGAGGTGGGCGCGTTCGACGTCGTCCAGGTGCAGTGCGGCGGCGAGGCTGTCGAGGACCTCGTCGGACACACCGCGGACGTTCCCGCGTTCCAGGCGGGTGTAGTACTCGACGCTGATGTTGGCCAGCTGCGCGACCTCTGCGCGGCGCAGGCCCGCCACCCGCCGCTGCCCGCCGATGTCGGGCAGGCCCGCCTGCCGCGGGGTCAGACGGGCGCGGCGGCCGGTGAGGAACCGGCGAATGTCCTCACGCAGCTGATCACGGCGCTGATCTCGGTGTTGATCGCGGTCGGGCACTGCCCAAGATTACCGGTGCGACACCGGCCCAGGGGGTCCCTGACGGTACCCCTCACAACGGAGACTCCCAGGTCAGGTGGGGTAGGTGCTTGCCTGGGATGCGTGGCCGGGCCGCGTGGGCCGGCGGGCACACCCATCTTTTGAAGGATCACTCCACCGCCATGACTTTCACCGACTTGTTGCGCCCTGCGGCGGCCGGGGCTCCCTGCGCTGGTGACCAGCACGCCGGTGACCGGCATGCGGGGGCGACGCTGGCGGCCGCGGTGCTGGGATTCTTCGTCATCACCCTGGACGCGACGATCGTGAACGTCGCGCTGCCCTCGATTCGTTCCGCGCTGGGCGGGGGGATCACCGGTCTGCAGTGGGTGGTGGACGGCTACACGCTGATGTTCGCCGCGCTGCTGCTGTCGGCGGGGGCGCTGTCGGACAGGATCGGTGCGCGCCGTGCGTTCGGTGCCGGTCTGGTGGTGTTCGTGGTCGCCTCGCCGGCGTGCGGGCTGGCGCCCTCGCCGGGGGTGCTGGTGGCGGCGCGGTTCGTGCAGGGCGTCGGTGCGGCGGTGATGATGCCGGCGTCGATGGCGCTGGTGCGGCACGCCTACCCTGACGCGGGGCGCCGTGCCCGCGCGGTGGGGGTGTGGGCGATGGGCGGGGCGGTGGCCGCCGCAGCGGGCCCGGTGCTGGGCGGGCTGCTGAGTCTGGCGTCCTGGCGGATGATCTTCTGGATCAACCTGCCGGTCGGGGCGGTCACGCTGCTGCTGCTCGCCCGGGCCCCGCATCCGCCGACCCGGGCGGCACCGTTCGACTGGATCGGGCAGGTCACCGGCATAGCGGCGATGGGCGGGCTGACCTACGGTGCGATCGAGGCCGGGCAGGCCGGGTTCACCGCCCCGCAGGTGGTGATCGCGCTGGCGGTGGCAGTGGTGTCGTTCGCCGCGTTCGTGCTGGCGCAGGCGCGGGTGGCGCACCCGATGGTCCCGCTGGAGCTGTTCCGCTCGGCGACCGTGACGATCGCGGTGGCGATCGGGTTCGCGTTCATGGTCGGGTTCTACGGCCTGCCGTTCCTGTTCTCCCTGTACTTCCAGCAGCAGCACGGCCTGTCGCCGCTGGGCGCCGGAGTGGCGTTCCTGCCGATGATGGCGCTCAGCGCGTGCCTCACCCCGTTCTCGGCGCGGATCACCCAGCGCACCGGCCCCCGCGTCCCGGTCGTGGCCGGCCTGTGCTTGATCGCGGCCGGATCGATCGCCCTGGCGGTGGCGCCCGCCTCGATACCGGTGTGGGTGAGCGCACTGCTGCTGATCCCAGTCGGGCTGGCCGGGCCGCTGGTCATGCCGCCCACCACCGCCGTGCTGCTGGACCACGTCCCCGCCCACCGGACCGGGACCGCCGGCGGTGTGTTCAACACCAGCCGCCAGATCGGCGGCGCGCTGGCCGTCGCCGTCTTCGGCGCGCTGCTGTCGGGCTCGGGCGGGTTCGAGCACGGCCTGCGCCTGAGCCTCGCACTGGCCGCCGTCATCGCACTGGCCGCCGCAGCGGCCGGTGCCCGCCTCGCCGTCACCCGCCCTCAGCCATAACCCCAGAGCACCGTCGATCACCGACAAGAAGGGACACAGCCGATGACTCACAACGATCAGCCCTCGGGGGCGCAGAAGATGTTCGGTGACTTCGCGCCGCAGCTGGTGCACTTCACCGACGACGTGCTGTTCGGCGAGGTCTGGGAACGCCCCCAACTGCCGCTCCGGGACCGCTCGCTGATCACCGTGGCGAGCCTGGTCACCAGCGGCAGCACCGAGCAGCTGCGCCACCACCTGGGCCGGGCCAAGGACAACGGGGTCAGCGAGGCCGAGCTGATCGAGGCCATCACCCACCTGGCCTTCTACACCGGCTGGCCCCGGGCCATGTCGGCGATGTCGGTCGCCAAGGACCTCTTCGGCAGCTGACCCGCCCGGCCGGCCCCTGCCGGTCAACCGGTCGCGCACACCCGTGCGGCCTCGACTTCAGGGAGAGATCATCATGGAACCGCTCCAACGGCCCGCGACCACCGAGCTGCCGGAGAAGATGCTCAGCGGGGACGCCTGGGCCGATGTGGTGTACCGCGGCGAGGATCCCTCCCGGGCCCGGGCGAACGTGGTGCGTTTCGCGCCGGGTGCCCGTACCACGTGGCACTCCCACGGCCTGGGACAAAGGGCGGCGCGGACACCGCGTCCCGCTGGCAGCGCCGACAGGGCCGTTCTTCGCCAGTGACGGCACTTGCACCAACTGCCGCAACGGGTATCCCAGCAACTGCCTCAACCGCGAGTACGTCGGCGGCTGCCAAGCCGACCTCGCAGGCCAGCAGGTGCGGAACATCATCGCGATGAGCCGCCACTACACCCGCCAGGACCTGGCCCGCACGTTCGGCGCCACCGACGTCGTCACCGAACGCGGCGACGAAGGCGCCGCGGCCGTCAAGGACCTCACCGGCGGCATCGGCGCCGACCGCGTCGTGAAATGCGTCGGCACCGACCAGGCGCTGCAGCAGGCGCTGCACTCGGCCCGCCCCGGCGGCGGCATCGCCGACGTCCCGCACGGCGTCACCATCGACGGCCGAGCCATGTTCTACTCCCACGCCGCCGTCCAAGGCGGCCGCGTCCACCCCGGCAAGGTCTTCGACCTCACCCTGCCGCTGGACCAAGCCGCCGAAGGCTACAAGGCCATGGACGAGCGCCGCGCCATCAAGACCCTGCTGCGCCCCTGACCAGCCCGCCAAGGCGCCGAAGAGACCACCGCGGTGCTGCTGCCGACCGCGGTGCCCGCAAGCCGCAAGCCCATATCCGCCAGCAGATGAGGAGCCTGCACTCGTGAATCCCGCCTACGACTTCACCGGCCAGGTCGCCCTGGTCACCGGCGCCTCGTCCGGCATGGGCCTGGCCACCGCCCGCGCGTTCGCGCAGGCTGGCGCCGCCGTGGTGCTGGCCGACATCAACGAGCCCGCGCTGCGCGAGGCCGCCGGCGAACTGGAGTCAGCCGGGCACCGGGCACTCGCGGTCGCCTGCGACGTCACCGACGAGGACCAGGTCGCCGCGCTCGTCGACCAGGCCGTCGCCGCCTTCGGACGGCTGGACATGGCCTTCAACAACGCCGGTATTCAGATCCCGTCCAGCGACGCCGCCGACGAGGACGCCGGGGTGTTCGACAAGGTCAACGCCATCAACCTGCGCGGCGTGTGGGCGTGCATGAAGCACGAGCTGCGGCAGATGCGCACCCAGGGCAGTGGCGCGATCGTCAACTGCTCCTCGCTGGGCGGCCTGGTCGGCATCCCCGGACGCGCGTCCTACCACGCGTCCAAACACGGCGTCATCGGCCTGACCGGCAGCGCCGCGCTGGAGTACGCGCCGCGCGGCGTTCGCATCAACGCGGTGTGCCCCGGCACCATCGACACCCCGATGGTCGCCGACATGATCGCCAAGGGGGAGCTGGACCGCGCCGAGGCCGCGGCCGGCCAGCCCATCGGCCGGCTCGGGCACGCCGACGAGATCGCGCAGGCCGTGCTGTGGCTGTGCAGCGACGGCGCGAGCTTCGTCGTCGGCGTCGCGCTGCCCGTCGATGGCGGCTACACCGCGCAATGACCCGTACCGCTCAGCGAACGGGCACCGCTCAGCGAACGAGCATGGGGGGACGGATGGACCAGCCGACCGGCTGGCGCGTCACGGGCAAGGCCGCGCTGGCGACGGGCGCGGGCAGGGGCATCGGCCGCGCGAGGGCACCGCCGTGCAGTCGCCGACACCGACGCCAACGCGGTGCGGGCCGATGCCTGCTGAAGGCCGAGGCTGCTGACGAAGGAGAGGCGGTGGCGGTCTTGAACCGGTGGTGGTCTTCGGGCCGGTGATGCTGGTGTGCGGCATCGCCAGCAGGAGGCTGGGTGTCGCGCCGCCGGTGCTGCTGGCCGCCGGGACGACGCTGGGCTTCATAACTGCCCTGCGCCGCGTTCATCTGCCGCCCGAGGTGGCGCGCTGTTGTACTGGGAGAGTCTGACCACCTCGCTGCGCGAGGTCCGCCGCAACCTGCGCGGCATCGTGATGCTCAGCACCGTCCTGGTCATCGCCACCGCCACGGCCGTGGCCGCCGTCGCGCACGCCTTTCACCTGGGCTGGGGCCTGACGTGGGTGCTCGGCGCGGCGCTGGCCCCCACCGACGCCACCGCGGTCGGCGTGCTCGCCGCCGCGCTCCCGCGCCGCGAC
Organism: Actinomadura rugatobispora; assembly: GCF_055379765.1. Classification (NCBI taxonomy): domain Bacteria; kingdom Bacillati; phylum Actinomycetota; class Actinomycetes; order Streptosporangiales; family Thermomonosporaceae; genus Actinomadura; species Actinomadura rugatobispora. The sequence continues at coordinate 11,195,860 of NZ_AP029191.1, read as the reverse complement.
GTCACCGCACTGGTGGACCACAGGCTGGCCGTCGGCGCCACCACCAGCTCGCAGCACCTGACCAGGCCGCGCATCACCTGGCTGTTCCTGCTCGCCTACGCCGGCGGTGCCGCCATCGGAGCCGCCGTCGCCGCCGCCGGGACTGCGCCGACGCCTGACCGACCCGTCCCAGCGTGGCCAGGAACCGGCGCCGCTCCGCCGGTAGCGCCGACAGATCCAGGCTGCCCCGGCTCCCGGACGCGCTGTCCGCCGCCCTTGGGAGTCAGGTACAGCGCGGCTCGGTGACGGCGGGTCCCGTGACCACCGACGCGGCGGCCGTCATCGGCCCCGGGGGGAATGTCCCCAACGCCGCGGCCCCCCTTCTCCTCGCCGACGGCCCGGCCTCGTCTCCGCTCACCGCCACCACTGACTCACAGGTCGCCGGGACCGCCGACAGAGGGCCGCGCGGGACGCGACGCGCGGCAACACCTCGGCCCCGGCCGTCCGGGCTCCGCGTCCCGGCGAGCATCGAGGCGCGCAGCAGGCGGTCGCGAGCCCTGGCCGGGTCAGCGGCGGGAGCAGGCCCGCGGCCTCCGGCGCCATTCGCGCAAACCCGATGCCTCGCCGTGCCTGATCCAGGCCAGTATCGGCGGGTGGGGCAGGGCGGGCGAGGAGGTCGCCTGAGGGCGGGGATGGCCGTCCGCCACGAAGGCTTCCGCAGGAGGCGCTGGCGGTGAGGGGAGAGCGGGCTTACCAGCCGGGTCCTGCCGCGCCCGGGCTGGTAGGCCGCCCGGACGTGCGCGGCGGCAGGAGTAGATCCGAGATTCCTCGGCGGCATTCGCCGAAGCCGTCGCCATGGATGGCTTCCGCGAGAGACGGCGGTAGGCGCCTAACCACAGCACCGCGGGTCGCGCCGATCCGCGCTGCACAGATCAGCGCGCCGCCATGGCCCGCCAGCTTCTCGGCGCCCCGGCGCCCATCCCGCTACAGGACGGCAGCCAGCGCGAGGTGGCGGCGGGGCGTGCTGGGGCCCGGGGCTGGCAAGCAGGGCAGAGCGAGCCCGCCCGCCGGGTCGTGTCGCACCTGGCCCGATGGGCAGTTCGTCCAGTGCGGCGGCAGGCCGCAGGGTGAAGTTCTGCTCGTCCTTGAGCGAGGCGAAGACCGGAACACCCGCCGACGCGAGTACGGCCACCGCCTCCTCGGAACGACTCCCGCAAGGACGACTCCCGCAAGGACGACGTGCAGGAGCTGCTCACAGGAACTGCTCACAACGATGACGCACAAGGACGACACGCAGGGAGGACGCACAAGGACGACACGAAAGTGCGGGTTAGGGGGTGGGGAGGGTTAGTTGCTCGGGTTCGGGGGGTGGGGGCGGGTGGGTGCCGCGGGGTGGGGACGGTGTCGGCGGTGATGGCCGCCTGCCTATGCCGTGGCGCTCGGCCAGGTCCCGGACGCGCGCGGAGATCCGCTCCTGGAACTCCCGCGGCGCGTAGGCGCGGTTGCCGTACAGCCGCGCGTACGGGACCACCAGTTCGGGATGGTGCTCGCGCAGCCAGGCCAGGAACCACTCCCGCGCCCCCGGCCGCAGATGCAGCGTGATCGCCGACACCGACGTCGCTCCCGCCTCGGCGATCTGCCGCACCGCCGCCTCCAGCTGCCGCGGCGAATCGGTCAGATACGGCAGCACCGGACCCATCAGCACGCCGCACCCGATCCCCGCCTCGTTGAGGGCCGCGCACACCTCCAGCCGCCTGGCCGGCGCCGGCGCGCCCGGCTCCACCAGGCGCCCCAGCGCACGGTCGACGAACCCCACCGACACCGCCGTGCCCACCTCGGTGCGCTCCCGCGCCTCCAGCAGCAGCGGCAGATCCCGCAGGATCAGCGCCCCCTTGGTCAGGATCGAGAACGGATTGGCCGCGTCCCGCAACGCCTCCAAGATCCCCGGCATCAGCCGGTAACGGCCCTCGGCCCGCTGATAGCAGTCCACATTGGTGCCCATCGCGATGTGCTCGCCCCGCCACCGCGGCGCAGCGAGCTCGCGCCGCACCCGCTCGGCGGCGTTGACCTTCACCACGATCTTGGAGTCGAAATCGGCACCCGAGTCCAGATCCAGATACTCGTGCGTCTTGCGCGCGAAACAGTTGTGCGACACCACCCCCGAGGCGACGAAGTCACCCGTCCCGGTGGTGATGTCGTACAGAGGTGTCTCCACGCCCAGCGCCTCCACCGACACCACCCGCGTCGCCTCGGCCGGCCCCAGCCGCATGCCCTCCGGTGTACGCGCGCACGCGGGATCGACGGCCACCGCCAGCCGCAGGCGCATGCTCACGTGCGCCGTCAGGCCCAGGTGCTCCAGGCCCAGCCGGATGTGGGCCCTCACCGCGGGGGACAGGTCGCCGGCCGCCCCGCCCGGCTCGGGCGAGCCGCCCAGAGCGCCGGTGTCCAGAGCGCCGGTGTCCAGAGCGCCGGCCACAAAGCCCTTGAGCCAGGAGCCCGACGGCGACCGCGGCCAGCGGGCGGCCTCGCCGGCCGGGGCCCCGCCCAGGTCGGTGAGGTAGGCCAGGGTCCGCTCCCGCACCGGCTCCTGGCAGGCCGCCACCCTGTGCAGGACATGACCGCGGCCCGCGCCGCAGCGCACCATCGCGCACAGGTAACCGCGCCGGTAGTCGGCGTCGTCCTTGGGCGGCTCGGCGAAACCGCCGCCCACGCCCATCAGCCGGTCGCCGGCCTCCAGCGCCCGGCCCGGGGCGGGGCGGCCGCCGGCGTGCGCGGCGACATGCCGCCAGCCCCGCTCGGTCAGGAAACGGTGGTCGCCGCTGGCGACCAGTTCGGTGCCGTCGCCCAGCACCACACGGTAGGCGGGCTTGAACGTCCGCCAGTGATCCAGGACCTCGGTCACCACCAGCCGCCGCCCCGCCCCGGCCGCCGAGGCATCGGCGCGGCCGGTGCCGCAGACGCGGTCGCCGGGCCGCAGATCCTGCAGCGGCCTGGTGCGGCCGTCGGCCATCAGGATCGGCGTCTCGCCCGCCAGGCAGTAAGAGCACGCGTGCGAGCACCCGCGATAGGGATTGACCGTCCACCGGAACGGCACCCGCGAGGCCGCGGGCACCCGGTTGATGACCGTCCTGGCATGGACCTCGTAGAACGTCATGCCGCGGAACTCGGGGGTGTCGAACGTGCGCGCCACCGCGCCCCGCTCGATCAGCGGCGCCGGACCCGCCCCGCCCTCGCCCTCCGCGACCAGCCGCAGATGATCCCAGCGCACGACCACACCCCCTCACTTTCACTCGAACACCTGAACGATAGAACTGGTGTTCGATGATCGCAAATCGGGGGAGTGGGCCGCCGACCTGCCCGGACGCGGCCCGGACCGGACCGCGGGCGGGCCGGCCGAACGTGCGATCACCGGTGCGCCCGGCGCGTTCCGGCCCGAGCACCGCAACGGATGCGTGACAATGGCTCGTCTATGACAAGGCGACCCGGGATCCTCACCAAGACCGCCGCCGCGGCGTTCACCGCGGGCACGATGACGGCCTGCCTGTCCGCCAGCGGCGAAGGCGAACGGGCGCCGGTGCCGCCCGGCGCCAAGGCCGAATGCGCGGCGGTCAAACCGCCCGGCGACTCCCGCTCCCGCCAGCTGCGCGGCATGTGGATCGCCACCGTCGCCGGCATCGACTGGCCCAAGGACGCCGCCCGCGCGAGCACCGAGCGCCAGCAGGCCGACTTCCGCAAACTGCTCGACACCGCCCAGGCGATGAACCTCAACGCCGTGTTCGTGCAGATCCGCCCCAACTCCGACGCCTTCTACCCCTCCCCGCACGAGCCCTGGTCGCAGTGGATCACCGGGACCCCCGGCAAGGACCCCGGCTACGACGTGCTGGACTTCATGCTCAAAGAGGCCCACAAGCGCAACCTGGAGTTCCACGCCTGGTTCAACCCCTACCGCATCAGCCGCCAGGACGACCTGAACAAGCTCGCCGCCGGCAGCCCCGCCCGCCAGCACCCCGACTGGGTCCGCAAGTACGGCAAGGGCCTGTGGTACGACCCGGGCCTGCCGCAGGTCCGCGACCTGGCCACCAAGGCCGTCATGGACGTCGTCCGCAAGTACGACATCGACGCCGTCCACTTCGACGACTACTTCTACCCCTATCCCGAGGGCGGCGCCGACTACCCCGACCAGGCCGCCTACAAGGCCTACGGCAACGGCATGAACAAGGCCGACTGGCGCCGCCAGAACGTCGACACCCTCGTGCGGAGCCTCTCGGAGAAGATCCACGAGGCCAAGCCGTGGGTGCGGTTCGGCATCAGCCCCTTCGGCGTGTGGCGCAACAAGACCACCGACCCCGCCGGATCGCCCACCAAGGCGCTGCAGAGCTACGACGCCCAGTACGCCGACACCCGCAAATGGATCAGGCAGGGGTGGGTCGACTACATCACCCCCCAGCTGTACTGGGCCGTGGGCGACGCGCGCGCCGACTACGCCGGCCTGGTCGACTGGTGGGCCAGGCAGGTCGAGGGCACCGACGTGGAGCTGACCATCGGGCAGGCCGCCTACCGGGTCGGCGAGCCCGGCCCCTGGCGCAAGCCCGGCGAACTGTCCCGCCACCTCACCCTCAACCGCAGCCACCCGGCCGTGCGCGGCGACGTCTACTTCAGCGCCTCCAGCCTGGCCGGCGACAAGCTCGGCTTCGCCCAGCGGCTGCGCGCCGACCACTACGCGCGGCCCGCCGTCCCGCCCCAGGTCAAGGTCCGGGGAGGACGCGCCCCCGCACCCGTCCAGGAGGTCCGCGCCACCACCGAGAGCGGCGGCAAGGGCGTGCGCGTGCAGTGGCGCCCCTCGCGCGACGCCCGCGCCTACGCGGTCTACCGGATGGAGGGCGGCAAGCCCGGATGCGCGCCCGTCGACCCGGCCGCGCTCGTGGCCGCCGTGCGCGGCGGCGGCATCATCGACCCCGGCGCCAAGGCCGGCAAAACCTACACCTACTACGTCACCGCGCTGGACCGGCTCCACCACGAGAGCGCCCCGGCACGGGGCGCGACGGTTACCGCCGCCGGGGGATAATGATCTTGAAGCCGGGGGAGGAACCAGTCACGTTAAACGCCCCCGGAGGTATGAGCATGGCGCTGTCGATGGAGGAGCGGCGAATCCTCGCGCAGATCGAGGTCCGACTCAGCGAGGACGACCCGCGGCTGGCCCATCGTTTCGCGGAACTCGGCACATCCCCGCCCCGCCGGCGGCGCCGCCGCATCCGGATCATCGCCGCCGTCGGCATCGCCCTGGCCGTCCTGGCCGCGACCGTCGCCGCGATCGCCACCGCCATCACCTGACCCGCCGCGCCGGGAGCCCGGAGCGGCCCCCGGCGAACGCCGAGGCCCCGGCGAGATCGAGATCTCGCCGGGGCCTCGAACGTTCAGGCCGGTGTGGTGGTCGCCTCACGGCGAAAGGCACAACGAAGCTCCGGCCCGGACCTCGCGGTCCGGCGGTATTCCTCGAAGGCACAGGGTAGAGCCCGGGGGACACATGCCACACCGACACCAACCACCATAACGGGTGCCAGGGGGTGCGCATTCCCGATCTAGCCGTGTGTCTCTGATCACCTGTCCCCGGAGTGAGTCCCGCCTGGGCCCGTGCACCACCTTCCCGGGGGATGCGTCCAGATTGGTGATGGACGCGGGGAAAAGGCAAGGCCCCGCTCCAGATCCGGTCCGGGCACGCCCGCCCCGCGCGGGCGCGCCCACCGGCCGCGGAGAGCCGTTGCGGCGGGGTGCGAGCACCCTCACCCGCACCGGCACGGGGAACTCCCGGTCCGGCCAGATCTGCGAGCGCGGCCCTATCGCGCGACGCTGGCCGGGAACATCCCAGGTAGCCGCGCTGACCTGCGGGAACGGGAACAGGTAAGGAGACGGGGCATTGAGCGCGAACGGACTCGGAGTCGAAGGACGGGGGCGCCAGGACCAGCGGGTCGCCCGCTGGAACCTGGCCGCCGAAGCGGGCAGCGCCGCCGCGGCGCGCGCCCTCACCGGGCAGGCCCTGCGCGAATGGCAGGTCAACGACCAGGACGACCGCGACGACATCGTCCTCATGGTCGACGAACTGGTCACCAACGCGGTCGTGCACGGGGAGGGCACCGTCCGGCTGCGGCTGCGCCTCAACGGCGCCCACCTGATCGCCGAGGTCGGCGACGACAACCCCGCCGCCCCCGCCCCGCCCGGCCCCGGCGGCGAACCCGACGTGCTGCGGTGGGCCGAGGACGGCCGCGGCCTGCTCCTGGTGGGCGCCCTGGCCACCGCCTACGGCACCCGCCCCGAGAACCGCGGCAAGACCGTCTGGTTCTCCCGCGCCCTGCGCGCCGTCAACGGCCGCGGCCACGCCGCCGCCGCCGACATCCCGCCCGCCGGCACCGCGCCCCTCGCCTCCCCCTGAACCCCCGACCCCTGAAACCCCCACCCCTGACCGACCCTGGCCAGCCGCCGCCCTGCCCACCTCGCCCCCCGGCCCCGCCGGCACCCCACCCCGCACGACGGGCCCGCCCGCACTTCACGGCCCAGCAGGCGCCTCGCCAGACCGCACAGGCTCCGCGAGACGCCGCGCGGGACGCCCCGCGCTGTGCGGGCGGGAACACGCCCTCCGGGACGACCGCAGGAACATGCCGCTCACACCTGCAGCGGGCACCGGTCGGTCAGCCAGACCTCCTCGTCATCGCCCTGCACCACCGGCAGCGACGGCGGCTCATCGGTCAGCCGGTCCAGATGCCACTCGACATGGGCCAGCGGCCCCCGCCACCCCGCCAGCAGATCCGCCAGCGGACGCGCCGGGCCCGCCGCCCCCGACGGACGCGGCTCGGGGAACTCCCCCTCCCACAGCGCGTCGTCGGACTCCGCGCACCAGTGCCCCGCCGCCTCCAGCACCTCCCGCAGATCGCGCGCCAGCTCGCCCAGCGACCGCAACGCCATCGCGTCCTGGATCATCCGCTCCCGCGCGTCATAGGGCAGATCGCCCTCGAACTCCGGCGGGAACCGCGGACGGCGCCCCTCGTACACCCGCGCCCCGCCGGTCGCCGACGCCCGCACCGCCGCCACCTGCCACCGCGTCCACTCGGCCAGATGACCCAGCACCCCGCGCAGCGCCGCCGCGCCCTCCTGCCCGTCCCGCACCTCCGCGGTCGCCTCGCGCAACCGGCCCCGCACATGGTCGAGCCGATCCAGCGTCCACGCCCGCGCCCGCGCCGCCCCCGCCGGACCCCGCGGCGCCGCGTCGGCCGGCGGCCGCGGCACCGGCACCCGCAGCGCCGCCAGCAGATCGTCCAGATCCCGCATGCCCGCCGCACGCCCCGACAGGTAGGCCGCGCCGATCCGGTCCAGCCGGAACATCCGCGGCCCGTCCCGCATCCGGCACCACCCCACCAGGTACTCCGCGTACGGCGCCACCACCAGCCCGTGCGCCTCCACGTCACGGAAACTGCGGCTGCCCGACTGGTCGGTGTAGGCCAGCCGCACGATCCGGCGCGTGCGGACCGCCTCGGCGAGGGTGTCGTGCACCGGCCCCATCAGCGAGGCCACCTCCGACAGCGGCGGCGCCGCCGCACCGGCCTCCAGGACATGGCCGCGGCCCCGCTCCAGCCGCACCGGAAGCCCGCCGTGGATCAGCAGCTCCAGATCACGGCGGACGGTGCGCCCGCTGACCTCCAGCCGGTCGGCAAGCGCGTCGGCCGTCAGCGGTTCGGGGGAGGCGGCGCGCAGTTCGGCGACGAGGGCGAGCAACCGGTCCACGCGATTCACGCCCCCATGGTGACCCGCGCCGCCGACATTCTTCAGGCCCCGGCAACCCTGACCTCACCGCCCCGCAACCGCCCCGCGACCATCGCGCGGGCGCGCCGCGCCGCGCCCTCCGCCGCCTTCGCGCAGGTCAGCACGGAGACGGCGGACGCCCGGCAGCCCGGCGCGCCGGAACCAGGCGACACCGGAAAACGCGGTGCCGGAAGAACCGGCACCGCGAAGAACCGGCGGCGCGGCGTCAGGACAGTTCGGCGGCGACGCCCTCGAAGTCCTCGGCGGTGAGCGAGAGCATCGCGGCGTTCCCGATCGCCTGGGTCGCCTCCGCACGTCCCAGATGACGGGTCGCGGCGCGGTCCAGGTAGGCCTCCACCAGGCGCGCGCCGGTCAGCCGCCCCAGCGGCCGCAGCACCGCCAGATCACGGTCGACCACGCGCCACGCGCCCGCGTCCAGCCGCAGCCGCCGCTCCTCGGCCAGCAGGTCCAGCAGCGCGCGCCGCACCCGCGGCTCGCTCAGATCGGGCAGCCGCACCGCCCGCAGGTCGGTCACCAGCTCCGGCGAGGCCGCCGACAGCTCCCCGACCCGCTCGGGCTCGCACGTACCCAGCAGCGCGGTGTCGCTGACCCCCTCCAGCCGCGCCCGGTACAGCGCCGAGGCGAACCCCGCGCCCTGCGGATGGTCCAGGATCAGCGTCTCCAGCCCCTCCAGCAGCAGCACGTGCCCGGCGTGCTCGTCCAGCGCCGCGCGCAGCCCGTCGGGCCCCCGCTCGCGCAGCTCGTCGGCGTGCATGCCGCGCACCTCGCCGCTGGAGACCTCCACCTCCGCCAGCGCCCGCGCCACCATGCGGGCCAGTCGGCGCTGCCCCGAGGACGGGCCGCCGATCAGCAGCAGCGCCGGCACCGAGGCGCTGGACACCTCCTGACCGCGCAGCCGCTGCGCCCACTTGCCGCGGCGCCGCACCTCGGTGACCACCCGCTCGATGTCGTCGCCGCCGCACAGGAACCGGATCCCGTACGCCTCGGCCACCTGCGGGCTCGGCCCCGGATCGGGCGCGGCCGGGACGGGCGGCGGCGGCTCGGGCACCGGCGCCGGCGGTGGCGGCAGCGATGGCTCGGCCACCGCGCCCGCGCCCGGCACCGCACCCGCGGCCCCGGGAGCGTCGGCGCTCGGCCACACGGGCCGTCCCGAAGCGCCCGCCGGGTCCAGCTGCGTCGCCAGCGGATCAGGGTCCATGTGCGTGACGGACGGATCGGACGGCCAGACCGGCTCGCCCGCCGGGTGGGGAACCCCGCCGGCCGCGGACGCCCTCGGATCGTCGGCCGACGGCCACACCGGCGCCGTGGGCGGGGCCGGAGGCACCACCGGCGGCGACGGCGGCACCGGCAGGCCGGGCGAACCGGGAGGCGCGGGCTGGTGGGGATCGGCGCCACCGGGCAGAGGCGGCGGCGGTGGCGGCGGGATCCGCGGCGGCGCCGCGTCCGACCCCAGCGGCCCCAGCCCGCCACCGGGCACGGGCGCGCCACCCGGCACGCCACCGGGCACACCGCCCGGTGCGGGCGCCTGCTCCTGCCCCGGCACCCCGCCGTCCAGCATGCCCTGCGGCGGCGGCGCCGGCGCGGCCGCCGGCGGGGGAGAGGGCACCCCGGCCCCAGGCGGGGGCGGGGGCGGAGGCTCGGGGACCGGGGCCACCGGCGCGTCCGGCTGGGCCGGCGGGGGTGACTGCGTCTCCCGCTCGGAGGCCAGGTGCGCCCGCGCCGCCTTGATGATGTCCCAGGCGCTCAGCTCGTCGGTGGAGGGCGGCGTGTGCATCGCCGGGCTGGTCAGCTCCGCCGCCAGCGCCTGCGGCAGCGCGAACCCCGTCGCCGGAGGCGGCACCTGCGCCAGCCGGCACCAGGTCAGCCCCAGCGTGTAGGTGGTGGCCAGCAGCGCCGCCAGCGCGTCGGCGTCGCTGGTGCGCAGCGCCTCCGGCAGCCGCCCCTCGCGCGGCCACAGATCGCGCAGCGGATGGGACGCGTCGGTCAGCACCGCCTGCAGCGTGCGCGCGCTGTCGGGATCCAGCCAGCGCTGCAGCGCCGGCATCGCGTTCGGCGCGGACTGCAGGTCGGCGGCCAGCACCGCCACCCCCGCCCGGCGCACCTCGTCGTGCGGACGGCCCCCGGTCACCTGCCGCGGCCCGGTCAGCCCCGCCACCATTTGCTGCAGGTCGTACAGCGCCAGGCGCAGGTACTCGCCGGGCGCGGCGTCGCGCACCATCGGCGTGGCGTACTCGGCCGGGCAGCGGCGCCGCCACTCCTGCAGCACCGCCGCAGGGCCGTAGCGCGCGGTGGCGATGTCCTGCTGCACCAACCGCAGCGACGAGGCCGTCACCGCCGCCAGCGCGTCGGCGCCCGGCCGGAACCGCGCGTCGCCCTGCAGCCCCGCCGCGACCTCGTACATCACCCGCGCGATGTGCGCCGCGCCGCCGCCGTCGCCGGCCAGCAGCCGGTTGATGTAGTACCCCGCCAGCGTGCTGAAGTCGGGCGGCATCATCCAGTGCAGCCGCTCGGCCGGCGTGGTCAGGAACGGGATGAACGACTCGATCAGCGGATGCTCGATCAGCACCACCGGCGACCCCGCGCACCACAGCAGCGCGCCCCACGCCGCCGCCACCGTGCTGGGCGTGCCGGGCTGGAACATCGGGTCCTGCTGGGCGAACTGCGCCGGGTTCACCGCCCACGCCGTCGTCAGCGCCTGCTGGATGCGCGCCACCACCGCCGTCTCGGGCACCGGGCCCAGGAACCCCAGCGAGGCCACCCGCCCCGCCGCCAGGTCAGGACCGGTGGGGAACATCTGCGGCGGCACCGGCGGCGTGCCCGCCCCACGCGGCGCCGGCACCACGGCGGCGCGGTCGGCCGGATCGGCAGGGGGAGGGCAGGGATGCCAGTTGCCGTCCAGGCCGCAGCGGTACCAGCGGCCCCACGCCCCGTACAGCCACCACTCGCTGGAGCCCCACAGCATCCGCGCGACCACCTGCTCGGCGCGCTGCTGCGGCGGGGCGGTGCGCCACCACGCCGAGGCCACCAGCTCCCGGACGTTGCCCTCCACCGCGGTGAAGAGGTCACCGGCCGTCCCGCCCCCGCTTCCGCCGGGTGCCGCCCCGGCCGCCTGCCAGTTCACCTGGCGAATGGTAGTCCTTCACGGGCCCGGGTCCCGCATCGATCCGGCAACACGCGAACGCCTTCCGCGCCGGGTCGGCGGGACCTCCGCGCCCTCTGCCCCAGGGGTTTGCGGACGTTCCCCAGGGCCGCTGAAGGACGCCCGCATTCCACCCGCACCCGCCCGTGCCTTGGCCGGAGGCGTGCGCGAGCCGGGAGGAACCGCCCGCCCATCGACCTGTAATGAGCGTTATGCCAAGATGCTCCTTAACTTCATGGAAGGGGCCGGCATGGACCAGGCGGCGCGCACCAGGACCACCGGGCTGGCGTTCGCGGTGCTCTCCTCGATCTGCTTCGGCGCCTCCGGACCGTTCGGCAAGGCCCTCATCAACGCCGGCATGAGCCCCCTGCAGGCCACCTGGCTGCGCGTCGCCGGCGCCGCGCTGGTGCTGGTGCCGCTGGTGCTGCTCCTGCGCGGCCCCGCCGCCCTGCGCGCCCTGCGCGCCCTGCGCCCGCACCTGCCCCGGCTGGCGCTCTACGGCGTCACCGGCCTGGCCGGCTGCCAGGCCCTCTACTTCGTCGCCGCCTCCCGGCTGCCGGTCGGCATCGCGATCCTGCTGGAGTTCACCGGCCCGGTGATGGTGCTGGCCTGGCTGCGGCTGGTGCGGCGCGTCCCGGTGCACCGCACCGCCGCGCTGGGCGTCGCCGTCGCCGTCACCGGGCTGGCCCTGGTCGTGCAGGTCTGGGACGGGCTGCGGCTGGACGCCGTCGGACTGGCCGCCGGGCTGGGCGCCGCCGCCTGCCAGGCCGCCTACTTCCTCATCATCGACCGGCTCACCGGCGACGTCGACCCGCTGGCCATGACCGCCGTCGGCAGCGTCGTCGGCGCCGCCGTCCTCACCCTCCTGGCCGTCCCCTGGACGCTGCCCTGGGAGGTGCTGCCGGCCGCCGTCCCCGTCGGCGGCCACACCGCGCCCGGCTGGGTCCTGGCCGCCTGGATCATCCTGGTCAGCACCGTCGTCGCCTACCTCACCGGCGTCGCGGGCGTGCAGCGGCTCTCGGCCCAGGTCGCCGGCGCCATCTGCTACACCGAGGCGGTCGCGGCCACCCTCATCGCCTGGGCCGCGCTCGGCGAACGGCTCACGCCCGTGCAGACCGTGGGCGGGGTGGTGGTGCTGGCCGGGGCGTTCATCGCCCAGCGCGCCGTCATCGACCGCACCCCGGCCGTCGCCTCACCCGAGACCCCCGCGCCCGCCCTCAACGCCCGCTGACCCCGGCGCCGCACCGCCGCGAGCCCAAGAGCCCGGGCGGTCCGGGCGGTCAGGGCCGGGGGGCCTGGACGGACGCCTCCGGCCTGGGGACGCGAGCCGACCCGGGGCCCTCAGGCGTTCTCGCGGCGGAAGCGGCGCGCGCCCAGCGCGACCGACACCGCCAGCAGCGCCACCGTCACCGCCGCCCCCCGCAGCACCGCCGCACCCGCGTAGTCGCCGCCGAACGCCGCCCGCACCGCGTCCACCACGTACCGGAACGGCGTCAGCCGCGACACCGCCTCCAGCCACCCCGGCGCCATCGTCATCGGCAGCAGCACCCCCGACAGCAGCATCAGCGGGAGCGTCACCGTCGACAGCAGCGGCGCGAAGGCGTCCTCGCTGCGCGTCGCCATCGCCAGCACGTACGACAGCGAGGCGACGCTCAGCGCCAGCCCCACCACGAACGCCAGCCCGATCAGCAGCCCGGCCGCCGGCGCCCGCAGCCCCAGCGCGAGCCCGGCCGCCAGCAGCATCACCGCCTGCACCGCCAGCACGACCGTGTCGCGCATGACCCGGCCCAGCAGCAGCGCCGTCCGGCTGACCGGGGTCACCCGCAGCCGCTCCACCACCCCCGAACGCAGGTCGGCGATGAGCCCGAACCCGGCGAAGCCCGCGCCGAACAGCGCCAGCTGGACCAGGATGCCCGGCACCAGCACCCGCCACGGATCGCCGCCGAAACCGCGCACCCCCGTCAACGGAGTCAGCAACGGCCCGAACAGCACCAGGTACAGCAGCGGCTGCAGCACCCCGAAGACGACCACGACCTTGCTGCGCAGCGTCTGCCGCAGATACCGGCCGAAGATCAGGTACGAGTCGCGCACGGTGCGCACGGAGGACCTCCCAGAGGACGAAGGGGACGAGGGGATGAGGGCAGGGCCGGGGACGGTCAGGCGGCGGGCTCATCGCGCAGCGAGCGGCCCGTGACGGTGAGGAAGACATCGTCGAGCGAGGGACGCGCCAGGCGCACCGAGGCCAGCTCGATCCCCGCCGCGTCCAGCGCCCGCACCAGCTCCACCAGCGCCCTGTCGCCGTCCTCCACCCTCAGCCGGACCACCGGGCCCGCCGCCCGCGCCTCCCGCACGCCGGGCCGCCCGGACAGCACCTCGCGGGCCCGGCCGGCCGCGGCCTCGCCGCCCGCCGGCTCGAGGGTGACCACGTCACCCGACACGCGCCGCTTCAGCTCCGACGGCGTCCCCTCGGCCACGATCCGCCCCCGGTCGATGATGAGGACGCGGTCGCACAGCGCGTCCGCCTCCTCCAGATAGTGCGTGGTCAGGAAGACGGTGGTGCCGTCCTGGTCGCGCAGCCGCGCGATGTGCTCCCACAGGTTGCCGCGGCTGTGCGGGTCCAGGCCCGTGGCGGGCTCGTCCAGGAACACCAGCGGCGGACGGTGCACCAGTCCCAGCGCGATGTCCAGCCGGCGGCGCTGCCCGCCCGACAGCGACCCCGACGGGCGCTCCTGCAGCCCCTCCAGGTCCAGGCGGGCGCACAGCTCGGCGATCCGCCCGCCCGCCCCGCGCGCCCCCGCCACCCCGTACAGGTCGGCCTGCAGCCGCAGCTCCTCACCGGCCGGGACGCCCGGATCGGTGCCCCCGGCCTGCCCGACGTAGCCGATGCGGCGCCGCACGCCGGCCGGATCGGAGCGCAGGTCGCGCCCCGCCACCCGCGCCGTGCCCGCCGTCGGCGCCAGCAGCGTGGTGAGCATGCGCAGCGTGGTGCTCTTGCCCGCGCCGTTGGGGCCCAGGAACCCCACGATCTCGCCCGGCGCGACGGCCAGGTCGACGCACCGCACCGCCTCGACCGGCCCGCCGCGGGTGCCGAAGGTGCGGGCCAGCCCGTGTGCCTCGATCACAGTCGCCTCCTCGAATCGGAAGTTAGAGTAACCCAAATTTTTAAGTGACACCAAAATTTAAGCGACACCAGGGGACGTTAGGATCGTTCCCATGACCGAACGGATGGGCCTGCGCGAGCGCAAGAAGCTGGAGACGCGGCGGCGGCTGTCCGACATCGCCACCGGGCTGTTCCTCGCGCGCGGCTTCGACAACGTCACCATCGCCGACGTCGCCCGCGCCGCCGACGTGTCGGTCAACACCGTCTTCAACTACTTCAAGACCAAGGAGGACCTGTTCTTCGACCGCCAGGACGAGATCGTCGGCCAGGCCGCCCGCGCCTTCCGCGACCGCCGCCCGGGCGAATCGGCCGTGGCGGCCTTCCACCGCGAGTTCCTGCGGGGCCTGGACGAGCACGCCCCGCAGACCTCCTTCCACGAGGGCGCCGAGACCTGGACCAAGACCGTCATGGACAGCCCCGCGCTCACCGCGCGCCAGCGCGAGATCGGCCAGCGCGCCCAGGACGAGCTGGCCGCCGCGCTCGCCGAGGACACCGGCGCCGGACCCGACGACCTCGGCCCCCGCATCGCCGCCGCCATGATCTTCTCCGCCCAGCAGGTGCTCAGCGGCGAGATCGTCCAGCGCAAGCTGGCGGGGGAGTCCCTGGAGGAGATGCGCGCCGACGTCTACGCCGCCGTCGAGCGCGTCTACGGCCTGCTGGAGGACGGCATCGGCCGCTACGCCGTCAAACCCCCCGCGCCCGCCGCGCCCGCCGCGCCCGGCGGCGATGGGAGCGCGCCCGCCGGAAAATGAGTGTCGGGGCACTCGCGGAGATTCCTAGACTCCATGATTGCGGAGGCGAAACAATCATGGACACCCCCACGCTCCTCACCCATCTGGAAACGCGCACCCCGCCCCTCGCGCTGCCCCGGGGCGGCACCCTGTGCTGGGACGACGCCGACTTCCACCGCGCCGCCTACACCGACGACCCCGAGGGCTACGCGCTGCTGGGCCTGGCCCCCGGAGTCGGCTCCTGGCAGCGCGCCCGGGTGCTGCTGCAGATCCTGGCCGCCTCCCAGGCCGGACTGGACGACGCCACCCGCGCCACCCTGGCCAAGACCGCCCGCGTGCTGACCCTCGCGCTGCCTCCCGCGCACGTCATCACCGTCCTGCTCGCGCTGCGGCGGCTGCGCGCCAACCACAAGCACACCACCCGCGCCGCGCTGCGGTTCGTCCTGGAACACCCCCACGCCGACGCCCTCATCGCCGCCCGCCGCCCCGCCCTGCTCGACTGCTTCGAGCACGCCCTCGGCAAGGCCACCGCCCGCGGCTGCGCCCGCCGCATCGCCGAGGGCGACACCGGCTCGGACTACCTCCAGCGCCGCCTGCTGCGCTTCCTCACCGCACCCCGCGCCGCCCTTCCCCGCGTCGGCGCCCTCTACCAGGCCGCGGCGGCCGGGCTCGCGGCCACCCGCGGCATCCACGGCCCGCACGAACCACACGGCCCGCACGGCGCGCACGACCGGTACGACCCGCACCAGCCGCCGCTGGCGATCGACGCCGTCCGCGAACGCCCCCAGACCGTCACCCCCACCAACCGCGGCGACATCGCCGCCACCCTCGTCCACCTCTACCGCGGCGGCCCCGCCGAGGACCTGTACATCGACGCCGTCCGCGAACGCCCCCAGACCGTCACCCCCACCAACCGCGGCGACATCGCCGCCACCCTCGTCCACCTCTACCGCGGCGGCCCCGCCGAGGACCTGTACGTGGCGCTGGGCGGCCAGATCGGCGCGGTCGCCGCCACCTTCCCCCGCTTCGAGGGCACCCTCGCCCTGGTCCTGGACGCCTCGGCCTCCATGCGCGGCCACGGCGACCGCGAATGGGCGATCCTGTCCCAGGCCGCCGCGCTGCGCATGGTGCTGTCGCAGGTGTGCGCCCGCCTGGAGGTCGTCGAGGTCGGCGGCGACGAACGCACCCCGCGCGGCGCCACCGACCTGGCCATGGGCGTCCTGGACGCCCTGTCCACCGGCCCCGACCTGGTCGCCGTCGTCTCCGACGGCTACGAGAACCTCTTCCCCGGCGACCTGGCCCGCGTCGTGGCCACCCTGCCGCGCGCCGGCATCACCACCCCCGTGGTGTTCTGCCACGCCCTGTTCACCGGCAGCGACGACCTGACGCTGCGCCGCCCGGCCCCGGCACTGCCCCAGCGCGGATTCTGGCACCAGGACGACTTCGCCGAACTCCTGCCCTGGATGTTCGGGCACTGCGAGGCAGGCGAACCCTGGCTGCGCGACACCCTGCACGCCCGCCTGGACCTGCTCGACCGCCGGGCCACCGACCTGGCCCGCGCCGCCTGAACGCCCCGCACCCGACACGCGCACCCGAGACCGCGCCCCCGCCCGGACCGTGCCCGACCACACGAGGAGGACCCTCGCCGATGAGCGACCTCACCACGCTCGACACCCTCGTGCCGGGCCCGCTCAGCCTGGCCGGGCACCGCCTGGGCACACCCCAGCGCGCCGGCGCGCTCACCATGGTCCCCATCAGCGGCCCCGCCTACCCCGGCATCGTCCCGCCCCGCACCGGCCTCAAACTCACCCGCGTCGCCGGGTACGGGAGCGTCGAACTGCGCAACGGCGCACCGCAGGGCGTGGCGATCGTGCCACTGCACATGGGCCACGTCCAGGACGCCGCACAGAACCACGCGCTGTGCCGCTCGGCGTTCCTGGCCGCCGGGCAGACGCTGATGTTCGAGGACGCCTGCTGCGTCCAGGAGAGCCAGGGCGGCTACCTCGCCGAACGCGACCAGTGGTTCTTCATCCTGCCCCTGGAACTGCGCGCCCGCGCCCTGGAACTGCGCGGCGCCCGCGACCACGCCAAGCTCTGGAACGACATCGCCGCCCTCAACCGCCGCTACGGCCTGCCCCGCCGCGGCCACCTCGAGCAGATCCTCTCCCGCCGCCGCGCCGTCCTCACCCAGTACCAGAGCCGCCTGGAACTGCAGCCCGGCCAGCTGGGCGCGCTGTTCTTCCTCGACGGCCGCTTCGCCGGCCTCGAACTGGCCCCCGACCCCCGCTACTTCGCCGAGATCTGGACGCCCCTGGTCTCCTTCGCCTACGGCGTCGCCGCCTGGTACGCCACCCCCGGCGCACACCACCCCGCAAGCGCCGACGCCTCCGGACACGGACCCGAGCCCGAGCCGTTCGACGCCCGCGACCTGGGCGAGCTGCGCGCCGCCCTCGACCACGACCGCGCCACCCGCATCGCCGAGATCGCCGACTGGCTCGCCGCCACCCCCACCGGCCCGGTCACCACCCTCGAAGAGGAGCGGTACCTGGACCTGAGGCTGTCGACCGTCACCGGCGCGCACCTGGCTGGGCAGATCGTCACCGACGGCGCCCGCGCCGTGTACGCCTCCCTGTTCGCCACCTGAAGCCTCCCACCTGGAACGCGCCACCCGAAGGCCCCCCGTCACCTGAACAACTGGGAAAAGGGGTTGCCCCGGCGGCCGCCGGACCACTTCAATCGGACTGCGCGGGAACTGTGCCGGGCGCGTCAGGATCACACCTGATACCAGATCAGTCGCATCGTGCTCGAACACGAACCGAACCTGACGAAGCGCCGGCCGCCCGTCCCGCCCGCCCTCTCCCCTCGCGCCGCCCTGACCACGGGCTCCCGCACGGCCCCTCGGCGTTCTTGTCAATCACCCGCACAACGGGCCGCGCAACAGTTGAGGTCACAGAGAAGCCCCGCCCGCCGACGCGGTCGTACGGTCGTCCCCATCCAACCGTGCCCGACCTGCGAAGGAGCCTTCCGTGACGGCGGGCGTCGCCGATGCGGGCACCCGAGCCCCGCAACCCGACATCTCACCCAAACCCGTCCCGCTCATCGAGCGGATCAGCGTCGTGGTCTTCGTGGTCGCCCCGATCTTGGGGGTGCTCGCGGCCGTCCCGTTCTTCTGGGGCTGGGGACTGGGCTGGACGGACGTGGCCATCTTCGCCCTCCTCTACCCCTTCAACGCCCTGGGCGTCACCATCGGCTACCACCGCCACTTCACCCACGGCGGCTTCAAGGCCAAGCGGTGGCTGCGCATCGCGCTGGCCGTCCTGGGAGGGCAGGCCTGGCAGGGCTCGGTCATCTTCTGGGTCGCCGACCACCGCCGCCACCACAAGTACGCCGACCAGGAGGGCGACCCCCACTCGCCCTGGGCCCACGGCCCCGGCGTCCGGGGCCTCACCCAAGGCCTCTACCACGCCCACATGGGCTGGCTGTTCCGCAAGCACCGCACCTCACGCAGCAAGTACGCCCCCGACCTGCTGGCCGACAGGGACCTGCGGTTCATGGGCCGCAACGACGTCTACGTCCTCATCGCCGCCTCCACCGTGCTGATCCCCATGGGGCTGGGCGCGCTGCTCACCTGGTCCTGGCACGGCGCCGTCACCGCCCTGTTCTGGGCCGGGCTGCTGCGCGTGTTCGCCGGCGACCACATCACCTTCTCCATCAACTCCATCTGCCACGTCTTCGGCAAGCGGCACTTCAGGACCCGCGACCGGTCCCGCAACGTGTGGTGGCTGGCCCTCCCCTCCTTCGGGGAGTCCTGGCACAACCTGCACCACGCCGACCCCACCTGCGCACGGCACGGCGTCCTCAAGGGGCAGATCGACATCAGCGCCCGCGTCATCTGGCTGCTGGAGAAGCTCGGCTGGGTGTGGGACGTGCGCTGGCCCGACGACCAACGGCTCGCCGCCCGCCGCCTCGCCCCCTGACCACCCCACCAGGAGCGACCACCCCATGACCAGCCCGGCCCCAGCCCAAGCCCCCGGACCGCTGCCCGACCTGGACCGCACCCCGCTCGTCCAGCGGTTGGCACGCTGGGCCCGGCAGTACCCCGACGACCGCGCCTACACCTACGTCGACTACAGCGGCGACGTCGAAGGCGTCCACGTCGACATCACCTGGGCCGAACTTGACGCCCGCTCCCGCGCCGTCGCCGCCGCCCTCCGCCGCACCACCCACGCCGGGCGGCGCGCCGCCATCCTCGCCCCGCAGAACCTCGACTACGTCATCGCCTTCCTCGGCGCCATGTACGCCCGCGTCATCGCCGTGCCGCTGTTCTCCCCGGACCTGCCCGGCCACGCCGACCGCCTCACCGCCGTCTACGGCGACGCCGAACCCGAGTGCGTCCTCACCACCACCGAGGCCCTCCCGCACGTGGAGGCCTTCTTCGACGGCACCACCCTGCCCCGCCCCAAAGCCGTCCTCAACGTCGACGAGGTCGACCGCTCCCTCAGCTTCGAACCCGAGCCCATCGCCCCCGACGACCTGGCCTACCTGCAGTACGTGGCTGGAACTGCTCAGCGAGCAGAGCCACGCCTTCACCTGCGCCCCCAACTTCGCCTACGAGTACCTGGCCACCAAGGTCGAGGACGAGGAGAAGGCCGCCCTCGACCTCAGCGGCGTCCAGGTCTTCATGAACGGCGCCGAGACCATCCGCGAAGGCACCCTCACCCGCTTCCTGGACGCCTACCGCGACCACGGACTGCGCCCCGAGGTCCAGGTGCCCGCCTACGGGCTGGCCGAGGCGACGGTGTACGTGTCCTCTTCCTCCCGCTACCGCCCGCCCACCGTCAGGGCCTTCGACCGCGACGCCCTCAACCGCGGCGTCCTGCGGCCCTGCGACCGCGACGGCGAACGCGCCTCGGTCATGGCCGGCTGCGGCACCCCTACGGCCAGTACGTCGCCATCGCCGACCCCGCCACCGGCGAACGCCGGCCCGACGGGCGGGTCGGCGAGATCTGGGTGCACGGGCCCAACATCACCGCCGGCTACTGGGGCCGCCCCGAGGCCACCGCCGAGACCTTCCAGGCCGTCCTGGCCGGCGACCGCGGCGGCCTGCCCGAACGCCCCTGGCTGCGCACCGGCGACCTGGGCGTCTGGTACGAGGGCGAGCTGTACGTCACCGGGCGCATCAAGGACCTGGTCATCATCGACGGCCGCAACCACTACCCGCACGACATCGAGCACACCGCCTACAACGCCCACGAGGGCGTGCGCCGCGAATACGCCGCCGCGTTCGCCGTCGCCGGCCGCGACACCGAGAACCTGGTCGTGGTCGCCGAACGCAACCGCCGCGTCCCCGTCCGCCGCCTCGACCCCCGCGAGGTCACCGACGCCGTCCGCGCCGCCGTCAAGCACCACCACGACGTGCGCGTCCACGAACTGGTCCTCATCGAGCCGGGCGGGCTGCCCCGCACCAGCAGCGGCAAGGTCTCCCGCACCGCCTGCCGCAGGGCCTACCTGGACGGGACGCTCCCGCTCACCCGCACCGGCCCGCACCCCGCCGCCTGACCCGCCCCCGAACATCCACCGCCCGCCGCCGTCGGCGGGCCGCCGACGGGATCCTGTGATAGGGACGGACTAGAACGTGTTCTAGTCCGATGTTCCCTCCAGGACAAGGGGTCCCGATGAGCACCTCCACCCCCGGCGGCCCGCGGCGCTTCGGCGTCTTCCTCGCCCCCTTCCACCCCTGCGGCCAGAACCCCACCCTCGCCCTCGAACGCGACCTGGACCTGCTGGTCCACCTGGACCGGCTCGGCTTCGACGAGGCCTGGATCGGCGAGCACCACTCCGCCGGCCACGAGATCATCGCCTCGCCCGAGGTGTTCATCGCCGTCGCCGCCGAACGCACCCGCCACCTGCGGCTGGGCACCGGCGTCTCCTCCCTGCCCTACCACCAGCCGCTCATGCTGGCCGACCGCATGGTGCTGCTGTCCCACCTCACCCGCGGACGGGTGATGCTCGGCGTCGGCCCCGGCGCGCTGCCCTCCGACGCGTACATGATGGGCATCGAGGTCGCCCGCCAGCGCGACATGATGGAGGAGGCCCTGGAGGCGATCCTGGCGCTGCTGCGCGGCACCGAACCCGTCACCCGCAAGACCGACTGGTTCGAGCTGCGCGACGCCCGCCTCCAGCTGCGCCCCTACGGCGGCGACCTGGAGGTCGCGGTCGCCGCGATGGTCTCACCCTCGGGCCCGCGCGCCGCCGGCCGCCACGGCTGCGGCCTGCTGTCGCTGGGCGCCACCCAGACCGCCGGGTTCGACGCCCTCGGCTACCACTGGGGCGTGATGCGGGAACGCGCCGCCAAGTACGGCAACACCGCCGAACGCCGCGACTGGCGCCTGGTCGGCCCCATGCACCTGGCCGAGACCCGCGAGCAGGCCGCCCGCGACGTGGCCTTCGGCCTGGCCGACTGGGTCGCCTACTTCCAGAAGGTCGCCGCGCTGCCCATCGCCCCCGACGCCGACGACCCCGCCGCGCTGGTGGAGGCCGTCAACGCCACCGGGATGGGCGTGATCGGCACCCCCGACGACGCGATCGCGCAGATCCGCCGCCTGGCCGAGCAGTCCGGCGGGTTCGGCACCTACCTGCTCATGGCCCACGACTGGGCCGACACCGAACGCACCCGCCACTCCTACGAGCTGTTCGCCCGCTACGTCGCCCCGCTCTTCCAGGGCTCGGCCGACCCCCTGGCCGCCAGCCGCGACTGGGCCGCCGCCAACCGCGAGACCTTCATCGGCGCCACCACCCAGGCGATCATGTCCAAGGTCCAGGAGCAGGAGGAGGAGCGCCGCCGCGACGCCCGGACCGCCCCCGGGGAGGGCGCCGGACAGGCCACCGACGCCTGACACCGCGCCGGCCGGGCGAGGTGTGTGCTGGCTCACAGGATCCGCCGCGCCATTGACCGTAACCGGGCACTTATCCAAGCTATGGGTGCGTAGGGACGACGGAAGGTGACGCGGCGGTGACCAGCCAGCGGACGAACACGACCACGGACGACCTCGACCTGAGCGACCTGCGGTTCTGGAGCCGCCCCCTGGACGAGCGCGCCGACGCCTTCGCCCGGCTGCGCGCCGAGGGC
Source organism: Actinomadura rugatobispora (assembly GCF_055379765.1). Taxonomy (NCBI): domain Bacteria; kingdom Bacillati; phylum Actinomycetota; class Actinomycetes; order Streptosporangiales; family Thermomonosporaceae; genus Actinomadura; species Actinomadura rugatobispora. The sequence goes on along the minus strand of NZ_AP029191.1, from coordinate 11,173,910 downwards.
GCCCCCCGCTTCTACCCCGACCCGCCGGTGCCGTTCGCCAAGCGCGGCCCCGGCTACTGGGCCCTGGTCCGGCACGCCGACGTGCTGGAGGCCAGCCGCAGCCCGCAGATCTTCAGCAGCGAGCCCAACGCCACCAGCGTCATCGACGCCCCCGGCTGGCTGCAGCGCTACGTCGACTCGATGATCAACATGGACGACCCGCGGCACGCCAAGATCCGCCGCATCGTCTCGCGCGCGTTCAGCCCCAAGATGCTGGCCCGGACCGAGGACGACGTGCAGGCCCGCGCCACCCGGATCGTGGACGAGCTGATCGCCTCCGGCCCCGGCGACTTCGTGGCCGAGGTCGCCGTCCGGCTGCCCGTCGAGATCATCTGCGACATGCTCGGCATCCCCGACGAGCTCTACCCGCGGGTGCTGCGGCTGACCAACATCGTGCTGGGCAACTCCGACCCCGAGTACACCGGCATCACCCCCGACATGGGCCGCCTGCGCACCGGGCTGGGCCTGGCCAAGGTCGCCCTGGCCAGCCGCGAGCTGCACCGCCTGGCCGCACGACTGGGCCGCGAACGCGTCGGCGCCCCCACCGGCGACCTCACCTCCGCCCTGGTCAACGCGAACGTCGACGGCGAGAAGCTCAGCGCGCAGGAGTTCGGCACCTTCTTCCTGCTGCTGGTGGTGGCCGGGAACGAGACCACCCGCACCGCCATCGCGCACGGCCTCAAGCTGTTCACCGACAACCCCCGCCAGCGCGAACTGCTCCTGGAGGACTTCGACGGCCGCGTCGGCGGCGCCGTCGAGGAGATCGTCCGGCTCTCCACCCCCGTCATCTGCTTCCGCCGCAACCTCACCCGCGACCACGAGATGAACGGCCACACCTTCCGCCAGGGCGACAAGGTGATGCTGTTCTACAACTCCGCCAACCGCGACGAGAGCGTGTTCAAGGACCCCGACGCCTTCGACATCACCCGCTCGCCCAACCCCCACGTCGGGTTCGGCGGGCCCGGCCCCCACTTCTGCCTGGGCGCCAACCTCGCCCGCCGCGAGATCACCGTGATGTTCCGGGAACTGTTCACCCGGCTGCCCGACCTGCGCGCCGACGGCGAGCCCGACCGGCTGCTGTCCAGCTTCATCAACGGCTACAAGCGGCTGCCCTGCACCTTCACCGCCCCCTGACGTCCCGCCCGGACACCCGGCGGCGCCCCCTCAACGCCCCCCGGACCGCCGCCCGCCCGCCGCCCCGGGCGGACGGCGCGCCGGGACCAGCGGCCCGGGACGGCAAGGCCCGCAACGCCGCGGCGCGGAACGGCACCGCGCCCCGCTCACAGGCCGCCCAGCAGCGCCGCCAGCTCGGCGGGCCGCGACAGCATCGGCCAGTGCCCGGTGGGCAGCTCGTGGAAGGTCCACTCCGGGCCCGCCAGCATCGCGAACACCGGAGCGCCGCCGTCGACCATCTGCCGCACCGCCGCCAGCGGGACGGTGCAGGCAATCATCGTCTTGGGCGTGGCCGGAACCCTCTCCGGCCGCACCAGCGGCCACGTCGCCGCGCCCAGCGGCTCGGGCGTCGCCCGCTCGCGCAACCGCGCCAACATCGCCTCGTCCAGCCCCGCCAGCGCCTCCGGCTCGGCGGCCGGGTCGAACGGCGGCGGCGGGATCCGCCACCCCTCGCCCTCCTCGGCCACCCGCTTCTCCACCTCCGTGCGCTCGCCCGGATCGTTGAAGTCGATCTGCGCCATGCCCGAGGGCAGCGGCCCCGAGTCCACGTACACCACCCGGGCCAGCCGCCCGGGGATCCGGTCGGCCGCGCCCGTCACCGGCATGTTCGCGCCGCTGTGCCCGACCAGGACCACCTCCCGCAGGTCCTCGCCCTCGATCAGCCCGACGATGTCGTCGACGTGGGTCCGCACGTCCACCTCCGGCGAGGCCTCACCCGCCCGCTCGGCCAGGCCCGTCAGCGTCACCGCGTACACCCGGTGGCCCGCCTCCCGCAGCGCCGCGGCCACCTCGTCCCACGCCCAGCCGCCGAGCCAGAAACCGGGGACCAGCACGAACGTCGTCATCACGCACTCCCTCTCTCACCTGCGATGACAACACCGTAGAATCAATACCGGACAGAAACCGCCCGGATTAAGAGCGTGACCCGTGTCACATCCCACCACCCGCATCCTGACCATGCTCGAACTGCTCCAGGCCAACCAGCGGATGGGCGGCGCCGAACTGGCCCGCCGCCTGGAGGTCGACGAGCGCACCGTCCGCCGCTACGCCGCCCGCCTGGAGGACCTCGGCGTCCCCGTCGTCGCCGAACGCGGCCGCCACGGCGGCTACCGCCTCATGCCCGGCTACAAGCTGCCGCCGCTCATGCTCACCGACGACGAGGCCACCGCCGTCGTCCTGGGCCTGCTGGCCGGACGGCGCCTGGGCCTGCCCGCCCGCGCCACCGAAAGCGCCCTGGCCAAGGTCCGGCGCGTGCTGCCCGCCGCCCTGGCCGGACGCGTCCAGGCCCTGGAGGAGACCCTCGGCTTCACCCTCGCCGCACGCGACGGCACCGCCCCCGCCACCGCCGCCCTCCTCACCCTCGCCGAGGCCGCCCGCGCCCGGCGGCGCGTGCGGATCGGCTACCGCTCCTGGCGCGAGTCCACCAGCGAACGCGACCTGGACCCCTACGGCCTGGTCTTCCACTCCGGCCGCTGGTACGTCACCGGCCACGACCACGCCAGCGGCCAGGTCCGCACCTTCCGCGTCGACCGCGTACGGTCCGCCGAACTCGGCCGCGACACCTACCGGATGCCCGAGGACATCGACCCCGTCCAGCACGTGACCCGCTCGCTGGCCGCCGTCCCCTACACCCACGAGGTCGAGGTGTGGGTGGAGGCCACCCTCGCCCAGGCCCGGCGCGCCCTGCCCGCCTCGGCCGCCACGCTGCGCGAGAGCGAGGGCGGCGTGCTGGTGACCGCGCGCGCCGACAGCCTGCGCGGCATGGCGCAGATGCTCGCCGGGCTCGGCCGCCCCTTCACCGTCCACCGCCCCGACGAACTGCGCGAGGCCGTCCGCGACCTGGCCGACTCCCTGCGCGCCAGCGCCGACCGCTGAGACCGGGCAGGGAAGGGAACGGGGGAGAGGGATGGAACTGGCGATCCTGATCGGCCTGCAGGCCTCGGGGAAGACCACCTTCTACCGGCGGCACCTGTCGGACACGCACGTCCACGTCAGCAAGGACCTGTTCGGCCGCTCCTCGCGCCGCAAGCAGGCCCGCCAGCTGCGCCAGATCGCCGAGGCGCTGGAGGCGGGCCGGAACGTGGCCGTCGACAACACCAACCCCTCGCCCGAGGAGTGGCGCCCCCTCATCGAGACCGGCCGCCGCCACGGCGCCCGGATCACCGGCTACTGGTTCCCGCCGGACGTGCCCGCCGCCGTCGCGCGCAACGCCGCCCGCCCGCGCGAAAACCGCGTGCCCGACGTCGGCATCTATGCCACCCTCAAGCGACTGCGCGAGCCGCGGCACGCCGACGGGTTCGACGCGCTGCGCTCCGTGCGGCTCGACGGAACGGGGGGCTTCGACGTCACGGCCGTCGACCGCGCCCCCGCCAGAGAGGAAGGGACCGGACGTGCGGCTGAGGGACCTTGAGTCGCGGATGCGCGAGCGGGAGTGGTTCCACTCCCAGACGCTCCTGCCGGGCGCGTGGGCGATCGTGCGCGTGGACGGCCGCGGCTTCTCCCGCTACACCGAGCGGCGCTTCGACAAGCCCTTCGACCGGCGCTTCTCGGAACTGATGGCCACCGCCGCGCAGGCCCTGCTCACCGAGCTGTCCGGCCGCTACGCCTACACCGAGAGCGACGAGATCTCCGTCGTCCTGGACCCCTCCTTCGACCTGTTCGGCCGCGAGGTGGAGAAGCTGGTCTCGCTGTCGGCCGGGATCGCCTCGGCCGCCTTCACCCACGCCGCCGGCGAGCCCGCCGTCTTCGACGCCCGCGTCTGGATGGGCGCCGGCACGGCCGACGTCGTCGACTACCTGTCCTGGCGCCAGGCCGACGCCGCCCGCTGCGCGCTCAACGGCTGGTGCTACTGGACGCTGCGGCACGAGGGCAGCACCGCCCGGCAGGCCACGCGCCGCCTCGAACGCACCGGCGTCGCCGCCAAGAACGAACTGCTCTACGCGCGCGGCGTCAACTTCAACGAACTGCCCGCCTGGCAGCGCCGCGGCGTCGGCCTGTGGTGGGAGACCTACGAGAAGACCGGCCACGACCCCAAGCGCGGAGTCGACGTCACCACCACTCGCCGCCGCGTCCGCGTCGAACGCGAACTGCCCATGAAGGACGAGTACCGCTCCCTCGTCCACGACCTCGTCACCGACCCCACCTGACCGCCCGCACCGAGGTCTCAGACGCCGTCCGCGCTGCACCTGATCGGCGACATGCCCAGCCCGCCGATGGAGGTCGCGGCTGTGACTTGCGGTGCCCGGCCCGTCATCAACGGGGTCGCGCTCCCGGTGGCCTGGAGCCAGCCGGCGCGGGCCGTCCACCAAGGCAAGGCGCTCACCCCCATGAGGGAGGCGGGCGGTCGAGGAACGGCTCGGACGCCTGCGGGCGTCCGGGCCGCGGTCACAGCGGCGGGCGCGGCGCGGGCGCCACCGCCTCCAGGGCGGCGGCCACCCGCAGCAGCAGCGCCTCGCCGCCGTGCGCGGCCACGGCCTGCAGCCCCACCGGCAGCCCGGCGGCGCTCAGGCCCGCCGGGACGCTGACGGCCGGATGCCCGCTGACGTTGAACGCCCACGTCAGGTCCACCGTCATCGCCTCGCCCGGGCCCTGGTGACCGTGCGGAGGCGTCGGCGTGGCCGGCGTCAGCAGCACCTCCGCCTCCCCGAACAGTGCCGCCAGCCCCTCGTCGTTGGCTTCCCGGACGCTCCGCGCGTCGGGATCCGCCTCGCCCGCCCGCAGCGACCGCCACACCGGCTCGGGGTTCAGCAGCCGCACATCCCGCGGCCGCAGTGTGATCGCCCCTGCCTCCTCCAGCCGCCCCACCGCGGCACGGGCGATCGCCGCCTGCTCCGCGTCCACCCCGGCGAATCCCAGCGACGCCGACCAGACGGCGCGCACCGGACGCCCGCCGCCGGGAACCCCGAAATCCTCGTCGAGCATCACCGACAGGTGCAGCGCCGCGTCCCGCACGGTGCCGGTCACCGCGCCCAGGGCCGCCAGGCCCGCGCGGTCCGCGGCGGGCAGCCGCCGGTTGGTGGGCTTGAGCCCGACCACCCCGCACCACGCCGCCGGGATCCGCAGCGAGCCGGCACCGTCGCTGCCCGTGGCCAGCGGCACGATTCCCGCCGCCACCGCGGCGGCCGAGCCCGCCGACGACCCGCCGGGCGTGCGGTCGGACCGCCAGGGGTTGACCGTCGGGCCGCGGTCGGTATGACCCCAGGTCTGCCAGTCGGTGTGCCCGAGCGGCACGGACGTCGACCCCAGCACGACGCAGCCCGCCCGCTCGAGCCGCCCCGTCTGCGCGGCCTGCGAACGCGCCCAGGCCTTCACACCGATCGGCACCCCGGCCAGCGGCGGCCGCGCGCCGCGCGCCACCGAACGGTCGACCGCCCGCGCCGACTCCAGGGCCCGCTCCGGCCACGTCCGGGTGAAGGCGCGCAGCCGCGCGTCGACCGCCTCCAGCCGTGCCAGAGCGGCGGTCACCAGCTCCACGGCCGACACCTCGCGCCGCAGCACGAGCGCCGCCATGGCGGTTGCGTCCAGGCGCGCGGGCCCGGGAGCCACGGCCGACGCGCGCGGCTCAGGCCGCGTCGCCATGGCGATCAGCCCGCCAGGACGGCTGCGCGGGGCAGGACCGCCAAGGGGGTACTCATCCACATCAGCCTAGCCTCGGGGCCGCCTGCGCCGGCACGATGTCGCGGCCGAGGCCATCGTCCCCGACCCGGTCAGCGCGCCGGTCAGGCGGTGGACAGCCACCGCACCTGGTGCCCCTCGGTCGGGTCCGGGGTCTCCCAGCGCCGCACCAGACGGTCGATCACCGCGTCCGGGACGGGGGAGGGACGCGCCCGGTTGCGCCGCGCGATCACCTCCGGCGGGGCCTCCAGCGCCACCAGCTCCACCCGGCCCCGGTAGTCGGCGACCAGCCCGGTGCACTGCTCGCGCAGCATCCTGGAGACGTTGGTGGCGTTCCACACGAACGAGCGTCCCGCCCGCAGATGTTCGCGCGCCCGCTCGTGCGCGGCCGCCGCCACCGGACGCTGGTCGCCCGACGGCGCCACCCCCAGCTCCTCGCGGATCCCGTCCAGGCTCACCACCGGCAGATCCGGCCGGTGCTCGGCGATCCAGTGGTCCTTGCCCACCCCCGGCAGGCCCGACAGCACCGTGACCGTCAGCCGCGTGTCGTCATGGGCGGCATAGTCCGGATCACGTCCCGGCCTGCGGAAATACCAGAACCTTGCGTGGTCGGAGGGGAACCGGCGCGGCGCGTCCAGGCAGTCCATCTCGGCGCAGTACTCCCCGTACAGCGCCACGTTCTCCAGCAGCTCCGCGGCGTCGCCGCAGACCCGCCCCAAGATGTCGGCGCCCGCCAGCATCACCAGGTCGTCGTTGCGCGCCAGCAGGCTCACCCGGAACGCGATCCGCTCCAGGTCGGGACGCTCCAGCGCCCAGAACGGCACCTGGTGGTGGCGCACCAGCGCGGCCACGTGCTCGCGCCAGGCGACCGGCGCGCCCAGCTCCCACAGGATCCGCCGCACCATCAGATCGCCGCGGCGGGAATGGCCGTGCGCGGTGATCCGGCCGTCGTCCTCCACCTTCGTGCAGTACGGCTTGGCGATGTCGTGCATCAGCACGGTCGTGAACAGCCGCACCCGCTCATCGGCCGGACGCTCCCGCCAGCGCCGCATCCCGGCCAGCGCCTCGCACGCCATCCGCGTGTGCACCTCGGCGTCGCCCTCGGCATGGTGCACCGCGTCCTGCGGCACGCCCGCCAGCGCCCGCACCCACGCGAACGCCTCGCGGATCTCCGGCCACGGCACCCGCCAGTGCGGCGGCGCCGGGCACAGCTCCTCAAACACCCGCATACAGCACCTCCGGGTCGGCCAGGCCGTTGGCGACGATCGGCCGGTCCAGCCAATGCGTGCCCGAGTCGAGGATCGCGTTCAGGAAACTCGGCCGCACCCACTTGAGCCGGTCCACCGTCAGCCCGCCCTCCTCGACCTTGATGTAGAGGCCCTCCATCTCCTCGGCACGGTCGGTCTCGGCGGCCACCCGATCGGGATCGGCGCCGCCCCCGGCCGCCGCCTCGCGCAGCGCCTCACGCCAGCGCGCGGTACGGCACGTGGACGGCCCCGCCAGTGCGGTGAGCGCCCCCAGGCCGTCCAATTCCCCCTCGTACAGGACCGGGACCGGTACCACCGGCGCCCCCTCCAGCAGGTCGCGGCGCCGCCGGGTGGACAGGAACGTCCCCTCCCGCCGGTCGAGCACGTCGAACTCGCAGAAGTAGTGGGGGAGGGCGTCGTAGAACATCGTGTGCTTGGCGTACAGCCACTCGCCGTACATCACGTAGCGGTCGCCCAACCGCGGCCACAGCACGTGCTGGACGGCCGCCGCCCACGCCTTGAGCGGCGCGAAATGCCGCTCGCGGGGCCCGCCGGTGAGGAAGTGGCCGCGGCTCTGCAGCCGCAGTTCCCCGGCCGAGGTGAAGCTGATGCCGCAGTTGGCGCCGTCCAGCTTCTCCTCCACCACCAGGTACCGCCCGGCGATCTCCCGGAAGGGAACCGCGGACAGGTCGTGGTCGCCGGCCTGCAGCCGGGAACCCTCGACATGCCGGGTCCGGGGGTACTTGCGCAACATGCCGACCGTTGTAACGGTCCGCGTCCGGAGGCGGCAACCGAATATCGTCTGGGCGTGACCACTTCGGAAACCGACGCACCCAAAGCCAGAGCCGCGATCCTGGACGAGCCGGCCGAGCACGGTTTCCGCGTCGCCGCCCGCTCGGGCGCACACAAGACGACCGTCCACCGGCGCCGGGGCGGCCCCGACGGGCTCGACACCGACGCCCTGGAACTGGCCGCCGCTGCGGGCGTCTTCGTCCTGCGATGACCGGCCGCAAGGACAGGGGCCGCAGGGCGCTCCGCCCCGTCGACCTGGCCCGCACGGCCGGCGTCTCCACCCAGCAGATCCGCAACTACCTCGACGAGGGGATCCTGCCCCCGGCCCCGCGCACCCCCTCCGGATACCGCACGTTCGACGAGCGGCACCGGCACGCCCTGATCACCTTCCGCGCCCTGGAGCGGGGCTACGGCCGGACGGCCTCGGCAGAGATCATGCGGGCCGCGCACGCCGGCGACGCGCCGCAGGCCCTGGCCCTGGTGGACGCGGCCCACGCCGCCCTGCACGAGCAGCGGCTCGCCCTCCGGTCGATGGGCGAGGCGCTGGAGGCGGTCGCCCGGCAGGACCCCGGCCCGCCCGGTCCCGCGCGCTCGGACCTGCGCATCGGCGAGGTCGCGGCCCGGCTGGGCGTGCGCACCTCGGCGCTGCGGGTGTGGGAGTCGGCCGGGCTGCTGACCCCCAGGCGGGAGCCGGTCACCGGCTACCGGGTCTTCGGCCCGGCCGAGATCCGCGACGCGCAGATGATCCACCTGCTGCGCCAGGGCCGCTACCCGCTGGAGCGGATCGGCGCCGTGCTGGACGGCCTGCGCCGCACCGGCGGCAGCGAGGCCCTGCGCGCCGCCATCGCCGAGCGCCGGGAGGCGATCACCCACCGCGCCACCCAGATGCTCGACGGCTCCGGCCACCTGTACCGCTACCTCGCCGGCGCCCCCGACCGCCCTTGACTAGAAAAGTTGTCGGCGAGGAGGATGGCGTCATGATCGAGGTAGCGGTGATCGAGGACCCGGCCGCCGCCGAGGCGACGCTGGACCCGGTCCGGGCCCGGCTGCTGGCCGAGCTGTCGGCCGGGCCCGCCTCGGCCGCCATGCTCGCCGGCCGGGTCGGCCTGGCCCGCCAGAAGGTGAACTACCACCTCAAGACGCTGGAACGGCACGGACTGGTCGAACTGGTCGAGGAGCGCCGCAAGGGCAACGTCAACGAGCGGATGATGCGCGCCACCGCCGCATCCTTCGTGATCTCGCCCACCGCGCTGGGCGCCGTGCAGCCCGACCCCGGCCGCTCGCCCGACCGGCTGTCGGCCCGCTGGCTGCTCGCCCTGGCCGCCCGGCTCGTCCGCGACGTCGGCGCGCTCATCACCGGCGCCGACCGCGCCGGCAAGCCCCTGGCCACCTTCGCCATCGAGGGCGAGGTGCGGTTCGCCTCCGCCGCCGACCGCGCCGCCTTCGCCGAGGAACTGGCCTCCTCCGTCACCGCCCTGGTCGCCAAGTACCACGACGAGACCGCCGAACGCGGCCGCCCCCACCGCGTGGTCGTCGCCGTCCACCCCAGCCTCCGCCCCCCGCCCGAACCGGAACCGCGACCGGCGCCCGAGCCCGCCGCCGGCGAGGAGCGCTGACTTGACGCACGAGTTCGAGGTGCGCGAGTCGATCGAGATCGACGCCACCCCCGAGCAGGTGTGGGAGGCCATCTCCACCGGCCCCGGCATCGACTCCTGGTTCATGGGCCGCAACGAGATCGAGGGCCGCGAGGGCGGACGGACCCGCATGACCATGGGCGGCCTCGCCCACCTCGGCACCGTCACCGCCTACGAGCCGGGACGGCGCTTCGGCTATGCCTCCGACCAGAACCCCGACGGCACGTTCATGGCCTTCGAGTACCTCATCGAGGGGCGCGAGGGCGGCAGCACCGTGCTGCGCCTGGTCCACAACGGCTTCCTGGGCGACGACTGGGAGGCCGAGTACGACGCCCTCAGCGTCGGCGACCGCATGTACCTGCGCAAACTCGCCGCCTACCTCGAGCACTTCCCGGGCCGCACCTCCACCTACAACCTGTTCGCCCCCGGGTCCCGGGTCACCGGCCCCGCACGGGCGTGGGCGGCGTTCAAGGACGCGTTCGGCCTGCGGGGCGAGATCAGCCCGGGCGACCCCGTCCGCGTCTCGATCGAGGGGCTGCCGCCGTCCGAGGGCGTCCTGGAATGGGCCGACCACGGCTTCATGGGCGCACGCACCGGCGCCGGCCTCTACATGCTCCTCCTCGGCCACCTCGGCCACGTCGTCGTCGAGTACCACGACTACACCGACGACGTGGACGGCGAACGGCTCGAGACCGCCTGGCAGGCGTGGCTGGAGGCCACGTTCGCCTGAACCCGCCCCAGACCTCGTCCGCCTTGGCCTCAGCGGACGTGGTCGGCCTTCGCCTCAGCGAACATGGTCGGCCTTCGCCTCAGCGAACATGGTCGGCCTTCGCCTCAGCGAACATGGTCGGCCTTCGCCTCAGCGAACATGGTCGGCCTTCGCCTCAGCGAACATGGTCGGCCTTCGCCTCAGCGAACATGGTCGGCCTTCGCCTCAGCGAACATGGTCGGCCTTCGCCTCAGCGAACATGGTCGGCCTTCGCCTCAGCGAACATGGTCGGCCTTCGCCTCAGCGAACATGGTCGGCCTTCGCCTCAGCGAACATGGTCGGCCTTCGCCTCAGCGAACATGGTCGGCCTTCGCCTCAGCGAACATGGTCGGCCTTCGCCTCAGCGAACATGGTCGGCCTTCGCCTCCAGGTAGCGGCGCTCGGGAAGGCTGGCGGTACGGCGCGCGGCCGTCCGGTAGGACTCGCGGGCGGCCTCGGCCTCGCCCGCCATCTCCAGCAGATGCCCCCGGACGGCGTCCAGCCGGTGATGCCGCGCCAGCCGCTCGTCCGACCGCAACCCCTCCAGCAGGCCGAGCCCGGCCCGCGGCCCCTTCACCATCGCCACCGCCACCGCGTGGTTGAGGGAGACCATCGGATTGGGCGCGACCTTGGCCAGCAGCCCGTACAGGCCGAGGATCTGCGTCCAGTCGGTGTCCTCGGCCCGCTCCGCCTCGGCGTGCACGGCCGCGATCGCCGCCTGCAGCTGGTACGGCCCCACCGGCCCCTGCGGGAGGGCCTCCGACACCAGCGCCACGCCCTCGGCGATCGCGGCCCGGTCCCAGCGCCCGCGGTCCTGCTCGGCGAGCGGGACCAGCTCCCCGCCCGGCCCCGTGCGGGCGGGACGGCGCGCGTCGGTCAGCAGCATCAGCGCCAGCAGCCCGGCGACCTCCCCGTCGTCCGGCAGCATCGCCCGCACCGCCCGGGCCAGCCGGATCGCCTCCCCGCTCAGCTCCCCGCGCGCCAGATCGGGACCGGCCGTGGCCGTGTAGCCCTCGTTGAAGATCAGATACAGCACGTGCAGGACCGCGGCCAGCCGCTCGCCCCGCTCGGCCCGCGGCGGCGGCGCGAACACCGCCCCGGCCGCCTTGATCTTCTGCTTGGCCCGGCTGATCCGCTGCGCCATGGTCGCCTCCGGCACCAGGAACGCGTGCGCGATCTGCGCCGTCGTCAGGCCGCCCACAGCGCGCAGCGTCAGCGCCACCTGCGAGGCCCCCGACAGCGCCGGATGGCAGCACAGGAACAGCAGGGTCAGCGTGTCGTCCCGCTCGGCCGCGGCCGGAGCGGCGTCGGCGGCCGGTGCCAGCAGGTCGTCGGCGGGGCGGGCGACGGCGTCGGCCACCTCGCGCCGCCGCCGCGCCTGCTCGCTGCGCACCTGGTCGGCCATCCGGCGGGCGGCGACGGTGACCAGCCAGCCGCGCGGGTTGTCCGGCACGCCCTCCCGGGGCCACTGCACGGCGGCGGCCAGCAGCGCCTCCTGCACCGCGTCCTCGGCGGCGCCGAAGTCGCCGTGGCGCCGGGCCAGGACGCCCAGGACCCCCGGGGCCAGCGCCCGCAGCAGCTCCTCGACACCGGCGTCCGGCCCGGCGTCCGTCCGGGAGGGCGTGCCGTCCACGCTCACATCTCCATCCCCGCGCTGTACATGATCGGCCGCACCTCCACGCCCAGGAACCGGGACTCGGGCATGTGCGCCGCGATCTCCAGCGCCCGCTCCCGGCTCTCGCAGTCGACCACGTAGTAGCCCGCCAGGTACTCCTTGGCCTCGGCGAACGGCCCGTCGGTCACCGCCGGCACGCCGTCCTTGACCCGGACGATCGCGCTGGTGGACGGATTGGCCAGCGCGTGGGTGACGACCATCTCGCCGGACTCGCGGAGCATCTTCTGGAACCCCTCGTGCGCATTCATGATCTCGTTGCGCTCGGCCTCCGACAGGCGCTCCCAGGCCTCGTCGTTCATGTGGATCATCAGCAGGTACTTCATCGGGTGCTCCTCACCTCACGGCCCCCCTCGCGGGGGCCTCTCACCTGCAGGTCGAAGCGCCCCGCCCGTTCTCGACATCCTTTCGCGAAAAGATCTCGGCCCGCTCGCCCGGCCCCGTTTCAACCGGGGTCGGGGGCCAGTTCCCTGAGGGCGGCGGCCAGGCCGTCGAGACGGTGCGCGTCGGCCGACTCGGTCAGGGCGGCCCACAGGGACCGGCCCGCCTCGCCCGGCCGGCCGCGCTCGATCCAGTACCAGGCCAGCGCCCGCGTCAGCCGCAGCGCCAGGTCGCCTTGGCCGCGCCGGGTCGCGCTCTCCAGCGCGGCGCGCAGGTTGGCGGTGTCGGCGTCCAGCCGCGCCAGCCAGCGCCGCCGGGCGTGCCCCTCCCGGAACGCCTCGGCGCACTCGGCGACCAGGGTGTAGTACACGTCGTGGCGGTGCTGGACGCGCTCGCGCTCGCCCGCCTCGCCGAGCCGCTCCAGGGCGTAGGCCGCCACCGACTCCAGGAGCCGGTACCGGGGCCCGCCGGGGCCGTCGGCCATGACGACCAGCGAGCGGTCCACCAGCCGGGCGATCGCGTCCACCACCTCGGCCTGCTCGACGCCGTCGCCCGAGCAGGTCTCCTCGGCGGCCTCCAGTGTGCAGCCGGCCGCGTGCACCGACAGCCGGCGCAGCACGGCGCGCTCGACGCCGTCCAGCGGCTCCCAGCTCCAGTCGATCGCGGCGCGCAGCGTCCGCTGCCGCTCCGGGACGCCGCGCCGGCCCGTGCCCAGCAACCGGAACCGGTCGTCCAGGCGGGCGGCCAGCTGCACGGCGCCCAGGGCCCGCACCCGCGCGGCCGCCAGCTCCAGGGCCAGCGGGATCCCGTCCAGGCGGCGGCAGATGGCGGCGACGGCCGCCGCGTTCCCGAGGTCAAGGGCGAAACCGGGCGCGGCCGCCGAGGCGCGCGCCTCGAACAGGCGCACCGAGGCGGCACGGCGCAGCGCCTCCGGATCGCGGTCGCCGCCCGCGGGCGCCTCCAGCGGCGGGACGACCCGCAGCAACTCGCCCGACAACCCCAGCGGCTCGCGCGCCGTGGCCAGGATCCGCACGCCCGGCGCCGACCGCAGCAGCCCGTCGGCCAGCTTGGCCACCGGCTCGATCACATGCTCGCAATTGTCCAGGACCAGCAGCGCCCGCCGCCCGGCCAGCTCCTCCAGGGCGCGGCCGGCGTCGTCGTCGCGGACGCCCATCGCGGCGGCCACCGCCTCGGCGACGCCCTCGGGGGAGGCGGTGTCGCGGGGCAGGCCGGACAGCTCCACCCAGAAGGTCCCGTCGGGGAAGGAGTCGCGCGCACGGGCCGCGGCCTCCAGCGCGAGCCGCGTCTTGCCCACCCCGCCCGGACCGGTGAGCGTCACCAGCCGGAACGCGCCCGCCAGCGCCTCGACGACCTCGCCCGCCTCCGCGTCCCGCCCGATCAGGTCGTCGGGAGGAACGGGCAGGTTCGCGGGCGGCCGGACGGGCGGGACGGCGGGCGCCCGCAGCGCCGGGTCCTGCCGCAGGATCGCCTGATGGAGGGCGTCCAGCTCGGGGCTGGGATCCAAGCCGAGCTCGTCCCGCAGCCGGACGCGCAGGCGGCGGTACCCCTCCAGGGCGTCGTGCTGCCGCCCGGCCCGGTACAGCGCCCGCATCAGGCCCGCCTGGGTGCGTTCGCGCAGCGGATGGCGTTCGGCCAGCGCGCTGAGCTCGGCGATGAGCGCGTGGTGCTCGCCCAGCGCCAGGCGCGCCTCGGCCAGCTCCTCCAGCGCGGTCAGGCGCTCCTCTTCCAGGCGGGTGACGGCGGCGCGGGCGAAAGCGTCCTCGCCGAAGTCGGCGAACGCGGGGCCGCGCCACAGGGCGAGGGCGTCGTTCAGGAGGGCCGCCCTGGCGGCAGGGTCACCGGCGCGGCGCGCCCTGGCCGTGAGGTCCTGGAAGCTTCGCGCGTCGACGTCCCCGGCCTTGAGCAGGTAGCCCGCAGGACCCGACTCCACCAGCCCGCGCCCGCCCGGCTCGGCCTCCTCCATCGCCCGCCGCAGCTGCGAGACCTTCACCCGCAGCGCACCGGCCGGCTTGCCCGGAGGCTCCGCGGCCCACAGGTCCTCGATCAGCCGGCCGGGGGAGACCGGCCGGCCCTCGGCCGCCAGCAGCGCCGCCAGCAGCATCCGGACCTTCAGCTCGGGGACGCGGACCGCGCGCCCGCAACCGGTCCACACCTCCAGCGGGCCGAGCACCCCGAAACGCATGCCCCAACACTAGCCCGGCCATAACCGCGTCCGAATCCCGTCATAACACCCCCGCCCCAGGGTGGTCATGCGGCGGACGGGACGTCCCGGCCGCCGCATGACCGACCCTTTGGAGAGAGGCGAACCCACGATGTCCGCAACCGTCGCGCCCCAACCGGGCCACGGCCCCGGCTCCGGGCCGGCCTCGGGGAAGGCCGCGCGGGCCGGGGCCCGGGAATGGGCGGGCCTGGCCGTGCTGGCCCTGCCCACCCTGCTGCTGTCCCTGGACAACACCGTGCTCTTCCTGGCCCTGCCGCACCTGGGCGAGGACCTGAGACCGGGCCCCACCCAACTGCTGTGGATCATGGACGTGTACGGGTTCATGATGGCCGGGTTCCTGGTGACCATGGGCACCCTCGGCGACCGGATCGGCCGCCGCCGGCTGCTGGTGACCGGCGCCGCCGCCTTCGGCGCGGCCTCCGCGCTGGCCGCCTACGCCCCCACCGCCGAGGCCCTGATCGCCGCGCGGGTGCTGCTGGGCGTCACCGGCGCCACCCTGATGCCCTCCGCCCTCGCCCTGATCAGCACCATGTTCCGCGACGAGCGCCAGCGCACCCTGGCCATCGGCGTGTTCACCGGCTGCTTCATGGGCGGCGCGGCGCTGGGCCCGATCGTCGGCGGCGCGCTGCTGGAGAGCTTCTGGTGGGGCTCGGTCTTCCTCATCGGCGTGCCCGTCATGCTGCTCCTGCTGATCACCGCGCCGCTGCTGCTGCCCGAGAGCCGCGACCCCGGCGCCGGCCGCGTCGACCCGCCCGGCGTCGCGCTGTCCCTGCTGGCCATCCTCCCGTTCATCTACGGGCTCAAGGAGATCGCCAAGGACCCCGCCCAGCCCCTCGCCTACGCCGCGCTCGCCGCCGGGGCCCTGTTCGGGACGCTGTTCGTCCGGCGCCAGCGGACCGTGCCCCACCCGCTGCTGGACCTGCGCCTGTTCCGGCGGCGCTCGTTCAGCGCCGCGCTCGTGATCGTCCTGTTCGGAATGGTCGTCCAAGGCGGCGTCTACCTGTTCGCCAGCCAGTACCTGCAGTCGGTCGAGGGCCTGTCACCGCTGCGCTCCGGGCTGTGGCTGGCCCTGCCCACGCTGGCGCTGGTCGCCGGATCCCTGCTGAGCCCGCTGGCGGCGCGGCGGATCCGTCCCGGCACGCTGATCGCCGCCGGACTGGTGACCGCCGCCGCCGGGTTCCTGCTGATGGCCGCGGCCGACGGGCCCGCCGCGCTCATCAGCGGGATGACCGTCGGCTTCCTCGGCACCGCCCCCGTCGGCGCGCTGGGCATCGGCCTGATCGTCGGATCGGCGCCCCAGGAGAAGGCCGGAGCGGCGTCGGCCGTCGCCGAGACCTCCGGCGAGTTCGGCATCGCGCTGGGCGTCGCCGTGCTGGGCAGCGCCGGGACAGCCGCCTACCGGGCCCTGCTCGACGTCCCGGCGGAGGCACCGCCCGAGGCGGAGACGGCCGCGCGCGAATCGGTCGGCGGCGCCGTGACCGCCGCCGAAGGGCTCCCCTCCCCGCTGGCCGGGCAACTGCTGGACAACGCCAAGGAGGCGTTCATGAGCGGGCTGGGCGTCACGGCCCTGATCAGCACCGTCCTGGTCCTGGCCCTGGCGGCGCTCGCCGCGGCCCTGCTGCGCCACCAGCCCCCCATCGGCCGCTGACCACCGTCCGGGGCGGCCGCCCTCTGTCCGCGGCGGCCGCCCCGCGACCAATAGGGCCTTGGTGATGTACTCTCGCGCCATGGCCTTCCCACAGAGCCTTCTTCTTCTCGAGCCGCGTTGACACGCTGAACAGCTGTCAGCGCGGCCGCCCCTCATGCACTGAGGGGCTTTTTCATTTCCCGGCCCAGGCGAACCCGCGGTGACGAGGATGATGAACGAGAAGACCGACACTGGAAACGACCGGCCGCCCTTCCGCTACGACGCGCGGACGGCGAACGAGATCGAACTGAACTGGCAGGAACACTGGGAACGCGAGGGCACCTTCGGCTCGCCCAACCCCGCCGGGCCGCTCGCCCGCGGATTCGACCGGATGGCGGGCCGGCGCCCGTTCTACGTCCTCGACATGTTCCCCTATCCCAGCGGCGCCGGGCTGCACGTCGGCCATCCGCTCGGCTACATCGGCACCGACGTGTACGCCCGCTACCGGCGCATGGCCGGCGACCACGTCCTGCACACCTTCGGGTACGACGCGTTCGGGCTGCCCGCCGAGCAGTACGCCATCGACACCGGCCGCCACCCGCGCGAGACGACCGCGGCCAACATCGCCGCCATGCGCCGCCAGCTGCGGCGGCTGGGCCTGGGCCACGACCGGCGCCGCGGGATCGCCACCAGCGACGTCCCGTTCTACCGCTGGACCCAGTGGATCTTCCTGCGGCTCTTCGGCGCCTGGGTGGACGAGCGCACCGGCCGCGCCCGCCCGATCGAGGACCTGGTCGCCGAGTTCGAGAGCGGCGCCCGGCCCGTCCCCGGCGGCCGGAGCTGGGGGGAGCTGACCGCGGTGGAGCGCCGCCGCGCCGTGGACGCCCGCCGGCTGGCCTACGTCGCCGAGGAGCCGGTCAACTGGTGCCCCGGCCTGGGCACCGTCCTGGCCAACGAGGAGGTCACCGCCGAGGGCCGCAGCGACGTCGGCAACCACCCCGTCTACCGCAGGCCGCTGCGCCAGTGGATGCTGCGGATCACCGCGCTCGCCCAGCGGCTGATCGACGACCTGGACGACCTCGACTGGCCCGCCTCGCTCAAGCGGATGCAGCGCAACTGGATCGGCGCCAGCGACGGGGCGCACATCACCCTGGCGGTCGCCGGCGACGCGTCCGGACCGGGCATCGAGGTCTTCACCACCCGCCCCGACACCCTGCCCGCCGCCACCTACGTGGTCCTGGCCCCCGAGCACCCCATGGTGGAACGGCTCGTCGCCGGGCCCTGGCCCGAGGGCACCCCGGAGGCGTGGCGCCACCCACGGGGCCGCGCCGGAAAAAGGGAATGGACGCCGCGTGATGCCGTCGCCGCGTACCGGGAAACGGTGGAGCGTCTCAGCGACCGGCAGCGCACGTCCGACAGCACGGACAAGACCGGAGTGTTCACCGGCGCCCACGCCGTCAACCCCGTCACCGGAACCCCGATGCCGGTCTTCCTGGCCGACTACGTGCTCCCGGGATACGGAACGGGCGCGATCATGGCCGTCCCCGACCATGACCAGCGCGACCGGGAGTTCGCCGACGAGTTCGGCCTGCCCGTCCGCCTCGAATCAGGGCCCACGGCCGAATGGCAAGGCGTCACCGACGCCATCGCATGGCTGGAACGGCACGGCATAGGCGAAGGAGTCCGCTCCTACCGTCTGCGCGACTGGCTGTTCTCGCGCCAGCGGTACTGGGGCGAGCCGTTCCCGATCGTGTACGACGAGCACGGAATGCCCATCGCCCTGCCCGAGAGCATGCTGCCCCTGCAACTCCCCGAGATGACCGACTTCCGCCCTGAACCGCAGCAGGACGACTCCAGTCCGCCCGTACCACCCCTGGCCCGTGCCAAGGAATGGGCGACCGTCGAACTCGACCTGGGCGAAGGCCCCAAGCGGTACCGCCGCGAGCTGAACACCATGCCGCAGTGGGCGGGATCCTGCTGGTACTACCTGCGCTACCTCGACCCCACCAACGACACGGCGTTCGTGGACCCCGAGGTGGAGGGCTACTGGATGTCCCCGCTCGACCCCGCAGGCCCCGGGGGAGTGGACCTGTACGTGGGGGGCGCGGAGCACGCGGTCCTGCACCTGCTCTACGCGCGGTTCTGGCACAAGGTCCTGTTCGACCTCGGCCACGTCTCCACCAAGGAACCGTTCGCGCGCATTTTCAACCAGGGGTACGTCCTGGCCGACGCCTTCACCGACGATCGCGGCATGTACATCCCCGCCGCCGAGGTCGTCCAGGCGGACGACGGCTCGTGCACCCACCAGGGACGCCCGGTGACCCGCCGCGCGGGCCGGATGGGCAAGAGCCGCAAGAACGGCGTCAGCCCAGACGAGCTGTACGAGCGCTACGGCGCAGACACCCTCCGCCTGCACGAGATGGCGATGGGCCCGCTGGACACCGACCGGCCGTGGCGCACCGACGACATCATGGGCGTCCACCGCTTCCTGCAGCGGCTGTGGCGCAACGTCGTCGACGAGCACACCGGCCTGCCGCGCGTCGCCGACACGCCGCCCGACGCCGACACGCTCCGCAGGCTGCACCAGACCATCGCCGCCGTCCGCGAGCACTTCGACGAGCTGCGCTACAACACCGCCATCACGCGGCTGATGGAGCTGAACACCCACGCCGCCAGGCTGGAGAGAGTGCCGCGCGAGCTCGCCGAGGCCCTCGTGCTGATGGCGGCGCCGCTGGTCCCGCACATTGCCGAGGAGCTGTGGAGCCGTCTCGGCCACCGGGAGTCGCTCGCCTGGGCGCCGTTCCCGGAGGCCGAGGCGTCCCTGGCCGCCGAGCGGGTCGTCACGATCCCGGTCCAGATCAACGGCCGGACCCGCTTCACCCTGGAGGTCCCCGCCGACGCGGAACGCGAGCAGATCGAACGCCTCCTGACCGGGCACGCCGACTTCGCCGCGCACACCGACGGCCGCGCCGTCCGCCGCCTGGTCATCGTCCCCGGCCGGATCGCCAACATCGTCCTCTGAGCCCGCGGGCGGCCACCCGCTGAGATCGGCGGGTGACATCTCGGGTCGCCCCGGCGCTGTAACGGATGTCGGTCACAGTGCTCTTGGCCGCCGTCTGGTACACCCGCCTCCGGGCCGGTCCCCAACCCGGCCCGGCGGCGGGGCCCGGGGTTCTCGCGCCTCAGCGCATACGGCTCCACCGGCCACGGCCTCACCGGTCATGGCCTCACTGCGACGGCCTTGAAGAAGGTGTAGTGGAAGGTGCCGTCGCCTTCGGCCGTCCGGTGCAGGTCGGCGATGCCCTGGTCCCAGTCGGCGCGGGTGGTGAGACCGGCCGCGACGGCCTTCTCGCCCACGGCCTCGACCATGGCGGTGAAGGTGGCGCGGGTGAAGCCCTCGGCCAGCGCGGGCCGGGTGCGGTCGGCGTAGACGGTCCTGGGGCGCACGGTGACGTGGCCGTAGCCGGCGGCGTCCAGGAGCGGATGCAGCCGCCGGCCGATCAGCGCGTCCCCGCCCGCGCCCGCCTGCAGCCGCACCAGATGCCCGATCGCGGCGCGGGCGCGGGCGCTGTCGGGGTGGAAGAACGCCGAACCGTGGTCGCCCTCGATCACCGTGATCGTCCCGCCCGGTCTCAGGACCCGCCGCAGTGCGGTGAGCGCCTTCAGCGGGTCCCGCAGGTGCTCCAGCACGAAGCACACGAAGAGGTGGTTGAACGAGGCGTCCGCGAACGGCAGGTCGAACAGGTCGGCGCGGTGCCACTGCACGTCGGCACCGGGGGACTGGGCCCGCACCCGTTCGCGGGCCTGCGCGAGCGACGCGCCGGAGACGTCCACCGACACCAGGCGGGCGCCCGGACTCGACGCCACCAGGTGCACCGTCTGGGCGCCCACCCCGCATCCGGCCTCCAGCACGCGGCTCCCGGCCGGGTAGCCGGTGCCCGCGTGCAGCAGTTCCGCCAGCGTGTCGGCCTGGTCGCCGAGGCGCCGCGCCTCGTGCTCGGAGTAGCCGTGGACGTAGGGAGCCGGGGACGTCGTCGCGTTCATGCGTTTCACGGTGCCGCCACAATGGACCGCGTGAACAGGTCCAATCAGGCCATGCCCGACCAGTCCATAACGCCGCCGGCCGGTTTTCCTCGGCGGGTTCGGACTTCCTCCAGCTCGACATCGGCGAGGCTCCGCCGGGCGGGCTGTCGGACTGGCTGGCCGAGCGGTTGCGCGCGGCCGTGTCCGACGGCCGCCTGCCGGTCGGCAGCAGGCTCCCGGCGACCCGCGTCCTGGCCGCGGAGCTGCGGGTCTCGCGCGGCGTGGTCACCGAGGCGTACCAGCGCCTCATCGAGGACGGACACGCCGCCGGGCAGGGCCGCCGCGGAACCATCATCGTGGCCGCCCCAGTCACCGCCTCCCCGCCGCCGTCCGCGCCGGGCCGTCTCCTCGCGCGCACCCGGAGCTCTGTTCGACGCCGAGCCCGGGGCCGACGTCTACGACGCGCTCCGCGAGGCACCCGCCCGGATCGACCTGTCGCCCGGACTGCCCGACCTGGGCGCCTTCCCCCGCGCGGCCTGGCTGCGCGCCGAACGCGCCGTCATCGGCGACCTGGCCGCCTCCGGCTTCGGCTACGGCGACCCGCGCGGCACCCTGGAACTGCGCCGGGCCGTCTCCGGCTGGCTGGCCCGCAACCGCGGCATCACCGCCGACCCGGGCGAGATCCTGGTCGTCTCCGGCACCGCCCAGGCGCTCGGCCTGTTCGCGCAGGTCTTCCGCGACGCGGGCATCCACGAGGTGGCCATGGAGGACCCGGGCTCGCTCGGCGCCCGCCAGCACCTCGAGCACTGGGGCCTGCGCACCCCGCCCGTGCCCGTCGACGGCGACGGCGTACGCGTCGACGAGCTGCGCGCCCAGGGCGCCCCCGCCGTGCTCGTCACCCCCGCCCACCAGTTCCCGACCGGCGTCGTGCTCGGCGGTGAGCGGCGCCGCGAGCTGATGCGATGGGCCGCGGACGGCGGACTGGTCGTCGAGGACGACTACGACGCCGAGCACCGCTACGACCGCCCTCCCGTGCCCGCCCTGCGCGCGATGCTCCCCGAGCGCGTCTGCTACGCGGGCAGCGTCTCCAAGCTCCTGGCCCCCGCGCTGCGCGTGGGCTGGATCGTCGGGCCCCCGGCCCACCGGGACGCGCTCGTGGACGCCAAGCGCTTCGCCGACCTCGGCAACGCCGCGCTGCCCCAGCTGGTGCTGGCCCGCCTCATGGAGTCCGGCGAGCTGGAGCGCCAGCTGCGGTTCCTGCGCCGCCGCCACCGACGCCGCCGCGACGCCATGATCCGCGCGATCGGGACCCGCCTTCCCGGCGCGGTCGTGCACGGCGCCGCCGCCGGCCTGCACCTGATGATCACCTTCGACGGCGGCGGCGGCCCGGGCGGCGATCTCCGCGACACCGACCTGGCCGCGGCGGCGCTGGCCCGCGGCGTCAAGGTGCACCCGCTGTCCTGGCACAGCCGGCGGCGCGACCGGCAGGGCCTGGTCATGGGCTACGCGGCGACCCCGCCGGGCGCCATCGACGAGGCCGTCGCCACCCTGGCCGCCCTTGTCCGGGAGCGCTCCTGACACCGCTCCCGGACGCCGCACGTCCCGTGCCGGGCGGCGCTAGAGGCCGTGGCGGGCGTCGCTGAGCACGGACTCGGCCGCCTCACGCTCCGCCTGGGCGGAGAACGGCTCGCGCCGGGCCGCGACCGCCCACCGCGTCTCCTCCGCGACCAGGTCGGCGTTGATCACCGCCCCGGCCCGCACGCCCGCGGCCGCCGCCCCGATGAGCTGCTCGGTCGGCGCCACCACGTTCCCCGCCGCCCACACCCCGGGGACCTCGGTCGCCCCGGACGGATCGACCGGAACGCGGGTGCCGATCACCTGCCCGCCCATCTCCAGGTCCACCGTCGCCAGCCCCAGGCCCGCCAGGAAATCGGCGCGGACGTCGAGCCCGGTCGCCACGGCCAGGGCGCGGCGGCGGATCACCCGGCCGCTCTCCAGCCTCACCCCCTCGAGCCGGTCGTCCCTCACCTCCAGGCCGGTGACCAGCCCGTCCACCACGGCGATCCCGCGCGCCGCGAGCTGCTCGTACTCCTCGTCGCCCGGCTCGGGGCCGCTGTGCAGGAAGAGCGCGACGTCCTCGCTCCACTGCCGCCACAGCAGGGCCTGGTGCACCGCCAGCGGGCCGGTGGCCAGGACGCCGATCGGCTGGTCCCGCACCTCCCAGCCGTGGCAGTACGGGCAGTGCAGCACGTCGCGCCCCCACCGTTCGGCCAGGCCGGGGACGTCGGGCAACTCGTCCACCAGCCCGGTCGTCACCAGCAGCCGGGACGCCTCCACCGCCGCCCCGTCCCGCAGCACGACGCGGAAACCGCCGCCGTCCAGGCGCTCGGCCGACGCGACCTCACCGGAGACGACCTCCCCGCCGTAGGAGGCCACCTCCGCGCGCCCGTCGGCCAGCAGCCGTTCCGGCGGAGTGCCCTCGCGCCCCAGGTAGGCGTGCGCGTGGGCGGCGGGCGCGTTGCGGGGCCGGCCCGCGTCGACGACCAGCACCGAACGGCGCGCCCGCGCCAGCGCCAGCGCCCCGCCCAACCCGGCGGCGCCACCGCCGATGACCGCGACGTCATAGCGCTTCGACTCGTTCATGGGTCCATACCTCCGTTCACGGGAGAGAGTGCGTCCCGCGAACCTGGTATGGCAACATTCATTGCCGTTCCGGCAAAATCCGGGCGTGGGCGGGCGGTCAGGCCTCCGGGATCCCGGTGACGGCGGTCAGCTCGGCGAGGAGCTCGCAGGCGGCGATCGAGTCCAGCGCGGCGGCGCCCCCGGAGATCCACGCGCCGATGGTGACCTCCTCGGCGGGGTCGCGGTACCCGATCGCTACCGCGGGCTCGAACCCGATCACGGCGCTGGCACCTCCGGGCAGGGGACGGGACAGCCCGGCAACGATCCCCGCGTCGCCCGGCGATTCGTGCTCCCAGCCCTGCCGCTCCAGCGCCAGCAGCCGCCCGAGCGGCACCCGGACCCCCTGGAAGCGGGCGAGGTCGCCCGTCTCGCGCTCTTGGGGCGTGAGCTCGTGGACCGGACGGCCCAGCTGGGCGAACGGCTGCGCGATCTCGTAGTCGGCGAAGACCGCGGCCCATGCCTCCACCGAGCCGGTCAGGTCGAGGCGGTGGGGGATGCGGACCCACGCGCCGCCGGGCAGGACGAGGGCGTCGTCGGCGGAGTCGGCGAACGTGCCGTCCTCGGCCACCCGGAAGGCGGTGCCGTCGCCCGTCTGCCACACCAGCCTCCGGACCAGGTGCCCCAGCAGCGGATGGCCCGCCAGCAGGCGCCGGAAGTCGGCCGGCGGCCAGCGGCGGCGCTCGATCATCGCGGTCTCCAGCCGCCGGATCTGCACGGCGGCCACCGTGCGGACGTCCTTCTTCAGCGCCGCGAACCGCTTGTACGCGGCGGGCGCCAGGCCGGGGTCGTCGTTCGCGCCGGCCTTGGGCAGCGTCCGGCGCGGCCTGCCCCGCTTGTCCAGCACGTACGGCTTGAGCTGCTCGTCGAAGCCCACGGTGAAGCGGCGCGGGCCGTAGTCCAGGACCATGCTGCCGGCGGCGTCCAGCCCGAAATCGGGCACGAGACGGTCGGCCAGTTCGTCGCCCGACAGCCCCAGCTCGGCCGCGACCCGGGCGACCGTCTCCTCCGCCTGGCGCTGGAGCCCCTTGTAGCGCGGCTTCTGCGCGATCCCGTGCAGGTGCGTCAGCGCGACGTCGGTGCCGATCTCGGCGAGCACCTCCAGCCCGGCCGCGGCCCTCTTGTGCAGGCTCCGCCCCGGCCAGGCCTTGATCAGCGGGGTCAGCCGCCGGGCGGCGTCGTCGCCGCCGAACCGGCCGAGCTGGGTGAGCGCCCAGCCGTCCCCGGAGGGCGCTCCGGCACCCTGCCAGCGCTCGAAGACCGCCCAGGAGAACTCGGCCAGCGACGCCTCGTCGCAGGCTTCGCGCACCTCGTCCACGCCGGCGTACCCGACCCCGGGCCGCACCAGCGACATCAGCGTCAGCAGGTGGCGCGTCGCCGCGGCGGGCAGCGCCCGGTCACCGCCTTCCAGCAGCACCCGGGGAAGGTGGGCGGGCTCGGCCCACTCGCCGATCTTCGAGGGACGGGCCGGCGCGAGGTCGAGCGGATCGGTGCGCATGAGATCGGCGATCGCGTCCGCCGCCACCCTTCCGTGGATGCGGGCGGCCTCCACGATCGGCTCAGCGCCCTCCCGGGCGGCGATGAGCAGGAGGGCGGCCTCCGCCGCGTGCCGGTCCCGTCCCACCGGGCCCAGCGCCACCGGGATCAGGGGCAGCGCGGCGGCGAGGCGGTGGCGCTCGAACCAGGCGACCGCCGTCGGCCGCGCCGACTTCACCCGCAGCGCCCAGCGGGCCATCAGGGACGCCACCTCCGGCGTCACGAACGGCAGCAGGGCCTCCTGGCGGTCGCCGGAATGCTCGGCGGCGGCGCGGACGAGCAGCGGGACGGCATCGAGCTCGTACCGGGCCGCCAGGCGCCGCGCGCGCCACCTGATGACGTGGATCTCGCGGGGGGGACCAGCGGCGGAACAGCGGACGAACCCTTTCCTCGGGGCCGTCGGCGAACAGGTCCGCCGCCCTCCGGTCCGTCAGGGTGCCCGTCTCGAAGTCGGCGATCTCCTGATCCCAGTGGCTCTCCGTCTCCCAGAGGGAGGAGACCGCCCAGGACTCGCGCTCGCCGGGCCTCCAGGTGACGGCGGTGTAGTCCAGCGCGACCGGATCGTCGATGACGACGGCGCCGGGGCGGGCGCGGTCGCGCTCCCACGGCGGATCGGCGAGCGTGCCGGGCAGATCGGAGCTCCGGGCGTCCGGGACGGCCGCCCCGCCGGGCGCGCCCGTCCCCTCGCCGCCGGGGAACAGGTCGGGGTGGGTCAGTCGGTGCTCGGCCAGCAACTCGGCGGCGATCGCGGCGGCCTTGCCGGTCCCGGCCGCGGCGGGCGGCAGCAGCCGCGCGGCCCTGGCCGGGAAACGCTTCATCGCGGCGGCCAGCGCGGGGCGCACCCGGTCTCGATCGGCCCGGTCGGCCAACGCCTGGAACGCCTCGTCGGTCGGGATGACCGCCAGCAGCTCGGACGTGTGGCGCCGGCCCGGCACGTTGCGCGCCGTGTCATAGGCGTCGGCCAGCAACGGCGCCATGGCCGCGCCCACGCCCTCCACGGCGGTGTTGGCGACATCGGCCTGCGTGCCGTACCAGCCGAGCGGGCCGAGCCCCGGCAACTGCGCCGCCGACCCGATCGAGCACCACAGCATCCAGTCGTGCATGTAGTGCAACGCGGCGCGCCGCGCGCCGCCCCTTTCGGCCAGGCACTCGTCCACCCAGTCCCGCCGGGTGGGCACCAGGTAGGCGGTGACGAGCCGCAGCAGGAAGTTGTCACGGAAGCCCGCCAGGCGGGCGACGGCCTCCTCGTACTCGGCGTCACCGGCGGCGGCCAGAACGGCGCGCATCCGGCGGAGCGCGCCGCGGGTGCCGTACCAGTGACCGTGCTCCTGCCAGGGGTCCCGCAGGGTCACCCACGCCTCCGACACCGTCCCCCGCTCGATCCACCTCCACGTGGGCTCGGCCACGCTGATCGCGGCGACCGCGGCCGCCGCGTAGGCGATCCCGTGGTCGGCGCACCAGGCGTCCACGAGCCCGGCGTGCGGATCGTCCCGCCAGTCCTCCCGGCGGATCGCGATCTGGCCGGCCACGGCGGCGCCGAGCGGGTCGTCCCCGCCGTCGAGGTGGCGGCGGGCCGCCGCGACGAGCCCGGGGTCGCTGCGCGGGTTGCCGAGCAGCTCGCCGACCTCCGCGGCCCCGGCCGCGATCTTGTCGCGGAGCGCCGCGCCCGCGCCGGGATCGAGCTTGACCGCGGGCCCCGGTGCCCCGCCGCGGCGCGGATGGAGCCGGCGCCGCCAGGGCACCGGCACGACCAAGGAGTCCTCGTCCATGCCGCCACACCGTAGGCGCCACGTCCGACAACGAACCGCGCCCCGCGCAGCCGCCGGAACAGCCGCGGACAGGGTTGTGGCGATGATCACAATGCGGCGGATTGGACAGTCGCCGGCGCCGTTCCGGACGTCTGTAGGAACAAGAGCCACGTCCAGTGAGGAGCTTCCGTGCCCAGCACCGCGCCCGACCAGACCACCGCCGGGACCGCAGTCGACGTCGTTCCGGCGGGGGACGTCAGGCCCCGGACCCGCCTGCGGCTGGCCCGCAAGATCGCCGTAGCGGTCGGCGGCGTCCTGCTGATCCTCGCGGGCATCGTGATGATGGTGCTGCCCGGTCCCGGGGTGGTGGCGATCCTCGCGGGACTCGGGCTGCTGGGCACCGAGTTCCCCGCCGCCCGCCGCGTCAGCGAACGGCTCCAGGGCTATATCCGCGCCGCCTGGCACAAGGTCCGTCCCCCCAAGAAGGCCAAGACGACCGCCTGATCGGCGCCCTCGCCGCAGGCACCGGGCGAACCGGCGTCGTCGTGCTCGTCGTCGAGCCGCAGCGGACGTCGCGTCAGGGGCGCCGCGGCTCGTAGTGCAGCGCGGTGATCCCGCACTCGAACGGCCGCGCCGACACCAGGCGAAGCGGCTGGCGGGCGTCCAGGGCGGGGAACACGGGCATCCCGGTGCCGATCGCGGCCGGGTTGACGAACAGGTGCAGCTCGTCGAGCAGCCCCGCGGCGATCAGGTTCCGCACGAAGGCGCCGCCGCCGTAGGCGATCATGTCGCCGCCCGGGCGGGCCTTGAGCCCGTTCACGGTCTCGGCGAGGTCGCCGCCCGCGACCACCGCGTTCTTCCACGGCGACTCGGTGAGCGTGTCGCTGATCACGACCTTGGGCGTGTTGTTCATCCAGTCGATGGACGCCTGGTCCTCGCCCTCCGGGCCGGACTCCCAGGCCGGGATGAAGCCCTCGGCGAGCTTGCGGCCCAGCACGATGGTGTCGACCGTCTCGGTGAGCGCGTTGATGTAGGTGCTGACGTCGTCGCTCCACGAGAGCGTCAGCCAGTCCATCTCGCCGTTCGGTCCGGCCATGTAGCCGTCGACCGTGGTCTGGACCTGAAGCTTGAACGTGCGCATGATGCTTGCCCCTCGCCGTATCCGCGGAGCAGCGGGCCTGCCCGGCCCACTGTTTCCTTGTGTTCGTAGCCTGGCGGAACCGGTTTACGGATTGTTTACGGCTTCCGCCCGGTACGACCGCTTCCGCGCCTGCGCGGCCTTGACGGTGTCCAGGACGCGATCGGCACGCCTTGGCCGCGGGGTCACCGGGCCGCGGCCTTGTAGCGGTCGGCGAGGGTGTCGAGCAGGGTGCGCAGCTCGGGCGGGTCCAGGACGGTGAAGTCGACGTTGAGCGAGCCCAGGAAGGTGGCGAGCTCGTACAGGCTGTCGCCCCCGGTTTCGAGGATCGTGGTGCCGTCGTCGACGCGGTGAAGGAGCCCTGCGGCCGGAGTGAGACGCTCGGCGAGGGCCGACTCGGGGGCGTGGAAGCGGATTCGGGCCTGGTGGCGCCAGGCCGTGGAGCCCGCGCCGCGTACGACATGGGCGGCCGCGTCACCGCCCGGGGGCTCACGCGGAGTGAAACGGGGCCCGTTGGGCGTGCGGGGGCGGAGGCGGTCGACGCGGAAGGTCCGCCAGTCGTCGCGGTCGCAGTCCCAGGCCAGCAGGTACCAGCGCCGCCCGGTGAAGACCAGGCGGTGCGGCTCGGCGGCCCGGACCACGGACTTCGCGTCCCGGCCGCCGCCCCGGTAGTCGAACCGCAACTGCTCGCTGTCGCGGATGGCCGCGGCGATGGCCGTCAGCGTGCCCGACTCCACGGCGGGCGCGCCGCTGCTCACGAACACGGTGGCAGCGCGCACGGCCTCGATGCGGTGGCCGAGCCGCGACGGGAGCATCTGCTGGAGCTTGGCGAGCGCCCGCAGCGACGCCTCCTCGATGCCGGTCACGGTGCCCCCGGCGGCGGCGTGCAGGCTGACGGCCACCGCGACGGCCTCCTCGTCGTCCAGCAGCAGCGGCGGCAGGGCGGCACCCGAACCGAGCCGGTAGCCCCCGGCGGTGCCGGTGGTCGAGTCGACCTGGTAGCCCAGCAGGCGCAGCCGTCCGATGTCGTTGCGGACGGTCCTGGAGGTCACCTGGAGCCGGTCGGCCAGCTCGGCGCCCGACCAGTCGCGCCGTCCCTGCAGCAGCGACAGCAACCGCAGGAGCCGTACCGATGTCTCCAGCATTCTTCCAGTCTCCCACCGTTGAGGAACCAGAGGTTCCACAAGGCCCCGTAACGTGCGCGGCATGAACAAGGGGATGCTCAGAGGAATGGCCACCGTCAACTACTGGGCGGACGACCTGGAGGCGGCCAGGCAGTGGTACACCGAACTGCTGGGCGTCGAGCCGTACTTCGACCGGCCCGGCCCGGACGGGCGGCCCGCGTACGTCGAGTTCCGCATCGGCGACTACCAGCACGAACTGGGCCTGATCGACAGCCGCTACGCGCCGGGCGGCGCGGCGCGCGGCCCCGCCGGCGCCGTCCTGCACTGGCATGTGGACGACGTGAAGGCCGCCCTGGACCGCCTCCTGGCGATGGGCGCCAGGCCGCACCAGCCCATCACGGAGTGGGGGACCGCGGGGTTCGTCACCGCTTCGGTGGTCGACCCGTTCGGCAACGTCCTCGGCATCATGTACAACCCCCACTACCTGGACGTTCTCGCCGGCGAACCGGCCGGATCGTAGGCGGGAGACCCCATGGAGGCACTCGACTTCGCCGCCGCCGCCCAGTGGGAGTCCTGGCTGGACGGGCACCACGAAC
The DNA here is from genome assembly GCF_055379765.1 of Actinomadura rugatobispora. NCBI lineage: Bacteria > Bacillati > Actinomycetota > Actinomycetes > Streptosporangiales > Thermomonosporaceae > Actinomadura > Actinomadura rugatobispora. Next base: position 11,144,897 of record NZ_AP029191.1, on the reverse strand, counting down.
TGGAGGCCGGAGCCTGGCTGAAGATCGCCAAGAAGGGCTCGGGCAGGACCTCGATCACGCCGGCCGAGGCCCTGGACGTCGCCCTGTGCTACGGCTGGATCGACAGCCAGCGCAAGGCCCACGACAAGGACCACTACCTGCAGCGTTACTCGCCGCGCCGATCGGGGAGCGCATGGTCCAGGGTCAACGTCGAGAAGGTCGAGGCGCTCATCGCCGACGGGCGGATGCGCGAGCCAGGCCTTGCGGCGATCCTGGCCGCCAAGGCCGACGGCCGCTGGGACGCGGCCTACGAGTCTCAGCGCAACGCCACCGTCCCACCCGACCTGGCGGCAGCCCTCGCGGACGACGAACGGGCCCGGGCCCGGTTCGGGCAACTCGGCAGGACCGAGCGGTACGCCCTGTTCCTGCGCCTCATGAAGGCCAGAACACCCGAGAACCGAGCCGTCCAACTCGACCGGATCATCGCGTCCTTGTCGAACCCCCGCCGGTGACTCGGCCGACCCGCCGCTCACCCGCACCCGGTCTGATTCTCCTCACAGGCCGCGAGGGCCCCCGCCCCGGTGATGTAGCCGAGGTATTCCTCGTGGCCGGGGGACAGCTGGGCGACTCTGATGGCCAGCGAGATCGCGATGGGCGTGATGAACGCCATGTAGACGCCGAAGGTGGCCACGACGATGAGCCAGATATAGGCGGCGCCCACCCGCGGCGGGTCGACGGTTCGGTGGCCGGGATCAAGGGGCACGCCGGCGGGTGGCTGATCAGCCGGAGTGAATGCCATGAGGACCTCGCAGGGGGATGAGCGCGGCATTCGGGAACGGACTCATCAAGACCGCCGTGACCGCGGAAGCGGCGTGGTCACGAGACAGGACCTTCGGGACGGACCTGCCGGCCGTCATGGTGCGGGCGGCCATTCCACCGAAGCGGCGTGATACCAGCCCCAGTCCGCGCGCCTCCACATTCCGGCGTGCCGGGCCAGTCCTGTGCGGTGCCGTTCCCAGCTGAAACCGCCCGGCGGTGCCCACCCCGCCTCGGCCACTCCGGGCAGCCGGGGGAGGAGCAGTTGCTCAAGGTCGTCGGCATCTTGGACGGTTTCGCACCACAGCGCCGCCTCCACCCCGACGATCACCGACGGGTCGATCCCCGGCGCGACGTCGAGCGGCTCCCAATCGGCGAAGGCCTCCAGGGATGTGGCCGGATACGACCGCAATCCGAGCCGGCCGCGCCCGGCCTCCTGGGAAGGGTCGGTGGACGGGTCGCCATGGGGCCGGTCCAGATAGGCGTGGGCGTTGGGCGACAGGAGCACGCCCGTCCTCTTCCGGGCTGCCTCGGGCAGGTCACCGGTGGCCTTGGCGAACATCGTCGCCAGGAACGCCAGGTCGGCCGGGAACTGCGACACATCACGGGCGGCGGCTTCTGCGGCGAAATCGATCCAGTACTGGACGATCTCGTCCGGGCCCAGATCGCCTCTTACGGCCTCCTGCCACCCGATGGCCTTCTTCCCCAGTTCTCGCACCAGCCGCACGGCGCCGGAGACGAACCGGGCGTGGTCGTCATCGGTCATGCCGAACGCCTCATCGCCGCCGATGTGGATGTAGGCGCCCTCGGTGAGCACCTCGCGCACGAAACGCCAGACCAGGTCGGAGCCGGGGGCCAGGCTGCCGAACGATGTCGGCGGGCCGGCCACGGGCCGGTGCGCCAGGTCCGGGTGGGCGGCCAGCGCCGCGCCGACGTGGCCGGGCACGTCGATCTCGGGCACGATGGTGACGAACCGCTCACGCGCATACGCCACCAGGTCGCGGAACTCCTCCCGGCTGTAGTAACCGCCCGGCCGGCCGTTGCGGGCACCGCGTGCGCCGATCTCGGTCAGACGAGGCCAGGAGCTGATCTCCAGCCGCCACCCCTCGTCATCGGTCAGATGCAGGTGGAGCACGTTCATCTTGTAGAGCGAGAGCATGTCGATGACGCGTTTGACCTCGTCGATCGGCAGGAACGTGCGGACCACGTCCAACGACAGCCCGCGCCAGGCGAATCGGGGCGCGTCCAGCACCCTGCCGCACGGCACGCGGCCGCCCCCGGACCCGGCCAGCTGCACCACCGACGTCAGCCCGCGGTGCACACCTTCGGCCTCCCCGGCCCGGACCCGCACCCCTTCGCGGTCGACCTCCAGCGCATAGGACTCGCATCCGGCATCGCCGTCGTCGGCACGCCGCCCGCCCGGCACCGCAAGCTCCCGGACACCGTCCGCGCCGGACTCGATCCGTACTGCGGGACGAGCGGAGACGGCCTCCTCCACACGGGGTACCGGCAATTCGATGCCGGTCAGACACCGCAGCGTGTCACGAAACCTCGTGACCAGCGGGAGCAGCGCGGCATCACCCAGCGACAGCGTGCGCGCCTCCGCCAGGACGAGCTCGCCCTCGCCCCGTCGGGCCGTCACCGGCGAAGGGATGAGACCCAGGAGCGTCTCCGCCATCACCGCACCGCCGTGGCGGCCGCCCGGCATCGAACACTCTGAGCACTCAACCTGCGGGAAGGCATGGTCACGCGCCCAACTCCCCATTCGAACACTATTTAACAGATGTTAGATAGCGGGGATACTAAGCTGGCGGACGCGTTGCTGACAAGAGCCCGCCACCCCGGCGAACCCTGGAGCTCGATGACCGACCGACTCGCCCCGGCGCTCCGGCGGCGGCACATCCTCACGACCGCGATGAAGGTCATCGCTCAGGAGGGCTACTGCGGCCTGACCCTGCGGGCCTTCGCCGGCCACTGCGGCATGACCGCGCCCGGCCTGCTCCACTACTTCAGCGGGATGCCAGAGATCCTGGTCGCGGCCTTGCGGCTGCGGGACGAGTCCGACCGGGCCGAGCTGGCGGCCATGCTGGCGTCCACGCGCACGCTGCGGGAGGCGTTGGACACCGTGGTCGGCTACAACGCCGCTCGCCCGGAGCGCGCCCGTTTCTACGCCGTCGTCCAGGCGGAAGCGATCGATCCCGAACATCCCGCCCACGACTTCTTCCGGGAACGCCCCACCGAACTCGCACGGCTACTCGCGCGAAGTGACACCACCGCCGGCGATGAAGCCCTCGTCCGCCACGTCCTCGCCGTGCTCGACGGTCTTCAGACGCACTGGCTGCTCGACCCCGACACCTTCAGCCTCACCGACGCCTGGACAACCGTGGCAGACGCGCTGCTCGGCCCGACCGCCCAAACGCCCATCCGTTCATAGGCGCAGCACCAGCCACCGCGCGACGGCATCCGGACCGGCGACCCGCAACCGCGATTCCATCAACCAGGAGCCGCGGCGATCTGCACGCGCCGGCTGTCGTTGTCGGAAAGGAACGACGCCAGCGCCTGCCCCTCCTCGGCGACGGCGGTGCGGTCGGCTCGGGAGAAGCGGCGCAGCGGGGTGACGGTCACGGTGCCGTCCGCGACGGTCCAGGTCGCCGCGACCCGGCCGTCGACCAGGACGACGCGGGCGCCGGCGACCGACAGGCCGCGGTGGGCGTCGTCGATGATCCGGCTGCGGTCGTCGTAGCCGAGGATCGCGTTGTCGAAGGCCGGCAGGAACCGCACCGGGGCGGGCGTGTCGGGGTCGGGGCGCGGTGCGTTGGGAAGGTCCAGCAGTTCCCGGCCCCGCTCGTCCCGGAAGGTGATCAGTTCCTCGCGCAGCGCCGCGACCGCCGCCGGCAGTCCGGCCAGGCCGCACCAGGCGCGCAGGTCGGCCGTGGCGGCGGGGCCGAACGCGGCCAGATACCGCCGTACCAGCACCTGGCCGACCGGATCGGAGCCGTCCGGGTCCGGCGGGTCGATCTCACGCCCGAGCCACGAGGAGAGCGGGACGTTGCGAACGCCGGCCCTCGTGCGCCACAACCCGCGCGGCGGCAGCTGCACCATCGGTACGAGGGCGGCGATCAGCATCTCGCCCAGCGCCCGCGGTCCCGGCGCCGGCCAGCGGTCGGCCAGCGCCCGCGCGAGTTCGGTCATCGAGCGGGGCTCGCCGTCGGCCATCACCGCCCGCCCGGCTGCCGCGAGCTCGTCGAGGTCCACGCCGGCGAGCTCGCGCCGGTAGGTCCCGAGTACGCGCTGGCGCAGCATGGCGTTGTGGCGGGCCCGCCAGGCCAGAACGTCGTCCGCTGAGACGAGGTGGACGGTGCGGCGCATGAGGTGGGTCCGCACCACGCTCCGCCCGATCAGCAGGTCCGAGAGCACCGCCGGGTCGAACGCGTGCAGCCGCGACCAGAGCCCGACGAACGGTTCCTGCGGCTCCTGTGCCTGCAGCCCGCACAGGTGCGCGACGGCGTCGAGAGCCGGCGTGTCGGCTCGATCGAGCAGCAACTGGCGGGCGAGTGTCGCGCGGTTGAGCGCCCGGGCATCGAGGACGGTCATCGCGCTCATGCCGCGCGGTTGACGGCCGGTGAGGAGAAGAACCCCGCGCGCGGACCGCCGTCAAGTACGCGCTCGGTGCCGCTGGCCTGGCCGGACGTGCTGGTGCCCGGACGGCGGTGGGGGCTGACCCGGACACCGGTCCGCCCCGCCTCGTGCGTCTTCACGGTGACGTTCCCTTCGATTCCGTTATGTCGTTCACCGGTCAGGTCGACGTCCGGCCGTCGAGCGCCTCGCGCAGGATGTCGGCATGCCCGGCGTGCTGGGCGGTCTCGGCGATGACGTGCATCAGCACCCGGCGCACGCTGCGTACCGCTCCCGGCTCGTGCCAGGGCGCCTCCGGCAGCGGGTGCGCCGCCGACAGGTCGGGGACGGAGGCGATGATCTCCTCGCTGCGGGCGGCGACCCGCTCGTAGCGTTCGAGGATGCCGGCCAGCGTCTCACCGGGCAGTATCCGGAACTCGTTCTGGTGATCAATCGCCCACTGCGGGATCTCGCGGGCGGTACCGGCCGCGAAGTCGGCCCAGGTGACGCCGTCCGGCAGGTCGTAGCGGATCGCCGACGGGCCCTCGACCACGAAGCGCATCCACGATTCCTCGGTGGACGCGACGTGCTTGATCAGCCCGCCCAGGCACAGCGCGCTGACCGTCGGGCGCTCCCCGGCCTGCTCGTCGCCGAGGTCGCGCGTCGCGCCGGTCAGGGTCGAGCGCGCGGCCGCGAGCACGGCGAGCAGGTCGGCCCGCTCGCCGTCGAGGGTGGAGGGAGGCGTCGCGGTGACGGTCACAGTGGTCGAACCCTTCGGGTCGTTCTCGGTGTTCGGTACGAGATCCACGGTCGCAGGAGTAGCGGTCAGGGAGTGTCCGCTTCTCAGGGCAGTATCGAAGTCATGCCGAAGACATCAGCGCGACTGCTGGCACTGCTGTCCCTGCTCCAGGCGCGCCGGGACTGGCCGGGGGCGCTCCTGGCCGAACGGCTGGAGGTCAGCCCGCGCACCGTGCGCCGCGATGTCGACCGCCTGCGCGAGCTCGGCTACCCGATCGTGACCACCAAGGGTCCCGACGGCGGGTACCGGCTCGACGCCGGCGCGGACCTGCCCCCGCTGCTGTTCGACGACGAGCAGGCCGTCGCCCTCGCCGTCGCACTCCAGATGGCCACCACCACCGGCGCCGGCATCGAGGAAGCCGCGGCACGCGCGCTGACCACCGTCCGGCAGGTCATGCCCGCACGGCTCCGCCACCGGATCGACACCCTCCAGGTCACCGCCGTCGAGCGCCCCGCGACGCGGCCCGCCCCGCAGGTCGACAGCAGCGTGCTCACGGCCCTCAGCGCCGCCATCCACGCCCGCGGGGAACTGCGGTTCGACTACGCTCCCGCATCCCCGCCAGGGGCGGACGGCGACGCCGCGCAGCCCCCGCCGCGCCGGGTGCAGCCCCATCACCTCGTCACCTGGGGCGGGCGCTGGTACCTCGTCGCCTGGGACCTCGACCGCGAGGACTGGCGCACCTTCCGCGCCGACCGGATCAGCCCGCGCATCCCCACAGGACCCCGCTTCACCCCGCGCGAACTGCCCGGAGGCGAGGTGGCCGCCTTCGTCGCCGACAAATTCCGCGGCTCCAGCGGCTCCGGCGGCTGGCCCTGCCGCGGCGAGGTCATCCTCGACCTTCCCGCCGCCGAGGTGTCCCGCTACATCCGCGACGGGGTCGTCGAGGGACTCGGCCCGAACCGCTGCCGGCTCGTCCTGGGGTCGTGGTCATGGCCCAGCCTCGCCGCCGGCATCGGCAGGTTCGACGCCGACATCGAGGTAGTAGGCCCGTCCGAGCTGAAGGACGCCTTCGCGCTCCTGGCCCGCCGCTACGCCAACGCCGCGACCGGCCCACCCGGGCAAGATCACGCCCCCGATCGTCGAACCTAGGCCCCGCAAGGGCTGAACCCCCAGGCGGGGGAGCGGGGGGCCGTCCAGAGCGGATCGGGCAGATGCCTCCGCAGGTGTCCCACGAGGAGAACCTTCAGGGACCGCCCGGTACGGCGGCCGCTGTTCGACGCTCGACTCGGCGAGCCACCGACCACGCACGGTCACGCGACCCACGACGGGACGACCTGGCCCAGCCGGGCCGGGTCGGTCAGCCCGCGGATCACGGTGACGGCACCGTCGGTGACCGTGAAGGCCATGACCGTGACCGACCGTCCGCCGACGGTGATGAGAACGCTCGGGACGCCGTCGACGAGCGCCGGATGCGCGTGGGCGTCCGGGCGCGCGAACCTTGTCGCCTGGGCCACGACCTCGTGCGCGCCGTGGACGACGGCGGTGCCCTCGGGCCCCCGTGCCCGCAGTTCGACCTCGGGGGCGAGCACGGTCAGCAGTCCGGCGACGTCGCCCCTGCCGGCCGCCGCGAGGAACGCCTCGACGACCTCCCTGGCCGCGGCATGGGCCCCCTCCGTGGACGCGCCCAGCCGCAGCCGCTCCCGGGCCCGGCTGGCGAGCATCTTGGTGGCCGCGGTACTCCGGCCGAGGATGGCCGCGATCGCGTCGAACGGGACCTCGAAGACGTCATGGAGTACGAACGACACACGTTCGGCCGGGGTGAGGGCGTCCATGACGACGTACAGCGCCAAGCCGACGGAGTCGGCGAGCACGGCCTCCTCCTCGGGATCGATCCGGGAGTCCCCGACCGCCTCCCGCGGAAGGGCGCCGACGACGAGTTCGAGCGGCTGCTCGCTCCGCACCTCGCGCCTGCGAAGCGCGTCCAGGCAGATCCGGCCGGTCACCGTGGTGAGCCAGCCGCGCAGATCCTCGATGCCGCTCCGGCCCGTCCGCGCGAGCCGCAGCCATGCCTCCTGGACGGCGTCGTCCGCGTCGGCGTGCGAGCCGAGCATGCGGAACGCGATCGAGTGAAGGTAGGAGCGCTGGATCTCCGGGAGCGGCCGGCCGCTCCCGCCGTCACAGCGACGACCACCCCATGTACAAAAGGAGTACGTTCGGGACGTAAAGGAGAACCAGGTGCCCTCCTACCTCCCAGCCGAGGCATCCAACTGAGCGCCTCGCAGGCCGCGGACGGTGCGCGCACCGCCGCCGCACTGGGGGCGGTGGCGTTGTGGGCGACCAACGCCTACGCGGCGGACCAGGCCCTCGAGCACCTCAGCGTCTACCAGTTGCTGACGCTGCAGTTCGCGGTGGCGGCCGCCGTCCTGTTCGCGGGAAACGCCATCACGAGGAGACGGACAGGGGACGCGGCCGCCGTCGCGGCCATGGGGGCTCAGCCGTTGCTGGTCGGGGTGATCGGCCTCACCGGGACGATCTTCCTCCAGTACCTGGCTTTCGCGACCGCACCGATCGTGGCGGCCAACGTCATCGCCTACGGGTGGCCGCTCATGGCGGCCTTGCTGCTGGCGCTGACACACCCCTCGGCCCAGGCGCGCCGAGGCGTACCACTGGCGCTCCTGGGCTTCTGCGGCGTCGTGCTGATCTTCGCCTCGGACGGCGTGCGGCTGGACGGAGCGGGCCTGGGTACCTGGCCGCGCTCGGCTCGGCAGGGTGCATGGCCTTCTACACCGTCGCGAGCGGGCGGCTGAAGGTCTCGTCGGTCCAACTGCTGGTACCGGCAACCGTGACCGGGGCCCTGCTGGCCGCAGGCATCACACTTCTGCAGGACGCGCCCTGGCCGCCGCCCGACGCCTGGCCGGCGGCGCTCTATGCCGGGGTCGGACCCATGGCCGCCGGGTACTCGTTGTGGACCTACGCGATGTCGCGGGGCGGCGCCGAGCGGCTCAGCCCGATCGGCTACGCCACCCCCTTGCTGTCCACCGCGCTCCTGGTCCTGATGGGACGACCATTCGGCGCCCTCACCGCCGCCGGCGCCGCGCTGATCCTGGTGAGCAGCACCGGCGTGCTCGTCAATGACCGCCTGTCCCATCGTCGCGGCCAGTGAGGTCACCCGCGTACAGAAAGAAGCCCCATCACCGCCTCGGCCAAAGGCGTCCTTGAGGTCCTGGGGCGCGGCGGGTGTCCTGGCAGGACGGCTCCAGCCGGCACATCATGGTGGGCTCGTCGACCGCGTGGATCTGGACATCGTTTCCGCTTTGCGCGGCCGGGTCAGGTGCGGCCGATGCCGCGGAGGACGGTGTCGCGCGCCAGTTCGTGCGCGCCTTCCGGGCCGAGGCGGCGCACGAGGTTCTCCGGGGTCCACACGAGCGAGAAGGCGCTGCGCGCCCGTGTGTCCGCGGGCATGTCGGTGAAGCGGAAGACGCCCGCCCGGTCGCCCGCGGCCAGGATCTCCCCGAGCTGGCGCAGTTGCGTGCCGAACGTCAGTGGAAGGTTCTCGCTCGTGGGCGGGATCTGTTTCAGCGACAGCGTCTGGATCCGGTGCTCCTCGTGGAAGCGGTCGAGCACGTTGACGTTCAGCCAGAGCAGCGCGTCGAGCTTCTCCATGGGGGACGCCGTCGCCTCGACCACCTGGGTCCATCCGTCGCTGACCGCGGTCGCGTAGTCGCCCAGGACCGAGATGAGGAGCTCCTCCTTCGAGGAGACCACTCGATAGACGGCGCGGAGGTCGACCCCGGCCGCGGCCGCCACGTCCCGGATCGTGGTGAGCTCGACGCCGCGCTTGGCGAGCTCCGTCCGCGCCGCGGCCCGGATCAGGGCGGCCCGGTCGCCACTCGCCGGCTCCGTGTGCTTCCACCCCTCGATGACCTGGTCCGCGACCCGGTGGGCGTCGCTGCCGTCGAGGGGCTCCCCGTCCTCGCGGGCCGCGAGGCCGTCCAGGATGATCCTGCACTTCAGCTCGGGAACGAGTCGTCCGCCGCGGCTGCGGTGGTAGACGCCTATGCCGACGTGGAACATGCTCTGGCAGACGCGGTCGGCGACCGCGTCCAGGTTGAGGCCGCCGCGTAGCTCGCCCTGCTCCTCCGCCACGCGGAGAAGGCCGTGCATCGCCTCGTGGACCATCGGCAGCGTCCGGCCGGCCACGTCGCGCGACTCCGGCACCGCCACCGCCGGCGCGTCGAAAAGGCTCAGGAGCAGCGCGGCGCGATGCCGCACCGCGCAGTCGGCGATCTCCTGCCCGAAGGCGACCACCGCGTCGCTCGGCGCGCTCTCGCTCCAACGTCCGGCCGAGGCGGAGGTGGCGAGCTGTTCGAGCGCCGTGTGGAACCGCTCGACGAGCTCGGCGATCAGCGCTTCCTTGGACTCGAAGTGGTAGTACAGGCTTCCGGGGCGGATGCCGCACGCGTCGGCGATGTCGTTGAGCGAGGTCCGCAGGCCCGTGCTCGCGAAAAGGGACGCCGCGACGTCGAGGATCTCGGAACGGCGAGTTGCGTTCCCCAACGAGTTTCCTCCGTAACCCGCTCCGCCGGCCGCCAGGCCGCACCCACGCGAACACGGTATCGGGTCGCTCCCCGAATCCCCCTGCTCCGGCCCCGGTGATGAGCCTCGAACCGGCTGACCTCAAAGATTTGATGACACTCCCGGGCGCGTCACGCTACCCGACGGGACGTGGCGCTGTCGAGCGACCGGCCAGGCCCGAAAGAGGACCCTTGCGGCCTCACCCAAGCGCACCTAATGTTTGTTGACATCCGACTCCGCGAGAGGGGCGTCCGGTGTCCTACGAGAGCGATGCGCAGCCCATCAAGCTCGGGGTGCTGTTCGACTTCCTGCTGCCGGGCGGCTTCTCGGACGAGATGTGGGCCGACTTCCGCGTCCCGTTCGACATGGTCTTCGAGGAGGGGCGGGAGCAGGGCCTGGTCGACCGCCCCGTCGAGCTGGTCTTCAAGCATGTCGAGGGCCTGCCCAAGGGCACCGTGAAGGCGGTGGTCGACGGCTACGGCGAGCTGGTCGACCAGGGGTGCCTGGCGGTGTTCGGGCCGAACATCGGGGACAACGCCGTCGCCGCCAAGGAGGTCATCGAGCGGCGGTTCCACGTTCCGTCGATCAGCGTGACCGGGTCGGACGACTGGCTCGGCGAGTGGACCTTCGCCATGCCCCAGGGCTCCCACACCGACGAACCGATCTTCTGGGCCGAGCTCGCGGCCAAGGGCGGCCACACCGAGGTCGCGGCACTGGTCGAGGAGTCGCTCGTCGGGGACGCCTACGTCCGCAACCTCCGCAAGGCGTGCGCGGCGCTGGGCATCCGCGTCGTCGCCGAGGAGTGGATCCCGCAGACCGCCCGCGACGTCACCGCCCAGGTCCGGCGGGTCCACGAGTCGGGGGCGACCGCGCTGATGCACTGCGGGTTCGGGTTCGGCCTGGTCTTCGTCAACCCGGCGCTCGAGGCGCTCGGCTGGGATCCGCCCCGCTACATGGGCACGGCCTGGCAGAACGGCGTGCTCACCGACGTGATGTGGAAGGCCTGCCTGGGGTGGGTCGGCCTCGACCAGTTCGACGAGGGCAACCAGGTCGGCCGGCGCTTCCTCGACCGTTTCGAGAAGCGTACGGGACGGCGGCCCGAGTACTTCCTTCCGCTGGTCAACCACGACATCGCCACCCTGTTCCTGCGCGCGTTCGCCGACGCCCACCCGCTGAGCCCGCAGGGGGTCAAGGAGGCGCTGGAGCGCGTGAAGATGCTCCCGGCCGCCAGCGGCTCTCCGGGCACCCGGCTCTCGTTCGGGAAGTGGACCCGCCGGGGCTGGATGGGGGCGGGCTACCTGGTGGCGAGGGCGGCCGAGGAGGAGTTCGGCCGCTCCCACCGCGTCGCACGGTTCGGCGAGGACTAGAGCCGGCCAGGACCGTGCCGGCAGGACGCAGGCACGCCCGCGCACAAGGAGGCACCGCCTTGCAGATGGACGACATGATCCTGGTCAGCACCGACGACCACTTCATCGAAACGAGGACGGCTTCGGCGGCAGAACGCCGTCGGAGGTCTTCAAGGAGCACATCCTCGCCTGTTACGTCACCGATCCGTCGGGCCTGGAGCTGCGGCACCGGATCGGCGTCGACAACATCGCCTGGGAGAACGCCTGCCGCTTCTTCGGCTGGGACCCCTTCGAGCACACCCCCAGGGAGCGGGCGACCGTCGGGGCGCTGCGGGCACTGGCCACCGACGTGGACACCACCCGCATGCCCAAGGAGGAATGGAAGCAGCGCAACGAGGCCGCCGGCATCGGCCTCTTCGAGGGGATGATGCTATGACCGTCGACAGCGCCACCGAGCTCTACTACGACCCGTACCGGCCGGACATCAACGCCGATCCCTACCCGGTCTTCCGCCGGCTCCGGGACGAGGCGCCGCTCTACTACAACGCACCGCACGACTTCTACGCCGTGAGCCGCTTCGAGGACGTGGAGCGCTGCTTCAAGGACCGGGAAACGTTCAGCTCTGCCAAGGGCGCGGTGCTCGAGATCATCCGCTCGGGCCTCGCGATGCCGCCGGGCGTCTTCATCTTCGAGGACCCGCCGCTGCACACCGTCCACCGCGGCCTGGTCTCGCGGGTCTTCACGCGCCGGAGGATCGCCGGGATCGAGCGCCAGGTGCGCGCCTACACCGAGCGGACGCTCGACCCGCTCGTGGGCCGGGGACGCTTCGACTTCGTCCGCGACCTGGGCGCCGAAATGCCGATGCGCGTGATCGGCATGCTCCTCGGCATCCCGGAGGAGGCCCAGGAGAGGGTCCGCGACTTCGTCGACGCTGGGCTCCAGACCGAGGAGGGCCGGCCGATGGAGACCGGTGACGGGTTCCTCAGCGGCGACTTCTTCGCCGAGTACGTCGACTGGCGCGCCGCGCACCCCTCCGACGACCTCATGACCGAGCTGCTCACCCTCGAGTTCGAGGACGAGACCGGGACGATCCGCAGGCTGGCCCGGGAGGAGATCCTCACCTTCGTCAACATCATCGCCGGGGCCGGGAACGAGACGACCACGCGGTTGATCGGGTGGGCCGGCAAGGTGCTGGCCGACCACCCCGAGCAGCGGCGCCGGCTTGCCGAGGACCCCGCCCTCATCCCCGGCGCCGTCGAGGAGCTCCTCCGGTTCGAGCCGCCCGCGCCGCACGGAGCCCGCCACGTGACCCGCGACGTGGAGATCCACGGCCGGGTCGTCCCGGCCGGGAGCGCGATGCTGCTGCTGATGGGGGCCGCCAACCGGGACGAGCGCCGCTACCCCGACCCTGACACCTTCGACGTCCACCGCCCCCCTGGCCCGCACCTCACCTTCGGGGTCGGCGCCCACTTCTGCCTGGGCGCGGCCCTGGCCCGCCTCGAAGGCCGGGTCGCGCTCGAGGAGGTGCTGAAGCGGTTCCCCGAGTGGGAGGTCGACTGGAGCGGCGCCCGCCTCGCAAGCACGTCGACGGTGCGCGGCTGGGACTCGCTGCCCGTCGTCGTCGGGGGTGCGGCCGCGTGAACGGGCTCCGTTTCGACGGCCGGGCGGTCGTCGTCACCGGCGCCGGCCGGGGCATCGGCCGTAGCCACGCACTCCTGCTGGCGGCGCGGGGAGCGGGCGTCGTCGTCGCCGATCTCGGCGGCGATCTGGCCGGCGGCGGCGCCTCGCCCGAGCCCGCCGACGAGGTCGTGGCCGAGATCCGCGCGGCCGGCGGCACCGCGGTCGCCTGCCACGCCTCGGTGGCCGACGAGGCCGGCGCGGCGTCGATCGTCGGCGCGGCGGTGGAGGAGTTCGGCCGCGTCGACGCCGTCGTCAACAACGCCGGGATCCACGATCCGGCGCCGTTCGAGCGGGTCTCCACCCGGCGGTTCCAGACGATGCTGGACGTTCACCTGTTCGGGACCGTCCTCGTCACCCGGGCCGCGTGGCCGCACTTCGTCGCCGCCGGGTACGGGCGGGTGGTCAACACCGTGAGCGAGGCGATGCTCGGCGGCATCCCCGAGCTCACGAGCTACGCCGCCGCCAAGGGCGCCGTCTTCGGTCTCACCCGGGCCCTCGCCACCGAAGGCGCCGCCCACGGGATCCGCGTGAACGCCATCGCGCCGAGGGCCGCCACCCGGATGGCGGCCTCGCACGCCGAGGAGCTGTCGTCGCTGCTGTCGATCTCCGCCGCGGAGATGGCGGCGATCAACGCGAGCATGCCGCCGGAGCTGTGCGCGCCGGCCGCCGCGTTCCTGGCCCACGAGTCGTGCCCGCTCAGCGGCGAGGTCCTCCAGGCCGGCATGGGCGGCCTGGCCAGGCTCGCCGTAGTCCACACCCCGGGCCTGGTCAAGGCCGCGCCGTCGGTCGAGGACATCGCCGCGAACCTCGACACCGTCATGGACGTCACCGGCGCCCAGGTCACCGAGAGCACCCCCATCACGCAGTAGGCCGAACCGAGCGAGGAGGTCGGTGGTCGATGTCCGGATGGAACGACGAACAAGGCGGGAACCGCGGCGCGCGGCGCCCGTGCACAGCGGTGGCTGCGCGACCGGACGAGGCCGCCGTGCGGGAGGCGCGCTTCGCAGGGCCGTGCGCGGAAGACGCTACCCGGCGGCGGGCGGCCTCTGAGCGGGGGTTCCTCCGTTGAGCGGATCCGCGAGCGTTGTCGTCACCGGTGCGTCGCGGGGCCTGGGCCTGGTCACGGCCGCGCACCTGTACCGCCGGGGCTGGCGGGTCGTCGCGGCGGTGCGCTCGCCCGACGCGGGCCTCAAGCGCCTCCGGGACCTGACGGGCGCGGTCTCGGACGATCCCCGGCTCACGGCCGTCCGGCTCGACCTCGACGAGCCCGCGCTGGTCGTCGAGGCGGCCGCGGAGATCGTCGCGGCGGTCGGGGCGCCCGACGCGATCGTCCACAACGCCGGCGTCGCCGCCGCCGGGACCGTGGAGGAACTGCCCGCCGAGGCGTGGGAGCGGCTTTTCCGGACCAACCTCTTCGGGCCGGTCCTCCTGACCAAGGAGCTGCTGCCCCCGATGCGCGCCGCCGGCCGCGGCCGCATCGTGATCCTCTCCAGCCAGGGCGGCATCCGGGGCATGGCGACGGTCAGCGCCTACGCCGGGGCCAAGGCCGCGGTGGAGCGCTGGGCCGAGGCCCTCGCCGCGGAGATCGCCCCCTTCGGACTGGGCGTCACACTGCTGGTGCCCGGTGCGTTCACGACCGAGATCCTCGAGCAGACCGTGTCCTACGCCGATCCCGAAGGCCCGTACGGTGCGCTCACCACACCGCTCGAGAAGCGCGGCCGGAGGGCGATACGGCTCGCGGCGCCGCCCGAACGGTTCGCGCCCGCCGTCGAGCGGGCGCTGCGCGAGCGTGCCCCGTTCGCGCGGCGCGCCGTCGGGCTCGACGCCCGCGTGCTCCTGCACGCCAACCGGTTGCTGCCCGCTCGGGTGATGCACCGGTTGATGGCGACGGCCATGGGCCTGCCGAGGCCGGGGTCGCTCCGCGGCACCGTCCACCCCCCGTCCGGCCGACCGAGCATCAGCGGGTGATGAGCGTGTCCGACACGACCGGCGCCGCGGTCTACTACGACCCCTGCGACGTCGAGATCGACGACGACCCCTACCCGGTGTGGAAGCGCCTGCGGGACGAGGCGCCGCTGTACCGCAACGACGAGCACGGCTTCTACGCGCTCAGCCGCTGGGACGACGTCGAACCCGCGCTCCTCGACTGGCGGACCTACCGGTCCGGGCGCGGCACGATCTTCGAGATCATCAAGGCGGACGTCGAGATCCCGCCCGGCATCATCCTCTTCGAGGATCCGCCGATCCACGACCTGCACCGTGGCGTCCTGTCCCGGGTCTTCACGCCCAGGCGCATGGCGGCCGTCGAACCGCTGGTCCGCGACTTCTGCGCGAAGGCGCTGGACCCGCTGGCGGGCGCGGGCGAACTCGACGTCATCGCCGACCTGGGCGTGCTCGTGCCGATGCGGACCATCGGCTACCTGCTCGGCATCCCCGAGGAGGCGCAGCGGACCATCCGCGACTTCTCCGACGACAACCTGGAGCTGCGGGACGGGGCGCCCGCCGAGTTCGACGCCCGCTCCTTCGACGACGCCAACGCCCTGGTGGCCGAGTACATCGACTGGCGGGCCGCACACCCCTCCGACGACCTGATGACCGAGCTGCTCAACGCCGAGGTCGAGGAGGACGGCGTGCGGCGCCGGCTCACCCGCACCGAGGTGCTCACGTACACGAACATGGTGGCCGGGGCGGGGAACGAGACCGGCACCCGCCTGATCGGCTTCGCGATGCAGTTGCTGGCCGACCATCCCGCCCAGCGCGAGGCGATCGTCGGCGACCCCGGGCTGATCCCCGCGGCGATCGAGGAGGTGCTGCGGTTCGAGGCGCCCTCCCCGGTCCAGGCGCGGCACGTGGCCCGCGACGTCGAGGTCCACGGCCGGACGGTGCCGGAGGGTTCGATCATGCTCCTGCTGAACGGGGCGGCCAACCGCGACGAGCGGCGCTTCGAGGACGCCGGCCGGTTCGACGTCCACCGGACCGCCCGCTCCCACCTCGCCTTCGGCTACGGCCCGCACTTCTGCCTCGGCGCCTCGCTCGCCCGGCTGGAGGGCCGCGTGGCGCTGGAGGAGTTCCTGAAGCGCTGGCCCGCGTGGGAGGTCGACCACGACCGCGCCGCCAAGGCGCACACCGCCAGCGTGCGCGGCTGGGAACGCCTGCCCGTGCGTGTCCGATGACCGACACATCGCCCAGGAGGCGTGTCCATGACTGATCCGTACCGCTACGACGGCAAGCGCGCCCTCGTCGTCGGAGGCGCCACCGGCATGGGCGCGGCCGCCGCGCGCCGGGTCGCCGACCTCGGCGGCGAGGTGATCGTGATGGACCTGGCACCGGTCGACCACCCGGTGGCCAGAGCCGTCAAGGTCGACCTGAGGGACCCGGCGGCGATCGACGGCGCCCTGGGGGAGCTCGACGGGCCGATCGACGCGCTGTTCGCCGCCGCGGGCGTCGCCGACGGACCCGAGCTCATGCGGGTCAACTTCATCGGCCACCGGCACATCATCGACGCGCTGCTGCGTGACGGCCTCCTCACCCGAGGCTCGGCGGTCTGCCTCATCTCCTCGGTGGCCGGCATCGGCTGGGAGTCGAACCTGCCGGCCATCCTGGACCTCCTCGCCACCGAGGACTCCGGCTCGGCCGCCGACTGGGTCGACGCGCACGAGGGGACCGACAACTACGGCTTCAGCAAGCAGGTCATCAACACCTACGTGGCCCGCCAGTCCTATCCCCTCATGGCCAAGGGAATCCGCATCAACGCCATCTGCCCGGGGCCGACCGACACCCCGCTCGCGCGGGCGAACGCCGACCTCTGGCTCGCCTTCGCGCAGGACTACCGGGACGCCGCCGGGCTCGAAGTCCACGCCCCCGAGCAGATGGGCAACGCCATGGCGTTCCTCAACAGCGGCGCCGCCGACGGGATCAGCGGAGTGACCCTGCTCGTCGACTCGGGCCACATGATGTCCTCGGCGTCCGGCTCGTGGGAGGCCGGCAAGGGACTGTACGACCTGTTCATGGGCCGCCTGTCGACGGGCTGACCCGCCGGCCCGGCACCGCCGCGTCACCTGACCACCTGTTCACCACCACGGCCCGGGAGGAGCGCGTGTTCGAGACGAGGATGCTGGTCGACGGCAAGCTGGTCGAGGGGGAGGCGGGGACCTTCGACAACATCGACCCGGCGACGGAGGAGGTGCTCGGACAGGTCGCCGACGCGTCGAAGGCCGACATGCACCGTGCGATCGACGCGGCACGGCGGGCCTTCGACGAGACGGACTGGCCGACCGACCGGGCACTGCGCAGGCGATGCCTGGAGCAGCTCCAGGCGGCACTGGAGGAGGAGCGCGAGGAACTCCGCGAGGAACTGATCCTCGAAGCCGGCTGCCCGCGGATGACCACCCACGGCCCGCAGCTCGACGTCCCGCTGGCGAGCGCCCTGACCCACCCGGCGCGGCTCATCGACGAGTACCCCTGGGAGACCGACCTCGGCGACACCGTGGTCGAGGTGACCAGAACCCTGACGTCCCGGCGGGTCTGGAAGGAGCCGGTCGGCGTCGTCGGCGCCATCGTGCCGTGGAACTACCCGGTCGACGTGACGCTCAACAAACTGGGGCAGGCGCTCGCCACCGGGAACACCGTGGTCCTCAAACCGGCTCCGAACACGCCCTGCAACGCCACCCGTCTCGCCCGGCTCATCGTCGAGCGGACCGATTTCCCGCCTGGCGTGGTGAACATCGTGACGTCCTCGGACCACTTCGTCGGGGAGGAGCTGACGCTCTCCCCGAAGGTCGACCTCATCTCGTTCACCGGCTCGACCGCCGTCGGTAAGCGGATCATGGAGAAGGGCGCGGCCACGGTGAAGCGACTCTTCCTGGAGCTGGGCGGGAAGTCGGCCACGATCGTCCTGGAGGACGCCGATCTGGAGGTGGCCACCCTGCTGGGGATGGCGGCGTGCATGCACGCCGGCCAGGGGTGCGCGGTACCGACCCGCATGCTGCTGCCGCGGTCGCGCTATGAGGAGGGCGTCGCACTCCTGGAGGCCCTGTACCGCGGGGCTCCCGTCGGCGACCCGCAGGACCCCGGCACGCTCACCGGCCCCGTGATCTCCGCCAGACAGCGCGAGCGGATCCTCGGCTACATTCGCACCGGCGTCAACGAGGGCGCCCGGCTCCTCGTCGGAGGGCTCGAGCCGCCCGCCGGGCTCGATCGGGGCTTCTTCGTCGCGCCGACGCTGTTCGCCGACGTCGACAACCGGATGACCATCGCCCAAGAGGAGATCTTCGGGCCGGTGCTGTCGGTGATCCCGTTCGAGGACGAGGACGACGCCGTCCGCATCGCCAACGAGAGCGCCTACGGCCTCGCCGGCAATGTGATGTCGGGCTCGCTCGAACGGGGCCTCGCGGTCGCCCGGCGGATCCGGGCCGGCGTGATCGGCGTCAACGGCGGCGCCGCCGTCGGCGGCGACGTTCCCTTCGGCGGCTACAAGGAGAGCGGGGTGGGCCGCCAGAACGGCCACGCCGGCTTCGACCAGTACCTCGAGACCAAGTCGGTCGCCTGGCCCGTGAGCCCGGAACCCCCGTCCCGGCGGCCATGAGGTGCCACGTGTTCACCCTCCGGTTCGGCATGCGGGCGCCGTCCTTCGGCGCACCCACCACCGACCTCTACGCCGCCGCGCTCGAGATGTGCGCGTGGGGCGAGGACCGGGGCACGGCCATGGCCGTGCTCTCCGCCGGCGGCCGTCGTGCTGCCCTTCCACGACCCGGTGCGCCTCGCGGAGGAGATGGCCGTCCTCGACAGCATCAGCGCAGGCCGCGTCGGCTACGTCTTCGGCATCGGGCACCGCCGCGAGGAGAACGAGCACTTCGGCCTCGACACCGCGGGCCGGGGCCGGCTCGCCGACGAGAAGCTGACCCTCCTGCTGGAACTCCTCCGGGGCGGCCGGTCGTCGCAGACGGTCGCCGCATCCATGTGACGCCCCCGCCGGTCAGCCCCGGCGGTCCGAGAATCATGATCGCAGGAGGCGGCGTGCCGGCGTGCGGGCTCCGCCCGAGCCGCCCGGCCCTACCTCGAAGGCACGGCGGACGCCGTCCGCCGCGCACGAACCTGACCCCCAGGAGCCCCAGATGAACGAAGCACCGATCCGCGTCGGCGTCTGGTCCACCGGCGGTATCGGCTCCCATGCCATCCGGGCGATCTCCCGCCGCCCGGACCTGGAACTGGTGGGAGTGTGGGTGCACTCTCCGGACAAGGTCGGGCGGGACGCCGGTGAGCTCAGCGGCGGCGACCCGATCGGCCTCCCGGCGACCGGCGACGCCGGCGCGCTGATCGCCCTGCGACCCGACTGCGTCGTGTACGCCGCCAGCGGCCCCGAACGCGACGCCGCCGCCGTCCCGGACTACGAACGGCTCCTGGCCGCCGGGATCGACGTCGTCTCGACCACGTCCACCCGCCTGGTCTTCCCGCCGGTCTACGACCCTGAGGCCCGCGACCGCCTCGCCGAGGCCGCCGCCAAGGGCCGTGCGTCCCTGTACGCATCCGGGATCTTCCCCGGATTCGCCTCCGACCAGCTCGCGCTCGTCGCGGCGACGCAGTCCGGCACCGTCCACACGATCCGGGCGACGGAGGTGTCGCTCAACGACCACTACCCGGTGGCCTCGGCGATGGTCGACGGGCTCGGGTTCGGACGGCCCCTCGAGTTCGAACCCGGGATCACCCGCCCGGGCTTCATCCCGGCGGCGTGGCGGGCGCCGATCGCGCTGATCGCCGCGGGCATGGGCGTCGAGCTCGACGAGGTACGGGGACGCCTCGACCGCGCCCTCACCGACCGCGAGATCGAGGTCGCGTTCGGCACGATCGCGGCGGGCACGGTGGGCGCGGTCCGCACGGTCGCCGGCGGGATCGTCGGCGGCCGCGAGGCGATCGTGATCGAGCACGTGATCCGCATGGCGCGCCATGTCGCCCCCGACTGGCCCACCTCGGACCATGACGCCACCTACCTCGTCAGCATCGAAGGAGAGCCGAACATCGACGTGCGGCTCTCGCTCGGGGAGGCCGAAGGCCACGACGCGGGCAACAGCGCCATGAAGGCGACGGCCATGCGGGTCGTCAACGCCGTGCCCTACGTCGTCGAGGCGCCGCCAGGGCTCCTCAGCTCACTCGACCTGCCGATCACACTTCCCCGCCACGCCTTCGCCTGAAAGCGCCGGGACCAGCGACTGACCCCGAAATGGAGCAACCGGCTCATGTCCGTGGGCGGGGGGCGTCGGGCCGGGGCGGGGCGGCCTGTTCGGCCAGGCGGCGCAGCAGGTCGACGAGGTGCTCGCGGTCGGGCTCGGTGAGCCCGCCGAAGATGTTCCCGCCGACCTGTTCGGCGGTCTGCCGCGCCTTCGCCAGGGTCTGCTCGCCGCGGCGTGTCAGCACGATCGAGTAGGCGCGCCGGTCCTGCGGCACCCGCTCGCGGGAGACCAGCCCCCCGTCCTCGAGTTCGTCGATGAGCCGGACCATGGTGGACTTGTCGATGCCGATGTGGCCGATGAGGTCCCGCTGGCTGACCGGGCCGTACATCGGCAGTGCGAGGAGCACGGCGAATCCGCGGACGTTGATGCCCAGCGGCCGCAACGCCTGGTTCAGCCGCTCCCGGCTCCGGTTGTGGGCCTCCGCGAGGAGCATGCCGAGCCCCACGTGATCGGCGGCCGGGCCGCCCTCCCCGGACAGGAGGCGTTCGAGCAGGTCGTCGAGCATCCGCTCATTGTAGTACTGGCTGATATAGTCTCAGATGAGATTATCTCAGTCAGTCTTGCCGTCGATCAGGAGACGTTCATGTCCGCCCTCACCCGCCGACGCACGCTCAGGCGACCGGGATGCCGCGAGCACCGGACCATCGCCCGGGACGACGTGCTGCGCACGTTCCCTCACCTCGCGGGAGGGCATCGGTGACCGCCACCACGCGCGGCGAGCGTGTCCGCGACCAGGTCATGTCCGCCGCCGGCCTGGTGAAGACCTACGGGTCCGGCGACGGTGCGGTGACGGCGCTGCGCGGCGTCTCGGCGACCTTCGTCCGGGGGCAGTTCACCGCGATCATGGGGCCGTCGGGGTCGGGCAAGTCGACCTTTCTGCACTGCCTCGCCGGTCTGGACGCGGTGACCTCCGGCAGCGTCGTCGTCGGTGAGGTCGACATCACCGGCCTGTCGCGCACCCGGCTCGCCGAGTTGCGCCGCGAGCGGCTGGGCTTCGTCTTCCAGTCGTTCAACCTGCTGCCGATGCTGACCGCCGAGGAGAACATCCTGCTCACCGGACGGCTGGCGGGCTGCCCCGCGGACCGGCGGTGGTTCGACACGATCGTGGACGCGCTCGGGCTGCGCGAACGGCTGGCGCACCGGCCCGCGGAGATGTCCGGCGGGCAGCAGCAGCGGGTGGCGGTGGCGCGGGCGCTGCTGACCCGTCCCGAGGTGCTGTTCGCCGACGAGCCCACCGGCAACCTCGACTCCCGCTCCGGCGCGGAGGTGCTGGGCTTCCTGCGCACCGCCGTGGACTCCTACGGGCAGACGGTGATCATGGTGACGCACGATCCGGTGGCCGCCGCGCACACCGACCGGGTGCTGTTCCTGGCCGACGGGACGATCGTCGACGAGCTGGCCGCGCCCACCATCGACGCCGTGCACGCCCGGATGCGCAGGATGGAGGGCTGAGGCCGTGGGCAACGCCATGTGGCTGATCGCGCGCCGATCCTTCACCGAGGGCTGGCTGCGGCTGGCCGCCACCCTGCTGGCGGCGCTCGGGTCGATCGCGCTCATCGCGGGCTCGCTGCAGTTCGCGCTGCGCGCCCAGGAGGCGGTGGCCGGCAGTGACGCCAGCGAGTACTTCCGCGCGGACGTGCTGGTCCAGGGCGGGACGGTGGATCCGGACGACCCGTACGCGCCGCCCGACGGCCGGATCAGCCTGGACCGGATCGCGTCCCGACCCGGGGTGGCGGCGGCCGCCGGGGACGCCGCGGTGGCGGTGACGGCCGCCCGCCCCGGCGGACGTGCGATCACCGCGTCGGCCGAGGGCCGCACGCTGCTGCGTCCCTGGGTACCGGACCCGCGGCTGAACCCCTACCGGCTGGAGGCGGGGCGCGCCCCCGCCACCGACGGCGAGGTGGCGGTCGTCGAGCACATCTCGCGCGCCGGCAAGGTGCGCGTCGGCGACATGATGACGCTGACACTGCCCCGCCAGACACGCCGGGTGAGGATCACCGGAGTCGTCAGCGTCCAGGGCCGCGGCGCGGTGGCCGCCGGCGACCTGGTGCTGGCCCCGCCCGAAACCGTCCGGCGCGCCGCCATGCTGCCCGCGGACAGCTGGCAGGGCGTCTGGGTGAAGGCCGCGCCGGGCGTGCCCGCCGATCGGCTGCGCGGCGAGCTGGCCCGGGAACTGGACGGCGCGGCCACGGTGCGCACCGCGGAGTCCGTACGGCGTGCGCAGACCGCCGCCGCGGCGAGCGAGGGGGCCTCGATCGCCGGTGTCGTCGGCATGCTCGCCTCCGTGGCGATCTTCGTCGGCCTGTTCGTGGTGGCCAACACCTTCGGCACGCTGGTGCGGCAGCGGACCCGGCGGCTGGCGCTGCTCGGGGCGATCGGCGCCACGCCGCGGCAGATCAAACGGCTGATCCGGCTGGAGGCGCTGGTGATGGGCGCGATCGCCGCGGCGGGCGGCGTGACCGCGGGCTATCCGCTGTCCGCGCTGATCACCCGGCTGTTCGCGCGGGACGGTTTCGACGTCTCGGCCGCCGGCGCCCAGTTCGGCTGGGTCGCGCTGGGCGTCCCGGTCGCGGCCGGGATCCTGGTCACCCAGCTGGCCGCCTGGCGGGCGGCGCGCCGCGCCGCGGGGGTCTCGCCCGTCCAGGCACTGCGCAGCACCGCCACCGAAACCCGGGAACGCCGGTGGCCGCGGCTGCTGGCCGCCTCGGCGATCTTCGCCGGCGCGGGCTTCTGGTGCGCGGTGGCGGTCGCGGTCCGCGTCGGTGATCCGCCCGGCCAGGACCGCACGTTCGCCGTCTCACTGATGATCCTTTTCGGTGCGATGATGGCCATGACCGGGCTGGCCGTCCTCACCCCGTTCTTCGTGGGGCCGCTGGGCGGGCTGGTGGGCCGTCTCGGGACGCTGGCCGGCGGGGAGACCGGGCGGCTGGCGCACGCCACCATCACCCGCAGCCCGCGCCGGGTCTCCTCGGCTGCCTCGTCGCTGATGCTCGGCGTCGCGCTGGTCGCCTCCGTGGCACTGGTGACGATGTCGGTGCACGACCGTTTCCGGGAGGCGGGACGGCAGGTCATGGCGGCCGAGCACGCGATCACGGCGACCGCCAGGACCGCCGAGGGCGCGCCCGCGCCGGTGGCCCGGGACGTCGCCGCACGGGTGACGGGCACGCCGGGAGTGTCGCGTGCGGCGGCCCTCACCCAGACCGAGGTCAAGCTGGTGTCGCCCCTGCCGGACCGGCTCGAACCGGGGGAGGAGCCTGAGCCGTTCCACTTCCTCGTCAGCGGCGCCGAGCAGAGCGGGCTGCGCGACGTCCTGCGGCTGGGCGGCCGGCCGCCCGCGCTGAGTCCCGGTGAGATCGCGCTGTCGTCGACCGTCATGAAGGAGCGGGGCCTGCGGCGCGGTCAGCAGATCGTCGTGCGGGGCGCTCAAGGCCGGGTCGAGCTCAGGGTGGCGGGCGCCTACCACGACCCCTCCCACCTGTTCGCCGAGCAGGCGCTCGTGGCGCCCACGACGATGGACCGGCTCGACGCCAACGCCGCGACCCGGGCGGTCCTCGTGCGGGGCGGCTCCCCGGAAGCCCTGGCACGCGCCGTGGCCGGAGTGCCCGGCGTGCGCGTCCTCGACCGTGACACGTACGTGAAGGCGGCCTCGGACTCGCTCACCCGCCCCCTGCGGGCAACCTACGGCTTCGTCGGCATGGCGCTGCTGCTCGCGCTGTTCGGCATGGCGACCACGGTGTCCATGAGCGTCGCCGAACGCACCCGGGAGTTCGGGCTGCTGGGCGCCGTGGGCGCGACCATGAGGCAGATCCGCTCGATCGTCCGCTGGGAGGCGGCCACCGTGGTCGCCCTCGGCACGATCCTCGGCGTGGTGATCGCGATGGGCACGCTGACACTGCTGCACGTGACGACCGGCAGCTCGTTCCTGCGCCCGGACCCGCCGTGGTGGCTGTTCCCTCTGGTCGCGGCGGGCGCCGCGGTGGCGACCCTGGCGACCTCGGCGCTACCCGCGCGCCGGGCCGCGGCCGTGCCCATCCTGGAAGCCGCCAAGGCAGAGTAGGCCAATGGAGGCACGCCACCCGGGGCCCGCCCTTGGTGGCGGCAGCTCACAACAGGGCAGGTACACCGCACCCCAAGAACCGGGGGTCCGGCCCGGACGCGGTCGCGAGTACGTCTTCTGATTTATTTTCCGCGGTGATGTCGAATGGCGTCGAGGCCGTTCGTAGCCAAGGTGAGAGACCGGCAACGGCCGGTCGCCACACCGGAGGCCCACGATGACCGCCACCGCTCCCGCGAAACCGCTATTGATGCTGACGCAGCGATCGTGATCCCGCCCATCACCCGCCGCCTGTCTGCCTGATCCCTTGGAGGAGTTCGCCATGAAGCAGTACCTGCTCGCCGTCCTGCTCGACGAGAGCGCGCCGGAGCCGTCGGAGAGGGAGTTCCAGGAGCAGATGGCCCGGACCGGCAAGGTGACCGACGAGATGCGGGCCGCCGGTTCGTGGGTGTTCGTCGGCGGCCTGGCGCCCTCGCACGCCACCACGGTCGTCCGCCCGGGCAGCGGCACGACCACGATGACCGACGGCCCGTTCGCCGAGACCAAGGAGCAGCTCGGCGGGTTCTGGGTGATCCGGTGCGACGACCTGGACCAGGCGCTGGCCTGGGCCGAGAAGTGCGCGCTGGCCTGCGGGGCACCGATCGAGGTGCGGCCGTTCAACGACGAGCCGGGGGAATGAGCGCGGATGGATCTGGACAGCGTCTACCGGGCGGAGTACGGCCGGTGCGTGGCCACGCTGACCCGCCTGCTGGGTGACATCGGGCTCGCCGAGGAGGCCGTCCAGGACGCGTTCGCGGTGGCCGTCCAGAAGTGGGACCAGGCGCCGCCCAATCCCGGCGCGTGGATCGTGACCACCGCCCGCAACCGGGCGATCGACCGCCTGCGCCGCGAATCCACCCGCCAGGCCCGCCACGCCCAGGCGCTGCTGCTGCACCGACCCGACCAGCCCCAGGAGGTGGGGCCGGTGCGCGACGACCAGCTCCGCATGATCTTCACCTGCTGCCATCCGGCGCTGTCGCCGCTCGCGCAGACCGCGCTCACCCTGCGCCTGCTCGGCGGGCTGGAGGTGGCCGAGATCGCGCGTGCCTACCTGGTGCCCGAGACGACCGTCTCCCAGCGGATCGTCCGCGCCAAGAAGAAGATCCGCGACGCCCGCATCCCCTACCGGGTCCCCGAGGCCGCCGAGCTCCCCGACCGGCTGCCGCCGGTGCTCACCGTGCTCTACCTGGTCTTCAACGAGGGATACACCTCCACTTCCGGACAGCTGCTGCGCACCGACCTGTGCCTGGAGGCCGTCCGCCTGGCCAGGGCGCTCGCCGAGCTGATGCCCGACGAGCCGGAGGTGCTCGGGCTGCTGGCACTGCTCCTGCTCGCCGAAGCCCGCCGGCCCGCGCGGGTGGGGCCCGCGGGCGAGCTGGTGGTGCTCGCCGAGCAGGACCGGTCGCTGTGGGACCGGGAACTGATCGCCGAAGGGCACGAGCTGGTGCGCCGGTGCCTGCGCCGCGACCGGCCGGGGCCCTACCAGCTGCAGGCCGCGATCAACGCCGTCCACACCGACGGCCCCGCGACCGACTGGACGCAGGTGCTGGCGCTCTACGACCAGCTGCTGCGGCATTCCCCGACCCCGATCGTGGCCCTCAACCGCGCGGTCGCCCTGGCCGAGGTGCACGGACCGGCGCCGGCACTGGCCGCCATCGACGAACTGGACCTGCCGGGCTACCACCTGCTGCCCGCCACCCGCGCCGACCTGCTCACCCGCCTCGGCCGCACCGCCGAAGCCCGCACCGCCTACGACGAGGCGATCACCCTGGCCACCAACGACACCGAACGAACCTTCCTGCGAACACGACGGGCGCGCCTACAGCGGGAGGCCCGAGATGAGACGACAAGGAAGGCGCACACCGTGGACCCGGAGCACGTGAGCGCGACCCTGACCGTCGAGGCGCCCGCCGCGAGGGTGTTCGCGGTGCTGGCGGACCCGGCGGCCCATGCCGCGATCGACGGCACGGGCTGGGTTAAGGAACCCGCCGACCGGGCGCCGCTGACCGAGGTGGGGCAGATCTTCCGGATGGACATGTACCACCCGGGCCATCCCAACGGTGACTACCGGGTGGCCAACAAGGTCCAGGTGCTCGACCCGCCGCGCGCCATCGGCTGGCTGACGGGGTATGAGAAGGACGACGGCCGCCTGGAGTTCGGCGGCTGGACCTGGCGCTACGACCTCGCCCCGAGCGGCCCGTCCCAGACCGAGGTCACGCTCACCTACGACTGGTCGGCGGTGCCGCAGTCCATCCGGGAGTACCTCCAGTTCCCGCCGTTCGGCCCCGAGCACCTCACCAACTCACTGCACCACCTGGCCGAACTCGTCTCCGCCAGGTGAGGTCGCCGACCAGCACGGGCAGGCCCCTCGAAAACGGACGGGCGACCCCGCCCCAGCGCGTCGCCACCGGTGCGCGCCCACGACGACAGGAACAGATCGTGACCACTGCTAACACGAGGCCCAGAGCCGGGCGGCGGGAATGGGCCGGGCTGGCCTTGCTCGGCCTTCCCACGTTTCTCGTCTCGATGGATTTCTCCGTGTTGTACGTGGCCGTTCCGCACCTGACCGCCGCCCTCACGCCGAGCGGCGTCCAGCAGTTGTGGATCGTGGACATCTACGGCTTCCTGATCGCGGGCTTCCTGGTCACCATGGGCACCATCGGTGACCGGATCGGCCGCAAGAAGCTGTTGCTCATCGGCGGCGCCGTGTTCGGCACCGCGTCGGTGGCGGCGGCGTTCTCCACGAGCCCGGAGATGCTCATCGCCGGCCGTGCGCTGCTCGGCGTGGCAGGTGCCGCGGTGATGCCGTCGGTGCTGGCCCTGGTCACCGGCATGTTCACCGACCAGAAGCAACGCGGCCGCGCCCTGGCCATCTATCTGACCTGCTTCATGGGCGGCACGACGCTCGGCCCGCTCGTCGGTGGCGTGCTGCTCGAGTACTTCTGGTGGGGTTCGGTGTTCCTGGTGGCCGTGCCGGGGATCGTGCTGCTGCTGGTGTTCGGCCCTTCCCTGCTTCCCGACCAGCGTGCGCCGCAGCCCGGCGAACTCGACCCGGTCAGCGTCCTGCTGTCCCTCGCGGCGATCCTGCCGTTCGTCTACGGGCTCAAGGAACTGGCTCGCAACGGCTGGGAGTGGCTGCCCGCCGCGGCGCTGGCGTCCGGCATCGCGGTGGGGGCGGCGTTCGTCCAGCGGCAGCGGCGCCTGCCCCACCCGCTGCTCGACCTGCGCATGTTCGGCGACCGCACGTTCAGCTCCGCGCTCACCTTGTTCTTCGTGACCGCCCTGGTGGGCACCGGCACCCTCCTGCTCGTCACGCTCCACCTGCAGAACGTCACCGGCCTCACCCCGCTGGAGGCCGGCCTGCTCCTACTGGTGCCCAATGTGCTGATGATTATCGGCAACCTGACCACCCCACCGCTGGCCAACCGCATCCGTCCGGCCTACCTGATCGCGGGCGGACTGCTCGTCGCGGGCGCCGGCTACATGATCTTCACGCTGGCCGACCCGACGTCCGGCCCCGAGACGATCTTCATCGCGATGTGCGTCGTCATGCTCGGCACCGCACCGCTGGCCGCGCTCTGCAACCACCTCGCCATGGGGACCGTGCCGCCCGAGAAGGCCGGCTCCGGGGCGTCGATCGTCCAGACGACCACCGAATTCGGGCTCGGGCTCGGCATCGCCACGCTCGGGACGGCGGTGTACCGGGGCAACGTGGAGGGCGCGCTCGGCACGTTGCCACCCGGCGCGGCCGACGCCGCCCGGGAGAGCATCGACCGCGCGATCGACGCGGCCGGTCGACTGCCCGCAGCGCAAAGCGCCGACCTGCTGGCCGCCGCCCGCGACGCGTTCACCTCCGGTGTGCAGGTGGTGGGCATCGTCAGCGCCGTCTTCTACGTCGGCCTGGCCGTACTCGCCCTGCAGGCGTTCCGGCACGTGCGCAACTCCCACGGCGATGACGACACCACGAACAAGAAGGCCGACCCGGTACCCGAGGCCACCGAGGCATGAAACCGGCATACAAGGCAAAGTCCGCGCCCCCTAGGCGCGGGCTTTCTTCACGACGCGATAGTTACATCCGAAAGGTGCCAGGCCCCCCGCGACTTATGCGTGACTCGGGCACCTTATCCGGTACATCGCTCCCACGTGGGAGGGGCGATCGGTGAACGCAGCCGCCCGGAAAACACTCGTGCAAGATCCGCACCCTATTCGGCTGCCCGCCGGGGTCACCACGCTCACCCGGCTGATCCGCGACGGGCCGAGAACGCGCGGCTGGCCCGGCGGAGGTCAGCCCGGCGCTACGGGAGCCATTGCGGATCCTGGCGGAAATGCGGGCGTCGGAGCATGCGGAGCGGTTGATCAGCGATGGGTCGCGACGAGACGCCGCAGTGCGGCGTGAGCGGGTGGGCTCCCCACGCGGCCGCCGTATTAGCTCCGCATTCGCAGCCTAGAACCACCCAGAACCGGACACCCGCCCCTTCACAAAATCCGAGATTGCCGAATGCGGCCGAACACTCCCGCCCCGCACCCTCGAGACCATGACCACCACGATCTTGACCGCACTCGGCGCCACCCTCCTGATCCTGCAGACCGCTGCACACCTCCCCGCCGCCCTCGTACGCGCCCTGATCCCGCTACGCCAGGCACTCCACGACCTCCGCCGCCGGCCGGCCACCCCCGCGCACTGCCATGGCTGCCGGGCACACTGCTCCTGCACGACCCGGCCCATAAGCCCGCACACCGCTGCGTACAGCTGGGCATGGGTTCTGCACGATGGAGCCTGGTCATAGAACCCCCGGCCACCAGGAGGACGGAGGCGATTGGGAAGGGCTTCCCATTGAGGAGACCAGTCTCGCCACCCGGCCTGATGCCGGGACCGTGAAACTGACGGCGGATCTAACGATCAAGGAAGAGATACCTGATGACCGAGACCGCCGAGGTGGGGGGCCGAACGCGGTGACCGACGAGCAGTTGATCGCGATGCTGGTGGAGCGGACCCGTGGCGAGGGGCTCCAACGCACCGGCGAGGGCGAGCTGTTGCAGCAGCTCACCAAGCGGGTGCTGGAGTCCGCCCGGAGGGCGAGATCACCGATCACCTCGGCTACGACAAGCACGACCCGGCGGCAACAGCCGCAACGGATCGCGCACCAAGACGGTGCTCACCGACGTCGGCCCCGTCGAGGTCACGGGTGCCACACGACACCGTCGGCACGCTCGAGCCGCAGATGGTCCGCAAGCGACAGCGCCGGCTGTCGGGGAGATGGTGTTGTACTGAGCGCGAAGGGGCTCACGCTGGAGGAGATCTGCGCACACCTGGCCGAGGTCTGCAGCGGTGCCACCTCGTGACGGAAGGTTCGATGCGCTCAGATGAACCGCTCTACAAACGCGACCCCGATGCCTGGCGGGCGCACCTCGCCGAGGGCAATGCCACCCAGCCCCGCAAGCGCGTCAGTGTCGGCCTGCTCATGCGTGACGAGGGCGGCTGGTCGACCCGAAGCGCAAGCCGGACTGGGACCTTCCCGGTGGCATGAGCGAAGCTACCAAGCCCCGGCCGACACGGTACAGCGCGAGCTGGAAGAAGAGTTTGGCATCGAGGTCCAGCTGGAGCGGTTGCTCTGCGTCGACTGGGTGCCGCCCCACACCCCGTGGGACGACTCCCTGATGTTCATCTTCGACGGTGGCGTGCTCACGTCCGAACAGGAGGCTGTCGTCGCACTCAGCGAACTCTCGCTCAGCAGCTCCCGGACCGGCACATCGGGACGATAGTGGAGGGGGACGCCGCCCCCGCAGCGACTCCAGCCAACGATGATGACTCAGCATCGGTCTCCGAGCGACCTGGGGGAGTGCAGGGTCACTGCACGGTCGGCGGCGTAAGAGAGCGTTCTGAGATGTCTCGTCCGCAGTTACGGCCGCTTGACGCTGAATGGTGGCGTTCGTCGGTGGCTGGGCTTCTCCGCTCGGTGTCGCGGGGAGGCGGGTGGACTGGGTTCCTCGGCTAGCTTTGCAGGAAGGTCAGCAGGTCGGCGTTGACCTGGTCCTGATGTGTGGCGGTGATTCCATGCGGGGCGCCGGGGTAATAGATGTCCCTGGCACCTCTGATGAGCCGGGCCGACTTTCGCGCTGAGTCCCGGACGGGAACGATCTGGTCGTCCTCGCCGTGCAGCACCAGCGTCGGGATGTCGAACTTGGCGAGGTCTTCGGTGAAATCGGTCTCCGAGAACGCCTTGATGCTCTGGTAGGCATTGAGGAGGCCTGATTGCATGCTCCAGAGCCAGAACTGGTCGAGGATGCCCTGTGAGACCTCGGCGCCGGGCCGGTTGGCGCCGTAGAACTGGGCGGCCAGATCCCGGTAGAACTGCGATCGGTCCTTGAACAGGGCCTCGCGCATGTCATCGAAGACCTCGATCGGCAGGCCCTCGGGATTGGTCCCGGTCTTCAGCATGAGTGGGGGCACCGCGGCTATGAGGATCGCGCTGGCGACCCGCCTGGTTCCGTAGCGCCCGATGTAGCGCGCGACCTCTCCGCCGCCGGTGGAGTGGCCCACCAGGTTGACGCCGTTGAGATCGAGCGCCTCGATCACGGCCGCGAGATCGTTGGCGTAGCCGTTCATGTCGTTTCCGGAGGAGGTCTGGCTGGATCGGCCATGACCGCGCCGGTCGTGCGCGACGACGCGAAAGCCGTGCTGCACCAGGAACAGCATCTGCCCGTCCCAGGCATCGGAGTTCAGTGGCCAGCCGTGGGAGAACGTCACGACCGGGCCTTCACCCCAGTCCTTGTAGTAGATCTCGGTGCCGTCCTTGGTCGTGATGGTGCTCATGGCAGCTCCTCCTTGCCGACGATGAGTTGCACGGCCGACCAGCGCACCCATGGGCACCGATCGAATCCGTGGAGTACCTCACTGCTGTCCCCTGGGTCACGGGACCTAACCTGGGGCG
Source organism: Actinomadura rugatobispora (assembly GCF_055379765.1). Taxonomy (NCBI): domain Bacteria; kingdom Bacillati; phylum Actinomycetota; class Actinomycetes; order Streptosporangiales; family Thermomonosporaceae; genus Actinomadura; species Actinomadura rugatobispora. The sequence goes on along the minus strand of NZ_AP029191.1, from coordinate 11,113,896 downwards.
ATCAGTGACGCACCAGGACGGCACCGCCGGGTTGGCAGCAACGTCACCATTGCCGACCGGCCCCGCCTATGGGCTTGTCCGCGCCGAGGCCCGCAAGGCGGGACCCGGCCATCTCCGCGCGCGGTTGACGGCGAACTTTGTGAACACTTTGCTGCTGTGGCGCTCGAGGGTTCGGGGCTGAGGAGAGCCAGCCTGCTCTCGAGGCTGGTGGCGGCGCGGCACCAACGAGGTCACCGGGCTCCGCCGCAGCTGCCCGGCTTGTGCCGTCACCCCTCGGAGACCTGGCGCCGGACGCGGACGTGGACATTACCGTGCTGGCATCCTGCGCGCCGCAGCACACTCTGCACGCCTTGGGCGAAGTGGCCGCCAATCCTTTTCCGGCCAAAGGCCTTGCCCAGTGGTCCCTGCTTTCCTGAAGTGCCGCATCCGAGAACCCGGGCCGCTGGGCGGCCTGTGAGGAATCGTTTCAATCGTGTCCTTTCTATTGCCTGGGAGATGATTGCTGTGCTGCAGGCGTCGCAACTACTGGAAGGCGCATAGCCGTGGTCCAGAAAATCCAGGTTCTCCTGGTCGATGACCTTGATGGTGGTGAGGAGGACGAGACGGTAGCGTTCTCGCTCGACGGCACCTCCTACGTGATCGATCTCAGTGCCGCGAATGCCGAGAAGCTGAGAGGAACTCTGCAACCGTGAGGAGATTCCAACCTGAGTCTGCAGGTCACGGGCCGGTTGCGTCCCGCGCGGCATGAGCAGCGACAAGAGAGCTCCAGCTAGATCGAGATTTGCGACGATCTTGACCACCAGGAGCTCCGATGCTTTTCTGTCGCGCAGCCCTCGATCTGTCTCGTTCGGCCCGCACGTTCGTGGCCGATCTGATCCGCAAGCATCGGTGCCGGGTCGGGTCATGGTGGCGGCGGTTGCCGCCAGGCCGCCAGGCGCTGCTGGTCCTGGTGCACCTGCGCCGCAACAAGACCTTCGCCGGTTTGGCGGCGGCGTTCGACGTCGGTGCCGCGACCGCACACCGCTACGTCATCGAGGTGATCGAACTACTCGCCGAACTGGCTCCCGACCTGCAGCAAGCTAGCGACCCTCACCTCGACATCGAGGGTGTGCCCGATCCGAACACGTCCCCTGGATCGACCCCGACCCATCCGGCCTGACGAACGGCCCGGTGTCAGCGGCTTCACCGATCAGAAATCCTCCGCCACGTCGTCAGTTCTAGTAGCCCCTCGCCACCCGCGGAAGGATTGACGACCATGACCGACGCCAGACTGCTAGGCGCAGACAAGGCCGCGTTCATCGCGGCGGCCCGCTCAAACGACACAGCACAGTTCGCGCTCATCACGGAGCGCTACCGGCGTGAGCTGCAGGTGCACTGCTACCGGATGCTCGCGAACTACGAGGACGCCCAGGATATGACGCAGGAGACGTTCCTGCGGGCGTGGAACAAGCGGGAGTCGTTCAAGGGCCACGCTGCGCTGCGGACCTGGCTGTACCGGATCGCGACGAACGCCTGCCTCGACTTCCTGGAGAAGCGCAACGACCGCACACCCGTGCCTGCCGAGCTGCCGGACGCGGGCTCGGAAGTGCGCTACCTGCAGCCCTACCCGGAGCGGATGCTCCCGGAGGACCCGCAGGAATCGGTGGTGGCGCGGGAGACGATCGAGCTGGCGTTCATCGTCGCCGTCCAGCACCTGCCGCCGCGGCAGCGGGCGGTGTTCATCCTGCGCGACGTCCTCGGCTGGCCGGCGTCGAAGGCCGCCGACGCCCTCGAGCTGACCGTCGCATCGGTGACCAGCGCACTGCAGCGGGCGCGCGTGACGATGCGCGAGCAGCTGCCCGACCGCCGCCTCGACTGGCGGAGCCCCGCCACGCACGAGCTGACGAATGACGAGCGCGGCGTGGTGAAGTCGTATATCGACGCCCATGAGCGCAACGACCTCGACGGGCTGATGGACCTGCTGCGCGACGACCTGCGCTTCGCGATGCTGCCCGAGCCGGGCACCTTGATCGTCACGGCCAAGGACGCGGTGGACGGCTGGGTCTCCGGTGGGCTCTTCCAGCGCGGCCACGACGACTGGCGCTGCATCGCCACGACGGTCAACCGCATGCCTGCCGCCGTGCTGTACCTCCGCACCCACGACGACCCGGAGTACCGTTTGTTGAACATCGCGGTCCTGCACATCGTCGACGGGCAGGTCGCCGAGCTCACCGGATTCGACGTCACCGACAAACCATGGCTGGGCCTGCCCGCGACGCTGTGATCAGACAAGTCCCCAGCGTCGACGAGTCCAGCGCACGGGCCAGCGTCACCGAAGTGACCGCGGAATGAGCACCCCGACCAGCTGAACACCAACGGGCAACGCGAACACCACCGTCCCGCTGGCGTTGCTGGCGGGGCATCTTCATGCCCCGAAGAGGGGGTGCCGGTAGCAATCGTCGAAGATCCAACGAAGCTACCCATCACCTGGGGTGATGGGTAGCGACTGAACCGTCGCCAGTTCACATCCGATGCAGGAATCCCGCATCGGATGCGAACTCAAGGCTCGGCAGGCTGAAGGGTTTTCGGGGAGGGTGACCCCCAAGGGCTGGCGCCAACACCCGTCAGAACACAGGCTCTGTACCGTTCGCCGCCGCGAATCACCGCAGTTCAGGTAGCTCATCGCCACTCCGAGGGCAATCCGGTCCCGGCTGACGGACGGCCACCTAGCGCCGAAACCCCGCCGACGGCAAGCAAGACGCTTCACCGCGCGGCTGCCCTCCGCAGGGAGTGCCGTCGCGCTCACCAGGACGCCCATCGCCGCAGGCCAGACCCGTATCCGTTGGATTTTCGGCGATTGCTACCGGCCCCCGAACAACATCGTCACGATCAACGACGCCGTCATCCTCATCTTCAGGGAGTCGGTCAACAGCTCACTCGGAACGCAAGGAAGGGCCCGGGGAGGGGTTCCCTTATAGCGGAGGGTCACGGTGAGCACGCCAGGAAGGATTTCGACCTGGCCTTACAGGCCGAGCGAGCATTTGGCCCGTGCTCATCGCCTCGTCTCGTATCGGTTCAGCACCACGCCGCCGGGAAATGTCCGCGTCTCGACCAGTTTCAGGTTCACCCAGCTGTCCAGCGCGGTGAAGAACGGCGTGCCGCCGCCCACCAGGACCGGCACGGTGACCAGCGCGTACTCGTCGATCAGCCCGGCCCGCATGGCCGCCCCGGCGAGCGTCGCGCCGCCGATGTCCATCGGGCCGCCGTCCTCGACCCTGAGCCGGGCGATCTCGGTGACCAGACGGGTGTTCCAGTCGACCTTGTCGATCGTCGATGGAACACCACCTTCGGCATGTCCCGCCAGAGGCGCGCGAACTCGATCTCCGCCGGGGTGGCGTTGGGCTGCTGGTCGCCGGTCGGCCAGTGGGAGCTCATCGTCTCCCACCGCTTGCGCCCGTACAGCGACAGATCGCTCGCCCGCATCTGGTCGTACCACCACTGGAACAGCTCGTCGCTCGGCGACGAGTCCGGTTCCTCCCCACCGCTCCAGCCGATGTCGTCGCCAATCGCGGCGATGTAGCCGTCCAGGGCCACGTTCATGCCGAAGATCAGTTTCCGTATCGTGCCAACCTCCCTTGAGTCGATCTCACACGTACAGACGGGCGCGGCGCGGAAACCTCATCGGTGCGCGATCTGCCTGCGCAGGTAGTCCTCGCGTTCCGGACTCAGCACGGCGTACTCGGCGGGCTCGAGCACCACCGACCGGATCTCTATTTCACCCTCGCAAACGCCTCGTCACACAGCTACAGCGCCGGGGCCCTCTCACCGCGCTGGAGATCGCCAAGCGGTCCCGACGCTGGGCATCTCGCTCACCGGCCAGCGGCCCGCACGTGCACCGCAAGATCCGCGAGTACCTACCTCTACCAGCGCCGACGCAGCTAAACGTTGACTGGACCACTGCGTAGTCCGGCTCGGTCATCGCCGACCTCCAGCTCTGCGCCCGGCGGGGTCGCGTTCGGCCTGCCACCGGCCGAGCGCCTCGGCCGACACCCGGGCGTACTTGGCCAGTGATCGCACCGAGGTGTGCCCGGACAGCGCCATCAGCATCGGCGTGGAGGCGCCGTCCTCGGCGGCGTGCGTCAGGCCGGAGTGGCGCAGCTGGTACGGCGTGTACGGCCCGCCCGGTAGGTCGGTGGTGTGCTGTCCGAACACCTCCGTTGCCCGCCGGTACGACAGCCGGGCGCGGCTGGTGCGGGGGGCGACGTCGACCAGCGCCACCGAGGGGCGCGCCTTGCGGTCGGTGAGAAACACCGGGCCGGTCTTGCGCCCGGCCAGCAGCCGGGGCAGCAGCCGAGCGGTGCCGGTCTGCCACACGATCACATCGTGGGCGCCGCCCTTTCGGGTCACCCGCCGGTTCGCGGTGTCCAGGTCCGGCACGTTCAGCAGCAGTACCTCATCGGCGCGGGCGGCGGACTCGTACAGCAGCGTCCACAGCACCCGCTCCCGCAGCGGCACGTCCAGCGCGAGCACCGTGGCCACCTGCGGGCGGGTCAGCGCCTTGCTGTTGTCCAACGGCACCGGCCAGGACCGCAGCCGCACCGACGGCTCCCCGGCCAACCACTCCTGCTGGCGCCAGTCAGCGATCTTCAACAGCCTCACCAAGCCGCTGGCTTACCACAGAAGACAGCGCCGACGCAGGCACCGGCTCGCCTTCTCCGGCCACGCCTCCGTCGCCAGCCTGGCCGCCACCACCGCGTCCCACCCGACGCCCTCACCCGCTGGCAAGCTCACCGCGAACTGGACCACGATCGCGTGAACCTCATGACAGCTTCCTTACCGACAAGCCGTGCCGTAGGCGGGGCGGATCAATGCCAGCACGACGCTGGAACGCCTGGCGTTGGAGGCGCCCCGCGTAGCCGGACACCTCGCCGTGGCGAAACGGATGCTCCCCGCTGTGGACGATGGACCTGCTACGCGCCTGACCTGGCGCGCAGCCAGGCCAGATGATGCAAAGGAGCCCGCCGACCTGGGCCGGGATCGCTGATGGAGATTGGTGAAAGGGCCACCAGGCAAGGGCGCGGGCCCTCTGGTGCTCAACGGTCCGCATCTGGCATAGCGCCTGCGGGCGGAGCGCCGGATGGGGTCGGGACACTCTCGAAGAGGGCGGTGGCCCGTTGGACGTGGGCGAGGGCGCGGAGGTCGCGCTGGCGGCGTGACCAGTAGGCGATGGTGGTGGCGGGGTTGAGGTGGTCGGCGAACTCCTGGACCTCGGCGAGAGGGACGCCGGCGTCGAGCATGTGGGTGATCCGGGAGGCACGCCACACATGCGGGGTCAGGTGCCGCTCGGGCAGCACACCGGCGGCTTGTCCCAGCCGGGCGCAGATACGACCGACATCATGGCGGTCCAGTCGCCGACCTTGGCCGTCCAGCAGCAGCGGCCCGCTGGTCCGGCCGCCGATGTGACCGTTGAGCAACTGCACGCAGCGCTGGGGGAGCGGCAGGGCGCGCGGCTTGCCGCCCTTGCGGGTCAGTTGCAGCAGGGTGTGCTCGCCGTCGTGGACCAGGTCGGTGACGTCGGCGGCGCACAGTTCCGTGACACGGCCGGCCAGGGTGTACAGCAGCATCACCACCAGCAGGTCCAGCTCGTCGCGGGCGCAGGACGCCACCGCGCGGACCTGTTCGACCTCCAGCACCGGCGTGGAGGTGGCGGTGTTGCCAGGGGCGATGTGGGGCCGGTCGTCTTCGGTGACGGGGTTACGGGGCGGCGGGTCCAGGTGCCCGGCGGCGTAGGTATGCAGGGAGGACAGGCAGGCGACGTAGCGGGCGATGCTGCGGGCGGCCACTCCCGCGTTCTCCTGGCGCAAACGCCACATCCGCACGTGCTCGCGGGTCAGGCTGCCGACGAAGAAGGCCGGATGACCCACCTCACGGGCCAGCGGGGCCCAAACCCGGCGCAGGTCGTCGACGTAGTTGCGCTTGGTGGCCGTGGAGGCGCGGCGGGTGCTGCTGAGCCAGTCCAGCACGAGTGCGAAGGTCGCGGGCGTGCACGCCTCGGCCAGTAGGTCCAGACGCCGACGGTAGATACGGCGGGGGCCGACGCGGCCGACCTGTACCTGCCCGAGATCGGCGTCGAGTTTGGCCAGCGCGTCCCCGGCCAGGGGCACCCCCGGAGTGGCCGGCACCCCTCCCCGCTCCCAAGCCGTCACGGGGACGGCGGCCGCAGGCGGGGGAGCGGAGGCACTCGCAGCCGGGCGCGGAGCCGGACCTGTGCTGCCTGGGGAGGCACCCTCGGTCGGCGCCGGGCGCAGCGTGATGCCCTCCAGCGGCCGCTCGGGAGCGAGTTCCTCGTGCGGGAGCGCTGATCGCTCGCCGCCCGCGCGTGGGAAGAGTGCGGCCCCGTCTTCCGTCGGCACGTCAGGCGTCACGGCTGGCGGTCCGGTACATGCCGGGCTGACGGGCCGGGACGGCGGGCTCTGCTCCCGCGCTGACCTGGAGGTTGATCACCAGAGGAGCCTAGCGCATAACCGCGATTATGTGCTGCCTCGATTTACTCGAGAGAAAATGAGATCCCAGCTTTTCATTTCTTCTTCCAAGGAATATGCGACCATGATCGACATGATGCGACCTGACGACCCGGCGAGTCAGACCCCGGCAACCCCCGACGAGGACGCCCGGCCGACGGAGACGACGGCACCGGAGGAGCGGCGCGAGGGCCGGAGACTGCCGCCCGGGGCCGACCCGGCGGCGCCGTGGGGGCGCTGCAAGCACTGCGACACCCCGTTGCCGCGGCCGCCCAAGGCCCGTGGCCGGCGCCCGGAGTACTGCCCCGCCGAACGTGCCCCCGACGGCCAGGTGGTCAAGGACTGCCAGGCGGAAGCTCACGCCACAGGCCGCAACCCGGCCGCCGCCGCGGTCAAGGAGCCGCTGGCCGCGCTACGGGCGGTGCTGGCCGGAATCGCCGCCGACGCACGCGCCCGCGCCGCCCGCGAAGCCGAGGCCGCCGAACGCGTCGAGGAGATCATCGCTACCGTCGTGGACCGCAACACCGCTCTGGAACAGCAGGCGGCACAGGCTGACGAACGCGCCCGCGATGCCGAGGCGGCCCGCCGTCGCGCCGAACAGGGGCATGACAGCGCCCGCGCCGCCGCTACGGCAGCCGAGGGCGCGCAGCAGCGCGCCGAGGAGCGTGCGTTCGCTGCCGAACAGGTCGCCGGTGCCGCCCGCGCCACCGCCCGCGCCGAGGCCGACGCCCGCGCCGGCGCCGAGGCCGTAACCCGCACCACCCAGGAGCAACTGGACGCAGCACAGCAGCGCCTGGAGTCCAGGGAACACGAGCTCCACCAAGCCCGCACCGACCTGGAACAGACTCGCCACAACCTGGAACAAACCCGTGTACTTCTGGACCAAACCCGCACCGACCTGCAGCACGCTCTCGACCAGGCGCGCCAGGAGCATCAGGCCACCCGCACCGAACTCGACCGGCAGACCGGCCGACTCACCGAGACCCAGACCCGGCTCACCGCCACCACCCAGGACCTGACCGCCGCGCAAACCGAACTTGCCCGCCTAGGCGCCGCGCTCACCACCGCCGAACAGGCCGGCCGCGCCGCCGCCGACCGCGCCCGCCAAGCCGAGGAACGCGCCGCGCGCGACCATGACGCGGCCCGCGACAGCCTCACCCGGACCGTCCGGCTCGAGGCCCAGATCGACACGCTCACCCAGGACCGCGACGCCGCCCGCGATGCCGCGTCCAGGCACCTGGAACGCGCCGCCCGCGCCGAGCACGCCCTGACTCTCGCCGCTCAGAGGCCACCGACGACACCGATCCCACCTGTGTCGGCGCAGGATGAACACAACGACCCGCCAGCAGATCGCGCTGGCTCGGGGCAAGGCGAGGGTGGGCGCGAGTGATTCAGCCCTGCTTGATCGAGCAACAGGTAGGACACCGGCCTCGGGGAACATCGGTACAGCGGTTATCGGTGAGAACGATCATGGCCGTCTAGCACAGTGATCCACTTCGTCGCTGGGGTTCGGTGAAACGCCTCCGGGCCCGGTCCGGGGCTGGCTACGGTCCGGCTCGTGCCGGTGGAATTTCTGAGCGATGAGCAGGCTGAGGCGTACGGGACGTTCGCCGAGGAGCCGACGAGGCCCGAGCTGGAGCGGTTCTTCTTCCTAGACGACGTGGACCGGGACCTGATCGCCCTGCGGCGGACGGAGCATCACCGGCTTGGCTTCGCGCTCCAGATGTGCACGGTTCGGTACCTCGGCCTGTTCCCGGAGGACCCGCTCGCGGTGCCGTGGCCGGTGATCGAGCACCTGGCCGTGCAGCTCGGCATCGAGGACCCGTCGGTGGTCAAGCGGTACACGGAGCGGCGTCAGACGCTGTACGACCACGCGTGGGAGATCCGGGACGCCTACGGCTACCACCCCTACGAGGACGGCGAGTGGGGCCGGCGGTTCCGTACGTTCCTGCACGGGCGGGCGTGGACGCACGCCGAGGGGCCGAAGGCGCTGTTCGACCACGCGGTGGGCTGGCTGCGCCGTCACCGGGTGCTGCTGCCCGGGGTGTCCGTGCTGGCTCGGCAGGTGGCGGAGGCGCGGACGGTCGCGGAGAAGCGGCTGCACGCCACGGTCGCGGGCGCCGCCCGCCGCGCGGACCCGGCGCTGCCCGGGATCTGGTGGCGACGCTGAAGACTCCGGAGGGTTCCCGGTTCTCGGAGCTGGAGCGGCTGCGCCGGCCGCCGACGCGGACAACGGGCACGGCGTTCGCCCGCGCGCTGGAGCGGGTGGACGAGATCGGCGCGTACCGGCTCGGGCGGCGGAACCGAAGCGCACGGCGATACTCACCGCGGTGATGCGGCACCTGGAGGCGAAGGCGATCGACGAGGCCCTGGACCTGTTCCAGGTCCTGATGGCCACCCGGTTGCTGAACACGGCGAAGCGCAAGACGGAGAAGGAGCGGCTGTCGACGCTGCCGCAGTTGGAGAAGGCGTCACGGCTGGTCGCGCGGGTGGCGAAGGTGCTGTTTGAGGAGCTGGAGCTGGTCGAGGAGCAGGAGGCGGACTTGGACGTGGCCGCGCTGTGGGCGGCGGTGGAGGAGGTCGCCCCGTGCGCCGCCGTGATGACCGCGGCGGCCACGGTGGTCTCGTTGGTGCCCGAGGACGAGAACTCGGCCGAGGTCGCCATGCGGGCCGCGCTGGCGAACCGGTACGCCACGGTGCGCCCGTTCCTCGCGTTGCTGGGCGAGTCGAAGGCGCTGGACGCGGCGAGCGCCGGGAAGCGGGTCCTGGCCGGGTGCGCGGCCTGCCTGCGCTGGCCCGGCGGAAGGTGGGGGTCAAGCCGCTGCTGCCGCGCGAGGTGGACGACAAGCTCGTGCCGCCCGCGTGGCGCAAGGCGGTGTACGCCAACCCGGACCTGCCGCAGGGCGCGGTGGACCGGGACGCGTACGTGGTGTGTGTGCTGGAGCAGCTGCACCGGGCGCTGAACAACCGCGATGTCTTCGCCTCGCCCTCGCACCGCTGGTCCAACCCGCGGGCCCGGCTGCTGGACGGGCCCGACTGGGACGCGGTCGAGGAGGACGTCCTGGCGGCCCTGAGCCTGGACATGCCCGTGACCGAGCACCTGGCGGAGCTGGCGCGTGGCCTGGACGCCGGATGGAAGCAGCTCGCCGAACGCCTGGAGGAGGCGGGGCTGGCGGCGAAGGTCTCCATCGAGGTGCAGGACGACGGGCGGGTGAAGCTGAACGTCGACAAGCTCGGCGCGCTCGGCGAGCCGAAGTCCCTGACCTGGCTGCGTCAACGGGTCGAGAAGATGCTCCCGAAGATCGACCTGCCGGACCTGTTGTTCATCGGCCGGGTGCCTCGGTTCGAGGTGAACGCCTGGACCGGGTTCCTCGACACGTTCGTGCACCTCGCCGACGGCACCACCCGGATGAAGGACCTGCCTACCTCGGTGGTCGCGCTACTGGTGTCCGAGGCGTGCAACATCGGCCTGGCGCCGGTGGTGAACCCCGGCTACGAGGCACTGACCCGGGCCCGGCTCGTGCACGTCGACCAGTACTACCTGCGCGCCGACACCATCGCCGCGGCGAACGCGCGGCTCATCGCTGCCCAGGCCGACATCCCGATCGTGCGTTACTGGGGTGACGGACTGCTCGCCTCCGTGGACGGGCTGCGCTTCCAGGTGCCGGTGCGCACCATCAACGCCGCCCCGTCGCCGAAGTACTTCGGGTTCAAGCGCGGCGTCACCTGGCTCAACGCCGTCAACGACCAGGTCGCGGGGATCGGGGCGGATGGTCGTCCCCGGCACCCCGCGCGACTCCCTGCACATCCTGGACGCCTTGCTGAACCTCGACGGCGGCGTGAAGCCGGAGATGGTGGCGACCGACAACGCCTCCTACTCCGACATGGTGTTCGGCCTGTTCAAGATCCTCGGCTACAACTTCAGCCCGCGGTTCCGCGACCTGGACGACCAGCGGTTCTGGCGGGCCACCATGCCCGGCGTCCAGACCGGCACCTACGGCGCGGTGGAGGACCTGGCCCGCAACCGCGTGAACCTGAACAAGGTGATCACGCACTGGCCGGACATGCTGAAGGTCGCCGGTTCCCTGGTCACGAACCAGGTCCGCGCCTACGACCTGCTGCGCATGTTCGGCCGCGACGGACGCCCGACCCCGCTCGGGGCGGCGGGCGCGGAGTACGGGCGGATCGCCAAGACCGAGCACCTGCTGCGGGTCGTCGACCCGGTGGACGACACCTACCGGCGGCAGATGAACAGGCAGCTCACCGTGCAGGAGTCCCGCCACAAACTGGCCCGGGACGTGTGCCACGGCAAGCGCGGCACCATCCACCAGGCGTACCGCGACGGCATGGAGGACCAGCTCGGCGCGCTCGGCCTGGTCCTCAGCGCCATCGTGCTCTGGACCACGAAGTACATCGACGCCGCCGTCGCCCAGCTCCGCGCCGAGGGCCACGAGATCCGTGACGAGGATGTCGCCCGGCTGTCCCCACTCAAACACCGCAACCTGAACCTGCTCGGTCGCTACAGCTTCACCGCCTCCGCCCCGGCCGCCGGTGCCCTGCGCCCGCTGCGCGACCCGGACACGCCGGAGCTGGACGAGGACGAGGACGGAAGCGGCCAGGAATAGGCCCCGTCCGGCCAAGCGGTCAGCGACCAGGAAGGCGCGAGTCGGTGGGGCCTTCCCTTACTTTCGGGAGCGGCCGGCGGGCGGGGTGGCCAGTCCGTCCAGGAGCAGTCTCACCACCCGGTCGGTCTGGGCGTGGGACTCGGGGGTGTCGGGCAGGTCCCACACCCCGCACAGCGCCAGCAGAACGTCCCCGCCCTTGACGTCGGAACGGGCGTGCCCGGCGGCCGCCGCCCCGGCGATCAGCCGGTCCAGGGCCTGGACGGTGACCTCGTAGGTCTGTTCCAGCAGTTCCTCGCCGGTGAGGGCGGCGGCGCGGAAGGCGTCTCCCAGGCCCGGGCGGGTGCTGCCGTAGCGGGCCAGGCGGTGCAGCCAGCGTTGCAGGGCCTGTTCGGCCGGGAGGGTGGCCGCCAGTTCCCCGGCCTCGTCTGCGAGCGCGGTCATCTCCTGGTGGTGGACGGCCAGGATCAGGGCCTCGCGAGTGGGAAAGTGCCGGTAGAGGGTGGCGATGCTCACCCCGGCCTGACGGGCGACCGCTTCCAGGGACAGCTGCGATCCCTTCTGCGGCAGCAGTGCGACGGCGGCTTCCAGGAGCTGGTCGCGGTTGCGTCGGGCGTCGGCTCGCAGCGGCCTGGCCTTGGCCGCGGTGGTGGTGGGTTCCATGTGTTCTCCCTCGGACCGGATGGCCGTGCCCGGATGCACACCAAAGCCTTAAACGTAGGGCCCTTCGTTTAGTGTACCGTCGAATGAACCGAAGGGTCCTACGTTTAAGGCCTGTGTGCTCAACCGTGCTCAATGAAGGGATCTGACATGACCACCATCGCTGTGACCGGCGCCACCGGACGCCTGGGCGGACGCATCATCGAGCGGCTGCTCGAAGCCGGGGTGGCCGCCGCCGACATCGCGCCGCTGGTGCGCACCCACGACAAGGGCGCCCCCTGGCGCGAACGCGGCATGGACGTGCGGGTGGGCAGCTACGACGACCCCATCGCCCTGACGGCGGCGCTGGCCGGGGTCGACAAGGCCGTGCTGGTGCCCCCGCCGTCGCTGGACAACGCGGTGCGCGTCCACCAGCAGCACCAGGCGGTGCAAGCCCTGCACGCCCTGGACATCTCCCACCTGGTGCTCGTGAGCCTGGCCGACCCCGAGCGGCGGCCCTTCGGTCTGGAGGACGTGGACCTGGCCACCGAGCACATCATCCGGGCGACGGGGCTGCCCTTCACGTTCATGCGCAACAGCGTCTACATGGACGAGCTGGGGCCCGAGCTGGGGGTGGCCGCCAAGACCGGTGAGCTGGTCTCAGCGACCAGGGACGACCTGGCCGTCCTGCTTGGCGAGGTGACCGACCGGACCATCACCCACCGCCTCGCCTCGGCCCAGGAAACGGTGCAGGCCCTGACCGACGGCGGTATGGACGCCCAGCACGCGGACATGATGGTCGGCTCCTTCCACGCCGCCATCGCCAAGGACATCTTCGACACCACCTCGGTCGACGTGCAGGAGTTGACCGGCCGCTCCCCGGCCGTGTCGGCCGAGCTTGTGCGCCGCCTCCTGGGCTGAGCACGACCCGACCCGAGGCAGCCCGGCCCTGTTTCCCCGGTGCCCGAGAGGGACCAGCCCTTTCCAGGCACCGGGGCCCTCAGCGGGAAGGCGCCCCGCCCCTGCACTGCGGCCGGTACTTCCGACGGCACCGGGCGGTGTGCGACGTAGGCCAGCACCCGACGGACATCCGCCTCGGGCGTGGACCCCCACCTGGACGCGACCGACACGGGCAACGGCCTGCACCGTCGATGACTGAAGCATCCCTCACCGTCGCGCCGGCCCCGGCTGGATTCATGACGAGATCTACAGAAAGCCAGCGAACCATGCACATCACCGATCAGGTCGCCCTCGTTACCGGCGCCAACCGCGGTATAGGCCGCCAGTTCGTCCTCGAACTGCTCGAACGCGGCGTAAGCAAGGTATACGCGGCGGTCCGCCGCCCCGAGACCGTCGACTTCGGCGACAGTCGGGTGGTGCCTCTACGACTGGACCTCCTCGACCACGAGTCGGTCGCGGCGGCAGCCAGGACCGCCAATGACGTGACCCTGCTCGTCAACAACGCCGGCATCTCGACCGGCGCCTCCCTCATTACGAGCGACCTCGCCGAGGTGCACCGCGAGATGGACACGCACTTCTGGGGCACGCTCAACGTGATCCGCCAGTTCGCGCCGGTCCTGTCGGCGAACGGCGGAGGCGCGATCGTGAACGTCCTGTCCGCGCTGTCGTGGTTCGCCACCGCCGGCACCGGCGCGTACGCCGCCGCCAAAGCCGCCACATGGAACATGACCAACGCAGTACGCCTTGAGCTCGCACCCCAGGGCACCCACGTCCAGAGCGTGCTCTTCGGCGTCGCCGGCACCGACCTCGCGACGGACGGCTACGACGGACCCATGACCGATCCGCGCGAAGTACCCCGCAGCTCCTTCGACGGACTGGCCTCGGGAGCGATCGAGGTGATCGTGGACGACACGACCGCGATGGTGAAGGAAGCGCTCGCCGGTGACCCCGCCGTCTTTTACACGCAGATCACCGACAAGCTCGGCATCAGCTGAGCACAGCGACAGGCGCCCTACGGTCGCCAAGAGGAAACGGCGTCCTACTCCCGAACGTGTCCCCAGCCGCCAAGTGTCAATCGCGGGTCCAACTCGACGTGCTTCAGCTGGCGGACAGCCCGCCTCGTACTGTTGATCTGGGAAATCCATTTGCCCAGGTGCCGGGTGGGCGTGGCAGGCTCATGTGGTGATCGTTGATCTGGCTCCTCGCTTTCTGAGCTGGGACGAGGTGGACCCCTCTCGTCATCCGTTCGACCGCTCGTCGGTAGCGCAGGCGGTGGACGCGCTCGGGCCGGCTCGGCGTGTACCTCGCCGTCCCGAGGTCCCCTTCGCCGACCCGGCGATGAGTGCCTGGAACCACGGCGAGGGCAAGCTCTGGGCGGACGCCATGTCGCACGCCCTCGCTGAGCGTTTCGGTCGTTGGACCGTGGGCTGGCGCTGGGCCCACGACGAGGGGGACTTTGACGGCGGCCCGGTCGGTAGCTGGTGCTGCCCGCAGCACTCGATCACCACACCGGAGGAGACGCTCGCCCGTGTCGTCGCGGCGCTGTGCGAGTGGCGCGCGTGGCTGGAGAGTCTCGCCGGCTGGTTCGAGGCCTACCCGCTGGAGTCGACCGCTGTCGCCGACCAGCGGATCCTGTGGGAGCAGGCCGCCCGGAACCTGATCTGGCAGGTCGTTGACCGCACGGGCCACGGCAGCGGCTGGCACGGGCACTGCGGGCAGGTACTCACCTGGTTCCTCCAACGCTGGCACGTGGCAGCCGACGTCGCACAGGCTCTGGTCGCCGAAGCGATCGGTGGGCGATTCCACAGCTGGACCAGCCCGGAAACGGTGCTGGTCGACGACGTTGCCGAACGGCTCGCCCTGTCCCTACCACCGGACGACACCCCACATCCCTTCGAGCCCGACTCCTGCGGGCCCGCCTCGGACCACCTGGAGCGCTGGCTTGCGGCACGTGATTCCGTGCCTTGGCGAGACGCCTCGGACGGCGGTGGGGACGACCCGGTGACCCCGTCCCGTGACGGCGCGGTAGAAGACATCCGCGCCTTCGACGGCGCCATAGACCCCGCCCGCGCCGAAGGCCTACTCGCCGCCCTGGAGTTGGTCCGGACGGACGCGACGCGCGGTGCCTCCCTCACCTTCGAGCGGCTCCAGGGCTGGCAGCAGCACGTCCTCAGCACACCTCAGCCACCCCCGTTTCGCAGCTCGCCCGCCCTCGCCAAAGGGGGCCGCGAACACTACGGCATCGGTTCGGACACACGCACCCGCCTCGATGCCTGCCTCGCGGAGAGCGCGCACGACAGCGAGCGTCCACTCTCCTTGACCGCCCGCGCGGCACGGGCCTATCTCGACATCTGCTTCTTTCACCCCTTCGACGACGGCAACGCCCGCGCCGCGTTCCTCGCCCTCATCTTTATCCTCGCCCGCGAAGGCGTCGCGCTTGATGACGTCAGCCTGCTTCGACGCGTAAGCTTCCACGCCGACGACCCCCAAGACCCGCTGATCCTCACCCGGTACATCAACACCCACCTCTCGCAGACCCGACGCACACTTTCCTCTCAGGGGTGGCGGAAATAAACCGTTTGCCGACAGGTGGCCGGCGAGTCCAATGAACCCCTGCAATCCGGGGGTTCGCGGCGGCCCGAAACCAATCAGATCCGATGGTGATTGATGACAGGATTTGACGACAGATAGGCTCCGATCCTCCGCACGGAAGGGGCCCTCGGTGGCGAACCTGGTCTACAAGCGGGTCTCGACCGACCAGCAGTCCACCGCCCGGCAGGACCTCGTCCTTCAGGAGGCCGGGATCGAGGACCCGGTCTTCTTCAAGGAGGACCCGGGCACCTCCAGCCGCCTCCACCCCCTCCAACGCCCGAAGTTCCGCGAACTGCTCACCTACGCGCGGCCGGGCGACACCGTGCACATCTCCGAGATGTTCCGCCTCGTGCGCGGCAACCAGCACATCCTCGACGTGCTCGACGTCCTCCACCGCGACCGTTTCGCCCTGCGCATCCACGACGGCGCGTTCTCCGCCATGGACCTCACCGCCCGCCACCCCCGCACCGGCGAGCTGCTGTCCACCGTGAAGTTCATGGTGCAGACCCTCGCCGCAGCCGGCGAACTCCAATGCGACCTCCAGCGCGAGCTGACCTACGACGGTCTGCGCGCCGCCGAGGCCAAGGGCGCGAAGGGCGGGCGCCGCCCCGCCGTGGCGGCCACGACGACCGACGACGTACGCACCGCGTACCTGGAAGGCCGCTCCAACGCCGCCCTCGCCTGCGACCACGGCGTCAGCCGCGGTGCGATCCGTACCGCCGTCGCCGACCTCCTGCCCGACCACACCGCCATCGAAGAGGACGCGCCCGCCCCGGAGCTGCCGGTCACCCTCGACGCGGCCAGGGCTACACCCTGCGCGTGACCGCCGTCCCTGCGGTGCACCGCCAGCTCCTCGCCCGCTGCCAGCCGCTCGACGGCGGCCAGGGCCTCCCCGCAGTCCCGGCCCAGCGCAAGGCCCGCAGAGAGTACGAGAACCGCGTCAGCGCACTCACGCCCTGATCAAGATCGTTCTCACCGATAACCGCTGTACCGATGTTCCCCGAGGCCGGACACCGTCCGGGATGCCTGCTCTCCTGTGCGGCAGGTCAAAGCCACTGTCACGCAACAGGCGGGCGCCCACCCTGCGAAAGTGCTGGGTCGTCCCTGGCCGGGCAACGGCGGGGGCGGCGGGCTGGTCGTCTCCGGAAAGGAGTGCGGTTCGGAAAGCCGGTCCCGTCTACGCGCCCCGCCCCAGCCCTTCGGCCGTCAGGGGGTGCGACCCCACTCAACATGATCAACGGCCGCGGGCCCGGGGCGTCGTGGCCGGCCCCTGCGCTGGACGTGCTGTCGCGTAGTACGCGATGTTGGCCCCGCCGAAGACGTGGCCAGCCGCCGGGTCCTGGGCGCCTGTTGCGGCCTGGGTTCCCTGTCCGCGGCACTACGTGAACGCAGTGCAGTGGTCACCGGCATCGACGCCAGCGCCGGGATGCTGGCGTTGGCAAGGCGGCGGCTCGGTGACGACGTAGCCCTGCACGCGGTCGACCTGAGCGACCGCCTGCCGTTCACCGACGGTGCGTTTCGACGACCTGGTCGCGTCGCTGGTGCTGCACTACTGGCGGACTGCGGCCAGCTGATCGCGTAGGTGGACCAGCCTTTTGTGGCCTCCAGGACCCTCAGCCCGACTACTTTGCGACCACCAGCTTCGACTGGACGTTCAACGGGCAGTCCGCTGCACGCGATGGCCGATGCCTTTACCACTGCCGGTTTACGCCTGCCGTCATCAGGGCGCCGCAGCCCGCCCCCGCCGCCCGTGAGCTGTTCCCCGACGACCTCCATGACCCTTTGACCAAAACCACCTTCCTGTTCTTCGTCGCCGGAGTGCCGCCGTGGGCTACCGGCTCGAACGACTAGCCAGTCGCGGATCACGACGTTCCAGGACGCACCGCGGTGGCGTGGTGGAGGGCGGCCGTCATGGTGCACTACATGGCCGGAGAGGTGGCGCCGGTACGGGGAGCGGGCGCCGACTTCGTGCAGGACCACTTCCAGGGCGCCGCATCCGACAGCGCCGCCCATCATCCACGGCCGCACCAGCCCCGCGCTGGTCCGAGTGCCAACCTGCCGCGCCCCGTTCACCGGTCACCTGCAGCACGGAGCCAGAGTTTGATCAAGGCACCGATGACGGTGCCGTGGAAGATGTAGGCGCGTTCATCGAACCTCGTGGCCACAGCCCGGAAGTTCTTCAGGGCGTTGAGAGGGCCCGGACTGGTGAGCTCGCGTAATCAACTGTCGCGTGTTCTCGGGCCTGGCTGGGGGGTTGGTGGTCGCCGTGAGGTCCCCTCGTAGCACGGACTGCGAGGTCCGGTACTGTGCCTCGAAAGCGACCGGACTCGGCATTCCCTCTCAACGGCTTCGCTGCCCGCCCCCACTAAACGCGCGAGGACAAGTGCGACTGACAGCCAGCGACCTCACGCTTACAACTTGCGGGGACAACCGGCTGAGAGAACCTCCTTGAGAAGGTGTCGGATCGGTGGGGTCGCGTGACCAACCGTCGGGAGTTCCTTGGAATGGTGGCTGTGGCCGTTTTGGCCTCAGCGACTCAGGGCGGTCTCCCGCATTACATGCGACAGCTTCTCGGGATTGCACACGTGGTAGGCGCCGGTGACGTAGCCGCTCTCGACCCGCACCGCCGCCACACCGTCGATCTTTCCATTGACTCGGACGAGCAGCCCCGGGCCACCTTGTCTGCGCCCACGATGGGCTGCGGCAGGGCATGTTTGACTCCGCCGCCTTCACTCTGGGCGTCAACATCGAGGACTTGGACTTTGCTGGCCAGCGGTGCCGGGGTGAAGGCCAAGGGCGCCCGTGCCAAGACTCGTCGTCGCAGGCAGGCACTCGTAGATGTGGTGCTGGAGACGGTGTATTGGGACGCCGGGACTGCGCGGCTGGTGCCATGCCTTTTGCGGGGCCGCACTCGTCGGCCGATGTTTCTCACCCACTGCTGTTCCGGGGCCGGGCAAGGTGCTCGGGCCACGCGATGGTTGCCCAGACAGCGGCTGCACGCGGCTGTCCTGCGGGCAACTGGACGCCTACATCGCGTTCGGCTGTCCGGGCAGCACGGGTTTCGGTATTCGGCAATGACTCATCTGGATGAGGGCGGCGTGAGTCTGCTGATGCTGATGGCCAGGTCCCGGCACAAGAAGAGCGAGAACGTACGCCGCCACTTTCAGCCTTCGGCGGGCGAGCACCCGACTCCTCGGCCTGGTGGGCGGCTCAGGTAAACGGGTTCGCGGCGCCGGTCGGTGCGCCGCGACCCGGTGGGAGGGGCGGGGCTATCCGCCTGGGGTGGCGGCGGCCGCCTTCTTTTCGTTCTCGCGGTAGATGGTGATGAGTTCCCGGAAGCCGATACTGGGATATTCGGGCTTGGGCTGGATGCCCCATCTGTCCTTGGCGGTGGTCTGGCCTTGGTGGGCCGCGGGGCCGCCGAAGGGCGGGCCGCTGAGCGGGTAGGGGGACTTGCAGTGGAAGGTGGGGTCGTTGTACATGACCTGGTGCATGCCGCTGCAGATCTGCTGCACCGACAGCGTCGGCCAGCCGTACCAGACCAGGCTGAAGGGGAGCGTGAACGCGCCTTCGAGGACCAGCGCGAACAGCAGCACGTAGCAGATGCGCCGGATGGTGGTGTGCAGCCGCGCGGTCGTGGCCGTCGTGCCGAGGGGGAAGTCCTTGTTCTCGGGCTGCGCGGATTTCTCGGACGTGGACATTGTGCTGCCTCGTATCAGTCGGAGAAGGCTTCGCGGTTGACGGTGTGGAGGTAGGGGATGGCCAGGAACGGCGTGATGTAGACGATGTCGTAGAGCCACCACCCGATCACCGGGAGCAGGACGCCGTCGAAGCGCACGTCGGCGAAGATGGTCATGTTGGCCACGTAACCGACCCAGATCACGGCTCCGAACCAGCAGGTGACGATCATCCACTGGTGGCCCCAGCGCTTCATCTGCAGCAGGCCGATGCAGGCGGCCATGCGCATGGGGAACACGGTCAGCACGCAGGCGATCTCCCAGGCCTTCTCGCCCGGGGCTCCCGCGCCGCCGATGCCGAGCTCGTTGTAGTGCCAGTAGTAGCCGGCGTCGAAGATGTTCCCCCAGGCGTTGATCATGACCTGCCAGAGGACGCCGTGGCTGGCCAGCAGGTCGAGCATCCAGCCGAAGGTGTTGAGCGCCGCGTCCAGCATGACCATGTAGCCGATCAACGTGATGATCAGCGGGCGGACGGTCAGCCCCTTCTTGCTCGCCCTGCGCAGCAGGACAAGGCCGCGCAGGAAGATCGGCAGGCCGATGATTCCGGGGAGCGCCATGCCCATCAGGACGGTGCCGCTGATGAGCCATGTGTCGGCGTGGCGCTGGGCCTTGCGGGATTCGTGGAGGTGGTCGTCGTAGGAGACCGAGTCGGGCAGGGGCCGGTCACCGGTGCGCTTTCCGCGTTTGCCGAGCGGGAGGTTCATCGTGTCCTACCAGTCCCGCTGGGAGTACATGTGCAGCTGGATCAGGAACATCAGCAGCAGGTAGCCGTAGATGGCGATCTGGAAGACCATGAGTGCTCGTCGTCGTTGCCGGTCCTGTTCGTTCATTGGCCCGCTCTCTTCCCCGGAGGGTGGACGGATTTCAGGTGGTGGACGTCCGGTCGGTGCTGAGGGCTGCGGCGGCGATCTCCCGTAGCCCGTCGGTGATGGCGCCGTCGGTGCTGAGTGGTGCCAGGACGCATGCCTGGGTGGCGTGGAGTTCGTCCGCTCCGGCGGCGATGAGTTGCGCGGCCGCCACCAGCGCGCGGGTGGAGGGCGGTTCGAGGTGGAAGATCTGGTCGGCGGTGCGGATGCCGGTCGCGCATCGGACGAGGCGTTCGGCGGCGGGCCGGTCGATGCCCGATTCGGCCACCAGCACCTCGGCTTCGCGGTCGGGCGGCAGGTAGTCCATGGCGAGCGTGACGAACCGCTGCCGGAACGAGGGTTTGAGGTCCTTGAGCGAGCTGCGGTAGGCCGGGTTGTAGGAGCAGATGAGCATGAACTCCCGCGGGGCGTGCAGCACCTGGCCGGCGCGGTCGAGGTAGAGGGTGCGCCGGTGGTCGGTGAGCGAGTGCAGGACGGCCAGGGAGTCGTGCCGGGCCTCCACCACCTCGTCCAGGTAACACAGGGCGCCGTCCTTGACCGCCCTGGTGAGCGGGCCGTCGTTCCAGATGACGTCGCCGCCCGCCACGACGAATCGGCCCACCAGGTCGCCGCTGGTCAGGTCGTCATGGCAACTGATGGTGACGACGGGCCGTCCCAGCCGCTCGCCCATGTGCTCGACCAGCCGGGTCTTGCCGCAGCCGGTCGGCCCGGTGATCATCATGGGGAGCTGCCGGCGGTGGGCGCGCTCGAACAGGGTGACTTCGTCGCCCTGGGAGAAGTACGTGGACATCGAGCCTCCCAGAGGTCGCGTACTCATGCGGCGACCAGCTCGCGGTGGACATGGGCGAGCACCCGGGGGAGCTCTTCGACCCGCCGGATGCGCCTGGATCTGCCGGGCCCGAACATCTCCGGCAGGGGATCGACCCGGGTGGGGCCGATGCCGATGTAGTAGGGGCAGACGCCGGCCTCTTGCGCCTCCTGTACCGCGTGGGCGACGTCGGCCCAGGCGTACCGGCCCTCGTAGCCCTCGTCGGAGGCCAGGCCGTCTCCGATGACGATGAGCAGCCGCCGCTGGGACGGCTGCTCCAGCAACCGGCTGGTCAGATGCCGCACGGGCGATCCCAGCCGCGTGTAGCCGCCGGCCACCAGGCCCATGTCGCCGGGCACCGCCAGGCGCGGGTCGGAGAAGTCCTTCAGGCAGCGGACCTCGACCCGGTGCCGGGTGTTCCCGCTGAAGATGAAGATCCCGTGCCGTTCCCCGGCCGACGTCATGGCCTCGGAAAGCGCGTCGGCGCACTCCAGTTCCAGCCGGAAGACCCGGCCGTGCTGGGCGCCCAGCGAGGAACTGCCGTCCAGGAGCAGGGCGGTGGTCACGTCCCGGGCGGCGGGCAGCAGGTCGCGGAAGAGGCGGGCCTCCGAGGGCTCGCCCGTGATCGTGGCGACGTGGTGGGCGATGTAGCGGTCGATGTCGAGTTCGCTGCCGTCCTCCAGATGGTCGACCATCACGCGACGGGTGGGCGCATGGAACCATCGGCGCAGTTGCGGGGAGGCGATGGGGCGGGGCGGGGAAGCGGGCGTGTACCTGCGTTCCAGGACGGCGACGTGGTCGGGCAGGAACCGCTCGGTCCAGGCGTTCCACTCCGGGTAGGGGATTCCGGCCCGCCGGTCGGGGCGGATCTCGATCTCCTCCTCCTCGGGACGGCTCGGCGGCGGGACGTTGGGATTCCTGGCCCCGCCGTCGCCTCCGACCGGCACCGAGTACTCCTTGTAGGAGTCTGTGCGCTGGGAGGTCCACGGCATCCGCCCATAGACCCTGCGCATGGCCGCGGCCAGTCCGCGCCCCGCCGGGACCGGCATCGGCAGCCGCCCGAGCAGCGGGTGCGGGGCCAATGTGCCGCCTGATCGCGCGAGGCGCACCGCGCGCTCGACGATCTGAGGGCCCTCCAGCCCGCCGTCGCCGATGTCGAGTCCAGGAAGCATCCGACGCAGTTCCGGCATCAGGCCGGGCCAGCGCGTGTTCGTCCAGCCGAGCGCGACCTCGCCTTCGGCGATCGATAGTGCCCGCAGTTCCCGGCCCGAGAGCAAGGACACCCGGCACTGGGCCACGCGGTCCTTGGACGGCGCGCACTGCAAGGCGACCCCGCATGTCAGAGTGCGGTGCGTCCAGCCGGGCTCGGGAGCAGGGTGGGGCACCTCAACGATGCTGCGAGCCGCGTTCAGGCCGAAGCCGCGACGCTCGCCCGAGCTGAGCCGGGCGCCCTGGCGGCCTCCCTCCGAGAGGGCGACCGCGAGCAGGGCACAGCCGCGCTCGATCCGCATCGCGGAGGTCGCGGGCCCAGCCATCACCGCTTCCCCCGCGGGCCGGAGGGCGAGGGCCTCAGAACGTCCCGATGCGGCTCATCACCCAGTACCAGAAGACGACGAGCGCGGTGCACACGAGCCAGGCCAGACCGTAGCGCACGAGATCCGGCCAGGTCAGGGCGAGGTTCCAGATGTTCTCCAGCATGAGGGGACCTCCGTGTCGACGGGTTGCCGCACGGCCGGCGGCAAGGGTTGGACCGCGGCGCCCGATTCATCGGGGTTCCAGGCCGTAGAGGGTGGTGGCGACGAACTGCGCGGACGCGTCGCACTCGTGGCTGGTGATCAGTACCGCGTACAGGCCGAGGATGAAGAACTGCGTGGCCAGGACGGGGGCGCTCTCCGGCTGAACCTCACCCTGGTCGCGCGCCCGCTCGATCTCCCTCACCATGAGGGCCAAGAGGGGGAAGTCCGCCCATGCGTGGGCATCGGGACGGATGGCCGGCCGGGTCGGCGAGAAGTGCAGCCCGAGCATCTCCCGGAACACCACCCTCCCCACCCGCTGCTCGACCGCCACGATCAGCCGGACCACCTCGGCCAGCGCAGAACGCAGATCATGCGGTGCGCCGAGAAACCCTTCCAGCTCCTTGGCCGTCCGCTCCTCCTCCTGCTGCGTCAGCTCGGCGAGCACGTGCTCCTTGGTCGGGAAGTGGAAGTAGAACGTCCCGCGCGCCACGCCCGCCGCCTTGACGATCGCGCCGATGTCCGCGTCGGCCATGCCCGACCGCCTGAACTCCGCGATCGCGGCCTCGAACACCTGCCGCCGTGTCTCCAGCCGCTGTACGTCACGCCGAGTCCGCTTCTCTTCAGCCGGAAGTGCCATTCTCACGTTGTACGCCGTTGGCTGACGTTCGGCACTGACTGAATTCAGTCAGTGACATCAATCAGCGGGTGCTCCGGACCACCCGCGGGCAGGCAGCGCCGCAACGCCCTGGTCAACCGCAACAGCTCCAAGCGCGGCCACATCGATCCGGCGTGGGAGTCCTGAAGCAACGGCGAGCCGCAAGGTAGCCGGTCAGCTGCGCTGTCGGGTGTTCACTGTGGTCTGTGTGCGCTCATCGGCCACGGCCCGGTACAACGAGGCGGACGAGGGAGGCTTGCCGGTCGGGATGGTGAGTTCGCGTCACCGCCCTGCTGGCCAACCTCACACCGAGAACTGACCACCCTGGACGCCCTGGCGCGCAAACTCCTGCGCCACCTGAACGCCCCCCGCCCGATGACGTCCAGCAACGGCGCTCCGGCCGCTGGTATGTCGGCCCACACCGACACCTGCCCCGCCGTGATCGCGTGGCCGCTACGAACACCAGCGCCAATCCGGTCAGCACGGTCAGATGGGGGCTACCGCCAATTTCTGCACTCAGCCACCCCGAAGGCCAGGCCTCGCCCTCGATACTTCGGTGGCTGATACATCGTCCCCCGTATGGTCAAACGAACCACGGTGATGAGCGAGCCCACGTACTTCGTGCTGGCCGCGCTGCTGGACGGTCCGGTGCACGGATACGGGATCATCAAGAAGGCGCAGGAGCAGTCGGGTGGGCGGGTCCGACTGGCCGTTGGCACCCTCTACGGAGCCCTGGACCGGCTGGCGGGCGACGGACTGATCGTCGTGGACCGCGAGGAGACCGTCCAGGGCCGTCCGCGTCGTTACTACCGACTGACCGAGGACGGGCGCCTGGCGGTGACCCGCGAGGCTCTGCGGTTGGAACAGGCCGCCCGAGTCGTCACGGGCCGCCCCTCTCTGGTGACGGGGGACGCCGGAGCATGAGCGGAGCATTCACCGAAGGCTGGTACCGGCTGTTCCTGCGGGCGTTTCCGCCCGGTCACCGCGTCGAGTACGGCGCTGAGATCATCGGCACCTTGCTGGGCGGCACCTCGCGCCGCGCTCCCTCGCCGCGGGAGACGGCCGGGCTCCTCACTGCGGGCTTCGCCGCCCGGGCCCGTGCGGCCACCGCCGCGCCGTGGTGGGCCGACGGGCTGCAACTCGGCTTGCTAATGCTGGCGCTGGCGAATCTGGCCTACGGCATCGCCGACCATGCGTCCCCCTGGTGGCTGGCCGCTTCGGCACTGCTGGTGGGGGCGTTGCTGCGCGGCTGGGCACTGGTGGCCCTACCACTCGCCCTGGCCGTAGCGTCCTCGACCGGCCGGGCCATGCTGCTGGGGGCTCAGGCGACGTCCTGGTTGCCGCAGATCCTCGGACCGGCCAACCACAACTGGGTCTCAATGGCCCCCTACGGCGTGCTGGCGATCGGGGCCCTAGCACTCGCGGCCAGCCGGTCAGGCCGACCGCAGCGTCTGCGTGCGCGGCCGTTGTGGTGGCTTGTGATCCCAGCGGCCTGTTTCGCGCTCACCTACATGCCCGGCAGCCGAGAGTACGGCGAGACCTGGCAACTGGTCAGGGCGGGCACGGAGAGCGTCCTCCTGCTCGCCGGGGTGCTGGCCACCGCGATCGCGCGCAGCCCACGCTGGGCACTGGCGGCGGCCATCTACGTCCTGCCTGGCGTGGCCTCCCCGCTGATCAACCCGCCGTCGAACGCGCAAGACATCGGCTACTGGCTGACCCTCATCGGGCTCCTGCTAGCCATGCTCGCGACAGCATGGCGACCCCAGCCCATCCCCGAACGTCGCCATCCGCAATAGCCGAACCGCGGAACGCAGAGCCGCACCGTTGACGGAACTCATCGACATCCTGACGCACGACGCAAACGCCAACGTTGCTACAACCGATGGACAAACGTTCCTGCTTCTGAGGATCTGGCTCAAATTCCGTGAAGCGGTCACGGTCCGTGAAGAATCACTCTGTGGGGTGTGGGCGGTGAGGACGCGGACCATGCTGGTGTCGCCTTCGGCGATGGCCGCAGCGTTGTCGTAGGCGCGGGCCTCGGCTTCGTAGATCTCGTGCTCTTGGGGGTGTTGGTGGGCGAGGTCTCGGCATGCTCGGGCGACGCGGCGCAGATCATTGGAGATCTGCTGGCGGATCGGATCCGGTGAATGGGGCATGGCTTCAGTGCGACAGGTAATCCAGATTCTCTGTCGCAGCGCGCCGGGGTGTCGCCGAGGTTTTCGCCGCCTGCTGCGCTCGTCTCGGTAGAGCCAATGCCCGGTGCATGACGGCCCTAGCTGCGGGGCGCGGCGGAAGCGGGGGCGAAAGACCGGGCCGCGGTGTGTCGGCGTCGGATGCGGACGCCGACACACCGCGGGGGCTGCAAGGTGCCTCGTCAGCGGCGATCCCTGCTCGTTCCCCGGTACCGAGGCCCTACTTTTCCACGGGCACCCACAAATGGCCCGAGCCCATGTCGGGCTCCTCCTCGTCTTCGACGGCCACCAGTGCCGGGCCCGGGGCGGTGCGGTAGGTGGGGTGGGCCGGGAACCACTCGGTGTAGACCGCGCGCCACAGTGCTTGCAGCCCACGGGGGAACTCCACCCGTTCGAAGCGAAACACCGCCCAGGTGCCCGCGGGAACCTCCAGGCGCTCCATCCCCTCAGGGGTGGGGACGGTGGTGGCCGCGGCGACGTAGTAGTCGATCTCCTCGCCGAAGTCCCCACCCTCGTCCAGGGCCACCGTGACCGACAGCGCGCCGCGGGGCTCCTGGTCGCTGAGCGCGTCGAGACGTTCCCAGGTGGCGCCATCGACCGCTTCGGTGAAGGCGACCATATCCGGATTGGGGCCCTCGGCGACGTTGGGAATCCGCTTCCTCAACCCGACCAGGGCGAAGGCGTCTTTGTCGAGGATGCGATAGCGCATTTCCGTGCTCCCTTCGATGGTGAGGTGGAAGGCCAGGCGGGACTGGGAGACCAGCGGGGGCGCCGGTGCGCCGGGCCTGGCCGGGAGTGATGCCGTGGACGGCGCGAAAGGCCCGGGTAAACGCCTCGGCCGAGGAGTATCCGTAGCTGACGGCGATATCGAGCAGCGTCCTGCGGCCCTCCATCACCTCGGCGCCGGCCAGGGTGAGTCGGCGCCGTCGCACGTACTCCGACAGCGGCATCCCGGCCAGTGCGGCGAACATCCGGCGCAGGTGGTGCTCGGAGGTCAGCGCGGTGCGCGCCATCGCCGCCACGTCCACCGGGCGACCGGGGTCCTCCTCGACGTGCTCCAGGGCCTTGTTCAACCAGTCCAGCATCGCTTCCCCCTTCGTTCACCAGCGACGTTAACGAGCGCGGAGGGGGCGGTTCCCGACAGTTGCCGTGCGCCGTCGATCAAGCCAGGGCTCACTTGCCTCTGGAACCTTCGAAATCCTTCCTGTCTGAGGTGGCCAGTGGGAGTGCAGACGCTGACCCGGTGTTCAGTGGGCTGGGGTATGCCGCTGCTCCCTTGAGGAGACGGGTGATCAA
Organism: Actinomadura rugatobispora; assembly: GCF_055379765.1. Taxonomy (NCBI): domain Bacteria; kingdom Bacillati; phylum Actinomycetota; class Actinomycetes; order Streptosporangiales; family Thermomonosporaceae; genus Actinomadura; species Actinomadura rugatobispora. The sequence goes on along the minus strand of NZ_AP029191.1, from coordinate 11,087,293 downwards.
GGGAGGCAGACGGCTATCACGGACGGCACTTAGTCGGTGTGGGCGGTGAGGACGCGGATCATGCTGGTGTCGCCCTCGGCAATGGCCGCAGCGTTGGAGTAGGCGCGGGCCTCCGCTTCGTAGACGTCGTGGTCCTGCGGGTGCTGGAGGGCGAGGTCGCGACGTGCTTGGGCGACACGGCGTAGGTCGGCGGAGATTCGTCGGCGGGTCGGATCGAGTGAAAGGGCCATGCCGTTCCTCTTCAATGGGCGTTGAGGACTCGCTTGCGCAGCAGCGGGAACCCGGCTCGGCCGAACATCTGGCGTTTGAGCATCTTGATGCGATTGACGTGACCCTCGACCGGGCCGGAGTTCCAAGGCGAGCGTGAGCCCTGTGATGACCGCGTCCAGGTCGCGTTCGAGTCCGCCCGCGAAGCCGTGGAGGCTGGGCAGGGCGTCGGCTCGGACCGCGGCGATCCAGGTCGGAAGATCCTGGCCCTGGCGTTGGGTGAGGATGACGGCGAAGTCACGGACGTGCCGGGCGAGCGCATCCAGTTCCGGGCACCGCTCCTGAATCGCTTTGAGCTGGAGTTCGTGTTCTTCGTCGAGCCGGTCGGGGCGGGTGGTGATCCAGCCCGTCACTTTGCGGGCCGAAGGTGCGGCGGCCGTGACCGGCTGCGGAACCCGCAGGGGGCGCAGGTAGGCGCTGAGGGCACCGTAGCTGCCGCGGTATCCCATCGCGGTGATCTCTTCCAGCAATCTGGCGGCATTGCGTTCGCCTTCCTCCCACCGCTGGTGAAGATAGGGCTTGTAGTCGTCGACCTTGCTGGGCTTGGTGGTCCACTGCCCCCACAACAGCTCATCGGCGGTCTCGGCCCGGACGTAGCGGATCACGGTCCCGGATCCCATGCGGAGTTGGCGGGCGATCGAGCGGATGCCGTGCCCGGCGTCCTTCAGTTCGTGGATGCGGGCGTGCTTGGCGCGGGTGCGTTCGGCGAACTTGGTCCAGCCCTTCCGCTCCGGTACCGGTGGTTCAGTTTCGGGTTGGGAGTGGTGGTCACGCAGGCACGAGCGGTGCCGGAACACGGTCCGTTCGACGGCCTGGACCAGGTTGTGCCACAGGTGCCACCTGTCGGCGCACTGGATCGCATCAGGTGCGCCGTTCGCACGAGGGGTTGTCGCAGAAGAACCGACTCACTTCAAGGAGGATCAAGACCGGTCTGCCGCCTGCGGCGAGGTCGTGCAGTCGCCGCCGATAGCGGCTGTGACGGCGGCCGGTCGGTGTCCCACACTGGTAACAGACCGCGCTTGTGGTCTGGGTCCGCGCGGTGACCACGACACCATCCTCGGCTTCGGCAACGCCGGCGGCCTGCTCGCTGTCGGCCTGCTGGCCGCCCCAGCCGCTCAGGCCCCCGCGCCACCGGCGACCGCACACGCAAATTCCGAGGTCACGGTGGGGTCGCGCCCTGCTCGCCCAGCAGCCGGACGCGACGATCGCCCGGCTGCTGGGCGTGAGCCGAGTGACCATCTACAGGTATGTCCCCGAGCTCAAGACCGGCCAGCGCCCCCAACTCGAGCCTGGCACCCCGACCGCTCACGTCGAGCTGCCCACCGGCTGACCGCGACGATCCCTACCTTGCCCATCGTCGGTGCTTTTGCCCCTACTGCCAATGGGTCACTTCTCGGAGTTAATCAAGCCGGCCGTCACATACCCCATCACGTCAGCCATCTTCTCGTTCCCGTACACATAAATCCCGCCCTCGCTGGGCATGACCCACCCGTCGCTTGCGCGTAGCCCCTTGAACCCAAAGGCTTTCACTCTCTCGGCTACCACATTCCCTCGCTCATGCGTCCCCGCCTCGTACACATTGAGTCCATCCTTGGGGAAGCTGATCCACCCGTCGTCGGCGTTGCTTCCCTGCACCCAGGGTGTGCGTATGCCGGTCGTGGCGGTGACGGTCTCGAAGGTGGGATTGCGCAGCTGAACGGTCGTGGTGAGAAAGTGTTGCTGCCGGGTGCTGGGGTCGGTGGCGATGAGAGTGTAGGTGGTGGCCTGCTTCGGAGCGTCGGACCAGGTGCCCCCGGTGACGGGGACGGGGTTCGGGGCGCCTGGGAACTTGATCTCGTAGGTGAAGTCGGCGGGCCCGTCCCAGCTCAGCGTGATCTGTGTTCCGGCGTCCACCATGGCGTTGTCCGGGCGGAAGTTGCGGGGCGCCGGGATCTGGATCTGCTTTGGAGCGGTCTTCACCAGCGGCACCGCCGCGACGCCGGGGCGCGGCTTCACCTTTGGCGCTTTGCTTCTGCTGGTGTCCTCGGTCACCTTCAGTATGGCCAGCCCGGCGGTGGCGGCGACGGTGACGTTCTCCAGCGTCAGCACCATGTAGTCGCCGAGGTCGAAAGAGGTTCTGGCACCGGCCGGGGCGATGGCCCGGAAGGTGTTGCCCTGCGGCTGGAGGTTCACCGGCTGGGTGCCGTTGTACTCGCCCTTGGCCTTGATCGTGGTGATGTTCGGGGTGAGGTGGCCGGCGCCGTTGCCCACGGGGAGCTCCACCTCGATCGTGGACCAGTACGCCGCAGCCTGTCCGGTGTTGGTGACAACCAGGTACACCGTCCCCGTGGACGGGGACCGCCCGGCCGCTGACGCCTCAAGGGACGCCGGGTCGGTGATCAGGGTGTAAGTCAGCATGGTCATGGTCACGACTCCTTCTCTGGGAAAACAGCGCAGGCCGATGACGCGCCCACTACGACAGGGCCAGGCAGGACAGAACGCGGGTGACGCATCCGACACCCCGCGACTGTGACGCACCACAGAACGTCACCCTCTAGATCGAAACGCCAGAATGAGAGCGCGACAAGAGCGCCCAAGGGGGCCACAACAGGGCGATCTGGGAATAGTTTCGGCGCCTTGACAGGAGGACGGGGCATGCGTCACCCATCGCTTACCGCCAGCAGGGCGGTGAACAACTAATTAGTACCCATCGAGATCACTGACGAGATGCGCCAGGCCATGGCCACCGCCCAGCGCCAAGGACCGCAAAGGACCTGCCCACCCTCGCTACCAACATCCACGCCGACGCCGAAGGACTGGTAGGCCGCTCTCCGCTCTGCCCGCGCGGTCTAGCGGGGGAGTTTCGCCGTGCGCTCAGGATGCGCGGCGGCGACGTAGCGCATGGCGGTCTGCTCGGTGATTTCAACAAGCGCATCGGGTGCAGCGGGTCCGCGGTCTCGGCCGCCTCGTTGAGGATGCGGTCTTGGCGAAGGCCGCTCAGGGTGAGGCTCGCTGGGAGGGCAAGGCGTAGGAGGCCGCAACTGACAGGCGGGTGGTCGGGATCGTGCGCAGTCTTCCGGCTGACCAGTAGGTGAGGGTTGGTCGAGGTGGGCCATCGGCGGTGGCGGTAGGTCATCCAGTCGGCGGCAAGCTGGTGGGGGAGTTCCTCCAGGTAGAGGGTGTGGCGCAGGGCGCCGCGGCGCACTTGGAGGATGCCGCGTGACAGGTCGAGATGGGCGGTGTGCAGGCGCCCGATCTCGTGGCCGGGCAGAGCGTGAATGGCGACCAGCGCGATGACCAGGCGCCCGAGTGGTGTCTTCGCCTCTTGGAGCAGCCCGGCGAGCAGGTCCGAGGGGACGGATCTGGGGATGTTCTTGAGGTCACCGACCGGTAGGTTCCGGGTGGGGTTCTCGGAGGAGCACCCGCTCTTGCCTGAGCGCCCGGAAGAAGCTCCGCAGCGCGATGGCGAGTCCTCTTCGGGCCGAGCCGGCCAGACCCTGCAGAGCTTGTTGCGCGTCGGCCGGGGTGATCTGTTCCAGGGTGGTCACGCCTGCGGTGGTCCACGCGGTGAGGGTGGGTTTTGTGAGTTGCTGCGAGAATCTCGCAGGTCGTCAGGCGGGCAGGAACACGATCATCTACGTGCTGAAATCGGAGACTGCGACCGCACGCGTCGGCCGGGAACCTGCACGTACTCCACGATCCGGCAGCTCGACGTAGACGCGCACAGGCCCTCGAACGCGACCGGGCGCCCCGGTCGCGCGGCCGCCGCCGGGCACCGCCCTGTCAGTGCTGGGGCGGGGTCCAGATCCAGGCGCGGCTGCGGGTCTCCTTGCTGGTGATGCGCTGGGGGATGTAGGCGGCGGGGTTGATCAGGCCGCCGCTTTGGGCGGCGCCGGTGTAGAGCCGGTCGGAGACGATCATGGTGAGTTATCCGACGGCGTCGTCAGCGAAGCGTTTGAAGGCGGGGGCGTCCAGGAGCCGGAACAGGTGGACCAGGGCGGGGCCGACGACGCCGTGGTCGTCGCGGTGGATGCGTTCGGTGTGGACGGCCAGGCGCAGCCGCATCCGGGTAGTGGGGTCGGCGAGCTGGTTGTGGCGGCGCAGCACCAGGTTGAGGTGGCTGGCGTAGGGGGCGAGCAAGTGGTCGGCGGCGACCTCGGGCGGGACGATGAACAGCGCGCCGTCGCCGCGGTCTTCGCGGTGGCAGGCCCAGCAGGGGATCCGGGTCATGCGCCATGCCTCGGCGATCAGGTCGTTCATCTCCTTGCGGAGCACCAACTGGGTCCGCGCGTCCGTGCGGGTGCCGAACCTTCAGATGTCGACGGCGGCCAAAGTGGTGGTGGCCGGCAGCGTCCAGGGCGGGGTGTTCTGGTTGCCGGTGGGCGGCCGGATGGTGTGGTGGCTGTGGGACGGCTCCTGGGGTGCGACCTGGCCGGAGCGGGGCTCGCTCCGGCCGGGCGGGGTGAGGTCGTCGAAGGGATCGCTCCAGCAGTTCTCTGCCAGCCCCAGCAGGTCGCGGATTTCCCACGCATGCTCATAGGCGGTCTTGGGCCTGTTCGGGTACTCCGGCGCGCACGCAGCATCCATCCCGACCTGCTCGGCGGCGAACGCCACCACCTCGTCGGGCACCTTCAGCGGCGCATCGGCCAGAACCGTCCCCAGCATCCGCACCGTGCCCCACTCCACCGCCCAGCCCAGGTTCGTCGCCGGACGCCGCTTGTCAGCCACCACCATCCGCGCCCGAGGGGCCAGCCAAAAGAACTGTTCCAACTCGGCGACGGTCACCTCATCACGGAACCGGCGATACCGCGCGACCTGCTCGTCTGACAGGAAATCAACCGGCCCGTCACCGAACCGTCGTCAAACCCGACGCTCTACCGCCAAAATCCGGTCCGATCCTCCTCGCGGGCCAGCCGTCAAGCGCCTCGTCCGCCTGACCGTCGAGGATGTCCTCGACCACTACGGCCAGGTGTCGCTGCGCCTTGGCGACCCGCCGACTCCGGCGCGCCCGACTCGTTCGCCACGATGCTCACCGAACTCGCCGCCAACCCCGACTGCGGCTGGCTCTTCCCAGGCGGCCGCGTCGGACAACCCCTCTCCCCAGGCACTCTCGTTGCAGCAACTGCGTGTGCACGGTGTCCCGGTCACCCAGACCCGCACCGCGGCCTTCAGGCAGCTCGTGCTCCAAGCGCCCGCGCCCGTCGTCGCCCAGGCCCTCGGCTACCACCCCGGCACCGCCGCCAGCGGAACCTGGAATCGCTAGCCAGCTCAGCGCTGAAGGCCCTGCGCGCCCTACAGGTCGTCCAACAGTCCGTCCAGACGCGCACCGAGGGCGTCCGGGCGTCGCGTCCCCCCGCGAACGAACGGGCTCCTCCCGCTGCGCGTCCGCGACCTCCACCAGTCGGCCTCCATACGCCTGCAGCAGCCGACGGATCGCTCGCAGCTCGTCCAGGACCTGCGCGTCGTCGGACACATTCCCTCTCCGGGCGGTCACCAGCGCGGACTTCTCGGTGAAGCGCACGGCCACCCGAGACTTCGGCCCGCCCTACACACACCGACGACGCCTGGACACCGGAGCTCCTTCCCGCCGATCACAGGTGCTCGCGGAGCCATGTTTCCGCCGGACCCCCGCCCCGAACACGACACGGTCGAACACGGCAGAGCGGCGGACTAGGGTCGTCAACCGTGATCGAGTCTTCCTCCCTGGACACCACCCGCGCGGCCTACGACGCCGTCGCCACCCTTTACGCCGAGATGTTCCGCGACTCGGTCGAAGGCCATCCCCTGGACAGTGCCCTGGTCGCAGCGTTCGCCGAGTTCGTACGGGCCGCGGGCGGCGGGCCGGTGGCCGACCTCGGATGCGGACCCGGCGGTGTCACGGCGCGCCTGGCCTCCCTCGGTGTGACCGCCTTCGGTGTCGACGCGTCGTCCGCGATGATCGAGCTGGCCCGCCAGGAGTACCCGGACCTGCGGTTCGACGAGGGCTCGATGCTCGCGCTGGACATTGCGGACGGCGCGCTGGGCGGCGTTCTCGCCTGGTACTCCATCATCCACACGTCTCCGGAGGACCTGCCGGTGATCTTCGCGGAGTTCGCGCGGGTGCTGGCGCCGGGCGGTCACCTGCTCGTCGGGGTCTTCGCGACCGACGCCGACTCGCCGCACTTGGCCGAGCCGTTCGACCACAAGGTGTCCCTCGCCTACCGGCTCTCCATCGACCACGTCGCGGACCTGGCGTCCAAGGCCGGGCTCACGGAGGTCGGCCGGCTGCGCCGCGCGCCGGGTGAGAACGAGAGGTTCCAGCACGGCCGTCTCCTCGCCCGCAAGCCGACCGAGCCGTAGGCCCGGTCAGCAGCAGGTCGACGAACACGGCCCAGGGAGACGTTGAAGCTGGTCCACGGGAGTCGCCGTGATCGGGGGATTTCGCAAGAGCCCGCCGCGCTCCTGCTGGGGCGTCCGCGCGCCGTCGCCGGTGCCGCTCCGCCACCCGGCTATCAGCCCGTTTGGACCCGGCCCCGCTTCCGGTCGAATACAGCAGTGCACCGGTCGGACGTCTGCAGACGGGGTGGGTCCTCGGCGGCTGTCCTGTCCAAGCGAACGTGTCGGCGTTCACCGTGGATCAAGCGGCCCGGGGGTTGTTGAGCGCGAAGTCGATGTCAGCGGCGTGGACGGTGGGCGGCCGAGCCGGTCAGGGTTCGTTGGAGGAAGGCTCGTTTTGTTCGGGCAGGTCGGTCCGTACCGTGCTCCGGCCAGGGGCGGGCAGGGGATCGTCACTCCAGCAGAATCCATGCGGGAAGCGTGGCCGCGGCGGATAGGTGTCGGTGGCTTGTGGCGTTTGTCGGCGATGGCCCCGTCGTCGGAGAGCCGGAAGCTGAACCCGACATCGTCGGCGGCGTCGGCGAGGATGGTCGCTACTTCGATAAGGAGCTCCTCGCGGAAGCCGTCTGCGATGCTGCCCCTGCTGTGGAGCTTCAGCCACAGTGGCAGGGGCTCGGCGCCCGCCCGTAGTTGCCCTCCACGGTCTTGGTGGTGCTGTGCCGGATGGCCCCCTCACATCGCGGCGACCTCCAAGGCCGAGGCCCGCAGCGTCTGGGAGTGCACGACGACCGAGCCTCGTTCGACATGCCAGTACACCAGGACCCCGCGGTCGCCATAGCGGGAGTGCCACTCGGTGAACAGGTTCTGGTCAGTGGTGGAGAAGTGGATGGACTCGGGCGCCACCACCGTTGATCCGGCGCCCCTCAGGCCGTTGTCACGTGCGGCGAAGATAGCGTTGGCCATCCACTCGGCATCCGGGTGAGGGGACGGGGAACCCGTTGGATCCGATCTCGTCCCAGCCTCTCTCGCAAGCGGCACGCCTATCGAATCAAGCCGAAGAGTCATCTGGAAATCCATCCCGCAGCGACGCCCGCCAGGCCCGTTCTACCGGCTACTCGCAGGCCAGTCCGGCCTCATCCGCTGGCAGCGCCAGCCCAGCGGCTGCAGGACTGGCTGCGCACCCCGTGGTGTGGTCGGTGATGTCAGTTCCTCCCCCCGGTGCTTTGGCTGACGTTCCGTCCGAGGCGCACCGCGGAGACGAGGAAGAAGACGCCGCCGAGCAAGGCGTAGCCGGCCACATTGGCCAAGGAAGCTTCTGCGTTCGATGCCATGAGGAAGAACGACATGCCGGCCAGCACGGAGATGGCCCCACTGGCGATCATCGCCCACTGTCCTCCCATGCGGCGCCGTCGAATGGCCACGACGAGCTGCACAATGCCGGCCACGACGGCCCAAGCCCCCCAGACTCGCAGGACGGCTGGGATTCCGGAGGTGAGGGCAACGGCGAGTCCGACGGCGGCGAGGGTGCTGATCGCGATGTTGACGTAGAGACCTGGGACGGACCCGTTCGCGGATCCACCGGCCACATTGACCCGCGCGGAGCGGGCATCGACGACTGCGGCGGCCACGTCGAACACCGGGTACAGCACGATCAGCACCGCGGTCAGCAGGTTGATGCCCGACGCGGTCAGGAACAGCAGGACCGCCCAAACGAGGGCGAATCCGAAACGCACGAAGTAGAGCCGCCGAAGTGTCGCTGCGACACCGGTCACAGCCGGGGCGGTGGTGGTCATGACAGTTTCCCTTCATTCGAGGTCGAATGGCAGAGGTCAGGTAGGTGGCTCGGACGCCCATGGGGAAGGAGATTCCGTCGAGCCGAATATGGGAGCGGTCTTCTCAAGCGCCCAGACGGCCGTGGAAGCGAGTGCGTGTCCCTCTACGCCTGGTTGTCGACCGCGACGGTTGTGTGGGCTGTTGCGGTGAGTTTCGCGACCTGGTCGTCGGTCAACTGCAGCGTGGCGGCCGCGACGTTCTCCTCGAGGTGGGCGAGCGAGAAGGTGCCGGGGATCCGACACACCACGCGCGCTCGGGCCGGCGACCAGGCCAGTGCGACCTGCGTCGGGGGCGATCCGGTCTCGGTGGCGACACTGCCTGTCGTTCATGACCGGGTATCACGGACGAGCGGGATGTGCTCGTGTGTGCAGTGGTCACGGCCGCGATGACGACCAGGCTTCGGGCGGCCGTGATCTGGTCAAGCCCGACCTCGGACAGCCCGATGTGGGCGATCTTCCCCTCGTCCTGCAGTTCCTTCAGCGCGCCCAGCCGGTCGATTCGATGCGGGTAGAGCAGCTCGATGCACTCCACGCCGAGTCGGCGCAGGCTCATCTCGCACCGGTGGCGCAGGAATGCCGGGTGCCCGACCTGTCCCCACTCGTCGGGCCGGAGTCGGAGCTGGCCGATCTTGGTCGCGATGAGCAGCAGCTCAGGGTAGGGGTGCAGGGCTTCGCGCAGGATGTCCTCGGCGACACCGAGGCCGTAGGAGTCGGCGGTGTCGATGTGCTGTGCGCCGCACTCGACCGCCCTCCGGGTCGGCCGGACCGAGCGAGCCTGGTTCGTGGGCGGTCCCCAGATGCGGGGACCGGTCAACCGCATGGCCCCGAACCCCAGACGCGCCATCGTCCTGCCGGTCACCTCAAGGGTGTCTCGAACACCGGTCATGTTCGAGGCGGGTTGTCCGTGTTGTTCCTCGACACGCGAGTCTCCCAGGATCCTCGGCGCGTGGTGCGGGTGGTCGGCGCTCACGAGGTCAGGGCGGCGTCGAGGGTGATCGTGGTACCGGCCAGGGCCTTGGAGATCGGGCAGGACTGCGCGGCAACGATCGCCGGTTCTCGGAACCTGGCCGCGTCGACTCCGTCGAGCTCAGCGCGCAGCATGGTCGCGGCTCCGCTGATCTCGAAGCCCTCGTCCAGGGCAGGCCCAGGGTGACCTCGACCGAGACGTCCATGCTCGTCGCGGTCAGGTTCTCCGCGCCCAGAACGCCCGACAAGTTCATCGCCAGGCAACGACGAGTGCGCTGCGGCCGGCAGTTCCTCCGGACCGGTCTGGCCATCGGGCCTCGCGGCTCGGGTCGGGAACGACACGTCGAAGTCCCCGGCGTTCGACGAGTCCAAGCTGACGGCGGCCTTGCCGTGCAGCAGGTCGCCCTGCCAGCGGCTGGTCGCGTCTCGGCTCGGCATGATGCCTCCACGTAGAAAGACCGTTCTCTCTTGCAGCGCTGAGCTTGGCAGACATCGCCGGCGATTGCAAGACCGATCGTTCTTTCTGCTAGGATCGGGCCATGGCGACACCGATCCGCCCCGCGCCCGACGGCCAGAACAGCAGCTCGGGGAGGCAGGGACGGTCCGAGGCCCGAGAACGGCTGCTGTCCACGGCCAGCGTGCTGTTCTACCGTGAGGGGATCCGTGCGGTCGGGGTCGAGCGAATCCTCGCCGAGGCCCCGGCCACGCGAGCGACGTTCTACCGGCACTTCCCCTCGAAGGAAGACCTCGTACTCGCCTACCTGCGCGGCGTCGACGCCCACATCCGCGCCGACACGCAGGCCGCCATCGAAGCCGCGCCGTCGCCGGCCGACGCACTGCGCGCGATCGGTACCGCCGTCGCCGACGACCTGGGCAGACCAGAGTTCCGCGGGTGCGCCTTCCTCAATGCCGCAAACGAGTACCCCGACCCCAACGACCCGGTGCGCCAGGTGGTCCTCGATCATCGAGCCTGGTACGTGACCACGCTCACGGAGCTGTTCGCGCAGGTCTTCGGGGACTCACCGCGGCGTGGCAAACCAGATCACGCCGCACGGCACTTCGTCATGATGCGTGACGGCGCCATGACCGGCGCCCACCTCGACGGCGTCGAGAGCGTCGGCGCCGCGTTCCAACGCGGCGTCGAGGGCCTGCTCACCGTCCTTCACTGAGTCTCGTCCCGAGGAAGTGACCACGATGCGCCACAGAATTGGAATGACCTGCCACACCCGGCTCGCGTCCGCCCAGCTCGCCGCCCGCCGCGGCGGAGGCGACCTGGACCTGGGTCGTGTCTAAGGGCGGCGCGATCGAGTACGTGCACTGAGCCACCAGCACCGCGACCGGGCCGGTGTTCCTAGCCGTCCGCCATGCCCCCACCTCTGGTCGGCGCGCCCCCGCAGCGGCCGACATCTCCCGGGCCACCGGGCGCGGGCGGCGGTCCTACCTTCGGGCCGAATATTGCTAAGACCGCGTTTCGTTTGGTGTGATCGATAGTGTTTCGCCGTGATGATGGTGGAGCACCTGGTTCCGGGCGAATTGTGGGAGTTGTTCCAGCGTGTGGTGCCACCTGCGCCAACGCGGCCGCAGGGTGGTGGACGACGTCGGGCCGGCGATCGGGAGGTGCTGGCGGCGATCGTGTTCGTGGCGACCACCGGCTGCACCTGGCGGCAGATCCCGCCGGTGTTCGGGGCCTCCTGGCAGACCATCTACCGCCGCTTCGCCGAGTGGAGCGACGCGCGGGTGTGGGCCAAGCTGCACCGGGTCGTGCTGGACGAGCTCGGCAGCCGCGGGGAGCTGGACTGGTCGCGGTGCGCGATCGACTCGGTCAGTGTCCGGGCCGCGAAAGGGGGGACCTGACAGGTCCCAATCCTGTCGACCGCGGCAAGCCTGGGTCGAAGATCCATTTGCTCACCGAGCAGACCGGCCTGCCACTGTCTGTCGGGATCTCCGCGGCCAACACCCACGACAGCCAGGGCCTGGAGCCGCTGGTGCGCGGCATTCCGCCGATCCGCTCGCGGCGTGGGCCACGTCGCCGCCGCCCCGGAAAGCTGCACGGCGACAAGGCGTACGACTACCCGCGGCTGCGACGCTGGTTGCGCTCGCGCGGCATCGTGGTGCGCATCGCCCGCCGGGGCATCGAGTCCTCCCAGCGGCTGGGCCGCCACCGCTGGGTGGTCGAGCGAACGGTCTCATGGCTGGCCGGCTGCCGTCGTCTGCACCGGCGCTACGAACGCAAGGCCGAGCACTTCCTGGCCTTCGTCGGCATCGCCGCAACCATGATCTGCTACCGCCGACTCGCGAAATGAAACGATGTCTAAAGACCGCCATCGCCGCCCTCGACCCACAAAGCCGGGGCTTGGACCTTCCACCAGCTCCGCCACTCTGCCCTGCAGCATCTGGCAACCGCCGGCCGCGGCGCCGTCGAGCTCCAGGCCCAAGCCCGCCGCGCCCACCTGGCCAACCTCGGCGAAGCCACCTCTGCGGCCGTCACCGCCGACACCGACCCGCACTCCCGCCGCCGCGCCCGCTGACCAGCCTGTTAGCCGGGCCGCCACGCCGGACTCGTCCTGCAACCACAGGGGCCCGTTTGGAGTCGTGATCACGTGGCTGGAAAAGGATTGGACGGGGTGATGGTCAGGCTTGTAGCTTGCAGTTGACCGTGACACCGCCCGAGGAGGTGAGACCCATGAACGTTGTATCGACGTGGGTGCTCCCCTTCCCGTCACGGTCGGGCGATTGACGTAGGTGTCGCCGGGAGCGCCTCGCCAAAAGGCACTCCCGAAAGGCAACACCTATGCACTCTCCGCAGGTCACCGCTGAGCCGTCGTCGGACGGTTCGGTCGCGCGCGACTTCACTGTGGGCGACGTCCCCGAACTCTGGTCGCCGGCCTCCGGCGCCGATCGCGGGCCAAGCATGTTCGACGTGATCATTGCCGGGTGCGGGCCGACCGGTGCGATGCTGGCCGCCGAACTGCGGCTGCACGATGTGCGGGTCCTCGTTCTGGAAAAGGAAACCGAGCCCGTGTCGTTCGTCCGCATCGTCGGTCTGCATATTCGCAGTCTCGAGCTGATGGCGATGCGCGGACTACTGGAACGCATTCTCCAGCATGGAAGACAGCGTCCGGCCGGCGGTTTCTACGCCGCCATCCCCAAACCCGCGCCCAAGGGCCTGGATTCCGCGCACGCATATCTGCTGGGCATCCCGCAGCCGGTCATCGTTCACTTGCTCGAAGAACATGCGATCGAACTGGGTGCACAGGTCCGGCACGGTTGCGCGGTGGCCGGGGTCGAGCAGGACGACGAGGGTGTGACCGTCGAGTTGGCCGACGGAGAAAAGCTGCGGTCGCGTTACCTCGTCGGCTGTGACGGCGGGCGCAGTACGGTGCGCAAACTGCTCGGCGTCGGCTTCCCCGGCGAGCCCTCGCGGACCCAGACGCTGATGGGCGAGATGGAAGTGGGTGTGCCGCAGGAGGAGATCGCCGCCAAGGTGACCGAGATCAGCGAGATCAACAAGCGATTCTGGCTCAGGCCCTTCGGTGAACGGGTCTATAGCGTCGTGGTTCCGGCCGCGGGGGTCAGCGATCGCGCGGAACCGCCCACCCTCGAGGATTTCAAGCATCAGTTGCGCGCCATCGCCGGAACCGATTTCGGCGTGCACTCCCCGCGCTGGCTGTCCCGCTTCGGGGATGCCACCCGGCTGGCCGAACGTTATCGGGTCGGTCAGGTGCTGCTGGCCGGCGATGCGGCGCACATCCACCCGCCCATCGGCGGTCAGGGCCTCAACCTGGGCGTTCAGGACGCATTCAACCTCGGCTGGAAACTGGCCGCACAGATCCGCGGCTGGGCGCCGGAAACATTGCTGGACACCTACCAGGCCGAACGTCGTCCGGTCGCCGAGGACGTGCTGGACAACACCCGCGCCCAGACGGAACTGCTGTCCACCGGACCTGGCCCGCAGGCCGTGCGCAGGCTGCTCACCGAGTTGATGGACTTCGACGAGGTGAACCGCTATCTGATCGAGAAGATCACCGCGATCGGCATCCGCTACGACTTCGGCGAGGGCCCCGACCTACTCGGCCGCCGTCTGCGCGACATTGACGTGAAAGAGGGCCACCTCTACGGTCTGCTGCATCGCGGCCGCGGCCTGCTGCTGGACCGCACCGAACGCCTGACCGTCGGCGGCTGGTCAGACCGGGTCGATTACCTCGCGGATCCCACTGCGGTACTGGATGTTCCGTGCCTCCTGCTACGTCCCGACGGCCATGTCGCCTGGATCGGCGACGATCAGCAGGACCTGGACGACCACCTCTCCCGCTGGTTCGGCAAGCCCGCCGACTGATTTCGCCTGAGCAACCGAAAAGGCTTGTGAGGAGGATCGAGCGGTCAGCGAGACATCGGTGATGCGGGACAGGATGTTCTCCTTGCCCGTCACCCGCTCGAACGCGTTGACCAGCTCCTTGGTGATCTTCTGGTCGGCGCGGACCGCCCGATCCGGTGCGCCGAGGGGATCGGTAGATCCACCGGCGAGTCGGTGACCTCTTGCCCCCGCTCCACCGGCAGCGTCACCGCCGCGGACGGAGAACTGCGTGCACGCCGCCGGAGGTGCGAGCGCGACTCCACCACCGCCCGGGACCTCCAACACGCCAGCACTTCGGTGCCATATCAGTCAATCCGGCGGCCGGATCGCCCGGATCACGGTCAGCTTGTCGATCTTGTGCAGCATTCAAGCTGTTCTTGCCTGGCATCGCCTTGATCAGCGCCGGCTCCGACGCGCTGTCCACGCCATCCCCGGCGTCGCTGGCGTCGTCGGGGATGGCGGTGAGGGCCTCGGTGGGCACGGTCAGCCTCGATACAGTCCCCCACTGCTCAACAGCGCCGACACGATCGGCGTGAGGCCGGCGCTGTCGAGGATCTCCGGTGGTGTAGCGGCGGGCGTACTCGGCAGCGAGTTCGCGGCGCGAACGCCTGCCGACCGCGTGGCGGTGTACTGGAGTTGGCGGTTGGGGCGAGCTCACCGTGGTGCCGTAGGCGATCCGGGCATGGGGGATTCCTGCCTGCAGTCGGCGTGAGTTCGCCCAGGCGTGCTCGGCCGGCGGACACCGCGGCGCTGGCGTACGTCGGGTAGCAGACGAACGTCCGCGTCCCGCCGAAGCCATGGACGCCGATTGCACCATCCTGAGCGCCGGAATCACCCACCGGCCTACTGCTCGTGCCGCCTCCGGCAGCCCTGCCGGAGGCGGCGAGGTCGCATCACGCGACGGCGGTCCCCTCGAGCTCGACCATCAGGTCGGGGATCGCCAGCCGTGTCACCCCGAGCATCGTGGTGGACGGTGCCACCCCGCCGGCGCCCAACCGCGACGCCAGCACGCCGTAGTGCTCGAAGAGCCGATCGACGTCGGTGGTGTAGACGTTGAGCCGGACGAGGTTCGCGAGGGACATGTCGGCCTCGCCGAGCACGGCCTCCAGGTTGTCGAGGCTCAGCGCCAACTGAGCCGCCATGTCATCGACATTCTGGGGCTTGCCGTCGCCGCTCATCGAGGTCTGTCCGGCGCAGTACAGGGTTCGGGTGTGCCCGGAGACGATCTCACCCTGGTTGTACCCCATCTCCACCGACCACGCCCACGGGTTGACCGCCGTTCGTTCCATTGCCGCATCAGCTCCATTCGATTCGTTGACATTGCGTACGTCGATCGGCTCGGTAGCCGTCGTCCTTTGGTCGCGGTGATGAGCCTCCCAACAAATCACGACATCCTGTGTCGTGTATTTCGGTAACGTTCTTGTATGCGCGCCGATCGGTTGGTCTCACTGGTGCTGTTGCTGCGGCAGCACGGTCGGCTGTCCGCAGCCGCGTTGGCCCGCGAGCTGGAGGTATCCACCCGCACCGTGCTGCGCGACATCGAGGCGCTGTCCGCGGCCGGGGTCCCGGTCTACGCCGAACGCGGTCGGCACGGCGGGTTCGCGTTGCTGCCCGGATTCCGGACCGAGCTCACCGGACTGAACCACGATGAGGCCCTTGCCCTGCTGGTCGCCGGATCACGGCGCGGCGCACAGGCATTCGGCCTCGACTCGGCGCTCGCCTCGGCCATGCTCAAGGTGGTCGACGCGCTACCCGAGAGCTATCGGGAGACCGCGGCCGGCGCGGCCCAGCGACTGCTCATCGACCCCGAGATCGACCTTCTCTCGCGCCGGCTGGTCGCTGAGGAGGTGCCTGATGCCACAGTGGCCGAGGTTCGGCGCGCGGTGTTCACCGGCCACAAGCTGCGAATCCACTACGCGGCTGTGGGCCAGACCCCGAAGTGGCGCACGGTGGACCCGATCGGCCTGGTCACCGTACGCGGCCAGGGCTACCTGCTGGCCACGAGGTCCGGCGCCGACCGCACCTACCGACTGTCCCGGGTCTTGGCCGCCGAGGAACTCGCCGAACCCGCACAGCGACCAGACCGGGTCGATCTGGACCGGGCCTGGCAGGAACGCAGCACGCGGTTTCGCACCGGCGGCGACCAGGTCACCGTGCTGGTCCGGGTGGACCCGGCGCGGAGGGAGGACCTGGTGGGCACCGCACTGACCGTCCGCGCCGAAGAAGCCGACGCAGACGGCTGGCTGCGGCTGGAGGTGACCTTCCAAGACCCGAGACACGCCGAATGGGCCCTGTGGCAGCTCACCACGAACGCCGAAGCCCTGGCCCCGCAGTGGTTGCGCGACTCCCTGCGCAACCGCGCCGTCGCGATCGCCACCCGCTACGGAGTGTCATCCTGAGAATGGTCGCCTTCTGCGGGCCGCAGCCGACGGCACAGCAAGTCCTGGGCTCTTCGACCCCTTGCCCCACAGCCGGGCGGTGCTTGTCGGTGGATGCAGGGATGCCTGGAACGGGTTCCGGCTGTCGCGGACGAAGCCGCCTACAGCAGGTGAATACGGGCGGAGCCATGATCCGCGCGAGCATAGGATCGGCGGCATGGCAACGAGGCTTGTGCAGATTCACATGAAAGCCGGGGATGACGCCGCGGTCGGCCGGTTCTGGGCGCAGGCGCTCGGCTGGGGTGTCTCCAGCGAGGGGCCCGGCGTGACCAACCTCGAACCCGAAGGCTTCGTCTATCCCGACCCCGCCGCCGTCTGCATCGACGTCGTCCGCGACCCGAAACCCAAAACGGTGAAGAACCGCGTGCACGTCGACCTCGCCACCACCTCCACGGCCCACCAGGCCGACCTCGTCGCACGCCTCCAGGGGCTCGGCGCGACGCCCGCCGACCTGGGCCAGGGCGACGTGCCGTGGACGGTCCTCGCCGACCCCGAGGGCAACGAGTTCTGCGTGCTGGAGCCTCGGGAGATCTACCGGGACACTGGTCCGATCGCCGCTGTGGTGGTCGACTGCGCCGATCCGCGGGCCATGGCCCGGTTCTGGGGCGAGGCGATGGACTGGACCCTGCACAAGGTGACCGACGACCAGGCGGTGCTGCGCTCGGCCAAGGGCGTCGGGCCGTATCTGGAGTTCTTCCGTACGCCCGACGTGAAGACCGTGTGGAACCGCGTCCATCTCGACCTGCGACCGTACCCGGGTGACGACCAGCCAGCGGAGGTAGCCCGGCTGCGGGCGCTCGGCGCCACCGACATCGACATCGGCCAGGGCGATGTGCCGTGGACGGTCCTCGCCGACCCGGAGGGCAACGAGTTCTGCGTCCTCACCCCGCTCTGACGCGGGCCCTGCCGATCCTCCCCCCGGACACCGGCGACGGCTACCGGCCGGGCCTCGACGACACCGTCGCCTTCGCCACTTGAGGTCGCGGTTGCACTGACGAAGTTTCGGTCGGAAAACCGATTGAACCCTTTTCCGTGTTCCCGTACGTTGCCTGCGGCCCAGTCGCAGTAAAGACAGAGGACAAAACCGCGTGACCCCGCCTGCTCTTTAGACCTGACACCTTCTTCCGCTCACCTGTAGCCGACGCTCTCGTCGGTTCTGCCGGGCTGCCCTTGTGCACCCGGTCATACAGCGTTTGAGGCCGCGCGCAATCGGCCTCGTGTCAGGTCTAGAGAGCTCATGTCTTCACAACCTCATACCGTGCTGCCCTGGGTCGTCCGTCGGACCAGGCTGCCTCTGCTGTCGTTGCGGTGCGTGGACTGCCGGTCGAATTCGGCCACCACCGGCGAGGGCAGATTCCGCGTCAACGCCAACGGCAAGCTGCTGGACGTGTGGCTGCTGGTCCGCTGCGTATCCTGCGATCGGACGAGCAAGCTCACCGTGCACGAGCGGGCGCCGGTCAGATCCTTCGATCCGGCCGAACTCCACGGCTACCGCGTCAACGATCCGGAACTGGTGGCGTCCCGGCTGTTGGATCCGCTGCTCGCCCGGCGCAACCGCTTCACCCTGGACTGGACGGGGGCCTGGCGGCTGGACACCCCGTCGGCATGGCTCGATGACGCATGGCCGGTCCAGGTGGAGGTCGTCTTCGACGATCCGGTACCGGTGCGCCCGGAAGGGCTCATCGCGCAAGGGCTCGGCCTCAGCAGGAACCAAGTACTGCGCCGGATCAAGTGCGACATTCCGCTGCGCCGTCCGACGAGCGCCGGATTCACCTTTACCGTGATGGCCGGGGGCTAGCGGGGGAGTAGCCGCGGCGTGCGATCTCCTCCAACCTCCGCGCGAAATATGCCTCATCCAGGGGCGGCTCCGTTGGCACGGAGTCGCCCCCGGACGGCCACGGTGTGTGGTCCGTCATCGGGGCCGATGTGCGGCTCGGGCACGTTATCCGGTAGATCGTCGTCCCTGCGGGCGCAGCCGGTGACTGCGGCCGCCGGACGGAAAAGCACAGCGCCGCCCGGCTACCGCCGAGGAGGCCGATGCCGGGTCGCCAACCCCAACACCCACCGCGCCTACGCCTCGGCCATCGACCGGACCATTCCCGGAAACGGCGGCGGAGTTCACCGTCATTCGGGCTCGTGTAGCTGTGTGTGACCTTTCTCGATCGGCACGCAATGGTCGCGAGCGGCCAGCCGGACGACCTGCCGCGAAGATCCTGCTCAACGGTGGTCATGGCGCTCTGCCGCCTCGCCGAGGCGCCGAAGCACAGAGGCCCAGCCAAGGGTGGTCTCGTCGCCGAGCAGGAACGGCAGGCCACTATGCCGCAGGGTGAGGGTCGTGCCCTTACCGTCAGAGGTGAGCGTGACCTCGACCCGCGAGGCGCCGGGCGCTATGCCGGGTGCTCCGGGAGCGGGCTCCCAGCCGAAGGTGAAGACGATCCGTTCATACGGAACGAGTTCGACGAACGTCCCGTGCATCACCGGGCGCGGACCGTCCTGCATCTCCACGCGCAGGTCACCGCCAGGGCGCGCATCCAGTTCGGCCTCACCCCACCACTGCGCCAGAAAGGCCGGATCGGTGAAGAACCGCCACACCGTCTCTGGCCGCGCCTCGATACGCATCGTCTGCTCGACCGTCGTGCTCACGATGATCCCTCCGTCTCCTCGTCATCGGCGAGAGCCCGTTCCGCTCGCTCGGCCGCGTGCTTCAGGCGGTGCAGCGGGCCGGGCCACATCGTCTGGAAGAACATCGCCGCCTCGGCGAGACCGTCGGGACGCATCCGGTACAGACGGCGGTTGCCGGCACGGCGGACGTCCACAAGCCCGGCCGTGACCAGGATCCGCAGGTGCTGGGAGACCGCCGGGCGGCTGATGCCGGGAAACCGGGCGGCGATATCGCCCGCCGAGACCTCGTCGTCGCGGACCATGACCAGGATCGCGCGGCGGGTCGGATCGGCGACCGCCCGCAACGCCTCGTCCACCGGGGTTTCCTCCTTGACGGGATGATGTGTAAGTATTTAAGCAACATCTTACATAGATTCCAGGAGACATGATGGCGCCCAGGTCTGCGAACAAGCCGTTGGACGTACTCGTCGGCCGTTGGCGGTCGCAGGGGCAGACGGTCACCACCACCGGCGAGCCGTCGGTGCGGATCGTCGGCTCGGACACCTACGAGTGGCTGGCGGGCGGGTTCTTCCTCATCCATCGCGTGGACGTGCGCATGAACGACGAGGTGGTCGAGGTCATCGAGATGATCGGTCCCTATGATCCGGCGACCGGGACCTATCCGATGCGCTCGTTCGACAACCAGGGCAACTTCATCACCATGCACGCGACCGTGGACGACCACGGGGTCTGGACTTTCACCGGCGATTCCGAGCGGGCGACGCTGATGATCGCTGAGAACGGCACCACCATGAGCGCGAAGTGGGAGCGCACTGACGACGGCTCGACCTGGCAGCACTGGATGGACATGGCCTTCACCAGAGAGCCTTGATGAGGGTAGCCAAGGCAAGTCGGCGGGGTCGTGTTCGGCGTTGATCCGGGCTGAGGTTCGCTCGCCGAGGCGGACGTACTGCCCGAGGCTGACCAGGTGCCTGAGGGGGAGTGGTGGAGGGAGTTGGTGCAACGTCCTGCCCTGGCCGCGGGGGGCGATCCGTGTGGAGGCAGTCTTGAACAGGTACTCGGCGCGGGGTAGGACAGCCGGCCACCGCTTGGTGGGGGCAGATGTCGGCGGCCGCAAGCGCGCGGTGGCCCAAGGTGGCGCGCGCCGGTCGGTAAGGAACACCGGTCCGGACGTACGGCCTCGCAGCAGGCGGGCGGTGCTGGGGCCGCTACGTGACCTGCTGCGTCGCAGGATGGCCAAGGAGTCGCCGAACGCCCGCTCAGGGCCGCCGATCTCGTGCGGGACCTGGAGTCGGCGGTGCCCTGGTTGGGAGCGACGCGGTGGCCGCGGGCGCTGTGGTGCTGGCGACCTCGTTTCCGCTGATCGCGGCTGGTCTCGTCCCGTCCGCGAGATGAAGACGCCCCAACAGGGGGCCAGCACCAGCGTGTTCGCCGCGACCAGCCCGCTGCTCGCCGAGATCGGCGGTGTCTATCTGAAGGACGACGACATCTCACCGCTGGACATCCCGAGGCCCATCAAATTCGGTGCTCAGGACGACATCCCGTCCGATGTCGTACCGCACGCCGTCGACCCGGAGTCGGCACAGCGGCTGTGCGAGCTGAGCGACCGGCTGCTCCGGCGCTGACAACAGCCGCCGGAAAGGCGCGTGCGCCGTAGGGCGTGGCGGATCGGTACGGCTTCAGTACTCGAAATCTGTGGCCCGGCCTTGTCAGGGGTGTCTGCGAGGATTCCGTCATGCCTCCCGCCACCTCGCGGACATCGCCGACCTGGGCCCCCACCGGAACCGGCCACGAGCTCGCCTTGATCGACGGCACGCTTGTGTGCCGCGACGATCAAGGCGACCCCGTCGACCCGATCCCGGCCGATGCCCTGGGGACCCGCGTCTACCCGGCGTGGGCGCTCGTCCACCACCCCGCCGACGCCGACGTGGCCCTCGGCACCCTCGGTTTCCTGGCGCGGGCGGCGTACGAAAAGCCCTACGACGCCGCGGGCACCTACGAGATGGTGGCGCGCGGTCTCCCCGCGCTCCATCGCCCCGTCTTCCTCGAGCACGCTGCGCACGCGCTCGTCGCGGCCGGCGACCCCAAACGCGCGGCCACGCTCTTCGCCCGGGCCCGCGAGGCGGAGACCGAGCACGACCTGCCGGTGGACGACGCGGTCTGGCTGGGTTCCCACCTGGAGTTCGCCGCTCTGGGCGCCCTCAGCGCCAAGAGCGTGACGGCGTTCGTGAAGCGGGCGCGCGAGCGATTCCCTGCGGATCAGGCCGTCGACGCGGTGGCCGACATCGCCGTCCTGCGGGCGCGTGGCGACCTGACGCCGTGGCCGCAGTTCGCGAAGGAGTTCTCGGCGCTCGTCGCGAAGGCGGGCCGTGACGAGATCTCCGAACACCGCCGGGTGCTCGAGGCGATCGTGCCGACGGCGGCCGCTCGCCAGGCGCCGTTCGCCCTCTGGAAGGCGTGGCGGCCGATGGTGGTACGGGTTGCGCGGGACTCACCGCGGCTGCGCGGCCTGCTGCTCGACCTGTTCCCTTACCCCGAGGGCATCGATGGCTGGTGGATCGACCTTCTCGACGACTGCGGAGCGCTGGAGGCGCTGACCGGCGACGGCGAGCCCGAGTCCGAGCCGAGGGACGGCCGCGCGGGCTGGCTGTCACGCGCGGTCCTGCACCCGATGCTGAAGGAGACCGCCAGGCACCGGCGGCGTCGGTACGTCGAGCAGCCGCGCCAGCTCATCGAACTCATCGCCCGGATGAGCGCCAGACTCGCGGTGGACGGGGTCCCGGTCCATCTCGACGGGCCCGGCTGCTGGTCGCGGGAGGTCGACATGCGGGTCCTGGAGGCATGCCTGGCGCACGGTGTCCCGGTCGCCCCTCCCGGGGCCGGGGCAGGGCTCGGGATGCTGCGCTGGATGCGGCACCGCACCGGGGACGAGGATATCGCCGCGACGGTCACCGACCCCGTCTACGGCCCCCTCGTGCGCCGCTGGGTGGACGAGCAGCGCGACCCGGACGAGGTGTGGGCGATCCCCGCGCTGCGATCCTTCGTCAGGCCTCCGGCCGGGGCCGGTGCGCCGCCGCCCCATCCCCTCGACGACTCCAAGGTGATGGGTTCGCTGTACGGGTTCGCCGTTCAGGCGGCCACGGACAAGGGCGGGGCTCTGCGGGGCATCCAGTTGGCCAGCGCCGCGCTGCGCGGCCAGATCACTCTGGAGCACGACGCCAAGCTCCCCGAACTCACTCAGACGGTCAGGTTCACGGGCCGCGTCGGCGCCGTCGCGCTGCGCGCGGTGGCCACCTCTACGACCGACGAACGGCGAGAACGGCTGCTGGCGCTGCTAGAGGTCTGGGCAGACTCGGTGTTCGCCGATCCCACCGTGCGGCTGCGCCGGGGCACCGTCGTGACCGGGCGCCGGTCGGTCAGCGACGCGAACGGCGCCGCGCTCCTGGTCGGCCGGCCCGGCGACACCGCGCGGCTGTTTCTCGACCTGCGCGCGGGGGAGGCCGATCCGCCCGCGCTCGGCACCGTCCAGGAGGTCACCGAGCTGCCCCGAGGCTGGGGCGACTCCGGCCAGCTGCAGAAGCTGCTGGCCATGGTCAGGGAACGCGGCCCGCTGCGCCCCGATCCCGAGGCGGTGGCGGTGCTCGTCGGGCTGACGGGCATGAGCCGGGTGGCGGCCACGGTCGTGCTGGCGGGCATCACCGGATGGGGAAACCCTTACCGGACACCGCTCCTGGAGCCGTCGGAACGCGAGGTCCTCCAGCTGACGGCCGCCGAGGCGGAGGTGGCCCGGAAGGAACTGTTCAAACTCGACGGCGACCAGCGGCTCGACCTGCTGGCGGACGCTCTGCCGACCGACCCGGCGGAGCTGTGGGAAGCGGGCGGGCTCGTCGCGGTCGCGGAACGGATCGCGCGGGCGTGGGGCGTGATGTTCGGCATCGCGGCCCCGGTCGACGAGGCGACCGCCGCCTCCGTGACGGAACTCGATCTCGGGATGCCGGCCGTCGAGCTGTGCTCGGCCCTGGCCCAACCCCGCGCCACGTCGCTGCTCACCGAGAACGTCGACTCCTGGCTCAGGCCGCACCCCGCCGTCGGGACGGGGATCGGCAGCCACGAGGACAGGGCGTACAAGCTCGACAAGCTCGCCCGATGCCTCACCACGCTCATTCCCTGGGCCTACACCGAACTGCCCGCCGGTGATCCGGTCCGCTCGGGCATCCCCGAGGCGGTGGAGCTCCTCCGGGAACGGCTCGCCCATCCCGGTCTGGTGCTGTCCGCGGGCAGCGCGAGCGGAGGTCGGCGGCCGTTCGAGGACTTGGAGGCCGCGTTCGGGAATTCGCCGTACCAGGGCCCCGAGCCCCTCGGCAAGGCGACGTTCGACGATGGCCTGACGATCGCCGTCCAGGGCGACCGCTACGGCCACCGGCTCTTCTTCCGGCCGGCGCACTACCGCGAGGACGAGCGCTCCCAGACCCTGCGCGATGCCCTTGGCCACTCGATCACCCTCCCGGTCATCGACTGGATCCGCGGCGAGGACTGCACCCGGATCGCGGAACGGATCCGCTCGGGCGCCATCCCTGAGGGCGCTTACGAGACCGATCCGCGCGCGAGCGTTCCCGACCTGGTGGCGCAAGTCCGTGAACGGCACAGCCTTGAGGAGGATCCGGCAACCCTGTATCTCCAGTTGCTGGCGCTGCAGAATCCGACCGACCGGAACATCCGGACGTGGAACGTCTGGAAGCCCGCACGGCACAAGAAGGCCGTGGCGGCTCTCCTCGAACGCGGCCTGGTCGTCGAGGAAAGACGGATGCGAGCCGGGCGGAGCGTGTTCCTCCCGGGAGGCTGGGTGACGGCCAAAAAGCCCGTGCCCCCCATGGAGAGGTGGAAGGCTGAACTGCTCGGTCTGCAACTGATCGGCGACGCGATCCGCAGTTCCCCATGGCCACACGGCCCGCTGCCCGAGATCTTCACAGCCGCGTGGCAGCAGACCCTGAACGGCGGCGGCCCCCGCTGACCATCCAGGCTCGTCATGGGACGGCCTGGACCCCTAAAGCTGGGGTGAGCCCGAATAGGCGGGCCCAGCTAGAGCATGCGCATCCGAGGAAATTCGGTGACACTGCTGCGCCGAACGGCAGAACAACCGCCTCAATCGAGGCTGCCGACCACTGTCTCGCCCGACAGCCCCACACCGTCCGCCGGTCCGGTAACTGGACTCGCAACCTCACTCCGGTCGACTTTGAACGCGCCCACGAGCTGAACCCGCGCATGGGGATGACATGACCGGTGCCGTGCCGTCTTCGACCTGAACGTAATCCGTCAGGCCGTTGGATGGCAGGTGGTCGTGGAGATCGGCGTGGCGAAAGCGGTAGATCGGGCCGACCGCGCGCAGCAGCCCGAGGCGATGGCAGTCGTCCAGGAGGCATCAGACGGCGTGGCACAAGCCCTGCTCAAGCCAGCCGCCGGGTGGCATGAAACACGCTGTCCAGCGGCGGCCGTCCAGCACGAACATCGTTTCTTGGGGCGTTGCATACGAATAGTCAGGTGAAACACCCACTTGAAACGGCCACGGGGTGAACGACGACGACTTCGCCCGCGTGGAAGCCCACGACTGCCCGATGTCGCCCTGCGCCGTGCCCGCCGGATCGCCGTGTAGGACCGGCAAGGGCAGGGTGGCTCTCCAGTACCACACCGTCCTGTTCCGGCTCGTGCCCTCTTTGGCCAAGGCGCTGAACGTCCCCCGCCGGTGCGCAAGCCCGGATCGGCGTGGGTCGAGCAGCCTCGCCCGCAGCCGCTGGCGCCGAGCCGTCCGGGTACGCGCGGCTCCATCCTCAGCTAGTCCCTGGACACCCAGCTCGACTCGCTCAGGGCCGCAGGCGTCACGCGGGTCTTCGCCGAGAAGATCTCCACCCGCGTCAGGACACGGCCCCGAGCTCGACAAGGCTGTCGACCTCGCCCAGGAGATGCGGGCCTCCGGCGTCGCGGTCACCCTCGTGGTCCACGAGCACAAACGACTCGGCCGCGGCATCGCGCTGGAGTTCCTCACCGGCGAACTGCAGGGCTCGCACGATCCGGCCGGGATCGTTCACCGTGCTGGCAGCCCCGTCAGGCATGGAACGCGAGTATCCGCGACCGGCGTTTTCGAAGGTCACGAATCGGCCCGCGGCCGCGGCAAGACCAGCGGCGGCGCCGGCGGCGCCGACGAGGCCATGCTCTCCCACGTCATCCATCTGCACGAGCAGCACCTCAGCCTGCGCGACATCGCCGCGCGCCTCGTCATCACCACCGGCCAGAAGAGGGGCCGGCGCACCTCACCGGTAACCGTTATGCGCATGCTCCGCGATCATGACGAACAAACCATCCACCCAGACCGCAGCTGACCCCGGCCCCGCTTTGTGGCTTGCCGTACCAGGCTGACCAGGGGGGTGACCACCTCTACCTTGCCCCTCGCCGGGCCTTCAGGAGTTCTGGGGCGTCTGTGCGAGTGTCGGCTCCTGGCGGAGGGCGCGTAGTACCAGGAGGCCGGTGAGCGTCACCGGGACCAGGGCGATGTGGCACAGCGCGAGCGTGATGGTGCTGGCCTCGTCGAGGTCGGCGGGGATGGTCATGATCGGGACGGTCACGAGGGCGAGTGCCGGGGCCACGACCATCGCCACGGCGATCACCCAGCGCCAGATGCGCGACAGCAGCGCCACCAGGGTCATCCCGACGAGCAGCGGCACGGAGGTGAAGCCGACGAGGGTGATCCCGTCCACCTCGGCGGGCCGGCCCTCGGCCGTGAAGCGGAAGTCGCCCCCAAGGGCGCGCCCCACCGCGTAGATGGCGAGGTTGAGGACCAGCGCGACAGCCACGGTGGTGGCGACGATGAGGCCAGCCCGGCCAGGAGCGCGTAACGCGGGCGCGCCCGGGTTGGCGTTTTGCGTCATGACTGCTGTCCCGTGCGGCGCAGGTACGCCTCGATCCGGTCGAGCGCTCCCGACCAGACCTCCTGGACGAAGAAGTCGCGGATGTCGGGCGCCGGGAAGCCGCTCTGCACGACCGTGAGCAGGGTGCCGCCCTCGTGCTCCTCGAAGGTGACCTCGATGGTGGTGGTCATGGTCATGCCGTCGGGAGTGCTGCCGGTGGACTCGGTGAGCAGGCGGTGCGGACGGTCGATCTCCAGGAAGGTCTGCGTCTCACGGAACAGGTTGTCGGCGTCCGGTCCCCAGACCGCGATCTGCTGGCCTCCGACGCGCAGATCGACCTCGATCTCGACGATGCCGGGCTCCTCGTCGAGGATGCTGAACCAGATTTTCTGCTTCTCGGCGTCGGTGTAGGCGTCGAAGACCTCCTCGGGGCTCGCGGGCAGCACGCGGGTCTTGCGCAACTGGATGGTCTCGGTGTCGTTCCGCGTCATCGCTCGGTGTCCTTCCCGGTGCTCGTCTCAGGGGCGTTCTTGAGGGTGAAGTAGGCGTCGAGGCCGTCGAGTCGGCGCTCCCACAGGCGCTGGTAGAAGCTGATCCACGACATGGCGTCCTCCAGGCGCTCGGCTCCCAGTCGGCAATGCCTCGATCGGCCGACTTTCTCTGTCGTGACCAGGCCGGCGTTCTCCAGCACGTGCACGTGCTTTTTCATGCCGGTGAGCGACATGCCGAAGGGTTCGGCCAGCTCGCCGATCGTGGCGGGACCCTGGCCAAGCCGGATGAGTATCTGCCGCCGGGTCCCGTCCGCGAGGGCGGCGAACGTACGATCGAGGACCTCTTGCTGAACCATGCGGTTCACCTTAGGACACTGAACCGATTGGTGCAATAACCGAGCGCAAGTACGTGGCACTAAAGGGTTGGGTGGGCTGCCGGTCCGGGCGGTGCCCCGTCGGTCGTCTTGACCAGCGAATTTGTCGACGACCTTTGTCGAGTGCGGGCTGCTGCCTGCTGGCCAGAAAACGATCGATGTTAGCTTTTCGGGCGCGCGGCCGCGCCGGGTGGCCGTCACGCAGCGGACACGCGCCGGTTTACGCTCCGAGGTTCCTCAACCACCATGTCGGACTGCTCCGGCCTGGCTTCTTGAGCCGCCTCGGCGGGGTCCTCGGACTTGCGCGCCACATCACTTCTGGTCAGCGCGGCGGAGCCGGCTTCGAACGCCGCCGCCGCAGTGCCGCCTGCCGCGCACCGCGCCAGGACCTGCCCCGGCGACCTGGCCGCCGCCCTGGACCGCCTCGCCGCGGCACTGCCCACCCGAGAGGACCCACGCGATGAGCACCCAGGACACCGACCGCACCGTCCGCAGCACCCGCCAGGTCGGCCACAAGTCGATCCCCTGCGACGACTACGCCACCCACCTACAGGACTGGATGGACGTCAACTGCGGCGGCCCGCCGCGCTGATCGACGCGGGCGAGGCCCACGTCATCGCCGCCCTGCTGGACGAGCCGGCCGCCCTCTACGCCCGCGACCCCCTCGGCGAGTTCGTGCGCGAGATGGCCGTCCACCTCAACGACCGCCAGGGCATCTGACCCCCGCCCGCCCCAGTAATGTTCGCTGCCGGCGACGGCGGCCGCGATGACGAAACTCCCCGCGCCCTCCACCCTTGTGGGCGCGGGGAGTTTCTGTCGCGCCCCAGAAGTTCCGGTAGATCTGACGCATTGCGTGATCTGCGTCAGATCTACCGGGGTTTCAGCGACTCTGAAGGACTCCCGCGTAGGCGAGGGCTTCACAGACTGCTTGAACTCCGGTTGGCTTGCCCGCTGGTACCGGTGAGATCTTGTCCGCTGTGGCGGAGGAGTCGGAGAACGCACGCAGGCAGGATTCCTGGTCGGCTGAGCTTAAGCGGTACAGGGAAGGCTTCCGGAAGCGGATGCTGGCCCATCCAGTAGAAGGACCGTGGGAGGAACTGGCGTACTGGGATCCGCTGCCGACCGCTCGGGCGATAGCGGGGTCCGTTGCCTACGGATGCTCGGACACCATGGGCGAGGGCCGCTGGGAGGACCGCAGTCGACTCAACGTCCCGGGTCCATTCTATGCGGGTGTGACCGACGGTGGCCTGAACGGTCCTTACTATCTGCCGGAACACGTGTTGCTCAGCGACCTGAACCAAGAGTGCGTGTTCCGTCAGCCCGCCAATGTCCGCGAGGTCACGGCGCTGATCGAGATCGCGTGGGGCGAGCCGATGGGCGGCTACGCCTGGGACGGCGACCAGCGCTGGACGCCCGAGTCGGTCCGGGACTGGTGGGCTGACCGCGGGTTCGTCCGCACCTGGATCGCCGCCGAGTTGGCCGACGAACACAGCGCCAACGAGCGAGAGGCCCTGCACACCTACGCCGCCTACCTGGACAATGGAATGGAGCGATATCTGCGTGGCTACCTGTTCTGGTTGATCGAGCGCACTGAACCGAGGCTCGGAGAGTTGTTGCCGGATCTGTGAGGATCAATCCCGCTGGACGACTTGGGCAAACCAGCAGACCATAGGCGGGGACCTGCGGTTTCGTGCAGCTCGTTTTGCGAGCCTGTGTCAGGTCTGCCGGGACGGCACCGAGGCAAACCGCCCCACTGACTTGTCGCACCGCAGGTCAGAGGCGTGTACCTGCGTCGGCTCGGATGGGACGCAACAGTTTCCCTGTGCACGGGGCAGCCCCGCGACCAGGTGCCAGGGCGCTATGAACAGTCACACGGCAAAACGTGCGCGTGCGCGTAACCGGCTCGCGAAACTTGGTTTCGTCCGTGTGGAGCGACAACGCTTGTTGATGAGTTTCAGCGACGCCCAAGGGCTTGCGGTGGGAGATCCGCTTTGTCACCCACGCCTTCCTTTCCCGTGCACTCCGCTTGCCGAACCGAACCTGAGTCTGCGCGATAGCCCTACCGGGCTCGTCATCACCGTCGGCAAGAAGATGGGCCGGCGCCCCTCGGCCGGCAGCGTCATGCGCGTATTCTGCGGCCACGATGCCCTCACCGAACAGGGCTGACCGATTTCCTTCCGTCGCGTCGGGGCCTCAGGAGTTCGGGGCCTTGGTGGAGGTGTTCTTCCGAACGCGGCCCCTGGCGGGCGCCAGACAGGGTTCAGCGGGCGGTGCGCAGGCCGGCGAGGCGGCGGACGGCGGTCAGGCCGTCGTCGGTGCCGGGCCAGTGCCGGGTCAGGGCGTCGGGGCCTGCGTGCCGGACGACCGAGCGCAGGACGGCGGCGACAACGATGGCGTCGTCGGCGTAGCCGAGGACGGGGATGAAGTCGGGCACCAGGTCGATGGGCAGTGCCAGGTAGGCCAGCAGCAGCCACAGCCGCACGCGCACGCCGCGGGGCAGGGCCGGGTCGCGTGCCAGGCGGGGGATGAGCCGGAGCAGGTCGGGCAGCAGCCGGACGGCCTCGGTGAGGAGGTTCCCGCGCGGGCGGATGAGGGCCAGGGCCGCCAGGGCGGCCAGCCAGAGCAGCAGGATCCCGCCGGCCACGGCCAGGACCGTCGACCACCAGATGTTCACGAGCGCCCCCTGATCGGTCGAGGCGCGGCCGGATCGGGCCGCGCCCGTCAGCGCCAGCGGCCGTTCCCGCGTCGCATGCCGTCATCTGGCCCGGCCCGCCACACCATGCGGACAACGTCCGCAACCGGGCCAGAGCTCCCAGAGTATGACGGAGAGGCGCTATGGGCCGAACTGCCGCGTTGGTGGCTCGGTGATGAGATCTGCGGCCTCAATCAATCTGGACACGTAGACGGCATCCTCCCCAGTGAGGGAGTCGAGGAGGGTCCTGAGGTCGGTAGCGCAGGTGGCAAGGATGCCTAGGCGCTGGGAGTCGAGCGTCCCTTGGCCTGCGAGGTAGGCGCTGATGCAGCCGGCGAGGTAGGCATCCAGTGCGGGGACTGATTCACCACTTGGCGCTTCGAGCCGACGCAGTCCATCAGGAAAGGACGCCGCTTGGTGGACTGTCCACAGCGCGGCCACCTTGGCCACGGCAGCCGCTCGACGCTTGTCGATCTGAGAAGGGGGCACGCCTCAGCCTGCCTGTGGTGGTCTGTCATCGGCAGTTGACTTTGCTACAGGCCTGCTCATGGGCGCAGGGCCAATGCTTTCCACGTCCCGCTGTTTCTGCGAGACCACCCGCATCATCGCCGCGGGCCCGCCTCCTGCCCCGTGCGGAACCGAGCCACTTCGGTGCGCGATGGTCACACCCATGTGTAGTTGTCGTCGGTGACGGCGGGCAGGGTGGCATCGGTGAGGGCCGCGGACGGGCTGGGGAGTGCGGCGAGTGCCGTACCGATCGGTGGGAAGATCGGCAGGTCCGCCGTCGTGCGGTAGTCGATCCACTGGATCAGGCCGATCTCGTGACCGCCGGGAACCTCGTCGTACTCCTCGGTGGCCAGTGCGGCGCGGACCTCGGGGGTGACGTGAAGCCGGTAGATCAGGTGCAGCTTGCGCGGCGGTGGGGTCGTCCCGGGGCGCGAGACCATCTGATCGATCACCCACAGCAGTTCCGGCCGGGTGGCTTGTGAGGGGGCGAGGTCGAGTTCCTCGGTGAGTTCGCGCCTCAGCGCCACCAGCAGGCCCTCGCCGTGCTCGACGTTGCCGCCGGGCGGGGTGAAGTGGGTCGACTCGGGCCGGTCACGGCGGATGAGGGCGACCTCGTCGCCGCAGAACACCAGCGCGCCGACGCGGACCTTGATGCGGGTGAACGGCAACGCCGCCGAGTCGCGTGCCCCGGTTGAGGATGATGCCATGGCCTCAGTATCAGGCGGCCGTTGACCAGCCCCGCGGAGCGGGAGGCGGCGTTCTGGAAGGCAGCGATATGCCAGCCCTGGTCGCCCTTGGTGGCGACGAAGGTCCGGATCGACTCCGCGCCGGTGGGAACGATCTTTCCCTTTGTGTGGGTGCCGCGAAAGGCGACGATTTGCTTCAAGCGTGACGACGGTCACCGGAATGCCAAGCGGGTGTGCGATCGTGACCTGGAAGCGGATCGAACCACCGCATCTCCTTGCGATGGCGATGCCGGGCCGCGGTCGGTGCGCTGGGCCCAGGGCGAGGTCGAACAACGGGGTGCCGACGGTGTGACCGCCGAGGGTGGCCAGGACGCCGGGCGGCGGCGCGTTCGACGGGGGCTCAGAGGGGGCCGGGCCAGGACGGGCGGAGGATGCGCAGGGTCATCTCGACGATGCATTCCGGCGTGAGGTGTTGCGTGGCGGTGTTGGCCAGCAGCGTGTGGGCCAGGACGGCGCTCAGGAGCATGGTGAAGGCGTCGTTGGCGTCCAGGTCGGGATCGACGCTGCCGGGCGGGGCGGCGCTCAGGATGTCCTGGAACTGAGGGCGGGCCGATATGCGCAGGTACAGCTCGGGCGGGTGGGTGCGGCGCGAGGTCTGGTGGTGGGCCAGAAGGCCGACGGCGGAGGCGCGGGCGGCGGGCTGGCTGAAGGCCTCGGTGTAGGCGCGGACGAACCGGAGCAGGTCGTCGCGGAGATTCCCGGTCGGGTGGACGGCCTGAGGGCTCAGCCCGGGGAAGGTGGCTTCCTCGATCAGTTCGATCCGCGACGGCCAGCGGCGGTAGAGGGCCGAGGCGTGCACGCCGGCGCGCTCGGCGACGGCCTGGATCGTGGTGGCGTCGAAACCGCGCTGGACGAGCAGCTCGCGGGCCGCCGCCAGGGCCCGTTCACTGATGCCGCTGTCACGCGGACGCCCCCGGCCCCGTCCTGCCATGCCGCTGATCGTAGCGGCCGGCCCGAGCGCCCGCCGGAATATTTATAGGAGAGGACTTCTATAAATCGCCCGGCACCGTTACAGTCCTCACCACGCGGACGTCCCCTGCGCCTCCGCGGTGGAAGGAGCGTGCCATGCGTGCTGCCGTGCTGCGGGGCGGGACGGTGCGGGCGCGGGTCGTCGACGATCCGGTGCCGGGGCCCGGCCAGCTTCTCGTCCGATCGCTGGCATGCGGGATCTGCGCGTCGGATCTGCACTTCATGGACCACCCGGAGGCCGGTGCCGAGGACGACAGCGGGATGTCGACCTATGACCAGGACGTCGACATCATCATGGGCCACGAGTACTGTGCCGAGGTCGTCGACCAGGGACCCGGCACCGAGCGCCGCATTCCCGTGGGCGCCCGCGTGAGCTCCCTGCCGGTTCTGACCACCGCCGCCGGCCGCAGGATCATCGGACAAAATCCCGAGTCGCCCGGCGGGTTCGGCGAGTACTTCCTGCTCACCGAGGCCATGACCCGGGTCGTGGAATCCGATCTGCCCAGCCGGATCGTGTGCGTGGCCGACGCGATCTCGGTCGGCTGGTCGGCCGCCCGGCGCGCCCGGATCACGGCGCGGGAGGTCCCGCTGGTCGTCGGCTGCGGAGCGATCGGGCTGTCGGTGATCGCGACGCTCCGGCGCCTGGGCGTGGGGCCGATCGTGGCGGCCGACCGCGTGGCGTCGCGGCGGGAGACGGCTCTGGCCATGGGCGCCGATGCGGTCGTCGACCCCGCTGAGACCTCGCCCTACCGGACGTGGCGCGAGGTCGCGGGCGGGCCGCCGGGCTGCGTGGTGTTCGAGTGCGTCGGCCTGCCGGGCGTCCTCGACTCGATCATCAAGGGATGCGAGCGCGGCACCCGGATCTTCTCCATGGGCGGACCGCCGGAAGGTGAGCGCCTGACCACCCTGACCGCCAAGCGTAAGGGCATCAACGTCCAGTTCGGCGGCGGCCCGCTGCCGGACCACTGGGACGAGGCGTTCGAGGCGGTCTGCACGGGCGGCCTCGACGTCACACCGATGCTGGGCCGGACCGTCGGGCTCGACCAGGTGCCCGAGGCGCTCGAGGCGGCACGCGACGCCCACGGGCCGACCCGCATCGTCGTCGTGCCCTGACCATGCGGGGCCGTCGATTCAGCCATCACCGGAAAGGGACCACGACGAATGAGCGAGATCGACGAACTACGCGCCACGGTCGAGACGCTGATGGCCAGGGTCCGCGCACTTGAGGACCAGGTCGAGATCATGCAGCTCGTCGCCCAGTACGGGCCGGCCGTCGACAGCGGCTCGGGCGACGCCGCGGCGGCGCTGTGGACCGAGGACGGCGCCTTCGACGCGGTGCCCCACCTGCGGATGCGGGGCCGGGACGACATCGCCGCCATGGTCCACGGCGACGGCCATCAGAGCCTCATCCGCAACGGCTGCGGCCACGTCCTGACCGTGCCGCACATCGTCGTCGACGGCGATCGGGCCACCGGACGCAGCCACGCGCTCAACATCCGCTGGGACGCCGACGCCGACCGGTTCTGGGTGGCCCGGGTCTCCGCGAACACCTGGCGCTGGGTCCGCACCCCGCAGGGGTGGCGCATCGCCGAGCGGATCAACGCCAATCTCGACGGCGCCCCCGAACACCGCCGGCAGTTGGCACCCCCCACAAGCGAAAGGTGATGAGAGCAGTGGCGAACGAATACGGCCCGTGGGGCATCGTTGCGGGCGGGTCCGATGGAGTGGGTGTCGCGTTCGCCCGCGCGATGGCCTCGCGAGGCATCAACGTCGTGCTGGTGGCGCGGCGCGTCCCCGTGCTGGAGGCCGCGGCGGAGGAGATCCGGGCACGGCACGGCGTCAAGGTCCGCACGGTCGCGCTTGATCTCAGCGTCCCGGGAGCGGTGTCACGCCTCGCGGACGCCACCTCCGATGTGGAGGTGGGGCTGTTCGTCTACAACGCCGGCAGCGACGACCGCAGCGAGTCCTTCCTCGCCAAGGACCTCGAGACCCATCTGGCGCTGGTCCACCGCAACTGCACCAGCGTGCTGGAGGCGGCCCATGTCTTCGGCGGCGCGATGGTGGCGCGCGGACGAGGGGGGATGGTCCTGGTGACCTCGGGCGCGGCCTGGGTCGGCGGCCCCACGCTCGCCACCTACGGGGCCACCAAGGCGTTCGAGCTCATCCTGGCGGAAAGCCTGTGGGCGGAGTGGCGGGGCAGCGGCGTGGACGTCCTGGCGCTCGTCCTCGGCAGGACCGACACCCCCTCCCTGCGCCGGGTGCTCGACGCCGCCGGCGGATCGTACGGCGAGCTCGCCGACCCCGACGACGTCGCGAGGGAGGCGCTGGACCACCTCGCCGACGGACCCACCTGGATCTGCGGCAGCGACCAGCCGACCGGCGGTTCGCCGTTCGGGGCGCTGGGCCGCCGCGACGCCGTCCTCGCGCTGAGCCAGGCCTTGTCCACGGGCACCGAGGGGAACATCCAGCACTGAAGATCCCCCGGGGCGCTGGCCACACCCCGGAGGAAGATCAAATCCGGCGGCCCTGGAACGCCCGCGGACAGGCCATGCCGCGACGTCAGTGTGCGACGCGGTACCAGTGCGCGGACTCGCCGGGAAGAGGCTCCAGCCGGACGCGCTCGCCGCCGGGATTGTTGAACAGCTGCACACCGTCCCCGAGGAGAACCGGGGCGATGAAGACGAGCACCTCGTCTAGGAGGCCCGCCTCGATGCACTGCTTGGCGACGTTGGCGCCCAGGATGTTGACGTAGCGGTCCCCGGCGGCCTCCTTGGCCTTGGCGACCGCGGTCTTGAGGTCGCCGACGAACGTGAGACCCTCGACGGGCTCGTCCGGCGGCCGATGCGTCAGGATGAACACCGGCCCGTGGTACTGGCCGCCGAACGCGCCCTCCTTGTCGGTGCCCTGGTTCGGATCGCTGCCCCCGAAGGTGCCGTTGCCGGCCAGGATGGCACCGACCTGCGAGAGCAGGCGGTCGGCCGTCGGGTTCGGGGGGCCCAGGTGGTCGGTCAGCCAGGACATGTCCCCACCCGGTCCGGCGATGTAGCCGTCGAGCGACATCGTCGCCGAATACAGCAGTTTTGCCACAGAGACTCCTTTCATCGTGCTCGACAGGGCAGACCATGCTCGCAGCCAAAAATCATCGCGCTCTTCGGATGCGCTTGGGCGCAACGTCAGCGGGTGAGGGAGAGCAAAGCCGGGCCGGCGCCAACAGGTCGAACACGGCCTGGGACGAGGAGTCGCACGCCCGCCGCATTTCCGGCAGGCCGGGATGCGGCTCGTCCGGCGATGACGCGTCCGGCATCGGACGGCGCCGGGCGGCAGCGCGCGTGCCGTAACGCGGGAGAACATGTGGCAGGTCGGCGGGATCGGCTCGCGCGCCGACCGTCGGCATCTCGGGCGGCGGCCCTGGCCAGCAAGCCCGCGACGGCCTCGATGATCTCCTCGATGCCCACCGCGCCTGCGGCCGAGCGCGTCCGGGAGCAGCGGCGTCCGTGGCCCGTATCGGGCGACGCTGCGTTCCGGCGGTGAGGCGGCAGGTCGCCCTGCGTGTTTGCCAGTGCCACGTCGGTGGGCAGGTACGACACTTTCCCTCGTGGTGGCGGAGCTCGTGGGGGAGCGCCGCCAGCCCGTGCCGGTCGTCGGAAGGCGCAAGATTATCTTGCCCGGCCCCGACATCTGACGCCGGCCCGAGGACCCGCCGCTTGCATCGGCGGACGGGTTCTCGGGCCGGACGTCCTCAGATGTCGTCGACGTTCATCGCGCCTTCATTGGGGCGCCGGGACAGGTCGATGCCGAGCTCCTCCGCGGCGCGGAAGACGTCCTCGTCGGTGTCGCGCATCTCGATGGACATGCCGTCGCTGGAGAGCACCTCGACGTTGAGGCACAGCGACTGCATCTCCTTGATGAGCACCTTGAAGGACTCGGGAATGCCGGGCTCGGGGATGTTCTCGCCCTTGACGATGGCCTCGTAGACCTTCACGCGGCCGAGCACGTCGTCGGACTTGATGGTCAGCAGCTCCTGGAGCGCGTAGGCGGCGCCGTAGGCCTCCAGCGCCCAGACCTCCATCTCACCGAACCGCTGCCCGCCGAACTGGGCCTTACCGCCCAGCGGCTGCTGGGTGATCATGGAGTACGGGCCGGTCGAGCGGGCGTGGATCTTGTCGTCGACCAGGTGGTGCAGCTTGAGGATGTAGATGTAGCCGACCGAGATCGGGTACGGGAAGGGCTCCCCGGACCGGCCGTCGAACAGCTGCGCCTTGCCGCTGGGCAGCACCATCCGGCCGCCGTCGCGGTTGACGAGCGTGTTGTCCAGCAGGCCGATGATCTCCTCTTCGCTGGCACCGTCGAAGACCGGGGTGGCGACGTTGGTGTGCGGTTCGACGCGGTCGAAGCCCTTTTCGCGCAGCTGCTCGGCCCACTGCTCCTCGACGCCGCTGATGTCCCAGCCCTGGGCGGCGATCCATCCCAGGTGGGTCTCCAGGACCTGGCCGACGTTCATCCGGCCGGGCACGCCCAGCGGGTTCAGGACGATGTCGACCGGGGTGCCGTCCTCCAGGAACGGCATGTCCTCGACCGGCAGCACCTTGGAGATGACGCCCTTGTTGCCGTGCCGGCCCGCCAGCTTGTCCCCGTCGGTGATCTTGCGCTTCTGCGCCACGTACACCCGGACCAGCTCGTTGACGCCCGGCGGCAGCTCGTCGCCCTCGTCCCGGGAGAACACCCGGACACCGATGACCTTGCCCTGCTCACCGTGCGGCACCTTCAGCGAGGTGTCGCGCACCTCGCGCGCCTTCTCACCGAAGATCGCCCGCAGCAGCCGCTCCTCGGGCGTCAGCTCGGTCTCGCCCTTCGGCGTGACCTTGCCCACCAGGATGTCCCCGGGCACCACGTCGGCGCCGATCCGGATGATCCCGCGCTCGTCGAGATCGGCCAGCACCTCCTCCGACACGTTCGGGATGTCCCGGGTGATCTCCTCGGGCCCCAGCTTGGTGTCACGGGCGTCGACCTCGTGCTCCTCGATGTGGATCGAGGACAGGACATCGTCCTGCACCAGCCGCTGGGAGAGGATGATGGCGTCCTCGTAGTTGTGACCCTCCCACGGCATGAACGCCACGAGCAGGTTCTTGCCCAGCGCCATCTCGCCGTCGTCGGTGCACGGCCCGTCGGCGATGACCTGGCGGGCCTCGACCCGGGCGCCCTCGTCGACGATGGGCTTCTGGTTGTACGAGGTGCCCTGGTTGGACCGCTTGAACTTCGTCACGCGGTACGTCGTCCGGGTGCCGTCGTCGTTCATGACCGTGATGTAGTCGGCGGAGACCTCCTCGACCACGCCGGCCTTCTCGGCCACGATGACGTCACCGGCGTCGACCGCGGCGCGGTACTCCATACCGGTGCCCACCAGCGGCGACTCGCTGCGCAGCAACGGCACCGACTGGCGCTGCATGTTGGAGCCCATCAGCGCCCGGTTGGCGTCGTCGTGCTCCAGGAACGGGATCATCGCGGTGGCGACCGAGGTCATCTGCCGCGCCGAGACGTCCATGTACTGGACCTCGCGCGGGCCCACCAGCTCGACCTCGCCGCCCTTCTTGCGGATCAGGACCTTGGACTCGGCGAACGAGCCGTCCTCGTTCATGAGGGAGTTCGCCTGCGCGATGACGAAGCGGTCCTCCTCGTCGGCCGTGAGGTAGTCGATCTGCTCGGTGACGACGCCGTCGACGACCTTGCGGTAGGGGGTCTCGACGAAGCCGAAGGGGTTCACCCGCCCGAACGCCGCCAGCGACCCGATCAGGCCGATGTTGGGGCCTTCCGGCGTCTCGATCGGGCACATCCGCCCGTAGTGCGAGGGGTGGACGTCACGGACCTCCATGCCCGCCCGCTCACGCGACAGACCGCCCGGACCCAGCGCCGACAGCCGCCGCTTGTGCGTGAGGCCGTCCAGCGGGTTGCTCTGCTGCATGAACTGGGACAGCTGGCTGGTGCCGAAGAACTCCTTGATGGAGGCCACGACCGGCCGGATGTTGATCAGGGTCTGCGGCGTGATCGCCTCGACGTCCTGGGTGGTCATCCGCTCCCGGACCACGCGCTCCATCCGGGCCAGGCCCAGCCGGACCTGGTTCTGGATCAGCTCGCCGACCGTGCGCAGCCGCCGGTTGCCGAAGTGGTCGATGTCATCGGTCTCGATCGGGACGGGGACCGATCCGACGGTCGCCTCCTCCTCGCCGGCGTGCAGCCGCACGAGGTACTCGATGGTGGCGACGATGTCGTCCTCGGTCATCGTGCCCTGGTTCATGTCCAGGTCCAGACCGAGCTTCTTGTTCACCTTGTAACGCCCGACCTTGGCGACGTCGTAGCGCTTGGGGTTGAAGTACAGGTTCTCCAGCAGGGTCTGCGCCGACTCCTTGGTCGGCGGCTCGCCCGGACGCAGCTTGCGGTAGATGTCCAGCAGCGCGTCGTCCTGCCCGGAGGTGTGGTCCTTCTCCAGGGTCACATTGATCGACTCATAGCCGCCGAACCGCTCGCGGATCCGCTCCTCGGTCCAGCCCAGCGCCTTCAGCAGCACCGTCACCGGCTGCTTGCGCTTGCGGTCGACGCGCACGCCGACGTTGTCACGCTTGTCGACCTCGAACTCGAGCCAGGCGCCGCGGCTCGGGATGACCCGGCAGCCGTAGATGTCCTTGTCCGACGCCTTGTCGAGGGCGCGGTCGAAGTACACGCCCGGGGAACGGACCAGCTGGGAGACCACGACCCGCTCGGTGCCGTTGATGATGAAGGTGCCCTTGGGCGTCATGAGCGGGAAGTCGCCCATGAACACCGTCTGGCTCTTAATCTCACCGGTGGTGTTGTTGATGAACTCCGCCGTGACGAACATCGGGGCGGAGAAGGTCATGTCCTTGTCCTTGCACTCCTCCACGGA
Source organism: Actinomadura rugatobispora (assembly GCF_055379765.1). Lineage (NCBI taxonomy): Bacteria > Bacillati > Actinomycetota > Actinomycetes > Streptosporangiales > Thermomonosporaceae > Actinomadura > Actinomadura rugatobispora. Next base: position 11,048,926 of record NZ_AP029191.1, on the reverse strand, counting down.
GTACTTGGGCGGCTCGAACCGGTGGTCCCGGAACGACAGGGACATGGTCCCGGAGAAGTCCTCGATGGGACTGATCTCCTCGAAGATCTCCTCGAGACCCGACTGCGTCGGGACGCTCCTGCTTCCGGCCTGCTGGGCCGCCTCGACCCGGGACTTCCACCTCTCGTTGCCCAGCAGCCAGTCGAACGACTCTGTCTGCAGGGCGAGAAGGTCAGGGACTTCGAGCGGCTCCTTGATGCGCGCGAAAGAGACGCGACGGGGGCTGGCGGGTACTGCGGAGGCGTTGCGCGAGGCTGCCAACAAAAAGGTCCTTCCGAGGGATCGCGGCGGACTGACTGCGCGCGCCGGACGACGTCACTTCTACCTCGGAAGAGCGGGACGGCGAGGGTGCGCGCGGAAGGGCAGCTTAGTGCAAACAGATACAGATGTCCACGCGTACGACAGCGTCAAACCTCGATCCCGCAAGTAGGATCGCATGCCGGTGCGGAAAACGTCAAGCCGGATGCGCAAGGAACGTCCCTGCTGGACACCTTCTCCGGGCACATCGCGCCATGGAACCGGCCAAGCGCGAACACCTCTACGACGAGATACGGCGGCGTCTCGCAGCCCGCCCCGACGGGCGGCTCACGCGCCACTGGTCCGTCGTCCTCACCATCGGCCGCCGCCGATGACGCCTTGCCCCGGACGGCGACGGGCGCCCGTCTCTGTATCTTGATAACCGCCGAGGTGCGGCCGGGCGGGCTTTCCAGGTGAGCGCAGCGCGTCGAGGAGTGGGCGGATGGCCATTCGCAGCATCCTGTTCGGGACGTCCGACGGCGACGCCGGATCGGACGCCCGCGGAGAGCCGGAGCATTTCCAGGATCTGAACCTCGACCAGATCGTGCGGGCGGCGGCGAAGGCGGGCGGAGTGCCGGGGCTGCCCCGGTACTTCCACCGCCCGCTGCGCGATGCCGGCCTCGTCGGCTTCCGCCAGCAGATCTTCCGTGAGCTGGAGGACCCGGCGGTGCGCGAGGTCGCCGAGCGGTTCACCGCGTCGATGGCCGGGACGCGGCGGCGGCTGGAGGCGCTGGAGCGCAGGAAGCATCCGCCGCAGGCGCACCGCTGGTTCCTGGAGATCGTGCTGGACCACGCCGCGGCGGTGACCGGGCTCGTCGAGGGGCTGGAAGCGGCCGGGGCGACCGCAGCCGGTCTGCGGGCCCTGCGCGACGACGTGGCCGAGCACACCCGTACCGCCGCGTTCACCGGAGTCCGCGAGCAGGCGTTGCGGCTGCGCGAGCGGCTCGGCGAGGTCCGCTACGACCTGCTGGTTCGCGGCGACCGGATCACCGTCGCCGAACACGACCCGGACGGCCGCTTCGACTACGCCCAACGGGTGCTGGCGACGTTCGACCGCTTCCGGCAGCGGTCGCGGCAGGACCGGCGAGGCGAGCCGCGACCCGAGCCGGGGCTGGGGCTGGACTTCGTCGAGGCCGGCGTCCTGGACCTCGTCGTGGAGCTGTGCCCCGGAGTGTTCCGGGACCTCGCGGCGTTCTTCGAGGCCAACCGCGGCTTCGTGGCGGACGAGATCACCCGCGTCGATCACGAGCTGCGGTTCTACCTGGGCTACCTCTCCTACCTGGCGCCGCTGCGGGTGGCGGGGCTGCCGATCTGCTACCCGGTGGTGTCCGGGACCGACAAGACCCTGGTCGCGCGGGACGTCTACGACCTCGCGCTGGCCGCCAAGCTGACCGGGGAGGACGGGCAGGGCGGGCGGGTGGTGGGCAACGACCTGAGCCTCGACGCCGCCGAACGCGTTCTGGTCGTCTCCGGGCCCAACCAGGGCGGCAAGACGACCCTGTCGCGGGCGTTCGGCCAGCTCTACCACCTGGCCGCCCTCGGCTGCCCCGTCCCGGGACGCGATGTGCGGATCTTCCTCCCGGACCGGATCCTCACCCACTACGAGCGGGCCGAGCGGCACGACGCTCTGGCCAGCAAGCTGGAGGAGGAGCTGCTGCGCATGCGCGCGCTCCTCGACCGCGCGACCCCGGACAGCGTCATCGTGCTGAACGAGATCTTCACCTCGACGACCCCGGACGACGCCCGGGCGCTGAGCGAGCGGGTGCTCGCGGCGATCACCCGGCTCGACGTGCCGTGCCTGTGGGTGAGCTTCGTCGACGAGCTGTCGCTCCTGAGTCCCAAGGCGGTGAGCATGGTCGGCACCGTGGCCGACGACGGCCGGGCGACGAGGACGTACAAGGTGGTGCGCCGGGCCGCCGACGGGCGCGCCCACGCGCTCGCGCTCGCGGAGCGGCACGGCCTGACCTACGCGCAGCTGACGGAGCGGGTACGCCGATGAGACCTCACCTGATGTCCCCCGGCGACGACGCCCGCCCCGGGGAACCGCGGCAGGGGCTTCCCGGCGAGGTGATCGACGACCTGCGGCTCGAGCACCTGTGGACGGCCATGGCCCGTGGAGACGAACGCCTGCTGGCCGTGGCCCGGTCGGTGATCTCGGCGCCGCTCACCGACCCGGCCGCCATCGTCTACCGGCAGGAGGTGCTGGACGACTGCCTGCGCAACGCCTCGCCCGTCCGGGCGCTCTACGACCTGGCCGACGAGGCGGTCGCGGCGGAGGAGAAGATCTTCCGGAGCGGGGCGGCCGGGCGCCCGCAGGGCATGCTGAACCGGGCACTGCGCGTCCTGGAGGAGCTCTGCGACCATCTGCGCCGCCTGCGCGCCTTCGCGTCCGGGGAAGGACGGCGGTTCCGGTCGACCGGCTTCACCCGCCTGTTCGCGTCGATCCGTGCCGAGACGGACGAGGACTACCTACGCGAGGCGGAGGCGGTCGTCGAACAGTTGCGGTTCGAGCACGGCATCATCGTCAGCGTCCGCCTGGGGCCCGGGAACAAGAGCGTCGGCTTCCGGCTGCACGAACCTCCGGGGAAGGGCCGCTCGCCGTCCACCCGGAGGTTCCGCAGATCCGGACTGACCTACACTGTCCCGGCCGAGCACGAGGACAGCTGGCGTGCGATCGCCGCGTTCCGGGACCTCATCCTGGAGGACGTCGCCGGGGCCGCCGCCGAGTCCGCGGAGCACGTCCGCGACTTCTTCCTCGCCCTGCGGGACGAGCTGGGCTTCTACGTCGGCTGCCTCAACCTCGCCGAGGCCCTCTCCGGGGCCGGACTGCCCGTCTGCCTGCCCGAACCGCGGGCGCCCGCCGACCGCGCCCTCTCCGCGCGGGGCCTGTACGAGCCGTGCCTGGCGCTGTCGCTCGGCGGCGCGGTGGTGGACAACGACGTCGACGCCGACGGCGCCGGTCTGATCATGGTCACCGGCGCCAACCGGGGCGGCAAGACGACCTTCCTGCGCAGCGTCGGCCTGGCCCAGCTCATGATGCAGGGCGGGATGTTCGTCGCGGCGCGGAGCTTCGCCGCGTCGCCCGCCGACGGCGTCTTCACCCACTTCCGGCGGGAGGAGGACCGCTCGATGGCGCACGGCAAGCTGGACGAGGAACTGGCCAGGATGAGCTCGGTCGTCGACCGTCTGCGGCCCGGCGCGCTGGTGCTGTGCAACGAGTCGTTCGTCTCCACCAACGAGCGGGAGGGCTCCGACATCGCCGCCGAGATCCTGCGGGGGCTGGCCGAGGTCGGCGTCCGGGCGGTGTTCGTGACGCACCTGTACGCACTCGCGCACCGCGTGCACGCCGATCCGCCCGTCCGCTGCCTGTTCCTCACCACGGGGCGCGACGCCGGGGGCGAGCCCACCTTCCGGCTCGCCCCCGGCGCGCCGTCCCGCAGCGCGCACGCCATGGATCTGTACGCCCGCGTCTTCGGCGAGCCCGCCCGCGAAAACTGACGCTCTTCCGCGGAATGCGAGGCTCACACGGCTGGTGCGGAGTAGTCCGGGATGCGGCGGCCGGAGATCAGCTGGGGGTGGATGCGGATGAAGTGGTCGTGATCGCCGGGCGCCCAGGACCGCAGCGGCAGCGCGCGCAGCGCGGCCAGTTCGGCGCTGCCGGTGGCGGCGCGGGCGCGTCCGATCACGACCACGGACCAGCCGGTCCTGGACGCGGTGTCGAAGTCGTCGATCTCGAAGGCGACGACGGCGTCGCCCGCGGCGGTCGCGAGCCGGGAGGCGGGGGAGGTGCGGATGACCACGTCCCCGTCGGCGAGGACGTAGTTGACGGGCTGGACGGCGGGCAGCGCGCGGTCGGTGAAGACGATGCGCCCCAAGGGGGTGGTGGCGAGCAGGGACCGGCATTCCTCGGTGTCGAGGATCTCCAGCCCGCCATGGTCGAGTGGCATGGCCCCAGCCTGCCCGTCCTGGGATCCGCCCATCAGGGCCGAAAGTCCTCAATCCCTACCGGCCTGTTCTGCACGGCGCCGGGCCGCCGGGCCTTCCCTCACATGTACGGGTAGTGCCGGGTGATCAGGTCGTCGGTTCCCCATTCCAGGTGGGACTGCGCGGAGACGACCCCCTCGACGCGGCGGATGTCGTGCATCAGGGTCGGGATGCGCGAGCGGAGGTCGACGCTGCCGCGCACCTGAGCGCAGCCCTGCTCCACGGTGATCTCGAGCCGGGCCGGGTCGGGCCCGATGCTGCGGTCGGAGATCTCGGCGAGGATGTCGCGCCTGATCTCCTCGTCCGGGCGGTCGTACACGCGCAGCAGGTCCGACCGGGTCACGATGCCGGTCAGGGCGCCGGTGCGCGGATCGATCACGGGGAGCCGGCCGACCCGGCGGTGGCGCATCTCCCGGGCGGCGTCGCGGACGGTGACGTGCGGGCCGATGGTGTGCACGGGCGCGGTCATCAGCTCCGCCGCGGTCGCGGCCGCGCACTTGCGCCACTCGCGGTGCCGGCGCCTGGTGGCCAGCAGGTGCTCGCCCTCCGCGGCGGTGGGGTCGGCCTCTTTCAGGATCAGGTCTTCGGCGGAGACGATCCCGGAGACGCCGCCTTCGGCGTCGAGCACCGGAACCGCGTGCATGCGATGGTGGCGCAGTACCTCGACGATCTCCTTGAAGGAGGCCGTCTCCGGAACGGTCACCACATCGGTGGTCATCACTTTCTCAACGGTGGTCTCCATGGGCCCTCCTCCGGGCGGGTCCGGACCGGCTCAGCGCGGCGCGGAGCCGACGAAGCGCTCCTCCAGGCCGGTGATCTTCAGGATCTTCGTCACCAGCGGCCGTACGCGGGTCAGCCTGACCGTTCCGCCGCACGTCCCGGCGAGCGCGTCGGCCATCTCCAGGACGGCCAGCCCGTGGGAGTCGCAGAAGCGCAGCCGGGAGGCGTCGATGACGACGCTCGGCCGGTCGGGTGTGATCATGTCGGCCAGCAGGGCGCCGAACGCCCCGGCGGTCGCGAGGTCGAGCTCACCGTTCGCGCCCAGCCGCGTCACCGGGCCGCTCGAGCCCTTGATGGAGGCCGTCAGCTGCGGGAGCCCTCCCTGGGCGGCCGGTCGGGGCATGCTCATTGTCCTGCCTTCTAGGTGGAAATCCGTAAATCTCTCCATAACCTTCGTCGTCGTCACTCGCTGTGAGTAGGGACCAAGGTCCCGGTTGAGGCGTCCCAAGGTCGGTGGGCCGCCAGGACCGAGGTCGGGTCCCCGGCCATCGGCCGAGGCCCGCGTCCCGCGACAGAGGACCTTCGCCCCTGACCGTGCCCCGCGGCCGGGTGGTGGGCTGGTGGCAGGCCATCGAGGGGGAGGGATCGCCATGGGAACGGCCGACGTGGGGCGGGAGGCCGCGGAGGAGACGGCGCGGATCGTCCGGAAGGCGGTGGAGGCGGCGGTGTGGGCGCCGTCGGTGCACAACACCCAGCCGTGGACGTTCGGCGTGCGGGGTTCGCGGGTCAGCGTGCGCGCCGACGACGACCGCCGGTTGGGCGCCGCCGACCCCCGCGGCAGGGAGATGCTGATCAGTTGCGGTGCGGCGCTGTGCACGCTGCGGATCGCGATCCGGGCCCTCGGACGCGAGGCCGAGACCGACGTGCTGCCCGATCCGGACCGGCCCCATCTGCTGGCCGACGTCCGTCTGGGGACCAGAACCCCCGGCGACGAGCAGGACCTGAGGCTTTACGCGGCGGTCCACCGGCGCCGCGCCCATCGCGGGGCGTTCCGGGGCGCCGGGGCGCCGCCCTCGCTGCTGCCGGCTCTGAAGCGGGAGGTCGAGCAGGAGGGGGCGCAACTGATCCAGGCGGTCGAGACGCACACCCAGGAGGCGCTGGCCGGCCTCACCCGCGTCGCCGAGCACGTGCAGCGGCTCGATCCCGCCCATGCGGGCGAGGCGGCGCGCTGGGCCCCGGTGCCGGGCAGTGGACGCCGCGACGGAGTCCACGAGAGCGCCTATCCGGCAGGGTCCCCGCGGACCGAGCCGGACTTCCCCGGCCGCGACTTCGCCCGGGGGCACGGCTGGGGCGCCCAGGACATCGCCGATGAGGTTCAGGAGGTTCATGAGACCGGTGGGACACGGCCCGGGACCGGGGTCATCCTCCTGATCACCACGCCGGGCGACACGCCGCGCGACTGGATCCGGGCCGGCCAGGCTCTCCAGCGGATGCTGCTGCGGGCCGCCTCCGACGAGGGCCTGGCGGCCGCGTTCCACACTCAGGCGCTGGAGATCCCCGAACTGCGCGACTTCATCCGCGCCCGGTTCTGCAACGGGCGGTATCCGCAGATGCTGCTGCGGCTCGGCGTGCCGCTGGGCCCCGAGCTCGACTCGGTCCGGCGCCCGGCGGACGCGGTGATCAGCGAGGAGTTCTGAGCCTTCTGGCTTGATCTCCAGCCGGTCGCCCGGCCCGGCTAGCGTTCGTGATCGTCGCGTTTGGCCCGCTGGGCCTTGAGCTGGGCGGCGTAGGCGGCGGCCTGGGTGCGGCGGCTCATGCCGAGCTTGGCGAAGAGGTGGGAGATGTAGTTCTTGACGGTCTTCTCCGCCAGGAACATGCGTTCGCCGATCTGCCGGTTGGTGAGCCCTTCGCCGATGAGCTCGAGGATCTGGCGCTCCTGGCCGGTGAGGGCCTCGAGGGGGTCCTTGCGCTCGTCGCGGTCGCGGATGCGCTGGAGCATCCGGGCGGTGGAGCGGGGGTCGAGCAGGGACTGGCCCGAGGCGACGGTGCGGACGGCGCCGACCAGGTCCGAGCCGTGGATCTGCTTGAGGACGTAGCCCGCGGCGCCCGCCATGACGGCGTCGAAGAGGGCGTTCTCGTCGTCGAAGGAGGTCAGCATGAGGCAGGCGACCTCCGGCATGGCGGAGCGGACCTCGCGGCAGACGGTCACGCCGTCGCCGTCGGGCAGCCGCACGTCCAGGACGGCGACGTGGGGCCGGGCGGCGGGGATCCGGGCCAGGGCCTGCTCGGCGGTGCCGGCCTCGCCGACGATCTCGATGTCGTCCTCGGCGGAGAGCAGCGCGGCCACGCCGCGCCGGACGACCTCGTGATCGTCCAGCAGGAACACCCGGATCACGTCGCCGCCCTCCGTCCGCCGCCCTTCGGTGCCCACCGTTCCCCCCGATCTTGATCGGTGATGGAATTGACGTTAGCGGGCGGGGCGGCGCGCAGGAAGGACCGTGGGCCCCGCCGGCGGCGGGACCAAGGTCCCGGATCCGGTGAGGGGACGGCCGAGGGCATGTGAAGGGGTTGGGCCGGTGGCGCAGGAGCGGCGTTCGGGCGACGAGCGCGCCAGGGTGATCCTGCCGCAGATGCGGCTGGACGATCTGCTGGCCGAGCTTCAGTCGCGGCTGGAGGCGGCGCGGGGGACCCGTGACCGGGTGCACGCGCTGCTGGAGGCGGTGGTGTCGATCGGCGGCGAGCTGGATCTGGAGACGGTGCTGCGCCGGATCACCGAGGCCGCCACCACCCTGGTCGACGCCCGCTACGGGGCGCTGGGCGTGATCAGCGAGGAGGGGGAGCGGCTGGTCCAGTTCATCACGGTGGGGGTGGGCGAGGAGGAGATCGAGGCGATCGGGCACTGGCCGCACGGACTCGGGATCCTGGGCCTGCTGATCAAGGATCCGCGTCCGCTGCGGCTGCCGGAGATCGCCGATCACACCGAGTCGTACGGCTTTCCCGAGGGGCATCCGCCGATGCACACGTTCCTGGGCGTGCCGATCCGGGTGCGCGAGGAGGTGTTCGGCAACCTGTACCTGACCGAGAAGGCCGGTGGCGGGCGGTTCGAGGAGGAGGACGAGGTCATCGTCACGGCCCTGGCCACCGCGGCGGGCGTGGCGATCGAGAACGCCCGGCTGTACGAGGAGACGCGGCGGCGGGAGCGGTGGCTGGAGGCCTCCGCGGAGGTGTCGACCGCGCTGCTGTCGGGCACCGACCCGCACGAGGTGACCGCGCTGGTCGCGCAGCGGGCCCGGCAGATCGCCGAGGCCGACCTGGCGATGGTCGCCCTGGCGGAGGGGCCCGGGGGCGAGTTCGTCGTGGCGGGCGCCGACGGCGATCGCGCCGCCGAACTGGCGGGACTGCGCATTCCGATCGACCACGCCATCGCCGGGCACGTCTATTCGGGGGGATCGGCGGTGCGGCTGGAGGACGGCCGGGGCGTGGCGGAGGGGGTGCCCGCGCTCTCCGACCCGGAGCTCGGGCCGCTGCTGGTGGTGCCGCTCGGGCTGGGGGCCTCGGCGCGCGGGGTGCTGTCGGTGGTCAACCGGCCGGGCGGGGCGGTGTTCAGCGGTTCGGCGCAGCGGCTGCTGGAGGCGTTCGCCGCGCAGGCCGCGGTCGCGCTGGAGCTGGCCGACCGGCGCCGGGACGCCGAGCGGCTGGCCCTGCTGGAGGACCGCGACCGGATCGCCAAGGACCTGCACGACACCGTGATCCAGCGGCTGTTCGCCACCGCCATGACCCTGATGTCGGCGATCAAGATCACCGAGAAGCGGGACGTGGCGGGGCGCATCCAGCGCTCCGTCGACGATCTCGACGAGACCATCCGGCAGATCCGCTCCACCATCTTCGCCCTGCAGACCACCGCCGACGACCGGCAGAGCGTGCGCAGCCGCCTGCACGGCATCGTCGACGACGCCGCCGAACGCCTGGGCTTCGCCCCCTCCCAGCGCTTCGACGGGCTCCTGGACACCGACGTCCCCGAGGACATCGCCGAGCATCTGCTCGCCGTGGTCCAGGAGGCGCTGTCCAACGTCGCCCGGCACGCCCGTGCCACGCGGGCGGCGGTGACCGTCCACGTCGGCGGCGACGAGCTCGTCCTGCGGGTCGAGGACGACGGCGTGGGCGTCCCCGAGGACGTGCGGCGCAGCGGCCTGCGGAACATGGAGGAACGCGCCCATGGCCTGGGTGGGGCGTTCAGCATCGAATCCCGCTCCGGGGGCGGCACGGTGCTGCGCTGGAGCGTCCCGCTGAACCGGGACGCCCTCTAACCGGAGGATTCCTCTTCCGGCAGCCGGCTCCGGAGGCCGCGGAGCCGGGCGATGACCTCTTCGGAGGCGTCCTCCAGCGTGACATCGGCGTCGAGCGCGGTGAGCGCGGCGACGTACTGGGCCACGAGTTCGGCGGACTCGGCGCTGAGCCGGACGGTGCACGCCTCCCGCCCGCGCGGTTCGATCTCGCCGGGGACGTGGGCGAACAGCCGGACCCGCAGTTCCTCGGCGCCGAGCCCGACGGCGAGCCGGGCCGAGTACCGGTACGCGGCCGCCGCCAGCGACCGGGTGAGGTAGGCCGCCGCGTCGGGCGCGGGCAGGTCGCGTGGCGCGAAGCGGCCGTGCGCGGGCACGGGGCTCCCGATCCGGTCGACGCGGAAGGTGCGCCAGTCCGCGCGGCCGGGATCGTAGGCGATCAGGTACCAGCGTCCCTGCAGGGTCACCAGGTGGTGCGGCTCGACGCGGCGTGCGCTCGGCTCCCCGGCCCGGCTCAGGTAGTCGAAGATCAGCGGCTGCCGGTCCCGGCAGCACGAGGCCAGGACGGCCAGCACCCCGGGATCGACGCGGGGCGCGCCGCGCGCGGGGATCGCCTCCGCGGCGCCGCCGAGGGCCGCCAGCCGGGGGCGCAGGCGCGCGGGCAGGACGCGTTCCAGCTTGGCCAGCGCCCGCATCGAGCTGTCCTCGATCCCGGCAACGCTGCCGCCCGCCGCCGTGACCAGGCCGAGGGCGACGGCGATCGCCTCCTCGTCGTCCAGGAGCAGCGGCGGCAGGTTCCGGCCGGACGCCAGCCGGTAGCCGCCCGCGGTGCCGGTCGTGCTCTCCACCGGGTAGTCGAGCGCGCGCAGCCGGTCGATGTCGCGGCGCACCGTGCGGCCCGTGACGCCGAGCCGCTCGGCCAGCTCGGCGCCCGACCACTCGCGCCGGCTCTGCAGCAGCGACAGCAGGCGCAGCAGCCTCCCGGGCATGTCCTTGCGGGCCGAGTCCCTTTCCGCGTCCATGCCGTCCAAGAATGCCAGCCCTTGAGGACAAGATGTGTCCTCAAGGGCTCCTAGCGTGGGGCGCATGAACGACACGACACAGCGACTCGCCGCGCGCACCCGGGGCCCCGTCCACGCGCCGGGCGCCGACGGATACGACGAGGAGAGGATCGGCTTCCAGCTCCTCGACCCGCACCGACCCTCGGCGGTCGTGGCCGCGGCCGGCGAGGACGACGTCCGCGCCGCGGTCGCGTTCGCCGCCGAGCACCGCGAGCCCCTGGCGGTGCAGGCCACCGGCCACGGCCTCGCCCGCCCCACCGGCGGCGTGCTGGTCAGCACCCGCCGCATGACCGCCGTCCGCGTCGACCCCGAGGCCCGCACAGCGTGGTTCGAGGCCGGGGCGACCTGGCGGGACGTCATCGAGGCGGCCGCGCCGCACGGCCTGGCGCCGCTGTCGGGCAGCTTCCCCGGAGTCGGCGCCGTCTCCTACACGCTGGGCGGCGGCGCGGGTCTCATGGCCCGGCGGTACGGCTTCGCCGCCGACCACGTCCGCCGCGTCGACCTGGTCACCCTGGACGCCCGGCCCCACCGGGTCACGTCGGACTCCGACCCCGACCTCTTCTGGGCGCTGCGCGGGGGCGGCGGCAACCTCGGCGTGGTCACCGGCATGGAGATCGACCTCATGCCGGTCGACCGGATCTACGGCGGCGGCCTGTTCTTCGACACCGGGCAGGTCCCCGAGGTTCTGGACGCCTGGCGGCGCTGGACCGCCGGGGTCCCCGAGGAGATGAGCTCGGCGGTGTCGATGCTGCCCTACCCGGACCTGCCGATGCTGCCGGAGCCCCTGCGCGGACGGCACGTCGCCCAGATCCAGATCTCCTACCTGGGCACCGAGGACGAGGCGCGCCGCCTGGTGGAACCACTGCGCTCCCTCGGCCCGGTCCTGCGCGACACGCTGCGCGTGCTGCCGTACACCGAGTCCGGCGCGGTGTTCGACGAGCCCGACCAGCCGCACGCCTACCGTTCGCGGAACCTGCTGGTGCGCGATCTCGACGCCGGGGCGCTGGCCGGGCTGACGAAGGCGGCGGGCCTGGCGGCGCCTGTCATGTCCGTGGTGGGGCTGCGGCATCTGGGCGGCGCGCTCTCCCGCGCGCCGCGTACCGCCAACGCGGTCGGCCACCGGGACGCGGCGTACTCGGTGATGATCCTGTCGCCGGTGGAGCCGGGCGAGGAGCAGACTGTGCGCGGCCACCACGACGACGCGCTCGCGCCGTTCGCCCCGCACGCGCTCGGACGGTCCCTGAACTTCAGCTACGGCCCGCTCGATGAGGACGAGGTCCGGTCGGCGTTCGCGCCCGCCGACCACGCGCGGCTCGCCGGGCTCAGGGCGCGGTACGACCCGCACGGCCTGCTGCGGGCCAACCACGTGATCCCGCCCGCCCGCCGGTAACGCCGCACCGGCCGGATCGGCGCGGGTCAGCGGTTCGAGGGGGAGACCAGGCCCATCTCGTAGGCGATGATGACCAGGTGCACCCGGTCGCGGGCGTCGAGCTTGGCCAGCAGCCGCGTCACGTACGTCTTCACGGTCGCCGCGCTGAGCACGAGCCGCGCCGCGATCTCCGCGTTGGACAGGCCGCCGCCGATCAGCGTCAGCACCTCGCGCTCCCGCCCGGTGATGCCGGCTCCGCCGTCCGGCCGGTACGGCGGGACGATCCGGGCCGGGGAGGGGGCGGGGGAGGGCTCGGGCCGGGCGGCGAACTCCTCGATCAGCCGGCGGGTCACGCTCGGCGCGATCAGCGCGTCCCCGGCCGCCACCACGCGGATCGCCGCGAGGATCTCCGGCAGCGCCATGTCCTTGACCAGGAAGCCGGAGGCGCCCGCGCGCAGCGCGCCGTAGACGTAGTCGTCGTCGTCGAAGGTGGTCAGCACGACGACGCGGGCCGTCCCGGGACCGGCCGTGATGATCCGGGTGGCCTCGATGCCGTCCATGCCGGGCATCCGGATGTCCATCACGACCACGTCGGGCCGCAGCTCCCGCACCAGCCGCACGGCCTCGGCGCCGTCCCCGGCCTCCCCGGCCAGCTCCAGGTCGGGGGCGTCGGCCAGCACCATGGCCAGGCCCGCGCGCACCAGCGGCTGGTCGTCGGCCAGCACCACCCGGACGCTCATCCGACCCTCGCGGGCAGCGGCAGCCGGACCGCGACCCGGAATCCGCCCTCGGGACGCGGTCCGGCGGCGAAGTCGCCGCGCAGCAGCCCGACCCGCTCGCGCATCCCGACGATGCCGTACCCGGCTCCCGGCGTGCCGTGGCCGTGGCCGCGCCCGCCGCACCCGGGATCGACCACCTCGATGGACAGCTCCTCGTCCCTCCGGTCGATCGTCACCCGGCAGCGGCGGGCGCCGGCGTGCCGCACCACGTTGGTCACCGCCTCCTGCACGATCCGGTACGCCGACAGGTCGATCTCGGGCGGGAGCGGATCGCGGTCGCCACGCCAGCGCACCTCCACGTGGACGCCGGCGGCCGAGGTCGCGGCGACCAGCCGCTCCACGTCCGCCAGCCCGGGCGCGGACCCGGCGGGCGGCACCGCCGCGGTGGGGGAGGCCGGTTCTCCGGGGGCTCCCGGAGTGGCCGCGCCCGGTGCCGGCGCCTCCGCGCGGCGCAGCGCGCCGAGCATGCGGCGCAACCCCGCCAGCGTCTCCCGGCTGGCGCTCTCGATCGCGCCCAGCGCCTCGCCCGCCGCCGCGGGCCGGGTGTCGAGGACCATCTTGGCCGCGCCCGCCTGGATGGCGATGATGCCGATGCTGTGCGCCACCATGTCGTGCAGCTCGCGGGCGATCCGGAGCCGTTCGGCCGTGACCGCCTGGGCGTTGAGGGTGCGCGCGTGCTCCCGGCTCTGCCTCAGCGAGTGGCCCACCAGCCAGGCGATGACGGCCGTCAGCCCCACGGCCAGCTCGATCGCCGTCCCGATGGGGTAGCCGAGGAGCAGCCGCACCGAGGCGTACCCCGCCAGCGTGCCGAGCGCGAGGGCCGCGGCGGCGGCCGAGACACGGCGGGGACGCGTCAGGGCGATGTGGCAGAGGGCGACCTCGGCGGCCAGGAACTGCTCGAAGGTGATCTCCGTCGAGTTCAGCGCCATCGCCATGAAGACCGAGCCGGCGAGCAGCAGCGCCAGCGCGGGCAGCGGGCGGCGGCCCAGCAGCGCGCTGCCCGCCAGCGTCGTCACGGCGGCCGCCGCCAGGCTGTAGAGGTGCCCGGCCCACAGCTCGGAGAAGACCGGCGAGGGGCGCAGATCCTCCACCTCGCCCGGCAGCCGGACGCTCGTGACGTAGGAGTAGGCCAGCGCGGCGATCCAGGCCAGCGCCGTCCAGGTTCCCGGCGGCAGCCGCCTGATCAGCGGTGGAGGCGGCGTCACGTCCATGCCGTGATCGTAAGGGCCGGTCGGTGGCGGCGCATCGGACCGGTGGCCTACATCCGCGGTCGACGGCCGCCGCGCGGCCGTCGCCGGTTTGCCGACCGTGGTCCGATGCCCCGCCCCGGCGGCCTCCGGCACCGTGGGCCGGGTGATCGAAGCCCTTGAACTGACCAAGCGCTACGGCCGGGTGACGGCCGTGGACGCGCTGAGTTTCACCGTGCGCCCGGGGGTCGTCACCGGCTTCCTCGGCCCCAACGGCGCCGGGAAGACCACGACGCTGCGGATGATCCTCGGCCTGAACGAGCCCACCGCCGGGATTGTGACCGTCGGCGGCCGCCGGTTCCGGGACCGGCCGCGCGGGCTGCGGCACGTCGGCGCCCTGCTGGACGCGGCCGACGTGCACGGCGGGCGCAGCGCGCTGGCGCACCTGTCCGCGCTGGCCCGCGGCAACGCCGTCCCGCGCCGCCGGGTCGCGGAGGTCCTGGAGGAGGTCGGCCTGGCGGGCGCGGCGCGCCGCCGCGTGGGCGGGTTCTCGCTGGGCATGCGGCAGCGGCTGGGGATCGCCGCGGCGCTGCTGGGCGACCCGCCCGTGCTGATGTTCGACGAGCCGCTGAACGGCCTGGACCCCGAGGGCGTCCGCTGGCTGCGCGGCCTGCTGCGCCGGCTGGCGGCCGAGGGCCGGGTGGTGTTCGTCTCCAGCCACATGATGAGCGAGATGGAGCACACCGCCGACCATCTCATCGTGATCGGCCGGGGGCGGCTGGTCGCGTCCGAGCCGCTGGAGGAGTTCGCGGCCCGCGGCGCCCGAGCGGGCGTGGCCGTGCGCACGCCGGACCCGGCGGCGCTGGCCGCGCTGGTGACCGCGGAGGGCGCCGAACTGCGGCGCGAGGACGACGGGACGTGCGTGGTGAGCGGGATCGGCGCGGCGCGGATCGCCGAGCTGGCGTTCGAGCACCGGGTGATGCTGCACGAGGTCACGCCGCGCGGTTCCGGCCTGGAGCAGGCGTTCATGGAGCTCACCGCCGGCGAGGCCGAGTTCCGCGGCGCGGGCGGGGAAGAGGGGCGGAGCCGATGAGCACCGCGAGCATGCCGGAGGGCGGCGCGACGTCCACGGCCCGCCGCGAGGGCGCCGCCGAGCCCCGGGCCCGGTTCGGTCACCTCCTCTCCGCCGAGTGGACCAAGCTGTGGTCGCTGCGCTCGACCTACGGCGTGCTGGCGGCGGGCGCGCTGGCCGTCGTCGGGATCTGCGCCAACTCCGCGCGCTCCAACGTCCATCTCATCCAGGCCAACGGGACCGAGGAGCAGCGGCTGGCGATCGACCCGGCGCACGCCGCGTTCGTCCCGGACGCCTACCTGATCCTCATGATCATCGCCGGGGCGGTGGGCGCGATGGCGGTGTCGGGCGAGTACGCCGGCGGGCTGATCCGCACCACGTTCGCCGCGGTGCCGGCCCGCCGCCAGGTGATCGCGGCCAAGGCGGCCGTGGTGACGGCGGCCCTGCTGGTGTTCGGCGCGGTCGTGGCCGCCTCCTCGTTCGGGCTGACCCAGGCGTTCTACGCCGAGGTGCGCATCGGGCTGCCGTTCGGCGCCCCCGGAGCGCTGCGCGCCGTCGCGGCGTCCGCGCTGCTCGCGCCGTTGTGCGGGCTGGTCGGCATGGCCCTCGGCGCGCTGGTCCGGCACGTCGCGGGCACGGTGGTGGCCGTGGTCGTGGTGCTGGCGGTGCTGCCGAGGCTGTTCATGGGGGAGACCTACCGGTGGGTCAAGGAGATCGGCAACGCGATGCCGGTCTCGGCGTGGTCGGCGCTGGTGGAGAATCCGGCGGCACGGCACGTGCCCGCCCGCTATCCGGTGGGGATCGCCGAGGCCTGGACCGTGTACGGGGCGTGGGCGCTCGTCGCGGTGATCATCGCGGTGGCCGTCGTCCACCGCCGCGACGTCTGAGCCCCTCCCGCCGGCGCCGTGGTGCTCGGCTCTGACCTGGTGTGACGCGGTGGGCCTGCGGGGCGGTCGCCGCCGCCCCGCAGGCCCACCGTTCACGGCCGGTGCACGTACTCGCGGAGGTGCACGGCGGTCAGCGAGGTCCCCTCGTCGACCAGTTCGGCGGGGGTGCCGGTGAAGACGACCTGGCCGCCCTCGTGCCCGGCTCCCGGTCCCAGGTCGATGATCCAGTCGGCGTGCGCCATCACGGCCTGGTGGTGCTCGATGACGATGACGGTGTTGCCGTCGTCCACCAGCCGGTCCAGCAGGGCGAGAAGGTGGTCCACATCGGCCAGGTGCAGGCCGGTGGTGGGTTCGTCCAGGATGTAGGTGGACCCGTTGCGGGCCATGTGGATGGCCAGCTTGAGGCGCTGCCGCTCACCGCCCGACAGGGTCGTGAGCGGCTGCCCGAGGCCGATGTAGCCGAGCCCGACCGCGGCCAGGCGGTCGAGGATCACCCGGGGCTGCCCGGTGGTGAAGAACTCGCGGGCCTCGGCCACCGGCATGCCGAGGACCTCGCTGATGTTCTTGCCGTTCAGCCGGTACGACAGCACCTCCGGGGTGAACCTGCGGCCCTCGCACTCCTCGCACACCGAGGCGACCTCGGCCATCATCGCCAGATCGGTGTAGATCAGGCCGATGCCCTTGCAGGCCGGGCAGGCGCCCTCGGAGTTGGCGCTGAACAGGCCCGGCTTGACGCCGTTGGCCTTGGCGAACGCGGCGCGGACCGGGTCGAGCAGCCCGGTGTAGGTGGCCGGGTTGGACCGCCGCGACCCGCGGATCGGCGACTGGTCGGCGACGACCACGCCGTCCCGCCGCGGCAGCGAGCCGTGGACGAGGGAGCTCTTGCCGGACCCGGCCACGCCCGTGACCACGGTGAGGACGCCCAGCGGGACGTCGACGCTGACATCGCGCAGGTTGTGCAAGGAGGCGTTCTCGATCCGCAGGTGCCCGCTCGGGGTCCGCGGCTTGTCCCGCAGCTCCACCCGGTGGTCGAGGTAGTCGCCGGTGAGCGTGCCGGATGCGCGCAGCCCGTCCAGGTCGCCCTCGTAGCAGAGCCGGCCGCCCTGCGCGCCGGCGCCCGGCCCGAGGTCGACCACGTGGTCGGCGATCGCGATCATCTCCGGCTTGTGCTCGACGACCAGCACCGTGTTGCCCTTGTCGCGCAGCCGCAGCAGCAGGTCGTTCATCCGCTGGATGTCGTGCGGGTGGAGTCCGGCGGTGGGCTCGTCGAACACGTAGGTGACGTCGGTCAGGCTGGAGCCCAGGTGCCGCACCATCCGCACCCGCTGCGCCTCGCCGCCCGACAGCGTCCCGGACTCGCGGTCCAGGCTCAGGTAGCCCAGGCCGATCTCCACCATCGAGTCGAGGGTGTCGCGGAGGGCCTCCAGCATCGGTCCGACGGCCGGATCGCGGACCGTGCGGACGAACTCGGCCAGGTCGCTGATCTGCATGGCCGAGCACTCGGTGATGGTGCGGCCGTCGATCGTGCAGGACCGGGCGGCCTCGTTCAGCCGTGCGCCGCCGCAGTCCGGGCACGGGGTGAGCTTGACGGCCCGGTCGGCGAACTCGCGCGCCTGCGGCCGCATGGACTCGCGGTCCTTGGCCAGGTAGAGCCGCCGGACCTTGACGACCAGGCCCTCGTAGGTGAGGTTGTACTTCTCGATCTTGATCTTGGTGGCGGGCTTGTGGAGGAAGTCCTCCCACTCGGCGGCGGTGAAGTCCTTCAGCCTGCGGTCGGGGTCGAACAGGCCGGAGTTCGCCATCAGCTGCCAGTAGTAGGTGTCGACGCCGAAGCCGGGGACCTTGATCGCCCCCTCGTTCAGCGACAGCTCCCGGTCGACCAGCTCGTCGACGTCGATGTCGGAGACCCGGCCGAGCCCCTCGCACGCGGGGCACATGCCCTCGGCGGCGTTGAAGCTGAAGGCCAGCGGCGGTCCGACGTGCGGCGTGCCGATCCGGCTGAACATGATCCGCAGCATGGTGTGCGCGTCGGTGGCGGTGCCCACGGTGGAGCGCGAGTTGGCGCCCATCCGCTCCTGGTCCACGATGATCGCCGCGCTCAGGTTGCGCAGCGCGTCGACCTCGGGGCGGGCCAGGCTCGGCATGAAGTTCTGGATGAACGCGGTGTAGGTCTCGTTGATCAGCCGCCGTGACTCGGCCGCGATCGTGTCGAAGACCAGGGAGGACTTGCCGGAGCCGGAGACCCCGGTGAAGACGGTGAGGTGCCGCTTGGGGATGTCGAGGGAGACGCCGGTGAGGTTGTTCTCCCGCGCGCCGCGGACCTGGATGAGGTCGTGCGCGTCGGCGGCGCGGTGACCGGAGCGGCGGACGCCGCCCGGCTGCTGGCTGGAGACCACGAAGACCCTTCTGTCAAAGGTGGGGGAAACTCGGAGAACCCTACACTGTACGCTGTACGGCTTTTTCTATCCGGGCGGCGACGCTGGATCCGGACTCGCGCCGCGCCATCCGCCGCAGCACCGCCGGCGCCACGACCAGTCCCGCGACCGCCCACGCGCCGAGCACGCCGGCCGTCTCCAGGTGCCGCCAGGAATCACCGATCTCGGCCGCGGCCACCGCGTCCGGCAGCATCGCCGAACGCAGCCCGAGCCCCAGCCAGTAGAGCGGGAACGCCTGCGCGATCCACTGGAGCCACTCGGGCAGCGCCGTGACCGGGTAGAACACCCCGGAGATCACGGTCAGCCCCATCATCGGCAGCATGACCACGCCCATCCCCTGGGGGCTGCTGAACAGGGAGCCCAGGATCGCCCCGATCGGCAGCGCGGCGAGCAGCCCCAGCGCGAGCACCCACGCCAGCGTCGCCCACGACGACACCGCGCCCAACTCCAGCCCGTCGAACAGGAACGCCGCCGCGACCAGCGGCACCAGCAGCCCGGCGACCGTGATCCCGGCCCGTCCGAGCACCTTGCCGACGAGATAGCCGGTCATGCCGTTCGGCGTCGCCTTCGCGCGCAGCAGCGTGCCGTCCTCGCGTTCGGTGGTGAGCGTCATGGCCACCGAGACCATCCCGTTGAGGACGATGTTCATCGCCAGGATGCCGGGGACCGCCTGCGACCCGAGGGAGAAGTCGGCGCCCGGCACGGTGCCGCCGCTCAGCATGTACATCACGGCCAGCGCGACGACCGGGAAGAACAGCGCCCCCCACACCTCCTGCACGCTGGTGGCGCTCTGCCGGAACTCGATCCGCCCGCGCTCCAGCCCGGCCCTGAAAGCGACCGCCTGCCCGCTCACGCCGCCTCCCCGGCGGCTTCGGCGGTGAGCTCGGCGGGAGCCTGCGCGGCCTTGCCGGACTCGAACTCCCTGACCATCTCCATGTAGACGTCCTCCAGGCTCGCCCGGCGCACCTCCAGGTCGCCGACGGCGTCGCCGTGGCGCTCGAACAGCCCGCGCACGTAACCGGTGGCGTCCTCGACCGACCGGGCCCGCGGTTCGCCGTCGAGGCTGTAGCGGACCTCGGCCTCGCGGGAGACCTGCGCGGCCAGCCGCGCCGGGGTGCCGTCCGCCACGATCCGGCCGCCCGCCAGGATCAGGATGCGGTCGGCGAGCCGCTCCGCCTCGTCCAGGTCGTGGGTGGTGAGCAGTATCGCGGTGTCCTCCAGGTCCGACAGCCGCCGCACCAGGCCGTGGAACTCCCGCCTGGCCCGCGGGTCGAAGCCGACGGTCGGCTCGTCCAGGAACAGCAGGTCGGGACGGCCGACGATGCCGACGGCCACGTCCAGCCTGCGCCGCTGCCCGCCGGACAGGTCGGCGACCCTGGCGCCGGCCCGCTCGGCCAGCCCGACCAGGGAGAGCAGTTCGGCGACGTCGTGGGGGCGGGGGCGTCCCGGCGCGCCGTAGGGGGCGTAGTAGCGGCCCAGATGGGCGAGCAGCTCGCCGACCCGCCACCTGCCGTGGTCGCGCCACGACTGCAGCACGATCCCCAGCCGCGCCCGCCACGCCTCGTCGCCGCGTTCCGGATCGGTGCCGAGCACCCGCACCTCGCCCGCGGAGCGCCTGCGGAAGCCCTCCAGGATCTCGATCGTCGTGGTCTTGCCGGCGCCGTTCGGGCCGAGCAGGGCCACGACCTCGCCGCGCTCCACCCGCAGATCCACCGCGCCCAGCACGTCGGTGGTGCCGTACCGCATGCGAAGGCCCCGGACCTCGACGGCGGGCTCGGTGGCGGATTCTTGACGAACGGTCTTTTCCGGGCTGTCGTCAATATGCGCCCTTGTTCTCATACCTTCAAGCGTCTCATTGAAGTTTCCGTCTAGCCTTTTCGCTAGGTCTCCCTGGGGCTTTGCCGGTAGCTGCGGGCAAAAGTCTCAAGACGGGGAGGAAGCACGGTGAGATCGGGGCGGCGCCGCATCGCTAGCGTGGTGTGCCATGCCGCCACTGAGCTTCGACCGCCACCGCGCCGAGATCGTCCGCCAGACCGAACTGCTGAGGGAGACCGTCAAGGAACCCGACAGCGCGGATCTGACGGCACCGGTGCCCACCCGCCCGGACTGGACCCTCGGCCGGTTGCTCCGGCACCTCGGCGGCGCCCACCGCCGGGCCGAGGAAGTGGTCCGCACCCGAGCCGCCGGGACGCCGCCGGAGGGCCGGGACGACGACGAGTCCGCCCCTGCCGACGAGGATGCGGCCGCCCTGGACGGCCGGCTGGCCGAGGGCGCCGAACGGCTGGCGGAGACGCTGGCCGCGGCGGGCCCCGAAGCCGAGGTGTGGACACCGGTGCCGGGCGTGGCCTCAGCCGCGTTCTGGGCCCGCCGCATGGCGTTCGAGACCGCCGTGACCAGGGCCGACGCGGCACTGGTCACCGGCGCCGCGTACACACTCGACGAGGACGTCGCCCTCGGCATGCTGGACGAGTGGATGGAGTACGGCACGTCCCCGGAGGCCTACCGGGAGGCTCCGGGCCGTCCCGCGCTGCTCGGCCCCGGCCGCACGCTGCACTTCCACGCGACCGGCACCTCCCCGGGCGCGGCAGGCGAGTGGCTGGTCGACCTTACGGGGGACCGCCCGGTCTGGCGGCACGCCCACCAGAAGGCCGCCGTGGCCGCGCGCGGTCCACTGACCGACCTGGTGATGCTGCTGTACGGGCGTCCCGCCGGCGGTGTCGAGATCTTCGGAGACCGGACGCTGCTGGACCTGTGGCTCGATCGTTCGGCGTCCTGGCTGAACGAGTGAGGCCCGCCGGAGGCGGCCCCTTTTGCTGAAACGGCAAAGAAGTTTGTCGTTAGCGCGGATCTCGCGCAGGCTGTCACCCGGTGGGGCGCCGTGCCGGCGCCCCGGGTGTTCGAGCGGAGAGGGCGCACGATGACAGAGGGATCCCCGGCCCACGAGACGGCCGAGCAGACGGCCGAGCAGTTCTGGGAGGAGTTCTACGGCAAGAGCGACCGGATCTGGAGCGGCAGGCCCAACCCGCTGCTGGTCCGCGAGGTGGCGGACCTGCCGCCCGGCACGGCGCTGGACCTGGGCTGCGGCGAGGGCGGCGACGCGATCTGGCTGGCGGCGCGCGGCTGGCGGGTCACCGCGGCCGACATCTCCGCCGTGGCCCTGGAGCGGGCGGCCGGCCACGCCGCCGAGGCCGGGGTGGCCGACGCGATCGACTGGCAGCGGCACGACCTGGGCGATTCCTTTCCCGCCGGCTCGTTCGACCTGGTCTGCGCGCACTTCCTGCACTCCCCGGTGGAACTGCCGCAAGAGCGGATCATGCGGTCGGCCGCGGCGGCCGTCGCGCCCGGCGGCGTGCTGCTGGTGGCCGGGCACGCCGGATTCGCCTCGACGGAACGCCACCGCGACCACGAGGCGCACTTCCCGACGCTCACGGAGATGATCGACTCTTTCGACCTGGAGGAGGGCCGCTGGGAGGTCGAGGTGAGCGAATCGGTGACGCGCGAATGGACCGCCCCGGACGGAGAGCAGGGCACCCGCACCGACAACGTTGTCCGGATCAGGCGCTCGAAGGACTGAACCCGACCGTCACCGCCCCGGCCTCCGAAAGGGTCACGGTGACGCTCGGGACGATGACGCAAAGTTTTCCGTCCCGGCGCGTAACCGGGAGAGCCGCCGAGCAGGTCAGAGGGTGGACGGAAGGAGGGCACGATGGCGAGACATGAGCTGGGCGACGAGCGGACCGGTGTCGTCGCCGAGGGAGACGAGCTGATCGTCGAGCGGGTGTTCCCCGCGCCGCCCGCCCTGGTGTGGGCGGCGATGACCTCGGCCGAGCACATTCCGCACTGGTGGGGGCCGCACGGTACGACGGCCGAGGTCACCGAGATGGACGTGCGGCCCGGCGGCCGGTGGCGGATCGGCGACGGGGCCACCGTGGTCTTCACGGGCGAGTTCCTGGAGGTCGACCCGCCGGCCCGGTTCGTGCGGACCTCGGCCCCCGAGGCGGCGGCCGGGGCGGAGCCCGAGAAGCCGCCCGCGGTCGAGACCGTCACCTTCGAGGAGGTCGAGGGCGGCACGAGCATGCGCTACCAGGCCAGGTTCCCCTCGGAGGAGGTGCTCGACTACGCGGTGTCGGTCGGGATGACCAAGGGTGTCCTCGAGCAGTTCGACCGGCTCCAGGAACTGCTCACCCCCATGCCCTGACCGCCCGGGGCCGGCGGGTGCCCGTCAGGAGCCGGTCTTGCGCGGGCCCGGTCCCACCTCCCGCGCCACGGTGTAGCGCGGGGACTCGGTCATGCGCGGCTCGGCCTTCCCCTTGAGCCCGTTCAGGGCCTGCTGGATCGCGGCGATCCGGCCCTCGGTGTCGGAGACCTCCTCGAAGTGCCGGAAGTCGGCCTCGCTGGCCCAGTGGACCACGTTGTAGACGCGCGTGCCCTCCACGCCCACCAGGAAGCGGGCGGAACGGTAGCCCGGGTAGAACCGCACCCAGCGTTCCTGGATCTCGGCGAACGCCTCGACCAGGTCGCGCTGGGTGTCGGGGCCGTCGACGGTGTAGTCGATGATCGAGTAGAAGCCGGGGTCGGCGGTCACGGGCGCACCTCGTTCGGGACGGTGATCGGTGTCGACGGCCATCCTGCGACCTCAAGCGCCCTTGAGGTCAACCGGCGATCAGGCGTGGCCGCCCACGGTGACCGTGCCGATGGTCAGCTCGGGCCTGGCCTCGAGGATCTCTCCCACGCGCTCGACCTGGGCGTCCAGTTCCTCGCGCCGCGCGGGGGAGAGGGCGACCAGCGGCTCGACGGTGACGGCGAGCCTGCGCCCGGAACGGCGCTGGTGCCACAGCCCCGCCACCTCGCCGTCCAGCAGGAGCATCTGGAAGTTGCCGCCCAGGACCCGTTCGGCGGCCTTGCCGGGGTAGAGGAACTCGGGCGGCTGGTTGCCGACCCGGTAGGCGTAGGTGTCGAAGTAGGGCAGCAGCCGCACGCCGCTCGGGGAGGTGGCGGGCGCGGCGGTGTCCCCTGCGCTCACCCAGGCGGCGGCGCCCTCGACCTCGACTCGTTCGAGCCGCCCGCCCAGCGCGTCGAACAGCTCGTTCGCCCAGGTCACCGGCGTGCTCAGCCAGTGCGCGAAGCGTTGCGGCGTGGACGGCCCGTAGGCGTGGAGGTAGGCGTGCACGAGCTCGCCCAGTGCCGCCTTGGCGTCCATGGGCCGCAGGCCGGGCAGCCAGCGGTGCGGATTGGTGTAGGTGACCTTCCGGCCCCGGTTGGGGCCGAAGCACATGACGCCCCTGATGCCCGCCTCGTGGTGGGCCTGCCGCCAGCGCGGCCACATGCCCTGGAAGGCCGGCATCGTCAGTTCCCCCGCCCACGGGCCGGTGCGTTCGACGATCGCGTCGGTGAGCTCGTCCACGGTCAGCTCGGCGTCGGCGAGGGCGTCGCCGATCGCCGCGACGATCTCGTCGGTCTGCGCCCGCGTCAGCCGCTGATCGGGGGGAGGGGTGTTCGCCTGCGGCAGTGCCGTCAGCGCCCCCACCCACATGCCCAGGTCGCGGGCGGGCAGGAGGTGGACGGTGCCGCGCGGCCCGTAGGTCTTGACGAGGCTGCGGTCGCCCCACAGCGCCTCCCGCACGTCGAGCCGGGTAGCGCCTTCGATCCGGAGCGCGATCCCCAGCTCGGCCGCCGACAGCACCTGGGCGTGCACGCCCGCCATCGCGGTCACGATCCCGGCGGGCCGCGCCCCGGTGGAGGGGGCCGACAGCGCGTGCCGCTCCAGCCGCCGGGCGCGGACCTCGTCCCAGGTCATTCGCACGGTCACCTCAGCGGACCTTTCCGAAGAAGGCGCGGATCTCGCGGGCCAGGAGCGCGGGGGCGTCCATGGCGGCGAAGTGCGCGGCGGCGTTGCCCTCGGGCCAGTGGATGATGGTGTTGTCGCGTTCGGCGAGGCGCCGGATCGCGGGCGGTCCCTCGAACACTCCGGTCGGCACGGCGGTCTGCCCTTCGGGCCAGGCGAATTCGGTGGTGTCGTACATGAACCAGGATGACGTGCCCGAGGTGCCGGTGAGCCAGTAGACGGTGGCGTTGGTGAGGAACAGGTCCCGGTCGAGCGCCGTCTCCCAGGACAGGGCCTCTGCGCCGGCCTGCCCGGCCTCAGCCCCCTTGGCGGGCGACACGGACATGCCGAACTCCTTGAACTTGTGCAGCAGCCAGGCCAGCTGCGCGACCGGGGAGTCGTTCCAGCCGTAGGAGAAGGTCTGCGGTGCGGCGCGCAGCAGCGAGTGGTGGTCGACGCCGCCCATCCACTTCTGCATCTCCTGGTACTGGGCGAGTTCGTCGGGCGTCAGTTCCGGCACGTCCTTCTCGGTGGGCATGCCGAAGCCCGCGTTGATGTGCACGCCGACGACGTGGGCGGGGTCGGCCCTGGCGACCGCGGGGGCGAGGTAGGCGCCGAGGTCGCCGCCCTGGGTGCCGTACCGGTCATAGCCGAGCCGGGCCATCAGTTCCGCCCAGAGCCGGGCGGTGCGGTCAACGCTCCAGCCGGTCTCGCGCGGCGGCGCGGAGAAGCCGAAGCCGGGCACCGACGGCACCACCACGTGGAAGGCCTGCGCCGGGTCGGCGCCGTGGGCACGCGGGTCGGTGAGCGGGCCGATCAGGTCGGTGAACTCCACGAACGAGTTGGGCCAGCCGTGCGTGAGGACCAGCGGCAGCGCGCCGGGCTCGGGCGAGCGGACGTGCAGGAAGTGCACGTCCTGCCCGTCGATCTCGGTCGTGAACTGGGGAAACCCGTTCAGCCGCGCCTCCTGCGCCCGCCAGTCGAACCCGTCGCGCCAGTACTCGGCCAGTTCCCTGAGGACCCCGACCGGCACGCCCCGGCTCCAGTCCTCGCCGGGCAGGGCGCGCGCCCAGCGGGTCCGGGTGATGCGGTCGTGCAGGTCGTCGAGGTCGGCTTGCGGGATGTCGATGCGGAACGGGCTGACCCCGGTGTTCGTCGTCATGCCCGGCACGCTAGACGGCATCTAGGTCAGTTCCTGTCCGCGACTTCGGGCATCCTCGACGGCATGGGAAACACCTCGGCACGGCTGCTGAGCCTGCTGTCGCTGTTGCAGACACCGCGCGAGTGGGCCGGCGGCGAACTGGCCGAACGTCTCGGGGTCAGCCCCCGCACCGTCCGGCGCGACATCGACCGGCTGCGGGACCTGGGCTATCCGGTGCAGGCCACGATGGGCCCGGTCGGCGGCTACCGCCTGGTCGCGGGCACGGCGATGCCGCCGCTGCTGCTGGACGACGAGGAGGCGGTGGCGATCGCGGTCGGGCTGCGCACCGCGGCTGGGAACGCGGTCGAGGGCATCGGCGAGGCGTCGCTGCGGGCCATGGCCAAGCTGGAGCAGGTGCTGCCGTCGCGGCTGCGGCGGCGGGTCGCCGCGCTGAACGCGGTCACCGTCCCGCTGCCCGAGTGGGGGGACGGCCCCAGGGTCGACCCGCAGACGCTGGCGGTGCTGGCGGCGACCGCCGCCGGCCGGGAGCGGCTCCGCTTCGCCTACGAGTCGGTGGACGGGGCCGCGTCGCGGCGGCTGGTGGAGCCGCACCGGCTGGTGCCGGCGGGGCGGCGCTGGTACCTGGTCGCCTTCGACAACGACCGGGACGACTGGCGGATCTTCCGGGTCGACCGGGTCGCGGAGCCGCGTCCCGTCGGGCAGCGGTTCGAGCCGCGCGAACCGCCCGGGCGGGACGCGGCCGCCTTCGTCCTCGACCGGATCTACTCGCTGGCGCCCACCTACCGGGCGGTCGCGACCCTCCACCTGCCCGCCGAGCGGGTGCGCGGGCGGCTGGGCGACAGCCCCGAGGAGATCGAGCCGATCGACGCGCACCGCTGCCGCCTCAACGGGCACGCCGACACGCTGGAGTGGCTGGCCAGCCGCCTGATCATGCTGGGCTGCGAGTTCGAGGTGCACGAGCCGCCGGAGCTGATCGAGTACCTGCGCGAGCTGGGCGCCCGCGCGGCCCGCGCCGCGGGGGCGCCCGGCCCGGCCGGGCCGCCGGTGCCGCCGGGCGGTGTCAGTCCATCGTGAGGACGATCTTCCCGTGGATGTTCCCGGCCTTGTACGCGCGGTGCGCGTCGGCGGCCCGCTCCAGCGGGAAGGTCTCGCGGACGTGCACCGTCAGGTCGCCCCGCGCGTACAGGTCGGCCAGCCCGGCCAGCCGCGCGGCCGAGCGGGCGGGCGGGGTGACCCGGATGCCCAGTTCGCCCGCCTTGCCGTGCTCGACCAGGGTGAGGATCCGGGCGCGGTCCTTGACCAGGTCCAGGGACGCCTCCAGCGCGTGGCCGCCCACGCCGTCGAGCGCGGCGTCCACCCCGCCCTCGGGCGCCGAGCGCAGCACCCGTCCGGTGAAGCCGGGCCCGTAGCCGACGGGGAGCGCGCCCAGCGACCGCAGGTAGTCATGGTGCGCCTCGCGGGCCGCGCCGATGACGGTGGCGCCCGCCAGCCGCGCCAGCTGGACGGCGACGGTGCCGACCGCCCCGGCCGCGCCGTGCACCAGCAGCGTGTCGCCGGAGGCGACCGCCAGCTCTCCCAGCGCGATGTGCGCGGTCTGCGCCGCGGCGCTGAAACCGCCCGCCACCTCCCAGGGCATCGACGGGGGCTTGGCGGTGATCTGGTCGGCGGGGATGACGAGCCGTTCCTGGTAGGCCTGCAGCAGCCCGAAACCCAGCACCTCGTCGTCGGGCGCGAATCCGGCGACGCCTTCGCCCGTCCGTTCCACCACGCCCGCGAACTCGTTGCCGGGGATCCGCGGGTAGGCGGCCTCGGCCCCGGCGGGCAGCCAGCCCTCCACCACCGCGACGTCGAACGGCTGCACCCCCGCGGCCTTCACCCGGATCAGCACCTCGCCCGGCCCGGCCTGCGGGTCGGGCACCTCGATCAGCCGCAGTACCTCGGGTCCGCCCGGCTCGTGGAAAGCGATCGCCCTGCTCATTTCCGGCTCCTTCGTTCAGCGTTGAACCACTGGTGAGGAGGCTAGGAGGCGGGTCGGCACGGGCGAATCCGTGGAATCACGGTAGTGGCGGCACCGGGGCGGTGAAGCGGGACAGTTCGGCGCGGGAGGTGATCCCGAGCTTGGGATAGGCCTTGTAGAGGTGGTACTCGACGGTCCGGCGGCTGAGGAACAGCCGCGCGGCGATGTCGCGGTTGCTCGCCCCGCCCGCCGCGAGCCGCACGATCTGGAGCTCCTGCGGGGTGAGCGCGGCCAGCCGCTCCTCCGCGGCCGTGCTCTCGGGTGCGGTCTCGCCACTGGCGCGCAGTTCCGCGCGGGCGCGTTCGGTCCACGGTGCGGCACCGAGCCGCTCGAAGGCGGCCAGCGCGAAGCGCAGAGGCGTGCGGGCGTCGGTGCGGCGCCTGGCCCGGCGCAGCCATTCGCCGTGGAGCAGTTCGGTACGGGCGCGTTCAAAGGGCCTCCCGCCGTCTTCGCGGTGTGCCGCGGCCGCCTGCTCGAACAGCCCGCCCGCCTCGCGCGGCGGGGCGAGCAGGGCGCGGCAGCGCAGCGTGACGCCCCGGGCCCACGGCGGCCCGGCCGCCTCCGACCAGGCCGCGAACCGCCGGAACGGCCCGTCGGCCCGTCCGGGAGCCCCGGCCCGCACGGCGGCCTCCACCAGGTCCCCGGTCGCGAACCGGACGGCCGCGGTGTGCCGGGCGGGCCCCTGGACGATCTCCGCGAGCCGGTCCAGCGCCTCCTGGTACCGGCCCTGCGCGAGGTCGAGCAGGGCCAGCGCGCAGCCCGCGGCGGCCGCGGCCTCGTCATGGCCGTCGCCCCGGGCGAGGGCGCGTCCGGCCAGTTCACGGCAGCCCTCGGCATCGCCCTCGATGGCCGCGAGGCGGGCGGTGACCGCGGCGATCCGGCCTTCGCGGTGGCTCTGCCCGGTGTCGCGGGCGAACCCGAGGGCCTCGGCCGCGACCGCTCTGGCGTCGCGGTGCAGGCCGGCGGCGGCCTGGGCCTGGGCGAGCATCTGGAGGGTGAGCGGCAGCGCCCCGGCCAGCCCCAGGCCGCGGCTGCGGGCGGCGTCGCCGGAGGCCAGTTCCGCCGCGGCCGCGTCGTCGCCCAGCAGCAGGGCGAGGTTGATGACGAACAGGCGGACGATCAGGCTCTCGTGCGGCTCGGCCCGGGATCGTCCGACCAGGTCGCGCAGCGGCGCCAGCGCCGCGGCGTGGTCGCCGGCCGCCAGCCGCTCCAGCGCCACCAGGGCGGCGGCGACCGGAGCGGCGCCCGGAACCCGGGGCATCAGGTCCGCGGCCAGGCCGGCCACCCGGCGCAGCGCCGCCTCCTCCGCGGACGACCAGGCGTTGCCGGCCGCGATGACCAGCAGCGTCAGCGCCAGCCCGGGATCGTCGCCGGCGATCGGCTCGGCGCTGCCGGCCAGCAGCCGGGCGCTGCCGCCGGGGGTGCCGCGCTCGTGCTCGACGGTCGCGCGGACCATGGCGAGCCCGGCGTGCAGCAGCGGGTCGCCGGTCATCGCCAGCGCCCGCTCCGCCAGCGCGCCGGCCTGCTCGGTGCGGCCGACGGTGATCGCGGCCTGAGCGGCGCGGGTCATGCGCCGGGCGCGGTCGCCGCCGCCGGGGCTCAGCCGCGCGGCCTCCTCGTACAGGGCGGGGGAGGAGGCCAGGGCGCCGCGGTCGCGG
Source organism: Actinomadura rugatobispora (assembly GCF_055379765.1). Taxonomy (NCBI): domain Bacteria; kingdom Bacillati; phylum Actinomycetota; class Actinomycetes; order Streptosporangiales; family Thermomonosporaceae; genus Actinomadura; species Actinomadura rugatobispora. Next base: position 11,020,152 of record NZ_AP029191.1, on the reverse strand, counting down.
GCGCGCTGGGCGGTCCGCTCCAGCTCGGCGGCGACGGACTCGTCCGGGACGGGTGAGGCCGCGGCGCGGTGCAGGGCGCGGCGGTCGCCGTCGAGGACCGCGGCGAGGGCGCGGTGCGCGGCGAGGCGGGTGGCGAGCGGGGCGCCCTGGTAGGCGGCGGCGCGGACGAGCGGGTGCCGGAACGCGACCGACACGGCGGTGACCTGCACCAGCCCGGCCCGTTCGGCGAGGGCGAGGTCCGCGGCGCCGGCGCCCAGTTGCCCGGCGGCGCGCAGCACGGTGCCCAGCTCGCCGCCGCCCTCGGCCGCGGCGACCAGCAGGACCAGCCGGGACGGTTCGGGCAACCGGTCGATCTGAACGCCGAAGGAGGCCAGCACCCGGCCGGTCACCGGCAGCGCCGCCGGGGCGGACGCCCGCCCGGACCGCTCCTCCTCGCTCAGCCCGGCGGGCAGCTCGATGAGCGCGAGCGGGTTGCCGGCGGCCTCCTTCAGGATGCGGTCGCGCAGCGGCGCGGCCAGGCCCGGCGAGCGATCGGCGAGCAGCCCGGCGGCGGCCTCGCGGCCGAGGCCGTCCAGTTCCAGCTCGGGCAGGCCGGGCGCGTCGAAGCCGTCCCGGGCGGCGAAGACCAGCGCGACGCCCTCGGCGCCGAGGCGGCGGGCGGCGAACACCAGGGCGTCGGCGGAGGCGGGGTCGAGCCAGTGCGCGTCGTCGACCAGGCACAGCACGGGCCGTTCCGCCGCCAGCTCCGACAGCAGTGTCAGGACGGCCAGCCCGACGAGGAAGCGGTCTCCGCCCCCGGTCGCGGCCAGGCCCAGCGCTCCGCGCAGCGCGTCGGCCTGCGCGCCGGGCAGGGCGTCCAGGCGCGGCAGTACGGGCCGCAGCAGCATCTGCAGGCCCGCGAACGGCAGCGCCGCCTCGGCTTCGACCCCTGTGGCGCGCAGCACGCGCGGCACGTCCGATCCGCCGGAGTCCCGTCGCGCGGCCTGGCGCGCGGCCTCGTCGAGCAGGGCGGTCTTGCCGATGCCCGCCTCGCCGCGCACCACCAGCACGCCGCTGCGCCCGGCGCGGGCCGCCTCGGCGAGCCGTGCGAGCTCGGCGCGCTGCGCGTCGCGTCCCCTGAGCACGGCCGGTCAGGTCCGGACCCGGACGCCGTTCTCGAACGTGCGGATGATGGTCGAGGTGACGCCGTGGCGCGGCAGCACGCCGGATTCGGCGTCCTCGAACGCGGTGAAGACCAGGGACCAGATCACGTGCTGGATCCAGTGGGCGGGGACCTCGGGGTCGAACACGCCCTCGCGCTGGCCGCGCTCGATCAGCCGCAGCACCGGGTCGTCGACGGAGGGGACCTCGCCCTCGCACTCCGCGTCGGCGCTGGTGGGCGGGCCGTACTGCTCCAGCACCCGGGGGTCTCCCCAGAGGAACACGATCCGTTCGCCGACCCCGACCATGGCCGCGATGAGCCGGCGCATCGCCTCCACCGGAGGCCCGTCGTCGATCTGCGCCTCCTCGGTGGCGCGTTCGAGGGCCTCCAGGGAGTCGTCGACGACGGCCCTGATCAGCTCCCGGCGGTCGGCGAAATAGCGGTGCAGGGTGCTGCGCCCGACGTCCGCGGCGTCGGCGATGTCGGCCAGCGTCGCGCCGTGGTCGCGGGCCAGCACGGACGCGCCGGCCGCCAGGATCGCGCGGCGGGTGCGTCCGCGGGCGCCGGACTCGGGGATCTCGGTCGTGCTCATCGGCCAAAACGTATCACTTGACAACCATCATGGGATTCGTGCCACCCTAAATGGGACATCAATGTCCCAAAGAAGGAGCTCGCTGTGGAGCCAACGGCATCCGCGGTCGTCGCCGAGGGGGTCCGCAAGCGCTTCGGCGCGACCACCGCCCTCGACGGCTTCGACCTGGCGGTACGCGAGGGCACGGTGTGCGGCCTGCTCGGACCCAACGGCGCGGGGAAGACCACCGCCGTCCGGATCCTGAGCACGCTGCTGCGGGCGGACGGCGGCCGGGCGCGCGTCGCCGGGTACGACGTGGCCCGCCGGTCCGCCGAGGTCCGCCACCGCATCGGGCTGGCCGGCCAGCACCCGGCCGTGGACGAGATCCTCACCGGCCGGGAGAACCTGCAGATGTGGGGGCGGCTCTACCATCTGGACGCCCGTACCGCCCGCCGCCGGGCCGACGAGCTGCTGGAGCAGTTCGGCCTGGCCGAGGCCGCGCGCAAGCGCGTAAAGCACTACTCCGGCGGCATGCGCCGCCGGCTCGACCTGGCCGCCAGCTTCATCCTGGCCCCGCGCGTGCTTTTCCTGGACGAGCCCACCACCGGCCTGGACCCGCGCAACCGCAACGACGTCTGGCGCGCCATCCGCGCCCTGGTCGACGGCGGCACGACCGTGCTGCTGACCACCCAGTACCTGGAGGAGGCCGACCGGCTGGCGCACCAGATCGCGGTGCTCGACTCCGGCCGGGTGATCGCCGACGACACCCCCGGCCGGCTGAAGTCGCGGATCGGCGGCGACCGGATCGACCTGGTACTGCGCGAGCCGGAGGGTCTCGCGCGGACCGCCGAGGTCGTCGCCCGGGTCACCGGGGCCGAGCCGCGCGTCGACCCCGACGCCCGGCGCGTCGACGCCCCGGTCCGCGACCGCATCGGGGCGCTCACCGAGATCATGAGGACGCTCGCCGAGGACGGCGTCGCGGTGGAGGACGTGACGCTGCGCCGCCCCACCCTCGACGACGTGTTCCTGCGCCTGACCGGCCACGGCGCCGCCACGGCCCCGGCCGACGCGCCGCCGGACGGGCCGGACGGCGGCCCGGCGCCGGCCGGAGGCCCGGGCGGGACCGGACGGGAGGTGGCGGCATGACCGCGCTGACCGCGTCCAGCCCGCCCGTCCCGCCCGCGCCGCCCGTTCCGCCGTCCCCGCCCCGGACCGCACCGGACCGGCTGCGCTGGGCGGTCGCCGACGGCTGGACGGTGGCCCGCCGCGACCTGATCCACTGGCTGCGCAACCCCAGCGTGATCGCCTACCAGCTGCTGTGGCCGATCATGATGGTGCTGATGTTCGGCTACGTGTTCGGCAGCGCGATGGTGGTGGCGGGCGGCGGGGACTACCGCGAGTTCCTGATGCCGGGCATGTTCGGCCAGGCCATGATGTTCGGCGTCGCCACCACGCTCACCGCGGTCTCCACCGATGCCTCCTACGGGGTGACCGACCGGTTCCGCTCGATGCCGATGTCGTCGTCGGGGGTCGTGCTGGGACGCAGCCTGGCCGACCTGATCAACTCGGTGCTCGAGCTGGCCATCCTGGTCGGCTGCGGGCTGGTCGTCGGCTGGCGCTGGAACCAGGGCCCGGTCAGGGCGCTGGCCGCGGTCGGGCTGCTCCTGCTGCTGCGGTTCGCGCTGATCTGGGTCGGCATCCTGGTCGGGCTGATGATCAGGCCCGAGGCCGCCGCCGCGGCGTGGGCGCCGCTGTTCCCCCTGACCATGGTCGCCAACACCTTCGTCTCCCCCGAGCAGATGCCCGGCTGGATGGGGGCGATCGCCGCGTGGAACCCGCTGTCGGCCACCGTCGCCGCGTGCCGCGAGCTGTTCGGCAACCCCGGGATGGGCGGTGACTCCTGGGCGGCGCAGCATCCGATCCTGCTGGCCGTGCTCTGGCCGCTGGCGCTCGTCGCGGTCTTCCTGCCGCTGTCGGTGCGCCGGTTCCGCCGCCTGGACCGCTGACAGGTCTCCGCGGTCACGCGCCGCCGCCGGGTTCCGGTACGTCCGGCACCTCCGGTAGCTCCGGTACGGAGGGGAGTGCGGCCTGGACGCAGTCCAGGACCCGGTCCAGGCCGTACCGGAACCCGGCTTCGCGGTCCATGTGGGGCTGCCGCGCGTCCTTGACGACCCGGGTGAGCATGGGGTGCCTGCCGCTGTTGATCAGCTGGTGGACGTAGGCGGCGCTGCGCCCCATCCAGTGCTCCTTGCTGAGGCCGCTGCGGCGCCGTTCCGACTCCCAGGCCAGCTCGTCCTGGACGGCGTTGTCCACGTACCCCGTCACCAGGCCCATCAGGACCATGATGTCGTCGATCGGGACGCCGACGTCCAGCGCGCCCATCCCGAACTCCAGCATCCGCAGCTGGTTGGGCCCGAAGGAGGACCGCGCGCGCCGCATTCCGGACATCCACGGGTGGCGCAGCCGCATCGCCCGGGTGCGCTCGGCCAGCAGGGTCAGGTCGGCGCGCCAGTCGCCGGAGGGCCGGTCGGGCAGGTCGAGCTCGCCGAGGACGTGGTCGATCATCAGCTCCAGGAGGTCGTCGCGGCCGGGCACGTACCGGTAGAGCGACATCGCGCCGGTGCCGATCTCGGCGGCGATCCGGCGCATGGAGGCGGCCTCCAGGCCCTCGGCGTCGGCGATCCGCACCGCCGCCTCGGTGATCTGCGCGCGGCTGTAGGCGGGCCGCGGCCCGCGGGCCGGGCGCTCGGGGCGCATCCAGATGTTCACGTACTCGCTGCTGTCGCCGTGCGCGGTGTCGTCGCCCCGCTCGGTGCCGTCGGCCACCCGGCCCCACCTCCTCCTCCCCGAATCTTCCACCAATCCCAGTTGCGTACGTCGTACCCAGTTGTTTAGCCTACCGGCACTGAAACCGCGTACGACGTACCCAGTGGAGGGTCCATGACGGAACCGATCGTGGTGGCCGAGGGGCTGCGCAAGAGCTTCGGCGGCACCCACGCGCTGCGCGGGCTCGACCTGGCCGTGCCCGCCGGGCGGGTCTGCGGGGTCCTCGGCCCCAACGGCGCGGGCAAGACGACCCTGATCCGCATCCTGGCGACGCTGGCGGACCCCGACGGCGGCGCCGCCCGCATCGCCGGGCACGACGTCGTCCGGGACGCCGACCGGGTGCGGGCGCTGATCGGCCTGGCCGGGCAGTACGCCGCCGTCGACGAGAAGCTCACCGGGCGCGGCAACCTGCGCATGTTCGGGCGGCTCTACCACCTGTCCCGCGCCGACGCCCGCCGCCGGGCCGACGAGCTGCTGGAACGCTTCGGGCTGATGGAGGCCGCCGACCGCCAGGTGGCCGGATACTCCGGCGGGATGCGGCGCCGGCTCGACCTGATCACCAGCCTGATCCTGCGCCCCCGGGTGCTGTTCCTGGACGAGCCCACCACCGGCCTGGACCCGCGCAGCCGCAACGAGATCTGGGACAGCGTCCGCGACCTGGTCGCCGACGGCACCACCGTGCTGCTGACCACCCAGTACCTGGAGGAGGCCGACCGGCTCGCCGACTCGATCGCCGTGGTCGACCACGGCCGCGTGATCGCCGCCGGCACGCCCGACGAGCTCAAGGGCGGCATCGGCGACCGGCTCGACGTGGTGCTGGAGGACCGGGCCCTGGTGGGGCGGGCGGGCACCGTCCTGGGCGCGCTCACCGGCGGCGAGCCGGAGACCGAACCGGACACCGGCCGCCTCAGCCTCCCCCTCGCGGGGACGGTGCGGCTGGCCGACGTCGTGCGGGAACTGGACCGCGCCGGGATCGACGCCGCCGATGTGAGCGTGCGCCGGCCCACGCTGGACGAGGTCTTCCTGCGCCTGACCGGAAAGACCAAGGAGAGCGTGCGATGACCACCGTCCCTGCCTTCACCGCCCCGGCCGCCCCCACCGTCCTGGAACGGGTGCGGTGGACCTTCGCCGACGGGCTCACCCTCGTCGGCCGCGAGCTGAGCCGGATGCGCCAGGAGCCCGGCACGCTGGTCGGCGCGCTCGTCTTCCCGGCCATCATGGTCGTGCTGTTCGGGTACGTGTTCGGCAGCGCCATCCAGGTGCCCGGCGGCGGGAACTACCGCGAGTACCTGATGCCGGGCCTGTTCTCCATGGTCACCTTCACCTCCGTCATGGCCCTCACGATGCAGGTGGCCACCGACGCCTCCAAGGGCGTGATGGACCGGTTCCGCGCGATGCCGATGGCCAGGTCGGCGGTGCCGTTCGGGCAGACCGGCGCCGACGTCCTCACCGGCTTCCTGAGCCTGGGCATCATGGCGGCGGCGGGACTGCTGGTGGGCTGGCGGGCGCACCGCGGCGTGCTGCCGGCGGTGGAGGCGTTCGCGCTGCTGTGCCTGATGCGCTACGCGCTGAGCTGGGTGGGCTGCTACCTGGGGCTCGTGGTGAAGAACGAGCAGACCGCCGACCATCTGGTGCCGCTGTCGCTGCCGTTCACCATGCTGTCGAACTCCTTCGTGCCGACCGAGGGCATGCCGGCCTGGCTGAGGTTCCTGTCCGACTGGAACCCGGTCAGCGCGCTCACCGCCGCGTCCCGGGGGCTGTTCGGCAACCCGGGCGCGGCGACGGGCGACGCGGCGTGGCCGGTCGCGCATCCCACGGCGGCCGTGCTGCTGTGGTCGGCCGTGCTGCTGGCGGTGTTCGTCCCGCTGTCGGTCCGCACCTACCGGCGCAAGGGCCGCTGAGGGGCCCGTCCCGCCGACCGGACGGCCGGCGGGACGGGACGGGAACGGGACGGCGGATCAGACGCGGCCCTGCCGCTGGCTGCCGGGGGTCACCGCTTCTTCCCCTCGATCTTGTAGCGCTGCCGCAGCGACCTGCTGATCTCCTTGTACCGGCCCTCGCGTTCGGCGCGCAGCCGGGCGTCGCCGCGCGAGGCGATCCAGTCGTTCTCGCGCAGCAGCTTGCGGTAGCTGTCCAGCCGCCGCGAGGGCAGCTCACCCGCCTCGACCGCGGCGAGCACCGCGCAGCCGGGTTCGCTGTCGTGGGCGCAGTCGTTGAAACGGCAGTCCGACGCCAGATCCTCCACGTCCGCGAAGGTCTGCTGGAGGCCGTCGGCGGCGTCGATGAGCCCGACGCCGCGCAGCCCCGGCGTGTCGATCAGCACGCCGCCGCCCGGCAGCGGCAGCAGCTCGCGGCGCACGGTGGTGTGCCGGCCCTTGCCGTCCTGGACACGGACCGCGCCGGTGGCGAGCACGTCGGCGCCCAGCAGCGCGTTGCCCAGGGTGGACTTGCCCGCGCCGGACACCCCCAGCAGCACGACCGTGCCGGTGAGGACGGCGGTGACGACGTCGATGCCGGTGCCGTCGGCCGCGCTGCAGGAGACGACGTCGGCGCCGGGCGCGACCGCGGCGACCTCCTCCAGCCGCGCGTGCTCGGCCGCCGGATCGGCGAGCCGGTCGGCCTTGGTCAGCACGACCACGGGCCGGGCGCCGCTCTCCCAGGCCAGGGCGAGCAGCCGTTCGATCCGTCCCAGGTCGATGGGCTCGGCCAGGGAGACGGTGACGGCCACGGTGTCGACGTTGGCGGCCAGGACCTGCCCGCGTGACTCGCCCGAGGCCGCGGCCCGGACGATGGCGGTGCGGCGGGGGAGCAGCGCGGCGACGGCCGGGTGGTCCCCGGTCCGCAGCGCCGCCCAGTCCCCGGTGCACGGGGACTCCAGCGGGTCGGGCGAGGCCACCGGCGCGGTGTCGGCCCGCATCGGTCCGGCTTCGGTGATCACATCGCAGCGGCCGCGGTCGACGGCGGCGATGCGGGCGGGCACGAGCCCCGTCTCACGGTACGGGGCGAAGGCTTGCTCCAGGTCCCCGTCCCAGCCATAGGCGGACAGGGCCTGCGAAGATGCAGAGAACAACGGAGTGGAACCCTTGCGTGAAGGGGCCCGGCGACGGCCGTGAAGGCGTCAGCTCCGGGCCCGGGAAATGGGAATGGCCGGAGTGCTGCGCGCAGCAGTCACCGCCGCGACGGCCATACACCCCACCTCCCCTTCCCTCGGAGACCCGCAGTCCTTCCGCAGTTCCGTCCGCGACGCTACAGGCTCCTCCCTCGGCCCGCCACCGGTTTTCGGCCCCTGAGGTTCAGGCGAGCAGGGCGCGCACTTCCGCGAGGAGGTCGACCTGGGCGTGCCAGCCGGGGCCGGCGACGCCGATGACCGCGTGCCGGGCGCCCGCCGCCCGGTAGGCCGCGAGCCGTTCGGCCGCCTCCTCCGGCTTCCCGGTGAGCGGGACGTCCAGGACCTCCTCCAGCGGCCTGCCGTACGCGCCGCTGATTCCCGACGCCAGCTCCTCTCGGGAGGGCAGGCCGGGGCCGGTGCCCAGCGCGCAGGTCCCGCCGATCGCGACGACGGGCACCCGGCGGCCGTGCGCGTTCGCCTGCTCGGCCAACTGCGCGGCGCCCCCCGGCCAGCTCGTCCGGGGAGATCAGCGAGGGGAACCAGCCGTCGCCGAGCCGCGCGGCACGCCGGATCGCCGCGGCCGAGGCGTTCCCGACCCAGACCGGCGGCATGTCGACCGCGGGTTCGAGCCTCACCGGCGGCGCGCCGGACGCGTCGGGCAGCCGGACCTCCTCGCCCGCCAGCAGCCGCGGGAGCAGTTCCAGCGCGGTGTCGGTGCGCCGGCCGCGCTCGCCGTACGGGACGCCCGCGGCGGCCCACTGCCCGGGCCCGCCGCCCGACCCGACCCCCAGGACCAGCCGGCCGCGCGACAGGTGGGCCAGGGTCGCGATCTGCTTGGCCGCCCATGCCAGCGGGCGGATCGCGGGAACGAACACGCTGGTCCCGACCTTGATCCGGGTGGTGGCGGCCGCGGCGGCCGCCAGTGCGAGCGGGGCGTCCAGGACGGGGCGTCCCACGGCCAGGTGGTCGCCGTGCCACACACCGTCCAGCCCCGCGTCCTCGGCGTGCCGCGCCGCCGCGGCCAGGTCGACGCCCTCGTCGCGCTGGACGGCGATGCCGGGAAGGATCACGCCGATCTCGAAGGTGCTCACGTTCGTCCTCTCACGTCGCCGCTGCTGCGGGCGTCCCTGCCAGGGGCCCGGTGCAACGGTGCAACCTCAAGCGGAGTCGAGGTCAAGCGCGTTCCCCCGCGCGGGGGAACGAGATCGGCCGGTGCGGGGAGGAGCACGGGGCGCCGCCGCCGGAGGATCGAGCGCATGGCGTCGACGACGATGATCCCGCTGCGGCGGCCCCGGCCCCGAGACCTCGCGGCGATCGGCATTCCCTGGCTGATCGCCTACGGGACGCTGCAGACCTACTGGCGGCTCGGTCACCGTCCGGCGGAGCTGTCGCCGGTCGGCGACGACCTGGTGTTCCTCAACGGCTGGGGCGTGGTGGGACTGTGCGGGGCGGCCGTGCCGCTGCTGGCGGCACTGGCGGTGTCACGGCCGTCGAGGGCGGTACGGCGGCTGCTGCTGCTCGCGTCCTGGGCGACCGCGATCACGCTGGTCTCCGCCGCGGCGATGGTGCTGCTGGACGTGGTCGGCGGGATCCTGCCCGGGCTGGGCATCGAGTTCTTCCCGCTGGGGGCGCTGAGCCGGGCCGGATGCCTGGGAGGCGGCGTGATCGTCGGGATGGCCGCGCTGTCGTACCAGCGGGCCACCCGGGCCGGATGCGCCGCCTGCGGGCGCGCAGGGCCGTCGGAGGCACCGGAGCGGCCCGGACGCACGCCGGTCTGGGCGTTCGCGGCGGCCTACGGGGCGGTGGCCGGCTGCGCGGTGCGGATCGGTGCCCAGGCGGTGGTCGGCTTCGACGAGTCCCCGCTTGCCTCGGGTGTGTCCGTGCTGCTGTTCGAACTGGGGTTCCTGCTCGGCGGGACCCTGCTGCCGCTGTCGCTGGTCCACTCCTGGGGGCGGGTGTGGCCGCGCTGGGTGCCGGGCCTGGCCGGACGCCGGGTGCCGCGGCGGCTGGTGCTGTGGCCCGCGGCCGGGATCTCCGCGGGCCTGGTCGTGTACTTCGGGTTGATGCTGCTCCAGATGATCGCCGAGCGGCTGCAGGGCCGGAACCCGTTCCCGCCGTCGGGCGGGCTGGACCTGCCGGAGGCGTTCTTCTGGTTCGCGGTGCCCTCCTACCTGGCGTGGGGGGCGGGTATGGCGGTGGCGGCGTTCGGCTACCACCGGCTGACCCGTCGAGCCTGCGGGGAGTGCGGCCGGTGAGCCGGGGGCCTCTGCGGGTAAAGAGCGAAAGGGATGAATCACGTCAGGGCCGGTTAAGGTGATGTCAAAGACCCGACCATCGTGGGGGCGTGGCCGTGGAGGAACAGTCGGAGAAGCCCGGCGCGGTGGCGCCGCGCGACGTCGACCGCGCTGTCGAACGCGATGCCGACAGGACCACCGGCCGCGCCGCCGACCGCGACGTCGTCGACCCGGTGCCGCTGGCGGCCAGGCTCGACCGGGCGGCGGCCGAGCGCATGGAGGAGCTGTGGAACGGCGTCGGCCCGGCCGCCGTCGAGGCCGCCCGGCTGGCCACCACCGTCAGCGACCCCGTCCGGCAGGCCGCGCGCGAGGCCGCCGGCCGCGCCGCCGTCACCGTCCTGGACCAGCTCTCCGGCACCCCGGTGATGCGGGCGGTGGAGCAGGCCGCCCGCGAGGCCGCCGTGAAGATCGCCACGACGGCGGCGGAGAAGGCGGTCGCCGAGGCGCGGGCCGCGGCCGAGTCCAACGCCGTCACCGGCGCCGCCCTGGACGTCACCACCGCCGCCATGACCATCGCCGGGCAGGCCGCCTCGCATCCGATGGCCGTGGCCGCGGCGCGGCTGGCCGCCCGCAACCCCCTCGCCCGCGCCGCCACCGCGACCGCGCTCGACGTGGCGGGCCGCACGGTCGCCGCCCCGGTGCTGCAGACGGCCACCAAGGCGGTGGTCGACTCCACCATCGACACGGTCGCCGGCGTCGCCACCGACGTGGCGATGGACGCGGGCCGCGAGGTCGTGCTGAGGGTGGTGCGGGATACCGCCCGCGACACCGCCCGGGACCTGGCCGTCACCGTCGGCGGGCGGGCCCGCGAGGCCGCCGCGATGACGCCGGTGACCGCCGCCGCCGCCGAGGTGGCCGGCGAGGTGGCCGGCGAGGTGGCCACCGAGGTCGCCGCCCGGGCCGCCGGGAGCGACACGGTGCGCGACACGGTCCGGTCGGCCGGCGGGCTGCTGGCCGCGGTGGCCGGCAGCGCGGTCGCCCGTACCGCCCGCGACCTGGCCGGACGCGCCGCGACCGCCGCGGTCGAGGCGGTGCTGGCCGAGCTGATGCGCGAGGCGCTGAGGCTGGCGATGCGCGAGCGGCTCCGCGAGCTGATGTTCGAGGTGGCCCGGGACGTGGTGGTCGACGTCGCCAAGACCACCTGGACCACCGCGGCCGGGCCGGTGCCGCGCCCGGCGGAGCGGGAGGTCGAGGAGGCCGGGGAGGTGCTGGTGTCGTTCACCGGCATGCTCGGCCGGGCGGCCAAGGCCACCGCCGGCTTCATGACGACCGCCGGCCCGCCCCCGACCGCGCCCGCCTCCCGCGACGACGAACGCGAAGACGACGGCGACGGCGACGGCGAGCGCGACGGTGACGAAGGCGACCCCTGGGCGGCCGCCACCGCCCCGCCCGGCCCGGTGGCCTGAGAACTTCCTGAAATAACCATGAGAAACGGGCTCGCGCGGCATGACCGCACGTCAGCGCTGGTTACGTTGTGTTCATGGAGCCTGGGAGCACCGGTGCGGCGCCCGCCCGGATACTCATCGTGGACGACGAGCCCGCGGTGCGTGAGTCGCTGACCAGCAGCCTCGAGTTCGAGGGCTACCAGGTGGGCGAGGCCGCCGACGGGGTGCTCGCGCTGGAGCGGGTCGAGCGCGACATGCCCGACCTGGTGGTGCTGGACGTCCTCATGCCGCGGATGGACGGGCTGACCACCTGCCGCAGGCTGCGCGCCCAGGGCGCCACCATGCCGGTGCTGATGCTGACCGCGCGCGACATGGTCGGCGACCGCGTCACCGGGCTCGACGCCGGCGCCGACGACTACCTGGCCAAGCCGTTCGAGCTGGACGAGCTGCTGGCGCGCATCCGCGCGCTGCTGCGGCGCAGCGCGATGGCCGCCCCGGCGGGCCGCGGGCCGGGCGAGGTCCTGGCCTTCGACGACCTGCGGATGAACACCGCCACCCGCGAGGTCACCCGGGCGGGCAGGCCGCTGGAGCTGACCCGCACCGAGTTCATGCTGCTGGAGATGTTCCTGCTGCACCCCCGGCAGGTCCTCACCCGCGAGCAGATCCTGGAGACGGTCTGGGGGTTCGACTTCGAGCCCGCCTCCAACTCCCTGGACGTGTACGTGATGTACCTGCGCCGCAAGACCGAGGCTAGGGGGCTGGCCCGTCTCGTCCACACGGTGCGCGGGGTGGGGTACGTGCTGCGAACGGCGTCGTGATGAGGCGGCTGTCGCTGCGGGGGCGGTTGTCCCTGCTGGTGGCGGTGGCGGTCGCCGTGGCGGTGGCGGCGTGCGCCATCGCCAGCTGGTTCCTGGTGCGCGACCAGCTCTACAGGGAGCTCGACCGGCGGCTGGCGGCGATGGGCGGTCCGCTCGCCCCCAGCGGGCGGGGCTACCCGCTGCCGGGCGGGCCCGAGCCGGACGGCGCCGCCCCGCGCGACATGCGCCGTTCGTGGGAGCTGACGGGGGCGCTGGAGCAGTGCTCGCCGGCGGCGACGACCACCAGCGCCCAGCTGAGGCCGCCCGGCCCGTACGAGATCATGCAGCTGGTGAACTCCGCGGGCGGTCCCTGCACCGTGCCCAACGCCGGGTCGCTCACCGTCACCGCCGCCGACGCGCGGGTCGCCAGGGGCGGGTCGTTGCCGGCCGTGCACGACGGCACCGGGGTGACCGCCGACGGGGAGCGGGTGGACGTGCGCGTCCACACCCGCTCGTTCGTGGCGGCCGACGGCACGCGGGCGGCGGTGTCGTTCGCGCTGCGGCTCGACCAGGTCGAGGAGCCGCTGAACCGGCTGACGCTGGCGCTGGTGACGGTGGCCGCGCTGGGCGTGCTGGCCTCGGCGGGCACCGGGCTGCTGATCGCGCGGGCCTCGCTGCGGCCGGTGGACGAGCTGACCGCGGTCACCGAGCACATCGCCCGCACCCAGGATCTGGACACCCGCATCCCGGCCGAGGGCGCCGACGAGATCGCCCGGCTGAGCCGCTCGTTCAACACCATGACCGCGGCGCTGGCCGCCTCCCGCGACCACCAGCAGCAGCTGATCGCCGACGCCGGGCACGAGCTGCGCACCCCGCTGACCAGCCTGCGCACCAACATCGACCTGCTGCTGCGGGCCGAGGCGTCCGGGCGGGAGCTGCCGCCCGGGACCCGCCACAACCTGATGGTGAACGTCCGGACGCAGATGCGGGAGCTGTCCAGCCTGGTGGGCGACCTGCTGGAGCTGGCCCGTCCGGAGGAGGCCGAGCCGGCCCGCGAGACGGTGGCGCTGCACGAGGTCGCGGCCCGCGCGGTGGAACGGGCCCGGCCGCGCGGCCCCGGCCTGACCATCGACGCGCGGATCGAGCCGTGGTACGTGACCGGCGATCCGGCGTCGCTGGAGCGCGCCGTGGTGAACCTGCTGGACAACGCGGTGAAGTTCAGCCCGCCGGGCGGGGAGGTGGCGGTGCGGCTGGCGGGCGGCGAGCTGAGCGTCCGCGACCACGGCCCGGGGATCTCGGCCGAGGACCTGCCGCACGTGTTCGAGCGGTTCTGGCGCTCGCCGTCGGCGCGGAGCCTGCCGGGTTCGGGGCTGGGCCTGTCGATCGTCGACCGGGTCGTCACCGAGGGCGGCGGGAAGGTGCGGCTGGACCCGGCCGGGGGCGGCGGCACCGTCGCCCGGATCTGGCTGCCCGGCGGCCCCGAGCGGGACGACTGATCTTTCTCATCGGGGATTAATGATCGCCTTAGGCCGCTCCCACGCCGGCGGCCGAGGTTGGTCGCATGAGCCACTTGGTCACCGATCCGGCCGCCGCGGCCGGGGCGCAGCCGGACCGCCGCGAGGGCGGCGGGCGGCGGCGCCTCGTCGAGGTGGTCGTTCCCGTCTACAACGAGCAGCACGTGCTGGAGGCCAGCGTCGGCCGCCTGCACGACTATCTGGAGTCCACTTTTCCCTACCCGTTCCGGATCACCGTCGCGGACAACGCCAGCACCGATGCCACGTGGCGGGTCGCCGAGGAGCTTGAGGCGCGGCTGCCGCACGTGCGGGCGGTGCGGCTGGAGCAGAAGGGCCGTGGCCGGGCGCTGCGGCACGTGTGGAGCCACAGCGACGCCGACGTGGTCGCCTATATGGACGTGGACCTGTCCACCGACCTGGACGCGTTCCTGCCGCTGGTGGCGCCGCTGATCTCCGGGCACAGCGATCTGGCGATCGGCAGCCGCCTGTCGCGCGGGTCGGCGGTGGTGCGCGGTCCCAAGCGCGAGTTCATCTCCCGCTCCTACAACCTGCTGCTGCGGACGGCGCTGGCGGCGCGGTTCTCCGACGCGCAGTGCGGGTTCAAGGCGGCCCGGACCGAGATCGTGCAGGCGCTGCTGCCGGCGGTCGAGGACGAGGCCTGGTTCTTCGACACCGAGCTGCTGCTGCTGGCCGAGCGCAACGGGCTGCGCATCCACGAGGTCCCGGTGGACTGGGTGGACGATCCCGACAGCCGCGTCGACGTGCTGCGCACGGCGCTGGACGACCTGAGGGGCATGGCCCGGGTGGGGCGGCGGATGCTGACCGGCGCGTTCCGCGCCCCGGTGGGCGGGCGGCCCCGGCCGGGGGCGCGCGCGGAGCTGCCGGCGGGGATGGCGCGGCAGCTGCCCTCCTTCGCGATCATCGGGGTGGTCAGCACGCTGGCGCAGCTGGTGCTGTTCGTGCTGCTGCGCACGGTGACGGGCCCGCTGTGGGCCAACGCGCTGTCGCTGGTGATCACCGCGGTGGGCAACACCGCCGCCAACCGCCGGTTCACCTTCGGGGTCACCGGCCCCGAGCGGGCGTTCCGGCAGCAGCTCGAGGGCGGGCTGGCCTTCCTGCTCGGGTTGGCGCTGAGCAGCGGCGGGCTGGCGCTGCTGCACGCGACCGTGCCGGACGCCTCCCGCGCGGTCGAGGTGCTGGCGCTGGTGACGGCCAACGGCGTCGCCACGCTGGTGCGGTTCCTGCTCATGCGCGCGTGGATCTTCCACCCGCGCCGTCTGGGCCGCCGCGGCCGGGCGGGCGGGGACGCGCACGACGCGGCGAGCGGACGGAGTGGACAGGAAGTGACGGGAGGGCAGGTGCGATGAGTCTCACCGGCACCGACACGATCGGGAGCACGCGTGACGGGGCGGCCCGCGGCGAGTCCGCGGCGCACGCCGGACCCGCCGGACGGCCGGGACCGCTGGGGTCGCTGCGGCGGCTCGCGCTGGGCGGGCCCGAGGATCCGCGGTGGGCCAGGCCCGCGCTGTGGGCCGTGGTGCTGCTGGCCTTCGTGCTGTGCGCGTGGAACCTGTCGGCCAACGGATACGCCAACACCTACTACTCGGCGGCGGTGCGGAGCGGGACCGAGAGCTGGAAGGCGTTCTTCTTCGGCGCCCTGGACTCCGGGTCGTTCATCACCGTGGACAAGCCGCCGATGGCGCTGTGGGTGATGGGGCTGTTCGCCCGGGTGATGGGGTTCGGCCCGTGGAGCCTGCTGCTGCCGCAGGCGCTGGCGGGCGCGGCCGCCGTCGCCGTGCTGCACGCGACGGTGCGGCGGGCGTCCGGGCATCCGGCGGCGCTGATCGCGGCGGGGGTGCTGGCGCTGACGCCGATCACCGTGGCGATCAACCGCGACAACAATCCCGACACGCTGCTGGTCCTGCTGCTGGTTCTGGCGGCGTGGGCGTGCCAGCGGGCGGTGGAGTCCGGGCGGCTGCGCTGGCTGGCGGCCGCGGCGTTCTTCGTCGGCTGCGGCTTCAACACCAAGATGCTCCAGGCGTTCCTGGTCGTCCCCGCGCTGGCGCTGGCCTACCTGGTGGCGGCCAAGGCCCCGGTCCTGCGCCGGGTCTGGCATCTGCTCGCGGCCGGTGCCGCGCTGGCGGTCTCGAGCCTGTGGTGGATGGCCGTGGTCGACCTGATCCCGGCGGATCGGCGGCCGTTCATCGGCGGCAGCTCCGACGGCACGGTGTGGGACCTGGTCATCGGCTACAACGGCCTGGGCCGGATCTTCGGCGAGGGGGGCGGTTCAGGGGGCGTCCGCGGCGGTCCCGGCGGGGGCGGCGGCGGCTTCGGCGGTGCGGCGGGTGCCGGGCGGCTGTTCAACGACACGCTCGGCGGCCAGATCTCCTGGCTGCTGCCGTACGCGGCGATCGCGCTGGTGGCGGGGCTGCTCCTGCTGTGGAAGCGGCCGCGCACCGACCTTGGGCGGGCCGGGCTGCTGCTGTGGGGCGGGTGGCTGGCGGTGCACTTCGTGGTGTTCAGCTTCGCCGAGGGCACCTTCCACCCGTACTACGCCACGGCGATGGCTCCGGCGATCGGCGCGCTGGCGGGTGCGGGCACGGTGCTGCTGTACGGCGCGTACCGGCGCTCGGCCGCCTGGGCGTGGGTGCTGCCGGTGGGGGCGGCGATCACGGGGGCGTGGTCGTTCGCGCTGCTGGGCCGTACACCGGACTGGAATCCGTGGCTGCGCTGGGCGGTGGCCGCGGTGACCGTCCTGGCGGTGCTCGGCGTGGTCGCCGGGCGGGCGCTGCGCGGACGCGGGGGCCGGATGGTCGTCGCGGGGCTGGCGTTGACGCTGGTGGCGGGGCTGGCAGGTCCGGCCGCGTACGCGGTGTCGGCGGCCTCGTCGCGGGTGAACGGCACCAATCCGCTGGCCGGGCCCTCGACGGGGGCCGGCTTCGGCGGTCCGGGCGCTCGTCCGGGCGGCGGCCGCTTCCCCGGCGGTCCGATGCCCGGTGGCGGCCCGGCACCGGGCGGCCTGGCTCCCGGTGGCGCTGCTCCCGGTGGCGCTGCTCCCGGTGGCGCTGCTCCCGGTGGCGCTGCTCCCGGTGGCGCGATGCCGGGCGGGGCGATGCCCGGCGGCTTCCGGCCGCCGGGGTCCGCTCCCGGTGTCGGCGGTCGCACCGGCGGCGGTCCGGGCGGGCAGGTGAGCGACGGGATGCTGAAGTACCTGCGGGAGAACCGCGGCGGCGCGAGCTGGCTGGTGGCGGTGAGCAGCGCCCAGCAGGCGTCGTCGGTCATCGTGGAGACGGGGGAGCCGGTGATCGCCATGGGCGGCTTCACCGGCCGGGACCCGGCGATGACGGTGGCCAAGCTGCAGGAGTACGTCAAGAGCGGCAGGCTCCGCCACATCCTCATCGAGGGCGACGGCCGCCGTGGCCCGGGCGGGCAGGGCGGCGGTGGCGCGGAGGTCACCGCGTGGGTGCAGAAGAACGGCACCCTCGTGGACCCGAGCGCCTACGGCGGCTCCTCCGCCGCCTCGTCCGGAGCATCCGGTGCGTCCGGTGGCAGCGGAGCCCGGCTCTACAAGCTGGGCTGATCTTGAGACCGCGGGCCGGCGCGGCGTTCCACTTCGCCGCCCGGCCCGTCCCCTCCCGTACTCGCGAAGGAACTGACGATGACGACCACTCTGCCGGGCGCGCTGCCGGGCGGCCGGGACGAGGCGTCCGCCTCCGGAGGCCCGCGGGCGAGCCTGCGAAGCACGGCACGCAGGACGGTGCGCAGGACGCTGCGCGGGCCCGAGCACGACCCGCCGTGGGCGCGGCCCGCGCTGCTGGGGTTGCTGGCCTGCACCGCCCTGCTTTACCTGTGGGGGCTGGGCGCCTCGGGCTGGGCCAACTCCTTCTACTCCGCCGCCGTGCAGGCGGGCGCGACGAGCTGGAAGGCGTTCTTCTTCGGCTCCTCCGATGCCGCCAACGCCATCACCGTCGACAAGACGCCGGGCGCGCTGTGGCCGATGGCGCTGGCGGCGCGGGTGTTCGGGGTCGGCCCCTGGAGCATCCTGGTGCCGCAGGCGCTGATGGGCGTGGCGACCGTCGGCACGGTGTACGCGACGGTCAAGCGGCGGTTCCCGGCCGGTGCGGCGCTGCTGGCGGGCGGGGTGCTGGCGCTGACGCCGGTCGCGACGCTGATGTTCCGCTTCAACAACCCCGACGCGCTGCTGGTGCTGCTGCTGACGCTGGGCGCCTACGGTCTGGTGCGCGCGCAGGAGGGGGCGAGCACCCGCTGGCTGGTGTTCGCGGCCTGCTGCGTGGGGTCGGGGTTCCTGGCCAAGATGCTGCAGGCGTTCCTGGTGGTCCCGGTGTTCGCGCTGGTGTACCTGGTCGCGGCGCCGGGGCCGGTGCGGCGCAGGCTGTGGCAGCTCGTGGCGGCCGGGGCGGCGCTGGTGGTCTCGGCGGGCTGGTGGGTCGCGGTGGTGGCGCTGGTGCCGGCCTCGTCCCGCCCGTACATCGGCGGGTCGCAGGGCAACAGCGTGCTGGAGCTGGCGCTGGGCTACAACGGCCTGGGGCGGCTGAACGGCGACGAGGTCGGCGGTCTGGGCAACCTCGACCAGGACGCGGGGCCGCTGCGGATGTTCGGCGCGGTCATCGGCGGCCAGATCTCCTGGCTGCTGCCCGCGGCGCTCGTGCTGCCGGCGGCGGGTCTGTGGCTGACGCGGCGGGCCCCGCGCACCGATCCGGTCCGGGCGGCGCTGGTGCTGTGGGGCGGCTGGCTGCTGCTCACCGCCGTGATCTTCAGTTTCATGCGGGGGATCTTCCACGAGTACTACACGGTGGCGCTGGCCCCGCCGATCGCGGCGCTGGTGGGGATGGGCGCGGCGCTGCTGTGGGAGCGGCGCCGCGGCCTGGCCGCGTCGGCGGCGCTGGCGGGCGTGGTGCTGGTGACGGCGGTCTGGGCGTACGTGCTGCTGGGGCGTACCGGGGACTGGTATCCGGGGCTGGCCCCGATCGTGCTGGCGTCCGGGGTGGTGAGCGCGGGCGCGCTGCTGGGCGCCGGTCGCCTGCCGCGTTCGCCGGCGGCGGGTGCCGCGGTGGCGGCGGTGGTGTGCGGGCTCGCCGGGCCCGCGGCGTACGCGCTGGAGACCGCCGCGACCCCGCATACCGGTGCGATCGTCACGGCGGGTCCGTCGACGGGGTTCGGACCGGGTGGAGGGCGCGGGCCCGTGAACGTGCGGAGGCCCGGCGGCAACGGGGCGGGCGGCCGGTTCGCCGGGCCGCCGCCGGGAGGGATGGGCCAGGGCGGCATGCCGTTCCCGGGCTCCCGTCCGGGGCGCGGAGGGGGAATGCCCGGCGGCCCGGGAGGGGCCGGTGGTACGGGCGGGCTGCTGAACGCGGCCAAGCCCGCGGCCGAGGTGACCGCGATGCTCAACGCCGGCGCGGCGTCCTACACCTGGGTGGCGGCGGCGGTCGGCTCCAACAGCGCCTCGGGCTACCAGCTGGCCACGGGGAGGCCGGTGATGGCGGTCGGCGGATTCAACGGGACCGATCCGGCGCCGACGCTGGAGCGGTTCCAGGCGCTGGTGGCCGCCCGGAAGATCCACTACTTCGTGGGCGGCGGCTCGATGGGGATGATGAGGCGCGCCGAGAGCGGCAGCGACGCCGCCCAGCGGATCGCGGAGTGGGTGCAGCGCAGCTTCACCGCCGTCACGGTCGGCGGGACCACCCTCTACGACCTGACCGCCCCGTCCTCGTGATCGGGCCGGGCGTGAGGTAGAACTCGGAGGGAAGGGACCACGGGAAGGCACCACGAGCGAACAGCGCGAGCAAGCAGCGCGAGCGAAAGGGACGGAAACGATGGCAGAACTGCTCGACGACGCCGCGATCACCGCCCGTCTCAAGGACCTGCCCAACTGGACGCGGGACGGCGAGGAGATCCGCCGCCGGGTGAAGGCGCCGTCGTTCATGGCGGGGATCGAGCTGGTGACGGAGGTCGCCCGGGCCGCCGAGCAGGCCGATCACCATCCCGACATCGACATCCGCTGGCGGACGCTGACCTTCGCCCTGTCCACCCACAGCGCGGGCGGGCTGACCAGCCGGGACTTCGATCTGGCGGCGCGGATCGACGCGATCGCGTCCCGGCACGACGCCGCGTAGGGCCGGGCGGCGCGTCCGGTGGCGGTGCAGGTGGCGGTGTGCGGGCCGGGCGAGTGCACCGGGCGGGAGCGGGCGGAGGCGCGCGAGGTCGGCCGGCTGCTGGCCGGGCGGGGCGCGGTGGTGGTCTGCGGCGGCTACGGCGGGGTGATGGCCGCGGTGGCGGCCGGTGCCCGGTCGGCCGGCGGTGTGGTGGTGGGCGTGCTGTCGGGCGCCGACCGGGCCGGGGCCGCTCCCGATCTGACCGTGGCGCTGCCGACCGGGCTGGGGCAGGCCCGCAACGCGCTGATCGTGAACGCGGCGGACGCGGTGATCGTGGTCGGCGGGTCGTGGGGGACGCTGTCGGAGCTGGCGATGGCGATGCGCCGCGGCCGGGTCCCCGTCGTCCAGCTCGGGGGCTGGCGGGTGGTGGACGGGGACGGCCGGCCGCTCGCGGGCGTCCGGTACGCGGCCGATCCGGCCGAGGCGGTCCGCCTGACCGGCCTGTGGGACTGACCGGCCTGTGGGCTGGGCCGGGCGCCGGGCCCGGGCGGGCCCGGCGGATCGGTGGCGCGGCGGGTCAGCGGGTGCGGCGGCGGAACAGCACCCCCGAGAGCGCGGCGGCGACCAGCAGGATCCCGGCGCACCAGGCCAGTGCGGTCCAGGGCCGGTCGCCAACGGGCTGGCCGAGCAGCAGTCCGCGCACGCTCTCGATGATGGGGGTGGCGGGCTGGTTGCGGGCGAAGCCGTGCATCCAGTCCGGCATCGTCTCGATCGGGACGAACGCGCTGCTGGGGTAGGGCAGGAACAGTACGAAGAAGGTGAAGCCGCTGGCCGCCTCTGGGGTGCGGGCCAGGAGCCCGACGGTCGCGGAGATCGCCGACATGGCCACGATGAAGGCGGTGAGCAGGGCGAAGGTCGCCAGCCAGGCGGCGGGTCCGGCGCCCGGCCGGAAGCCGATGGCGAACGCGACGGAGAAGACCATGACGACCGAGAACAGGTTGCGCAGCGCGCTGGCGGTGACGTGGCCCGACAGCAGCGTCCGGCCGCCGATGTCCATGGAGCGGAACCGGTCGACGATGCCCTCCTGCAGGTCGGAGGCGACCATCACGGCCGTCATGGAGGCGCCGTAGGAGGCGCACATGACCAGCACGCCGGGCACGGCGTAGGTGACGTACTCGGGCGTTCCGGACTGGATGGCGCCGCCGAACAGGTAGACGAACAGCAGCAGCACCATGACGGGCAGCAGGACGGCGGTGAGCAGCGAGTCCAGGTTGCGGATGGTCAGGCGCAGGCTGCGGCCGGCCAGGACGGGCCAGGCGGCGAGTTCAGACAACGGTGGCCTCCTTGCCGGCGCCGGTGCTCGCGGCGTCCTGCTCGTCCGGGTGGTTCGGGTCGGTCGGGCCGCCGTCCGGGCCGGGGGTGCTGGTGGCGGTGCGGCCGGTGAGGGCCAGGAAGACGTCGTCGAGGGTGGTGTCGTGGACGGCGAAGCGTTCCACGTCCGTGCCGGCGGGGTCGAGTTCGTCGAGCAGGGCGCGCACGTGCGCGGCCGTGCCGTCGCTGGCGACTCCGACGGTGAGCCGGGCGGGGTCGCGGTGCGCGACGCGCGGCCCGAGGGCGGCGGCCAGCGCGTCGAACGCGCTCGGCCCGGTGGCGACCAGGTCGAGGCGCTGCTCCGCGACGCGGTTCTTGAGTTCGGCGGCGGTGCCCTCGGCGACGATGCGGCCGGCGTCCATCAGCGCGATGCGGTCGGCGAGCCGGTCGGCCTCCTCCAGGTACTGGGTGGTGAGGAAGACGGTGACGCCGCCGGCGGTGAGGTCGGTGACCACGTCCCACATGGCGCGCCTGCTGCGCGGGTCCAGGCCGGTGGTGGGCTCGTCCAGGAAGAGCACGGCGGGTTCGGTGACCAGGCCGGCGGCCAGGTCGAGGCGGCGGCGCATGCCGCCGGAGTAGGTGCCGACGCGGCGCCCGGCGGCCTCGGTGAGGTCGAAGCGCTCCAGCAGTTCGGCGGCGCGGCGGCGGGCCTGGGCGCGTGAGAGGCGGCGCAGCCGTCCCATCATGCGCAGGTTCTCCTCGCC
This sequence comes from Actinomadura rugatobispora, assembly GCF_055379765.1. NCBI lineage: Bacteria > Bacillati > Actinomycetota > Actinomycetes > Streptosporangiales > Thermomonosporaceae > Actinomadura > Actinomadura rugatobispora. The sequence continues at coordinate 10,998,327 of NZ_AP029191.1, read as the reverse complement.
GGTCTGCAGCTCGTCGACGGCGGCGTACTGGCCGGTGAGGCTGATGGCGCGGCGCACCCGCCTGCGCTGGGCGACGACGTCCAGGCCGGCGACGCGGGCGGTGCCGCCGTCGGGCGGGGTGAGAGTGGACAGGATCCGCACGGTGGTGGTCTTGCCCGCGCCGTTGGGGCCCAGCAGCGCGTACACGCTGCCCCGGGTGACGTGCAGGTCGATGCCGTCCAGGACGGTCATCGAGCCGTAGGACTTGCGCAGCCCGGTCGTCTCGACGGCGGTCTGGGCTGGTGGTTCGCTCATGGGCGGCCTTCCGTGTATGGCGTACGCTTTATTGTGTATGGGCTACGCGGTACTGCGTAGGGTATACACGCACAGGTGGGCGCGGTCAACTCCGATCCGAAGGACGCGATGGGCGAGGACAACGGCGCAGGGCTGCCGGAGGGCATCGAACTGGCCTGGGGGCTGCGGGAGCGTCCCGGCAAGGGGCCCAAGCGCGCGCTCACGCTGAAGGGGATCATCGACGCGGCGGTGCGGATCGGCTCGGCCGAGGGCCTGGAGGCGGTCTCCATGAGCCGGGTCGCGGCGGAGGTCGGCGTGTCGACGATGGCGCTCTACCGGTACGTGCCGTCCAAGAACGACCTGCTCGCGCTGATGACCGACGAGGTCTTGGGCGCCCCGCCGCCGCTGCCGGACCCCGAGGCGGGCTGGCGCGAGGCGCTGTCGGCCTGGGTGCGGGCGCTGCGCGAGGCGCTGGGGCGCTACCCGTGGTTGCTGCGCGCGCCGATCACCGGCCCGCCGATCATGCCCAACAACGTGCGGTGGATGGAGGCCGGGCTGGGCGCCATGCGCGGCATGGGCCTGCCCCCGGGGCCGCGGATCTCGCTGCTGATCCTGCTGAGCAACTTCGTCCGGTCGGAGGTCTCGCTGTTCCACGACCTGCAGTCGTCGTTCCAGGCGGCGAGCACCACCGAGGCGGAGGTCATCGGCGACTACGGCGCGATGCTCACACGGCTCGCCGACCCCGGGCACTTCCCGGAGCTTCGCGCGATCGTCGCGGAGGGGGTGTTCTTCGAGGGGGTGGGAGGGCCCGACGAGGACTTCGTCTTCGGCCTGGAGATCCTGATGGACGGCCTGGAGGCGCTGGTGCGCCGCTGCGGAGGCGGGGGTTAGTGGACCGACAGCCCGCCGTCGACGAACAGCGCCTGCCCGGTGATGTAGCCGGAGGCCGCACCGGCCAGGAACACCGCCGCGCCCGCGAAGTCCTCGGCCAGCCCGTTGCGTCCGACCATGGTGCGGGCGGCCAGCGCGGCGACCGTCTCCGGGTCGTCGGAGAGCCGGGCGTTGAGCGGGGTCATGACGAAGCCTGGCACCAGGGCGTTGCAGGTGACGCCGTGGGGCGACCACGCCTCGGCCTGGGAGCGGGCCAGCGCGGCCAGGCCCGCCTTGGACACCCCGTACGCGCCGCTCTGCACGAACGCCCGGTAGGCCTGCTGTGAGGTGATGTGGATGATCCTGCCGAAGCCGCGCTCGGCCATGCCCGGCCCGAACCGCTGCCCGAGCAGGTAGGGGGCCTGCAGGTTGACCGCCATGGTGGTGTCCCAGACGTCCTGGCCGAGCTCGCCCATCGGGGGCCGCAGGTTGACCGCGGCGGAGTTGACCAGGATGTCGGGCTCGCCGAAGACGCCGGCCGCCTCCTCGGCCGCCCGGGCCACCCCCTCCCGGGTGCCCAGGTCGGCGCTGACCCAGGCGGCACGGCAGCCGTGCGACTCCAGGTCGCGGACGGTCGCGGCCAGCTCGGCCTCCCGCCGCGCGACGATCACGACGCCGGCGCCCGCCCGGGCCAGGGCCTCGGCGATGGCCCGGCCGATCCCCGAGCTTCCCCCGGTGACGAGGGCGACCCTTCCCTCCAGGGAGAACAGCCGCGCCAGGTAGGCGGACGAGGCGGACGACGGGGACGAGGCCGGCGGCGGGGAGGGCGCGGTCATGGCCCCGACCCTAGCCGTCCGCGCCCGCGTGATCGGCGCCGTCGCCGTGCCCGCTCCCGCGCGCGTCCGGCTCCGGCGTCGGGTCGGGATCGCCGTCATCGCCGTCATCGTCGTCGCGGTGGCGGTCGCGCCAGACGATGACGGCGATCACGGCGACGACGACGAACGTCGGGACGAAGAACGGGACGGCGCTGACCAGCGGGTGCGTGGCCAGCACGCCGCTCGCGCCGCTCACGCCGCCGGTCATGCGCCGGCCCGTTCCCGTGTCCCGGGGGAGCGCGGCGCGGGCGGCTCGGGCCGCAGCGACCGGGAGACGCGGGCCACGCCCCAGCCCAGCGAGAGGATGAGCGCGAGGGTGCAGGCGAGCACGACCGAGGAGCAGGCCAGCCAGAGCCAGCCGGGCACGCCGGTCTTCAGCTCGCGCTGCAGGATCGTCCGTTCGCTCTGGGCGGGGCGGTCGAAGGACTGCGGGGCGGGCAGCGCGCGGGCGCCGATGGCGGGGTCGGCGGGCATGTAGAGGGGGACGCCCGCCATCGAGCGGCCGTCGTGCAGCCGGATCAGGGTCTTCCACTGGCCGTGCAGTGGCATGGGGGCGCTGGTGCGGTAGACGCCGCCGCCCTCGCTGACCAGGGGCTCGACGTGCAGGCCCTCGCCCTGCCAGCCGGTGATGACCGCCCACGCGGGTCCGTCGGCGGCGCGGGGCGGGGAGAGGACGATGCGGGCGTGCGCGGTGCGGTCGGCGGCGGTGCCCTGCACGGCGGTGAGTTCGACCTGGGCCCGCACGTTCTGGGGGACGTCGATGACCAGTCCGTTGGCGACGGCCGCCGCGACGCCCACGAGGGAGGCGGCGAACGCGGTCCGCGACACCGCGGGCCGGGGCAGCCGTCCTTCCAGTCCCTCGGCCAGCATCGCCCCGCACAGGCCGCCGGCGACGCCGCCGGCCACGGCCATGATCATGCCCTCGGCGAGGATGTCGCCCGTCCAGGGCAGGCGGAAGGCGGCCTGGCTCCAGGCGTACTCCCCGGCGAACCCGGCGGTGCCGATCAGCACGCCGCTCACCGCGCCGAGCGCGAGCGGGCGGCGGGCCAGGGCGAGTGCGGCCAGCTCGACGCACAGCGCCTCGGCGAAGTAGAGCGGGACCGAGGCGAGCAGTTCCCCGATCACCGCGGGGCCGACCAGCACCGACACCCCGCCGCGGATCAGCATGTAGAACAGCACCGCGAAGATCGCGCCGCCCCGGCCGACCCACAGCCGCGCGGCGACCAGCGCGCACCCGGCGGCCAGCGCGATCAGCAGCGGCTGGTGGACGAGCCGGAACTGCGGGACGCCGAAGTCGTACTCGGCCTGGAACACCGACAGCCCGATCAGCAGGCCGCCCGCGTGCATACCGCGCCGCACGTACCGGGCGGCGCCGGAGGGCTGGTCGGCGGCGGGGCCGCGCCAGGCGCGGCGGCCCTCGCGTTCCAGGATCATCATGGCGACCAGCGACAGTCCGGCGCCGCCGATGAGCATCAGGTGGGTGGGGCCCCACAGGGTGACGTCCTGGCCGAAGACGCGGTGCCACAGGTCGTCGAGGGGGAAGCCGAGCAGGGCGTAGAACCCGGCCCCGGCCAGCAGGACGCCGCCGGCGGGGGCGTACCAGTCACGGGTGATCCGGACGGCGGCGCGGCCGGGGCGCTCGCCGCGGGGCAGCACCATCGCCAGCACTCCGGCGGTGAAGATCCCGAACAGGCCGATGAGGATGGGGTAGTGGGCGATGTTGGCCAGCGGGCCCTCGTCCCGGCCGTGCGAGATGTGCAGGGAGATGTCCCAGTACATCCCGAGCAGGGCGGTGACCAGCGACAGCAGTGACACGGTGGCGGGCAGCGCGGCCCAGCCGGGCAGGCCCCGGCCCACGCCGCGCTCGGACAGGGCGGCCAGCCGGGTGAGGAGCGTGATCCGCCCGGTGCGGTGCCCCCAGCCCAGGACGAGCAGGGCGGCGGTGAGCAGCGCGGCCCCGCCGGAGGCGATGAGGATCTGGTCGAGCGCCGCTCCGCCGGCGGGCTTGGCCTCCTCGCGGAGGGCCTGGACGGGGGCGGCGGCGAGCCACAGCGCGCGGCCGTCCCCGCCGGTGTACGTCGCTCGATCCCACACGGATGCTCCTCCTGCCGTCCTACGGTCCTGCGGTCGGAAGCGGTGTGGACCGCCCCTGGCCGGAGTATGTCATCTTTGAATGTGTCATTGTCTAGTGTCACGTTTTGTGGTGTGAAACACCCGGCCGGGAGGAGAGGCATGAGGGCGGCTGTGCGACGGGTACTGGTGGCCGCGGTGGCCGCGGCGACGTTGCCGGGGGCCGCCGCGGCATGCGGCGAGCCCGCCGGGACCGGCTCGAGCCCCGCGGCGTCGCCGACGGCCGGCCGGTCCACCGCGAGCGCGAGTCCCGCCGAGGTCACGCGGATCGCGGTCACCGTGGCGGACGGGAAGGCCCGCACCGCCTCGGGCCGGGTGAAGGTCCGCCGCGGCGCCACCGTGGAGATCACCGTGACCAGCGACGCCGCCGAGGAGTTCCACGTGCACGGCTACGACCGCACGCTGGCGCTGCGGCCGGGCCGGGCGGGCACGCTGCGGCTGGTCGCCGACACGCCGGGGGTGTTCGAGGCCGAGCTGCACCATTCCGGCGCCCGCGCGTTCGAACTGCAGGTGGGCTGACGCCGTGCCGGTACTGACGGAGGCGGCGACGCCGTCGGGGGCGGCGGGCCCCGCCCTGGTGGAGGGCGTGCTGGCGCACGGGCTGGGCGGGCGGACCGACCTCCCGCTGGACGCGGTGGCCGCGATCATCGGCGGCGGGACGGCGGTCGCCGCCTCCTTCCTGGTGCTGACGGTCGCCTGGAAGCGGCCGCGGCTGCGCTCGGACGGCGGGCGTCCCCTGCCGCCCGGTCCGGCGCGGGTCCTGGACTCGGCCGCCCTCGCCCGCGCCGGACGGGCGGCGGCGCTGGCGGCGGCGGTGTTCGTGGTGGCCGTCGCGCTGGGCGGGCCGCCCGGCGAGAAGGCCAACCTGGCGCCCTGGGCGCTGTACGTCACGTTCTGGGTCGGGCTCGTGCCCGCGAGCGTCCTGCTGGGGCCGGTGTGGAGGCGCGTCAACCCGCTCCGCACGCTGCACGCCGTCCTGTGCCGCCTCACCGGGACCGACCCGGTCGGCGGGCGCCGCACGCCGCCGGCCCGGCTGGGGTACTGGCCGGCGGCCTGCTGGCTGACGGCGTTCGTGTGGCTGGAGCTGGTGGCGCCCGGCCGTTCCGATCCCCGGCTGGTGGGGTGGCTGATCCTGGCGTACGCGGCGGTCAACCTGACCCTGGCGCAGGTGTACGGGCGGGAGTGGTTCACGCGCGGCGACGGGTTCGAGGTCTACTCCAGCCTGCTGGCGCGCATGGCCCCGCTGGGCCGCCGCGGTGACGGCGCGCTGGTGCTGCGCACACCCCTGACCGGGCTGGTGGGCGGCGCCGCCGAGCCGGGGCTGGTGGCGGTGGCGTGCGTGCTGATCGGCTCGACCGGGTTCGACGGCGTCACCCGCACCACCTTCTGGCGCGACAACGTCGACCCGGGCGGCGTGGCGGCCGGGTCGCTGGGGCTGGCGTGCTCCATCGGCGCGGTCGCCGCGCTGTACGTGGCGGCGATGCGCTTGAGCGCCGCGCTGACCGGGGAGCCGGAGGGGGCGGCCGTGCCGGGGCGCTTCGCCGCGACATTGCTGCCGATCGCGCTGGGCTACAGCCTCGCGCACTACTTCTCGTTCTTCGTGCTGGAGGGCCAGATGACGTTCATCCTGGCCAGCGACCCGTTCGGCGCCGGGTGGAACCTGCTGGGCTCGACCGGGCACCGCATCGACCACGACCTGGCCGGGCCGACGCTGACCGCGCAGGTGCAGGTGAACGCGATCGTGCTGGGGCATATCGCGGCGACCATCGCCGCCCACGACCTGGCGCTGCGGATCCGGCCGCGCGAACGCGCGCGGCCGGGTCAGGCGCCGGTGGCGGCGGTGATGGTCGCGCTGACGTGTGCGGGCCTGTTCGCGCTGCTCAGCGGTTGAGGTTCCGGGAAGGCGCGGTCTCCCGTTCCCCTTCCTGTTCCCCTTCCCGGTCCGTCTCGCCTTCGTCGTCCTTGCCCGTGTCGGATTCGCGCTCGCCGGGCTGCCCGCCCGCGGGGTCCTGAGCGGCGGCGGCGCGTTCGGCGGCCTTCTCGCGCTGCTTCTTGCGGCGCTGGTACTCCTGGACGGCGATGAACACGGCCGCCGTGATCGGGCCCCAGTACTTGGCGGTCTCCAGGATCGCCTGGACCCAGCCGGGCAGGGTGAGGTCCGGCCACGGGATCGAGGGCAGGTCGATGTCGGGCCACGGGATGCGGGGCCGCGGCAGGTCCGGCGGGTCGGGCAGGTTCACCTCGGGCAGGTCGATGTCGGGCTTGGGGATCCGGATGAGCGCGGCGATGCCCAGCAGCGGGAGGAGGACCTTGGCGACCGCGGCGGCGACGTGCCGCGAGGCGTACAGGCGGGGGTAGCGGCGGGCCAGGCGCTCGCGGCGGGCGGCGCGGCTGCCCTCGGGCGGGGTGAACCAGGTTTCGCCGGCGCGGGCGACCAGGTCCTTGACGTCCTGGACGTCCTTGACCTCCAGGTCGGTGGAGGCGGGCACGAGCGCGACCATGCCGAGGTGGCCGAGCCAGTCCCAGGTGGCCTTGACGGTGAGGTCGTCGTGGGTGAGTTTGGCGGCCTTCTTGCCGGAGACGTGCTCCTCGGCGACCTGCTCGCCGTCGACGAACATGCGGATCTCCCGCTTGGAGCCGCCCGGCGGGCTCTCCACCTCCAGTCGTCGCCCGTTGTGTTCGAGCACCCAGCGTTCCCGGGCGTTGGCGGCCATCGAAGTCGTCCCCCTGGTGCGGTGGCTGCGTACGGGCCCGTACGCGGGCCCTGTACGCAGCCTGCCCGGCGGCGGGCGGGGCGGGCATCAGCCCATGTGCGACCGTCGATAGACCAAAGTCGACTCTCGACCCGCCGGCCGGCCGGCGTCAGCCCCCGGCGGACGGGACGGCCTTGCGCAGGTGGGCGGCGGTGATGGAGTCGGGTGATTCCAGCAGGCGGGCGGGGGTGCCCTCGAACACGACGCGGCCGCCGTGCTCGCCGCCGCCGGGGCCGAGGTCGATGATCCAGTCGGCGCGGCGGATGACGTCCAGGTCGTGCTCGATGACGATCACGGTGTTGCCGGCGTCCACCAGCCGGTCCAGGAGGGCGACCAGGGTGTCGACGTCGGCCATGTGCAGGCCGGTGGTGGGTTCGTCCAGGACGTAGATCTGGCCGGTGCGGTGCAGCTGGTCGGCGAGCTTGATGCGCTGCCGTTCGCCGCCGGACAGGGAGCTGAGGGGCTGGCCGAGGGTGAGGTAGGTGAGGCCGACCTCGTTGAGCGTGCGGATCCTGGTGTGCAGGGTCTTCTCGGGGAAGAAGTCCAGGGCCTCCTCGGCGGTGAGGGCGAGCACGTCCACGATCGAGCGGCCGCGCAGCCGGTGCCGCAGGACCTCGGGGCGGTAGCGGGTGCCGTGGCATGCCTGGCAGAGGGTGGTGACGGGGTCCATGAAGGCCAGGTCGGTGAAGATGACGCCGTTGCCGTCGCAGTCGGGGCAGGCGCCCTTGGAGTTGTGGCTGAACAGACCGGGGTCGGCGCCGGTGGCCTTGGCGAACAGCCGCCGCAGCGGGTCCATGATCCCGATGTAGGTGGCGGGGCTGGAGCGCCGGGAGGTGCCGATGGCCGACTGGTCGACCACGATCGCCTCGGGGTGGGCGGCGGTGAACACCCGCGAGACCAGGGTGCTCTTGCCCGAGCCGGCCACGCCGGTGACGGCGGTGAGCACGCCGGCGGGGAAGCGCGCGGTGACGTCCTTGAGGTTGTGCAGGGCGGCGCCGGTCACGGTGAGCCAGCCGGACGGCTCGCGGAAGTCCGCCTTGACCGGTGCGGATCGGCGCAGGCAGCGCCCGGTGAGGGTGGCCGAGGCGCGCAGCTGCTCGACCGTTCCCTGGAACACCGCCTCGCCGCCGCGGGTGCCGGCGCCCGGGCCCATGTCGATGACGTGGTCGGCGACCTCGATCACGTCGGGGTCGTGCTCGACGACCAGCACGGTGTTGCCCTTGTCGCGCAGCTGGCGCAGCAGGTCGTTGAGGCGGCCGATGTCGCGGGGGTGCATGCCGGTGCTGGGCTCGTCGAAGATGTAGGTCATGCCGGTGAGGCTGGAGCCCAGGTGCCGGACGACCTTGAGCCGCTGGGCCTCGCCGCCGGAGAGGGTGGAGGTCTGCCGGTCCAGGCTCAGGTAGGACAGGCCGATCGCCTCCAGGCGCCGCAGGCGTTCGACGGCTGCCGCGGCGATGGGCCGTCCGACCGGGTCGCCGATCCCGGCGAGGGCGCCGATCAGGTCGCCGACCTCCAGGGCGCACAGGTCGGCGATGTTGCGGCCGCCGATGCGGCTGGCCAGGGCCTTGGCGTTGAGGCGGGCACCGACGCATTCGGGGCAGGTGCGCTCGGACACCACGCCGGCCGCGGCCTGCCGGCTGCGTTCGGACAGGGCGGACAGGTCGCGTTTGATGTAGAGGCGCTCGAAGCGTTCGACCAGGCCCTCGTAGGCGTTGTGGCCCATCGAGCCGGTGTGGTTGAGGCGCGGCACCCGGAAGCCCTTGCCGTACAGGAACAGGTCCCATTCCTCCCGGGTGTAGTCGCGCAGCGGCTTGCCGGGGTCGAACAGGCCGGATTCGGCGACCAACTGCCAGGGGTAGGTGCCGGTGGCGAAGGGCGGGAAGAGGATGGCGCCGTCGTCGAGCGACTTGGTGGTGTCCAGGAACTTGTCCAGGTCGACGCGGACGACGCGGCCGAGGCCGTCGCATTCGGGGCACATGCCCTGGGGGTCGTTGAAGGAGTAGACCGAGGAGTCGCCCGCGCTGGGCTCTCCGCACCGGGAGAACAGCACCCGGATGACCGAGTAGATGTCGGTCATGGTGCCGACGGTGGAGCGGGAGTTGCCGCCGATGGGCTTCTGGTCGACCACGATGGCGGGGGCGAGGTGGTCGATGACGTCGGCGTCGGGGCGCTCGTACTTGGGCAGCCGGTTGCGGATGAACCAGGTGAAGGTCTCGTTGAGCTGGCGCTGCGACTCCACGGCGACGGTGTCGAACACCACCGAGGACTTGCCCGAGCCCGACACCCCGGTGAAGACGACGATCTTCTCCTTGGGGATGCGCAGTGACAGGTCCCTGAGGTTGTTCTCGCGCGCGCCCTTGATCACGATGTGGTCGCGGTGCACGGCGGGGGCGTCGCTGGTCGGCGTCATGACCGTCACGCTAGGAGGCAAGCAGGTCAGGATCGGTCCTGTTTCGATCGCATACTGGTGGGCGTGACCGACACCTCGGCGCGGCTGCTCCAGCTGCTCTCGCTGTTGCAGGCCCGGCGCGAACAGACCGGCCCCGAACTGGCCGCGCGGCTGGGCGTGACCGTCCGCACCGTGCGCCGCGACGTGGAGCGGCTGCGCGGGCTGGGCTATCCGGTGCGCGCCGAGCTGGGCGCGCTGGGCGGGTACCGGCTGGAGGCGGGGACGGCGCTGCCGCCGCTGCTGCTGGACGACGAGGAGGCGGTGGCGATCGCGCTGGGACTGCGGGGCGCGGCGGCGGGCGGCGGCGTCGACGGGATCGAGGAGACCTCGGTGCGCGCGCTGGCCAAGCTGGAGCAGGTGCTGCCGGACCGGCTGCGGCGCCGGGTGGGGGCGCTGGCGACGGCCACGATGCCGATCGCGGCGCCGCCGGCGGGGCCGAGCGTGGCGCCCGAGACGCTGACGGTGCTGGCGGCGGCGTGCCGCGACCGGGAGCGGCTGCGGTTCGCCTACCGGGACAAGGGCGACGCCGAGAGCCGCCGGCTGGTGGAGCCCTACGGGCTGGTGTCGGCGGGGCGGCGCTGGTACCTGGTGGCGTGGGATCTGGGCCGGGGGGACTGGCGGACGTTCCGGGTCGACCGGCTGGAGGAGCCGCTGCCGACCGGGGTGCGCGGCGGGGAGCGGACGCTGCCGGCGCCGGACGCGGCGGCGTTCGTGAAGCGGTCGCTGGCGGCGGCGCGGCCCGTCCGGGAGGCCGTGCTGACGGTGCACGCCTCGGCGGCGGAGCTGGCCGACCGGTTCCGGGTGGCGGGGACGGAGCTGGAGCCGGTCGACGAGCGCACCTGCACGCTGCGCACCGCGGCCGACTCGCTGGAGTGGACGGCGCTGCGGATCGCGTTCCTGGAGATCGAGTTCACGGTGCGGGAGCCGCCGGAGCTGGCCGGGCGGCTGGGCGATCTGGGCCGCCGCCTGCAGCGCGCCGCCGAGCGTTCCGCGGAGCGCTCCGCCGCGTCCGAGGGGCCCGCCGGGGCTGATCAGGGGCGGGGCTGATCAGGGGCGGTGCGGGGCCAGGAGGCGGTCGAGGTCGGTGCGCAGGGCCTCCCGCAGGGTGCCGCCCTCGCCGGTCATCGCCCAGACGATCAGGACGCCGTTGTAGGCGACGTGGACCGAGCGGGCCAGTGCGGCGGTGCCGGTGCCGGGGGCCAGGCCGCCGGTCGCGGCGGCCTCCCGCAGCAGCGCGGTGATCTCCTCGCGGACGATGCCGAAGTGGACGGCGGCCGGCTCGCGGAACTCGGGGTCGGCGAGGTCGAGCTGGAGGAAGGCCAGGCTGTTGGCCATCTCCTCGGGGGTGCGCACGGTGGCGGCCATCGCGCCCAGCGCCGCGTGCAGGATCTCCAGCGGCGCGTCCCCCGGGGCGGCCTGGCGGCGGGCGTCCTCGAAGTAGCGGCGGACGCCCGGGCCTGCCTGCCGGGCCAGCGCCAGCAGCAGCCCGCGTTTGGAGCCGAAGCGCTGGACGATCGTGGCGGGGGCCAGCCCGGCCTCGGCGGCGACGGCGGCCAGGGTGAGGCGGCCGGGGCCCAGGCGTCCCAGCACGCGGGCCGCCGCGCGCAGGATCGCCTCGTCGCTGGTGGTACGGGGGCGCGCCACGGCCGGGCTCCTCACGGGGTTGGACCGGCAGGTTTGTGAATGCCGGTTCGGTAACTGTAGCGGGCCCGGCCGGGGCCGCCGCGCGTTCGGCCGGGGATCCTTCGGCCAAGATCTACAAAGCGGCTCGAGGGCGGTTCACACGCAGTGAAGCATGTGTTACAAACTCCCTGTTACAGCCTGGCGCAAGGAGGGGCCATGTCCGTCACGCGACGTCAGATCCTGGGCCGCGGCGGCGCGGTAGGGGCGGGCATCGCCTTCACCGGAGCGTTGGAGCAGCTCTTCGCCGGCACCGCGTCGGCCGCCCCGGCGGCGGCCCCGGCCGGGAGGCCGGCGGGCGGCTGGGCGGGGTACGGGCCGCTGCTGCCCGACCCGGCCGGGATCCTGGACCTGCCCCGCGGCTTCCGCTACAGGATCTTGTCGCGTGAGGGCGAGCCGCTGCGCTCGGGCGAGGGCCCGGTGCCCAGCCACGCCGACGGCATGGCCGCCTTCCGCGGCCGTTCGGGCGGTGTGCGGCTGGTGCGCAACCACGAGAACCGCCCCGACGCCGAGCATCGCGTCCCGGCGGTCGAGGGGCTGACCTACGACCCCGAGGGCAAGGGCGGGTGCACGGCCCTGGAGGTCTCCGCCGCCGGCCGGGTCCGCGGCGAGCGGGTGGCGATCGCGGGGACGGCGGTCAACTGCGCGGGCGGCCCCACGCCGTGGGGGACCTGGCTGACGTGCGAGGAGAGCGAGGACAAGGCCGGCACCAACGGCTACACCAAGGATCACGGGTTCGTCTTCGAGGTCGATCCGGCCCGCCCCGAGCGCGGCGGCGCGGTGCCGCTGACGGCGCTGGGCCGCTTCCAGCACGAGGCCGTGGCGATCGACCCGCGCGACGGCGTGGTGTACGAGACCGAGGACGCCTTCGAGAAGCCGTTCGGGCTGTTCTACCGCTTCCTCCCCGACAAGCCCCGGGGCGGCTTGGGCAGCCTGCGCGCCGGAGGACGGCTCGAGGCGCTGCGGGTGCCGGGGGTGACCGACCTGGCGGTGGTGCAGGAACCGGGCACCACGTTCAAGGACGTGCGGTGGGTCCCGGTGCCCGACCCGCTGGCCAAGCAGACCCCGATCCGCTTCCAGGACTTCGGGCCCGGCGGCATCACGCACGGGCAGAAGCTGGAGGGCTGCTACTGGGGCGGTGACCGGCTCTACTTCGTGTGCAGCTTCGCGCGCAGGAGCGAGGGGTCGCAGGCCGACCACTTCGGGCAGGTGTGGTCGTACGAGCCGCGCTCGCGGCGCCTGACGCTGGTGATCGTGTTCGGGCCGGACACCGATGTGAACACGCCGGGCGAGTCGCCCGACAACATCGCGCTGGCCCCGCAGGGCGGGCTGATGGTGTGCGAGGACGGCGGCGGCGCGCAGCACGTGTACGGGGTGACGCGGGGTCGCACGGTGTACCCGGTGGCGCGCAACCGGCAGAACACCGGCACCGAGCAGGAGCCGGAGTGGGGCGAGTTCGCGGGGGTGACCTTCTCCCCGGACGGGCGGACGATGTTCGTCAACGTCTACGACCCGGGCACGACCTTCGCCGTCACCGGCCCCTGGCACCGCTGACCGCGTCCCCCGCGCCGTCCCCGGCGTCCCCGGTGTCCCCGGTGTCCTCGGTGTCGCCCGGGTCCGCCGCGGTCGGCGGGGCGTCGCGGGCCACGGTGACGATCTCGTCCAGCAGCGCGGCCACGGCCGGGGGGACGGGCCCGGCGGCCACCAGCGCGGTGATGCGGCGACGTCCCAGCCCGGTGCAGGGCGGCGGGGCGACCCCGGGCTCGCGGTGCAGGGCGAAGGCCAGCGCGGGCATGGCGGTGACGGCCAGGCCGCGGGCGACCAGGCGCTGCACGGCGATGTGGTCGTCGGTGGCGAAGGCGATGCGGGGGCTGAACCCGGCGCGGGCGCAGGCGCGCAGCAGGTGGCCGCGGCAGCGTTCGCAGCCCGAGGCCCAGGTGTCCTCGGCCAGGTCGGCCAGGTTGGGGCGGGTGGCGCCCGCCAGCGGGTGCGCGGCGGGGACGGCGAGCCGGACGGGGTCCTCGCGCAGCGGGATCTCGCGGAATCCGGCGTCGGTGTTAGAGGGCGTGTGGGGGGTGAACCGTTCATCTGTGAGGTCGGTTGAGTGAAAACGCAGGCGATCAAGTGATCCGACTTGACGGCTTGTGTTCAACCCCGTACTTTCAGTAGCGCGATCTGGGACGCCGGGTTCGATGTCAGCGTGCGGGGCCCCTTTCCACCGGAGTGATGGTCTGGGGCCTCCCCGTCGCCTCTTGTCGAGCCCACATGGCCAGGTCGCATAGGGAACCGGCCTCCCGGGAACGGACCACGCACGCGATGCGTGTCGCCGGCCCGGGGTCGAGTACGCCGGGGACCAGTGCGCCCAGCACCGTTCGGGGCGCGCGGCTGAGCAACTCATGCACAGTCCCTAGGAACGGTAGGCGAACACCAGGGCCAGGTCGCCGGCGCGCCGTGCGGCCAGGGCAGGCGGTTCGGCCTCGGTGAGGGAGACGGTGACCGCGGGCGCGCAGGGCGGCCAGCGCGCCGCGGCGGTCATCGATCCCAGCCGGGCGACCTCGCGCAGGACGCGGGCGCGGTTGAGGTCGAGCATGGCGGCAAGGTATCAATCATTTCTGGGTCGGCCCTAGAAGATAGTCGTTTGTGCTATGGGTCCGGATTCGCCGATGATCGGGCCATGACCGACACGAGCAGCGCTTCGTCCAGCGCTCTGTCCAGCGCTTTGTCCAGTGATCCGGCCGGCGGGAGCCTTTCGGCGCGGGAGGCGCGGCGCGAGTTCGCGCCCCGGGTGGCCTATCTCAACACCGCCTCCTACGGGTTGCCGCCGCGGGCGGCGCACGAGGCGATGCTGGCGGGCGAGCGGGACCGCGCGGCGGGCCTGCTGACCACGGCGACGGGGGACGAGGCGGTGCGGCGGGCGCGGGAGCTGTTCGGGCGGCTGGTGGGGCTGCCGCCGGAGCGGATCGCGTGCGGGTCGCAGGTGTCGTACTTCGTGGGGCTGGTGGCGGCGTCGCTGCCGGCGGGGGCGAGGGTGCTGGTGGCCGACGGCGATTTCACCTCGCTGCTGTTCCCGTTCCTGGCCCGTCCGGATCTGGTGGTGCGGTCGGTGCCGCTGGAGGAGGTCGCCGGGTCGGTGGACGGCGGGGTGGACCTGGTGGCGGTGTCGGCGGTGCAGTCGGCCGACGGCCGGGTCGCGGCGATGGAGGAGCTGATCGGGGCGGCGCGGGCGCACGGCGCGCGGATCCTGCTGGACGCCACGCAGGCGGTGGGCTGGCTGCCGGTGCCCGCCGACCGCGTGGACCTGCTGGTGTGCGGCGGCTACAAGTGGCTGCTGGGCCCGCGCGGCACGTGCTTCCTGGCCGGGACGCCCGAGGCGCTGGCGGCGCTGCCCGCGGTGGGGGCGGGCTGGTACGCGGGCGAGGACGTCTGGGACTCGATCTACGGGGGGCCGCTGCGGCTGGCCGGTGACGCGCGCCGGCTGGACCTGTCGCCGGCGTGGCAGAGCTGGGTGGGCCAGGTTCCGGCGCTGGAGCTGCTGGTGCGGGTCGGGGTGGAGGCCGTCGGCGCCCACGATCTGGCGCTGGCGAACCGGTTCCGGGCGGGGCTGGGGCTGGGGCCGGGGGATTCGGCGATCGTGTCGGTGCCGGTGGCGGAGGGGACGGCGCAGTCGCTGGCCGCTCAGGGGGTGGTCGCCTCGGTGCGGGCGGGGCGGTTGCGCTGCGCGTTCCACCTGTCGACCTGCGAGGCGGACGTGGACCGGGCGCTGGAGCTGCTGGCGGGCCGGGTGCTGCCCGGGGGGTGAGGGATGATCGCCCCCGCTAGCCTGTTTCGGGGCGGACCGGGAGGACCGGGAGGTGCGCGCGTGGCGATGCGGAAGGGACGGCGGGATCGCGATGGCGGATTCGGCGCAGCTGGTGGCGTTCGCGGTGACGATGGGGCTGGGCGCGATGTCGCCGGGCCCGGATTTCGCGATCGTGGTCCGGCACGCGGCGGTGGGCGGGCGGCGCGGCGGGATGGCCGCGGCGCTGGGCGTGGCCCTGGGCGTGCTGGTGTGGGCGGCGACGGCGGCGCTGGGGGTGGCGGCGCTGCTGGCGGCCTCGGCCACGGCGTTCACCGCCGTGAAGATCGTCGGGGCGGTGTATCTGCTGTATCTGGGGGTGCGGTCGCTGCGGGCGGCGGCCCGGGGCGGCGGCGCCGGCCCCGGTGAGGGGCCGGGTGAGCGCGCGGCGGTGCCGTGGTGGGCGGCGTTCCGCCAGGGCCTGCTGTGCAACGTGCTGAACCCGAAGGCGGCGGTGTTCTTCGTCGCGCTGATGCCGCAGTTCCTGGGCGATCACCCGGCGGTGACCGACACGCTGCTGCTGTCGCTGGTGGCGGCGGCGGTGGCGTGCGTGTGGTTCATGGCGGTGGCCAACGTGGTGGGGGCGCTGCGGCGGGTGTTCTCGCGGGAGCGGGTGCGGCGCGCCATCGACGGGCTGACCGGGGCGGCGCTGATCGGCCTGGGCGTGCGCCTGGCCGTCACCCGCGCCTGACCCCGGTCCCTTCTCCCGTCACGCCTTTCCGCTCACCTGTCTGGGTGCGCCCGGCGCCGGGTCATTCGCGGGAGCCGATGACCTCGGCGGGGTGCTCGCGCAGCGCCAGGCGCGCGGCCAGGGCGAGCGCGGTGACGGCGGCCAGGATGCCCAGGCACGCGAGCGGCGGTGCGTGGGGCGGTGCGCCCCGGGTCATGCCGGCGGCGAACGCGGTGAGGGTGGCGGCGGCGATCGCGGTCCCGGCGGCGGCGCCGGTGGCCACCAGGATGAGGGTCTCCCAGCGCAGCATCCGCATGATCTGGCGGCGGGTGGCGCCGGCCAGCCGCAGCAGCGCCAGTTCCCGCGCGCGGTCGCCGGTGGCCATCGCCAGGCTGTTGACCAGCGCGATCGCGGTGAAGGCGATGATCAGTCCCATGGCGGCCAGGTTGACCTGGGCGGCGCCCTGCCGGGCGGCGCGGCCGCGGTCGGCGAGGGCGCCCGCCTCCAGCAGCCGCGGCCCGGGGCCGGCGGCGGCCAGTGCGGCCAGGCCGCGGCGGGCAACGGGCGCCGCGCCGGGCCGCGGGGTGATCAGGACGGTGTCGGCGCGGGGGTCGTCGACATGCCCGGCTACCTGCTCGAAGGGCAGGGTGACGTCGCCGAACCCCAGACCGCGCCGGTAGATCGCCACCAGCCGGGCGGTGGCGCGGGTGCCGTCGCCCAGGATGAGGGGGATCCGGTCGCCGAGGCGGGCGCCGCGGTGGTCGGCGGCGGTGGCGCTGAGGGCCAGCGCGCCGGGGGCCAGGCGGTCCAGGGAGCCTTCGCGCACGTCCAGGTCGAGGGCGGCGGAGGGCCTGCCGGGGGTGACGCCCTGGGCGGGGTACTTGTCGACGCCGACGCGCAGGGTGGTGCGCACGATCTGGGTGACCTCGCCGACCCCCTCCAGGCGGCGCGCGGCGTCGGCGACCCCGGCGGGGACGCCTGCGGGTCCGGCGAGCGCGTAGGGGGCCAGGGTGCCCTGGTCGGCCTGCCTCCCGGCGGCGTGGCCCAGGGTGGTCTGGACGAACAGGATCGTGCCGGTCATGGCGACGGCGAGGGTGAGCGGGGTGGTCACCGAGGCCAGCCGCCGGGCCGCGGCGCGGGTGTTGGCGGCGGCCAGGAACCCGGCGGCGCGGGAGGCCCGCAGCGGCACGCCCAGGATCGTGGCGGCGGCGTGGGTGATCGGCGGCCCGAGCAGGGCGGTCGCGACGGCGGCGAGGACCACGCTCAGGAAGGTGACCGGTGAGGCGGCGGCCTCGGTGTCCAGCCGGGCCAGCACGGCCAGCAGCACGACATGGGCTGCCAGGACGGCCAGGCCCGCCAGGGCGCGGGCGGGTCCGGGACGGGCGGAGGGCACGGCGGCGTCCTGCAGCGCCTCGGTGGGGCGCGGGCGGGCGGTGCGGCGGCCGCTGATGCGGGCGGCGATCCACGCCGCGGCCAGGGTGGCGGCCACCGATCCCAGGACGGGGAAGGGGCTGAAGGAGGGCCGCAGCACCTCGGGCATCGCGCCCAGGTCCACGAACCGTCCGCGCAGCCAGGCGGCCAGCGCGAGCCCGGCGGCGGCGCCGGGCGGCGTGGCCAGCAGGCCCACCGCCAGGGCCTCGCGGCCGATCATCGCGCGGATCTGGCGGGGCGTGGCGGCCACGGCGCGCAGCACGGCCAGTTCCCGGCGGCGCTGCTGGATCGACAGCGCCAGGGTGCCGACGACGACCAGGATCGCCACCGCCAGCGCGGTTCCGCCCAGCGCGCCGCCCATGCTGATGAGCATCGTGCGGGCCTGGGCGGCGTCGCGGAACTCCAGCGGGCCGCGCTCCTCGCCGGTGTGGACCTTGGCGGGGGTGCCGTCCAGGGCGGCCCGTACCGCGCGGGCGAGCGCGGCGGTGTCGGCGCCGGGTTCGGGCAGGACGCCCAGCGCGGTGATCTGGCCGGGGCGCCCGGCCAGCCGGCGGGCCTCGGCGTCGGAGAAGAACACCGCGGCCTGGTGGCGCGGCCCGCCGCCGCGTGGGGCGGCCAGGCCGACGACGCGGTGGAGGGCGGCGGGCGCGGTGGTCTGCACGGTGACCTGGTCGCCGACCTTGGCGCCCGCGCCCGACAACACGTCTAGGACGATCTCGCCGGGCGCGGCGGGCGGGCGGCCGGCGCGCAGCGTGTAGGGGGTGAGGGCGGCGGAGGACCAGCCGTACCCCCGGGAGGGGACGCCGGAGGGGCGTGGGGTGCGGTCCAGGACGTCGGCGGGGAAGGCGACCTCGGGGACGAGGGCGGCCACGCCGGGAAGCGGTTCCAGGCGTGCGGTCAGGCCCTCGGGCAGCCAGGCGCGTTCGGTGAGCGGCTTGCTCTTGACCTTGGTCGTGTCGTCCTTCTTGTTCCGGGTCCAGTGGGCGTTCTGGTCGGCGGCGACGACGATGGGCGTGCCGGCGTAGCGTTCGGCGGGGATCGCGCCGCGCAGGCCGGTCTCCATGAGCACGCCGCAGGCGGTGAGGAGCGCGGCCGCGCACAGCAGCGCCAGGTAGGCGCCGGCGAAGGCGGCCTTGCGGGTGCGCAGCGTGGCCAGTGCCAGGGAGCCGATCACGAGCGGGCTCCCAGGGTGGTCATGCGCGCGGCGACGGTGTCGGCGGCGGGCGAGCCCAGCGTGTCGGCGACGCGGCCGTCGGCCAGGAACACCACGGTGTCGGCGTAGGAGGCGGCGACCGGGTCGTGGGTGACCATGACGACGGTCTGGCCGGTGGTGTCGGCGGTCTCGCGGAGCAGGGCGAGCACCTCGCGGGCGGTCACGGTGTCCAGCGCGCCGGTGGGCTCGTCGCCGAAGACCACGTCGGGGCGGGTGATGAGGGCGCGGGCGATGGCCACGCGCTGCTGCTGCCCGCCCGACAGGCGGGCGGGGCGGTGCGCGGTGCGGCCGGTGAGGCCGACCCGGTCGACGACCTCGGCCAGCAGGGCGCGGTCGGCGGGCCGCCCGGCCAGCCTCAGCGGCAGGGTGATGTTCTGCTCGACGGTGAGCGAGCCGATGAGGTTGAAGGCCTGGAACACGAACCCGGCGCGGGTGCGGCGCAGCCGGGTCAGGGCGGTCTCGCCGAGGCCGGTGAGGTCGGTGCCGCCGAGCCGCACCGTCCCGGAGGTGGCCCGGTCGAGGCCGGCGGCGCAGTGCAGCAGGGTGCTCTTGCCGGACCCGGAGGGGCCCATGACGGCGGTGAAGGACCCGCGCGTGACCTGCAGGGTGACCTCGCGCAGCGCGGTGACGGCACCGTGGCCGCGGCCGTAGGTCTTGGTCACCGCCTCCAGCCGCACGGCGGGCTCGGGCGGGCGGTGGGGGAGTGTCGGGTTGTGCTCGGACGGCATGGGCTGCTGTCCTTTCCGGTGGAGGGACGTCGCGCGTGAGAGCACCCCGGGCAGGGGTGGGTGCGCGTCTTTCCGATCCGGGCCGCCGAGTTGCCGCTCGGCGGCCCGGCCCGGGCCCGCCTCGGGGAGGCCGGGCCGGTCTGCGGTCGTGGCGTGCGCCGGGTGGTTCAGGGGTCCTCGGCGGGCGGGGCGGGGAAGGCCAGGAACCGGGTGAGCATCGTGCGCGCTCCCGGCGGGAGGCTGCCTTCGGGGCGTTTGTAGCGGTTGAGCAGCGCGATGTAGTCCTCGAAGAACTCGCGCAGCTCCTGGGGGGTGACCTGGATGGTCCCGCGCGAGTAGGGCAGCGCGTCGTCCCACTCCTGCCCGCCGGTGGCGTTGTCGGCGTTCAGCTGCGCCTGGGCGAACAGCTCGAGGTCGGCGGCGAAGGCCAGCCGGTTCATCTCGTCGACGACGGCGCGGGTGGCGGGGTCCTGCTCGGAGCGGCGGGGGAAGCGCAGGTCGCGGCGGGCGGCGCGCCACCAGCGCTCGCGGCCGCGGGCGCGCTCGGGGACGTCCTTGACGAACCCGTGCCGGGCCAGTTCGCGCAGGTGGTAGCTGGTGGCGCCGGTGTTGAGGTCCAGGGCGCGGGCCAGGGTGGCCGAGGTGGCGGGCCCGTGCAGCTGCAGGTGCTGCAGCATCGCCTGGCGGCGCGGGTGCGCCAGGGCCTTGAGCGCCTCCAGGTCGCTGATCTCCTCCGGTGCCGGCATGCATGCAAAGGTAATTGTGCACAGGAGATTGTGCAAGCCTGGGCGGCAACCGAAGCGGCCCCACGCGCGTCCTCTTTGCCGGAGGGAACGGGGGCGGGCGCGGTGGTGTGGAGCCTGGTGTATCTACTGGCGGTCTTCGGCGGCATCTGCGCCGTCGGCCTGCTGATCGCGTGGATCGACGGCGTGCTGGTGCGGCGCGCCGCGGTGCGGCGGCGGGCGGCGTCCCGTCCGGGGCCGCGCTCGTCGCTGGTGGGCTGCGGGCGCGGCAGCAACGATCCCGACGCCGACCCCGACCGCCGCCCCGCCGGAACGGCCTGACCGTCCCCGGACCCGAGGCGTCCTCCCAGATGACCCGGCCCGGCCGCGCCGTCTTCGTGCGCGAAGGGGAAGCCGCCGTCGCGGGCGGCACTGAAGGCCCCCTCGATCCAACGGCTGAGGTTCGCGGGCCGCCGGACATGAGAAACTGGTCCGGGAGTTGTCCGCCGAGTTCGGAGGGGGCGCCGTGTCGACCGGTCAGCCGGTTCTGGGACGACCGGCGGGCGCCCGGGGCGAGCAGACTCGGCGGCGCGTCATCGCGGCCACCATGCGGTGCGTGTCCGAGGTCGGCTACTCGCGCGCGACCATCCGCGAGATCGCCCGTATCGCCGGGATGACCAGCGGCAGCCTCTACCACTACTTCCCCAACAAGTCCGAGCTGATCAAGTCGACGTTCCTGGAGATCGCCGCGATCACCGTTCCCCGGCTGTCGGCCGCGGCGGAGGGGGCGGACGGCGTCCTGGACAAGCTGATGGCCGTGTTCGACGAGAGCGATCGGCTGATGCGCGAGTACCCGTACGCCGCGGCGTTCGACCGCGCGATCCGGGCGGAGAGCGCGGGGCACCTGCGCCTCGCCGAGGAGAGCGACACGATCTTCTCCTCGTTCGACGAGGTGATGGCCGGCATCATCGAGCAGGCCGGCCGGGAGGGCATGCTGGGGCCCGGTGTGGACGTCGCGACCGCCGCGGCCGCGATCCTGGCGCTCATGCGCGGCCTGTACGACCACGCGGCCGCCTCGCCCGGCGACTACCACGCCACGATGGGCGCGGTGAAACTCCTCGTCCGGGGCACCCTCTTCGACTACACCAGGCTGACCTGACCGGGCCGTCTCCGCCCCGGCCGTCCTGACCCGCCCCCCGCTCATCGCACGCCCGGACCCCGTCCGGACTGGACCGATCCATGCCCGGAGGGGCCTTGACGGGCCCCGATGTGACCCAGATTATTAATTAATCGATTGATTGATTCTTGGCGGGGCGAGATCGGCACCTCCGAAAGGAGTCGAGATGGTGCAGCAGGCCGCACGACCGGGAGAGTGGTTCGACACGGGGTTGAGCCTCGCGGAGATCGGCGCCGACGATTTCGGCTCGCGCATCCCGACCGACCGCTACACCTCCCGCGAGTTCCAGGAGCGCGAGCGGGACCTGGTCTGGACGAAGACCTGGCAGATCGCCGGGCGCGTCAGCGAACTGCCCGGGACCGGTGACTGGAAGACCTACCGGCTCTTCGACCAGTCCTACATCCTCGTCCGCGGCAAGGACGGCGTGATCCGCGGGTTCGTCAACGCCTGCCGGCACCGCGGGAACCTGATCTGCGAGGGCGGCCGGGGGAACGCCAAGCGGTTCCTGTGCCGGTACCACCTGTGGTCCTACGACCTGGCGGGGAAGCTGCGCGGCGTGCTGCGGGAGAACCTCCAGGGCCCGATCGACAAGGACGGCAACTCGCTGCTGCCGGTATCGGTCGGGACCTTCGCCGGTTTCATCTTCCTCAACCCCGACCCCGGCGCCGAGCCGCTCGCCGACTACCTCGGGGACGAGGTCGCCGAGCTCCTGGCGCCCTACCGTCTCGAGGAGATGACCACGGTGATGGACGTCCGTGAGGCCCTGGAGTGCAACTGGAAGGTCGTCATGGACGCCTTCCAGGAGGGCTACCACGTCTCCGGCGTGCACCCGCAGCTGCTCAACCAGATCGACATCGACCCGGCCAGGAGCCGCTACCGCTTCCTCGGCAGGCACAGCGTGGCCTGCGCCCCCTTCGACGTGGCGAACGCCGGCGGCTCCGGCCCGGAGCAGCACGTCGAGGGAATCCGGGCGCTCGGGGAGACCTTCCCGTCCCTCCCGATGATCCTGCCCCGGTTCGACGAACTCGTCGCCGCCCACCGCGACACGAACGGCGGGCTCGCCTTCGGTGAGGGCGTCACCGCCCGGACGATCCTGCAGCGGGCCGCCCGCGACACCCTCACCGGCATGGGCCTGGACGTGAGCGGGCTGACCGACGCCCAGATGAGCGACAACCAGGGCTGGACCCTCTTCCCGAACTTCTTCATGACGATCCGCGCGGGCGAGTGCCACGTCGTCATGGCCGTGCCGCACCCCGGCGGCGACCCCAACAGGTGCGTCTGGCACGTCAGCAGCCACATGTGGCTCCCCGGCGGGCTGGCCGACCAGTACCGGGCCGAACCGGTCGAGGTCACCGAGCCGGGAAGCCACGAGTACTTCCTCGCCCTCCAGCAGGACTACGAGCAGATGCAGCGCCAGCAGGCGGGCCTGCGCAACGAGCGGCTCGATCACCTGACCCTGGTCAGGGAGGAGGTCGTTCTCGCCCACTTCCATGCCGTCCTGGACCGCCACCTCGCGGCGGCGGCACGATCCTGAAAGGCAGACCGTTGGCCCTCCGCCAGATCAGCGAAGTCATCGACGGCCACACCGGCAACGCGCGCACGGTGCTGGAGTACGGCATGACCACCAAGCGCATCGTCGACGGCGCCAAGCGGCCGGGTTTCACCGCCGGGGACTGGGCGCCGCTCGCCGCGCTGGTGGCGGTCGAGGAGTTCGAGCGCGTCGGCACCTTCAAGGAGGTGATGACCTGGGAGGAGTACGTCGGCTTCCTGACGGGCTGGGCGCCCTCCGCCGAGTGGGCCTGCCTGTTCAGGCGCATCACCGAGACTCCGGACCGGATCTTCCTCGAACTGGAGGAGCGCAGTACCGTCGGCGGCCACGAGAGTGTCGCCAACTCGGTGTCGGTCTATGAGTTCGACGGCACCGGCAAGATCCGGCACATCGACGTCTACCTGCAGATGGCGCCGCCCCCGCCGGAGATGCTCAAGGGCTACGAGGGCATCGACCTCACGCGGTGAGCCGGATCACGCGGTGAGCCGTCCGCGCGCCCTCACCTGGTGATCTTCTCCAGGAAGGCGTCCAGGTTGGCGTGCAGGCGGGCGACCTTCTCCTCCAGGGTGAGGGTCTCCTCCAGGTCCCGCCCGGCCACCGACTCCTTGCGGCCCCGCAGGAACAGCGAGCAGTGCAGGTCGCCGCACACGTACTGGCCGACGGTGTTGCCCTGGCGGCCGGCCTCGCCGGTGCGGCGCGCGGTCATCAGCGCCACCCCGCCGCCGGTGCGCGTGGTCAGGCACAGCGAGCACATGCTGCGCGCGGTGAAGCCGCGCCCGCCGCCGGAGGTCGCCCGCAGCGCGATCCCGATCGGCCGGGCGTCGCGTTCGGCGACCAGGTAGGCGCGTTCGGGGGCGCCGGGGTCGCGCCAGCCGAGGAAGTCCAGGTCGTCCCATGACAGGTCGGCGAGGTCTCGTGGCAGGCCGAGCCGTCTGGCCTCCCCCTTGGAGCAGTTGACGAAGGATGCGCGGATGTCACCCTCGGTGATTGCCTTCATGGGGGCGAGGCTAGCCAGGCTGTGGTTATTATGCAAATTCCTAAACGATTTAGCTTTGAGGGGATGGTCGATGGCACGCGCGGGGGTGACCGTCGAACGCCTGACCCGGGTGGCGGCGGACCTTGCCGACGAGATCGGCTTCGACAACGTCACGGTCACGGCGCTGGCGCGCAGCTTCGGGGTCAAGGAGGGCAGTCTCTACTCCCACATCCGGAACATGCGGGACCTGCGGGCCAAGGTGGCGCTGTTCGCGCTGGACGAGCTGGCCGGCGAGGCGGGCGAGGCCCTGGCCGGGCGTTCGGGCAAGGAGGCCCTGGTGGCCTTCGCCAACGCCTACCGGGACTATGCCCGGAGGCATCCGGGACGCTACGCCGCCACCCGCTTCCGGCTCGACCCGGAGACCGCGGCGGCCAGCGCGGGCGCGCGGCACGTGGAGCTCAGCCGCGCGATCCTGCGCGGCTACCCGATCCCCGAGTCCGACCAGATCGACGCGATCCGCCTGCTGGGCAGCACCTTCCACGGGTTCGTGAGCCTGGAGACGGCGGGGTCCTTCGCGCACTCGGCCGCGGTGCGCGACGAGGACGCCTCGTGGTCGCGGATCCTGGACGTCCTGCATGCGGCCCTGTCCGGCTGGCCCGCGTCCTGACCCGCCCCCTGACCCGCCCCCGGGTCAGTTGCGCGCGGGCTGGTGGGGCCGCCGGGCGCGCAGGGTTTCGCGCAGTTCCTCGGTGAGGGCCTGGGCGAGGTGGGGGCGCCCGTGGAACTGGGCGGGGGTGTTGTGGAACACCGCCACCCGCCACACGCCCATGGTCTGGGCGGCGGTGATGGTCTGGACGGAGTTGAGGTCGGGGCGCAGGTCGTCCCCTCCGGGCGGGACCATGCCCGCGACGGCGCGCAGCACGGCCGCGCCGGGCCCGACCAGCCGCACGTCCTGGATCTTGCCGACGTAGGAGCCGGTGGCGTGGTCGGCGAAGGTCGCGCCGATCTGCTCGGCGATGGCGGCGCGCCCGGCGTGCACGGTGCCGTCGAAGCCGACGGTGAAGCCGTCCTGGCGGAAGGGGGCGGCGAAGGCCTGGGCGTCGCGGGCGTTCCAGCCCTCCAGGACGCGCCGGTACAGGTCCCGCACGGCCTCCAGGGCGCCCAGGCTCTCGGCGTAGCGGTCGTGGTGGACCTGCCAGCGGTCGGTGGTCCAGTTGGGCCAGTCGACGCGGGCGCCCTCCAGGGCCTTCTCCAGGTAGTCCAGGTGGACGTGCCAGCCCGCCAGGGTCTGCGGGATGAACTCCTCGGGCGCCTCCAGGTCGCTGGTGAACACCAGCAGGGTGGCCGGCGGGGGACCGGGCAGCGGGACCAGCTCCCAGCGCAGCGTGCCGTGGATGTCGGAGTCCAGTTCCAGCAGGCGGGGCGGGTCGAAGGCGGTGACGGTGCCGCGGGCGACGGCGGGCTCCTGGTCGCCGGCGTTGAGCCAGCGCAGCTGGAAGCGGCTGCCCACGCGCGGTTCCAGCTGCGCCTCGGCCAGCCAGGCGGAGATCTCGCCGGGGTCGGTCAGGGCCCGCCAGACCCGCTCGGCGGGGTGGCTCAGGCGGCGCTCGAAGCGCAGCAGCGCGCGCCCCTCCCGCACGGTGGCGGTGCCGTCGGGCGCGGGCCCCTGGTCCCCGGATCCGGATGTGCCGTTGGTCGCGTCGTCCATGTCCTGGTCCTGCCCTTCCTCGGCGCGATCACCTCTTCACATAACCTAGCAGGAATATAACTCTGCAGGCATGTTCGCGGGCGGGGACCTCGGACGCGGCTCCGGCGGCCGTCTCCGGGTGCGGTCTCCGGGTGCGGTCTCCGGGCGGGCTAGGCCTTGGGCTCCTGCGTGATGCGCACCATGTTGCCGGAGGGGTCGCGGAAGGCGCAGTCGCGCGGGCCCCAGGGCTGGTCGATGGGCTCCTGCAGTACTTCGGCGCCCGATCCCCGCACCTTCTCGAAGGTGGCGTCGAGGTCGTCGGTGCGGAAGACGGTCATGGGCAGGACGCCCTTGGTCAGCAGTTCCTGCAGGGCGTCGCCGTCGGCCTGGGACCGGCCCGCGTGGGGCTCGGACAGCACGATCTCCAGGCCCGGCTGGGTGGGGCTGCCGAGGGTGACCCAGCGGAAGCCGTCGGAGGCGACGTCGTTGCGTACTTCGAGGTCGAGCGCGTCGCCGTAGAAGGCGAGCGCCTGGTCCACGTCGTTGACGGTGATGTGGCAGTACTGGAGTGCGATGGTCATAGGACCAACGCTAGGCGGCGGGGCGGCGGGCCGCTTCTCCGATCCTGCTCGTAGAGTCCCTGGTCGGCCGGGTGCGCGCCTTGGCCACGCAGGGCGGCATCGCCGTCACGGCGCTGTGCTCGCGGGCGCGGTAGGCGCTGGGAGTCTCCCCCACGATCTCGGTGAACCGCGTGCTGAAGGAGCCGAGCGAGGTGCAGCCGACCGCCATGCACGCGTCGGTCACGCTCATGCCCGCGCGCAGCAGCGCCATGGCCCGCTCGATGCGGCGGGTCATGAGGTAGCTGTAGGGCGTCTCGCCGTAGGCCGCCCGGAACCGCCGCGAGAAGTGCGCCGGGGACATGAGCGCGTGGCGGGCCATCGTGGGCACGTCGAGCGGACGCGCGTACTCCCGGTCGATCAGGTCGCGCGCCCGCCGCAGGTGCGCGAGGTCGGCGAGCTCTTGCGGGGTCATGAGGGCAGCGTATCGGCTCCGCGAAGCACGCTGACCTGCGGGTACGGGTCCGGCGGGGGTGGCCCCGGGGCTCGGGCGGTTCGCGTGCGGTGTCAGGCGGGCGGCCAGGTGATGAGGGTGTGGCCCCAGGTCAGCCCGGCGCCGAACCCGGCGAGCAGGACCAGTTCGCCGGGCGCTATGCCGCGGGTGCGCACGGCGCGGTCGAGGGCGTAGGGGAGGCTGGCGGCGCCGATGTTGCCGACCTCGTGCCCGGCGATGACCATCTGGCCGGGCTCCAGCCCGGCCCGGTCGGCCAGGGAGGTCACCAGGCGGGGGTTGGGCTGGTGGGGGACGACCAGTGCCAGGTCGGCGGGTTTGAGGCCGGCGTCGCGGGTGGCCTCCTCCACCAGGCGGGGGAGGATCTCGGTGATGAAGTCCCGCACGGCGGTGGCGTCCATGTGGATGGTGTGGCCGCGGGAGGCGAGGGTGGCGGGCCCGGCGGGGAGCCGGCTGCCGCCGGCGGGGATGAGCACGTCGCCGGCGCGCGAGCCGTCCGAGCCCAGGGTGACGGGGCCGATGCCGTAGGGGGCGGGGACGGGTCCCACGACGGCGGCCGCGGCGCCGTCCCCGAACAGCGCGCTGGTGGCGCGGTCGTGCTCGTCCAGGAAGCGGGAGTAGACCTCGACGCCGATGACCAGGGCGTAGGGGGACGAGCCGCGCTGCAGCGTCAGCCAGCCCAGGGCGGCCTGCAGCCCGTAGACGAACCCCGAGCAGGCGGCGGCGACGTCGAAGGCGGCGGCGTTCGGCGCGCCCAGCAGGGCCTGGACGCGGCAGGCGGTGGAGGGGCCGAGCTCGTCGGGGGTGGAGGTGCCGACGACGATCAGGCCGATGTCCCGCGGTTCCAGGCCGCCGGCCTCCAGGGCGCGCAGGGCCGCGGCCGCGGCCAGGTCGGAGGCCGCCTGGTCGGCGGAGGCCACGTGCCGGTGGCGGATGCCGGTGCGCCGTTCGATCCAGGCGGGGGCCAGGCCCAGCGCGCGGGAGAGGTCCTCGCTGGAGACGCGCTTTTCGGGCAGGAAGGATCCGGTCCCGCGGATCGCCCAGTGCCGGTGCCGGTGTTCCTGCCGTTCCCCTCGTGACCTGACGGGCATGCCGCGCCCTCCTCGCCTCGATCCCATCCACCGGTCCCTGACCTGGGCCGATGGCGCGGGGAGCGGGCCGACCGCTCGCGCACGGTTGTCAGTCCGATCCCTTGCGTGAATAATCCCATTTCAATAGTTTTTTTCCATGTCGGCATACCAAGCGCACTTTATCCACGAAGCCAGGAGTTTCTTGCCCGTTGGTAAGGAGAACCCCCCATGTCCGCTTCTGACGAGGTTCCTTCCGGGTGGGTGCGAGAGGCGGGGGCGGGTGGCCCGTGCGCCCTGCTGTTCCCGGGAACCGGCTCGGCCGGTCCGCCCGACCTGCGCGCCCTGCCGGCCGCCCATCCCGCCGCGGCAAGCGCCGTCGAGGAGGTCCTGGACGCGGTCGACACGGCCGCCCGACAGGCCCTGGCCGAGGGAGCGGAGGTCCCCGAGGGGGCCCCGGGCGCGTCGGCGCGGTGGCCTTCCATGCGGGAGATCCTGTGGACCGACCCGGACCGGTACGCGGCCGCGTCCACGGTCGCGGGAGTGCCGCAACTGGCCGCCTACACCGCCTCGGTGGCGGTGGACCGGGCGCTGCGGGCGGCGGGCGCGGTGCCCGCGTTCGCCGTGGGGCAGAGCTTCGGGGAGATCGCGGCGCTGGTGAGCGCGGGGGCGTTCGGGGTGGCCGAGGGCGCGCGGATGGCCCTCAGCCTGGTAGGGGTGCTGGGCCGGGCCGGCGCGGGCGGCGGGATGGGGCTGCTGCTGGCCGGCGAGGACCGCGCCCGGGTGCTGATCGAGGGTGCGGGGGCCGGCGCGGAGGTCGTGGTGGCCTGCGTGAACGCGCCGTCGGTGACGGTGGTCAGCGGCCCGGAGGGGCCGCTGGAGAAGGTGCTGGCCTTCGCGCGCGGCGCGGGGGCGCGGCCGGTGCGGCTGGCGGTCCCCTACCTGGCGCACCATCCGGCGATGGCGGGCGCGGACGCGCAGTGGTACGAGATCATCCGGGCGTTCCCGCAGGGGCCGCTGCGGATGCCGGTGCACTCCCCGGTCCGCGGCCGCGCCTACCGCGACTCCGACGACCTGCACCGGGCGCTGGCCGACTGCATCGTCAAACCGGTGCGGCTGCCAGGGGTGCTGCGGGAGGTGCACGCGGCGGGCGCGCGGGTGTTCGTGGAGGCGGGCGCGGGGGACGCGCTGTGCCAGTGCGCGCGGGCGTGCGTGCCGGACGCGCGGACGCTGGTGCCCCTGCCCGACAGCCGCCGCTCCCGTCCGGGCCCCCGGCAGGAGCGGGTCCCCGCGCCGACGGCTCCCTGACCCCTCGCTGACCTCTCTGGCAGTCCCCCCGACCGCGACAGGAGCGCGTGATGGGCACCGATCCCCGGCCCGATCCCGATCTGCTGCGTTTCGTGCGCGGCCCGTCCCTGAGCGAGGAGATGCGCGAGCGGGTCGCCCGGGCGGTCCCGGGAGAGTTCTTCGTCCACCCTGACGGGCTGACGCCGCGCGAGCAGCAGGCGCTGACCTACCGGCGGCTTCGGGCGGCGGGGCTGAGCGCGCCGCCGGCCGCCGAGCTGCTGGCCGATCCGCCCGCGCTGTGCGCGCTGCTAGAACGTGCCGCGATCGCCGATCCGGCACTGTTCCACGTGATGCTGCTGCACTACACGCTGGTGCTGGGCCCGATCCTGCGCTTCGGCACCGACAACGACGGCGACGGCGGTGTGGGCGCCGAGCGGGCGGGGCTGGAGTCGATGTCCTCGTTCGGGGCGCTGCTGATGACCGAGCTGGGCCGCAGCAACAGCCACCTGTCGCCCCGCACGATCGCGCGGCACGACCCGGCGACCGGCGGGTTCGTGCTGGACTCCCCGGACGCGCAGGCGGCCAAGTTCCCCACCAGCACCGCGCATCCGCGCGTCCCCAAGACCGCCGCGGTGTACGCCACGCTCGTGCAGGGCGGGCGCGAGCGCGGGGTGTTCGTGTTCGTGGTGGCGTTGCGCGGGCCGGACGGGGCGCCGGCGGAGGGGGTGGAGATCGTCGAGGCGCCCGACACCACCGGTCTGCAGGTGGACTACGCGGCGGTGCGGCTGCGGGGGCTGCGGGTGCCCCACCGGGCGTGGCTGCGCGATGGCGCGCGGATCGGCGCCGACGGCTCCTTCCACGATCCGGTGGGCGGCGCGGCGCAGCGGCTGACGCGGTCGATGGGGATCGCCCCGGCGGTGTGGCGGGCGGTGATCTCGGTGTCGGCGGCGATCACGCGGGCGTCGGCGGGGATCCTGCTGGCGCATTCGGCGGGCCGGGTCACGCTGGGGCGGCTGGCGCCGCTGCGTCCGCTGACCGACTACCGCAACCAGCGTGACGCGGTGCTGGGGTCGCTGGCCTCGGCGTACACGCTGACCGCGGTGGCCGGGCGGGTGAAGGCGGCCGGCACCTCCAGCGGCGGCGGGGCACCGGCGCCAGGCCCGGATCCGGGTGCGGGCGGTCCGTCGACGGCGTGGGCCCCGTGGTCGGCGGTCGACCGGGACCTGGCGCTGCTGAAGGCGGCGGCGACGGTGGAGGCGCAGGAGACGGTGTCGCTGTGCCGGGTGCACTGCGGGGCGCCGGGGTTCACCGCCACCGACCGCCTCAACGCCTACCGGGGGCTGGCGCACGCGTACCTGAACGCCGGCGGCGACAACCAGCTGATCCTGTTCGACACTGCGCGGGCGATGGCCGCCGGGGACCGCTACGAGCCGCCGCCGGTGGAGGCCGCGCCGGCGGGGGGCGGTGATCTGCTGTCGCCGGGCGAGTGGCTGCGGATGGCGCGCGCGTGCGAGGCGCGGATGGGGGCCCGGCTGGCGGATCGCGTGGGCGCGGCGCGGGCGGCGGGCCTGGACGGTTTCGATGCCTGGAACGGCAACCTGGTGCTGGCGGCGCGTACCGCGACCGCGTGCGCGGACCGGATGGTGCTGGAGACGCTGGCGGGGGTGTGGGAGCAGGCGCCCGAGCCGCTGCGGGCGCTGCTGCGCTTCTACGCGCTGGGGTGGATGGACCGGCGTGCGGGGCAGCTGCTGGACGAGGGGGTGCTGGCGCCGGGGTCGCTGGAGCGGGTGTGGGCGCTGCGGGGCGAGGTGGGGGACGTGCTGGCGCCGCGGGCGGCGGAGCTGGCGGAGGCGTTCGAACTGCCCGCCGAGATCACCGCGCCGACCTCGTTCGTGCCGGGCATGTGACCCGGCCCCCGCCGCGGCAGGCCCCACCGGGCGGGGCCTGCCGGGGCCTGCCGGGGGTTTCGCGCGGCGTGGAGGGCCTGCGGGTGCGGGGGATGTTCCCCTACGGTGTGGTGAGGCGGCATTTGCCGCCGCCGAGTAGCGGAAGCGGCGGTGGGAACCGGTACCGGTTGACTACCGTTCTCGTTACAGACCGTACGGGTGACAGGCGCCCGCGCGGAGTCGATACGGAGGTAGCACAGTGGGAGTCAGTCTGAGCAAGGGCGGCAACGTCTCGTTGACGAAGGAGGCTCCCGGACTGACCGCGGTCGTGGTGGGTCTGGGCTGGGACGTGCGGACCACGACCGGCAGCGACTTCGACCTGGACGCCAGCGCCCTGGTGTGCTCGCAGGAGAACAAGGTCCTGTCGGACAAGCACTTCATCTTCTTCAACAACCTCAAGAGCCCCGACGGCTCGGTGGAGCACACCGGTGACAACCTGACCGGTGAGGGCGAGGGCGACGACGAGCAGCTCAAGGTGAACCTGGCCTCGGTGCCGGCGGAGGTCGCCAAGATCGTGTTCCCGGTGTCGATCTACGACGCCGACAACCGGCAGCAGAGCTTCGGCCAGGTCCGCAACGCCTTCATCCGGATCGTCAACCAGGCCGACAACAACGAGATCGCGCGCTACGACCTGTCGGAGGACGCCTCCACCGAGACCGCGATGGTGTTCGGCGAGCTGTACCGGCACGGCGCGGAGTGGAAGTTCCGCGCGGTCGGTCAGGGCTATGCCTCGGGCCTGTCGGGGATCGCCTCGGACTTCGGCGTCAACGTCTGAGATCGGGGTCCCCGGGACGGGTGCCGTCGTCCCGTGCGGGTGCGCGCGGGCGTGTGACCGCGACCAGGAGGGCGCCGGGCCGGACGGCCCGGCGCCCTCCTTTGTCGTGTGCGCGCCTGCCGCCTGCCGCCCTGCCGTCGGCGGGCGGAGGGGTCAGGTGCTGAAGGGGACGGCGGCCAGGGCCTCGACCTCGATGAGCAGGTCGTCGCGGAAGAGGGCGGAGACCTGCACGAGGGTGCTGGCGGGGGCGGTTCCGGCGGGCAGGAACTCGTCGCGGACGGCGCGGACGGTGGCGACCTGGCCGGCGTCGCGGACGAAGTAGCCGAGTTTGATCACGTGTTCCCAGCCGGCTCCGGCGGCGTGCAGCGCGGTGGCCAGGTTGGTGAAGACCTGGCGGGCCTGGGCGGCCAGGTCGCCGGGCCCGACCAGGGCGCCGGAGGCGTCCAGGGGCACCTGGCCGCTGACGACGACCAGGCGGCCGGGCGCGTCGACGGAGATGACGTGGCTGTATCCGGGGCCGGGGGCCAGCCCGCCTGGGGCGAGCCGGCGGATGTGGGGGCCGGGGCGGGTCTCGCTGTCGCTCACATGATCCACGCTAGCGGCCCGGGCGCGGCCGGCGGCCGGGTGGCCGGTCGGGTGGCCGGTCAGGTGGCCGGTCAGGTGGCGAGGAGCTCGGCGCGCAGCCGGGTCTTCAGCAGCTTGCCGCCGGGGTTGCGGGGCAGTTCCTCCTCGCGGAACCAGACATGCTCGGGGATCTTGAACGGGGCGATCCGCCCGGTCAGGAAGGCGCGCAGCTCGGCGGTGGTGAGGGTGGTGCCGGGGCGCAGCCGCACCACGGCGCCGACCTCCTCGCCCAGGGCGTCGTGGGGGACCCCGATGACGCCGCAGTCGGCGACGGCGGGGTGCTCGTAGAGGGCGGCCTCGACCTCGGCGCAGTAGATGTTCTCGCCGCCGCGGATGAGCATGTCCTTGGCGCGGTCGACGATGTAGACGAAGCCGTCCTCGTCCAGGCGGGCCAGGTCGCCGCTGTGGAACCAGCCGCCGGCGAAGGCGCGGGCGGTCTCCTCCGGGAGGCCCCAGTAGCCCTTGATGACGTTGGGGCCGCGGATGAGCAGTTCGCCGACCTCGCCGCCGGGCAGTTCGGCGCCGTCGGGTCCGGCGATCCTGACGTCGCAGACGGCGACGGGCGGGCCGACGCTGTCGGGGCGTTCCAGGTAGTTGACGCCGCCGTTGTAGGTGGTGACCGAGGAGGTCTCGGTGAGCCCGTAGCCGTTGCCGGGGGTCCGCTCGGGCAGCCGCTGCCTGATCTTGTCGACGAGGGTGGGCGGGGCGGGGGCGCCGCCGAAGCTGACGCCGGTGAGGCTGGAGGTGTCGTAGTCGTCGAAGTCGGGCGAGGTGAGGACCTGCCAGGCCATGGTGGGGACGCCGCCGAAGCCGGTGACGCCCTCGCGCTGGATGAGCCGCAGCGCCTCGCGGACGTCCCACTTGTACATCAGGACGACGGTGCCGCCCTGCAGGGCGCTGCTGACCAGGGCCGAGTGGCAGCCGGTGGCGTGGAAGAAGGGGACGCTGAGCAGGGTGACGCGGCGGGATGGCGCCGGGGGCCGGTCGGGTGCGCCGCCGGCGCGCACCCCGGCCGAGGCCAGGCCGTAGGCGAGGCTGAAGGGGTTGGTGGCGATGTTGCGGTGGGTGCCCAGTGCGCCTTTGGGGCGGCCGGTGGTGCCGGAGGTGTAGAAGATCGTGGCGTCGTCCTCGGGGTCGAGGGGGACCTCGGGCGGCGCGGTGGCGGGGTCGACGGCGCCCAGGGCGTCCTCGAAGGAGTGCGTTCCGGCGGGGAGGGGGCCCTCGGCGCGGGCGACAAGGGTGGGCAGCGCGAGCCGGGGCAGGGCCTGGGCGAGGCGTTCGGCGCGCTGGGCGTCGGCGACCAGGAGCTTGGCGCCGCTGTCGGTGAGGCCGTATTCGAGTTCGGCGGCGCTCCACCAGGCGTTGAGGGGGACGACGACGGCGCCGGCGAGGGCGGCGCCGAAGAAGGCGACCGACCATTCGGGGTAGTTGCGCATGGCGATGGCGACGCGGTCGCCCTTGGCGATGCCGTGGCGGTCGATGAGCAGGTGGGCGAAGGCGGCGGCGCGGGCGTGGTGGTCGGCGAAGGTGAGGCGGTCGTCGCGGTAGACCAGGAAGTCGGCGTCGCCGTGGGCGCGCGAGAGGTCCAGGATCTGGCGCAGGTCGGTGGGGGCGTGCTTCCACACGCGGGTGCG
Organism: Actinomadura rugatobispora; assembly: GCF_055379765.1. Lineage (NCBI taxonomy): Bacteria > Bacillati > Actinomycetota > Actinomycetes > Streptosporangiales > Thermomonosporaceae > Actinomadura > Actinomadura rugatobispora. The sequence goes on along the minus strand of NZ_AP029191.1, from coordinate 10,964,908 downwards.
GGCGCCGCGGATGTCGATCTCGTCCATCTCGAAGAGCCGCCCGGGCGCGGTCAGCGCCGCCCGGGCCTCGGCGATGGTCGTCACCGCGCCGTTCATCGCGCCACCTCCGCTCACCGAACAACATTCGGCCGATCTGGGGTGAATGTACGACCGGTTCGGCGGGCCGGTCAACGGTGCCGCCGGCCGCGCGCGTGGTCGTGGAGGGGGTGCGGGGCTGCGAGAATGGGCGCATGACCGAACGCAGGCCGATCGAGTGCTGGCTGTCGGACATGGACGGCGTCCTGGTGCACGAGGGCCACCCGATCCCGGGGGCCGACGAGTTCATCCGGCGGCTGACCGAGTCGGGCAGACGCTTCCTGGTTTTGACCAACAACTCCATCTACACCCGGCGCGACCTGTCGGCGCGGCTGGCCTCGATGGGGCTGATGGTGCCGGCGGAGGCGATCTGGACCTCGGCGCTGGCGACCGCGCAGTTCCTGGCCGACCAGCGGCCGGAGGGGTCGGCGTATGTGATCGGTGAGGCGGGGCTGACCACGGCGCTGCACGAGGCAGGGTACGTGCTGACCGACATCGAGCCCGACTACGTGGTGCTCGGGGAGACCCGCACCTACAGCTTCTCGCAGATCACCCGGGCGATCCGGCTGATCGAGCGGGGCGCGCGGTTCATCGCGACCAACCCCGATCCGATCGGGCCGTCCACCGAGGGGTCGCTGCCGGCGTGCGGCGCGGTCGCGGCGATGATCACCAAGGCGACCGGGGTGGATCCCTACTTCGTCGGCAAGCCCAATCCGCTGATGATGCGGACCGCGCTGAACCGGGTGGAGGGGCACAGCGAGTCCACGGCGATGGTGGGCGACCGGATGGACACCGACGTGGTCGCGGGCGTGGAGGCCGGGCTGGAGACGATCCTGGTGCTGAGCGGGGTGACGCGCAAGGAGGAGGTCGAGCGGTTCCCGTTCCGGCCCTCGCACGTGCTGCCCTCGATCGCCGACGTCCTGCCCATGATCGGGGAACGTTCCGACCCCTGACCCGCCCCTCGTCGTGGCCGTCCCGCCCCGGGCGTCCGGCACGTCCGAACGTGTCCGGCGCGGCACGCCGATGTCGCGGTACGTCACCCGCGCCGCATTTCCCGTTACGCTTCGTGTTGATCATGGGTTTTTCGGGGTGCGTCGCTTCGGGGGGCGGGCATGGACGAAAGCTTGGGCATCGGCACCGGTTCCGGTGCGTGCATCGGTGCGGTCGGGGGTGTGGCGCGCCGCCGCAGGGGGCGGGGCGCGGACGGGCCGGCCGTCTGAGGGCGGCGCGGCATGCATCGACTCCAGGAGCGGGCGAGCGCCCTCGAGGGCCCGCGGGGCCCCGGGCGGCGGGGGCCGCGGCGGCGCGGTGCCGGGCCGCGGTGGTGGTGGACGGCCGGGGTGTGCGCGGCGTGCGTGGCGGTGGGTGCCGGGCTGGCGGTGTGGTCGGCCGGGGGGCCGGACCGCACCGCCTCGGCGACCGGCGCCGAGCGCGACGGGCGTGCGGGCCGGCCGGCGGCCGGGTCCGAGGGCGGGCCGGCGGCGGCGCGGGGGCCGGTGGTGGTCAACGGGCGGGCGCAGCCGCCGCGGGTGCTGGTGCCGCGGGCGGCCACGGGCCGGTACTGGATGGTGCCGGTGGCCGCGGCGCCGCCGGCCGGCACGGGCATGCTGGTGCCGTACGCGGTGGAGGTGGAGCGGGGGCTGCCGTTCCGTTCGGGGCGGTTCGCGGCCGAGGTGCACCGGGTGCTGAACGATCCGCGCGGGTGGGGCAGGGGCGGCCGGCTCAGGTTCGCGCGGGTGGCGCGGGGGCCGGTGCGGTTCACGGTGTCGCTGTCGAGCCCGGCGCTGACCGACCGGATGTGCCTGCCGGCGCGCACGCACGGGTGGCTGTCGTGCCACAACGGGGGGCGCGCGGTGATCAACGCGCGGCGCTGGGGGCTGGGCGCGGCGCCCTACGGCGGTGATCTGGCCGGGTACCGGGAGTATCTGATCAATCATGAGGTGGGGCACGCGCTGGGGCACGGGCACCGGGGGTGCCCGGGGCCGGGGCGGGCGGCGCCGGTGATGGTGCAGCAGACCATGTCGCTGTACGGGTGCCGGGCCAATCCCTGGCCGTTCCCGCGGGGCTGACCGCGCCGTCGCCCGGGGGCCTAGACTCGGGGCCACACCATGCGCATGATCAAGAGGGCGGGCTCCCACGAGCTGGAGGTCCGCAGGTCCCGGTTCGTCTGCACGCTGGCGCGCGTCCCCGACGAGGGCGCGGCGGCGCGGTTCATCGCCGATCATCGCCGGGCCCACCGCGACGCGACGCACAACTGCACGGCCTACGTGGTGGGCGAGCACGGGGAGATCACCAAGAGCAGCGATGACGGGGAGCCGGCGGGGACGGCGGGGGTCCCGATGCTGGAGGTGCTGGTCCGGCGGGGGCTGACGGGCGTGGTGGCGGTGGTGACGCGGTATTTCGGCGGGGTGAAGCTGGGCGCGGGCGGGCTGGTGCGCGCCTACGGGCAGGCGGTGTCGGCGGCGGTGGACGCGGTGGGCGTGGTGGAGCTGCGGCCGGTGGTGACGGTGACGGTGCGGGTGGAGCACGCGGTGGCGGGCCGGTTGCTGGGGGATCTGCACGGTGCGGGCCGGGTGCCGTCCGATGTGCGCTACGCCGGCGAGGTGGAGCTGGACGTGGCGGTCGAGGTGGCGGAGGCGGCGGCGTTCGAGGCGTGGGTGGCGGAGGTGACGGCGGGGCGTGCCCGGACCCGCCGTGGCGCGCTGGGTCATGTCGAGGTCCCGGTCCCCTGACGGGCCGCGCGGGCGGGGGAGCGGCGGCCGAGGGCGAGGCCGGCGACCAGGACGCCGGCCAGGGTCACGGCGGCGGCCAGGTGGTAGGCGGTGCCGAGGCCCTCGGTGAGTTCGCCGCGCAGGGCGTCGCCGTCGAACCCGGCCGTTCCGGCGGCGGACACGGCGACCATGAGGGCGGTGCCGACGGCCAGCCCGGTCTGGTGGGTGACCGAGGCCATGCCGGAGGCGACGCCCTGGCGGCCGGGGGCGACGCCGGTGCCGGCGGCGATCCACATGCAGGTCCAGACGATGCCCATGCCCAGGCCGGTCACCATGATCGCGGGCAGGACGGCGGTGAAGGGCGCGCCGGGGGAGAGGGTCAGGCCGAGCAGGGCCAGTCCCGCGGTTCCGGTGAGCAGCCCGGCGGCCAGGGCGGTGCGCATGCCGGTGCGGGCGATGAGGCGTTCGGCGGCCTTGGTGCCGGCGATGTTGAGCAGGGTGAGGGGCAGGTAGGCCAGTCCCGCGCGCAGGGGGTCGTAGCGCAGGACGTCCTGCAGGTAGACGGTGAGCAGGTAGTAGTGGGCGCCCAGTCCCGCGCCGAACACCGCGGTGATGGCCATGGCGGCGACCAGGCTGGGGTTGGCGAACATGCGCGGCGGCATGAGCGGGTCGCGGCCGCGGGCCTCGATGACCGCGAAGGACGCCAGCAGGGCCAGGCCCGCGCCGGTGGCGGCCAGGACGGGCGCGGAGGTCCATCCCCAGGCGGGGCCCTGGGCCAAGGCCAGGACCAGCAGGGTGATCCCGGCGGTCGCGGTCAGCGCGCCGGGCAGGTCGAAGCGCCGCGGCCGCTCCTCGCCGTGGGCCTCGTCGGGCGGCAGCAGCGCGAACGCGGCGGCGAGGGCGGCCAGGGCCAGCACGACGAAGATGTAGAAGGTCGACTCCCAGCCGAATGCGTCGGTGAGGACGCCGCCCAGCAGCGCCCCGGCGGCCAGGCCGCTGCCGCCCATGGCGGCCCAGACGGCCATGGCGCGGTTGCGTTCGGGGCCCTCTGCGAACAGGGTGCCGACCAGGGCCAGGGTGGCGGGGAACAGCAGCGCGGCGCCCAGTCCCTGCACGGCGCGCACGGCGACCAGGAGGGCGGGGGTCTGGGCGAGCCCGCCGACCAGTGAGGACACCGCGTACAGCAGCAGGGCCAGGACGAACATGCGGCGCCGTCCCAGCAGGTCGGCGGCCCGTCCGCCCAGCAGCATGAAGCCGCCCAGGGTGATGGCGTAGGCGCTGACCACCCACTGGAGGGTGTGGCCGGGGAAGTGCAACTCCTGCCCGATGTCGGGCAGGGCGACGTAGACGATGTTGTAGTCGATGGCGATGATGAACTGGGCGAAGGCCAGCAGGGCCAGTGTCCATCCGGGGCGTGCGGGCGTCGGTGAGCCGGGCATGGGTTCCTCGCGGCGGGTCGGTCGGCGGTCCGCGCGGGGGGCGCGTCCGTCACGCCGCGAGGGTAGAAGCTGACATCAGTGTCAGATTCAAGCCGCGGACAGGCGGGGGCGGTCGGCGTTGATCCCGATCCCCTTGGAGCGGGCGCGCGCACGCCCAGGTCCAGCGCGGCGCGGCGGAACCAGATGCTCGACCACATTCCCGTGTTGCCGCGGTCGCCGATCAGGTTGAGACCAGCCTGCGTTCCTGGGTGCAGGAGCTTCTCCAGCGAGGAATGGCAACGGTGCGGTGGCCGCGTTCGGCGCCGGACGCACCGGCCCTATCGGAGCCGTGTCGTTGGTGCAGTGACCCCCGAGGCCAGGCGTCGTCGTTCACGGCGGCCTCGGCGGCCAGGTCGGACCGGACGGTGTCGGGCACGTGTGCCGTCGGTCATCTGCCTGGCGATCGTGGTGAGCGTGTCGGCGCGGTCACCGGCCGGGTGTCGAAAGGACAGCAGCTCATGTAGGAGAACACACCGTGACGGCGCTCTCGCAGGGCTGCGGCGCGGACGCGAACGGTGGGCCGTCAGGCTTCAAAGGACCTTGAGAAACCGTTCGGCCAGGACGGACGCCGAGGCGGGGTTCTGCCCGGTGTACAGGTTGCGGTCGACGACGGTGTAGGGCTTCCAGGGTTCGCCCTTGGTGAAGTCGACGCCTAGGTCGACGAGTGCGTCCTCCAGCAGCCAGGGGGCCCTGGGGCCGAGATCGAGCGCGTTCTCCTCCTCGTTGGTGAAGGCGCTGACCCGGTAGCCGGCGAACGGCGACTCGCCGCGGACCCTGGTCGCCAGCATCGCGGCCGGTGCGTGGCAGACGATCGCCAGGGGCTTGCCGGAGGCCAGCGCCGCGGTCAGCAGCCGGCCGGCGTCGGCGTCGGCGGACAGATCCTCCATGGGGCCGTGCCCGCCCGGCAAGTAGACGGCGTCGTAGTCCTCCAGGCGGGCGTCCGCGAGCTTGATCGGCCGCCGCATCTCCTCCGCGGAGCGGATGGTCGCCTCCAGGTCCAGGGCGGTCTGCGCGTTGCCGGCCATCTCCGGCCGCAGGCTCATCATGTCCACGTTCGGGACGACTCCCCCGGGAGTGGCGACCTCGATCTGGTGGCCGGCCTGCGTGAGCGCCTTGTAAGGGGCCGCGAACTCTTCGGCCCAGTAGCCGGTGGCCCACCTGGTGCCGTCCTTGAGCGTCCAGTACGCCGTGCCGGTCATCACGAACAGCAGCTTCGCCATCGAAAAGCCCGCCTTCCTCTCGCATTGTCGCTTCAAGTCATACCTTGATTACTTGGAGTTATGTCTGTGCTGGCTGCGGGCGGGAGCTGGAGCGGCGGGATTGCGCCGCGACGGTGTTGGGGGCCGACATCGGCGGGCCGCGTATCGTCACCGATCCGACCTTCGACGACCCCGGCCCCCACGGCTACCTCGGCAAGACGCTCGGCCCGGCAGTGCCCGAGAACCGGCTGGGGCCGGTCGGCGTCGTGCTGGTCAGCCACGACGCGCATCCCGACAACCTCGACGCCGGGGACGCGCCTTCGCCCGGGCGCGTCTCTGGCGGTCCCGGCCGTGCACGGGCCCGAGGACGGCGAGCGTGACGCCGACAGCAACATCAACTGCGAGGTCACCGGGTTCGTCGTGTCCGGCCAGGACCTGCCCAGCGCGCCGTGGCAGCCCGCGTCACGGGCAAGTTCCGCAAGCGCCCGGTGTCGATGGTCGGCCGCGGGGCCGCGGCCGCCGTCACGGTGCTCGGGGTCAGTGTCGTCGTCCCGGCCCACTACGACGGATGGACGCATTTCCCCGAGGGACGAGCCGGGTTGGAGACCGCGTTCGACGAGGCCTGTCGTTCCGCGCTGCTCCGCCTGGCCGACCACGGAGCCTGGACGGCACTGCGCGACCGAAACCGCTCCAGCGGCGGCGTCGGCCACCGCGAGAACTTCTTCAGTTCACCCGGTGACGGCTCCGCCGCGAACGGCGTCGGTACGAGAAGTCGCGTCAGGTGGGTCACCAGATGAGGGTGGCGGCCAGGCCGAGGGCGGCGCAGGCGCCGAGGGTGCGCAGGACGCTCCAGCGGAGCAGGAAGATCATGGCGAGGGCGGCCAGGGTGATGGCCAGGGCGGTGGGCCGCCAGGTGGCGGGATCGGGTACCAGGAGGTGGACGGGGCCCCGGTCGGTGGTGCGGGTGTCGCGGAAGAGGGTGTGGGTGGCGAAGTAGACGGCGAGGTTGGCGATGACGCCGACGACGGCGGCGGTGATGCCGGTCAGGGCGGCGGAGATGGCGGCGTTGCCGCGCAGCCGTTCGACGTAGGGGGCGCCCAGGAAGATGAAGATGAAGCAGGGGACGAAGGTGACCCAGGTGGTCAGGAGCGCGCCGAGCAGGGCGGCGGCCCAGGGGTCCAGGTCGCCGGGGGCGCGGTAGGCGCCGACGAACGCCACGAACTGCACGACCATGATGAGCGGTCCGGGGGTGGTCTCGGCGAGGGCGAGGCCGCGGACCATCTCGCCGGGGTTGAGCCATCCGTAGGTGGTCACGGCCTGCTGGGCGACGTAGGACAGGACGGCGTAGGCGCCGCCGAAGGTGACCAGGGCGGTGCCGGAGAAGAACAGGCCCTGGTCGGTGAAGACGCTGCCGGTGCCGGTGAGGGCGGCGACGGCGGCCAGCGGCACTCCCCACAGAAGGAGCCCGGCGGCCAGCACCTTGGCCCCGCGGCGCAGGCCGGGCGGTTCGTGGTGCAGGGTGTCGTCGGAGATCAGCGGTTCGGGACCACCGTCGCCGTGCCGCGTCCCGGTGGTGAAGGCGTGCGGGCGCAGGCGTGCCAGCAGCCATCCGGCCGCCGCGGCGGCGGCGATGACGACCGGGAACGGCACGGCGAAGGCCGCGAGTGCGGCGAACGCGGTGACGGCCAGGGCGATCAGTGCGGGGTGGGTGAGGGAGCGGCGGCCGACCCGGATGACGGCTTGGGCGACGATGGCCAGGACGGCCGGGGCCAGCCCGGCGAACAGCCCGGTGACCACGGCGGCCGTCCCCCAGCCGACGTAGATCGCCGAGAGCGCGAGCAGGGCGAGCACGCCGGGCAGCACGAACAGGGTGCCGGCGACCAGGCCGCCGCGGGTGCCGTTGAGCAGCCAGCCGATGTAGACGGCCAGTTGCTGGGCCTCGGGGCCGGGTAGCAGCATGCAGTAGGACAGGGCGTGGTTGAAGCGCTGCTGGCCGATCCAGCGTTTCTCCTCGACGAGGGCGCGCTGCATGACCGCGATCTGCCCGGCGGGTCCGCCGAAGGTCTGCAGGGAGATGGCGAACCAGGTCCGCACCGCTTGGCGCAAGGGCACCACATCGCGTGGCGTATGGGCGTGCCGCGGATCGGCTGGGGCGGTGTCGGGCGTGTGTGCGGGCTCGGCGGCCTGGCGCTGGTCGGGGTCGGCTTGGGTCACGGGGGCTCCCTGGGGGAAGGTCAGGCGGGCTCGTGGCCGAGCAGCAGTTCGCGCCGGTAGAACTCGTACAGTCCGTCGAACAGCGGGCGGGTGAGGGCGAGGATGTTGTCGTCGTCAGCGACCATGGACAGGCCGCGCAGTGCGGTGTCCAGGCCTGGGGCTTCGGGGGCGTCGTAGCGTTCGTCGTCCAGGTCGGCCTCGTGGACGATCTCGGCGATCCGCCACAGCACCGGGTCGGTCAGCTCGTAGCGGCGAAGGATGGTCTCGAAGCTGCAGTCGCCGCCGTGGTGGCCCAGCTCCACTCCGCGCATGTCGAAGCCGGTGGCCTCGTCCGGCACTTGGGCGGGGTCGGCCACGAACACGAACTCGGCGCCGGTGTCGATCTCGCGGCGGATCAGCCAGGCGCAGGCGGCCCGGTCGATGTGGATCCCCTGGCGGGTGGCCCATTTCATGACGGTTCCTCGGTGATGGTGGTGCCGGGTGGCTGGGCGAGTCGTTCCACGGCGGTGCGTGCCTGGTCGCGTTCGGGCGGGGGGAAGTGGTCGCGGCGGGTGATGCGCCGCAGTTCGCCGCGCAGCCGCCGCAGGCTCGCGGCCCGTGCGGCAGCCGGGAGGTCGAGGGCGGCCAGGGCCTCGTCCCGCACGGTGCGGTACTCGGCGGCCCGCGCGTCCCGCATGGCGGAGGCGAGCTGGTTCTCCTGCGCCTGGGTGGTGGGCCGGGCCAGCCAGACCCCGGCGGTGCCGCCGGCGTCGGTGACGTCTTCGGCCACCCATTCCAGCTGCTCGCGGGTACGCGCGTCGGCCGGCAGCGCCACCAGGCCGTCTCCGAGCTGGGCCACGCCGAGCCGTTTCAGCTTGCGCCACACCGCGATCCGCGGCGCCGACGGCTCCCGCGGGACCCGGTAGGACAGCAGCACCCACGCGCCGGGGGGCTGCACCACATCGTTCACCGAGCGTCTCCAGAGGTATGACGACCAACGCCTTCTATGTAACCATGGTTACACCAACCTGGCGTGAACTGGGGAGAGGCGAGCATGAAGTCATCAGGGGTGTTCGTTCTCGACCGGTCGGCGTCCGGCGGGCCCGTGCCGGCCGGTGTGTCGGCGCGGATCCCGCTGGGGAAGTGCACCGCGGTGGTGGGGACGAGCGCCGCAGGGAAGACGACCCTGCTCCGCCCGCTCAACCGGCTGGAGGAACCATCCGAGGGGCGAGTGTCGCTGGACGGCGTGTCCCTGCACGAGACCTGGGCGGCCTTCTGCCGTTCGACAACGGCGCGTTCGACGACGTGGTCGCGTCGGTGAGCCACCCTTTCACGGCCTACGCGCACAGGGATCCCCAGCCCGACCACCATGCGACCACCAGTTACACCTTCGACTGGGCCTTCAATGGGCAGTCGGTCCCGGTGAGGTTGTGGCGCAGGCCGTTTCAGGGGAGCGGCCGGAATACGCCAGAAAGGGATCACGGCCTGACGGTTGATCGTTAGGGTGATCGGGGTCGGGTTGGCGGCGGTCCTGGGGGTTGCGGGTGACCTCGATCGATCGGACCGCGTATCCGCAGTTTGCGCGGGTGTTGTCGGCCCGAGAGTTGGCGGAGGCGTTCACGCCGACCGGGGCCGAGGTGGAGTGGGCGCGGTCGTGCACCGATGATGAGCATCATCTGCTGGCGCTGGTGGTGTGGCTGAAGTCCTACCAGCGGTTGGGGTACTTCCCGAAGCTGGCGGAGGTCCCGGCGGCGGTGGCGGCGCATGTCCGTGGGGTGCTGGGGCTGGCCGGCGATGAGGTGGGATTGCGGCAGGCGGCTTCGGCGTCGGCCAAGCGGCACCGCGCGCTGGTGCGCAAACGGCTGGGGGTGTCCTACGAGGCGGCCCGGGTCCGGCAGGTGGCCGAGGCCACGATCCGCAAGGCGGTGCAGTCCAAGGACAACCCGGCCGATCTGATCAACGTGGCGTTGGAGGAGTTGGTCCGCGCGCGGTGCGAGTTGCCGGGCTACACCACCTTGGACGCGCTGGCCGCCTCGATCCGCGCCGAGGTCAACACCGGGTTCTTCGGGTTGGTCGCCGGGCGGCTGGACCGGACGGCCAGGGCGCGGCTGGCGCGGTTGCTGGTGGTGGATCCGGCGAGTCGGCGCAGCGAGTTCGACCGGTTGAAGGACGTGGCCAAGGCGGCGTCGCTAGGCAAGTTCAAGCAGCGTTTGGCGCTGCTGGCCGACCTGGATGCGATCGGCCCGACCGGGGTCTGGCTGGAGGGTGTGCCGGCGGGGAAGGTCGCGCACTTCGCCGGGGAGGCGCGGGTCACCGACGCCTCCGACATGCGCAAGGTCGGCACCGACAAGCAGTTGACGTTGCTGGCCGGTTTCGTGCATACGGTCGCGACCGAGGTCCGCGACGACGTGGTGACGATGTTCTGCAAGCGGATCGCGGCGATCCACAAGCGGGGCCGTGACCACCTGGAGGCGCTGCGCGAGGCGCACCGCGCCGAGTCCGAGCGGCTGCTGGGAGTGTTCGGCGAGGTGCTGGCAGCGGCCCGGGAGGCGAGCTCTGACGCAGCGCCGCCGGACGGCGCGGTGCCGGACGCTGCGAGGTCGGGTGCGGGGGGCGACGAGCGGCAGGCCGCCGAGCACGCGGGCCGGCTGGTGCTCAAGACGCTGGAGCAGGCGGGTGGGGTGGAGGCGTTGACGGCCGCGCACGAGGCGGTGTCGGCGCATCATGGCAACAACTACTTCCCGCTGCTGGAACAGCATTACCGCTCGCACCGCTCGGCGCTGTTCACCCTGGTGGAGGCGGTGGAGCTGGAGGCCACCAGCGCTGATCGCAGTGTGCTGGACGCGGTGGAGTTCCTGACCGCGCTGCGCAGCGCCAAGGCCGCGCTGGTGCCCGAGCAGATCGTGGTGCAACGGCAGGGCCCGGGCGGGGAGCCGGTGTCGGTGACGTTGTCGATCGACGTCGACGCCTTCACCTCGCTGCAATGGCGCAAGACCGTCCGGGACCCGGCGCGGCCCGGCATGCTGGTGCGCCGCCATCTGGAGGTGTGCGTGTTCTCCTACCTGGCGGCCGAGCTGCGCTCGGGCGACATCGCAGTGGCCGGGTCGGACTCCTACGCCAACCTGCACGACCAGCTGATGTCGTGGGAGGAGTGTCGGCCGCTGGTGCCCGCGTTCTGCGCGCAGGCCGGGATCCCGACCGAGGCGGCCGCGCTGACCCGGCACTACCGCGACGAGCTCGCCGCCGTCGCCGCGGCGGTGGACGCCGGCTATCCAGGCAACACCGATCTGCTGCTGGAGGGCGGCCGTCCGGTGCTGCGCCGCCGCAAGGGCGCCGAGCGGCGCCCCTCGGCGCAGGAACTGGAGGCGGCGATCCACGAGCGGCTGCCGCAGCGGGCGTTGCTGGACATCCTCACCCGCACCGCCTACCTGCTGAAATGGCACCGCCACTTCGGGCCCGCGTCCGGCTCGGACCCCAAGATCCGGGGAGACGTGATGGGCCGGTACGTGCTGACCGCGTTCGCGCACGGCACCCTGCTCGGGCCGACCCAGGTCGCCGCGCATATGCGCGGCACGGTGAGCGTGCACGAACTGTCGCTGGCGGGCAACAAGCACACCACCGCGACCAAGATCGACGCGGCGTCGGTCGATGTCATCGACCACTTCAACCGGCTGGACGTCGCGTCGGTATGGGGTGACGGGAAGTCGGCGGCGGCCGACGGCACCCAGATCGACACCTGGGAGGACAACCTGCTGGCCGAGACCTCCATCCGGTACGGCGGGTACGGCGGGATCGCCTACCGGCATGTCTCCAACACCTACATCGCGTTGTTCTCCCACTTCATCCCGTGCGGGGTGTGGGAGGCGGTCTACATCATCGAGGGGCTGCTGAAGAACGCCTCACAGATCCAGCCCGACACCGTCCACGCCGACACCCAAGGCCAGTCGCTGCCGGTCTTCGGTCTCGGCGCCCTTTTGGGCTTCGACCTTTTGCCGCGCATCCGCAACTGGCACGACCTGGTGTTCTTCCGTCCCGGCCCGACGGTCCGCTACAGCCACATCGACTCGCTGTTCGGCGAGGCGGCGGTGGACTGGAAGCTGATCGAGACGCACTGGAGCGACCTGCTGCGCACCGCGATCTCCATCCGGGAGAACAAGCTGTCGTCGGTGACGCTGCTGCGTCGGCTGGGCAACCACTCGCGCAAGAACCGCCTGTACCGGGCCTTCCGCGAGCTGGGCCGCGCGATCCGCACCATCACGCTGCTGCGCTACCTGTCCGAGCCGGAGCTGCGCGAGCAGATCACCGCGATCACCAACCGGACCGAGGCCTTCCACGGGTTCGCCGACTGGCTGATGTTCGGCGGCAAGCTCATCGGCCACAACGACCCCGACCACCAGGAGAAGGTGGTGAAGTTCAACGAGCTGATCGCCAACTGCGTCATCTACTCCAACGCCTGCGACATCACCGACGCCGCCAACGCCCTGGCCGCCGAGGGCCACCCGGTCGACACCGACGACCTGGCCACCGTCTCGCCCTACATCACCCACACCATCCGCCGGTTCGGCAACTGGACCCTCAACCTCACCCCGCCCGACCAGACCCCCACCACCCGGCTGGACCTGGAACCCCGCGTGCTGTTCGGTACACCGCCCGCCTGACACCCGGCCCGGCGCTGTTCCGTAAGGGATCCTCTACCGGAACACCGGCCAGCCGGGATGGAGCCCCAGGTCGAGGTGTTCCGTAAGAGTGTTCCGCGAACTGTCCCGGTGACGGGGGGCTATCCGGAACACTTGAGCGCGTGAACGCCGTGAACGCCCCGACGCCCGGCGCGGCCCCCGGCGTCGTCCGGGTCGGGTACGCCCGCTGCTCCACCGACGAGCAGGACGTCGTCGTCCAGACCGAGCAGCTGCTCGCGCTCGGCGTCCCGGCCGATCGGATCTACATCGACCGGGGCTTCTCCGGTACTACCCGCCGCAACCGCGGCGGCCTGGACCAGGCCCTCGCGGCGGTGTGGCCGGCCAGCGTGTTCACCGTGACCAAGTTCGACCGGTTCGCTCGCAACATGGGCGAGGCCAACCAGATCCTCACCGACCTGTCCGACCGGGAGGTGCTGTTCGGGCTGGGGGGATCGGTCTACGACTGGAACGACCCGTTCGGCCGGCTGTTCCTGCAGACCCTGGCGATGGTGGCGGAGTTCGAGGCGAACCTGGGCCACCTGCGCACCCGCGAGGGCATGGCGCTGGCCAAGAGGAACGGCAAGCTCAAAGGCAAGCAGCCCAAACTGCCCGAGTCCGCGCGGCGTTCCATCCGCCGCCGCTACGCAGAGGGCGAGGTGTCGCTGGCCGACCTGGCCACCGAGTACAGCGTCGGGCGGTCCACCATCCACCGCATCATCCATGGCCAGGAAACACCCAGCTAAGCGACGGTCTCATCCCCTGCTTGCGGCTCGTCGTAGCTGGAGGAGTTCGGGCCTCTTCGAGGACCGGGGTTCCGACGCGCCTCGTCGCGGGTTGGTGTTCCCGGCGGCGGGGCGCCGCCGGGAACACCGCTGCGCTGACGAGGGTGGAGGGCTGACTTGGGTTCAGGTGGGCGGGGTGTTCCAGTCCTGCTGCGCCGCCCACTGCTGGAGGGTGGTGGTGGTCAGGCCGTAGCGGGCGGCGTGGTGGGGGCGTGCGGGGTAGCCGACGAGATCGTTCCAGACATTGCTGTACGCCGAGGGCGCGCCGAGGCGCTGCTCCTGCTCCTGCGGGGTGATGTGGACGGCGGTGATCTCGCGGCCGAAGGCCTTGGAGAGGGTGTCGGCGATCTGGGCGTGGGTCAGCGCGTCGCCGGCGAGATCGATCTCGGCCTGATGGAACTTGGCGGGGTCGGCCACGGCGGCGGCGACGGCTGGTCCGAAGTCGTGCGCGCAGGTGAGCGCCAGCACGGTCTGCGGGCTCGTGGCGGTGAACAGCTTGCCCTCGGCCAGGCCGGGGAACTGTGTGTCCCGCTTGGGCGGGAGGAAGTTGTCCATGTAGAAGGCGGGCTTGAAGATGGTCCACCGGTCGATGCCCGACTGCCGGATCGCCTCTTCGGCGGCCTCCTTCTCGTCCCAGTAGGCCTTCATCACCGGGTCGGTCACCTCGACGTCGGGGTACCGGCTGCGCCACCCGGTCGCCGACACGGAGGTGTGGATGATCTGGGCGACGCCGGCGCGCTTGGCCGCGGTGGCGATGTTGGCCGCCTGGCGCCGCTCGGCGCCGGGATCGGCCGGGTCGACGCCCGCCATCTGCATGGAGAAGACCACGTCGTGCCCGGCGCTGGCGGCGTCCAGGGACGCGGTGTCGTCCATGTGCCCGGTCGCCAGGGCGACGCCCTGCCCGGCGAGCGCCCGGGCGGCGGCCGACGAGGGGTTGCGCACGAACGCGGTCACGGGGTGACCCGCGCGCAGCAGCGCCCGGACGGCCGCGCCGCCCTGCATCCCTGTCGCCCCAGTGACCAGCACTTTCGCCTTGTCGTTGGGTGTCACAGCACGCCCTGCTTTCGATTGATCGTGTTCTTTCCGGCACGCGGGCACGAACACCCGCCAACTAGAGACTACTCGGTATCGAGTCATGGTCGTATCGGGTTGACGGTCTGCTGGGTGCAAGGCTGGCCGGTGACCGGCCGGAAGGGTTTCAAGCGGTGGCGGTGCCGCCGACCAGGGGCAGCAGCACCTGGTCCACCAGGCGGGCTATCCCCTCGACGTCGAGGAGCTCACCGAGCAGGTCCTCCTGCCAGACCAGCACCCCGACGGCCGCGGCGATCTCCAGCCTGCCCGGCGCCAACAGACGCGCCACCCTCTCCGCGGTGATCTCGCCGCGCTTTTCAGCGCGGTACAGGCAGGCGGCGATCCCCTCGCGCTGCCCGGCGATGTACCGCTCGCGCAGGGTGTCGGTGATCTGAGGGTGCGAGCCGGCGACGCCGGCCAGCACAGCCGAGAAGCGACGCCCCTGGGGGTGCAGGCACGCCGAACTGTGGGTCAGCGTGGCGATGAGGTCCTCGCGCAGCGTCCCGGCCATCGCCCCGGCCGGGACGGCGGGGAGCATGAGGCTTTCCAAGGCGTCGGCGACCAGATCCTCGCGCGAGGCCCAGCGACGATAGACCGTGGCCTTGGCCACCCCCGCGCGCGCGGCCACCGCACCCATGGTGAGATCCCCGTACCCGCTCTCGACGATCAGGTCCAGCACCGCGTCGATGATGCGGGCGTCCCGCGCCTCATCACGGGCAGGCCCGAAGGCTCCACTGGGACGCTGACGCCCAGCGGGGCGGGTCGACCTGGTCATGTACACGACGGTATCCCCTGCCATCGGGCCCTTTCGCCCTGTCCACGGGAAGCCGCGGGGCGGGCCATCGCAGCGTCTGCATATGCAGGTTCGACGGCTACTTCGCCCTGGTCGTAGCTGTAGGAGTTCTCACCAACCAGCTATAACGCGACCTGACGATCCCTTTCTGGCGTATTCCGGCTGTCCCCCGACATGAGACACGCATCCGGACCTGGTCGGACTTGGCCACCCGTATCAACCAAATCAACGATGGGAGCGCCCGATGACCCGCACGCAGACCACCGAACCGCCCACCGGCTGGCCGCTTACCGCCGCGGCGGTCTTCCGGGCGCTCTCCGCGTTCCAGACGACCGCGGACGACCTCGGCTCGCTGAACTCCCTCGAGGACGAGTCCTACAAGCTGCGCCGCTCGGAGCTGGTCCGGCTGCTGGAGGCGCTCGATCAGTCCCGGGCCGTGCACGTCGAGATCCTGTCCAGCCTTGAGGGGGTTCGGGACTGGGTGCCCGGCGGCGAGGAGACCTTGTACGAGGCGGTCAACGCGATGCGGGTCGCTGGTGAGTCGCTCCACGAGCTCCTGCGCGACTTGGCCCCTGACCAGAGAGCCTGAGAGGAACTGATGAGCACCGAACAGACCAGCCCACCAACCGGGAAGAAGAGCGCCCGGACGGTGCTGCAGCCTGAACAGATCCGTGCCCTGGAGGCCCGCGCCGCTCGGGCCCGTCCCGATGAGCCGGTCGCCACGGGTCGCGAGGTCCAAGGGGGGCAGCCAAGGTAAGCCGGAAAGGGGCAACGAGCAGGCTGGCCGGGTGGTTGGGGGTCCAGCCCACATAAGCCCAAAACCCGCATTGGGATGATCTTGAAAGCTGCGGGATGCGTTCGACCTCGAACTCGCCGGGATCGACTTCGACGTCCTGCAGGAGGCGGCGTAACCCCGCGCCCTGGACCTGGTTGCCTGACGACTACGGCCGGGCGGGCGGGGACGATCTCGGGCGGCGGGCAACGGCCGTGCCGGTCAGCTCCCCGCCGGGTGCACCAGCAGCACCGGGCCGGCCGGGCCGGGCCGATGTCGTCATCGCCGGTCGGTGGTGATGGTGTCGGGCTGCCACCAGGTGAAGGCGTGGGTGTACCAGGTGGTGGTGCCGTTGCGTGCGGGTCGGTGTCCATAGGTGAGGGCGATGATGCCGCGGCCGCTCTGGCCGGTGGGTGTCTGATCGCCGGGTCCGGGCCGGCCGGGGGTGGTGCTCTGAATTTCACCCAGCAGCAGCCGGTCGGCTGCGCGCAGTTCCAGGCGCAGATCGATCGGGCCGGGGTCTCGCGCGGCGGTGCGGGCGCAGAGTTCTTGGATCAGTGCGGCGACCTGGTGGGTGAGGGCGTCGGCGGCCGGGCCCAGTCCCCACCGCTTGAGGGTGGTGTGGATCGCGTGGCGGGCGTGGGCGGCGGCCGGTCGTCCGCTGGGCAGTCGCCATCGGCCGGCGGGCGGCGCCGGTGGTGTGGGCCCGTCGGCGTGGTCGTGGCGGGACACGGTGGTCACGGAAGCCTCCCATCACGGGCAGGTCCGCCGCGAGTGCTTGCTCGGTCGGCGGCGCCGGGCCGGGTCGGGTTGCGTTGCCGGTCTGATGCCCGGCGTTCAGGTGCTCATGCGGCCGGTTCGGCCTGGGCCTGCGGGCTGGAGTGCGGGCTGGGGGTAGAGGTTGGGGTGGAGGGTGAGACTGCGGTCCAGGCCGGTGATGCGCAGCAGCTTGGCGATCTGGGGTCGGGGGTTGGCCAGGTGCAGGGTGATGCCGAGTCCGGTGGCGCGGCGTTGGGTGCCGATGAGCACGGCCAGGCCGGTGGCGTCGCAGAACGACACCTCGCCCAGATCGATGATCAGCAGGCGGGCGCTGTGGTGCAGGGTGGCGAGCAGATGCTCACGCAGCGCCGGGGCGGAGGCGATGTCGAGGTCGCCGTGCAGGGCGACGATGGTGTGGCCGGGGCGCCCGTGGGTGGGCAGGCTCGTCTTGGCCGCGGCCTGGGAGCGGCGCACGGCGGTGAACCCGGCGTGTCCGGCGTACCAGCTGGACGCGGTGGATGCGGTGGTGCTGGAGGTGATGATGGTCATGGCGATCTCCGATCGCAGGTGGGCGGGCCCCGGCCGTGCCGGCCGGGGTGGCGGGCGGGTCACTGTGCCGCTCACCGCGGCGCCGGGTGTTCGCGTAGTCGGCCGCCCTCGGTTTCCCACGCGCTGTGGGATGCGGTCTGGGTCCCGGCCGGGTTGCGCGCACTGGCCGGTGCGGTGGGCATGGTGAGCGCGGCCAGCAGGCCGGGGGTGCGCAGATGGTTGGCGGTGAGGGCGGCCAGTTCCATGGCCGCGTAGGCCTCCGCGTGGCCGGTGAGTGCCGGGACGGTGAGCAGGTCGACGCGCCGGCCGTCGGCGTAGATCGCGGTGAGCAGCCCGGCGGGCAGGGTGTCGAACCAGCTCAGGCGCACCATCCGGGCGCCGTCTGAGCCGTCGACGCGCAGCTTGCGGGGATGGCTGTCCCAGTCGGACGCCCGCAGCATGATGTGGGTGATGGGCCGATGATCGTCGGGCGGGCCGTGGGCTTGCAGGGCCAGGGCCAGCCCGGGCAGTTCGGCGGCCGGGTCGGCCGAGCGGGGCCACCAGCCGCCGTCCAGCAGCGTCTGGGGCGAGCCCGAAGGAGGCGGCGGCCGCAGGCACAGCCGCGGTGTCGAGGGCGGCGGAAGACCGATCGTTGTTCCTCGTTCAGTCAGGGTCCACATGGGGTCATCGCCCCTTTCCCCCGAGCCGCGGTGGCGGCCCGGGGACAGAAGGTGATCGCGATGGGTCAGCCGGATGGTCAGTGGTGTCCCCGCAGATGCGGGGCGAGGCGGCGTAGCCGGGTGATCCAGGCGGTCCCGGTCACCAGCGTGACCAGGATCGCGCCGGCCACCACGGTCGTCAGCGCCATGACCAGTGCCATCAACAGGCCGGCCTGTACCAGGTACACGATGAACACGATCACCGCGGCCAGCGCGATCACAGCGGGCCAGACCTGGTTCATCCGGGAAGCCGACCTGGCCGGGGTCACCCCGGGTCGGCCGGGTCGACGAGCACGATTCGAGATCGGCATGAACATCCCCCTTGTCGGGGTGAGCCGGTGTGGCGGTTCAGCCTCAGGATGGGGATGTCGTCGTTGCCGGATATCTCTGACTCTACACGCTGCAACTTCCGATACCTAGAAATATCTGAAGTAATATCCGGGTATGGCTTCCGATACTTCGCCCCTGGCCGGTTCCCAGCCCCCACCATCGGCTTCCGCTACTTCGCGGCGCCTGCCCGGCGGGGCGACCCCGCAGGCCCAGCAGCAGCGTGAGGAGCGGCGTGAGCGGCGGCGCGGCGCCCGGCCGACCCCGCTTCCCCAAGCCCTGCAGGCGGTGTTCGCCGCCTACGAACGCGACCTCGCCCAGCCGGGCGGGCCACTGGACGCCGACACCGTCCGCGTCTACGCCTCCCGGGTCCGCCAGTACCTGGCCTGGCTGGCCGCCGCTCTGGCCGACGGGACGGTCGCCGGTGACCCGCTCACCGATCCCGGCGCCCGCGACCGGGCCGCCCGCGGCTACCGCACCCACCTGCAGACGGTGCTCAAGCGCAAACCCGCCACCATCAACGCGCACCTGACCGCGGTCGATGACTTCTACCGCCGCCGCGGCCTGGGCCCGGCCGCCGCCGAACGCGCCGACGTCCCCCCGGCCGCCCCCCGCGCCCTGGACGAACGCGACCAGCTCCGGCTGCTGCGCGAGGCCGGCCGCGCCCCGCTGCGCGACAAGGCGATCGCCTTCACCGCCTTCTACGCCGGCACCCGGATCAGCGAGACCACCAACCTCGACACCGGCGATGTCCGCCTGCCGGCCCGCAACGGGCAGCTGATCGTCCGCCACGGCAAGAACGGCAGATACCGCGAGGTGCCGCTGCACCCCAGGCTCCGCACCGTGCTGGAGGAATGGCTCCGCGAACGGGCCGGCTGGAGGGGCGCCGACACCGAACCCGCACTGTTCCTCAACCGTCGCGGCGGCCGCCTGTCGACCCGCTCGGCGCACACCGCGCTGCGCGCCATCGCCGACGCGGCCGGCCTGCCCCTGGGCCGCGACGGCGCCTTCACCCCGCGCGTCCTGCGGCACACCGCCGGCACCGTCATGACCCGCCAGGGCACCGACATCGTCATCGTCGCCGAACTCCTCGGCCACACCCTCGAAACCGCCCGCCGCTACGGTCTGCCGACCCACCACGACCGCCAGAAGGCCATCGAACGACTCACCACCGACGAATAACCCGACCGACCACACCCCACGCCCCCGGCCCCTCTCCCCGCCCAACCTGACAACCCACAAGATCATCCCAATGTGGGTTTTGGGCTTATGTGGGCTGGACCCCATTGGGGGCCGGGGACTTGGGGAACGGCGGTGGTTCGGGAATGGGGTCGCGAGGGCTGTCTCGTCCCGGTGAATCTGTCGGAAGGCTGGTGCGGCGGCCCGCTCCGACTGCCACGCTGGACCTATCGCCCGTTGAACAGGAGTCCGCCGATGGCCGGACGACGTCGCCCTCCGGAACCAGCCGTGCTCTCCGCCACGGCGCTGCAGCAGATCCCGGCCGTGTTCGCGGCCGCCCCGCCGCTGGAGGACGCCCCCGGCCGCGAAGTCCTGTACGTCTCGATGCCGATCACGCTCCGCGCCGGCGGCAGCGAGTGGCACGACGGGCCCCAGAGCCGAACTGCCCGCGCGGGTCTGCGTGACGACAAGCGGGACGAGTTCATCGCGCACATCGAAGCGGGCCGCCTCGTAGAGGCCGTGCACATGGTCTTCAACGACTACTGGCCCGACCCCGAAACAGCCGATATCGAAGGTATCCACAGCATCACCTGGTGACCGGCTCGGCCGTCCGCGCGTTCATCAAACGACCGTTAAACGAACGCGACGAACGCCCCGCAAGGCCCACACTCGACACCCGCCACCCCAGACCGTCACTCCGACCTGGCCGCTACCGGCCGTTCCGACCTGCGGATCAGTCCTACCCAGGTTGAACGCGTAGGGTCCGACGTTCACCAGCGGAGCGACGTACGGCGACACCCGCAGGTCTGGATCGTCGAGGGGGCGTCCGGTATCGACTTGGTTCTGGCCAGTCGTGCATGAAGGCGGGGTGGGACAGATGGATGCTGTGGCGTCGGTCTTGTTTGCGGGATGTTGCAGAATGCACGCGACCTGCGCATCAGGTTGTCGCCGACCAGGCCGTGTCCGTCGACTTCGAGGAGGATGGTGCGGGCGTCGATGCCGTGCTGGCGGGATTGGCCTCGGGTGGCGGGGAGTCGGAGCAGACGTCAGGGTGGCCGAGGGCAAGGGGTTCGATCTGGACGGGGCGGTCCCGACGGCGGACACGATCAAGGGGTCTGGTCGTCGTGGTGACGATCAAGTCCATGACCCGTGCCTTCTGCTGGGGATGACGGGGTGAACCCACGACCCCATACGCGCGGCGATCGCCTCTCGCGCGTGGGAAGTGCGCGGCAGGGACTCCTTGAGTTCGTTCCAGTGGCTCGGTAACACTCCGGTCGGTCTCGACACGTAGGGGGTGTCCGCCTCCAGAGTGAAGGAGATCGCCGATGTGCCGCCAAAGACACCGGGCCGCAGATGGCTGACCGCGAGACCGCCTTCGAGATGATGTACGCCGCGGCGTATGAGCCGATCCTGGGGTATGCGCTGCGCCGCTGCTCGTCTCCGGAGGACGCCGCCGACGTCGTCGCGGAGACCTTCACCGTCGCCTGGCGCCGCTTTGAGGAGATACCGTCCGGCGACCGGGCACGGCTGTGGCTGTACGGCGTCGCCCGCCGTGTCCTGGCCAACCACCGTCGTTCGCAGGAACGGCATCGGCTACGGATCACGAGCCTGCGCGACGAGATCGCCACGGCGGCCGTCGATCCCACCGACACCGCCGCGATCTCCCAGGCGTTCGGCCGCCTGTCCGAGAGCGACCGCGAAGTGCTGAGCCTGGTCGCCTGGGAGGGGCTGGACCACACCGGCCTGGCCATGGTGCTGGGCTGCTCGACCGCAGCCGCGCGCGTCCGGCTGCACCGCGCGCGCAAGCGTCTGTCCCGCGCACTGCGCTCGGCGGGTGTCGAATACCGGCCCGTGACCCGCCCCATGAAGAACGGAGCTCGCTGACATGAAGCCTCACCCCACCGACGACCTGGTTCGTGCGATGGCCCGCGTCGACGACGCCTCCCTGGCCGGGTACGCCGGCCGGCCCGCCGCGCGCGCTCTGCTGAACGACGTCATGACCGTCCCCGAACCGCCGGCCGTGTCGGCCCGCCGTTTCCGGCTGCCCGGCCTGCGGCTCGCGGTGGCCGCCGCGGCGGCGCTCGCGATCACGGCGGGGGTCGGCGTCGCCGGCCAGATCGGCGGCGACGCCGTGCCGCCCGGACCGGTCCTGCCCGAGATCCGGCTGGCATCGGCCGCCGAGACGGGCCGGGTGCTCGACCGCGCCGCCGCGGCCGCCGAGAGCCGCCCGGTCACCGCCCCCAAGGCCCAGCAGTGGGTCTACACCAAGATGCGGCTGACCACCGGAGCCAAACCGGCCGGGGCGGTCGCCGGCGGCCCCTATCGGACCGACGAATGGGAGCTCTGGCGGCGAGCCGACGGCAAGCAGTTCGCCGCGTACAAGAACGGCGAGATCGAGGTCAACCACGAGATGGTCTCGTCGGTCATCGCAGCCAGGTACAACCCCATCCCCACCGATCCCGCAGCGCTGCTGCGCAAGGTCGGCGGCGACCGGCCAAAGGGCCGCGAGATGGCCTACCTGACGCTCATCACGCTGCTCCGGGACAACGTCTACCCGCCGGCGACGGAGGCGACGATCTTCCGTGCCATCAAGCTGATCCCGGGCGTGACCCTCCTCAAGGACAGGGCCGATGCGGCCGGCCGTCCGGCCCTGGCCCTCGGCCTGACGACGGGCTGGGTGCGCGAGGAAGTGCTGCTCGATCCCCGGACCTACAGCTACCTCGGCGAACGTGCCATCGCCATCAAGGACCGCACGCTGCGGTCAGAGGGCGAACCCGCCCTCCAGATACCGAAGGGAACCCTGCAGCGCCTCATGGTCCGCGTCACCACCAAGATCGTGGACAAGCCCGGCCAGCGTTCCTGACCTCGCCCGGACAGGGCCCGGCGAGCCGACCCGCATACCGCTCGCCGCGCCCTGTCCGGCATCACCCGTGGGTGAGTGCCCCCGGCGCCGGGCGGTCGGGCAGGTCACCACAACTGGTCGTCTTCGCCGCCCCGCCCCTGAAGCACCTGGTCCACATGTCAAACGCAAACTGAAGAAGATCCGGTACCGGCCCGGCCATCGACCCCTGGTGAACATCGGACCCTACACGTTCAACCTGGTTAGCGTTACTACCGGTCAGTAGAGTTCCGTACCCCCGGATCCACGACGAGACCAACCGAGGCGTGTGGGGCCATCTCGACCTGCACACCGGCGAGCACGTCCCGGTCCGCCGCGACGCCGACGAACAGGAACGGTTCCGGCACCGGCTCCACCGCATCAACCCCCAGCACGTCGCGGCCTAGGAGTCGGCCTGCTCAGGGCGTCGGCTGCCCGGAGGCAAGGGTCGCGGGTCCTCGCGGCCCCTTTCTGCCGTATTCCGGCCGTCCCCCTTTCACGCGATGACCGATGCCTTCACCGGCGCCGGCTTCCGCCTCGCCGCCATCAGCGAGCCGCAGCCCGACCCGGCCGCCCGTGAGCTGTTCCCGGACGGCTTCCAGGACCTTTCGACCAATACCAACCCCCTGTTCTTCGTCGTCGAGGTCCCGCCGTCGGCTAACGGCTCGGGCTGCCAGCCCTCGCGGATGATGAGCGGAGCGAGTCGGCGCCTGGCCCCAGTACTGTCGCGTCGTATGACCGACTCCGAGATCGAGATCACCGCGGATCTGGTCCATGAGTTGCTGCAGGAGCAGCATCCAGACCTTGCGGGGCTGGCCATGCGCGAGGTGGCGGGCGGTTGGGACAACCAGCAGTGGCGCCTCGGGGAGGAGTTGGCCGTGCGCATGCCGCGTACAGAGCATGCCCCGGACCTGCAGCGCAAGGAGCGCCGGTGGTTGCCCGTCCTGGCCCCGCGCCTGCCGCTCCCGGTCCCGAACCCGGTACGGACTGGTGAGCCGTCCGCGCGTTTCCCAAAGCCCTGGACCGTCATGACGTGGGTTCCCGGCGAGCCACTGGACCACGCCTCGATCAGCCGCGGCGACCACGCGGCCGACACTCTGGCGGGTTTCCTCAGGGCGCTGCACGTGGAGGCGCCCGCCGAGGCGCCGATCAGTTCGGACCGCGGCGCTCACCCCAGCAAGTACACGGAGGGCTTCGACCACTTCTTCCACGCCGTCGTCCCCGACGGCATCGCCGACGATGTCCGGGACGTCTGGGATGACGCCGTCGCGGCGCCAGAGTGGAAGGGCCCACCGGTCTGGGTGCACGGTGACCTCCATCCCGCCAATGTCATCGTCTCGGACGGGACACTCTCAGGCGTGATCGACTTCGGTGACATGTGCGCCGGCGACCCGGCCTGGGACCTCGCGGCCGCATGGGTGATCCTTCCCGCCGGCGCCGCCTCACGCTTCTTCGACGTGTACGCGCACGCCGACGAGGCGACGATCCGGCGCGCCCGCGGGCTGGCCGCTCTGAAAAGCCTGATCCTCATGCTGATAGGCCAGAACGGAGACCGAGGCATTCCCGGCGGCAAGCCGACATGGGGACCCGCAGGCCGCGCAGCACTCGATCGCGTTCTGAGAGGCGCTCTGCCGTAGGCACGCAGTGACGCTGTTACCTGGTGGCCTCAGTCAGCTGAGCAGGGAGAACCGCACGCTGAGCAGCGCTTCGATCCGCTGCAGGGGCTTCGTCGAAGGGGAGCGGGCCCAGGTCGGACGGCCGACCGGTGTCGAGTCCTTGGCGGTCAGCCGGATCGCGTAGGCGTTCTCTTCGCCGACTTCCAGATCAGCTCTTGCCGGATGCGGGCGAGTTCGGGGTCGGTGTCCGCGGGCTTGCGTCACCACTCGCTCGCCGTCGCGGGCGAGGTCGCCGCCGGGCCCCTCGGCACCAGGCTGACGCTCACCGCCCTGGCCGTCTTCGAACTGGAAGCGCATGTGCTCGTCCCGGCCGGGGAATGGTGGTGGCCATCGCGATGCAGGCCACCGCCCTCACCCTGGTCCGGCTACGTGACGATGCGGCCGCCTCCCGGCTCGCCGTGGAGGCGCGGCTCAGTCTCGGGCTGAGCGCGCGCGTGGCGTTCGCCCCCACACCGTCGGGGCCCTGCGCACCGCGCTGATCCTGGAGGGCGTCGACCCGGTGACGGCGACCCGCTACCAGATCGTGGTGATGTACATGCTGCTCGCCGCCGGGGCGCTGGCGGCCTTCACCGCCGCCCGCCCCGTCCTCTTCGACGACACCCAACGCCTGTGCGACCTCACCAAGGCCCTGCCCTGACCTGCACATAGTGTTTGTGGACACCACGATCCTCACCTGCGCTGCCATTATCGGCGCCGGGGTCACGGAGTTCGCAGGCGCCGGTCGGTGCGGTTGAGGTGCTTGCGGCCGAACGGCGATAGCAGCGGGCGGCGGTTAGCCTCCGGCGCGCAGGTGGTCCAGGGGCCGGTCGATCGGGCCTGAACGTGAACCGGCCGCTCGGGCCGTCGGACCAACGGGTCAGGCGGGTTGGGGGTTGCCAGGGCGGCAGTGCCGGCAGGGGCGGTAACCGGCGGCCTGGGCGGCGGCCAGGGTGGCGAAGCCGCGCCGGTGCTCGGCGGTGATGCGGCGGGCGTCGGCGCAGGTGGGGAAGCACACGATGCCGGTGGTGTCGCTGCCCAGGTACTGCACGCCCCGGCGGGCCAGGGCGGCCAGCTGGTCCAGGTCGACGTCCTCGGCGCGCAGCAGGTGTTCCTTGGCCTGGGCGCCGAACACGTACTGCCCGATCGTCCCGTCGGAACGGGTGACGCGGTGGCAGGGGATCAGCAGCGGCACCGGGTTGCGGCCCAGGGCCGATCCGGCGGCCCGGACGGCCTTGGGGTTGCCCGCCTGCCGCGCGACCCAGGCGTAGGGGCGGGTCTGGCCGCGGGGGATGGTGGCGGTGGCGCGCAGCACGGCGGCCTCGAAGTCGCTGAGGCCGCGCAGGTCCAGGCGCAGCCCGCCCGGCCGCCCGGTGCGCAAAGCGGGCACCAGGCCGGCGGGCGGGCGGTCGGCGGGCAGCAGGGGACGGGCGAAGCGGCGGCGGAAGGCCTCGGCGAACGCGCGCTCGTCCAGCCCGGCGCGCAGGAACGCCACGCCCTGGTCGGTGAAGGCCACCTGCAGGTCGCGGTGGGGGCCCTCCAGCGGTCCGGGCACGTGCACGCGGCGCGCGGCGACGCGGTCCAGCAGGGTGGGCGGGGCGTCGGCGGCCAGCGCGGCCAGGGCCGCCTCCAGACCGTCGGCGGCGTGCGGGTCGTGGTGGGTCATGGGGTGCCCCCTTGCCAAGAGCCGAGCGGGTGGAGCGCGCGGAGCCTGGACAGGCCCCGGGAGATGTGCGACTTGACGGTGCCCTCGGGCAGGTCCAGCACGGCGGCGATCTCGGTGACGGGCAGGTCGGCGACGTGCCGCAGCACCACGGCGGCGCGCTGGGCGGGGCTGAGCCGGGCCAGCAGCCCGGCCAGTTCCCGGCCGGTCTCGTGCCGGGCGGCGGCGGCCTCCACGCCCTCGGCCGGGTCGGCGGGATCGGCGGCCTCCTCCAGCGGGGAGGTCGCGGGCCTGCGCGCCGCGGTGCGCAGGCTGTTGCGCCACAGGTTCATCAGGATCGTCAGCAGCCAGGCGCGGGGACGCAGCTCGGCCAGCCGCTGCGGGGCGTACCCGCACAGGGCGCGGTAGGCGCGCAGGAACGTCTCGGCGGCCAGGTCCTCGGCCTCGGCCCACCGCCCGCACAGGCGCAGCGCGGTGGAGAACACGGTGCCGCGGTAGGCCTGGTAGAGGGCGGCGAATCCGGTGTCCAGGTCCTCGCCCAGCGCCGCGACGACGCGCGCGGCCGCCGCCTCGGCCGCAGCGGCTTGGCCGGCCGGTCCGGCGGCGGGTTGGAGCTGTTCGTCCGTTACCGTCACCTCCCTGTCAACACCGCGGCGTGCGGCTGCGTTGCGCCCACCGGACCCGAAAGGGGGCGGCCAGGTGCGGGGAGAGGACGGGGGCGGCGTCAGCCGAGCCAGCCGGGACGGATCATCCCCGTCTCATAGGCCAGGACCACCAGCTGGGCGCGGTCGCGGGCGCCGAGCTTGGCCAGGATCCGGCTGACGTGGGTCTTGGCGGTGGCGGGACTGAGCACCAGCCGCCCCGCGATCTCCTCGTTGGACAGCCCCGCCGCGACCAGCTCCAGGACCTCGCGTTCCCGGTCGGTCAGCGCGTTGAGCTCGGCGGCCGGCGGCGGCGCGGAGATCCGGGAGGCGAACTCGGCGATCAGCCGCCGGGTCACGGTCGGCGCCAGCAGCGCGTCCCCGCGCGCCACCACCCGCACCCCGTGGATCAGCTCGGGCGGCTCGGTGTCCTTGACCAGGAACCCGCTGGCCCCCGCCTTGATCGCGCCGTAGACGTAGTCGTCCAGATCGAACGTCGTCAAGATCACAACCTTGACGTCGGCCAGCCGGGGATCGGTGACGATCCTGCGGGTGGCCTCCAGGCCGTCCAGCACCGGCATCCGGATGTCCATCAGCACCACATGCGGCCGCAGCTGCGACGCCAGCCGCACCGCCTGCTCCCCGTCCCCGGCCTCGGCGACGATCTCGATGTCGTCCTCGCCCTCCAGGATCGACCGGAACCCGGCCCGTACCAGCGTCTGGTCGTCGGCCAGCACCACCCGGATCACGCGTCGTCTCCCGCCCGGTCCGCCATCGGCCCCCGCTCCATCCGTTCCCGCATCGCCTGCCCGTCCGTTGTGCCCGTCCCGCCGGCCCCGCCTGCGACCGCGTCCGTGGCGAGGCCGCCACCGGCCAGCGGCAGCCGCGCCCGGACGCGGAACCCGCCGCCGGGCCGGGGCCCGGCGGTCACCTCGCCGCCCACCGCGACGGCACGCTCGCGCATGCCGCGCAGCCCGTTGCCGCGTTCCAGGGCCGACACGTCGACCGGCCCGGGACCGTCGTCGTCGATCTGCACGATCACCGCGCCGTCCGCGCACCGTATCGTGACCGTGGCCTCCGCCGCGCCCGCATGCCGCACCGCGTTGGTCAGCGCCTCCTGCACGATCCGGTACCCGGCGAGCGATACCGGCGGCGGCAGCATACCGGCCAGAGCCGCATCGGTGATCTTCCCGGCGCGGCGGACCCGCAGCCCCGACGCCGAGGTCCGCTCCAGCAGCCCCGCCAGCCGGGCCAGGGACGGCGCCGGCTCGACCGCACCGCCGCCCTCCTCGTCCTGGTCGACCTGCCGCAGCACCCCCAGCACCCCGCGCAGCTCCCGCAACGTCTGCTTGCTGGCCTGCTTGATGGCCTCCAGCGAGGCGTAGGCCTGCTCGGGGTCGTCGCGGCGGTGCAGCGCGGCACCCGCCTGCACGTTGATCAGCGAGATCTGGTGGGCCAGCACATCGTGCAGCTCCCGGGCGATCCGCAGCCGCTCCTCGGTCGCGCGGCGGCGGGCCTCCTGCTCACGGTCGCGCACCGCCTCGGCGGCCCGCCGCTCGGCATCGGCCAGTTGCGCCCGCCGGCTGCGGACGTACTGTCCCATCCCCACCACCAGCAGCAGCAGCACCCCGACGCCGGCCACGTCCTCGGCACCGACGATCGCGCTGGGATCGGCCTCCGCGCTCCCGCCGCGCACCGCGCCCACCACCACGAACCCCGCGTTGATCACGATGACCGCGGCCAGCGAGACGTGCAGCCGGCACTCCACGGCCGCGGTGAGCAGCGCGATCACGAACACGAACGCAACAGGCCCGTCCGGGTACCCCAGCGGGTAGTACAGCGGCGTCAGCAGGGTCGTGACCACCAGCGTCAGCACCGGATGGCGGCGCCGCGCCGCCAGCGCGCCCGACACGGCCACGATCAGGATCACCCCGCCCGGCCACAGCGGGCGGTCGGAGGGCCCGGCGGCCGCGACGGACATCACCAGGGTGACCACCGTCGCGGCGATCGCCAGCACGAGGTCGGCGGCCTGGCCCCGCGGCCAGCGGATCGCGTTCACGGCACCACCGTAGTTCAGCCGCCCGCCCCGCCCGCCCCGCCCGCCCCGCCCGCCCGCGCGCCTGGTCAGCGGCGTCACGACCGGGGCGGACCCCTGACTTTCGTCAGTACCGGCAAGGTCGAGCGACTTGTACCGTGGCCAGGGTGAACGGCCTGAACACCCCCGCCATCGGCACGCCCCCCGCCCCTCCAAGCCCCGTTCCAAGCCCCGCTCCAGGCCCGGGGCACGGCGGCGGCGACGGGCTCGAGCGCGGCCGCCCCGGCCATGGCGGACCCCATCGGGACGGGACGCGCCGGGCACCGTCGGCGCCCGCACGGCGCACCGCGCTGCTGGACGCGGCGCTCTGGGCGATCCTGGCCCTCCCCGTCATGATCGGAATGATGACGCCCCAGCCCCAGGACCTGGGCTGGTGGGCGCAGGGCGCGGGCCTGGCCGCGCTGGCCGCCGCGATCGTGCTCGGCCGGACCCGCCCGCTGATCATGCTGCCGGTCGTGGTCACACTGATCCTGGTACACCCCAACTTCGTGTTCGGCATGCCGGTCGCGGCCTACCTGACCGGCCGACGCCTGGACCGCGCCCGCCCCCTGCTGTGGACGTTCACCGCGATCTTCGTGGCCGGCACCGCCATCAACATCGTCCGCGGCATCGACGTCACCACCTGGTTC
Source organism: Actinomadura rugatobispora (assembly GCF_055379765.1). Classification (NCBI taxonomy): domain Bacteria; kingdom Bacillati; phylum Actinomycetota; class Actinomycetes; order Streptosporangiales; family Thermomonosporaceae; genus Actinomadura; species Actinomadura rugatobispora. The sequence goes on along the minus strand of NZ_AP029191.1, from coordinate 10,936,088 downwards.
CCGCTCACGATCTACCTGGTCCTGCTGGGCGTGCTGCCCTGGCTGGTGGGCCGCTACTGGCGCCAGTACCAGGAACTGCTGCACGCCGGATGGGAGCGGGCCGAGCGACTGGAACGCGAACAGCGCATCGTCACCGAACGCGAACGGCTGCGCGAACGGGCCCGCATCGCCCAGGACATGCACGACTCCCTGGGCCACGAACTGGCCCTCATCGCCGTGCGGGCGGGCGCGCTGCAGGTCGCGCCCGGCCTGGCCGAACAGCACCGCGCGGCCGCCGCGCAACTGCGCGCGGGCGCCGCCGAGGCCACCGAGCACCTGCGCGAGATCATCGGCGTGCTCCGCGAGAGCGGCCCCGGCGGCCCGGCCCCGGCCGCCGCTGCGCACCCTTCCGCCGGAACGTCCCTGGACGATCCCGGCCTCCACGACGCGGCCCTGACGCGCCCGGCCCGCGAGAGCATCGCCGAACTGGTCGAACGCGCCCGCGCCTCCGGCATCCCGGTCCGCCTGGCCGCCCCCGCCGTGACCGGGGCAGGCGGGGGAGCGGGGGGAGAGGCGGACGTCCTGCCGGAGACCACCGCGATGGTGGCGCTGGCGGCGCACCGGGTCGTCCAGGAGGCCCTGACCAACGCGGCCAAGCACGCCCCGGGCGCCCCCGTCACCGTCCACCTGGCCCACACCACCGACACCCCCGGCGGGATCGCGGTGTCGGTCATCAACCAGGCGCCACCCGACGGGCCCCCGCTGCTGCCCCCCGCCACCTCCAACGGCGGCGGCACGGGCGGGGGACACGGCCTGGCGGGCCTGGCCGAACGGGTCCGGCTGGCGGGCGGGACGCTGCACACCGGCCCCACCCCCGAGGGCGGGTTCGAGGTCGCCGCACGACTGCCCGCCACACCACCGGCCACCACCGCGGCTTCGGATGCCACGCCGCCCGCCGCACGGCACGACGCCCACACCCACGGCGCCCCTGAACCCGGCGGGGACGAGCAGGCGGCGATGTCGGAATCGGCGCGGCGGCTCGCGCGCGAACGCCGCCAGGTTCGCCGCGAACTGGTCACCGCGATCGCCGTCCCGGCCGCCCTGGTGGCGGTCCTGTCGGGGATCATGGTCGGCTACTACGTCTACGCGACCCTGAACTCGGTCCTGCGGCCCGCCCAGTACGCGGCGCTGCAAACCGGAACCCCCCAGGACAAGGTGGAACCGGCGCTGCCCCGCATGCAGACCCTGGACACCGGCGCCCGCCGCGCCCAGTACCCCGAGCCCGGCGGCGCCCTCTGCCGCTACTACCGCTCCAGCGCCAACGTGCTCGGAGTGGGCGACATCTACCGGCTGTGCTTCACCTCCGGCCGACTGGCCTCCAAAGAGGTCCTGCGCGCGCCCGCCCCCGCGCAGCCCGGCGACGGCGGCCCCCAGGACGACCACGCCCCCACCGGGGAAACCGGGCCCGGGGGAGCGGGGCAGTGATCCGCGTCCTGCTCGCCGACGACGAGGCCATGATCCGCGCGGGCGTCCGCGCGATCCTGTCCGCCGACCCCGCGATCGAGGTCGTCGCCGAAGCCGGCGACGGACGGGAGGCCGTCGAGCGGTCCCTCGCGCACCGCCCCGACGTCGTCCTGCTCGACATCCGCATGCCCCGCCTGGACGGCCTGGCCGCCGCCGCCGAACTGCGGCGGGTGCTCCCCGAGACCTCGGTGGTCATGCTCACCACCTTCGGCGAGGACGAGTACATCGCCCGCGCCCTGTCCGACGGCGCCAGCGGCTTCCTGCTGAAATCGGGGGACCCCCACGAACTGATCGCCGGCGTGCACGCCGTCGCCCAAGGCGCCGCCTACCTCTCGCCCAAGGTCGCCCACCGCGTCATCACCGAACTGGGCGGCGGCCGGATGTCGCACGGCTCGGCGGCACGGCGCCGCACCGACACCCTCACCCCCCGCGAACGCGAGGTCCTCGCCCTGGTCGGGGCCGGACTGTCCAACGCCGAGATCGCACGGCGGCTGCACGTGGTCGAGGGGACCGTCAAGGCGTACGTGAGCGCGATCCTCACCCGCCTGGAGGTCCGCAACCGCGTCCAGGCCGCCATCATCGCCTACGAGGCCGGACTGATCAGCCAGACCTGACTCCACCCGCCCCCGGCCCCGCCTCCCGACGGCCGAAGGCCCCGCGGCGACACCGGCACCGGCACGCCACGGGGCCCTCGAACGCACCCGCCCCTCACACGGCTCAGGTCCGCGGGGGAGCGGGGGAGGAGTGCCTACCGGCCATCACATCGGGAGTGGTCACCGCCGGCGCGGCAGACGGACCCACCGGCTCCGGCGGACCCACCCGCCGGTGCACACCGGCACCGGCCGCCCGCGGCCCCACGGCACCCGGGAAGCCACCCGGCACGACGCTCGCCGCGGCCGCGACCGCCGGCGGCGGCCCGAGCAGCACCGCACCCGCGCCCACCCCGCGCAACGACCTCACCAGCGGCGCAACCGCACGCACCAGCACCAGCGCCACCAGCGGCGCCACCACCACACCCACCACGAAACCCGCCGCCACGTCATGCGGGTAGTGCACCCCGACGAACACCCGCGAGAACGCCATCAGCACCGCCAGCGGCAGCACCAGCGGCGCCATCACCCGCCAGGCCACCACGATCGCCGCCGCCGAGGCCGCCGCGATCGTCGCGTGGTTGCTGGGGAAGGACCAGTCACCCGGAGCGGGGCACTCGGCGATGTTCATCGCCCCCGCCACCGCCCGGCACGGCCGCTCCTCCTGCAGGAACGACTTGGACACCTCGCTGACCAGGTACGCCGCCACCACGGCCACCGGCGCCAGCAGCGCCAGCCCCATCTCCCGCTCGCCGAGCCCGCGGGCGCGCCACCAGCCCGCCACGAACAGCACGGCGAACACCAGCAGCCCCGCGTCGGTCCCGACCTCGGCCACCGGATGCACCCAGGAGGGCAGCCCGTGGGCGAACTCGGTCACGGCGCGATACCAGTCGGCGCTGAAGCCAGGCGCTTGCATGCTCTCCCTCACGCTCGAAGACGGCCCGTACACAGGAATGAGATCCCGCGCCGGACCGTCTTTGTTCACTTCGCGTTCACGAACATGTAGAGAATGTCACGCCATAGACCACCTTTGCCCCGACAATCGCACAGTCACCGCCACCACTTCGCCCACCCCGGCGCCACCCCCGCACCCCTCGCCACCGCCGACACCGGCCAGCCCCGGGGAGCGCCTCACACCGGCGTCACACGCTCCTGCGAACCGGCCCCGGCACCCTCCGCGCCACCCTCACGACCCGCAACGGCGCCGACCCGCCCACCTGCACCGGCATCCGCGGCACCGCCCTGCGACCCCGCCCCGACCCGCGCACGCCGGCGCAGATAACGCACCGCCTCCACCACCACCGTCAACGCGATCGCCAACCCGATCCCCAGCGCCACACCCTTGATCGGATCGTGCTCGAACGCCCTGCCGCCCACGAACCCCAGCAGCGCCCCGTACAACGCCCAGCTCACCGCCGCCACCGCCGCGAAGAACGAGAACGACCGCAGCCGGAACCCCACCGCACCCATCGTCAGCGTCACCGCCGTACGCCCACCGGGCACATACCGCGCCACCACCAGGATCAGCCCGCCGCGCTCGTCCATCACCCGCCGCGCCCACGCGAACGCCCCATACCGCCGCGACCCCGGCCGCAACCGCCCCGTCAACCGCCCACCCGACCCCCGCCCCACCAGATACGACACGTGATCACCCGCGAACGCCCCCAGCGCCGCCAACACGATCACCAGCACCAGATCGGGCTCACCCGACGCCGCGTACACCCCACCCGTGATCACCATGCTCTCGCTCGGCACCACCGGGAAGAACCCGTCGATCATCGCGACCGCGAACAACGCCACGTAGAACCACGGCGAGGTCACCGCCGCGTGCAGTACATCCAGCACTCCGTCCATGCCACGACGCTAGAAAACGACCACCACCCCGCACATCGCACCTACGTCCCCGCCCACCCCCTACTTCCGGCAGTGGTCACGACGGCATCCTGCGAACGATGTACCACCGATTCCTCACCCTGGAGGACGACCCCGCCCACCCGCGGCGGCCATCCTGGAACCACCGCAACCTCACGGGGAGCCACGATGGAGACACCACACGCCACACACCCGCCCGCACCCGACCTCCGCGCCTCCGACGACGACCGCAACACCACCATCGAACGACTCGGCGACGCCCTGGCCGAAGGCGCCCTCGACACCGCCGAATACAACAAACGGCTCGAGCAGGCCGCCACCGCCACCACCCAGCGACAGCTCCAACCGCTCACCGCCGACCTGCCCCCCTCCCGCACCGCCCACGCCAAGGCCGCCGCAGCCCGCAGAACCGCCAAAACCCAAGCCGACAAACGCGAGTGGCTCAACGAATGGAGCTACTGGACCGGCGGCGCCCTCATCATGACCACCATCTGGGCCGTCAACGCCGTCCGCGAGGGGGAGTGGACCTTCTACTGGCCCATGGTCCCCCTCGGCATCTGGGCCGCCATCCTCCTGTCCTACGCCATCTGGCCCGAACGCGACGACGACTGACCCCCGCGGCACCGGCCCGCCCAACAAAACGACTCGCCCACCACCAACCAGATCCGACAGAATTCCCCACTTGTGGGAACCCTGCACATCTTCGACATGGACGGCACCCTCCTCACCGGCACCACCGCCAACCTCGAGGTCGCCCGCCAACTCGGCACCCTCCCCGAACTCCACGCCCTCGAAGCCCGCTTCTCCGCCGGCGACATCGACACCCGCGCCTTCTCCGCCGAAATCCACCGCCTCTGGCGCCACCTCACCCCCGACCACGTCACCGCCGCCTACACCGCCGGCCCCTGGCTGAACGGCATCCGCGACGTCTGCGCCGACATCCGCGCCCGCGGCGAACACTCCGCCGTCATCACCATGTCACCCGACTTCTTCGCCCGGAACCTCCTCGAACTCGGCTTCGACGACGTCATCGCCTCCAGGTTCCCGCCCCTGCCCTTCACCGCACCGCTCGACCCCGACGACGTCCTCACTCCCGCCGACAAAGTCCGCATCACCGAACAACTCCGCACCCGCCACCGACTGCCCCTCAACCGCTGCCTGGCCTACGGCGACTCCATGTCCGACGCCCCCCTCTTCCGCCACCTCCCCAACACCGTCGCCGTCAACGCCGACCACCACCTCGCCGACCTCGCCGCCCTCGACTACCGTGGCAACGACCTCACCGAGGCCTACCACCTGGCCCGCACCCTCCTCGCCACCCCCTGATCCCCGCCACCGCCCACCCGCCCCGCGCCATGATGGAACCCACCACCCCCGACCCCGGAGGGCGCGCCCATGGCCCCGACCGACGCCACCGCACACCCCTCCGACACCCGCACCGACACCAGTACCCGCCCCCGCACCGGCCCCCTGCCCTGGCTCGCCCTCACCGCCATCGCCTACGCCCTCACCCACCACGTCGGCGTCGGCCTGGCCTGGCTCGGAGACATCGGCGACACCCGCTGGGCCGACTGGATCGACATCCTCACCCCCTACGCCGTCCTCCTGCCCGCGGCCGCGGCCCTACGCGCCGCACACGCCCGCCCGCGCACCTGGACCCTCTACCTCGTGGGCGCCCTCACCTACGTCGAAGGCCACGGCATCCACCTGGCCGCCAACTCCGTCGGCAACCGCGCCCCCAGCGACATCGCCCACCTCTGGGACGAATACGTCGGCCACTACCTCTGGTACGGCGGCCTCACCCTCGTCCTCATCGCCCTGGCCACCACCCTCGCCCACCACCAACCCGCACGCGGCCCGCTCCCCATCGCCCTGGCCCTCCTCACCGGCCTCACCTACACCACCAACGCCCTCGAAGGCCAGACCGCCCTACCCTCCATCGCCATCACCGCCGCGTTCGCCGCCTGGGGCTGGACCACCCGCCACCGCTTGGGCCGCCTCATGCTCATCGCCTTCGCCCCCGCCCTCCTCATGCTGATCATCTACGGCATCTGGCACCGCGGCTTCCCCGAACCCACCGACCTCGGCTGGGTGTGACCACCCACCCCTCCCGAGAGATCAGGCGTCCTCGCGCCGCAGCAGCGGATGCACCCGCATCGCCGCCTCCAGCTCACCCGGCAGCTCATCGCGGTACCGCCCCAGCGTCGACAGATCCGAATGCCCCAGCACCCTGCGCACCGCGTCCATGTCCGTCGCCGCCGCCAGCAGATGCGTCGCCGTCGTATGCCGCAGCCCATGCGGCGTCACCCCGCGCCGATGCTCCGGATCCACCCGCGCCAGCACCCGATCGATCACCCCCTGCACATCACCGCGCGCCAGCCGGTGACCGCGCCACGACAGCAGCAGCGCCTTGGGCTCACGCCCCCGATCCAGCGCACCGCGCCCCTCGGCCAGGTAGGCGTCCAGCACCTCCGCCACGGGCCGGGGGAGAGGCACATCCCGCGTCCGCCCGCCCTTGCCGAAGATCCGCCAGTACCGCACACCCCCGTTGACGAAGAAGTCCTCCACATCGGCCCGCGTCAACTCCGACACCCGCGGCCCCACCGCCGCCAGCAGCAGCACGATCAGCGCGTCCCGCAACTCGGTCCGCTGATCGGCCCGCCGCCCCGGATCCGCCGGAGCCGCCACCAGCCCCCGCGCCGCACCCACCAGCCCGTCGGCCTGCTCCACCGTCAGCGCACGCCGCCGCGCCCGCAACCCGCCCCGCTCCTTGGGCTTGAGCGTCACCGCCCGCATCGGATCCAGCTGCACCCACCCCACGATCGCCGCATACCGGAAGAACGCCGACAACGACCTGCGGAAACGCGCCTGCGACGACGCCGACTGCCGCGGCACCGCACCCCCCGTCCCGGCACCGCCGGCCGCCACGCGGCGCCGCCCGTCGGGCTTGTGCGCGAACTTCAGCAGCACCTCGTCGACGTCCGCGCCGCCCAGATCGTCCAGCACCCGATCGGGCCCCGCCAGCTCGGCGAAGGTGTGCACGTCACGCGTGTACACCTCGGCCGTGCCCGGCGCCAGAGCACCGGTCGCGGCCTTGGCCCGGATCATCTCGGCATAACGGTCGGCGGTCTCGTGAACGGTGAGGCGCTGGACATCGCTGGGACGCACCCCGCGGACGTTACCGTCCCGCGCCGACAGAACGCCCCCGCATCCCGATCATCACTCTGCGTGATCACGCGACAAGGCGGGCGCGACGGCGGGGGGAGAGGGCGATGGCTTCGCCGCGTGCGGAAGGCCCATCCGGGGGAGTACCTCGAGAGGAGAGCCTCATGGACTGGATTCTCGAAGTGGTGTCGGTGCCCGTCACTGACACGGACCGCACGAAGCGTATCTCCGGCGCGCATCGTCCGGCTGCGTCGGCTCGCTCGACCGTCGTCGGCACCGGCGCCGTCCAAGGTGGAGCCGGGCATCCGGCAAGTTGGCCGTCCACGCCATCGAGACCGCTCGCGCCCGACGCCAACCCGCGGATCCTGCAGGAACGCCCCAGAGCCCGCCGAGAATCCTCTCGATCAGACCCGACAGAATCCAGCTTCTGTCTGGTTTGCTCCATTTTGTCGGTTTCCAGTTCTCGGCTCGAGCGCCACAGCACAGCGCGGACACCGCACAAAACACCATCTGACCTGCCCGAGCGCCCACAGCGATGACTCCCGCGCCCGGTTATCACTTGACCCGAGCAAGAAGCCTCAGGCGCCAACCAAGATTCACCCCGGAGCGCCGAACCCGAAACCCTGGACATACGGCCGACCGCACGCCGCCACGGCGACATGCCGAGGCGTACCCCAGGCGGACGATCGACTTGTGCGCGGTTCCGCGTGCCGCCGTCCTGCATTCGCACATCGCGCGGGCAGCGCGGACAGTCGCGCGCCGACGCCGTAGGAGGCGAGTGCGCGGTGCGATGAGCATTCCTCACTGGACGGCGTTCAGCCCGTTTCGCCCCTCTTCTGGGCCGTGAAACCGATGGTCGATAATGAACATTATGTTAAGTAGAGCCTGAATCGGCCCCCTGGCCACCCCCCGGGCTCTCAGGGGTGCTCACGAGAACGTCCGGGGCAGGCCCCTTGCGCCCACGCCGAGGCCTACCAGAACTTCCGACCGGCACCCCGACGGCACCGGGCACGGGCTGCTTCGATCGCGGCGTGCATGTGGGTGAGCACGTACGCCCGAGCCAGAAGAGCAGGCGCGCGGCGACTCGCTCCTCGTTTGTCCTGGCGCCGTTAGAGGTAGGCGGGGCCGGCCCAGCGTTGGTCAGATCCACGTGGTTGGGGCAACGACTTCCAGGGGCGGCCAGGCGCAGTTCACCCCGAATCGCAGCGTGTTCTCGCTCCGCTCGAGCTGGAACCACGCCGACCCGGCACCAGCCCCCCGCGCATGGTGCGGCCCGTCCAAAGCGCGATCCCGACCCTGAGGGCGACGACCAGTAAGCCCAGGCCTGGGGAGGTGCTCCGGCCAGGTATGCGCGCGGGTACGTGCGACCGACCAGCCTTCCTCGTCGTGATGCGACTGCGGCGTACACGTTCCTCGTAATGCTCAGCCGCTTGCGCAGCCTGACTCCCCCCATCGCACCAGCCGACACGACCCGGTCGCGTACAGGGGCCGAGCAGATCAGGCCCGCGCAGGTTTGGCTTTGGGGCACCAGCCGGGTCTACCCGAGGGCCTTCCCGCGCGCCACGTACAGCAGGGAGTTCACGTGCGGGCTCCCGTCGTAGTGCCGCACGCCCGGCCGAACATCACGGGCACCACCGCCTGTCCACCTCTCCCCCGCCGCGTGCCGGGCGACGGTCACGGCCAGGCGTGGTGGGCGTGGAAGCGGACGACCACGAGGTAGCGGCCCTGCCCGGTTTGCCAATTGCCCCCGGGCTGGTCGGGGCGCAGGCCAGCCGGTGGTGCCATTCAGCAGCGGTGGCTGGATCGGACCCGCTCCACCTCGTGGGATCTGCGGGCCTGTGACGGGGGCGCAAACACGCCCGGCCCAGTGGCCTGCCAGCCGGGTACCTCAGCGGCACGATTGGGTTCGTCGGCTCGAGCGGGTTTTCACCATCGAGTGGCGAAGCGGGTGCGGGTGGACGTGCGGTGCTCTCGTCCCCTCCCCTGCTCCCAGCGGCATCGGCGTGGGCATGGGCGGCGCGGCGGGTGGAGTCGGTGCCTTGCCCTGTGTGAGGGGGTGTCGCCGCTGTTCATGGTGCTCCCCCGCTGGTGGTGCGGGGGTCGGGTGGTTGCGGGTCTTGGTCGGCGGGGGTCATGCCGGTGTTGTGGTGGGTTGGCGGGTGTGTACATCCCGGGATGTAGGCGGTGGGGTGGGTGTGCGCGAAAGATGTAGGGCGGGTGCATGCTCGGGCACGATTCGCCGGTGGGGGTGGTGGGCCCAGGATCGGTGGGACCGATCGAGGGTTGAGGGTGAGTGATGGACGACCCGTTGATGCTGGCCCGGTTGCAGTTCGCGCTGACGGCGGGGTCGCATTTCCTGTTCGTGGCGTTGACGCTGGGGTTGGCGACGCTGGTGGCGTTGATGCAGACGCGGGCGACGCTGTCGGGGAATGCGCTGCATGCGCGGATGACGCGGTTCTGGGGCCAGCTGTATGTGATCAATTATGCGGTGGGGATCGTCACCGGGCTGGTGATGGAGTTCCAGTTCGGGATGAACTGGGGTGGGATGTCGTCGCTGGTGGGGCAGGTGTTCGGGGTTCCGCTGGCGATGGAGACGGTGGTGGCGTTCTTCGTCGAGTCGACGTTCCTGGGGTTGTGGATCTTCGGGTGGGATCGGCTGAACCGGTGGGTGCATCTGGGGTTGATCTGGGTGGTGACGCTGACGGCGTACCTGTCGGCGTATTTCATCCTGGTGGCCAACGGGTGGATGCAGCGGCCGGTGGGCTATGAGATGCGGGACGGTGTCGCGCATCTGACGGATCTGGGGGCGCTGCTGACCAATCCGACGGCGGTGCTGGCGTTCTTGCACGTGGGCTTCGGGGGGTTGCTGACGGCGGGGCTGTTCATGGCCGGGGTGAGCGGCTATCACCTGTTCCGGCGGACGGCGGAGGTGGAGTTCTTCGGCCGTTCGATGCGGATGGGGTTGCTGGCGCTGGTGGTGGCGGTGTTCCCGGTGGTGGTGTTCGGGGGGATGCAGTTCCAGTACGTGCAGCCGACCAAGCATCGGTCCTCGGATGAGGCGAAGGCGGCGGCGGCCGATTTCGCGGCGCGGTTCGGGCCGGGTGACTATCTGCCGCCGGGGTTGGCGTCGGCGGCTGAGGGCGTGATGGCCATGGTGTGGTCGCTGCTGTTCCTGCTGGCGATCGTGGCGCTGGTGAAGGCGGCGTTCGGTGGGTGGCTGGTGCGGGGCCGGATCTTCCATGTGGTGGTGATGGCGGCGGTGCCGCTGCCGTATGTGGCGATGCTGTCGGGGTGGGTGTTCCGTGAGGTGGGGCGGCAGCCGTGGGCGGTGTACGGGGTGCTGAGGACCGAGGACGCGTTGTCGGGGGTGGGCCCGGGGCTGATCACGGCGTCGTTCGTGGTGTTCACGGGGTTGTTCGCGGTGCTGGTGGCGGTGAACGCGTGGTTGCTGGCGCGGTTCGCGCGGCGGGGTCCGGAGGGTGCGCGGCTGGGGGCCGCTCCCCCGCCGGATGAGGCGTCGGGTGCGTCGGCTGCGGCGTTGACGCCGACGTTCTGACCGGGCGGGGTTCCGGGGCCGGGTCTTTTGCCTGTGGCGGGGGCCCGGTGCCCGGGTCCTCTCGCTCCTTCGATGGTTTCGTTCTGGTCGCGCGGGTGGCGCGGGCCACGGCAGTGGAGGTCGATGATGGAGTTGCTCGCGGTGGCGATGCTGGCGGTGTTCACCGCCGGGTATCTGGTGCTGGCCGGCGGTGATATCGGTGTGGGGATGCTGCTGCCGTTCCTGGGTCGGGACCAGGCGGAGCGGCGGGTGGTGATCGCTTCGATCGCGCCGTTCTTCCTGGGGAACGAGGTGTGGCTGGTGTCGGCGGCGGGGATCACCGCCGGCGCGTTCCCGGGGTTGGAGCACCATCTGCTGGAGGGGTTGTTCCCGCTGTTCGTGGTGCTGCTGGTGGCGTGGGTGGTGCGGGACATGGGGTTGTGGCTGCGGGGGCGGGTGGACGCGGCGGTGTGGCGTGGTGGTTGTGACGCGGCGATCGTGGGGGGCAGTTGGGCGCTGGCGCTGGTGTGGGGTGCGCTGCTGGGGTCGATCGCGGTGGGCGGTGGTGATGGGGATCTGGGGTTGAACGTCGGCAGTGTGCTGGGGTTGCCGCTGGCGGTGGTGTTCGCGGTGCATGGTGCGGGGTTCGCGCGGTTGCGGTCGGCGGGTGCGGTGCTGGAGCGGGCGCGGCGGGTGCCGGCGCGGTACGGGGTGTCGGCGGCGGTGCTGGTGGTGGTCGCGGTGGCGGCGGGTGCGCGGTTGCCGTGGTCGGAGTCGGCGTCGTCGGGGACGGCGTTGGCGGCGACGGCGGTGATGACGGTGGTGCTGCTGCCGTTGCTGCTGGCGGCGCAGGCGCTGGTGTGGTGGACGTTCCGGGGGCGTGTCGACTCCCCTTCCTACCTGTGAGTGTGCGGGAGTGGTGATGGGCGGTGGTGAGGCGGTGGGCCGGCGGCTGATGGGGTTGCTGTCGCGGCGCGTGGTGGTGGTGCTGGGTGCGGCGGCGGTGCTGCAGGGCGTGCTGCTGGTGGTGCAGGCGGAGTTGCTGGCGCGGGCGATCGCGGGTTTGGACGCGGCGCCGTTGCCGTATCTGGCGGGTGCGGTGGCGGCCCGGGCGCTGGTGGCGTGGTTGGTGACGGTGGTGGCGGGTCGTTCGGCCGCTGCGGTCAAGCGGGGTCTGCGTGGTGCGTTGCTGGCGGCGCCGGGGGGCGGGGCGTTGCCGGGTGGGCGGGTGACGTTGCTGACGCGGGGGTTGGACGCGGTGGATCCGTTCTTCACCGGGTACGTTCCGCAGCTGGTGGCGGCGTGCGTGGTGCCGGTGGTGGTGCTGGGGCGGCTGGTCGCGGCTGATTGGGCGTCGGCGCTGGTGGTGGCGGTGACGGTTCCGCTGGTGCCGGTGTTCGGTGCGCTGGTGGGGATGCGGACGGCGGCGCTGACGGGGCGGCAGTGGGAGTTGCTGCATCGGCTGGGCGGGCATTTCCGGGATGTGCTGGCGGGGCTGGGGACGTTGCGGGCGCATGGGCGGGTGGGGCATCAGTCGGGGGTGGTGCGGCGGCTGGCCGATGAGCATCGGCGGGCGACGGTGGCGGCGTTGCGGGTGGCGTTCCTGTCGTCGCTGGTGCTGGAGCTGGTGTGCGCGTTGTCGGTGGCGTTGGTGGCGGTGCCGGTGGGGTTGAGGTTGCTGGGCGGGGAGATGGCGTTGGCGACGGGCCTGCTGGTGTTGATCTTGACGCCGGAGGTGTATCTGCCGTTGCGGGCGCTGGGGACGCGGTTCCATGCCAGTGCGGAGGGGGTCGCGGCGGCGCGGGAGGCGTTCGCGGTGATCGACGGTGTCGCGGGCTCGTCGGCGGGCTCGTCCGGTGAGGGGCGGCCGGGTGCGGGCGGCCGTGCGGTGGTCGCTACCCGCACTCCCGCCCCTCCCCCGGGCGGTGTGGCCGGGCGGGGGCCGGAGATCGTGTTCGAGGAGGTGACGGCGCGGTATCCGGGTGCGGTGCGGCCTGCGCTGGAGGGGGTGTCGTTGCGGGTTGCGGCGGGTGAGCGAGTGGCGGTGACGGGTCCTTCGGGTGCGGGCAAGTCGACGTTGCTGCTGGTGGCGCTGGGGTTGTGCCCGGTGGAGTCGGGGCGGGTGCTGGTGGACGGGGTCGATCTGTCGGAGCTGGATCTGGGGGCGTGGCGGCGGATGGTGGGGTGGGTGCCGCAGCGGCCGCATCTGTTCGCGGCGTCGGTGGCCGACAACATCCGCCTGGGGGTGCCGGAGGCGGACGCGGCGAGTGTGGAGCGGGCGGCGGGGGCGGCGGAGTTCGTCGGGGCGTTGCCGCAGGGGTATGGGACGGTGCTGGGTGAGCGGGGTGCGGGGTTGTCGGCGGGGCAGCGGCAGCGGCTGGCGGTGGCGCGGGCGTATCTGCGGGGGGCGCCGGTGATGTTGCTGGACGAGCCGACGGCGCGGCTGGATGTGCTCAGTGAGCGGTTGCTGGTGGAGGCGGCGGGCCGGTTGCTGGAGGGGCGCACGGCGGTGGTGGTGGCGCATCGTCCGGCGTTGCTGTCGCTGGTGGATCGGGTGGTGCGGGTGGAGGGCGGCCGGGTGGTGCGGGACGCTCCCGCCGGGGCGGCTGGCGCGGACACCGGCGTCGGTGGAGGTGCGGGCCGTGGTGCGGGCCGTGGTGCTGACCGTGGGGCGGGTCGTGGGGATGAGGAGGCGGCGTGAACGCGGTCGGCGGGATGTGGGGGGCGGTGCGTCCCCATGGGGTGCGGCTGGTGGCCGCGGGGCTGGCCGGGGTCGCGGCGGAGTTGTGCGGGCTGGGGTTGATCGCGGCGGCGGCGTGGCTGATCGCGCGGGCGGCGCAGCAGCCGGGGATGGCGGCGCTGGGCTTGGCGGTCGTGGCGGTGCGCGCTTTCGCGGTGGGCAAGGGTTCGCTGCGGTATGTGGAGCGGCTGGCCGGTCATGATGTGGCGTTGCGGGCGCTGGCGGAGCTGCGGGGCCGGGTGTTCGACGCGCTGGGTCGTGCGCCTGGGGAGCGGCGGGAGCGGTTGCGGGAGGGTGAGGCGCTGACCGGGCTGGTCGCCGATGTGGACGCCGTTCAGGATCTGCTGTTGCGGTGCGTGCTTCCGGCGGTGGCGGCGGTGGTGTGCGGGCTGGCGGGTGTGGTGGTGTGCGCGGCGGCGGTTCCGGTGGCCGCGGTGGTGCTGGCGGCCGGTCTGGTGGTGGCGGGGGTGGTGCTTGCGGTGGCGGCGGCGGTGCTGGGTGGGCGGTCGGCGGCGCGGGCGGCCGAGGCGCGGCGGGTGTTGGCCGTGCGGGCGCTGGATGTGCTGGAGGGCGGGCAGGATCTGGAGGTGTTCGGCGCGCGTGAGCGGTTCGCGGGTGCGGCGGAGGATGCGGCGCGGCGGTTGGAGCGTGCGGAGCGTTCGGCGGCGCGGGTGTCGGCGCTGGTGGCCGGGGCCGGTTTCGCGGTGCAGGGGTTGACGGCGGCTGCGGTGGCGTGGGTGTCGATGCGGGCGGGGGCCGATGAGGTGGCGGTCGCGGTGGCGGCGTTGACCGCGCTGGTGGCGGTGGAGGCGGTGCTGCCGCTGGCGGCCGCGGCGCAGCGGTTGCGTGAGGTGCTTCCGGCCTCGCGGCGGGTCGCCGAGCTGCTGCGCACTCCCCCGCAGCCGGTCCCGGCGCGGCCGCGGGTGCTGCCGCCGGGTCCGTTGAGCGTGGAGCTGCTGGGCGTCCACGTCTCCTACGACGGTGGTGTGGGGTGCGGGCGGGCCGGGGCGGCGGCGTTGGACGGGTTGGATCTGCTGGTGGAGCGGGGCCGGCGGGTCGCGGTCGTGGGGGCCAGTGGTGCGGGCAAGAGCACGCTGCTGGCGGTGGCGTGCGGTGAGGTGACGCCGGGGGCGGGGTCGGTGCTGCTGGGCGGGCTGGAGGTGTCGGCGTGCGATCGGGACGCGGTGCGCGCGGCGGTGCGGGGCCTGTCGCAGGACGCGCACGTGTTCGCTGGCACGGTCCGCGCCAATCTGCTGCTGGCCCGGCCCGGGGCGAGCGGGGAGCAGATGGAGGCGGCGGCGCGGCGGGCGCGGTTCACCGAGGTGGTGGAGCGGCTGCCGGAGGGGTGGGACACGGTGGTGGGCGCGGGCGGGCACGGCCTGTCGGGCGGGCAGCGGCAGCGGCTGCTGCTGGCGCGTGCGCTGCTGGCCGATCCGCCGGTGCTGGTGCTGGACGAGCCGGCCGAGGGCCTGGATCCGGTCACCGCGGACGCGGTCGTCGGGGATCTGCTGTCGGGGGCGGGCGGTGGAACCCTGCTTTTGGTGACGCATCGTTTGGCGGCGCTGGGCGGCGCCGACGAGGTCGTCGTCATGGACGGCGGGCGGGTGGTGCAGCGCGGGGGGCACGGTGATCTTCTGGCACGGCCCGGACCGTACCGTGATCTGTGGGAGGCTGAGCTCCTGGCCGCCTGATACGGCCCTCTCCCGCCCGGGCGCCGGGTGCGCGCGGCGGTGCCGTTTCCCGGCATGGAGGGCCGTGTCGTGGGTAAAGGCGGCGACAAGGTTTGTTGAACCATGTTGAAAGGGGCGTACGTCGATGGCGGGTCTAGGGAAGGTGGGGGCGGCCGTGCGCGGCCGGTGGGCGCGGGCGCGTGCCTCGGCCGGGGAGCGTCACGGCGAGGGCACCCGGGTGTATCACGTGGCGCTGACGATGGTGGGGCCCCGGCTGGGCAAGCCCCAGGGCGCCGAGCCCGCCGAGGCGTCGGAGGACTCCAAGGCGCCCAAGGCGGTCGAGGGGTCCGCGGCGCCGGCCGAGGGTTCGGAGCCGGTGGAGTCGGCCTCGGCCTCCGGCAAGGCCGAAGTCCCGCCGAAGACGGAGCAGCCGGAGAAGCCCGAGCCCGAGAAGCCCGCGGCGTCCGAGGCCAAGCCCGAGGCCAAGCCTGAGCCTGAGCCCGCCGCCGGGTCCGAGTCTTCCGAGGCCAAGGCGGAGGCCCCCGCGCCCGAGTCCAAGCCCAAGTCCGAGGTTGCGTCTGAGGTTGCCGAGCCCGAGCCTGCGAGCGCGGAGTCCAAGCCGGTTGAGTCGCCGGTCGAGGCCAAGACCGCCGAGCCGGACAAGCCCGAGCCTGAGCCCGAGAAGCCGGAGGCGGTTGACGCTTCCAAGGCGGCGGAGGTCCCCGCCCCCTCCCCCGCTGAGCCTGCCGAGTCGAAGGCCTCCCCTGAACCCGAGTCCGAGCCCGAGTCCGAGCCGGTGGCGAAGGAAGACGTGAAGGCGGGCGCGGCCGGGGCGCCGGTGCAGGTGGATGAGTCCATGGGCAAGCAGGAGCTGTACCAGCTGGCGCGTGATCTGGACATTCCCGGGCGTTCGAAGATGAGCAAGCAGCAGCTGGTCGAGGCGATCCGGCAGGCCTCCCGTTCCACCGAGCCGGTCAAGTAGGCGGTCACATAGCCGCCCTCCCCCGCGTCCCCCGGTTTCAGATCCTCGTACAGGCCCCGGCACCGCTCCCGTGCGTGCCGGGGTCAGTCGTCGGGAAGGAGGGGGCCCAGGGGGCCGAGGTCGAGGTTGAGGTCGTGGTCGTCGAGGTCGAAGTGGTCCTTGAGTTTGGTCATGGCCTCTTCGAGGCGCATGAGGGCCAGGCCGAGGCGTTCGATCTGCTCGTCGGTGAGGTCGCCGCCTTCGGCGCGGCGCAGCGCCTGGCGTTCCATGAGCTGGCGGATCAGCTCGACGAGGGTGAGGACGAGTTTGACCAGGTCGCGTTCCACGGTCTCGGGGTCGGAGCGCAGTCGTTGCCGCAGGGCGCTGGATCCGGGGGTGGAGCGCACCGCGCGTGCCTGTACCGGTCCTTGGAGTTCTTGGAGCGGGTCGGCCTGCTGGTCGGTGGGGCGGGTGTTCCAGGGTGCGTTGGCGGGGGTGGCGTCGTGGACGGTGGCCTCGCCGGTGAGGGGGTCGCGCCTCATGGCTGCTCCTTCCTGGCGCCTGGCCGGGCTCTGCCGTCGGCGGTGAGGCCGGGCAGGATCTCTTCCTGGACGGTGGTGATCAGGGCGCGCAGGGAGACGTGCACGAGGTCGACCTCGGCGATGGAGATGACCAGGTCGCCGGTGATGACGACGCCTCCGGCCAGGAGCCGGTCGAGCAGGTCGACCAGGGCGACCCGTTCCATCGGCGCGCCGGGAGAGGGGCCGGTGCCGGTGTCGAGGGGGATGGTCATGGGGCCGCGCGCGTCCCTTCGGTGTGCGTCCCCTCGATGAAGGAGTAGGGCGGCCAGGGGCCGGTCACCTGGATCTCGATGCCGGGGAGGCGGTCGTCGAAGTCGCGTGCGGTCTGCAGGAAGTCCTGGGCGTGGTCGTCGTCGACCAGGTAGGCGACGTTGAGGACGATGGTGCCCTGGTGGCCTGACAGGCGCGGGTCCTGCGGGGGGTGCCGGCGTGTGGCGGCGGCGTGGGCGGCCAGGTCGGCGTGGAGCGTCTCGGCCTGTTCGGTGATGCGGCGGGTTGCGTCCTGGGTGCGGCGGCGTTCGTCCTGCCGCCGTTTGAGGTAGGCGGTGCCGGCACCGCCCGTGTCCGGTTCCGTCGCCGTCGCCGGTGCCGTCGGGGTGCCGGTCGGGGGGTTCTGGTAGGCCTCGGCGTGGGCGTAGGCCTTGATGCCCCATTCGGTGCGGCCGGTGATGGCGTCCAGGATCTGGGTGAAGTGGTCGTGCTGGTCGGTGAGGAGCCGGGTGACGCGGTCGTCGTCGCGGTAGAGGGTGGCGATGCGCACGGGGGCGGTGGGCGCGGTGTGCGCGGCGCGGTCGACGACCTGGTGGTGGGCGCGGGCGGTGTCCTCCAGGAAGGTCAGGTCCTCCAGGTTGGCGCGCAGCGCGTCCTCGCCGTACTGGTCGAGGCGGACGGTGCTGACCAGGGCGGTGAGGCCGGTGGGGGCGGTGAGGGCGCGGACGGGGGCGGCGGCGACTCCGGGGGTGCCGTCCAGTGCCGCCGGGTCCAGGTCGCGTGCCACGCCGTAGAGGTAGACGGCGGTGGCGGCGGTCGTGGTGGTGTCGGTGGTCACGTGCGGTCGGCCTTTCGTCGGGTGGGGGCGCCGGTCTTGCTCTGGCCGCCGGCGTCCCCGGTATCGGCGGCGGTGTCGGCGGTGTCGCTTGTTTCGTTGGGGGTGTGCGCGGCTTCGAGGGCGTCGAGGCGTTCGCGCAGTCGCCGGTTCTCCTCCAGCAGCGCCTGTTCTGAGGACAGTTCGGAGGTGGAGGAGGTCACCGCTTGGCTCTGGCGGGCGCGGGAGGACAGTGAGGGGTCGTGCTCCCACCAGTCGATGCCCATCTCCTTGGCGCGGTCGACGGAGGCGACCAGCAGCCGCAGTTTGATGGTGAGCAGTTCGATGTCCAGCAGGTTCACGCGGATGTCGCCGACGATGACGATGCCCTTGTCCAGGATGCGTTCCAGCAGGTCGGCGAGGTTGGCCGCGGGTGGGCCGCCGGGTCGTTCGGCGGTGGTGCGGGCCGGGTTGCGGGCCCCGGTCCAGGAGATCTCGCTCACATGTCCTCCAGCAGTGTCGGGTCAGTCGTGGCCGGTTCGTCCGCGCGGGTAGCGGCGGAGCCGCCGGTAGGAGACCAGCTCGCCGTCGGCGTCGACCTCGGCCTGGTAGGTGGCCAGGATGTCGGCGGAGTCGGGGATGCGGTGGGTCTCGACGACCTCGACGGTCACGCACCATCCGCCCTCTCCCCCGCCGGCGTCGCCGTCGCCGGAGGGGGCGGTGCGCTGGACGCCGATGACGCTCTCGGCGGCGCGGCCGGTCATCTCGGTGACGTGGTGAACGGCGCGTTTGGCGGCCTCGGCGGCGGAGATCATGGTCAGCCTTCTCCCGGGGGACGGCGGGCGAGCCTGCGGACCAGTTCCTCCTCGCGCTCGGCGGCCTCCTCCTCGCTCATCTCCCCGGCCGCGACCGCGTCGGCGATGTCGCGCATCTCGGCGGCGATGCGGCCGGGGTCGTAGAGCTGTGCCTCGGCCTGTTCCTGCAGGACCTCCGCGAGCCAGACGACGCCGCGGACGGGGGCCAGCGGGAGGGTGACCAGGCCGGTGAACAGTCCCATGCGGCTCAGGCCTCCGGTACGAAGTCGTAGGGCGGCAGCGGTCCGATGAGCCGCAGGGTGATGCGGTCGGCGTGGGCGGCACCCAGTTCGCGGACGGTGTTCTCGAAGTGCTCGCGGCGGGCGGCGTCGATGAGGAAGGCGGCGTCGACGACGTCGTCCTCGCGGGCGGGCTGCTTGCGGACGGTGGCCTCGGCGGCTCCGGCGAGGGGTTCCAGGAGGGCTTGGGCGTCGTGTTCGCGGCGCTGTTCGAGGGCGTGGGCGATCATTTCGCCGAGGCGGACGCGGTCGTAGTAGGCGGCGTCGGCGGCGTCCTCGGGGATCTGGCGGAGCCGGGCGTTGAGGTCGGCGATCTGCGGGTCGTCGGTGAGGAGTTCGCGCAGGACGGCGTCCTGGACGTAGGTGCCGCGGACCCGCATCTCCAGGCGGCCGTCGAGCTGGTCGAGGATCTGGGTGAGGCGGTCGGCGTTGGCGGCCAGCAGTTCCTTCTCCACCGCTTCGGGTCCGGCGAGCGCGGCGCCGAAGCGGAAGGGGACGGCGACGGTGCCGGCCTCCAGGAGGGCTTCCAGGACGTGCTGGTGGGCGAGCAGGTCGGAGCGTTCGCCCAGGGGGCGGCCGGCGGGCAGGTCGCTGGTGAGGGCGGCGCAGTCCTGGTGGGCGATGAGGGTGACGGGCCGCCCGTCCAGGCCGGTGAGCTCGCCGGGGAGGTCGCTGTCGGCGCGGGTGACGCCGTAGACGTACTGGGCGGCGGGTCCGGCGCCGGCGCCGGTGTCGGTGGGGGCGGTCACTGGTCGTCCTCCTTGTCCTCCTTGCGGGCCGAGCGGCGGCGCGCGGGTTGCTTGGCGGGCTCGGCGTCCTCGTCGTCGGAGCCGAAGGTCTCCTTGAACTTCTCCTGCGCGCCCTGCAGGGCGCCCTTGGTCTTGCGGTTGGCGGCGGACTCGGTGAGGCCGCCGACCATGTCGGGCAGGCCCTGGGCGTTGCCGGTGTTGGCGATGTCGAGCCGGTTGCAGGCCTGGGCGAAGCGCAGGTAGGTGTCGACGCTGGCGACCACGATCCGGACGTCCACGGTGAGGATTTCGATGCCGACCAGCGCGACGCGGGCGTACAGGTCGATGACCAGGCCCTTTTCGAGGATCAGGTCGACGACGTCGGCGAGGCCGCCGCCGCGTCCGCCGCTCTGCTGAGCGGGCTGGTAGGTGCTGGTGCCGGCGGTCTGTTGAGCGATGGGGCCGCTCATCTCATTCCACTCCTTGTCCTCGGGGTTTGGGGGTCGGCATCGCTGTTGCTGCCGATGCCGATGTGACTTGTGGTGGTTTGCGTGTTGTGTGCCAGGCCGGTCTAGTACCCGAGCGTGCTCGCCTAAACAGGACGCCACGATTCGGTCATACGCGTCCCAACAGGGAGGACCGGGCCCGTGCGGGCCCGGCCCTTCACACAGCGCACGCTGGAGGAACGCCCGGACCACGACGAGCACCCGGGGCGCCTGCCCTGGCCGGCGCCGATCGGCGCGGGCGGGCATGGGCGCGGATGGGCACGGGCGCGGATGGGCACGGGCGCGGATGGGCACGGCTCGGCGGTGGGTCGGCGTTGCTGTGCGCGGGGCGGCGGCCGGCAGCCGGCCGGGTGTCGTCGGCCGGGTGCGGCGGGCCGCGGTCAGCGCTTGCGGATCACACGGCGGCCCACCAGGACCGCGACGCCCGCGGCGGCGACGGCGGGAGCGGCGCGCAGCACCCGCCGCAGCGTCATCAGCTTGGTGAGCTTGGCGACCTGGCCGGGAACGGCCGTCACCGCACCGCCCACCTGCCCGGCGGCCTGGGACGCCGCATGCTGCGCGCCCTGCCCTGCACGACGGGCGGAACGGCCCGCGCTCCCGGCGGCGTCCTTGACGCCGCCCTTGGCGACGACCGCGGTGTCCTTGGCGCGGCCGGAGATACGGCCGCCATTCTCCTTGGCGGTGTCCTTGGCGGTGTCTGTGGTGTCCTTGGCCGTATCGCCGGCGGTGGCGGCGCCGCGCTTGACGCGGTCGGCGCCGCTGCGGATCGAGGGGGTCTCCATCGGGGTCTTCCTCTTCTTCTCCGGGGGCGAAGGGGCATGGGGGGCGGCCTGTATCCGGCCGTCATGCCCGGGGGGTGCTGTCAATCCCGCTGTACCCCGCCGACCAGCGGCAAACATCGCCCCCTCCACGGCCCGGCCAGCTCAGAGCAGCACCGGCCGTGCCCCGAGCCGTCCTCCAGCGACCCCCGGGGGAGGGCTGCGGCGGTCCGCTTTGGCCACGCCCGGGCCGGGACGGGGTTGATCGCGGCGCCGCGGGCACGGCACGCTGTGGTGTTCATCGGCCGGTACGGCAGCGGGAGGGCATCCATGGCGCGATCCCCCATGCGCCGCCGGTCAGGCGCCTGGCTGGCCTTCATCGCGGCCGCGGCGCTGACCGCCGTTCTCCTGACGCCCCTGCTCGGCCCCTCCACACCATCGCCGGTCACCGACGCGGCCCCGCCCTCCCGCGTCCTGTCGCGGTACGAGACCGCCGCGCCCGGCAACCGCGTCGACCGCGACTGCGGCTTCTCCGCCGAACTGCCCGGCGACCCCGGACGGGCCCTGTGGCTGTTCTGCGACACGGTCTGGTCGGGTGCGCACCGCGGCCTGTGGATGGGCGCGACCGCCGCGTCCGGGCCCTTCCGCCCCGGCCGGGTCCCCACCGCCCTCACCGAGATCCCCGCGCCTCCGGCCGCGCCACGCCCCGGCCCGTCCCCGCACCCGCCGCAGGGCATGCTGCCGACACCGCCCGGACTGATCCTCCCCGCTCCCGGCCCGGGCACAGGACCGGCCGGCCCCGGCCCCGGCGCGCAGGCTACCTACCAGCCGTGCCGCATCCCCGGCCAGGCCTACAGCGCCTCCTGGGCCTCGGGCATGGCACGCCTGCCCGGCACCCGCACGCTCCTGATCGCCTACACCGACGTGTGCGTACGCGGCCAGGTCATCAGCACCCAGGGATTCGGGCTGGTGTCCTACCGGCCGGCCGCCAACGCCCTGGGCGGTCAGGTCCGGGTGTTCACCGCGCCCCACGGCCTGCCGTTCCAGCACAACCTCGGCTCACCCGTCTTCGCGGGCGGCCACCTCTACCTGTACGCCTCGGTCTGCGACGACCAGGCGTTCGGAACCTGCCGGGGCGGCCGCGTCACCCTCGCCCGGGTCCGCGCCGACCCCGGCGCCTGGGCGACGGCCTCGGCCTACGAGTACTGGAGCGCCGGCCGGTGGACGACCGACGCCTCCCGGGCCCAGTCCGTGCTATACGGGGCGGCGCCCACCGGCGTCCACGTCGCCGACTACTCCCGCGTCGGCAAGGGGTACGCGCTCATCGAGCAGCACGGCGTCAACGGGGACTTCCGGATATGGCGCGCACCGTCCCCGGCCGGACCGTGGCGGCCCGCGCGGTCGGGACGGATGCCCTGCGGAGGGCAGTCGGGAGTGGACCTGTGCCGCGCCTACATCGGGCACCCGGAGCTGAGCACCGGCAGCGACCTGCTGATGTCGTACTACAACCCCGCCGACGACCACATCCGCGTCGCCGCCGTCCCCTGGTGACATCAGCGGCCGCCGGCGCGGCCCTCGGGCGCTCTTCCCGGTTCCCGCCGCGCGCGGGCGCGGCGGGACGAGTCTCCCCGGCAGGAATCGAACCTGCGACTTCCGGCTTCGGAGGCCGGCGCTCTGTCCGCTGAGCTACAGGGAGGAAGCGCTGGTGGGATTCGAACCCACGTAGAACGGCTTTGCAGACCGTCACCTCAACCACTCGGTCACAGCGCCACATGGCCCCGCCCTCCCCGCAGGGCGGACCCGCGACCTCGGTGGGATTCGAACCCACGACCCCCGGTGAGACAGACCGGTGCTCTCGACCACTGAGCCACGAGGCCTTCGTAGACCGGGGCGGACTCGAACCGCCGGCCGTCCCGGTGTGAACGGGATGCTCTGGCCACTGAGCTACCGGTCTTCGGCACAACAAGAAGAGAACGAGCCCCAACGAAAGGCGCGTCAAAGAGAAAGGAGGGAAGGAAAGGAACCGGGGAGTCCGCTGCGGACGCGGGACCCGGGGAAGGCGTCCGCGGTCAGAACGCCGCGGGCCGTCGCCGCCGGGGACACACCGGAGCGGTCACCGCCCGATCATCCCGACCGCCGCACCGATCATCACATCGGTCGCACCGCGTCGCCATGCCGCTCCACTCCCTCCGCGCCCTCACGCGCCCCTTTCCGGGGCGCCCGGCCTGTGGTCACTACAGTGCCCGCCCGCCGCCCCGTCCCGCAACGCATTTTCCGCCCGCCCCGCGCACCCGCCCCTTCCACTCACCGGAAGGGTTCTGCCCGGCCGCTCCCACCCGGCGGGCAGGTTGGGAGGAGCGGGCGAGCGCCGCCGGCCCAGGAGGAGGAACCAGAATGCCGCTGCTCGACACGGACACATGGTCCGGCAAGATCTTCAACGGAGCCTGGACGCCCGGCGCCGCCGGCACCTACGACGCCGTCGAACCCGCCACCGGCGCCACCCTGGGCGTCCTGGGCCGCGCCGCCGCATCCGACGCCGAGCACGCCGCCGCCACCGCGGCCCGGGCCCAGCGCGACTGGGCCGCCCGCCCCTACCCCGAACGCGCCGCCGTCCTGCGCCGCGCCGGCGCCCTCTTCGCCGAGCACGCCGCCGAGATCCAGGACTGGATCGTCCGCGAGGCCGGATCCATCCCGCCCAAGGCCGAACTGGAAACCGGCTTCGCCGCGAGCCTGTGCCACGAGGCCGCCGCCCTCCCCTCCCACCCCCAGGGCCAGGTCCTGCCCTCCGCCCAGGACCGCTGGAGCCTGGCACGGCGACGCCCCGCCGGCGTCGTCAGCGTCATCGCCCCCTTCAACTTCCCCCTGATCCTGTCGATGCGCTCGGTCGCCCCCGCCCTCGCGCTCGGCAACGCCGTCCTGCTCAAACCCGACCCCCGCACCGCCGTGTGCGGCGGCGTCGTCCTCGCCCGCGTCTTCCAGGAGGCGGGCCTGCCCGAAGGCCTGCTGCACCTGCTGCCCGGCGGCGCCGACGTCGGCGAGGCCGTCGTGACCGCCCCCCAGGTCCGCGTGGTCTCCTTCACCGGATCCACCGCCGCCGGACGCCGGATCGGCGAAACCTGCGGACGCCTCCTCAAACGCGCCCACCTGGAACTGGGCGGCAACAACGCCCTCATCGTGCTGCCCGGCGCCGACATCGACAAGGCCGTCTCCGCCGCCGCCTGGGGCTCCTTCCTGCACCAGGGCCAGATCTGCATGACCACCGGACGCCACCTGGTCCACCACAGCCTCCACGAGGACTACGTCGACGCCCTGGCCGCCAAGGCCGACAAACTCCCCGTCGGCGACCCCGCCACCGCGCAGGTCGCCCTCGGCCCCATCATCGACCGCAACCAGCTCGACCACATCGACACCCTGGTCCGCGACACCGTCTCCGCCGGCGCCCGCCTGGCCGCGGGCGGCACCCACCACGACCTGTTCTACCGGCCCACCGTCCTGGCCGAGGTCACCCCCGCCATGCCCGCCTACGCCCAGGAGGTCTTCGGCCCCGTCGCCCCGGTCCTGGCCTTCGGCACCCTCCAGGAGGCGGTCGAGCTGGCCACCGACAGCGAGTACGGCCTGTCCCTGGGCGTCCTCGGCGACGTCGGCCAGGCCATGCGGATCGCCGACGCCGTCCCCACCGGCCTGGTCCACATCAACGACCAGACCGTCAACGACGAACCCTTCGTCCCCTTCGGCGGCCTGGCCGCCTCGGGCAACGGCGCCCGCTTCGGCGGCGCCGACGCCAACATCGAGGCCTTCACCGAAACCCAGTGGCTCACCATGCGCGGCGACATCGCCCCCCACCCCTTCTGACCCCTCCCCGCTCCCCCGGGGGAGAGGCCCCGCCCCCGGCCGCGACCATCCCCAGCGGCCGGGGGCAGGACCCGTTAGGGTCGGCCAAGTGAACCGACGGGTGGACCGACACCACGCCCCGCAGGCGCCCGCACTGAGCACTGCCCGCCTGCTGCTGCGCCCCTGGCTACCCTCCGATCGCGCCCCCTTCGCCGCCCTCAACGCCGACCCCGACGTCATGGAGCACTTCCCCGCCCGCCTCACCCCCGCCCAGAGCGACGCGCTCGCCGACCGCATCCAGGACGGCTTCGACCGCAACGGCTTCGGCCTCTGGGCGGTCGAGATCACCGCCACCGGCGAGTTCATCGGCTTCACCGGACTGTCGGTGCCCTCCTTCACCGCCCACTTCACCCCCGCCGTGGAGATCGGCTGGCGGCTGGCCCGCCACGCCTGGGGCCACGGCTACGCCACCGAAGCCGCCCGCCGCGCCCTGGCCCACGGCTTCCAGGACCTCGGCCTTGGGGAGATCGTCTCCTTCACCACACCCGCCAACCTCCGCTCCCAGGCCGTCATGACGCGCATCGGAATGACCCGCGACCCCGACGGCGACTTCGAGCACCCGCTCGTCCCGGTCGGCAGCCCCGTCCGCCCCGGCGTCCTGTACCGCCTCGACGCCGCCACCTGGAAACGCCAGGCCGCCGCCTCCCAGCCGCCACCGACCTGAACCCGCGCCCGACCGGGACGCCGCGTCCCCCTTGAAGCCGGCGCTCAGGCGTCGGGGGACGCCGGCAGCAGGAACCGGCCCTCGGCGATGCCCTCCCGCACCGCCGCCGCCGTCCCCACCGCGTCCAGGCCGCCGTTGTCCAGCACGTGCGCCTCCAACGGCCCCAGATCCGCGAACTGCGCGTACATCCCCCGCAGCACCTCCGGATCGGTCAGCTCACCCTCCCCGCGACCGGCCCCGCGTGCCACCGTGGTCTCCTCGTCGGCCCGCAGCACCACATAGTGCAACCCCAACCCCGCCTCACCGGCCGCGCGCGAGAACCGATCCAGGAACCAGGGGCCCACGACACCGTCCACCACCACGTGGAACCCGCCGCCCGCATACCCGCACGCCGCGCCCGCCAGAACCTCCATCACCACCGCGTTCTGCCGCCTCGCCCCAGGCAGATACGGCATGATCCCGCCACGCCGGATGAAACGCCAGAAATCATCGGCATGCAGATGCACACTCGACGACATCTCATCGGCCAGCAACCGCGCCACCGTCGTCTTCCCCGTACCCGGCGACCCCGTCAACACCACCAGCTCGCCCGCCTCCACCACGTCCTCCACGCGCTCCGCTCCCCCTCCTTCTCCCGAACACGACCCAAAGTAGCGACGCGGCAGGCGACCCAACTGGAGACCGGGGCCGCAAGACGCGGAAACGGCGAGCGCTCTGGACGGACCGGCGGAGCCGCCAGTCAGGTCGGTGCCGCCTCCGATCACCCGGTGTACCCCGGGTTCTGCCGCCGGGCGAAGACCCCACACGAGCGCGCCCCAAAGGCCGGTCGCAGTGGCGGTGCGTCTCCACGTCCAGAGCGGTGAATGCGACAAGGAGGACGTCAAACCTGGTCGCCCGACCGGCCTACGGTGGGCGCATGGCGACGCTCATCCCGCGCGAACGCTCCGAACCGGCACCAGGCGCCGTCCACATCCCCGACTGGCTCGACGGCGGCGAGCAACGCCACCTGGTCCAGGCAAGCCGCGAGTGGGCGCGCCCACCGGCGGGAATGCGCCACACCCGCCTGCCGGGCGGCGGCGTCATGTCGGTGCAGACCGTCTGCCTGGGCTGGCACTGGGAGCCCTACCGCTACCTCCGCCACGTCGACGGCGCACCGGTCAAACCCTTCCCCGGCTGGCTCGCCGAGCTCGGCCGCCGCGCACTCGCCGACGCCTACGGACCCGGCGCCCCCGACTACCGGCCGGACGTCGCGCTGGTGAACTTCTACGACGACGCCGCCAAGATGGGCCTGCACCAGGACCGCGACGAACGCAGCCGCGCGCCCGTGGTCTCCTTCAGCCTCGGCGACACCGGACGCTTCCGCCTCGGCAACACCGACAACCGGGGCCGGCCGTGGCGCGACATCGAACTCGAATCCGGAGACCTGTTCGTCTTCGGCGGCCCGTCACGCCTGGCCTACCACGGCGTCACCGGCATCCTCCCCGGTACCGGACCCCGCGACATCGGCCTCCCCCGTGGGCGACTCAACATCACCCTCCGCGAGTTCGGTTTGCGCTAGGTGCTGTGATTTTTGGGGTTTGGGTGGTGGTGAATCTGCCACCACCCAGCAGCTTGACGGCGTAAGGTTTTGCTCGATGGGTGTGGAGGTGAAGAAGGTGCTGGTCAGGGGGTTCTGTTCCGCGGGGTGATGCTCCCCTCGGCGAACGGGCGTGGCCGCGGGCGCCCTCACTCCCCCGATCGCGGAAGGGCCGCCACTCCTCGCAGGAGTCGCTCGGCCTCCCCCAGCACGGCCTGCAGGGTCTTCTCCGGGGCGTCGGAACGCGCCAGCATCATCCCCGCCTCGCACAGTCCCCCGAAGATCATCTGGGCGCGGACGTCCAGCGGCCCCTCCACCATCGACTCCTCGGCCGCCGCCTGCCGGATCCCCGCCTCCAGCACCCGCAGGGTGTGCTCGTACTCAATCGCGCGGACGGCGTCCCAGCCCAGCACCGCCGGCCCGTCCAGCAGCACGATCCGCCGGAAACGCGGGTCCAGGCAGTGCTCCAGGAAGGTCCGGCAGCCCCGGCGCAGCGCCGACCACGCGTCGGGCTCGGCGGCGGCCGCCTGCTCCAGCCGCGCGGCGATCAGTTCCTGCTCGCGCACGAACACCGCGCGGAACAGCGCGGCCTTGCCCTGGAAGTGGTGGTAGGCCGCGCCCTTGGTCATCCCGGCCGCGGCGGCGATCGCGTCGATGGAGGTGGCGGTGTAGCCCTCGCCGCCGAACAGCTCGCGGGCGGCGGCGACCAGACGGGAGGTGGTCTCGTCCGAGCGTTCGGCCTGGGTACGGCGCGGCATGCGTCCTCCTCTTGACGGGACATACTCCCAGTATGTAACTTCCGGGCTGTTACATACCCAAGGTATGGAAATGAGCAGGCCATGACCGCACCGCTCATCGCGATCTACGGAGCCTACGGCCACACCGGCCGCCTGGTCGCCGCCGAACTCCTGGAACGCGGCCGCCGCATCGTCCTGTCAGGACGCGACGCCACCGCCCTCGACGACCTGGCCGCACACCTGCGAACCACCCTGGACGACCCCGCCCGCGTCCACGTCCACCCGGCCGCGCTCGACGACACCGCCGCACTGCACGAGCTCACCTCCAACGCCCGGGTACTGGTGCACTGCGCCGGACCCTTCTCCCAGACCGGAGGGCCGCTCGCCACCGCCGCCACCGCGACCGGTTGCCACTACATCGACCACGCGATCGAGGCCCACCACGTCAAACGGCTCTTCGACGCCCACGCCGGCCCCGCGCGCGACGCCGGCATCGTCATGATCCCCGGCCTCAGTTTCTACGGCGGCCTCGGCGACCTGCTCGCCTCCGCCGTCGCCCACCGCCGCCACGCCCCCGGCGGCACCGCCCCCGCCGAACGCATCATCGTCGGCTACGCGGTCAGCGGCTGGCGCCTGACCACCGGCGCCAAGAACACCGCCGCCCAGCTGTTCGCCGAGACCGAGCGCATCACCTTCACCGGCGGCGCCCTCCACACCGGCTACCTCGAACCCCGCAACGCCGTCTTCCCCTTCCCGCCGCCCCTCGGCCCCCGCACCATGATCGCGCCACTCCCCTCCTTCGAGACGATCACCATCCCCCGGCATGTCCCCACCCGCAACGTCGACCTCATGCTGACCGCCGCCACCTTCCAGGAGGACGGCGCCTTCGACTCCGAGGACGCCGACGCCGACACCCGCGCCGCCACCGACTTCACCGTCGCCGTCCAGGCCGTCGCACCCGAAGGACCCGGCGCCTCCGGGCACCTCACCGGCCGCGACCTGTGGCGCGCCGCCGCACTGGCCTCCGTCGAGGCCGCCGTGCGCATCGCCGACGGGCAGGGCCCCACCGCCACCGGCGTCCTCAGCCCGGCCGAAGCCTTCCCCGCCGCCCCCTTCCTGCGCGACCTGGAAGACCTCGGCGCCTTCACCCTCCACCTGCCCGCAGCGGCCGCCGACGGGAACGGGTGAAGGCCATGGAACCGATCCTGGTCACCGGCGCCGCCGGCGGACGGCAGGGCTCCACCGGCCTCCTGGTCACCCGGATGCTCCTGGAACGAGGCCACCCCGTCCGCGCGTTCGTCCACACCGACGACGACCGCGCCGCACGCCTGCGCGGCCTGGGAGCCGAGGTCGTCGCCGGCGACCTGCGGGAGATCACCTCCGTCCTCCCCGCGCTGGACGGCGTGCGCCGCGCCTACTTCACCTACCCCGTCACCGAAGGGCTCCTCACCGCCGCCGCGGCGTTCGCGGCCGCCGCGCGCCGGCAAGGAGTGGAACGCGTGGTGGAGGTGTCCCAGCTGGCCGCCGACCCCTACGCCGGAACACCCCACATGCGCCGCCACTGGCTTGCCGAGCAGGTCTTCGACTGGGCCGGCGTGGGCGCGGTGCACCTGCGCGCGGCCGTGTTCTTCGAGAACCTGGACTTCCTGGTCCGGGCAGGAGGACGACGCGAACTGCCCGTCCCGCTCGGCCCGCCCGACACCGTCGTGCCGCTCGTCGGCGCCGTCGACGTCGCCCGGGTCGCCACCGGGATCCTGACCGGCACCGGCCCAGGCCCCGATCCGGTGTGCCGCCTGACCGGGCAGATCCTCTCCGTCGAGCAGATCGTCCACGCCCACACCGCCGCGGGCACCCCCCTCACCTACCTGCGCCCCTCCCCCGAGCAGTGGCGCCGCCAGGCCCTCGACCTGTACGGGGACGCCGTCACCGTCGAGCACCTGGACCATCTCTGGCAGCTGTTCCGCACCATCGGCTCCCACCACGAGCTGTACGAGGTGACCCCCGCCATCGGTGAAGTAGGAGGCAGGGAACCGCAGACCTTGGAGGCTTTCATTGCATCCCGCCAGCGGCCTTGACATAGTAAGGTTCAGTCCGGGAGGCCGCGCAGGACGCGGAACAGCCTCACCCACTGATCGGGGTGGACGTAGGCCACCACCGTCCCCCGCTCCAGCTCCGCCGCACGGAACGCCGCGTCCACCCTCCCCCGCGAATACTCCCGGCGCAGCGAAGCGTGCAGCGTCCCTCCCCTCCCCTCGAACCCGGCCGCCACGCACCGCCGGTACTCGGCCAGCGCCTCCCCCGGCAGCAGCGGACGCTCCCGCCGCTCCAGGCGCAGCACGCCCGCGTCCACCCGCGGAACCGGCCGGAACCGCTCGCGCGGGATCCGCTCCAGCAGCCACCACCCGAACACCGGCCAGGTCTCCACGGTCAACCGGCTCCACCGGCCGCCGTACCCGCCCGTGCGCTTGCGCGCGTACTCCAGCTGCGTGATCAGCGTCGCCGACCCGAGCCCCGGCGCGCGCAGGCACCACTCCACGATCGGCGAGGTGGCCGCGTAGGGGATGTTGCCCGCCACGTGGAACGGGACGAGCGGCGGGCTCGCCCTCAGGAAGTCGCCGGTCACGCAGCGCACGTTGTCCAGGCCGGCGCAGCGGGTGCGCAGCCGCTCGGTCATCTCCGGGTCGATCTCGTAGGCGATGACGCGCTCGGCGCGGGCGGCCAGCGCCGTGGTGATCCGGCCGTCGCCGGCGCCGACCTCAACGATCAGGCCGCCGCCGTCGGTGGCGGCACGGGCGAAACGTCGCAGCGTGGCACGGTCGGCCAGCAGGTTCTGGGAGAGGACGCGCCGCCTGCGTCCCCGGTCCGAGGGCACGGGACGAGCGGCGGAACGGTTCAGAGCGGAACGCTGTGGAGTGGAACGGTGAGGCACGGTCGCCTGTCCTTAGCCGCCGGCCGCTGCGAGGCGGCCGGGCATACGAGGGTCATGGACGCTCGAAGGCCCTGGACAGGCAGGAAGGCATCGCCGCACGAACGCACGGCGCACAAGGCACAGGCACGCGGAAGAACGCGGACGGCACGGCGCGTGCGCCCGCACGAGAGGATCAGGCGTGAAAGAAGATCAGGCGCCGGCGCGACCTGGCTGGTCCAGGACGAGGCGACGCGCGCGAGGCCGCGCTACGGCGGCCAGATACGCGGCCACCTGGACCGCGCCGTCGGTCACTGCGCACATGCCGCCGATCCTAGGGAGACTTCGCGGTGGCATCCAACTGGTTTTCCTGGAGGTCGGCACGGCATCCCGGCCATCGGCCTTGACATAGTAAGGTCCAGGGTTTCGTAGGCTGGTGCACATCCCCGAAGACCGCGCGGACGGGAGCGTCATGGGCCGAGACCCCGACTATCTGGCCTTCATGCGGCGCCGCCTGGCCTCCCCTCCTCCCGCCGGGCGCCGGACGATCGAGGAGATCCGCCGCGAGCACGCCGCCGACCTGGCCCCGCTCCCCCGGCCCGCCGTCGCCGTCGTCCAGGACCTCACGCTGGACGGCCCCGGCGGCCCCCTGCCCGCCCGCCTCTACCGGCCCTCCGCGGACTCGCCCGTCCCCGCGATGGTCTACTTCCACGGCGGCGGCTGGGCGCTCGGCGATGTCGACAGCTACGACCCGGTCGTGCGCGCCCTGGCCGTCGCCAGCGGCGTCGGATGGGTGTCGGTCGACTACCGCCGCCCGCCCGAGCACCCCTTCCCCGCCCCCGTGGACGACGCCGTCGCCGCGATCGCCCAGGTCACCGCACGTGCCGGCGACCTGGGCCTGGACCCGGCCCGGATCGGCGCCGCCGGCGACAGCGCGGGCGGGCAGCTCGCCGCGTCCGCCGCCCTCCGCCTCCGCGACGCCCGGGCCGCTGCGCCGGTGCTCCAGCTCCTGGTCTACCCGGCCGTCGACCTGCGGGAGATCCCGCCGGACCCGCCCGACCCCGACGGCCTGGAGTTCAGCCCCTCCGGGCTGGCCCGCATCGTACGGCTCTACCTCGGCGACACCGACCGCACCCGTCCCGAGGTCTCCCCACTCATGGACCCCGACCCCGCGGGCCTCCCCCCGACGATCATCGCGACGGCCGAGTACGACAAGCTGCGCCCCCAGGCCGAGCAGTACGCTCGGCACCTGCGGGCAGCCGGAGTCCCCACCACCCTCATCACCGGCACCGGGCTCGACCACGGCTTCCTCGGCTGGGGCTCCTACGCCCGCCGCCCCGCCGAAGCCGTGGCCCAGATAGGCACCGCCGTACGGCACGCCCTGCACAGCCCGACGCCTTAACAAAGTAAGGCTAGCGGTGAAAGGCACGGGCGGTCCCATCCGGCCACGGCCTCCAGCCTGCCGACCTGGGCGAGGTGCCGGCGGCGGTGCGCCGATCAGCGGCGGAGGGTGCGCAGGTACTTGGCGAACTTCTCCGTGCCGTCGATGACGCGCGGCCCGCTGATGCCCTCGTTGTAGTCGAGGACGAAGAAGTTGTTCTTCCTGACGGCCGGCAGGTGCCGGGTGTGCGGCGAGGTCCTCAGGAACTCGATCTTCTTGGCGGCGGGCCGGTCGCCGTAGTCGAGGATGATCAGGACCTCGGGCCCGGCCTGGGCGACGGCCTCCCACGACACCGTCGTCCATCGCTGGTCGAGGCCGTCGAAGACGTTCCGGCCCCCGGCGGTCTTGATGATGACGTCCTCGGCCGCAATGGCCTCCACGCCGAAGATCCTGCCGAGGCGCTCCAGGTCGGTGTAGAGGGCCTCGAACGGGGTGACGCGTTCGGGGTGGCCCGGGTAGTTGTAGCAGCTCTCGGTGTGCATGTAGACGCCCAGCCCCGCCAGCCCGCCGGTGACCGTGACGCCGACGGCTCCGACGGACGCGCCCGAGGACACCCCCAGCACGAAGGGGTCGGCCAGCGCGTTGCGCACCATCGCCTGGATCGCGACGCCGACCGCGCTGAGCCCCGCCCCCACCAGCGCCGCCAGCAGCACCCGCGGCGTGCGGATCTGCCAGACGATCTGGTACGTCGTCGCCTCGTCCGCCGCGATCCGGCCCCCGGTCAGGGCCGCCCACAGGTACCGGGCGGTCTCCGCGGGCGGGACGGCCGCGGCTCCCAGCCCGATCGCCACGACCACCGAGGCCAGCAGGACGGCGAGCAGCGCGAGGCACACCACCGGCAGGCCGACGCGCGAACCGGGCCGTCGCCCGGGCCGCGGCGCCGCCTGCGGAGCCGTCCCATCAGAACGCGCTGCGGCCTCGGCGCCGGGCGCCGGCCTGGGCAGCGGGGGTGGGGGCATGGTGCGGCCTTCCTCGGCGATGAAGATCGATCCGAGGGGCAATGGTAATCATATTCATTTTCGCTTGTCGCCCCGCCCCCGCCCTACGCTGCGTCTCCATGGGCGTCCGCGGGGGCCGATGTGCTCGACGAGGGGCTGCGGGCGATGATCGCGCCGGTCGGTTCCTCGGCTGGTCGCCCATGTCGGGAGAGGTCCCGGATCAGAGCATCCGGCCCAGCCCGGCCGCCTGCCGGCGCAGAACGGGCAGGAAGTTGCGGCGCATCTCGTCGATCGAGGCGCGAGCGGTGAACGTGCTCGCGGTCAGCGCGGCGCGCACCCGGCCCGACGAGTCGGTCACGGGCACGGCCATGGAGCGTATGCCGTAGTCCAGCTCCTCGTTGGTGAACGCCACTCCCTCGTCCCGGGCCAGGTCGATCCTGCCGCGGATCTCCGGAACGGTCACCAGCGTGTTCGGCGTGGTGCGAACGGGTGCGCACGACTCGAGGTAGGCCGCCAGCTCCGCCTCGGGCACACCCGTGAGCAGGACCCGCCCGGACGCCGACGAGTAGGCGGGGAGCCGCGCTCCTATCCGCACCCCGGTGTTCACGATGCGCTGGACCTCGGCCCGCGCGACGATCAGCGCGGACCCGTCGTCGTACACCGCGACCGACACCGACTCGTTCAGTTCGTCGCGCGCGGCCAGCACGAAGGGCTGCGCCAGCGCGGGAATGCTGGCCGTCTCCAGGTACGCCGCGCCCAGCCGCATCATCCTCGGCGTCGGGCGGAAGAGCCCGCCGTCCTGCTGGAGGTATCCGAGGTCCCGCAGGGTCAGGAGGCAGCGGCGGGCGGCGGCGGGCGTGATGCCGGTCGCGCGCGCGGCGTCGGTCACCGTCAGCTGCGTGCGCTCGGCCGTGAACGCCTCGACGATGGCCAGCCCCTTCGCCAGCCCGGCCATGCCCTCCGGCTGCCGCTTCCCGGCGGGCTCGGCCGCCGCGTCCTCGTGTGATCGCACCACGGACTCCTTATACGGAAGGTCGCCGTCCCGTTTCAAGCACGCGCGAACTCGCCGGCGCGAAGCTCGACGTCGTGGTCGTACAACCAGGCGCGCAGTTCGCCGGACGCGGCGATCTCGGCGTCCCGCTCGCGCAGGTCCTCGTACTGGGAGTCGTACCTGCGGCCGTTGGCGCGCGCCCCCTCCTGCACCTTGGCCGTCCGGGGACGGCGGAACTCCTCGTAGGAGCGCAGGGCGCGCGGCGCGTCCTCGGGTGAGCCGCCGTCGAGCATTACCGCGAGCGCCACGCCGTCCTCGATCGACTGGTTGGCGCCCTGGCCGAGGTGCGGCAGCATCGGATGCGCCGCGTCGCCCAGCAGCGTCAGTCTCCCGTTCGTCCACTTGGGGAGGGGCTCGCGGTCGTACAGCCCCCACCAGTAGGTCGTCTCGACACGTGAGAGCAACTCCCCGACGAGCGGGTCCCACCCGGTGAAGGCCGCGCGCAGCGCGTCGGGGTCGCCCACGCCGGACCAGGTCTCCTCGGCCGCGTCGGCGCTGGGCAGGAAGCCCACGTAGTTGAGCAGGCCGCCGCCGCGCACCGGGTAGACCATGAAGTGCTTCCCCTCCCCCATCCACACCAGGTGCGCGTCCCTGGGCCAGCTCGGCAGGGCATCGGAGGCGATCAGCCCCCGGTAGGCCACGTGCCCGGAGTAGACCGGCTCCGCCGGCTCGGCCACGTACCTCTGCAGCGCGGAGTGGATGCCGTCGGCGGCGACCACGACGTCGGCCTCGGCACGGGCGCCGTCGGCGAACGCCAGCCGCGCCGAGCCCGCGTCCTGCTCGAACCCGACGCAGCGGTGCCCCGTGCGCACCACGCCGGCCGGGAGGGCGCCGGCGAGCGCCCCCAGGAGATCCGCGCGGTGCATCCCGTAGACGCCGTGCGCGCCCTCGGAGTCCGCGGTCCTGATCGGGCCGACCGTGCTGCCGTCCGTCCGGCAGTACCGCGACCCGGCGCCGACCCGGCCGCCGAGCTCGGCGACCGCCTCGCCCAGCCCCATCCGGGCCAGTTGCCGGACGCTGTTCGGCGTGATCAGCACACCGGCGCCGACCTCGCCGAGCGCGGGCGCCTGTTCGAAGACGGTGACCTCGATGCCGCGCCGCACCAGGGCGTTGGCGGCCGCCAGGCCGCCGATGCCGCCGCCCACGATCGCCACCCGCAACCGATCGCTTCCCACTGACCCTCCAATATTTTCGAATAACGAAAAGTGTTCGGGATTCGTTTCACGCTAGGACGCCCTGCCGCGACTGTCAACATCTGGGCACGTCACGCGGCAATCCCTGGGACGGCGTCGACTCTGAATCCGACTCGGCCCGCGCCGGTCAGCCTCTTGACATGCGGCGATACGAGTGCATCATGTAATTCGATTTTCGCGGTGAGTTTCGATAATCGAAAAGCGCCCTCCCGCCCCCCGCCAGGCACTGCCTCGCACACGAGAAAGGCCAGTGGCCATGACGACACGCTCGACCCTGAAGATCGGCTCGCAGCTCGCGCTGATCCTCGGGGCGCTGATCCCGTTGATCTCCTCGGGATGGGTGGGCATGCCGCTCTCCGAGCAGCCCGCGGTACTGCTCGCCACCCTCGCCCTCTGGACGGCCGGCCTGCTCCTCGGCTACCGCGCCTTCGTGCAGGAGAAGGACTTCCCGGCCGGCCACCCGGCCTGGCGGCGGATCTGCCAGTTCGTCACGGCCGCCTCGGCCACCCTGCTCCTGCTGGGCATGACCTTCGGGTTCGTCTACCACCCCACGATCGGCACATCGTTCCTGGGCACGGACTTCACCACGGTCCTGATGATCACGCTCGTCGTCATGGGCGTGCAGATCGCGCCCGACGACTGGAAGGCGGTCGTCAAGGACGCCCGGGTGGTCTCGCTCGCCGTGCTGATCCGCTGGCTCATCATGCCGCTGACCGGCTACTGCGTCGCGTTCCTGGCGTTCCGGCCGTTCCTCGAGCCCGAACTCGCCGGCAGCCTCGCCATCGGGATGATGCTGTTGTCCACCTCCCCGACCGGCGCGGCGTCCAACAGCCTGACCCTGCTCAGCAAGGGCGACCTCGCGCTCTCGGTGTCGGCCACCACGCTCAACGTGCTCATCGCGCCGTTCCTGCAGCCCCTGCTCATCAGGTTCTTCGTGGGCGGCACGGCGAGCGTGGACGCCGTCGGCATGTTCCTGGACCTCGTGCGGTTCGTGCTGGCGCCGGTCGTGGCCGCGAGCATCGTGGGCGCGCTGTTCCCCGGGCTCATCGCCAGGATCAAGCCCGTCCTGGGCCCGCTGGCGGTGCTGTCGCTGACCTGCGTGCTCATGGGGACGATCTCCAAGGGCGCGCCAGCGATCCTGGACAACCTCAACGTCCTGCCCTACGTCCTGATCGCCTGCGTGGTCCAGGGCCTCGCCGGGCTGATGCTCGGCTACCACGTCCCGAAGTACCTGGGCTTCAACCGGGAGCAGCGCATCGCCTCGTGCTTCGAGGTCGGCGTGGAGAACGCCGCGATCGCCCCCGCGCTGGCCGCCACGTACTTCAACCCGCTGGCCATCGTGCCCGCGATCGTGTACGGCAAGACCCAGAACATCCTCGCCGTCACCATCTTCGTGCGGAAGTTCCAGAAGGAGAACGAGGCGCTCGAACGCCGGGAGGAGGCCGCCGAACCGGCGGTGCGATGACGAAGCTCAGAATGCGCCCGCCACCCGCCTTAACATAGTAAGGTCGCTTTTGAAGGCGTTCGCAGCGCGCCTGATATGGCTTTTCATATCGATCAGTGATTCATAGCGGTATTGGACATGCGCGGCCGTTCTCTGCTCTGCTCTTCCGGGTGAGAATCCCTTTCCGGCCGCGGCCCCGATCGGCGGTCGCCCTGATGGCGGCGTCCGCGCTGCTGGCCCCGGCCTGCGCGGCGAATCCCCCCGCCGCGCAGACGGGCGCCGCCAAGCCCGTCGCCCGGACCGGCGCCCTCCCCTCCCGGATCACCGCCGACCCCGGCCTCCAGCGCAGGCTGCGAGCGCTGGAGGTCTCGTACGCGGGCCGCATCGGCGCGGCGGCGATCGACACCGCGACGGGCAAGGCCGTCGGCTACCGGGCCGGCGAGCGCTTCCCCTTCAACTCCATGTTCAAGGCGTACGCGTGCGCCGCGGTCCTCCGCAAGGCACGCGACACCGACCCGGGCCTCCTGGACCGCGTGCAGCACTGGAAACCCGGCGAGGTGCTGGAGAACTCGCCGGAGACCAAGGAGTACACCGACACCGGCATGACCCCCGCCCAGCTCTGCCGCGCGGCCGTCACCAAGAGCGACGGCCTGGCGGGCAACCAGCTGCTGAAGCAGATCGGCGGGCCCGCCGGGCTGACCGGGTACTTCCGCTCCCTGGGCGACCCGGTGGGCCGGCTCGACCGCTACGAGCCCGATCTGACCGGGTGGAGGCCCGGCGAGGCGCGCGACACCACCAGCCCCGCGGCGGCCGCGGGCGCCCTGTCCCGGATCACCGTGGGCGACGCCCTCCACGCCCGCGACCGGGAGCGGCTCGTCGGCTGGCTCCGCGCCTCCGTCACCGGCGCCGAGCGCATCCGGGCCGGCCTTCCCGAGGACTGGACGATCGGCAACAAGACCGGCACCGGCGGCGCCGCCAACCACGGGACCGCCAACGACATCGCGATCGCCTGGCCCCCGGGATCCTCCGCGCCCCTCGTCATCGCGGTCTTCACCAACCGGAACGCCAACGGGGTCCCGCCCGACGAGAAGGTCATCGCCTCCACCGCCACGGCACTGGCCCGGGCCCTCGGCCGCCTCTGACCCGCACCTCCCCCACCCCGCCCATCGCCGCGGCGCGCCGCCCCGGAAGCGGCGCGCCGCCGGGCGTCCACGCGTGGAATCCAGGAGCCGCAAGGGCTCCGTCTTTGAAGAGAACTGGCGATTCTTTGGCCGGGCGGGCGAAACGCCGCTGGCTATCGTGGAGCATGAGCACAGAGAGGTCCGGGGACCCCGCACCGGACACCGCGGAATCGGCTCGTCTCCGCGACGCGGCGACCCGGCTGTTCGCGGTGCTCGGCTATGACGGGACGGCCACGGAAATGATCGCCGACGCCGCGGGCGTCCCCCGGGAGCAGGTCGTGGCGGCGGGCGGGCGGAGCGGGCTGTACCGGCAGGCGCTCGAGGAGCACTGCCGGGAGCAGTGCCTCATGCTGGAGGAGATCGGCCAGGGGTTCAGACCCGGTGACGACCGGATGGCGATCGTGCTCGAGCACCTCATGGACTTCTATCTGGCACGCCAGGACCTGGTGGCCATGTGGCGGCAGCGCCGGATGATGGACGCGGCCGACATGACCGATCTCGAAGAGCGCTACCAGTACCCCATTCACCAGAAGGTCCTGGCCATTCTCGGCCCCGACGTCGTCGAAAGCCCGGAATACGAGCTGATCGGTGTCGTTTTCGCGTGGTGCCTGCTGGGGTTCACGGCCGGCGGCGCCCCGCGCCCCGACGGCTCGCTCCTGGATCCGGACGATCCCCGGGACCGCGCCCTGTTCCGCTCCCACATGATCGAACTCATGGAGAAACTGCGCTCCGCGTAACGGGAATCGGTTCTGATCCGGCGCCCCGGCCGACGGCCTTGACAAAGTAAGGTTCCCGCCGGCGAATGACTCCCGCCTGATCCCGAACTGCCCAAGTGATTATGTTTCGTCTGATTTCGGGCACGGAGTGCCCGGGTACGGGGACGAGCACGCCGTCTCGTCGGCCCGGCTCAACGGGGGTGTGCTGTGAGAGTTGTCGTCGACCTCACGCGCTGTCAGGGGTACGGGCAGTGCGCCTTCCTGGCACCGGAGGTGTTCACCCTGCACGGCCAGGAAGCGCTCATGTACGACACCGACCCCGGCGACGAGCAGCACGAACGCGTCCTGCGGGCGGCCGCGGCCTGCCCCGTCCAGGCGCTGCACGTCGACCGCCTGGTCACCCAGCACCGGACCGTGCGCCCCGAACTGGCCCCCTCGCCGACCGGCGGCGACGAGGAGTTCAAGCGCAGCGGGCGCATCGTCATCGTCGGCGCCTCCCTCGCCGGCGGCCGCGCCGCGGGAGTCCTGCGCAGGGACGGCTTCCGGGGCCGGCTGACCCTCATCGGGGACGAGCCGCACCAGCCCTACGACCGGCCGCCGCTGTCCAAGCAGGTGCTGACCGGCCGGGTGCCCGCCCAGCGCACCCTGCTCCCCTACCTCCGCAGGATCGACGTCGAGTGGCTGCCGGGGACCCCTGCGACCGGGCTCGACCTGGCCGCCAAGCAGGTCCTCCTCGCCGACGGCCGCACGGTCGGCTTCGACAAGGTGCTGATCGCCACCGGGGCGCGGGCCAGGCCCTGGCCGAACGAGCGGGAGGCCGCGCTGGACGGGGTGCACGTCGTGCGCACCCTGGAGGAGGCGGAACGGCTGCGGCGGCGGCTGTCGGCCGGCGTCGGCCGCGTCCTGGTCATCGGCGGCGGATTCACCGGGTCGGAGGTGGCGTCGGTGTGCCGCGGCCTCGGCCTCCCGGTGACCCTCGTCGAGGCGGGCCCCGCTCCCCTGGCCGGCGCCCTGGGCCGGGTCATCGGCGAGGTCGCGGCGGACATGCAGCGCGCCGCCGGCGTCGACCTGCGCTGCGGAGTCAGGGTCGGCGCCCTGGAAGGCGACGCCGGCGGGCGGCTGCGCGGCGCACGCCTGTCCGACGGCGGCACGGTGGAGGCCGACGTCGCCGTGGTCGCGCTCGGCGCCGTCCGCAACGTCGAATGGCTGCGCGACTCCGGGCTGGCCGCCGGCGTGTGGGGGGTGGCCACCGACGCCGGCTGCCGGGCCCTGGACGTCAACGGCCTGGTCACCGACGACGTGTTCGCCGCCGGCGACGTCGCGCGCTTCCCGCACCCGGTGTACCACTACCAGTTCATGGCGCTGGAGCACTGGGGCAACGCCGTCGCCCAGGCCGAGATCGCCGCCCACAACATGCTCAGCGACCAGGCCCACCGCTGGCCGCACCTGTCGCTGCCGGTCTTCTGGTCCAACCAGTTCGGCACCAACATCAAGTCGGTGGGGGTGCCGACCTTCAGCGAGGAGGTCGTCATCGCGCAGGGCTCGGTGCCCGACCGCCGCTTCGTCGCCGTCTACGGCCACCGCGGCAGGATCACCGCCGCCGTCACCTTCGACCAGGCCATGTGGCTGGACTTCTACCAGCGGCTGATCGAGCAGGCCGCACCGTTCCCGCCCGATTTCCGCATGGTCGACCGGCCGGACGGGGAGCGTCCCGTCCCGGCCGAGGTCCCGCCGCGGATCGTCCCCGCCGAGGGCGCGACCGTCGTGGTGACCGGCCACGACCCGGCCGAGCGCCGCGTCTCGGCCGTCCGCGAGTCATAGGGACGAGGAACCAGCGACACGGGGAGGCACCGACGTGGAACCGGCCGGCGTCTACGAGCGGATTCACCAGTTCTCCAACCGGGCCGACCCCTACCGGCTCTACACCGAGCTCCGCGACACGCCCGTCGCGCGGCAGGAGGACGGCAGCTACGTCGTCAGCACCTACCGCGAGATCGTCGCGCTGCTGCACGACCCGCGGGTCAGCTCCGACCGCCGCAACCTGGCCGAACCGGCCCACGCGGACCAGGACGCGCTGCCCTCGGCCTTCATCGGCCTCGACCCGCCCGAGCACGACCGGCTCCGCCGCCTGACGATGCGGCACTTCGGGCCGCCGCACTCGCCCGGCAAGGTCGACGCCATGCGCGCGGAACTGCTCGAGATCATCACCGGCCTCATCGACGGCGTCGCCGGCCGCGCGCGGGCCGACCTCGTCGACGACATCGCCTACCCGTTCCCCGTCACGGTCATCTGCCGCCTGCTCGGCGTGCCCCGCGAGGACGAGCCCCGCTTCCACCGGTGGGCCGAGGAGATCGTCGAGACCATCGGCCCCGGTGAGGGCGACAGGGACGAGCGGGCCCGGCGGCGCCAGGCCGCCGTCCTGGAACTGGGCCGGTACCTGGGCGAACTCGCCGAGGCCCACCGCCGCGACCCCGGCGACGACGTCCTGTCCGGACTGGTCACCGACCAGGGCCCCGACGGCCCCATGTCCGGGACCGAGGTGATCACGACCTCGGCGCTGCTGCTGATCGCCGGGCACGAGACCACCGTCAACCTCATCGCCAACGGGATGCTCACCCTCCTGCGCGACCCGCCGCTGCTCGAACGGCTCCGCCGGGAACCCGACCTGGTCGTCCACACCGTCGAGGAGCTGCTGCGCTGCGAACCGCCGGTCCACTTCCTGCCGCAGCGCGTCGCCCTCGACGACATCGCCATCGCGGGCGTCACCATCCCCAAGGGCGCCTCCATCGTCCTCGCCCTGGCCTCGGGCAGCCGCGACCCCGCGCACGTGCACGATCCCGACCGCTTCGATCCCGACCGCCCCTACATCCAGCACCTCGGGTTCGGCGGCGGCGTCCACCACTGCTTCGGCGCCCCGCTGGCCCGCCTCGAGGCCCAGATCGCGCTCCGCGAACTCGCCCGCCGGCTGGTGAACCCGCGCCTGGTCACCGACCCGCCGCCCTACCGCCCCAGCTCGACGCTGCGAGGCCCGCGCCACCTCGACATCGAGTACGACGACGTCATCCCGTAGCCCTTTTCAGGGGCGCGGGATGTTGCGGAGGTTGGCGCGGGCGAGCTGGATCATCCGCCCGACGCCGCCGTTGAGGACGAGCTTGCTGGTGGTCGTGGCGAAACCGGCCAGCTGCCGGCCGGTGACGTGCGGCGGGATCGACAGCGCGTTGGGATCGGTGACGACGTCGACCAGCGCCGGGCCGTCGTGGGCCAGCGTCTCGCGCAGGGCGTCCCGGACGTCGGCCGGGTCCTCGACGCGCACGCCGTGCCCGCCCGCCGCGCGGGCGATCGCCGCGTAGTCGGTGCGGGGGTAGGCCGTGCCGTACGGCGGGAAGCCCGCGACCATCATCTCCAGGTCGACCATGCCCAGCGAGGAGTTGTCGAACAGCACCACCTTGACCGGCAGGCCGTGCTGGACCAGCGTGAGGAAGTCCCCCATCAGCATCGAGAACCCGCCGTCGCCCGACAGCGCCACCACCTGCCGCGACCGGTCCAGCATCTGCGCGCCGATCGCCTGGGGCATGGCGTTGGCCATCGAACCGTGGTTGAACGACCCGATCACCCGGCGCCGGCCGTTCGGGGACAGGTACCGGGCCGCCCAGACGTTGCACATGCCGGTGTCCACCGTGAAGATCGCGTCGTCGGCGGCCTCCTCGTCCAGGATCGAGGCGACGTACTCGGGATGGACGGGCCGGTGGTGCTCGACGTCGCGGGTGTAGGCGGCGACGTCGTTCTCCAGCAGCTCGGCGTGCTTGGCGAGCATCCGGTCCAGGAACCGGCGGTCGGTCTTCTCCCGCACCTCGGCCGTGACTGCGCGCAGCGTCTCGCGGACATCGCCCCAGACCGCCAGGTCCAGCCTGGAGCGGCGGCCCAGATGCTCGGGGCGGATGTCCACCTGGACGACGCGGACGCCGTCGGGCAGGAACGCGGTGTAGGGGAAGTCGGTCCCCAGCAGGATGAGCAGGTCCGCCTCGTGCATCGCCTCGTAGGCGGCGCCGTAGCCCAGCAGCCCCGACATGCCGACGTCGAAGGGGTTGTCGTACTGGATCCACTCCTTCCCGCGCAGCGCGTGCCCGACGGGCGCCTTGACGCGGCCGGCGAACGCCATGACCTCGTCGTGGGCCCCGGCGGTGCCGCTGCCGCAGAACAGCGTGATCGCGCCCGCCTCGTCGACCAGCCGGGCCAGTTCGGCGATCTCGGCCTCCCCGGGCCGCACGGCGGGCCGCCGGGTCACCATCGCCAGGGGGGCGTCCTGCCCGGGCGCGGCCCGCCCGGCGACGTCCCCCGACATGGCGACGACGGCGACGCCCGAGCGGCCGATCGCGTGCTGGACGGCCGTCCGCAGGATCCGCGGCATCTGCGCCGGATCGGAGATCAGCTCCGAGTAGTGGCTGCACTCGGTGAACAGCCGGTCCGGGTGCGTCTCCTGGAAGTAGGCGGTGCCGATCTCGGCGCTGGGGATGTGCGCGGCCAGCGCCAGGACCGGCGCCATGCTCCGGTGCGCGTCGTAGAGCCCGTTGATCAGGTGCAGGTGGCCCGGTCCGCAGCTCCCGGCGCACGCGGCCAGGCGCCCGGTCAGCTGCGCCTCGGCACCGGCGGCGAACGCGCCGGTCTCCTCGTGCCGCACCTGCACCCACTCGATCGAGGGGTTGCGCCGCACGGCGTCGGTGACGGGGTTGAGGCTGTCCCCGACGACGCCGTACAGGCGCTGGACGCCCGCGTGCACCAGCAGGTCGACGAACTGCTCCGCGACCGTCTGCTTGGCCATGCCCCGAACCTCCGTCGAACGGCGGACGGCCCCGGTACGCGCCGCCGGCCGTGGCCGGGGCGCTCCGCCCTCACTGCGCAGGGTCCTGCCCCGGCACCGGACGCCGACGACACGGGGGCCCGGTCCTTTGTCAGCCCTCGAAGGAGTTCTGGGACGGCGTTTGACCGCGGGGATACTCGTCGTGGCGGCGCAGCCAGCTCATGAAGGGGTCGTCCCCGCGGCGGGGAGCGGGCTCCCAGTCCTCCTGCCGCCCGCGGGCGGTGAGGTCGAGCCAGTTGTAGGTGCCCAGGAGCAGGTCGAGGCCGCGCGCGTATCCGGAGTAGGTGTGGAAGACGCGGTCGCCCTCCCGCAGGAACGCGCTCACGCCGGGCTGCTCACCCGACCATCCCCGCCAGGCGGGGTCGTCCCGCACCAGCTCGGCCTGATCCTTGTAGTTGTACTCGACCGGTGCGACCGACTCGTCGAGGGTCACGTGGTAGTCGTAGTTGAAGTCGCTCCCGTGCGAGGAGTACCACGGGAAGGTCCACCCCATCCGCCGCCGGTAGCGCTCGAGCCTGTCCAGCGGCGCCCGGGACACCAGCGCGAACGAGGTGTCGCGGGCGTTCAGGTGGCCGAGATGGCCGACGTTGTCGGTCACGAACGAGCAGCTCGGGCAGCCCTCGTCCGCGTCGGGCTCGAACATGAAGTGGTAGATCAGCAGCTGGCCGCGCCCGTCGAACAGGTCCGGCAGCCTCGCCGGCCCGTCCGGGCCCTCGAACACGTAGTCCTTGGTGACCTCGACCATCGGCAGGGCGCGCCGGGCCGCGTTGACCCGGTCGCGCTGACGGGTCAGCGCCTTCTCCTCCTCCAGCAGCTCCCGCCGCGCCGCTAGCCACTGCTCGCGCGTGGCGACCCGCGGATCCTCGGACATGTCGTCCCCCCTCGTCTCGTCCCGTCGCCCCCGTCCGAGGACATGCCCGCCGCCGGGCGGTTCGATCCCGGGCGGTCCGATCTCGGGCCGTTGATCTCGGGCGGGCGCCGCGTGGGACGCTGGGCCGATGGAGAGCGATGTCGCCGCCGACCACCGCCCGTTCGCGGTCCGCGCCGGAGGCCAGGACCTGCTGGTCGCCTGGCATCCCCCGTCCCGCCCTCCGGAGGGACGCCCGCACGGCGCCGAGGGCGTGTGCCTGACCGGCACCGGGGAGGCGGTCCTGGTCAGCCATGACGGCGAGCGCTGGTCGTTCCCCGCCGGACGGCCCGAGGACGGGGAGACCTGGCAGGACACCCTGTACCGGGAGGTGCGCGAGGAGGCGTGCGCGGAGGTCGTGAGCGCACGCCTGCTGGGCTACAGCCGCGGCGAGTGCGTCGCCGGGCCGGAGAAGGGGCTGGTGCTGGTGCGCTCCATCTGGCGCGCCGAGGTCGAGGTGGGCCCGTGGACGCCCCGGTTCGAGATCAGGCACCGCCGGATCGTCGCGGCGGCGGACCTCGCGACCGAACTCAAGCTCGGCGCCCACCCGTTCGCGCCGCTGGTCCGCCGCGCGCTCCTGGAGGCCGGCATCGGCTGAGCCGAACCGGTCTCGGGCGGGCCGGTCGTTCAGAGCGT
Source organism: Actinomadura rugatobispora (assembly GCF_055379765.1). Classification (NCBI taxonomy): domain Bacteria; kingdom Bacillati; phylum Actinomycetota; class Actinomycetes; order Streptosporangiales; family Thermomonosporaceae; genus Actinomadura; species Actinomadura rugatobispora. The sequence continues at coordinate 10,891,224 of NZ_AP029191.1, read as the reverse complement.
CCGCGTACCCGCGGGCGAGACGGGGCGGAAAGGATCGGCCGGGCGGCCGCCGACGGCGGCCGGAGCCGCCAGGACGCGGCCGTCGGCGGCGCCCTCGGGACGATCGCCCAGGCCGTACAGCGCCGTGGTCACCACGATCCGGTACGGCGGCGACGGCGTCAGGCACACGCTGGTGGGCTGCTCGGCGGGCACCGCGACGACCGCGAGCAGCTCACCGGACGGCGCGTAGCGGTGGACGGCCGCCGCGCCCCAGACCGCCGACCACAGGCACCCCTCGGCGTCGACGGTCATCCCGTCCGGGGAGCCGTCCGGCACGCGCGCGAAGACCTCGCGCCCGCCCGCCTCGCCCGAGGCGGGATCGACCGGGACGCGGTAGATCAGCCCGAGCGCGCTGTCGGCCAGGTACATCGTCCGGCCGTCGGCGCTGAAGGCTGGACCGTTGGGGACGGTCAGCCCGCCCATCGCCGCGGTGACCGCCCCGTCCCGGTCCACGCGGTAGAGGGATCCGGCTCCGCGCGTGCCGTCGTAGGCCATCGAGCCCGCCCAGAACCGCCCCGCCGGGTCGGCCGCGCCGTCGTTCATCCGCATCGCCGTGGCCGCGCCGTCCTCTGGGCGCGCGAGCCAGCGCACCCCGTCCGCCGAGCCGTCCGCGGGCAGGAGCGCGATCCCCGTGCCGGCGGCGGCGATCCAGCCGTGCGGGCCGCCGGGTGCCGTGACCGGGGCGACGGCGCCGAGCGGGAAAGGGACGCGGGCCGCGAGCACGGTGGGATCGAGCCGGTACAGGCGCCCGGCCAGCAGGTCGACGGCGACCAGCCCGCCGGGCACCGCGCGCAGCCCCTCCCCCAGCTCCCACGGCCCGGCGCCCTCCACCGCCGACCAGGATCCGACCAGGCCGCTCATCGCAGCGCCGCGCCTTCCGGGAGACCGATCATGTCGAGTTCGTCCCGGTAGGGCAGGCCCTCCCAGTCGCCGCGGCTCGACACGGCGAACGCGCCGACGGCGTGGGCGCGCCGCAGCCGCCCCTCCGCGTCCAGGCCGTCCAGGAGACCGGAGAGGTAGCCGGCGACGAACCCGTCCCCGGCCCCGATGGAGTCCACCGCCTGCACGCTGTGGGCGGGGACGGCGCGGACCCCGTCCGCAGTGAACGAGCGCGCCCCCGCGCCGCCGTCCTTGACGACGACCTCAGTGGCGCCCCCGTCCAGGAGCCGCGCCGCGACCGGCTCGGCCGCGATCGGCTCGGCGGCCCCGCCGGGGTGCAGGAGCTCCAGCTCGTCGGGGGAGGCGATGACGTGGTCGGCCTGCGCGGCGATCGGCGCCAGCGCCCGCGCCGCCTCCTCCCGCGTCCACAGCCGGGACCGGTGGTTGACGTCCAGGCTGATCCGCGCGCCGCGCTCCCGGGCCAGGGCGCACAGGGCCCGCACGGCCTCCCGGCAGGACGCGCCCAGCGCCGGGGTGATCCCGGTGAGATGCACGATCGCCGGCGTGTACGGCACCGCCGCGACATCGTCGGCGCACAGCCGCGACCCGGCCGAGCCGGCGCGGACGTACTGCACGCGGGTCACGTCCGGCAGCCGCTGCTCGAACATGATCATTCCGGTGGGGGCGGCGTCGTCGCGGCGCACCGCGGAGACGTCGACGCCCTCGGCGCGCAGCGTCCGCACGACCAGGCGGCCCGGCTCGTCCGCGCCGACCCGGCCCAGCCACGCCGCCGAGTGGCCGAGGCGGCTCAGGCCGATGGCCACGTTGCTCTCCGCGCCGGCGACGCCGGCGGTGAAGCCCGAGCCCAGCCGGATCAGCCCGGTGGCCCGCAGCGCCATCATGGTCTCCCCGGCGGTCAGCACGTCCACCCGCGTCACGAGGAGCCCCCCGGGACCGGCGCGGCCGCCCCCGCCACCGCGACGAACGCGCGGGCACGGCGGCGCAGCGCCTCCAGGTCGCCGCCGGAGGGGGCGTCGCCGCACAGCGGCGAGCCGACGCCCACCGCCAGCGCGCCGCGGGCCAGGAACGCCGCGGCCTCCTCCTCACCGACCCCGCCCACCGGGACGAACGGCACGTCAGGGAACGGATCGCGCAGCGCGCGCAGGTAGCCGGGCCCGTTCGCGCTCGCCGGGAACAGCTTCACCGCCGTCACCCCGGCCGCGACCGCGGCGGCCACCTCCGTGGGTGTCAGCGCCCCGGCCAGCACCGGCAGGTCCAGCCGCAGCGCCTCGTCGACGCCCGCGCCCAGCGAGGGCGTCACGATGTAGCGGGCGCCCGCGTCCCGGGCCCGCCGCACGTCGTCGCCGGTCAGCGCGGTGCCCGCGCCGAGCGCGACGGAGCCGCCGACGGCGCGGGCGATGTCCTCGATGGCGCCCAGGGCGTCGCGGCCGCTCAGCGACACCTCGATCAGCGGCACCCCCTCCTCGGCCAGCACCAGCGCCGTCCGCACCGACGCCGCCCGGTCCGAGCCGCGGACCACGGCCACCAGCCGGTGCCGCCGCAGCGCCTCCAGCATCCCGCTCCGAGTGATCATCGTGCCGGTCGCTCCCCTCACCTCTGGGCCCGTCTCTGGGCCCATCTCCGGGCCCATCTCTGGGCTCACCACTCCGCGTGCCCCCCGTCGGGATGCCGCCACACCGGCGGCCGCCACCGGTGCCCGACCCGGTCGGCCCGGCGGACGGCGGCCTCGTCGATCTCGATGCCCAGGCCGGGCGCCTCCCAGCGCTCGATCGCGCCGTCCACGAAAGCGAACGGCGACCGGTCGGCCATGTAGTCCAGCAGTTCGGCCCCGGTGTTGTAGTGGATGCCGATGCTCTGCTCCTGGATGAGGAAGTTCGGCGTCGCGAACGCCACCTGCAGGCTCGCCGCCAGCGACAGCGGCCCCAGCGGGCAGTGCGGGGCCAGCAGCGCCCCGTACACCTCGGCCAGCGAGGCGATGCGCCGCACCTCGGAGATCCCCCCGGCGTGCGACAGGTCGGGCTGGACGACCCCCACCCCGGCCTGGAGCGCGGGCAGGAACTCCGCGCGCGAGAACAGCCGCTCGCCGCACGCGATCGGGGTGGTCGTCGCGGCCACCACCTCGCCCAGCCGGTGGGTGTGCTCGGGCAGCACCGGCTCCTCCACGAACAGCGGCCGGAAGGGCTCCAGCAGCGGCACCAGCCGCCGCGCCGCCGGGACGCTCACCCGGCCGTGGAAGTCGACGGCCACGTCGTTGCCGTCGCCGATCGCGGCGCGCACCGCCTCGACCCGCCCGACGATCGCGTCGATCTCCCGCGCCGCCGGCAGCGGCGCCACCCGGCCCGAGGCGTTGATCTTCACCGCGGTCAGCCCGGCCTCGACCTGCGCCGCGGCCGCCTCGCCGACCCGCGACGGCTCATCCCCGCCGACCCAGCCGTACACCCGGACCCGGTCGCGGACCGCGCCGCCGAGCAGCTGGTGCACCGGGACGCCCAGGGACTTGCCGAGGATGTCCCACAGCGCCTGGTCCAGCCCGGCGACCGCGCTCGACAGCACGGGCCCGCCCCGGTAGAAGGCCGCCTTGGTCATCGTCTGCCACAGGTCCTCGACGCGCCGCGGATCGGCGCCGATCAGAAGGTCCGACAGCTCCTCGACTGCGGCGCGGGTGGTCGCGGCCCGGCCCTCCACCACCGGCTCGCCCCAGCCGGCCACGCCCTCGTCGGTGTCGATCCGGCAGAACAGCCAGCGCGGGGGGACGAGAAAGGTCTCCACCCGGGTGATCTTCACGTTCGGTTCTTCCCCCTCGGTGCCGCCACGGCCCTTCCCGGCGCCGTCACGGCGAACTCTCGAGCTCCCGTCATGAGGAGCTCTTGGTGATGCTCCAGCCGCCGTCCACGTACAGGGACACGCCGGTGATGTACGAGGCGTCCGGCCCGGCCAGGAACGCGACCGCGCCGGCGACCTCCTCGGGGCGGCCCAGGCGCCCCGCGACGGTCTCGGCGGCGCTGCGCGTGCGGTCCTCCTCGCCGATCCCCTGCCACTGCGCGGTGAGGACGGGGCCCGGCAGCACGGCGTTGACCCGGACCCCTGGCCCGTACTCGACCGCGAGCTGGCGGGTGAGCCCGGTCAGCCCGGCCTTGGCCGCCGCGTACGCGGGCCGTGCGGGCAGCCCGAAGGCGGCGTGCACCGACGACACGATCACGATCGCGGCGCGGCCGCTCGCGCGCAGGTCGTCCAGGGTCGCCCGCACCCCCAGGAAGGCCCCGGTGAGGGTGACGTCCAGCTGCCCGCGCCAGGACTCCAGGGACAGCTCGTGCGCCGCCGCGGGCTCGTAGCGCAGCGCGTTGGAGACCAGGACGTCGACCGGGCCGAGGCCGTCGCGGCAGGCGCGCACGGCCCGCTCCCAGTCGCCGGGGTCGCTCACGTCGCACAGCACGCCGAGCGCGGCGGCGCCTCCGGCGGTCAGTTCGGCGGCGACCCGCTCGACCTCCGGGGACACGTCCAGCAGTGCGACGCCGTACCCGTCGGCGGCCAGTCGCCGCGCGGTCGCCGCGCCGATGCCGCGGGCCGCCCCGGTCACCACGGCGACCGGGCGGCCCGGTGTCCTCTCCTGCGAGGTCATGGCGCCTCCACGCTGACGCGGACGCCGAGGGAGGCGGCGGCGCCGGGCTCGAGCCGCTCCCACGGGCCCAGCGCCTCGCATTCGACGATCCGGTCCGGCGGGTTGAGGCCGCCCAGGTGCTCCAGCGGACGTTCCAGCGGATGCTCCATCCACACCTCCGCGCGCGACCCGCCGTCGGGGTAGGCGGCGTCCGCGCGCACATCCCATTCCATGGTGAGCCGGTGGCGGCCGCGCGCATAGGTCAGCCGCCCGGTGGCGCCGGGGAAGCCGAGCTTGCCGACGACGTCCTGCGCCGGGACCTCCAGGAGCTCCGTCCCGGCCCGCTGCCCCGCGCCGACGCGCGTCCAGGCGGGCGCGGCGGTGCCGACGGCCAGCTCGACCGGCGCGCCCGCTCCCGCCTCGACCTCCACCCGGACGACCCCGCCGCCGGGGTACTGGGCGATGTTCCACAGGGCCCAGCGCACCGGCCGGGACGACTCGTTCACCGCCGTCAGCCGCAGATCGTAGGAGGCCCGCCCGGCCCCCAGCCCGATCTCGCGGCGCAGCCGCAACCCCGTGCGCGGGTCGTGGCCGCTCTCCAGCGTCACCGTCGCGCCGTCGCGCTCCTCGCGGACCGCGGCCGTGTACGGTCCCGAGTCCAGGACGGGGTCGGGCGGCCCGGCCCATTCCTGCGCCGACGACCATCCCTGCGGCGCCGGCCAGGTCTTGTCGCCGCCGTAGTTCGCCCAGGCCGCCATCGGGCCCGAGGCGGGCGCGGGACGGTGCCCGCCGGCCGGGTGCAGCCGGTCGTCCAGCAGCGCGGGATTGCGCCACAGCAGCTCAGTACCGTCGTGGACGAGGCTCAGCAGCCGTCCGCCCAGCAGCGGGACGATCCCGAGCCGCAGCCGCCCGTTGTCGAGCCACACCACCTCGTACGGGCCGGAGGCGTCCGTGGTGGCCTCGACGCGCTCTGTCATGACGCCTCGCCGGGCACCAGGACGACCTTGCCCTTGCTCGCGCCCGCCGCCAGCGCGTACGCCTCACCGGCCCGCTCGAACCCGAAGGCGTCGCTCACGACCTTCTCGGGCCGCAGCCCCCAGCCGACCAGGTTCCGCGCCAGCTCGCTCATCGCCGGGAGCGAGGTGACCCAGGAGGCGTGGATGGTGAGCTGCTTGTGCAGCAGCGTGTCCGACACCTCGGTGTGCAGGTCGCCGCCCTCCCCGACCAGCGACACGTGGCCCCACTCGGCCGCCGCCTCCAGCGCCAGGCTCCGGCCGGGCCGGGTCCCCGAGCAGTCGATGGTGACGGCCGCCCCGCCGCGCCCGGTGAGGTCGGCGACTTCCTCCGCGGCGTCGTCACCGGCGGGCAGGACGGCGTCGAACACCCCGGCCGTCGCGGCCCACGCGCGGCGCGCCTCCGCCGTCTCCACCCCGATGACCTTGCGGGCGCCCATGCCGCGCCCGATCATCCCGGCCGCCAGCCCGACCGGGCCGAGCCCGACGACCAGCAGGTCGGCGTCGCCGCTGACCCCGGCGCGGCGCAGCCCCTCGTAGGCGGTGCCGAAGCCGCAGGCGATCAGCGCGCCGTCGACGTAGGACAGCTCGTCGGGCAGCGGCACGCAGGTCCGCTCCTCGGCCAGCAGGTACGGGGCGTGCCCGCCGTCGCGCTGCCACCCGTAGGACTCGCGGCCGTACCCGCAGCTGATGTAGTGCCCGCGGCGGCAGTTGTCGCACAGCCCGCAGCCCACGATGTGGTAGACGATCACCCGGTCGCCGGGGCCGAACCGGCGCACGCCCGGCCCGGCCGCCACGATCCGGCCGGACGGCTCGTGCCCCGCGATCACGCCGCGGTAGGCGGGGCCGTCCACGCCCCGGTAGCCCTTGTAGCCGCGGTAGATGAAGCCGATGTCGCTGCCGCAGATCCCGGACGCGCCGATCTCCACCAGCACCTGCCCGTGGCCCGGCCGGGGCACGTCGTACTCGCGCAGCTCGGCGGTGGAGTCGCCGGGCAGGAAGACGCCCCGCATCCTGCTCGGTGTCGAAGTCATGATGATCGCCAGCTTTCTCAGAGCCTTCTCAGGAGGTCGGGGTGCCGCGGCCGCGGCGGGCGACGATCACGTTGATCAGCACCGCGCCCACGATGATCACACCGCGCACCACGTTCTGCAGGAAGGAGTCCACGCCGAGCAGCACCAGCCCGTTACCGATCACGGTGATGAACACCACGCCCAGCAGCGTGCCCAGCATCCCGCCGCGGCCGCCGGCCAGCGCGGTGCCGCCGATCACCACCGCCGCGATCACGTCGAACTCCAGCCCGGACGCGGCGCCGCCGCTGCCCGAGCCCAGCCGCGCCGCCAGCAGGATCCCGGTCACCGCCGACAGCAGCCCGGTGGTGGCGAACAGCAGCACCCGGACCCGGGTGAGGCTGATGCCCGACAGCCGCGCCGCCCCGGCGTTGCCGCCGATCGCGTACACCGACCGGCCGTAGGCGGTGAACCGCGCCACGTAGGCGAACACCGCGAACAGCGCCAGCATGATGACCGCGGCGGTGGGGACGCCCAGCAGGTCGCCGCCCAGCACCTCGAACACCCCGCTCTCGGGCAGCGTCACCGGCAGGGCGTCGGTCAGGTAGAGGCCCAGCCCGCCCAGGACGCTCCACACCCCCAGCGTCGTGATGAACGACGGCACGTCGAACGCGGCGCGCAGCCAGCCCGCCAGCCCGCCCCACAGCAGGCCCAGGACCAGCGTGAGCGCGATCGCCCCCGCCACCCCCAGGCCCCATTGGGTGCTTCCCTTGGCGACCAGCACCGAGGAGAACGCCACCGCCGGGCCGATGCTGATGTCGATCTCACCGGCGATGATGACGAGGGTGACGCCCCACGCGGCGATGCCGATCATGGCGGCGTCGCGCAGCATCCCCAGCTGGTTGTGCACCGACAGGAAGCCCTCGGCGGAACTGCCCAGCGCGATGTACAGCACCGCGATGGCGGCCAGCAGGCCGATCTCGTTCAGCTGGTGCGCCCGCCCGGCCAGCAGCCGGGCCGCCGCGCCGCCGGCGGGCGCGCCGGGCGGCGCGGCCCGGCCGGTCTGTGCGGTGGTCATGTGATCTCGTTCTCCTCGGTTGTGCGATGCGGGGGTTGCGGCGGACGGCCTCGCGAGGCGGGGCCGCGCGGCGCGGGATGCGGCTCAGGCGGCCATCGCGGCGGACAGGACGGCGTCGACGGTGACGTCCGCGCCGGTGAACTCGGCGGCGACGGTGCCGCCGCGCACCGCGATGACGCGGTCGCAGACCAGCGGCAGCTCCTCCAGCTCCCCGGAGACGAACAGCACGGCGTTCCCCCGGTCGGCCAGCTCGCGCACCAGCCGGTAGATCCCCTCCTTGGCCTCCACGTCGACGCCGCGGGTCGGCTCGTCCAGGAGCAGGATCCGGCTGCCGGCGTGCAGCCACCGGCCGATCACGGCCTTCTGCTGGTTGCCGCCGCTGAGGGTGGCGATGGGGGTGCGGCCGGAGGCGGTGGCGATCGACAGCCGCTCGATCAGGCCGCGCGCGGCCCGGCCGACCTTGGACGGCGTCACGGAGGTGCCCGTGCTGACCGCGCGGTAGTCGGACATGACCATGTTCTCGCCGACGCCCAGCAGCGGGACGATCGCCTCGCTCTTGCGGTCCTCGGGGGTCAGCCCGACGCCGCGCCGCTTCATTCCGGCGGCCGTGACCCTGGGCACCTGCGCCCCGTCCACCCGGACGGTCCCGGCGGCGATCGGGGCGAACCCGGCCAGGGCGCGCAGGATCTCGGTGCGTCCCGAGCCCATCAGCCCGGCCAGCCCCAGGATCTCGCCGGGGTGGAGGTCGAAGGAGACGTCCACGACCTTCGGCGGCACGCTCAGCCCCGACACCGACAGCAGCGGCGTCCCGGTGCGGTCGACCGTGCGCGGGCGGGGCCGGACGGCCGCCTCGTAGGCGGAGCCGAGCATCATCGCGACCGCCTCGTCGGTGGAGGTGGTCTCCAGGTCGACGGTGCCGACGACCCGGCCGTCGCGCATCACGGTGGCGGTGCGGGCGATCCGGCGGATCTCGTCGAGCCGGTGGCTGACGTAGATCACCGCGACGCCGCTCTCGGCGATCCGGCGCACCGCGTCCAGCACGGTCTCCACCTCGGCGGCCGCCAGCGCGCTGGTGGGCTCGTCCAGGATCAGCAGCCGGGGCTCGCGGCGCACCGCCCGGCAGATCTCCACGAGCTGCTGCTCGGCGAGCGGGAGCGTTCCAACCCGGGCGTCGGGGGCGATGTCCAGACCCAGCCGGCCGAAGATCTCCCGCGCGGCGCGGCGCATCGCGGCGTGGTCGACCCGGCCTCCGCCGGTCCGCGGCCAGCCGCCCAGGAACAGGTTCTCCGCCGCCGTCATCCCCGGGACCAGGCTGAGCTCCTGGTGGACGGTCCGCACGCCCAGCTCGCCCGCGCGGCGCACGCCGCCGCCGTCCAGCGGCACCCCGCCGATCTCCACGGTGCCCGCGTCGGGCCGCTCCACCCCCGACAGCACCCTGATCAGGGTGGACTTGCCCGCGCCGTTGCGGCCGAGGAACGCCCGGACCTCGCCGGCCTCGATCTCCAGGCTCGCGCCGGTCAGCGCCCGGACTCCGGGGTAGTGCCGCGTGACGTCGGCGATGCGTACCAGCGGGGTGCTCATGAGTGGGTCCTTCGTTCGGGGGTCCTGGGGTTCGCCTCTCTCGGACGCGCAGGGGGTCTACGGGATGCCATCGGGGTGCTCCCGGAGCCAGCGGGCGCCGTCCTGGGCGCCGAGGTAGCGGTCGACGGGCGCGGGGACGATGAACCCCGCCGGCGGGTTCCCCGCCAGCACGGCCCGGGCCACCTCGCCGGCCAGCCGCCCGACCTTGATCCCCGAGATGTCGGCCACGCCCTTGAGGACCCGGCCGTCCTGCAGCTTCTTGGCCGCCTCGACGGACATGTCGCCGCCGAAGACGGCGGTCTCGCCGATCCGGCCGCGGGTCTCGACCGCCCGGACCGCGCCGAGCGTCTGGGAGCCCGCCTCGCCGTAGAAGGCGTCCAGGTCGGGGTGGGCGGTCAGGAGCTGCTGGGCCCGCTCCACGGCCTCGTCCATCTGCAGGCCCTGCTGGCTGGCCACGATCCGGGCGCCCGGCACCTTCTCCTTCAGCGCCCGCTCGAAGCCCTTGCGGCGCTGGACGCAGACCTCGAACTGCTCGCAGTTGATGATCCCGACCTGCGGGGCGCGCCGGCCCGCCCGCAGGAAGTGGTCGGCCATCTGCTCGCCGCTGACCCGGCCGAACTCCTCCGGCGAGCCCAGCACGAAGGCGCGCACGTACTTGCGGGCCTGCTCGTCCTCGACGCAGGTGTTGTAGCAGATCACCGGGACGCCGCTCTCCTTGGCGAGCCGCATCGCCGGCACCGACGCGGTGGCCGAGGCGGGCGACACGATGAGCGCGTCGGCCTTCGCCGAGCTCATCGTGCTGATGAACGAGCTCTCCCTGGCGGGGTCGGACTGGATGTTGGTCTGGAGGAGCTGCGGCCCGCGGCCCTCCTCGCCCAGCGTCGCGCGCAGCCCCCGCTCCACGCCCGCGTAGTAGCCCTCGGCGTTGAGGTAGACGACGCCGATCCGGCCGTTCTCGCCCACCCGGCCGCCGCACGCGGCCGTGACCGCCAGGACCGCGGCCGTCACGACAACGGCCAGGGTCCGGCGCTTGGCATGGTTCATCGACGCACTCCTCGACGTGCTCCTGCTTCACCGCGGCGTTCACCGGGAGGTTCACCGGGGGGTCGGCCGCGGGTGTGTCCGCCGACACTGTTTAACGCCCTCGTAGCACCGCTGTCAACATTAATTAGTATTTTATGATTACTGGAGGGCGAGCGATGCCGCTAGGGTGCTCGCCGACGGCCGGAACGGAGGGGGACCCGTGGCGCGCTACTCGGAACGCGGACTGCACGGCCAGACCGTGCAGGAGATCGCGCGCCGCATCCTCACCGGCGAGCTGCGCCCCGGCGACACCATCGACCCGGCCGCCCTCGGCGCCGAGCTCGACCTCAGCCTCACCGCCCTCCGCGAGGCCCTCAAGGTCCTGGCCGCCAAGGGCCTGGTCGCCTCCCGCCAGAAGCGCGGCACCTTCGTCCGCCCCCGCTCCGACTGGAGCCTCCTGGACCCCGACGTCATCCGCTGGCAGTTCGCCAACCGCAACGACCACGCCTTCCTGGAGAACCTCGCCGAGGTCCGCGGCATCATCGAGCCCCAGGCCGCCCGGCTGGCCGCGCTGCGCCGCACCGAGCACGACCTCGCCGCCCTCGACGACGCCCTGGCCGCGATGGGCCGGGCCGACGGCGACGCCGCCCTGGCCGTCCAGGCCGACCTCGCCTTCCACCGCGCCCTGCTCACCGCCACCCACAACGAGCTCCTGGAGCGGATGGAGATCGTCATCGAGGTGGGGCTGGCCGAACGCGACCGGCTCGTCCACGGCGTCGGCGGCCACGACGACCCGGTCCCCAGCCACCGCGCCGTCCTGGACGCCGTCCGCGCCGCCGCGCCGGGCCGGGCCGAGGAGGCCATGCGCGACCTGCTCGCCAAGGCCCGCCGCGACCTCGACACCGTCCGCGAGGACTGAGCCCCCGCCGCCTACGGCTTCGGGCCGACGCGATCCCTGGGATCGGGGTCGGGGCGGGCCCCGGCGAGAAGGCGGCGCGCCTTGTGCGCGGCCCGCCAGCCGGCGTACCGGTGGACGGGCGGCGCCGAGTCGACCGGGTGGTACCGGACACGGGTGAGGACCACGCGGACCGCCAGGAGGGGACCGCCCGCCTCCCCGTCGAGCCGATCGATCGGCACGGCGGGCGGTTCCGCGCCGGACAGGACGATGGAGCGGGGCCGGGGCAGGCCCGTGAGATTCAGGCGCACGCCGCGCTCGATGGCGGGCGCGCACTCCTCGTGCACCTGCCGGTCGTAGGCGTCGAACCCGTGGTCGAGGCCGCCGGCGAACTCGTACCCGAGCCGCCCCTCGGGAAGGGGCTCGAAATCCAGGCTGAACCAGGCGAAGTCGGGGGCGCAGTTGCCGACGCTGCCGTACCGCACCTCGACGCCGCGGACCGCGCGTCCCGGGAACGTCTCTCTCACGCGGGCAAGGGTACGGGCATCGCGGCCGCTCACGGCAGGGGTCGGCCGCGGCCCCCAGAAGCCGCATCGGGTAACGTGGCCGCAGGTGTGCCGGGAAGTCTGGTCGGCGAGGTCCCTCATCCGTCGACTTCGAAGGAGCCCGGTGATCCGTCCCAACCGCCGAACCCCGTCCGGAAACCGTTCCGCCGGCCGCGCCAGGGCCCTGTTCAGCCGCGGCTCGTGGCCCGAGGCACGGCGGATCGGTCACATCCTGCGGCAGGAGACGGTCGGCGGCGTCCTGCTGGTGGCCGCCGCCGCGGCCGCGATCCTCTGGGCCAACTCGCCCTGGTCGGACGTGTACGAGTCCGTGCGCGACCACACCGCCGGGCCCGCGGCCCTGCACCTGGACCTGTCCCTGGAGTCCTGGGCCGCCGACGGGCTGCTGGCGATCTTCTTCTTCGTGGCGGGGCTCGAACTCAAGCGCGAGTTCGTCGCCGGCGACCTGCGCGACGTGCGGCGGGCGCTGGTGCCGGTGCTCGCGGCGGTCGGCGGCGTGGTCGTCCCGGCGCTGATCTACCTGGCGCTGACGCTCGGCGAACCGGGCGCGGCGCGCGGCTGGGCGATCCCGACCGCCACCGACATCGCCTTCGCCCTGGCGGTGCTGGCGGTGATCGGGCGGTTCCTGCCCACCGCCCTGCGCACCTTCCTGCTGACGCTGGCGGTGGTGGACGACCTCATCGCCATCGTGATCATCGCGCTGTTCTACACCGCGCACCTGTCGGTGCTTCCGCTGCTGGGCGCCCTCGTCCCGCTCGGGCTGTTCGCGGTGCTCGTCCAGCGGCGGGTGCGCAGCTGGTGGCTGCTCCTGCCGCTGGCCGCCGCCACCTGGACGCTCGTGCACGCCTCGGGCGTGCACGCCACCGTCGCCGGCGTGCTGCTGGCCTTCACCGTCCCGGTGCTCCGCGGCCACCGGGCCGGCGGCCCCGACGCCGGCCCCGGCCTGGCCGAGCACTTCGAGCACCGCTTCCGCCCGCTGTCGGCCGGGGTCGCCGTCCCCGTCTTCGCCCTCCTGGCCGCCGGAGTCCCGCTCGGCGGCCTCGACGGGCTGGCGTCCGCCCTCGGCGACCCGGTCGCCGTGGGCGTGCTGGCCGGCCTCGTGATCGGCAAGCCGGTGGGCATCATGGCCGCGACCTGGCTGGTGTCGCGCTTCACCCACGCCGACCTGGACGAGGAGCTGGCCTGGCTGGACGTGCTGGGCCTGGGCCTGCTGGCCGGGATCGGCTTCACCGTCTCGCTCCTGATCGGCGAGCTGTCGTTCGGCGGCGGATCCGCGACCGACGACCACGTCAAGATCGCCGTGCTGGGCGCCTCGCTGACCGCCACCGCCCTGGCCACCGTGGTCCTGCGCCTGCGCAACCGCGCCTACCGGCGCATCCACAAGGTCGAGACGCTCGACCTGGACCACGACGGCGTCCCCGACGTCTACCAGGAGCGGTGAGGCGCCCGGCTCAGCCGGCGGGCGCGCGGCCCTCCCTGCGCAGGGCCAGGGCTCCCAGGGCCGCGTAGCCGCCGGTGATCGCCACCAGGCCCGCGGCCGACGCGCGCGGCACGTCCCCGCGGACCAGGTGGACGGCCCCGGCCGCGGTGTCGCACACGTCCACCGCCAGGCACAGCCTCCGCCAGCGCCGCCGCGCCGCCTCGTCGCCGAGGAGGTAACCCAGTCCCAGCGCGACGGCCCTGCTGCCGAAGACCCGGATCAGGTACCTCAGCTCGGGGGTGTCCCTGCTCCCCATGCCCGCCAGCCGCACGTTGAGGCCGGGCGCCGCCAGCGCCAGCACTCCCCAGACGACGCGGCCGCCCGCCGCCGCCTCCAGTGCGCCTTCGATGCCTGCACCGTTCATGCCTGAGCGTTCCATGCCGCCCACCCTCCCGCCCCGTCTCGGACGGGATCGATTACCCCGGAGGTAGGGTCACCGGCCGCGCGCTCACCCGCCCAGCGACGCGCGGTCGTGCGGCTCCTCCCAGTCGGCCCGGTGCGGCTCGACCTCGATCCGGGTCACGGCCTCGTCCAGGAACGGCGGGCCGAGGTGGGAGAACGCGTCCAGGTCGGTGGTGCCGCGGAAGGCCGGACGCCGGTAGAGGTCGCGGGCGTAGCCCCACAGGTTCGGGAAGTCGGTCAGGCGGCGCTCGCTGATCTTGGCGAACGGGTTGTAGGTCAGGTCGAAGCGGACCAGCGTCACCCACAGCCGGACGTCGGACTCGGTGATGGAGTCGCCGTGCAGGAACCGGCGGCCCGACAGCCGCTCGTCCAGCCGCTCCAGGGCGGAGACCACCCGTCCGCGCAGCTCCTCGTAAGACTCGTTCGAGGCCGCGCCGGCGACCCGGTAGGTGCCGTCGTTGACGTTGGCGTAGATGTAGTCGTCGAGCTCGTCGATCTCCGCGCGCAGCTCGGCGGGGTAGAGCCGCACCTCCGGGTCGCCCCACTCCTCGAACCCGGTGCCCAGGTCGATGGTGATATCGGGGAAGTTGTTGCTCACGATCCGTCCGGTCTTCCGGTCCCACAGCACCGGGACGGACACGTGGCCGTCGAAGCCTGGCTCGGTCGCCTCGTAGGCCTCCCGCAGGAACCGGAAGCCGTTGACGGGGTCGGCGCCGCGCCGTTCCCGGAACGCCCAGCCCCGCCCGTCCCGCTTGTCGTCGACGTAGGAGAGCGAGACGACGTCCTCCAGCCCCTTGAGGGCGCGGACGATGGCGGTGCGCTGCGCCCACGGGCACAGGTGCGCGACGTAGAGGTGGTAGCGGCCCGGCTCGGCCCGGTAGCCGCTCGACCCGTCGGCGGTGACGCGCCCCTGGAACGGGTAGCGCGGCCGGTACCAGCCGCCGTTCCGGACGCTGAGCGCGGTGGCTCCGTAGACGCCGTGCTCGTCCAGGTCGACGGGGTCGGCGTAGACGGGGGCGCCGGTCGGCGTGGTCATCAGATCGCCTCCAGAGGGTTCGCGGGACCACGGGAGCCGCACCTCGACCTATCCGACCAAAGCTATCGGTTTAGCAGGGATTCGGCCGTTCGGCGGCGCGGTCAGGATCGCACGGCACCGGGTGGTAACAGCAATGTTCCCTCTTCCCGGCCTGCCGGGCGGCGCGTACATTCACCAGTGCGCCGGGGACGATCGTCCGCGCGGCCGACCGGCGTTCTCTGGGACTCGACGGGGAAGGAAGCGCGATGCCGGCGGAGTCTCGACTGCCCGACGACGTGGACCCGGGCACGTGTGCGGCGTTCCGCGACGTCCTCGACCGGGTCGGGAGCAAGTGGGCGATCGCGATCATCGCGGCGGCGAGCGACGGCCCCATCCGGTTCGCCGAGCTCCACCGCGCGATCCCCGGCATCAGCCGCCGCATGCTCACCCTCACGCTGCGCGCCCTCGAACGCGACGGGCTCCTCGTCCGCACCGTGCACCCGACGGTGCCCCCGCAGGTCGAGTACGCGGTCACGCCGCTGGCCGAGGAGCTGTTCGCCTCCACCCGCGCGCTGTCGGATTGGGCGGCGAACAACCACGAGAAGGTCGCGGCCGCCCGCGCCGCCTACGACGGCGGCGAGGCCGCCGACCGGTAGCCGGGACCGGCGAACCGCACGGCCACCGGCCCCCGCGGGCTCACCACCTGTAGTCGAGGAACTTCCCGTCGAAGGTGACCACGACGCGGTCGCCGTCGGGATCCGGACGGCGCGAGACGTCGACGCGGAAGTTGATCGCGCTCATGATCCCGTCGCCGAACTCCTCGTGGATGAGCTCCTTGAGGGCCGGCCCGTACACCGACAGGGCCTCGGCGAAGCGGTAGATCGTGGGGTCGCTCATCAGGGCCGGGTCGGCGCCGCGCGCGGGCTGGAGCCGCAGGCTCTCGGCGACCGCCTCCTCGAGCCCGAGGAACTCGCAGACGCGGCGGGCCTGCTCCTCCGTCATCGGGTGCTGGCCGAGCAGCGCCGCGGTGGTCCACACGACCGGCGCGCCGATCTCCCCGGCGATCTCGGCCCAGGTCACGCCGCGTCGTATCCGGGCGGCGACCACCAGCGCGGCCGCGTCGGACTTGCTCATGATCGGGTTCATGGGGGCACCGTAGGCCAATAACACCCCGTGCGCGCCGGTGTGAGCCCGAGGTGACGAGATGATCTTCACCTCGTCACACGCCGGAAATAAACGGAGCCGAAACTCGACCGGACACGAGCCGGAACTTGGGCACGCCACCACCTTCCCGCCGGTGCCCGCCGGCCTGCCCCCACGAGAGAGCGACGCATGTCCTACCTGAACCCAGCGGAGTTCGTCACCAAGATGATCGACGCGGGCGAGGCCAAGGCCTTCATGTCCACCCGCGACACCATCATCCGCGCGTACATGGCCGGTGCCATCCTCTCGCTGGCCGCGGCGTTCGCGGTCACGATCACGGTGCAGACGGGCGAGCCCCTGCTCGGGGCCGTGCTCTTCCCGGTCGGCTTCTGCATGCTGTACCTGCTGGGTTTCGACCTGCTCACCGGCGTCTTCACCCTGGTGCCGCTGGCGCTGATCGACAAGAGGCGAGGCGTCACCGTCCGCGCGGTGCTGCGCAACTGGTGGCTGGTCTTCGTCGGGAACTTCGCCGGCGCGCTCACGGTCGCGGTCATGATGGCCTGCATCTTCACCTTCTCGTTCAGCATGGACCCGAACGAGGTCGGTCGGCAGATCGGCACGATCGGCGAGTCGCGGACGGTCGGTTACGCCGACCACGGCGCCGCCGGGATGCTGACCCTGTTCATCCGCGGCGTCCTGTGCAACTGGATGGTCTCCACGGGCGTGGTCGGGGCGATGATGGCGACGTCCGTCCCGGGCAAGGTGATCGCCATGTGGATGCCGATCCTGGTCTTCTTCTACCTGGGCTTCGAGCACTCGATCGTCAACATGTACCTGTTCCCGTCCGGCCTGATGCTCGGCGGCGACTTCTCGATCGCGGACTACCTGCTGTGGAACGAGATCCCGACGGTCATCGGCAACCTGGTGGGCGGCCTGACCTTCGTGGGCCTCACCCTGTACGCCACGCACGCCCGTACCGGCGCGGCCCGCAACGCACCCGCACTCCCCGAGAAGGTCAAAGTCCCGGCCGAATGACCGGTCTCACCCTCGCCTGAACTGACCTGGACGGCCGCGACCGCGGCGACGAACATGGGGGCGTCCGGGCCCGTGAGATGCTGCACTCGTGATGAGGACCGGGTCCGCCGAACCAGCCCCGCGCCGCCGGCGCGGCCGTCCCGGCTACGACCAGTCGGCGATCCTGCGCGCCGCGGTGGAGCTCTTCAACCGCAAGGGGTACGACGCCACCAGCATGGGCGACCTCGCCAAGGAGCTGGGGCTCACGAAGCCGGCCATCTACCACCACGTCACGAGCAAGGAGCAGCTGCTCGGCCAGGCCCTGGACGACGCTCTCGACGAGCTCACCGCGGTCGTGACGGAGGCCTCCCGCGAGAGGGCGGGGGCGACCGCCCACGGGCGCCTGCGCGAGGTGGTGCGGCGCAGCGTCGAGGTGCTCGTCGCGCACCAGCCGTCCGTCACGCTCCTGCTCAGGGTGCGGGGCAACAGCGACGTCGAGCTGGCCGCCCTGGAGCGGCGCCGCTGGCTCGACGACCGCCTGGCCGGGCTCGTCGCGGACGCCGTCGCGGAGGGCGCCCTGCGCGACGACGTGCCGCCGGCGCTGGTCAGCCGCCTGCTGTTCGGCATGGTGAACTCGCTGGTCGAGTGGTATCGCCCTGACGGGGCCCACGACCCGGCGACGGTCGCCGACGCGATCACCGCCATCGCCTTCGACGGCCTGGCCCGGCACGAGACCTGAGCCCGGCGCGTCGGCGGACGGGCGGGGACGGTTCAGGCGTCGTAGTCGACGGTCACCTTCTCGCCGACCGGGAACGTCTGGCAGGTGAGGACGAACCCGGCGTCCACCTCGGAGGGTTCGAGGGCGTGGTTGCGGCGCATGTCGACCGCGCCCTCGCGGACGACGGCGCGGCAGGTGCCGCACACGCCGCCCTTGCAGGCGAACGGCAGGTCGGAACGGGTCGCCTGGGCGCCGTCCAGGAGCGTCGCCTCCCGGGAGACGGCCGAGGTCGCGCGCAGGCCGTCGAGCACCGTCGTCAGCTCGCTCGTCGCGCCCGTCGGGACGGCCCCCTCGGTCCGCCGCGGCCGCGGCGGGGGCGCGTCCACGTAGAACAGTTCGACGTGCACGCGGTCGGCGGGGACGCCGAGGCCGGAGAGCACCGCGCGGGCGTCCTCGACCATCCACAGCGGCCCGCAGAGCCACACGTGGTCGAACACCTCGACCGGCACCAGGCCGGTGAGCAGGCGGCGCAGCCGGTCGCCGTCCAGCCGCCCGGAGAACAGCTCGACGTCGCGCGGCTCGCGCGAGAGCACGTGGACCGTCTGGAGCCGGGGGCCGTACCGGTTCTTCAGGTCGCCGAGCTCCTCGGTGAACATCACGGTGCGGCTCGTCCGGTTGCCGTACAGGAGCGACACCTGGGCCCGGGGGTGGGTGAGCACCGTCGAGGCGACCGACAGCATCGGGGTGATGCCCGATCCGGCCGCGACGCACAGGTGCCGCTCGCCCGGCCCGGGGTCGGCCCGCCAGGAACCGGTGGGCGTCCCCACCTCGATCCGTGTTCCTGGCACGACCTCGCGGACCAGCCAGGTGGAGAAGAGCCCGCCCGGGATCTCGCGGACGCCGATCCGCGGCGCGGCCCCGGCCGGTGCGCAGATCGAGTAGGAGCGGCGATGCTCCCGCCCGTCCACGACGCGGCGCAGGGTGAGCGACTGGCCCGCCCGGAAGTCGTAGGCGTCGCGCAGCCCGTTTGGAACGGCGAAGGTGATCGCCGCGGCGTCCTCGCACAGGCGGTCCACCGCGGCCACGGTCAGCGGGTGGAAGGCGGTCCGCCGGGGCGGCGCGGGCGCGGACGTGGGCATGTCAGATCTCCTTGACGTGCTCGAACGGCTCGAGGCACTCCGTGCAGGTGTAGAGGGCCCTGCAGGCGGTGGCGCCGAACTCGGAGACCGGCCGGGTGGCGGCCGCGCCGCAGCGGGGGCAGGACGGGGCGGGCCGCACCGGTCCGAGCGTGAGCCGCACCGGTCCGCCGGCGGGGCGCGGGGCGGGTCCGGGCGGCGATATCCCGGCCTCGCGGAGGGCGGCCCTGCCGCGTTCGGAGATCCAGTCGCTGGACCAGGGCGGGTCGAGCACGACGCGCACCTCGACGCGGGGGAACCCGGCCCGGTTGAGCCGGTGGACGAGGTCATCGCGCATGGTCGCCATCGCCGGGCAGCCGGTGTAGGTCGGCGTGATCGAGACGACGACGGCCGCGGCGTCCGCGTCCAGGTCGACGCCGCGCAGCACGCCGAGGTCGGCGAGGGTCAGCATCGGCATCTCCGGGTCGCGCACCTGCCCGGCGGCCTCGGCGGCGCGTTCGCGGGCGTTCACCAGCGCCCGCCCGGATGTGCGCGCGCGACCTCCTGCATCTCTGCGAGCAGCCGGCCGAGGGCCTCGGTGTGCAGGCCGTCCCGGCCCCTCCGCCCGCCGTCGCCGGGTGGCGGCTCGCGGTCCGGGCGGTCGACGCCGCTCACGGCGAGGACCTGGTCGAGGACGGCGTCCGCCTCTTCGTGGAGGGAGCCGGGATCGACCGCGACGCCGGCGCGGGCGAGGGAGAGTTCGAGGGGGTGGGCGCTGACCAGTTCGGTCCGGAGCGGCCACAGCGCGTCGAGGGCCGTGAGGAGCCGGCGGCGCGATTCCTCGGTGCCCTGCGCCAGGGTGAGGAACCAGCGGCCCGCCCAGTCACGGTGGTAGGCGACCTCCTTGACCCCCTTGGCGGCCACCGCGGCCAGCACCGTGTCCCTGCTGGTGCGGAGCCGTTCCAGGAGGGCGAGGCGTGCCACCGAGAACAGGAGCAGGCGGACGACGACGTGCGCGAAGTCGCCGTTCGGCACTTCGGCGAGGCGCACGTTGCGGAACTGCCCGGCGTCGCGGAAGAAGGCCAGCGCGTCCTCGGCGGGCACCGGCGAACCCTCGGGGAGGACGGGCACGACGCCGGGGTCCGCGGCGGCCGCCCGTGCCAGGAGCAGGCGCGCCTGCCCGAGGAGGTCCAGTGCCATGTTCGCCAGCGCGATGTCCTCTTCGAGGTCGGGCGCGCGGCCGCACCACTCCGACAGGCGCTGCGACATGATCAGCGCGTCGTCGCCGAGCATGAGGCAGTACGCGGCGAGTCCGGCGTGATCGACTCCGTCGGGCACCCGCGTGTCGACGCCGGACAGGGGGTCCTCGAAATCGGTGCCGAACGCCCACTGGGAGGAGTCTCCGCCGATCAGGCCGTCGAAGACGGTGCCGTGGTCGTCGCTCATGGTGGTCCGCCCCTCACATGTGCGGGACGTTCTCGGGGATGTCGTAGAACGTCGGGTGCCGGTAGACCTTGTCGCCGTTCGGCGCGAACAGGGGGTCCTTCTCGTCCGGGCTGGAGGCGGTGATGGCGTCGGCCCGCACGACCCAGATGCTCACGCCCTCGTTGCGCCGGGTGTAGACGTCGCGCGCGTGCCGCAGGGCCATCACCTCGTCCGGGGCGTGCAGCGATCCGACGTGCACGTGGTTGAGCCCGCGCTTGCCGCGGACGAACACCTCGTAGAGCGGCCACTCCCGCCGGTCCGTGCTCATCGGGCGCCCTCCCCCACGGACGTCCGGTCCGCGAACGCCGTCGCGGCCTCGCGCACCCACGCCCCGTCCTCGTGCGCGGCCCGGCGGTGGGCCAGCCGCTGCGCGTTGCACGGCCCGTCGCCGCGGATAACGGCGGCGAACTCCTCCCAGTCGGGCTCGCCGAAGTCGTAGTGGCCGCGTTCCTCGTTCCAGCGCAGGTCCGGGTCGGGCAGCGTCACCCCGAGCGCCTCGGCCTGGGGGACGGTCATGTCGACGAACCTCCGCCGCAGCTCGTCGTTGGAGTTGCGCTTGATGCCCCAGGCCATCGACCGCTCGCTGTTGGGCGACTTCGCGTCCGGGGGGCCGAACATCATCAGGACCGGCCACCAGAACCGGTCGACCGACTCCTGCACCATGGCGCGCTGGGCGGCGGTCCCGCGCATCATCGTCATGAGCAGCTCGTAGCCCTGCCGCTGGTGGAAGGACTCCTCCTTGCAGATGCGGATCATGGCGCGGCCGTAGGGCCCGTAGGAGGTGCGGCACAGCGGCACCTGGTTGCAGATCGCGGCGCCGTCGACGAGCCAGCCGATCGTGCCGACGTCGGCGTAGGACGGCGCCGGGTAGTTGAAGATCGAGGAGTACTTCTGCCGCCCGGCCAGCAGCAGGTCGGTCAGTTCGGCGCGGGAGACGCCCAGGGTCTCGCACGCCGAGTACAGGTAGAGGCCGTGCCCGGCCTCGTCCTGCACCTTGGCCAGCAGGATCGCCTTGCGGCGCAGGGACGGGGCGCGGCCGATCCAGGCGCCCTCGGGCTGCATGCCGATGATCTCCGAGTGCGCGTGCTGGGCGATCTGGCGCACGAGCGTCCCGCGGTAGTCGTCCGGCATCCAGTCCCGGGGCTCGATGCGGTCGCGGCGCGCGATGGTCGCGTCGAACGCCGCCCGCGGCGGCCCCTCCGGGTCCGGCTCGGCGGTCGTGGTCGTCATCGTTCCTCCCGAGGCGTCGGCCCATTTACTTATCGCTCGGTCAGTAATAAGGTCGCACGGGTCGGCCCGGCCGCGCAACATCGGTGACACCATTGAGGCCACGCATGGCGTGCTCACGACTCCGGAGGCTGAAATGCACCGCATCACCGTCCAGTACTTCGCCCCCGCCGATCCCGCGGCCTTCGACGAGCGCTACGAGCGCGTGCACGTGCCGCTGGTCCGCGCCCTGCCCGGGCTGAAGTCGTTCACCCTGTCGCATCCACGCCCGCTCGGCACCGACGCGCCCCACCTGGTCGCCGAACTGTGGTTCGAGGACGGCGACGCCCTCAAAGCCGCGCTGACCAGCCCTGAGATGGCGGCGGCGGCCAAGGACGCGGCCACCTACAAGGTCGCCTCCTCGGTCATGTACACCGGCGAGGTCCGCGAGGCCCTGGACTGACCCGCGAGGCCGGCTTACGGGGCGGCCTTGCGGGCCTTCCGCTCGGCCAGCAGACCGGCCAGGGTCACGGCGGCGGTGTAGGCCGGACGCGGCTCCCGGTCGCTCCGCGGCCCCGCCGTGTCTCCGGCGGGGACGGCGGTCAGGTCCCAGGCGAACACGGCGATTCCACGGGGCGGCCCGCCGATGACCGGCCCGACCAGGTACGCCACCGGCGACCGGCCGATCCGCGCGTCGGGCAACCACACCGCTTCGGTCACCACGGCCGTCTCCCTGTCGGCCAGTTCCACCAGATCGCCCACGGTGGGGCCGTCGATGGCGCCGGTCAGCACCGCGTCCAAGGTCTGCCGCGCACCGTCCACGGCGGGGTCCAATGCGGGGTCCGGCGGCGAGTGCGGAGCCATCCGCGCCTGCCAGACCGTGGACCCCAGGGTCAGGTAGCGGCGGGCGCCGTAGTCCAGCGGCGCCATGACCCGGTGCGTCGCCGCGGCCTCCGCCCGCGAGGCCGTCACCGCCTCGACGACGGCCGCCACGGCATCGGCGCCGGGCATCAGCCGGGAGTCGTGGCGCAACACCGCGGAATAGGTGGCGCGCAGGACCATGACACGGTCGGCGCCACCGCCGAACAGGCGCACTTCTCGCCCCGGACGGCCGACCACGCGCTCCTGGAAGAGATCGGTCAGGTATTGGCCGCGACGTTTCGGGTCGAAGGCATCCTGGAGCCGCGCCTCACTCTCACGCTCTCCCACCCGGTTCTCCCTTTCCAGTGCCCGGCGTGTTGCCGCACTCCACGGCCTGTCGCGTCCCGCGGGCCTCAGCCGGACGGCGTGCTGCCCACCTCGGCGCAGTACTTGACGACGCTGGCGTAGTAACCGGCCCACGCCGATTCACTGGTCGAGCTCGTACGAACCACCTGCCCGAAATTGCCGAGGGCGACGCTGACGTTGTCATCGGGCACGTTCTGAGCCATGGCGCGGAGTTGCGTGGCCAACTGCGACGCGGCCACCGACGCCGCGGCGTCGGACCGCGAGCGGTCCCGCTCGAACGCCGCAATGGCCGCGAAGGCCTCGTCGCAGGCCGTCCGGGAAGCGGTCCTGTCACGATACTGGTCGCCGAAGTAGACGGCCCCGGCGACGACCACCGCGGCCTGATCATGGAGGTGACGCCGGGCGGCAGCCACCGCGCCGCGTGGTCCGCGGGCGCGGCCAGCCGGTCCAGGATCTCCCCCACCTCCGGCCGTGCGGCGGGGTCCTTGGCCAGGCAGCCGGCCACCAGGCCGGCGAGCCCGGCGGGCACCTCCGACAGGTCGGGCTCGTCGTGGACGACGCGGTAGAGGACGGCCTCCACCGGGCCGCCGCCGAACGGGCTGTGACCGGTGGCGGCGAAGGCCAGCACCGCGCCGAGGGAGAACACGTCGCTGGGCGGGCCGACCGGGCGGCCGCGCACCTGCTCGGGGGACATGAACGCCGGGGTGCCGATCACCCCCCGGGTCAAGGTGTGGGACGTGCCGTCCAGCGCGCGGACGATCCCGAAGCACGCGGGGCCCGTCCTCGGCCAGGATCACGTTGCCCGGCTTGAGGTCGCGGTGCACCAGGCCGCACGCGTGGATCGCGGCCAGGCCCTCCGCCAGGCCCGCGCCCAGGGCGGCGACCGCCTCGGGCGGGAGCACGCCGTACGCCTCCACGGCGTCCTGCAGGGGCGGGCCGGGAATGTAGGCGGTGGCCAGCCAGGGCGGATCGGCGCCGGCATCGGCGTCGACGACCTGCGCGGTGTAGAACCCGCCGACCCGCCCCGCCGCCTCCACCTCCAGGGCGAACCGGCGCCGGAACCCCGCGTCGTCGGCGAACTCGGGGCGCACCAGTTTCACCGCGACCGGACGACCGCCCCGGGAACGGCCCAGGTACACCTGCCCCATCCCGCCCCCGCCCAGCCTCCGTTCCAGCCGGTACGGCCCCACCTGCCGCGGATCGGCCGGTCGCAGCGGTTCCATGTGGAGACACCTCTCAAAAGGACATAGGAGTCTGGTCGACCATTCGAGATCATCTCAGGCGACAGACCGTCCATAAGCGGTGTCGGGTACATCCCGTGCGTGCGGCTCTCAGTCCAGGCGGACCGCGGACGGGGTCCACTGCGGTCACGCCGTGCAGGACGTGCGCCAAGACCTGCGCCCCCGCACCACCCCGAGGCCGGGACGGTCGAAGTAGGCGGGGCCGTCGAACCCCGCCTGGGCCTGTGCCGCGCCTAGCGCGCGTCCCGCCGCGTCACCGTCCTTCCCGGGACGGCGCGGGCGCCTCGGCGGGCCGCCGACCGTCCGGCCGGGAGCGGGGACCGTCGCGGCCCTCGCCCCGTTCCAGGCCGGCCCGCACCGCGCCCGCCGAAGCCACCACGACCAGGGCGATGCCGGCGATCTGCAGGCCGCGCGGCTGCTGGCCGAGCACGGCGTACCCCACGGCCAGGCTGATCACCGGGCCGAGGCTCAGCAGGATTCCGAAGGTGTGGGCGCTGACGTGCCGCAGCGCCAGCAGGTCGAGGCTGTAGGGCAGCGCCGAGGAGAACAGCCCGACGACCACCGCGAGCGCCAGCACCCGGCCCTCGGTCAGCGGGCCGCCCGTCTGGGTGACGGCGACCGGGGCCCAGAGCACCGCGCTCAGCACCATCGCCGCGACGAGGCCGGTCCGGTCGGGGAAATCGCGTCCCAGCCGCCGTGTCAGCAGCACGTAGGCGCCGCGCAGGACCGCCGCCGCGGCGGCGAACGCCAGCCCCGCCCCCGACAGCGCGCCGGGCACGGTCAGCAGCGCCAGCCCGCCGATCGCCAGCAGCGCCCACACCGCGTCCATGCGGCTGCCCGCGGCCAGCAGCGCCACCGCCAGCGGCCCCAGCAGCTCGATCGTGGTCGCGATGCTGAGCGGAAGGTGGTCGATGGCGGCGAAGAAGCAGAAGTTCATGCCGGAGATGACCGCGGCGTAGGCGCAGATTCCGGGCAGGTGCGCGCGCCGGATCCGGCCCAGCCGGCGTGCGGGCAGCAGCGCCAGGACGCACGCGGCCAGGATCACCCGCAGCGAGACCGTGCCCCAGGTCCCGATCCGGTCGAACAGGTGGGTCGCCGCGGCGGCGCCCACCTGCAGGCTGGTGATCTGGATCGGGACCAGGGCCGGTGCCAGCGCCGTGCGCCGGTCGGCGGTCACGACGCGGAGAGCATCGCCTCGTGGACGCCGCTCCAGTAGCCGGCGGTCAGTTCGAGGAAGCCGTCGAAGCCCTGCCGCACCCGGGCGAGGTCGTCGTCACCGCGGCAGACCGCGGCGGCCGACACCACGGCCTCGGCCTTGTGCTCCTTCTCCGCCTCGCCGATGTGGACGTAGAAGTACTCGCAGGCTTCGTGGAACTCGTCCTCGCCGTACAGGTCCTTGTAGTTGCGGACACCCTCGTAGAGGCGGACGAGCATCGAGAACGCCAGATGCTCCTGCCCGAGCAACGCGCCCTGCACGACGCGCTGGTCGGCGTCGGAAAAGAGGGAGCGCTGCCCTTCGCTGAACGCGCGCGTGCTGGGGAGCGCCTCGGCGCCGCGCAGTTCGTCCAGTGAGTAGGGGGCGCCGCGCAGCCGGGTGAGGAGGTCGGTGAGGAACTGCTCCAGAAGGAGCAGATGCGCCTTGGCGGGGTCTCCGTTGCCGTACTCGGAGTACAGGTTCTTGACGCATTCGACGCGGGCCGCCAGGTCCTCGGTGTTCAGGACCGACAGCGCCACCATGACCGAGGTGTTGACGGTGCGGGCGTAGAACTCGCGCGCGAACGTCTCGACCTCCGGGTAGGGCAGGGGGGCGGCCATCCAGCGCTTGTAGAAGTCGTTGTCGAGCGCCGGATGGTGGTGGACGGAGGCGGCGAGTTTCTCCACCGCCTCGGTGTAGGGCGTGGCGAGGGTCTGCTGCGCGGACATGGTCCTCCTTGGGAGCGGTTGAGATGACACGTGTCCGAGGCGCCGCAAACAGTTTGCATTAACTCGTGATCTGACGAAAGCCCACACCAATGGAAAAGACCGTCTCTCCTTCCCCACGGGTGCGTGAACCGCGGGCCGACGGCGGGTGGCCTCAGCGGCACCGGTGGAGGATCCAGGCCAGGTAGCAGCCGCCGAAGGCGTGAGGCTTCGCGCAGCGCAGAGTCTGCGACCCATGCCAGCGGAAGGCGGCATCGGACCAGGGGCTCGTCATCCGGCCCCGTGCCACCAACTCGGCGGCGGGCCGCCGCATACAGCGGCGGACCTCGGGCATGACGGCGCCCGGCATCGCAGCAGAGGAAGGAGAAGAAGATGAGCACCATCGTCGAGTCGGTCGACGTGGACGTTCCGGTCCGCGCCGCCTACGACCAGTGGACCCAGTTCGAGACCTCCCCGAGGTTCATGGAGGGCGTCGAGCAGATCCACCGGCTCAACGACACCACCACCCGCGTCACCGCCCAGATGGAGATCGACCCCGAGGGGTTCGCCGAGAAGGCCGCCGACAGGCTCGGCGCCGTCAAGGGCCGGGTGAAGGGCGACATGCAGCGCTTCAAGACCTTCATCGAGGAGCGCAAGATCCCCACCGGCGCCTGGCGCGGCCAGGTCGACCGGCCGCACTGACCCGCGAGACCGCGCCTGAAGGCGGAACCCGCGGCGGCCCCGGCTCCTCGACCACGCGGGGCCGGGGCCGCTGCGGGGGCTTCGGGTCGGAGGTACCGGTCCCCTAGTTGGACCCGTCTCCGCGCGCAGCACGTGAGCTGTCCAGCACCCCATCGTCGCCTCCGCGCCAGCGACGCACCGCCTCGGCACGATGCGCCTCCGGCGCGGGAGGCTCGGGGTGGGCGCGGAGATCCGGAGAGTCAGAAGGGCGAGCGCCGGCGGGCCCGGCGGCCTGCCTCCCCGCTGCGGCCCACGGCCCGGGACGAGCTCCGGAACGGCTTGCTCAGCAGCCGCCCGAGAGGGCCGGGCGCGCTCCGGCCCGTCCGGGAGCCGATGCCGAGCGCGCGCTGGGTCCCCTGCTGGGGATGTCGTGAGAGCCGCGGGGCGAGGAAGGCCAGGACGAGCAGGACCGCGCACACGGCCACGATCGCGACGATGGCCATTGAGTTCTCCTTTGAGTGATACGTCGTGCTCGACCGGCTTTACCCCTCAATCTCGATGCCATGCGCCCGCGCCGGGGCGCACCGGTTACCTAGCGTTACTTGCTGTGGGTTGAGTATTCTTCGGCGTTGAATTGACCGTGGCGACGAGCGGATGGGTGAAGCGTGGTCCTGCCCGGGATGGCCGGTGGGTCGAGGTCACCGTTACAGGACGTGCCAGGGCCCGGTGTGACGCCGGTCCCGGCGGACACGGTGCGGGCGGGCGACGGCTCCGGGCCGATCGAGCTTCTGCTCGTCGAGGACGACGCCGGTGACGCCCTGCTGGTCGAGGAACTGCTGGTCGACGGCAATGTGCACAACCGGCTGACCTGGGTGCGCTCCCTCCAGGAGGCGCGCGCCGAGCTGGCGGGCGGCGGGCGCGGGCGCTGCGTGCTCCTCGACCTGCACCTGGCCGACGCGCAGGGGCTGGACGCGCTCAAGATCGTGCTGGCCGAGGCGCCGGAGGCCGCGGTGATCGTCCTCACCGGGCTGGCCGAGGCTGAGGCGGGCCTGGCCGCGGTGTCGGCGGGCGCGCAGGACTACTTCGTCAAGGGCCAGTTGGAACCGGAGTGGCTCGGCCGGGCGATCCGCTATGCCGTCCAGCGCAAGCAGGCCGAACTCTCAGCCGCCGCGCTCCAGGCCGGCCGGCTGCGCGCCGAGGAGAACGCGCGGCTCGAACGCGGGCTGCTGCCGAACCCGCTGCTGACCACCGACCAGGTCACGGTGGTCCCCCGCTACCGTCCCGGACGCGCCACCTCACTGCTCGGCGGCGACTTCTACGACGTGGTCGAGACCCCCGACGGCGCCGTGCACGCGGTCATCGGGGACGTGGCCGGCCACGGGCCCGGCGAGGCGGCCCTCGGCGTCTGCCTCCGGGTGGCGTGGCGGTCGTTCATCCTGACCGGCGCCCGCGGCGCCCGCCTCATAGAACTCTTGGAGGAACTGCTGCTCGCCGAGCGCGACGACGATGAGAGCTTCGTCACTCTCACGACCCTCACCCTCACCCCCGACCATCGGACGGCGATCGTCCTGCGGGCAGGCCATCCGGCGATGATGCTCCGCGAGTCCGACGGTCCGGTACGGCTCGTCGAGCCCGAGGGCGGCATGGCGCTCGGCCTCATCCCTGGCCTCGGCGAGTGGCCGGAGGAAGAGGTGCCGCTGGCGCCGGGGACCGAGCTGGTGCTGTTCACCGACGGGCTGTTCGAGGGCGAGGTCGGTCCGGGCGGCAAACGGCTCGACCTGGACGGGCTGCTGGAACTGGCGGGGCGGTCGCGGCACCTGGACGCCGCGGGCTTCGTCGACTCACTGATCGCGGACGCCGAGGAGGCCTCGGCCGAATACGGCGGGCTCGGTGACGACGTCGCCGTGCTGAGCCTGGGCTGGAAGAACCGGTGACAGGGAACGAGAACGGGAACACCCCGGACGCGACGGACGCGGGCGAGGCGGCTGAGCGCCCGGCCCGCCGGAGGCGGGGCGGCGGCCTCACGGTGCAGCAGTGGCTGGTGCTGGTCCTCGCCGCGGTGGGGCTCCTGGTGGCCGTCTCGGGCGTCGTCGGCTACACCCTGCTGAACCGTACGAGCGAAGCCGCCGACCGCCTGCTCGGCGGGCTCTCCCCCGCCCGCACCGAGGCGTACCGGCTGCAGGCCGCGCTCCTCGACCAGGAGACCGGGGTGCGCGGCTACGTGCTCACCGGCGACCCCTCCTTCCTGGAGCCCTACCGGCGCGGGCAGCGCGCGGAGCGGCAGGCGGCCGGCAGGCTCGTCGCCCTGGTGCGCGAAGTCCCCGAGGCCGGCGCGGACGTGCGGCGGATCAACGGGCTGGCGGCCGCCTGGCGCACCTCCTACACCGAGCCCGTCGTCGACCGGGTCGCCGAGCGCGGCCCCGGCTCGGTGGACGCCGCCACGGTCCGCGGCGGCAAGGCCGGCTTCGACCGGCTGCGCGACGCGCTGGACGACCAGAACCGCCGGCTCGACCGGCTGGTCGCCGAAGGCCGCGCCGACCTCCGGGACAACCGGGCCACCCGTGACGCGGCCCTGGCGACCATGGTCGCGGCGATCCTGGTCGCCGGGCTGTTCCTGGCGATCGTGCTGCACGTCGCCGTGGGGCGGCCGCTGTCGCGGCTCGGCCGCTCCTCCCGGCGCGTCGCCGACGGCGACTTCGACCACGTCATCGAGCCGCGGGGGCCCGCGGACCTGCGCGCCGTGGCCTCCGACGTCGAAGCGATGCGGCATCGCATCGTGCACGAGCTGGGGCTGTCCACCCGGCGGGCACGCCAGCTGGAGGAGCGGACCGCCGATCTGGACGCCCAGACCGAGGAGCTGCGCCGCTCGAACGCCGAGCTGGAGCAGTTCGCCTACGTCGCCAGCCACGACCTGCAGGAGCCGCTGCGCAAGGTCGCGTCGTTCTGCCAGCTGCTCCAGCGCCGGTACCAGGACAAGCTCGACGAGCGCGGCAACCAGTACATCGAGTTCGCCGTCGACGGCGCCAAGCGGATGCAGGTGCTCATCAACGACCTGCTCTCCTTCTCGCGCGTCGGGCGCCTCTACGACGAACGCCGCCCCATGAACCTGGGCGAGCCCCTGGACAAGGCCCTGTCCAACCTCCAGGAGTCGATCGAGGAGTCCGGGGCCGTCATCGAGCGCCCCGAGAGCCTGCCCGAGGTCGAGGGCGACATGACCATGCTGACCATGCTGTGGCAGAACCTGGTCGGCAACGCGGTGAAGTTCCGCTCCCCCGACCGCGCGCCGATCGTCCGTATAGGGTGCGAGGAGACCGGCGAGGGGTGGGAGCTGTCGGTGGCCGACAACGGCATCGGCATCGCGCCCGAGTTCGCCGAGAAGATCTTCGTGATCTTCCAGCGGCTGCACGGCCGCGAGGCGTACGGCGGCACGGGCATCGGCCTGGCCCTGTGCAAGAAGATCGTCGAGACGCACGGCGGGCGGATCGGGCTGGACACCGAGCACTCCGGGGGGGCCCGCATCGGCTTCTTCCTGCCCCGTCCCGGCGGCTCCACCGCATCCGGCGGCGAGTCCGCCACCACCGACGTCTCCGAGGGAGCCGCATCATGACCACGCCCGTACGTCCCATCGAGGTCCTCCTGGTCGAGGACGACCCCGGTGACGAGCTGATGACGCGCGAGGCGTTCGAGGACAACAAGGTCGGCAACGTGCTGCACGTCGTCCGCGACGGCCTGGAGGCGCTCGACTTCCTCTACCGCCGGGGGGAGTACGCGGACGCGCCGCGTCCCGACCTCATCCTCCTGGACCTCAACCTGCCCCGCTACGACGGCCGCCAGGTCCTCGAGCAGATCAAGAACGACGGCGAGCTCGCGTCCATCCCGGTCGTCGTGCTCACCACCTCCTCCGCGGAGGAGGACATCCTGCGCAGCTACCGGCTGCACGCCAACGCCTACGTGACCAAGCCGGTCGACTTCGAGCAGTTCATCGCGGCCATCCGCCAGATCGACGACTTCTTCGTCACGGTGGTCCGCCTGCCGCCGCGCGGCTGACCCCGCCTGTCGTCGCCGGTCCCGGCCGCCGCGCCGCCGCGGCGAAATTCTTTCCGGGGACGTGTCCATTCGGCGCCGTCCCGTTCGTAGTGATGGCGTACGGCGGCCACGCCGTGCCGGAGACGACGCAGAACAAGGGAGTCAGACCGTGAAGTACATGCTGCTGATCATGGCCGATGCCGCGGACGAGAACGGCGGCGCCGCCGGCTGCACCGTCGAGGACTGGACGGCCTACGACAAGGAGGTCCGGGAGGCGGGGATCATGGTCTCCGGGGAGTCGCTGGCCGACCTGGTCACCGCCACGGCGGTCCGGGTGGACGAGGACGGCCGGCGGATCGTGACCGACGGGCCGTTCGCCGAGACCCGGGAGCTGCTCGGCGGCTTCTACGTGATCGACGTCCCGGATCTCGACGCCGCGCTCGACTGGGCCGCCCGCTGCCCCGGCGCGCGGGACGGGTCGATCGTGGTCAGGCCGGTCGCCGACTTCGGCGCCTGAGCACGATGGACGGGCGGGACGCGGGGGCGGGCACGCCGGACGGGACGCCGGCGGCGTCGGTGGAGGCGGTGTTCCGCGAGGAGCGCGGCCGGCTGCTGGCGGCCCTGGTCCGCCGCTTCGGCGACCTCG
The DNA here is from genome assembly GCF_055379765.1 of Actinomadura rugatobispora. NCBI lineage: Bacteria > Bacillati > Actinomycetota > Actinomycetes > Streptosporangiales > Thermomonosporaceae > Actinomadura > Actinomadura rugatobispora. Next base: position 10,860,226 of record NZ_AP029191.1, on the reverse strand, counting down.
ACCTGGCCGAGGAGGTCACCTCCGAGGCCGTCGAGGCGGCGCTGGAGCGCTGGCCGGTCGACGGCGTTCCGCCCAAGCCGGGCGCGTGGCTGATGACCACGGCGCGCCGCAAGGCCGTCGACCGGCTACGGCGCGACCAGGCGTTCGCCGCGCGGCTGGCGGTCCTGCAGGTGGAGGCGGACCGGGCGGGCCCCGTCCCCGCCGCCGAGCCGGGCGGCGACCTGCCCGACGAGCGGCTGCGGTTGTTCTTCACCTGCGCCCACCCGGCGCTCGCGGCCGAGGACCGCGCGGCGCTGACGCTGCGCTACCTGGGCGGGCTGACCACGCCCGAGGTGGCGCGGGCCTTCCTCGTTCCCACCGCGACGATGGCCAAGCGGATCACCCGGGCCAAGAAGAAGATCCGCGAGGCCCGGATCCCGTTCCGCGTCCCCGGCGCCGACGAGCTGCCGGACCGGCTGCCGGGGGTGCTCCAGGCGGTGTACTCGATCTTCACCGAGGGGTACGCGGCCAGTTCGGGCCCGCTGCTGCAGCGGCTCGACCTGGCCGAGGAGGCGGTCCGGCTGGCGCGGATCCTGCACCGGCTGCTGCCGCGCGAGCGGGAGGCCGCCGGACTGCTCGGGCTGATGCTGCTGGTCCACGCCCGGCGCGACGCCCGTACCGGCCCGGCCGGGGAGCCGGTGCTGCTGGAGGAGCAGGACCGCGGCCGGTGGGACCGGCCGATGATCGAGGAGGGCCTCGTCCTGGTGCCGGCCGCGCTGACCGGCGGCCCGCCCGGCCCGTACGGGGTGCAGGCGGCGATCGCGGCCCTGCACGACGAGGCCGCCGACGTCGCCTCCACCGACTGGCCGCAGATCGTGGCGCTGTACGACGTGCTGCTCGCGATCGCACCGTCGCCGGTCGTCGCGCTGAACCGGGCCGCGGCCGTGGCGATGCGCGACGGCCCGCAGGCCGGCCTGGACCTGCTCGACGAGCTGGCGGGCGAACCGCTGCTGCGCGGCCACCACCCCTACCCGGCCGCCCGGGCCGACCTCCTGCACCGGCTCGGCCGCGACGCCGAGGCCGCCTCGGCCTACCGGGAGGCGCTCGACCTGGCGGGCACCGACCCGGACCGGGCGCTCCTGCGGCGCCGGCTCGACATGATCGAGCGCCCCGGCTCGTAGCCGGACCAACGACCTATAGAAGAGAGTTCGACATGCGACGCGACGAGATCCTCGCTTGGGTGCGGGCCGAACGGCTCGGCCTCGCCGACTTCCTGGACACGCTCGACGAGCACGAATGGCGGGCCGACTCCCTCTGCCAGGGGTGGACGGTGCACGACGTGGCCGCCCACATGACCCTGTCCACGCGCACCACCCTCCTCGTCGCGGTCAAGGGCGCGATCCGGGCCCGCGGCGACTTCAACCGCATGGAGGCCGACCTGGCGCGGGAGCGGGCCGCCAGGTACGGACCGGCCGCGCTCGTCGAGCAACTCCGCGAGACCGCGGGCTCGGCCCGCCGTACGCCCGGCGCCGCCCCGCTGGACCCGCTGGTCGACGTCCTGGTGCACGGGCAGGACATCGCGCGCCCGCTGGGACGCGTCCGGGAGATGCCCGCCGAGCCGGCGATCCCGGCGCTGGAGCACGTGCTGCGCCGCCGGTTCTACGGTGCGCGCAAGCGCCTCCGCGGCACGCGGCTGACCGCCACCGACGTCCGGTGGTCGGCGGGCGAGGGGCCGGACGAGATCCGCGGTCCCATCGCCGACCTGCTCATGCTGGCCACCGGGCGCACGGCGGGCCTGGCGGCGCTGACGGGCGCGGGCGTCGCGCGCGTCGCCGCCTCCGCGACATAACCGGATGGCTCCTCGGGCACCCCGGCGTGATGCGTTGTGGCGCCCTCCCCTGGAGGATCCGCAGGCGAGCACGTGGCGGGCACGCTCGGAACGCATCTCGCGGGGCAGTTCCAACCCCTCTGCGAAGCCGTAAGACTTCCCGGCACCGTCCGGCCCCATCTGCCGGCGCTGCACGACCTGCTCGAGCCCGTGCGGGACGTCACAGCCGCCACCTGATCTCGCGGTCGGGGGCGTAGCGGCACGTCGCGCCGGTCGAGACGGACGCGCGGAGATGGGCGGCGAGGTCGGGGTGCCGGTCGCCGATACGGCGCAGGGCGTTGTGGATGCGCGCCGTCACCGTCTTGCGGGCGCGCTCGCCGGTGTCGCCGAGCCTGCGGGCGCGTCCCGCCAGGCCGGTGGCGCGGCGCAGCTCGTCGAGCAGGGCCTCGCGCTCGCGGTCGTATTCGGCGGCCCGCCGGTCCTGCCCGAGCTCCGTGGCCTGCTCGATGGCCTCGTCGAGCCGCGCCAGGCGCTGCCGGTAGCGCGCCTTGGCCTCGTCGTCCAGGACGGCGTCGGCCCCCAGGGACGCGGCCGTCTCGACGGCCTGCGTCGCGTCCTGGGGGTTCAGCAGGCGTACCGCGGCGAGGTCGCGGCCCGGCTGGGAGAGGAGGCAGTGCAGGTCGCGCAGCCCTTTGGCATCGGGCATGTGCACGGTGCCGCCGCCGTAGGTCAGCCGCCAGACGGAGCCGTCGCGGGTGAACTCGTACGAGCCGTCGGCGGCGCCCTTCCTGGACGGGCCGGGAGCCATGTGCTCGGCCCGTTCGGCCAGATGCGCCATGCCCAGCCGTCCGGCCTCGGCGGCCACCTCGCGCAGCAGCGCGGCGGCGGTGGCGGCATCCTGCCCGCTCCCCCGGGCGTTCAGGACGGTCGCGAGTTCGAAGCGGGCCCGTACCGACCACGCGCGCAGGTGCAGCCGGTCGGCGGACCGCCGGGCCTCGGTCAGCTCGTCCACCGCCTCGTCCCAGCGCCGCTGCGCCGCCGCCAGCATGCCGGCCCACAGCGATGCCGGGCCACTGATGCTCCACCCGTAGAACGAGACGACCCACTGCCCCCGGTAAGGGGCGAGGTCCGCCCGCGCCCGCTCGCACCGGACCGCGTCCCCCGAGGCCGCCGCGGCCTGGGACTCGTACCTCAGCCACAAGGGGAGGATGCTGCGCTGCAGGACGGTGTCGGCGTCCCGCGCCGGACGCGGTACGGGCTTGGACGGTCGTTCGCCCCGTTCCAGCGCGCTGATGGCTTCGAGCAGTTCGATGTGCGGATGGCCGTGCGCCGCCAGCGACCGCAGGACGCCGTCCGCCTCATCGAACCGCCCCTGGAGCAGGGCCAGGGCCCAATGGTGGTGGAGGGCGAGGAGCCGGAAGTACTTTCCGTCCCGTTCGGTGAGCGCCAGCGTTTCGGCGAGCAGCTGCTCGGCCTCGGCGAAGCGGCCCATGGCGGCGCAGACGACGCTGCGGTCCATGACCGAGGCGAAGCCCATGCGAGGCGAGCCGCTGTCCCTCGCCGCCCTCGCCACCGCGTCCAGCTGCTCCAGGTAGGCCGGATCACCGTTCTCCAGCAGCGTCACCCAGTGGACGCACATGGTGACGAGTTCCATCACGCGGTCGCCGTGGCGCCTCGCCACCTCCACGAGCTCGCCCGTCAGGGCGACCCTGTCGGCCACGGTGTCCGGTCCCCATTCGGCGACCAGGCGTCCCCACAGCCCGATGCGCAGTGCCTCGTCGTCGCCGGACTCGCGCGCGGCGGCGACGACCCGGCGGGCCACGACGCCGGCCAGCTCCTGCTCGCAGCCGGGAGCGTCCCCGGCGGGAGCCGCCCCTCCCGCCGGCAGCGCGTGCGTCTCCCGGAGGACGCGGGACTTCAGCCCGGTCCGGTCGCCCTGCCCGTCGGTGCTGAAGAGGACCATGGCCACCTGGCCCAGGAGTTCCAGGTCGCCGGCCTCGCGGGCGAGCGCCGCCGCCCGCTCGAAGGCGAGCCAGGACCGGTCGTGCTCGCCGATGAACTGCAGCTCCGTGCCCAGGAACAGGAACAGCCGGACACGCCTGCCATGGGCGTCGGCGGCGAGCCGTTCCAGGGCGCGCTCGCAGTGCCGCACCGCCTCGTCGCAGGCCATCCTGGCCGACGCGTGCCGCGCCGCGTCCAGCAGCAGGTCCACCGCCACGTCCTCGTCGAGTTCGCCCGCGGCGAGGTAGGCGTGCCGGGCGAGCGCGGTCGGCCGTTCGGGATCGGGCACCCCCGCCGGATCGCGCAGAGCGCGGACGGCGGCGGCGTGCAACCGCCGCGTGTGCCGCTCCTCCAGCGAGTCGTACAGGGTCTCCCGTACGAGGTCGTGCCTGAAGACGAGGTCGCCTCCGGGGGCCGTCCGCACCAGATCGGCGTCCACCGCCTCCGCGAGGAGCCCGGCGACGCCGGTCCCGCTCGCGCCCACCATCCCGGCCAGCGTCGCGGGGCCGAAGCGCCGGCCGAGCACGGCGGCCGCGCCGAGCAGGTCGGCGGCCGGTTCGCTGAGCAGGGACACCCTCCGGCGCAGCGCGGCCCGCACGCCGGAGGAGATCCGGGTGACCGGATGCCCGGCCGACAGCAGCCGCGCCGCCTCCTCGACGTAGAACGGGTTGCCGCCTGTGCGCAGGTGCGTCTCCCCGAGCACCTGCTCGAGCGGCCGTTCCCCCGTGATGCGGGCCATCAGCTCCGCCACGCCCTCCGGCTCCAGGCCCGCCAGCCGGACGGTGGTCGCCCTCATCACCAGCGGCTGGAACAGCGGGCGCAGGGGATGGCCCGGCCGCTCGACCTCGACGTCCCGGTACGTCGCCACCACCAGCAGCCGCTCGAACCAGATGTGCTGCGCCGCGAACTCCAGCAGGCGGAGCGACGCCGCGTCCGCCCAGTGCAGGTCCTCCAGCACCGCCAGGACGGGCCGGTCCTGGGAGGCGGCGATCAGGACGGAGGTGACCGCGTCGAACAGGCGGAAGCCGTCGACGGCCTCGTACTTGGCGTCCTCTCCCAGCAGGGCCGGCAGCAGCCCGCCGGCGGACGCCGCCACCCGCGCCCACCCGGCGTCGTCGAGGCTGCGCCGCAGGCCGCGGAGGGCCTGGGTCCACGGCCAGTACCCCGGGGTGCTGTCGGAGTCCCAGCACGCGCCGTGCAGCACGCGCACGCCCCGCCGCGTCGCCTCCCCGACGGCGGCGCCCACCAGCGAGGTCTTGCCGATGCCGGCCTCGCCGGTGACCAGCACCAGGCCGCCGTGGCTCGCGGCCGCCCTCTCGATCTGGGACCGCAGCACGCGCAGCGGCGCGTCCCGCCCGATGAGCGTCGACTCCATGAGGCCTCTTCCCCCACCCGACATCACCGAGAGTTTAATATTGATCACTGTCGGCGATAACCGCTCGGCGCCCGCACGCCAAATAGACAAGCGTGTTTACAGTCGCTATTTTCGGCGCATGCCTGGCGAATCGGCTGACATCCCCGGGGCGAGGGACCGGTGACCCGCTTCACCAAGAGCGTGGAAACGGTCCTCGGCATGGCCCGCCGGGAAGCGCGGGCGGGGCACGCGCCCTCGGTGGAACCGGGGCACCTGCTGATCGGGCTGAGCAAGCTGAGCCGCGCCGACATGGCCGAGGTCCTCGTCGGCAGCGGCCTCACCGCGGACGACCGCGCCGCGATGGAGAACGACGCCCGGCGCCTGTATCAGCTCTTCGTCATCGCCCGCGCCGATCCGGTCGCGCTGCGCCGCCGGCTGCGCACGGCGCTCGCCGCTCCCGCCCCGGGACGGCCGCGCAACGGGCCGGTCCATCGCAGCCCGGCCGCCTACCGCGCGTTCAGCAGGGCGGCCCAGCTGGCGGACCCGGGCCCGGCGGGTCCGTCCCACCTTCTGCGGGCGGTTCTCGAACGGCTCGGGCCCGCGGAGTCGCGCGCCTTCGTCGCTCTCGGCGTCGCGGATCCGCTCGCCGCCTTCTTCCCCGAGCCCGGCGGGCGGGCCGCCCCGGCCGCCCACAGCGCCAGGTCGCCTCGCCCCGAACCGGCCCGGAAGCCGAAGCCGGAGCCGGAGCCTCCCGAGGAGCGCAAGCTGGAGTTCCTCGACCGGTACGGCCGGGATCTGACCGCGCTGGCCCGCCAGGGCAGGCTCCCGGAGCTGATCGGACGGCGCGAGGAACTGCGCAAACTGGCCCGCGTGCTGGTGCGGCAGCGCAAGGCGAACGCGGTCCTGGTGGGCCACGCGGGCGTGGGGAAGACCTGCGTCGTGGAAGGGCTGGCGCAGCGGCTCGCCGCCCCGGGGGCCCCCGCCGCGCTGGCCGGGTCGCGCGTGATCGAAGTGTCGATGGCGGGCCTGGTCGCGGGCGCGACGTACCGGGGCGAGTTCGAGGAGCGGCTGCAGGGCGTGCTCAAGGAGGCGACCGGGGCGCCCGAGGTGATCCTCTTCATCGACGAGCTCCACACGGTGCTCAGCGCCGGCGGGAGCGGGGCGGGCAACGCGGCGAACATCCTCAAGCCGGCGCTGGCGCGGGGCGAGCTGCGCTGCGTCGGGGCGACGACCCCGGGCGAGTACCGGCGGTACATCGAGTCCGACCCCGCGCTGGAACGCCGTTTCGAGGCGGTCTGGATCGACGAGCCGAGCCGCGCGGAGGCGGTGACCGTCCTGAGCGGGCTGCGGGGACGGATCGCGGGCCACCACGGGGTGGAGATCGATCCGGCGGTCCCGGAGGCGGCGGTGGACCTGGCCGTCCGGTACCTGCCGGACCTGCGCCTGCCGGACAAGGCCATCGACCTGGTCGACCAGGCGTGCGCGGCGACGCGGATCCAGACCCTGAGCCCGGAGCCGGAGAGCGTCGCGCCGGCCCGGGTCGGCCGTGCCGAGGTCGCCGCCGTCGTGGCCGAACGCGCCCGGATCCCGGTGGAACGCGTCGAGGAGGACGAGGCGCGGCGCCTGCTGGGGATGGAGGAGCGCCTTCGCCGCCGGATGATCGGCCAGGACGAGGCCGTCGGCGCGGTCGCCGAGGCGATCCGCGCCTCCCGCGCCGGGCTCGGCCACCCGGGCCGGCCGATCGGGGTGTTCCTGTTCGCCGGGCCGACCGGCACCGGCAAGACCGAGCTGGCCAAGGCGCTCGCGGAGTTCCTGTTCGACGACGAGCGGCGGCTGGTCCGCATCGACATGTCCGAGTACAAGGAGCGGCATTCGGTGTCCCGGCTGCTCGGTCCCCCGCCCGGGTACATCGGGCACGACCGGGAGGGCCAGCTCAGCGGCCCCATGAGGGACCACCCGCACAGCGTCGTGCTGTTCGACGAGATCGAGAAGGCCCATCCGGAGGTCCTGGACCTGTTCCTGCAGATCTTCGACGAGGGCCGGCTCACCGACTCCCGCGGCCGGCGCGTCCCGTTCGCCGACGCGGTGGTCGTGCTGACCTCCAATCTCGGCTCCGCGGCGGGCTCCGGGGCGCCCGCCGCGGGCCGGCCCTTCGGCTTCGCGGCCGGGGCGGCCCCGCGCGACGGCGAGCGGCGGCCCGGATCGGGCACGGCCGCCACCGAGCGCGTGATGGCCGCGCTGCGCGAGTCGCTGCGCCCCGAACTGCTGGGCCGCATCGGGCGGGTCGTCGTGTTCTCGCCGCTGACCAGGGCGGAACTGCGCCAGGTGGCCGACAAGCTGGTCGACCGCGTCCGCGACCGGCTCGCGGAGCGTTCGATCACGCTGGTCCTCACCGACGGCGCCTACGACCTGCTGCTCCGGCACGGCGGGGCGGGGGCCTCCGGGGTCCGCGGGCTGGAGCACGCCATCGAGCGGCTGCTCGTCCAGCCGCTGGGCGAGGCGCTGCTGGCGGGCCGGTACGCCGACGGGTCGACGGTCACGGCCGAGGCCGGGGCCGGCGGCACATCGCTGACCATCAGGCCGGGCGGCCCGGCCCGCGACTAGCGCGCGTCAGGCGGGCGGCCGCACGTTCGCGAGCGCCGCCTTGTGCAGGACGTTGGCCGCCAGGCGCATGTGGGCGGCGTCGACGAGGCGCCCGTCGCGGCCGATGGCGCCCGTGCCGCCCTCGGCGGCGCTCTGGTAGACCTCCATCGACTCCCGGGCCTCGGCGACCTCCTCGGGCGTCGGCGCGAAGACCTCGTTGGCCACCGGGACCTGGCTCGGGTGGATGGCCCACTTGCCGTCGAAGCCCAGCAGGCCGGCGTGCGTGGCGGCCCGGCGGTAGCCGTCCGGGTCCTTGTAGGCCGGGTACGGCGCGTCGATGGCGTCGATCCCGGCGGTGCGGGCGGCGGTGAGCACCTGGACGCGGGCGTGGTGCCAGAAGTCGCCGGGGTAGTCGCTCACCGGGTCGAAGTTGCCGTCGACCCTGGCGTGCATCGACGCCGACAGGTCCCCGGCGCCGAAGATGATCGCCTCAAGGCGGTCGCTGGAGCGGGCGATCTCGACCGCGTTCGCCAGGCCCTCCGCCTCCTCGATGAGCACCTCGAGCCCGATCCGCTTGGACAGGCCCAGCTTGTCCTCGAGCTGGGTCAGCAGGACGTCGACCCACCAGACGTCGCGGGCCGTGCGCGCCTTGGGCACGATGATCACGTCGAGCGCCTCGCGCGCACCGGTGACGACCTCGATGACGTCGTCGTGGCACCAGCGGGTGTCGAGCCCGTTGACGCGGACGGCGCGGACGGTGCGGCCCCAGTCCTCTCCGGTGAGCGCCTTGACGGCGATGCCGCGCGCCGACTCCTTGGCGGCGGGGGCGCAGGCGTCCTCCAGGTCGAGGAAGACCAGGTCGGCGTCCGACCGCGCCGCCTTCTTGCACATGTACTCGCTGCTGGCCGGCGTGGCCAGCTCCGACCGGCGCGCTCTCGGCTCGCGCATCAGATGATCCCTTCCGTCCGGAGCTTCTCGATCTCGGCGGGGTCCAGACCGAGCAGCTCTCCGTACACGTGGTCGTTGTCGGCGCCGAGCGGGCGGCCCAGGTGGCCGACGCGGCCCGGCGTGCCGCTGAGCCGGGCGACGGGCGCCTGCACCGTCACCCGGCCGAAGTCGGGGTCGTCCACCGGCAGGAACATCCCGCGGGCCCGCAGGTGCTCGTCGGCCAGCAGTTGCGGCGCCTCGTACACGGGCGCGGCGGTGACCTGGGCGGCCTCGAAGACCGCCATGGCCTCGTCCAGGGTCCGCCGCGCGACCCAGTCGGCGACCAGCCCGTCGACCTCCAGCGCCCGCTCCTGCCGCCGGACGGGGTCGACGTAGTCGGGGTCCTCGGCCAGGTCGGACCGCCCGATGGCGCGGAAGACCCGGACCGCGATGCTGGGCGAGGCGCTGGAGATCGCCAGCCAGCGGTCGTCGGCGGTGCGGTAGGCGTTGCGGGGGGCGCTGGCGTCCAGCCGGTTGCCGACCCGGCCCTTGACGACGCCGAGCTGGTCGTAGGCCAGCGTCGAGGACTCCAGCAGCCGCGACAGCGGCTCGATGAGGTTGACGTCGACCAGCTGGCCCTCGCCGCCGCGCACGTCGCGGTGGTAGAGCGCCATCATGACCGCGTACGTCGCGGCCATGCCGGCGATGCCGTCGGCCAGCATGAACGGAGGCAGCGTGGGCGGCCCGTCGGGCTGGCCGGTCACCTGCGCGAAGCCGCTCATCGCCTCGGCGAGCGTGCCGTACCCGGGCCGGTCGCTCTTGGGGCCGCCGGCCCCGTAGCCGCTGATGTGCGCGTACACGATGTGCGGGTGCGCGGCGTGCACCGACGCGTAGTCGATGCCCCAGCGCGCCAGGGTGCTCGGCCGGGTGCCGACGACCAGCACGTCGCTGGTCCCCAGCAGGCGGTGGAGCAGCTCCTGTCCGGCGGGGCCGCGCAGGTCGAGGGTCACGCACTTCTTGTTCCGGCTGATGCTCTTCCAGACCAGCCCGATGCCGTCCTTGCGGTCGCCCCAGGTGCGCATCGGGTCCCCGGCGCGCGGCTGCTCGACCTTGATCACCTCGGCGCCGAACTCGCCGAGCGCGGTGGCCACCGTCGGGCCCGCCGCGAGGGTGGCCGTCTCGACGACGCGCAGGCCGTGCAGGGGCCCCCGCGCGTCCGGGCCGGCGCTGCGCCCGCCGCCCGACGATCGTTCTCGTTCGACCATGCTGCCTCTCTGCCGCCTCTCTGCTGGATCTCCGCCGGCGTGCGCCGGCGCTCTGCGGCCGCGTCCTGCCGCCGAGGTCGCTACCGGCCCGTGAGGCGGGCGACGACGGGCGCGAAGCGCTCGAACTCCGTCTGCTGGACGCTGATGTAGCTGGCGCCGAAGACCTCGCGGCGCTCCTGCAGGAGGTCGGCCACCTGGTCGAGCGAGCCGACCAGCACGTTGGGGTGCTCGGGGAGCAGGGCCGCGTCGACGCCGAGCACCTTGGCCACGCGCGCGGCCGCCTCGCCGGGGTCGTCGGTGATCGCGGTGAAGAAGGGCGAGCTCTCGATCTCGATGCCGGCCAGCCGGTCGCCTGCCGCCGCGCGGACGATGCCGTACCGGTGGACGGCCTCCTGCGCCGGGGTGCGGCCGGCGTCGTTGACGGCGTCGAAGGGCACGTTGTTGATGCTGACGATGTCGGCCTCGCGGGCGGCCAGGGACAGCACCCGCTTCTTGGCACCGCCGATCATGATCGGGGGGCGGGGGCGCTGGACCGGGATCGGCAGGCCGGAGTAGCCGGTCGCGGTCGCGTACTCGCCCCGCAGGTCCATCTGCTCGCCGCTCCAGTGCGCCTTGACCAGGGCGACGACCTCCTCCAGCTTGTCGACACGGCGCGGCGGCGGCGCGAAGTCCAGCCCCATCGCCCGGTACTCGGCTTCGCTCCACCCTGCGCCGATCCCGAACTCCAGCCGCCCCTCCGACAGCAGGTCGATCGTCGCCGCCTCCTTCGCGAGCACGGCGGGCACGTGGTAGTCGGCGCAGAAGACGCGACAGCCGACGCGGAGCGTTCCGGTGACCGCCGCGGCGGTCGCCATGGCGGCGATGGGGGCCAGGCGCTGCGGCGGGAACCGCATCTCGCGCGCCACCTGGCCCGGCCCCACGTAGTGGTCGGACACGAACAGCGTGGCATAGCCGAGGTCCTCGACCTTGCGGGCGAGATCGCGCCACTCGGCGGCCGACTTCGCCTTGGTCGCCTGGACGGCGAACCGGAAAGGATGCATATTTTCCACCGTGCGATAATAGTGTGTCGTGTGGGAGTCGCGCCATCCCCCTGGCGCGGCACGACGCGGTGAGCGCCGGCCGCTCACCGCACGGCGAAGGGACGAGCGATGGTCAAGCGCGCGAGGTACGAGGACTACAAGGACAGCTACCCCAACTACAGGTTCGAGCTGAGCGACGACGGCATCCTGCTCATGCAGTGCCACACCGACGGCGGCAGCCTGGTGTGGGACTGGAAGTCGCACGACGACATGTCCGATGCCTTCTCCGACGTCGCCGGGGACCGTGAGATCAAGGTCCTCATCCACACCGGCACCGGGGAGAACTACAACGCCGACTGGGGCCGGCTGCCCAACGGCGAACTGCCCGACCCGCCCGTCTACGACGTGATGCCGGGCGTCCGCGGGCTCTACAAGCTGGACGAGAAGGCCTGGTACAACCGCCACCTGCAGTGGAACGTGCTCGAGGTGGACGTGCCGATGATCAGCGTGGTCAACGGCCCCTGCAACATCCACTCCGAGGTCCCGCTGATGGGCGACATCGTGCTGGCCTCCGAGGACGCCTACTTCCAGGACGTCTCCCACTTCCCGCGCGGCCAGGTTCCCGGCGACGGCCAGCACGTGATCTGGAGCTACCTGGTCGGCCACAACCGGGCCCGCTACTTCCTGCTCACGGGCAAGAAGCTGGGGGCCCAGGAGGCCCTCGAGTGGGGCGCGGTCAACGAGGTGCTGCCCAAGGACCAGCTCATGGACCGGGCCTGGGAGCTGGCCCGCGAGCTGGTGAAGCGCCCCCCGATGGTGCTGCGCTACACCCGGCAGCTGTTCACCAACCAGATCAAGCGCGCCTACCTGGACGAACTGGGCCACGGCGTGGCCCGCGAGACCTACGCGCAGCAGGAGTTCTTCCCGTTCGGCGGCGGGATGGAGCCGCTGGACCGGGCCTGGAACGACAAGCCGTGGAGCAAGTGAGGCACAAAGCTAGACAGAAGTCTGTTCGTTCTTGGAAAAAGTGACTACTATCCAAGGGACAACACGCCAAGGAGACAGGTCATGACGGAGCTTCAACAACGCCTGGCCACGGGTAAGGGCAAGTTCACCCCCCAGTACGAGGACCTCGGCACCGAGCCGGTCAACTACGAGGACTCGATCTCGCCGGAGTTCTTCGAGGCGGAGCGGGAGGCGGTCTTCAAGCGGTCGTGGCTGTACGTCGGCCGCTCCGAGCTGCTGCCGCGGAAGGGCACGTTCTTCACCCGCGAGCTGCCGGGCCTGGCCTCGATCGTCATCACCCGGGGCCGCGACGGGTCCGTGAACGCCTTCCACAACGTGTGCGCCCACCGCGGCAACAAGGTCGTCTGGCAGGAGCACCCCCAGGAGGAGTCCAAGGGCTCGTGCCGCGAGTTCTCCTGCAAGTACCACGGCTGGCGCTACGGCCTGGACGGGCGCGTCACGCACGTCACCAACGAGGGCGAGTTCTTCAACCTCGACAAGGGCTCCCTGCGGATGCCGCCGGTGCACGTGGAGGAGTTCGCCGGCTTCATCTTCGTCAACCTCTCCGAGGACCCGGTCCCGCTGCGGACCTTCCTCGGTGACCGGCTGCTGGAGCTGGAGACCTACCCGTTCCACCTGATGACCCAGCGGTACGGGTTCTCCGCCCCGATCAGGGGCAACTGGAAGCTCGCCGTCGACTCGGTCTGCGAGTGGTACCACCCGCCGTACGTCCACGCCCGCTTCATCGACCGCGACATCTCCAAGGCCGAGAAGCTCGTCCCGCCGGTGGACTCCTACCACTACGACCTGTTCACGCCGCACATGCTCACCTCGGTGCCCGGCCCGCCGCCGCTGCCGCCGCGCGAGCCCGGGACGGCCGGCGAGGCCGCGCGCGACCAGAAGTGGGTCTACCGCCTGTTCAGGGCGGGCCTGTTCGGCCCCGACGACATCCCCGACATCGGCCCGCTCCCCGAGTTCCTCAACAAGGGGCAGATCAAGTCGTGGGGCAACGACCAGTTCTGGCTGTTCCCCAACCTGTCGGTGCAGATCTGGGCCCGCGGCTTCTACATCACCTACACCTACTGGCCCGAGTCGGTGGACCGGCACCGCTACGACATCGACCTGTACTTCGTGCCGCCCCGCAACGCCCAGGAGCGGCTGGCGCAGGAGCTGATCGTCGACAGCACCATCGAGTTCGCCATGCAGGACGTCAACACGATCGAGGCCACCCAGCAGGGGCTGTCGACGCGCGCCAACCAGACGTTCCACCTCAGCGACCAGGAACTGCTGATCCGCAAGTTCCACAAGACCGTCCGCGACACCGTCGCCGCGCACCAGGCCGGCACCGGCCGGCAGGAGGGCTGATGTCCACGACCACCCGCGCCCTGCCCGAGCAGTTCGCCGAGCTGGAGCCCTACGTCGCCGACTGGGCCAGGCCGACCCGGCAGGAACGCTACGACATGCGCCTGTCCAAGACGTTCGAGGAGCTGGCGGAGTTCTACGACGCCATCGCCCCGCGCGCCGAGGAGGCCATCCTGTACCTCAACGGGCTCGACCTGAACGACCTGCCCGAGGACGCCACCCGCCTGCTGCAGCTGCTCTACTCGATGATCCTGGTGTCGTACGCGGTCAACGTGTTCATGCAGCCGCGCATCCCCGACTCCGGCGCCGCCTTCTTCGACACCGCCGTCGAACCGGCCGTCTGAACGGAGGAGGCGACCGATGCCCGTCACCACCACCCCGATCGGCCCGACCACCGGGCTCGAGATCACCGGGCTGCACGGCGGCGCGCTGGTGGACCGCGGCGTGGCCGGCGACTGCCTGGCCGCGCTGGAGCGCTACGGCGTGGTGATCTACCGCGACGCCGATGTCGGCGACGACGACCTCGTCGCGTTCAGCCGGCTGCTGGGCGAGGTCGTGCCGCTGGCCATGGGGGGCCACGAGCGCCCCGAGATCCAGCGGATCACCCGCGACGCGTCCAAGAGCAAGCTCGCCGCCTACCGTGAGGCGACCTTCTTCTGGCACATCGACGGCACCACCGACACCCTCCCCAACAAGGCGACGCTGCTCACCGCCCGGCAGGTCTCCGACGACGGCAGCGGCGACACCGAGTTCGCCAACACCTACGCCGCCTTCGAGGAACTGCCGGAGGAGGAGAAGCGCGAGCTGGAGAAGCTGCGCGTGGTGCACAGCTTCGCCGCCTCGCAGCTCCTGGTGTACCCCGACCCCTCGCCCAAGGAGCGGGCGGCGTGGGACAGGGTGCCCTCCCGGGAGCACCCGCTGGTGTGGACGCGCCGCAGCGGCCGCAAGTCGCTGCTCATCGGCGCGACCGCCGGGGAGGTCGTCGGGCGCCCGGCCGAGGAGGGCCGGGCGCTGCTGGACCGCCTGCTGGAGCGGGCGACCAGCCCGCGGTTCACGATCCGGCACCGGTGGCGTCCCGGCGACCTGGTCATCTGGGACAACACCGGGATGCTCCACCGGGCGCAGCCCTACGGGGAGAACTCGTCGAGGCTGATGCACCGCACCAGCCTCGCCGGTGAGGAGGAGGTGCGATGAGCGAGCCGAGCCCGGCCCCGGCGCCCGGACGGCGCACGGCGGTCGTGACCGGCGGCGGCTCGGGCATGGGCCGGGCGATCGTGCACCGCCTGGCCCAGGACGGGCACCCCGTCGCGATCGTGGACCTCGACGCCGGCCGCGCCGAGGCCGTCGCCGGCGAGGTGCGGGAGAAGGGCGGCGAGGCGCTGGCGGTCGGCGGCGTCGACGTGTCCGACCGGGCCCAGGTCGACGCGGCCATGGGACGGGTGGGCGAGGACCTCGGGCCGGTGCTGGTGCTGGTGAACAACGCCGGCATCACCGGGTTCCGGGAGTTCCTGAAGATCAACGACGAGAAGTGGCGCCGCATGATGGCGGTCAACCTCGACGGCCCGTTCTACTGCACCCAGGCCGTGCTGCCCGGCATGATCGAGGCGGGCTGGGGGCGGATCGTCAACATCTCCTCCTCCAGCGCCCAGGGCGGCCAGCAGTACATGGCCCACTACGTGGCGGCCAAGGCGGGCCTGATCGGCCTGACCAAGTCGCTGGCCCTGGAGTTCGGGCCCAAGGGGATCACCGTCAACACGATCCCTCCCGGCTTCATCGACACCCCCATGCTCAGGGAGTCGGAGCGGCGCGGGATGTTCGGCGGCACGGTCGAGGACCACACCCTCCGGACGCCCGTCCGCCGGCCGGGCCGCCCGGAGGACATCGCCGCCGCGTGCGCCTTCCTCGTCTCCGAGGAGGCGGGCTACGTGACCGGCCAGATCATCGGTGTGAACGGCGGGCGCAACACCTGATGGCCGTTCCAGCGCGACACGGGCCCCTCCCCGCACTCCGCACGGTGACCGGGTGTCACCGGGGTGCGGGGAGGGGTCCCGCCGGCCGGCCCGAGACGGCACCGGCGGACCGGACGTCGGCCCTCCCGGCGGGGGCCGCGGTGGATAGCGTTCCCACGTGATGGAAGCCTTTGTGCAGACCGACGTCGACCTTCCGCGCGTCCAGGTCGGATCGAATCCCCAGCACCTGGTCCTGGGGCTGTTCACCGACTACTGGTTCGACCGGGAGGAGTACCTGCCGTCCGCGGCGCTGGTCGCGCTGCTCACCGAGTTCGACAACACGGAGGCGAGCGCGCGCGCCGCGATCGCCCGGCTCGCCCGCCGGAACGTCCTGGAGTCGACGCGGAAGGGCCGCAGGACGTTCTACCGGCTCGCGGCGACAGCGTCGCACGTGCTGGAGCAGGCCCAGCGGCGCACCGTGGAGTTCCGGGCCCGCGAGCGGACGTGGGACGGCTCGTGGACGACCGTCGTCTTCTCCGTCCCCGACGACCAGCGCGACCTCCGGTACACGCTGCGGACGCGGCTGCGGTGGCTCGGCTACGCCCCCCTGTACGACAGCGTGTGGGTGTCGCCGCACGCCGCCCACGACCAGACGGTCGAGCTCCTGCAGAGCGTCGCCGTGGCCAACGCGACGGTGCTGCGCTCCCAGGTCACCTTCGCGGTCAACCGCGGCGACCCGCTCGCGGCCTGGGACGTCGCCGCGATCGGCGCCCAGTACGAGGAGTTCATCGCCGAGTTCGGGCCGCTGGTCGACCGCGTCGAGCACGGCACGGTCGGGGCGGCGGAGGCGCTCGTGGCCAGGACGAGCGTCAAGGACTCCTGGCGGGAACTGGTGAGCGTCGACCCCGAGCTGCCGGAGAGCCTGCTCCCGCCCGGCTGGCCCGGGCGCCGCGCGCAGCGCATCTTCGCGCGGATCTACGACGGGCTGGGGCCGCTCGCGGAGGCCCGCTTCCGGCAGATCCTCACCAAGCACGAACCGGAGCTCGCGCCCAAGGCGCGGCACCGCACCACGACCAGCACCCCAGCGGAACCGTAGGGATGGACGCCATGACGCTCAGCAAGGGCCGGCTCGCCGGCAAGGTCTCGGTCATCACCGGCGCGGGGTCGGGGATCGGCCGGTCCATGGCGCTGCTGTTCGCCGCGGAGGGCGCGCGGGTCGTCTGCGCCGACCGCAGCGGGCAGCAGGACGAGGTCGCCGCCGAGATCGGCGACGCGGCCGTCGCCGTCCACTGCGACGTCTCGTCCGCGGCCGAGGTGCGGGCGATGATCGAGACCGCGGAGCGGACCTTCGGGCGGCTGGACGTCCTGTGCAACAACGCCGGTTTCGGCGGTCCCAGGAAGCCCATCGTCGAGCAGGACGAGAGCACCTTCGACGACGTCGTCGCGGTGAACCTCAAGGGCGTCTTCCTGGGCATGAAGTACGGGATCGGGGCGATGCTGCGCACCGGCGGCGGCTCGGTGGTCAACACCGCCTCCGCGGCGGGCCTGGTCGGCTGGAAGCACCATTCGGTGTACTCCGCGGCCAAGGGCGGCGTCGTCCAGATGACCAAGAGCGCGGCGCTCGACTACGCCAAGGAGGGCGTGCGCGTCAACGCGATCTGCCCGGGCAACACCTACACCGGCCTGGCCGGCGCGACCCGCGAGGACCCGGAGCCGCCGCCCGGGACGAGGATGCCGGTCCAGCCGATGGACCGGTGGGGCCTGCCGTCCGAGCTGGCCGCCGCGGCGCTCTTCCTGGCCAGTGACGAGTCGTCGTTCGTCACGGGCACGGCGCTTCCCGTGGACGGCGGCTACGTCGCCCGCTGAGGCCGCGCCGGGCGGTCCCGGATCTCACGGCCCCGGATCTCACGGCACCCCGCCGATTTCATACTGAAAAGCTAGGGATAGGGTGTTCCGGGAGCACGGCACACCTTCCTACCGGCGGGAGTTGTCATGGCGTACGACGAGTTCGGGCTCTTCGAGGAGAACGCCCGGGAGGCCGGGCTGCCGTGGACGGGCCCGCCGTCCGTGCGCCGGGAGTCCGTCGAGGTCGGCCCGGGGCAGCGGGTGAGCTCGCTGGTCTGGGGCGAGGGGCCGCCCCGGCTGGTGCTGGTGCACGGCGGCGCGCAGAACGCGCACACCTGGGACACCGTCGCGCTGGCCCTGGACCGTCCCCTGGTCGCGGTCGACCTTCCCGGCCACGGGCATTCCGACTGGCGCGAGGACCGGGACTACTGGCCCGTCCGCAACGCCGAGGCGATCGCCGCCGTCATCGAACGGCTCGCCCCGCAGGCGGAGGCGGTCGTCGGCATGTCGCTGGGCGGGCTCACCGCGATCCGGCTGGCCGCGCAGCACCCCGAGCTGGTGCGAAAGCTCGTGGTCGTGGACGTCAGCCCGGGGGTGAACCGGGACAAGGCGGCGCCGATCGCGGCGTTCGTCGACGGCCCCGAGACCTTCCCCTCGCTGGACGAGCTGCTGGAGCGGACGGTCAAGTTCAACCCGACCAGATCGGTGAGCTCACTGCGCCGGGGCATCCTGCACAACGCCCGGCAGCTGCCCGACGGCACCTGGCAGTGGCGCTACGACCGGCTGCGGCCGCCCGGCGACCCGTACGGGTTCGGCGCGCTCTGGGAGGATCTCGCCAAGATCGAGGCGCCGGCGATGCTGGTCCTGGGCTCGCTCTCCGGCGTCGTCTCCCCCGACGACGTCACCGAGTTCTCCCGGCTCCTCCCCCGGGCGCGGATCGAGACCGTCGAGGGCGCGGGCCACTCCGTCCAGGGCGACAAGCCCCTCGACCTGGCACGCCTCATCGACGACTTCACCTGACCGGCGAGCGGCCGGGGGTGAACGGTCGGGCTTGGACCGGTCAGGTCTGCGCGGCCAGCAGCCGGGCGCGGCTGTTGGAGAGGTGGACCCGGACGGCCGCGCGCGCGGCCTCGCGGTCCTGGCGCTCGATCGCGGCGTAGATGTTCTCGTGCTCGGTCACGATCGTGGCGAAGTCGGGGCGGCGGGGGTGCAGCCGCTCCCGCGGCATGATGATCATCGAGGGGCCGAACGAGCCCAGCAGGTCGCCGAAGTAGCGGTTGCCGGTGGCCAGCGCGATCCGCAGGTGGAACTGGTAGTCGGCGTTCACCGCCGTGCTGGGGTGGGCGGCCGCGCGGGCGAAGCTCTCCAGGGCCTGGTGCAGGCCGGTGAGGGCGGACTCGGTACGGCGGTCGGCGGCCAGGCCCGCCGCCTCCGCCTCCACGCCCATCCGCAGGTCGAGCAGGTCGAGCACGTCCCGCAGGTCGCGGGGCTCCGGCTCGAACCCGGTCGTGCTCGGCCTGGCCAGGACGAAGCTGCCGCGGCCATGCTGGGTCTCGATCAGCCCGGCGGCCTTGAGGCGCGCGACGGCCTCGCGCACGACCGTCCTGCTCACGCCGTAGGTCTCGACGAGGCCGCCCTCGGTCGGCAGCCGCTCCCCCGGCCTGATCACGCCCTCCTGGATGCGGGCGGTGAGGATGTCGACGAGCCGCTGGGTCCTGGTCGTCATGTCGAGTAGGTCTCCGTCGTCCACGCTCGCGCCTGCTCGCTCATGGTGATGCCGAGGCCGGGGCGGTCGGGCACGATCATCCGCCCGTCGCGGATGTCGAGGCGCTCCTCGAAGAGCGGCTCCAGCCACTCGAAGTGCTCCACCCACGGCTCGGACCGGTAGGCGGCGGCCAGGTGCAGGTGGATCTCCATGGCGAAGTGGGGGGCCAGTTGCAGGTGCTCGTGGTCGGCCAGGGCGGCCAGGCGCAGGAACGGCGTGATGCCGCCGATGCGCGGCGCGTCGGGCTGGACGACGTCGGCGCCCCCGGCCCTGATCAGCTCGGCGTGCTCGGTCACGCTGGTGAGCATCTCACCGGTGGCGACGGGCGTGTCCAGCGCGGTGGCGAGCGCGGCGTGCCCGGCGTGGTCATAGGCGTCCAGCGGCTCCTCGATCCAGACCAGGCCGTGCCGCTCCATCGCGCGGCCCATGCGGTGGGCGGTCGCCCGGTCCCACTGCTGGTTGGCGTCGACCATCAGGGGAACGTCCTCGCCGAGGTGCTCGCGGACGGCGTCCAGCCTGGCCAGGTCCGTCCTGGTGTCGGGCTGGCCCACCTTGATCTTGATGCCGCCGATGCCGCGCTCCAGCGAGGCCGTGGCGTTCTTCAGGACCTCCTCGACGGGGGTGTGCAGGAACCCGCCGGAGGTGTTGTAGCAGCGGACGGAGTCGCGGTGCGCGCCGAGCAGCTTGGCCAGCGGCAGGCCGGCGCGCTTGGCCTTCATGTCCCACAGGGCCACGTCGAGCGCGGCGATCGCCTGGGTGGCCAGGCCGCTGCGGCCGACCGAGGCACCGGCCCAGACCAGCTTGTCCCAGATGCGCGCGATGTCGTTGGGATCCTCGCCGACCAGCTCGTGCGCGATCTCCCGGGCGTGCGCGTACTGCCCCGGCCCGCCGGCCCGCTTGGAGTAGCCGAACCCGACGCCCTCGTGGCCCTGCTCCGATCCGATCTCGGCGAACAGGAAGGCGATCTCGGTCATCGGGCGCTGCCGCCCGGTGAGGACCTTGGCGTCGCTGATCGGGGTGGTCAGGGGGAGGCGGAGCGAGGACAGGCGGACCCGGGCGATGCGGTCGGGACGAGTTGTCATGATGACAACCTAGGTCATCATACGACCAGAAGGGAGAGGGCGAGTCCGAAACCTGCGGCGGCGATCGCGTAGCGCAGCGGCCGCTCCGGAAGTCGTCGTACGACTTTGGGTCCCAGCCAGCTGCCCACCAGGCAGCCGCACGACAGCAGTCCCGCGGCCGGCCAGTGCACCGGTGCCAGGAACGCGAAGGCGACCGCCGCGGTGACGTTGGCCGCGCCGGTGGCGAGGTTCTTCACGGCGTTGGTCACCGGCAGCGGCTCGGTCGCGGTGGCGCACAGCACGGCCAGCATCAGCACCCCGGAGGCGGCGCCGAAGTACCCGCCGTACAGCCCGACCAGCGCGACCGGAACGACGAGGGGCAGGAACGAGGGCGCCGGCGCCTCCCCCGGATCCGCCGACGGGTCCGCGGCCGCCGCGGCGGCCGCGCGCGCCGCCCGCGCCTCGGCCCACGCGCGCAGGCGGTCGCGCGCCAGCAGCAGCGCCGATCCGAGCGCGATGAGCCAGGGCACCACCGCCTCGAACGCCGAGGCGGGGGTGGTGAGCAGGAGCCACGCGCCGAGGGACCCGCCCGCGGCGGCCACCGCGACCAGCCGCAGGACCCGGCGGGTCTGGCCGCGCAGTTCGGGACGCGACCCGGTGGCGGCGCCGACCGTGGTGGAGAACATCGCGACGGTGTTGGTGACGTTGGCGACGACCGGCGGCAGCCCGAAGGCGAGCAGGGCCGGGTAGCTGGCCAGGGAGGCCAGGCCTGCGATGGATCCGGCCAGCCCGGAGGCCAGGCCCGCCGCCATCAGCAGGGCGCCCGAGGACAGGTCCACCCGTCAGGCCGTCCGGGCGCGACGGAGATTGTCCGCTCGAAGGCCGGGGCGGGCGGCCCGGCGCCCTCGTGCGGGGGGAGTCATCACACCTCTTGGGGGGCTCTGAAATCGATCGCGGCCGGAGTATTGACACCCATACCGAAATGCGGCCAAGCTGCTCGCCACATGTCATCCAACTATATATGGAGACAAGTTGGCGGTAACGACGACCCACGGCGAGACGATCGAACGGCTGCGCCGGGGCATGGCGGCGGGAGTGCTCGCGTTCCCGCTGACCGCCTTGGACGCTGGCGGGCGCATCGCCCTCGACGCCTACCGCGCCCACCTGCGCTCCCAGCTCGCCGCCGGTCCCGGCGCGCTGTTCCCCTGCTGCGGGACGGGTGAGTTCTTCTCCCTCGCCGAGGACGAGTACGAGCAACTCGTCACGGCCGCCGTCCAGGAGGCGGCCGGCACCGTGCCGGTCGTCGTGGGCGCGGGCTACGGCTGGGCGCAGGCCGCCAGGTTCGCGGCCATCGCCGAACGCGCGGGCGCGGACGCCCTGCTCCTCCTGCCGCCCTACCTCGTCGAGACGCCGCCGCGGGGACTGGTCGAGCATGTGCGCCGCGTCGCCGCGAGCACCGCGCTGCCGCTCATCGTCTACCAGCGGGCCCAGGTGCGGATCGAGGTCGCCGACGCACCCGCCCTCGCCGCGATCCCCGGCGTGATCGGCGTCAAGGACGGGCACTGCGACCTCGACCGGCTCCAGCGCATCAAGCTGGCCGCCCCCGAAGACTGGCTGTTCTTCAACGGCGCGGCCACCGCCGAGATGCAGGCGCGCGCCTACCGCGCCATCGGCGTCCCGGCCTACTCCTCCGCCGTCCACGCCTTCGCCCCCGAGATCTCCCGGGCCTTCTTCACCGCCCTGCACGCCGAGGACCACGAGCGCGTCGACAGGCTGCTCGAGGAGTTCTACATGCCCTTCGTCGAACTGCGCGACAGGGGGACCGGGTACGCGGTCTCCCTCGTCAAGGCGGCGGCCAGGCTGCGCGGCGCGAACGTGGGCCCGGTGCGCGCTCCCCTCATGGACCCCGCCCCCCGGCATCTGGAGGAACTCGACACCCTGCTGACCACCGGACTGGCCCTCGTCGGCGCCACCCGCTGACCCCGCTCCTTCACTACCCCCGCCCCTTCAACACCCCCGCCCTTCGTCCCCCGCCCTCTCCGCCCACCCCCCATCCCAGCAACCCGGCCGAGTCCACGCTCAGGTCCGGCCCTCCCCTTCCGTGCTGGTGAAACGGAGAATGAAATGAGAATCGGCGTATTCCTGGCCGCCGTCACCGTCACCGTCGCCGCGTCCGCCTGCTCCGTCCAGGGCGGCGGCGCCGACAAGGGCTCCTCCGGCTACCCCGCCAAGCCCGTCGAGTTCACCGTGCCGCAGGACCCCGGCGGCAGCACCGACCTGCTCACCCGCGCCCTGGCCAAGAACATCGACAAGCCGCTCGGGCAGAAGGCCGTCGTGGTGAACAAGCCGGGCGCCAACGGCAAGATCGCGGGCAAGGACGTGTTCGGGAGCAAGCCCGACGGCTACCGCGTCGCGGTGATGCCGCAGTCGCTGTTCGCCATCGGCCCGCTGATGCTGAGCGACCCCGACGCCATCCAGGTCAAGGACATGACCCTCGTCAGGGGCCTCGCCGTCGAGGACTACGTCCTGGTGGTGCCCGCGTCCTCCGAGTACCGCACGCTCAAGGACCTGCTCGGCGCGGGCAGCCTCAAGTACGGCACCACCGGGCCCGGCACCGGCAGCCAGCTCTCGCAGGCACTGCTGTTCGGCACGGCCAAGGTCAAGGCCTCGCCCGTCCCGTTCGACGGCGGCGCCCCCACGGTCACCGCGGTGCTCGGCGGCAAGGTCGACGTCGCCTCCGTCCAGATCGCCGAGGGCTTCAAGCACGTGCAGGCGGGCAAGATGCGCGCCCTGGCGGTCTTCTCCGAGAAGCGGCACGAGGCGCTCCCGGACGTGCCGACCGCCAAGGAGTCCGGCTACCAGGTCCTGGTCGACCAGCGCCGGTTCGTCGCCGCCCCGGCCGGGCTGCCCACCGACGTCCGCGACAAGCTCGGCGCCGCCATCGACAAGGCCGTCGCCTCGCCCGACTACCTCCGGCTGCTCAAGGCGAGCTACATCGTGCCGTGGAACGCCGACGGCGAGCAGGCCGCGGCGCAGATCAACGAGAGCCTCAAGCGGTTCACCGCCATGTCGCAGCAGCTCGGCATCGACCTCAAGGCGCAGCAGTGACGCCGAAGGCCGAGGACGAGACGGCGGACGAGACCGGCTCGTCCCCCGACGTCCCGCGCGCACGCGCGCAGAACGTGGTGGCCGCGCTGGTGCCGCTCGCGGTCGGGGTGGTCGCCGCGGTCATGTCCTGGAACCTCGGGGTCGGCACGCTGCCGGCCCCGGGGCCGGGGCTGTGGCCGCTGCTCGTCAGCGTCGTCATGGTGGTCCTCGCCGCGCTGCTGGTCCTGCGGTCGCGGCCGCGCGGCGACGAGGAGCCGTTCACCAAGGACGTCGTGACGGTCGCCGTCGCGGTGGTCTCGCTCCTGTGCTACGCGTTCCTGTTCGAGCTCATCGGCTTCGAGGTGCCCACCCTCGCGCTCCTGGTGCTGTGGATGAAGGGGCTGGGCCGGGAGGGCTGGCGCGTCACCGCCGCGGTCTCGGTCGTCGCGACGGCGGCCCTCTACCTGCTGTTCATCACCGGGCTCGGGGTGTCGCTGCCCCACCTGATCCACCTGTGAACCCCCGCACCCGCCTGTGAGGACGACGACATGGACTTCCTCTCCCCGGTGATCTCGGGCTTCGGGGTGGTCTTCCAGCCGGAGAACCTCCTCTACTGCCTGCTCGGCGTCACCCTGGGCATGCTGGTCGGCGTCCTGCCCGGCCTCGGCCCGGCGGCCACCATCGCGGTGCTGCTGCCGATCACCTACAACATCGACCCGACCGCGGCGATCATCATGCTGGCCGGGATCTTCTACGGCGCCCAGTACGGCGGCACGATCACCTCGGTGCTGCTGCGCCTGCCCGGCGAGGCGTCCACCGTCGTGACCGCCCTGGACGGGCACGCGATGGCCCGGCAGGGCCGCGCCGGATCGGCCCTCGGCCTCGCCGCCATCGGCTCCTTCGTCGGCGGCACGGTCGCGATCGTCGCGCTGACGTTCGTCGCGCCGCTGGTGGCGGGGTTCGCGCTGGACTTCGGCCCGTCGGAGTACACCGCGCTCGCGCTTCTCGGCATCCTGCTGATCACCACGCTCGGCAGCGGGTCGCGGCTGAAGAGCGGCCTCATGGCGACGGTCGGCCTGCTGCTGGCCACCGTCGGCCAGGACCCGCTGGAGGGCGCCGCCCGCCTGACCCTCGGCGTCGACCAGCTACTGGACGGAATCGACTTCGTGATCGTCGCGATGGGCCTGTTCGGCGTCGCGGAGATCCTGCACAACCTGGAGTCGCTGCGGCGGCCGGGCGCCCCGATGGCCGAGGTGGGCTCGGTCTACCCGTCCCGCGAGGAGATCGGCGAGTCCAAGGCGGCGATCGGCCGCGGGTCGGTGCTCGGCTTCCTGCTCGGCATCCTGCCGGGAGGCGGCGCGACGATGTCGTCGATGGTCTCCTACGCGCTGGAGAAGCGGGTCGCCAAGAAGCCCGAGCGTTTCGGCAAGGGCGCGGTCGAGGGCGTCGCCGGGCCGGAGACCGCCAACAACGCCGCCGCCACCTCCTCCTTCATCCCGCTGCTGACGCTGGGCCTGCCCGCCAACGCCACCATGGCGGTCATGTTCGGCGCGCTGACCATCCAGGGCATCACGCCGGGCCCGACGCTGGTGGACGAGAAGCCCGACCTGTTCTGGGGCGTCGTCAACTCCATGTACGTCGGGAACCTGCTGCTCCTGGCGATGAGCATGCCGCTGATCGGGCTGTTCGTACGGGTCCTGCGCGTCCGGGCGGCGATCCTGGCCCCGCTCACGATCCTGATCACGATGATCGGGGTCTACACGGTCCGGATGAGCGTCTTCGACATGTTCCTGATGGTGGGGCTGGGCGTCGTCGGCTACCTGATGAAGAAGGCCGGTTTCGAGCCCGGCCCGCTCGTCCTGGCCTTCGTGCTCGGCTCCCTGCTGGAGTCGTCGTTCCGGCGGTCGATGCGCATCTTCGGCGGCGACCTCACCGGGTTCCTCACCCAGCCCATCACCGCCGTCCTGCTCGCCGCGATCGTCCTCATCGTGCTGGCGCCCGCCGCCCTGCGCCTGAGACGGCGCACCGCCGGGGCCTGACCAAACTGGTCCGATCCGACCGGGCCCCTCGTGTCACGGCACGTGCGCGCCTGGGGCCCGGCCGCCGGTGGGCAGGCGCGTTCCCACGACGACGCTGCCGTCCCTGTTCGGGTCTGCACGAGAACGCGAACCCGTGCCCGCGCGCCGCCCGCACGGCCCGCCGGACCAGCGGCGGGAGATCGTCGACGTCCTCGTCCTCGTACGCCCGCGTCCCCTCGAGCCCCATGCGGGAATTAGGGGCGACGGGGACATCGCGGTGGTTCAGAGTTCGAAGCGGTAGCCCATGCCCGGCTCGGTGATCAGATGGCGGGGGTGGGCCGGGTCCGGCTCCAGCTTGCGGCGCAGCTGGGCGAGGTAGACGCGCAGGTAGTTGGTCTCCTTCTCGTACGCCGGCCCCCACACCTCGCGCAGCAGCTGCCGCTGTCCGACCAGCCGTCCGGCGTTGCGGACCAGCACCTCCAGGATGTGCCACTCGGTGGGCGTCAGGCGGATGTCCGCGCCGTCCCGGTGCACCTTCTTGGCGGCCAGGTCCACGCTGAAGTCCCCCGCGTCCACCACGGCGTCCTGGTCGGCGGGCGCCGCCCGCCGCACCGCCGCGCGCAGGCGGGCCAGCAGCTCGTCCATGCCGAACGGCTTGGTGACGTAGTCGTCGGCCCCGGCGTCGAGGGCCTGCACCTTCTCGGCGGAGGCGTGCCGGGCCGACAGCACGATGATCGGGACGTTCAGCCAGCCGCGCAGCCCCCTGATCACCTCCACCCCGTCCATGTCCGGCAGCCCGAGGTCGAGCAGCACCACGTCCGGGTGCCGCCGCGCGGCCGCCTCCAGCGCGGTCCGGCCGTCGGCAGCCGTGTCCACCTCGTAGTCGCGGGTCCTGAGGTTGATGCGCAGGGCCCGGACGATCTGCGGCTCGTCCTCGATGACGAGAACGCGAGTCACGGCGTCTCCCTCCGTCGGTCCGGTGTTGCTCCGCCGGCGGGGACGGCGTCCGGCGGACCGGCCGCGTCCCCGTCCCCGGCGGCGAGCGGCAGGGCGAAGACCATGGTGAGGCCGCCGCCCGGGGTGTCCTCGGCGTACAGGGTCCCGCCGACGGCCTCGGTGAAGCCGCGGGCGACGGCCAGCCCCAGCCCGACCCCGGTGCCCCCGGGCGAGTCCCCGAGCCGCTGGAACGGCGCGAAGATCTGCTCCTTCGCCGTGTCGGGCACCCCCGGCCCCCGGTCGGCGACGCGGATCTCGACCCGGCCGGCTCCGCGGCCGAACCGCAGCTCCCCCGCCGACACCAGGACGGTCTCGCGGCTGTGCCGGACGGCGTTCTCGACCACGTTCGCCAGCGCCCGCTCCAGCAGTCCCGGATCGGCGGCGACCGCGGGCAGGGTCTCGGGCACCTCGACCTCGACCCGGTCCACCGGCACGCCCCGCAGCGCTCCCGGCACCACCTCGTCCAGCGCGACCGGACGGGTCAGCGGGACGACGGCGCCCGTCTGCAGCCGGCTCATGTCCAGCAGGTTGCCGATCAGCCCGTCCAGGCGGTCGGACGACTCCTCGATGGAGGCGAGCAGCTCGGCCTCGTCCTCGGGGGCCCAGGTCACGTCGTCGGCGCGCAGGCTGCTCACCGCGGCCTTGATCGAGGCCAGCGGGGTGCGGAGGTCATGGGACACCGCCGCGAGCAGCGCGGTGCGGATCCGGTTGCCCTCGGCGAGCCGGCGGGCCTGGGCGGCCTGCTCGTCCAGCCGCCGCCACTCCAGCACCGCGGCGGCCTGCGCGGCGAAGGCCGAGAGCACCCGGCGGTCGGCCGCGGGCAGCACCCGTCCGCGCAGGGCGAGCACCATCTCCCCCCGCCCGTCCGGCGCCTCGCCCTCGGCCACCTGGACCCGGGCCTCGGCCTGGCCGGGATCGGCGCACGGATCCGGGCCGGCGGCCTCCACCGCCTCCCAGCCGGCGCCGCCCCGTGCCAGGAGCACCGCCGAGCTCACCCCGAAGGTCTCCCGGACCCGCTCGAGCAGGGCGGGCAGCGCCTTCTCCCCGCGCAGCACGCTGGTGGCCAGCATGCTCAGCGTCTCGGCCTCGGCGCTGCTCTGCGCCGCCTGCCGGGTCCGGCGGGCGGCCAGGTCGACCACCGACGACACCGACATCGCGACCCCGATGAAGATCAGCAACGCGACGGTGTTCTGCAGGCCGGCGATGGTGAGGGTGTGGAAGGGCGGGGTGAAGAACCAGTTCGCCAGCAGGGTGCCCAGCACCGCCGCGACCACCGCGGGCCACAGTCCGCCCGCCAGCGCCACCCCGACGGTCAGCGCGAGATAGAACAGGATGTCGGTGACCAGCCCGACATGCTCGCTGATGCCGGCCAGGAGGGCGGTCAGGACCGGCGGGCCCAGCAGCGCCAGCACCCACCCGGCGGCCCTGCGGCGCCGGCTCAGCGCCGACCCGGCCGTCCCGGCGATCCCGCGGCCCTTGCCCACGTGCTCGTGGGTGACGATGTGGACGTCCAGCTCGCCCGACTCCCGGGCCACGGCGGCGCCGACCCCCGGGGCGAGCAGGAACTGCCAGCCGCGCCGCCGGCTCGACCCCAGCACCAGCTGGGTCGCGTTGACCCCGCGCGCGAACTCCAGGAGCGCCGTCGCCACGTCGTCGCCCACGACCTGGTGGTAGGTGCCGCCCAGGCTCTCCAGCAGGGCCCGCTGGCGGGCCAGCGCCCGCGGCGAGCCCTCGGCCAGCCCGTCGCTGTGCACCACCCGGACGGCCAGCAGGTCGGAGCGTCCCGCGCGGGCCGCGATGCGGGCGGCCCGCCGGATGAGGGTGTCGCCCTCCGGCCCGCCCGTCAGCGCCACCACGATCCGCTCCCTCGCCTCCCACGGCTCGGTGATCCCGTGCTGGTCGCGGTAGCGGGCCAGGCCCTCGTCCACCCGGTCGGCCACCCACAGCAGCGCCAGCTCGCGCAGCGCGGTCAGGTTGCCGGTCCGGAAGTAGTTGGCGAGGGCGGCGTCGACCTTCTCCGGGCCGTACACGTTGCCGTGCGCCAGGCGGCGGCGCAGCGCCTCGGGCGTCATGTCGACCAGCTCGACCTGCTCGGCCCGGCGCACCACCGCGTCCGGCACCGTCTCCCGCTGCCGGACGCCGGTGATGCGCTCCACCACGTCGTTCAGCGACTCCAGGTGCTGGATGTTGACGGCGGAGATCACGTCGATGCCCGCCTCCAGCAGGACCTCGATGTCCTGCCAGCGCTTGGCGTTGCGGCATCCGGGGACGTTGGTGTGCGCCAGCTCGTCCACCAGCGCCACCTGGGGCCTGCGGGCCAGGACCGCGTCCAGGTCCATCTCGGTGAACTCCGCCCCCCGGTACCGCACGGTGCGGCGCGGGACCACCTCCAGGTCGCCGATCTGCTCGGCGGTGCGGGCGCGCCCGTGCGCCTCGGCGAAGCCGACGACCACGTCGGTGCCGCGCCCGGCGCGCCGCCGCCCCTCGTTCAGCATCGCGTAGGTCTTCCCCACGCCGGGTGCGGCGCCCAGGTAGATGCGCCAGGTGCCGCGCGTGCCCATACCGGCTTCACCTCCCCCATCCGGACACTCCCCTGATTCCGGCCTGGCGAAATCTAGTCGATCAGACGCCGTGGCGGTCGCGGCGGGCGGGGTGACGATCACGGACGCCCCCGGCAGTAAAACGCCACAATCGGCGCATTTCCAGCCGTCTTGACGCGCCCTTAGCGCCCACCCGGACCCGCTTAACGCGCCCCTAGCGCTCCCGGCGCGGCGCCGACCTCACCGCCGCCAGACGCGCAGGCCCGGCGCCCCGGCGGAAGCGGCGGTAGGTGTTGATCCAGCGGATCAGATCATCCCTCGGGAACCGCCTCGCCGCAGGCCCCCGACCTGGGGTTTTTCCACCCGTACGGCAGGGCAGGGGAGGAACAAGCCGCGGAACGCCCGCCGATCACGGACCGCGCCCCCGTGCGAGCCCGACCGCGCGACCCGACGATGGAGAGGTGATGGGAGCCGACCGGGGGGAACGGCTGCTGGGGGACCTGGTGGAGGCCAGCCACCTGATGTCGATGCAGCAGATCCCCACCGCCGTGGCCGAGCACGCCGAGCGTGCCGGCATCCGGAACGTGCTGATCTACGTGGCTGACCTGCAGCAGAGCGTGCTGCGGCTGCTGCCCGAACGCGACGGGCAGCCCGTCCATCCCGGGGAGGCGGCGGAGCTGCGGGTCGAGGGCACCCTGGCGGGCCGCGCCTTCCGGACTCTGGACCTGGTCCAGGCGCAGGGCCAGGACGCCGGCACCGACGTGTGGTGGGCGCCGCTGCTGGACGGGACCGAACGCATCGGCGTCGTGCGGGCCACCGTGGACGGCGCCGACGAGGAGACCCTGGACATCCTGCGGCGCATGACCGGCCTGGTGGCGCTGATGGTGGTCAGCAAGCGCCCCTACAGCGACACCCACGCCCGGCTCGTCCGCGTCCAGCCCATGTCCGTGTCGGCGGAGATGCAGTGGCGGCTGATGCCGCCGCTCACCTTCGCCAACGACCGGGTGTCGATCGGCGCCGTCCTCGAACCGGCCTACCAGATCGGCGGCGACGCCTTCGACTACGGGCTGGCCGGCGACATCGTCAACCTGGCGATCTTCGACGCGATGGGGCACGACACCTCGTCCGGGCTCACCGCCACCCTCGCCATCGCCGCCTGCCGCAACAGCCGCCTCCAGGGCGCCGACCTCGTCGAGACCGGGCGGAGGATCGGGGAGGTCCTGAGCGGGCAGTTCGACTCCGGCACCTATGTCACGGCGCTGCTTGCCAGCCTGGACACCCGCACCGGACTGCTGTCCTGGGTCAACCACGGCCATCCGCCGCCGGTGGTCATCCGCGGCGGGCGCTGGGTCACCACGCTGGCCTGCCCGCCCGCCAGTCCCCTGGGCACCGGCCTCGGCGACGCCGCCGAAGCGTGCTCCGAGCAGCTCGAGCCCGGCGACCGGCTGCTGCTCTACACCGACGGGATCATCGAGGCCCGCAACGCGGAGAAGCAGGAGTTCGGGCTGCACCGGTTCGTCGACTTCATCATCCGCCACAACGCCGACGGGCTCCCCGTCCCCGAGACCCTCCGCCGCCTCATCCGCGGCATCCTCGACCACCACGCCGACCGGCTCGACGACGACGCCACCGTCCTCCTCCTGGAGTGGCACGGGCCCACCGGTCCCGGCCGGCCGGGACCGGACGACGACGTGCGCCAGCGAGAGGTCATCACTCTCGGTTGATCGCTCCTGCCTATCGCGCCGGAGCGGCAGTGGCGGAGTCCTCGCAGGTCATGCCGCATATAGCCGCGATCGGGCGGTGGCGGGCCGCGTCCCGCGTTCACCCTTTGTCCACGGACCGCTGCTGCACTCTGCGCCGTGAGCCGTATTCGATTGCAAGGGCTGACGCGGCGGTTCGGCCAGGTGACCGCCGTGGACGATGTGTGGCTGGACGTGGCCGACGGGGAGTTCCTGGTCCTGCTGGGCCCGAGCGGGTGCGGCAAGTCCACGCTGCTGCGCATGATCGCCGGCCTGCTGGAGCCGTCCGGCGGGCGGGTGCTGCTGGACGACGCCGACATCACCCACGCCCCGCCGCAACGGCGGAACCTGGCCATGGTGTTCCAGGGCTACGCGCTCTATCCGCACCTGTCGGTCGCCCGGAACATCGGGTTCCCGCTGCGCGCCAGGCGGTTGCCCAAGGCCGTCGTCCGCGCCAAGGTCGCCGAGGTCGCGGCCATGGTCGAGCTGACCGGGCTGCTGGATCGCAGGCCCCGTGAGCTGTCGGGCGGCCAGCGGCAGCGGGTGGCCCTCGCCCGGGCGCTGGTCCGCGACCCCGGCGCCTTCCTCATGGACGAGCCCCTGTCCAACCTCGACGCCAAGCTGCGGGCCACGACCCGGGCCGAGATCGCCGCGCTGCACCGCCGCCTGGGCGCCACGGTCGTGTACGTCACCCACGACCAGGTGGAGGCCATGACGATGGCCACCCGGATCGTGCTGCTGAACGAGGGACGTGTGGAGCAGACCGGCACCCCCGCCGAGGTCTACGACGAGCCGGCCTCGGTGTTCGTCGCCCGGTTCCTCGGATCTCCCCCGATGAACCTCCTGGACGCGACCCTGCACGCGGCCGGCTCCGACCTGGTCGCCCGCGCCCCCGATGTGGAGGTGGCGCTCGGTCTCGACGGCGCCGGGCTGCCCGACCGCGCGGTGACGCTGGGCGTGCGGCCCGAGCACCTGGGTTTCGCGCCCCGCGGGAACGCGCCGTTCCGTGCCGAGGTCATGTCCGTGGAGAACCTGGGCGGCGAGGAGGTCGCGCACTGCCGGGTGGGCTCCGCGCAGGTGAGCGTGCGCGGGGCGCGTCCGCTCGGAGTCGCGCCCGGCGATCGCGTGGGGCTGTCGGCCCGTCCCGGGCACCTGCATCTCTTCGACGCCGGAAGCGGGCGCCGGCTGGTCTGGCGGCCCGCCGGCGTCCAAGCGACGACCGTCTGAGCCCGCTTCGCCCCTTTCTGTCTGGCCCGTTTCTCTAAGGAGCACGCAATGAGAAAACCCCTGTCCTTGGCATGCGCTTTTTCGGCGGTGCTCGTGACGGCCGCCGCCTGCGGAATGGGGGGCGGCGGGGACGCGGCCGGCGATCCCGTGGCCCGCGTCTCCGCACTCGCCCCGGACCAGAAGGTCTCGATCGTCCTGGAGAGTTACAACTTCGGGCAGGCGGGCGCGTGGACGGACACGTTCACCGAGCTGATCGCCGCCTTCCAGAAGGAGCATCCCAACATCAGGGTCACCGCCCAGAAGCCGCAGGGCAACAGCGCCAACCCCGCCACCGACACGATCTCCAGCCTGCAGAACCAGATCGCCACCGGCGGGCCGCCCGACGTCGCCCAGCTCGGCTTCAGCGATCTGGACTTTACGGTCAACCGGCTCAAGGCCCTGCCCCTGGACGACCTGGTCGGCAAGGAGGAGGTCGCGCGCAACTTCGCCGGCGCCCGGCACCCGTACGCGCCCACGACGCGGACGCTCGGTGACTGGAACGGCAAGACCTACGGCGTGCCGTTCGTGCTCTCCACCCCCATGCTGTACTTCAACGCCGACCTGTTCGCCAAGGCCGGGCTCGACCCGTCCAAACCGCCCACGACGTGGGACGAGGTCCGGACCGCCGCGCTGGCCGTCAAGGAGAAGGGCGGCAAGGACGGCGTCTACGTCGACTGCCTCACCAAGGCCGCCAAGGACTGGTGCTTCCAGGCGCTCGCGCTGTCCAACGGCGGACGGGTCATCTCCCAGGACCGCACAAGGCTGACGTTCGCCGATCCGCAGGCGGCCGGCGCGGTCCGGACCATGCGGCACCTGGTCGCCTCGGGCGCCATGCCGAACCGCACGCAGCAGCAGGCGGTCGACGGGTTCGCGCGCGGCGACATCGGCATGATCCTCGAATCCAGCTCGATGCAGGGCACGTTCCTGAAGGCGTCGACCGGCAAGTGGCGGCTGGGTGCGACGGCGATGCCGGCCTTCGCCGGCCGGCAGGCGGTCCCGACCAACTCGGGGGCGGCGCTGTTCGTGTTCGCCAAGGACGCGGCCAAGCGGCGCGCCGCCTGGGAGCTGATCCGGTTCCTGACGAGCGAGCGGGCGTTCACCACCATCGCCAGCAAGATCGGTTACCTGCCGCTGCGCACCGGGCTGGTCGGCGACGCCGCCGGGCTCAAGCCGTGGGCGGACGCCAACCCCTAGCTCAAGCCCAACCTGGAGCAGCTGGCCAGGATGCAGCCGTGGGTGTCCATGCCGGGGGCGGGCTACCTGCAGGTCCGGGACGGCATGATGGCCGCCGTCGAGCGCGCCGTCTTCCAGGGCGCGGACGTGGACACCACGCTGCGCGCCAAGCAGGACGAACTCGCCGCCCTGATCAGGACGGACCGCAAGTGACCGCGCCCCGGGCCGCCGCGAGCACGCGGCCGGATCTGACGTTCGTCCAGCTCACCGACACCCACGTCCTCGCCGAAGGCGAGCTCATGCACGGCGTCGTCGACACCGCCGCGAACCTGCGGGCCGCGCTGGCGATGCTCGAGAAGTCGGGGCAGCCGGTATCGGCGCTGCTGCTCACCGGCGACCTCACCGACGACGGCCGCCCCGCCGC
Source organism: Actinomadura rugatobispora (assembly GCF_055379765.1). NCBI lineage: Bacteria > Bacillati > Actinomycetota > Actinomycetes > Streptosporangiales > Thermomonosporaceae > Actinomadura > Actinomadura rugatobispora. Next base: position 10,827,040 of record NZ_AP029191.1, on the reverse strand, counting down.
CTACCGGCGGCTGCGCGAGCTGGTGGAACCCGCGGCGCGGCGGATCGGCGCCGAGGTCCTGTACGCCATGGGCAACCACGACGAGCGCGCCGCGTTCCGCTCCGAGCTGCTGCGCGAGGAGCCGTCCGCGGACGCGTGCGACGCCGTCCGGACGGTCGGCGGCATGCGCGTCGTGCTGCTGGACAGCACCGAGCCGGGCAGGCACGACGGGCACCTGTCGGCCGCGCAGCTGGACTGGCTCGCGGACGTGCTGGCCAGGCCCGCGCCGCTCGGCACGATCCTGGTGTGCCACCACCCGCCGCTCCCCTCCCCCGTGCCGACCGTGCACCTGCTGCGGCTGCGCGGCGCGGAACGGCTGGCGCGGGTGATCGAGGGCAGCGACGTGCGCATGGTGGTGTCCGGCCATGCCCACCACGCGGCGGCGGGCGCGCTGTCGGGCGTGCCGGTGTGGGTGGGGCCCGCCCTGGCGTACGGCGTTGCGGGTTTCCCTCCGCGGGGCCGGCTCCGCGCGGCCGCCGAGGCCGCGTTCAGCCGGATCGACGTGTTCGGCGGTCGGGTGGTCGCGACCGCCGTCCCGGTCCCGTCGGCCGCCGGGGTGTACGACGTCGCGGCGGCGGACCGGATCCGCATGATCGAGAACGTGGTCGGGGCATGGTGACCGGAACGTTCGTCGAGGTCGCGCCGCCGTCCCGGCCCGCGACCGTGGAGGGCGCGCCGCCCGCCGCCGCACGTCCCTCCCTGGCCGCCCGGCTGCGGCGGGCGGCCCCGCCGTACCTCTACCTGGCGCCCGGGCTGGCGCTGCTGGCCGTATGGACCTACCGGCCGCTCGCCCAGACGCTCTACCTGTCGTTCCACTCCTGGGACCTGAGCCCGGCCTCGCCGCTGGTCCCGGTCGGCACCGCCAACTACGAGCGGCTGCTGACCACGCCGGAGCTGGGCGCCTCGGTCGTCCGGACGCTCGTGGTCATCGGGGGGGATGCTGCCGTTCACCGTGGCGGTCCCGCTCGCGGTGGCGCTGCTGGCGCGCGGCGTGCGCGGCCGGGCGGGCGCCGCCTATCGCGGCATGGTGTTCGCCCCGATGCTGGTCGCGCCGGTCGCGGGCGCGGCCGCCTGGCAGTGGCTGCTGGACCCGTCGGCGGGCGCGGTCAACGCGGCCCTGGGCACCGGCGCGAACTGGCTGAACGACACCGCGACGGCCCAGTGGGCGATCATCGTCATCGCCGGATGGCATGTCGTCGGGTTCGCGGTGCTGGTCGTGTCGGCGGGCCTGACCGGCATCGATCCCGAGTACGCGGCGGCGGCGCGGGTGGACGGCGCCTCGCGGGCCCAGACCACGCGGTGGATCACCCTGCCGCTGCTGTCGCCGACGCTGGCTTTCCTGGCGCTGGTGACCGTGCTCCTGTCGGCGCAGTGGACCTTCCCCCTGGTCGACACCCTCACCCAGGGCGGCCCGGCCGGCTCCACCACCACGATCTACTACCTGCTCTGGGAGTTCGGCTTCCGCAGCCACGACGCCGGGCTCGCGGCGGCCGCCGGAATGCTCTTCTTCGCGGGCTTCCTGCTGGTCGCGGCGCTGCCGGCCCGCCTGGCCGACCGCGCGCCGCGCGAGGAGGGAGCGTGAGGGGGCACGGCGGGAGCGGACGGATCGAGCGCGCGGCCGGGCACGCGGCCCTGGGGCTGCTCGGCCTGGCCTGCCTCTTCCCGATCTACTGGATCTACGCGACGTCGCTGCGCGCGCCCGGCGACGTCCACGACCTGTCGCCGCTGCCCTGGCCGCTGTCGCTGGACAACTACTCCGACGCGCTGGCCAAGAACGACGTCGCGGGCATGCTGCTCAACACCACGGTCATGGCGGCGCTGTCCGCGCTCGGCCAGCTGCTGGTCGCCCTGCCGGCCGCGTACGCGTTCGCCGCCTGGCGGTTCCGCGGGCGGGGGCTCGCCCACCTGGCGTTCGTGGGCACCTGGCTGGTGCCCTTCCAGGTGGCCATGCTGCCCAACTACGCGCTGCTGGCCCGGCTCGGGCTGCTGGAGACGCTCGCCGGGGTGATCGTCCCGAACCTGTGCTCGGCGCTGGGCGTCCTCCTCCTGCGCGAGCACCTGATGAGCTTCCCCCGCGAGCTGCTGGACGCGGCGCGCATGGACGGGCGCTCGTCCTGGGGCACGCTGTGGACCGTCGTCGTCCCGAACCTGCGGCCCGCGCTGGCCGCACTGGGCATCCTGCTGTTCATCACCTCGTGGAACGAGTACTTCTGGCCGGCGATGGTCCTCCAGCGGTCCAACTCGGTGATCCAGCTCGGCCTGCGCAGCTTCATGGGGACCGAGGGCACCGACTGGGGACCGCTGATGGCCACCGCCGGGCTGGCCGGCCTGCCGGTGCTGGTCCTCTACGTGTTCCTGCAGCGGCACATCGTGAACGCCTTCGTCCGCTCCGGCCTGAAATAGCGACGGTCGCTTCAGGGGAGGACGGTGATCTGGGGGGCGCCGGTGCGGGGATGCGCGTGCACCTCCGCCTCGACCCGGTAGACCTCGGCCAGCAGGCCGGGGGTGAGGATGTCGGCGGGCGGCCCGGCCGCGACCAGGCGTCCGCCGTGCAGGACGTGGAGCCGGTCGCAGAAGGCGGCGGCGAGGTTGAGGTCGTGCAGCGCGATGACCGCGGTGACGCCGAGGCGGCGGACGAGGTGGAGCGCGTCGATCTGGTGCCGCAGGTCCAGGTGGTTGGTCGGCTCGTCGAGGACGAGGGTCCCGGTGCGCTGGGCGAGGGCGCGGGCGATGAGGACGCGCTGCTTCTCGCCGCCCGACAGCCGCTCGAAGGGCGCGTCCACCAGGTGCGCGGCCTCCAGTTCGGCCAGCGAGCCGGTGATGATGTCGCGGTCGCCGGCGTCATCTCCCTGGAAGGCGCGTTTGTGCGGGGAGCGGCCCATCGCCACGACGTCGTACACCGTCAGCTCGAAGTCGCCGGGGGCTTCTTGCAGGACGGCGGCCAGGCGCCTGGCCAGGTGCTTGCCGGGCATCCGCCAGATGTCGTCGCCGTCCAGGAGGACCCGGCCCGAGGTGGGGCGCAGCGCGCGGTAGAAGGTGCGCAGCAGCGTGCTCTTCCCCGCGCCGTTGGGCCCGACGAGCGCGACGACCTCTCCCGGCGCCACGTCGAGGGAGACCGCGTCCACCAGTGTCCGCCCGCCGGCGACGACCGACACCTCCTCGGCCCGCAGGCGGGACGGTCCGGGGCCGTTCACCGTGCCGCCCTCCGTCTCATCAGCCAAAGGAAGAAGGGGCCGCCGACCAGGGCGGTGAGGATGCCGACCGGGATCTCCTCGGGGGCGGCCAGGGTCCGCGCGGCCAGGTCGGCGGCGATCAGGAAGGCCGCGCCCAGCAGCGCGGCGGCGGGCAGGGCGCGGCGGTGGTCGGCGCCGACCAGCAACCGCACCACGTGCGGCATGATCAGGCCGACGAAACCGATCGAGCCGCTGACCGCCACCATCGTCCCGATCATGAGGGCGACCAGCACGAACAGCGCCGCGCGGAAGCGGTGCACGTCCAGGCCCAGGGCGGCGGCGGCCTCCTCCCCGGCCAGCAGCAGGTTCAGCGGGCGCGACAGCCCGACCAGGACCGCCGTGCCCGCCAGGACCACGGTCGCGGGGATCCACAGCACCGTCCACGTGGTGCCGGCCAGCCCGCCGAGCATCCAGCGCAGCGCGGACTCGGCGGCGCGCGGATCGTCTGAGGTGATGACCAGGTAGCTGGCGACGGCGTACAGCACCTCGGCGGTGGCCACGCCCGCCAGCACCAGGCGCACCGTGGTCATCCGGCCCCCGGACCGGGCCAGCGAATACACCAGGATCAGCGCGAGCAGGGCCCCGCCGAAGGCGGCCAGCGGCAGCGAGAACATCCCGAACCAGGTCAGGTGGAACACCACCACGAGCACCGCGCCGACCGTGGCACCGGAGGAGACCCCCAGCAGCATCGGGTCGGCCAGCGGATTGCGCACCAGGGCCTGCAGCGCCGTCCCGCACACCGACAGCCCGGCGCCGACCACGCCGCACAGCAGCACCCGGGGCAGCCGCACGTCCAGCACGATCGTCTCGCGGACCGGCGACCAGACCGGCTCGGCCAGCACCGGATGCAGCCGGTGCAGCAGGATCCCCCAGACCTGTCCGGGCGGCACCCGCACCGACCCGGCCGCGATCCCCGCCGTGGCCGCGACCAGCACCAGCGCCGCCAGCAGCGCCAGCACCAGCGGAAACGGGACGCGGGCTCGGCGTCGCACGGCCGCCGTGCCCGCAACGCTCCCGGTCGCGGGCCGGTCGGCGACGCCGGTCACGCGAAGCGGTCCGGGTGCAGCTGCCGGGCCAGCGACTCGACCGCGGCCGCCACCCGCACACCGGTCACCGTGGACGACAGCGGCAGCACCGCGAACCGCCTGTTCCTGATCGCCGGGACGTCCTTGAGGGCCGGGTTGCTCAGCAGGAACCTCTTCTTGTCCTCGGCGGACCGGTCGCCGTAGTCGTAGATGAGCACGACCTCGGGCGCCCGCTCGGCGAACTGCTCGAAGGAGACGTCGCCGTACGCCTTCTTCACGTCGGAGAACAGGTTGGCGCCGCCCGCCAGCCGGATCATCTCGTCGCCGATCCCCGCCCCGCCCGCGGTGAACACGGTCTTGTCGCCGCTGTCGTAGACCGCGACCTTGACCGGGGCCGCGCCCGACAGCCTGCCCTCGACCCCCGACAGGACGGTGCGCAGCGAGGCGATCCGCCGCTCGGCCCGGTCCGGCACGCCGAAGATCCTGGCGACGGTCCGGATCTCCTCCTCGACCGTGGCCGTGGTCACCGGCCCCTTGGGGCACTCCTCGATGTTGAGATGGGTGTCGATCCCGGCCTTCTTCAGGACCGCGCGGCCCCGGCCCTCCTTCTCCTCGAACGTGCTCGCCCACCCGCCGTAGACGAAATCGGGCTCGGCCGACAGCAGCGCCTCGAACGAGGGGTACTCCTCAGAGATCACCTTCACCCGGTCGTAGGCGGCCTGGAACTCCGGTAGAACCTTGTCGTCGAGGTAGCCGGTGCCGACCATCGACTTCTCCAGCCCGAGTGCCAGCATCACCTCGGTCGCGTGCTGGTTCAGCGACACCGCCCGCTGCGGAGGCCGCTGATAGGTCGTCGTCACCCCGCAGTTGGCCACCGTGACCGGGAAACCGGACGGCACCGCGCCGCCCCGGGCGCCGCCGGCGCGCTCCGTACCGCCGCCGCACCCCGCCACCAGCAGCACCGCGCACAGCAGCGATGCCAGCACCGGTGGCACCCGGCACGCTGCCGGGCCTGACGAGCCCATGGGCATGTCGCCCTCTCCTCTCTGGGGAGATCCGCCCCAGGTCCTTCGAGGAGGCGACCGCGTGAGTCTCCTGGCTCTCGGGTCGAAGCTCGTCCCGGCCTTCCCACCCGCGGGCGCGGGCAGTGGCGTGGTTCGGGATCCGCTCGCCGATCACAGTGGCGGGACCGCGCCGGATTCGCACCGGCTTCCTCGTTCCGCCGTCGCCTACACCGCACATGGTGGCACATGCGGCACCTGCACAACAGTCGCAATAACGACAAGTACCGGAACCGCCGCGGGGACCCTCTCCACGGCACCGATTGGCGCGACTGGTCTAATGTCAGCGCAAAGGCGACGGGGACCAGGAAGCCGGTGTGATTCCGGCGCGGTCCCGCCACTGTGACCGGGGAGCGAACCCCCTCGCACGCCACTGCCCGCGTGAGCGGGTGGGAAGGCCGGGGGCCAGCGACGATCCGGGAGCCAGGAGACTGACCCGTCGCCGGTCCGCCGGAAGGGGGCGAGGACACCCCCGGGAAGGATCCGATGAACGGTCATGCCCCTGAACGGGCCGGCGAAGGGCGAGGGGGGCGGGCGGTCGGCAGGCGCACCCTGCTGGCCGGGAGCGGAGCGGCGCTCCTGTCCCCCGCGCTGCTCACCGGCTGCGGCGGGAACGGCGACGGCGGCGGCACGAACCGCTTCCGCGCCGCGTTCGCGGCCGGCGGTTCGCAGGAGACCCTCGATCCCCACGTCGCGCCCAACTTCGTCGACCAGGTCCGGGCGAAGGCGCTGTTCGACACGCTCGGCACCTACAACGACGACATGTCGGTCCGTGAGCGCCTGGCCGAGTCCTGGGAGAGCGATGCCTCGGGAACGCGCTGGCACATCCGGCTGAGGCGGGCGCGGTTCCACGACGGCCGTCCCGTCACCGCCAGGGACGTGCTCTACAGCTACCGGCGGGCGGCCGCCCCGGAGACCGGTTCGCCCTCCCAGCAACTGCTGTCGGCGATCGACTTCGGTGCCAGCCGCGCTACCGGGGAACGCACGCTGACGCTGGCGCTCGAGCGGCCCGACTTCACGTTCCCCACGGCGTTCGCCGGCCCCGGCACGGAGATCGTCCCGGAGGGCGCCACCGGCTTCCGCGCACCGGTCGGCTCGGGTCCCTTCCGGTACGTCTCGTTCACTCCGGGCGGGCCCGCGCTGTTCAGGCGCTGGGAGGGGCACTGGGCGGGCGCGCCGTCCATCGCCGAGCTGGAGATCGTGCCCGCCAACGAGGAGTCCACGCGGGTCAACGCGCTGCTGTCCGGGCAGGTGCAGTACGCGGCGGACCTGTCGGGGGCCTCGGTGAACCGCCTGAATGGACGGCGGTCGACGCGTCTGCTGACCGTTCCGCGGGCCACGGCGCAGCAGATCCTGCTGCGCACCGAGCGCGCCCCCTTCTCCGATCCCCGGCTGGTCCAGGCCGTGGCGCTGGGCATCGACCGGGAGGCGCTCGTACGGATCGCGCTGGCCGGTCACGGCGAAGTCGGCAACGACCTGTTCGGGAAGGGTCTGCGCGGCTATCCGCCCGACCTCCCCCAGCGCGCACGCGATGTGGATCGCGCCAGGGAACTCGTGCGCGAGGCGGGCGCGGAGGGCCTGGCCGTCACGCTGGAGACCAGCGCGGTCGACGCGGCGTGGGAGCCTGCGGCCAGCCTGATCGCCCGGCAGCTCGGCGAGGTCGGATTGCGGATCACGCCGCGCGCGCTCGCCGCCACCACCTACTTCAGCGAGATCAAGAAGCGCGGTGTGGCGGCGTTCAACACCACCTCGACGCTGCCGCTCTCCGACTTCCTGGAGCAGCGCATGCGCGGCGGGGCCGCGCGGAACATGACCGGGTTCCGTTCCGGACGCTTCGACGACCTCCTCGAACGGGCGCGCACCACCCGCGACGAGAAGCGGCGGCAGGACCTGCTCGCCCGGGCCCAGCGGATCGCCCGGGACGAGTCCGGCCTGCTGGTGTGGGCGTTCTCCGACGCCAACGACGCGATCTCCGCGTCGGTGCGCGGGCTGCGCGCGGCCCCGCCCAACTCCGGCGACTGGGCCCGGTTCGACCGGGTCGCCCTCGGCTGAGGTGCGCCGCTACGCCGCCGGCAGGTGCCTGCTCGCGGTGGCGCAGTGCCTGGCGGTGCTGGTCGCGGTCTTCGCGCTCGGCACGCTGCTGCCGGGTGACACCGCCGACGTCCTGCGGGGCGAGCACGGCACGCCGGAGCAGGTCGCCGCGCTCCGCGAGGGGCTCGGACTGGACGAGCCCGCCTGGCAGCGGTTCGGGCAGTGGCTGGGCGCGCTGTTCGCCGGCGACCCGGGCAGGTCTCTGATGACCGGCGTCCCGGTGAAGGAGGAGATCGGGCGCCGCGTGCTGGACTCGGCGGTGCTGGGCCTGCCGGCGCTGGCCGCCGTGATCGTGCTGGCGCCGCTGCTGGGCGTCGTCACGGGCCTGCGCGAGGGCACGCGGCTCGACCGGGTGCTCAACGCGGTCGCGGTGCTGCTGCATTCGGTGCCGGAGTTCGTCCTGGGACTGCTGCTGGTCGCCTCGTTCTCCCTGGCCGCGGGGCTGCTGCCCGCCACCGCCGTCGGGCTGGAGGGGGCGGCGCTGCTCGCGCACCCTTCCGTGCTGGTGCTGCCGGTGACGGTGCTCGCCGCCCGCCACCTGTGCGACCTGGCGCGGCAGATACGCGCCGGGATCGCCGCCCAGCGGGACGGGCCCGTGGCCGAGCACCTGAGGCTGCTGGGCCAGCGCGAGCGGACCGTGGTGCTGCGCCATGTGGTCCCCAACGCGCTCGGCCCGGCCGTCCAGCAGTTCGCCCGCTGCGTGGAGGGGCTGCTGGGCGGGGCCCTGCTGGTGGAGTCCCTGTTCGGCGTCCAGGGCTTGGGGACCGGCTTCGTCGAGGCCGTGCAGAACCGGGACGCGCCGCTGGTGCAGACCTACGCGCTGCTGTTCGCCGGGACCGCGGTCGCGGTTCACCTGGCGGCCGATCTGGTGTCCACCGGCTGGCGCCGCGCAGGGAGGTGACGGCATGACCGCCCGCCTCCGGGGCGTGCTGGAAGGGGTGCTGCTGGGGTTCCCGATCCTGGTGGCGCTGGCCGGGCCGCTGGTGGCGGGCCCGGTGGACGCGCCCCTGTCCGGCGCCGCGGCTTCGCCCTCCCTTCCGCCCGGCGGGGGCCATCCGCTGGGCACCGACGTGCTGGGGCGGGACATGCTGGCCTTGGTGCTGCGCGGCGGGGTCTCCGTGCTGGGCACCACGGCGGGGGCGCTGCTGCTCGGTTACACCGCCGGGGTCCTGCTCGGCCTGCTGGCCGCCGGGTCGCGCCGGCCGGTGGACGAGGCCGTCATGCGCACCCTCGACCTGCTGCTGGCCTTCCCGGGCCTGCTGCTCCTGGTCACCCTGGCCGCCACCGACCGCAGGCAGTGGTACTGGCTGGTCGCCGCGGCCGGCCTGCTGCAGATCCCGCCCATCGCGCGGCTGGTACGGGGAGCGGCCCTGGCGCCCGCGTCCCGCACGACCGTGGAGGCACTGCGCATGCAAGGGCATCGCTGGGCCTACATCCACCTGCGCCACCTGGCCCGCGAGGTCGCCGCTCCGATCGCGACCGACGCAGGCACGCGCTTCTCGGTGGTGCTCTACCTGCTGGCCTCCGCGAACTTCCTCGGCCTCGGGCTGCCCTCGTCCTCGCCGGACTGGGCCGTGCTCATCGAACGCAACAGCGACGCGATCTTCGCCCAGCCCGCCGCCGTGCTCGTTCCGGCCGCACTGCTGATGTCCCTGTGCGTGGGCGGCAACCTGCTCGTCGACCACGCCCTGGCCCGCAGGAGGCTCATCCCGTGACCGGCACTCCGCTGCTGCGGATCGAGCGCCTGTCGGCGCGCGTCCACGGCACAGACCTCCGGCTGCTGCAGGACATCGACCTGACCGTGTCCGCGGGCTCCGTCGTCGCGGTCGTCGGCCCGTCCGGCAGCGGAAAGACCACCCTGGGACTGGCGGCGCTCGCCGCCGCCCGCGCAGGCATACGGCTGGACGGCCAGGTACTGCTGGAGGGCACCGACCTGCTGCCTCTCCCCGAGCCCCGCCGCCGGGCCCTGAGAGCCGGCACCGCGGGCCACCTTCCCCAGCACCCGGAAATCGTGCTCGACCCGATCCGGCGCATAGGAAGCACTCTCGGCGAACTCGCCGCGCTCCAGCACCGCGCGCGGCCGGCCCGCGCGGCGGCCGTGGACGCGGCGCTGGCAAGCGCGGGACTGCCGGAGCCGGCGCTCGCCCGCCGGCTGCCCCACCAACTGTCCGGCGGACAGCAGCAGCGCGCGGCCCTGGCCTCCGCCCTGGTCACCGGCGCCCGTCTCCTGGTCCTGGACGAACCCACCAGCGGCCTCGACCCCATCACCGCCACCGCCCTCGGCCACCGCCTGCGCGCCCTGGTCGCCGGCGGCACCGGCATCCTGCTGCTCAGCCACGACCTGCCGTTCACGCGGATGCTGGCCGCGCAGGTGGCGGTGCTGGAACAAGGCCGCATCGTGCGGCAGGGCCCGGCGGCACAGGTGCTGGGCGGACCACGCGCCACGGCAGCCCACGGCATGCCGAACGCCGGGGCCGAGCCGGCGGCGGCTCGTGGCGACGGCGTCCAGGCGATCGCCGTGGCCGTACGCCGCCGTACCGGGACGTCCCCGTTGCCGGGACCGGTGACGATGTCGTTCCCGCCCGGCAGCAGGACCGCGCTGATCGGCCCGTCCGGCGCGGGCAAGACCACCTTCGGCCGCCTCCTCGCCGGACTCGTCCCGTCCGGCTCGGGGCGCCTCGCGCACAACGGCGTCCGGCTGCCGGCCCGGATCCAGCGCCGGAATCCCGCCCAGCGCAGGACCGTCCAGTACGTCCATCAGAACAGTGCGGACTCCTTCGAAGGGCACCGGCCGCTGCTCGGGCAGATCGCCGCCGCCGGACGGCTGCTGCGCGGCATGAGCGCGCAGGACGCCGAAGCCGAGGCGCACGTGATCGCGACGCGGCTCGGTCTCGACGACGACCAGCTCGCCAGGACTCCGGGCCGGCTGTCCGGCGGCCAGCTCCAACGCTGCGCACTGGTCAGGGCGTTGATGGCCCGGCCCGCACTGCTGGTGTGCGACGAGGCGACGTCGGCGCTGGACGCCCTGGCCCGCGAACGGGTCCTCGGCGCACTGCCGGACCTGCTCGCCCCGTCCGCGACGGCGCTGCTGTTCATCACCCACGACCTCGCCGCGGTCAGGGAGATCGCGCACACGGTCGCCGTCTTCGACGCCGGGCGCTGCGTCCAGCACGCTCCCACGGCCGAGTTCTTCCGGTCGCCCGCCCCGGGAGCGCCCACCCTGCTCGTCCGGTCCGCGAATGCGCACAGCGACGCCTGAGGCCGTTCGGAAGGTGCAGAATACGAGGCGACGCCCACCGGACCGAGGGAATATGTTCTGAGCATGATCCGTAGTCCGGTGGGCGCCGCGGCTTGTCAGGCCGCCGCCGTGCTCCTGGCGGCGGCGAGGCGGGCGGCGACGTCGTTCCAGTTCACCAGGTCCCACAACTTCTCGACGTAGTCCGGCCGGACGTTGCGGTACTGCAGGTAGTAGGCGTGCTCCCAGGCGTCGAACACCAGCAGCGGGGTCGCCCCGATGCCGACGTTCCCGTGGTGGTCGTACACCTGCTGGACGATCAGGCGCCGCCCGAGCGGTTCCCAGCCCAGCACGCCCCAGCCCGAGCCCTGCACGGTGGCGGTGGCCGAGGTGAGCTGCTTCCTGAAGCCCTCGAACGAGCCGAAGTGCTCGTTGATCGCGGCCGCCAGGTCGCCGTCGGGCCGGTCGCCGCCGTCGGGGGACAGGTTGTCCCAGAATATGGTGTGCAGCACGTGGCCGGACAGGTTGAACGCCAGGGTCTTCTCCAGGCCGACCAGCCCGCCGAGCTGGTCCTTGTCGCGCGCCTCCTCCAGCTTCTCCAGCGTGTCGTTGGCGCCCTTGACGTAGGCGGCGTGGTGCTTGGAGTGGTGCAGCTCCAGGATCTCCCCCGTGATGGCGGGCTCCAGGGCGGCGTAGTCGTAAGGAAGGTCGGGCAGCGAGTACGTCATGCCGCCACTATTGCAAACTTCTCGCAACTGCATCAAGGATGCGACGATGCCGCCGTGGCAGCGCCCCTCGCCTCCGCCGGGCGCCGGGACCTCTCGTGAGTTGTCAGGCGCGGAGGCGGTCGTTCGCGTCGGGCAGGCAGCGCAGGAAGGACTCCACGAGCGGGCCCGGATCGGCGTTCCAGACCGCGTACAGGTCCAGCAGCGGGACGGGGTCGTACAGGCGGACCGTGGTGGTGCCGGGCCCTCCGGGGGCCGCCTGAGCGAAGCCGCCGCGGAGCGCGGAGGCGAAGCCGACCAGCGGCTTGACGGCGGCGATGATCGCGGTGGCGCCCGGGTCGTCGACCTCCTCGGCCACGTTCAGCCGGATGCCGCTGGCGCGCGCGGCGGAGAAGATCGCGTCGTACATCGCCGACGACTGGGCCCGGTGGAACAGGATGCAGCTCTCCCCCGCCAGTTCCTCGAACGGCACCCCGTCCCGGCCCGCCCAGCGGTGTTCCAGGCCCACCACCGCCACCAGCGGGACCCGCAGCAGGCGGCGGCTGCGCAGGCCGTTCGAGGCGGGCTCGCCGTAGACCATGGCGACGTCCAGGCGGCCGTCCTGGAGCGCGGCCAGCTGCGGTCCCGTGCGCATCTCGGCCATGACCACGTCGACCTCGCGGTGGCGGGCGTCGAAGCGGGCCAGCGTGCCGGGCAGCACCCGGCGGCCCGCCGGGAAGTTGTACCCCACCCTGATCGTGCCCGCGCGGCCCGCCGCGGCGGCCCGCGCCGCCTCCTCGGCCCGCTGGACGCGCTCCACGATGTCGCCGGCCAGCTCGCGGAAGACCACGCCCGCCGGGGTCAGCCGGACCTCGCGCGAGTTCCTGGAGACCAGTTCCACCCCGACCGAGCGTTCCAGCTGCCGCAGGTGCTGGCTGAGGGACGGCTGCGCCAGGTGGAGGCGCGCCGCGGCCCGGCCGAAGTGCAGCTCGTCGGCGATGGCGAGGAACGATCTGACATGGCGCAGTTCCACGCGGGCGACGCTAACCTGGGCGGGCGAGCACCCGGTGAACGGTCCGGAACCCCGGTATGACGCGTGACACCCCTGCCGCCCCTCGCCCGCGGGCCCCGCATCAGGGGAGAATACTATTCTCCTAACGAGCAAGTGAGATTTCGCCGCCGCGGGCGGCCCGCGCCCGGCCGGCCCGCCGGGCGTGCCCGCGGCGCGAGCGCGAAGGGATGTCGCAGTGAGCGTCAACGCCGACCAGGAAACCGACCAGGAAAGCCGACGGCACATCCTCCGGGAACTCGGCCTCACGACCCGGCAGGTCGGCGAGGAGCTGCACGGCTCCGCCGTGATCACCCCCCACATGCACGTGCCCGGCACCCCGCACCTGCGGACGTCGATCCTCGCCACGTGGGCCGACACCCTCACCGGCCTCCTGGCCGCGGGGACCATGGCCCCGCGGGTCCCGGTCACGATCGAGCTCGACGTCCACCTCTACCGGCCGGCGCCCTCCTCGGGGCGGGTCCTGGGGTTCGCCAGGACGATCAAGGCCGGTCGTTCGATCTTCGTCGCCGGGGTCGACTTCACCACCGAGGACGGAGAGCCGATCGCCATCGGCGCCGGATCGTTCATGCTCGCGCCCGACCCGTCCGTCCGGCTGCCGGGCCGGCTCAGCGTCGACATGCCGCCCCCGCAGGAGCTGCTCTCGGTCCCGCTGGCCGAGCGGGCCGACTGCCGCCGGACGGAGCCGGGAGTGGCGGTCCTCCAGCGCTCCGACGACGGGCTCAACGCCTCCAACACCGTCAACGGCGGGCTCATCGCCCTGGTCGCCGAAGAGGCGGTGCTGTCGCTGGCGCCGGGCGGCACGCTGTGCTCGCTCGGGCTGCGCTACCTGCAGCCCGTCCGCGTCGGGCCGGTCGTCGCCACCGCCGAGCTCAACGCGGGCCTCGGCCGGGTGAACCTCCGCGACTCGGGCAACGGCGACCGCCACTCGGTCGCCGCCAGCGCCAGGACCTTCGGAGCCTGACCCCGCGCCCGGCGCCACCGGCGCCGGGCTTCCCGGTCACCAAGGGACCACCAAAAGGGGTATTTCCTACTTTTTCCATCTAGACAGTGGGGAATATCGGTGCAAGCATGATCACATGACTCCGGGATGCGATCTGGTGGCGCGGCGCCACGTGGATCTTCTGCGCGTGTGCAGCGCGTGCTGTCGGTAGCGACCGCGCACGGCCCCACCGCTCCCCCGTCACCGCCCTGTCGGGCGCCTGCCCCCGTGTGACCTGAGCAAGGAGTAGGCATGTCCTCGTCCAGCCCCCCGCACCCGGTGCGATCCGCCCTCCGAGCGGCTCGCCCTCGCAACGCCCGCCCGCCCCGTATTGTGCTGACCTCCGCCGCGGCACTGCTGGCCCTGTCCGCGACGCTGACCCCAGCGGCGAACGCCGAGGAGAGCACCGACGCGGCCCTGGAGTGGTACGACGCCACGGCCGAGACGATCGCCGCCGCCGGGGCGCCGACCCAGTCCACCAACAGCCGCACCTGGGCCATCGGCTGGCTGTCGGCCGCCCGCGCCCTGGGCTCGCCGCCCGCGGACGTGAACCGGCGCCACTTCCAGGACGCGGCGCTGGCGAGCGCCGTGCACGCCTCCCTGGTCGCCCTGGTGCCCGCCCGCGCCGCGGAACTGGACGCCGCCCTGAGCCGTACCCTGGGCCGGATCCCCGACGGCCCGGCGGAGGAGCGGGGCGTCGCGGCCGGACGGCAGCAGGCCCGCCAGGTGCTGGCGTCCCGTGAGGGCGACGGCCTGGACCCGGCCTCGGTCAACGAGGCCTTCCCCGTCCCCGAGCCCAAGCCCGGCATCTGGCAGCCGACGCCGCCCGCCTACGCCGCAGCGACGCAGGCGGGCAACCGGAAGGCGCGTCCCTTCCTCCTGGAGAAGGCCGACCGGTTCAGGCCGGGCCCGCCGCCCGCGCCCGGCTCCCGCCGCTACCGGTCCGACCTGGCCGAGGTGCGCGCCTACGGAGCGGCCGACAGCACCGTGCGGACGGCGCGGCAGACCGAGACCGCCGCCTTCTGGTTCGGTTCCTCGCTCACGCTCTACACCGAGCCGCTCCGCGTCGCGCTGGCGCGGTCGCAACGGCCGGTGGCGGCGCGGGCGTCGCTGGTCGCGCTCTTCCACGTGGCCCTGGTGGACACCCAGATCGCCACGTCCGACACCAAGTACGCCTACGTGAGCTGGCGTCCCGTCACCGCGATCCGGTCCGCCGGCTCCGACGGCGATCCCGCCACCTCGCCCGACCCGGACTGGACGCCGCTGCACGTCACGCCCGCGCACCCCGACTACCCGAGCGGGCACAACACCTACTCGGGCGCGGCCGAGGAGGTGCTGACCGCCCTCACCGGCCCGCGCACCGCGCCGTTCCCCCTCACCAGCCCCACCGCGCCCGGGGTCACGCGCACCTACACCGACTGGCGCACGCTGACGCTGGAGAACGTCGACGCGCGCGTCTGGTCGGGCATCCACACCCGTTACGCGGACGAGGTCGGCGTCACCCTCGGCCGCGACGTCGCCCGGCACACCCTCCGCAACGCCGGCGCCCTGTTCCGGTAGGGCCCGCGCACGGCCGAGCCGCGCCCCTCACACCGCGGTGTCCGCGTGGGAGGGGGGCGCGGGGTCGGTCGCGGGCCGCCAGCCCAGCTCGGGCGCGATCAGCGTGCGGACGTCGTGCAGGATCTGCTCGTAGTCGTGCGCCTCGAACTCGTAGGGCAGCTCGAGGCGCAACTCGGACACGGCCGCGACGGCGGCGTCGGCCCGCAGCCGCTCGACGATCTCCTCCGCCGGGCCGACCAGGTCGGGGGCGAACACGAACCGGTGCTCGCCCTGCGGCGCCAGGGTGCGCTCGTGCCGGCCCGCCGCGTAGGCCCGGTAGCGGTCCCGGGTGGCGGCGTCCGCGCCGTCGAACGGGACGATCACCCGGCCCAGCGCCACCCGCCCCGGCCGCCCGGGCGCGAGCAGCCGCCGGTACTCGGTGATCTGCGCGAGCTGCGCGGTCACGAAGTCGTCGGTGCCCTCCCCCCGGACGATGTTGCCGGTCAGCAGGTTCAGCCCGTGCTCGGCGGCCCAGCGGACCGAGCGCAGGCTGCCGCCGCCGTACCAGACGCGGTCCAGCAGGCCCGGGCTGTGCGGCTGCAGCCTGGGCCGCTGGACGTTGCCCGGCGAGTGGATCACGGTGTCCGGGCCGCCGAGGAACTCCCCGCGCAGATGCTCCAGCAGGCGGGCGATGCGCCCGTACGCCAGGTCGTAGCCGCGCCAGTCGCCGTCGTGGACCAGGTCGCCGAGCAGCTCGGCGTGCGGCATCCCGGTGCTGAACCCCGCCTGCAGGCGGCCGCGGGACAGCACGTCGGCGGTCGTGAGGTCCTCGCCCAGCCGGAACGGGTTCTCGTAGCCGATCGGGATCACCGCGGTGCCCAGCTCGAGGCGGCGGGTGCGCTGCCCGGCGGCGGCCAGGAACACCGCCGCCGAGGAGACGCCGTGCTCCAGGTGGCGCTGCCGGATCCAGGCGCCGTCGAAGCCCTCGTCCTCCCCGAACTCGAACAGCCGGAGGGTCGCCTCCAGCCCGGCGTACGGGTCGTCGTCGCGGTAGTTGCCCGGGCTCAGGAAGGACAGGGAACGGATCGCGTTCATGCGTCAGCCGTGCTCGTAGGGGATCTTCTCGCCCGCCTCGACGGCGACCGGCAGCCGGTTCTCCGCGGGCGGCAGCGGGCAGGTCGCGAAGGCGGTGTAGGCGCAGGGCAGGTTGGCGGCGCGGTTGAAGTCCAGCGTCACCGTGCCGTCGGCGGCGGGCGCGTCGATCTGCAGCGCCCGGTTGGCGGCGTAGGTGGTGACGCCCGAGGTCGCGTCGGTGAACAGCACCAGCAGCGCGCCGGGCGCCGCGCCGTTGAACGCGGTGAGGCTCAGGGCCTGCCCGTCAAGCTCGAACTCGACGCGGCCGGGCGCGTCGTACACGTGCTGCAGCCCCTCGACCGCGGCGCCGACCGTCGTCGGCCGCGGCTCGTCGAAGGGGACGTAGCGGCCGGTGGTGACCCAGCGCGGGTCCGGCGGGAACGCGGGCGTGCCGGCGAAGCCCGTCCGCAGCGGGTGGTCCGGGTGCCGCGGCCGGACGATGTCGTGCCCGCCCCGCTTGGCGACCTCGATCGCGGCGTCGCCCCACAGGACGGTCACCCCGCCGCGTTCGGGCAGCACGCCGAACCGGTGCTCGCCGCGCACCGGCGAGCCGTCCACGACGATCTCCTCCCCCTCGCCCAGGGTGACGGCGACGCCGTCCGGCCCGGTCGACCAGGTGCCCGGGGCGCCGTCGAAACGCTCCGGCTCGCCGCCCAGCCAGTGCAGGCCGGTGATGGCGAGGAAGCCGTGCGGTTCGGCCAGGCGCGCCTCCTGCGCGCGGTGCCAGACGTGCCACTCCTCGATGAACGCGTCCAGGTCGGTGCCGGTGCTCGCGGCGGTCATGTCGTCTCCTCGATTCTCGGTCGCTCGTCACGGCGTGGGTTCGGAACGGAGCCGGCGCGCGCACGGGCGCCGGGGATGGCGGCCAGCAGTTCACGGGTGTACGGGTGGGCCGGGGCCGCGAAGATCTCGCCGGTCGTGCCCGTCTCGACGATCCGCCCGTCCTTCATGACCGCGACCCGGTGCGCGATCTGCCGGACGACGGCGAGGTCGTGCGAGATGAACAGGTAGGCCACGCCGGTGCGTTCCTGGAGCTCGGCGAGCAGCTCCAGCACCTGGGCCTGCACGGACACGTCGAGGGCGGAGACCGGCTCGTCGCACACCACCAGGTCGGGGCCCAGCGCGAGGGCGCGCGCGATCGCGACCCGCTGCCGCTGGCCCCCGGACAGCTCGGCGGGCCTGCGGTCCAGCGTCGAGGCCGGCAGGGCGACGCGGTCGAGCAGTTCCCGGGCGCGGGCCGAGCGCGCGGCCCGGTCGCCGACCCGGAAGGCCCGCAGCGGCTCGGTGATCACCTCGCCGATCGAGAACCGCGGGTCGAGCGAGGCGTAGGGGTTCTGGTAGATCAGCTGGGCCCGGCGGCGCAGCCGCCGCAGCCCGTTGCCGCGGACCGCGGTGACGTCCTCGCCGTCGAAGACGATCCGCCCCGAGGACGGCGGGACCAGGCGCAGCACCAGCCGGGCCGTGGTCGACTTGCCCGATCCCGACTCTCCGACCAGCGCAAGCGTCCGTCCGCGGTGGATCGTGAGGCCGACGTCGTCGACGGCGCGCACGGTCCGGGCCGTCCCCCGCCCGTGGGGCAGCGGGAACTCCTTGACCAGGTGCTCGGTGACGACCAGCGGCTCCTCCTCCGACGCGGCCGGGGCCGGGGCCGGGAGGCCCTCTGGGCGCGGTGCCGGCTCGGCCACGGCCAGGCTCGGCGCGTTCCGCAGCAGCCGCCGCGTGTAGGGGTCCCGGGGGTCCCCGAGGATCCGCCCGGCCGGTCCCTCCTCGACGACGCGGCCCCCCGACATCACCGCGATGCGGTCGGCGCGGTCGGCGGCCACGCCGAGGTCGTGGGTGACCAGCAGAACGGCGCTGCCGAGCTCGCCGGTCAGGTCCTGGAGGTGGTCGAGGATCCGGCGCTGGACGGTGACGTCCAGGGCGCTGGTCGGCTCGTCGGCGACGATCAGCTCCGGCCCGGCGGCGATGGCGATCGCGATCAGCGCGCGCTGCCGCATGCCGCCCGACAGCTCGTGCGGATACTGCCGGGCCCGCACCCGCGGGTCGGGCAGCCCCGCGCGCTCCAGCACCTCCACCGCCTCCAGCGGCGCCGAGCGGCGGGTGGCCAGCCCGTGCAGGCGCAGCACCTCGGCCACCTGCTCGCCGACCCGCTTGACCGGGTTGAGGGAGACCGCCGGGTCCTGCGGGATCAGCCCGATCCGGGCGCCCCGGACGGTGCGCAGCTCGCGCTCGGACAGGCCGGTCAGGTCCCGGTCGCCGAACAGGATCCGGCCCGCGTCGATGGCGGCGTTGCCGGCCAGCAGCCGGGTGACGGCGTGCGCGGTGGTGCTCTTGCCCGACCCCGACTCCCCCACCAGCGCGACGATCTCGCCCGGACGCACCTCCAGGGCGACGTCCCGGACCGCGGACACCAGGCCGGTGCGCGTGCGGTACGAGACCGACAGGCCGGCCACCTCCAGCAGCGCGCCCTCCGCCCGGCCGCCGCCGCGCTCGCCGTCGCTATCGGTCATCGCTGCTTCGCCCACTCTCCGTCCAGGGCCCGGGCGATCCGGTTGGTGGCCAGCACGGTCGCCACGATCGTCAGCCCGGGCAGGGCGGTCAGCCACCAGGCGTTGGCCAGGTAGTTGCGTCCGTTGGAGATCAGGCTGCCCCATTCCGGGGCGGGCGGCGCCGCGCCGTACCCGAGGAAGCTCAGCGACGACACCGCCAGGATCGCCCCGCCGAAGTCCACCGTGGCCAGCACCAGCACCGGGCCGATCGCGTTGGGGAGCACGTGCCGTCCCAGCACGCTGTACCAGCGCGTCCCGCAGGAGCGCGCCGCCTCGACGAACACGGCCTGGCGGACGCGCATCACCTCGGCCCGCATCACCCTGGCGAACGCCGCGACGCTGGCGATCCCCACCGCGACCGCGACCTTCACCGTCCCGTAGCCGAGCGCGGTGACCAGCGCCAGGGACAGGAACAGCGCCGGTATGGACAGCAGCACGTCGACGAACCGCATCAGGACGTCGTCGACCCACCTGCCGACGAACCCGGCCAGCAGGCCCAGCAGGCCGCCGATCACGAAGGCGACCGCCAGCGCGATCAGCGTGGCCTGCAGCGACAGCGCGGCGCCGTGCACGACCCGGGCGTACAGGTCGCGGCCGAGCTCGTCGGTGCCGAACCAGTGCGCGCCGCCGGGCGGGCGGAAGCTCAGCGAAGGCGTCCCCGCCAGCGGGTCGCGCGAGGTGAACAGGCCCGGCAGGAACGAGGCCGTGAACACCGCCGCGATGACCGCCACCGAGACCACCAGGCCCGGCCTGCGCAGGAAGAACCTCCCGGTGCGCGTGAGGTCGAAGCGGCGGTACGGGGTCCAGCGGCCCGCGTCCGGCTCACCGGCCGGGCGTGCGGGGGCGGCGGCCTCGGCCACCGGCTCTTCGTCCAGCGTGCGGCTCATACCAGGCTCCATCGCCGGCTGCCCGCGACCACGATCCGCGGGTCGACCAGCGGGTAGATCAGGTCGACGACCAGGTTGACGAGCACGAAGACCAGCGCCCCGAACACCACCACGCCCTGCACGACGGGGATGTCCTGCGCGGTGACCGCGCTCGCGGTGACCCGCCCCAGGCCGTTGCGGGAGAACACCGTCTCCACGACCACCGACTGGGCCATGAGCTGCCCCACCAGCAGCCCGATGATCGTGAGCGCGGGCAGGGAGGCGTTGCGCAGCGCGTGCCGGAGGTGGATCCGCGCCCGGCCCGCGCCCTTCGCGCGCGCCGTCTGCACGTACGGCTCGTCCAGCGCCCGCGCCAGGCTCTTGGCCAGCACCTGCGCGATGACCGCCCCGGTGGGGATCGCGATCGTCACCGCCGGCAGCACCAGCCCGCGCAGCCCCTCGTTGCCGAACGCCGGCAGCAGCCCGGCCTGGAAGGAGAACACCTCCACCAGCATCAGGCCCGCCCAGAACGTCGGGACCGACACCCCCAGCGGCGGCAGCGACAGCAGCGTCTGGCGCAGCCAGCGCCGGGAGGTGTAGGTCGCGGCCATGGCGAGCCCGCCCCCGGCGAGCACCGCCAGCAGCAGGCCCGCCCCGGTGAGCACCAGGGTCTGCGGCAGCGCCTCGCCGATGGTGGTGGTGACGGACCTGCCGGTGGCCACCGAGTCGCCGAACTCGCCGCGCAGCGCCCTGCCGAGATGCTCGGCGTACTGCACCGGCAGCGGCTCGTCGAAGCCGTACTCGGCCTTCAGCGCCTCGATCTGGGCGGGGTCGATCGCCGCCTGGTCGGCCCCCTGCCCGGCCATCGCCGACACCGGGTCGCCGGGCAGGTAGTGCAGGATCAGGAACGACACCGTGTAGGCCGCCCACAGCACCCCGGCCGCCTGCGCGAGGCGCCTGAGCACGTAACGACGCATGTCTGCGCACCTTTCTTCCGGCGCCCCAGATGGGCTGAGCCGGTCGCCTAACCGATCCAGGTGTCGTGCAGCTGGATGCGGCTCGACGCGTCGAACTTCAGGTCGTGGACCTTCTTGGCCACGCCCAGCACCGTCTGCAGCTCCACGACCGGGATCACGTGGGCGTGCTCGACGACCTGCCGCTGCGACTGATCGACCAGCCGACGGCGCTCGGCGGGGTCGGCGGCGGCGGCCTGCCCGTCCAGCACCTCGTCCAGGGGCGTGGACGGCAGCCGGTAGACGTTCGACAGGCGGGTGGAGAGCGAGGTGCGCAGGAGGTCGGGGTCGGCGCGGGTGCCGTTGCCCCAGATCGCGTCGAAGTCGCCCGACTGCTGGACCTGCGCGAACTGGGCGACCTGCTGCTCCTTGATCTCCACCTGGACGCCCACGGCCTTGAGCTGCTGCTGGATCAGTTCGAGCGAGGGCCGGTTGGTGGGCGCGTTGGCGAACCAGCTGACGGTCACGGCCAGGCGCGCGCCGTCCTTCTGCCGGATGCCGTCGGCGCCGGCCGTCCACCCGGCGGAGTCCAGCAGCGACTTGGCCTTGGCCGGGTCGTGGGCGAGCAGCGACCCGAGGTCGGAGTACCCGGGCGTGGTGTGGGCCAGGATGCTGGTGGCCGGACGGGTCCCGGTCGGGAAGACGGTCTGGGCGATCTGCCCGCGGTCGATCCCCGCGCTGATCGCCTGGCGGACCTTCTCGTCCTTGAAGCGCTCGTTGTTGACGTTGAGGGCGAAGACGAGCCCGGGGTTGGCCCGGGCCGGCAGCTGGACGCCGGCCGCCTTGAGCGCCGCCTCGTCCGCCCGTCCCACGCTGCCGATGGCGTCGACCTGCCCCGACTGCAGGCTGCCGGTCCGCACGCCGGACTCGGGCAGCACCTTGAAGACCAGGCGGTCCAGGTAGGCCCCGCCCTGCTTCTTCCACAGCGACGAACCCCAGGCGTAGCCCTTGCGGTTGGTCAGCGTGATCGACTGGTTCGCCGTGTACTTCGACAGCACGAACGGCCCCGAGCCGATGATCCCCTCGCTGCAGCGCTGCTCGGGCGTCTTGCGCACGCTGGCCGCCGCGACGATCCCGAGCGAATGCGTCGCGGTGGCCTGCAGGAACTGCGCGTTCGGCGTCTTGAAGGCCACCCGCGCCGTGAGGTCGTCGACGGCGGTGGTGCTCTCGTAGCCGTTCAGGTAGCCCTTGGGCAGGATGCCCAGCACGCCCAGCTTGGGGACGGCGTCGAAGTTGGCCTTGACGACCTCCGCGGTCAGCGGCGTGCCGTCGCTGAAGGTCACCCCGGGACGCAGTTTGAAGGTGAACGTCCGCGCGTCCTTGCTGACCGTCCAGCTCTGCGCGAGCCACGGCACGATCTTGCCGGTCGCGGGGTCCTGGTCGGTCAGCGAGTCGACCAGCTGCCGTACCGAGTAGATCGTGTCGTTGCTGCCGACCTGCTGCGGGTCGACGCAGCCGGAGTCCGACCCGACCGCGAAGGTGAGGGTGCCGCCGGTGCGCGGCGCGCCCGCGGCGCCGGCGTCGGCCTCGCCGGAGCCGCACCCGCTCGCCAGTCCCACGGCGACGGCCATTCCCCCGGCCAAGGCTCCGGCACTCCACGTTCGTCTCACGCGCGGTTCTCCCCTTCAGCGGTCCGACCTGCCGACACGGTAGGCAACCAGGCCACTTGCCGTCAATACCTACCAATAAAGTAGGAAACATGAGTTGACATGTCAACTCGCCCGCGCTCATGATGCCCCTGCCCCCGCCGTCCCTGGCCGGCGGGCAAGATCCCTACTTTCCCGATCGTCTGACCGGGGAAATCGCGCTGAGAGAGGGCACCGATGAAGTTCCTGCTCCTGCCGTACGTTCCGAGCCAGGACAAGTCCGACGAGCTCCAGCTGCGGGAACTGGTCGACAACGCCGTCCGCGCCGAGGAGTGGGGCTTCGACGGCTACGGGATCGGGGAACGGCACGACAGGCCCGTCGTGTCGTCGTCCCCGCCGGTCATCCTCGGCCACATCGCGGCCAGGACGTCCGCGATCCGGCTGTTCACCACCGTCACCACGCTCGGGATGCTGGACCCGCTGCGGGCGTTCGAGGACTACTCCACGCTGGACAACCTGTCCGGCGGCCGGCTCGACCTCGTGATCGGCAAGGGCAACTACCCGCGGACGGCCAAGCTGTTCGGCATCACGCCGGAGAACCGCTGGACCCGGCTCCAGGAGAACTACGAGCTGTTCCGCCGTTTGTGGGAGAGCGACGACGTCACCTGGGACGGCCCCCGCGCGCTGGAGAACGCCGAAGCGCTGCCGCGCCCGCTGCAGAAGCGGCTGCGGGTCTGGCACGGCAGCGCCACCAACCTCGAATCGGCCGACTTCGCCGCCAGGCACGGCGACCCGATCTTCTCCGCGAACGGCGGTGGACGGCCCGAGCCGTACGCCGAGTTGGTCCGGCACTACCGGGAGCGGTGGGCGCACTACGGGCACGCCCCCGCCGGCGCGCTCGTCGGGATCGGCACCTCCGGGTACTTCGGCGCGAAGACCTCGCAGGAGGCCGTCGCCCGCTACCGCCCGGTCTTCGAGGCCCTGGTCGCGCTCAAC
Organism: Actinomadura rugatobispora; assembly: GCF_055379765.1. Classification (NCBI taxonomy): domain Bacteria; kingdom Bacillati; phylum Actinomycetota; class Actinomycetes; order Streptosporangiales; family Thermomonosporaceae; genus Actinomadura; species Actinomadura rugatobispora. Next base: position 10,803,918 of record NZ_AP029191.1, on the reverse strand, counting down.
CGCAGGTTCGACGGCGGATCCCTCCCCTTCGACGACGTCACCGAGTGGATCGAGCACAGCTCGGTGCTGGTGGGCAGCCCGCAGCAGATCATCGAGAAGGTGCACGCGCAGCACGCGCTGTTCGGCCACGAGGCGCTGCACATCCACGTCGACGCCAAGATCCTCGGGCGGGACGACTACCTGCGCACCCTCGAGCTCTTCTTCTCCGACATCGCCCCCGTCCTGCGCCGGGAGCTGCCCAGCCGCCCCCTCACCTCGGGCTAGACCGTGTTTCACAGTCCCGGCCCACGGCGTCCTAGACTCCGTCGCATGCACGACGGCACCGGCGAGTGGCTCGACGAGCACGAGGAGCGGGCCTGGCGCGCGTTCTTCGACGCGCAGGTCCTGTTCTGGCGGCGCATGGCGCGCGATCTGCAGCGGGACACCGGCCTCTCCGAACCCGACTTCGCGATCCTCGGCGCGCTGCTGGAGGCGCCCGGCGGGGCGCTGCGCCCGTACGAACTCGGCGGCGTGACCGACTTCGAGAAGAGCCGGCTGCACCACCACCTCACCCGGATGGCCAAGCGCGGGCTGGTCACCCGCGAGTCCTGCCCGGACGTCCCCCGCGCCGCCATCGTCACGCTGACCGCCGAGGGCCGCGCCGCCATCACCGCCGCGTTCCCGCGCCGCGCCGACCACATCCGCCGCCGGCTCATCTCCCCCCTGACGCGGGCCCAGCTCGACTCGCTCACCGAGATCTCCGACCGGATCCAGGCCCCCCTCCGTTCCGACGGGCCGTCCGGGAAGGCGACAACCGACTAATCCCGTCGGTTTAGTCTTGTTTTCCCGTGAGCCCGTCGCTACGCTCGGTCGCGATCCGATCCTCCGGACCATCGAACGCGACCCCTGGAGCGACGCGATGAGCGTGACGGACGAACTGCTGGCCAACGCCGAACGGTACGCGGCCTCCTTCGACAAGGGCGAGCTGCCGCTGCCGCCGGCCCGGGGCTTGGCCGTGGTCGCCTGCATGGACGCCCGCCTCAACCCCTACGGCCTGCTCGGGCTCGCCGAGGGCGACGCGCACGTGATCCGCAACGCCGGCGGGGTGATCACCGCGGACGAGCGCCGCAGCCTGGCCATCAGCCAGCGGCTGCTCGGCACCCGCGAGATCATCCTGATCCACCACACCGACTGCGGCATGCTGACCTTCACCGACGACGAGTTCAAGAACGGCATCCTCGCCGAGACGGGCCAGAAGCCGGACTGGTCCGCCGAGGCGTTCTCCGACCTGGAGGGGGACGTGCGCCAGTCCATCGCCCGGATCAAGGCCGACCCGTTCATCCCGCACACCGACCAGGTCCGCGGCTTCGTCTACGAGGTCGAGACCGGCCGGCTCCGCGAGGTCAAGCCCTGACCCGCGATCACTCCGGGGACGCGTGCTCCCGGGACCCGTGATCGTTCAGGCGGGTCGCGGCGATGCTGCCGAGCAGGCTCATCGCGGTCGCGCTGGGCGTTCCGGGCTCGGCGTGGTAGACGACGAGCTCCTGGCCGGGCGCGGAGCGGATGTCGAAGGTCTCCATCGACAGCGTGATCCGGCCGACCTCGGGGTGGTCGAAGGTCTTGGTCTCCAGCGCCTTGCCGCGCACGTCGTGCCGGGCCCACAGCTCGCGGAACTCCGCGCTCCGCTCCAGCAGCGCGGTGAGCACGGCCCGCACGCGCGGGTCCTCGGGGGCGGTGCCGTGGCCGAGGCGGAAGCCGGCCACCGAGTTGGCCGCCACCCGGGGCCAGTCGGCGTAGAAGCCGCGGGCCCGGGGGTCCAGGAAGATGAGCAGCATCAGGTTGCGCTCCGGGCCGTAGTCGCCGAAGAGCGCGTCGGCGATCGTGTTGGCCGCCAGGACGTCGTAGGCGCGGTTGTAGACCAGGGCGGGGTTCCCGGGCCAGGCGTCCATCAGCCGCAGCAGTGAGGGCTCCACCCGGTCGGCGACCGCCCGCCCGCCGGCCTTCGGCGCGAGCCCGGCCAGCCGGAACAGGTGGGCCCGGCCGTCGCCGTCGAGCCGGAGCGCGACGCTCAGGGCCTCGGCCACCTGCGCGGACGGGTTGCGTTCGCGTCCCTGCTCGAGCCGCACGTAGTAGTCGACGCTGACGCCAGCCAGCATCGCGACCTCCTCGCGGCGCAGGCCCGGCACGCGCCGGTGGCCGACCGCCGGCAGGTTCACCGCGGCCGGGGTGATCTGGGCGCGGCGGGTGGTCAGGTAGTCCCCGAGAGCCGAAGTGCTCATGCCTCCAGCGTAGGGCGCACGCGCCGGACGAGCCTGGGTGCGGCACTCCCAGGAAGCCCGCGACCTGCCAGAACGCTCTCCCCCGCGGGAATCTGGATCGCGGCGGGACAGCGCAGGGCCCCGCTCTCCGACGACGGACGCTGCTGCATGTCTGAAAGCCCAGCCCGGACGATGATCGACTCCCGGGTCGTCTGCGTACACTGACGGTCATGGCATGCCGCATCAGTGAGCTGGTCATCGAAGCCTCCGACCCCGATCGGCTCGCCGCGTTCTGGAGCGAGGTCCTCGGCTACGTCGAACTCGGCCGGGAGGACGACGGAAGCATCGAGATCGGGCCGCCCGACGCCGGCTTCGGCGGCCCGCAGCCCACCCTCGTCTTCAGCCCCAGCGGCGAACCGCGGACAGGGAAGCCCCGGTTGCACATCGATGTCAACGCCACCGACCGCGACCAGGACGCCGAGCTGGAGCGGCTGCTCGCCCTCGGCGCCAAGCCCGCCGACGTCGGCCAGACCGGGACCGAGAGCTGGCACGTCCTGGCCGACCCGGAGGGCAACGAATTCTGCCTTCTGCGCACCCGGCTCCAGCCGCTCTGAACACGCGCACCGCGGACGGCGGGCGGGGCTCGAGAACGCCTAGGCCTGGAGCCGTTTCGCGGCCAGTTCGCGGAGGTCGTTGGTCTTGATCTTCGCGCTGCCGGTGAGCGCGATCTCGTCCTCGCGGAACGCCAGCACATGGCGCGGGACCTTGTAGCTCGCCAGCCGTTCCCGCAGGTAGGCGCGGATCTCCTCGGGATCGGCGGACGCGCCCTCGTGCGGGACCACGCACGCGACCACGACCTCGCCGAGCGTCTCGTGCGGCACGCCGACGGTGTGCGCCACCTTCACGCCGGGATGGCCGGCCAGCGCCTCGCTGACCTCCAGCGGTGAGACGTTGGCCCCGCCGGTCTTGATGATGTCGGTCAGCCGCCCTTCCCAGAAGAGCCGGCCGTCCGCGTCGATGTAGCCGCCGTCGCCCGTGTGGAAGAAGCCCTCGGCGTCGAGCGTCTCGTCGAGCGGGACGCCGATGTAGCCCAGCATGAGCGTGGGGCCCTTGACGCAGATCTCGCCGCGCTCGCCGCGCGGGACGACGGCGCCGGTGAGCGGATCGACGACGCTGACGGTGTTGCCCGGCAGCGGTACGCCGCTGCTGTTCACGTGCACGTCCTCGGGCGTGTCCCCGGGGTAGCCCGTCGAGATGGTGAACGTCTCGGTGTTGCCGTAGGCGTGCCCCGGCTCGAACCACTTGCCCGACGACACCGTGGGGTGGTGCGCCAGCGGGGTGCCGTGGTCGGCGTACCGGACGCTGCTCAGATCGACGTCGCCGTAGTTGGGGGCGCCCTGCAGCTGCGCCCACTGGTGCGGCCAGGCGACCGGGAAGTTGACCCGCTCCTCCTGCATGAGCTCGAGCGCCTCCTCCGCGGCGAACGTCGTCTGCAGCACGAGGCTGCCGCCGCTGGAGAAGGTCGTGCCGAGCGCCATGGCGAAGTTGCCGGACCAGAAGAAGCCGTTGGCCGTCCAGCAGCGGATGTCGTCCTCCGGGCCGAAGACGTACATCCTCCGGAAGCGCCACAGCTGGACCGTGACGCCGCGGTGCGCGCTCAGGATGCCCTTCGGCTTGCTGGTGGAGCCGGAGGAGAAGAAGAGCACGGCCGCGTCGCTCGGCCGCGTCGTCTCCGCCGTCGCCTCCACCAACTCGCGCGGCTCCCCGCGGCCACGGGCCAGGAACGCGTCCCAGGTGTCGATCGCTCCGCCCGGCAGGGCGTCCCCGACCATCGCCAGCCCTCGCAGGAACGGGTACTTCGACGACCGCAGGGCGCCGGGCGCGGCCCGGCCGATCTCGGGCTCCAGTTCGGTCAGGACGGCGGCGAAGTCCTTCTTCAGCACCGTCCGCTCGAACAGCAGCACCGAGACGGCCGAAACCTGCAGCAGGTGGTCCAGCTCGGACGGCGTGGAGAAGGTGCTGAGCGTGACGGCCACGCCCCCGGCGAGCGAGACCCCGAAGACCGCCGCGATCCATTCGGGGCGGTTGGTCATCAGGACGCCGACGCGGCCGTCCTTGCCCAGCCCGGACGCGCGGAGCGCGCACGCCACCTCGACGGCGCGCTCCCACACCTCCGCGTACGTCCAGCGCACGGTGCCCTGCGGCGAGCTCAGGACGAGCGCCTCGCGCTCGCCGTACCGCCGGGTCACCTCACGCAGGTAGCCGGGCAGCGTGAGCGGCCCGAGCCCCGGCTCGGCGTCGAGCGGCGGGCCCGACACGATCGACGGTTCCGGGTTCATCTCGGCGCTCATCGCTCGCACTCCCCATCGTCTCCGGCCGCTAGAACGGCAGTTCGATCTCGGCCGTGCAGACCACCAGCGTGCCGCCGTCCTGGTTGGTGAGGCGCAGCTTCACCTGGACGAGCGGCACGCCCAAGGCGGACTCGGTCTGCTTGTCGACGATCTCGCCGTCGAAGTAGGTCACGTCGCCCTCGAAGGCGGGCAGGCGGAAGTCGGCCTTGGAGTGGCGCACCAGGCCGTCGTGGCCCGCCCAGTAGGCGAGGTAGTCGGTGCACCAGGCGCCCATCGTGGCGCCGTACCCGTAGGCCCGCGCCATGCCGACCTCGCTGGCCTTGTCGGCGTCGATGTGGCCGCGCGAGGGCCCGACGTAGAGGCCGTCGCGCTTGCGCGGGTCGATCCTGGCGCCCTCCTCGTCGAAGGCGAAGCCCTCGACCCATCCCGGGTCCTGGTTGATCCAGGGGTCCTCGATGCCGGGCGGCGCGGTCCAGTGGAAGGTGCCCCAGATGTTGAACAGGAAGGCGCGGTACTCGGTGGTGAAGCTGGCGATGCTGTGCGGTCCGATCACGCGCCGCGGCAGCTTGTCGCCGACGTTCACCTCCTCGAAGTGCGGGGAGGCGCCCTCCCGGTTCGACAGGATCCAGTCGTGCCGGACCTTCTCGACCTCGTTCAGCTCGGTGGGGGTCCAGCGCTTCACCTCGCCGAGCTGGTTCTCGTACATGCCGCGCTTCTCGGCCTCGGAGGCGAGGTAGCGGATCGCGGTCGAGCGCTCGCGCGCCACCAGGGCGCCGTGCTGGTTGGTGTGGGTGGTGTCCCCGCGCGAGAACATCGTGGGTCCGGCGAACTTGGTGTCGGTCACCTTGTAGTCGTGGAAGCGCCGCTCCTGGAACAGCTTGTCCCCGGGCCGCACCGGAACGCCGTAGAACCACCACTCCTCGCCACCGAAGATCAGGTGGCTGCCGGGGATGTACCCCACGCACGCGGGCTGCGCGCCGTGCCCGAAGTCCAGGCCCACCGCGATGGACTGCGGCGCGACGATGCCGCCGAACTTGGACTCGCGGGCGAACTCCTGGTCCCAGTGCAGCGGGTTGGCGTAGTCCATCGCCATCACCCAGCGGCGGATGTCGGAGGAGCTGCACGGCTCCCACAGCTGCCCGCCGCCGACCGGCTTGCCCACGCGGTGGTCGACGTCGGTCAGGTCGAGTTCGGTGATCTCCGCTTTCGAGGACTTCTTGCTCATTGGTGCTCCCGTTCCGTTCCCGCTTCGGCTGCGGCTGCGGTTCCCGATCAGCGATTGACGTCGACGACGATGCGGCCGCGTACCTTGCCCGCCAGGAGCCGCTCCGCCGCGTCGATCGCCTCTCCCAGGGGGATCTCCTGCGCGATCGCGTCGAGCGCGCTCACGTCCAGGTCGCGTGACAGGCGGTCCCAGGCGGTCCTGCGCCGCTCGATGGGCGCCATCACGCTGTCGATGCCGAGCAGGGACACGCCGCGCAGGATGAACGGGGCGACCGACGCCGGGAAGTCCATGCCCTGGGCCAGGCCGCACGCGGCGACCGCGCCGCCGTAGCGCGTCTGCGCGCAGGCGTTGGCCAGGGTGTGGCTGCCGACGGAGTCGACGACGCCCGCCCAGCGCTCCTTCTGCAGGGGCTTGCCCGCCTCGGCGAGCTCCGCCCGGTCCAGCACGGTCGAGGCGCCGAGCCGCGTGAGGTACTCGCCCTCGGAGGACTTCCCGGTCGCGGCGGCCACCTTGAACCCGGCCTTGGACAGGAGCGCGACCGCGACGCTGCCGACGCCGCCCGTCGCGCCCGTGACGAGGACCTCGCCCTGGTCCGGGCTCACGCCGTGGTTCAGCAGGGCGTCCACGCAGAGGCTGGCCGTGTAGCCGGCGGTGCCGATCGCCATGGCCTGCCGGGCGGTGAACGCCGAGGGCAGGGGCACGAGCCAGTCCCCCTTGACGCGCGCGCGCTGCGCGAGACCTCCCCAGTGGGTCTCCCCTACGCCCCACCCGTTGAGCACGACCCGGTCGCCCTTGTTCCAGTCCGCGTGCTCGCTCTCGGTGACGACGCCCGCCAGGTCGATGCCCGGGACCATGGGGAACGTGCGGACGACGGGCGATGTGCCGGTGATCGCGAGGCCGTCCTTGTAGTTCAGCGTCGAGTACTCGACGTCGACGGTGACGTCGCCGTCCGGGAGCCCGGCCTCGTCCAGGCTCGTCAGCGCGACCGTCCGCCCCGCCTCGCCCTTCTCGATGGAAATCGCCGAAAACACTGGTGACCCGCCCTTTCCTTGACCGACCAAGGACCCGTCAGGCCCGTACCGGCGGGCCGCGCGTGCCGCGGATCGGCCCGGTCCGCATCCTGACATGGCCGCATTCATCATTACAAGTATTGCAAGACTATTGCTCTATGTCGGCGCCGCCCCCCACCTCCGGGTGATCGCGGGGCGACGCGACGTGAGCCGGTGACGAAGGCCACGCCGCCTTCCCTGTCCGATCGGTCAGGTCTGACCGATCGGACAGTTAGCGTGGTGCCATGGCACGAACGACCGGCGGGGCGCGCACGTCCGGCGGACTGCGGGAGCGGCTCCTCGCCTCGGCCCTGCGGCTCTTCGTCGAGCACGGGTTCCGCGGGACGTCGCTGGCGGGCATCGCCGCCGACGTCGGCTGCTCGAAGGCGTCGCTGCTGTACCACTTCAGCAACAAGGAGGCGATCCTGGCCGAGCTGCTGCTCCCGATCGGCAGGGAGGTCGCGGCGCTGGACGTCCGCCTGGCCGGCCTCGACGGCGAGAAGGCCGCCGCGGCCACGGTCCACGGCTTCGTCGACCTCACCCTGCGGTACCGGCGCGAGATCAAGCTGCTGTTCGACACCGACGCCGAGTGCCGGCCCGACCTGGAGGTCGAGGGCCTCGAAGGCGTCGAGGAGCGGCTGCTCGACGCGATGGCGGGCCGCTCGGCCGAGCCCTCGGACCGGGTCGCCGCGCTGATGGCGCTCAGCGGCATGTTCGTCACCAGCGCGGCCGACCTGCCGTACGACGACGACACCCTGCGCGCGGCGATGGTCGCCGCCGCCCTGCGGACCCTGGGCCGCGCCCATGACTGACCCGCGCTGACCTCACGCGGACCCACCCCCGTTCTCCCGGACGCCGCACCCGCGGCGGCTTCGCGCTGCCCTCCGACCGATCCGATCGACCGATCCGCCCGACCGATCAAAGGAAGGTTCTTCTCCCCGATGGCGACTTTGCTGTACCGGCTGGGCCGATGGTGCTTCGGGCGCCGCGGCCTCGTCGTGGTCACATGGCTGCTCCTGCTGGGCGTCATGGGCGGGGCGGCGGCCGCGTTCAGCGGCTCGACCACCTCCGAGTTCCGCATGCCCGGCACCGAGTCCCAGCGGGCGATGGACGCCCTGGGCGAGCAGTTCCCGCAGGCCGGGGGCGCCACCGGCACCATCGTGATCGCCGCCCCGCGGAACGCGCCGCTGACCGCGGAGCAGGTGACGCCCATCGTCCGGCAGGCCGCCGCGATCCCCGGCGTGACCGCGGCCACCGACCCCTTCCAGACCCGGTCGCTGTCGCCCGACGGCAGGTACGCGCTGGTCCAGGTCCAGTTCGCGACCAAGGCCGCCGACATCACCGACGCCCAGCGCACCGCCTACGAGAACATCGCCCGGGACGGCGACGGCGCCCAGGACCTGCGGGTCGAGGCCGGCGGCGACCTCACCCAGGCGCCGCACGGCGCCGCGGCCACCGAGGCCGTCGGCGTCGCGGTCGCCGCGGTCGTCCTGGTCATCACCTTCGCCTCCCTGGTGGCCGCCGGGATGACGCTGCTCAACGCCCTGGTCGGCGTCGGCGTCGGGATGGCCGGGCTGTACGCGCTGACCGGCGTGGTGGAGCTCAACGCCACCAGCCCGGTCCTGGCGCTGATGCTGGGCCTGGCCGTCGGCATCGACTACTCGCTGTTCATCACCTCCCGCCACCGGCAGAACCTGATGGAGGGCCTGGACGCCCGCGAGGCGGCCGGGCGCGCGATCGGCACCGCCGGGTCGGCGGTGGTGTTCGCCGGAGCCACCGTGGTCATCGCCCTGGCGGGGCTGTCGGTGGTCGGCATCCCGTTCCTGACCGCCATGGGCCTGGCCGCGGCCGCCACCGTCGCGGTGGCCGTCGTGGTCGCGCTGACCCTGCTGCCCGCCGTCCTGGCCTTCGCCGGTGACAAGATCCTGCCCCGCAAGCTGCGCGGCCGTGCCGCGGCGCAATCGGCGCAGGCCCCGGGCGGCTCACCGGAACGGGCGCTCGGGTTCCGGTGGGGCCGTGCCGTGACGCGCCTGCGCGTTCCGGTGCTGCTGGCCGGGGTGCTCGCGCTGGGTGCGCTGGCGCTGCCCGTCCAGGACATGCGCCTCGCCCTGCCCGACGCGGGCACCGCGGCCGAGGACTCGGCCCAGCGCCAGGCCTACGACCTGACCAGCGAAGGGTTCGGCGAGGGGTTCAACGGCCGGCTGATCGCCGTGGTGTCCGGCCCCGACGCCGCCTCCACCCAGGCCGCCGCCCGGCGGACCACCGAGATCATCGGCGGTGTGGAGGGCGTGCAGGCGGTCGCGCCGGCGCAGTTCAACCAGTCGCGCACCACGGCGCTGGTCGCCGTCATCCCCAGGACGGGCCCGACCGACACCGCCACCGAGGAGACCGTCCACGCCGTCCGCGACCGGGTCGCCGGCGTCCAGGGCGCCGAGGTCGCCCTCACCGGCACCACCGCGGTGGGGATCGACATCTCCGAGAAGCTCGCCGACGCCCTGCCGGTCTACCTGCTGCTGGTGGCCGGCCTGTCGATCGTGCTGCTGATGCTGGTGTTCCGCTCGGTCCTGGTGCCGGTCAAGGCCGCCGCGGGCTTCCTGCTGACCGTCGGCGCGACGTTCGGGATCACCACCGCGGTGTTCCAGCAGGGGCACCTGGCCGGGCTGGTCGGCATCGACACTCCCGGCCCGCTGGTCAGCTTCCTGCCCATCATCCTGATCGGCATCCTGTTCGGCCTGGCCATGGACTACGAGGTGTTCCTGGTCTCGCGGATGCGGGAGGACTTCGTCCACGGCGACACTCCCCGCCGCGCCACCGTCAACGGCCTGGGCCACAACGCGCGCGTCGTCACCGCGGCCGCGCTCATCATGATCGCGGTGTTCGCCGGGTTCGTCGTCACCCCCGACCCGATCATCAAGTCCATCGGGTTCGCGCTGGCGATCGGGGTGTTCATCGACGCCTTCGTCGTCCGGATGACCCTGGTCCCGGCGGTGATGTCGCTGCTCGGCCGGGCCGCCTGGTGGCTGCCCCGGTGGCTGGACCGGGCCCTGCCCGACCTCGACATCGAAGGGGAGAAGCTCCGCCGCGAACTGGACGAGCCCCCGGCCCGCCAACTGGAGTACAGCGGCATGGGCCGCTAGCCGCGGTGTCCGGGGGCGCTCAGGCGTCCTCCGGGAGGGCCTTCCGCAGCCAGGCACGGGCCGTCGCAAGGTAGTCGCGGGCGAGGCCCGTGCCCGCCGCCCACGCCTCGAATCCGTGGGGTGCGCGGGGCACGACGTGGAAGGTGGTGTCGACGCCTGCGGCGCGCAGCCGCCGGGCGTAGTCGCGGTCCTCGTCGTGGAACAGGTCGATGTCGCCCACGCCGATCCAGGCGGGCGGGAGCCCGCCGAGGTCCTCGCGCCGCGCGGGCACGGCGTAGGGCGGCACGTCCGGCGAGCCGGGCTCGGCGCCGAGGTACGAGCGCCAGCCGAAGCGGTTGAGCCGGTTGTTCCAGACGCGGTGGCCGACGGCGTCGAGGTCGCGCCGGGCGGCGGTGCGGTCGTCGAGCATGGGGCAGAACAGCCACTGCGCGACCGGCCGCGGGCCGCCCGCGTCGTGCAGCCGCTGGGCGAGGGCCGCGGCGAGCCCGCCGCCCGCGCTCTGCCCGCCGACGGCCACGCGGGACGGGTCGACGCCGAGCGCGGCCGCGTGCTCCTGGAGCCAGGTCCAGGCGGCGTGGCAGTCGTCGAGCGCCGCCGGGTAGGGGTGTTCGGGCGCGAGGCGGTACTCGGCGGACACGACGGTGATGCCGAGCTCCAGCGCGGTGGAACCGCAGAGCCGGTCGTCCTGCACGGCGCCGCCGATGACCAGGCCGCCGCCGTGGATCCACAGGAGCGCGGCGCCCGAGCGGCGCCGCCGGGGCCGGTACACGCGGATGCCGGGGGTGACCCCAGGGGCGAGTCCGAGGGTGACGCCGGGCTGCCGCGCCGGGGGCATCCGGCGCGTGGCCACCTGCATGAGGCGGCGGGCGGGCGTGCGCTCCAGCGGCAACGGCGGCATCAGGCGCAGCCTGCCGCGCAGCTCCGGCGCGACCGCCGAGAGCCTCATGATCGCTGCTCCGGAGTGGCGATCGCCTGCATGGACGGCTCCCTCCTGGTTCACGGCCCACGCGCCGGCGACGCGCGGCCGACCGGACGGTGGACGTGGCCGGAACGGCAGCATACGCGCGCGCCCTCGCCGGCGCCCGGGCGGCCGGGCGGGCGCACCGGGGCGGGCCGCCCGGTTCCTGATCACCCGAACCGGCCGACCATGGCAGGCTGGTGTCGTGACGACCGACAGCGGAAGGCGGAACGCGTCCACGTCCATGGGGAGGCCGCGTGTGACGTCGCGGGCCGCCCTGGAACGGCTGGCCTTCGGGCTGTTCGCCCGGCAGGGGTTCGACGAGACCACGGTCGACGACATCGCGGCGGCGGCGGGGATCGGCCGGCGGACGTTCTTCCGCTACTTCGCCTCCAAGAACGACCTGGTCTGGGGCGACTTCGAGGAGCACCTGACGAGGCTGCGCAGGCTGCTGAACGAGACCGATCCGGCCGTGCCGCCGGTGGAGGCCATCCGGCGGGCGGTGGTGGAGTTCAACCGGTTCGACCCGAAGGAGGTGCCCTGGCACCGGCAGCGCATGCGGCTCATCCTGGAGGTGCCGACCCTGCAGGCCGACGCCACCCTGCGGTACGCGTCCTGGCGCGCGATCATCACCGAGTTCGTCGCCGCCCGCACCGGCCTCCCGCCGACGGAGATGGTGCCCCTGCTCGCGGGCAACGTCGTCCTGGCCGCCGCGATCAGCGCCTACGAGCACTGGCTGTCGCGCGAGGACGAGCCGGGGCTGTCGGCCCTGCTGGACGAGACGATCCGCCAGGTGGCGGCCGGTCTGGCGACCGTGCTGGACCTGGCCGGAACGCCCGCCCCGCCCTGACCTGGCACTCCACCGGGCTCACCCCCCGTCCTGCCGGACGGCGTGGGCGATCAGCTCCCCGATGAGGACGGCCGTGGCGGCGGGACCGCGCAGCGGCGACGTGGGGAGGATGGAGGTGTCGGCGACGCGGAGCCCGGACAGGCCGTGGACCCTTCCGCGGGCGTCGACGGCTGCCGAGGGGTCGGCGGCCGGGCCCATCGGCACGGTGCCGCAGGTGTGCTGGGACGTGCCGAGACGGGCCGCCGTCCACTCGTCGAGCAGGCGGTCGTCGTCCAGTGTCCGGGGCAGGGGGTCCACCGGCCCCAGGGCGATCTCGCTGAAGGCCTCGGTGGCGACCAGGGCGGCGGTCGCCCGCACCGCCTCGCGCATGCGGCGCCGGTCGTCGGCGGTCCGCAGGTAGCCGTAGTCGATGTGCGGCGGGGTCGCGGGGTCGGGCGAGACGGTGCGCACGCCGCCGGTGAGGCGGGGCGTCTGCACCGAGGCGAGGAAGGCCAGGGGCGCGCCGGGCACCGACGTCCGCCCGCCGACCAGCCCGGCCATCGGCACGAGGGACTGGAGGATCTCCAGGTCGCCCGCGCCGTCGCCGTCCGTGGAGGGCAGGTGCAGGGCGCCGCCGAGCCAGGAGCCGGAGGGCTCGTCCATCGGCCGCCCGGGCATCCACTCCAGCACGACCTGCGGGTGGTCGCTCAGCGTGGCCCCGACCGCGGGGAGGTCGTGCACGACGGGGATGCCCAGGCGGTGCAGGTCCCGCGCGGGCCCGATGCCGGACAGGTGCAGCAGGTGCGGTGAGGCCAGGGAGCCCGCGCACAGCACGATCTCGCCGGCCTCCAGGACGGTCCGGCGTCCCTCGCGTTCGACCACCACCCCGGTCGCCCGGCCGCGGCGGACGACGACCGACCGCACCGGGCAGCCGCCCGCCACGGTCAGGTTGGGGCGTCCGAGCGCGCCGAGCAGGTAGGCGATCCCGGTGTTGACCCGCCGTCCGTCCACCGCGTTGGAAGGGACCGGGCCGAACCCGGGCGGGTCCTGGGCGTTCTTGTCGGGTTCGTCGGCGTGGCCGAGTTCGCGGGCGGCGGCCTGGAACGCCGCGGCGGCGGGGTGCTCCAGGCTGGTGCGGCGGATCGGGACCGGTCCGCGATCGCCGTGCAGCGGGGTGGCCCCGTGGTCGAGGTCGTTCTCCAGGGCGCGCATGAACGGCAGCGCCCGCTCGTAGGACCAGCGGGGGTCCCCCGCCCTGGCCGCCCACCGGTCGAAGTCCCCGCGGCGCGCCCTGATGAAGTAGCCGCCGTTGACGGCGGTCGATCCGCCGAGGAAGCACCCCCGGGTGACGGTGTAGGGCATGCCCGGCGTGAGGCGGGCCGGGAACGTGCGGACGGCGGGGTGGCCCGGTTGCGCGCCGGGGACCAGGCGCGCGTCGAGCAGGCCGGCGGGGAACTCCGGCGGCGTGCGCGGTACCGGCCCGGCCTCCAGCAGTAGGACCTCGCGGCCGGGGTCCTCGCTCAGCCGGGCCGCCAGGACCGCGCCGCTGCCGCCCGCGCCCACCACGAGCACGTCGGGCCGGGAGCCGCCGCGCCCACCCGCGCTCCCCTGGACGCGGCGCACGCGTTCATCGGGCACCGGCACAACAGCCTCCCACCGAATCGGCCCCCGGCCCTTCCTTTTGACACTCGATGCACTTACTATCGCCCACAGGCGGCACGGACCGCCACCCCGCCCCCCGCGGGCGGCCCACCGCTCATCAGCCGAGGAGGCCCCATGGAGACCACGACCCCCGACGCCCAGGCCGCGGACCAGACCGACGACCGCACCGCGGAGCTCGCCGACGCCGAGTCCCTCATCGAGGAGGTCTCGATCGACGGCATGTGCGGCGTCTACTAGAACCAGAGAGCGCCATGCCCGTGATCGACATGGACCGCGCCTGGGACCTGCACCCGCAGGTCTCGGTGCGGCCGGAACCCTTCGGCGCGCTGCTCTACCACTTCGGCACCCGCAAGCTGTCGTTCCTCAAGGACCGGCGGCTGCTGGCGGTCGTGCAGGGCCTCGGGGACGCGCCCACCGCGCGGGCCGCCTGCACGGCCGCCGGGGTCCCCGCGCCCGACCTGGACCGGTACGGCGCGGCGCTCGCCGCGCTGCACGGGTCGTCCATGCTCGTCGAAAGGACTCCATGAGCACCACAACGCGGCCGGCGTCCGGGACGCGGCTGGTCGACCTGTTCGAGCACGGGCTCGACGCGCCGATCTGCCTGACCTGGGAGCTCACCTACGCCTGCAACCTGGCCTGCGAGCACTGCCTGTCCAGCTCGGGGCGGCGCGACCCGCGCGAGCTGAGCACCGCCGAGGCCAAGGCCGTCATCGACGAACTGGAGGCCATGCAGGTCTTCTACGTCAACATCGGCGGCGGCGAGCCGACCGTCCGCTCCGACTTCTGGGAGCTGCTGGACTACGCCACCGCCCACCACGTGGGCGTGAAGTTCTCCACCAACGGCGTCCGCATCACCCCGGAGGCGGCCCGGCGGCTGGCCGCCAACGACTACGTCGACGTGCAGATCTCGCTGGACGGCGCCACCGCCGAGGTCAACGACGCGCTGCGCGGCCCCGGCTCCTACGACACCGCCCTGCGCGCCATGCGCAACCTCGCCGACGCGGGGATGAAGAACTTCAAGCTCTCGGTGGTGTGCACGAGGCACAACATCCCGCAGATCGACGCGTTCAAGGCGCTGGCCGACGAGTACGGCGCCCAGCTGCGCCTGACCCGGCTGCGCCCGTCCGGCCGCGGCGCCGACGTGTGGGACGAGCTGCACCCCACCCCCGCGCAGCAGCGCGAGCTGTACGACTGGCTGGTCGCCAACGGCGACAACGTGCTGACCGGTGACTCCTTCTTCCACCTGTCCGCCTACGGCGACCCGCTGCCCGGGCTCAACCTGTGCGGCGCCGGGCGGGTGGTGTGCCTCATCGACCCCGTCGGCGACGTGTACGCCTGCCCGTTCGCGATCCACGACGAGTTCCTGGCCGGGAACGTGCGGCAGCCCGGCGGGTTCGCCCGGGTCTGGCGCGAGTCGGAGCTGTTCCTCGGCCTGCGCGAACCGCAGACCGGCGGAGCCTGCTCCTCCTGCTCCTTCTACGACAGCTGCAAGGGCGGCTGCATGGCCGCCAAGTTCTTCACCGGCCTGCCCCTGGACGGCCCCGACCCCGAGTGCGTCCAGGGCCACGGTGAGAAACTCCTGGCGCAGCGGCCCGAAGACCGGGCGGGCATTCCCAAGCCGTCGGCCGACCACTCGCGCCGTACCGCCCCGGCCCGGCGGGCACCGGTGCCGGTGACGATCGGCCGCCGCCCGGACCTGGACCGGCCCCCGGTCAGCGCCTGCGCCGAAGACCCGCTGGCTGGCCTGCGGGCCCCCTAGGACGACGCTCCCAGGACGACACAGCGACGACACAGCCCTACTCTTCTCGGGCGGCGAGCGGGACGCGTCCCGCTCGCCGCCCCCTGCAAGGAGACAACCCGATGCCGAGAAACCCCTGGTTCGAGACCGTCGCCGAGGCTCAGCGCAGGGCCAGGAAGCGGCTGCCGGCCATGGTGTACGGGGCGCTGGTCGCCGGCTCCGAACGCGGCCGGACCATCAAGGACAACATGTCGGCCTTCGCCGAGCTCGGCTTCGCCCCGCACGTGGCCGGCCAGCAGGCGCAGCGCGACCTGTCCACCACCGTCATGGGCGTGGAGACCGCGCTGCCGGTGCTCATCTCCCCCACCGGCGTGCAGGCCGTCCACCCCGAGGGCGAGGTGGCGATCGCGCGCGCCGCGGCCAACCGGGGCGTGATCATGGGCCTGAGCTCGTACGCCAGCAAGCCCGTCGAAGAGGTCGCCGCCGCCAACCCCAACGTCTTCTTCCAGATGTACTGGAGCGGCGACCGCGACGCGATGGTGCAGCGCATGGAGCGCGCCCGCAAGGCCGGGGCCAAGGCGCTCATCGCCACCCTCGACTGGTCGTTCTCCAACGGCCGGGACTGGGGCAGCCCCGTCATCCCCGAGAAGATCGACCTCAAGACCGCGGTGAAGCTGGCCCCCGGCGTCCTGCCGCGCCCGGGGTGGCTGTGGAGCTTCGCCAAGACCGGCCGCATCCCCGACCTGTCCGTGCCCAACCTCCAGCCGCCCGGCGGCCAGGCGCCCACCTTCTTCGGCGCCTACGGCGAGTGGATGCAGACCCCGCCTCCCACCTGGGAGGACGTGGCGTGGCTGCGCAAGGAGTGGGGCGGCCCCTTCATGCTCAAGGGCGTCACCCGCGTGGACGACGCCAGGAAGGCCGTCGACGCCGGCGTCACGGCGCTGTCGGTCTCCAACCACGGCGGCAACAACCTCGACACCACACCGGCCACCATCCGCGTGCTGCCGTCCATCGTCGAGGCGGTCGGCGACCAGGTCGAGGTCCTCCTGGACGGCGGCGTGCGGCGCGGCGGGGACGTGGCCAAGGCCCTGGCCCTGGGCGCCCGGGCCGTGCTCATCGGCCGCGCCTACCTGTGGGGGCTGGCCGCCAACGGGCAGGCCGGGGTGGAGAACGTCCTGGACATCCTGCGCGGCGGCCTGGACTCCGCGGTCCTGGGCCTGGGCCACTCCAGCGTCCACGAACTGTCCCCCGAGGACCTGGTCATCCCGCCGGGGTTCCTCCTGACCCTGGGCGGCGGCGCGGTCGCGGACGCCCCGGCGAGCTGACGTGCCAGAGGAGAGGGGCCGCGACCTGGCGGAGGCGGCGTGGCCTGACGTCCAGGCCGATCCGCTGGTGCTGGTGCCCGTCGGCTCGACCGAACAGCACGGGCCGCACCTGCCCCTCTCCACCGACACGGTGATCGCGCGGGCGGTCGCCGAGGGCGCGGCCGGCGCCCTGCGCCGGCACCCGGCCGCGCCCGTGCTCGTCGCCCCGGCGATCGCCTTCGGCGCCAGCGGCGAGCACGCCGGCTTCCCGGGGACGATCTCGATCGGGCACGAGGCGCTGCGCGCCGTCCTCGTGGAGACCGTCCGCTCGCTGGCCCTGTGGGCGGGCAGGGTCGTCTTCGTCAACGGGCACGGCGGAAACGTGGCCACGCTCGACGCCGCCGCGCACCAGATGCGCGCCGAAGGGCACGACACCGCGTGGGCAGGCTGCGAGGTCCCCGGCGGCGACGCGCACGCCGGGTCCACCGAGACCTCCGTCATGCTGCACCTGGCCCCGCACCTGGTGCGGCCGTTCGGCGCCGTCACCGGTGAGCGCCGTCCGCTGGCCGAGGTGCTGCCCGACCTGATCGCCCACGGCGTCCGCGCCGTGTCCCCCTCCGGGGTCCTCGGCGATCCCGCCGGGGCGTCGGCCGAAGAGGGCCGCCGGATCGTGGAGGCGATGGTCTCGTTCGTCGCCGCCCGGATCGGCGCCGGCCGGGTGGACGCCCGGGGACGCCTCCTCGACCCCGGCGTCCCGGCCCCGGGACCACGCCCGTGAGCGGCTCGGGAGACCGGCGCTCCTTCGCCCTCCCGGCGGGCCTCCCCATCGCGCTCGACCGGGGGACGTCCCTCTGGTCGGGCGGACGGGTCGCCACCGGCGGATCACCCTGGAAGGTCGTGCGCCTCGGCGAGGCCGCCCGCCCCCACCTGGCGGCGCTGCGCCGGGCCGGAGCGCGCGGCCTGGCCGACGACTCCCGCGTCGGGCGGGCGCTGGCCCGGCAGCTCATCGACCACGGTCTGGCCCACCCGGTCCCCGTGCCGCGCCCCGGCCCGCACGAGGTGACGGTGGTCGTCCCGGCGTTCGGACGCGCCGACGAACTCGAAGGAACCCTGGAGGCGGTCAAGGGCCTGCCCGTCATCGTCGTCGACGACGGATCCCCGGACCCCGGGCCGCTGCGCCGCGCCGCCGCCGCGCACGGAGCACGGCTCGTCGGGCACGACCGCAACCGGGGCCCCGCCGCTGCCCGCAACACCGGGCTGCGGCTGGCGCGGACGCCGTTGGTGGCGTTCGTGGACTCCGACTGCCGCCCCTGCGACGGCTGGCTGGACGTCCTGGTCCCGCACTTCGACGATCCCCGCGTCGCGGCCGTCGCCCCGCGGGTGGTGCCCCGGTCCGGGGACACCCGGCTGCTGGCCCGTTACGAGGCCGCCCGGTCCGCGCTCGACATGGGCCCGCGGCCCGCGCTGGTGCGCCCGGGCGGCAGGCTCGGGTTCGTCCCCACGGCGACGCTGCTGGTCCGCGTGGCGGCGCTGGAGGACGCGCCCTTCGACGAGCGGCTGCGGCTCGGCGAGGACGTCGACTTCGTCTGGCGGCTGGGAGATCTCGGCTGGAACGTCCGCTACGAGCCCGCCGCCCAGGTCGCCCACACGCCGCGGCTGCGCCCTTGGGACTGGGCGCGCCGGCGCCACCAGTACGGCACGTCCGCGGCCGACCTTGCCCGCCGCCACCCCGGCCGGGTGGCCCCGGCCCGGCCCTCGATGTGGAACCTCGCCGTCCTCGCCTTCCTCGCCCGAGGGCATCCGGTCCCGGCCGCCGCCTGCGGCGGACTGGCCGCGGTGCTGCTCGCCCGCCGCCTCTCACAGCTCCCGGCGGACTGGAGCCTTGCCGTCGCCATCGTCGCCAAGGGCACCGTCGCCGACGCGGCGGCCCTCGGGCACGCGCTGCGCCGCGAGTGGTGGCCCGCCGGCCTGCTGGCCCTGGCCGCCTGCCCGCGCAGCCGCCTGGCCCGCGCCGCCGCGGTGGCCATGCTCGCGCCCATCGCGCTGGAATGGCTGCGGCGCCGCCCCGGCGTCGACCCGGTCCGCTACACCGTCCTGAGGCTGGCCGAGGACGTCGCCTACGGGTCCGGGGTGACGGCGGCCTCGGCGCGCGCCCGGACCGCCGCCCCCCTGCTCCCGGACATCCGCCTCCCCGACGCGCTCTCGTCCATCCGCCGACGTCTCAGAAGCTGAGACCGCTCCGGCGTTGAGCGACTGCTTCAACGGCGGAGCGGCCGCAGGGGTGTGCTCGTCGCCGCCGAGGTCAGCTCGCGGCCTCGACCTCCGCTTCCTCCGAAGTCGCCTCCGGCTCGCTGGGGGCGGGGGCGGGCTTGCGCCAGTACATGGCGAGCTGGGCGGCCGCCCCGGCCAGCCCCAGGCCGGCCGCCAGCGCGGCGGCCTGGCCGCCGGAGATCCGCCGGTCGAGCCCGAGCGCCGAGTCCACGCTGTACTTGCCCGGCCCGAGGGCGGCGAGGGCGGTGGAGGCGATCGCGAGGTTCATCACGTACTCGTAGCCCTCGGCGTTCACGAAGAACCCGTTGGGCAGGTGCACCGACCGGGCCGCGACGCCCATCGTGCCCACGACCGCGGACGCCGCCAGCGGCGTGCCGGCCCCCGCGATGAGCGCGGCCCCCGCACCGACCTCGACGGCCGCGCTCAGCTGCGCCTGCAGCCGGGGCTGCCGGAACCCGATCGATCGGAACCAGCCCGCGGTCCCGTCGAGGGTCTGGCCGTGACGCACCCCGTGCGTGATCATGGTGCCGCCGATGGCGACGCGCAGCAGCAACCGCGCCACGTCCGTGCCTCGGCTTCCGCGCCGTGCTTTTCCGGACACCTTGTTCCTCTCGTTCGCAGACCGTCAGTCTTCTACACCACGCCCGCACCGCCGAGGGCGACCGGGTGGTCTCCAACATCCGCGGTGCACCGCTCCCCCGGGCGACCACCGGCGCCACCGCGTCCGCAACGCGCTCCGGGGTCCGCCCCATCCCCACCTTCATTTCACGTCCCTCAAATCCACAACCTATGAAATCGCTCACGGAAGGATGGGCCCGACAAGCCCGAGCACTTAACCCGAACAGCGGCGTTTTGTCGTGCAGCTGTCCTACGGTGTCGCCCCATGAGTGACGAGCGCTCCCCAGTGCGGGACGAGGATGTCCTGCTGCTTCCGGCCGACCTGCGGCGGCAGTTGCACCCGCGGCGAGGCGGCCATCCCGGCCCTGCCATCAAGATCGACAAGGCCGCCGCGGCGCGGCTGCGGGAGCAGCGCGAGAAGCGGTGGCCCGATCCCGCCGCCCTCAGCGCCAGGATCGTGGCCGGTCCGGATTGGCAGGACGGCGCGCGGCGGTACCTCGCCGGCGAGGCCGACCCGGTGGGCGCGGCGGCGGTCGCCCTGGTCCCGTGGAAGATCGACTGCTCGGTTCCCGGCAGCGAGCACCCGTCGGAGTGGGTCTGGGAGGGGGACGCCTCGACGGGCAGATGGGTGAAGAAATGGGCGAAGGGACGCGGTATCACCGATGAGCGCGCCCTGCCGCCCTGGAACGGCTACGACGAGGACTGGACCAGGGCCCGTTACGGTGGCTGGTCGCGGGGCGGCGTCCCCGAATCGCTGCAGGACCGGCAGACCCTGCTCATCAACGCCTGGAGCGCGGAGCACGGAGTGGCGTTCGCGGCGTGCGCCCTGGTCGAGCTGAGCACGGCCGCGGCGACCTGGGCCGGCGACTCGAAGCTCCGGTTCCGGGCCGGCGCGAATCTCTGGCTGGGCCAGGAGGGCGCCCAGCGCATGCGCACCCTCCTCGCGTCAGCCGATGACGGCGACTACGGGCAGGCGGTCGGAAGGCTGGCCGAGCACCGCCGCACCATCGAGCAGAAGGTCGTCGTGTCGTACCTGGTACCGACACGGCAGGAATGGCTCGCCGAATGCCGGGACTGGCTGGAGGAGAACCGATACGGGCTGGAGTGGCTGCGCCTGGCGATCGCCACACCGGAGCAACTCGCCAAGAAGAACGGGCTGGACTGGGAGGGCTATCCCCTGGGCTCGCTCGTCACGCTGGCCGACGGCGCCGGCGCGGAGGCTCTGCAGCTGTTCGTTCAGGGCCTGGACGGCGATTCCGATGACACCGAGCGCAAGCGGCTGCTCAAGGTGATCGGCCTGATGCCGTCGGACGAGGCGTTCCAGGTGCTGGTCGACCGCGCCGACGATCCGCTTGTCGAGCCCGTGCTGATCAAGGCGATGACCAGGTTCCCGGCACGGGCGCTCCGCCTGCTGGCCGCGGCGGGCGCCACCGGTCTGCTCACCGGTCACGTGCGGGCCCACCCGGAGCTGACCGCCGCGATGCTGCCCGAACTGCCGCCCGGGTCCCGCGCCACCGTGGAGGCGGTCGCCGCGGCAGACGCGCGGGTGCCGGAGGCGGCGCCCGACGACCTGCCCGGGCTCCTGATCGAGCCCCCGTGGGCCCGCGCGGGCGGGACGAGGCGGCAGATCGTCATCGCGGACCTGGCACCGCCGCCCGAGCAGAAGATGACCTGGGCGCCGGGTGAGCGGGAGGCATGGGCCGCCACCATGCCCACCTTCACCACGGAGCTCGGCTCCGACTGGGAGGCTGCGGCGAAGGAGTTCCGCGGCGGCGGCATGTACTGGTACGACGAAGTCGCACTACTGACACAGGGACCCGACGAGGTGGTCCGGCCCTTGCTCGCCGAGTGGAAGGGCATCCCCTCGTGGGATACCGGTGACGTCCCAGCGATGAAGCGCCTGGTGAGCCGGTTCGGCCAGGACGCCCTGCCCGTGGTGTCACGCGCCGCCACGGGGAACCCCGCCGCATGCGGAGGGCTTCTCCTGCCGTACCTGAACGCCGAGATCGCGGCGCTGATGGCCGACTGGCTGGCCCGCAAGAAGCCGGCCCGGCAGGCGGCGCTCGCCTGGCTGGACCGGCACGGCGCCGACGCCGCGCGGATGCTGTTCCCCGCCGCGCTCGGCAAGGCCGGAAGGAACCGGAAACACGCCGAGGGAGCGCTGCGGCTGCTGGCCGGCCGGACCGGCGCCGAAGAGATCATCACAGCGGCCCGCGACCTCGGTGACGAGGCCGCGAGCGCGATCGGGGCCCTGGTGGCCGACCCGCTGGAGGCCCTGCCGGACCGGATCCCGGCCGTGGGCGACTGGGCCAATCCCGGCGCGCTCCCGCAGATCCTGCTGCGGGGCCGCGAGCAGGCCCTGCCGGTGGCGGCGGCCGGCCATGTGATCACGATGCTGGCGATCTCGATGCCGGGCGAGATGTACGCGGGCGTCGGCGTCGTCCGCGAGTTGTGCGACGGCCGCTCCCTGGCCGAGTTCGGCTGGGCGCTGTTCGAACGCTGGGAGCAGCACGGCGCGCCGGCCAAGGAGGGCTGGGCGCTGGACCAGCTCGGCTGGCTCGGCGACGACGAGACGGTGCGCGCGCTGGCCGCCGCGATCGCCGCCTGGCCCGGCGAAGGGGGTCACCAGAAGGCCGTGCGCGGGCTGGACGTGCTCGCCGAGATCGGTACCGACCTGGCGCTCATGCACCTGAACGGCATCTCCCAGCGGGTGAAGTTCAAGGGGCTCAAGGCCCGGGCCCAGGACAAGATCGAGCAGATCGCGGCCCACCGCGGCTTGACGCCCGAGCAGCTCGCCGACCGCATGGTCCCCGACTTCGGGCTCGACGATGACGGCAGCATGACGCTCGACTACGGGCCGCGCCGCTTCACCGTCGGCTTCGACGAGGCGCTCACCCCGTTGGTCCTCGACGAGGACGGGCGCCGGCGGAAGACGCTGCCCCGCCCGGGAGCCGGTGACGACCCCGACCGGGCACCGGCCGCCTACCAGCGCTTCTCCTCGATGAAGAAGGTGGCGCGCACCGCCTCCGCCGACCAGATCCGGCGCCTCGAGAGGGCCATGGTCACGCGACGGCGGTGGACCGCGGCCGAGTTCCGGGAGCTGTTCGTCACCCACCCCCTGGTCTGGCACATCGCGCGCCGCCTCATCTGGCTGGCCGAAGACGGCGGCGCGACCGCCGCCTTCCGGGTCGCCGAGGACCGCACGTTCGCCGACGCGCGAGACGAGGCGTACACGCTGCCCGCGACGGCGACCATGCGCATCGCGCACCCCCTGGACCTCGGCGACGAGCTCGCCGCCTGGCGCGAGGCGCTGGAGGACTACGAGATCCTGCAACCGTTCCCCCAGATCGACAGGCCGACGTACGCGTTCACCGAGCAGGAGCGCGGGAGCGATCACCTCGCCCGTTTCGCGGGCCTCACGGTGCGCACGGTGCGGGTCCTGGCACTGCGCCACCGCGGCTGGATCCGCGGGTACTCCGACATCTCCCGCGACCTGTCCGCCGGCCGTCGCGTCCTCGTCAACCTGAGCCCGGGTCTGGGCTACGGCAGTCCGGACGACGAACCGGAGCAGCGGATCGAGGACGTCCGGCTGGCCGGTGGCGCCCACTTCGGCGACCTGGATCCGGTGACCGCCTCAGAGATCATCGCCGACCTCACCAGACTGGCCGACGCGACAGGCACACCCACCGAGAAGTAGCTTCACCCGGCGGTGACCTCGCTCGCTCGGATCGGCACGGGAGCCGGGTCCTCCCCCGCGCCGGCGATTGAGCGGGCACGGGAGAGGACCCAGAGGACGAGGAGCGTCAGGGCGGTGACGGCGATGGCTGCCACCGCCGCCGTCACGACGATCGGCTGCAGGCCGAAACCGACGACCAGAGGGCCGGAGAGCAAGACGGTGACGGGCATCAGCACATAGCCGGTGACCAGGTTCCAGCTGTTCACACGGACCAGCGCCGCATGGGGGATCTCGTCCTGCAGGGCGGTCGTCCAGAAGACGTAGTAGACGGCCTGCGCCGCGCCTGGGACGAGCGCCGCCGCGGCGATGGCCGGCCATGGGGCTTCGCCGCCCATCAGCAGCATGGGAATCGACACCGACATGGGCAGGAGTACCGTCACCGGGACGAGGTGCGCCGGGCGCCAGCGGACGCCGATCACCGCCCCCGCCAATGCCCCGAGGGGTTGGGCCGCGCCGATGACTCCCCACGCCAGTGCGCCGCCGTGCCCGTTCTCGGTGTAGAGCGGGCCGACGATCTTCATGTAGCAGACCAGGGCCGCGGTGATCACCGTGTAGTGCAAGGTCATGATCCAGACCCACGGGCGCCCCGTGAACTCTCGCCAGCCTTCCCGGAGCTCACGGATGGGGCCGGAGCGGGTCCGGCCGGGGCGATGGGTCATGAGGCGGCTGAGCAGTACGGCACTGATGCCGCACAACGTTCCTCGTACTGCTGCGGCGGATGCGGGACCGGCCAGGGTCACCACCGCACCCGCTGACACGAACCCGATGAGATGGCCGAGCGCCTCGGTCTGGCTGACCAACGCATTTCCCGCACGGCGCTGGCCTCCCTCCAGGAGGTCGGCGATGATCCCTCGCACCGTTGGCATGAAGATGGCCGCGGCGACCCCGCTCAACCCAGCCAGTGAGCAGAGCAGCGGGAGAGGGGCGCGCTCCATGGTGAAGGCCGCCCCCAGCGCCAGCCAGGCCAGGCACGCGAGAAGCTCCGCGCCCATGAGCACGTGGTGACGCCGGAAGCGATCGCCGATGACTCCGCCGCAGAGGATGAGCAGTGCGGGGAAGGTACTGCAGGCAACAACGAGGGAGAGTTCTCGGGCGCCGTATCCCATCCCCATGACGCCCCACGCAAGGGCGACCTGGCCGATCCCGACGCTCGTGCTCGAGATGACCCGGGATATGAACAGCGGAGCGGCCGATGCCTCTCTGAGCGAGGCCACGATTCCGGACAATGGTGGATGCCTTCAGGTGAGCGAGCATGAACTGCGCTACGTGGGTCGCGGGCCGTTCACGGGATCGCCGAGCACGTTGGCGATACTCGACTTCCGGGTCGGTGGGACGCCTGCGCGAGGGTGAGCGAGTTCCTGGGGCCGCCATACGCAGCCGTGCAAGGCAGGACTGTACGGCGAACCTTCGAACGAGCCCCCGAAGACGACAACGCGAGGTCGGCCCCGCCGTTCGAGCAGCCGCCGCTCACGAGAAGTCCCCGAGCATGGCATCGTCGAAGCCTCATGTGTCTCCCCCGCACATAACTCACACCGTCATCTCAGGCCACAGAGCGTAATGAGTATTGCCGTCTGAGTCACCGAGTGAGTGGAATTCGTCGCCGTTAGAGTGGGCCGCCCGCGAGCGCGAGCACATGAGCGCACACTCAGGCGCGCTGCCCTCCCGCCGCATCATCGGGGTTCGCGGTGCTCCATGCGCGTTCAAGGCGGGCATGGCCACGGTCCGCGTCGGCGGGGAGGATGACCTGTTCGGGCAGCGGATCGGTGTGCAGCATGCGGACCAGATGGGCCCGGCGGTCCAGCACCGCGCGCTGGTTGATGTAGCCCTTGTCCGTGATCTCCCCGTCGGCCAGCGAGGCGGGCTCGTCCAGGACGAGAGCTCGGGCGATCCTGCGGGAGGTTCCCGAACCCGCAGCGTTCAGTCGCGTCAGCGCGGCCGCGAGGGCGGCGCGGACCTGGGGTGGTCCAGGGAACGGCTCTCCAGAACCGGCCAGTGCCTCCGCCTTGGCCGGGTTCAGCCAGACGAGGGCGCCGATGTAGGGCGTGTCGTGCCCGGTGAGGACCGCGTCGGCGAGAAGGCCTTGGGAGGCGTTCAGCAGTTGCGTGCGCAGCGTGCCGGCGCTGACCCAGGTCCCGGTGGACAGCTTGAAGTCCTCACTGATCCGGCCGTCGAACACCAGTCCCTTCTCCGGGTCGTCGTCGTCCACCATGCGGACGGCGTCACCGGTCCGGTAGTAGCCGTCCTCGTCGAACGCCTCGCGGGTCCGCGCGGGGTCGTTGAAGTATCCCGGCGTCACAGAGGGCCCCTTCACGCGTATCTCCAGCTTGGGGCCGACCGGCGCCAGTTTGATCGATACTCCGGGCACCGGGAGGCCGATGCAGTCGCTGCGGCCCGAGGCGAAGTACGCCGACGTCGCGGCGGGGGCCGTCTCGGTGCATCCCCAGGACGTCGTCATCGTGGCCTCGGCGCCGACCGACGCGGCGACCCGCGTGATGCCGTCCCAGATCTGCTGGGGCAGTGCCGCCGCGGCGAAGAAGACGAAGCGCATGCGGGAGAAGAACGCCTCCGCGAAGGCGCGATCGCGCTCCAGATGCGGGAGCAGCGACGCGTATCCGGCGGGCACGTTGAAGTAGACGTTCGGCCGGACCTCGGCCAGGTTCCGCACCGTCCGCCGCACGAGGTCGGGACCGGGCCGGCCGTCGTCCACGTACAGGCTGCCGCCGTTGGCGAGGGCCAGGCCGACGTTGTGGTTCCCGCCGAAGGTGTGGCTCCAGGGCAGCCAGTCGAGCATCACCGGCGGCTCCTCGGCGACGAACGGCCAGATCCGCCGCAGCATCCGCTGGTTGGCGCACAGCATCCGATGGGTGTTGATCACCCCCTTGGGCAGGCCGGTCGAGCCCGAGGTGAAGAGGATCTTCGCGACGGTGTCGGGTTCCACGGCGGCGAAGCGTTCCCGCACCTCGGGCGTCGGCGCGGTGGCGGCCCATTTCCGGAACTCCTCACGACCGGCGAGCACCTGCCCGGCGCTCGTCCCCAGGGCACTCGCGTAAGCCTGGGGGTCGTCGGCGAAGACGACCGCCGGTTCGACCAGCCCCACCATGGCCCGCAGCTTGACGTGCGCGGGGTCGAGCAGTGAGTAGGCGGTACTGACCGGCACGACGGGCGAGCCCACGGTGAAGCAGGCAAGCGTCAGCAGCAGGTGCTCGATGCCGTTGCCGGAGAGGATCATGACGGGACGGCCGGCGGCCCCGCGGTCGAGGAGCGCCTGCGCGAGCCCGTCCACCGCCCGCAGCGCCGCGCCATAGGTGACCTCGCGCCACTCGCCCTCGGCCCGGTCGGCGACCAGCAGGCGGTCGGGGTGTTTCCGCGCACCCTCGCGGAACGGCGCCGCCATGTTCCGCGCATGCGGCCCGAGCGGCAGGGCCGACCTCAGGATCGTCGAGCCGTCATCGAGACGTTCCGCAACCGTTCTGGGGGTAGTGAACAGTTCCATCACTTACCTCCGGGCCTTGCCCTGGCCAACGGGAAGTCGGCAGAGAACGAGACGTTCGTGAGTGTGGGGGACCATCAGCCGGTGAACAGCCCGATGCCGCCGCCCCTGGCGCACAGACATGGATGAGTCCGCCACGGCCCTGGCGCCGGCGGCCCCCTGCGGGTGGTCGAGCGGACCTTTGTCTGCCGCGAGACGATCGTCCCGGACCACCACCGACACATGTGTCTGGGAACGTGGATCTCGACCATGCATGCGCTGCGGACATCGCCTCACATTCGGTGCGCAGCGACGCCACCTCGTCGAGTTCCTCCCTGGTGAAGTCCGCCTCGTCCTCGACGCTCTCCGCCGTGTCCAGCATGGAGCGACCCGTACCGGAATCGCGGTTGATCGCGTCCAAGATCCAATGCTCGGTGAACGACTCGCGGGCCCTGGACGGCACCGAGACTCGCGGCCATCCCGGGCACGAGAGAGAGGAAGTCGATCTGAGGAACGGTGGTCCCCACCGCGATGAAGGTGATCGAACCCGGATCGAGCGTCCGGTCCCGCAGGGCCCGCCTGGTGACGTCGACGGAGGATGGCGACCTTGGACAGCCTCATGGCGAGAAGTTATACATCTACATTTCGCACCGTCAATAGCTTGTAGAGAGACGACACGGGGTCACCCTCGATCACGCTGGCCTGCATGGGCCACACGCCGACCGCCTCCTCATCCCCTCGCTCGAGCGTGCACTCCGCCGTCCTGAACTGATTTCGCCACCCAGATCGGCCACCCGGCCCACTTCAATTGATCGCGATGCGCCACCGCGTCACGCTCCTCGCGATCGTCACAGCCCTGCCCTGTCGACGAGCTGACGACCCGACGCCGACATCACCAATGCACGAGAACATGACCGCCGACTCAGCCGCAAGCGACCCCCCTGTTGGACAAGGCGATGCCGTCACCACCCGGTCGCGCGCCCGTCTAGCGCTCTTGGCGGCCCTGACGCAACTGCCGGCCTGGAGTAGCGGCTTACCATCTCGTCGTGGCGGGTGGCGGGCGAACGGCCGCTGGCGGTTGCGCTTGCAGCACCTCGTTGCGCGACCCGCAGGTAGATTCCGGGGGTGGGGCCTCGGGATGCGCTGTGCCGTCCGATGCGGATCTACTCGCCGCGGATCACCCCCGCCGCTCGGGGCAGTACGGCGGTAAGCCGATCACCGGCGGATTCAAGCTCGGCGAGGACCACGTCGTAGTACGCGCGGTCGGCCTTGATGACCGCGCCCCAGCCGATGTCGGCGCCGCCACCCGTGCCGCACGGGCCGCCCGGCGCGTTGGTCACAGCGCTCGGGATCACCGCGATGATCCGGCCCTTGTCACCCAGCAGCACGACCGGCGTAATCCGAGGCCGCTTACAACCGTCGCGAGAGCCAATGACGTTCCCGCCAGCCAGATGCCACCCGCATCCCCGCACAGACGCGCTCTTCTTGTCCTCAACAAACACCTTCGCCGCCTTCTCCCTGGCGGAACGGATTGGCGTCAGCGCGGAAGAGGGCCGGGGTCCACGATCGTTGCCGGCGTGCTCGCTCGTCGGGGCCGAGCCGACCGTACGGCAAAAGCTCCGGCACAAGAATTGCCGGAGCTTTTACCCGCGCATCGTCAGCCGATGCGGATCACGATCCTGGCGCCGTGGTGATGGTGATGGTGGCGGAAGAAGTCGTGCCTGAAGAATTCACGATGATGCCTGTCGAACCTCCGGTCGTCCCTGAACCTCCGATCTCCGTGGTGTCCGTTCCGGTCGCCATCCCTGTGGTGTTCGATGGAGACCCGCTGGCCAACGGATGTCGGAGCCGCGTTGGCGGCCGAGATGCCCACGAGTCCACTGAGCGTGAGCGCCGCCGTCATCAGGAAGATGATAATGAGGCGCACGTCTCTCATTCCTTTCGCTGGATTTTACCCTTCGCCTCCGCCCCTCCTTGCCATGAATGTGTCTTTAGGTCAGCTTATGAAATCTGAGTTAGAGGCACCCCCAAGCCCGGTCAAATCACTCAAAACCCCGTCTGACTCCGCCGAGATGCCACGGATCATGGCAATCGG
Organism: Actinomadura rugatobispora; assembly: GCF_055379765.1. NCBI lineage: Bacteria > Bacillati > Actinomycetota > Actinomycetes > Streptosporangiales > Thermomonosporaceae > Actinomadura > Actinomadura rugatobispora. The sequence goes on along the minus strand of NZ_AP029191.1, from coordinate 10,775,239 downwards.
GCAGCCTGCGACGTCTCCGCAGACGGGGTCGCCAGGTCCTACCGCGTCCACCACCAGGGCGCATCCGGTACCGGCCTCGGCCGCGCGACCTGCATGTCCCCTCTCCGCCCGCTACATGGACCCCGGTGTGGTGACGCAATGCCTTCTGGGTTTCGGTGGAATGGGTGGGCGATGCTCGGCAACCGGTGTTGAGGGCCTGGCAGGGCCGCCAGCGGAGGTGGGTCAACGGAGAGCGCCAAGTGCGGCTTGTTGGCTGGGCGAGTTGCCAGTCGAAGCCGTAAAAGCCTCAACGCCATCTGGCGGTGCCACGCAACAGCCGCCGCGATCATGTGCGAGATCGGCAACCTGATCTCCACCCGCATGACCGAGCTCGGACACCACGATCACGCAGACCGCGAGCTTGTCGTACCTGGTGGCCACGGCCGGTTGCGCTGAGCAGGTTGATCGTGCACTCCACGGCATGACGTTCGCGGTGGTCGGTCTTGGCACCCTTGAGCGGCCGGCCGCCGCGCGAGCTGCGCTTTCCCCGGCGGGATGCCTTGTCCTTCTTGGCGCGCGAGGATTAGGCCTAATGAGTAGGCGGCGCTGGTAGCGCTGCGACGGCCGGCCGCGTCACGCCCTTGTTCGCCCGTACCCGGTCCAACCGGGTACGGGGACGACCGCCACCGGACCGAGGCGCCCGGATGCTCTGCGGCACTGGTTTCAACTGCGGTGAGTCGCCCCGCTGCCCGGCGGTGTCCTCCAGCGCCATCGGCTTTTGGTCCTGCTCGACAGCCAGGTGCAGCTTGGTGGTCAGCCCGCCGCGCGACCGTCCGAGCCCGTGTTCCGCAGGTTCGTAGCACTCGCCGCCCGGCGGTGCTTTCTGCTCGTTCCACTTCCGCGCACCGGCGGCGTGCTGCGCAGATGGTCGAGTCGACGCGACATCCCAGGTGATCGGGCCGTCGGGGTCGACCTGGGCCTGCAGATCGGTCACGATCGGCGCCCAGGGGCCATCGCATTTCCAGCGGCGGAACGGGCCGTACAGCTACCGCTGGGGCACATCCCGCGCCCCCACCGGATCCCATTGATGAGCTGCCGTTTCGTCCGCTTCGGGGGCCGACCCGGCTGCTTTCCCACCGGCAGCAACGGCTCCGGCACCCGCTCCCGTGCGTAACCGTCGAATCACCGCGATCCACGCATCACCGAGCCTAACGTTGGTCCATGCACACGATGCCGTCACGGGTCGAACTACGCCCGCTCACTCTCTCGGACCAGGACGAGTTCTGCTCGCTCGTGCAGGCCAGCACCGAGCTGCACCGGCCATGGATGCAGCTGCCCGCGACCGCGGAGGAGTTCCAGGTCTGGATGCGGCGCTTTGACGACGGCACCAACCGAGGCTTCCTGGTCCGTGTCCAGGAGACCGGCGCAGCCGCTGGCATGGTCAACATCAACTCGATCATCCGGGGGCGCTACCAGGGCGCGTCCCTCGGCTATGCGGCCTTCACCCCGTCCGCAGGGCACGGGTACATGACCGAAGGACTCGCCATGACCCTGCAGTACGCCTTCACCGACCTGCGGCTCCACCGGCTGGAGGCCAGCATTCAGCCGGCGAACAAAGCATCCCTGGCCTTGGTCCAGCGGCTGGGCTTCCGCTACGAAGGACTTTCGCCCGCCTATCTCTATATCGACGGGGGCTGGCGGGACCACGAACGCTGGGCCATCACCGCATCAATTCCCTGGACACCCGATCCATCCCTTCCCGAGGTATGAGTCGCACGGCGCCGCTTATGAAACACGCTCCAGAACGAACGCGCTCGCCATCAAACACCGACCCGCCGCCAACGATGACGCCATACTCGGAAACGGCCACCACCGACCAGGAGCACCAAACCGAACACTGCTGGGCCGCCACTCCCCTCCCACCCACTATCGCGGCAGCCCGCTTTCTACGTACTCCGCGCGAGCAGGCAAGGGCGGGCTTCACACCCCGGCCACCTCATGCCTCCGGTGTCGCTTCGCGGGCGGCGAACCGGCACGCGGTCAATTGCGCGGTCTCACCAGCGAGGTCCCATCCGGGATGACGGCGGCATGACGTTCAGGCGGACGCGCGGCGCACGATCGACGCCTCGTTTGCCTGGGCCAAAGCGCCATCGAGAGTGAGCCCGGCCCGCGTGGACCGGCAGGTGATCGTTCCGTGCCGCCCACGTTCCGCTCTTGATCATTCGCATCAAAGGGATCTTTGCGAACGCGTCACGGGACCCGGAATGCCCGCCGGTACGCGCCCGGGGTCGTGCCCACCTGGGCACGGAAGCGCCGCCGCAGGTTGACCGCAGAGGTAAGGCCGACGCGGGCCGCGATCGCCTCGACCGGCAGGTCCGTCTCCTCGAGCAGGGTGCGTGCCGCGGTCACCCGGCGGGAGAGCAACCACGCGCCGGGGCTCGTGCCGAGCTGGTCGGCAAAGCGCCGGGCCAGGGTGCGCGGCGAGACGCCCAGATGCGCGGCAAGGTCGCGCACCGACAATGGTGTCCCCAGCCGCGCGCCGGCCCATTCGAGCAGGCCGTCGAGCGCGTCCCCGGGCGGCGGGGGCGGCACGTACTGCGCCTGGCCGCCCTCGCGGTGCGGCGGCATCACGATGTGGCGCGCGACGAGGGCGGCGTGCACGGCTCCGTGGTCCCGGCGGACCAGATGCAGACACAGGTCGATACCCGCGCCCGCACCGGCGCTCGTGGCGACGTCGCCGTGGTCCACGTAAAGCTTGTCCGGCTCCACGCGTACCCGGGGAAACTCGCGTCGCAGCTGCTCGGCACGCGCCCAGTGCGTGGTGGCGGAGCGACCGTCCAACAGCCCCGTGCGAGCCAGCGCGAACACGCCGGAGCAGATCGTGACCAGCCGCGCCCCACGCGCGTGTGCCTCCAGCAGCCCGCTGCGCACGCGGGGCGACAGCGGCGCCTCCACCGGCAGCCAGCCCGGGATGATCACGGTGTCCGCGGACTCGAGCGCCGACAGGTCCCGCGAGACGACCATTGCATACCCAGCCGACGTCGGCACCGGGCCCGGCGTTTCCGTGCACACCTCGAACTCATAGTGGGACGTCACGCCAGGCCGCCGCGTACCGAAGACCTCGACGGCACAGCCGAGCTCGAACGTCGACTGCACAGGCCGCACCAGGGCAACCACACGATGCATGGCAGGAAAGTACCCCACGGTGTCATCACAGCCCCTGCCCGCTCCAGCCCGTGCACGGCACGGTAGGAGGCATGCACCCCGAGATCTTGGTTCAAGAGGGCTACACCTCCGCCTCCATCGTCCAATCCCCGGTCCGCGAACTCTTCCCTGGGATCCGGCTCCGTCCCCTCTGGCGGGGACCGTCCGGCGCGCATGCCAATGTGCTGGAAATGGATCCGGGCACCTCCTGGCCGCGCCGCGACGTCCACGACCCCGGCCCGGAGGAGGTCTACGTGGTCGCGGGCACCTTCAACGACGGCGCACGCGACTACCCGGCCGGGACGTTCCTGCACGCGCCGGCAGGAACGTGGCATATACCGGCGACCACCACCGGTTGCACACTGTTCCTCTTCTACCCAGAGGGCTGAGGCGGCCCATCGGAAGGTAGAACGGGCCCCAGCCTGATGCGGAGTCGAGGGCTTCCAGCGGTCGGGGCCGCGCGGGACTCCAGGCCGGTGGCATCATCGCCCAGATCAATGGTGAACGCATAAGCGGTGACAGCGACCCGATCGCGATCGTGCTGGACTATCTCGAAGTGCCCCTCCAAGAACTCCCAACAATTGGCGTCCACCGTGGCGGCCCAGGCCGCTCAGGTTGAAGGTGGCCTTGGTGCCGTCCCCTCCATGTGTCGGCGCGGATCTCTCACGGTCCCGTCGGCGGGGGCGTGGCCCTAGCGGGAAGGCGCAGTACGAATCGTGCGCCGCGTGGGCTGTCCTCGGCGGCCAGGGTGCCGCCGTGGCTGTGAGCGATCTGCCGGGCGATCGGCAGACCGAGCCCGGTGCCGTCCGGGTCCCTGGCGCGGGAGGCGTCCAGGCGCGCGAACCGCTGGAAGATGACCTCCCGCTGTTCGGGGGCGATGCCCTCGCCGTCGTCGCACACCTCCAGCACCGCGACACCCGCCTCCAGGGTCAAGGTCACGGTGACCAGCGAGGCGGCATGCCGTTCAGCGTTGTCCAGCAGATTGTTCAACAACCTGGTCAAAGCAATCCGTTCGCCGCACACGGCCACCCCGGAGACCAGAGAACGGCGCACGGCGAGCGTGCCCACCCTGCACGGTCGCCGGTCCAGTTCGGCTCCCACCAGACCGGTCATGTCGATCACCTCGCGGCGGCCGGCGACGCCCGCGTCCAGCCTGGCGACCTGCAGCAGATCGGCGACCAGGGCCTGGGCCCGTTCGACGCTCTCCAGCAACGCTTTGGCGGTCTGAGGCCAGTCGGCCTGATGCGGCCACATCAGCGCCTCCTCGATCTGCGTGCGCATGGCGGTCAGCGGGCTGCGCAGATCGTGGGACGCGTCGGAGGCGAAACGCAGTTGCCGCTCGACGGCCGACTGGGCCCGTCCCAGGGTGCGGTTGGCGGTCTCGGCGAGCTCGCGGAGTTCGTCGCGGTAGGCGGGCACCGGTACCCGGTGGTTCAGATCGCCGGCGGTGATCTGATCGAGCTCCCTGGTGATCGTGTGCACCGGGCGCAGTGCCCTGCCAACGATCCGGTAGCTGCCCGCGGCACCCGCCGCCACCACCAGCAGCAGCCAGCCGACACCGAGCGGGACCAGCAACCCGCTCCCCACGTACCAGGGAACCTGGGGGGCGGCCACGTTCACCTGCCACAGGCCGTCGTGGCGGTGAACGGGGTAGGCCAGCACGATGACGCACCGGTCGCCGAACACCTTCCCGCCGCACGAGGAGGCCGTGGCGAACGCGTCGGGATCGGGCGCCAGGTGTGTCATGGGCGGCTTGCCCGCCATGTCCGGGCTGGCGGCGGCCACTCGCCCGGCGGGATCGACCACCTGCACCGACTCCCGCGAAGCGTCCACCGGAGTCACATCGACCCCTTGTACTCCCCGGCGTAACTGCTTGCCCACATTCACCGCGTTGTCGAACAGCCGCTGCGTACGGTCTTGGGCGATCTCCTGCCGGACGGCGAACAGCACGAACACCGCCACGGCGGTGCACAGCATCGCCATGACCGCGCCGGCCACCGTTGCCAGGCGAATCCGGATCGACCATCGCCGCCACACTGCGATCACCCCGCGTGATCAGCTCTGCTACCTGCCGGGGGAGATGCTCATAGGTCCACGCTAGCCGCCGGGCACCGGTGACGGAGAACCCGCTCCGGGGATGAGCCGGTCTCCGCCCATGCCGGTGGCCCTGCCGCCCTCGTCGTCGATTCCGACGCCGGTGATCTTCAGGAGGTCGTGCGTGAGAACCGAGAGTTCGCCGCAGTTCTCCTCACACCACGGATCGTACGCCGACCTGCGCCCGGAGCCGATCAATGCTGCCTCCCCAGTCGGACGACGCCTGCCACCGTCCCAGTGTGTGAATGGTGGACGCCGGCAAGCGCGTGGCGGTGTGTCACCGAGATCGCGGCACAGGACGGTGCTGCCGGTGCCGGCAAAGACGTGCGCCCGGCGCGCTGCACCGGCCGAATCGGGGCGATCAGCCCGTGTCCGAGGGGTCGCCAGGGGCTTCAGAACTCTCGTAACGAACGCAGGTTCCGTAAGCAACATAGGCGACATCGGTCATCACTGCCCTCCCATGGCTGGTCGCCTGGGGAATCGCGGTGAACCCCACACCCACCACGGCATCGGGGTGGAGGTCTCCCACCGCCGCGGCCAGGTGCTGAAGAGCGATCTCAGAAGTGGCGCCCGGCCTGCCGACCCGAATCTGCTGCGCCCGTATCCTGCGCTGATCGCCGGGGATGTAGTCCGTTGTGTACATCGGAGTGCCCACACCAACGTGCTGCCCACAGCCCGGTCAATGCCCCCTCACCGGTCATTCACCTGATGGGAAAAGGCCGCTTCTCATGTGCGGACGGGGGCACAGAAACGTTCTCCGCCGACCGCGCCCCGAATGCGCGCCCGGTGATAATCGATCGTCTGGCCCGCCAGGGGTGTGCCAGGAGTGTTCGGCCGGCAAACGGCTCGACAGCCTGCACCTTCGGGGCGGGCATCAACGCGCTAGGTGGGGGCAGACCCAATGACCGCCGAGGGGTGCGCCACTCACAACGAGAACAGTGACCGGGCGCATCGCGCATGTCCGACCGAGGTGACGACGACCTTGGCGCTCAGTCCGGCGTAGGCCGCGGCCTGCGAGACCGTGCAGTCTGATCGTTCCCGGATGCGCGAGCGTTCACCCTGGCACTCGTCATGTCGACGCTGGGATGCCCGAGACCACCGGCAGGGTCGGCTTCTCAGACGAAGGCCGCTGGTGGCCGTCATCCGGCAGGCTCAGATCGAACCGGGCTCGCCGCGGCGTGATCGGCCGCATGACGAGCGCTGTCCGGTACGGGGACGTTGTGCGCGATCCACTCGCGGGTCGTCTCGGTCGCTCGCTCGATCAGGTCGCGGGTCTGCCCGAAGTCGATGGGCAGCACCTGGGCCGGGTACAGCGGCGGGACCAGGCGCAGGCGGGTGCGGTGTTCGACGCACCGGATCGACGCGGCGATGCGCTGCTCGCTCAGCAGGTTGTAGGCGTGCAGCGCCATGGTGATCGCCGTGGAGGGCGGAACGGGCAGGTCACAGCAGAAGCCCGGGGACAGCAGGTAGACCTCGTCGGCCCCTTGCTCGACGGCGAGGTCGAGGGTCGTCCGCTCGGCGACGCCACCGTCCATGAGCACCTGCTCACCGATGGTCACGTTGGGGAAGAGCGCGGGGATCGCGGTGCTGGCCAGCAGGGCCGGCACCGCCGGGCCACACGAGAGGGCGACGGCCTTGCCGCTCCTCACCTCGGACGCCAGGATCGACAGCGGAAGCCGGGCGTCCTCCAGGTTCTCGATCGGAAGGGAACGCCGCAGGAACCGCTGCAGAGGCCGGTTGTCGAACAGATGGTTCTGGCGGCCGACCATCGCCTCGGTGAGCGTGAGCGGACGGAAGGCGAAGGTGTAGTTCGCGATGCCGAGCGCCTGCCGGACGCCCTTCACTGGATGGAGGGGCAGGTTGCGCGCGAGGGCGCGCAACGTCTGCGGCAGGATCAGCGGATACACATCGTGACCGCCGACCGAGCACCACATCGACGCCAACTCCTCGACGCCGTCGATATCGTACGGGCGGCGTAGTAGGCCGCGTTCAGAGCACCGGCCGACGCGCCCACCACAAGGTCGGCGCGTACGCCATGAGCGGCGAGCGCGCGAAGCATGCCGACCTGGGCCGCCCCCAGGCTCCCGCCTCCCCACAGGACGAATGCCGTCGTCATCGCCCCTCCCCCGGGACGGGCTCGGCCCGGGAGCCGACCCGCCCGCGTCGGTAACATGGTGTCATCGGGCGCCGAGAATCACATCGCCATCTCATGGCCATCTTTTTGCAGAGAATTGGCGTGACCCAAAGAACTGCGGCGCTCTTCTCACTCCCCGTCTCCCCGAGGTATTATATCGCTAGGCGATAGAGATTGATATCGCAGGGCGATGCGAGCGGGCCGAGTGGGCTCCACGCGAGGCCCCCGGCTCGAAGACCTCATCCGATCGCGGATTGGAGGACGGCTATGACATTCCGAGCCGCGGGTATCGAATCCCATCCCGATCTCGCAGAGCTGCGCTCCCGCTACGAGTTGGCCGCCGAGCAGCCCACCGCACAGGCGCTGGACGGGTTGACCATTCTCAGCGGCCTGTACCTGGCGGTGTCACCGTGGATCCTCGGGCTCGCGCGTTTCCCGGGCACTGGGGACCTCCGGGTGAACAACCTGATCACGGGCCTCGCCGTGGCCGTGATGGCGATGGGGCTGGCCGCGGCGTTCGGCCGCACCCACGGGGTGGCGTGGACCGTTCCAGTCCTCGGCGTGTGGACGATCATCGCCCCCTGGGTGGTGTCGGGCGCCACCCCCAAGGGCGGCACCATCGTCAGCAACGTCATCATCGGCGCGCTCATCCTCCTGCTGGGCCTCGGGGCCATGGCCCTTCCCACGCGACAACGGCGGACGGTCAACGAGCGACGATGATCGCAACAGGCTGATCAGGTGTCGCGGCCAGGCGCCAGGTACGACGGCGTCGGCGTCTGGCCGTGGCACGTGACCGGAACAGAGGCGCGGCAGGCCAGCCGAGCGAAGCGTTGCTCCAGCACCGTGGCGGCGTCGCGGTTGACCGCGTATGAAAGACGCTGAGTCAGCTCGCGGGTGCCGGGCGCCCTGGCTCGTCCGTCTGCGGGTCCGGGTCGCCGAGATGTTCCAGCAGTGCGGCGAGATGGTCCAAGACGGGTGCCAGTTCGCCGAGTTCGATGAGATGCCGGCGTGTCAGCGCCGTCAGAATCCGCTCGCCGTCGGGCCGCAGCCGGACACGGATCACACGCGCATCGGCGGCGTCGCGGTCCCGGGCGACCAGCCGCGCCTCCTCCGCCCGATCGACCAGCTCGACAGTGCTGTGATGACGCAACATCAGGTAGTCCGCCAGCTCACCGATCGTCGGTCCGCAGGAGCCGCCGTGCCCCTTGATCGCCAGCAGCAACTGGTGCTGCCGCGGAGTCACCCCGGCCGCCCTGGCATGCTGTTCACTCCACGCCAGAAATCGCCGCAGCCTCGTACGAAACTCCAGCAACGTCGCGAAATCCTGCTGCGTCAGCGGCTCCATGGGAAACTCCCCGCTCATTAATAAATCGTACAACGATATCTCCAATCCGTCACAGCCAGACACGTAAAAGCCCGGCGCGCCGCGCAGGACCGCCCCTGGCAGACAGCGCCCTTTTCCGTTCACACCGGCTGCCTCAGAAGGAACGTCGACCCCGCAGAGACGTTCGCCGCCCGGGGACCGCACTCCTCGGGCACCGTGACCAATGCGGCCGGCATCCGCCCACAGCGAAGCACAAAGGTCTTCGAAAGATGAAACTGACCTCATACCGAGCCCTGCTCACACTGGACTCGTCGGCATCACCGGTCAGCGGCATGCCGACCGCGACCCGTTCAGGAGTGATACGGATCCCCGAAACCGATTCGGAAGCGGTTTGCCACTTCCATGCGACCATCACCGCCACAGACGATGAACCTCTCACGCCAGGCGAGCGCCTGCGGGACGTGACAGTGAGCGTCACCGAGGAATCCGCACCGGACCATCTCACCGCAGGCGTGAAATTCGAACTGTGGACCAGCAAGCTGATCGGCCATGGGATCATCAGCCGCCGAATAGTCTGGTGACTTCATTGGACGCTTGTGTCCGCGCCAATGGGCGCAGACGTCCCAACCACCTGGTCGCCGCGACATTCGAGCGGCCGCGAGCGAATCGCCCCGAACCTGGTCCATTCATAGGGACCGATCGCAGCACGGCGCCCTGCTACCGCTCATCCTCAGCCGAGCGTTCGGCGAGATGGCGGCCAGGGCGCTCGTGCCCGGCTTCGTGTCCCTGAGCGGGTGGACGTGGCGCAGGTACGGTATCTGCGGGAATGCCTCCAGCAGGTACGGGCCGGGCGGCGGCAGGATCGGTCCTGGATCACGCACGGCAGCACTTCGCATGGGTCCGCTGGCAGCTTGCGGCAATACGATCATCTCGGGCACCTGAACAGCGACCTGTCGTAGCCGGCCACGTTCCTGGCGACGCAGGGGATCACCCGCGAGGTTCTGCGGTTCGCCCGGCCGCGTCGCCGACACCGCTCATGGACCCCGCGGCCGCACTCGCTGATCGCGTTTCATCGCGCTGCGCAAGGCGATGGCGTACGCCGAACTCAGCGACGAACCGGCGTTCCGGGCCGCGATCTCCACCGCCCGCCGTGAACTCGATGGAGATCACCGGATTCGCGGGGCACGGAGGCACCGGGCCGGTAAGTGCCGGCGAGTCTCTGCCGCGCGCGACTGGAGATCCCGACTGTTCGCCCTGCGATCACCGTCCACTACCGGTCGCGGCTGGCCAGCGCGGTGCGGCGGGTCGGTGTGAGATGAGTCAAGCGCTCATTGAGGAGGCCGCGTCGCCGGACCGATGAACGGCCTGCTCCGGATGCCGGAGCAGGCCGTTCGGCGACTAGGGGAAGCGTGGGTCGTTCCCGGCCCTGGTGTCCACGGTCAGCCCCATCGCGCGAGCGACGGCGCCCCAGGAAACGTAGGAGAAGTTCGTGGCATCGCGGTCGGCATCCACGTCGGGCCCCGTCTCCGGCTCGTCATGGGTGACGAGGAGGCCCTGCCGGTAACCGTCGACGGGACGGTTGGTCACGGCGAGTCCATCGGAACCGTTGATGTCGTCGACGCCGCCGACACCCTTGACCAGGAAGCTGCCCAGCGGACGGTTCCGGCCTTGGCGCTCGTAGACCGCGAACCTGTCGTCGCCCTGGCTCGAGACGAGCACGTATCCGGTCGAGCGGGGGCCGTAGTAGATGTCGACGCCCTCGGCGTCGGCCGTGAGCAGGTTGCCGCCGTAGCCCTTGGCCTTCGGGTCGACCGGTTGGCACTCCTCGGTCTCGTCGTCGTAGACGTCGTGGATCCCGAAGTCCTTGACACGGTCGACGAGCGTGGGCCGGCTGCCGGAGCCGAGCGGTAGTTGCAGCCGCCACAGACCGACGTCCTCCTGGGCTGCGTACAACACGCCCGACGCCTGGTCCACAGCGACGCCCTCGAGTTGCGGCAGCACGCCCGGCTCCTCACAGGGAACCCAGGTCGTCCCGTCCGGCAGCGGGAAGGAACTCGGCATGCTGAGCCGCTGGACTCCCGTGTAGCCGAGCCCGCCCCCGCTTTCGACGATCCGCGCGGTCGCGACAGTGGTCGTCCCCTCCTGGGTGACGACGGCGTAGGTCTCGCCGGGCCGCGGCTGCCAGATGGCCAGGCCGTAGGCGGTCCGCTCCTCGTCAACGGCCTCACGGTCGGGGTTGAACAGGAAGCTCTGGTCGGGCGCGGTGACCTCGGTCAGCGGGGTGCGCGCCGCCGTGCCGGCCGGGTCGATGACGAAGAAGCGGAGCTGATCGTTGTAGCGGTCCGAGACGACGGCGACGTCGACCCGCCGGCCGGACAGGCTGATGCCGTAGGCGATGTCGACGTTGTTGTAGCGCCCCGCGGCGGCGTCGGCCCGCGGCGCCTCGGTGGCGGGCAGCGACTGGAGTTCGCGCGAGCCCGCATCGTAGACGCGGAGGCCGCCCTCCTTGGCCGTCACGATCACCAGCGACTTCCGGGAGTCCGCGGGGTGGACCCAGATGGCCGGGTCGTCGCCGGAGGCGTTCCCACCGGCCTCGTCGTCGTACAGGATGGGGGTCTCGTTGTCCGTGGTCACGACGGCGGGCTGCGTGGTGGTGGCGTGGGCGCCCGCGTGGTGCGGCGCGAACAGCGCGGCAACGACCGTACTCACCGTTACCACGGCATTCAGGGTGTAGTTCACGACGGTCACCTTGCAGGACAAAGATTGCCGCTGCTCTGACCGGCGATGGCCAGGGGTGAAACTCAGCGCTCCCCCTGGACGGAGGACGCAACGTGGGCGACAGGGGCGAACCGGGTGGCGTTTCCCTCGGCTGCTTTGTGTACGCGGTCGGCCTGCTGGTCACAAGGTCTGAGGGCTGGTGGTTTTGATCCCGCGGATGCTGGCCGCGACGCCATCATGACCGCCGGTCCCTGCAGACGGCCGTTCCGCCGACCACGGCTTTGAGCGGCGTCGGCCGCTCCGGGTGTTCATCGGAGCGGCCGAAGCAGTGTCAACGCGCCTGGGCGACGTCGGTGAGTTCGTTGTCGCGGGTCTCCTTGAGCAGGAGGGGCGGCCAGCGAGTGCAGTCGAGGATCGGGAAGAGGATCAGCGCCCAGGGGACGCCGACCGTGTTGGCCCCGAGCAGGACCCGGCGCCGCCCGATCCGGTCCGACAGGATGCCGCCCGAGACGATCCCGATGGCCGTCCCTTGCCTCCCTTATGAGATTCGAGTATCTCTTGATACTCGCGTATCAGTTGATGGAGGGGCGTCCATGCTCGCTGCTTTCACCGCTGCCGGCGGCGTGGCGGCCGGGGAGGTCCCCGAGCCGGTGCCGGGCGAGGGGCAGGTGCTGGTCGCACCGCTCTCGGCGGGGATCTGCGGATCGGATCTGCACCTGGTCGACGCGGTCGCCGGCCTGGGCGACGACGCTCCCAGGATCGTCCTGGGGCACGAGTTCTGCGCCGAGATCCTGGAGGCGGGGCCGGGGACGTCCGGGCGGTTCGCGCCGGGGACGCGGGTGGTGTCGGTGCCCCACGTTCTGAGCCCGTCCGGGCCGGTCGACCTCGGATTGTCGCCGGTGCTGCCGGGCGGGTTCGCCCAGCGGGCGGTGATGCAGGAGTCGTTCCTCCTGCGGGTCCCGGACGGCCTGCCGGACGACCACGCCGCGCTGACCGAGCCCCTCGCGGTGGCCGTCCACGCGGTGCGCGCCGCCCGGCCCGGCCCCGAGGACGCAGCCCTCGTCGTGGGCTGCGGGCCGATCGGCCTGGCGGTGATCGCGGCACTGAAGGCCGACGGGCACGGGCCGGTGGTCGCCGCCGACTTCTCCCCCGCGCGCCGGACCCTGGCCGAGCGTCTGGGGGCCGACATCGTGCTGGACCCGGCCGAGTCCTCGCCGTACGACAGGTGGGCCGAGCTTGGGGTCGTCGAGCGGCCTCCCTCGCCCCTGCTGGGAGAGGGCGTCCCACCGGGGAACGTCATCGCCTTCGAGTGCGTCGGCGCTCCGGGGCTGATCCAGCAGATCATCGAGGGCGTCCCCCGGCACAGCCGGATCGTCGTCGTCGGCGTGGGCGTCGCGCCCGACACGATCACTCCGGTGTCGGCGATCCTCAAGGAGGTCTCGCTCACGTTCGTCTTCGCCTACCGGCAGCAGGAGTTCGCCCACGCGCTGGGGCTCCTGGCGGACGGGCGGGTGGACGGAAACCCCTTCGTCACCGGCACCGTGGGGCTCGGCGGCGTCGCCGGGGCCTTCGCCGACCTGCGCAGTCCCGACGAGCACGTCAAGATCATCGTTCGCCCCCGATGAGGGGCCGGGATACTGGCCGTATGACCTCACCGTCTTCCCCGCCCCGGAACCTGCGTGAGCGCAAGCGGCAGCGGGCGCGTGACGAGATCTACACGGCCGCGCTGGACCTGCTGGCCGAGCGCCCCTTCGACGAGGTCACGATCGACGAGATCTGCGAGCGCGCGGAGGTCGGCAGGGCCTCCTTCTTCAGGATCTACGGGGCGAAGGCCGGGCTCCTGCTGGAGTTCAACCACCGGCTGGCCCGGGACGCGCGGGAGGCCATGGCCGCGCAGCCGTCCGCCAGTGCCGTGGAGCGGCTCCGGGTGGTGCAGCGGACCCTGGTGACCGGCTGGACGGCGACCGGCCCCGCGCTCCGGGAGATGCTGCGCGCGTTCCTCGCCGAGGCCGGCCCCGCCCTCTTCTCGGCGGCCGGGGACGCGCCCGCGCATCCCGAACTGCTGTCGCTCGTCGCGGAGATCGTCGAGGAAGGGCAGCGGGCCGGGGAACTCGACACGCGGCTGGAGCCGGGGTTCGCCTCCTGGCTCGTCGTGACGGGGATGGCCACCGCCACCGGCCGGTGGGTCGTCGGCCAGAACGAGACGGGCCTGGAAAAGGCCACCGAAGACGTTCTGGAGGTACTGCTCGGAGGCCTGGCACGCTTCTGAGGCCGGCGGCCTCGTCCTCGGGACGCCCTTGCCAAGAAGGATCGTCGCATTTCTTATATAAACTATTATCGACCTTTCAGGGGCTCGCCGCCCTCGGCTCGAGCTTCACCTGCACACGCCTGCGGCTGCGGCCGGGCAGGCACTACCCCTACCGCGCTCTACACGTCCGCCCGTTTTGACGCCGATATGGTGGCGACGGCGCACTGGTCCGGGGAGTCGGGCGAGAGCGTCGCAGCGGCCGCCGATGGTGCGTGGCAGACGAAGAACATCCCATTGAGCACCACGCAGCTCATAGAACCCTTCGCCGTCGCGAAGGAGGCCTCGGCGGTCCGCGTTCCGGTCCTCCTGCTTTACGGGGAGCAGGACGTCACGGTCGAGCCGCTGCGGGACGTCGCAATATTCCGCTCCGCTCCCGACATCGCCACCGCCATCATCCCCCGGATGGCCCATATGCATAACTTCGCGCCGACGCGGGCGCTCGCCTGGGCGCGTCTCCAGGCGTTCATACCCCGGGTCGCCGCCGTGGGCGACCACGCCGCCGCGGCCGAGGCGGCTCCCCCGGCCTCCTGAGAAGGCCGGTCCGCACGGCGACTTCCGCGCGACCGGGCCGGAGCGCTCGGGGCGCCGGTCGATGGTGTCGATCGGAGCATGAGCCGGCCGGGCCTCGGAGGTCCGCGGCCGCCGGCCTGCTCACGCGTGCGCGCATCTCCCCCGCATCGGCCGTTCTACCAGGGCGTTCGCGGTCGGGCCTTGACGGGACATGGCTCCCATGGAATTTTCGAAGCACCTTCAAAAATTTCTCGGAGTAGGAGCCGTGGTGCCCGCCCCAGATCTCGATCTCCCCGCGCCCGCCCCCGTTCCCCGCAACCTCCCGGGGCTGCCCATGCCCCAGAACCCCGACCTCCTCTTCGACCCCGGACTGCGCCCGCGCGTCCTCCGGAAGGCCGAGGGCCGGTTCCCCTTCCCCGTCCCCAACGGCTGGTTCATCGTCGCCGCCTCGGCCGACCTGGCCCCCGGCGACGTCCGGCCGCTCTACGCCTTCGGCCGGGAGCTCGTCCTGTTCCGCGGAACGGACGGCGTCCCCCACGTCCTCGACGCGCACTGCAGCCACCTGGGCGCGCACCTCGCGGTCGGCGGCCAGGTCGAGGAGTCCTGCATCCGCTGCCCGTTCCACGGATGGAAGTTCGACGGCACCAGCGGCCAGTGCGTCGACGTCCCCTACGACGACGTCGAGTACGTCCCCGCGCGGGCCTCGATGCGCGCCTTTCCCACCATCGAGCGCAACCAGATGGTCTGGGCCTGGCACCACCTCGAGGGCGGTGAGCCGTTCTACGACGTGCCGGCCGTCCCGGAGTTCGACGATCCCGACTGGCTGCCGATCGTCGTCCGGGAGTTCCCGATCGCCACCTGCTGCCAGGAGATGGCAGAGAACAACGTCGACCGCGCCCACTTCAAGTTCGTCCACGGCACCGACTCCATCCCCGAGGAGGAGTTCCACGTGGACGGCCACTACAAGAAGACCGTGGGCGGGGGCGGGACCTTCGTCCGCGAGGGCTACGGGCTCGGCCTGGGCGTCCTGCGGGTGGAGGGCATGACCACCTTCGTCTCCAGCACCACCCCGCTGGACGAGGACAACGTCCACGTCCGCTGGATCTTCACCGCCCCGCGCTCACTGGGCCCGAACGCCGCGGAGGAGGCGGCCGACCTGTTCTGCCGGGGCCTCAGCCAGGACATCCCGATCTGGGAGAACAAGATCTACAAGGAGCCGCCGGTGCTGCGGCCCTCGGAGAAGGAAGTCAGCGAGCACCGGCGCTGGTGCCGCCAGTTCTACTCGTTCCCCAAGGAGCAGTCGTGAGCCTCACCCGCTGGGTCCAGGAACCCGCCCCGCCGGCCTCCGGCCTGTCCGACGCCACGCCGGCGCTCCCCTCCCTGGAGGCGGTCTACCTGACCGACCCCGCGGCGCTGGCCGAGGTGCTGCCCCCGCCGCTGACCCCGCCGGCGCGGCCGCGCGTCCACGTCCGCGTCGTCGACATCGACCTCCGGTTCGGCGAGCACCGCCACAAGGAGCTCGTCGGCTACTTCGCCGTCGAGGCCGAACTGGACGGCGAGCCGGGCGAGTACCCCCTGCTCATCCCGATCGACCTGGAGCCGGCGATCTCCATCAGCCGGGAGCGGTTCGGCGAGCCCAAGAAGCTCGCCGACATCGAACTCACCCGCGCCGAGGACGGCACGGTCCACGGCGCCGTCACCCGCCAGGGCGTCACGTTCATCGAGATGACCGGCCGGGTCACCGGCGAGCTGCCCGTCCCGGAGCCCTACCCGGCCCGGCAGTTCTGGTACAAGTTCATGCCCGCCGTCGACGGCACCGGCTTCGACGGCGATCCGCTGCTGGTCCGCATGGAGCAGGTGCGCACGGCCGAACGGGTCGAGGCGGTCGAGGGCGACCTCGTGCTCCGCGAGCTGCCCGGCTGCCCGGTCGTGGACCTGCCCGTCCTGGAGCCGCCCACCCTGCGGTGGGTGCGCCGCTCCAGCCGGAACGAGCCGAAGATCGTCGGGCCGGTCGACCCCGTCGCCTTCGCCCCCTACGCCCAGATCCGCTACCGGTGAACCGCCTCCAGGAGACACGATGAGCGAGCGCTACACCCTCATCTCCACCGACAGCCACGCGGGACTTCCCGCCGAGCGCTACCGCGACTACATCGACTCCCGCTACCACGCCGCCTTCGACGCCGCGCAGGCCGAGGCCGAGGCGATGCGGCGGCTCGCCGAGACCGACGAGCACCGCAGGTTCCTCAGCGAGTGGAACTCCGAGATCGGCCACCACGGCGGCATGAAGGGCGCCTGGGACCCCGAGATCCGCACCAAGGAGATGGACCACGACGGCGTCGCCGCCGAGGTGATCTTCCCCGACGCCGACTCCGCCGGCGTCGGCGGGGTCTCCAAGACCCCGTTCACCGCCGGGCTCGGCTCCACCGGCGACGACGACGCCGAGATGACCCTGGCCGGTGCCTGGGCGCACAACCGGTGGATCGCCGACTTCTGCGAGAACAGCCCCGAACGCCGGGCGGGCGTGGCGATCGTCCCGGTCCACGACGTGGACGCCGCCGTGCAGATGATCGGCTGGGCCGCCGACAAGGGGCTGCGCGGCGGCATCATGATCCCCACCAAGTGGGGCAGGCTGCCGTCCTACAACGACCCGGTCTACGACCCGGTCTGGGCCGCCGCCGCCGAGACGGGCCTGCCCGTCCACACCCACTCGGGCGTCGGGCCGGACGAGGACGACTACGGATTCACGCCCGGTCTCGTCTCCATCTACGCCACCGAGGCGTACTGGTGGGCGGCCCGGCCGCTGTGGGCGCTGATCCTGGGCGGGGTGTTCGAGCGGCACCCGAAGCTCAAGTACGTCATCGCCGAGAACGGCGCCTGGTGGGTGCCCGACATCATCAGCCGGATGGACTCCAAGTGGGAGGGCGACCACGCCACCCGCAAGTTCGGCCCGTCCGCGTTCCGGTCCGGTCTCACCATGAAGCCCGGCGAGTACTTCGACCGCAACTGCTGGATGGCCGCCTCGGTGATGGGCGACATCGAGGTCGAACGGCGCCACCGGATCGGCGTCGGCAACCTCATGTGGGGCAGCGACTACCCCCACCCCGAGGGGACCTGGCCGCACACCCGGCCCTGGCTGGCCGACCGGTTCGGGCGCGTTCCGCAGGACGAGGTCCGGCGCATCCTCGGCCTGACGGCGGCGGAGGTCTACGGCTTCGACCTGGACGCGCTGGCCCCGCACGTCGAGCGCGTCGGCCCGACGGTGGAGGAGATCCACGGGGCGGGGGCGGCGTGACCGGGGCCCTCCAGGACTTCACCGGCCGGGTCGTGGTGATCACCGGGGGCGCCGCCGGCATCGGGCGCGCCCTCGGTGTGCGCTTCGCCGCCGAGGGGTCCAGGGTCGTCCTGGCCGACGTCGAGGCCGGCGCCCTTGCCCGGACGGTCGAGGAACTGGCGGCCGGCGGCGAGGTGACGGGCGTGCGGACCGACGTCACCGACCCGGCCTCGGTCGAGGCGCTCGCCGAGGAGGTCTACGGGCGCCACGGCGCGGTCCACGTCCTGATCAACAACGCCGGAGTCGGCGCGCCGTCGGCGAAGTCCTGGGAGAGCACCCCGAACGACTGGCGCTGGGTGCACTCGGTGAACGTGTTCGGCGTCGCCCACGGCGTCCAGTCGTTCGTGCCCAGGATGCTGGCCGGCGGCGAGCCGGGACACGTCGTCAACACCTCCTCCGGGGACGGCGCCGTCAACCCGCTGCCGAACGCGTCGGTCTACGCGGCGAGCAAGGCGGCCGTGTCCGTCCTCACCGAGTGCCTGGCCACCCAGCTCCGGGAGGAGAGCGGCGGGCGGCTCGGGGTCTCCCTGTTCCTGCCGGGCGGCGGGCTGCTCGACACCGGGCTGTGGACGGCCGACCGCAACCGGCCCGCCGAACTGGCCAGGGAGCGCCCGCGCGGCACTCCCGCCGTCACCGTGGCCCAGTTGGTGGAGATGGCCGCCGCCAGGGGCCGGGAACTGCCCGTCCGGCCGCTCGACGAGCTGGCCCGGCAGGTCGTGGACGGTATCAAGGACGGCGTCTACTGCATCACCGACGACCTGGCCGAAGCCGCGGCGACCCTGCGGGAGCGGGCCGATCTCCTCGCCGCGGGCCGCTGCCCGACGGTCGTGGACGCCCATGGGATCCTGACCTGAAACGGCGTGGCGGCGGATGCCGCCGCCACGCCCCGTCAGGAGCCCATCGTGAGCGACAGCAAGCAGCCCGGGGCCGGGCCCGGCCTCCGGGCCGGCCAGGGCCGCGGCCGCGGTCGGCCACCGAAGATCGACCGCGCCGCGATCGCCCGTGCGGCGGGCGAGATTCCGCTGAACGACCTCACCCTCGGCAAGGTGGCCCAGCGGCTCGGTGTCAGCGTGCCGAGCCTGTACCACTACGTGCGCGGCCGGGACGACCTGCTGCGGCTGGCCGCCGCGCAGTCGGCCACCCGGCTGACCCTGCCCGTCGACCACGACCAGCACTGGGCCGTCTGGTTCTACGAATGGGCCGTCTACATCCGCGAGGCGTTCGTCGATGACCCCGGGCTGCTCACCCAGTACATCAACGGAGCGATCAACATCGAGGTGTTGGCCGAGCACGTGGACGGCGCCCTCGGACTGTGCGTCCGGCAGGGCTTCTCCCCCGCCGAGGCCATGCAGGCCTACGACCTGGTCTCCGAGTGCGCCCTGGGCGCGGCCGTCACCTTCCTGCGCCAGGAGGCGCATCCCATCGAACAGGACCTGAGCGGGGCCCTGGCCGAGAAGGACGTGCCCTATCTGCGGCTCGCGGTCAGCGCGGGACCGTCCGTGCCGCTCCCCTTCACCGAGCAGATCGTCACGGTCCTCGCGGGCATCGCCACCCGCCGGGGCGAGGACTGGACCGAGATCTCCGAACTGCTGGCGAACCTTCCGGGAGCCTCGGCCACGTAGAACGCGACGCCCCGCCCCGGCCCGTCCCTCAGAGCGCCGCGGCGAGGTGCTCGGCGTGCTCTCCCGCCGAACCGAAGACCGTCTCCTGGACCCAGGCGCGCTTGAGGTAAAGGTGGGCCAGGACCTCCCAGGTGAAGCCCATACCGCCGTGCACCTGGACGCCGGTGCGTCCGCCGCGGGAGGCCGCCTCGTCGGCGAGGAGCTTGGCCGACGAGGCGGCCTCGCGCGGGTCGCCGGACTCGGGATCGTCCAGCACGAGGGCGGCCACCAGCGTCGCGGCCCGGGCCAGGTCGGTCCTGACCAGGGACTCGGCGAGCAGGTGCTTGACCGCCTGGAAGGAGCCGATGACCCGGTCGAACTGCACGCGCTCCTTGGCGTACCGGACGGCGAGGTCGAGCGCGCCCTGGGCGACGCCGACCTGCAGGGCGGCGGTGAGCACCGCGCCCAGGAGCCGCCAGCGGGCCGCGTCCTCGGCCGTCCCGATCCGCTCGCCGTCCTCCGGGCGTACGGACACCTGCGCGACGGGGGTCAGCGGGTCCAGCGGCAGGGACGCGGGCTCGGCCTGCGGGGCGGGCAGGACGAACAGGCCGTCGTCGTCGACGATCACCACATGGGTGGCGGCCCGGGGGTGCTCGATGACGGGCGCGGTTCCCCCTCCCTGGACGGCACCGGTGTCGAGCAGCGTGACGACCGCGTCGCCGTCGGCCGCTCCCGGCACCAGCCCGGCGGCCAGGAACGTGCCGGTCACCGGGCCGGGTACCAGGGAGCGGCCGAGTTCCTCGAAGAGGATGACCGTGTCGGCCATGCCGAGGCCCATGCCGCCCTCGTCCTCGGGCAGCGTCATCCCGAAGACGCCCATCTCGGCCAGGCCCTTCCAGGCCGCGCGGTCGAAGGAGTCCGTCTCGGACGCGGCGCGCAGCCGATCGGGGTTCCAGGCGTCGGCCAGCCGGCCGCGCAGCGCCGCCCGCATGTCCTTCTGGTCGGCGGTGAGCATCAGGTCCAACGGGGCTCCTTGGGCAGGCCGAGCACCCGCTCGGCGAGGATGTTCTTCTGGATCTGGGAGGTGCCCGCCGCGATGGTGAAGGACAGGGTGTTGACGCGGTCCTCCACGACGCGGGCGTTGGAGCCGCCGGGCAGGTCGCTCATCGCCAGCGCCGCCCGGCCCAGCACGTGCGCGGCGAGGTCGCCGATGCGCTGGCGGCTCTCGGTGAACCTCAGCTTGAACACCGAGGCCCCCTGGACGGGGATCATGCCCGCGGACGCCTCCGAGACGTTCTTGCGGATGAGCGACCACAGCCCGCTCACCTCGGCGGCGAGCGCGCCGGCCTCCCGGCGCAGCGCGGCGTCGTCCCACAGGGTGCCGCCGCCCGGCACGGAGGTCTTCCTGGCGACGGCGACGGTCTCCTCCAGGAGGTTGCGCGACTCGATCACATCGGAGATGAAGGCGGTGCCGCGCTCGAAGGAGAAGGTGACCATGGCCACCCGCCAGCCGTCGTTCTCCGCTCCGACCCGGTTGGCGACGGGGACGCGCACCCCGTCGAGGATCAGCTCGCTGAACTCGCTGCTGCCCACGACGGTGCGCAGCGGGCGGACCTGCACCCCCGGGGTGTCCATGGGCAGGATCAGCCAGGTGACGCCCTTGTGCCTGGGGGCGCCGGGGTCGGTGCGGACCAGCAGTTCGCAGTGGTCGGCGACCTCGGCGTGCGAGGTCCAGATCTTGCGGCCGTCGACGACGTAGTGGTCGCCGTCGCGGACGGCGGTGGTGCGCAGGGACGCCAGGTCCGAGCCCGCGTCGGGTTCGGAGAAGCCCTGGCACCAGACCTCCTCGCCGCGCAGGATCCGCGGCAGGTGGCGGGCGCGCTGCTCCTCGGTGCCCTCCACGATGAGCGTGGGGCCCGCGTGCAGGAGGCCGACGAAGTTGGCGCCGACGTAGGGCGCGCGGGCGCGGGCCGTCTCCTCCAGGAAGATCAGCTGCTCGGTCGGGGTCGCGCCGAGCCCCCCGTGGCCGGCGGGCCAGTCCACGCCCGCGTATCCGGCGTCGAAGAGCATGCGCTGCCAGGCGGTGTCGTAGGCCCGGCGGGCCGGCCAGTCGTCGCGGTCGGGCTTGTCCGGCAGGGTGGGCAGGACGCCGGCCAGCCAGGACCTCAAGCGGTCGCGGAAGGCGGCCTCCGACGGGGTCAGACGCAGATCCACGGGAAGCTCCTGTGCGAGTGCGTGCGCGATGCCGGCGGTCGGTGCGGGGACAACGCCGTCACCAGCCGCGGAACCGGGGGGCGCGGCGTTCGAGGAAGGCGCGCAGCCCTTCCTGACCGTCCTCGCTGGTCATGTTGATCTCGGCGGCCATCGCCTCCTCGGCCAGGCTGGCGGCCCGGTCGCCGTCCAGGGCCCGGTTGATCAGCCGCTTGCCCAGGCCCAGCGCCACCGTGGGCCCGGCGGCCAGGCGGGCCGCCCAGTCCGCCGCGGTCTTGGCCAGTTCGTCGGCGGGGACGACGCGGTTGACCAGGCCGAGGCGCTCGGCGTCGGCGGCGGGCAGGTCGTCGCCGAAGAAGACGAGCTCCTTGGCGCGCTGGGGGCCGACGAGCCGGGTGAGCAGGTAGGCGCCGGCGCCGTCGACGACCAGGCCGCGCCGGGCGAAGACCTCGATGAACTTGGCGTTGTCGGCGGCCAGCACCAGGTCGCAGGCGTAGGCGAGATGGCAGCCGATGCCGGCGGCCGTGCCGTTGACCGCCGCGATGACCGGCTTCTCGCAGTCGAGGACCGCCGAGATCATCCGCTGCGCGCCGCCCGCGATGGCACGCGTCACCGATCCGGCCGGATTGTCGGGCATGTCCTCGGGCGGGGGCGGTGCGTCGGCCGCCGGGGCGCCCAGGTCGGCGCCGGTGCAGAAGTGGCGGTCTCCCTCGCCGGTGAGCACGATCGCCCGCACCCTGGGGTCGGCGCTCGCCTCCGCCAGCCTGGCGATGATCTGCTGGCGCTGTCCGGGGGTGATGGAGTTGCCCGCCCGGGGCCGGTTGAGGGTCATCCGGGCGACGCCCTCCTCCCCCACCTCCCACAGGAGTTCGGGTCCCGGTGGTGTTTCGGACTGTGCTGGCACGGGCCTGCCGCCTTTCTCTCGCCGTCAACGAGTGTAAATTATATAAAACATCATCAATCCAGTAGCGCGGAGCCGTCCAGCGCCCCTCACAGAAGCGGGTACAGCGTGAACGACAAGGTCTACATCCACGAGTTCATCCACATCACCAAGCAGAACCGCGCCCGCTACATGCACCACATGACGGCCAACTGGAGCCCGATCGGCCAGGAGCAGCGCAACCAGCTCTGCTACGGCGTGTGGGGCGTGGTCGGCAGCACCGGCCCCTGGCCCCAGACGGTCAACATGTGGGAGGAGGACGGCCTGGACGGCCTGGCCGCCTCCTTCCGGCTGGAGTTCGGCAACAAGATCCTGCAGGACCCCGCGCTGGAGAAGTGGTGGGCCGGCGCCGCCGACCTGCGCTCGGGCGGTTTCGACCGGATCATGCTCCCGCACCCGGAGACCCTCACCATCGAGCGGTTGTGCGCGGCCGGGGTTCGCGGCGAGGTCTACGCCCACGAACTGGTCAAGGTCGCCCCCGGCACCTCCTGGCGTTTCCTGGACGCCGCCGTGGAGGGCGCCGAGACCGCTCTGGAGCGCACCGGGTGGCGGCTGACCGGTGCGTGGGCCACGGCGATGCGCAACCGCGACGAGTGCCTGCTGTTGTGGACCGTCCCGACGTGGGAGGACTGGAGCGCGGTGGAGAAGGCCCAGATCCGCGGCAACGACGCGCTGCTGTCCAAGGCCGGCGTCCACGTCCGGGAGCGCGAGCGGATCCTGCTCGTCGACGCCCCGCTGTCGCCCTTCCGCACCGGACGCCAGCCCTCTCGCGAGGATCGGACCGACTGGACCGACTGACCCGGACGAGGCGCGGGCGGCGGCCGGCCCCTCGACTCGGCCGCCGCCCACAGGCCTCAGTCCGTACCGAGGATCGACACGAAGCTCACCATCTCCCCGGGGTAGCCGCCCAGGTTGTGGGTCAGCGCCAGGGAGCGGGAGCCATAGGTGGAGATGCGCCGCTCAGCCGGGGCTTCGCCGCGCAGTTGCAGCCATGCCTCGAACATCATCCGCAGCCCGGACGCCCCCACCGGGTGCCCGAACGACTTGAGTCCGCCGTCGGGGTTGACGGGCAGTTCCCCGTCCAGGTCGAAGGCCCCGTCCAGGATCCGCTTCCAGGCGGTGCCGCGCTCGGCCAGCCGCAGGTCCTCCATGAGCACCAGCTCGGTGGGGGTGAAGCAGTCATGGACCTCGGCCATGGCCATCTCGTCGATCGGGGAGGTCACGCCCGCCTGCGTGTAGGCGTCCCGGGCCGAGGCCGCGACCTCGGGGAAGGTCGTGTAGTCGTAGGCCGGGTCCATCAGGCCCGACCCGTCACCGGCGACGAACGACAGCGCCTTGATGAACAGCGGCTTGTCGGTGTACCGGTGGGCGTCCTCGGCCCGGACGACGATCGCGGCCGCCGAGCCGTCGGCCACCCCCGCGCAGTCGAAGACCGACAGCCCGCCGGCCACCTCGGGCATCGCGCGCAGCTTCTCGACCGACATCTCCTTCTGGAACTGTGCACGGGGGTTGCGGGCCCCGTTGGCGTGGTTCTTGGAGGCGATGCGGGCCAGCACCGTCTTCAGCTCGCCGGGGTCGACGTCGAAGCGGCGCGCGTAGGCGGGGGCGACCATGGAGAACATCGCCGCGGCCGTCAGCGTGCGCTGGGTGCCGTCATTGGGGATGGGAAAGGCGTTGAGCCCCTGGTAGCCGGAGTCCTTGACCTTCTCCACCCCGACGGCCATCGCCACGTCGTAGGCGCCGGAGGCCACCGCGTAGGCCGCCTGGCGCAGCGCCTCGGAGCCCGTGGCGCAGTAGTTCTCGACCCGGGTGACCGGCTTGTCCCTCAACCGCAGCGGCTTGGAGAGCGTCAGGCCACTCATGCCCGACTGGGCGGTGCCCAGCCAGTAGGCGTCGACCTCTTCCTTGGCGATCCCGGCCGAGGCGAACGCCTCGCCCGTGGACTCCAGCAGCAGTTCGTCGACGCCCTTGTCCCAGTGCTCGCTGAAGCGGGTGCAGCCCATCCCGACGATGGCGACCCGGTCCTTGATGCCGTGCGAGCCCATCTCAGGCCTCCTTCTCCGGCTCCCGCGCCGGCTCTCTCTCCGGTTCGGCCAGCGGCCGGGCCTTCCAGAAGTAGTTGTGGATCCCGTCGGAGGTGAACAGTCTGCGGAAGGTGGGCTCGACCCTGGTCCCGATCGCGACGTCCCCTTCGTCGACGTCGGTGAGCTCGATGGGGAGCCGGCCGCCGCCGTCGAAGTCGACGACCGCGAACACCACGGGCGGGCTCGGGGAGTAGGCCAGCCGGTCGACGGTGAAGGTGACGATCGTGCCCGCCGTGCCGGCCATGGGCGCGGCCGTGCCGTCCAGGGGGGACGGGGGCATGCGCACCATGCCGTCCTCTCCCTGGGAACCGACGAGGCCGAACTTCCAGTCCCCGTTCCGGGCGGCCGCCGAAGCGGAGGGGCGCGCGGGCTCGGGACGGCGCGGCGGCTCGACCGGCAGCAGGCCGCGCCAGGCCAGGTAGGTGCCGTAGGAGACGGGCGCGGCGGAGGCGATCTGCTCCGTCACGGGCCGTTCCACCGGGTGGGCGGCCAGCGCGGAGGTGGTGCGGAGGACCAGGGCGTCCGCGCCGTCGGCCAGCGACAGCAGGACGATGATCCTGCCCTCGGTCCGGTCCTCCTCGAGCGCCGCCGCGAGCAGCAGCGCGGGCTGGGCCGCGCCGACATTGCCGACGGTGGCGTCCAGCCGGTCGGCGACGCGTTCGGCGGGCACGCCCGAGCGGGCGGCGACGGCCTTGGCGGCGCGGCCGTGCAGACCCGCCACGATGAGCGTGTCCACCGCGGGCGCCTCCAGCCCGGCCTCGCCGAGGGCGAGCTTCAGCGTCTCCGTCCCGAGCGCGGTGTAGCGGGTCTCGCCGAACCGCTCCTCCCACAGCCGCGAGGCCGGCTCGCCGGGCACCCGCCAGCGGTCGACGAACTCCTCGGTCACCGAGGCACGGGCGAGGATCTCGGCGACGACCGGCCCGTCGGCGCCGGAGCCGATGAGCACGGCCGCCGCCCCGTCGCCGCCCGCGGCCTCGTCGGCCCCGCCGGGCAGCCCGCCGCGCAGGTCTCCGGCGACCACGAGCGCCGGGGACGCGGCGTCGCAGGCCGCGCGCAGCGCGCCGAGCGCCGAGCGGACCGAGCCGACGGCGTCGTAGGCGGGCACGTCGCGGCCCAGGCGCAGGGCGGCGTGCAGGGTGGTGGCGTTCGTGCGGTCGAGGTAGGGGGGTTCGGTGGTGGCGAACCAGAGGGCCCGCGGCTCGGCCGGAGCGGCGCGCAGGGCCGTCCGCGCCGCCGCGACGCCGAGGGTGATCGCATCCTCGTCGTAGGAGGCGACGGACCGGGTGCCCCGCCCGCCGCCCGCGCCCGCCACCGACCTGATCGTCTGACGGTCGAGCCTCCGGTGGGGCAGGTAGCCGCCCCAGGACAAGATTCCGCGCATGAAACCAGCCTAATCGTAGATTGCATAAAAGATCTAATCTGCAATTAGACTCCTTCCATGACTCAGGGTGGACCCCGGCCCCTCGACGGCATCCGCGTCCTGGCGCTGGAACAGATGCAGGCACTCCCCTACGCGACCCAGCTGCTGGCCCGGCTGGGCGCCGACGTCGTCAAGATCGAGCCGCCGTCCGGGGACTCGGGCCGCGGCTCGCTGCCCGCGATGACCGATCCGGACGGCCGGCGCGTCGGCGCCACCTTCCTGCGCAACAACCTCGGCAAACGCAGCGTCTGCGTCGATCTGAAGAATCCCCGCGGCAGGGAGCTCGTCCTCGAACTCGCCCCGAGGTTCGACGTCGTCGCCGAGAACTCCAAGGCCGGCGCGATGGCCCGGCTCGGCCTCGGCCACCCCGACATCGCCGCCGTGCACCCGGCCGGGATCTACGTCTCGGTCTCCGGCTTCGGCAACTCCGTCCCCACGCCCTACGGGGGCTGGCCCGCCTTCGCCCCCATCGTCGAGGCCATGTCCGGCATCTACGAGCTGAAGCGCACCGGCGACCGGCCCCCCACCGTGGCACCCGTGGGAGCGCTCGGCGACATCGGCGCCGCGCTGTTCGCCACCATCGGCATCCTCGCCGCGCTGCGCCACCGCGACGCCACCGGGCGCGGCCAGTACGTCGACATCGCCATGCTCGACTCGGTCATCGCCATGACCGACATCGTGACCAACTTCTGGTCGATGGGACTGCGCGGCGGCCAGACCGGCCCGCTGATCATGCACGGCTTCCGCGCGCAGGACGGCTGGTTCGTGCTCCAGGTCGCCCGCGAGCAGCACTTCACCAGACTGGCCGACCTCGTCGGCCGCCCCGAGTGGAAGGACGACCCCCGCCTGGCCACCCGGCAGGGCTGGGTCGACGAACTCGAGACGCTGCTGCGCCCCGCCATCGAGGGCTGGGCGGCGGACCTCACCAAGCTGGAGGCCTGCGACCTGCTGGGCCGCGCGGGCATCGCCGCCGGCCCCTGCCTCAGCGACGCCGAGGTCGTCGCCGACCCCCACGTCCAGGCCAGGAACATGCTGGTGGAACTTCCCCGGACCGACGGTGTGGAGCAGCCCGTCCTCGTTCCGGGCAGCCCCGTCCGGATGAGCGAGGCTCCCCCCGCCGCGGAGACCCGCCCGCCCTGGCTGGGCGAGCACACCGACGCCGTCCTGGCGGCGGAACTGGGCCTCACCGGCGCCGCCCTGTCCGAACTCCGCACCGGCAAGGTCATCTTCTGAGTGGCCCGCCCGCAGCACGACCGTCAGAGCCTGCCTCCGGTGCGGAACTCCTCCGGCATCCACGACGGATCGCGCCGCTCGGCGAACGCCCGTCTTCCCTCCGCCATCTCCTCGTTGTACGGGAGCACGTCGAACGTCGTGCGGTCCACGCGGTCGTAGTTGTCGTTGACGATCCGCTTGACCTGCAGCCGGGCCTGCGGCGCGGTGCGGCAGATCTGGATCGCCACCTCCTCGGCCACGGCGCGCACCCGGTCGTCGGGGAAGTCCAGGGCGGATGCCGGGGTGCCGAGGTCGTCGCTCTCCAGACCCATCGGCCCGGCGCCCATCAGCGGCGCTCGAAGGTCACGCCGGCGGCCTCCCGGTCCCAGGTGGCGGGCGTGACGCCCTCGTCCCTGAGCAGGTTCTTGGTCGCCCGTCCGGTCTGGCTCATCGGAAGCTCGTCGCGGAACTCGAAGTAGCGTGGGACCGCGTAGTACGGAAGCTGCTCGATCGACCAGCGGCACAGGGCCTCCTCGGTGAGGGCGGCCCCTCCCTTGAGTACGACGGTCACCTTGACGTCGTCCTCGCTCACCTCACTGGCCACCGCGTGCACGCACACGTCCCTGACGCCGGGGTGCTCGTGGAAGACCTTCTCCAGCTCCCAGCTGGAGATGTTCTCGCCGCGGCGGCGCATGTAGTCGGCCTTGCGGTCGACGAAGAACAGGTAGCCGTCCTCGTCCAGGCGGCCGATGTCGCCGGTGTGGAACCACAGGTTGCGCCAGGCCGAGACCGTGGCCTCCGGGCGCTTCCAGTAGCCCTCGAACATCACGTGCGGCATGCGGGGGCGGCAGACGATCTCGCCGTGCTCGCCCGCGGGCACCTCGCGGTCGTCGTCGTCGAAGACCTTGACGATGAACGCCTCCGCGTTGACGATGCCGGCCGAGCCGGGCCGCTTCTCCCTGCCCGGCGGCAGCCAGGAGATCAGCGACGCCTCGGTGGTTCCGTAGGCGTTGCTGAAGGTGGTGAGGCCGAAGCGCTCGCGGTAGATCTCGTCGATCTCCGGGGGCATCGGCGCCCCGGTCAGCAGGCGCAGCGTGGTGTTGGCCCCGGGCGTGCCGGAGTTCCTGGCCTGGGGGTGGTCGTCGGCCTTGGCGACGAGGACGGCCAGGGAGCCCAGGAGCGAGGCGATGGTGGCACCGGTGCGGTTGATCTCGGGCCAGAAGCCGGAGACCGAGAACCGGCGCGACAGCGCGGCCCGGCCGCCGTTGATCAGCGTGCCGGTGAGCATGCACGAGATGGCGTTGAAGTGGAACAGCGGGAGCGGGGACCACACGACGTCCTCGGGCGTGCGCCCCCACGAGGAGATGATCTGCCGGGCGATGGACAGGTGGTAGTTGTGGCTGAGCGCGCAGCCCTTGGACGGGCCCGTGGTGCCGCCGGTGTAGACGATGGTGCCCAGGTCCGCGGGACGCACCAGGACTCCGGGCCGGGAGCCGTCGGCCTTGAGCAGCTCCGCCCAGTCGTGCACCGCCCAGCGTGAGCCGGCCCCGGGGCTCCCGTCATGTTCGCCGACGACGACCAGGTGCCGGACGGAGTCGATCGTGTCGAGCAGTTCCATCGGGCGCTCGGCGAGATCGTCCTGGACGATGACGACGGAGGCCGTCGCGTCGGAGAGCACGTGACGCAGCATCGGGCCCTTGAGCGCGGTGTTCACCGGGACGGCGATCGCGCCGAGCTTGTGGATGGCGAACCAGGACACGACGGCGGCGGGGCCGTTCTCCAGCATGGTGGCGACCGTGGAGCCGTGCCCGACCCCCAGTTCGGCCAGCGCGTTGGCGACCCGGTTGGCCTCCAGGTCCGTCTCGGCCGCCGTGTAGGGGGTGCCGCAGCAGTCCAGGAACGGTCCGTCCGGGTCGCGTTCCAGGCGGCGGTCCAGCAGGTCGAGCAGAGTGCTCTGCTCGATGTTCGCCCAGTCGGACATCCGCTCTCCTTCAGATGGTGAATGTGTGGATATAGTATTCAATCTACGGGCACACCGCACGGGGCTCCCACCCCAGAACTGAACAGCGGTTCACTTTTTCGAGACGAAAGTTCAAGCCGCACCGCGATCCCCCACCGCGTTCGGAGGAGCACAGTGAACGCCGAAGACATGATCATGATCAGCGTCGACGACCACGTCGTGGAACCGCCGACCATGTTCGACGCCCACATCCCCGAGCGGTACCGGGACCGGGCCCCGCGGGTCCGCACCACCAAGGACGGCTCGGACGTGTGGACGTTCAACGGCCAGACGATCCCCAACATCGGGCTGAACGCGGTCGCCGGGCGTCCCAAGGAGGAGTACGGCATCGAGCCGACCGCCTTCGACGAGATCCGCCCCGGCACCCACGACATCGACGAGCGCGTCAAGGACATGAACGCCGGCGGGATCCTGGCGTCGATGAACTTCCCGTCCTTCCCCGGCTTCAGCGGGCGGGTCTTCTCCGCCGCCGAGGACAAGGACCTGGCCCTGGCGGTGCTGCGCGCCTACAACGACTGGCACGTCGACGAGTGGGCCGGCACCCACCCGGGCCGGATCGTCCCGATGGCGCTACCGGTGCTGTGGGACGCCGAACTGTGCGCCGAGGAGGTCCGCCGGGTCGCCGCCAAGGGCTGCCACTCGATCACCTTCACCGAGAACCCGGCCACGCTGGGCTACCCCAGCTTCCACAACGAGTACTGGGACCCGCTGTGGCGCGCGGTGTGCGACGAGAACGTCGTCGTCTCCATCCACCTCGGCTCCTCCGGCCAGCTGTCGGTGACCGCCCCGGACGCCCCGGTCGACGTCATGATCACGCTGCAGCCGATGAACATCTGCCAGGCCGCCGCCGACCTGCTCTGGTCGCGCGTCATCAAGAAGTTCCCCGGCATCAGGTTCGCCCTCTCCGAAGGCGGCACCGGCTGGATCCCCTACTTCCTCGACCGCGTCGACCGCACCTACGACATGCACCACCTGTGGACCGGCCAGGACTTCGGCGGGAGGCTGCCCAGCGAGGTGTTCCGCGAGCACTTCCTGACCTGCTTCATCTCCGACCCCGTCGGCGTCGAGCTGCGCCACCGGATCGGCATCGACAACATCGCCTGGGAGTGCGACTACCCGCACTCCGACTCCTCCTGGCCGAACGCCCCCGAGGAACTGGCCGAGGTCGCCGCCGGCGTGCCCGACGACGAACTCAACAAGATCACCTTTGAGAACGCGATGCGCTGGTACTCCTTCGACCCCTTCGTGAACGGCCGCACCAGGGAGAACGCCACCGTCGGAGCGCTGCGCGCCGAGGCCGCGGGCCACGACGTCAGCATCCGCTCCTACGACAAGGGCCGCTTCGAGAAGTCGGTCGGGATCGAGATGGGCAGGCTCGTCGATCAGGCCACCGCCTGACGTCCGCACCCACCGGGTGCCTCCGGGTCACCCGGTGGAGGACGCCTCGTCGCCCGGCTCCTCGTCCTCGAACATGCCACGGCCCCGGAAGAGCTCGACGACGACGTCGCCGTGCTTGCGCAGCATGGCGGCGTACTCGCGCTCGGCGAGGTCGGCGTGGCCGCCCTCGATGGCGGCGACGATGGCCGCCGTCCCCTCGCGCTCGATCTCGTCCGCGTCGGGCACCAGCTCGAAGAAGTTGCCGGGCACGATGTCGGTCATCTGGCGCAGCATGGTGCGCAGCCGCGGCGACTGGGCCGCGTCGATCACCGTCCGGTGGAAGTCCAGGGCGAGCCGGTGCAGGACCTCCGGATCCTCCGTGCCGGCGATCCGCTCCTGAATCACCCGCAGCGGCGCGGCGAGCCCGGTGCCCTTGCGCTCGACCGCGCGGCGCACGCCGAACCCGTAGAACAGGCCGTACAGCTCGTAGTGGTCGCGGACGGCCAGCTCGTCGAGGGCGTTCACGAAGGCGCCGCGGTGCGGGATCATGGTCGTCCAGCCCTCGCGCTCCAGCGCGATCAGCGCCTCCCGCACCGGGATGCGTGAGACACCGAGGGTCTGGGCGATGGCGTCCTGCGGCACCCGCTGGCCCTGCTTGAGCACCCCGTCGAAGATCAGCCGGCGCACGTAGAGGCGCACCTGCTCACCGCTGCTCTTCCGGGCCAGGCTCTCTCCCGGCAGCGCGGCGCTCTCCTGGGGCGCGGCCAAGATGTCGGCCGCTGCGGCCCCCTGGCGGCGTGCCATCCGCTCACGTCCTCGACTCGGCGGGTGACCCTCTGTCATCCGTATTGAGAATAAGATATCAGGATGACGAGGCCGAGCTGATCTCCCTCACCCCGCCCCCCTGTGACGTCTCACTCCTCGGGGAGGTCGAGGCCGAGCAGGCGGATGGCGTTGCCCCGCGCGATCCTGTTGATGGTGGCCTGGTCCAGGTGCCCGTACCGCAGGGCGGCCTCCTCGCGCGAGCGGGGCCAGGTGCCGTCCTGGTGCGGGTAGTCGATCTCGAAGGTGATGCCCTCGTTGGTGACCTCGTCGGCGGGCACGCTGACGGCGGCGATGTACCGCTTGATCCGAGTCATCACCCCGATTTTATCATGTATAAAATAAAAACTTGATATCGAGCAAAGAGGGACGGGGACGATGAGCGGAATTCCGGAGAACCGGCTCGTGCGCGTCACGGCCGAGGGCGGGGTGGGCGTGCTGTCGCTGGCCGATCCAGAACACCGCAACACCCTGTCCAAGCAGATGAGCGACGACCTCGCATGGGCGGTGGACGCCGCGCTGGACGACGGCGCGCGCGCCCTGGTGCTCACCGCCGAGCCGCCCGTCTTCTGCGCCGGCGGCTCCCTCGAGGGACTACTGAACCGCACGGTACCGCTGGCGGAGATGTACGCGGGCATGGAACGCCTCGCGGCGGCGGCGGTGCCCACCATCGCCGCGGTCGGCGGGCCCGCCATCGGCGCGGGCGTCAATCTTCCCCTGGCCTGCGACGTCATCCTCGCCTCACCGGCCGCGCGGTTCGATCCTCGTTTCCTGGACGCGGGCATCCACCCCGGCGGCGGGCACCTGTGGCGGCTGGCCGAGCGGGTGGGTGCTCAGGGCGCCGCCGCCCTCGTCCTGTGCGGGGACGTGCTCACCGGCGAGGAGGCCGCTGACATGGGACTGGCATGGCGGTGCGTGCCGGAGGATCGGCTGGAGTCGACCGCGCTGCGCCTGGCCGGACGCGCCGCTGAACGCTCCGCGCCGCTGGTACGCCGAGCCAAGCAGACGCTGCTCGCGGGACGCGCCCTCTCCAGCCCGAAGGAGGCGGCCGAACTGGAGCTGGCCGCCCAGGAGTGGTCGGTGGGACGTCCCGAGTTCGCCGAAAGCGTCCGTTCCATCCAGCGCAAGCTCGCCGAGCGCCGCGATGGCAGCGGAACCTCTCACACACCGCCCCGATCACCGTGACGACCATGCGGGCGCCGGTCGCGGCGATCGGGTAGGCCGCAGCCGGTCCCGGCGAACGCCTCGTGAAAGATTTTTTATATAATAGATAATAGAAGAACGAGAGGAGTCTCCATGCGGGTGCTCAGCGGTGTGGACGAGATCCGGGGTGCCGTCGGGCAGCACCTCGGCCACAGCGGTTACCGGACGGTCACGCAGCAGGACATCGACACCTTCGCCGGGCTGACCGGTGATGACCAGTGGATCCACGTGGACACCCAGCGGGCCGCCCAGGGGCCCTATGGCGGCACCATCGCCCACGGCCTGCTGACCCTGTCCCTCGGGCCGAGGCTGGTCCGGGAGATCTACAGGATCGAGGGCATGAGGATGGGGGTCAACTACGGCTACGACAAGATCCGGTTCCCCTCGCCCGTGCCCGTCGGCTCCAAGGTCCGGGTCGGCGCGGAGATCGAGGGCGTGGAGGACGTCAAGGGCGGACTGCTCGTCAGGCTCCGCTTCACCTGGGAGGTCGAGGGCTCCCCCAAGCCCGCGTGCGTGGCCTCGATGCTGTTGCGTTATGTCGTCTGAACTCCGAAGGGCCGAGGGGCACGGGCTCAGGAGATCCCCGGCTCCTCTTCGAGCCGGCGCTTGATGACCTTGCCGGTCGCGTTGTAGGGCAGGGCGTCGCGGAACTCGATGAGGGCGGGGACCTTGAAGGCGGCCAGGCTCTCCCCCGCCCACTCCCGGAGCTCCTCCTCTGTGGGCGCGGCGCCGGGTTCGGGGACCACGAAGGCCTTGACCTGCTGGCCGAGGATCCGGTCGGGCACTCCGATGACGGCGGCGTCGGCGACGCCGGGGTGTTCGACGAGGCGGTACTCGATCTCGATCGGGTAGATGTTCTCGCCGCCCCGGATGATGAGGTCGCGCATCCGGCTCTCCAGGTAGAGCACGCCGTCCACGATGCGGCCGTAGTCGCCGGTGCGGTACCAGCGGCCGTCGGCGAAGGCCGCGGCGGTGGCCTCGGGGTCGCTCCAGTAGCCGAGGAAGACGCCGGCGCCCTTGATGCACACCTCGCCGACCTGGTCCTCGCCCAGCGGCTCGCCGTCCGGGCCCCGGACCTGGACCTCCATGGTGGGGGCCGCCGCCCCGACCGACGCCGGGTGCCCGTCCATCCCGGCCCCGTTGAGGAACGTCCCGCCGCCGGTCGTCTCCGTCATGCCGTAGCCGTTGGTGATCTGGACGCCGGGCATCTTCTCCTCGAACAGGCGCAGCAGCTCGGGGGCGAAGGCCGAGCCGCCGCTGCCGATGACGCACACCTGGTCGGTGCCGTGCTCGTCGAAGTCCGGGTGGGTGAGCATCCGCCAGAAGTGGGTCGGCACGCCGTGCCACTGGGTGAGCTTGTACCGGCCGGTCAGCTCCAGCACCCGCCCGGCGTCCCAGCGGCCCGGCGCGGGGAAGACCAGCCTGGAGCCGGACATCGGCGTCCCCACCAGGGTGGGGCCCACGCCGGAGACGTGGAAGAACGGATTGGAGCAGACGCTCGTCCGCTGCACTCCCCCGGGGATCTGCCGGTACCTGCCGCCGCCGCCGAGGAGGGCGACCGTCCCGCCAAGGGCACCGAACATGCCGAAATGCACGAAGTTGCGGTGCGACAGTGTCGCGCCCTTGGGCCGGCTGGTGGTCCCGCTGGTGAACAGGATCGCGGCGGGGTCGTCCTCGTGGATGTCGGTCTCGGGCAGTCTCCCGGCCGGATCGTGGACGGCGGCCGCGGCCCGGTGCAGGTCCTGCAGCGCCACCGGGACGAGGCGGCCTTCCTCGGCGGCCTTGGTCTGCGCGAGCCGCTCGAGCGGGCGGGCGGAGCCCAGGACCAGCGAGGGCTCGGTCAGCTCGATGCCGTGCTCCAGCTCCGCGGGCGTCCACCAGCCGTTGAGGCCGGCCACGATGCCGCCGAGCGAGAGGGTCGCCCAGATCGCCAGCAGGTACTCCTTGCCGTTGGGCGAGGCGATCGCGACCCGGTCCCCCTTGCCGACGCCGTGGTCGGTCCGCAGGACCTCGGCGTAGGCGGCCGCCCAGGAGAGGGCCTCGGCGTAGGTCAGGGTCTCCGGCTCGGGCCCGTCGAAGACGCAGTATCCGGCGTCGGGATGGCGGTCGGCGGCCCGGATGAGCACCGCGGGCAGATGCGGGAGCCGCTGGACGAAGACCTCGGCGGGAAAGCCCAGGACCTCCTCCACGGTCCGCTCGAACGGCCCGCCCGGACCGCACAGCGTGTTCCGCACGTCCTGGCTCAGCGCCCGGTCGGCCGTCCACCGCAGGGTGACGGGGTTGGACCGGTCGGGGAGGGTGTCGGTCACGTCGTTCTCCTTCGACGGGTTCGCCGTGATCGGTCTCCGGTCAGCGCAGACCGGGCGCCCGGGTGCGGAAGATGTCGGTGGCGATGCGCGCACCGAGCGCGGTGGCGTCCCACCTCTTCTCCCC
Source organism: Actinomadura rugatobispora (assembly GCF_055379765.1). Taxonomy (NCBI): domain Bacteria; kingdom Bacillati; phylum Actinomycetota; class Actinomycetes; order Streptosporangiales; family Thermomonosporaceae; genus Actinomadura; species Actinomadura rugatobispora. The sequence continues at coordinate 10,740,314 of NZ_AP029191.1, read as the reverse complement.
GTTCCCGATCGTGGCGGCCTCCCGCCAGCCCTCCATGAGGTGGATCTTGTCGTGGATGGCGCGCAGGACCTGGCCGCTGACGTGCTGGGCCTCGTCGCCGGCCAGCCACGCCACCAGCGGGGAGCTGCCGGCGGGGTCCATCGGGTGGTACTCGTCCTCGCCGAGGTCGTCGGGCTCGAACGCCTTGAGGTCCTTGGCCATGGTCGCGGTCAGCCGGGTCATGCCACCGGGGCCGACGGCGTTGACGGTGACGCCGAACCGGGCCAGCTCCAGGCTGGTGGTGAGGGTCAGCCCGACGATCGCGGCCTTGGCCGTGGCGTAGTTGGACTGGCCGAAGTTGCCGGCCAGGCCCGCGCCGGAGGTCGTGTTGATCACCCGTCCGGTGAAGCGCTCGCCGGCCTGGTACCGAGCGCGCCACCGCTTGGCCGCCAGGTGGGTCATCAGCCAGGTGCCGCGCACGTGGACCCGCATGACGGCGTCGAAGTCGTCCGGGGTCATGTTCCAGATGGCCCTGTCACGGGCGATGCCCGCGTTGTTGACCAGGATGTCCAGCCGGCCGAACTCCTCGACGGTGCGGTCCACCAGCGCGGTCGCCTGCCCCTCGTCCGCGACGTCGGCGAAGTCGGCGATGGCGGTGCCGCCGCGCTTGGCGATCAGCTGGACGACCTCCGCGGCGTCCTCGCCCCTGCCCTCCCCCTGCACGCTGGTGCCCAGGTCGGCCACGACCACCTTGGCGCCGTGCTTGGCCAGCTCCAGCGCGTGTCCCCGGCCGATGCCGTGCGCGGCTCCCGTCACGATGGCGATCTTGTTCTCGAGCAGTCGGGCCACGGTCTCGTCCTCCCTGGGCGGCTGAACACGTCGGCGGCCTTGCAGCGGGTCACGCCTATGGCAGAATATATATGTTATTCAAGATACTGATCAGGTCATCCCCGCGTCCACGTCTCCGGAGGAACAGGTGACCACCACCCCCACGGCCGCCGGATCGGACGGCTTCGTCGATCCCCGCGGCGACCTGCGCTGGGGCACGACCAGCGCGCTGCTCGCCGACGCCGCGCACCGGCTCGGCGACGCCGAGGCGATCGTCGACGGCGACGTCCGGATCGGCTACGCGGCCCTCGACGCCGCGGTGACGGCCGCCGCCCGGTCCTTCCTCGCCTCGGGTCTGAACCGGGGCGACCGGGTGGCCGTCTGGTCCCCCAACACCGCGCAGTGGATCATCGCCGCACTCGGGCTGCAACGCGCCGGAGGCGTCCTCATCCCGCTCAACACCCGCTTCCAGGCCCAGGAGGCCGCCTTCATCCTGGACAAGAGCAAGGCCAGGATCCTGTGCGTGATCGGCGAGTTCCTCGGCCGCGACTATCCGGCCTCGCTGGAGGACGCCGCCGGCGGCCCGGAGGGCGGCCGACCCTACGCCGGGCTTCCCGACCTGGAGCAGGTCGTGGTCCTCAGCGACGGCGGCCCCGGACGGCACACCTCCTGGGACGACTTCCTGGAGTCGGGCCGTACCGTCACCGAGGAGCAGGTCCGGGCCCGGGCCGCCGAAATCGGCCCCGACGACCTGTCGGACATGCTGTTCACCTCCGGCACGACCGGCAATCCCAAGGGCGCGATGTGCACCCACGCCCAGACTCTGCGCGCGTACGCGGTGTGGGCGGCGGTCGTGGGGCTGCGCGAGGGCGACCGCTATCTCATCGTGAACCCGTTCTTCCACGGGTTCGGGTACAAGGCCGGCTGGCTGGCCTCGCTCATCGTGGGCGCGACGAGCCTGCCCGCCCGCACCCTGGACGTCCCGCAGGTGCTCAAGGTGGTGCGGGAGGAGAAGGTGACCGTCCTGCCCGGCACACCCACGCTGTACCAGACCATGCTGGAGCACCCCGACTTCACCGCGGAGGGCGTCTCCGGCCTCCGGCTGGCCGTGACGGGCGCGACGGACGTCCCGCCGGCCGTCGTCCACCGCATCAAGGAGGAGCTGGGCTTCTCCCACATCGTGGCCGGCTACGGGCTCACCGAGTCCTGCGCGATCGTGTCGATGTGCCGCTACGACGACCCGCTGGAGATCGTCACGTCCACCGCCGGCCGCCCGCTGCCCGGCCTCGAGGTCGTCACCGTCGACGCCGAGGGCGAACCGGTGCCGATCGGCGCCGAGGGCGAGATCCTGGTGCGCGGCTACACGGTGATGAAGGGCTACCTGGACGAGGAGGCCGAGACCGCCGCGACCGTCGACGCCGACGGCTGGCTGCACACCGGGGACCTCGGCACGCTCGACGCCGACGGCAGGCTCCGCATCACCGGCCGGATCAAGGACATGTTCATCGTGGGCGGCTTCAACGCCTATCCCGCCGAGATCGAACGGCTGCTGTCCGTCCATCCCGCGGTCGCCCAGTGCGCCGTGATCGGGATCCCCGACGAGCGCATGGGCGAGGTGGGGGCGGCGTTCGTCGTCCCGCGCCGGGACGCGGCCCTGGACCCGGACGAGCTGATCTCCTGGGCCCGGCAGAACATGGCGAACTACAAGGTGCCCCGCCAGGTGCACGTGGTGGCCGAACTGCCGCTCAACGCCTCGGGCAAGATCGTGAAGAACGACCTGCGCGCCCGGCTGGCACGCGACGGCGGCGCCTGACGGAGGCGGACGCGGACGCGCGCCAGGGCCCGGCCCGGAAACGCGGACGGCGCTCCGACCCCGCCGGAGCGCCGTCCGCTCTCGCCTTCCGGTGCGCGCCGCCACCGGCTCGCGGTCAGGTTCCGAAGGCGCCGGAGTCGCGGAGCTCGGCCAGCCGGTCCTCGTCGTAGCCGAGGACCTCGCGGAGGATCTCCTCGCTGTGCTGGCCGGGATCCGGGGCGGGACGGACGGCTGCGGGCGGGGCCTCACCGACGACGCGCACGGGGAAGGGAAGCTGGTCGGCGACCAGACGGTCGGCTCCCTGCCAGGGCATGCGGTCGGCGAACTGGGGGTCGTCGACAATGGTCGCGGGGGTGTTCACCGGGCCGACGGGCACGTCGTGCTCCAGGCCGAACTCGATCCACTCGGCGGTGGTGCGGGTGGCGAAGACGGCCGCCAGTTCGTGGCGCAGCGGAAGGTTCCCCCGGGCGTGGTCGGCGAGCTTCGCGCCGGGGTCAGCCTCGAACAGGTCATTGCGGCCCAGCGCCTCGCAGAAGTTCCGCCAGAACTTGCGCTCGGAGGCCATGAAGAGCACATGGCCGTCCTTGGAGGCGTAGAACTGGTAGCGGACGCCCTCCTCCATGCCGGCGGTGCCGGGCGGGCGGCGCTCGTAGCCGTCGGCGGGGTTGCCGGTCACCTCGTCCTCGGGTCGGGCGTAGGCGCGGTGGCCTTCGCTGCGCAGCCAGTCGAAGGCCGCGGCGGCGTCGGACTGGGCGATTTCCAGGTGGCAGCCCTCTCCGCTGTCGCGGGCGCGCAGCACCGCGGCCAGGATGGCGGCGGTGCCGAACAGCGGCCCGGCGGTGATGCCGATGGACGTGTGGTCGGGGATCGAGGGCAGCCCGTCGGGCCCGGGCACGGGGGCGACGGTGCCGGCCCAGGCGTCGTAGGCGATGCCGTGGCTCGGCAGGTCCCGGTAGGGGCCGGTCATGCCGTACCCCGAGATGGTGAACATGACGATCTTCGGGTTGACCTCGCGCAGCCGGGTGTAGCCCAGGCCACGCCGCTCCAGACCGCCCGGCCGCATCGCCTCGACCACGACGTCGGCACGGGCGACCAGTTCCAGGAAGGCCTCCCGGCCCGCCTCGGCGCGCAGATCCAGCACGATGCTGCGCTTGCCGCGGCTGATGTGCAGGTGCAGCAGCGAACGACCCTGGACGATCGGCCAGCTCATCGAACGGATGTAGTCGCCGGACGGCGGCTCGACCTTGATCACGTCGGCGCCGAGGTCGGCGAGCGGGGTGGAGACGGCGCCGGGGCCGAGCATCGAGCACTCGACCACCCGGAAGCCGGCCAGCAGCCGGGATCCTGCGGCGGGGGCCTGGGACACGGATCCTCCCTGGAGATAGATTGTTTATTATATCAAAACTACAAGTCGCTCTCGGAGGACCACATGACCCGTTACGCGTCGATGCCGGGCCTGGACGTCGAGACCGACGACGCCGGCGTGCTCCGGCTCGTCCTGAACGTGCCCGGCAGGCGCAACGCGCTCAACGACACCTCCATGGAGGGCCTGATCGGGACGCTGGAGCTGGCCTCCACCGACGACCGGCTGCGCGCGGTCCTGCTCACCGGGGCGGGCGACGACTTCTGCAGCGGATTCGACATCATCGGGCGGAACAAGCGGGGCGACGACGCCCCCAAGCCCAGGACCGGCAGCATCCAGAGGCGCCTGCCCAACCAGGCCAACCGGCTGATCCCGCTGCTGCTGGAACTCCAGCTCCCGGTGGTGTGCGCGGTGCGCGGCTGGGCCGTGGGGATCGGGGCCCAGCTCGCCCTGGTCTCCGACTTCACGGTCGCCGCCGAGGACGCGGTCTTCTGGTACCCGTTCCTGCGCCGCGGCTTCACGCCCGACTCCGGCAGCACCTGGCTGCTGCCCCGGGTCGTGGGGGCGGGGCGGGCACGCGAACTGCTCATGCTCGACCGCAGGTTCAACGGCGTCGAGGCCGCCGAATGGGGCATCGCGCACCGCGCCGTCCCCTCCGCCGAGGTGGCCGGCACGGCGGAGGAGCTCGTCGCGCGCCTGGCGGCCGGACCGACCGTGGCGCTCGGCCTGACCAAGAGCCTGCTGGCCGCGGCCCCCGGCCACGACCTGCGCCGGCACCTGGCCGACGAGGCCTACGCGATGGAGCTGAGCTCCCGCAGCCCCGACTTCCGCGAGGGCATGAAGGCGTTCGCGGAACGCCGTTCCCCGGACTTCGGCGGGCTGTAGCACCTCCGGCGCGGGCGTCAGGCCCCGGCCCGGTGCAACCCGTCGAAGCTCGCGACGAGTTCGCGCCGCAGCACCTTGCCGATCTCGGTGCGGGGAAAGTCGTCCACGAAGCGCACCGCGACGGGCACCTTGTAGCCCGTGAGGTCCTCGCGGAGGAAGGCCAGCAGCGCGGTCTCCTCCGGACGCTCCGTTCCCGCCGGGCGCACCCAGGCGACGGGCACCTCGCCCAGCCGGGCGTCCGGCACACCCGCGACGCAGGCGTCGGCGACCGCCGGATGGCGGCGCAGCACGGCCTCCACCTCCTGCGGGACGACCTTGAGCCCGCCGCGGTTGATCATGTCGGAGACCCGGCCCTCGATCCACAGGAAGCCCTCGGCGTCCAGGCGGCCCAGGTCACCGGTGCGCAGGAAGCCGTCGACGATCCGGTCGGGCGCCAGGTCGGCCTCGTGCGCGAAGGGCGACCTGATCCAGATCTCGCCGGTCTCGTCCGGCGGGACCTCGCGGCGCTCCTCGTCCAGGATGCGGATCTCGACGTTCGGATGGGCACGGCCGACCGCGCCCAGTTTGGACGCGCCGAACTCGCGGGTGTCGGAGGCGGTCCAGCCGACGACCTCGCCGCCCAGCTCCGTCTGGCCGTAGGAGTTCAGCACGTCCACGCCGAACCGCTCCCGGAAACGCCGGGCCTGGTCGGGGGGCAGGGGCGCGGTCACCGAGCGGACGAACCGCAGCCCGCCGAGGTCCCGCACGCGGGGATCCTCGATGAGCATCGCCATCATCGCGGGCGCCAGGATCGTCGACCTGAGGCTGAAGCGCCCCACCAGCTCGGCGTAGTCGACGGGGTCGAACCGGTCCATGAGCACCACGGGCGCGCCGAGGCGGAAGGAGAAGAGGGTGTTCCAGGCACCCGCCCAGAGGGCCTGCGAGGTGGGGATGAGGTTGGGCATCGGCGGGCGGCCGCCGTTCTTGGCCTTGCCGCCGCGGAGTTTGGCGATGACGGTGTCGATGCCGTCACCGACGCCCCGGTGGCTGAGCACGATGGGCTTGGACTCCCCGGTGGTGCCGGAGGTCCGCATGATCACCGCCTCGTCCTCGCCGAACCGGCGTCCCGTCGGCGGTCTCGCCGGACGCGGGGAGGCCCACCGCCCGGGCGCCTCCTCCACCAGCAGCCCGATCCCCTCCGGCACCCGCCCGGCCTGGGCCGGGCCGGCCACGACCACCGCCGGTTCCGTGGCCAGCAGCTGGGCGCGCACCTCGGCGTCGGTGAGCCGGGCGTTGACCGGGACGTAGACGCCCCCGGCCAGCCAGGTCGCGAACATCGTGGTGATCGCGCGCACGCCGTCGTCCACCAGGCAGGCGACGGGCTGCCCGGCCACCTGCCCGAGACGCCCGGCCAGCACCTTCACCGCCGCGATGAGCGCGCCGCGCGTGAGCGAGCCGTCCTTGCGGTGCAGGATCGGCGTGTCGGCGGGATCCTCGTGGTCCAGCAGGAAGGCCGCCAGGCCGCCGTCCCGCAAAGCCCGCGTCGTTTCAGTCACGTCCTCCGCCTTTCAGAGCGCGGTCTGCGCGGTCAGGGTGTGCCGCTATGGATATCAAATATAATCTATGCAGAGGTGGGGCCACAGACTACCCGGAGGCGGTCGAGAATGAGCGAGACCCTGCTGGTCGAGCGGCACGGGCCCGTCGGCTGGCTGATCTTCAACCGGCCCCGGACGGGCAACGCCATGGACGCCGCCATGATGGCCGCGCTCCCCCGGGCCTGGCGTGAACTGGACGCCGATCCCGCGGTCCGCGTGATCGTTGTCACCGGGGCCGGCAAGGCCTTCCAGACGGGTCTGGACGTCGTCCAGCTCAACCGGGATCCGGACGCGCTGCGCGAGATGTCCCGCCGGACGAAGCGGGCCGACCTCCAGCTGACGGCCTGGCATCTGGGCGTCGCCAAGCCCGTGGTCACCGCCGTCAACGGCGTCTGCGCCGGAGGCGGCCTCCACTTCGTGGTCGACTCGGATGTCGTCATCGCCTCGGCCACGGCCTCCTTCCTCGACCCCCATGTCTCGGTGGGCCAGGTCAGCGCGTTCGAGACCATCGGCCTGGCCCGTCGCGCCGCCTTCTCCCCCGTCGCGCGCATGGCCCTGATGGGCGCCCACGAGCGCGTCACCGCCTCCGAAGCGCTGCGTCTGGGCTGGGTGAGCGAGGTCGTCGAGCCCGGTGACCTGCGTCCCGCCGCCCAGCGCCTGGCCGAGCGGATCGCCCAGAACGATCCCGAGGCCGTCGCGGCCACCAAGCGCGCCCTCTGGCGCGCCCTGGAGACCGGGCTGGGCGAAGCGCGGGGAACGCGGCGATGACCCGTCCCCACCTCGGCCGCACGCCGAGCGAGGCGAAAGGAAACAGCAGATGAGCGAGCTTGCGTCCCTGGCCGAGTGCCGCGACGAAGAGCAGGTGCGCGACGCCGTCACCGCCTGGGTGGCCCGCGAAGTGCCCGCGGCCTGGCGGGAGGCGGGTGAGCGGGGCGGGCCCGGCCTGGTGCGCACCGTGCGGACGCCGCAGGAGTACCGGGCGTGGTACCCGGCCCTCGCCCGCAGCGGGCTGGTCGTGCCGCAGTGGCCGGTGGAGTACGGGGGCCTGGACTGGTCGCGGCGGCTGGCGCAGACGGCGGAGCGGATCCTGGCGCCCTACCACCTGCCGCGGCTGAACCCGCTGGGGCTGAACCTGACGGCGGCGGCGCTGTTCGCGCACGGCACGCACGAGCAGCGGCTGCGGTTCCTGCCGAAGATCGTCTCCAACGAAGAGGTCTGGTGCCAGCTCTTCAGCGAACCGGGGGCGGGCAGCGACCTGGCCTCCCTGGCCACCCGGGCCGAGCGGGACGGCGACGGGTGGCGCGTCACCGGGCAGAAGGTGTGGACGACCTGGGCCCACATGGCCGACTTCGGCGTCCTGCTGGCCCGCACCGACCCGGACGTCCCCAAGCGCGAGGGGATCACCTACTTCCTCATCGACCTGCGCCAGCCCGGCGTGGACGTCCGCCCGCTGCCGCACATCGGCGGTGAGGTCGACTTCAACGAGGTCTTCCTCGACGGCGCGGTCGTGCCCGACTCCCAGCGGATCGGCGCGGTGAACGACGGCTGGCGGGTGGCGCGGGCCACGCTCAGCGGGGAGCGGCAGATGGTCTCCGGCTCCGGCTCCGGGGGCGTCGACCGGATCGGCGGGGCGGGCAGCCGCAGGCTCATCGGCCTCGCCCGCGAGCGCTCCGCGCGGGGTCTCCCCCACGGCTGGGACGACGGCGGCGTCCGGCACGAGCTCGTCCGGCTGTGGTGCGAGGAGCAGATCCGCCGCTGGACGAACATGCGCGTCCGGGCCGGGCTCAAGGCGGGGCTGCCGCCGGGTCCGGAGAGCTCCGTCGGCAAGGTCCACGGCTCGGAGCTCAACCAGCGCATGCAGGCCGCGGCGGCGCGGATGCTCGGGCTGGGCGCCACCGCCTGGGAGAGCGGCTCGGACGCGTCCGACGCGCTGGCCGCCTACACCGAGCACATGCCGGCCGAAGTGCGGGGCATGCTGCGCAGCCGCGCCAACACCATCGAGGGCGGCACCAGCGAGGTCAACAAGAACATCCTCGCCGAGCGGGTGCTCGGGCTGCCCAAGGAGCCCGACCCGTGGCAGGGCCGCCCCTGGCGCGAGGTCCCCCGCGGCTGAGGCGTACCCGGCCCCTGGGCGGGTCGGCCGGCGGTGGAGTGCTTCCGCGCACCACCGCCGGCCGGTCGCTCGTTCTCCGGATGGAGATCTTCCCTCGCGATGCTCAGCCGAGGTAGGCGGCGCGGACGGCCGGGTTCTCGTGGATCTCGGCCGGGGTGCCGTCGGCGATGACCTCGCCCAGGTTGAGGACGACGATGCGTTCGCAGGTGTCCATGACGAAGCCGACGTCGTGCTCGACCAGGAGGATCGTGATGCCCAGGCCCGCGATCACCTCGGCGAAACGCGTGCTCTGGTCGGCGTCCAGCCCGGAGGTGGGCTCGTCCAGCAGTAGGACGGACGGGGTGTCCACGATGGCCCGCGCCAGTTCGACCATGCGGCGCCTGCCGATCGGCAGGTCAGCGGCGTAGGCGTCCGCCAGGTCCGCCAGGCCGCACTGCTCGAGGACCTCGCGGGCCCGCTCGCGCCGATCGCGTTCCCTGCTTCTGCGGGAGGGCAGCGCGAAGAGGTCCCCGGCGAGCCCTCCCCCGCCGCCGCGCCACTCCAACGCGGCGAGCACGTTGTCCAGCACGGTCAGGCGGCCGAACACCTGGGGCCGCTGGAACGTCCGGCGCACCCCCAGGCGCGAGCGGCCCAGGGCGCCGGTCGCCGTCACGTCCGCGCCGTGCAGGCCCACCGACCCCTGGGTGGGACGGCGCAGACCCGTCACCACGTCGAAGAGGGTCGTCTTGCCGGCACCGTTCGGGCCGATGACGCCGACGGTGCCGCCCGCCGTCACCGAGAAGGTCACCTCGTTCAGGGCACGGATGCCGCCGAAGCTGACGCCCACTCCCTTCACCTCGATCGCCGTGGCGGTCTCCGTCATCGCGCTCTCGGTCATCGGGTGGCCTCCAGGGATCCCAGATAGGCGTTCGTCAGCAGGCCGTCGTCGACCTCGGACCGGGCTCCGCTCCACACGACACGGCCGAGCCGCATGAACGCGACGGTGTCGGCCAGCGCGAGGACCTCGTCGGCCTTCTCCTCGACCACCAGCAGGGCGACCCCTTCGCGCCGCAGTTCGTCGAAGATCTCGAAGATCTGCTCGACGATCAGCGGCGCGAGCCCCAGCGAGGGCTCGTCGGCGATGAGGACGCGCGGCGGCCGCACCAGCGCGGGCGCCAGCGCGAGGATCTGCTGCTCGCCGCCGGAGAGCGCGCCGGCGTCGACGGTACGGCGCCCGGCCAGTGCGGGAAGCCGGTCGTAGACGTCCGCGCGGGCCGGCTCCGGCAGGCGGAGCGCGAGGTTCTCCTCGACGGTCAGACCGGGGAACACGCCGCGTCCCTCGGGCGCGAGGAACACTCCCGAGTTCGCCCGGCGGTGCGCGGGAAGCCCGGTGACGTCGGCGCCGTCGACGTACACCCATCCCGCGGCCAGCGGCACGAGACCGGCGGCGGCCAGGCACGTCGTGGACTTCCCCGCGCCGTTGGCGCCGAGCAGCGCCACCACCTGCCCGGACGGTACGGCCAGGTCGACGCCGCGCAGCACCGTCGCGTCGCCGTACCCGGCCACCGCGCTCTCCAGGCGCAGGGCCTCCGTGGCCGGGGGCCGTTCCTCCCGCGCGGCCGGCGCCCGCTCCCGGACGGTGAGGACCTCCCGCTCCGGCTTGCCGGCTGGTGCGGACTCGTCGGCCCGAAGGGGCGATTCGGCGCTCTCCTCCGCCATGGCCTTGGCCCGCTCCGCCTTCTCCCGCCTGCGGCGCCGCAGGTAGCGCTGCTCGGCGACCTGGGAGAGCGCCCCGTCCGGGTGCATGGCCAGCGCGATGCCGCCCAGACCGAACAGGATCTGCCCCAGGTGCTGGGAGTCGGTGAAGGTGTGCAGGAGCTCCGGCACGAACACCATGAACAGCCCGGCGAGGACCGCGCCGGCCACGCGCCGCACGCCCTGCACCACGACGACCGCCAGCCAGACGAAGCCGACGGAGGCCGGCAGGTCGGTGATGGTGATCATCCTGTTGAAGAGGCCGAACAGCACCCCGCCGAGCCCGGCGACCGCCGCGGCGAGGACGAACAGAGTGATCTTCGCCCGGGTCGCCGAGATGCCGATGACCTGGGCCGCCGAGGGCGCCGACCGCACCGCGAGAATGGCCCGTCCGGACGCCGAGTGCTCCAGGTTGCGGATGAGCAGGCCGACCAGCCCGATCAGCAGCAACAGCAGGACCACCCGGGTCCGCGGATCGTCGGTGTCGGTGAAGCCCAGGGAGAGCGCGGGCAGCTGCCAGCCGAGCGTCCCGTTGCCGAAGGCGTCGATCTGGAAGAGCACCTGGTCGGCGAGCAGCGCCAGGGCGAGGGTGGCCAGTGTCAGCACCTTGCCGCCGAGCCGCAGCGCGGGCAGCGCCACGACGACTCCGGCCGCGGTCGCCGCCAGGATTCCCAGGACGATCGCGGGCCCGAGGGGCAGCCCCCTGTCGAGCGCGAGCCCGACGGTGAGCGCGGCCATCGTGGCGAAGGCGGCCTGGGCCAGGTTGACCATCCCGCCGATGCCGGTGACGACGACGAACGAGCAGAAGATCAGGGCGAACAGCAGGCCCTGGGAGACCACGCCGACCCAGTAGGGGTCGGCCACCGTGAACATCCACACGAGCAGCACCGCGAGCGACAGCCCCCACGGCAGGACCCGCCGCCACCTGGGCAGGTCGGCGAGGTAGTCGGGCGGCGGAGGATCCTCGGCGATGGAGCCGGCCACCCGGCCGCGGGACCGGTTGAGGATGATCAGGCCGACGAACAGCAGGATGACCGGCACCGCCGTCCGGATGCCCGTGACGTCGGCGGCGAAGTCCCCGTACCCGGCGACGAGGTTCTGCAGGACGCCGAGCGCGAGGCCGGCCGCGAACGTCACCGGGATCGAGACCAGGCGGCCGAACACCGCGGCGGTCGCGGAGGTGAACAGCAGGACGAGGAACGCCGGGGAGTCCAGGCCCACGACGGGCACGATGAGCACGCCCGCCACCGCCGCCAGCGTCGAGCCGAGCATCCACGCCTGGGCCGACGCGCGGTCGACGTCGACGCCCCGCAGTTCGGCCAGCGTCCGGCGGTCGACGGCGGCGCGCATGCGCAGCCCGAGCGGGGTGTGGCGCATCAGCGCCCACAGCAGCGCCGCCACCAGCGCCGCGACCGTGAAGGTGATGAGCTGGTCGGAGTCCAGGCTGACACCGGCCGGCTCCCAGGTCTCGACCGGCCGCGGGCCCAGCCCGCGCGCCGCCCCGCCTTCGACGGCTCCGGGCAGGTCGGCGCCGAACCCCTGGTTGAGCAGGTCGATGAGCCCCAGGCCCAGGGCGGGCAGCGCGATGGTCAGGCCGATCGTCGCGACGATCTGCGCGGTCTCGCCGGCCGCCGCCAGCCGCCGGAACATCACCTTGTGCAGCAGGCCGCCCAGCAGCGGCCCGGCGGCCACCACCGCGACCGGCCCGGCGATCCAGGTCGGCCAGCCGGCACCCGCGGTGAGCTCGAAGAAGAGCAGCGCGGAGGTGAAGCCGATGGCCCCGTGGGCGAAGTTGAACACGCCCGTCGTGGCGTAGGTGAGGGTGAGGCCCGAGCCCATGAGCGCGAAGACCGCCCCGGTCACCAGGCCGCTGAGGACATAGCCAAGGAATTCCGTCATACATCAGTCCCGGGGTGCGGCCCGCCGCGGCGCCCGTCCGTCTCGGGGACGGCGCCGCGGCGGGTGGCAGACGTTGGGTGGGTCAGTTGACCTCGGAGCACCTCAGGTGCTGGGCGACGACGAACTTGCCGCCTTGGACGCGGACCAGCGAACCGCAGCCGTTGGAGGCGGTCTTGTTCTTGGGGTAGGAGACCCTGCCGAAGCCGGGGTTCTCGTAGGAGAAGTTCTGGGACGCCTTGATGAAGCTCTCGCGGGTCAGGTCCTTGCCCGTCTTCTCCAGCATCGCGAGGAAGACGTCCGCCGACCAGTAGCCGGTGGCCATGTGCTGGCTGAACACCAGCTCCTTACCGCCGGCGGCCTTCTGGAGGTCCGCCTTCATCTTCACGACCTCCGCGATGCCGGACTCGAACGGTTCCAGTTGCGGGGCGGCGTAGACGCCTTCGAGCGCCGCGACGCTCTGCGGGTCGGCCAGCACCTTGGGGTCGTAGCTGGTCGCGTCGCTGATGGCGCCCTTGTACCCGGCCTTCTTCAGCGCCGTGTAGAAGCCGCCGTTGTGCTTGACGCCCGACATGATGGAGACGACGACGTCCGGCCATCCACCGTCGGCGCTGGTCTTCACCTTGTTGATGAAGGGCAGCCAGTCCTGCGGGGGCGCTCCGGCCGGGACCGAGGTGGAGGTCCCGACGACCTTGAACCCGGCGTCCTGGAAGGCGGTCCCGATGGTCGCCGTGCCGACCTTGCTGGAGGCGGTGTCGGTGCCCTGCATCCAGACGGTCTTGTCCTTGCCGCCGATCGCCGCCCCGACCTGGTCCGGCCACCAGGGCGCGAGCTTGGTCCCGGGCTTGGGCGTCAGGCAGCCGTTGAAGCCGAAGGCGGTGGACAGCCCGCACTGGGCCGGGCTCGTCACCCAGCCGACCCACGGCACCTTCCGCTGCTCCAGGTATTCCATCCCGTTGAACCCCGGCGCGCTGACCGGGACGATGGCGAAGACCCGGTCCTTCTCGACCTGCCGGCGGACTACGGTCATCCCCGTCGCGGGATCCATCGTGGCGTCCCCGGCCCCGATGAACTCGATCTTCCGGCCGTGCACGCCGCCCTCGGCGTTGGCCCGGTCGAACCGGGCCTTCGCGCCGAGCTCCGCCTCGGCCGAGGAGTAGCCGATGGGGCTGGTCTTGGTCAGGAGGCCGGCGACCTTGATGGTCTTGCCGGTCACGCCCTGGGACGCCGCGCCCCCGGACGTGGATCCGCCCTCGCTGGCACACGCCGTCAGCAGGGAGAGCGCGCCCAGGGCGATGGTGATCTTAGATGTTCTTCCGGCGAAGAACGAAGGCATTGTCAATCTCCGACACGCCAAGCGACCGTCCGAATCCGACGATCGGGTGTGAGCTGCGCCTCATCGCGAAGGCTGCCACACCACGACCAGGTCGTGCAATACCTCGGCAAGAGAGGGCTTCAGACAGAAAAAATGTGCCCGCAGACAGCACTGAGCGACGATAACGCACTCAGTGGCAGGTCAGCGGACACTTCATAGCGAAGTCAGTTCGCACCGACGGCGCGGGCTCAGAACCGTGCGAGCTTCATCCTGGAACGCGCCAAGTTCGTGCCGCCCCACCTCCGGATCGCCCGACAGGCGCAGGGCCGGAGTCTCCGGTGGGTGGGGCGGCGACGCGTGGATGTCTATCACATCAAGTTTATTATATACGATCTATATCGTCCTGCAAGGCCACTGCATCGGCGGCGTCGACCCGCGACTCCTCCGAGGAGGCTCCCTTCCAGAACCACTCTGGTATTGAATAATATATTAGATCCGTCGGATGAGATCAGGTGAAGACGATGCAGACGGTCGGCCCGGACTCCCTGGTGACTCCCGTTCGCGCTCGTGAAGGGCGGACCCGGTGAGCCGGCTCCGCGTGGTGCAGTGGACCACTGGCAGGACCGGATCCGCCGCCGTGCGCGGCATGGCGGGACACCCCGCGTTGGAGATCGTGGGCTGTTACGCCCATTCGCCGGAGAAGGTCGGGCAGGACGTGGGGACGCTCGCTGGGCTCTCCCCCATCGGCGTCACCGCGACCGACGACGTGGACGCGCTGCTGGCGCTGCGTCCCGACTGCGTGGCCTACATGCCCTTCCGGCCGGACTTCGACCATGTCGTCCGCATCCTGGAGTCCGGCGCGAACATCGTCACGACGATGTACATGCTGGCGGGAGACGGCTACGGCGAGAACGTCCGTGACCGCGTCGAGGACGCCGCCCGGCGCGGGAACTCCTCGCTGTACGCCGGCGGCGTCTACCCCGGCCATGCGCCCATGGTCGCCCTGGCCGCCAGTGCCATGTGCACCCGCGTCGACCGGATCTCCGTCCTGGAGTCGCTCGACATGAGCGGCTACCGCAACGAGCGGATGTTCCGCGCCATGGGCATCGGCCGCGATCCCGGGGACCCCGCGGTGCCCGCCATGATCGAGGCCAACTGCGGCTCGTTCAAGGACCAGATCCGGGTGATGGCGCACGCCCTGTCCGTCGACCTCGACGAGATCGGCTTCACCGCCGAGTTCGGGGCGGCCGACCGGGACACCGACTTCGGCTTCATGAGCGTGCGCAAGGGTCAGATCGCCGGTTTCAAGGGCACCGTCGCCGGAATCCGCGCGGGGCGTTCGCTCATCGAGTGCCAGTTCGTCTGGAAGCTCGGGCACGACATGACCCCGAACTGGCCCGTCCAGGACGGCTACGTCCTGACGATCGAAGGCGAGCCCGGAGTCCAGGTCCGGCTGCAACCGCTCGGACCCCACTTCGACGGCGCCGCGACCACCGCCATGCCGGCCGTCAACGCGATCGAGCAGGTGGTGGCGGCCCCCGCCGGCATCGTCAACCGCATGGAACTGCCCTTCGTGAGAGGCGCCGGCCTTCTCACCCCGTGAGAAGCCGTGCGACGGCCTGCTCGTCGTCGTGGTCACCGCCGATGGCGAGCAGGGCGCCGCCGTGATCGTGGAGGTCAGGCGGCGACCGCGCTCAACGCGGAACCAGGCCGCCGTCGGCGAGAAGGGTCTGGCCGGTGACGAAGCTGGAGGCGTCCGAGGCCAGGAACAGCGCCGGGCCGACCATCTCGTCCGGGTCCGCCAGGCGCTTCTGCAGGCTGGCGCCGGCCATCTGGTCCTGCACCTCGGAGGGGTTGTTGCGCATCATGTCGGTGTCGACGGAGCCGGGGGCCAGGGCGTTGACGCGGATGCCGCGCGGGGCGAACTCCGCGGCCATGGACCGGGTGTAGGCGATCATGGCGGCCTTGGCGGCGGCGTACATCGACACGTAGGGCGAGAACAGGAAGGCCCCGGCGGAGACGACGTTGACGACCGAGGCGTGCGGGCTCTCGGCGAGGTGGTCGAGCGCGCGCTGCACGAGGAAGACGGGACCGCGGACGTTGACCTCCTGGGACTTGGCGAACGCCTCCGGGGTGAAGGCGCCGAGCGGCTGCGCCAGCGCGTTGGCCGCGTTGTTGACCAGAATGTCGAGCCCGCCGAACGTCTCGACCGTCCGCGTGACGAGGATGTCCAGGTCGCCCAGGTCTCCCAGGTGCGTGGGAACGCCCAGGGCGGATCCGCCCATCGCCTTCAGATGGGCCTCGGTCTCGGCGCAGGCATCGGGCTTGCGGCTGGCCACGACGACGCTCGCCCCGGCGGCGACGAATCCCTCGGCCACGGCGCGCCCGATGCCGCGGGTCCCTCCGGTGACGATCGCGACCCGCCCGGTCAGGTCGAACAACGAGCGCAGCTTCCCAGCGTCCATGACGCCCTCCCAACAGGCTTCTGAGCTTCCCAGGCGCCGCCCGCCGAGGCTCGGCACGCAGAGGGAACGGACAGGTAAATATATAATATTAACTCCTCCACCGCCACGATATAGGATACTCTCTCCTGTAATTGCGGACGAGGATGGAGGCGGCATGCGAGCTGCCGTGCTGCGAGGCGGGATCGTCCAGGCCCGTGAGACGGACGATCCGGTGCCGGGTCCGGGGCAGGTGCTGGTGCGCTCACTGGCGTGCGGTATCTGCGCGTCGGACATCCACTTCATGGACCATCCCGAAGGGGACGCCGACGACGACAGCGGCCTGTCCCGCTACGACGCGGACGCCGACATCGTCATGGGGCACGAGTTCTGCGCCGAGGTCGTCGACTACGGCCCCAAGACGCGGCGCCGCTGGGCGACCGGGACGCGGGTGAGCTCGATCCCGGCGCTCGCGGTGCGGGACGGCGTGCGGATCATCGGCCAGAGCCCGGAAGCGCCCGGCGGGTTCGGCGAGTACTTCCTGCTGACGGAGGCCATGGCTCAGGTGGTGCCGACCGATCTGCCCAGCGAGCTGGTGTCGATCGCCGACGCGATCACCGTCGGCTGGTCGTACGCCACGCGGGCGGCGGTGACGGCCGGGGAGGTGCCCCTGGTCATCGGCTGCGGCGCCATCGGGCTGTCGGCCGTGGCGTCGCTGAGGCGGCTCGGGGCCGGCCCGATCGTCGCGGTGGACTTCGTCGCCTCGCGCCGCGAGACCGCGAAGGCCATGGGAGCCGACGTGGTGATCGATCCGGCCGAGCTGTCGCCGTACGAGGCGTGGCGGGACCTGGCCTACGGCTCGCCCGAGCCGGTCCGCGACATGATGGGGCTGCTCGACCTGCCCGGATGCGTCGTGTTCGAGTGCGTGGGCGTGCCCGGCGTGCTCGACTCCATCATCAGGGGCTGCGAGCGCGGCACCCGGATCTTCTCCGCCGGCGGCCCGCCGCAGGGCGACCGCCTGCACACGATGGTCGCCAAGCGCAAGGGGCTGAACGTCCAGTTCGGCGGAGGCCCGTCGATGACGCACTGGAACGAGGCGTTCGAGGAGGTCTGCGCGGGCCGGATCGACGTCACGCCGATGTTCGGCCGGACGGTGGACCTCGACGGAGTGCCCCAGGCGATCGAACAGGCACGTGACGCCAACGGTCCCGCCCGCATCATCGTGGTCCCGTGATGCGGGCCGGCATCATCGGCACGGGCGAGATGGGACGGCCGCTGGTCGGCCGTCTTGTCGCGGCCGGGTTCGAGGTCACCGCGTTCGCCCGGCGGCCGGACGTCCGCGCCGAACTGGCCGAGAGCGGGGTGCGCTGCGTCGGCGCGGTCACCGAGCTCGCCGGTGTCGCGGACGTGGTGCTCGTCTATGTCTACAGCGACGAGCAGGTGCGCGAGGTCGTCCTGGAAAGCGGCCTGGCCGACGCGATGGCCGAGGGTTCCCTTCTCGTCGTGCACACGACGGGGAGCCCGCTCACCGTCGAGGCCATCGACGCACGCGTCCGGCCGCGAGGGGTCGGCGTGGTCGACGCCCCTGGCAGCGGCGGGCCCGCGCAGGTCGCCGACGGGTCGCTGACGCTCTTCGCGGGCGGCGACACAGAGCATGTCGAACGCTGCCGGCCGCTCTTCGCCGCCTATGCCGCCCAGGTGGTGCACTTCGGCGCGCTCGGCTCCGGCCAGAAGGTCAAGCTTCTCAACAATCTGCTGTTCGGGGCGCACATCGAGCTCGCCCTGGAGGCCGCGCGTCTGAGCGACTCCTTCGGCATCGACCAGGCCCGGCTGGCGGCCGCACTGCACACCTGCAGCGGGGCCAGCTACGCGCTGGACCTCGTCGCCCAGCTGGGTTCCGCCCAGACGCTCGTGCAGTCGGCCGGACGCTTCGTGCACAAGGACGTGCTGATGGCGCAGAAGGTGGCCGAAGAACTGGACGCGCCGCTGGGCACGATATCGGCGCTCACGGCACCGCTGCTGGAGAAGACCCGCCCCCGCTGAGGTCGCTCGGGCTCCGAGCCCGTGCCCTTCTTCGTCAGATGCCCACGGGCTCGCCGAAGCCGGCGGACCGCGGCCGGACGAGACCGCTCGGCCGGACGAACGGCAGGTCGAGATGGGTGAGGACGCCCGGCGGGGCGTCGACGACCGCGGGTATCGCGTTGATGCCGTTCATCGCGGTCCACACCCGGCCCCAGTACCCCTCGTCGCCGTCGGGGTGCCTGTGCGCCGACTCGAAGTTCATCTCGATGGACGGGTCGCCGTCGAGGACGAGGTTGTACTTGATCGAGCCGTAGCCCCAGTCGGGGTCGAGGTCGTCGTCCATCTTCCAGAAGGTGCGGAAGACCACGAGCGGCCGGTCGTCCACCCACGCCGTCCACACGAACCGCATGCCGCCCACGGTGCCGGCGGGTATGAGACCCGATCTGACGTGGAGGTCGCGCTTGGCCCGGGCGACGTCGTACTCCATGGAGAACCGCTCGACCTCCTTGCCCAGGGCCTCGACGACCATCGTCATCGACTGCTCGAAGATGCGGTGCATCGTCTTGACCAGCGGCCCGGGGTTCTCGACGGCGTCCACCGGGTCGCGCCCGAAGCCGAGCGCCTGCTGCATCGCCTTCGACGGGTGGAGCCGGAAGTCTGCGACCTCGCGGACCTGGATCTGTTCGAGGCGCGTCATGACCCGTGAGCAGACCAGCGGAAGGAGGTCACCGGAGAAGCCGGGGTGGACGCCGGTTCCGTGGAACGAGGATCCACCTTCGCGGCAGGCCGCCCGCAGCGCCTCGAAGTCGGCCTCCGAGGACTTCGTCGGGTAGACGAACCCGACGGGCGTGACGACGTTCGCGCCCGACCTCAGGATGCGGCAGAGCACGTCGACGTCCGCGTGGAGCGGGGCGTAGTGCACGCAGTCCGCGCCGAAGGCGAGGACGGCGGCGATGTCGCCGGTGGCGAGCACTCCCGTGGCGGGGATGCCGGCGAGCTCGCCCGCGTCCTTACCCGTCTTCTCCGGGTTGGTCACGTAGACCCCGGCCAGGTCGAACGCGGGATTGTCCACGAAGTGGCGGATGCCGATCCGGCCGATCGACCCGGTGGCCCACTGCACGACCTGGTATCGCTTCTCGGACATCGGATTCCTTTCGACTCGAGGTGGCCCCACTGGCCGCCGTTGACGGACAGGATCCGATGATCGACCCGCCGCCTTGCCGCTTCATGTGAGGGAGCGCGGACCGGGTGCCGTGGAGCACTCCGAACAAGTGGACCCGCAGCATCTCCTGCAGCGCGGCCTCGTCCAGGTCCGCGACGGATCGCGGTCGTTGATCACACCCGTGCGCCCCCGGCGGCGAAGCGCCGCGCCGCGGCCCTCCCGATGCCGCTCCCCGCGCCGGTGATACGCGGATCCAGCACCAGGAGGAGGCGAGCTCCCTCAAGGTCTCGCCTGCTGCGGTGCCAGCATCTCGCGGTGCTCGGCGGTCCCTTCCAGGTTGGCGTTCACACGCTTCGCGATGCGCCGGCCCTCCGCCGTGCGGACCCAGCGCCAGGTGTTCGCCGACACCCGCGCCACCCAGAACCGGGCGGCCTCGGCCTCGTCGCCGTCCACGACGACGTGCGGGACGGTGAGCACATGATCTCGATCGCGCCGACGACGTCGAACGCGCCGTCCTCGGCGATCACCGCTCGCAGGTCTTCGGACTCGCTCACCCGCGTCCCTCCATTTATAGGATAGGGCTTCCTGTATTACGGCCTGGGACCGTATCATCGCCCCATGGCAGACGACCAGGCCGTCCGGTCACCGGGCCGCCCCCGGGACACCAGTATCGACACCCGGGTCCTCGACGCCGCCCGGCGGCTGCTCGATGAGCAGGGGTTCGAGGCGACCACCGTGCAGGCGATCGCGGCGCGATCCGGCGTCCACGCGTCGGCGATCTACCGCCGCTGGCCGTCGCGCGTCGCGATCATCGAGCAGGCCGTCTTCCCCGGATTCGCCTCGGCCACGGTGCGGCCGACCGGTGACCTGCGCGCCGACCTGCGCCGGTTCATCGGCGTCTACCTGGAGACGATGGGCGCGCCGGCGGCGCGGGCGGCCCTGCCGGGCCTGCTGGCGGCCTACCAGTCGGCCGGACGCGCGCCCGCCCCGGAGACCTGGCTGGCGGTCTCCGCCCGGCCCCAGTTCACCGACATCCTCCGGGCGGCGCCGGAGGGCAGCGTGCACCCGGACGCCAACCCCGACGACGTCTTCGACATGCTCCTCGGCGCCATCGTCGCCAGGATCCTCATCCCGACGGTCATCCAGCGCAACCGGCCGATCGAGCGCCTCGTCGAGATGGTCCTGCGGCTGCTGCCGGCCGAGACCGCAGAGGCGCGGCCATGACCTACGGCTTCATCGGCCTCGGCCACCAGGGGACGCCCATGGCCGAGCGCATGATCTCCGCCGGGCTGCGGCCGTGGCTGTGGGCACGGCGCAAG
Organism: Actinomadura rugatobispora; assembly: GCF_055379765.1. Classification (NCBI taxonomy): domain Bacteria; kingdom Bacillati; phylum Actinomycetota; class Actinomycetes; order Streptosporangiales; family Thermomonosporaceae; genus Actinomadura; species Actinomadura rugatobispora. Next base: position 10,719,870 of record NZ_AP029191.1, on the reverse strand, counting down.
GAGGTCCTCGACCGCTACGCCGGCGCCGACACCCGTATCGCCTCCTCTCCCGCCGACCTCGGCGCCCACTGCGACGTCATCGGCCTGTGCCTCTACGGCGCCGACGCCACCGACGCGGTGCTGTCCGGCGAGGACGGGCTCATGTCGCGCATCCGCCCCGGCACCGTCCTGGCGATCCACGCCACGGTCGGTCCCGACTACGTCAGGGATCTCGCCGGGCGGGTCGCCGGTCGCGGCGTGCTCGTCGTCGACGCTCCCGTCAGCGGCGGGAACGCCGCGGCCGAAGGCAGGCTGCTCGTCATCACCGGCGGCGACGCGGAGCCCCGTCAACGGTGCGCGCCGATGTTCGCCGCCTACGCCGGGAAGATCGTCCACGTCGGCGGCCTCGGCGCGGCGCAGGCGGCCAAGCTCGTCAACAACACCCTGATGACGGCCATCACGGGGCTGGTGTTCGACGCCTTCGACCTCGGCGACGCGCTCGGCGTCGACCGCACCGGGCTCGGCGACGTCCTCGCCAACGGCTCGGCCGCCAACCCCTCGGTGGGCATCCATCTCGCTTTGGGTGCGGAGCGGTTCTCGATCCGGGCGTGGCCGACCCTGCACAAGGACGTCGCCCTCACCGAGACACTCGGCATCCCGACCCTGCAGCTCACACGGGTCGCCGCCGGGACCATCGCCGACATGGAACGCCGCCGCGCCCACTACGTCGCGTCCCGGTCGCCGACCGAGTGACGGCCCCCGGCCATCGGTGACATGGCCCGTGCCGCCGAGGATCGGCTTCGGCGCCCGGGCTCGGTTCGACGGTCACGATGCCCGGCAAAGGAGGGATCAGTGACCGAGTTTGCGGTGGTCCCAGGAGACGGTCTTGTCGACGTGCAGCTTGACGGCGACCCGCTTGCGGATCATCACTTCGACGAAGGGCCGCATCTCCTCGGTGTAGGGCTGGTGGTAGCGGCTGAAGACGCTGACCCCCACGTCCCAGAGCCGATCGGGATCATCAATGATCTCGGCCCTGCCCACGAGCTCGACACCGCGCAGTTCCTCGTAGCTCTCGCCGTCCTCGACCAGCACGGTCATCCGCGGGTCGCGGGGCAGGTTGACGACCTTCTGGGACTTGGCCTTCGTCTCGAAGGCGACACAGCCGTCGAGAAAGCCGTACTGGAGTGCCGCCCGGGGAGGAACTCGTCGATCTCCGCCTCGGTCATCCTGATCTGAGCGCGCTGCTTGACGCCGCCTCCGGCGATCGCCCTTTCATCGGACATGTCGAGGGTCCCCTCTCATGCTTGGGTCGCATTTTATATATATTATGTATTTGCCCACGTAGACATCGTGGTTCCTGCGGAGTCGGCCCGGTCAGGCGATGTGGGCGGGGAGGGCCTCGATCCCGTGGATGAACGTGCTGCGCAGCGGGACCGGCTCGCCGAACTCGATCTTCGGTATCCGGGTCAGGATCTCGCTGATGATGGCCCGCAACTGGGTCTTGGCGACGTTGTGGCCGAGGCAGAAGTGCGCTCCGCCGCCGCCGAACCCGACGTGCGGGCTCCTGGGCCTGCTCAGGTCGAACTCGTCCGGACGGTCGAACACCGTCTCGTCCCTGTTCCCGGAGCAGTAGAACAGCGCGACCTTGTCGCCCGCCGCGATCTGCGCTCCGCCCAGTTCCGTGTCCCTGGCGGCGGTACGGGTGAACTGCATGACCGGTGTCGCGTGGCGCACGAACTCGTCCACCGCCTGCATGATCCGGCCGTCGAGGTCGGCCAGCAGCCACTCGCGCTGTTCGGGGTGTTCTTGCAGCGAGAGCATCGTCCGCGTCGTCGCCTGTTTCGTCGTGTCGTTGCCGGCGACGCTCATCAGCACCATGAACGCGCCGATGTTCTCGTCGGTCAGCCGGTGTCCGTCGATCTCGGCCCGCACCAGGTTGGTCATCAGGTCGTCGGCCGGATGACGGCGCCGATGGGCGGCCAGATCGGCGCCGACCTGGTAGAGGTGCAGCAACGCGGCGAAGGCGGCCTGGTGGTACTCCTCGCGCGGCAGCCCGGCCGCGTCGCCGCCGCCGACGAGGGTCTCCGCGGCCTGGGTCACCTCTTCGCGCCGGGACTCCGGCACCCCGACGATGTCGGAGACGGTGGTCATCGGAAGCCGGTTGGAACAGGCGTGCACGAAGTCGATGTCGCCGGCACCGATCAGCGAGTCGACGATCGCCGCCGCGTTCCGCTCGATCCGCTCGGTGATCTGCCTGACCGCCCTGGGAGTGAACGCGGCGCTGATCAGAGAGCGGTACCGGGAATGCTCGGGCGGATCCATCGTCAGGATGAAGGTGGCACCGGTGGCCTCTTCCACCGAGACCGGATCGAGCGTCGTCCCGTACCTGGACTGGAACAACTCGCTGTTCCTGCTCACCGCCGTGATGTCCGCCGCACGCGTCACCGCCCAGAAACCCTGCTGGTCGTGCTGGTAGGGAACGTCGATGGGCGGATGCCAGCTCACCGGCGCCTCGGCCCGCAACCGGGCGAACGCCCTGTCCCGTTCGGGGAACGGCAGGGACCAGAAGCGCTGTGAGGAGATGTCGACGTCGGTGGTGAGCGGATGCCGGGTCGCGAAGAGTTCCATGCCTGTCGGCTCCTTGCGGGTCTGATGTTCGGCGCGCGGCAGGACGGTCGACGAGACCGGAATGCTCGGGGCCTCATACGGCCGCCGGGGCCCAGACTGGCGCCAATTTGAACTCGGAGTTCAGTTTTGTCAAGGGCCTCTCCGGGGCGTGGACGCCACGGCCCCTGATGCTCGTGGCCCGGCTTATCCGTGACCGGCGGTTAGAATCACGCCAGTCCAGGTCGCCGCCCCAGTCGAGGACGCTCCATGTCAACGCCCCCAGCGAGCCGGGCCGGCGGCCTCGCCGTCGAGCGCCTGCCCGCTTGGCAACGCGCGCGCTGGCAGCGGATCGTCGAGGCGGCGGGCCGGGTGCTGGCGGAGCAGGACTACGACGACATCCAGATCCGCGATGTCGCGGAGGCGGCCGACGTGGCCAGGGCCACGCTGTACCGGTACTTCTCGTCGAAGGAGCACCTGTACGCCTGCGTCCTCCACGAGTGGTCGACCGCCGGCCGCGACGATCCGGAGTCTCCTTCTCAAGGCCCGGCCGAAGAGCGCGTCCGCGGTTACATCCACACGGTCATCGGCGCCCTCGAACGGCGCCCCCAGTTCTTCAGGGCGCTCATCATCCTGCAGAACGCCTCCGACCCCAACGCCAAGAAGCTCATGGCGGACATCGGCGAAGGTTCGCTGGCGAGGCTGACCGGCCTCTTCGACGTCCTCGGCCCGGGCAGGGCCGAGGACACCGCGATGATGCTCTGGGCCATCATCCACACGCTGACGCTCCGGGCGCTCTTCGGCTCCGGCGAGATGAGCGACGTCCACCGGATCGCCGACCGCTTCATCGACTCCATCGCGTCGGACCTGCGGTAGGGCCCTGCCGCGCCGCCAGTTGAGGACGTTGCCGGCGGGCAGGCCGAGCAGCGTGTCCGCGGACCGGTCCCCTTATGGGCGACCGCTGGTTCTCGTCGGCGACGACGCCCAAGTACGTGCCGTACACCTCGACGTCGAAGCGCACGTCGATCGGCCGCGAGGTCTGCGGGGCAGTGATCTCGACGTTCACGACGTGCGCTGCTCGCGGGCCATCCCTCCCAGAACGGCTGGGTGACCCGGCTGGGGGCGGCGTGCGGCAGCTCACCCCCGCCTGCTCCCCCGTTCGAGCAGAGGCCACACGCGCGCCGGGCACCTGGAGAGAATCCATGGCCGGGGGCCAGTGGCCAAGAAAGACTGAACGTGATTCGGTTAGGCGGGAACACCACCTCTCGGGAGGCGCCGCGTGAGGATCGAGGACTACCCGCACCGGCTCGCCGGGCACTGCGGCTCGGGCGCCCTGCGCGATCTGCTCGACTGGGCCGGACTCGGCTGGGCCGGGCCGCCGAGCGAGCCGCTGGTCTTCGGCCTCAGCGGCGGGCTGGACTTCAAGTTCCTCCAGATCCCGGGCCTGAACCCGCCGATCTATCTGGGCGGCCGCACTCTCGACCTGGAGTTCGATCTCTGCCGCCGCCTGGGCGTGGAGGTCGAGCATCTTGAGACCGACGACCCCGTCCAGGGATGGGGCTGGGTCACCGCCGAACTCGACGCGGGCCGGCCCGTGATGATCTGGGCCGACATCCTCCGGCTCCCCTACCTGCGCGTACGGCTGACCAACACCCGGCACGACATCGTCGTGGTCGGGTACGACGCCGCGGCCGGGGTCGCCTGGGTCGCCGACAACGACCGGGAGGAGATCCAGCAGGTGCCTTTGGAGACGCTCGCCCACGCCCGCGATTCGCGCGGATTCCCGCACCCCAACCGCCATGCCACCTTCCCCATGCGGTTCCCCGAGCGGCTACCCGACCTGCTTCCGCTGGCCCGGGAGGCGGCGGCGCAGGGGGTGGCCAACATGAGCGGCGGGAACTCCGAGTCAGGCGAGCCGCCGCTGGAAATCGCGGGCTACTCCGCCGGCCTGGCGGGCGTACGGGACTTCGCCGCCGAGGTGGCCGGCTGGCCCGAACGGCACGCCCCCGAGACGCTCGCCACCATGTACACGATGGTGCGGATCTGTATCGAGAAGGCCGGCACCGGCGGTGGCCTCTTCCGGCGCCTGCAGGCCGGGTTCTGCCACGACGTCGCCGCCATCACCGGGGACGAGGCATTCCACGAGGCCGGTCGGGCCTGGGCCGCCTGCGCCGAGGCGTGGAGCGCGCTGGCCGCCGCCGCGGGCGCCGCCCAGCCGGACCACGCGGCGATCGCCGATCAGGCGGCCGCCCTCCCGGCACTGGAGGAGCGCGCCACCCGGAAGCTGGCCGCCGCCGCGCCCGAGCCGTCCCACTCGTGAGTCAGACTTACGACATCCCTCGAAGGCATCCCAGCGTCGTCGACCACATCAGCCTCGGTTACGTGGTCTGGTCGGCCGCGGCGCGGAATGCCTGGACGATGTCATGAAGGTGTTCGGCGGCTTCGGCGTCGTCGGCGGGGATACGGAGATTGAGACGCAGGTCGGTGGCCCCGGCTGCGACCAGCGGTGGCACGGCGTCCATGGTGCGTTGAACGTCCAGGAGGCCGTCCGGGCGGGTGCTGGTGGGAATGTGGCCGACGATCTGGAGGTTCGCGGGGTCCCGGCCCTCGTCCGCGAGTGCGTCGCGCAGGCGGGCGATCGCCGTGGGGAGGTCGGCGGCGTCGGGTCCCCAGGGAATCCAGCCGGTGCCGAAGCGTGCCAGGCGTTTTATCACGCGGGGATTGAGGGTGCCGCTGATCCAGATGGGGACGCCGCCCGTCTGGAATGGCTTGGGCATCATGTGGATGTTCTCGAAGTGCAGGTCGGGCGAGGAATAGGTGGCCTGCGTGTCGCGCCAGAGGGTCTGGCAGACCTCGAGCGTTTGGTCGAGCCGGCGTCCTCGATCCTCGAAGTCCAGTCCGGCAGCCTGGTACTCCTCGCGCTGCCAGCCCACTCCGACGCCCAGGTCCAGTCTTCCGCGTGACAGGACGTCCAGGGTCGCGGCGCTTTTGGCCAGGACGACGGGGCGGCGGAGCGCGGCCAGAAGGATGCCCGTGGCCAGCCGGATCCGGGAGGTCATTCCGGCCAGGACCGACAGGGTCGTGAGGGGTTCCAGCCAGTGGCCGTCCGGGCCGGTGGGCTGGCGCCCGCCCGCCTGGCCGCCGAGTTCCGGCCGGGCGTACGCCTCCAGCCGTTCCCCGAAGACCACGTGGTCGGAGACGGACAGCCGGTCGAACCCGGCCTGGTCGAGGAGCCGGGCCTGGCGGAAGAGGTGGTCCCAGCCCCCGGGATCGGTGGCGGAGAAGGAGCGCACGCCGGTCGAGAGCTGGATCCGTGCGCCGGTCATGAGGTCTCCACCTTCTGCTTTGTCCTTCTTCGGATGGGGAGGCGCTCGCGGGCGTGTAGGCCGGTCACCGGGTGTCCGAGAGGCGGCGGGTCTGTTCTCTCAGTACATCGATCATGTGCTGGACGAAGTCGGCGATCGCGGCCTGCTCACGTTCGTCGTACCCGGCGACGACGGCCGCCATCTTCCCGCCCAACTCGGCGAAGGCCGCCGAGACCGCTTCGGGGGCCTCGTGGGTGGCCGCGATGACCGCGCGCCGCCGGTCCCGTGGGTCGTTCTGCCTGCTGACGTGACCCGCGCGCTCCAGCCTGTCCACCAGTCCGGTGACCGCGCCCGGAGTGATACCGGTCAGCTGGCTCAGTTCGCCCGCCGTCATGGGCCCGTGCAGGTCGATCAGCGTCAGGGCGCGCTGGTCGGTGGGGCTCAGCCCCAGGTGCCGTCCCACCGCCTCATGGAAGAAGACGACCGCGGCGCTGAGTTCCCGCCCGAACTTCGCCCCCTGGCCCGCGGTGCTTCCGCTCGACTCCATCCGATCTCCATTGCTTTAGTTGACTGAAATATTTAGTAGACTGAAGGACATGTCACTCTCCCTCCAGGCGCGCACCGCCGTTGAGGTGCCCTCCCAGGCTCTGGGCTTCTACCGCCGCCATCCGGTCCTCATCGTCGGGATCTCGCTGGTCCCCGGCCTGGAGCGGTTCGTATCGGTACAGACGGACCTGCCCGGCCCGCTTCCGGTCGTCATGGAAACGCTGACGCTCCTCGCACGGGTGCTGCTCATCGGACTCATCGTCCGCCTGGCCTTCGGGCGGGAGTCCACCGGAGACTCCGGTCACCCGGCCCGGTTTCTTCGGGAGCGATGGCCGAGCCTGATGCTGCAGGCCGCCATGCTGGGCGGGCTGGTGATGGTCTTCGACGTCATTCCCGAACAGATCATCCGCGACTGGATCCCAAGCGGCGGTGAGGATCTCTACACCGCCGTGCTGCTGCTGATCAAGAATCCCACGGTGATCGCGTTCACCTTCGTGTGGATGGTGCTCGCGGCCCGGCAGGTGGTCACCTACACGCCCGCCGAGCCGGCCGTACACGATCGCCGCCCCCGCACGCCCCAACCATAATCGACGCCTGCGCATCCGGCCTGTCGTCCCGGCAGCACGTTGACGAGGTGGTCCCGCACCAGCGCGCGGCCGGTCGTGGACGCGGCGGCGAGGGCAGGCATTGCCGCCTACGACTGGTGTCGGCAAGCGCGGAACATCGCACCGCTATGACTTCCGCATCCGCGCAGCGGTGGGACGTGAAGGGCCGTCGCGACGAGTCGGGACGGCCGATGACGGCTGCGGATATCCGCGATTCCAGGACGCCGATTCCGGAGCCGTCCAGATCGGCTCCCGGGGGCACGCCGCTGACGACGAGTGGAACTTCACCCCGAGTTCGAGCCTCGCGGCCAAGGGGCCTCCGTCGGGCCGGCCGCCGGGCTGGTTCGTCGGGCTAGGCCCGGACGACCACCACGCTGGTGATCTTGTCGGCGAACGTCTGCTTCTTGGGGTCTCCGAGGGCCAACCACCAGCCCAGTCCGAACAGCGGGTAGTTCAGGAACTGCGCCAGCCGGCGGCCCAGGGCCAGCCCGATGCCGGGCGTTCGGCCGTCGCGGTCGCGAACCGCTCGTATGCCCAGGGCCTTCTTGCCCACGGTCTGCCCGGTCCGGCCCTCGCGGACCAACTGGAACGTCACAGCGGGGATCATGGCGAGGATGCCCGCCCAGCCGAGGATCGCTCCGACGACTTCGCCGCTGTCGCCCGGACTCATGTCATCGATCAGCCCGCCGATGAGGACCAGCAGCCAGAACGGGCCGAAGTTGATCAGAACGTCCAGGAGGAAGGCGCCGGCGCGTTGCGACCAGCCGGCGTACGGCGGATGCTGCGGCACGTGCGGAACCCAGGGCTGCGGCGGCGCATACGCAGCCCCGGGCTGCTGCGGCCGGGTCGGGTGACCGTACGGCGCTTGCGGGGCCTCGTTCATTCCGGTACTCCTCGCCTGTCGCACAGAAAGGGAATTCTGTGACGTCGAATCCGCGGTCTCCGCTGGAAGATTCGCCTGAGTCGTCAGCCGGCCCGCTTCAGGCTGTCGATCATTCCTCCCCAGGCGGGGCCGTCCCAGGAGATGACGAGAGCCGATCCGTCCGGCTTCAGTTTCAGGGTGCCGCGCTTGCGCTCGGCATTCTCCGTGGTGCATTTCAGGGTCAGGACCGGTTCCGCCGTGTCCGCGCCGGTGACCGTTCCGGGACAGGCGAGTTGCCCAGTGGTCCGCACCGTGTCGCCTGTGATCGTGAGCGTCGCGATCGGGCTCTTGTTAATCGGCTTCCAAGTGCCAGCGAGCCCGCCCTTCGGCTCCGCCGTTACGGGCTGCGTCGCCTGGGCGTTCCCTGCCGGGGACTGTGCCGAGGCACCGGCCTTTCCATCGCCGTCATCGCCGCAGCCGGACAGCAGGATGGCGGCCAGCACGAATGCCGTGGCACTCAGCGTCGAACGCATCGTGGGTCGTACCCTTCTTACTCTTTACCCTGGACTACTCTATATCAGCACACGCCAATCAACCTTTGCAAATTGTCCGGCCACAAAGAAGAACAGCTGCCGGTTTGACCGAATCCCCGCCACTACGATATAAATGCAATTTTGCCGGCATTGGTACTCCCGATGGAAATGCGGGCGGGTGGCGGCGGCTCGGCCGGCGTGCCGGAAGGGGCCGCGGCCGCATGTGCCGTGGACCATCTAGCCTGTGGGGCAGCGGCCCGGGTTGTCGCAGATCTTGAGGGCGGCCGAACGGCCGAAGAGCTCGAGGATCTCGCGGGGGTCGCGCAACCGGTACGCGGTGCCGCCGGTGGCCTCGGAGACGCGCTTCAGGGCCGCGATGTCGATGTCGGGGCCGAAGGCCAGGCCAATGACCTGAACGGGGCGCGCCGGGTCGTACTCCTTGCGCAGTTCGCCGAGCAGGGCCGTCTCGGTGATGCCGCCCGCGAAGTCGTTCCGGCCGTCCGAGAGCACCAGCACGATGTTGATCATGTCGGCCCGATAACCCGCCTTCATCGTCCGGAACGCGGCCAGGATCGAGTCATAGAGGCCCGTGTCACCGTCCGGCTTGGCACGCAGCCGCCCCAGCGCCTGCTGGACCGCGGCCCGGTGGGTGCCCGCGCTGCTGACGCCGCCGAGCCTGCCGACGGGGGCCAGCGACCGGTAGGGGCGGGTACCGTCCATGCCGGTCGAGAAGGCCCAGACCCCGGCCTCGGCCTCGTCGGGGAGCAGGGCGATGCCCTTGGTGAGCTCGCCCGCCGTGATCGTCATGCGGGTCTCGCCCGTGCCAGGAACCTGCTGATCCATGGACCCCGACACATCGACGAGCGTGAGCATCCGGGTGCCGAGCCGCATCCGGCGCCACATCTCGAGCGTCTCCAGCGTGGCCCTCGGGTCGATCGTCGCTCCCCCGGCCCGGTCGTTCGCGGGCCGCAGACCGATCTTGGCGAGTTCCCTGGCGCCACGGCGAGAGTTGAGCTCGGCGAGGAACCGCTTCGCGTCGTCCGCCCTGGCCGAGCCGTGGACGATCAGGGGAAAATCGAGGGTCACCGTTCCGTCGCCCGGAGTCTGCGCCACCACGGGGGCGCCGCCCGTACGGGCATGCCGCCGGACCGACTGTTCCGACACGGCCAGCACCGACCTGTCGCTGCTTCGCGCGAGGTTCGCGAGGGCGGCTCCGGCATCCTTGGCAACGGTGTTGCTGTCGTGAGACTGAGCCTCCCGAAGGATGTCGGTGAAGCCGGCCAGGCTCGTGTCCCCGCCACCGCGCCGTGCCATCAGGAGGGCGGCCACGCCGCTGGCGTCCGACTCCGGATCGACGATGCGCAGCCCGTAAGCCGTGCTGTGGGCGTCGCGGCGCAGGGAACGCCAGGTGAGGCCGCCGGGCGGCGGAGGCGTCGCCTGCGACCGGACGAGCACCAGCGGCGAGAGGGCGGCCGATCCGACCGGACGCGGGACCGCGGCCCCGGTCCGCTGTGCCGCGCTTCCGGCCATCGCCAGCCACAGGGACGAGTCGAGGATGAAGGCGTCCGCCCTGCTCTCACGCCGGGCGCCGCCCAGGGTGAGGACCGAGGCGGCCGACGGCGCGGCGGTGACGACGATCTCCAGGCACCGGTCGTCGAAGCGCTGTGCCGTGGCGGTGACGGCCGGGGCGATCGCGGGATCGGCGGCGAGCCGCAGCGTCTCCTTCTCCCCCTCTCCGCATGAGCCGCCGAGCCGCGACAGGCCCACTCCGACCATCGAGGCCACCAGGACGGCCAGGACGGCGATCACCACGCTGAGCGGTGGTCGGCGGCGCGCACGGCGCTTCACGGGCGCGAGAGCCGGACGGCGATCGTTCGCGATCGTCGACCGCCCGGGGCTCGACAGTGGTGCCAGCGCCACCGACGGCGGGACCGGCGCGGGAGAAGGCGGGACCGGCACGGCGTAAGGCGGGGCCAGTGCGGCCGGCGGCGGGGCCGACGGCGGAGCCGGCCGGGGGGGAGGCGGAGCCGGCCGGGGGGGAGGCGGGGCCGACGCGGGGGGCTCTGGTGACGCGTTGCCGGCCGGTCCCCCCTCCTCGACGGCGTACGGCAACGCCGGCAGCTTGGGGACTTCGTCGCCGTCCTGACCGGATGACTGCATGATGCCGTCCATTGAAGCGGCACCGGACGGTGCGCGGATGGGCCCCTGGGCCCAAAAAAGCGTCTCTGGTCAGGAGTTGGGGCCTCGGGCCCATCAAGGAACCAAGGCGGTGACTGGGCCTCAGGGCCCTTCACCCGGCCTTCTCAGCGGGACAGGATCCGATGATGAGCAAGGAGTTCCGGAGCCGAGATAGAGGCAGCTCGGAAACCGAATATGCCGCGTCTCTCCTAGGAAGGATCTGTCCGGGGTGAGCGGGTCCGGGCGGCGTCGGCGGGAGCACCACCACGTACTTCGAGATCACCTATCAGGATGACCCGCACACTCAAAGCGTGCTCCGAGCGATCACTGCGCCCCCGCAGCAGGCGACCGAAAGGCAGCGGAACAACGATGAACCCGCCCAACTGATCAAAGACAAGGGCAAACCGAAAGGATGCCGAGTGGTTCACAAATGCCGAGACCAGGGTGCGGGCGCAGTCGAATATCTGGGAATACTGCTGCTCGTCTCCGCCATCGCCGCCGCCCTCTTCACGTCCGGCACATCCGACCTTTTGGTAGATAAATGCAAGACCGCCCTCTGCCGCGCCTTCGGCGGTGAGTGCGGGGAAGACGTGCTGGCTCGTCGCGGCGGGGCCGAACCGCGGATCACAGGGCGGCCGCTGGTCGACGGCGGGGATACCCCGCTTGCCCCCGACATTCCGCCGGGCGGCCCACAACCGCCCCCGCCACTGCCACCGATCGCGAGTCCGCGCTGCCAGTTGGACCGGACCGTGCCCTGGGTGGAAAGGCTGCACGCCCACAATGACTACGAGAACGAGCATCCACTCGACGATGCGCTCGACAACGGAGCGACAAGCGTGGAGGCCGACATCTGGCTTGAGAACGGGGGCAGGCTGGAAGTCAAGCACGACGACCCGAAAGGCAGTAGAGCCGACACACTTCTCGAACTCTATCTCAAACCGCTGACCGAGAGGATCAAAGAGAACGGCGGGGTCTACCCGGGGTACACTGATCCGTTCGAACTCATCATCGAAGCCAAGGACAAAGATAAGTCAGGAGCCTATGAGCAGGTAGCCAAGGACATCAACTCGCTCAATCCACCGCTGGCATCGAACGTGCACGTGATCCTTCCGATGCCGGAGAATTACGACCCTGACCGTAACACGCTCGGCGACACACCCATGCCGGTCAATATCCGTTTCTCCGCGAGCCTGGGGGATCAATGCGCTATCCCGGATTGGCTCAACCCCAGGAACAAGAATTATGATGCGAGAATCGCCAACCGGGTCGTCATGCTGAACGGCGATTTCAACAAATGCGTGGACCGGAGCCCCAAGGGCAGGTACACCATCGACCCGACCGAACACCAATACCTGAACAATCTAGTCACCAACGCGCATGCCAATGGCCGAAAAGTCCGCATCTGGAACGCCCCGGACGGCTGGGAAAGATGGAAAGGGAAATTCTATAATTGCATCAAGCGGCCGGGGCACCAGAGATGCGAGGGCGGCTTGCAGAAGAACTGGTGGCAGGCCGCCGAGGAGGCCGGCCTGGACTATTACGTGACCAACCATCTCGGACAGACCCGCGATTGGCTCCTCAAGAAGTGCGGAAAGAAGACCTACCCGCCACGCTGACACCGAGATTCTTGTCAGCGACTTTGCGCGGATATTCCGATATTTGGAAGGTATGAGGACGCGGGCGGCCAACACAGCCGAAAGCCCCACCCCCCCCCGCCGTGGCCACCGCCATCGCCGCCTGGCTCCACCGGGGGACGTCACCGGCGTACCGCCCGTCCAGGGGGCGCCGCCGACCAGCCGACGGCCAGACCGCGGAGCGATACCGCGAGCGCAGCACCTCAGCAGCGGGCCCTCGCCATCCAGGGCCGACCCGTCATCGGGCTTGACCGCGGGCCCAGCGGGGGACCCAGGGCCGCGATTGGGTCTCGGGACCCTTCACCTGGTCTTTTCCGCGGGACAGGATCCTCTGGTGAACATGGAGTGCCGGCCCCGCGACAAGGGCGGTTCGAAAATCGAATACGCCGCGCTCATTGCCGTGGTGAATGTGGTGGTTCTCGGACTGAACAGCACCTTTGCCGGATCGTGGCCGCAAAAGGTTGAATCCTCTATTTGTCGAATATTTTCACAGGGATCCTGTCCTGCGGGTGAGGCCGCGCTCCCCCAGCCGCCACCACCGCCCCCGGATCCGCCCTGCACCGTGGCTGATACCTCGGTAGAAAAAACCAAATCCGTGCAGGTGCTTCTTTACTCTCACAAAGAGAAGGAGAAGAAGGTGGTCATCCAGCGCTCGGACGGCGAGGTGTGGGAGGTCGACGGGAGCGAAAACAGGAATGGAATCCATGTCGAGACCGGCATCGGTTACAAAATCAACGACAAGAAGACCGGCCTTACAATCGCGGGCGGCAATGAATGGAGCAAGACCGCGTCGACGACCTGGAAGTTCGCCAACGAGGCCCAGCGTCAGGCTTTCCATGCCGAATTCGAGAGGCAGCGGACCACGCTGGTCAAGAGCAAGGGTCCCCTCAAGGGCCTGATCGAGGCGGAAAGGCTCAAGTACACGATGGCCGACCAGTGGGGCATCAAATACACCATCTCAAAGGGTACCGGCACCAACGGGTACATCAATGGCAGCCTGTCGTTCTCCGCGGGCAAGGTAAAGGCCAAGGTCGGCGGGATATACGAGGAAACACACGAGGTCGGCACCACGACGACCAGTGAAAATGAAGAGATCAAAACATTTATGAGCAAGAACGCGGTCACTCTCGGAGCCACGGGCGAGGCCAAGACCGAGAACAAATGGCTACCCTCTTTCGCCCTGCAGGCGACGAAGGACTGGTCCGACGGATCCACCGTTTCCATCACCTATGACATTGTGCAGACTCCCGACGGCAAAGAGGTGAAGGTTCCCAAGACGGCGACCATCGTGACCGACTCCGGCTCCAACCACAATCTGAACGCCGGCGCCACCTGGGAACTGAAGTTCAAGGATCCGAAGAGCCTGCCCACTCCCAGCCCGGCCGGCGGCCAGTGGGAGCTCAGGAAGGACAATCCCGAGGGGACCTTGTCCTACTCGAAGGGCGGCGGCGGTAACGCGTTCACGCACATCGAGATCTCGCTCCAGGGTGACCCGCACGCTCAGCAAGTGATCCAGAAATACATCGCGCCCCCCGCTGCCGGCGCGGGATATCAGGGTGAGATGCAGTCGCTCGCCGATGAGCTCGCCGTGTTGATCCAGGAGAAGGGGAAGATCTCCACGCTTTCCTACGACCGCGACAGCAGCAAGAAGGGAGCGGACTTCGGATTCACCCCCGGCGTCAAGATCGCTGGCCTTGAGAACAGCACCGAGACGGTCCGGACCGCGCTCACGGACGCGCGGATCGTCGACCCGAAGACCGGTGTGTCCCGTCCCTGGATCTGCCGCACCGACCGGGACCCCGGAACGAGCCGGCCATGACGTCGCCCCGCCCCTACTCGTCCTCGGAGCTGCGCACCGCCGCGCGCGGCGCCCGCCCCGAGCGGGCCGGTCCCGGCGGCCCGCTCCTCGCGCTGCTCGTCGCTTTCGCCGTCGTCGGGCTGGCTTTGGCCGGTGTCCGCTGGGGCATCGGCATCACCGGCCTGGGCTCCGTCGGCATGGTCAACGACGCGGTGGTCGAGGCGACGGCGCCCGGGCTGCTGGCGGCGGTCGTGGTCGCCACCGCGCTCGCAGTCCGGGTGGCGACCGCGAGCGGCGGCCGTGGGTCGCCGGTGCTGTCTCACGAGGGGCAGATCGCCCTGACCGTCACCCTGCTGAGCTGCATGATCGTCCTCCCGATGATGATCCTGAACCCGCTGTTCGGGACGCCGCACTCCGCCTCCCTCGTCGTCGCCGCGCTGGTGGCGGAACTGACCGTCGGCGCCGGGGCGTGCCTGGGTGTCCTGGCCCTGCGACACCGGTGGATGAACGTGCTCGTCCTGGCTGGAGCGCTGATGCTCGGGCTCGACCTGATCGGCCAGTCGATCGTCGACCGGGTGCTGGCACCCGATCCCGCGGACCTCATATGGCCGAGCGAGATCGAGGGCGCCCTGATGACGCTGCGAGAGCTCGACCAGTGGAGACCGCGCGCGTCCGCCATGGCCGTGGCCGCCTCCGTCGTGGCCATCGGGACGTTCCGGAGCGATCGGATGACGCGCGGGCGACACCTCGTGGCGATGGCCGCGGCACCACCCCTCCTGCCCCTGGCCTCGACGCTGCTCGCACTCCCGTTCGCCGGGAACGACGTCCTGGAGACCCGAGGCCGGGGCCTGTGGCTCTGGTTGATGGCGGGTAGCGTCGCGGGTCTCGCCTGCCTGCTGGTTCCGCGGTTTCCGTGGCGCTCGGCTCCGCGCCGACGCCGTCCGTGACGCCCCGTCCGCCCCGAGGGGACGGGCGCCGCTCAGCTTCCCGGGAGTTCGAGCATGATCGCGGCCAGCGTGCCGAGGAGCATGGACGGCCCGAACGGGATCGAGCCCGCCCGCGACCGCCGGACCGCCATGACCGCGAACGCCGCGACTCCACCGAGGAGATACATCGTCAGCAGGCCCGTCCACCAGGTCGCCGCGCCGAACCACCCGAGGTAGAGGCCGAGCACTCCGGCGAGCTTCACGTCCCCGAGCCCGATCCCGCCGGGTACCAGGACGGCCTGGACGGCGAACAGCGCGAACAGGGCCGCCATCCCGGCGCACGCGTGCACGAGACGCCCGACGCCTCCCTCGGTGAACGGAACGGCCAGCGCGAGCAGGGCCGACGCGACGCCGTACGACGGAAGCGTGAAACGGTCCGGCAGCCGCTCGACCCGCAGATCGATGAACGCGAGCAGCGTTCCGACTCCCGCCAGGTAGAGCAGGGCGGCCAGCAGGACCGACGAGCCGAGCAACCCGCCGAGCACCCCCCATCCCGCCGCCGTGGCCACGGCCATCGCCGTCCGGTTCGCGCGGGAGACCCCGTCGACGTACGGGCCGGCCATCGGCGCCGCCGACCAGCCGACGGCCAGGCCGGCCGAGGCCGCCGCGACGATGATCCATGTGTGCATGTCCGTGCTCCCTGCGTCGCTCGGCCGGTCGGAAGGCGAGGCGCGGTCAGCCGAAGCGGCGAGCGTAGGTGAGGCTGCTGCGCAGCGGGGAGATCTTGACGACGTCCCCGGTTCTCGGAGCTTCGACCATCTTGCCGTCGCCGTAGTAGACGGCCACGTGGTCGGTCGGGCGCGGGCCGAAGAACACGAGGTCCCCGGCCTGGAGCTGGTTGAGCGGCACGGGCCTGCCGCGGGGGTCGTCCAGTTGCGTCCCGGTGAAGTGGCCCATGGCGATCCGGCCCTTGGAGGCGTGGTAGACCGCGTACAGCGTGAGGCCGCTGCAGTCGAACCCGATGGTCAGGCGCCCGTCGTAACCTCCGGGCGAGCAGCAGATGCCGCGTCCCGGGCCACGAACGGTGCCGCCTCCCCAGGAGTAGGGCGTGCCACGCCAGCACAGGGCCCAGGCGACCACCGCCGCGCCGAACGGGAGGTCGTCGGCGGGACGCTGCCCGTTCGTGGCGCACTCGCTGACCACGACGCCGCCCCCGCCGACCGGGCCTCCCGGGGGAAGGTCCATGCCCTCGGGCTGTCCCGTGTAGGCGACGGGGTCCTCACCGTCGACGAGACGCAGCTTGAACAGCTTCCTCACGCGCTCGCGGTCACCGCCGGGGTACACCTGCACGCCGTCGCAGACCATCCTGCGGGTCGGCCCGATCCCGGTGCTCTCCGGCGGCGGGTCCCAGTAGTCGGACGAGCAGCGCGGCGCCTTCATCGTGGCGACCGCCCTGGCGGAGCCCGCGCGGCCGATCCCGGTCTTCCCGGTGTTGTCGGTGCAGAGGTTGCGGCGTTGGCGGAGGTCGTCGCGTTCCTTCGCGGTCAGTTCGCCGTCCCTCTTGAGCTGGCAGAACCGCGTCGCGGCCTCGACCATGGTGGTCTGGCCCTCCCTGCCGCTCAGCCGGGCTCGGAGCACCCGCGTCCCGTTCTTGTCGGCGTACGACGCGGCTGCCGCCTCGGGCGTGGTGCCGACCGACCAGTAGCCCGCCGCGGACGGGTCGAGCCCGTCCAGCGCCAGCGAGACCGCCTGGTCGCGGAGGGGGGCGAGCGCCCCGAGCGCGGCGGCGTCGGCGCCGATCTGCGCCCGGGTGCGCATGTCGCCGGCCTGGCCGATCCGGCCGAACAGCAGGAAACCGGCGGCCAGGACGACCGCCATGAACATCACCAGAACGGAGGTGGCGGCGCCTTCGTCGCCCCCTCCCGATTTGCCGTACCGCATCCGCCGCAGCATCCGCACCCCATTCCATGAGCGGAGATCACACATGGCCTTCCGGCTTCAGCGATGACGGCCGCGCGCCGGCCGGAAAGCGTTCACGAGAAAGAGGCCGAGAAGGCATCCGAGCAGGATCTCGATACCGCACGGGAGGATTCCGTGAGTGCTCCAGAGATCAGGTTCGGTGGCCGCGGTCGCGGCGGTGGCCGCCAACGCCGCCACCGGCAGTTGGAAGGCCGGCCGCCACCGGCCGAAGAATTCCTGGTCGTAGGTTCCGGCGGGCTCCGCGTCCGGTGCCAGGGTTTTCAGGGCGAGCAGACCGAGGGCGCCGAGGGTGGCCGCCGTCAGCCAGGACGCCGGCACAGCGCGCATCGACCGGCCCTTCTTCGGCAGGCGGCGGGGTGATGGGGAGTGTGCCTTCCCGAAGCCGGATTCGGCTGCTTCCCCACCGTCCCCGGCACCCGTCCGGGGTACTACTGCTGCGGCCGGTTGAACACACTGTTGAGAGCGTCAGCGACCTTTTGCTGGATGTTGATACCACTAATGGCTGCGTATACGAATCCGATGACCGCCGCGGCGATGATGATCAGTGCCGCGTATTCGATGGCTTCCGCGCCCCGGTCCGATGACCTTCGAAGCCGTTCCACGCGGTCGACAACGAAAGTCTGCAGGGTCACGTAGAGCGGAATAATCGGGTTCATCGGCGTTTCCTTCCGACCGTTTCTTGTTCCCTTCCGGCAGAACAACGGTACGGAATCCACGCTGCCGGCCCCAGGGCCCGGCGGCCCAATCCAGGCCCCATTCAGCCGGGCCCGTCTGGGCCCCCGGGAGGGCCCGCCTGCTCCTCGGCCGTGCCCAGCCAGTGCGCGATCGCCCCGGCCCGCGAGGCGACGCCGAGCTTGGCGTAGATGTGGTTGATGTGGTTCTTCACCGTCTTCTCGGCCAGGAACAGGCGTTCGGCGATCTCGCCGTTCGTGCGTCCCCGGACGATCAGCTCCATCACCTCGGCCTCCCGGGCCGACAGTCCGAACCGTTCCCGTGCGCGGCGTTGAGAGGCACCGTGCCCGGGCGGAGGCGCGACCGGTGAACCGTCCCAGGTCCCGCTCTGGACCTGGTCGCGGTGCACGGCGCCGACCAGGGCGGAGACCGCCTCCCGGGAGAGCGGGTTCGCGCCCTCCATGGCGTCGTGCACCGCCGCGGTGAGCTCGGCCGCCGTGAACGACCCGTGCACCAGATAGCCGACCGCGCCCCGCTCGATCGCCGCCTGGACGACGCCCGGGTCCTGGGTGTAGGTCAGCATGACCACCTTGGCGACACGGCTCAGCCCACCGGCCGCGCTGATCCCGTCCATCAGTGGCATCCGCACGTCCAGCAGGACCAGGTCGGGTCTGATCCGCTCGGCGAGTTCCAGCGCGGTCCGCCCGTCCCCCGCCTCGCCCACGACCTCGATCCCGGCCGCCTCCAGCAGCGACACCAGGCCGGAACGCACGACGATGTTGTCATCGACGACCATGACGCGTGGATCACCCATGCGTTCCCGCCTCGGCGAGTCGCCGGTCCGCGGGCTCGACCACGGGGAGCCTGACGCCGACCGTGGTGCCCGCCCCCGGCTCGGACGCCACCCACACCCGGCCGCCCACGCGCTCGGCCCGCTCGTGCAGGCCGATGAGCCCGTAGTGGCCCTCCCTGGCCAGTTCGGGCAGCCCGCGCGGCCGGAACCCGCGCCCGTCGTCGCGCACGGTCAGCACGACCATCGACTCCTCCCAGGCGAGCCGGATCCAGACCGACCTCGCCGCGGCATGCCTTTCGACGTTGGCCAGCGCCTCGCTCAGGATGGCCCTCGCCTCGTGCCGGGAACGCGGGGGCAGGTCCACCCCCTCGGCGAAATCGAAGATCACGGCCGTGGCGGTGTCGGCACCCCAGCGCTCCGCCATGTCGCGGACGGTGTCGGGGAAGGAGCGTTGCGCCGCGTCCTCCCGGAGCTCGGCGAGCAGGGTCCGCGCCTCCTTCGAGGCGACCTCGGCCGCCACCGCGACACGTTCGGCCTCCGACACCGCGCGCGCCTGATCCCGGGAGATCCAGGTCGGCAGAGCGGCGGCGATCATCGCCACGCCGCGCAGCGTCTTGGCCAGCGAATCGTGCATCTCCCGGGCCAGCCGGGCCCGCTCGTCGGCCGCGGCGGCCTGGACCTCGGCCCGCCGCAGCTCGGCCTCCTTCGCGGCGAAGTCGTCGAGCAGCCTGCGCAGCCCGACTCCGGCCACCCCGGCCAACGGGTAGTAGAGGGCCTGCGCCAGCACCGACTGGAAGACGATGTCGTCAGGTGCCCGCAGGCTGACTCCGTAGACGATGCAGTAGAAGGCGACCTGCTGGATGGCGACGGCCAGCATGCCCTGCCACCGGTAGAGGAGGCCCGCCACCGCCGCCGTCACGACGGTGCAGATGAAGAAGGGGCCCGACACTCCACCGATGCCCAGGATGCCGAACGAGATGACCATGTCGAGCGCGAAGTAGAGCGGATGCGTGGCGACCCGCGGAGCGATCAGGCGCCAGCCACGCCCCGCCAGCCAGGACAGTGCCACGATGCTCAAGACCAGGAGGAAGGTCGCGAGATTCAGCTCGCCGCTGGGCAGCAGCGGCAACGTCAGGGCTGCGACGAGCATGCGGATCCGCATCAGCATCCCGAACGCGGCGCCGACCCGTTCCGGCAGCGGGCCCGCGGCGGGTGTCGGCCGCTCAACCGCCGAAGAGGCCACCAGGGCTCACTCCCGACCCGTAGAAGAGGGCTGCCAGCACGACCAGCATCAGAGCCGGAAGGCTCATCGTCATGGTGATCACGGTGATCTTCGGTGTGGTGCGCTGAGCCTTGCGCTTGGCCCATTGCGCCGAGCTTCGGCGCAGATCGTTGCTGATGTCCACCAGCGCGGTCCGCAACGGCGCCCCCAGTTCCTCGGCCTGCAGCAACGCGGTGACGAACTGGTTCACGCCTTCGGAGTCGTTGCGCCGCCGCAGGTCCTCGAACGCCTCGCGGCGCGGTGTGCCCAGGTCCATCTGCCGGAGCGCCAGGCGGAACTCGTCGGCGAGCGGGCCCGGCATGCTGTCGGCCGTGCGCGCCAGCGCGACGCGGAAGCTGAGGCCCGCGCTCACCGTGACCGCGAGGACGTCGAGGAAGTCGGGGATGGACCGCTGGATGTCGTCCTGCCTGGCCTTCTTCCGGCCATAGAGCCTGTACTCGTTCTGCAGGCAGCCGGCAAAACACACCACCCCGAACGCGCCCTGCCCCAGGGCCGCGAAAACAAGCCCCAGCCCGCCGAAGATGACGACGTATCCGGCGGTGACCCGGGCGTACGCCTCGACCGTGGAGAGTCCGGCGGGACGCCCCGCGGCGGCGATCCGTTCGCGGATCGAGCTCCGCCAGGGCGCCAGCGCGGTCAACGCCAGACCGGCGAGCGGCGCCCCGAGGACGCCAGCGAGCCGGTCGAGCACGAAACCCTCCTCCTCAGCGCCGCCGCCGACGTCGGACAGGGCCGACACGCTGAACCTGCGTTCCGCCGTGACCAGCGAGAAACCCCAGACGCCGAGGATCACGCAGAGCGCTCCCGACGCCGCCATGACGTAACCGATCACGTCCACCTCACACATCGATCCTGGTGACCCGGCGGACGGCGAGCAGGCTGCCGGTGAACAACACGGCCGCGACGGCGAGGACGATCTGGCCGACCAGCCCTTCGCTCATGATCCGGAGCGCGCCCGGCTGGATGATGTTGATCAGCGCCAGCCCGCCGAGGCCGAGGGCCCCGACCGCCCAGTTGGTGACGACCGCCTCTCCCATAATCGTTCTGACCTCCCGGCGGATCTCCTTGCGTTCCTCCAGCGTCCCGGCGATCGTCCGCAGCGCCGTGACCAGCGAGCCGCCCGAGCGGGTCGCCACCACCAGCGTGCTGACCAGCACGCCAAGCTCCCGCGACGGCAGGCGGGCGCCCAGGTCGCGCAGGGCGTCCTCCAAAGGCTGGCCCAGCCGCAGCGCGTCCGCCGTCCGGCGTAGCTCGGTGCCCGCCGGATCCGCGAGCTCATCGGCGGCGATCTCGATGGCCGTCCGCATGACCAGGCCGGCGTTGGTCGCGTTGGACAGGACCCGGGCCAGCTCGGGCAGCTGGGCGACGAACTCGTCCCGGCGCCGTTCTTCCCTTCGCCGCACGTAGGAGAAGAACGCCATGCCCACACCGGCGGCGGCCGCCAGCCCGAACACCGGTGCGATCCACTGTCCGATCAGCACGATGACGGCGGCGCCCGCCGCGGTCAGCAGAGCCAGGAACGTGGACACCCGCACCCTGATTCCGGCGGTGTTCAGCTTTCGTTCCACGGCCCGGCCGAGCGTGGTACGGCGCAATGACGCGTCCAGCCTGGCGGCCAGTCCCGCCGCCGGGTCGCCCGGGGCCAGCCGGCCGCGTTCGACCAGCCGACGGCGCCGTCCCGCCCCGGCGACCAGGTCCCCGAGCCCCCAGACGGCGAGGATCAGCACCACGGCGAGGATGAGCAGGATCACCGGGAGCGGGAGGATCATCACCTTCCCACCCCGCCTTCCGCGGGCCGTGCTCGACCCGTGTCCACGTGGCCGGTGCGCGGCTCGGGCGCGAACGCGGGCGGGATCTTCTCTCCCGCCTCGAAGAGCCGGGTGGCCAGGAACCCGGGAAGCGGATGGTGCCGGAACGCGCCGCGTACGGTCTGGTCGGAACCCAGCGGTTCCGCCTCGAAGCGCGTCACCCGGTGTTGCGCCGCCGGGCCCGGAGCGGCGCCCGCGCCGGACCCGACGCCCGCTCCGGCGGGGCCGAGCGCCGCCACCTCGGTGATGCGGCGCGATCCGTCCGGACCGCGGGTCAACTGGACCACGATGTCGACCGCACCCTCGATCTGGTCGCGGATCGCCTCGTACGGCAGTTTGACGTCGCTCATCGCGGCGAGCGTACGCAGGCGGTGCACGGTGTCCTCGGTCGAGTTGGCGTGGACCGTCACCAGCGAGCCGTCGTGCCCGGTGTTCATGGCCTGCAGCATGTCCAGGGTCTCGCCGCCGCGGACCTCGCCCACGATGATCCGGTCCGGCCGCATCCGCAGCGCGTTGCGGACCAGGTCGCGGATCGTGATCGCCCCCTTGCCCTCGATGTTGGCGGGACGCGACTCCAGCGAGATCACGTGCTCCTGCGTGAGCCGGAGCTCGGCGGAGTCCTCGATGGTGATGATGCGCTCCCCGGCCGGGACGAACGCCGACAGCGCGTTCAGCATGGTCGTCTTGCCGGTGCCGGTACCGCCGGCGATCACGACGTTGAGCCGGGCCCGGACGAACGCGGCCAGCAGCAGGCCGGTGGCCTCGTCGAGGGAGCCCGCCTCCACCAGTTCCCCGACCGAGTACGCGCGGGGGAAGCGGCGGATGGTGATGACGGGGCCGTTCAGCGACAGCGGCGGCACGATCACGTTGACGCGCTCGCCGCTGGGCAGGCGGGCGTCGACCATCGGGCTCGACTCGTCCACGCGGCGGTTCACCTGGGCGACGATCCGGTCGATGGTCTGGTAGAGCTGGTCCTGGCTGGCGAAGCCGCCGTCGACCCGGGCCACCCGCCCGGCGCGTTCCACGAAGATGGCGTCCGGCCCGTTCACCATGATCTCGGTGATGCTCGGATCCGCGAGCAGCGGCTCGAGCACGCCCAGGCCGAGTGCCTCGTCCACGACGCGGCGGATGAGCGAGGCCCGCTCCCCGCCCGTCAGCACCGGCCCCTCGCGCGCCACCAGAAGGCCGGTGACCTTCTCCAGACGCGCCCGCCGCTGGTCCATGGTGAGCTTGGCCAGCTCGTCCAGGTTGATCTCTTCCAGCAGGCGCTGCCGCCAGTGCCCGACGGTGTTCCCGCCAGGTCGCCCGTCGGCGGGGCCGCCGTTCTCCAGACGATCCTTGAGGGCCATCGGCTACCCCAGCGGCATGGTGACGGTGCGCGTCACGGTGTAGTCCAAGGGGATCCCTTTCCAGAGCAGGGGGAGCTTGGCGCGGACCCGGCAGTACACCCCGTCATCTCCGTCCACCGATGTCGGCCCGCCTTCGATCGAGTACGTGTTCAGCCATCCGGGCATCGCGGCCCGCGCGCGTTCCCGGCAGAGATCCGGGGCGTAGCGCTGGCCCGCCTCGCGCGCCCCGGTGCGGGCCGCGTTCTCGACCCGCTCGACCGTGGTCGAGGAGATGTACGCCTGGAACACCAGGAAGATCACGAAGAGGGCGAACGGTGCGATGCCCGCGAACTCGACGGCCACCGCTCCCCGGTCACCGCGCCGCGCCAACGCCACCACCCCCTTCCGTGACGATCTTCGCCCGGCCCGTGATCCCCCACGAGCTCCGCAGCGCGGGTATCACCAGCGGAGTGTCGATGGTCACGACGGCGTAGCCGTCCCGGACGGCGATGTGCAGATGCTCGCGGTCCTTCCAGCCACCGGAGACCCGCGCCACCGTGCGGCGCCGGACCTCCTCGCGGTCGGCCCGCGCCTCCGGGGTGTCGCGCTCGTCATAGCCGATCACGGTCACCGCGCGCGCCGCCTCGTTCGCGGCATGGCTGGAGTACATCGAGGTCAGGCCGACCAGCACGGTCTGCCACACCAGCAGGCCGACGAAGCCGATGAGCGGGATGATGCCGGCGAACTCGACGGCGACGGCGCCCCGGTCCTGCGGGCTCCTCACGGGCGTTTCCATGACCTGCCCCCGCCCCTGCCGCCCGGGGTCTCGCGCTCGTCCTCGTCCGGCTCCCCCGAGAGGAGACCGAGGTCGGCGGCGACCGAGCCGATCGCCTTCCGGAAGGCCGTCTGCTTGACCGTGAGCGGCGAGCCGGTGTTGGCGGCCTCCTCCAGAGCGCGGAAGGCGGCGGGGACCGTCACCGCCCGCACGGGAGGGCCGACCATCTTCCGCGCCAGGTCGGGCTGGATCTCGTTGCGCCTGTCGTGCTTGGCGAGCAGGACCGACGCGTCCTCCTCCTTGCGGATCGCCAGCCGCGCCCATATCCCGGCCAGCCTCGCGGCACCGCGCAGCGCGGGGACGTCGGGAGTGGCGACGATGACCGCCTCGTCGGCCAGCTCCACCGCCACCGCAGCGGCCTCGGTGACATAGGCACCGCCGTCCACCAGGACCACGTCGTATCGCGCGCGGGCGATCCCGAGGACGCTTCTGCTCACGCGCGCGGAGATCTCTTCCGCGTCCTCGCCCTGCCCCGGTCCCAGCAGGACGTGCGGGCCCGCCGGGTGGACATACAGCGCGTCCGCCACGACTCCCCCGTCCAGGCCGTCTCCCGCGGCCGCGAGATCGCTGACGCTGTGCCGGTGCCGGACGTCCAGGTATCCGGCGACATCGCCCTTCTGCAGGTCCATGTCGATCAGGCAGACGCTGCGTCCCGTGGCCGCCGTCGCCAGCGCGAGGTGGATCGCGAGCGTGGTCGTGCCGACGCCGCCCTTGGCACCGCACAGGGTCACCAGCCTCCCCTGCCGCCGGGGCGGGAGGCTCTCGCCGGGATCGGCGCCCGCGGTGGTGAGGTGCCGCCTCATGGCGCGGGACCACTCGACCGCCTGCCGGATGCGGTCCTCGAGCTCGGAGAGCGTCGGCCGGGTGGAGACCACGCCCCGCGCGCCCGCCGCCATCGCGGCGGCGAACGCTTCGACGCCGGTGTCCTCGGTGACGAGCACGACCGGGAGGTGGGGGTGGCGCACGGCCAGGTCGCGGACGACCTCCAATGGGGCGAGCGGACCCAGATCCCGGTGCAGGAGGACGACGTCCAGTCCGGGTTCGGCGGCGGCCGCCGCGGCGACGTCGTCCGAACTCGCCCGGACCCCGGCCACCTCATGGCCGGGGAGCTCGTCGACCAGGCCGCCGAGCGCCGCGGCCACGGCCCGATCCTCGATCCCGAGCAGAACCCTGATGGTCACGGCGCCGTCACCTCGCCGGGATCGTCTCGCACACCGGCGGGAGGCTGACACCGTCGGCCTTCCGGCCCGTGCCGCCGATCAGCACCAGGCGGAGCTTGTTGGCGAAGCTCTCCTCCCGGGTGAGCTTCAGGCTGTCCACGGCGTCGAGCGCGAACGTGATCGGCATGATCGACTCGGTGACCGAGGTGTTCTTCTCGTCGCGGACGCTGCGCACCTGGTCGATCTGGAGCACGAGGGCCGACTTGACGATCCGGGCCGCGCAGGACTCCTGGCGGCTGCCCTTCTGCACCTGGTAGGTCGCGTAGATGTCGACGTACATGCCCTTCTGCACCATGCCGGCGACCCCCGTCTCGGCGTCGACCCTGATGGAGATGGCCCGCTGGCCGGGCTCCAGGGCGGGGTGCGGGACGAGCATCCCGTGCTGCAGGAAGGCGCCCGCGGGCAGATCCGCTCCCGCGACCTTCCCGGCGAGCTGGGCGGGGTTGGTGATCAGTGTCGAGGGCGACCAGCGTTTGGGCACCTGGGCGCGGCGCAGGTCGTTCTCGGTGATCCGGGTGTACGCGGGGATCGTGCGCGTGAGCACCAGCACCTCGGTACGGACGCCGGCCTCGGCGCGCACCGATCCGGTGTACCCGAGCACGCTGACGAACACCACGACGGCGCCGAGCGCCGCGAGCACCATCAGCACGCCTCCTCGTCGCTGACGGGGATTCATCGGACTCCGTTCCTCGTCGCGGAGCCGGCGACCACGCCGGCCGCCCCTCCGGAGACATCGCCTGACCCGTCTCGGACGGCCATCCCGCAGAAGGAGCATTCGGGCAGCGCGGTGGGTTCGCCGCACCATCCGCAGGGCCGTCCCCCGGCCGACGTGACGGCCTGCTGGACCGCGTCGGGGTGGCCGCTGAACGCGACGAACTCGGTGTGCCTTCGGGAACCCCAGTACGTGTCGCTGAGCGGTTGCACGGCGGCCGGCACGATGGACGTCGCTCCGAGGGCGCCCTGCAGCGACTCCCGCAGCCAGCCCGGATCTCCGTTCTGGTCGGCGGCCGCCAGCAGGACGGGCCCCAGCCGCGGCCGTTCTATCGCCTGCACCGGTTCGGCCCGCGTTATCCGGTGCACACCCGGTGAAGGAGCCGCGAGCACTGAGAAGCCGCCACGGCCGGGCAGGTAAGAGACGGCATGCTCGGCCAGACCGACCGGAACGTTCTCCAAGCGGGCGACGCTGTGCAGCCACGCGCCCGCGCACACCATGACGGACAACCGGGACGCCAGGCCCGCGAGCCTTCCCGGCGGAACGTGCGGTGCCACGAAAGCCAGCTGGTCGGCCACGAGCGAGAGCGCCAGCGGGGGCAGATCCAGCGGGACCGCGGCGATCCGGTCGGTGTGCAGCGCTCCCCGTGCGAGGGCGATGAGACCGCCGGCGCCCCCGGTGCTCCATGACGGATGGACGACCAGGACGCTCCCGCGTTCCCCCAGTGCCTGTGCCATCTGATCGATGAACTCCGCGCGTCCTTCCTGCGCGGCGCCGTCCACGACCAGGCGGCGCGCCGTGTACTCCCCCATGACACCGATGCTGGGAACGTCCCCTGCGATCACGACCACGGTCATGGGCGGCCTGATCGCCTCGTGGGATTCACAAGGCCGCTCCGTCCTGTTCGACTGCCCGCCTTCTTCCTAGGCCTCACGATCTTCGCCGACCCGGCTGGCATCCGGCTGGCACCGATCTAGCATCGTTCGCGTCCGCCGCAAGAAACGGGCTTGCTTCCGGTTGACACCGATCGACGCTCTTCGGTCAGAATGTGTGCCTCGGGGCCAAAGTGAACAGGGGTTCAGCGGTGGAGTTCGGGATACTGGGGCCGCTACTCGTCCGGGACGGCGACGGAACCGCCGTCCCGATAGCCTCGCCGAGGCTGCGCAGCCTGCTGGCCGCCCTGCTCCTCCGCTCCGGGCACACCGTCACCGGCGAGGCGCTGGCCAACCTGATCTGGGACGGCGCCCCTCCCCCGTCCTTCCGCACCACGATGCACAGCTATGTCGCGCGGCTCCGGCGAACGCTGGGACCCGAACTCGGCGCCCGGATCGTCACCGCCTCGCCGGGTTACCGCATCGAGCTGGAGCCGGGCGAACTCGACCTGTCGCGGTTCGTCGCGTTGCACGCCGACGGCCTGTCGGCCGCGCGGGCGGGAGACTGGACGCGCGCCGCCACGGTCCTCGCGGCCGCGACGGACCTGTGGCGCGGCCCGGCGCTGGCGGACGTCGGCGCCACCGCGCTGCGGGACGAGGAACACCGGCTCGAGGAGATGCGGCTCCAGGTCCACGAGCTCAAACTCGAGGCGGCCTTCCACCTCGGCCACCACGCGGAGATCATCGACGAGGCGCGGCGGCTCGTCGCGGAGCATCCCACCCGCGAGAACCTGTGGGCGCGGCTCATCCTCACGCTGTACCGGTCGGGCCGCCGGGCGGCGGCCCTCGCCACGTACCGCCAGGTGCGGGAGATCCTGAAGGAGGAGCTCGGCGTCGAGCCCGGCGCCGAGCTCAACGAGCTGCACCAGCGCATCCTCGCGGGGGACCCGGGCCTGGCGCCGGCCGGCGGTGCCAGGACGGTCCCCTTCCAGCTGCCGCCCGACTCGGGCGATCTCGTCGGGCGGGAGTCCACTCTCTCGACGCTGGCGGAGAAGCTCGACCCGCGCCGGGAACCGGGGCCTCGGACGGCGGTCGTCTCCGGTCCGGGCGGTATCGGCAAGACGACCGTCGCGGTGCGGCTGGCGCACCACCTGAGCCACCGGTTCCCCGACGGTGTCCTGTTCGCCGACATGCACGGCTCCGGTTCGTCGCCGAGCGACCCGGCCGAGACACTCGCGATGTTCCTGAAGGCGCTGGGGATCACCGATCTGGCACTGCAGCAGTCCTTCGAGGAGCGCGTGTCGCTCTTCAGGACGATGACGGCCGACCGCAGACTGCTCATCGTCCTCGACAACGTCCGCGACGCCTCCCAGATCCGGCCGCTGCTTCCCAGTGGGGGCCGCTGCCGGACGATCGTCACCAGCCGGAACACGCTGGCCGACCTCGTCGGCGCCCACTTCGTCGAACTCGGTGCGCTGCCCGACGCGGCGGCACGCGCGCTGCTCGGCGCCATCGCCGGCGCGGACCGGATGCGGGACGGCGACGGCTCGCTCGACCGGCTCGTCGCCGCGTGCGGCGGCTTCCCCCTCGCCGTGCGCATCGTGGGGTCGCGGCTGGCGGTGCGGCCCGACTGGTCACTCGGGCATCTCGCCGACAGATTGAGCGACCGCACCCGCCGCCTGGACGAACTCGAGGTCGGGGACCTGAGCGTCCGGGCGAGCCTGGGGCTCAGCCATGCCCAGCTGGCGCCGGAAGAGGCGGCGGCGTTCCGCCTGCTGGCCATCCCTCACATGAGCACGATCGACAAGGAGATCGCGGCGCGGGCGCTGGACATCCCCATTCTCGAGGCCGACCGGCTGCTGGAGGCATTGCTCGACGTCCACCTGCTGGAGTCCCAGGGGCCCGGCAGCTACGGGTACCACGACCTGGTCCGCGCGTTCGCCCACGGCCTCACCCACGAACTCGACAGTCCCGCGGAACGGCTGGCGGCCATCACCGAGACGGTCCGGCTGATGACCGACCGGCTCGCTCGTCTCGTCCCCCAGCCCTGGCCGGGTGCGGTCGTTCCCGAGATCGTCCAGAACGGTCAGGCGGCGTCCGCCGCGTTCGAGAGCGTCCGCCAGAACCTGCTCAGCTGCGTGGAGCAGGTCGAGGGCTGCCACACCCTGCCCTGCACGCTGCTCACCGAACTGGTCGGCCTCCTGTTCCGGCCGCTGTTCATGGGCGGCTACTTCGACGACCTGCTCATGTGCGGCCGGATGCTGCTCGCGAAGGCCCGGCGGGAAGGCGACCTGGGCGGCGAGGCCCTCGGCCGGCTCACGGTCGGCTGGGTCAACGTGCACAGGGGCGAACTCGACGAGGCCGACCCCCTCCTGCGCGAGGCCATGCGCATGGCCCACGGTCTCAACGACCCGTACATCATCGCCGCCGCCCAGACCGCGCTGGGTCTCTCGTACGGCCAACGCGGCGATTCCGCCGCCGCGATCGAGTGCCTCGAGGAGGCCGCGCAGGTGTTCTCCGAGCACGGCCTGCCCGGCCAGCAGGCCATGGCCTACAACTACCTCGGCAAGCATCTGCTCGGTGCGGGACGGGTGAGCGAAGCCGTTCAGCGCCTGAAGCAGGGACAGGAACTGGCCGTCAAGATCGGTGACGTGGACGTGGCCGCCATGGCCCTCTACACCCTGGGAGCCGCACTGCAGAGCACCGACCCCGGCCAGGCCGTCCACTACGGCGAACAAGCTTTGGCCATCATGCAGAACCGAGGCCGCCACAGTGAGGCCATCGCCCTCACACACCTCGGCCAAGCGCTGCTGGCCGCGGGCCGCGCCGACGAAGGCCGGGCCCGCCTGAAGCGCGCCGCCGAGATCTTCACCGACATGGGCGACCTGAGACGCGCCACCGAATCCCAGCACATCGCCGACACTCCCTGAGGAAGCCGGCACAGCCGTTCGCACCTACGGTCGGGGCCGCGTCCCTCCTGCGTGCCCAGTCATAACGCAAGCCCAGCCGCCGGCTATGCCGCTTCCCGTCGCACGGTCAAGCCGGTGACGGCGCGGGCGAACGCCCCGATCTCGGAGATGGCGGCCAGCCCTTCGCGGGAGATATCGGCGAAGATCTGGAAGACGTGCATCTGCCCCTCCCAGATCTGCAGCGTGCACGGCACGTCGGCCGCTCCCAGCCGCCCGGCCATCAACTCGGCGTCGGAGCGCAGCACCTCCACCGAACCGACCTGGATCAGCACCGGAGGCAGCCCGCCCAGATCGGCGTGCACCGGCGACAGCCACGGATCGGTCACCTCCGCGCCGGGAAAACAGGTACGCACCATGTCCCGCAGCCGGGGGGGCCGGGATGAACGGATCGAGCGCGGCATTGGCATGTGCGATCTTGCCCGCGATGTCCAGCTCGGTGAACGGCGACAGAGCGGCGATGCCGGCAGGCGGGGGCAAGCCGTCACGGAGTGCGTGCAGCGGCGCCATGAAGGCCAGGTAGCCACCGGCCGAGTCTCCGGCGACCACGATGTCGGCGGGCTCGTGGCCCTCCTCCAGCAGCCACCCGTACGCGTTGCTGCAGTCACTGACAGAGGTGGCGATGGTGACGCGGGGCTGCATGCGGTAGGCCACCGACAGGACCGGCATGTCCGCCGCCTGGGAGATCCGCGCGATCATTCGGCGGTGGGTGCGCAGTCCGCAGGCGACGAACCCGCCGCCGTGAAAGTACAGGATCACCTTGTCCCCGACGCCGGTGACGCCGGGGCCGCGAACCCATTCGGCGGGGCAGGAGAGCCCGCGCACCCTGGCGACCCTGGTGCCGCGGGGCGGGAGCATCAGGAACCCGGCCAGATCCAGCAGAGGGGCGAAGCGCAGCGTGTACGGGGTCCAGGGCAACCGGGCCACCAGCGGCCGCAGGAACCGGCGCATCAGCCATACCGCCAGGCGCGCCCCCAGCCCGCATCCCGCGCGCTCCTCGACGGTGGGTGTGGTCGGCATCCGCCACCTCTCTCGCCCGGTCCAACCCCTCATACTAACAACCAAGTAAGCGTTTGGGTATGCAGGTCGCCACATGTAGGACGGGCACGACAACGCGCGGGGAAGCACGGCCGATCACCGATTGAAATCGGTGATCGCCGCTCCCTACACTGCCGCCCATGAGGACACGGCAGAGCCCCCTGACCGATCGTGTTGCGGTACTGACCGGCGCGGCAGGAGGCATCGGCGGGGAGACCGCGCTCCGCCTCACCGCCAAGGGCGTCCGGGTGGCGCTTCTGGACCGCGACGCCGACCGCCTGCGTCCTCTTGCCGCGAAGATGGGCGACCGCGCGGCGGCGTTTCCGGTGGACGTGACCGACCGGGACGGACTGGAGCGGGTCACCGCCGAGGTCGCCGACCGCTTCGGCGGCATCGACATCGTCATCGCCAACGCGGGCATCAGCGGCCCCCTGGCCACCGTGGCCGCGATCAAGCCGGCCGAGTTCGAGCAGGTGGTCGAGGTCAACCTGCTCGGCGTCTGGCACACGGTCCGGGCCGCGCTGCCGTACGTCACCGCGCGACGCGGCTACATCATGCTGACCTCGTCCATCGCGGCCGCGATCCCGTGCCCCACCGTCGCGGCCTACGCCAGCTCCAAGGCAGGCGTGGAGGCTTTCGGGCGCGCACTGCGGATCGAGCTGGCCCACACCGGCACCGCGGTCGGCATCGCCTACTTCGGCGCGGTCGACACCGGCCTCGTCCACGGCCTGATGACCCGCCCGTCGCTGGCCGACGGCCTCCAGAAGATGCCCAAGGTGATCGGCGCGCCGATCTCGGTCTCCCGCGCCGGCGCGGCGATGGTGAACGGCGTCGAGCGGCGGTCGAGGTCGGTCTACGCCCCGTGGTGGGTGCCCGGCCTGCTCGCTCTGCGGTCACAGTTCGCCGCCGTCGCGGACCCGGTCGCGGGCCGCTTCCCTCCGCTCGCTCGCCTCATCAAGGACGTCGACCACGCCTGACCACCATGCCTGGGAAGCACCGTGCTCAAGGCCCGGATGACATCCGGCGCACCCGAGTCGGTGGGGATCCCCACACCGGCCCCATGGTGGCCGGAAAACCGACGTCGCTCGGCGAATCCAAGTGAGCCAACCGAAGCAGGGTTGGTCGGGCGGTCAGGAGGAGAACCGCGAAGCCTTAGCCGGCGAGGAGCGAGTGGGTCTCGTCCAATAGCGCGAGCATTTCTTCTCGCGTTTCGGTGAGAAAGGCCTCCTCGACCGCGGCGAGCGCGCGTCCGTCCGCCAGCCAGGCGACGATATCCCGGTAGCCCGTGACCTCCTTTTCCCAGAAGGGGTTTCGCAGCTCGGGCCCGGTCGTCCGCCACGTCACCCCCGTCGTGACGAACTCGTGCAGGTTCAGGATCGCGCCGGTCGACTCCAGCCGTTCCCATCGATCGAGGAACGGCACGAGTCCGATCCCGGTAAGCCCCAGGCTGCACAGCACCGTCCCAATGTCGGGCCACGGGCAGTCGTCGCCTGCCTTGGTCTCCCACCAACGGGTCAGAAAGGTGCTAATGACGGCGCGTTCGTCGTCATCCCACTCCGTCCATCGACCGCGGCCGAGCTTGCTGAACACGATCTCCGGATCGGGCCAGTCGAACTCGTTGTCCGCGGCCAGTTCGAGCAACCGGGGCAGGAAGTAGCGGAGTTCCGGCACGTCGCCCCACAAGATGAGCGCATCCGTCGCGTACCGCCGGAGCACGTCCACGCTGAGACCCCGCACCGGCCCTTCGAGCAGTGGCCGATCCTCATCGGGCGCCACGCAATGCGCACAGCCTTCCACTTTCAGCGGCCGAGGAACCCGCCCGAACACCTCGTAGAGTCTCTCGATCTCAACACTCATTCGCTCGACCATTCCCGGAAGTCTAGGAGGGACGGTGATGGGTTGAGCGATGATCTTCGGGAGATTCGCCGCGGAGCTCGAGGCCGCGCAGCAAGCAGGCTCCCTCTCTGGTCTCGCCGTATCCGGCGGCCAGGCCGGCGCGTCCGAGGGGTGAGTTCGATCGCGTGCCGATCAACGGGACGGGTGCGTTGTGCCACAGCCCCGCTTCGAGGAGGGTCGCTCTTGCGCACCGCTTCCGTATCCCACCCCACTCCATCGAGGTGAGTGCTGTGCCACGAGACCATGGGCGTTCCGCTCGTCCAGCAGCGCATGACAGCCATGAAACGGCAGCCGCCGACATGAGGCGCACGGTCCTGCGCAAGGTGACCCGCCGGTTCATGCCGCTGATCGGGCTGTGCTACATCGTGCTGTACGTCGACCGGCAGAACATCGGCATCGCCGCGCTGACGATGAACGACGAGCTCGGGATCTCCGCGACGGCGTTCGGGTTCGCCGCCGGGGTCTACTTCTGGAGCTACACGCTCTGCGAGCCGCCGAGCAACTACATCCTGGCCAAGATCGGCGCACGGGTCTGGATCCCGCGGATCATGGTGAGCTGGGGTCTGGTCACCATGGCCATGGCGCTGGTCACCGGGCAACTGAGCCTGACCGTGATGCGGTTGCTGCTCGGCGTCGCCGAGGCGAGCTTCTCCCCCGGCATGTTGTACTTCGTGTCGCGCTGGTTCCCCAAGGCCGAGCGCGGTGCCGCGATGTCGTGGATCGTCACCTTCATCTGCCTGTCCGCGCTGG
This sequence comes from Actinomadura rugatobispora, assembly GCF_055379765.1. Lineage (NCBI taxonomy): Bacteria > Bacillati > Actinomycetota > Actinomycetes > Streptosporangiales > Thermomonosporaceae > Actinomadura > Actinomadura rugatobispora. The sequence goes on along the minus strand of NZ_AP029191.1, from coordinate 10,686,748 downwards.
CCTCTCCGCTGTGCACCCACGTGCTGATCGCCATGGACGGGCTGGCGGGCGTGGCAGGCTGGCGCTGGCTGTTCGTCGTGACCGGCATCCCGGCGGTCGTCCTCGGCCCGATCTGCTACCGGGTGCTGCGCGACCGACCGGCGGAGGCGACGTTCCTCAGCCCGTCCGAGCGGTCCTGGCTGCAGCGCACCCTGGACGCCGAGAGCGAGCGGACCGGCCGGACCGGCGGGCACTCGTTCCGGCAGGGGCTGTCGCACCCGCGGGTGCTCACGCTGATCGTCGTCTTCTGCTGCGTCACCTTCAGCCTCAACGGTTACCAGCTGTGGCTACCGCAGATCATCAAGGAGTTCGGGCTGACGACGCTGCAGACCGGATGGCTGGTCGCGGTGCCGCCGATGCTGGCGATCGGCCCGATGCTGTGGTGGACCAGGCGCTCGGACCGCAGGCAGGAACGGGGCGTGCACTTCGCGGTCGCGGCCGGGACCTCCGCCGCCGGATTCGCCGTCGCCGCCGTGTTCCTGGACTCCCCGGTGGTGGCGATGGCGGGGTTCTGCGTCGCGGGCATCGGACTGTACACGGCGCTGGCCGTCTTCATCACGATGCCGTCGAGCTTCCTCACCGGCGCGGCTCTCGCCGCCGGGTTCGGCGTGATCAACGGGATGGGCAACGTCGGCGGCTACTTCGGCCCGCAGGTGACGGGGATCATCCAGGACTCCACGGGCAGCTTCGTCGGGGCGGTCGCCGCCTTCGGGGCCGTGATGGTCGTGGCCGCGGTCATCGTCCTGCTGCTCACCCGCCGCTCCGGGCGGGGTGCCGGCATCGAGCGGGGCACGGGGCCCGTCCCCGCCAAGGAGGCGGTGTGAGCCGGATCTTCGGTCCGCTGCGGCAGAACGGGTTCGTCGTCAAGGACGTCGAGCGGGCGCTCACGCACTGGACGGACGTCATGGGCGTCGGCCCGTTCTTCCTCATCGACGACCAGCCGCTGAACGACTTCGAATACCGGGGGCGGCCCGCCGCACCCAGCATCCGCGTCGCGCTCGCCCACACCGGCGGGGTGCAGATCGAGCTGATCCAGCAGACCAATGACGAGCCGTCGGCCTTCCGGGACTTCCTGCGCGCCGGTCACGAGGGCCTGCAGCACGTGGCCTTCTGGACGACCGCGTTCGACGCCGACATGGCCCGGGCCCGGCGGCATGGCCTGGAGGTCCTGCAGTCCGGCAGGTCCGGGAGCGGCGCACCGGACGAGCGCTTCGCCTACTTCACGGTGCAGGACCACCCGGGAACGGTCATCGAGCTGTCGGAGACCCGCGGGCGCAAGGGGGCACTGTTCCAGGCCGTCGAGGAGGCGGCCCGTACCTGGGACGGCACCGACCCGGTCCGCCCGATGGCGGCCCTGCTGGACCGACGATGAGCGGCACGGTGTTCGTCACCGGCGGCGCGTCCGGGATCGGGCTGGCGACCGCCCTCGCCCTTCGCGACCAGGGCTGGAACGTCGTCATCGCGGATCTCGACCGGACCGCGCTGCGGCAGGCAGGGCAGGAGGTCGAGGGCGTGCGCGCCATCGTGCTCGACGTGACCGACGCGCGGGCCGTCGCCGCCGCGGTCGGTGCCGCCGAGGCCGAGTTCGGTGCCGTCGACGCCCTGGTCAACTGCGCGGGCATCGTCGACAACGGGCCGTTCCTGCAGGCCGGTCCGGAGTCGTTCCGCCGGACGCTGGAAGTGAACCTGACCGGCACGTTCCTGATGGGACAGGCCGTCGCACGAGGCATGGCGGCTCGCGGCGGCGGGTCGATCGTCAACATCTCGTCGGTGTCGGGGCTGCGCGGCGGGCCGTATCGCTCCGCCTACAGCGCGTCCAAGGGCGGCGTCATCGCGCTGACGAAGGTGATGGCCGTCGAACTCGGGCCCAGCGGCGTCCGGGTCAACTGCGTGGCGCCCGGCGCCACGGACACCCCGCTGGTGCGGGTGGCCCAGCCGCCCGAGATCCGCCGCGCCGTCCTGAAGGCGATCCCGCTGGGCCGGTACGCCGACCCCGCCGAGACCGCGGCGGTGATCGCGTTCCTGGCCGGGGACGGCGCCGCCTTCGTGACCGGCCAGATCTGGGGGGTCGACGGCGGGCAGCTGGCGGGCGCCGGCTGGCGGCCGGAACCGACTCGAGGAAGGGAAGGATGAACAAACTCGTCATCGGCGTCCATCCGAACGAGAACACCATGCGCGAGCCGAACGGCGACGTGCCCTGGACGCCCGAGGAGATCGCCCGGGTCGCGGCCGAATGCGCGGACGCGGGCGCCTCCCTCATGCACTACCACGCCCGCACGCCGGAGGGCGGCGCCGACCACTCGGCGGCGGCCTACGCGGAGATCGCACGGCGGGTGCGGAGCCGCTGCGACATCCTGCTGGCGCCGTCGATGGCCAACGCGCCGGGCGGCACGGTGGAGGAGCGGCTCGCCAACGTGGCCGGGACCGCGGGCGATCCGGTCACCCGCGCCGACTTCCTCGTCATGGACATGGGGTCGGCGAACATGGACCTCTTCGATCCGGACGCGGCGCGCTTCCGCACCGAGGACCGGGTCTACGTCAACGGCACCGCCACGCAGCGGCGCCTGTTCCGGCGGGCCCGGGAGCTGGCGCTCAAACCGTACCTGGCCTCGTTCAACGTGAGCTGGACCCGTGCGATCCTCGCCCATCTGGAGGCGGGCGAGTTCGACGAGCCGGGCGCGGTCGTGTTCGTCCTCGGCGGCCCGGAGTTCACCGCCGCGCATCCGGCCACGGCGGAGGGCCTGCGCGCGCAGCTGGCCTTCCTGCCTCCCGGACGGCGGATCGAGTGGATCGTCTCCGCCCATCGCGGCGACGTGCTGCCCGTCGCGGAGGCGGCGATCGGGCTGGGCGGTCACGTGGCCATCGGCGTCGGCGACCACCACTACGGGGAACTGGGCCATCCGTCCAACGCCGAACTCGTCGCGCGGGTCGCCGAGCTCGCCGCCAGGGCGGGCCGCGAGGTGGCCACACCTGACGAGGCCCGCGAGATCTTCGGGCTCGGCCCGAGCGGCACAGGGAGCGCGCGTTGTTCGTCGTGAACGAGTACGGCACCGAACCCGAGACGGTCCTGGAGTCGCACGGCATCCGGGTCCTGACCATGGACTCCATCGCGTTCGCCTCCCTCGCGCTGGCCGGTGAGGTGATCGTGACGGGCTCGCACGGCGGGGCGAGCGCCGGGCAGTACGCCCGGCGGGCCGGGGTGGCCGCCGTCGTGTGCAACGACGCCGGCGTCGGCAAGGACGGCGCCGGGATCGCCGGGCTGCGTGCGGTCGGCGCCGACGGCATCGCCGGGATCGCGGTGGGACACGACTCGGCTCGTATCGGTGACGGCAGGGACGCATGGCTCAACGGCGTCGTGACCTTCGTGAACGATCCGGCGCGGGCCGCCGGAGTGCGCCACGGCCTGCCCTTGCGGGAACAGGCCCGCGGCCTGATCGAGCACCTCACGGCATCGCCCGCCGAGCGCCGCGCCGGCGCCGGCGAGGGCGGCGACGAGCTGCGCCGGATCGTCGTGGTGGACCGCCCCCGTGGCGGCGTCGTCCTGCTCGACAGCATGTCGCAGGCCGGGGACGGCGACCGCGGCCACGTGGTGGTGGCGGCCTCCAACGGCGGCAAGGAGTCCGGGCGGATCGCCGTCCTCGTCGGGTGCGCCTGCGCGGTGTTCAACGACGCGGGCGTCGGCAAGGACGAGGCCGGGATCGCCGGGCTGGCGCTGATGGACCGGGCCGGCCTGCCGGGCGTGGCCGCCTCCCACCTGTCGGCGGCCATCAGCGACGGCCCCGATCTGTGGGAGAGCGGCGTCATCTCGCATGTGAACGAGGCCGCGCGGGCCGCCGGGTTCGAGGCCGGGACCCGGGTGGCGGACGCGGTCCGCCGTTTCGTCGAGCGGAGGGAGGGCTGATGCCGTCGCGGCACATCGTCAACGACCCCGACGACCTGGTCGCCGAGGCGCTGGAGGGCCTGGCGCTCGCCCACCCTGACCTGGTCCGTGTCCATTTCGACCCGGCATACGTGGTCCGGGCGGACGGCACGAGGGGCAAGGTGGCGCTGGTCTCCGGCGGCGGCTCGGGGCACGAGCCGCTGCACACCGGGTTCGTCGGGGCCGGCATGCTGGACGCCGCCGTCCCCGGGGCGGTCTTCGCCAGCCCCACCGCCCACCAGATCCGGGCGGCCGTCACGGCGGCCGACGGCGGCCTCGGCACGCTGCTGGTCGTCAAGAACTACACCGGCGACGTCCTGAACTTCTCCATCGCCGCCGAGCTGGCCGCCGATGACGGCATCGCGGTCGAGACCGTGCTGGTCGACGACGACCTGGCCACCGAACGGCCGGACGGCGACGGCCCGGGCCGCCGGGGAACGGCCGCCGTGGTGGCGGTGGAGAAGATCTGCGGCGCCGCCGCCGAACGGGGCGCCACGCTCGCGGAGGTCGCGGTGCTGGGCCGCAGGGTCGCCGGTGCGGCCCGCACGATGGCACTGGCCCTGGAGGCGTGCACCCATCCCGGGCGGCTGCGGCCCTCGTTCGAGATCGCCGATGACGAGGTGGAGTTCGGTGTCGGCATCCACGGGGAGCGCGGCGTCGGCCGGCGCCCGCGCGGCCCCGCCCGCGAACTCGTCGCCGAGCTCGCGCGCCCCGTGGTGGAGGCGCTCGGGCTTGCGCGCGGCGCGTCCGTCATCGCCATCGTCAACGGCCTGGGCGGCACGCACGGCCTGGAACTGTCGGCCGCCCACCGGGAGCTCACCCGGCTGCTGGACGGGCTCGGGATCACCGTCGTGCGGTCCCTGGTCGGCCCGTACGTCACGGCCCTGGACATGAAGGGAATGTCGATCACCTTGGTACGCGCCGACGACGAACTGCTCGACCTGTGGGACGCCCCGGTGCGCACCCCGGCACTGAACTGGGGCGGGCGATGACCGGGCGGACGCTCACCGCGGAACACGCGCTGGCCTGGACCGGCAGGTTCACCGAGGCGGTCCGGCGCGGCGGCGAGGAGCTGACCGAACTCGACCGCCGGGCCGGTGACGGCGACTTCGGCACGAACATGCGGTTCGCGCTGCGCCGGGTGGCGGACCTGCTGGACGGCGGCGCACCGGACTCGGCTGCGGGCGTCTTCACTGCCCTGTCCGAAGGGTTCCTGCAGACGGGCGGTACGAGCGGCCCGCTGTTCGGGATGTGGTTCCGCGAGTTCGCCAAGGGGTCCGCGGGCGGGGAGGTGACCACGGCGGTGCTGGCACGAGCGGCCGCCGCCGCGGTCGCCACGGTGCAGCGGCTCGGCGGAGCGGAGGTCGGGCACAAGACGATGGTCGACGCCATGGCGCCCGCGGTCGAGGCGCTGCGCGCGGAGGCGGACCGGGACGCCGAGGTCGCCGAGGCGCTGTCGCGGGCGGCCGCCGCCGCCCGCGAGGGCGCCGAATCCACCCGCCACCTCGTGGCGGTGCGGGGCCGCGCCAGCTACGTCGGCGAGCACGCGCGCGGCGTGGTCGATCCGGGGGCGCTCACCGTCGCGCTCTTCTTCGAGGCGGCGCCGGAGCCGGACGCGTGAACATGAACAACGACACAGAGGAAAGGACCATGGCCGGAAAGGTCATCGTGACCATCGCCCCCACAGGCGGCTTCCTGACCCGTGCGGACAACCCGTACGTGCCGGTGCGGCCCGAGGAGATCGCCGAAGACGTGCGCCGCTGCCACGACGCGGGGGCGAGCATGGCCGCGTTGCACGCGCGGCGACCCGACGGGCAGGCCACCTGCGACGCGGCGACGTACCGCCTCATCAACGGGCTCGTCCGCGAACGGTGCGACATCGTCATCAACAACTCCACCGGCGGCGGCGTCAACGGCGACATGGTCCGGGAGACCGCCGACGGCCGTGCGGTGGTGGACTGGGAACAGCGCCTGCGGGGACTGGACGGGGGCGCCGAGACCTGCACGCTCGACGCGTTCACCGCGTACGCCACCGCGGGCGGCGCCGAGGTCCTCATGGACACCCCGTCGTCCCGGGCCCGTGAACTGGCCCGTCTCATGCGGGAGAAGGGGATCAAGCCCGAGTGGGAGGCGCTGAATCCCGCCCACCTCGCGCAGGACGTCACCACCCTGATCGCGGAGGGCTTCGACGACGCGCCGCATCTGGTGAACATCGTGCTCGGCCTCCAGCACGTCTTCCAGAACGCGATGCCCTATTCGCCCAGGACCCTGCAGTACATGGTCGATCTGCTGCCCGCCGGCAGCGTCTTCTCGGTCGCCGTCGCCGGGCCCGAGCAGACCCGCGGGCTGACGCACGCGCTGCTGCTCGGCGGCCACGTCAGGGTGGGGCTGGAGGACAACGTGCGGTACGCGCCCGGGCGGACGGCGGACAACGTCCGTTTCGTCGAACGGATCGTGCGGATCATCCACGACCTGGGAATGGAACCGGCGACCCCGGCCGAGGCACGGAAGATCCTCGGCCTGCCCGCCCCTCCCCGCGACCCCGCTGGGGAGGTCGCCTGATGGACGTCCGGGAAGGAGCCGACGACATGCCGCCCCTGCGTTCGCGTGAATGGTTCGCCGGATCGGACGCCAACGCGTTCGTCCACCGGTCGTGGATGAAGCCATGCTGACCAGGTTGCGGAACAGCATGGACGTGGGGCGCAGCATCGTCTCGCCCAGCGACATGACGGGGAACTCCACGGGGAACCCGCCGGCCTCCAGCACACCGCGCTTGACGTGCTCGGCGAGGCTGCGGGAGACGGCGCAAGGGGCACGGGCCGCGCTGGTGGTGCCGACCGACGTGACCTCGCCGGACTCGGTGGCGGCTCTGTTTCAGACCGTGGAACGCCACCACGGCCGGATCGACCTGCTGGTCAACAACGCGGGAACGTTCGGGCCGTCCGGGGCCGTCGACGAGATCTCACCCGAGGATTGGGCGCACACCGTCGGCACCAACCTGACCGGCGCGTTCCTGTGCGCGCATCACGCCGTCGGGCTGATGCGGCGGCAGCGGCCGCAGGGCGGGCGGATCATCAACAACGGCTCGATCTCCGCGCACTCCCCCCGGCCCCGCAGCGTCGCCTACACCGCGGCCAAGCACGCCATCACCGGCCTGACCAAGTCGATCGCGCTGGACGGCCGGGCCCACGACATCGCGTGCGGGCAGATCGACATCGGCAACGCGGCCACCGAGATGACCGCGGGCATCGCCGAGGGCGCGCAGCAGGCCGACGGGCGGACGGCCCCAGAGCCGACCTTCGACGCCGAGCACGTGGCCCGGGCGGTTCTGTACCTGGCCGCGCTGCCGCTGGACACCAACGTACTTTTCATGACCATCACCGCGACGAAGATGCCGTTCGTCGGCCGCGGCTGAGCCACGGGGCCGGTCACCGCATCACCGGCCAGGCATCGTGTGGCCGGACGGCGGGCGGTGTTCGTCCTGCCCGCGCACCGGCCCCGCCGATGACTACCGCGTCGATCGGCTGGGGGGATGAGCGGCGGGAAGGCGCTCCCCGGCGAGCCGCCGGGTCACCGCCAGGGCGGCGGCCCGGACGGCCGCCTCGACGCGGGTCAGGCTGATCCGCCCGGCGAGCCCGGACATCGACAGCGCCCCGGCGACCTCCCCGTCCGCGCCCATGATCGGCGAGGCCACCCCGACCACGTTCGGAAAGGATTCCCGCAGGTCGTAGGCGACCCCACGGCGCCGTACCCGCTCCAGCTCCGCGGCGAAGGCGTCCCGGTCGATGATCGTGTGCTCGGTGAACCGCCGCAGCGGCCCGGTCCCCGGCCCTTCGGCACCGGAGAACGCGAGGATCGCCTTGCCGGAGCAGCTCGCGTGTGCGGGCCATCTGGTGCCGGTCCGCTGCGGAAGCCGCGGCGCGTCCCGGCCGCGGAACATGTCCACGTACACGACGTCGTCGTCGGCGAGCACGGCCAGGCCGACATTGTGCCGGGTGGCCTCATGCAACGCGGCCATGTGCGGATGGGCGGCCTCGTGCAGCCCGCTCTCCCGCGGCGTCCTGCGGCCCAGCTCGAACACCAGCAACCCGAGCCGGTACGTACCGCCGACCTGTTCGAGCAGTTCGACCCGCACCAGCTCACGCAGCATCCGGTGCACCGTCGACTTCGGCAGGCCCGTCCGTCTGACCAGCGCGGCCGCGGTCAGGGTCCCGTCTCCGGTGCGGAACTCCTTCAGCAGCGCCGCGGCGCGTCCCACCGCGGAGATCTCGCCTTCGTTCCGATGAGCGGGACTCACCCTCCCATCGTCCCTCCCGGTGATCCCGCGGGTCAACATTCCTTGATCGTCGTCGTCGGTCTCATGTGCCGTGTCCGCGTCCGGCGGCGAGCCTGCGGGCGAGGAACACCCCGGCCGGCGGGCGGCTTGGACGCCCGGCGGCTATCAGCGGCGGCCCGCAGTGCTGGGAGAGGGCCCCAGCGGGCTCCGACCAAGTGTGTAGCGGGGAACGCCGTAGGGCATGCCGCCGGTCGATGCCCCGCATTCAGGTAAGCGGGCGGGCGCCGCGCAGGAACTGCTCGGCCGCGGTCTCCACGAGTCCGTCCAGCAGTTCTGGTTCGACGAAATTCCCGTTGATGATCGAGGCGATGCCCTGGACGGTCGCGAAAAGGACGATCCCGATCCGCTCGGCATCAGCGGCGTCGAGCGCGCCCTGCTCTTCCCCCTGAGCGATCAGCTCGGCCATCAGTCCGAACGGCGCCTCGGCCGCCTTCACGACCTGCGTCGCCCCCGGCCGGTGCTTGCTGGTGTACATCAGCTCCAGCAGCGCGGCGTTCTCGGTGGCGAAACGGATGTAGGCCGTCATGGTGGCCCGGAGGCGCGCGGGGAAGCCCTCGTCCGCACCCGCCAACGCGGTGCGAAGTGCCGCGTCCAGGTGGACGAACCCGGCCTCGGCGAGCGCGTCGAGCAGCGCCTGGCGGTCGGGGAAGTGCCGGCGCGGCGCGGCGTGGCTGACGCCGACCTCCTTGGCCAGGTCGCGCAGCGACAACTGGTCCGCGCCGCGCTCCCGCAGGCCGCGCTGGGCAGCGTCGAGCAGTGCGGCCCGGAGGTTGCCGTGGTGGTACGGCCGCTCCCCGTTCGCGTCTGGCATGGCACGAAGATAGCAGAAGTGTTTTCGTTGACTACATTGTTGTCGGTGACTACTTTGTAGGCCATGAGAACATTCTCTGCCTCGGACGTCCCCTCCATGACGGGTCGTACGGTCGTCGTCACCGGCGCCAACAGCGGGATCGGCCGCGTCACCGCCCGCGTCCTCGCCGCCAAGGGCGCGCGCGTCGTGCTCGCCGTACGCGACCTGGACAAGGGGCGCGCGGCCACCGCCTCGATGACCGGCCACATCGAGGTCCGGCGGCTCGACCTCGCCGACCTCTCCTCGGTCCGCGCGTTCGCCGAGGACCTCACCGAGCCCGTCGACATACTGATCAACAACGCGGGCGTCATGATCCCGCCGTTCTCCCGCACCGCCGACGGCTTCGAGCTCCAGTTCGGCACCAACCACCTGGGCCACTTCGCGCTGACGAACCTGCTCCTGCCGCGTATCCGGGAACGGGTCGTCACCGTCTCCTCCAACGCTCACAAGAGAGGCTCGATCGACTTCGACGACCTCAACTGGGAGCGTCGGCCGTACCGGGCGATGGCCGCGTACGCGCAGTCCAAGCTGGCCAACCTGCTGTTCACCTCGGACCTCCAGCGCCGGCTCGACCAGGCCGGCTCACCGGTGATCGCGACCGCCGCACACCCCGGCCTCGCGGCCACGAACCTGCTCCGGTCCGACAGGCTGCGCCTCGTGCAGCCGGCGCTCACCCTCCTCGCGCAGAGCGACGACGACGGCGCTCTGCCAACGCTGTACGCCGCCGTGGCGGAGATCCCGGGCAACGGCTACGCAGGCCCCAGCGGCTTCCTTGAGGGACGCGGCGCGCCGAAGCTGGTCGGCCGCTCGCCCAGGGCACAAGACGCCGAGACGGCACACCGCCTGTGGGAAGTCTCCGAAGAACTCACCGGAGTCGCCTTCCCTGGCCACCTTCTCCACACCACCTGATCTGTGTCCATCGCCCCCGGACTGGCACCCGCCCGGAACGGTTTCGGTGTCAAGAGGACGAGAGCGATGCGCGCTCGCTCGCCAAGGCCCGGTTACATGCGAGCGCTGTAGACCGGGACCTGGAGACACAGCCTGGCAGGCCGCACAGGTGAGCGACCGCGTCGGGCACCAGTACGTCGGCGGGTGGCCGAGGTGACGCCAGGGTGGGTGATGGCGAAGGTCATCGCGAGGTGGGTCAGCGGCATCCCGGCTTCTTCGGCCAGTGGGATGAGCCGTTCGACGGCGTCGAGTTTGCGTTCGTCGGTCAGGTGCCGGGGCACCCAGTGCATCCGTTCGGTCCGTGGTTCGGGCCCGCCCTTGCGGTAGCGGCCGGTGAGCAGGCCCATGGACAACGGACCCCACACCAGCGTGCCCATGCCGTGGCGCCGGCAGGCGGGCAGGACCTCGCGCTCGATGCCGCGGTTGAGGATGGAGTATGTGGGCTGCTCGGTGCGGAAGCGCTCCAGGCCGCGCCGCTCGGCCGTCCACTGCGCCTCGACGATCTGCGAGGCCGGGTGTTGGAGGCGCCGATGGCGCGGACCTTGCCGCTGCGTACCAGGTCGGTCAGCGCGGAGAGGGTTTCCTCGATGTCGGTCTGCGGGTCGGGGTGGTGAATCTGGTAGAGGTCGATGCGGTCGGTCCGCAGGCGCCGCAGCGAGTTCTCGACCGCGGTGACGATCCAGCGCCGGGAGCCGCCGGAGCGGTTGGGGTCCTCGCCCATGGAGCCGCCGACCTTGGTGGCCAGTACGACGTCGTCGCGGCGGCCCTGGAGGGCCCTGCCCACGATCTCCTCCGACACTCCGGCGGGCCCGTACACATCGGCGGTGTCGACGAAGTTGATCCCGGCCTCCAAGGCCCGGTGGACGATCCGGACGCAGTCGTCGGGGTCGGGGTTGCCGAAGCGGCCGAACATCATGGTGCCCAGGCAGTAGGGGCTGACCTGGATGCCGGTCCGGCCGAGTGCGCGCGCCTTCATTACCGGGTTCCTTGTTTCGGGAGGGGCCGCGGCCTGCCCGCCTCCCGGTGGGGTGGCGGGCAGGCGTTGATCGTCGCGACGCGGTCAGGCGGCGTTGTACTCGCTGACGACGTCCAGGACCCAGGTGACACCGAACCGGTCCTTGCACATCCCGTACAGGGGCGCCCACTGCGCGGGCCCCAGCGGCTGCACCACGGTCGCGCCGTCGGAGAGCTTCTCCCAGTACGCGGTGATCTCCTCGGCCGTGTCACCGCGCACCGAGACGAAGAACGCGTTCTCCCCCTGGTGCCACGGCAACTGCGAGGGCACGTCGTAGGCCATCACCCGGAAGCCGCTGCCGGCGGCCACCTGCCCCCACATCACCTGGTCCGCCTCGGACGGCTCCTGGACGTTCCCCGCGTCCTTGTAGGTGACCGTGACCATGTCCCCGCCGAACACCGACTGGTAGAAGCCGAGCGCCGCGCGGGCGTCACCCCGGAAGTTCAGGTGGGTCACTGTGCTGATGGACATGATCGGCTCCTTGCCTTCGCATTCGTCGTGTGCGGGCGCCGCGCGTTCCGGTTCTCGGCGGAACCGCCGCCGCCCGGCTCGGCGATCACAGTGGCAGGGGAAGCGGCCAGGGTGTGGCCGCTACCGCGAGCCGCATGGCACTTCTGACTCCGGCAACAAGCAGGGGCTGGGCGGGGCGTCTAGCGTTCGAGGCGGGCGGCGAGTTGGTCCAGGGCGGTGTGTGTCTCGGGGTGGTCGAAGAGCATCAACTGGGCCGCGTATTCGGCCCGGAGCTGATCGGTCAGGTCGTTGCCCATCGACCGGCGCAGCAGCCGCTTGCTGGAGCGGACCCCCAGCGGCGGCATGGCGGAGATCCGCTGCGCGAGCTCCATCGCCCGTTCCAGCAGCTCGTCGTCGGGCACCGTCTGGTGGACCAGTCGCAGGTCCCTGGCCTCGGCCGCGGTGACGAGCCGGCCGCTGAAGAGCAGGTCGGCCGCCGCGGCCATGCCGACCAGGCGCGGCAGCAGGTAGCTGATGCCCAGTTCCGCGGTCAGCCCCAGCGGGGCGAAGCCCGTGCCGAGCCGGCTCGACTCCCCGGCGAGCACGATGTCGTGCAGGAGCGCGATACCGAACCCTCCGCCGACGGCCGAGCCGTTGACCGCGGCGATCGTCGGCTTGTCCAGCTCCCACATCCGCAGTGTCCAGCGGCCGGAGTTGCCCAGTTCGTCCAGGTCGCGGCCGTGCGCCGACAGCGGCGGCAGGCCGTTGTCGCCCCCCACGCTGGTGCCGGTGAGCAGGTCACGGGCCGGCGGCCGTGCGTCCGAGCCGAGGTCGGCGGCGTCGGCTCCCGCACAGAAGGAGGTGCCGGTGCCGGTGGTGACCACGACGTGGACGGTGTCGTCGGCTCCCGCCTCCTCGAACGCCGCGGCCAGGTCGCGCAGCATGGTGCCCCCGATGGCATTGTGCCGATGCGGCCGGTTCAGACGCAGCAGCACGACACCGCCGTGGCGTTCGGCGACCACGTCGGCCTGTTGCCGGTGTGTCACGGGTTCTCCCCTTTGGTGGCGACGAGACCTTGGGCTTCCAGGTCCCACATGGTGTCGGTGACGCCCTCTTCGCGCAGGAGGTGCTTCATGACCCGGCTCAGCGCGTTGACGGGGAGCGAGTCGCGGATGTCGACGTACCGGGGCACGGCGAAGTAGGCGACCTTGCCGCGGACGAACTCGAAGAACTCGGCGGGGTCCAGGTCCGCGCCGTCGGCCAGGACGATGCTGGCCTTGATGTCGTCGTCGCCGAAGGGGCCGGGGACGGGGGACACCGCGACGTCGGCGACCGCGGGGTGGCCGCGGATGACGTTCTCCAGCGCCAGCGCCGAGACGTTCTCCCCGCGCCGCCGCAGCACGTCCTTCTTGCGGTCGACGAAGGTGACGAAGCCGTCGGCGTCCATCCGCCCGAAGTCGCCGGTGTGGTGCCACAGGTTGCTCCAGGCCGCCTGGGTGGCGTCCGGTTTGCGCCAGTAACCGCTGTACATCGCGTTGGGCACCTTGGGCCGCACGACGATCTCACCTGGCCGGCCGAGCGGGACCGGGTTGTCGCCGTCGTCGACGATCGCGACCTCCAGCAGGGGCGAGATCATCCCCGAGGTGCCGCGGGCACGTGGCCCGTCGGGGGCGCTGACCGTGATCGGCACGCACTCGGTCTGCCCGTAGCCCTCGGACATGACGGGTGTGGCGAACCGCTCCTGGAACCGGCGCTGCTCGGCCTCGCCCATCGGTACCCAGACCGCCAGCCGGAAGGGGTGGGCGCCGTCGGCGGGGCCGGTCGGCTGGGCGAGCAGCAGGTTGCCCATCACGCCGACGCCCACCAGCGTGGTCGCGCCGTCGGCGACGGCGTCGGCGATGAAGCTGGAGGCGTGGAACTGCGGCGCGATGCTGATCGAGGCGCCGTTCACCAGGGCGGTCATGAACGCGACCATCTGCCCGCTGGTGTGGAACATCGGGAAGCCGGTGTACATCCGGTCGCCCGGCAGGCACCACCGGCGCATCCCGTAGGCGCGCCCGACCGACACGTAGTACCCGTTCGACAGCATGCAGCCCTTGGCCGCGGCCGTGGTCCCGGAGGTGTACATGATCGACAACAGGTCGCCGGGCTCCGCGCCCGGCTCGAAGGTGCGGCGCTCCCCCAGCAGGTCGGTGTAGGCGACCAAGCCCGGTTCCGGATCGTCCACGGTCACGGTGTGGCGGATGCCGGTGGCCGCCAGCGGGTCCCGTGCCGCCGCGTGGCCCGGGCCGTCGGTGATCAGTACGCTCGCGCCGCAGTCGTCGAGCTGGTACTCCAGGAACTCGCCCTTGAGCCAGTAGTTCAGCGGGACCTGGACGGCCCGGAGTTTCGCGACGGCCAGCAGGATCTCGACCGTCTCGATCCGGTTCGGCAGGATCGTGGCGACCATCGTCCCGCGCCGGACGCCGAGCGCCGCCAGCCCGGCGGCGAGCCGGTCGCTGCGCTCGTCGAGCTCGGCGAAGGTGAGCCAGCCGGTGCCGCATTTGACGAACGGCGTGTCCGGCTCGGCGGCGACGCGCTCACGGAAAGCCTGGTCGACAGTGGCCGCCGGGGTGGGGTGCTGGGGTGTCATGAGCGTTCCTCGTTCCTCGTACGCGTCCCTGGGCCGGCCAGGTCCCGGCAGGCCGCTGCCGGGCACGGCACCGGCCGCTGCCGGAGTGGTGCCGGCCCTGCCGGGTCAGGCGATCTCGCCGGCCGATCGACGCCGGGCGATGTCGGCGGCGTCCAAGCCGAGCTCGCCGAGGATCTCCTCGGTGTGCTGGCCGTGCGTCGGCGGAGGCCCGGCGATCGCGGCGGGCGTGCGGCCGAACCGCGGGGCCGGGGCGGGCTGGGTGATGCCGAAGCCGTCGGTGAAGGTGCCGCGCACCGCGTTGTGCGGATGCCGCGGCGCCTCCCACGGCGTCAGCACCGGGGCGAAGCAGGCGTCGGAACCGGCGAACACCTCGGTCCACTCGGTGCGGGTGCGGGTGCGGAAGACGGCCGCGAGCCTGCCGCGCAGGGCGGGCCAGGACGCCTGGTCGTACTGAGTCGCCGGGTCCAGATCCAGGCCGAGGCGTTCCACCAGTTCGGCGAAGAACTTCGGCTCGATCGCCCCGACCGACACCCATCCGCCGTCGGCGGTCTCGTACACCTCGTAGAACGGCGCGCCGGTGTCGAGCAGGTTCGTGCCGCGCTCGTCGCCCCACCGGCCCATCGCCCGCATCCCGTACATGAAGGTGTTGAGCAGAGCCGCCCCGTCGACCATGGCCGCATCCACCACCTGGCCGCGGCCGGAGGAGGCGCGCTCGGCGAGCGCCGCGCAGATCCCGACCGCCAGCAGCATGCCGCCGCCGCCGAAGTCCCCCACGTAGTTCAGCGGCGGGACCGGTGCGTCGCCGGCCCGACCGACCGGCCACAGCGTCCCGGCCAGCGCGATGTAGTTGATGTCGTGACCCGCCTGCCCGGCCCACGGACCGTCCTGGCCCCAGCCGGTCACCCGGCCGTAGACCAGGCGCGGGTTGCGCGCCAGGCACTCCTGCGGGCCCAGGCCGAGGCGTTCCATGACACCGGGCCGGTAGCCCTCGATCAGCACATCGGCCTGGTCGACCATCCGCAGGACCAGCTCGACGCCGCCGGGGCGCTTGAGGTCCACCGCGACCGAGCGGCGGCCCCGGAACAGCACATCGGCGGCTTGCTCGGCGGGGTCTGCGTCGTCCACCGCGCCGGGACGGTCGACGCGGATCACCTCGGCGCCGAAATCGCTGAGCAGCATCGCGCAGAACGGGCCGGGCCCCATCGCCTGGATCTCCACGACCCGCACACCCGCCAGCGGACCTGTGGCCTGCCCTGTCATCGAGACGTCGCCTCCTCCACCATGACCAACCATCGAGTTGATTACATCAAGCATGGGGAGTGCTGGCAATCACTGCTGGGATGAATGTTCTCGATTCCAGGACATCAACTAACTAGTTGGCTTGCTAACCTGGGCGTGCTGTATCCGCGCAGCCGAGCAACCGACAGGCGCGCCGATGGCCGAGACCGACACCCAGCAGCCGCACGTCGAGCTTCCTTTGAACCGGCACTGGAGCGACTGGAGCACCCGGGCGATGCGTCAGGCCGCCCCGGGGTGGGCCGACCTGGTGCGGGAGATGGCCACCCTCCAGGACGCCTTCGCGGCCGGCTCACCACCGCAGCAGGCCGTGACGGAGATCAGAGCCCTGGTCCAGCGCGCCACGACGCTGCTCGCCCGGTCCCAGGCCGGCGACGCCGACCAGCTGTTCGGCCGGTTCCTGCTCGACCCCACCCGCGGCCAGACCTTCAGTCCCCCGGTGCACCTGACCACGGTCACCGAGCGGACCCTGACCGGCCAGACCAGGTTCGGGCGGTTCCACTCCGGCAACAACGCCGCCGCGCACGGCGGCGGCGTCGCCCTGCTGTTCGACGAGATGTTCGGCCGTCTCGTGAGCTGCGGAGACATACCCCCTTGCCCGCACGGCGAACCTGTCGGTGGACTACCGCAGCGTGACGCCGCTCGGTGAACCGCTCACCGTCGAGGCCACGGTCGCCCGGGTGGAGGGCCGCAAGTGGCACCTGCGAGGGACGCTGCACCACGGAGACCGGCTCTGCGCGGAGGCGACCGCCTTGTTCCTGACGCTGCGGCCCGACCAGCCGTGACGCCCGCCGCGGGATGCGGGGCACGCACCAGAAACGGCACCGGACAGGGCACCGTTCGCCGCCCAGGCCACCGCGGCTCATGCCTGCTCCGCCGAGCCGCGGGGTCACACCGGGAACGAGCTTGTCGCTCCATTGCGGGCGGGTCCGCGCCCGCTCCCGTGCCACCTCCCTCGCTGAGCACCGCGAACGGCTCGAAGGAAGATCACCTCGAAGCCGGGCACCTCATGGAACTCGCTCACTTCGACACCGCCGGGCCCGCCCGGCAGGCGTAGGGGCCGTCGCCGGGCACGAAGCAGGGCGCCGCCGACCTTGACCGTCCGGCTGCCCAGAGCGGCGCGTTGGACGGCGTCGTCCTCGCCGAACTACGCGATCTTGCGCTTACCCGCCTTCGGCTCATCGGCCTCGTCGTGGGCGCTGGTCACGGCCGCAGTTACTCACGTCGCTCGATCGAACGAACCCCGTGCTCACTCGGGGGCGACAACGCGGCACTCGCGGGTCCCCCACCAACCAGTTGGTAATGAAGATGTCCGCGGCACCCCACCACGGTCAAGACAGATCGCCGCACGTCATCGCGCGGCCCGCTCACCGTCCGCTCGTCGGCGCGGGGCAGCGCGATAGCGACCACCGCGAGAACTCGGATCGGGATCGCCGCGCCCTGAGCCTGCCGCGGAGGTCAGGAGCTGGACGTCTGCTTCGGGGAGCGCCCCCGGCCTGCGGCGGGGAGCCGGCCGCCCTCGGCGGCGGACAGCGGTTCGGCCGCCGCGAGCGCGGGGGTGAGGATTCCGTACATGACGAAATCGGTCAGTTCCTGGACGAGCGCCGCCTGCGCCTTGCCCGTCGCCGCCCGGAACCAGACGGGCACATAGGCCAGGATGCCGACGATCGACGGCATGATCATGCCCACGTCGATGGGCCGGAACTCCCCCGACCGGACGCCCGCGGTCATCAGCTGCTTGCTGAAGTGCTCGTACTTGCGCACACGGCGCCGCAGATCCGCCGCCTGCGCGGGCTCGAGGTGCTTCTCGATCCAGGGCAGCTCCTGGAAGAACACCACGACCTCGTCGTGCTTGCCGGACACATGCTCGACCTGCAGCCGCACCAGTTCACGCATCCGCTCGGTGGCGGTGCCCTCGGAGGGGACCTTGGCGATGAACTCCAGAGTGCCGTCGACCTGCTTTGACAGCAGCTCGTAAAGGATGGCGCTCTTGGACGGGTAATAGTGGTAGAGCGTTCCCTTGTTGAGCCCGATCTCGTCGGCGATCAGGTCCATGGTGGCCGAGCTGTATCCGTACTCGCGGAAGAGCCGCGCCGCCGTGGCGCACACATCCGCTCTCCGGGACGGTCGTGGCACGAAACCCCTCCTGACAAGGCGCCGCGGATGCCCGACCGCGCCGTCCAGCCGGGGCGCGGTCGGTGGAAGCATACATTTTCCCAACCAGCTGGTGGATATCATACACCGCCTGCGGCGTCGACCGGCCGTCACCCGGCCGCGGCCAGCTCCTCGCGCAGGAGCCGCTTGAGGATCTTGCCGGTCGCGTTGCGGGGCAGTGGCGCGTCGCGCACGACGACGACGGCGGGGACCTTGAAGGCGGCCAGGCCGCGGCGCGCGTGTTCACGCAGTTCCTCGCCGGTCACGGCGGCGCTCCCGGCAGGGACCACGACGGCGGCCACGATCTCCCCGAGGTCGTGGTCGGGCAGCCCGACCACCGCCGCCTCCTGGACTGCCGGGTGGTCGTGCAGGACGGCCTCGATCTCGGCCGGATAGACGTTCTCGCCACCGCGGATGATCACGTCCTTGGCCCGGTCCAGGACGGTCAGGTAGCCCTCCTGGTCGAGCGCGCCGATGTCTCCGGCGCGGAACCACCCGTCCTGGAACGCCGTCGCCGTGGCGGCGGGGTCGTTCCAGTAGCCGGCGACGACCTGCGGGCCCCGCACCCAGATCTCCCCCGCCGCACCGGCCGGCCGGTCCGTGCCGTCCTCGGTCACGATGCGGATCGCGGTGCCCGGGGTGGGCAGGCCGACGCTGTCGGGCCGGGCCGCGAACGAGGCGCCGTTGTGCTGGCAGGCCGAGGATGTCGTCTCGGTGAGCCCGTAGCCGTGGTTGATCGAGACACCTGATCCGAACCGGGCGGCGGCGGCGTCGGACAGCTCCGCAGCTCCCGGGGCTCCACCGATCCCGATGGCGGTGACCGCCGACAGGTCGTAGGTCTCGGCGGCGAGCCCCTGGAGCATCCGGCGCAGCATCGTCGGGACCACCGCCAGGTTGGTGATGCGCTCGCGTGCGCAGATCTCCAGCGCCCGGGCGGTGTCCCATTTGTACATCAGGACCTGTTTCACCCCGCCGGAGCCCGCCAGGTACATCGACGACAGGCCGCCGATGTGGAAGAACGGGAACGGGTTGAGCAGCGCCGGCTGCGACGGCTCCCGCCGCGGCGGGGACGGCTGGGTGAGCCGGCCGACCTCGCCCTGGAATCCGGCGGCCATCAGCAGGGAGCAGTGGTTGCGGCCCGTGCCCACCGCGCCCTTGGGCCTGCCGGTGGTTCCGGAGGTGTAGAGGATCGTGGCGGGGTCGTCCGGGCCGATGTCGCAGTCCGGCAGTTCGCCGGTGCCGGTGTGGTCGGGCACGATCTCCCGCCAGGGGATCGCGCCGGCGAGATCCTCCTCCGCCCGTGTGACCACGACCGGCAGGCCGGTCATCGGGAATCCGGCGTCGCGCAGCCGCCGCCACCGCTCGCCGTCCATGACCGCCAGGGCAGGGTCCGCGTCGGCGATCGCCCAGGCCAGTTCCTGCCCGGTCCACCACGCGTTGAGCGGTACCGCGACCGCGCCGATGACCTGGCAGGCCCAGAACGCGATCACGAACTCCGGCAGGTTGCGCATCGCCAGCACGACCCGGTCGCCCCGGCCGATGCCGAATCCCTCGCGCAGGGTGGTCGCCGTGCGGGCGACGGCGGCGTATTGCTGGGCGTAGGTGAGACGTTCGTCTTCGTACACGACGGCGTCGCGATCGCCGTACTCGCGCGTCGACTCGAAGACCGCGCGCAGGTGCGGCGGGGCGTTGCGGTAACAGTGGACCGACTTGCCCGCGACGACGACCTCGTGCAGTTCGTAGGCCGCGCCCGGTGCCGTCAGCGTCGCCCGCGCCGCGCCGACCGTGATCGGCCCCGACCCGACCACGCCCTCGCCCGGCGCCTCGGCCGCTCCGGTCATGTCCCTCCTGCCCTGGTTTTCATCGGCTTGCGGAGACGGCTCATCGCCGGGCCAGCAACTGATCCGCCCGTTCGAGCCATGTCGCGGCGGCGGTGAGGAACTTGGTGGTGTCGTGGGTCTGGCCCATCGCGCCGGACTCGTACCGGGCCCAGCCGCGCAGCCCGGTCGCGGCCAGTCTCCAGCAGGCGAACGCCTGGTAGAACGCCATGGCGTCCAGGTCCCTGCCGGACAGGCGGGCGTAGTGGTCCAGCGCCTCGTCGACGCTGATGGCCCCGGGCGCGGCCGTCGGCATCGTGGTGCCGAGCATCGCCGCGGCGGGCGGGTCCCAGAACGCCGCCATCATGCCGACATCGGCCAGCGGGTCGCCGAGGGTGACCAGTTCCCAGTCCAGCACGGCGCGGATGGTGCCGTCCTGGCCGGTGATGGCGTTGCCGAGCCGGTAGTCGCCGTGCACGACACGGCCGGCCTGCTCGCGCGGGGTGAGGCCGCGCAGCCGTTGGCCGGTCCGGGTGAACAGTGCGACCACGCCGGTGTCATCCAGTGCCAGGCCGTCCACCACTCCGCTCCAGCGTCGGAACTGGCGCTGCACGTAGCCCTCGCGCGGCCCCAGATCGCCCAGGCCGACGGCGTCGGGGGCGACGGCGTGCAGCGCGGCGAGCGCGCCGACGATGTTCCTGGACGCGGCCGCGAGCGCCTGCGGGGGCAGGCAGGTCTCGGCGGCCCGCGCGTCCGCCAGAACGTGCCCGGGGACGAAATCGGTGACATGGCACGACAGCCCGAGCGGGTCGTCGTCGGTGCCGACCGCCCGCAGCCGGGGCACGGGCACCGGCGTGCCGACCAGGGCACCGATCGCGCGGGCCTCGCGGGCGGTGTCGTGCGCGCGGCCCTGGTGGACGCCGGGCGGCCGGTGCCGCAGCACCCAGGTGTTTCCCGCCTGGTCCTCCACCCGCCAGGTGAGCATGGAGTAGCCGCCGGCGATGCGGGTGAACACCAGCGGCGGCTCCGCCGCGGCGAGCCGGCCGACGAGCCAGGCGGTCAGCGCGGGCGGGGCCTGATCGGTGAGGGAGACCGCGGGCTCGCTCACCGCGCCCGCCGTTCGGCGGTGTCCCGGGGCGTGTCCGGGTCGTGCGGGTCCTGGTCGTTCATCTCCTGTTTCACCTGGACGCGGCGGATCTTGCCTGCGGCGGTCATGGGCAGCTCCTCGACGAAGCGCCACCGGCGCGGGACCTTGAAGTGGGCGATCCGCTCGGCCAGGAACGTTTCGAGTTCGGCGGCCTGGACCGCCTGGCCCGCGGTGATGACGCTCGCTCCGACGACCTCGCCCCAGGAGGGGTCGGTGACACCGACGACCGCGCAGGCGGTCACCGCGGGGTGCCGGGCCAGCGCGGCCTCCACCTCGGCCGGGTAGATGTTCTCTCCGCCGCGGATGATGACCTCGCGGATCCTGCCGCGGATGGTGAGGTTGCCGTCGGCGTCCAGGCGGCCCAGGTCGCCGGTGTGCAGGAACCCGTCGCCGGTGAGGACCTCCGCGGTGCGCTGCGGCGCCCGGTGGTAGCCCCGCATGACCAGGGGGGACCTCACGAGGATCTCGCCGGTCTCCCCCGGGCCGGCCACGCCGCCGGTCCGGGGGTCGATGATCCGCACCTCGGTCGCCTCCACCGGCCGCCCCGCCGTGGTCGCCAGGGCGACGGGGTCGTCGCCAGGGGTGCTGCAGGTGATGATCGGGCACTCGGACTGGCCGTAGGTGGTCAGCACGGTGGCGCCGAGCTCGTCGCGAACGCGGTCGATCAGCCGGGGGCTGATGTCGGCGCCGCCCAGCGCCACCGTCGTGACCGAACCGGCCGCCGCGGCGAGTCCCGGCCGGTCCAGAACTCGCTCGATCATGATGGGGACCCCGCCCAGGTGGGTCACCCCCGCCAGCGGCAGCAGCCGCACGGTCTGGTCGGCGTCGAACCTGTCGACGACGACGAAGGCGCCGCCGCCGGTGAGCGCGCCGAGCACGACGTACAGCGACCCGCCGATGTGGTGGTACGGCACGCTGTTGAGGCACACGCCGCCGCTGGCCGGATCGCGCCGCTCCCGCAGGTGGGCGGCGTTGAGGACGGAACGGTGGCTCAGCAGCGCCCCCTTGGCCCTGCCGGTCGTCCCGGAGGTGAACTGCATCAGGAACGGGGCGTCCGGGCCGACCGTGACCCGGGTCGGGCTCGCCTCGGGGCACTCCAGCAGTCCTGCCAGCGGGCGGACCGGGCAGGTGCCCGCCAAGCGCTCGGCCCGTTCCCGCAGCGGCGCCCCGCGGCCGTCGGCGCCGGTGAACACCATCGACGGCTCGGCCAGGTCCAGCGCGGCCGCGGTCTCCTCGTCGGTCCATGCGGTGTTCAGCGGCACCAGAACCAGGCCGCGCAGCGCGCAGGCGTACTCCAGCAGCACCCACTCCACGCAGTTGGCGCCCCACACGGCGACCCGGTCCTCCACCACCAGGCCGGCGCCGCCCAGCAGGTGCGCCACCGCCTGTGCGCGGGCCTCCAGTTCGGTGTAGGTCAGGCGGCGCACCACCTCGCCGGCCTCCCAGAGGACGGCCGGCCGGTGCCCGTGGTCCCGCGCCTGCCGCCGCAGGGCCTCTCCGACCGTCTCCGCCAGCAGCCCGACGCGCTGCGGGCCGCCGCTCTCCGTGCCGGGACGTTGCGATTCCGCGACGCTCATCTCGCTGGCCGCCTCCCTCGTTTTCCACCAATTAGTTGGTTATTGTGCGCCGGCCCGGGAGCGGCGTCAACGGCCGCGCCCAGCCGCAGCAGAAGCCCGCGGGCCAGATCCGGATCCGGCCCGACCACCGAGATCACCGGACGGGTGACCCCGGCGGCGATGTAGTCGGCCACCCCCGCCCGAACCTGCGCCTCGTCCCCGGTGAGGAACAGATCATCGACCAGATGGTCGGGTACGGCGGCGAGCGCGGCCTTCCGGTCTCCGGCCTGCCAGGCCCGCCACATCGGCTCCAGCGCCGGGCCGCGGCCCAGCCAGACCTGATGGGCGGCATAGACGCCCGAGGTGAGGTAGCCGGTGACGAACCTGCGGGCGTGGTCGCGCGCGGCCTGCCGGTCGGCGGCGGCCACGACGAACAGCCGCGCGACGATGTCGGCGTCGGGGTCGCCGTCCAGGACCAGGGGCGCCACCCGCTGGACGTCGCCAGGGCTGAGCCAGTTGAGCACCACGCCGTCGGCTTCGGCTCCGGCCAGGCGGAGCATCCTCTCCCGCAGCGCGGCGATCAGGACGCGGGGCCGCCGCGGAGGTGTCCGCGCCAGCCGGAAACCGTCGATGTCGAAGCTGTCGGAGCGGAAGGTGACACGGTCGCCCTCGAACGCCCGGCGCAGGAAGCGCGCGGTGTCGCGGACCCGCGTGTAGGGCTTGGCGTAGGGCACCCCGTGCCAGCCGGTGACCATCGCCTGGCTGGAGGCTCCGATGCCGACGAATACCGGATGGGCGCTGGCCTCGGCCAGGCTCAGCGACTGCATCGCCAGCAGCCCCGGCGAGCGGGTGAACACGCCGGCGACGGCCGTGCCGAGCCGCAGCCACGGCCGGCCCGCCGCGGCGGCGAGCAGCGGAGCGAAGGCGTCGGACCCGGTGAGTTCACTGGTCCACAGCTCCCGGTAGCCGGCGGCGGTGAACTGCTCGACCAGGCCGCCGACCTGGTCCAGGCTCTCATCGGCCCCGCTGAGGCTCACCGCCGGCCGCGGTCGGGGATCAGCACCGCGACCTGCCGTCTGACCTGCCGGTCGTCCCGTCTCCTGCCCTGCCGCCGCCCCGGCCGGGGTCATTGCCGCACCGTCCCGGGCCTCGTCTCGTCCCGTGTCTCCTCCTGAGCCGCGTCGGGGTCCGCGTCGCCCAGGTAGGCGGCGCGCACGGCCGGGTCGCGTTCGATCTCCTCGGGCGTGCCGACCGCCAGCGTCCGGCCCAGATTCATCACGTGGACGCGGTCGCAGACCGCCATCACCATTTCCATGTGGTGTTCGACCAGGATGATCGCCATGTTCCCGTCGCGGGCCAGCCTGCGCAGCAGGGTGATCAGCTCCTGCACCTCCCCCGGCCCGAGCCCCGCGGCGGGTTCGTCCAGCAGCAGCACCGACGGTGCGCCCGACACCGCGCGCGCGATTCCGGCGAGCCTGCGCAGGCCGAAGGAGACCTCGCCGGGTTTGTCGCCGGAGCATTCCCCGAGCCCGAACAGCTCGACGGCGGCCCGTCCAGCGGGCGAGAGCCGGCCGCGGGCGGGTCTCAGCAGGTCCAGGAGCAGGCCCCCCAACCGCCTGCCCTCATGCCCGACCATGACGTTCTCGCCGACCGTGAGGTCCTCGAACAGCTCGATGCCCTGGAAGGAGCGGCCCAGTCCGCTGCCGGCGCGCCGGTGCGGTGGCAGGCCCGACAGGACCTTGCCGCCGAGCATGACCCGGCCGGCGGCCGGCACCAGGCCGGTGACGGCGTCGATGGCGGTGGTCTTGCCGGCGCCGTTGGGGCCGATGAGCCCGAGGATCTCGCCGGGCGCCACGGCCAGCGACAACCCGTCGACGGCGCGCACCTCGCCGAACCGCACCGACAGGCCCTCGACGCGCAATCCGGCGGCCCGCACCCCCGGAACCGCCGGACGAGCCGCCGGCTCCCCCGTGTCGGGCGCCGCCGAGGTCTGCGGCCGCGGGTGCGGGCGCGCCGCACCGCGGCGCACGGCCGCGACCGCGTTCCGCAGGGCCTCCGCGCCGGGAAGCCGCCGGGCGGCGGCCGCTCCCAGGTGCCGCCAGGTCTCGAGGGTCTCCGGCACGATGCCGCTCGGCTGCACCACCAGCGTCAGCATCAGCGCCAGGCCGCTGATCAGCGGCAGGTAGTCGGCGATGCCGCTGAAGCCGAGCCAGGTGGACACGATCCCCCCGCTGGCCATCACGCCCGCCACGATCGCGCCGCCGCTGTAACCGACGCCGGCGAGCACAACGGTGCTGACCAGCAGAATCGAGCTGAAGGCGTCGAAGGTGGTGAAGGTGGCGACACCGGTCTGGAAACCGGTCAGGACGCCATAGAGCCCGGCGATGAACGCGGCCAGCGAGAAGGCGACCAGCTTGGCGGCTCCGACGCTGATACCGACCGAGGCCGCGGCGCGCTCGTTGCCCCGGACGGCCAGCAGCTGGCGGCCGAGCGGCCCCCTGCGGACGCGGACCATCAGCAGCCCGACCAGCAGCAGCAGCGCCAGCACCAGGTCGGCGTAGCGTTCCGGATGCAGGTTGGCGTCGACCGACCAGCCCAGGACCGTCAGCGGCCCGGTGGTCAGGCCCTCGAAGCCGCCGGTCCAGCGCGGGTTGTTGAAGGCGACGTCGTTCACCACGACCCCGAGGGCCAGCGTGATCGCGGCCAGGTTGGCGCCGCGGGTGCGCAGTGCGGGCAGGGCGACCGCGAGACCGACCGGGACGGCCAGGACGGCCCCGGCGAGCAGGCTCGGCACCAGCGGCCACCCCCAGGCGTGGGAGGCGTTGGCGGCCAGCAGCGCACCCGCGCCGCTCAGCGCCAGCGGCGCCAGGGTGAGCTGACCGGCGTACCCGGTGACCAGCACGACCGACAGCGCCACGATGGCGGCCATGGCCGTGGCGGTGATGGGCCCGACCCAGGAGGCGGGCCCCAGGTGGACGGCCAGCAGCAGGACCAGCACCACCCCTGCCACGCCGGTGCGGCCGAAGTGGGCGCGGCCGACCGCCGGGAGTGCCTGCTGCGCCTCCGAGCGGACCGGCAGGCTCCGGCCGCGCGCGACGAACAGGATGGCGATGCCCAGGAAGGGCACCGCTTTCGACCAGCCCGGTGTGGACACGTAGTTGCCGACGACGGACTCCGCGGCGCCGATCGCGAGGCCCGCGGCCAGCGCGCCGGGGAAGGAGGAGAACCCGCCGGCGATGGCCGCCGCGACGGCGGGGACGACCAGCATGGACAGCGTGTCGGTCTGCAGGCCGGTCAGCGGCGCGATCAGGCAGCCGCACAGGCCCGCCAGCCCGCTGCCGATCGCCCAGTTCGCGCCGGCGACCAGCCTGGGGGACCCGCCGAGCGCGCCGACGGCGTCCGGGTCGTGCCAGACGCCCGTGGTCAGCCGGCCGAACTGGGTGGACCGGTAGGCGTACCAGGCGGCGAGGGTGACCACGACCGCGATCAGCAGCAGGATCAGCCGGTCCAGTCCGACCGCCGCCCCGCTCCACAGGTGCAGGGGCGAGGAGGGCAGGAAGCCGGGGACCATCTTGCTCTCGGTGCCGTAGCGCAGCGCGACCGCCGACTGCAGGGTCACGAACAGGCCGAGGGTGGCCGCCACCTTGGCCAGGGTCGAGGCCCGGCGCATGGGTGTCATGACGATGGCGTGGAAGAGCACGCCGAAGGCGGCGGCGCCCGCCGTCACCGCGACGACGGCGATCGGTGCCGGCACGATGTGGCGCAGGTCGACGAACAGGTAGGCGGCGGCCATCGCGATGGCGCCCTGGGCGAAGTTGAGCACGCCGGAGCTGCGGTAGACGGCCACGATCCCCTGGGCGAGCAGCCCGTAGACCGCGCCGCTGCCCAGGCCGATGATCGCGTAGAGCAGGACGTTCATGGGTGCCTCACCCCGTTCACCGCGGCGGTCGTCAGGCGTTCGATCTCTTCGGGGTGGTCCCGGTGGTCGGCCGAGCGGCCGTCCAGGGCGACGCCGCCCTGGCGCAGCACGAGGAACCGGTCGGACAGGGCCAGGGCCCGCCGCAGCACCTGCTCGACGAGCAGGACGCCGGTCCCCGCCTCCGCGGCCGCGCGCAGCAGCGCCGTGACGGCCTCGGCGGCCAGGGGCGACAGCCCCTGGGAGAACTCGTCGACGACCAGCAGCCGGGGGCGCCGGGCCAGCGCGCGTCCGACGCTGAGCAGTTGCTGCTCGCCGCCCGACAGCAGGCCCGCCCGGCGGTCGAGCAGCCCGGCCAGCGCCGGGACCACGGCCACGACCTCGTCGAGGTCCACCTTGGCCAGGCGCAGGTTGTCCCGGACGCTCAGGGCCGGGATCAGCGAGCGGTTGTCGGCGATGTAGCCCAGCCCGGCCCGGGCGCGCTGGTGCAGCGGCGCCCGCGTCGCCTCGCCGAACAGGTGCACCTCGCCGCCGAGCTGCCGCTGGAGCCCCACGACGGTGCGCAGGACCGTGGTCTTGCCCGCGCCGTTGCCGCCGAGCAGGGCCGTGATCTCGCCTTCGTCCACGGCCAGGTCGACGCCGTCGACGACACGCATGTCTCCGTAGCCGGCCGCCAGTCCCCTGGTCCGCAGGAGAACCCGGCGGGCCGGCGTGGAGGCGGCAGGCGGCCGGGGCCGGTCCCCGGGTGGTGTGGGCCGCTCTGTCACCACGGTGTCCTTCCTAGGAGCCGCTGTAGACGCTGACGAACTTCTGGCTGATGGGGACGCGCTTACCGCCGGTGGCCTGGTACTCGATGACATAGGGGTCGACGATCCGCGGATACTGCGGCAGGGCGCCGGGCTTGGAGAAGGTGAGGCTCCCGCCGGTCACGCCGTGGGTGTCGATGGCCGGTACCGTCTTGAGCCGCTTGATCAGCGTGGCGCTGGTCAGGGGCGTCTGCCCCTTGAGGACCTGGGCGATCGCGTAGGTGGCGAGCCAGGAACCGGCCGAGATGCTGTCGGTGGCGGCCTTGGGGTCGTAGGCGCGCATCTGGTCGTAGAACAGGGCCGCCTTCGGGTCGCCGGAGTAGGCGATGTCGCTGGGGGTGTAGGTGTTGTCGGCCAGCGTCCCGAGCGTCTTGATGTCGCTTTCCAGCAGGGTCGGGTATCCGGCGGTGAACGCCCCGGTGAAGCCGGCCTGCCGGACCGCCTTCAGGATGCGGGCGCCGTCCCCGGCGTTGCAGGCGCAGGCGATCCCGCCGGGGCGCTTGGCCACGGCCTGGGCCGCGGCGGGCGTGGGATCGGGGTTGCCGATCGTCGAGACGATCCGGCTGGTGACCGAGCCGCCTGCCGCCTTCACCCCGCCGGTGACGACGTCGGCGACGAAGGCGGACTGGGAGTTCTGGTGCCTGATGATGACGACCTGCTTGCCGCCCTTCTGCACCGCCAGGCGTCCGGCCTGGTAGAAGCCGGTGACGGTCCCGCCGGTCATCGGGTAGGACATCTCGTTGGTCGCCTGGTCGGCGGAGATGACGTCGAGTCCCACCCAGGGGATCCCCGCGGTCTTCAGCACGGGCCACAACTGCGCGGTGAACAGGTCGATGCCGCCCACCATGGCGACCACGCGCTCCTGCGCCGCCTTGCGCACGCACGCCAGCGCGGTGGACGGGTTCAGCTGGTCGTTGCACTCGATGACCTTGATGGGGCGGCCGTCGATGCCGCCGGCCTTGTTGATCGCCTCGGCGGCCGCCAGCGCGCCGGTCGCGGCCTGCGGATACGACAGGTTCGGGCTCGACAGCGTCCCCGAGACCATGATCGAGACGGGAGAGCCGGAGGATCCCTTCCCGTCGCCGGAGGATCCGGAACCGCCGCAGGCCGTGGCCAGGCCTGCGAGCACCGTGCCGATGAGGACGAAGGCGGATGTGCGTCTCACGGGGACTCCTCTCACCCGTCGGGCGCATAACCCAACCAGTTAGGGGGGAATGATCTGCTGGGGCGACGGCACGTGCCCACCGCTCCCACCAGGTCAGTTGGCCGATGAGCGGATCCTCAACTGACCAAGTGGTTGGCAAACTAGCAACGCCCGATCTGAGCGTCAACGCTCGGCGTGCGATGAATTTTCGCAAGCACAACGGCCATGAGAGGCGACTTCCGCGACCTCCGGCCCCACTCTTGATTTAGCCGACCATCCAGTTGAAGATGTTGGCGATGGCCGCGGGAACGGACGGTGACGATGATCGGCAAGTCCCCTGCGGCGGTCGCGGAGCGGCCACCCGCCCGAGCCGGACACCCCTCAGCGCCCGGCAGCCTGAAGCGCAGGCATCGAGAAGAGGATGACGGCTTGTCCATGTTCGCCGAGTCCATCGCGCCCCTGCACGAGTACCGGCACCCACCGGACCGCACTCCGAGCTACAACGAGTCCACCTACTACAACTTCACTTCACCGGGCTCTGGAGTGGTCGGGTGGCTGCGCATCGCCGTGCAGCCCAACCGACCCGCGGGCCAGGCGACGGCACTGATCTTCCTGCCGGAGGGCAGGACGCTGCTGGCCTTCCACCGGGTGGAGCAGACCACCGCCGACACCCTCGCGGTGGGCCCCATCGCGATCGAGATCGACGAGCCGCACCGGCGCCAGCGACTGACCTTCGACGGCCCCGTCTCGGTCTTCCCCGAACCGCGGGTGCTGTCCGATCCCGGCCCCGCGTTCCGCGCCGCACCACTCGTCGGCGCACGGATCGACCTGACCGTCACCGGCAACGGCGACTCCTTCGGCACCAGCGGCGAGGATCCGGCCAACATCCTTGAGAGGTCCATGGCACTCGGCCACTACGAGCAGTTCATCCAGCTCGCCGGGAGCCTGCGGGTGGACGGCGAGGAGCACCAGATCCAGGGGGGCGGGCTCCGTGACCACTCATGGGGACCGCGCGACTGGGCCGGGCCGCGCTTCTACCGGTGGATCTCCGCCTCCTTCGACGACGGGTCGGCGGTCATGGGGCTGCAGGTCGCCCAAGCCGACGGCACCATGACCCGGCGAGCCGCGCTGGCCTCCGCGGGCATCGCCACCGAGGCCCGGCTCGGCGAAGTGGCACTGGAGTGGACCGATGACGGCTTCTGCCGCCGGATCTCCTGCGCGCTCCAGGGCCCGGACAGCGAGTCGACGCTCACCGGGACCGCGCGCGTCCCCGAGCAGTTCGTACCGCTGCGGCACCACCGCCCGCAGGACGGCACCTCACACGGCGTGACCAGGATCGGCTACTCGGCCTACGACTTCGAACTGAGCGACGGCCGTCACGGCCTGGGCATCGTCGAGGTCCTCGACCGCATGGTCGACGGCCTGCCGATCTCGATGACCGGACAGGACTCGTGACACCGGCCCGAGGCCGCCTCAGCCCGACCCGCTCCGGCCTCGTGAGCCGACCGTTGCGTCCACCCTGCTGAACCGACCCGCGACCGGCCGACAGGCCCCGCACCACACGGGTCGACCGCGAGAAAGGCCGTACATGGGCACGACATCCGACGCGCAGCGCAGCCTGGCGGTGGTGTGGGAGGCGATCGCGGAACAGTTCCCCGACGCCCCCGCCCATATCCAGGGCGAGCGCGCCTACACCTGGTCCCAGTTCGACCAGCGCGCGGACGGCATCGCGCGCACGCTGCTGGACGCCAAGGCGTCCCAGAGCGACCGAGTCGCCCAGTACCTGCGTAACAGCCCGGAGTATCTGGAGGTCTCTCACGCGGCGCTGAAGCTGGGCATCCCCGCGGTCAACTCCAACTACCGCTACAAGGGCGACGAACTGCGCTACCTGTGGGACGACGCCGACGTGACCTCGGTCGTCTTCCACGGCGCCTTCACCGAGACCGTGCAGGGCCTGCGCGCCCGGCTGCCGCGCGTCCGCGCGTGGATCCATGTCGACGACGGCACTCACGACTGCCCGCGGTGGGCGATCCCCTACGAGCAGGCCGCGGCCGCCGCGACCGGCCGCACCACCGGTCCCTGGGGCCGCAGCGGCGAAGACCTGTTCCTGCTCTACACCGGCGGGACCACCGGGCTGCCCAAGGGGGTGATGTGGCGGACCACCGACTTCCTGGAGCAGACCAACGACGTCTCCAGACCGCACTACGACATCGACGATCTGGCCGGCAGCGTCCGCCGGACATTGCGCGAGCCGGGCTGGAGCCACATTTCCGCCAGCCCGTACATGCACGGCTCCGGCCTGTTCGGCGCGTTCATGACGATGCACGAAGCCGGTTGCGTCGTCTCGCTGGCCGGGACGGGATTCGACGCCGCCGAGTTGTTGCGGACGATCGACGCGCACGGTGTCGCCAGCCTGGCGATCAGCGGCGAGGTCTTCGCGGGCCGCATCCTGGCGGCCTTCGACGCCGAACCCGGCCGCTTCGAGGGCGCCTCCGTCAGGCACGTGCTCAACTCCGGTGGCATGCTCAGCGAAGCCGCCAAACGCGGGCTGCTCACGCACTGGCCGGACGCCCGCATCCTCGACGGCTTCTCCTCGACGGAGGGCTTCGGGATCGGCTGGTCGCTGGCCACGCAGGGCGACATCCCTCCGACGGGCCTGTTCTCCCCCGGCCCCAACACCCGGCTCCTGGACGAGAGCGGAGCCCCGGTGACGGCGGGATCGGGCGCCGTGGGCCGGCTGTCGGTGCACAACCGGCTTCCGGTCGGCTACTACAAGGACCCCGAGAAGTCGGCCCGGACGTTCTACGCGATCGACGGCGTGCGTTCGTCCGTCCCCGGTGACAACGCGTTGCTGCTGCCCGACGGCCGGATCCAACTGCTGGGCCGGGACTCGCTCTGCATCACCTCGGGCGGCGAGAAGATCTTCACCGAGGAGGTCGAGTCGGTGATGCTCGACCACGAGGCGGTCGCCGACGCCCTGGTCGTGGGCGTCCCCGACCCGGTGTGGGGACAGGTCGTGAGCGCCGTGGTGAACCTCCGCGACGGGCGCACGGCGACCGCCGCCGACCTGATCGCGCACGTCAAGGAACGTCTGGCGGGGTACAAGGCGCCCAGGCTGATCGCTTTCGTCGACCTGGTCCCCCGCGGCCCCAACGGCAAGGCCGACTACCAGGCCGCCCGCGTCCTGGCCGAGGCCGCTCGCTCCGGGCCCGCAACCGCCTGACGCACCGGCCTCCCGTCTCGTCCGCGAGGCGGGAGGCCCGTCCGTTCCCGGCCGGTGGCACCGCTCGTCACCCGGCCAGGGACATCGCGGCCAAGGGCGGCCTCGACGCTTCTTCCGATCAGATCCGCTCGATGATCGTGGCGGTGGCCATGCCGCCACCGGTGCACATGGTGACGGCTCCGGTCGACAGGTCGCGGCGCTCGAGCTCGTCGAGCAGGGTGGCGAACAGGATCGGCCCGCTCGCCCCGATCGGGTGGCCCAGCGCGATGGCTCCTCCGTTGACGTTCACCGCCGCCGGGTCCGTACCCGTCTCGCGCAGGAAACGCAGAACGACCGAGGCGAACGCCTCGTTGACCTCGAACAGGTCGATGTCGGCCAGGGTCATCCCGGCCCTGCGGGCGCACTTGAGCACGGCCGGGGCGGGGGCGGTGAGCATGGCGACCGGTTCCGCGCCGGTGCTCGCGGTGGCCAGCACCCGGGCGCGAGGACGCCAGCCGCGCTCGCGCGCGGTCCGCTCGTCGGCGAGCAGGACGGCGGCCGCGCCGTCGGCCAGCCCGGAGGAGTTGCCGGCGTGATGGACGTGCTGGACCTGCGCCACATGCGGGTAGACCGTGCGGCACATCTCGTCGAAGGTGCGGTCGTAACCTTCCAGGTCCGCACCGCCCAACTGGGCGAAGGACGCTGGGAGCCCGGCAAGCGCCTCCATGCTGGTGGCGCGCGGCAGTTCCTCCCGGTCCAGGATCACCGAGCCGTCATCGGCCAGGACCGGAACCATCGACCCGCCGAACCGGCCGTCCTCGATCGCGGCGGCGGCGCGGCGCTGCGATTCCAGCGCGTAGGCGTCCACGTCCGAGCGGCCGATCCCGTCGAGCGTCGCGATCAGATCGGCGGAGACGCCCTGCGGCACCAGGGGGTGCCTGGCGCGCAGCCGCGCGTTGCCGCCGTCCAGGGTGAGCGGGCCGCCGGCCGGGTAGCGCGACATCATCTCGACGCCGGAGGCCACCACGGTGTCCGCCTGCCCGGCGGCGATCATCATCGCCGCGGTGTTGATCGCCTGCTGGCCCGAGCCGCAGAACCGGTTCATGGTCAGGCCGGGTACGTGGTCGGGCCACCCGGCGGCCAGGACCGACAGGCGGGCGACGCAGTCCCCGTGGTCACCGACCGCGTTGGCGCACCCGGTCAAGACGTCCTCGACCTCGGCCGGGTCGAGCCCGGTGCGCTTCTCCAGCTCGCGCAGCACCCCGGCGAGCAGCTCCTGAGGGTGGATCCCGGACAGCGCACCGCCCGGCCTGCCCCTGCCCCGCGGCGTGCGGACCACGTCGACGATCACGGCATTCTGCATGACCGCGACGCTACCAAACCAACCGAATGGTTGGCTATGATGCTCGCAGCACAGCTTTGAGGAGGTTCGGTGGCCGAGAGTCTGCGCTACGACGACCGGGTGGCGATCGTGACGGGCGCGGGCGGGGGGTTGGGCCGCGCGTACGCACGGCTTCTCGCCGCCCGCGGTGCCGCGGTGGTCGTCAACGACGTCGATCGCCCGTCCGAGGACGGGCGCACCCCCGCCGAGTCGACGTGCGAGGAGATCGTCGAACTGGGCGGGGCCGCGACCCCCTGCAACGCCTCCATCGCCGAACCGGGCGCGGGCGCCGACGCCGTGCAGACGGCCCTCGATACCTACGGCCGGGTTGACATCATCGTGAACAACGCGGGGATCGTCCGGGACCGTTCCTTCGCGAGGATGCCGGAAGAGGACCTGCGGGCGGTCCTGGACGTCCACCTGCTCGGCTCCTTCCGCCTGACCCAGGCGGCGTGGCCGCACCTGGCCGAGCGGCGGTACGGGCGGGTCGTCATGACCACCTCGGTCGCCGGACTGTTCGGCAACTTCGGCCAGGCCAACTACTCCTCCGCCAAGGCGGGACTCGCCGGCCTGGGCCGCACCCTGGCGATCGAGGGAGCGCGCAAGGACATCCGGGTGAACATCGTCTCGCCGGGAGCCGCGACGGACATGACCTCTGCGGCACTGCCGCAGGACCTGCACGCGGCGATGTCACCGGACCGGGTGGCGCAGCTCGTCGGCTATCTGTGCCACGAGTCGTGCACGGCGACCGGCGAGATCTTCTACGCCGCCGCGGGCCACTACGCGCGCAACCTGATCGTCCAGACCGCCGGCTACCGCAACCCCGCCGCGACCGTGGAGGACATCGCCGCGAACCTGGGCCAGATCATGGACACCGAGCAGTGGACGATCCCGTCCGACGCCCTGGCGCTGCCGGAGACCTGACCGGGCCGCACCCGAGCCGGTGCCCGGGGCGCCGCTCGGGTGCACCGGCTCAGCGGGGCATCCCCAGGCCCTGGGTGGCGATGATGTCGAGCTGGATCTCGTTGGTGCCGCCGCCGAAACGCCACACCGGGGACGACTGCAGCCCGTGTTCCAGGTGCCCGTGCGCCGGAGCGTACTGCGACCCGGTCGCGATCGTGCCCTCCTCGCCGATGAGGTCCAGGCCCGTGTCACAGATCCGCTGCCGGAGCTCGCCCCACCAGATCTTGTTGATCGAGGCCTCGGCGTAGGGCACCTGGCCCGCGGCGAGCATCCGGGCCCCGCGCAGCGCGAACAGCCGGCAGATCTCCACGTCGACGGCGTGCTCGCCCATGGTGACCTGCAGCGTGCCGGCCTCGGGGGTCCGGCCGTCCAGCAGCCCGGCGCCGCCGGCCCACTCCTCCAGTTGCCGCAGCTCCCAGCGCGGCTCGTTGTGGTAGAACATCCGCTCGAAGTTGAGCGCGGCCGTGACGGCCTTCCAGCCGCCGTTCTCGGTGCCGACCATCGCCTCGGCGGGGACGCGCACGTCGTCCAGGAAGACGGCGTTGGTGCGCTCCCCGCCCTGGGTGATGATCGGCGTGATGGTGATCCCGGGGGTGTCCATCGGGATGATGAACAGGCTGACGCCCCGGTGCCTGTCCTCCTGCGCCCCGGTCCGGACCGCCAGCCACAGGTGGGTGGCCACCGAAGCGCCGGTCGTCCAGATCTTCTGGCCGTTGACCAGGTAGTGGTCCCCGTCGCGCACGGCCCGGGTGCGCAGCGCCGCCAGGTCGCTGCCGGCGTCCGGTTCGCTGTAGCCGATCGCGAACTCCAGCTCACCCGCCCGGATCCGCGGCAGCAGCTCGGCCTTCTGCCGGGCGCTGCCCATGAGCATCAGCGTCGGGCCGATCGAGTTGAGGGTCAGCAGGCCGTTGGGCAGCCTGCGATCGTAGAGCTCTTCGGCGAACAGCCACTGCTCGATCGGGGTGCGGCCCTGACCGCCGTACTCGCGCGGCCAGGAGATGCCCAGCCAGCCGTCGGCGCCGAGCCGCCTGAGGAAACGCCGGCCGTGCTCGCGCGGCTGCATGGGGTCCTCGGTGTTCTCCACCCGCGTCGCCTCGACCAAGGCGGGGTCCAGGCCGTCCAGGTAGGCACGCAGCCGCGCGAGGAACTCCAGTTGCTCCGGTCCGATCGCCGTCTTCATTCACAGTCCTTCCGGGCCGCCGCCCGCACGGCAGCCGTCCGTTGACGGGGACACCGGCACCGAGCATGCGGGGCCGTGCACCTGACCTCAACTATAGCCAACCGATTAGTTAGTTATCCAGATAGCATTCCGTCCCGCCGGACGAACCTCGCGGTTCGCCCTGTGCTGGGCGCATCGCCTGGTGCAACAAGGGCAGAGTTAGTCAACTGACTGGTTGATTCTCATCAGGCGGGATCCTACGATGCGCGCATGAGCATCGAGTTCGAGAGCGCGGACGGCATCGCCCGCGTCACCCTCGCGGCGCCGGAGCGCCGCAACGCCCTCACCCCGGACGAGTTCGCCCAGCTGCGCGATGTCCTGGCCGCGATCGCGGCGAGCCCGTCCGAGCGCGTGGTCGTCATCACGGGAGAGGGCACCGCTTTCTGCGCGGGGGCGGCGCTGCCGCCCGACCGCCCGCAGAGTCCGCCCATCGTGCTGATGCGCCAGATCAACGAGACCGCCCGCGCCCTGCACCGGATGCCGCAGCCGTGCGTGGCGGCGGTGAACGGCCCCGCGGTGGGTGCGGGGATGAGCCTGGCCCTCGGCTGCGACTTCGTCATCGCCTCGACCACCGCCACCTTCAGCCAGATCTTCGTCAAGCGGGGCCTGTCCCCCGACTTCGGCAGTTCCTGGCTGCTGCCGCGGCTCGTCGGTCTGCACACGGCCAAGCGCCTCGCGCTTCTCGGCGACACCATCGACGCCGAGCAGGCCGCGGCGCTGGGCCTGGCCGGCGAGGTGGTCGCGCCCGACGAGCTCGAGGCGGCCGTCACAGAACTGGCGCGGCGGCTGGCCGCCGGCCCGCCGATCGCGCTGGCCCTCACCAAAGATCTTCTCAATCAGTCGCTCACGACCGGCTTCGACGACGCGCTGGGCCGCGAGGCCGCCGCCGCCGCGACCAACCTGGGCGCCGAGGACACCACCGAGGCGTTCGCGGCCTTCCGGGAAAGGCGCGCGCCCCAGTTCAAGGGGCGCTGACTCTCCGGTCGGCCCGGCCTGCGTGCACCGCCGCCCGGCCGCTGAGGCGGGCACGGGGCCGGGACCCGCCGGCGGGTCCCGGCTCGCTGTTCCCGGCGGGCGGCGCGCGGTCACCGGATGATGATCCGGCGCTCAGCACCGGTGCGTCCTGCTACGGGCAACCGGCCGCCGGCTCAGGCCGTCTTCGGCAGGCGGTAGAGCAGGACGTCGTCCGGCCGCCACGCGATCTTCGATTGTCGGGGGGCGTCCAGACTGCTCGGCATCTGCGCCTGCCCGGGCGGTCAGACCTGCTCAGACTCGGGGGCGTTCACGTAGAACTGCCGCGACCAGCGCCGGAAGCGGGCGTAGTGCTCCTCCTCGCCGCCGGCGAAGGGCGGGTGCTCGACGTAGCGCTGGTTCTCCCAGATCGCGAAGTCGCGGCGGATCTGGCCCTTCTGGAACTCCAGCATCCGGGCGGCGGTGCCGGAGGGTTCGGGGTCGTCGCTCCCCGGCTCACGGGTGCAGGTGATGGTGTCGAACAACTGTGAGTGCTCCCGGTCGACCGGCGTGGCGGCGGTGAGCTGCGAGGTGATGAAGCCGTCGAGGACGAAGCGGGCGTTCGACAGGCCCAGGCCCCATGCCTCGGTCTCGATCTCGCCGGCGACCGGGCCGTCGGGGGTCAGCCAGGTCGACTGCTTGCCGTGGCCGAACACGAATCCGATGCGGGTGCGCAGGTAGTGCCCCTCCTCCTCCCACAGCAGCGGCTTGCCGGGCTGGCCGGACCCGTGCACCCACATGAAGTGGTAGTAGTCCGGAGTGTTCTCCACCGGAGACTGCGGAATGATCTTCCGGACGCCGATGTGGTCGGCGCCCTGCGGGTAGATCGGGTAGCAGCCGGCACCG
Organism: Actinomadura rugatobispora; assembly: GCF_055379765.1. Lineage (NCBI taxonomy): Bacteria > Bacillati > Actinomycetota > Actinomycetes > Streptosporangiales > Thermomonosporaceae > Actinomadura > Actinomadura rugatobispora. The sequence continues at coordinate 10,650,101 of NZ_AP029191.1, read as the reverse complement.
TCCTTGAACTCGCGGATACCGGGCCACTCCCACCAGGGCGCCCGGCCGAAGCCGTCGTACCAGGCGATGATGAGCCCGTCGACCTCCCGGGTCTCCCACCGGTCGAGGCCGACGCGGCGCGTCTCACCCGGCGCGTAGGGGATCTCCGACAGCGCACCCTGCGCCGTCCACAGCCAGCCGTGGAACGGGCACTCGATGCAGTCGCCCTTCACCTTCCCGCCGTACCCCAGGTGCGCGCCGAGGTGGGCGCAATAGGCGTCCAGCAGGGCCACCTCGCCCTGCTCGGTACGGAACAGCACCAGGTCCTGATCGAAGTACTTCACCGGGCGCACCTCGCCCGGAGCGAGCTCCGCCGAGTACCCGATCTGGTACCAGCCGGTCGGGAAGACGTCGTACGGCCAGTCCTTCATCCACGTTCTCCGATCTCGGGATATCAACCATCTGGTTGGTAATGTAGGCAAGCGAGAGTTCATCGTCAACTGGCGATGGACAGCAAAGACGGCCATGTCATCCCATGTTTTCGGACACCTTTATCCAACTGGCTAGATGGTTACGTGGGCATCACCAGGTGACCTTGGACCGGCCCGGCGCCCTCGGTGCCCGGCACCCCTCCGACGTCGGCGGCACCCAACGAACGCGTCACTTCGGGCGATGAGCGTGCAGGGTCAGGGCTGCCCAGGGCCCGAGCAGCGGTTGCTCACAGGTCGGTAAGAGCGTTTCGCCGCCGTCGAGGCCGATCGTCTCGCCGGTGATGATGGCGCACCACAATGAAGTCGATGTTCACGAAGGCGCGCAGCATCCGGATGGCGCCGCCAGATTGCCGGAGCGGGCCGGCACTGTGCCGTCGACGGCCGGCCGGAGCGCGATCGCGCGCCCGAGCTCGCGGCCGCCGCCGGTGACGACGGCGACTCACCGGTGGTCGGTTCTCCGGAGGGTCGGTGCGGTCACCAGAGGCTGCCCTCGTGCCGGACCACCAGGGCGTGGTGGATCTCCCGGAGCCGCTCGGCCCGTTTCCCCGAGCGCAGCTGCATCGCCTTGGCGCGCCGGAAGTGGTGGTGCAGCACATGCTCGGTGGTGGTGCCGACCCCGCCGTGCACCTGCGCCGCGGTGAGCACGGCCGAGACGTAGGAGCGCCCCGCCGCGAATAGCGCCACCGCCCCGGTCGCGGTCACGTCCTCCCCCGCATCCGCGCGGGCCAGCGCCTCGTTGCAGGCCAATCGGGCCGCATCGGTGGCGATCGCGATCCGCGCGGCATGGTGGCGCACTGCCTGGAAGGCGCCGATCGCCTGGCCGAACTGAACCCGCTCGAGCGCGTAGGCGACCGTGCGTTCCAGCACCGCCTCGCAGCCACCGACCATCGAGCTGGCCCGCAGGAGGTCGGCGCGGGCGAGCGCCCTGAGGGCCGTGGCGGCGGGGACTTCCACGAACTCGGCGTCCTGGGATGCCAGATGGAAACCGTCCAGGTCCAGGCGGGTCACGCGTTCGTTGTCGATGCTCGGCACCGCGATGCTGCGGGCGTCCAGGAGTGCGCGGGCGACCACGGCGCACAACCAGTTCGCCGAATCCGCCACCGGAAGCAGCAGGACGACCTGTTCGCTCTGCGCCAGCCACTCCACGACCGTGGCGGCACCACCGATCTGGTATCCGCCGTCGACCTCGGCGGCGGCGACCGTGCGGTCCGGAGGCGCGACCAGGGCCGTCGGCGTGCCCTGCGCGATGCGGGCGAGCACTCCGTCGAAGCGGCCGCCTGCATCGACACCGAGCAGGACGTTCGCGGCCATGCTGGAACGCAGCAGCGGCGAGGCGAAGGCGGCCCGACCGCACTCGCGCAGCACGATGCCCGCCTCAGCCAGCGTGCCGTCCCCGCCGCCCACGTGCGTGGGGAGGTTGACCCCTGTCCAGCCCAGCTCGCACAGCTGCTTCCAGCGCCCGGGGTCGTACCCCTCGTCGGTGTCCTCCTGTCCGTTGAGATAGGCGTTGTCGACGAAATCGGCGAAATAGCCGCGGACCGTTTCGGCCAGCAGCGTCTCGTCTTCGGTCAGATCGGTATCAGCCAAAAGGGCCATCATCGGTCTCCTTCAAGGGGCGCTCCCGGGGTGCGTTCCAGGAGCATGACCCGACGGCAATCGGACGCCTGCTGACAGGCGCTCATGGTGTCCAGGCGTGCATGGTCGGGGTACCGCTCGGCCTGCCGTGCTCGACGGTCAACGGGGGTTCCGAGCAGGTCGCGGTTGAGCGCGGCTCCACCGGCGGATCTGCGGCACCTGGCGGAACGCACCGCCCCTTGCTCCCATCGTGACGTCCACCTAGGCACTATAACCAACCAGATGGTCAACTTGGTAGCGCCAGCGGACACCGTGCAGGGACGGCGTAGCCGACCGACCATCAGCGCTATGAACAGCGCAGACCGGTCTCTGTCACACCCAGACGCGGCCAAGGCCCGGAAGAGGCAGCAGAGTGGCACCTCTGACTCTGCCGCAGGTAGTCCACCATTTGGTTGGCTGATGGTCGGGGCTTGAGACGGTCCGAAGCCCGATGATCTGATCAGTGCGCCTGCCCTGTGTGTCAGGATCCGGGGATGTCGGATACCGGGGTATGGAGTGCGGTCCACGCCGTGGATTGGGCGGCGGTTCCCGGGCCCGCGGGCTGGTACGAGCCCGAAGAAGCGGCCTCGGGGTTGCGGAAGCTGGCCGTGGCGACGACCTTGGTCCAGGTCACGGCCGCGGTCGGGCGTCTGGAGAACGGGGGTCTGTGTCACGGTCACAGTGCTGCGGTGTTTCCCGCCGCAGCGGTCGCCGCGCCCGTGCTGCTGGAGATCGTCGGGCATGCCGGCCCACGGGCCAAGGCCGCCGCGCTCGAACTACTGGAGTCGGGGCTGCGCTATGACCCGCACGCCGGGTACGCGCGGATCGACACCGCCGAGGTCGCCCGGGTCCCTGTCTGCTGTGCGATCGCGGAACACATACGTGAACGCAGGGACCTGCTGACCGGCTGTGGGCAGGCTGGTCGGCGGCTGCTCGCCGAGGCCGGCGCGCATTGGCGCTTCCAGGTGGGCGAGCTGTTCTCCGAGGCAAACGACGTCATGGCTTTCGGCACCGCCGGCGGGATCGTGCCCAGGGACCACTTCCCGGCCGAAGTGCATGTCGCCGACAGGATCACCGCGAGCGCCGACGCCATCGCCGAGTATCCACTCGACGTGGACACCCGCGAGGGGGTCCTCCGTCTGATCGGTATGGGACTTGATCGGATCCGGACGGGTGCGGTGCTCTACTCGGCCGAGTGCGGTGCCCGTGTGCACTGACGAACGGCTTCCCTCTTACGGGGGTCGTGCCAAGGACAAGGTTGCCTCGGGCATCCGACCGCAACCGGCTCCCCAGGCTTCCACCATGCAGAGCTCGGCATGCACTCTGGCGCAACGATTCGCCCTGCCAGCGCGATAGGAAGCACTTTTGGGGCTTCGAGCGCACCAGGTAACGACGCGTTGGGGAGTGAAGCGCCCCGGGACACATCAGAGCCGCGACTGAACTCGGGGCGCTTCACTCTCCGACCAGGGTCCATCCGCAGACGAACCGTCGTCGCGGGCATGGTCAGCCAGTACCGCCACGTCGTGTAATCCCAGCTGAGATCGCGTGCTCGATACCCGAGCGGTGAACCGTACTCGGCTTACGGTCGGGAATCGGGCCGCCGGCCGCTCGACTCCCGCCCCCCGTGTGTTCGTGGTCAGGTGGTGGGCGAGGTCATCGGCTCATGTTCGGCCGGCCCGGAACCGTGAGTCGCGTGATTCCAGGCAAGGCCCGCGAACCACAGCCATGCCAGCATCGCGGCGATATAGAAGCCGACACCGGTTGGGATCTTCTCGCTCGCGCCCAACGCGATGAAGACGGGAATGGCGACTCCTGCCGCGAGGCACTGGCCGGCGATGACCTGTCGTTCCTCGCGCCAGAAGATGCCGCCGAAGACGAAGCAGGCGACGATGAGTGAGCTGAAGGCGACCATGAACGCGACCGAGTGCATCGTCGCCGAGGCCGTCATGACCGGCTCAAGATCTTGCGGTGTGCCCAAGGGAAAGCCGAGGCCTCGCGGAGCGGGGAAGATGCCGGCGAGGATGAGTCCGGCACCGAACCCTCCGATGAGGGCGGCCGACCAGCGCCGATGACGGAAGCGCCGGAGGGTGTTCGCCACCTCCAGCACCAGCAGGCCAGAGACGATGAACGTCGCGACCATCACCCACCCGCGGTCGCCGAGACTCAGCATGCTGATGGCGTGCCGCTCCAGATCGAACGCGGGGCGTGCGAACGCTTCGATGGTGGACACGCAGGCGAACAAGACCGCCGCTCCCACTCCGACCCGAAGCCTGGACATGCTCAAGCCCCCTCCCTCGGTTCAACAGGCGACGTGGTGGCGTCGGTGCAGGTGCGTAGCCCGCTGGTGTTTCCGTTGGGATCGTGGACGTAGACCGACACTCCAACGCCTCGAGCGCCGAACTGCTCAACCGGCCCGTTCAGCACGGCCAGGTCCGGCGACTCCAGCCATGGCCGCCGATCATCTGGGTCGATGACGAAGCAGAGGTGATCGACCCATGCGCCGGCCTTCGCCCCCTCCAGAGAGCCACGGCTGATGTCGTCTGCGCCCGGGGCGGCGTTCCGCGATAGGGGTCGAGTGCCTGTTCAACGTCCAGGACGTTGAGGGCGACATGGTCCAGCCGGGTCATGCGAGCATCACGGATCCCTTCAGCGGTGTGGTGCTGCGCAGACTAGGCTCCGAAAAATCTAATCGTCAAGACATCTGAGACTGTCTTGACAAATTAAATTTTCGGTGGCCATCCTTGCATGCATGGAAGATCTCGATGTCATCTCCGACCCGGTCGTTGCCGAGGTCGCCCTCGCCCCGTTGCGTGCGCGCCTGCTGTCAGAGCTGGCGAGCCCCGCGTCGGCGACCATGCTCGCCGCACGCACCGGCCTGGCCCGTCAGAAGGTGAACTATCACCTGCGCGCGCTTGAGAAGCACGGGCTCGCCCAGGTGGTCGCCGAGCGCCGGAAGGGCAACATGACCGAGCACCTTTTCCAGGCCTCGGCCGCGGCCTACGTCATCTCGCCCGAGGTGATGAGGGATGCCGCTCCGAACTCTGAGCGCCTGCGTGACCATGCTTCGGCCACCTGGATGCTCGCGTTGGGCGCCCGGCTCGTGCACGACGTCGGACAGTTGATTCGCGGTGCGGGCAAGGCGAAGCAGAGATTGGCCACGTTCGCCATCGACAGCGAGATCACGTTCGCGAGTCCCCAGGCCCGGGCGCAGTTCGCGGCCGAACTGGCCCACTTCACCGCCGGCCTGGTGAGCCGCTACCACGACGAGACCGCGCCGGGTGGTCGGCGTCATCGCGTCGTCATCGCGCTGCATCCCAAGCTCAAGGACCGATCCCAGGCCGCCGGCGAGATTGCCGCGAGCGATTGAGCGGCGTCGAGCCCGCGCACTCCCACCGACAGGAAGGCAGAAAGATGTCCGATAAGTTCCGGATCGAACACGAGGGCCCGTTGCCCGCCGTCCCCGAGCAGGTCTGGCTCGCCGTAACCCGCGACAGCGAAGCCTGGCTCATGCCGTCCGAACCGATGAAGGACACCGCGATCGTCTGGGACCCGCCGTACCGGTGCGTCGCGCGTGAACAGTCGGGCGACTGGTTCCACCAGATCGAATTCCAGATCGAGGCGCGTGACGGTGGCAGTTACATCCGCTACGTCCACAGCGGCGTGTTCGAGGACGACTGGGACACCCAGTACGACGGTGCACGCAAGCACACGGGGTTCTACATGCACACCCTCGCCGAATACCTGAAGCACTTCCAGGGACGCCCGTACCGACACGTCGAGGTCCACGCCCCTCCGACGTCCGCGACCGCGGCAGGGCTTCAGCCCGTTCGTACAGCGCTCGGCATCCATGACACCACCGAGCCCGGTGGGACGCTCGTCGCGGCGCTGCCGACCATCGGCGAAGTCGAGGCCGTGCTCGACTTCCACAACGAGTACTTCATCGGCCTGCGCACCAGTGACGCCCTTTACCGGTTCTTCGGCCGCAACTTCTTCGGTGCGCCGGTCGTGCTCGGCGCCTACCAGTACGGCGCCCAGGACGTGGCGCTGGAGACCGTCGCCGATGAATGGACCGGCTGGCTCGCGGACGTGTTCGGCGGTGCGGCATGAGCGAGGTTTCCACGAGCACGGACGAAGACCTCCACGACGCATCCGGCAAGGCGTGGCTCGCGCTCCTCGTTCTCGCGCTACCGACCCTCCTGCTGTCCATCGACGTCAGCGTCCTCTACCTGGCGCTGCCGACCCTGAGTCGTGAACTCGGCGCATCGAGCATCGAGCAGCTGTGGATCATCGACATCTACTCGTTCGTGCTGGCGGGTTTCCTCGTCACCATGGGAGGCCTCGCCGACCGCATCGGCCGACGCCGCCTGATGCTCATCGGTGCCACGGCCTTCGGTGCCGCCTCAGCGGTCGCGGGCTTCGCCCAGTCTCCAGAGGTACTCATCGGAGCGCGAGCCGTGCTGGGGATCGCCGGCGCGACACTGATGCCCACCACGCTGGCGACGATACGCCACCTGTTCGCGGGAACCCGCCAGATGAGTTCGGCCATCGGCGCCTGGTTCGCCTGCTTCATGATCGGCATGCTCATCGGACCGATCGTCGGCGGCATCATCCTCGACCGCTTCTCGTGGGGCGTCGCGTTCTTCATCGCCATTCCCGTGATGGTGCTTCTCCTGATCGCCGCGCCGGTGCTGCTGCCGGAATCGAAGGACCCGTCCGCCGGGCGCATCGACCTGCCGAGCGTCGCGCTGTCGCTGGGGGCCCTGCTCCCCGTGGCATGGGGGGTGAAGGACCTGGCACGCGATGGTGCCTCGTGGACGTCCATCGCGGCCACGTTCGTCGGACTCGGGTTCGGCGTGGCGTTCGTCGCCCGGCAGCGCAGACTCACCGATCCCCTCGTGGACCTTGCGCTGTTCGGCATTCGCGCTTTCAGCGGTGCCCTTGCCATCTCCGCGGTCGGAGGCATCGTGATGGCCGGCACATCGTTGGTCTCCGCCATCTACCTTCAATCGGTCAACGACTTGGACCCGCTCGAGGTGGCTCTGTGGCTCATTCCGCAGAACGTCGTGATGGTCGTGGGTTTCGCCGCGGCGCCGGCGCTCGCCAAGCTCATGCCCGAGCGGTACGTCATCGCCGGCGGACTGGTGGTGGCCGCCTTTGGATTCTCCCTGCTCACCCAGGCCGACGCCGACACGTTCGGGTTCGTGATCGCCGGAATGGCCATCGCCTCCTTCGGGGTCGCCGCCCCGATGTCGCTGGGCGCCAACGTCCTGATGTCCTCGGCGCCGGAGGAGCGGGCCGGCTCGGCGGCATCGATCATGGAGACCAGCGGCGAACTCGGAGTCGCGCTGGGGATCGCCTCGCTGGGAAGCGCCGCCGCGGCCATGTACCGGGTCTCCCTCGGCTCCGACCTCGATGACATCGGCATCACCGGCGCCGACGCCTCGGCCGCTTCGCGCGGCATCGAGGAAGCACTGTCAACCGCGGCGAACCTTCCCGTCGGTATCGGGGATGCCCTTGAGTCAGCGGCGAAGGCCGCGTTCGTCTCCAGCGTCCATGTGGTCGGCGTGCTCGCTGCCGTCACCTTCATCGTGCTGGCGGGCGCAGCCGTCCTGACCCTTGCCGCGAAAGGATCACCAACGAGCGACGAGCCGGCGACCACGACATGACCGGCGTGCACGCGTTGTCGCCCTTCGGTGAAAGCGGAGAGTGAGGCCGTCCGAGGACGATGCGGTGGCACGGGGTTGTCTCATGAACGGCGGCCACCGCTGTTGAGGACGGCTGCAGCCGACCAAGCGGGTGCTGGAGTCCCGCCTGGAGGGCGAGATCACCGACCATGTCGGCTGCGAAAGCACGACGGGCCGGGGCAGCGGCAACAGCCGCAACGGATCGCGGGCCGAGACCAGGCTGACCGACGTCGGTCCTGTGGAGGTCAAGGTGCCTGGGGATGCCGCCGGCACCTTCGAGCCGCAGATCGTCCGCAATTCGCGTCTCACAGGCCGCCGCCTTGACAAAGTAAGGTTCGTTCTGGTGGCGCTTCTCGCTCGCGTTGGGCGGCCGGGGCGGCAGCGTCGGCGCCTGGGTTCCGCCTGCGGCTGCCGTAGGCTTTCGGGCCGGATGAGAGAAGGGATCAGCGCATGGCGGACGACACCGACGACGCGGTGGTGCTCACCAAGCCCGGGCCGGGTGTCCGTCTCGTGACCCTGAACCGGCCGGGTGTCCGCAATGCCATGACCGAGGAGATGACCCGCGCCTGGGACCGGGCGCTGGACGAGGTGGCGAGCGATCGGGATACCCGCGTGCTCATCGTCACCGGTCAGGGCGCTTCCTTCTGCTCCGGGGCCGATCTCTCCTGGCTCGACCAGGGTTCGCCCGAGGACGTCACCGTCGACCGGCTGCGGGAGCGGATGCTGCCGTTCTACCGGAGCTGGCTACGGCCGCGCGCGCTCCCCTTCCCCGTCATCGCCGCGGTCAACGGGCCTGCCGTGGGTGCGGGGGTCTGCCTGACACTGGCATGCGATCTGCGGTTCGCCGGTCCCAGCGCGAAGTTCAGCACCCCGTTCATCTACCGCGGGACCCATGGCGGGATGGGGGCGGCCTGGCTGCTGCCCGAGGCGATCGGGGTCACGCGGGCACGGGACATGCTCTACACCGGCCGGGAGGTACTGCCCGAACAGGCGTTGGACTGGGGGCTGGTGACCGGGGTCGCCGATGACGCGCTCTCGCACTCCCTTGAGGTCGGCGCCCGGATCGCGGAGGCGGGCCCGATCGCGCTGCGGTTGACCAAGACGGGGCTGGAGCAGTCGGCCGCCGGGCTGGAGGCCGCGATCCAGTGGGAGGCGGTCGCGCAACCGGTCACCATGACGACCGCCGACCTGCATGAGGGCATCGCGGCCTTCCGTGAGAACAGACCGCCGCGGTTCCGCGGCAGGTGACCGCCGCTGTGCTACGTGGTCTCGCCGGGGAGGATCGAGTAGGCGTCTTCCTGCGGGGGGATGCCGTCCGAGGGCGCGGGACCGCCGAAGGTCTGGGCGAGGAGGTAGCGAATGTGCCGCACGGCCGCCGGGACGTCCCCTTTGACGGTCGTCACGCGGGGCGAGACCGCCTGGCCGATCTCCGCGCCCTCGGCGCCGATCACCGCGACGTCGCCCGGCACACTCAGGCCGAGCCTCTTGGCGGCGAACACGACGGCGACGGCCACCTCGTCGTTGAAGCAGGCGATCCCCACGGGCCGTCCGCGCTGTTCGAGGACCGTCTTGAGCGCTTCCTCGGCGCCTTCGGGCTCGATCGGCACATGGACGTGGATCGGTGCGGTCAGCCCCTCGGCTTCGCAGAACTCGGTGACGGCCGCTGAACGGCTCCGCCCGTACGGGTCGTCGCGCACGTCGGACAGGAAGGCGTAGACGAGTTCGGTGTAGCCGCGGGAGTGCAGATGCCGAGCCTGCAGGATGCCGATCCAGTGGTTGACGTCGAAGTGCAGCTTGCGCGGCAGGACGGCGCAGCCGGTCTTCTCGATGAGGTCGAGTTCGCGCCGGGACACCCCACCCAGGTCCACGACGCCCGCGGGCCGCAGCGTCTCGATCAGGTGCAGCAGCCGGTTCGGCGTCTCCTCCTTCGTCCGGGACATGCTGAAGTGGACGACCATGCTGAAGCCGAGTTCAGCGATGTCGGAGGAGAGGACCTCGATGACGTCCTGGAGCCGGATGAAGGTCGTGTAGGGCACGACCACGACGACGAGGTCGCTGCGTCCCATGGCCAGGGCGCGGCCCGCGGTCGAGCGGACGTAGCCCAATTCGGCCGCGGCACTGCGCACGCGCTCGACGGTGTCGGCGTTGAACTTCTCGGTCTGGCCGTTGAGGACGTGGCTCACCGTGGCCCTGGAGACTCCGGCGAGACGCGCGACGTCCACGCTGGTCGCCGGCTTCCTGTTCTCCGGTTGCCTGGACACGTCTTCTCCCGAGGGCTTGAAGAGAGCGCGGAGCGTGGGCTCGATCCCGCCCACAGTAAGGCAGGACGATACAGATCGATAGATGCAAGATCATCTCGCGGGGTCCCGGTGCAGCATCGCCAGGGCGTAGCGCGCGTACTCCTTCGCCACCTGTTCGGCGCTCATGGGCCCGTCGAGGCGGAACCACGACGGCAGGGACGTGCACATGGTGGCGATCGCCCTGCACGCCGTGCGGATCTCGGCGCCGGGGAAGGCGCGGGCCGCCTGGGCGTCGAGGAGGTGCTGGACCTCGTCGCGCATGGCGGTGATCCGGACCAGGTCGGGCCCGGTGATGCCGCGCATCTCGGTGGCGCCGAGGAAGGCGAGGTCGCCGCGCAGCGCGTGGAAGAGCGCGAGCGACTCGACCATCTTCGCGAACGCGTCCCGCGGGGTGCCGCCGTCGTCGCGCGCGGCGCGCACCCTCCAGCCGATCTCGGCCATGGTGGCCTCGAGCAGCCTCACCAGGATCTCCTGCTTGGCGGCGTGGTGGTGGTAGATGCCGGCGACGCTCACGCCGGACTCGGCCGCGATCTCCCGCATGCTCGTGGCGTGGAAACCGGTGCGGACGAACAGGCGGAGGGCGGCTTCGAGGATGGGGCCGAGGGCGAGTTCGTCGTAGTGCCGCCAGTCACCGGGTTCGTCGGCGGCGCGGGTGCTCGCGGGGGTCTCCCCGCGCAGCAGGGTCGCCGCGGGCACGTCGAGCAGCTCGGCGATCCGCTGGAGCCGGGTCACGGTGAGCGGCGTGCGGCCGTGCTCGATCGCGCTCATCGTGGCCGGACTGACCCCCACCCGGGACGCGAGCGCCCGCAGGGAGAGCCCCTGGGCCTCGCGCGCTCTCCGGACGGCGGCCCCCACCGGCAACTGTTCGGTCACAGCGAACACCATAGCCGCTTGACTGCGCACTAGTGCAGACCGTACGTTCACTCGGTAGTTGTTTAGTGTCGGGAGCGCGTACGTGACCACGCATGACCTCGTCCGCCTGGACCGGCTCGGTCCCGCCCTGGCGGAGGCCACCGGCGGCGACGCATGGCGGGCGGCGACGGCCGAGCTGATCAGCGGCGGCAAGTCGAACCTGACCTACCTGCTGCGCAGCGCGGCCGGTGAGCTCATCCTGCGCCGGCCGCCCAGCGGGAAGCTGCTGCCCAGGGCGCACGACATGGGGCGCGAGGCGCGCGTCCAGCGCAGCCTGTCCGGAAGCGGCGTCCCCGTGCCCGAGATCGTCCTCTACGACGAGGGAGGGCTGCTGGGGATCGGCTGCTACGTCATGCGGAAGGTCGACGGCCACGTCGTCCGCGGCCGGCTCCCCGCGTCCTACGCGCGGACCCCGCGGGAGCGCGAGGCGATGGCCTTCGCGTTCGCCGACACGCTCGCCGCCCTGCACGCCGTGGACTACACCGCCGCCGGTCTCGCCGACTACGGCCGCCCGGAGGGCTTCATGGCGCGCCAGGTGCGCCGCTGGACCGGCCAGTGGGAGGCCAGCAAGACGCATCCCGTCGCGGAACTCGAGGAACTCGGGCGTCGGCTCGCCGCCGCCGTGCCGGGCCAGGAGCGGTGCACGATCGTCCACGGCGACTACCGCATCGACAACCTGGTCTTCTCCCTGGCGGATCCGGGCGAGATCAAGGCCGTCCTGGACTGGGAGCTGTCCACCCTGGGAGACCCCCTCACCGACGTGGGCCTGCTGATGCTCTTCTGGCGTGAGGAAGGCGAGAGACAGATCAGCCTGATCCCCGGTGTCACCCACCTGCCCGGGTTCCCCGGCCGGGACGCGATGCTGCGCAGGTACGCCGCCGCGTCCGGGGCCGACCTCTCCGACATGGGCTACTACCAGGCGTTCGCCCACTACAAGTTCGCCATCATCGCCCAGGGCATCGCGGCGCGTTCCGCCGCCGGGGCGATGGGCGGCCAGGACTTCGGCGACCTCGACGACGAGATCCTCCAGCTGGCTCGCGACGGGCTCACCTTCATCGGCGGCTGAGCCCCCGCACATCACCCAGGAGCACACGATGGACTTCTCCCCTTCCCCGAAGGCCCGCGAGACCTGCGACGCCATGTGGGACTTCATGCGCGGCCACGTGTTCCCGGCCGAACCGGTCTGGGCGGCGCACCTGCGCGAGCACGGCGAGCACGCCTACCCGCCGGTCATGGAAGAACTCAAGGCGGAGGCCCGCCGCCGCGGGCTGTGGAACCTGTTCCTCCCCAAGCTGTCGGGCCTGTCCAACGTGGAGTACGCCGCCGTCGCGGAGATCTCCGGCTGGTCGCCGGTGATCGCACCGGAGGCCCTCAACTGCCAGGCGCCCGACACCGGCAACATGGAGACGCTCGACCTGTTCGCCACGCCCGAGCAGCGCCGGCGGTGGCTCGAACCGCTGCTCGACGGCACCATCCGGTCCGCCTTCGCCATGACCGAGCCCGACGTGGCGTCCTCCGACGCCACCAACATCACCACCGAGATCCGGCGGGACGGCGACGAGTACGTCATCAACGGCCGCAAGTGGTGGATCACCGGCGTCGCCGACGAGCGCTGCCAGATCTTCATCGTCATGGGCAAGAGCGACCCGGACGCGGCGACCCACCGCCAGCAGTCGATGGTCCTCGTACCACGCGGCACCCCGGGCCTGACGATCGAGCGCCATCTCCCGATCTTCGGCTACCAGGACCAGCACGGCCATTCCGAGCTCGTCTTCCGCGACGTCCGCGTGCCGGCCGCCAATCTGCTCGCCGAGGAGGGCGACGGGTTCCGCATCGCCCAGGCGCGCCTCGGCCCCGGCCGCATCCACCACGCCATGCGCGCCCTCGGGATGGCCGAGCGGGCCCTCGCCCTCATGGTGGACCGCGCCCAGAAGCGCGTCGCGTTCGGCAAGCCGCTGGCCGAGCACGCCAACGTCCTGGACCTGATCGCCCAGTCGCGCATCGAGATCGACCAGGCCCGGCTGCTCGTCTACCACGCCGCCTGGATGATCGACCAGCACGGGAGCAAGGCCGCCCGGTCCCAGATCGCCGCGATCAAGGTCGCCGCGCCCGCCGTGGCCACCGCCGTCATCGACCGTGCGATCGAGGTCTTCGGCGGCGCCGGGGTCTCCGACGACACGCCGCTGGCCTACTTCTACGCCTGGGCCCGCGTCCTGCGCATCGTCGACGGACCCGACGCCGTCCACCGCCGCTCCCTCGCCCGCGCCGAACTCGGCAAGACCCCGCCCTACGTCGGATGACCCCGGTGACGAACGTGAACCCCCTCGACCGCTTCCGCCTCGACGACAAGGTCGTCGTCATCACCGGTGCCAGCTCCGGGCTCGGCACCGGCTTCGCCCGTGCCACCGCCGCCGTCGGCGCCACCCTGGTCCTGGCCGCACGGCGCGTGGACCGTCTCGACGCGCTCGCCGACGAACTGCGCGAGCGGGGCGCGACGGTGCTGACCCGGCGAACCGATGTCGCCTCCTTCGAGGACTGCCAGTCGCTCGCCGAGGCCGCCGTCGACGCGTTCGGCCGCATCGACGTGCTGGTCAACAACGCGGGCGTGGGCCATGCCCGGAGCGCGCTCCGCGAAGACCCGGACGTCTTCCGCCAGACCGTGGACGTCAACCTCAACGGCGTCTACTGGATGGCCCGCGCCTGCGCCCCGCACATGCCGGAGGGCTCGGCCATCGTCAACATCGCCAGCGTTCACGGCCGGGTCGCCTCCAGCTACCCCCAGGCGGCGTACGCCGCCAGCAAGGCCGGGGTCATCGGCCTCACCCGCGACCTGGCCCAGCAGTGGTCGAAGCGGCGCGGCATCCGGGTGAACGCGCTGTGCCCCGGCTACTTCGACAGCGAGATCACCAACGGCGAGAGAGCCGACGCGCTGCGCGCCATGGTCGCCGACAAGAGCATCCTCGGACGGTTCGGGAACCAGGAGGAGCTCGACAGCGCGCTGCTCTTCCTGGCCTCGCCCGCCTCGTCCTACGCCACCGGAACCTCCCTGGTCATCGACGGCGGTCTCGAGGCCACCGTGTGAGACCGGGACGGGGTCATCCTCGACGCCCCGCCCCTCCCCCGCCGGCAGGTCCGTGAGGACCGGCCGCCGAGGCGCGGGGCGCGGGCGGTCGCCGGGGACGGGACGGCTCAGCGGTTGAGGGCGCCGAGGTCGACGGGCAGCTGGGCGCCGGTGATGTACTTGCCCTCGTCGGAGGCCAGGAAGGCGACCAGGTTGGCGACGTCCTCCGCCTCGACCATCTCGTACGGCAGCGACGGCATGTAGATGGGCCCCAGGTTGGGGGACTTCTCGATGTAGATCCCCATCGAGCCGTCGGTCATGCCGGTCCGGACGCCGTGCGGGTGGACGGTGTTGACCCGGATGTCGTACTCGGCCAGCTCGTTGGCCAGACTCCTGGCCAGGCCGACGACGCCGTGCTTGGAGCTGGCGTAGTGGGCCAGGAAGGGCAGCCCCTTCAGGCCCGCGACCGAGCTGGTGATGATGACCGAGCCGCCCTGGCCCTGCTCGATGAGCGCGGGCACGCTCGCCTTGATCGTCTTCCAGACGCCGGTCAGGTTGACGTCGATCAGGTCCTGCCACTGCTCCTCGGTCAGCTCCCAGGCCCGGCCGTAGTTCACGATGCCCGCGTTGGCCACCACCACGTCCAGCCGCCCGAACTGCGCGACGCCGTCCCGGACGACCGACTCCAGGCCCGCCAGGTCGCGCACGTCGACCTCGCGGGTCAGGACGCGCCGCCCCTGCTCCTCCACCAGCTTGGCGGTCTCGTTCAGGTCGGCCTCGGTGGGGGGCTCGTACCGGACGTAGGAGCTGGGCGATGCGGCGATGTCGATCGCGATGATGTCCGCGCCCTCGGCGGCCAGCCGGACGGCCTCCGCCCGGCCCTGCCCCCGCGCCGCGCCCGTGATGAAGGCGACCTTGCCCGCCAAACGCCCCATTGCATTACCTCCACGGTGGTGGACCCCACGGCACGGCCCGGTTGCCTGTCCGGCGGCGCCGAGGGCCTTGAAAAGGCCAGCTCAACGAGTGGCCCCCGCAATGATGGCACTCGATGCCAAAAAAGGGCAAGGGTCGTCGGCGACCTGCCGCGCCCTGTCCCCCAGGTCGGTGAGCCCGCCCACCATGCGCCCTCCCGTGCTCGGCTGAGACCATTCTGCTGGCCGCCGCTCGTCCCGAGGCGGCCTTCGGCAAGGTCGTGCGCACCGCGGCGGTCCGCAGGGGGCCGGGGCGGGAGGCCGTCCACGGCTACGATGAAAGCCGGACCACGGTCCCCGGATCCGGGCGGGCGACGGGAGAGCCAACGCATGACGACGACGACGCGCCGCGGACCCTACGCCAAGTCGGCGGCGGTGCGGCGCCGGATCCTTGAGGCGTGCGTCGACGCCTTCGGCGAGACGGGCTTCCACGGCGCCACCATGAAGGACATCGCCAAGCGCGCCGGAATCAGCCACACCGGGCTGCTGCACCACTTCGCGCGCAAGGAGGACCTGCTCGCCGCGCTGCTGGACCTTCGGGCCGAGCGCGGCGCCCGGATCCTCGAGTTGACCGGTGCGCTCGACCCGAGCGCGAAACCCATCGAGGCGCTCCAGGGCATGCTCACCGTCCTGGTCGACAACGAGCTGCAGCCCGGGCTCATGGAGCTGCACTGCGTCCTGTCCGGCGAGGCGACCTCCCCCGAGCACCCCGCGCACCGCTACTACACCGAGCGGTACCGCAACCTCCGCCTCTTCTACACGCGCGCGTTCACCGCGCTCGACGAACGCGGCGAGCTGCGTTCGGCGTTCGATCCCGCCACGCTGGCGACGATGACCATCGCCCTCATCAACGGCCTCCAGGCGCAGTGGCTCTTCGACCGGAACTCGGTGGAGATCGTGGGCGCGGTCCGCGGATTCCTCCAATCGGTCATCCCGGCCATGGACCGATGAGCGTCACTGGAAGTCGCAGCCGGGGTTAGGGGCGTCCCGGGACAGCGGGCTTCCGTGCGGAAGGGTGTAGAGGACGGTCAGGACGACGGGCGTGGAGCCCAGGTTGCGGCCGACGTGCACGTAGCCGGCCCCCGCGAGCTCCACGATGACGTCCCCGTGCCGGTAGATCCCGTCCACCGAGCAGTCGGCGGCGTTGTGGGTCAGCGTGCCCCGCTTCACCACCCCGCGCAGCGGTCCGTCGTGGAAGTGCCAGCCGGTGGTGCCTCCGGGGGCGATCACCACCTCGCGCAGGACGTAGTCGGTGCCGCCCACCGTGCGCTGCGCGACGATCGTCCCCGTGACGCCGGAACCCGGCGTCGCGGCGGCCGTCCCCTGCAAGGCGCCCATGACCAGCACGGCGCCACCGGCCGAAGCCGCCAGTCTGCTCATCAACGTGACCGTCCTCCGTATCCCGCCGCCGTCCGCCGGTCTCCTCGTTCACCTCATTCAACCGGGTGGCGGGCGGCCGCGCCGGCGGCTCAGAGATCCGGGGCGCCGGTCTCCAGAAGGCGTCCCTCGTCCAGCCGCAGCCACCGGCCCACGCTGATCTCGGTGAGGAAGCGCTCGTCGTGGCTGACCACGACGAACGCGCCCCGGTAGGAGTTCAGCGCGCCCTCCAGCTGGCCGACGCTGACGAGGTCGAGGTTGTTGGTGGGCTCGTCCAGCAGGAGCAGGTGCGGCGCCGGTTCGGCGCACAGGACGCAGGCCAGGGTGGCGCGCAACCGCTCGCCGCCGGACAGCACCCCGACCGGGAGGTGGACGCGGGAGCCGCGGAACAGGAAACGCGCGAGCATGTTCATCCGCTCCGCCTCCGCCATGGCCGGCGCGAACGCGGCGAAGTTCTGGGCCACGGTGCGGTCCAGGTCGAGCAGGTCCAGCCGCTGGGACAGGTAGGCGACCCGCCCGTCGCCCCGCCTGGCCTGCCCGCCGTCCGTTTCCAGCTCGCCGCCGACCAGCCGCAGCAGCGTGGACTTGCCCGCCCCGTTGGGGCCGGTCAGCGCGACGCGCTCGGGCCCGCGGATCGTCAGGTCGACGCCGCCGTCCGCGAACAGGGCCCGGTCGCCGTACCGGACCTGCAGCCCCTCGCCCTGGAACACCGTCCGCCCGGCGGGGACGTCGGTGTCCGGCAGGTCCAGCACGATGCTCTGCTCCTCGCGCAGGGCACGGCCGGCCTCGTCGAGGCGGGACTTGGCCTGCCCGACCCGGGCGGCGTGGGTCTGGCTCGCCTTGCCCGCCGCCTCCTGGGCGCCCCGCTTCATGTTCCCGGCGAAGATCTTCGGCAACCCCGCGTTCTTGAGGTTGCGCGCCGCGTTGCTCGCCCGCCGTTCGGCCCGCTCGCGGGCCTGCTGCATCTCGCGCCGCTCCCGCTTCAGCTCCTGCTCGGCGTTGCGGACGTTCTTCTCGGCGACCTCCCGCTCGGCGCGCACCGCCTCCTCGTAGGAGGTGAAGTCGCCGCCGTAGAAGCGCATCTCGCCGCGGTCGAGCTCGGCGATGCGGTCCATGCGGTCGAGCAGCGCCCGGTCGTGGCTGACCAGCAGCAGGCAGCCGTTCCAGTCCTCCAGCACGCCGTAGAGCCGGCGGCGCGCGTCCAGGTCCAGGTTGTTGGTCGGTTCGTCGAGCAGCAGGACGTCGGGCCGCTTCAGCAGCTCGGCCGCCAGGCCGAGGGACACGATCTGGCCGCCGCTGAGGGTGTGCAGGCTCCGGGAGAGACCGACCTCGGCGAGGCCCAGACGGTCCAGCTGGGCGCGGGTCCGCTCCTCGATGTCCCAGTCGTCGCCGATGACGGTGAAGTGCTCCTCGCTCACGTCCCCGGACTCGACCGCGTCCAGCGCCTCGATCACCGGAGCGATGCCCAGGACCTCGGCCGCGGTCATGTCCCCGGTGAGGGGAAGGGTCTGCGGGAGGTAGCCGACCGGCCCGCTCACGGACACGCTCCCGCGGGCGGGCTTCAGCCGTCCCGCGATCAGCTTGAGCAGGGTGCTCTTGCCGGCGCCGTTCGGCGCGACGAGGCCCGTGCGGCCGCCGCCCACGGTGAAGGACAGGTCCTGGAAGACCGGAGTCTCGTCGGGCCAGGAGAAGGACAGGTTGGAGCAGACGATGGAAGCGTCGGACATTCGAAAGACCTCGGAGGTGATGCGGGCGCGCGTAGAAGCGACGGCTCCGCCGTGGGCGTGGGTCAGTGAAACGACGGCATGGCCACCGCGGCGGCGCTCCTCGGCGCCCGCCGGTGGCCGATCACTCCGGTATCACCCGGAGATGTCGTCGTCACCTGCCACGTCTGGTCTCCCTGTCCACGGTCATGACTTTCGCGCATCAATTTACCAGCGACCCGGCCCTGCTCTGTACGCCCGGCGAACGGGCCGGACGCGGACGATCCGCCGCCGGGCCGCCGGACCCGGCCGCCCGTCGGACCGCACCGTGGCCGAGGAGCCTCACCTGTCGTTCTGCGGGACGTACAGGCGGATGTCGTCGACGTGCGCCGACCCCTCGTAGTAGTTCAGGTGCGGGTCGCCGATGATGAAGGAGTCGGGGTAGGCCGAGCCCCTGGGCCAGGAGTGCTCGGTGGTGTACGTCCCGGCGGGGCCCCGGTGGGCGAGCCTGCGGTCGAAACGGCCGTCGTACTCGCCGGGGGTCTGGTTGTAGTGCCAGATCGGGCGCCCGTCCTCGACGAACCTGTGGTGGACGCGCAGCGTCGTCTGCCCGATGTGCCGGAACGGTCCGCTCATCTCGAGCGTGTACCCGGTGCGGTCGCGCTCCACGGCGAACCGGTAGGCGGCCTTCGGCAGCAGTTCCGGCCGCAGCTCGGCGCTGGCGAGGTGCCCGTGGAAGCGGCGGCCCGGGCCGTACGGCTCGTCCATGGAGACGTTCCCGCAGGCGGTCTTGATGTAGTACTCGTTGCTGACGTTGTTGTTGGCGGCCTCGCGGAACCTGTCGCCGCGCGCGAACAGCGCGTTGACGCCGTTGAAGGTGCCGTCGAAGGTGCGGTAGATCCGGCGGGTCCTCGGGTCGCAGGTCCCGGCGTTCTTCCAGCGGTCGTCGTCGCTGTAGTAGCCGTCCATGATGACCTTGCGCCGGTAGTGGATGCCGGGGTTGCCGTGCGGCGCCGGGGTCGCGTAGTCGAGGATCGTGAGGTAGTAGAACCCGTTCTCCCGCGTGACGTCGGGGTAGTCGCAGCGCGACCTGCCCGGCAGCGCGCCCTGGAACGTCCACGGGTAGCGGGTCTTGCAGGGCTCTTTGGTGTAGCCGTTGTGCTTGCCGCCGTAGTCGAAGCGGCCGCCCCGCTGACCGCCGAAGTCGATGCCCCGCAGCGTCATCTCCACGCGGTAGCGCGGCGGCAGCGGGCGGGTGGGCCTGATCAGCACCCCGGCGTCCCAGCTCGGCTCCGAGATCCGCGCGACCCGCTGACCGTCCGGCAGGAACGCGGTCGACAGCCCGGGCCGCGAGTCGGGACGCCCGTCGCGGTCCTTGTCGACGGCGGCGATCTCGGCGGTCAGCCACCCCTGGCGGCCGAACGCGACCCGCTTGCGGAACACGTTCAGGGTGGCGAGCCGCCGCTCGAACAGGGATCCGCTGATCTTCCGCCAGGCCTCGCCGTCGTCGTCGAACGCGTCGACGTGCCACGGGCTGCGCGGCCCTTGCGGGTCCAGGCGCCACGGAGTCCGGTCGACCTTCAGCGGCCGGTCGAAGCCCTCGTGGGCCACCAGCGTCCAGCGTCCGGGACCGTGCCCGCCGCTTCCGGACGCGGCACCGCCGACCGCGGGCCAGGCCGCGGGGACGACCGCCACGACGACCGCTCCGGCCACCGCAACGATGACCTTCCAGCATCTCCGACCAGTCATGCCTGCGGACGCTACGGCCATCCACGGACCGCGTTCGGAGGCATGCGCCTTCAACACGAGCCCTTGCCCATTCCTTGACCGGCCGCATCGGCCACCAGGCGATCTTGGCGTCCCCTACGCCATCGGCGCCAGGTTCGCCCACCCCGACCGCCCCGCCATCGCCTTCATCGCCGTCCTGCACGACAACGACCTCAACCAGGTCACCTGGGAACTGCGCGCCATGAGCGGCGCACCCAAGTTCGAGGAATCCCAGACCCTGCCCGACGTGGCCTACCCCGCCGGGGACCGCGCCCTGACCGCCGACCGGCCCGTCGTCCTGGACGTCCACTGCGACCCCGACGCCACCGGAATCGTCAAGAAGGGCCTCGAGACCAAGGCCCAGGAACTCTTCTCACAAAGCAAGCGCTGATCTCCGTCACCGCCGTCACCTCGCCCGTTCGCCGCTCTCATGGGCACAGGGGTTGATCTCAATGTCCACCCGATCACGGCCTCATCGCCACCAGATCGGCTGGGCGTCCGTGCCCTCTGGACGGATGGAGTAAGCAGCCAACGGCTTGACATCTCTGATTCCACATTCGCCGAATCAGTGGTCCCTTTCTGGACCGAGGTCTCCGTACGATGTCGAAGTGCCCATTCGCCGCGCTCCGATCGAGACGCCGAGCGGGTATCGCCGTCGACCGAAGGCGCCTCCGGACACCGCCCGGCACCCCTCCCCTGCGGCGTCCGAGGACCCTGTTGACGGCTACGGCGCCTACTCGATGATGATGCATGATCTTCATCTGGGAATATGGGGCAGAGTGGACAGCGAAAGGATCCAAATCATGGCTGCGCGACCGCACATGGCCAAGCTGGACGACGTCACCCGGTTCGCCGAGGGACTGACCAACGACTACCTGATGTGCCGCACCTGGGCGCATTCCTGGGACCCGAGCACTTCCGCGGTGCAGCGCACCGGCGGGCGCATCCACTGGACGGTGGAATGCACCACGTGCGGCACCACCCGCACCCGCGTCATGACCACCAGCGGCACCATCGTCGGCAACCGCTACGCCTATCCCGAGGGCTACCAGTCCGGTGGCATCGGACGGATCGGGCAGCGCGGCCTCGCCACCATCCGGATGGAATCGCTCAAGCGCATCGGCGGCGCGTGATGCAAGAGGTCGTGATCGCAACCTACTGCGACCGCTGCTACCAGGCCGACCAGACCAAGACCGAGACCTCGCTCACCATCGAGGTGAGCATCGGCACCGACCAGGCCCGACTCGACCTGTGTCCGCGCTGCGACCAGGGACTGCTGGACCCGCTGCGCGAACTGATCAGCACCCGCGCCGCCGCACAGCGCGCCCTGGACCGATCGGCCGGCGCCTCGCCCGAGACCGAGGACACGGGACAGGCTTCCGCGCGGACCTTCCCCAACGTCGCGGTGCGCTGCGGCCACTGCCAGTCGGAGATCGCACTGCGCAGCCGCAGCAACCACGCCCGGAACCGCCACGGCTGCAAGCCCCAGGACATCACCTGGGACTTCGGCGAGGACATCGCCGAGGTCTGGATCTGCACCTGCGATCTGGCGTTCCCCACCGAACACGGCCGCAACACCCACGCGCACCGCACCGGTCACGCGCTCCCGGACCCCTCCGGACCGCAGCCACCACCACGCTGATGAAGCACGCCCCACGGCCGAGCGGGACGGCACGTCAACGCGCCGCCGACCGACTCACCCGTTGGGGCCGGCATCCGGCCATCGGCCCGTGGCGCCCGGATTCTGCTCTCTGGAAGCCGGGCGCCCACGGATCTGTTTCGAGGCGGTTGGCGGCGCTGTAGCGACCACCGGGCACGGACCCGGCAGCCGATCTCCGTCGAGTTCTCCACGTGAGCAGCCGGCACAGGCAGGCCGCATCCCTCCGTCAGCTGGTGAAAGGCTCAAGAGCGAAGCGGCCCCACGCGACGAAGCCGGCGATCGCGAGGTAGACCGAGTTCAGCATCACGAGGTTGAACTGACCAAGACGGCCATGGGTGATCATCGCGCCGATCATGAGCAGGACCCAGCAGACGGCGGTCACCGGCACCATGACCGGTGCGATGTCGAGCACGGCGGGCAGGATCAAGCCCGCCGCAGCCAGGAGTTCAAGGATCCCGAGGGTCGTGACGAAGCCGACGCCGGCGTGTCCGGTCCACTCGCCGCCATGCTGCGCGGCCAGCTTCTCCTTGGGGATGAACGTCTTGCTGGTGCCGCCGACCAGGGCGACCGCGGCCAGCAGTCCGGCAGCGATCCACAGGGTGAGGTTCACGAGTGCCTCCGGATGGGTGACTGATCACGCATGAGATGCCGACGGCCCGATCCCTGTGACGGCGCGGCCCTGTGACGCGCGCCACCGCTCGCGGTTGTCACAAAGCCGAGTGAACCGGTGTCTTGTGCGTGTGGCATGGTCGAGAAGGAACAGGCGGGAGCCGGCGATGAGCGAGCACAGCGAGCCGACGAGGGGCACGGCCGAGCCGCTCGCCGATGGCGGCCGCATGGACCCGGCCACCGAGGTGTTCGTGGCGCACCGCAATCTGCTGTTCACGGTCGCCTACGAGATGCTCGGCTCGGCGGCCGACGCCGAGGACGTCCTGCAGGAGACCTGGTTGCGGTGGGTGGGCGTCGACCTGGAGTCGGTGCGGGATCAGCGTGCGTACCTGGTGCGGATCGCCACCCGGCAGGCGCTGAGCCGGCTGCGTACGCTCGGCCGGCGCAAGGAGTCGTACGTCGGCCCCTGGTTGCCCGAACCGCTGCTGACCGCGCCGGACGTGGCCGAGGACGTCGCGCTCGCCGACAGCGTCTCGATGGCGATGCTGCTGGTGCTGGAGACGCTCGGACCGACCGAGCGGGCGGTGTTCGTGCTGCGCGAGGTGTTCGCCCTCGGGTACGACGAGATCGCCGAAGCCGTCGACAAGAGCCCCGCCGCCGTCCGCCAGATCGCCCATCGCGCCCGGGCGCACGTCGCCGCGCGCCGACCGCGCGACGTCGTCTCACCGGCCGAGACCCGAGCCGCGCTCCAAGCCTTCCAACGGGCGGTCGAAACCGGCGACCTGCAGAACCTGGTGGACATCCTCGCGCCGGACGTCGTCGCCCTCAGCGACGGCGGCGGACTCAAGCGGGCCGTGCCGCGGCCCATCGTGGGGGCCGACAAGGTGGCTCGCCTGCTGGCCGCCGGTCTGAGTTCGGTCGACGCCGAGGCGTCCGTCGAGCCGGTCCAGGTCAACGGCTGCCCGGGACTCATCCTGCGGCTCGACGGAGAGATCGACGGCGTCGTGGCGGTGCGGGTCGAGGACGGCCTCATCACCGGGCTCTACTTCGTCCGCAACCCCGAAAAGCTGTCACGCGTGGAGCGGGAGACCACGCTGAGCCGCTGACGCCGAAACGACCTCAACAACGCGGCCGACCACAAATGAGCCTGCCTGCCATCGGCAGATGGCGCTTGAGGCGATCTCCCGCTGGCGACCGGGACCGGTGGAACACCAATGGAAGCGTCCGACGGGGTGTCGGCTCGGTCGTGGTCAGGGGGAAGCGTCGACGACACGGCGCGTCTTGTGGAGGCCGTCGGCGCGGGGCAGTTCGCCGGGGGCGAGAACCTGCACGGGGATGCGTTCGCGGACGCCGTTCTGCAACGCCTCGCTGGTGGTCTCGGCCAGGGCGGCGCGCGCGGCGGCGTCGATGGGGTCGGCCGCTTCCACCTGGATCGTCAACGTCGACGATCCCTCCGAACGCAGCAGCCGGTACTCGGTGCCGAGCCCGGGAAGGGAGCGGACGACGGCTTCCACGGCCGAGGGGAAGATGTTGGCGCCGCGGTACCAGATCATGTCGTCGGTGCGGCCCTGAACCGAACCGACGATGCGCGTGTGCGTGGAGCCGCAGGCGCAGGGCGAGCCGTCGGACAGGACGCCCAGGTCCCCGCTGCGGTAGCGCAGCAGCGGATGGGTGTCGCTGATCAGGTTGGTGTAGGTCAGTTCGCCGAGTTCACCGGGAGGCACCGGCTCGTCGCGGTCGGGGTGCAGGCACTCGGTGAAGAAGCAGTCGTCGTTCAGATGCTGGTCGGTTGAATGGGGGCAGTTGCCTCCCAGGGGCAGAAGTTCGGTCATGCCGAGCCCGTCGAGAAGCGTCCGCGCGCCGAACTGTTCGCGCAGCGCACGGTTGGTGGCCTCCACCGCGCAGCCGGGTTCGCCGAAGGCCCAGATGACGCGGACACCGCATGCGCGGAGGTCGATCCCGGCGTCCGCGGCGACCTGCCCGAGGTGCAGCAGGTAGGACGGCGAGCCTGTGACCATCACCGGCCGCAGTTCGGCGATCGCCTCGACCTTGTGCAGGTCGGTTCTGGTCCCGGCCTGGACGACCAGCCCGCCCTGGGCTTGGACGGCCTCGGTGATGATGGTCGCGCCCATCAGCCCGTCCACCGGTGTGGTCAACAGGACCCTCTCCCCTGCATGCACGAGCGCGGGCTTGCGCGCGGCCCAGTCGAGAACCTGGCGCCAGTCGCGGCTCGAGAAGACGCGGCGCAGCGGCCGGCCGGTGGTCCCGGAGGTGGTGAAGTACCGCACCCAGTGGGCGGCGGGCGTGCAGGTGTAGCCGCCGAACGGGGGGTCGGCCTCCTGCTCGGCGAGCAGCTCGTTCTTGTCACAGGTGGGAAGCCGCCTGATGTCCTGGATGCCGGTGATGTCACTGGGGCCGACCCCGGTGGCGTCCAGTTTCCGCCGCCAGAACGGAGCCCGCCGGTAGACGTGGCCGACCATGGCGACCAGTCGCTCGCTCTGCAGCTTCCGCAACTGCGCAGCCGGGAGTTCGCCCAGCTTGGGGTCATTGATCCGATAGTCGGGCAGTTCGCTCGATGGACCGTCGTTCACCGCTCTCACCCCTCATGCGGCGGTGTCGGTAGGCAGCGTCGCGGCCAAGCAAGCGCTCGCGGCATGATGAGCATGCACAAAGGCGACGATGCGCGCAAGACGGCGCTCGCGGTCGGCGAAGGGGCGTGGCGGTCGGACTCGGTCACACCGCGTCGGCACCCCCGAGTGCGCGCGTCCCGGCTCCATATGGCGCCACCCGCTCCCCCGCACCGCCGGACCACACTGCCAACGCGCCCTCGCGAGCTGCAGCAGCCAGATCCTGCCCCCACCGGCTCTGCGAGGAGTCGCCGCCCGGAGACGCCTCAGCGGCGACGCGGCCGCCGGTGACCACGTCCTGGCCGGTATCACGGCCGTCTGTGGCGATGCCCCGGAGATCGTTGGTCGTTGGCAGGCCGGGTTGCTCCTCGGTCTGGGTGAGCGTGTGCTGTTCACCTTCCGCCGCCCCGTCAACGGTCCGTCCGGTGGAACCTGTGCGGGAATCTGTTTTGAGGCGGAGAACCTGCCGTTGTGGGTGGACTGCTATGCGTGGCCCCTGCGGACCGCGCGGGTCCCCAGTGACGCTCGGGTCCTGATGGAACGCGGCGACCACCCGATCCCACACCTAGCCGGGCTAGTGAATCGCCACCGCGCCACGCCCTCCAAGGGCGGGGAATCCATCTGGCGCGCGGTGATCAGGCCGGATCTGGCCGACGCCGTCCAAACGACCGCGCATCTGGTGGAGATGGCCGAGGCAGTCGCCCGGTCAACGCCATGAACAGACTCTTGGGCTGTTATGACTTGCTATTTCTTGGTTTCGTATGGTGACTGGCCTGTGTTCGCGCAGGGTAGGGCGGGCGCATGGCGAAGAAGAGCGAGAAGAGACTGTCGACCGGGGACGAGGTCACCTGGCGCAGTCACGGCTCCACCGCCGAGGGCGAGGTGGAGAAGAAGGTCACCGACCGGCGTGAGGAGGCGGGCCGTACGGTGGCCGCCTCGCCCGAGGAGCCTCAGTACGTGGTGCGCAGCCGGAAGAGCGGCAAGAAGGCGGTGCACAAGCCGTCCGCGCTGCGCAAGAAGAAGGACTCGCAGTGATCAAAGATGAGAGGGCGGTGGCCAGGAAGTTCGGCGATGTGGTGAACATGACCGCCAAGCAGTTGGAGGACTGGCTGGAGACCGAGGAGTCCAGGTCGGTCGGCCAGAAGGAGGGCGGCGAGTCGACCGGCCATGCCTCGGGCCGAAGGATCGTCGACCTGATCCGCAAGCAGAAGTCGGATCTGACGGGTCAGGACTACGAGCACATGAACAAGGTGGTCGGTTACGTTCACCGCCATCTCGCGCAGCGGCCTTCGGGCGATGTGACCGACACCCCCTGGCGCTACTCGTTGATGAACTGGGGCCACGACCCGCTCAAGTAGACCGTGGCGAGCCGCCCCAGAGTTGAACGGCCAAGGTTGCGACGCAAACCGTCCCGCCTGCCCACCCAGAACCGCGGAAAACGAGTCGGCGCGCCTCGCCCGACCATGTGATCATGAAGTGGTGGACGTGGCAGTGCAATGGGTGCACACCTACTGGACGAGCCGCTCGCGCGGAGGCCCCGGCGCCGTCCGGCGCAGTGCGTTGCCCGAAGCCTTTCCCCTTCCGGATGCTGCCCCGCCCTTCGTCCACACAGTGAGCATGGACGAGCCCAGCTTCACCCCACGATCGAGCGTGGCCAGCGGCCTCCCGCCAGACGACCAGGTTGAGTTGACCGAAGCCGACGGGGTGCTGAAGGTGCTGGTTGTCAGGCCTTACCCCTCATGGACTCGACCAGCGGCTGTGCATCTGCGTCCCAGGCATACGCTGCGCTGGCAGATCAACCATCGGTTCGCGAACGAGGACAACTGGTTCTACCGGCTCGACACCCTCAACGTCCTCTTCGGCAAGACCTCGGCCGAGGTCTTCCTGCACCCGCCCACTCGTCGAATCGACGAACGCTCCAAGCTCTACTGGTGAGCCGGGCCGACACGGCCTGACCGGATATTTCCAGAGCCTGGCCACCCGGCGAGGAAGCCAGGCCGGCAGAGTGCTCAGGTCGCCTCCGACGCCGGCACGCGGCCGCCGGAGGGCGCTCACCACGGGATGACGTCGTCTAGCCTCGATCTTTCACAGCGCCGGTTGGGTCGTGTGGCGGCCTGACCGGTTTGTGTTTTCTGGTGGTGGTCAGGTCGGTGGCCCGGATGTCGCTCCGGGTGGGCGGGGTTCCACGGCCCCTGGTTCTCCTTCCTGGGTTGTGGGGACGGTTGGTGCTGGTCAGCCGGGGTTGGGTAGTGCCGCGAGGCGTGCGAGGGCGTCAGTGATCAGGGTGGTCCAGGGCCAGTGCCGGGCGATGCGCAGGATGCGGCGGCGTCCGGTGGTGACCAGCCGTCCGGCGGTGTGCAGCAGCCGCAGCCGCAGGCGGCGGGGTTCCCAGCGGCGGGCGGGGCCGGTAAGGGCGAGCATCGGCATCCAGGCGAGCAGGTCGAGGGCGAGTTGCACGATCTCCAGCCAGATCTGGTTCTGCGCGGTGTCGTGCAGGGGGAGGTTGCGCAGGCCGGTGGCGCGGGCGGCGCGGACGCGGTCCTCGGCCCGGGCGCGGCGGCGGTGCCGCAGTTCCAGTTCGGCGATCGGCGTGCCGGGCGTGTTGGTGGCGAAGCAGGTCAGGCGCATGCCGTCGGCGTCGGTGAGGCGCAGCTGGGCGCCGGGGTGCGGGCGTTCTTTGCGCACGATCAGCCGCATCCCGGGCGGCCAGCCGGCCAGCACCCGGCCGCTCAGCTCGGCCACCCAGGCGCCGTGGCGGATCCGGCCGTCCGGCTCGAGGGCCGGGGTCCAGGCCGGGTCCGGGATCTGCAGGACGGCGGCGTGGATGGACTCGGTGATGGTCATCCCGACCGAGTAGCCCAGCCACCGGCCCCGCGCGGCCAGCCACTCGACGAACCCGTGGGTGCCGCCGGCTGTGTCGGTGCGGATCAGGGTGCGGCGGCCACGCCGATAACGGGCGGGCAACTGGGCCAGCGCCAGCTTCGCTGCGGTGATGTGATCGGCGGCGGTGTTGGACCCGGCGTTCCCGGGCCGCAGCAGCCCCGCCACCGGCTCCCCCGATCCGCCGGGACCGTGATCGACGAACGCCATCAGCGGGTGGTGGCCGAAGGTCTTCTTCCAGGTCGGGGCGGCGTCCTGCTTGTCGGAATGCGCGATCACCAGCACCCCGTCCACATCCACGATCACCTGCCCGCCGGTGTCCGGGGCGGCGTCACCGGCCAGCGCCCACACCCGTTCACGCACCTGGGCACGAGCCCGGCGCAACGCCCTCAGCGCCCGCTCACCGCCACCGGCCAGGACATCGATCAGACGGGAGAACGTCGGGTCGGAGGCCACCGGCCCGAACAACCCCGGCTCGGCACGCAGCATCGCGACATCGGCCAGGCAGTCACCGCCCAGCGCCACCGCCAGCGCCATATCCATCACGATCTTGCCCGGATCATGCCGGGCTCGCGGCCTGCGCCAAGGCGCCAACGCCGCCGAAAGCGCGCCGTCCAGCCCGCTCTTGCGGACCGTTTCCACCAGCAGCACGGCCCCGGCCTGCGAGACCACCCCGCGACCACAGCCATCGACGCCCACACGCGGGTATGACCCGATACGCTTGCTCACCTGAAAAGTGCCTTCTGGACTGGTACGGACAGGACCTTCGACAAGCCCTATCCTCCCAGCACAGAGGCACTTTTCTTATCTAAACGGTCACTCCCGGCCCATCGCCCGGTGAAAGCCCGAGGCTAGGGAGTCGGGGCCTCGGAAGACGCCGGTGGGGCCATCGGTGGGGATCGTCGCGAGCAGGACCGGGACGACTGCGCCGTCGGCTGTGGTGCGGTCGCCGCGAGGGAAAGTGGCGGGGGCGTTCTGGTCTGTCGGCACAAGGCCGGGACTGGCGGCGTTGACCTTGATGCCGTCGCCGCGCAGGGCGTTGGCATAGAGCAGGGTCAGGGCGTTGAGCGCGGCCTTGGACGAGCTGTACGCGAGGAAGCCGCGTGTCGAGAGGGGACTCGCCGGGTCGCCCAGGAGCGTCAGCGAGCCGAGCCCGCTGGACATGTTGACGATCCTCGGGTTGCGGGAGCGGCGGAGCATGGGGAGACAGGCTGATGTCACGGTGACGACGCCGAAGACGTTGACCTCGTATACCTCGCGGAGGTGCGCGGCCGTGACGTCGGCGGTCCGGACACCCCACTCGGCCATGATTCCGGCGTTGTTGACCAAGACGTCCAGCCGTCCCGTCTCGGTGTCGATCTGCCTGATGGCCGCCTGGACCGATTCCGGGTCGGTCACGTCCAGTCGCACGAACCGGATGTCCAGTCCGTCGCCGCTTCGGCCGGGGTCGTCGCCAACGCCGGCCGGTTCCTCGGTCGACTCCACCGAGGTCGCTGACTCTTGCCTCAGTTCCTCGACGGCCGAGTGGCCGCGCTCCGGATCGCGAGCGCCGAGGTACACGGTGAAGTTCCGCTGGGCGAGTCGGCGGACGATCTCCCGGCCGATGCCCTTGTTGCCGCCGGTGACGAGTGCGACTTCGTTCGTTGCCATGCCTCCCAGTCCAGCGGCCGGAGCGCCGGAAGGGAAAGACCGATCGGGTGCAGTTCCCTACCCTGGCGGTATGACGGAGCCGGAAATCCGCGAACTGCGTTACTTCTGCGCCGTCGCCGAGGAGCTGAACATCACCCGCGCGGCCGAGCGGCTCGGGATGGCTCAGCCGCCGCTGTCCCGGGCCATACGTCAGTTGGAGCGCCGGCTCGGTGTCGCCCTGTTCGATCGCACCGAGCGCCGACTGGCCCTAACGCAGGCCGGCGAGATCCTGGTCAAGGAGGCGGCCGTCGTCCTGGGCGCCCTCAACTCCGCCGTACGCCGGACGCGGCGTGCGGGACTCGCCGGTCGACGACTCGTGGTCACCGCCAAGCCTGGGGTGGCCACAGAATTGCTTCACCGGATCCGCGAACGGTCTCGTGCGGACCCGGACGCACCAGAGATCCAGGTCATTGGTGAGCGGATTCGGTGAGCAGGCCGACATGGTCCGCGACGGCCGCGCGGACGTGGCGATCGCCGCCTGCTTCGACGGCCACGGCCTCGAGACCCGGCTGTTGACGACCGAACCACGCGTCGCCGCGCTCACCTCGGGACATGAGTTGGCGGGACGCGATGTCCTCAGTACCGCCGACCTCATAGCCGAGCCCGCACCCCGGTGGAGTGTTCCGGCGGTTGTCGACCGCGACCACTGGCTGGGCAGCCCGGATCGACCGGCCGACGGCCCGGTCGTCGAAGACATCGCCCAGATGCTGGAGGTCGTCGCCCTGGGCCAGGCCGTGGCGTTGGTGCCCTCCTCGCTGGCCGCGAGGAACATCCGGCCCGACGTGATCTACCGCCCGCTGTCCGACGCCGCGCCGTACCAGACCCTGGCCCTCTGGCCGGCGGGCAATCGGTCGCCCTGGATCACCTGGTTCATCCGGACCGCGGTAGAGGGCTCGCGCTAACTCCGTCCCTCCGCGCGGGCCCGGCATTCCGCGCTCAAGGCAGGAACGGAGCCGCCTCGGGCAGCGTCCTGGATGGTGAAGCCCTCTCGAGGACGCCTGGTTGGCATGGCGCCGAGTACGCTGGGCGCCAGTGCCGGGCGGCAAGCCGCAGCGCTCTCATGGACGCCGCATGACGACGCCCTCCGGCGGCTTGTTGAGGATCCTGTTCAGCCCGAGCCGGTAGCGCATCGTCTTCGACAGCTTCTCCGTGACCTCGGGACGCAGCGCCGCCGTGAAATTGAACTGTGGCCGCACGAAGGACCTCGTGTAGTAGGCGAACACCAGGGGGCGGTCCTTGTCCTCGGTGATGTTCGCGCCCGAGGTGTGCCAGAGCCGGCCCTCCATCACCACGGTCGAACCGGCCGCGGCCTCGAACGGCACCAGCCGGTCACCGAGGTCGGCCGGCAACTCGTCCCGGGTCTGGTAACGGTGGCTGCCGGGCACGTAGAGCGTGGCGCCGTTGTCGCCATAGGCGTCGTCGAGGCACCAGATGACGTTCAGCGACCACGGCTGCGTCCAGGGCCCCTCGTGGACCAGGGCCTGGTCCGAGTGCAGCGCCATCGACCCGCTTCCCGGACGGGCGATGTTCGCCGTGATGTTGCTGACGACGTAGTCCTCGCCGAGGAGACGACCGGCGATCGCATCGGCCACGGGGTGCTCGAGCAGCCGGCCGAACAGCGCGTCGAGGTCGACCAGGTTGAACACCCGGACGTTACTGGCGTTGGGGTCGAGCCCGGGCACATGAGTCGGCACGCCCCGGCGTTCGCTCTCCTCGACGGTGGCCCAGAGACGCTCGCGGGCGGCCTTGACCTCGGCTTCATCGAGCACCCCCGGCACCACGGCGAACCCGTCCGCGTCGAGGGCCGCGCTCACCGCATCGGCGTCGAGGGTCTGCGGCGTGGTCACGATCGGGTCTCCTCCCGCTCGTCGAGGCGGTGGTCACAGGCCCGTTCCGGGATGTGCCCGCGCTCCTGGCTCCCGGCCGAGTATGTCCCGACCGGCGACCCATAATCAATATCGATGTCGAAATTGCTCTCTCGTGCTCCTTCTGCGCTGTCGGGTGAGGCAAGGTCGCGACACGGTGATGGGCGTCGCGCCCGTCCGATCGTGCGGTGTCGCCGGGGCTGGCGGTCGCGCGCAGCGCCTTCTCCCGCATGTCAGGGCTCGGCTGCGAGCGTCTGGCGCGGCTTGAGCCTGACGTCGACCCGAGAGAGGGGCAGATCCCGGCCCAAGGGAGCCGAATCCACGTGGGAGGCACGTGGCGGCGGGGGCGGCCAGGATGAACGCGACCGGGGTACGCGGGGCGCCCTTCCCGCAAGGCGCCCTGTGCATCTTCGCAGACGCGACTCGGCCTGGACTGGAGGGTGGCGGCACCCGGGGGGCCACGTAGTGCGCGTCCCGTTGCGGGATCGTCAGTCGGTCCGGGTGCGGAGGCTCCGCGCCAGGGTGGGGATCATCACCGTCGCAGGGACGAGGTGGAGCACGAGGAGGGCAACGGTGGTGGCGGTGTTCGCCCCGGACAGGAAGGGCGGGATCAACGAGATCGCGGTCAGCGACACTGCCGTCCACACGAATCGCGCGGCGGGGCGCGCGCTCCAGCGGAGAAGAGCGGCGGCGATGACGACACCCACGACCGAGCAGAAGCCGGTCACTACGGCGAACCCGGGCAACGGGATCGACTCGTCACCATCGGAGACCTCGAAGTCGACGCCGACGGCCTGGGCGAGCGCAGCGGCGAGGGTGGTGGCCGCCATCGCTGCGAGCGTGGCGACGAAGCCGGTACCGGCGAGCCCGCGGAGTCGGTGGGGATAGCTGGTGTGGCCCGACGCCGGGCCTGCGACGACGCCGGTGTCATTCAGGCTGTTCATGTCATCCTCCATCATTCGGTGCATGGCGTAGGGGTGTGTTGGCCGGCATGTGGCGGTCCTGGCCCTGGGGGTGATGATGCGCACCCTCGCCGTGCGACGGCCGGGGTTGCGCAGGGCGCGGACGCCGGTGCCGCGGAGCCAGAATCCGGCGTCGCGTCCCAGGACAGGCCCGGGCTCGCCGTCGCGCAACTCCAGTTGCACCCGCCCGCGGGTGACGACGCCGAACGCGTCGTGCCACTCGGCCGCGACCACCGCGACACGCGCGCCACCGCGCAGCGCGAGCGTCCGCACCGGGACTACTCCGCGCCGTCCGCCGGCAGGCGCTCCGGCAGCCCGAGCCGCGGGAACCGGTCGTCGTGGAAGATGAAGATCTCGGTGATCGCCCCGCCGGTGACGCGCAGGACGTCGATCGTCAGCGGCAGGTACGCGCCCTCCCGCTCCTGCCAGAGGTAGAAGGCGACGGCGGGCTGCCGGTTCACGGCGGTTTGGACGGCGCGCAGGCCCGTCATGCGCGCGAAGCCGTCCTCGACCCAGTCGTTCACCACCGCGTCGCGGCCGACGTACAGGCCCGGCGTGGGCGGCATCGAGTAGCGGACGTCGTCGCGCAGCATCGAGGCGAGCGCCGGAACGTCCGTGGCCACGCTGGCGTCGGTGAAGCGGCGCACCAGCTCGCGCGTCCCGGCGTCCTGTTCGCCGCCGGTCCAGTCCTGCCGCTCGGCGGGCAGGTGCTCCCGCAGACCGGCGCGGGCCCGCTGCAGCGCGCTGTTCACGGAGTTGACCGAGTCGCCCAGGAGCTCCGCGACGTCCTTCGCCGGCCAGCCGAGCACGTCCCGCAGGATCAGCACGGCCCGCGGGCGCGGCGCGAGGTGCTGGACCGCGACCAGGTACGCCAGCTCGATCGTCTCCCGCGCGAGGGCGAGGGTCTCCGGCTCGTCCGCGTCACCCGCGGGCAGCTCGTCGAGCAGCCGGTCCGGGTAGGGCTGCAGCCAGGGCACCTCACCGCCGGTCGCGGGCTCCGGACGGCGCTTGGCGAGCAGGTCAAGGCAGGCGTTGGTGGCGATCCGGTACAGCCAGGCCCGGAACGTCGACCGCCCCTCGAAGGTCTCCCGCCGCCGCCAGGCACGCAGGAACGTCTCCTGCACGGTGTCCTCGGCATCCTCGAACGACCCGAGCATCCGGTAGCAGTGCACGTGCAGCTCCCGCCGGTGCCGCTCCGCCAGCCCCGAGAACGCCGGCTCGTCGACCTCACCCAGACCGCTCCCGCCCAGCTCCTCCAGCCGTGTGTCCGCACCCATCACGTCATCCTTCCCTCGCGTCATGTCCCGTCATAGTTATGACGGCTAGAGGCGCGACAACTCATCACTGGGGTCGGTCGGCACGGCTGAGCGTTCTCATCGACGTGGCGGAGAACGACTATCTCCACGTTCATCCCGTGCCGTCGACGATGACGTAGGCCGGCAGCCGGATCCTGGGTCATCGCCTGGTGCAGCCGTTGCGCAGGTGGCCAGGGCGAGCAGGGCCCGCCGACCGGGGTCGAGTCGACGCCAGCGGGATAACACAGCAACGAGGCTCCCGGTTGGGGCGTCTTCCGACCTTCACCACGCCACTGACCTGCACCATCAGGCGGCCGTGGGACGGCGCCCTCTGGGCCCCACGTGCTTGGTCGCGGACCTGGCCATTGGCGCCTCTATCCGCTCGGCTTGTTTCCGGTCGGTTCGTCTCGGCCCATGGACGCATAGAGCAGCACCAGCAACTCCCTGACCGGGGTGGCGACGAGCGTCTTCTCCCCCACAGTGGGAGCCTGGAACCCACGTGCCCGGCAGTACTCAAAATCAGCGCGTCAGTAGCGCCACGCCTGGCCTGGCCACACTCGAGGTCGCGGCCATCGGCGCCTTCGCCGGGCGCGCCACTCGGTCATGATCTTGGTTTAGTCGGGTGATGGGTGCCACGGGCAGCGTGAGCGGGCGCCCGACCGGCGCATGTGTGCTTGAACGCGCGGACCATTGGCAGCCACGCCAGCACGCTAGGCCTCGATCGGCCGGGTGATGACGTCGTCAGCATCCTCGTCTGCAATGGCGTTCAACATGGTCTCGTTGAAGTCGGTCAGTATCAGATCCGGCCTCTGCCATGCGGCGCGCGATCGCTTGTTCCATGGCCCTGGTTCTCGCGACGGAGCGTCTTCGCTATAGCGGGCATTCCGCAAGTTCACAGGGAAAAGTGTAGTTCACATCGAGTCGCGGAGCATGTTGATCACGGGTGCCGACAGCCGTATCGGCCGACCATTTACCAAAAGGGCAAAATGGCAAGTACCGTTTGGACGCCTAGCGGGACGTGTGGGATCCCGAAATCATTTCCGTCCGCGGTGTGTCGCGCTTTGAGCGGGGGTTTCGCCGACCAGTTTTCGCTTGCCGAGATATGGGCCGCTCATTGCCGCGCCACCGTCGGTGTTTCTCTGGTCTGGCCGGACGGCTGTCAGCCGACTCGTGCCGCCGCTGTCTCCACGGCGATCACGTCCTGTGTGAGCTCCACGGCCACCTTGGCGTTCTCCGCCGTGCTGAGCACGGAGCCCGTGGTGAAGAGACCGTTGATGATCAGTAGAATCCGGTCGGCGAGGCGTTCCGGGTCGACCGCCGCGGTGCGGCGGGTCAACTCGCAGACCTGCTCACGCACGGTGCCGAAGTGCTCCTGGGCCGCGCGGTGCACGGGGTGTCCCTCGTCCGGGAACTCCGCGTAGGTGTTGCGAATCGGACAGCCGCGGGGACCGGGCACGCTCGCGCCCACCAGCCGCACCAGTTCGACGAGCTGCTCCTCCGGCTGCCCGCCCGACTCGAGCGCGGCCGCCAGGCTCCGCTCCCAGCCCCCCTCGCACCGGTGCAGGTACTCGGTGACGAGCTCGTCCTTGCTGCCGAACTCCCGGTAGAGCAGTTGCTTGCCGCAGCCGGCCTCGTCGATGATGCGCTGCATCCCGACGGCGTGGACGCCATAACGGTCGAACAGGTCGGTCGCGGCGTCGAGAATGCGTTCGCGCACGCTGGCGGACGGTTGCCGAGGCATGTCACGATAATAGCAGACCAATCAGTCCGGCGGCGGTGGACGGCTTCCGGCCGGACGGCCGTGACGCCGGCCGGAGCGTCCCGGAAATCCCGTGGTAACCCGTAGTTTCGCCGCTTCCACATGGCACCGCGGGCGATCGCCTGCCTACCATCGATCCGAATGTCGCCCCGCGAGATCCACTAGGCGGTGGTTGACGAACTGGCGAGTGGACGGGAGTACCGGCATGGCGACAGAAGAACGGACTTTCTCCCAAGAGGATTATGACTTCGACGCGCTCTATGCGGGCCGCGCGGCGTTCGAGGGATCCGAACAGGGCGAGCAGTTCATCCCCTGGGATATCGGCGAGGCCCAGCCCGTGATCGTGGAATTGGAACGAGCCGGGGGGTTCCGGGGCAAGGTGCTCGACGCGGGCTGCGGGCTGGGCGAGAACGCGATCCTGCTCGCCGGCAATGGTCATGAGGTGACCGGGGTGGACGGCTCCCCCAGCGCGATCCAGCAGGCCGCGCGACGCGCCACGGCGCATGGCGTCCAGGTGCGGTTCGCGGTGGCCGACGCCACCGAGTTGCGCGATATCGGGACCGGTTTCGACACGGCGCTCGACAGCGGCCTGTACCACTGCCTGAACGACGAACAGCGGTCGGCGTACGCCGCCGCGCTGCACCGGGTATGCGGACCGGGCGCGGTGCTGCACCTGTTCTGCTTCGCCGAAACCCTGCCGTCGGGGACGCCGATCGCCCAGGAGGCCCTGGTCAGCGTGGCGAACCTGCACGCCAATCTGGACCGGCACTGGATAATCGAGGACATTACGGAGACCGTCTTCGCCACCGGTTTCACCCGTGAACTGCTCACCAAGATGCAGGAGACGAACGCGCTGGAGAGCAGCGACGAACTGGACCCGGACGCACTGCAGGTGGACGACCGCGGGCGGGTCCTGACGCCGATGTCCCACGTCCGCGCCCGGCGGAGGTAACCCGAGTTCCGGCGTCGTATGAAGGACAGGGTCGCGGCGGATCTCGGCTGAGTCGGCAATGCTCGTCGAAGCCCTGGTCCGCCGCCTTGCCGTAGCGTGGCGACTCCGCGGTCAGGATGGGTGACGCCTTCGCGTGGAACGGGGCGATGCCTCCGTTGCGAGCGGGGGCTTTGCTTCTTGTGTGGGCCCGGCCGGGCGGTACGGGCGACTGCGACCGCTCCCCCATCGTGAACGACCGCGTTCATGCCTTCGAGAGGGCGCCGCCCCCTGGACGACCGTCGCGCCGAGCCGTCGAGGGGCTCGGCGCGCGGCGGGTCGCGTGCCACGATGCGGACGGCCCGGCCCGTCGAAGCAGGCGGGGCGTGGAGGCGGCCCGAGGTGGGCGATCGTTCGCGGTCGCCGCCGGTCATCGTGGATGCGCCCCGATCACTTGATCACGGCGGTGGCGCGGTCGTGCCCGGTCGCGAGCGGCCCCGGTCCGGCGGAATCGGCGTCCGGGCTACCAGGGCCAGCGCCAGCCGTCGTTGTCGGGGACCACCCAGTAGTGGTCGAGTTCGACCTTCGCGAAGAACCAGCGATCGCCGATGCGGACGTACTTGTCCGAGAACTGGCCGAGGCTGCTGAACGCCAGGCTGTCCTTGTTGAATCGAATCTGCTCTTCGAAGAAGCACACGCCGGTGGCGGTGTCCTCGCCGTTGATATGGACCTGGTGCCCGTGGATGTAGTTCTTCAGGGCGATCGCCGTGGCATTGCGCATGTCCCTGATCTGCTCAAGGAGCTGGCCGTAGTAGCTCCGGACCTCTTTACTTCCGTGGGCCTGGCCGTATTCGCCGTAGTCGAGGTGCGCGTCCTCGGTGAACAGCCCGGCCAGGGTGTCCCATTCGCGGTTGTTGAGAGCGCGGTGGAACTCGGCGCGCAGGCTGGTGAGGTCGCGGACGGCCTCCAGTTCTTCGATGCGTTTCGTGAGCTGCTTCAGCGTGGTCTGGGTATCCAGTTCCTCGGACATCCTGCTACCTTTCGGATCGGGGCCGCCCCGGCGAAGGAAAGAGCACGGATTTCGCGCGCGCGTGGCGCCGGTCAATGACAGGACAACTGTCGCAAGCGGGTACCGCCGCGGCAAGGTTTGGCGACATGTTCTGTGGTCCGCCCGAAGGGACGCCCGCCGGCCCGTCCGGTCAGGTGCCGGCGGGGTGCGCGGCGGCGTTCCGGGCCTGGTAGGAGCTTTGCGGGGGCTGGTACCGCAATGTCGGACCGATCGGTCCCGAACGCCGCTTTCAGCTTGACACGTCTTCGCCGCCCAGCCGATAATGCAGTTGCGGACCGATCGGTCCGGATCGGTCACCACGGTGGCACGACCCGCCGCGACGGTCCGCCCTCTGCCATGCCTTCTCCGTTCCCGGCCGACCAGGAGTGCCGTGTGACTGCAGAAACGACAACCGCACCACCCGAATCCGAGGAGGTGTATCCGCGCCGGTGGGCCGCGCTCGTCGTGCTCCTTCTGGCCTTCATGCTGGACCTGCTGAGCGTCACCATCGTCAATGTCGGGCTGTCGGCGATCCAGCGTGATCTGGGTGCCAGCCCCACCGACCTCGAGTGGATATCCGCCGCCTACCTGCTTTCCTTCGCGGTCGCACTGATCACCGCAGCCAGACTGGGTGACCTGCGCGGCCGGAAGCTCGTTTTCCTGGTAGGAGTAGCCGCTTTCGCGGTGACCAGTCTGTGGTGCGGAATCGCGGGCAGCCCGGCCGAGCTGATCGCCGCGCGGGTGTTCCAGGGATTGGCCGCCGCCGCGATCGCCCCCCAGGTGATGAGCATTCTCTTCACGATCTTCACCGGCCGGGAGCGCGCCACGGTGTTCGGCACGTTCGGGCTGCTCTCCGGCCTGACCCAGGCCGGGGGGCTGATCCTCGGTGGCGTACTGATCACGACGGACGTCGCCGGACTGGGCTGGCGCTCGATCTTCCTGATCACCGTTCCGGTGGCGATCGTGCTGATCCCGCTCGCGATCTGGCTGGTTCCGGAGAGCAAGGTGGCGGGGGGAGCCCGCCCGAGGTGGGGGGCCACCGCCGTGCTCGTCCTCGCCCTCGTGGCGATCGTGTTCCCCCTCCTGGAGGGCCGCGTCTACGGCTGGCCCCTGTGGGGCTGGCTCCTGATCGCCGCCGGGATCCTGGCGGTGGTCGGGCTGGCGATCGTCGAGCACCGCGATCCGCGGCGGCGGGCGGGGGCCCTCCTGCCGATGGAGCTGTTCCGGAACCGCACCGGCGCCGGCGGGCTGATCGTGCTGCTGCTGTCGTTCTCGGGCTTCACCGGCTTCATGATGATCTTCCCGCTGTGGCTGCAGGACGGGCAGGGCTTCTCGGCGCTCAACGCGGGTACGGTCTCGATCGCGTTCGCCGCGGGCGGGCTCGTCATGGCCGCGTTCACCGGACGGCTCACCATCCGGTTCGGCCGGTTCATCGTGCTCACCGGGTGCCTGGTGTCCGTGGCGGGCGGGGGCATCCTGCTCCTCGCGGTGCACGGGGCGTCGGATTCGCTCAACAGCTGGTCGCTGGTCCCCGGCCTGTTCGCGCTCGGCGTCGGGATGACCCTGGTGATGCCGCCGCTGACCACGCTGTTCCTGTCCGCGGTACCGCCCGAGTACGCCGGATCGGCCTCCGGTGTCTGGACCACCGGCCAGCAGTTCGGCAGCGCGGTGGGCGTCGCCGCGTTCGGCACGGTCTTCTTCACCGTCCTGGAGAACAGCCGGGATCACCCGGAGGCGTTCACGGCCGCCACGATCGCGGTGATGGGCGCCCTGGTGGTCAGCGCGGCACTGTGCTTCACCCTCGCGCCGAACAAGGAGCCGGCGTAGTTCGCCGACGCGTTCCTCACGGCCGATGGGTGTCCCCGGGGCGATGGTCCCGGGGACACCCATCGCCTTTGGGGCGAGGGCACGGCGGCGGCCTCCCGCCCTTGGGCGGGACGTCTCCCCCGGCTCACCCCGTACCGGAACTCGACAGGGCCAGGCACTCGTCCGCGAAGGCGAGCACTCCGAGGTGGTAGTCGCGGGCGGCGTATCCGAGGCTGATGTTGTGCCCCGCGCCGGCCAGCCGTTCGGTACGGACCAGGGGCGCGGCCAGGCGGGCCGTCATGGCGGCGACGGTCTGCGGGTCGCAGCGCCACCAGCGTTCGTGCTCGGCGAAGGTGAACCGCACCGGGACCCGGACCTGGCGGGCCACTTCCGGATACCGGTCGGGCCAGTCCGGTATCTCAGCCGCCTCCCGGGGCGGGACCGGCGCGGCGAGCGGCATCGCGTGCAGGAAGGTCCCCGGTGGGTACAGGTCGAGCGGGCCCCAGTGCAGGGGCCGGGTTCGCCGGTCGTTCACGTCCCCCCGCAGAGCGGGGTCGACGGCCCAGCGGTCACTGATCCCGGAGACGTCCACGCCCAGCAGGGCGCCGGCGGTCCAGCCCGCGGCCACCGACAGCGCCAGCTTGCCGCCCAGCGAATGGCCGACGATGAAGAAGCCCGCCCCGGCCGGGTGCAGGGCGCGGTAGCCGGCGAGAGCGCGCCGGACCCGGGACGCCTGTTCGTCCAGTCCCAGCCCGTCGGGCGCCGCGGACGCCGAGACGCCGTATCCCGGCCGGTCCAGCGCGAGCGCCGCGTAACCGCGCGACGCAGCGAGGGAGAGCAGTGAGGTGGCCGGGTCGGCCTGGCCGTGGAAGTACCCCGCGCGCATGCCGGCGCCGTGCAGGGCGACGATCACGGCCGTCGGCGGGGAGTCCGGGGGGGAGGGCGAGGAGCCCGGAGAGCCGGAGGCCGCCCGCGTCCATCTCCACGGTGCGCACCTGGGCGCCGGGCGGTCCGCCCCGCGTCGGCGGGGGCGAGGGAGGCCGCGTCATGGCGGCCCTAGTCGCTGATCTTGCAGATCACGGCGCCGCCGGAGACGGACGCGCCGACCTCGGCGGACAGGCCGCTGACGGTGCCGGAGCGGTGGGCGGTGATGGGCTGTTCCATCTTCATCGCCTCCAGGACGACGACGGGCTGTCCGGCCTCCACCGGCTGGCCGTCCGCCACGGCGACCTTGACGATCGTGCCCTGCATGGGCGAGACCAGATCGTCGCCGGAGAGCGCCGAACGGGATCGCTTCGCCGCCCGGGGCCTGGCCTTGGCTCCGTCGTCGCCGATGGACGCGGCGGGCTCGCCCGACAAGGCGGGCAGCGAGATCTCCACCCGCCTGCCGCCGACCTCGACGACCACGGTCTCGCGTTCGGCCGACGGCTCCCCGCCGGTGGCGAGCCGGTCCTCGTACGGCGGGATCCGGTTGTCGAACTCGGTCTCGATCCACCGGGTGTGCACGCCGAACGGGGCGCCGTCGTCGGCGGGCACGAACGTGGGATCGTCCAGCACC
Source organism: Actinomadura rugatobispora (assembly GCF_055379765.1). Lineage (NCBI taxonomy): Bacteria > Bacillati > Actinomycetota > Actinomycetes > Streptosporangiales > Thermomonosporaceae > Actinomadura > Actinomadura rugatobispora. The sequence goes on along the minus strand of NZ_AP029191.1, from coordinate 10,609,556 downwards.
GCCTGGTGGAAGGGCAGCACCGTGGGCATCCCCCCGATCTGGAACTCCGCCAGCGCGCGGCGGGCCCGGTCGACGGCCTGGCGGCGGGTCGCCCCGGTCACGACCAGCTTGGCGATCATCGAGTCGAACGCCTGCGGGATGGTCTGGCCCTGCGCGCAGCCGGCGTCCAGGCGCACCCCCGGGCCGGACGGGGGCTGCCAGTGGGTGAGCGTGCCCACCTGCGGGAGGAAGTCGCGGCCCGGGTCCTCGGCGTTGATCCGGAACTCGAAGGAGTGGCCGCGCAGCTCCGGGTCGCCGTAGCCCAGGGGCTCGCCGGCGGCGATCCGGAACTGCTCGAGGACCAGGTCGATGCCCGCCACCTCCTCGGTGACCGGGTGCTCGACCTGGAGCCGGGTGTTGACCTCCAGGAACGAGATCGTGCCGTCCTGGCCCACCAGGAACTCGCACGTCCCCGCCCCCACGTACCCGGCCTCGGCCAGGATGGCCTTGGAGGAGGAGTACAGCAGCTCCACCTGCTCCTCGGTCAGGTAGGGCGCGGGGGCTTCCTCGACGAGTTTCTGGTGGCGGCGCTGCAGGGAGCAGTCGCGGGTGGAGACGACCACCACGTTGCCGTGCCTGTCGGCCAGGCACTGGGTCTCCACGTGCCGGGGACGGTCGAGGTAGCGTTCGACGAAGCACTCGCCGCGGCCGAACGAGGCGACCGCCTCGCGCACCGCCGACTCGTACAGGGCCGGCACCTCGTCCAGCGTGCGGGCGACCTTCAGCCCGCGGCCGCCGCCCCCGAACGCCGCCTTGATCGCGATCGGCAGGCCGTGCTCCTCGGCGAACGCCACCACCTCGCCGGCCGAGGCGACCGGGTCGGCGGTCCCGGCCACCAGCGGCGCGCCGACCCGCTGCGCGATATGCCGGGCCGCCACCTTGTCGCCCAGCGCGGTGATCGCCTCCGGGGGCGGCCCGATCCAGGTCAGCCCGGCCTCGGTGACGGCGGCCGCGAACTCGGCGTTCTCGGCCAGGAACCCGTAACCGGGGTGCACCGCGTCCGCGCCCGCCCGCCGGGCCACATCGATCAGCTTGTCGATGACCAGGTACGACTCGGCCGCGCTCTGCCCGCCCAGCGCGTAGGCCTCGTCGGCCAGCCGCACATGCGGCGCGTCCAGGTCCGGCTCGGCGTACACCGCCGCACTGGCCAGGCCCGCGTCGCGGCACGCACGGGCGATACGGACCGCGATCTCACCGCGGTTGGCGATCAGGACCTTGCGCACGTGGAGCTCCCCTCCCTGCGTCGGCTTATCGCCGCGACAGGATCTCTTCGGTGAGGCGGTGCAGCCGCGCCGCCGCGTCGCCGTCGTACACCCTGGGGTCCAGGGGGATCGGACGGTCCTCCCACAGGGCGGTGAGCGGTTCGGCGGGCGGGTCGTCGATGACGTCGACGAGCGGGACGATCGACTCCTCCGCGGACTTGCCCGCGCCCCGCTTCATCTGCTCGACCTGGGCCGCGGTCTCCGGGTCGAACTCGCCGGCGAGGCCGGTGCGCGTACCGCCCGGGAACTGCAGGACGTAACGGGCCCGCCGGTCACCGTGCGCGGCGGCCCAGGTGACGCCGAGGAGGTCGTTGAGCTTGCCGCCCTGGAACATCGCGTCCCAGCCGTTGTACCCCCGCTCCAGTTCGAGATCGTCCCAGTGGATCCGGCCCTCCGAGATGCCCGGCCCGGCGAGGTTGAGGACCACCCCGGGCCCGGCCTTGTGCAGCGGTTCGACGAGGCCGTGGCTCAGGAGGTACCGGCTCAGGTAGTACAGCGCGAGGTTGTGCTCGATGCCCTCGTCGGTGACCCGGCGGTAGGAGCGGAAGAACCGGGCGCACAGGACGAGGGCGTCCACGGCCGTGAATGTGTCCGCGATCTCCTTGAGAACCCGCTTGTTCTCGCTGACGAGGCTGAGATCGGCCTGGACGAAGAATACCCGCTTTCCGGCTCCCTTCTCCTCCGCCTCTTCGATGAAGCGGGCGCCCTTGACGGGGTCGGGCGCGACGACGAGGACGTTGTCCCCGCGGTCGCGGCAGTGGCGGGCCAGTGCCAGTCCGATTCCGGATGTTCCACCCGTTATAACAATGTTCTTCACCGGAATATCCCTTCGGTCGCCGAGGACCCGCGGCGGCCCCCGGTCAGCGTTCTGCAGGCAGCGCGTATATGCACTGGTCACGGCAATTCTCGCAGAGCTTTCAGGGTCGCCGCAAGAGGTTCGGACCGTTCGGTCCGTGACCTGTGGTGGAGCCGTAGGGACGCCGGACTCGGGAGCGCTTAGGGTGCAGCAATGGATTGCCGGAGCCGATCCGAATAGGGAGCCTGAGTGGTCGCGCGACAAAATCGGATCGCGCTGGTCAGCGGGGCGGGCCGGGACATTGGCGGCACGGCGGCAGGGGAGCCCCGCGGACGGACATATTACGCGGTCGTTAACCACCGGCAAAGCGACGGTGAAGCGACCCGGCGGCGGAGGACATCGGGGCCACCCGTTATTCCGCGCTCCCGACGGCGGCCGGCCCCTGTGACGCGGAGCACATTTCCGCACCGGTCGATATCGCCCACACCCCGGGGACCACCGCAAAGGCCCCGGCACCACCGCGGTGCACCACGGCGAAGCCGGCTCCCGGCGTCTCGCGGCGGGCATGCGGCGGCGTTCGCGGCACCGCGCCGGAGCGCCGTCGACGAGGAGCGGCCGCGGAGCGGGGCGGCGTCCGCGGACGGACTTCGACCCGGCGCCCGGCCGGCGATTTCCACCGGCGGACGGCACCGACGCCCCGGACCAGCGACTTCACGCAATGGCCGGCACTTCGATTGGCACCGGCACCTTCACCGGCGCCGCCGAGTGACGCAGATCACTGAATTGCATTACATGTAACATGTTCTTGCATCGCTTGACTTCACCGGTCAATTAGATAAACTACCGATCTAGTAGGAATTGCCGTGCAGGCTTCCCGAATCCAACCTCAGCCCCGGTCGGGGTCGAGGACGACGGCGTACTTGGGTCGGGAATTCCGGCTGGTCGGCGCTCACACCCCCGGCACCTCCATCTTCAGGTGTGTGGCCTGCCTCAGGTGTCGTGTGGCGTTCCCTCGCACACCGTCCGGGGGCGGAATTCCGCTACCACGTGTGAGCCTTCTCAATGATCGGACGGGCCACCCCGCCCTGGACTGTCTTGGGCCCCGTCTCCCAATGGTCGCGTCGGAATTGAGCTAGCTGATGGGGACACAAGATGATGGCCGGAAGGAAACAGGAAACCACAGAGGCGACCGTGAAAGCCCACGAAGGGTGCGGGAAACGGCAGTTCTCCGCCCCTGATCCCCACGGCGGCGCCGGGCGCGGAGGTGGCGCGGGCGGGCGCGGCGGCCCGGTGGCCGTCTACATGCCGGGCGTCGTCTTCCCGACCGACCGCCCGTTGTGCCGCGCGATGAACGAGGCGGCGCGGCGCATCGAGACCGCCACGCTCGGCCGGCAGCTGCGCGGAACCGTGGTCGAAGAGGTGGAGAGGGCGCTGAACGCGGGCGAGCCGCATGCGAGCACGGACGCGATGTGGCTCACCTTGCTCTCCCTGTACTACACCGGCGACTTCGACTCGGTGAACGCCTACTGCGCCGAGCTCTCACGGGATCACGAGTGGATGCGCACGCCCCGCCGCAGGCGGCTGCTGCTCATGCTGCGGGCGCGCGTCAGCCTGGAGACCAGGGAGATGGGACTCGCCGCGGGAATGCTCAGGTCGGCGCTCGCCCAGATGGGGGCGGGGCCGCTGCGGACCCTGGCCGTCGCCTGGCTGATCGAGTCGCTGGTCTACGTCGGCGAGTTCGACCAGGCGCACGAGGTGGTGCTCGCGCACGGGCTGACCGGCCGGCTGAGCGGCGGCCCGGCGGAGCGCGCGCACGTCCTGGCGGCCCGGGGGAACCTACGGCTGGCCACGGGGCAGTTCCAGCTCGGCGTGGACGACTACCTGGAATGCGGTCGCCTGCTGAAGTCGCTCAATGTCGCCAACCCCGCGGTGATTCCTTGGCGTTCCAGGGCGGCGATGGGGGCGCTGGCGGTGCACCGGTGCGACCTGGCGCGCGCCCTGGCCGAAGAGGAGCTCGTCGCGGCCAGGCGGTGGGGGTCCCCGCGCGCCATCGGCGTGGCGCTGCACGCCCTCGCCTTGGCGCGCCGGGACGAGTCCTCGCCCGCGATGCTGGAAGAGGCCGTCGAACTACTGGTCCTGGCCCAGGCAGGCACCGAGTCGATCCAGGCGCTCTACGACCTTGGAGCGTTGCGGATCCAGCGTGGAAACGTTCCAGGGGGGCGGACCGCACTGGCGACCGCCGCCTCGGTGGCGCGCGAGTGCGGCAGCGCGTACTGGGTGTCCCGGACCGACACGGCCATGGCCAGGTTCGGTGACGGCCACGCCACGCAGGCCCTCACCCCGCAGGAGGCGAGAGTCGCCAATCTCGCCCGCGCGGGGTACAGCAACCGCAATATCGCCGAGACGCTCTACCTGACCGTCCGCACCGTCGAGTTCCATCTGTCCAGCGTGTACCGCAAGCTCGGCATTTCCGGTCGGCGCGACCTTTCCGTGGCATTGAGCCTCACCGTGTCCTAGCCTGCCTGAGCACAGCGCGCATATTGTCCGGGCTCCATCCGCCGGCACGGCGGATGGAGCTTCCGGCTGCCCGCATTCAGGGGTCTGTGGCCCTACCGTAGATTCGCCCGGCGCCTCTTGTGAGGGGTGTAGGGGCATGTCAGAGTCAAAGCGTTGATCGGGAACTCGACGGTAAATACCTATTCCCCGGTAATAGAGGTTTCCCATGCTCCAGCAGAACACGACGAAGCGGCTCGGCTATTGGCTGCTGCACCTGCACCGGCTCTTCGACGAGGCCACCACCTCCGCGCTGGTGGACGAGAAGCTGAACCGCCGGCAGTGGCAGGTCCTGCACGCCCTCAGCATCGGCGTGGACTCCGTCGCCGGCCTGGACGGCGCGTTCGCCCCTTTCCTGGCCATCGACGGCGACACGTCCTACCGGCCCATCGTGGACGAGTTCACCGAACGCGGATGGGTCACCGACTCCGGCGGATCCCTCGCGCTCACCGAAACCGGCGCGGCGGCGCACGAACGCGCCGAAAAGCTCGTGAACGCGCACGCGGCCAAATCACTCACCGGAATCAGTGAAAGCGAATTCCTCGCCGCCAACGACGTGCTGGCACGGATCGCCCGCAACATCGAACAGGCCTGAGAACGCGCCGCACGCGCGGCGGTTTCCGCGGTAAGAACAGCCGCCACTGGAGGTTCGCATGGACGCTTCCGTAATCGTCATCGGCGCCGGACCGGCCGGGCTCATGCTGGCCGGGGAGCTCCGCCTGGCCGGTGTCGACGTGATCGTGCTGGACCGGCTGGGCGAGCGCACCGGGCAGTCCCGCGCCATCGGATTCACCATCCGCACGATGGAGGTGTTCGACCAGCGGGGGCTGCTGCCGCGGTTCGGGGAGATCCAGACCAGCTTCGCCGGCCATTTCGGCGGGCTGCCGCTGGACCTCGGGCTGCTGGGCTCGGCGCACGGCGCGGCCCGGAACATCCCGCAGACCGTCACCGAGGCCGTGCTGGAGAGCTGGGCCCGGCAGCTGGGAGCCGACGTCCGGCGCGGCTGGGAATGCACCGGCTTCGTCGAGGACGCCGCCGGGGTCACCGTCACCTCGCTCGACGGCAGGGCGCTGCGCTGCCGCTACCTGGTCGGCTGCGATGGCGGGCACAGCACGGTGCGCCGGACCGGCGGGTTCGACTTCCCCGGGACGCCCGCCACCATCGAGCTCTTCCTCGCCGACATCCGCGGCGTCGAGCTGGAGCCGCGGCTGGCCGGGGCGGGGACCGACACCGGCATGGCGATGGTGGCGCCGCTGCCCGGCGGCGTGCGCCGGATCATCGTGGGCGAGCGCGGGACGCCGCCGCAGCGCCGGACCGGCCCGCCGGAGTTCTCCGAGGTGGCCGACGTGTGGAAGCGGGTGGTCGGCTCGGACATCTCCATGGCGGAGCCGGTGTGGGTCAGCGCGTTCGGCGACGCCGCCCGCCTGGTCGCCCAGTACCGGCGGGGACGGGTCCTGCTGGCCGGCGACGCGGCCCACGTCCACCTGCCCGCCGGCGGCCAGGGCATGAACACCGGCATCCAGGACGCGGTGAACCTGGGCTGGAAGCTGGCCGCCGTGGTGCGCGGGCGGGCCCCCGAGACGCTGCTGGACACCTACCACGACGAGCGGCACGAGGTCGGCCGCGCGCTGCTGTCCAACACCCGCGCGCAGAGCACGGTCCTGCTCGGCGGCGAGGAGGCGGAGCCGCTCCGCGACGTCCTGGGCGACCTGCTCGCCTCCACGGACGCGCAGCGGATGCTCGCCGCCCGGGTGAGCGGCCTGGACATCACCTACGACGTGGGCGGCGGCAGGCACCCCCTGCTCGGCGCGCGCATACCGCCGCTGCGGCTGGAGCACGCGGGCCGGAGCACCGACGCCGGCGAGCTGCTGCGCACCGGGCGGGGCGTCCTCCTCGACCTGGCCGGCAACCGGATCCTGCGGCGGCGCGCCCGGGACTGGGCGGACCGGGTCGACATCGTGACGGCGACGCCGCGCGCGGACGGCACGAGCGGCGCCCTGGAGGACACCACCGCGCTGCTGCTGCGGCCCGACGGCCATGTCGCCTGGGCCGCGCCCGGAACCGACGACGATCTGCGCACCGCCCTGAACCGCTGGTTCGGGCCGAGCCGATAACGATTGAGAAGAGAAACGATGCACAGCACACTGATCGTGGCCAAGATCGCGCCCTCCTCCGCGGACAAGGTCTCCCAGCTCTTCGCCGACTTCGACCGAACCGACATGCCGGACCGGATGGGAACCCGCCGCCGGCAGCTGTTCGAGTTCAACGGCCTGTACTTCCACCTGCAGGACTTCGACGACGACAACGGCGGCGAGCTGATCGAGGAGGCCAAGACCGACCCGCGGTTCGTCCAGATCAGCGAGGACCTCAAGCCGCACATCACCGCCTACGACCCGGACACGTGGCGCTCCCCCAAGGACGCCATCGCCCGCCGCTTCTACGCGTGGAGCGCGCGATGAGCGGCGCGCTCCCCCGCCGGCCCGTGATCACCGGTGTCGGGGTGACCGCGCCGGGCGGCCCGGGGGTCAAGGAGTTCTGGAAGCTGCTCACCGACGGGCGCACCGCCACCCGCCGGATCTCCTTCTTCGACCCGTCGCCCTTTCGCTCCCAGGTCGCCGCCGAGGCCGACTTCGACGCCGAGCTCGCCGGGCTGACCCCGCAGGAGACGCGGCGGATGGACCGCGCGGCCCAGTTCGCCGTGGTCACCGCGCGCGAGGCGGTGGCCGACAGCGGGCTGGACTTCGCGGGGCTCCCCCCGCACCGCACCGGCGTGACCGTGGGAAGCGCGGTGGGCGCGACCATGGGGCTGGACCAGGAGTACCGCACCGTCAGCGACGGCGGCCGGCTCGAGCTGGTCGACCACGCCTACGCGGTGCCGCACCTCTACAACTACATGGTGCCCAGCTCGTTCGCGACCGAGGTCGCCTGGGCCGTGGGCGCGGAGGGGCCCGCCACGGTGGTCTCCACCGGCTGCACCTCCGGGCTGGACGCGATCGGCTACGCCGCCGACCTCATCCGGGAGGGCTCGGCCGACGTCCTGGTCGCGGGGGCGACCGACGCCCCCATCTCGCCCATCACGCTGGCCTGCTTCGACGCCATCAAGGCGACGACGCCGCGCAACGACGACCCCGAGCACGCCTCCCGCCCGTTCGACGCCAGCCGCAACGGGTTCGTGCTGGGCGAGGGCGCGGCGATGTTCGTGCTGGAGGACCTGGAGAGCGCCCGGGCGCGCGGAGCGCGGATCTACGCCGAGGTGGCCGGGTTCGCGACGCGGTCCAACGCCTTCCACATGACCGGCCTGCGACCGGACGGCAGGGAGATGGCCGAGGCCATCCGGGTCGCGCTGGAGGCCGCCCGGCTCGCCCCCGAAGACGTCGACTACATCAACGCGCACGGCTCGGGCACCAAGCAGAACGACCGGCACGAGACCGCGGCGTTCAAGCGCAGCCTCGGCGAGCACGCCTACCGCACGCCGGTCAGCTCCATCAAGTCGATGGTCGGGCATTCGCTGGGCGCCATCGGGTCGATCGAGGTCGCCGCGTCGATCCTGGCGATGACGCACCACGTGGTGCCGCCGACGGCGAACCTGCACCGCCCCGATCCCGAGTGCGACCTGGACTACGTGCCGCTGACCGCCAGGGAGCACCGGGTGGACGCGGTGCTGTCGGTCGGCAGCGGGTTCGGCGGGTTCCAGAGCGCGATCGTGCTGGCCGGCCCCGACCGGAGCGGCGCATGACCACGGCGACCTGGGTCACCGGACTCGGGGTGGCGGCTCCGACCGGGCTGGACGTCGAGTCGTACTGGGCGGCCACCCTCGCCGGGCGCAGCGCCATCGGGGCCGTGACCCGTTTCGACCCCTCGTCCTATCCGTCCCGGCTGGCGGGTGAGATCACCGGTTTCGCCGCCGCGGAGCACCTGCCCAGCAGGCTGCTGCCGCAGACCGACCGGATGACACAGCTCGCGCTGGCCGGCGCCGACTGGGCGTTCGCCGACGCGGGCGTGGATCCGTCGGACCTGCCCGACTTCGACGTCGGGGTCATCACGGCCAGCCACTCCGGCGGGTTCGAGTTCGGTCAGAACGAGCTGCGCGCGCTGTGGAGCAAGGGCGGCCAGTACGTCAGCGCCTACCAGTCGTTCGCCTGGTTCTACGCGGTCAACAGCGGCCAGATCTCCATCCGGCACGGGCTGCGCGGGCCGAGCAGCGTCGTGGTCAGCGACCAGGCGGGGGGCCTCGACGCGATCGCGCAGGCGCGGCGGCAGATCCGCAAGGGCACCCCCATGGTGATCAGCGGCGCGGTCGACGCCTCGATCTGCCCGTGGGGGTGGGTCGCCCAGCTCTCCAGCGGCCGGCTCAGCACCAGGAACGACCCCGAGCGGGCCTACCTGCCCTTCGACGACGACGCGAGCGGGCACGTCCCCGGGGAGGGCGGCGCGCTCCTGGTGCTGGAGAACGCCGACCACGCCCGCGCGCGCGGCGCCGGGCGGGTCTACGGCGAGATCGCCGGCTACGCGGCCACCACCGACCCCCGGCCGGACAGCGGCCGGGAGCCGACCCTGCAGAGCGCCGTCGAGGGGGCGCTCGAGGACGCCGGGGTGGAGCCCGCCGACATCGGCGCGGTCTTCGCCGACGCCGCCGCCGTTCCAGAACTCGACCGCGTCGAGGCGGAGGCCATCGCCAAGGTGTTCGGGCCGGCCGCCGTACCGGTGACCGCTCCCAAGACGACGACCGGCCGGCTGTACTCGGGGGCGGCGCCGCTCGACCTCGCCGCCGCCTTCCTGTCCCTGCGGGACGGGGTCATCCCGCCGACGGTCAACACGAGCCCGTCCCGCCGCTACGACCTCGACCTGGTCACCGGGGCTCCCCGCGCGGCGGAGCTGCGCGACGTCCTGGTCATCGCGCGCGGCCACGGCGGGCTCAACTCCGCCATGGTCGTGCGGTCCGTCGATCCCTCCGCTCCACCGAACCGCTGACGACCGACCGCTGACGATTTTCGCTCTCCACACCGACCGTCCAAGGAAAGGACCGCACACATGCCCGGAAGTCAGTTCACGCTGAACGAGCTCAGGACCGTCCTGCGTGAGGCGGCCGGAACGGACGAGGGCGTCGACCTCGACGGGGACATCATCGACACCCCGTTCGACGACCTCGGCTACGAGTCCCTGGCGCTGCTGGAGACCGCCGGCCGCATCGAACGCGACCACGGCATCAGCCTGGACGAGGAGGCGCTGGTGGAGGCCCAGACCCCGCGCGCGCTGATCGACCTCGTCAACTCCCACCTGGCCGCGGCCTGAACGCACCCCCGAGGAGCCCTCATGCCCGACACGACCGAGAACACCACCACGCAGTCAGCCGGCCGGGTCGCCCTGGTCACCGGTGCCACCAGCGGAATCGGACTGTCCAGCGCCCGGCTGCTCGCCGGGCAGGGGCACCGCGTCTTCGTCTGCGCGCGCGACGAGGAGAAGCTCGCCGACACCGTCAAGGGCCTGCAGAACGAGGGCTTCGACGTGGACGGGGCCCCCGCCGACGTGCGTTCCAAGGAGGACGTCGCCCGTCTCGTCCAGGCCGCGGTGACCCGGTTCGACACCATCGACGTGCTGGTCAACAACGCCGGCCGCAGCGGCGGCGGGGTCACCGCCGACATCGCCGACGACCTGTGGGCCGACGTCATCGCCACCAACCTCACCAGCGTGTTCGTGGTGACCCGGGAGGTGCTGAACGCGGGCGGGATGCGGCGCAAGTCCCGCGGCCGGATCATCAACATCGCCTCGACGGCGGGCAAGCAGGGCGTGGTCCTGGGGGCGCCGTACTCGGCGTCCAAGCACGGCGTCGTCGGGTTCACCAAGGCGCTGGGGAACGAGCTGGCCCCGACCGGCATCACGGTCAACGCGGTCTGCCCCGGCTACGTCGAGACCCCGATGGCGCAGCGGGTCCGGCAGGGCTACGCGGAGGCGTACTCCACCAGCGAGGAGGCGATCCTGGAGAAGTTCGAGGCCAAGATCCCGCTCGGCCGGTACTCCACGCCCGACGAGGTGGCGGGCCTGGTCGGCTACCTCGCCTCCGACACCGCGGCCTCCATCACCGCCCAGGCGCTCAACGTCTGCGGCGGCCTGGGCAACTTCTGACCCGGGCACCTTCTGAGAGGAGAACGGCAGTGTCCGAAAAGCAGGGACGAGAGGTCGAGCACGAGACCACGGTGCGGGCGAGCGCCGAGGAGGTCTACCGGCTCCTCGCCGAGGTCGAGAACTGGCCGCGCCTGTTCCCGCCCTCGGTCCACGTCGAGTACCTGGAGCGCGGCGAGCGCGAGGAGCGGATCCGCATCTGGGCCACCGCCAACGGAGAGGCCAAGAACTGGTCCTCGCGCCGCACGCTCTCCAAGGAGTCGCTGCGCATCGACTTCTGGCAGGAGGTCTCGGCGCCCCCGGTGGCGGAGATGTCCGGCGCGTGGCTCATCGAGCCCGTGGGCGCGGAGGAGACCAGGCTGCGCCTGAAGCACTGGTACCGGTCCATCGACGACGACCCGGAGGGCCTGGCCTGGATCGACGAGGCCGTCGACCGCAACAGCCGGGAGGAGCTCCCGGCCCTGAAGGCCGCGCTGGAGGAGGCGGCCGGGGACGACCCGCTGACGCTGTCCTTCGTCGACTCGGTCCAGGTCGCCGGCTCCGTCAAGGACCTCTACGACTTCGTCAACGAGGCCGACCGGTGGCGCGAGCGGCTGCCGCACGTCAGCGACGTGAAGCTGACCGAGGACACGCCGGGCCTCCAGGTGCTGCGCATGGAGACACTCACCAAGGACGGTTCCGCGCACACCACCGAGTCGGTCCGGGTGTGCTTCCCGCCCGGCCGCATCGTTTACAAGCAGACCACCCTGCCCGCGCTGATGCGACTGCACACCGGGTACTGGCTGTTCGAGGAGGGCGACGACGGCACCGTCACCGCCAGCTCCCAGCACACCGTGGTGATCAGGGCCGAGAACATCACCACGATCCTCGGCGCGGACGCCGGGGTCCCGGAGGCGCGCTCCTTCATCCGCGAGGCGCTCGGCGGCAACAGCCGGGCGACGCTGGACCTGGCCAAAGAGTACGCGGAAGCGCGGCGCTGACCGATGGCCGGAACCGCCGAACGGGACGCCCGGGAGTCCGGCGCGGCCGACGCCGACGTGGTCGTCGTCGGCGCCGGACCGGTCGGGCTGCTGCTCGCGGGAGACCTGGCGGAACGGGGCGTGCGCACCACGGTCGTGGAGCGGCTCGCCGAGCCCATGACCGAGTCCAGGGCGTCCACCCTGCACACGCGCACCATGGGGCTGCTGGCGGAGCGGGGCGTCCTGGACCGGTTGGGAGAGCTGCCCGACGGCGGCCCCGGGCACTTCGGCGGCATCCGGCTCGACCTGACCGAGGCCGACCCCGACCACCCCTACGCCGGGCAGTGGAAGTGCCCCCAGACCCGGCTGGAGGCGGTGCTGCAGGAACGGGCGCTGAGGGCCGGGGCCGACCTGCGGCGAGGATGGCGGCTGGTCGCCCTGCGCGACCGGGGCGACCAGGTCTCGGCCGTGATCCGGGCGGCCGGCGGAGGCGAGCGGACGCTGAGCGCCTCGTTCCTGGTGGGCTGCGACGGCGAGCGGTCCGCAGTCCGCGGGCTCGCGGGCTTCGAGCTCGCCGGGACCGAGGCCGGACGCGAGATGCTGCGCGCCGACGTCGCGGGCATCGACGTGCCGGACCGGCGCTTCGAACGGCTGCCGAAGGGGCTGGCCACCGCGCACCGCTGGCCCGACGGCAGCACCCGGGTCATGGTGCACGTGTTCGGAGCCGAGCCCCGCGCGGGCCGGGACGCTCCGACGTTCGACGAGGTGGCGGCCGCATGGGCCGAGGTGACCGGGGAACGGATCGAGCAGGGCACGCCGTTGTGGCTCAACGCCTTCGACGACGCGCACTGGCAGGTGACGCGGTACCGCAGGGGCCGGGTCCTGGTCGCCGGCGACGCCGCCCACGTGCAGATGCCGGTCGGCGGGCAGGCGCTCAACCTGGGTCTCCAGGACGCGGCCGACCTCGGCGGGCCGCTCGCCGACCGGGTGGCCGGCCGGTCCGGCGACGAGGTCCTCGACGGCTACCACGAACGGCGCCATGCCGTCGGCGCCCGCGCGCTCACCGACATCCAGGTGCAGACACTGCTGCTGCTCGGAGGAGAAGACGTGGAACCGCTCCGGGAGATCTTCGCCGGGCTGCTGGAGTTCGGCCCGGTCCGGCGCAACCTGGCGAGCAAGATCAGCCAGGTCGGCCAGGTCGGCGAGCCCGCCGCCTGGGCCATCGGCCGGGGCGCGGGCGGCGGACCGGCTCCGGTCGCTCCGGCGCCGGCTCGCACGCACACGGCACCACAAGGGAGGAGACGCAGGATGGAACGCCTGGAGAAGAAGACCGCGCTGGTCACCGGGTCCAGCCGAGGCATCGGCCGGGCCGTCGCGCGAGGGCTGGCGGAGGAGGGCGCCCTGGTCGCCGTGCACTACGCCGCCCAGCGGGACGCGGCCGAGGAGACCGTGCGGCTGATCGAAGGGGACGGCGGACGCGCCTTCGCCGTGCAGGCCGAACTCGGCGTGCCCGGCGACGTGCACGAGCTGTTCCTCGGGCTGGAGCACGAGCTCAAGGCCCGCACCGGGGAGACCGTGCTGGACATCCTCGTCAACAACGCGGCCATCACCACGCCGGCCGGCCAGTCGCCGGAGGAGGTCACCCCCGAGGACCTCGACCGGCTCTACGCCGTCAACGTCAAGGCGCCGTTCTTCATCGTGCAGCGCGCCCTGGCGCTGCTGTCGGACGGCGGCCGGATCATCAACGTCTCCTCGGGGCTGACCCGGCTGGCCAACCCCGAGCAGGTGGCCTACTCGATGACCAAGGGCGCCATCGAGCAGATCACCCTGCACTTCGCCCGGCATCTGGCCCCGCGCGGCATCACGGTCAACACCGTGGCGCCCGGCATCACCAACAACGGCAGCGCGATCTTCGACGTCCCGGAGGCGGTGCAGCAGATGGCGCAGCTGTCGGCGTTCAAGCGCGTCGGCGAGGCGGAGGACGTCGCCGACGTGATCCGCTTCCTGGCGACCGACGAGGCCCGGTGGATCACCGGGTCGTTCGTCGACGCCAGCGGCGGCACCCTGCTCGGCTGAAACGACTCTGCTCGGCTGAAACCACCGAACCACCACTCGGCATCCGCGGGAGTAACGGGGTCCCATGACCACAGCACAGGAAACGATGACCGCGCCGGGACCGGCCACGGAACGCGGACCGGAGACCTTCGCCGACCGGGTCGAGGAGCTGCGGGAGGTGAAACGGCGGGTCCGGCAGGGGCCCGATCCCAAGGCGACCGAACGCCAGCACGCCAAGGGCAAGCTGACCGCCCACGAACGCATCGACCTGCTGCTCGACCCGGGGACCTTCACCGAGGTCGAACCGCTGCGCCGGCACCGGGCGACCGGGTTCGGCCTGGAGGCGAAGCGCCCGCACAGCGACGGCGTGGTCACCGGCTGGGGTGAGGTGGACGGCCGGACCGTGTTCGTCTACGCCCACGACTTCCGCGTCTTCGGCGGCGCGCTCGGCGAGGCGCACGCCCAGAAGATCCAGAAGGTCATGGACCTGGCCCTGGCGGCGGGCGCCCCGCTGGTCTCGCTGAACGACGGCGCGGGCGCGCGCATCCAGGAGGGCGTGTCCGCGCTCGCCGGGTACGGCGGCATCTTCCAGCGCAACACGCGGGCGTCCGGGGTCATCCCGCAGATCAGCGTGATGCTCGGCCCGTGCGCGGGCGGCGCGGCCTACTCGCCCGCGCTCACCGACTTCGTCTTCGCGGTCCGCGGCACCTCGCAGATGTTCATCACCGGCCCGGACGTGGTCGCGGCGGTGACCGGGGAGGAGGTGACGCACGAGGGACTCGGCGGGGCCGACGTGCACGGCGGGGTCTCGGGGGTGGCGCACTTCGTCTACGACGACGAGGAGTCCTGCCTGGCGGAGGTGCGCTACCTGCTGTCCATGCTGCCGTCCAACAACCGCGAGATGCCGCCGGTCACCTCCGGCGGGGACCCGCCGGACCGCCCGCTGGACCGGATCGGCGACCTGGTGCCGTCCGACGGCAACCGGTCCTACGACGTGCGCGACGTCATCTCGGAGATCGTCGACGACGGGGACCTGCTGGAGGTGCACGCCGACTGGGGGCGCAACCTGGTCTGCGCCCTGGCCCGGCTCGGCGGCCACGTGGTCGGCGTGGTGGCGAGCCAGCCCTCGTCGCTGGCGGGGGTGCTGGACATCACCGCCAGCGAGAAGGGGGCGCGGTTCGTCCAGTTCTGCGACGCCTTCAACATCCCGCTGCTGACGCTGGTCGACGTGCCCGGGTTCCTGCCCGGCGTGAGCCAGGAGCACGACGGCATCATCAGGCACGGCGCCAAACTGCTCTACGCCTACTGCAACGCCACCGTGCCCCGCGTCTCGGTGGTGCTGCGCAAGGCGTACGGCGGGGCCTACATCGTGATGGACTCGCGCTCGATCGGCGCCGACCTGTCGCTGGTGTGGCCCGGCAACGAGATCGCGGTGATGGGCGCCGAGGCCGCCGCGGACGTGATCTTCCGCCGGGAGATCGGTTCGGCGGAGGACCCGGCCGCGACCCGGGCGCAGAAGATCGAGGAGTACCGCGGCCGGCTGGTGCACCCCTACTTCGCCGCCGAGCACGGGCTCGTCGACGACGTCATCGACCCGGCCGACACCCGTGCCGTGCTCGTCCGCGCGTTCGCGATGCTCAGGCACAAGGACGCCGGCCTCCCGCACCGCAAGCACGGCAACCCGCCCCAATGAGACCGGCGGGACGACGAGAGCGACAGGAGCGATTCGAGCGATGACCGAGCACACGGACGCGCCGTTGCTGCGCGTCGAGAAGGGCACCCTGGACCCCCTGGAGCTCGCCGCGGTCACCGTGGTGCTGATGCGGCGGCTGAACGCGGCGCGGCAGGAGGCGGACCGCTACCCGTGGCCGCCGGCCGCCCCGGCTCCCTGGCGGCGTCTGGAGCGGATCTCCGCCTACCGGGGACCGCGGAGCTGGCAGGCGCTGGCCGCCTGACGGCGCGCCTCGACCCCCCTGACGAACGGAGAGCGATCATGGAAGTCGGGCTGCTGTTCGACCTGCGCAACCCCGAGCCCTGGAAGCGCCCCTGGACCGATCACTACGCGCGCTCCCTGGAACTGTGCGAGGAGGCCGACCGGCTCGGAGCGGGCGGTCTCTGGTTCACCGAGCACCACCTGTTCGAGGACGGCTACCTGCCGCAGCCGCTGACCATGGCCGCCGCCGCGGCCGCCCGCACCCGCGACGCCCGCATCGGCACCGCGGTGATGCTGCCGAACCTGCGCCATCCGGCGCAGATCGCCGAGGAGGCCGCCGTCGTGGACCTCATCAGCGGCGGCAGGCTCGAACTCGGGTTCGGCGCGGGCTACGGGGTGCTGGAGTACGGGCTGTTCGGCGCGGACCACGGACGCCGCTTCCGCAACGTCGAGCGGAACATCGCCGAGGTCCTGCGGCTGTGGCGGGAGAAGGGCGTCACGCCTCTTCCACTGCAGGATCCGGTGCCCGTGTGGGGCGGGTTCTACGGGCCGCGGGGCGCCGGCATCGCGGGCCGCCTCGGCCTCGGCCTCCTGCACATCTCCCCCGACATGTTCGAGCACTACCGCGCCGGGCTGATCGAAGGCGGGCACGACCCGGCCGCGGCGCGGGTGTCGGACCTGCTGCCGGTGATCCTGGCCGACGACCCCGAGTCCGTCTGGCCGCGGGTCGCCCCCCACCTCGCCCACCAGAAGAACACCTACCGGCAGACCTGGGCGGCGGGGACCGACCACCCGCAGCCCCCGCCGCTGCGCGCGGAGGACTTCCCGGACCAGCCCGACGACGGCTCGTGGGCCATGCTGGAGATCCTCACCCCGGAGGACGCGGCGGTGCGCATCCACGAGAAGACCCGCGGGCTGCCGGTCAAGCACCTCATCTTCTGGGCGAGCGTCGCGGGCATGCCGGACGACCTGGTCACGCGCAACATCGAACTGATCACGGGGAGGCTGCCGGAACTGCTGGAGAAGGTGTCGGCCGGTGAGTAGCCCGTCCACGACGGCGGGCCGGCACCGCACCGGGGGCGGCGGATGGCCACTGCTGTTCGTCCTCTCGGGGAACATGCTGCTGGACGCCGTCGAGGTCTCGGTGGTCCTGGTGGCGCTGCCGGCCATCGGCGCCGATCTCGGGCTGGGCCTGTGGTCGGTGCAGTGGCTGATGAGCGGCTTCGCGCTCGGATTCGCCGCGTTCCTGCTGCTCGGGCCGCGGCTGACCGCCGGCTGGGGGCTGCGCAGGGTCTACCTCGTCGCGATGCTCGTGTTCGCCGCCGCCTCCCTCGTCGGGGGGCTGAGCGCGAACATGTGGATCCTCGTGGGCTCCCGCGTGGTCAAGGGCGCCTGCGCGGCGCTGACCGCGCCGGCGGGACTGGCGCTGATCGGCGAGACGTTCCCCGCCGGACCGCGGCAGCGCAGGGCGGTGTCGGTGTACTCGATGTTCGGGGCGTACGGCTTCAGCCTGGGGCTGCTCCTGTCCGGGGCGCTCGTCGCCGACAGCTGGCGGTGGACGTTCCTCTTCCCCGTCCCGATCGCTCTGGCGCTGCTGGTGGTGGGGCATCGCGTCATACCGGACGTCCCGGGCCGGTCGGCCCCGAGGTTCGGCCGGGCGCTGACCGGCAACGGGCCGCTGGTGCGCGCGATGGCGGGCGCGGGCAGCCTGAACGGTGTCTACATCGGCATGCTGCTGCTGGCGACGTTCACCATGAGCGACGGCCTCGGGTGGCCGGCATGGCAGATCGCGTTCGCCCTGCTGCCCGCGTGCCTGCCGCTGGCGGTCTCCGTCCCGTTCGCCGGGCGCCTGATCCAGCGGTTCGGCACGTCCCGCCTGATCGCCGCCGGGGCGCTGCTCGCCTTCGCGGCGCAACTGCTCGCCCTGGTGCGATCGGGCGGGGACGCCCGCGCCGCGGACTCCTACGCCTGGGACCTGCTGCCCTCGCTGGTCCTGGTCGGGGCGGCTTTCGTCGTCTCGTTCGCCGCGCTCAACATGCAGGCGACCCAGAGCGCCACCCCCGAGCTGCGCCGCGCGGCGATCCCCGTCTACCAGACGGGTGTCCAGGTCGGCAGCATCGCCATGCTGCCCCTGGTCGCCGCCCTCCTGAACCCGCCGGGCGGACCGCGGTCGGCGCTGCTGGCCACCTCGGTGCTCGCCACCGCCGGCCTCGCCGTCGCCGCCACCGGCCTGCGCCCCCGCTCCACCGAACCGGACTCCTGATCCGACGACCGGCCAGATGGGTTGAGATGCCTTGCCCGCCGGCGGTGCGGGCAAGGCACCAGGGGCCCGGGGTCAGCACCTGGCCCAGTGACCTGGACTGATCTCCTTGATCGTGCTCTGGGTGTAGGTGTTCCACAGGCCGAGATTCTCGTTGGAACCGTTGGCGTAGGTGTAGCCACCCGAGTGGCGGGCGCGTCCGGTGGTGGTGTGCGTGTAGTTGGAGGCGGTCACACAGACGGGTTCGGGGGTCGGCGTCGGGGTCGGGGTCGGGGTTGGCGAGGGGGTGGTGCCGTCGCCTCCGCCGAGTGCCTTGACCATGTTGACCACGGCGGTCATCTGCGGGCCGCTCTTCATCGCGTATGCGGAGGACCCGTAGCCCCACCAGTCCCAGCACCCGCGCGGATTGGTGCCGGCGGCGCTCGTGGTGGCCTGGGGATACAGCACGATCATGTTGTTGGTGTCGGCGTACTCGTTCAGGTACGCCTTGTCCATGAGCGCGTTCCCGACCAGCCCGTAGTACTGGTAGCACCCGTGCAGCGTCACCATCAGCCTGCACGAGGTCGTCTCACACGACTTCGGCACGTAGGCGAAGCCCTCGTTGCCCATGCTGATCGCGGTGGCGCTGCCGCCAGGGGCGTAGCCGCTCTGATCGAACTGGACGAGCCTGCCCGTCAGCTGCGAGGCGGCGGGACTCACCGTGCCGAGCAGGTGGCCGAGCATCTCCTTCACCGGGTCCGTCGTGCCGCACTTGTTGATGTACGGGGATGAGGTGGAGGCGCAGGCGTTGGGGCCGATCGGGCTGACCCAGGCGTGCCCGGCCCCGGAACCGCTGTTGAACACGACGTTCGAGCCGACCTGCCGGTAGTAGGCCGCCAGGTCGTCGTTGACCGCCCGGTCGACGGTCGTGTCGGCACTGCCGTGGAACATCCACACGGGGTCACCGGAGAGGTTCTGCACCGGGTCGACCTGGCCCGCGGCCGCCCGCTGCCGGGTGAGCTGGACCAGTTGGGCGGGGGTCTTGCGTGCCATGAAAGTGTCCATGCACGCGTACAGGGCGGTGTTGAGGTTGTTCTGCGCGCAGTCGTACGGACCCGCGGAGAAGATCCCTGCGCCTTTGAAGACGCCCGAGTAGGCGACGTGCAGCTGGTTCGCCATGAACCCGCCGGACGACAGCCCGCTGACGTAGGTCCCGCTGATGTCGTACTTGGTGAGCGTGCCGGGGGTGGGCGAGGGCACCGCGGCCTGCGCGACGGACAGCGAGGCCGCCGCCAGCCCGACCGCCGCCGCCATCGCTGGGAGCACCTTTCTCATCCGTATTCGCATTTGTCCTCCTCGGACAGGGGTGCCGTCATTCTTGGGAGAGAACGTGTTCCGCACCACATTCGCCGCCCACACATTTTCCTGATCAACAAGGTGGCGATCGCCATGCACGGGCCGGTGCCGGCCGTCCACGGTGCCTGCGGGGACGGCTCGCCGCGCAGAGGGACGTGCAGACCGGCGGTGGGGAGGTGCTGGCGGAGGCGCCGAAGCTGCCGCCGACCACGGTCGCCACCGAGTCCTGGCCGCCGGACTGCGGATCGTCGACCTGCGCGGGGAGCGGCTGCGGATGGAGTTCGTCGTCTACTTCCTGCGCAAAGTGATCTGGACCGTCCCGGACTTCACCGTCGACCATTACCGCGAACTGCACGAGCAGATCCAGAAGAACGGATCGTTCGTCGCCATTCGGCCCGGTTCCTCATCAAGGCCAGCAAACCGGCCTGACCTGTGACGGCACGGCGGTCGCTCCGGGCGGCCTACGCTCACGGCATAGGGCTGCGACCATCGGGTCCTGGACATCGACTGGCTGGAGCCCCCGGCTTGTCTGCGCCTGGGGCGACGGCGAGCTCGCCGGCTTCGACGCCTGGGGCTTCACGTCGACGAACGCAGGCCTCATCGCGCTCTGACGCGGTTCGCGCACTCGCGAACGCTCGCATCGTCGATCAGAGTGAACATTTACTTGTTAATCACGGATCGTTAGGGTGAGGTGAGAGCGCGTGGATGGGCGCCACCCTGGGAGGCAACGATGGCGAAGCTGGCCGAAGACATCCGTGTGATCGACGCGGACTCGCATCTGACCGAGCGGCACGACCTGTTCACCGAGCGGGCGCCGAAGGGCTACGAGGACAAGGTCCCCCGTGTCGAGCGGATCGACGGCGTCGACATGTGGGTGATCGAGGGCAAGACCTTCGGCAAGGCGGGCTCCGGCGGCACCATCGACCCCCAGGGCAACAAGCACCCCTTCCGGAGTTCCCAAGGCGGGTCCTGGGGCATCGACGACGTCCATCCGGCGGCGTGGGACACCGGGGAGCGGGTCCGGCTGATGGACGACCTCGGCATCGACGCCCAGGTCCTCTACCCGAACAACATCGGCATCGGCGGCCAGAACCTGTACAACACCCTCGACGACAAGTCGGCGGTCCGGATGTGCCTGGAGCTCTACAACGACGCCATGGCGGAGGTGCAGGAGGAGTCGGGCAACCGGCTGCTGCCCATGCCGATCATGCCCGCGTGGGACATCCAGGCGTGCGTGCGCGAAGCCCAGCGCTGCGCCGGGCTGGGCTTCCGGGGGGTCAACCTGACGGCCGACCCGCAGGACTCCGGCTCCCCCGACCTGGGCGACAAGGCGTGGGATCCGTTCTGGGAGGTGTGCGCCGGCCTGAACCTGCCGGTGCACTTCCACATCGGCGCCAGCCAGACGTCCCTCACCTACTTCGGCACCACGTACTGGCCCAGCCAGGACGACTACGTGAAACCGGCCATCGGCGGCGCCTCCCTGTTCCAGAACAACTCGCGGCTGCTGCTCAACAGCGCCTACGCGGGGATCTTCGACCGCCACCCGGACCTCAAGATGGTCTCCGTCGAGAGCGGCATCGGCTGGGTGCCCTTCATGCTCGAGGCGATGGACTACGAGCTCGAGGAGAACGCGCCGGCCTGGTTCGACAAGCTGCAGAAACTCCCTTCGGAGTACTTCCGCGACAACTGGTACGCCACGTTCTGGTTCGAGACCGGCCGGGGCAACCTGCAGCACCTGATCGACGCGGTCGGCGAGGACAACGTGATGTTCGAGACCGACTTCCCGCACCCGACCTGCCTGCACCCCGACCCGATCGAGAAGGTGAGCGAGAAGATCGCCACCCTCCGCCCCGAGACCCAGCGCAAGGTCATGGGCGGCAACGCCGCCGAGCTCTACCGGATCTGACTCCTTCGTGGCGGGTCCCGCCGACGGCCGGCCGGCATGCTCACGGGCTCACCCGGCCGGGCCGAGGGACTTGAGCACCGTCCGGAGCGCGTGGTCGTCGGTGACGAGGACCTGGATCCCCTGCACCTGCTCGCCGTGCCGGGCGAGCTCGTCGGCGCGGCCGAGCTCGTCCGGGTCGCGGACGTGCGCGATCAGGGGGCGTCCGCCGAACGCGTCCGCACCGCCGGGGGTCTCGATCGCCGTGTCGAGGGGCACGGTGACGGAGTCGAAGGCGGGTGGAACGGCGGCCGGGACGCCGTCCGGGGCGAACAGGGACAGCAGCGGGCGGCCGCGGGTCGGCACCGGCAGCGGGCCCGCCACGTCGTAGACGCCGCGGTGGTCGCTGGCGCGGAGGCGTTCCAGGTCGAGGTAGGTGTTCGAGGCCCGGTCGGCGATGACCGCGTCGAGCGGGTAGTCGTCCCAGAGCTTGCGCGCCACCACGCCGGTGTCCAGGGTCGCCTCCAGGCCGATCTCGACCGGCCTGGACAGGTCCCTGACGTCCCAGGCCTCCGCCCCGGGCCGCCCGTCGGGCACGGTGCGGTCCCGGACTCCCAGCACGAGGCCGCTGCCGGACGGCACGAAGTCCTGGAGGCTGGCGACGGCCCGGGCGAGGTTCCAGGGGTGCTCACGATGGTTGGCCGCGGCGATCAGCACCCGGGTGCCCGGGATCCGCGGCGCCAGGATCGCGGCCAGCGAGCTCGGGTCCAGGTGCCGGTCCTCCGGGGAGAGCGGGTCGAGCCGTTCCAGGCCCACGACCACGGCGTCGAGACCGGCCTGGTCGAGGCGTTCCGCGAGGTCGGCGTCGAGGAGCAGGTGCCGGGCGAGCCCGTCCGACAGCGCGATGGACCGCCACCGGGTGCTCATGCCGGCACCTCGCTCACCTGGCCGCCGGCGGCCTGGAAGTGGCCCGCCAGCGTCGACGACGCGTACTCGCGCTTGTAGATGCCGCGTTGCTGGAGCAGCGGGACCAACTCCTCGACCAGGATCGGCAGGGTCTCGGTGACGAGATCGGGTGCGATCACGAATCCGTCGGCGGCGTGGGAGCGGAACCAGTCCTCCATCCGCTCCGCCAGTGGCTCCGGCGCCCCGACGTACATGCCGTGACCGCCGCTCAGATAGCGGGTGCGCAGCAGGTGCTCGGACAGCGGAATCCCCGGTTCGGCGGCCAGGACCTGCAGCGTCGACGTCCGCAGATGGTCCCGGTCCGCCGCCGCGGCGGCGAAGGCGGATTCCAGCACCGACGGGGGAATGGGCTTGTCCGGGTCGAGGTCGGGCACCGTCGCGCCGATCAGCCCGCCGAGCCAGTTCTCGTGCTCCGACCGGGTGATCGCGTCCTCGGTGAACAACTCGTCGACACGGGCCTTCGCCTCCGCGTTCGTGCTCCCGAGCACGATCCGCAGGCCGGGCAGGTAGGCGAGGTCGGAGGGGCGGCGGCCGGCGGCCAGCGCGTCGGACTTCACCTTCTGGTACCGCGTTCGGGCCTCGGCGATCGTGAGCGCCGAGTCGAAGACGGCGCTCGCGAGGCGGCCGGCCAGCCGCCGGCCCTCGTCCGACGAGCTCGCGCGGATGATGGGCGGCCGTCCCTGCGGGGAGCGGGGCAGCGGCAGGCGTCCGGAGACCGTGAAGTTCTCGCTCGCGTGCGCCACCTCGGGGCCGTCGCCGGCCGAGTCCCACAGACCGACGACGACCTCGGCGAAGTCCTCGGCGCGCCGGTAGCGCAGCCCCCGCTCGGGGTGCCCGGCCAGCCCGAAGTTGGCCGCCGCGTCCTCGGCGAAGGTCGTGACGAGGTTCCACGACACCCGCCCTCCCGACAGGACGTCGAGGGACAGCAGCCGCTCGGCGAGCCGGTAGGGGTCGTTGTACGTGGTCGAGGCCGTGACGATGACGCCGATCCGCTCGGTGTGCGGAACGACCGAGGCCCAGGCGACGAACCGGTCCACGCCGTCGATGTCGACCCGGTTGAATCCGAGGAACTGCGCGGAGTCCCCCGCGAACACCGCGTCGAACAGCCCCCTCTCGGCGAGCTTGGTGATGCGCGCCCAGTAGTCGGCGGTGAAGATCTCCAGGCCGGTCGATCCCTGCGACAGCCAGGCGCGCGGCGACACGCCGTAGCTGCGCACGTTGTAGGCGAGGAACAGTCGCCTGCCATCCTCGGTCATTTCCGTCCTCTCATTCCGCTCATGGCACCGGCGGCAGGCCGAGGTGGTCCCGGAGCGTGCCGCCGGTGTACTCCCGCCGGAACAGGCCGCGGTCCTGGAGGATCGGCACGACCTCGTCCGCGAACAGCCGCGCGCCCGCCAGCCCCTGCGCGGGCGAGACGGCGAATCCGTCGGCCGCCCGGGCTCCGGCCCAGCGCTGGATGTGATCGGCGACCTGCTCCGGGGTGCCGAAGACCCGGCCGTGGCCGTGGGCCGTGCCCAGGGCCTGGAGCAGCCGCCGCAGGGTGGCGCCCTTCTCCTTGGCGAGGTCGATGAAGATCTGCGCGCGTCCCGGCTGGCGGGTCAGCGCGCCCGCCTCCGGCAGCCGCTCCTCGGGGACCCGCTCGTCCAGGTCGATGTCGGACAGATCGACCCCGCCGAGCAGTGACTCCAGATTCCGGCGGGTTCGCTCGTAGTCGATCCGGGCGAGGAACCGGTCGTGCAGCTCCTGCGCCTCCGCTTCGCTGCCGCCGATGGTGACGACGAGCCCCGGAAGGATGCTGACGCGCGCCGCGTCCCGCCCCTGCCGCTCGACACGCCTCTTCACGTCGCGGTAGAAGGCCTGCGCCTTGCCGATGTCGTTCTGCGCGGTGAAGACGATCTCGGCGTGCCTGGCGGCGAAGTCCCTCCCCTTCTCCGAGTCGCCGGCCTGGACGAACACCGGCCGGCCCTGCGGGGGCCGGGCGATGTTGAGCGGACCGGCGACGCGGAAGTGCTTGCCGTGGTGATCGATGGTGTTGATCTTGTCCGGGTCGAAGAAGACCCCGTTCTCGCGGTCGACGAGCACCGCGTCCGGCTCCCAGCTCGCCCACAGCTTCGACACGACCTCGATGAACTCGTCGGCGCGCTCGTACCGCTCCTCGTGGCCGGGGATCTCGTCGTAGCCGAACTGCTCCTCGCCCGCGATGGAGGTGACGATGTTCCAGCCGACCCGCCCGTTGCTGAGATGGTCGAGCGTCGCCAGGGTCCGGGCGAGGTTGTAGGGCTCGGTGAACGTGGTCGAGGCCGTCCCGATCAGCCCGATCCTCTCGGTCCGCGCCGCCAGCGCGGCCAGCAGCGTCAGGATCTCGAGCGAGCCCGCGAACGCCTGCTCCGGGTCGGGCAGCGGGAGTCCGAGCCCGTCGCCGCGGATGAGCGCGTCCAGCTTGGCCCGCTCGCCGATCTCGGCCACCTCGACGTAGGGCTGGAGCGAGTTCAGCTCCTCGGCCCTGCTGGCGGGGTCGCGCCATTCGGCCGCGTCCAGGAAGGTGAGCCACAGCCCCAGGTGAAGGTGTCGGTCGTGTCCCTTGCTCATGGTTCTCCCGCAGTGGGTCTGGTGACGCCGGTTCCAGTGACGCCGGTTCGCCGGCCGGCGAGTCCTACTTGCCGAGCCAGGCGTCGTAGACGACGAGGTTGGAGAGGCTGTCCAGGCGCAGGCCGTGCACGCGTGGTGCCGCCGCCACGAAACCGGACTCGTGCTCGACCAGGGGGATGACGATCGCGTCCTCGATCAGGATCTCCTGGGCCTCCGCGAGGAGTTGATCGCGCTTGGTCGCGTCCACCTCGACCGCCTGGCCCTGCAGGACCTCCTGGAGCCGCTTGCCGTGCGAGCTCACCTCGGCGCTGTCGGAGAACAGCCACGGCTGCGCCTTGGTCCCGTCGTTCTGGTACATCTTGCGGAGGACGTCCGCCTCGGAGCTCTTGTTGCCGGAGAACCAGAGGTCGGCGCCGGTCTGCCACCAGGTGGGGCCGATCCCGGTCTCGGGCTTGATCGTGATCTCGATGCCGACCGCCTTGAGCTGCTCCTTGATCAGCACCATCGAATCCTGGATCGGCTTCTGCTCCGCGGATCCGGTGATCACCAGGGACAGCCGCTGCCCGTTCTTCACGCGGATGCCGTCGGCACCGGGCTTCCAGCCCGCGTCGTCGAGGATCTTCCGCGCCCCGGCCGGGTCGTACTTCAGCAGCGCGCTGAAGTCCTTGTACCCGTTCAGCGTCCGGGTGATCACGCTGGTCGCCGGCGGCGCGGTCTTCCCCGTGACGTTCTTCGAGATCTCGTCGCGGTTGATGGCCTTGAGCACCGCGCGCCGCACGTTGAGGTCCCGGGCCAGCGGCTTCTTGAAGTTCGGCTGGAGGGAGTAGGGGATCCCGACGGTGGCACGCCAGTAGAGCCTGTTGCCCTGCTTCTCCAGGAGCGTCGAGCCGTCCACCGTCGGCGCTTCGGCGACCTGCGCCTCACCGCTCGTCAGCGCGCCCTCGCGCACGCCCGCCTCGGCGACGAGCCGGACGTCGATCTTCTCGATGCTGGCCTTGCCCTGGTGCTTCGAGAGCGCCGAGCCCCACGTGTAGTCGTCCCGGCGCTTGAGGAGCAGCCGCTCGTCGGGGACGTACTTCTCCACCACGAACGGGCCGCTGGCCACGAACTCGGTCCTGCGCTTCTCCAGCGGGATCTTGAACGAGCCGGGCGACAGCATGGCCAGCTGGCTGGTGGCCGCCGTGGTCAGGAACGACGGGTTCGGCTTGGAGAACTTCACGACGACGGTGTTCTCGTCGACGGCCTTGGTCTCGACGTAGTGCTCGAACTGGCCGCGGACGTACCAGCCTCCGCCCGCGGCCAGGTCCTGCATCACCCCGTCGAAGTTGGCCTTGACCGACGCGGCGTTCACCCGCGTGCCGTCCGAGAAGGAGGCGCCGTTGCGCAGCCGGAAGGTGAACTCCGTCTGCTTCTCGTTGTGCTCCCATGTCTGGGCCAGCCAGGGGACGAACTTCCCGGTGCCGGGGTCCCTGTCGATGAGCGAGTCGCTCAGTGCCCGGTTGAGCCAGCCGTAGGACTGGCGCGGGTCGAAGGCCGGATTCGGGGCCGCGTAGACGACCAGGGTGCCGCCGTCCTGCCGCTGCCCCGAGGACGCGCCCGCGTCGGTGTCCGCTCCCCCGCAGCCCTGAAGGGCGAGGGCGGCCACGAGGCCGCCGCCCAGCAAGAGTGATGTGCGCCGTGTCAGCACAGGCATGTTCCGCGTCCTCTTTCTCGAATGGCGAAGGTTCACGTGACCCGGTGGGGCGTGGATCCGGGAATCGCGTCGACCAAACGCCGGGTGTAGTCCTGGCGGGGGGTCGTGAAGATCTGTTCGACCGGTGCCTCCTCGACGAGGACGCCGTTGTGCAGCACGCCCACCCGGTCCGAGACCAGCCGGATGACACCGAGATCGTGCGAGATGAACAGATAGGTCAGGCCGAACTCGGACTGGAGGTCCACGAGCAGCTGCAGGACCTGCGCCTGCACGGACACGTCGAGTGCCGAGGTCGGTTCGTCCAGCACGATCAGCTCGGGTCGCAGCGCGACCGCGCGCGCGATCGCCACGCGCTGGCGCTGGCCGCCCGACAGCTCGCCCGGCCTGCGCCGCAGGTAGGTCGTGTCCAGCCCGACCGCGGTCAGCGCCTCGGCCGCGCGGTCGAGGCGCTCGCCCTTGGCGCCCACCTTGAAGCCGTGCAGCGGCTCGGTGACGATCTCGGCGACGTCGAGCCTCGGATCGAGCGAGGAGTACGGGTTCTGGAAGACGTACTGGACGGCCCGGTTCAACCGGCGGCGCTCGGCGCGCCCGGCGTGCGAGACGTCGCGGCCGCGGTAGGCGATCGTGCCGCGGTCAGGCCGGTCGATCCCGGCGACGATCCGCGCGACCGTCGACTTGCCCGAGCCGGATTCGCCGACCAGGCCGTAGGTGGTCCCCTCGGCGATCGCGAAGCCGACGTCGCGGACAGCTCGCGTGACGGTCTTCCCCGACCTCGCGCCGCGGGTCACGTAGCTCTTGTCCAGCCCCTCCACCGTGACGAGGGGTTCCGCACCCGGCCGGTCGCGTACCGCACGGTCGGAGGTCGCGGTCAGCCGGCGGGCGGAGCGCGACGGGGCGGCCTCGAACAGCTGTCTCGTGTACGGGTGGTCGGAGGACGCGATGACCTCGGCGGTCCGGCCCCGGTCGACGACGCGGCCGTCCTGGAGGACCACGACCGAGTCGGTGCGCTGGGCGGCCACCGCGAGGTCGTGGGTGATGAGGATGACCGACAGGCCCCGGGCGCGGACGAGGTCGTCGAGCACGTCGAGGATGAGCTTCTGCACCGTGACGTCCAGGCCCGAGGTCGGTTCGTCGGCGATGATCAGCTCCGGTTCGCCGCCGAGGGCGATCGCGATGAGGACCCGCTGCCGCTGACCGCCGCTGAGCTGGTGGGGGTAGGCGTCGTAGACGCGTTCCGCGTCCGGCAGGCCCGCCTGGCCGAGCAGTTCGATCGACAGCGTCCGCAGCTCGCGCCGGTCCCGCCGGTGCCGGTGGAGCCGGACGGTCTCGTCGACCTGGTGCCCGACCCGCTTGACGGGGTCGAGCGCGATGTTCGGGTCCTGGGGGATGAACGCGATCGACCCGCCCCGGATCCGGTTCCACACCCGCTCGCTGCGGATCGCCAGCAGGTCCCGGTCGCCGAAGCGGGCGGTGCCCGAGCCGGTCACCGCGTTCCCGGGAAGCAGGCCCAGGAGGGTGCCCGCGATCGTCGACTTCCCGGCGCCGGACTCGCCGATCACGGCGAGCCGCTCACCGCGGCGCACCCGGAACGACACCCCCTTCACGGCCGCGACCAGATCCCGCGGCCGCACGTAGGAGACGTCCAGGTCCTCGACGTCGAGGACGATGTCGGCGGTGCTCTCCGCGGCCATGTCAGCGGACCCTCTCCACGAACTTGCTCACCCGGTTCGCCGAGACCACCACCAGCACGATCGCCAGGCCCGGCAGGGTGGTGAGCCACCAGGCGTAGGCGAGGTAGGTCCGGCCGTCCGAGACGAGGGAGCCCCATTCCGGCGTCGGCGGCGGCGCGCCGAAGCCCAGGAAGCTCAGGGCCGAGATCGACAGCAGCGCCGTGCCGAACTCGAGCGCGGCGAGCGCGATCATGGGCCCGGCGGCGTGCGGCAGGACGTGCCGGCGCAGGACGGTGGGCCAGCGCACGCCGGAGTGCACCGCGGACGTGACGAAGTCGGACTCCCGCACGCGCAGCACCTCGGCGCGCAGGACCCGGGTGAAGGTCGCGATCGACCCGACGCCGACGGCGACCGCGATGTTGACGGTGCCGAAGCCGATGCCGGTGACCAGCATCAGCGAGATCAGCAGTCCGGGCACGGCGAGGAAGATGTCGATCAGCCGGCCGACGATCTCGTCGATGACGCCGCCCAGGTAGCCGGCGAGCAGGCCGATCACCGCGCTGACGGCGAAGCCGATGGCGAGCGCGAGCAGCGCCGCGACGAGCGTCGTCCTGCTCCCGTGGACGAACCGTGACAGGAGGTCGCGTCCGAGGCTGTCGGTGCCGAAGGGATGGTCGAGCGAGGGCTGCGCGAGCTTGGCGGTCATGTCCCTGGCGTACGGGTCGTGGGGCGAGAAGAGCGCGGGGAAGAGGGCCCACAGGCAGACCGTGACGAGGACGAGTACCGCCAGCACCAGGCTGGGCTGGAGCAGCTGCGACAGCAGACCTCGCGCCCGCGCGCGTCGCAGCCACGAGGCGGAGCCTTCGCGGGCGACCGTGCGGCCGGGTTTCACGTCCGCGGTCTGCTGCCCGGTCGGCGCCTCGGCGAGTGTTCTTTCGGACATGGGTTCAACCGATCGAGATCCGAGGATCGATCTTGGGATAGACCAGATCGACCAGGAGGTTGGCCACCGCGTAGAGCACGGCGGAGAAGACGACGACGCCCTGCACCACGGGGATGTCCTGAAGGGTCACGGAACTCTGCATCAGGCGGCCGAGCCCCTGGCGCGAGAACACCGTCTCGACCACGACCGTGCCGGCGAGGACGCCCCCGATCGACATCCCGAGCAGGGTGGTCGCGGGGATGACGGCGTTGCGGAAGGCGTGCGTGAGCAGGATCCGCCGGTGCGGGACTCCCTTGGCGCGCAGGTGGTCGGCATAGGGCGAGCGGAGGTTGACGTACAGGCTCTTGGCGGTGACCTGGGCGATCCCCGCGCTGGCGGGGATCGCGATGGTGATCGCCGGGAGGACGAGATGCGCCGTGCTGCCGGTCCCGGCCGCGGGCACGATCTTCAGGCCGAAGGCGAAGGCCTGGACCAGCAGGAGGCCGACGAAGAAGGCCGGCAGGGACGAGAACAGCGGCGGCAGCGAGAACAGCAGGTTGCGCAGGAACGGGGTCCGGACCGCGTTGGCGGCCAGCGCGATGCCGAGGCCGAGGAACGTTCCCAGGACCAGGCCGGCCAGGCCGAGCTGGATGGTGCTCGGCAGCGCCTGCCCGATCACCTCGATGACGGGCCGCCCGGTGGCGGTCGAGGTGCCGAAGTCGCCTCTGACCGCGCGCCACAGGAGCGTCAGGTACTGCTCCAGCGGGGGGCGGTCGAGGCCGTAGCGGTGCTCGAGCGCGGCGACCGCCGCGCGGTCCGCGGCGGAATTGCCGCCGCTGATGTTGCGGAGCATGACCTCGGCCGAGTTGCTCGGTATGAGGAAGAGCAGCAGCCAGGTGATCGTGTACGCGGCCCAGACCACGAACACCGCGTAGTAGACGCGGCGGACGATGTAGCGGGCCTGCCCGCTCGCCTGACGCGGAGCGAGGCGGCCGCGGGCGCGGGCCCGCGTTTCCGTATCCGGCATTGCCCCGCCTCCATGTCGAAATAACGACATAATTGATCGGATGAGTAGGGAATAAGACAAGCGGGAGCGAGGCGTGCCGACCCGCCGCCACGGCGAACCGCGCCGGCACATCGACCTACCCGGACCGATCGGTCTTAGCGGGAAGTATTGGGCACCCGGCCGGGGCTGTCAAGCCTCGGAACGGCGTCCGGGACCGACCGGTCCGCCGTCGCGGTCCTGACGTGCGCGATCGCGCCGACGTCAGGACGGGGACGCCGTTCCCGTCCCGGCGCGGCGAACGCAGGTGGTCATCGCGGCGTGCGCGCCGCCGGCGGGACGCGGGTCACGAACGGGCGGGCACGGATCACCGGAAGAACTCCATGACCGCGTGCAGCTGCTGGTCGAGGACGTCGTAGCCGCCGTCCACCCGGATCACCTGGCCGACCGCCGCGCCGAAGCCGTCATCGGCCACCGACGCCACGCTCCTGGCGGCGTCCTCGGGGTCCATGACCCGGCCGAGCACCGAACGCTCCTCGGTGAACTTCCGCAGACCGTCGCCCAGCACCCCCGCGGTCGCGTCGGTCCGCACCGTCCCGAACGCGACCGTGTTGACCACGATCCCGTCCTGCGCGGCCTGTGCGGCCACATGGCGGCTGAAGGTGTTCAGCGCCGCCTTCGCGGTGGAGTGCGCGGCGACGCTGCCGACCAGGTCGGCGGCGGTGCTGGAGATGTACACGATCCGGCCCGCGCGCTGCCGCTGCATCGCGGGCAGCACGTGCTGGGTGAGGTGGAACGCCCCGGCCAGCTCCCCGCCGACCTTCCCGATGAACGCCTCCCAGGAGACCGAGAGCAGCGGCTCGAACGGCGGGTTCACGGTGTTGGCGTTGCAGATGAGCACATCGATGCGGCCATGGTCGGCGGTCACCCGCCGGACCAGCTCACCGACCTGGCCGGCGTCGCAGACGTCGGCCCGCCGCGCCTCCGCCGTCCCCCCGGCGGCCTCGATCTCATCGACCACACCCTGCGCGGCGGACGCGTTCTCCCGGTAGTTCACGACCACGTGATATCCCCGCCGCGCCATTTCCCGTGCGGTCGCCGCGCCGATTCCCCGGCCCGCCCCGCTGATCAACGCCACCCGCCGCGACTCGCCCATGTGCCCTCCTAGCGGCCGTACGCGCCGGCCGGTGA
This sequence comes from Actinomadura rugatobispora, assembly GCF_055379765.1. Taxonomy (NCBI): domain Bacteria; kingdom Bacillati; phylum Actinomycetota; class Actinomycetes; order Streptosporangiales; family Thermomonosporaceae; genus Actinomadura; species Actinomadura rugatobispora. Next base: position 10,578,328 of record NZ_AP029191.1, on the reverse strand, counting down.
AAACCCTGTCCCGTCAAGCTAGGACGGGCGGGCCGCCGGTGTCCCTGCGGCCCTCCCACAGGTCCCGCCGCGAACCCTTGCGACCGGCGCCGCCTGATTGCAAAGTGGATACGCCACCGACCTGCGCAATGCGCGCCGTATTCACTTTCGTTCCGTCCCCCCGCACCGCCACGTCTCGTTTCACCAACGCACGCTCCCTGAATTCGGCAGTCAGCGGGATGCGCCGCGGCGACCATGTCGCCGCGGCCCGCCGAACGCGCTGACGACCGCAAAGCCGCCCGCGACCTCACGACCTCGCGCTGCCGATTTCCCCGTCGTCCCGACAACGGTGGCCGGGACGCTTCGGCCTGCCCGGAGGTCCGGGACCACAGCTGAGGAGATCGACATGACTGAACGATCCATTGTCGACACCGGTACCGGCTACGGCCGCAAGACTCCCTCATACGACGCGCGGCTGACCGAGGCCGGCCCGGGCACCCCCATGGGCGAGGCTCTGCGGCGGTACTGGCAGCCGATCGCCACCTCGGCGGCGCTCACCCCCGACGTGCCGCACCGCACGCGCGTCCTCGGCGAGGACCTGGTGGTGTTCCGCGATGGCCGGGGCCGTCCCGGCGTGGTGTTCGAACGCTGCGCCCACCGGGGCGCCAGCCTCTATTTCGGCCGTGTCGAGGAGGACGGCATCCGGTGCTGTTACCACGGCTGGAAGTTCGACGTCCAAGGGCACTGCCTGGCGCAGGCGGGCGAACCCGATCGCGGCCGCCGCCGCGACGCCGTCCGCCAGCCGTGGTATCCGGTCGAGGAGCGGTACGGTCTCGTGTTCGTCTACATGGGACCGCCCGACCGCAAGCCCGTCCTCCCCCGCTACGACTGCCTGGAACCCCAGGAGGAGGGCGAGAAGTACTACGCCGAGTGGCCGGTCCCCGGAATGAACGTGACCGGCCTTGTGCAGGATTTCAACTGGCTGCAGATCTACGAGAACGCGATCGACCCGGTGCACATCAACTGGCTGCACTCCCAGCACAGCGGATACCAGTTCCTGGGAACGGGGACCACCGGTTTCCCCGAGGACTTCTACGACCCCGACACCGTGGCCGACAGGGTCGGTTACGACCGGACCGAATTCGGGGCGAAGTACGGTATCCGCTTCCTGGACAAGGCGGAGAACGGGGTCCGGACCGAGCGCGTCTGGGGCGCGGAACTCCATCTGCCGAACGTCCTCGTGCTGCCGGACTTCGTGAAGCTGGCCCCTGACGCGAAGGCCGACATGCTGCTCTGGGTCATTCCGAGCGACGACACCAGCCACCGGTCGTTCTTCTCCATCCGTTCCAGCGATCCCGAGCGCCTGGACCGGTTCTTCTACGGCGTCAAGCAGAACGGCAAGGACCCATGGGAACTGACCGAGGAGGAGCAACAGCGCTTCCCCGGCGACGGTGAGGCGCAGCGGTCGCAGGGTGCGATCACGCTGCACTCCGAGGAGACCCTGGCGACCAGCGACCGCGGCGTGGTGATGCTCCGCCGGTTGCTGAAGGCGATGGTCGCCGATGTGGAGGCCGGTCGCGATCCGCAGGGTGTGAGCCTGGTCGATGTGCCGCCACGTCACACCGAGGCCGGCCTGTTCAGCACGTCCGCGGCGGCCGTGCCCGCGGCCGGACGCTGACGGGACGTGGCCGTGACGTGGACGGAGGCGGTGGTCGTCTCCCACTCCCCCGCCACCCCGGACATCGTCGTGATCGACCTCGCTCCGGCCGCCGGGGACGGTTTCCCGGCCTACACCGCCGGGGCGCACATCGATGTGCTGATCGCCCCGGGCCTGGTCCGCCAGTACTCGCTGTGCGGGCCGCCCGAGGGGGGCCGTTACCGCCTGGCCGTGCTGGACGGACCCTCCTCGCGCGGCGGATCACAGACGATCCACGGACTCAGGGTGGGCGACCGGCTGCGGATCTCGGCGCCGCGCAACCGCTTCCCCCTCGTCACGGCACGGCGGCATCTCCTGTTCGCCGGCGGGATCGGGATCACGCCCCTGCTGGCGATGGTGCGGCGGCTCGAGCACGAGGGCGGCGACTACGCGCTGCACTACTGTGCCCGCAGCCGCGACCGGGCCGCCTTCGTCGAAGAGCTGGCAGGCAATCCGCGGGTCGCCCTGCACTTCGACGAAGGGGACCCGGGCCAGCTGCTCGACATCGCCCGCGACCTGGGCGACCCGCAACCGGACACGGCCGTCTATGTCTGCGGCCCGGACGGGTTCATGGACTATGTGCTGGGCAAGGCCGAAGCGCTGGGCTGGCCGCCGCAGGCGCTGCACAAGGAACGGTTCGCCGCGGCGGCCCAGCCACCCGGGGCAGGGACGGGCGGCTTCACCGTGCGCCTGGCCTCCACCGGCGCCGAGTACCTCGTCCCGGACGGCAGCAGTGTGCTCGACGTGCTGCTGGAGAACGGTGTCGACGCGCCCTACTCCTGCCGGCAGGGCATCTGCGGGACGTGCGTCGTCCGGGTGCTGGCGGGCGACCCCGATCACCGCGACGACGTGCTCACCGACGACGAGCGCGCCGAAGGCATGTTCACCACGTGCTCGTCCAGGGCCCGCTCCCCCGTCCTGGAACTGGACCTGAACGGGTAAGGAGATTCGCGGCCGACGCCTCCCACGACGTCACAGTCCTTTCCCGATCGGCGGACCGACCATTGACGCGCTGTGGTCCATGCCTCCAGTGAAGACGGAGGACTGTTGCGGCGGCGTAGGCGATTTTCGATACGCCCGCGATACACCCGATCCCCGGCCATCAAGGAACCGCGGTGGAATCGGTCGACGACCGGTCGACCAGCCACCAGCGGAGCGATGCCAGGGCGGCCAGCCCGGCGCCGGCGGTGTTGAGCAGTACGTCGTCCACGGAGGACACCCGGTCCAGCCGCAGGACGTACTGCGCGGTCTCGACCAGGACCGAGCAGCCCGCCGCGAGCGCCAGGATCCGCGGTACCGACGCCAGCGCCGCGAACCGCAGCGGGGCGAAGAACCCCAGCGCCGCAAACACCGGCAGGTTGCCGACGACCTGGCCCGTGTTCATCGTGAGCAGGTCCCGCAGCGGTACCAGGCTCACGGCGGCGCCGCCCTCGTCGCCCGGCAGCATGATCATCCACACCCACGGCACCGTCCCGTAGACGATGCCCACCTCGGCCAGCGACGTCCGCCACGCCGGCGTGACGTCGGCGGCGCTCCGGCGGCGTGCCAGAGCCCACGCCGCCAGCGCGGCCACCGGCAGTGCGGCCACCGTGATGAGTACGACGCCGTTGATCGTGCCGACCCAGCCGTGCCACCCCGGCGTGCGCATCGGCATGGACAAGATCCTCAGTACCGCGCCGACGGGGCCGAATGCCGCGATCGCCGCACCGAGGATCGCCAGACCGACGAGCACGATCCTGCGCGTGCGACGGGCCGGGGCTGACGATGATGCGCTGTGGTCCATGCCTGCATTGAAGACGGAAGACCGTATCGCGGGTGTATGCGTTTTTCGATGCGCCCGTGACACACGCGGCGCGGTCCCGCGGAGAATCCGGGGGCATTCGTTACGCGGGCGAGGTCTCTCGACGACCTCCGCCGGGGAGGTGCCCGGTGAGCGTCCACGACCGCCGAAGGAGAGACCGATGGTGAACCGCGCTGACCTCCCCGCCCCCGAGCGGGGGCTGGTGATCACGCACTTCCTGACCGTGCGGGACGTCGCGGTGTCCCGCGACTTCTACGCGGGGATCCTCGGCGGGGAGGTGGTGCTGGCCGAGAACCCCGCGATCGTGCGGGTCGCCAACAGCTGGATCATCCTCAACCCCGGCGGCGGCCCGACGCCCGACAAGCCGGACATCGTTCTCAGGCCGCCCGAGCCGGGGGACCCGGTGTCGTCCTTCATCAACGTCCGCGTGGCCGACATCATGGCGTTCTACGAAGCCGCGCGGGCCCAGGGGGCGACCTTCGTGACCGAGCCGCTGGACCGCAAGGCCGAGATCCGCTGCTACCTGCGCGACCCGGACGGGTACCTCATCGAGATCGGCCAGGCGACGGGCATGCTGCGCGGCGTCTACGCCGACCCCTCCCCCAGCTGACGGGGGCGGCGTTCCAGGACGCCCAAGGGATCGCACAGCAGCGGGGCGAAGGCCAGCTCCGCGGCACCGCTCAGGCACGAGTCCTCGCCCAGGGCGGCGGTGCGGAGCTCGACGCGTTCCCGGGAGACGGGCAGGCTGCCCGCGTCCACCCGGGCGTGGATCCGCGCCGCCGCGCCCCGGTAGATCTCGCTGAGCACGCCGCCGAAGACCATGGCGCCGGGATTGAAGAGGTTGATCAGGTTGACCGCGCCGATCCCGAGCCAGTCGCCGGCCCGGTCCAGGGCCTGGCGGGCGGTCGCGTCACCGGCGGCGGCCGCGTCCACGACCGCCCGCACGCCGTCCCGGCCGACCGGCCCGCCGGCGCGCCCGGCCGCCTCCAGCAGCGCGGCCTCGCCCACCTCCGCCTCCAGGCAGCCGCGCGAACCGCAGTTGCAGGGGCGGCCGCCATGCGGATTGACGATCATGTGCCCGAGTTCGGCGCCGTAGCCGTCGTCGCCGTCCAGCAGCCTGCCGCCGACGATGACGCCGCCGCCCACGCCCACGTCCCCGTGCAGGTAGACGAGGTTGCGGCTGCCGGCGCCCGCGCCCCGCTCGTACTCGGCCAGCGCCCCGAGATGGGCCTCGTTGCCGACGGCCACGGGCAGCCCCAGGCCCAGCCGCCGGCCGAGCGCGGGGCCGAAGTCGAGGTCGGCCCATCCCATGTTCGGCGCCAGGCGCACCATCCCGTCCGCCGCCCTGACCAGACCGCAGAACGACGCGCCGACGCCCACGCACCCGGCGGCGCGCGGCGCCGCGTCCACGAGCGCGCCGCCGAATCCCGCCAGGACGCCGACCACCTCGTCGAGATCGGGATACCGGCGCCGCCGGACCGTCTCCCTGCGCTCCAGCACCGCGCCGCCGAGCCCCACCCTGGCGGCCACCAGCCGGTCCACCGCCACGTCGAACGCCAGCACGTACGCCCGGTCCCGCTCGGGGCACACCAGCCGCGAGGGCCGGCCCGCCCGCCCCGTCGCGGTGGCGGGCTCCTCCCGCACCAGGCCCGCCGCCGCGAGGCGCGCCGTCAGACCCAGGATCGTGCTGCGGTTGACCGCCATCCGGTCGGCGAGTTCGCTGCGCGACAGCGGGCCGTGCCGATGCAGCAGCCGCAGCAGCACTCCGAGGTTGCCGCCCCGCGCCGTCTCCGGCACCGCGCCCTGCGGCGCGTCGGCGGCAGCGCCTGCGTCCGACACCAGAGGCGACGACATCGGCTCCTCCTGACGACCGCGAATGCCGCCGACCGGCCAGGGCAGCTCGCCTGCGGCCCCGTCCGGGAACGTACTCCCCCATTCTGCAACGCGAGCGCTGGCCGCGCAGCCCTACGCGCGGCCCGTCGCCTCACGGCGCGCGGCGGCGAGATCGGCGTCGACCATCATCTCGACCAGGCCGCCGAAACCGATCCGGGGCGCCCACCCGAGCCGCGTCCGCGCCTTCGACGCGTCGCCTATCAGCACCTGCGCGTCCTCGGGGCGCGCGTGCCGCGGGTCGTACTGGACGTGCCCCTCCCAGTTGGTGATGCCGACGCGGGCGAAGGCGACGTCCAGGAGGTCCCTGACCGAATGGGACTCGCCGGTGGCGACCACGTAGTCGTCCGGTTCGTCCTGCTGGAGCATCAGCCACATCGCCTCGACGTAGTCGCCCGCGAAGCCCCAGTCCCGGCGCGCCTCCAGATCCCCGAGCACGAGCTTCTCCTGCAGGCCCAGCGAGATGCGGGCCGCCGCCCGCGTGACCTTGCGGGTCACGAAGTCCTCGGTGCGGCGCGGGCTCTCGTGGTTGAACAGGATTGCCGAGCAGGCGAACGCCCCGTACGACTCGCGGTAGTTGACGGTGATGTGGTGGCCGAACGCCTTGGCCGCCCCGTACGGGGAACGGGGACGGAACGCCGTGGCCTCGGTCTGCGGGGCCTTGCGGACCTTCCCGAACATCTCCGAGCTGGACGCCTGGCAGAAGCGCACCTTCGCCATGTCGCCGCCGGTGTGGATGCGGATGGCCTCCAGCATCCGCAGCACGCCGGTGCCGGTGATCTCGCTGGTGAGCTCGGCCTGCCTCCAGGACAGCCTGATCATGCTGATCGCGCCCAGGTTGTACACCTCGTCGGGCCGGGACCGCTCCAGCGCGCCGATGAGGCTCGGCAGGTCGCGCAGGTCGCCCTCCAGCAGCCGGATCGACGGAAGGGCCCGGCGCACGGCGGGCGCCTTCGGGTTGGCCTGGCCGCGGACCAGGCCGAAGACCTCGTACCCTCGCGCGGTCAAGAGCTCGGCGAGGTACATTCCGTCCTGGCCGGTGATCCCCGTGATGAGAGCGCGTGGCACTGGAACTCCTTCGTGTCCGGGTCCGGGGTCCGGGGACGGCGGCGTCACGGTGAACGCGTCGCCGCACCGGCGCCCACGATCTCCAGGTCGGGCAGCGGGAAGATCAGCCGGCCGCCGGCCTCCAGGTAGCCGCGTTCCCGTTCGATCAGCACGTCCCGGAAGAACCACGGCCCCACCAGCATGTACTCCGGCCGGTCCGCGCGGGCCTGCCGCTCGGAGATGATGGGCACGCCGACCGCGGCCATCCTCCGCCCCACCTTGGCGGCCTGGCGCTCCACGGCGAAGGGCAGGTCCTTCACCGTCAGGCCCGCGCCCTGCCAGATCGTCGCGCCCCGCGTGCTCGCGCCGTAGATGTAGCAGCGCTGCCCGGCCGCGTTGATCTCGTCGACGAGCCGGCGCAGGTCGCCGAAGGCCCGCGCGGCCCGCGCGGCGAAGTCCCGCCACACGGCGGGGTCCCGCAGTCCGTGCTCCTCCTCCCGCCGCCTGTGCCCGGCCACCGAGGCGCTGACGGGACGGCTCCCGCGACGCGACACCAGCGTGCGGAAGCAACCGCCGTTCACGCTGGTCACCTGCACGTCGTTGACCTCCAGCCCGTGCCTGCCGAGAAGGTCCTCCAGCGCGGTCAGCGACCAGTAGGTGAGGTGCTCGTGGCAGACGTTGTCCACGGCGCCGAGCTCCAGCATGGTGAGCGCGTAGTTCTGCTGGATCACCCAGACCCCGTCCGCCGCGAGCACCTTCAGGACGTCGGCGACGAACCCGTTGGGGTCGTCCAGGTCGTAGAACATCGAGATGCTCGTGATGACGTCGAAGGTCCGGTACCCCGCTCCGTCGCCGTCCCCGGCGAAGTGCCGCGGGCCGAAGAAGTCGACGACGACCCGGTCGGCGTGCCGGCGCGACTCCTCCGCGAACGGCGCCACCGGGTCGATGCCGACCCGGTGGACGCGCTCGGGCACGAACGACAGCAGGGTGCCGTCGTTGCATCCGATGTCCAGCCAGCGCAGCGCGCCGGGATGGGCCTTCAGCGCGTGGTCGACGATGTCGCGCAGGTCGTCGCGGATCGCCTCGTTGACGCCGGACCGGAAACCGTAGCGATCGTGGTACATCAGCTCGGCGGGGGTGGTGTCCCGCAGCTGCGGCAGCCCGCATTTCCCGCACAGCGTCAGCACCAGCGGCCACTTCGGCGGGCGGCTGTCGTCATCGCGGAAATCGCTGAGGTACTGGCTGCCCAGATCGAGGACCTCGATCATTTCGCCGGAGCGGCAGGAACGGCAACGCACGTGCGCCTCCGAGGGTCAACGTGTTCCCGGAAAGGTCTCCTTGAGCGGTCGCTCGCGCCCTCGCACGGCCGCGTGCGGCATGTCCGGCCCGTTCCACCCCGGAACGGCGGGCCCTCCGGGCGGCACCGCGCCGTTTTCTCAGTACAGGCCGGCGTTCCTCAATATGACGAGGAGGAAGGGATGGAGCAGTTCGGATTTCGCGGCTTCGAGTTCACGCAGTTCCGCGGGCGAGTACCACCGGATCCATTCATGGGTCCGGTCGGCGGCGGCGACGGCCTCGACATCGTCATCGGTGCACTCGTACCTCATCACCGTGATGACGGTCTGGAAGCCTGCCTCCTCGGGTGGAGCGGTCCTGCTGCCCCACATGACGTTGTAGACGTTGTCCAGCGCGAGCCGGTCCCGGTCCACCTGGAGGGCGATCTCCTGTTCGAGGACGCGCTCGGCGGTGCCGGCCAGTTGCTCGCCGGGTTTCATCCGCCGCCCGAAGACCCAGAACCTGCCGCGGAGCGGCACGTCCTTGCGGTAGCCGAGGAGGATCTCCCCCGCGGGCGAATGGACGATGACATCGACGTTGGCCTGTACCAGGTGGTCGAGCGCCCGGCCGTAATCGTCGAGCGGCAGGCCGAAGTCCGGGACGTCGCGCGGAAGGAAATCGTCTTCGACGAGTTCATGAATGGCAGGTCTCATCGCCGGACTCCTGGCTCGGGTCAGCCGTCGGTGGCGACGACCTCCATATCGGAAGTGTCGCAGACAGATCCCGCTTTCTGCAACTATCACATTGATATTCAAGACTCGCATTTTGGCACCATTTATGGGATGCCCAAATCGAGGAGAGAAAGGCAATGGGAGGGCAAAAACCGGCCGTCTACCAGGCCCGATCTCGGTGCTTCCGCCGTCCCGGTCACCGAATAAGGGACACCCGGCGACGACCGGCGCGAGGGGCCACCGTTCAGCCGGCCGGGCCGTCGTCGACCGCGTAGACCGAGCCCGCCATGAGCCGGCGGGCGGTCCGGATCGCGCCGACCGAGCGCACGGGCGGGTCGGCGGCGGGGGCGACGTCGGCGAGCACCTCGACGACCCCTCGCGGATGCCTGACGCGAACGCTCTCCCCGCTCACGCCGCGTGCCGCGCCCGACGGGACGGTGCCCGGCAGGCGCACCGCGGCGGCCAGGCACAGCGCCCCCGTCATCGGCAGCGCGTGGTGGATCTTGCCCATGGAGACGCCGAGCGCGGCGATGTGGTGGTCTCCGTCCGCCGGCTCGGCGACGAGCACGATGCGCGGCACGATCGGTGAGAGCCGGGCCGCCTCCCGCGGTGAGGCGGCGCGTCCGAGCGCGACCGCCGCCTCACCGCGCAGCCGCTCCACCCGGGCCAGGAGCGCGCCGTCCTGGTTGAGCGCGGGCGGGCTCGCGTCGCGCAGGTCCACCGCGAGGTCCTCGGCACGGGCGAACACGTAGGGGTGGGTGACGTCCAGGATCGTCACCTCGACGGGCCCGTCCTCGCCGTCCAGCTCCTGCGCCGGCGCGGACGCCGGGAAGCACGGCCCGAGGCCGACGTACCGGGTGACGACCGGCGCGCCGGGACGCCGGATGCCCGGGATGCGGTGCGTCCCCTCGGCGAGCGCGCGCCCGTCGCGCACCGGCACCTCGGCCAGGATCCGCACGCCGGTGTTGCCGTTGCGCATCCGCACCCGCGTCACCGGCTCGACGGCCTCCACCAGTCCTTCGTCGACCGCGAAGGGCCCGACGGCCGAGGTGAGGTTGCCGCAGTTGCCCGACCAGTCCACGATCGGCTGGTCCACCCCGACCTGGGCGAACCAGTAGCACACATCGTCGCCGCCGCTTCCGGGCTCGACCACGACGACCTTGCTGGTGCTGGAGTGCGTGCCGCCGAGGCCGTCGATCTGCATCGGGTCGGGGCTGCCCATGAGGTCGAGCACGAGCGCGTCCCGTGCGGGGCCGGGCGGCGGCAGGTCGCGCGCGTGCAGGAACAGGCCCTTGCTCGTGCCGCCCCGCATCAGCACGGCCGGGATGGCCTTCGCCATGAGCCGTCACCCCCTTCGTCCGCTCCGGAATCCTGTCATGCGATCCGGACGGCCCTGCCCTCCAGGCCGTCGACCGGTTCGAACCTGGTCAGCACCTCGGGATCGTGCCCGGGCACGATCAGCTCGGGCGAGCCGGCCAGGCGGCGCATGAGGTCGAAGGTGTCGTACATCGCGGGCAGTTCGGTGAGGACGCCGAACGGGGCGTCGTCCTCGACGTTGGCGTACAGGTGCGAGGCGTCGGCCGCCAGCACGACGGTCCCGCGCCCGGTGGCCACGCTGACGATCTGCATCCCGGCGGTGTGCCCGCCGACGTGGTGGACGCGCACGCCGGGCACCACCTCGTGCTCGCCGTCCACGTACAGCAGCCGCCCGTCGAGCCCGTACCCGGCCAGCCGCTCGATGTCGTCGCGCTCGACGAGCCTGCGGAACTCGCGGCGCGCGGCGTGCCTGCCGGTCCAGAACGCCATCTCCCTGCCCTGGACGACGAACCTGGCGTCGGTGAACGCCCCCAGGTCGCCGACGTGGTCGTAGTGGAAGTGGGACAGGATCACGTAGGGCACGGCGGCGCAGTCGGTGCCGAGCCCGGCCAGGGCCTCCGACGGGGCGCACCAGTGCTCGCGGCGGCGGCGCGCCGCCGTCTCGGCCGTGAACCCCGCGTCCACCACGATGTCGTGGCCGGGCGACCGGATGAGCCAGACGAAGTAGTCGAGTTGGACGGGCCGGTCCATCGGCTCGGCCGCCGATCCGTAGAAGTAGTCCCCGTGCTTGCCGCCGGGGTGCTGGCCGAACTTGATCGCGTAGACCTCGTGCGCCGTGGTCGCCGCGGTCGCCGTGGTCGTGGTCTCGCTGCCGCTCACTGCCACCTCACTGCCACCTCACTGATCGATCACCCGCACGACGACGGTGTGGTACTCCTCCTCGTGCCCCGCCCCGCACGCGGCGTCGAGCAGCTCGTGCGCGAGCAGGGCGGCGGGCAGCCGCAGGCCGGCCTGCTCGGCCAGGTCGAGGGCGTACCCGATGTCCTTGCGCATGTAGGAGGCGGGGAAGGCGCCGCGGGGGTGGGTGTCGGGCAGCAGCGCCTTGCGGCCGTGGTTGTCCAGGGCGAAGCTGGCGGCCGATCCGGCGGCCAGCGCGTCGAAGAGCGTCTCGTCGCCGACCAGCCCGGTGCGCCTGGCCAGCGTGACCGCCTCGGCCAGCGCCACGACGGTCTCGAAGACGACCAGGTTGTTCACCAGCTTGACCAGGGCGCCCGCGCCGGGCGGTCCGCAGTGCCGCACCTCCGTCGCCATGCAGCGCAGGTAGGGCTCGACGCGGTCGAAGGCGGCGGCGTCGGGAGCGCCGACGGTGATGCTCAGGGTGCCGTCGACGGCCGCCTGCCTGGTCCGTGCGACGGGCGCGTCGAGAAACAGGACGTCCTGTTCGGCCAGGGTGGCGGCCAGACGCTGGGCCAGCTGGACGGGCGAGGTGCTCAGGTCGACCACGGTCTGCCCCGGGCGGGCGTGCGGCAGCAGCTCGTTCAGGACGACGTCCTCGACCTGCGGCCCGCCGGGCAGCGACAGGAAGACGACGTCGGCGCGTTCGGCCACCTCCGCCGCCGAAGCCGCCCGCTCCGCCCCTGCGGCCTCCAGTGCCTGCGCGTTCACGTCGAACGCGGTCACCGGGACGCCCGCGCGGCGCACGAGGTTGCGGCACATCGGCCCGCCCATGACGCCGAGGCCGATGAAGCCGAGTCTGGTGCTCATGACGTTCCCTCCTCCGGGGACGGGGTGGCGTAGCGGGCCTCGAGCTCCTCGAACTCGGCCCGCCGGACCAGGCGCTGCCGCTCCTCCCAGCTCGCGAGCCGCTCCTCTCCCGGGACGGTGCCGGCGCGCAGCGTCCGCAGCGCGTCCTGGACGCCCTTCAGCCCGGCCAGCAGCGGCAGGTTGGCGTGCAGCACGATCGCGAACCCCAGCTCGCGCAGCCGCCGCTCGGGCAGCATGGGCGTGACGCCGCCGTGCACCAGGTTGATGACCTGCGGCCCGCGCACCCTGGCCGCGACGGCCTCGACCTCGGCCTCCGACCGCGGCGCCTCGACGAACACCACGTCGGCGCCGGCGTCGCGGTAGGCGTTGGCGCGGTCGCACGCCTCGTCGAGCCCGGCGACGGCGCGCGCGTCGGTGCGCGCGACGATCAGGGTGCCGTCGTCGCGCCGGGCGTCCACCGCGGCGCGGATCTTGGCGATCATCTCCGCGGCCGGGACGACGCCCTTGCCCGCGAAGTGGCCGCACCGCTTGGGGAAGGTCTGGTCCTCGATCTGGATCGCGGCGGCACCGGCGCGCTCCAGGTCCCGCACGGTGCGGCGGACGTTGATCGGGTTGCCGAACCCGGTGTCGGCGTCGACGATCAGCGGCACGCTCACCGCCTCGCGGATCGCCGCCACGTGCGCGAGCATCTCGCCGAAGGTCAGCAGGCCGATGTCGGGCACCCCGAGGTGGGTGTTGGCCACGCCGGCGCCGGTGACGTAGAGGCTCTCGAACCCGCAGTCCTCGATCACCCGGGCGGTCAGGGCGTTCGCGGCGCCGGGCACGACCAGCGGCCGTCCCGCGCCGAGCAGCGCGCGCAGGCCGCTCATCCGGCGGCCCCGGTCGCGCGGGCCGCGGCGTTCTCCCCGGCGATCCTGCCGAACACCGCGCCGCGCACGAGACCGGAGCCCGCGGCGTAGTTGTGGTAGAAGAAGTCGCCCGCGATCTCCCCGGTGGCGTACAGGCCGGGCATCGGGCGGCCCGTCGTGTCCAGCACGCGGCCCGCGGTGTCGATCTTCAGACCGCCGTAGGTGAAGGTGATGCCGCAGGTGACCGCGTAGGCCGTGAACGGCGGCTCGTCCACGGTCTGCGCCCAGTTCGACTTGGGCGGCTGCCCCTGCGGCCCGGCCGCGACACCGTCCTTGCGCATCGGGTCGAACCGGGATCCGGCGTCGGCGGCGACGGCCGTGTTGAACGCCGACACGGTCTCGGCCAGCGCGTCCGCCGGGACGCCGAGCTTTCCGGCCAGTTCGGCGAGCGTGCCCGCCTGGACGGGCGTGCCGGTCCTGTACCGGGGCTCGAGGAGATGGGCGGTCTTCCGGTCGAACACCTGGTAGGCGACACCGCCGGTCTGCCGCATGATCGCCGCGCCGGTCTTGGCGTAGGTCAGCCAGACCTCGTTCTCGCCCTCGTCGACGAAGCGCCTGCCCTCGCCGTTGACCAGGATCGCGTACGGGTAGGAGTAGCGGCTCAGCTTGTCGGTCATGCGCAGGTCGCCCACGGGCGGGTGCGCGGCGTCCTGCGGGCTGGCGTGGCAGCCGCCCCAGTGCCCGGCGGGCTGCGCGCCGGCCAGCAGCGCCTGGGTGAGCATCGTGCCCATGTTGTAGCGGGTGCCGCGCACCCTGACCAGGTCCCAGCCCGGGCCGAGGTAGCGCAGCCGCATCTCGGGGTTGGCCTCGAACCCGCCGCTGGCGAGGACGACGGCGCCGCGGACCTCGTCGACGCCGTCCTCGCGGTGCACCAGGACGCCGTCGACGGCGGCGCCCCTGGTGATGAGGCCGGCGGCGGGCGCTCCGTACCGGATCTCGATGCCGGCGCGCTCGACGGCGGCGAACAGCCGCTCCATCAGCCCCACGCCCTCGCCCTTGGCGCGGATCGCGCCGCCGGGCGGCAGCTCGTGGACGCCGTCGAGGTTGTCCAGGTCGAAGAGCTTGTTGGCGGTCAGCTCCCACTCCACGCCCTGGCGCCGCATCCATTCGAGGGTCTCGAAGGAGCGGTCGACGACGGTGTCCACCAGGTCGCGCGGCGGGCGGCCCATGGCGGCGGCCAGCCACTCCTCGGCGTAGCGCCGCCTGGTGTACGGCCCGACCGACACCCTTCGCAGCACCTTCTCGTCCGAATCGGCCAGCAGCGGGCGCAGCGACTCCAGGCCGTCGTGGGCGGCGCGGAAGATGCCGCCGGAGAAGCGGCTGTTGCCGCCGCGCTCCTCCTCCGGGGCGGCCTCCAGCACGATCACGCGGGCGCCCGCCTCGTGCGCGGCCAAAGCGGCCACCAGCGCCGCGTTGCCCGCGCCGACGACGACGACATCGGTCTCCGTCATGGACAAGACATCTTCCTTTCGGTGGGGAGAGGGGAGGGCGGCGAGCCGGCGAGCCCGGCGCGCGAGGTCTCGGGCGCCGCGTACACGGCCACCGCGCTGATCAGGGCGGTGAGCGCCATGTACCCGGCGAAGTACCACGGCCGGCCGTCGCCGAACCCGACGAGCGCGGTGGCGATCATCGGCAGCGGCCCGCCGAACAGCGCGCCCGCCACCTGGTAGCCCAGGGACAGGCCGGTGTAGCGGACCGAGGTCGGGAACAGCTCGGAGAAGAAGCTCGCCTGCGTGCCGTACACGGCCGAGTGCCCGAGGCCCATGCAGACGGCGATGCCGGCGAACAGCGCCGGCCCCGAGCCCCCGTCGATCAGCCAGAAGAACGGGAACGTCGTCGCCGCGAGGAAGGCCAGGCCGCCGAGGTAGACCGGCCGCCTGCCGACCCGGTCGGACAGGTGGGCGAACGCGGGCAGCGTGCACGTCTCGATCAGCGCGGCGACGCTGACCGCCACCAGCACCAGGCCGGTGGAGTAGCCGAGCGTCGAGGTCGCGTAGGTCAGGATGAACGTGGCGAAGGTGTAGAAGTAGGTGTTCGGCGCGATGTGCGCGGCGATGAGCAGCGCGATCCTGCGCGGGTGGCGGCTGACGGCCTCGACCAGCGGCACCCGCACGACCTCCCGGGCCTGCTTGGCGTCCTCGAAGGCGGGGCTCTCCACGATCCGCATCCTGATCACGAGCCCGACCAGGACGAGCACGAAGCTGAGCAGGAACGGCACCCGCCAGCCCCACGCGTGGAAGGCGTCCTCGGGCAACGCGGTGAAGAAGGCGTAGAAGACGCCCGTGCCGAGCACGAGCCCGGCGGGCACGCCCATCTGCGCCCAGCTCGCCGCCAGCCCGCGCCGCCCGTCGCGGGCGTGCTCCACGGCCAGGACGACGGCGCCGCCGTACTCGCCGCCGACCGCCAGCCCCTGGACGACGCGCAGCGCCACCAGCAGGACGGGCGCGGCGACGCCGATGCTCGCGTACGTCGGCAGGACGCCGATGAGCATGGTCGCCACGCCCATGCCCACGACGGTGACGACGAGCATCGTCTTCCTGCTGGCCCGGTCGCCGAAGTGCCCGGCCAGCACGCCGCCGAGGGGGCGGGCCAGCCAGCCGGTGGCGAACGTGGCGAAGGCGAGCATGGTGCCCGCGGCAGGCGAGAACTCGGGGAAGAACAGCTCGTTCAGGACGAGGGCCGCCGAGGTCCCGTAGATGAAGAAGTCGTACCACTCGACGGTGGTTCCGATCAGGGTCGCGAGCGCGACGCGCCGGCTCTGTCCGGACATGAGTCACCTCGGTAAGGGGGTGGGGCGAGGCTCTCGGAGGTGGGGAGGGGCGGGGGGTAAGGGGGTCAGGTGCGGATGGAGAACGGGTCCCTGGCGGCGCCGGAATAGTCGATCATCACGTTCTGGACGTAGGTGTACTCGGCGAGCGCCTCCTCGCCGCGCTCGCGGCCGTACCCGCTGCGCTTGACGCCGCCGAACGGGGCCTGCGCGGCGGTGGCGCGGTAGGTGTTGACCCAGACCGACCCGGCCTCCAGGCGTTCGGTGACGCGGTGCGCGCGGTCGATGTCGCCGGTCCAGACCCCGGCGGCCAGGCCGTAGTCGATGTCGTTGGCGATCCGGACGGCCTCGTCCTCGTCGTCGAACGGGATGATCGACAGCACCGGGCCGAAGATCTCCTCGGCGGCGACGCGCATGCCGGGCGACACGTCCCCGAAGACGGTCGGCCGGATGAACAGCCCCTCGCCCGCGCCCTCGGCGGGGCCGCCGCCGGTGAGCAGGGCGGCGCCCTCGTCGCGTCCGGCCTCGATCAGGGCGAGGATCCGGTCGAACTGGGGACGGTTGGCCACCGGGCCCATCTCCGTGCCGGGGTCGAGCGGGTCGCCCAGCCGGATCCGGCCGGCCCGCTCCACGATGGCGCCGGCCACCCGCTCGTACACGGGCCGGTGCACCAGCAGCCGGGAGCCGGCGATGCAGGTCTGCCCCGCCGCGCCGAAGATCCCGGCCACCGCGCCGACGACCGCGCGGTCGAGGTCGGCGTCCGCGAAGACGATGTTGGGCGACTTGCCGCCGAGTTCGAGCGTGAGCGGGACCAGCCGGCGGGCGGCGGCCTCCGCCACCCGGGTGCCCGTCGCGCTGCCCCCGGTGAAGCTGATCTTGCCGATGCCCGGATGCCCGGTCAGCGCGTCGCCGACCGCGCCGTCGCCGGTGACGACGTTGACCACGCCGGGCGGGAAGCCCGCCTCGGCGGCCAGCAGGCCGAGCTCGCAGGTGGTCACCGACGCGTGCTCCGACGGTTTGACCACCACGGTGTTGCCCGTGGCGAGCGCCGGGGGCAGCTTGTTGGCCAGCAGCGCGATGGGCGAGTTCCAGGCGGTCACGAGCCCGGCGACGCCGTACGGGCGGCGGCGGGTGAAGTCGAACATGCCCGGATGGTCGAGCGGCACCGTCCGGCCGTAGAGCTTGTCGGCGTACCCGGCGAAGAACCGCAGGTTGCGCGCGGCGAAGCCCATCTGGTTGCGGGTCTCGCGGATGACCTTCCCGTTGTCGCGGGTCTCCATCTCGGCGATGGCGTCGGCCCGGGACTCCAGCAGGTCGGCCAGGGCGGTCATCAGCCGGGCGCGCTGCACGCCCGGGGTGGTCCGCCACGTGTCGTGGAACGTCCGGGTCGCCGCCTCCACGGCCCGGTCGACGTCACCGGTGGTCGCGGTGGGCACGGTCGCCCAGGCCTGGCCGGTGTAGGGGTTGAACGATTCGAAGCGGGCGGTGCCGTCCTCCGGAGCACCGTCGATGACCATGCGCGCGTGCTTCACGGCCGGGTCCCCTCCTGCCCGCCGAGGTCCAGGCGCCGGTCGCCGGTCGCCCTGGGCTCGCCGCCCGTCCCTTCGATCAGCTGCCTGACGCTCCGCCGGGACGACTCCAGGTGGGCGTGCATGGCCGCGCCGGCCGCCTCCGGGTCGCGTGCGCGTATCGCCTCGTAGATGCGCAGGTGCTCCTCGTAGGCGGCCTGAGCCCGCCCCGGCACCTCGCCCGAGCGCGCCCGGGCGAGCTGGAACTGCGTCGCCACGCTCCGGGCCGTCTCCACCAGCTTCAGGTTGCCGCTCATGTCGAGGACCTGCTGATGGAAGTCAAGGTCGCGGGGGTAGGAGTGATCGGGGTCGGCCAGGGCCTCCCTCGTGCTGGCCAGCAGCCGCTCCAGCGCGTCGAGCAGGGCGTCGTCCGCGCGCTCGGCGGCCAGCGCGGCCGCCTTGCACTCCAGCGCCTGCCGCACCTCGGCGAGCTGGTCGATGGTGTCGGCGTCGAAGGTGGCCACGAACATGCCGCGGCCCGGAACCGCGCGCACGATGCCCTCGGCGGCCAGCGCCTGCAGCGCCTCCCGGATCGGCGACCGGCTGATCGACAGCGTCTCGGCGAGGTTCAGCTCGTTCAGCCGCTCCCCCGGCCCGAACCGTCCGGAGAGGATGAGCTGCCGGATGATCACGGCGACCTCGTCGGCGAAGCGGCGGGCCTGGAACACCGAGCTGTCGAAGCCTTCCGGCAGTCCCTTGCGGTCACGTGCGGGCGACATTGAACCTGCCAATCTGTCGTCTGTCGACAGACGACAAAGTAACCCAGCGCCCCCCTCGTCACAAGAGCTGATCGTGATCCGGGTCCGCGGACCCTTAGGGGACGTATCGGAAGGGACGATTCAAAGTCGGTTTCTCCGAGAATTCCGGCATGCCGATCCGCGGGTGATGCATCATGGTCACCGATCTTTCTCGGCACGGGACGCCCGTCGTCCGGGCCCGTCGTGACCTTCCGCCCGCACCCTTCCCAAGGATGATGGATGTCAGTACAGGCAGGCCGGTCCGGCAACGACCGAGCGGCCTTGGGACGTGCCCTGTTGACCTGGTCGGCCGCGGCGCTCGTCGCCGGAGTCGCCTGGGTCGCGGTCTACCTGACGTCCGGGTCCCCCGATCCGCTGCTGGGCCTGTACGGCGGCGTGGCGGGCCTGGCGTTCAGCCTGGCGGTCGCGGCGGCGGTCTACTTCGCCGAGCGCGCCCGCCGGATCGGCACCGTGCTGGCGGGGGTGGAGAGCGACGGAGAGCGGCTGGACCACCGGCTCCGCGAACTGGTGGACGGTCCGCTGCCCGTGCTGGTCGCCCGGCTGAGGAAGGGGATGGAGCCGGAGGCCGCGCTGACCGGGTTCCCGGCCGTGCCCGACCCCGTGCTCAGGCGCCTGCTGCACCTCGTCGTCGACGGCGTCGCGTCGGGCACGCGCGAGGCGGAGGCGGCGCGGAAGGAGGCGGCCGCGCTGGCGGACGAGGCGGTCTGGCTGGCCGACACGGCGATCCCCGAGGTGGTCGGCCGGCTGCGCGGCGGCAAGTCCTCGGCCCCCGCGGCGCTCGCCGAGCTTCCCGAACCCCGGCACGAGGCCGCGCGCCGGGTGCTGGGCCGGTTCGCCGACGAGCTGGCCTCCGGGGAGCGCACCAGCGCCGCCGCCATGGGCGCCTGCGCGAACGCGGCGGCGCGGATCCAGGCGCAGACGACCCGGATGCTCGCCCAGCTGCGCGAGCTCGAGGACCGCCACGGCGACGACCAGGTCTTCGGCGACCTGCTCGCCCTCGACCACGACGTCTCGCAGCTGGGCCGGCTGGCCGACAGCATCGCGCTGCTCAGCGGCGGCCGGTCGGGGCGGCGCTGGACCAAGCCGATCGTCATGGAGAGCATCGTGCGCGGCGCCATGGGCCGGATCAGCGCCTACCGGCGCGTCCAGTACCACTCGACGGGCAACGCCGCGGTCGCCGGGTTCGCCGCCGAGGGCGTGATGCACGCGCTGGCCGAGCTCATGGACAACGCGGCCAACTTCTCCCCGCGCGGCAGCGTGGTGCACGTGTACGTCGAGGAGGAGGACGCCGGGGTCGTGGTCATGATCGAGGACGCCGGGCTGGGCATGCGGCGGCGCGAGCGCGAGCGCGCCGAGCGGCTGGTCTCCGAGGCGGCCGACCTCACCTCGATCCCCGGGACGCGGCTGGGCCTGGCGGTGGTGGGCCGGCTGGCCCGCAAGCACGACCTGCGGGTCAGCTTCCGGCCCTCCTCGCGCGGCGGCATCGGCGTGGTCGTCCTGGTCCCGAGCAAGCTCATCACGCACGTCGCGGTGGAGGCGCCGTTCCCCGAGCACGGCCCGGCCGTGACCGGCCGGGCGGGCGGCCACAGCTCGGGGGCGTTCCCCGTCTCGCCGCCCGCCGGCACCGGTGAGAGCCGGATCTCCGTCCCGGCCGACCCGGGCGGCGACGCCGATCTGCCCAAACGCCGGAGGGGAGCCGCCCTCGCCAAGGCCCCGGGCACGAGCGCCCCGGACGCCGCCGTGCCGCGCGCCCGCGACACCGGCACCCGCTTCGCGGCGTTCCGCCAGTCGGCCTCCGGGCGCGGCCGCACCACCGACGGCGCGGCCGGCCGGCACGCGCAGAAACAGGACGAGCAGAAACAGGACGAGCAGGGACGGCACGCGCAGGAAGGGGACGCGCAGGGACGGTCCGGCGCGGACCCGGATTCCTAGAGCGCGCGTGCGCGACCGCCGCGCGACGCTCACATGACAGGACGACTGAGGGGAGGAGGGGCGCAGCCGACCGGCCGCGTCCCGGAAACCGATGAGCACCGATCAGCGCGACCTCGACTGGCTGCTGGCGACCCTCGTGGACCGCGCGCCCGGCGTACGGCACGTCCTGGTGCTGTCCAAGGACGGCCTGAAGATCTGCCACACGCCGGGGCTCGACGAGGACAAGGCCGACCAGCTGTCGGCCATCGCCTCGGGCATCCAGAGCCTGTCGCTGAGCGCCTCCGGGGAGTTCGGCAACGGGATCGGCGCGGGCCAGTCCATGGTGGAGTTCCCCGGCGGGGTGCTGCTCATCGTGCCCGCGGGCCAGGGCGCCCACCTGGCCGTGGTCGCCGACGAGATCGCCGACGTGGGGCTGGTGGGCCACAGCATGCACGAACTGGTCGAGCAGATCGGCGGCTACCTGACCGCGGCGCCGCGCACTCCCGGACCCGACGCGCACCCATGAACCCGCGTCCGCTGGACAAGGAGAACCCCGACCGGCTCTACACCGTGACGGGCGGGCGCAGCCGCGTCGAGGGCGACGAACTCGACGTGGTCTCGCTGATCGTCGCCGAGGACGACCCGGTGCCCGGCATGCAGTCCGAGCACGCCGCGATCCTGCGGCTGTGCCGGCACAGCCCGGTCGCGGTCGTCGAGCTGTCCTCCCATCTGGAGATGCCGGTGAGCGTGGTGAAGATTCTGCTGCTGGACCTGCGGGACGCCGGCCGCGTCACCGTCCGCCACCCGTCCTCGGCCGCCGCGCCCGCGCACACGGCCGACCTGGAAACGCTGAAGCAGGTGCTCGTTGGACTCCAAGACCTCTGATCCCGCCGCGGGCCCGCGGTCCGGCCCGCTCCCGGGCACGCCGCTGCGCCGCACCGTCCGGGACGCCTCCAAGATCGTGATCGTCGGCGGATTCGGCGTCGGCAAGACCACCATGGTCGGCTCGGTCAGCGAGATCCGCCCGCTCAGCACCGAGGAGGTCATGACCAAGGCCGGCGTCGGGATCGACGACCCCAGCCAGGTCGCGCACAAGAGCACCACCACGGTCGCGTTCGACTTCGGCCGGATCACGCTGAACGCGCAGCGGGTCCTCTACCTGTTCGGGGCACCGGGCCAGGAGCGGTTCTGGTTCCTGTGGGACCAGCTGTTCTCCGGCAGCCTGGGCGCGGTGGTGCTGGTCGACACCCGCCGGCTGGAGGACTCCTTCTACTGCCTGGACCGGCTGGAGGCGCACGGGATGCCGTTCGTGGTCGCGGTCAACCGGTTCGCCGGGCCCCGGCCCCCGATCGAACGGGTCCGCGACGCGCTCTCGCTGCCCGACGGCATCCCGCTGGTCGACTGCGACGCGCGGGCGCGGGAGTCGTCCAAGACCGTGCTGATCACGCTCGTCCGCCACCTCGCCCGCCTCCAGGACCCGACGGCCTTCGAGGAGATCGCGCCGTGACCGAACGCACCGATCCGTCCGCGCAGGACGGCCTTCCGCACCCGCCCACCGCGACGGCCGCCGGCCCGGGCGCGGGCCTCGAGGTCGAGCCGGTCAGGCTGACCGGGACGGGTGTCGCCCGCGAGCCCGAGGCCTTCTACCACCGGCTGCGGCACGAGTACGGCCCGGTGGTGCCCGTCCTGCTGGACGGCGACGTGCCCGCGTGGTTCGTGGCGGGCTACCGGGAGATCCACCACATCACCAGCAACCCCCGGCTGTTCGCGCGCGACTGCCGGCGCTGGAACGCCTGGGACCAGGTGCCCGACGACTGGCCGCTGATGCCCTACGTCGGCTGGGCCCCGTCGGTGATGTTCGCCGAGGGCGAGGAGCACCAGCGGCGGGCGGGTGCGATCGGCGACGCGCTGGACGCCGTCGACCGCACCGAACTCGCCCAGATCTGCGAGGAACTCGCCGACGGCCTCATCGACGGGTTCGCCGGCGACGGGCGGGCCGACCTGATCGCGCAGTATTCGCACCGGATCCCGCTGCTGGTCATCGCCCGCCTCTTCGGGCTGCCCGACGCCGACGTGCCGGCCCTGGTCCAGGACGTGGCCGAGTCGCTGAACGTCGACGCCGACGCGGCCGCCGCCCACCAGCGCATCCAGGAGCGCATGCGGCGGCTGGTGACCGAACGGGAGCGGCGGCCGGGACCGGACGTCCCGTCCCGCCTGCTGGGCCACCCGGCCGGGCTCACCGCCGAGGAGGTGACCATCGACCTGCTGGTGGTGATGGCCGCGGCGCAGCAGCCCACCGGCAACTGGATCGGCAACACCCTGCGGCTGATGCTCGTCGACGACCAGTTCTCGATGGAGTTGCAGGGCGGCCGCAACAGCGTCGACCAGGCGCTCACCCAGGTGCTGTGGGAGGACACCCCCACCCAGAACTTCATCGGCCGCTGGGCGGTGCACGCCTGCCGGCTCGGCGGCCGCGACATCCGCGCCGGCGACCTGCTGGTCCTGGGCCTGGCGGCGGCCAACACCGACCCCTCGGTGCGGCCGGCCGAGCGCGGTGACCCGGGCAACCGCGCGCACATGTCGTTCGGGCACGGCGAGCACGGCTGCCCCTTCCCCGCCCCCGAGCACGCCGAAGTGATCGCCAAGGTGGCCATCGAGGTGCTGCTCGACCGGCTGCCCGACATCGAGCTGGCCGTCCCGGACCGGACGCTGGAATGGCACGCGTCGCTGTGGATGCGCGGGCTGCATTCGCTGCCCGTCGCGTTCACCCCGGCCGCCGACCAGCTCGGCGGGACGAGCCCGCTCGCCCCGCCGCCCTTCGTCCCGCCCGAGGTCACGCCGCAGGCGTGAACTCCAGCGGCAGCGCCCCCGGGCCGCGGGTGAACACCCCGCGCTCGACCGGCGCCGCCCCTTCGGCCAGCCGCACGTCCGGCATGGCGTCCAGCAGCATGTTCGCGCCGACCTCCACCTCGGTCTTGGCCAGCAGCGCCCCCACGCAGAAGTGGCGGCCCAGCGCGAAGGCCAGGTGGTCGGCCGCGGCCGAGAACGCGTTGGTGGTGGTCAGGTCGCTCCGGAAGAGGTCGAAGCGATCGGGGTCGGCGTAGCGGTCGGGGTCGCGGTTGGCCGCGCCGATCAGGGCGGTGACGGTGCTGCCGGCGGGAATCGCGACGCCGCTCAGCTCGACGTCCTCGGCCGGCTGCCGCATGATCATGTGGACCGGCGGCGTGAAGCGCAGCGTCTCGGCGAACGCCTGCGGGATCAGGCCGCGGTCCTCCCGCACGGCGGCGAGCTGGTCGGGGTGGGCGAGCAGGTTGGCGAACAGCGCGGAGATGGCCTTGTCGGTGGTCTCCCCGCCCGCCGCGAGCAGCAGGCTGACGAACGCCTTGATGTCCTCGTCGCTCATCCGGGTGCCGTCGACCTCCGCCAGGCACAGCTTCGACAGCAGGTCGTCGCCCGGGTCCTCCCGGCGGCGGGCGATGATCGGCAGCATGTAGGCGGCCAGCTCGTCGCGGGTGCGCACGCCCGCGGCGGCCACGTCCGGGTCCTGGGTGAGGTTGCCCAGGAATGCGATGATCGAGGTGTACCACTTCTGGAACCGGGCGTGGTCGGCCTGGTCGAGCCCCAGCATGTCGACGATCACGTTGATCGGGAAGTGGGTGCTGAACTGGCCGACCAGCTCGACCCGGCCGTCGGCCCGGAACGCGTCGATCAGCGTGCGCGCGTTCCGCTCGATCACCGGCAGGAACCTCTCCTGCAGCTCGCTCCCGCGGAAGGCGGGGGCGACCAGCCCGCGGCGCACCGCGTGCTCCCGGCCGCTGAGCTGGAGGATGGTGCGGCCGTGCACCGGCTCGAGCTGCCAGTCGTAGTTGGCGGTGGTGAAGATCTGGTCGCGGAAAGCGCGTGACACATCCTCGTAGCGCGACACGACATAACTCTGCGTGCCCTCGTGCCAGTAGACCGGGGCATTCTCGCGGAATATCCGGTAGGCCGCGTAGGGATCGGCGGCGAACTCGGCTGACACGATGTCGGGCATCTCTGGAATCACGGTCACGCGCAACGCTCCTGGCAGACGGTCCGGACAAACGTTCCATTCCGAGCCTAGGGAGGCATCGCCCGGCACATCCACGGTTCGATCTTGATCGTTGTTTCGGTCACAAAAGCAGCATGACCGAAACCGGGCGCCGTCGACGCCCGCGGCGCGGCCGACAGGCCGGGGCCGCGAAGGGCCCCGGCCTGGTCCGGTCCGCGCGGCCCGGCGTCAGATACGGCGGTTGATCGTGGTGGAGGGATCGATCTGGAAGCTCCCCGAGATCCCCGGGGACTGGCCGTTCTGGAAGGGGAAGCAGGTCGCGTTCGAGATGACGAGGCTCCCGCTGTCCTCCGGCTCGTCGATCGTCAGGGTATCCGTGAAGTTGTTGTAGGTCCCGTGCAGCGTCCCGGTGACGCGCCAAACGCACCCGGGGCCGGAGAACCGTAGCCCGAAATCGGTGATCCTGATGTCGACGATGCCACCGGACTGGGAGTCGGCGTAGACCTTCCAGGCGCTGAGCATCTCCACGTTGAGCGTCAGCCCGAGAGGACCTTGGGCGCCGTTACAGGTCAGGTAGTTCAGATAGCCCACACGGTCGAGCCCCGGATCCGGGACTCCGCCGATCGGCTGATCGTCGAAAAGGTCGCCTTCGACGAAGGGCTGCTGGATAATGATCGTGGCGCCGTTGTTGGTGACCTGGAGACTGTTGCCGTAAAGCACGACCTCGCCGCCCGGAACGACGTCCCAGTTGCCGTCCAGGGCGCGGGCGGGAACGGCGGACAGGCCGACGACCAGAGCGATCGTCAGGGCGGCCGCCAGTATTCTTCTGATGTGGGCCATGTTCGCCTCCGGAGGCGTCCGTCTTGCCGGGGCGGGGCCGAAGGCTTTTCGGCAGGCCGCCATGACCGAGAGATTAAGCAGGTGCCATCGGCTCGACAAGAGGCGGGTCGCCGGGAATCGATAATGGCCGCATTCCTTGTCATCGCATGATGAGCCGGCGAGCGGGTTTTATCATGATCACCATGATCGATTCTTTTCGGGGAAATGCTCGCCGGTGGAGCCGGCCCGGTGGCCGAGGCGGCGGCGGAGCGCGAGGAGGAGCAGCAGCACGGCGGTCGCCGCGGCCACGGGGCCGACGCGCTTGATGATCCCGCCGCCCGCGGCGCCGAGAAGGTCGATCGGTTCGGCCGACGCACGGGAGGCGGGGGCGGCTCCGGCCGTGAGCGTGGAGGACTCCACGCGGCCGTCCCCGGTCGCCGGCAGGCCGGGGGCGTCCGCCCGGTCCGGCTCGGTGCCGCCGTCCGCGGAGCCCGCGGAGATCACCTCGGCGAGGTTGGCGGCGAACTGGCCGATGAGCGTGCCCGCCACCTCCGCCAGGGCGCCGCGGCCGAACTGGGCGGGTTTGCCGGTGATGGCGAGATCGGTCTCCACCAGGACGTCGGTCGCCCCGGCGGACTCCACGAGCCGGCAGGTGATGACGGCCTTCGCGGTGCCGTTGCCGCGGGTCTCGCGGCCGGTGGCCTCCAGGACCGCGACCCCGGCGTCCTCGTCCTGGGAGACGAAGGTGACGGTGCCGTTGTAGGTCAGGCCGATCGGGCCGAGCTTGACCTTGATCTTGCCGGTGTAGCGGTCGCCGTCGCGGGCGGTCAGGGTCGCCCCGGGCACGCAGGGGGCGATCCGCTCGATGTCGAGCAGAACCTTCCACGCCTCGGGCGCCGGCACGGGAATGCTGAGGCTGTTCTCCAGCTTCATCCGGATCCTTCTTGATGTCGGTGATGTCGGCGCCGGGAACGGGGGTTCACGCCTCGCCGGCGGTGGACGCGTCCGCCGCCGCCCGGACGGCCTTGAGGATTCCCTGGTAACCGGTGCAGCGGCACAGGTTGCCCGACAGGCCCTCCCGGATCTGGTCGTCGGTGGGATCGGGGTTGTCGCGCAGGAACGCCGTGGCGGAGACGATGAAGCCCGGGGTGCAGAATCCGCACTGGAGTCCGTGGTGTTCGCGGAAGGCGGCCTGCACCGGCGAGAGCTCGCCGTCCGGCGACGCGATGCCCTCGACGGTCGTGACGTCCGCGCCGTCGGCCTGCACCGCGAACACCAGGCAGGCGCGGACGGCCTCGCCGTCCACCAGGACCGTGCACGCGCCGCAGACCCCGTGCTCGCAGCCCAGGTGCGTGCCCGTCAGCCGGCAGCGCTCCCGGAGGAAGTCGGCGAGGGTGAGGCGGGGCTGCACGCTCGCGCGCCGCACCCTGCCGTTGACCTTCATCTCGATGTCGATCTCAGCCATCGCTCGCCTCCTGAAGGGCCTTCTGCCAGGCACGCGCCACCATCTCCGCGCCCACCCGCCTGCGGTAGGCGGCGGACCCGTGCAGGTCGGACGGGACCGAATCGAGCTCCGCCATGGCGGCCCGCCCGACCTCGCCGGGCGACGCGTCGGCGGCCGCGGATCCGGTCGCCGCCGACTCCGCGGCCGTGGCGCGCCGCGCCGCCGGGCCGAGGCCGAACAGTCCGATGCCGCACCGCCGGATCCGGGCGCCGTCGTCGAGCTCGATCGCGACGGCGGCGCCGGCCATGGCGAAGTCGCCGTGCCGGCGGGCGTACTCCTCGACGGCGAACCCGCGGCGGCCGCCGGCGACCGGGAAGGTGATCCCGGTCAGCAGTTCGTCGTCCGCCAGGTCGGTGCTCCACAGGCCGGTGAAGAAGCCGGTGGCGGGAATGGTCCGGCGCCCCCGGGGCGAGCACGCCTCCAGTCGCGCGTCGAGGGCCAGGGCCACCGCGGGGTATTCGGCGGCGGCGTCGGCGTGGGCGATCGAGCCGCCGATGGTGCCGCGGTTGCGGATCTGGAAGTGGCCGATCAGAGGGGTCGCGCGGGCCAGCAGCGGAACGGCCTCGGCGACCTCCGCGGACCGTTCGATCGCGGCCTGGGTCGTGCCGGCCCCGATCCACAGGGACCCGTCGCGCCGCTCGATGCCCCGCAGTCCCGCGACCCGGCGCAGGTCGACGAGGTGGTCGAAGGCCGCCAGCCGCAGGGCGAGCATGGGGGCCAGGCTCTGCCCTCCGGCGATCGCCTTGGCGTCCTCGCCCAGTTCGGCGAGCAGGCCGACCGCCTCCTCGATCGTCGCGGGCGCGTGATAGTCGAAAGGTGCCGGTTTCATCGCGCCTCGCTCACCAGGTCGGAGAGGAACGCGGGCGACAGCGGCAGTCGGGTGATCTTGACGCCGAGCGGCGCGAGCGCGTCGGCGACCGCGTTCACCACGGCGGGCGGCGAGCCGATCGCGCCGCCCTCGCCGACGCCCTTGTAGCCCCCCTGCCCCGGCCCCGGGGTCTCGATGTGGCCGTACTCGATGGTGGGCACCTCGGTGGTGGTCGGCAGCAGGTAGTCCATGAAGGTGGTGGTGAGCGGGTTGCCGTCCTCGTCGTAGTCGAAGTGCTCGTAGAGCGCGCCGCCGATCCCCTGCACGGTGCCGCCGGCGATCTGGCCCTCCACCACGTCCGGGTTGATCATCGGGCCGCAGTCCTCACTGACGATGTAGCGCAGCAGTCTCACCTCGCCCGTCACGACGTCCACCTCGCAGGTGCACACGTGCGTCGCGTTCGCCCAGATCATCGGGCTGCGCGCACGGTAGCGGCCGCTGGCCTCCAGGCCCGCCGGCACGCCGGGCGGCAGCTTCTCGGGCTGGAAGTAGGCGATGGCGGCGATCTCGGGGAAGGACAGCCCGATGTCGGGCGTGCCGCGCACATGGGCGCGCCCGCCTGCCAGCTCGATGTCCCCGGCGGCGGCCTCCAGGCGGTGCGCGGCGATCGCCACCATGCGCTCCCGCAGGACCGACGCGGTCTCGGCGATGGCGCCCGCGGTCATCGAACCGGAGCGGCTGCCGCCGGTGCCGCCGCCGAACGGGGTGATCGCCGTGTCCCCCTGGATGGTGTTGACGTCGGCGATGTCGGCTCCGAGCGCGTCGGCGGCGAGCTGGACGACGGTCGTCTCGAGGCTGTTGCCGGTCGATCCGCCCGCCACGTACACGTTGACCTTGCCCGAGGGCTCGATCCGGATCGTCGCGCCCTCGGTGGCGTGGAAGCCCATCCCGCTCGTGGTCGGCTCGACGTAGGTGCACGTGCCGACCCCGATGTGGCGGCCGGCGGCGCGCGCCCGCTCCTGCTCGCGCCGGAAGGCCCCGTAGTCCAGCATCTTGAGCGCCTGCTCGAAGGTCTCCAGCGGCGTGATGTCGCTGTAGGGCATGCCGTTGGGGTTCGCCACCGGCAGTTCGTCCCGGCGCAGCAGGTTGCGGCGGCGCAGTTCGACCGGGTCCATCCCCATCTCGCGCGCCGCGATGTCCAGGAGCACTTCGCGCGCCAGCGACTCGAACTGCCACGGGCCGCGGTAGGCCGTGCGGCCGGTGGTGTTGGAGAAGACCGACCTGCAGGAGAACGTGGCCTGGGGAACCCGGTAGGGCCCAGGGAAGAGCAGCCCGACGACGGCGGTCGTCTGCACCGGCCAGGGCACCGGGTAGGCGCCCGCGTCCTGCACGTGGTCGATCGCGGCGGCAAGGATCCGGCCGTCGGCGTCGAACGCGATCCGGGCGTCGGCGTGCTCGTGGCGGCCCTGTCCGGCCGAGATGAGGTTCTCCTGGCGGTCCTCGATCCACTTCAGCGGGGCAGGGACTTTTCGCGCGGCCAGCATGACGCACATGTCCTCGCGCTGAGGGAGGGCCTTCTGCCCGAACCCGCCGCCCGTGTCGCGCATCACGACCCGGATGCGGTGCTCGTCCAGCCCCAGCAGCCTGCTGCAGAACAGGCGCATCTCGTGCGGCACCTGGGTGGACGCCCAGATCGTCATCTCGCCGGTGGGCGGCGACCACTCCACGATCAGCCCGCGGGTCTCCATGGGCACGGCCGCGTACGCCTGCTGGTGGATCGTCTCCCGCGCCACGTGGGCCGCCTGGTCGAAGACCTCCGCGAGGCCGGCCGCCGGGCGTCCGGCGAGCTCGCCGACGAGGTTGCCGGGATGCCCGGCGTGCACGAGCTCCCCGGCCTGCTGGGCGGTGGCGTAGTCGACGACCGGCGGCAGCGGCTCGTAGTCGACGTAGACCAGTTCGGCCGCGTCCTCGGCGACGTAGCGGTCGTCGGCGACCACCAGCGCCACCGGGTCTCCCACGAACCGCGCCTCGCCCTCGGCCAGCGGGGGCCGCGGCGTGTCCGCGACATCGCGGCCGACCAGCGAGTACCAGGGATCACGCACGTCCGGGTTCAGGTCCTGCGCCGTGAAGACGGCGTGGACGCCGCGCAGGGCCAGCGCCTCGGAGGCGTCGATGCCGGCGATGCGGGCCCGTGCCATCGGGCTGCGGACGAAATGCGCGTGCAGCATGCCCGGGCGCACGACGTCGTCGACGAAGCCGCCGTGTCCGGTCAGCAGCCGCGGGTCCTCCACCCGGGGGACGCGCGCGCCGGCGTAGCGGGCGGCGCCCGCCTGCGGGCCGCTCACCGGCCCACCGCCGCCCCGACGTCCCCGATCATCCCCGCCGGCCGATCACCGCGAGAGACGAGCGTGATCCGTGTCACAAACAGATCCTCCGTTCACCTGGGACGCCTCCGCCCCCACCGGTCGCCCGGCGGGCGAGAAGCGCCCGGCAGTCCAGGGGCGACCGGCGGGGGTCCGTCCCGCCGGCACCGAATGCTGAACGACTGTGTAGCATCGCCCCGGGCGAACCGTCAAGGACAATGTGAGGCATGACCTCACCTCGCCGTAGGGGCACCGAGACCTCCAAGACGCGCTTCCTCCTCCTGGACACCGCCGAACGGCTGATGCTCGACGAGGGCTACGCCGCCGTCGGGATCCGGCGCGTGGCCCGGGAGGCCGACGTCACGCCGGCGCTGGTCAACTACTACTTCCCGTCACTGGACGAGCTCTTTCTCGCCGTGCTCCGGCGGCGCGCCGAGCAGGAGTTCGCGATGCAGTCGCGCGCCCTGGAATCCGACCAGCCCCTGCGGGCCCTGTGGAAGTACAGCAGCCATCCCGCCGGCGCGACGCTGATGATGGAGTTCACGGCCCTCTCCAATCACCGCAAGGTGATCCGCCAGGAACTGGCCAGTTACGCCGAACGGTTCCGCAACGCCCAGATCGAGTCCCTCGACGGGTACCTGAAAGAGCGCGGCATCGACACCGGCGAACTGCACCCGCTCGCCGTCCTGGTCGTGATCTCGGCCATCTCCCGGATCTTCGTCATGGAGCAGGCCATGGGGCTGACCACCGGCCACGCCGAGACCCTCGACCTGATCGAGCGGTCCGTGCTCCAGATCGACGGCCCGCCCGCACCGCCCAAGGAAGCGAAGTAACCCGGTTCCAGGAGGTCTCGCGGTCTCCGGGTGCGGCGGAATTCCTCTCGCCGCACCCGGATTCGTCAACACCGAGTGAGGTGCGGCCGGCGACCGGCGGCGGGCTGCCGGCCGGCTGAGCCGGGCATGCACAGGCCCACGTTTCCCAGGGCGCCGCAGGGCGGCTTCCCAGCACGACTCCACCCGTGAAGAGAGCGCGATCCGTGCTCGAACCATGGTTGACCCTGCCCGCGGCCTCATGTTACACAGTTGTTCAGCATCGCGGCGGGCCGGCACGCCGGCGCCCGCCCGCCATCGGGTCAGCGGCTCCTCGCGAGCCGATCCCCCTCCCCCGACCGTCCCTCTCCGACCGGCGCGACGCCCCCCGTCGACGTCCGGTCCCACTCAGGAAACGAGGTTCCCCATGCCTGGACGAGTCGAAGGCAAGGTCGCCTTCATCACCGGCGCGGCGCGCGGCCAGGGGCGCAGCCACGCGGTGCGGCTGGCCGAGGAGGGCGCCGACATCATCGCCGTGGACGTCTGCAAGCAGCTCGACGGCGTGACCTTCCCGATGTCGACCCCCGAGGACCTGGACGAGACGGTCGCCCAGGTGAAGGCGCTGGGCCGCCGCATCGTCGCCGTGCAGGCGGACGTGCGCGACTACGACGCGCTCAAGGCCGCGGTCGACGAGGGCGTGACCGAGCTCGGGCGCCTGGACATCGTGGTGGCCAACGCCGGTCTCGGCAGCGACGGCACCGTGCTCCACAAGATGACCGAGAAGACCTGGCGCGACATGATCGACGTCAACCTGACCGGCGTGTGGATCACCACCAGGGTGTCGACGCCGCACATCCTCGAGGGCGGCCGCGGCGGGTCGATCATCCTGACCAGCTCCGTCGGGGGGATCAAGGGCCACGCCCACATCGGCCACTACATCGCCGCCAAGCACGGCGTGGTCGGCCTGATGCGGACCCTGGCGGTGGAACTGGGCCAGTACAACATCCGGGTCAACACGGTGCACCCCAGCCAGGTGAACACGCCGATGGTGATGCACGAGGGCACGTACCGCATGTTCCGGCCGGACCTGGAGAACCCGACCATCGACGACTTCGCGGCGGTGTCGCAGGGCATGCACATCCTGCCCACCCCGTGGGTGGAGCCGCTCGACATCAGCAACGCGATCCTGTACCTGGCCTCGGACGAGGGCCGCTTCCTCACCGGCGTGACCCTTCCGATCGACGCCGGAGCCCTCCTCAAGTAGGCCGCCGCCAACGCCCACCGACCCCCGCCACCAGGAGGCGAGTTCATGAGTACCGTCGCCGAGCTGAACTGGGACCCCTACGACCCCTCGCTCGTGCTCAACCCCTACCCCATCTTCCGGCGGATGCGCGAGGAAACTCCGCTGTACCGCAACGAGGAACACGACTTCTACGCGCTCACGCGTTTCGAGGATTGCCAGCGTGGCCTCGCGGACTGGCGGACCTACACCTCCGTCCGCGGCGACATCCTCGAACTGGTCCAGTCGGGGATCGAGTGGCCCTCGGGCACCCTCATCATGGAGGACCCGCCTGTCCACGACATCCACCGCCGTCTCCTCGCACGCGTCTTCACCCCGCGCCGGATCGCCATGCTCGAACCGCAGATCCGGGCGTACTGCCGGCGGACCCTGGAACCGGTGATCGGAAGCGGCCGGTTCGACCTCATCGAGGCCGTGGGCGCCGAGATGCCCATGCGCGTCATCGGCATGCTCCTCGGCATCCCCGAGCCCGACCAGCCGGCCATCCGCGACAGGGTGGACGCCGTGCTGAGCACCGAGGGCCGCGGGAAGATGAACCCGAAAGAGGGCGAGATCCTCAACACCGAGGCGTACCGGACCTACCTCGAGTGGCGCAAGCAGAACCCCTCCGACGACCTCATGACGGAGTTGATGAACGCCGAGTTCGAGGACGAGAACGGGGTCACCCGCACGCTCACCGACGACGAGGTCCTCACCTACTGCTCGGTGATCGCCGGCGCGGGGAACGAGACGACGGGACGTCTCATCGGGTGGTTCGGCGCGCTGATGGCCCGCTACCCCGAGCAGCGCCGCGAGCTCGCGGCCGACCCGTCCCTCATCCCCAACGCCATCGAGGAGATCCTGCGCTTCGAGCCGACCAGCCCCTTCACGGCCCGCTACGTGAACAAGGACGTGGAACTGCACGGCCAGACCGTCCCGGCCGGCAGCGCCATGCTGTTCATCGCCGCCGCCGCGAACCGCGACCCCGGGCGCTTCCCCGACCCCGACACCTTCGACATCCGCCGGGTCTCCCAGCACATGACCTTCGGTGTCGGCGCCCACTACTGCCTGGGCGCGGCGCTCGCCCGGCTGGAGGGCCGCGTCGCGGCGGAGGAGATCCTCAAGAACTTCCCGGACTGGGACGTGGACTGGGACGCCGCCGAGCTGGCGCAGACCTCCACCGTCCGCGGCTGGAAGACGCTGCCGCTCGTCATCGGGTGAACCCGGGACGACGCGCCCCCGGCAGGAACGATCTCAGGAGGTCACCGATGACCGACCGCTGGACGGTCGCCTTCGACCGGCATATCTGTGTCGGCACGGGTCTGTGCGCGGCCACCGCCCCCGACGCGCTGGACCTGGACGAGAACGGGAAGGGATGCGCGACGGCCGAGACGCTGCCGGCGTCCGAGGCGGTGCGGGACGCCGCCGAGTCGTGCCCGGTCGAAGCCATCACCATCACCGACGCCGGCACCGGAGAACGAGTCTTCCCGTAGCGGCCCTCCCTCCCGGACTCGCCGCGCCGCCACCGGGGCCGCACGCCCCGGGGCGCGGCGAGCGGCCGCTCGCTCCGGCCGACCACCCCACCCCACCCCAGTGCCCGGAGAAGCCCATGACCATCCCCCAGGACAGGACCGTTCCACCAGGTGGACGTTCGCACACGCGGATCCTGATCGCCCTCATCGTGATCGAGGTCTTCGCGGTCTTCGAGACCGCGATGGCGATCGCGGCCATCCCGAACTTCATGAAGGTCTTCGAAGCCGACGCGGCGGCGGCCGGCTGGACCACCACCGCCTACCTGCTGGTGGGCGCCTCCTCGGCCGCCACGGCCGGGCGCCTCGGCGACATCTTCGGCCGCCGGAACGTCCTGGTGGTCATCCTGGCCGGCGCGGCCTGCGGCTCGCTGGTCAGCGTGCTGGCCAACGACCTGTGGATGATCACGGTCGGCCGCGGTGTCCAGGGCCTGGCCGCCGGCGCGCTCCCGCTGTCGTTCGGCCTGGTCCGCGAGCTGCTGCCGGAGCGGCGGGTGCCGCTGGCGGTCGCTCTCCTGGGCGGCATCGTCCCGATCTGCACCGGCGCCGGGGCCCTGCTCGCCGGGGTGCTGATCGACCACAGCGGCTGGCGCCTGCTCTTCATCGTGGCGACCGCGATGGGCGCCGCCGCGTCGCTGACCGCGCTCATCGGCCTGCCGCGCACGCCCGGGATCAGGCCCCGGCCGCCGGTCGACATCGTCGGCGCCGTGCTGCTGGTCCCGGCGACCGGCGGCGTGCTGTTCGGCGTCTCCCGGGCCGAGGAGTGGGGCTGGAGCGACGCGCGGGTGCTCGCGGCGATCGCGGTCGGGCTGGTGGCGCTCGCCCTGTGGGTCTGGTGGGAGCTGCGGGTCCGCGAGCCCATCGTGGACGTCCGGCAGTTCACCGACCGCAAGGTGGCGCTGACCACCCTGGCGACGGTCCTGGTCGGCGCCGGGCCGATGGGCGCGGCCGCGCTCCTGACGCCGATGGTCCTGCAACTGCCCGACGCCTCGCCCATCGGGCAGGGGCTGTCGGCCACCACCGCCGGGGTGGTGATGGTGATCGCCTCCACGATCGGGTACGGCGGGGCCGCGGTGAGCGGGCGGATCGCCGAGCTGGCCGGCGCCCGCTGGGCGCTGGTGGTCGCGGGCGTCCTCTACATCGCCGGGGCAGGGATGTGGATCTTCATGGCGAAGAGCCTGCCGGGCACCATCCTCTGCACCGGGCTCCTGGCCGTGGGCTCGGCCTTCGCCTACAGCGCGCTGGCGAACCTGATCGTCGAGGTGGTGCCGTCCGAGCAGACCGCCGCGGCGACCGGGATGAACCGGGTGACGCTGAACGTCGCGGTGGCCACCGGCCTGTCGATCACCGCGGTGATCCTGACCGTCTCGACCGTGCCGGGCACGCACCTGCCGACCGAGAAGGCGCTGACGGGCGCCTGCCTGTTCATGGTCGCCTGCTCGGCGGTGAGCCTGGTGCTGGCGCTGCTCATCGGCGGTACCCGGCGGGCACCCGTGCAGCAGGCGCCCACGCCCGGTCTCGGCACCGAGCAGGCGGCCGCCTGACCACCCCTTCCCCAGGCACCCCCTGGCGACCGCCGCACATCAGCGTTCAAAGGATCAAAGGACAGAGAATGCCGCACCAAGCCACCGTTCCGGTGCCCAGCACGACGACGGAACTGATGTCGCCGGAATGGCTCAACTCGGCGCTCGCCCCGCGCTTTCCCGGAATCCGGATCACCGGCGTCACCCCCGGGCCCGTGGTGAACCGCGTTTCGACCAACGTCCGGTTCCACATCGAGTCGGCGGAGGGCCTCCCCGGCGGGCTGTCGCCGGACCTGTGCGGCAAGGGCTACTTCTCCGACATCGGCGTGTGGGACGCCCGCGGCACCGGGATCCCCGAGGTGTCCTTCTACCGCCACCTGGCGGCCACCAGCGGCGTGCGGACCCTGCCCAGCGTGTACGCCGACATCGACCCGGAGACCCGGCACGGCGTGGTCATCACCGAGGACGTCGTCGCCCAGGGCGGCCGGTTCCTCGACGCCCTCAGCGACTACACCCCGGAGCAGACGGCCCAGAGCCTCGGGGAGTTCGCCAAGCTGCACGCCGCGACCTGGGGCGATGCCACGGTGGCCGCGGCCGAGTGGCTGGCGCCGCGGCTCGGCGCCATCGCCGTGCACCGCGGCGTCAAGGACATCCGCGCCAACTTCGAGAGCGAGATCGGCGCGGGCGTGCCGGACGAGGTCCGCGACGCGGAACGGCTGTACGCGGCGTACCGGGCGCTCGCCGAGCAGACGCTCACCGCGTCGCCGTGGTCGGTGATTCACGGGGACGCCCACGTCGGCAACCTCTACCTCGACGGCGCCGGACGCCCCTCGCTCGTGGACTGGCAGCTGGTGCAGCGCGGCCCCTGGTACCTGGACGTCGGCTACCACATCGTCTCCACCCTCACCGTGGAGGACCGGCGGCGGACCGAGAAGGACCTCCTGCGCCACTACCTCGACAGCCTTCGCGCCAACGGGGTCGAACCCCCGTCCTGGGACGAGGTCCGGCTGGGCTTCCGCCGCGGCATCCTCTACGGCTTCTACCTGTGGGGGGTCACGCAGAAGGTCGCCCCCGAGATAACGAGCGCGCTCCTGCGGCGCCTCGGGATCGCGGCCAGCGAGCACGAGTCGTTCACATCGGTCGCGCCGTGAGAGGCGGTCCGCGACCGCGCCGTCCGGAAGGAGCGAGCGGGCCGTCCCAGTCGGAGGACGCGAGTCCGGGGGCCGGGAACTCCGTGGCGGCCCTGGCCGACCGGGCCGTGGAACGGTCCCCCTCCGTCCAGCGGTCGCGGACGCGCGGCATCCGGCAGGCGCGGGAGATCGTCGAGGCCGCGCGCCGGCTGACCCGTGCCAAGGGGTCCTCGTTCACCATCCAGGAGCTGGTGAACGAGGCCGGAATCACGCTGCGGACCTTCTACCGGTACTTCGCCGACAAGGACCGGCTCCTGCTCGCCGTCCTCGAAGAGGAGATCCTCGCCGAGGCCGCTCGCACCGGAGCCGCCGCCCGCCGGTTGCCCGACCCCGTCGCCCGCCTGCGCTTCCTCATCACCAGCACGCTGGAGTCACTGCACCGCCAGGACGCCGACGCCCCGCACGGCCGGCCCCCCGATATCGGGCCGCGGTTCGTCACCGCCGAGCACTGGCGGCTCCACCAGCTCTTCCCCGACGAGATGGCGCGGATCAACCAGCCCTTCGCGGACCTGATCGAGCGGGAGCTGCACGAGGCCGCCGCGCTGGGCCTGCTCTCCCCGGCCGATCCGGCCGCCGACTCATGGCTGGTGATGAAGCTGGTGATGTCGGTCTACCACCGCTACGCCTTCACCACCGCCCGCGAGAGCCTCGACGACACCATCGAGCGCCTGTGGGTGTTCTGCCGGGCCGCCTTCAACGGTGTCCGGAGCGCGCCCTCGTCCCCCGGAGCCGAGGTCGGGCCGGGACGGCACTGAGCGCGGCCGGCCTGGGCGCCGTCGCGGTTCGCGGTCACAGGACCGGCGACGGCGCCCAGGTCTTCTCGAGCGAGGCGTCGTCGAGGACGGCGCGGGCGACCGGTGACACGGGGGCCTGGAGGAACCCCACGAGGCCGTCGAGGAGATCGGCGACGTGCACGGCGAAGGGCAGCACCGGCTGCCCGTTCACTTGGGCGTGCTCGCGGTGCGACGCGGCGTCGACGCTGAAGGCCACCGCCTGGCTGACGCGGTGCGCCCGCAGGGGCTCGGGAATGTGCGGGAGCAGCGCCCCGACCCGCTCGTAGAACTCGCGCGTCGATGCCTGGAACTCCTCGGGAAGGCGTTCGAACACGTCCCGGCGGCCGTGGTGCCGCAGCATGTTGACGAAGGTCAGGTAGTGGCTGCCCTCCTGCTCGCCCTGCTCCAGGATGGGGAGCACATAGCACTTGACCCACGCCTGGAGGTCGGCGGGGCGGTACTGGGCGATGAGGATCCGGCGCCGCCCGTAGACGCCGGGCAGCCGGTGCTCGAAGATCGCCTGGAGCAGGCGGTCCTTCGTGCCGAAGTGGTACTGGACGGCGGACTTGTTGCCGTTCCCCGCCTCGGCGCCGATCTGGCGGAGCGACACGCCCTCGATCCCGTGCCGGGCGAAGAGGCGCTCGGCGGCGAGGACTATCTGCGCCTTGGTCGAGGGCGCCAGCATTGACATGGCGGTCATGTAACCAACCGTCCGCATGTAAGTCAAATGACTTGAAGGTCGGCTGCCTGGCGTCCCTTCCCGGCCGCACTGTCAGAACGAACGCTCAGCGGTCCCGCTCGGCCCAGATCGCGTCGGCGGTGCCCCCCAGCGCCTCCCCCTTGGCGAAGCCGTAGTAGGCGGCGAACTGGAGCACGATCTCGTCCATCTCCTCCTTGGAGATGTCGCCGGAGTTCAGCGCGGCACCGACGTGCGACCGCAGCGGCATGGGCGAGTCGTCGATGGCGACGCACGCCACGGTGATGATGCGGCGCTCGCGGCGGGTGAGCCCGGGCCGCTGCCAGACGTGCCCGAAGACGAAGTTGAGGATGCCGGCGTGGGTGTACGGCGTCTCGCCCCTGGGCGCCTGGATGAGGTTGACGTCGACGAACTCCTCCGCTCCGCGCCTGATCCGTTCGTCCCAGTCATTGAGGCCGAGCGCGGCGTTGTCGAGCACCGGCAGCGGCCCGGCCTCCTCGCCGCGCTCCTGCCGGATCCGGGCCCACTGCCGGCGGATCACGCCCTCGATGTGCGACGCCTTCGGCCAGCCGCAGTAGACGGCGAAGTGGAGCACGAACTCCAGCATCGCCTCCAGCTCCATGTCCCCGCTGTTGAGCGCCGCGTACACGTGCTCGTCGATCGGCTCGGGCGCGTCCGCCGCGCCGACGCAGGTGAGCGTGACCCAGCGGCGGTCACGCCGGCTCAGCCCGGGGCGCGGCCACACCTCGCCGAAGACGAAGTCGCGGGTCGCCGCCTCGAACGGCGTGGCCGGTGCCGGCGCCTCACGGGTCATGACCTCGCGATAGGTCCGCTCGGCGGCTGCGTTGCCCATGCGCTTCTCCTCTGACGCCCCGGCCTGCCTTCGAGTGGCAGACTCTAAGTCGCTTGACTCTCTAGGACAAGGGGACTGTGGCAGCCGATCCGCCGAGTTCCACGCGCGGCAGGCACCGGCAGCGAGCCGTTTGACCGCGTTCACCTGGTGAAATTCGGTCCACACCCACTCCTCCGCACCCGGCGATTCCTCCGCCTCGCCCTATGCGACCGCCATCAAACTAAGGCGATTGACTTCACGATGGCCGCATGTTTTGATGCCAGTCGTTGACGGTAGCCACATTCTCGCCGCCGGTAATCCCGCTCTCGCGCACCCGGCAGGTCTCGACCGGCCTGTCCGCCCCCGTTGGAAAGGTGAGCGTCCCATGAGCATCGATCTGGACAACGCCGTCGCGGTCATCACGGGCGCGGGCAGCGGCATCGGGCGCGCCGCCGCGCACGCCTTCGCCCGGCGCGGGGCGCGCGTCGTGGTCACCGACATCGACGGCGACCGCGCGGCGCGCGTCGCCGCCGGGCTCGCCGGCCGCGGCACCGCCGCGACCTGCGACGTCACCAGCCTCGGCGACCTCGAGGCGGTGCGCGATCTGGCACTCGACCGGTTCGGCCGCGTCGACCTGGTGATGAACAACGTCGGCGTCCTCGCCGTCGGCCCCGTCGAGGCCATCCCCCTCGAGACCTGGCAGCGCGTCGTCGACGTCAACCTGCTCGGCATCGTCCGCAGCAACCTGGTGTTCCTGCCGCTGCTGCTGGAGCGGGGATCGGGCCACGTGGTCAACACCGCCTCGACCGCGGGGCTGCTGCCCTACGGGTACGACCGGCTGCCCTACACGGCGACGAAGCACGCGGTGGTCGGGCTGTCCGAGGCGCTCGCGCTGTACCTGCGGCCGCGCGGCATCGGCGTCTCCTGCCTGTGCCCGGCCGGGGTCGCCACCAACATCGTCGAGCAGATCACCTTCCACGGGGAGCCGGCGCCGCCGCGAGGGCCGAGCTTCCCCGTTCTCGACGCCGAGACCGTCGGCGAGATCGTCGCCGACGGCGTCGCCGCGGACCGTTTCCTCATCCTCACCGCCCCGGAGGCCGCCGGCGAACTCCGCGCGCACGGAGCCGACGTCGACGCCTACCTGTCCCACCTCCTCAAGGAAGCGCCATGAGCACACTCGATCGTCTCCGCCTCGACGGGAAGGTCGCCATCGTCACGGGCGGCGCCGGAGCCATCGGCCAGGTCTACGGCCGCGCGCTGGCCGAGGCCGGCGCCGCGGTGGCACTGGCCGACCTCGACGGCGACGGCGCCGAACGGGCCGCCGCGGCCCTGGCGGCCGACGGCTTCCAGGCCACCGGCGTGCGCGTCGACATCACCGACCCAGCGTCGGCGGCGGCGATGGCCGAAGCCGCGGTCGCCGCGCACGGCGGTGTCGACATCCTGGTCAACAACGCCGCCGTCATGGCCGAGATCCCCCAGGTCGACCTGCTCGACCTCCCGCCGGAATGGTTCGACCGCGTGATGCGGGTGAACGTCCTGGGCGCCGTCCAGTGCTCGAAGGCGGTCAGGGCGCCGATGGCCGAGCGCGGCGGCGGACGGATCATCAACCAGGTGTCCGCCGGGGCGTTCATGGCCGGCGGCATCTACGGGATCAGCAAGCTCGCCCTGGTCAGCGTCACCGCCGGCCTCGCCCGCTCGCTGGGCCCGCTGGGCATCAACGTCAACGCCATCGCCCCCGGCCTGGTCGAGAACGAGCCGGGCATGCGGAGCCTGCCGGCCGACCACCCCGCCCGTGCCGCCCTGGCCGCGGCCATTCCGGGCAAGAAGCAGGCGCCCGCCGAGGACCTGCTGGGCACGCTGCTCCTGCTGGCCTCCCCGGCCGGGGAGTGGATCAACGGCCAGACGATCAGCGTCGACGGCGGCTGGGTCATGCGCCTGTGAAGGCGACGCCGCCGCGGCGGCGTCCAGTCCGGCCAAGGGGGCGTTCAGGCCCCCGGAAGAGAAATGACGGCGGGGCGGCGGCCCCGCCTTCCCCGAACAGGAGACAAGGCGGTACCAGGAATGACCGTGTCCCCACCCATCTCACACGACCTGGGCGTCACCGGACCGCTCATCGACGGCAGCCGGCTCGACCGGGCGTCCGCAGGCACGATGGACCACATCAACCCCGCGACGGCCCGCGTCAACGGCACCGTCGTGCTGAGCGGCCCGGACGAAGTGGACGCGGCCGTCGCCGCCGCCAGGAAGGCATTCCCCGAGTGGCGGGCCATGTCACCGGACAAGCGCCGGCGCATCCTGCAGCGGGTGGAGGAGCTGATGGAGGCCCGGGTGCCCGAGCTCGGCCGCCTCACCACGCTCGAACTCGGCGTCCCCGCCACCGTGTCGGCGGCGCTGGCGAACCTCTGCGCGGGATGGTTCGGGTACTACGCCGGTTGGGCGGACAAGCTCGAGGGCGCGACGATCCCGCCCAGCCCGCTGATGGGGCAGGGCTTCGACTACACCGTCCCGGAACCGTACGGCGTGGTCGGCATCATCCTGACCTGGAACGGGCCGATCGTGTCGGTCGGCATGAAGATCGCGCCCGCGCTGGCCGCGGGCAACTGCGTGGTCGTCAAGGCCCCCGAGCAGTCGCCGTACACCGTCGCCCGGTTCGCCGAGATCGCCCTGGAGGCGGGCCTGCCCCCGGGCGTCCTGCACGTCCTGCCGGGCGGGCCCGAAGCGGGCGACAGGCTGGTCCGCCACCCGGACGTCGCCAAGATCTCCTTCACCGGCGGCATCCCCACCGCCAAGAAGATCCTGGAGGCCGCCCGGCACACCCTGAAACCGGTCGTCCTGGAACTGGGCGGCAAGGCGGCGAACGTGGTCTTCCCGGACGCCGACCTCGGCCAGGCCATCGCCCTGACGATCGGGTCCTGCACCACCCTGGCCGGGCAGGGCTGCAACCTCGCCACCCGGATGCTGGTGCATCGCCAGGTGTACGACCAGGTGGTGGAGGCCACCGCGCAGGGCGTCGCCGGACTGCGGGTGGGCGATCCGTTCGACCAGCGCACGATCGTCGGCCCCGTCGTCGACCAGGCCGCCTACGACCGCATCCTCGGCATGATCGACCGCGCGGGCGGGGACGGCCGCGTCGTCGCCGGGGGCCGCGGCGTCGAGCGGTCGGCCCTGGCGCCCGACATCCGTGACGGCTACTTCATCGAGCCGACGGTCCTGGCCGACGTGGACCCGCGGAGCGAGGCCGCGCAGCAGGAGATCTTCGGCCCGGTGCTGTCGATCACCCCGTTCGACAGTGAGGAGGAGGCGGTGGAACTGGCCGACTCGACCCCCTATGGCCTCGGCACCTACCTCCAGACCCGCGACGTCGCACGGGTGCACCGCCTCGTGCCCCGGTTCCAATCCGGCACCGTGCTCGTCAACGGCGTCTCCGGGCAGCCCCCCGGCGCCCCGTTCGGCGGCTACAAGCAGAGCGGCTTCGGACGGGAAGGCGGCAAGGAGGGCCTCTACGAGTTCCTCCAGACCAAGAACGTCTACATCAGCGCCTGACCGGACGGTCCCGCGGCCTGGCCACCACAGGCCATCCACCAAGATCACCCGTCCGGGCCGCGCCCGGCCTGCCACCGTTCCACTGGACGTGGGCAGGAAGGACCGGCGGGGAGGCGTGCGTGGGCGGGTGGCGGACGGACACCGGTTTGCGGTCCCATGATGTGCCGATCGAGCACATAGCCGATGAGGTGGAGGCGGTGAGGACCGCCCGCGTCGCCGTGGTGGCCGATGCGTTCCACGGCATCGGCGGGGACCACAGGGGTGAGGGGGTCTGGGACTTCGAACGGCATCTGCGCCTGCTGCGCTTCGGCACGGGAGCGGACGCCGTGCACCTTCTCCACGCGGGACCGGACATGTTCACCGAGCTGTCGCCACAAGATCGGCTCCAGAGCGGAAAGCGCTGGACGCGGGCCACCGGCGGCCAGACGAACTGGAGGAGCGAGCGCTCGGAGACCGTGGCCTCGATACGGCACCTGTCCGAGCCCGTACGCGTCGGCTCCGAGAAGCTGGCGGGGCAGCGGCTCCGACGGTACTCGCTGCGCGTCCGGCCGGACCCGGCGGCCACCGACCCGCTGCTCAAGGGCGTCCACGAGCACGTGCGGAGTGAGGGGATCAAGCAGTTGCGCTTCGACGCCTGGCTCACCGGGGACGACCGGCTGTGGCAGACGCGCGAGCACGCGACACTGCACCGTGCGCACGCCAGGCGCACCGGGGTGAGAACATACAGCCTGTACTGCTGGGAGTTCGGAATCGACCTCGGCGACCTGGCCGCGCCGTCGCCCGACGAGATCCTTCTGTAAGGGCGTGGGGCACCGGCACGGTGATGGCCGCAGGAGGATCCGG
Organism: Actinomadura rugatobispora; assembly: GCF_055379765.1. NCBI lineage: Bacteria > Bacillati > Actinomycetota > Actinomycetes > Streptosporangiales > Thermomonosporaceae > Actinomadura > Actinomadura rugatobispora. The sequence goes on along the minus strand of NZ_AP029191.1, from coordinate 10,536,374 downwards.
GCGTGCCGATCGGGCGACTGGACGGCGCGGGCCCGTTTTCGTCATGATTCGCGAATGTGGCGCGAGCTGATCGAACAACACACCTCCCAGGCCCGCTTCGCCTCCCCGGCCACGGAAGAGGCCCTGTACCGGACCGAGGAGACACTGGGGCACCTGCTTCCCGACGACCTGGTCAAACTCCTCGGTGAGACCGACGGCGTGGTCGACGCCAACGGTTACAACCTGGTCTTCTCCGCCGAACAGCTCCTCCAGGGCAACCTGGAAATGCGCACCTACCCCGCCCTGAAAAGGCTCTACATGGCCTTCGACCAGCTGCTGTTCTTCTCCGACGCTCCCGGCGACGGCAACCTGTTCGCCTACGCGCTCGTCCCCGAAGGCAGGCCGGACATCTTCGTCTGGGACCACCGCACCGACAACCGCCGCTGCGTCGCCCAGTCCCTGGAGCACTTCGTCGAATCCTGGCTCACCGGGCACATCCAGCTGTGACCCGGGCGCCTGCGCCCGGCTAGCCCGGTTCGCCGAGGACGCTGCGCAGGACGGGCAGCACCGCGTTGAGGTTCTTGGTCGTACGGAACACGACGATCGAACCCGCGCCGCCGGCCGCGGCGGCATCGGTGAAGAGTTCGACCGTGTGGTCCAAGGCCGCGTCCAGCTCCTCCTCGGGGCTCCCGGTCAGGCCGCGCAGCCAGCGGCGCAGCACGTGGTTGTGCGCGGTCACCACCGCGGCGGCCATGAGCTCGGCCTGCAGGGCGCTCTCCTCGCCACCGCCCATCCAGGTGTGGATGAACTCGCGGAACACCCGCTGGTACTGCTGGGTGCCGGCGATCTCGCGGTCCCGCAGGGCGGGGACGGTCCGGGTGAGGCGGTACCGGGCGATGGCCGTCTCCCCCTCGCCGAGGTAGTGCAGGAGGACGAGCCGGGCCGCCTCGCAGACCGCGACGAGCGCGGTCCGCTGGGTGGAACCGGCGAGACGGGAGCGGATGGTGGCCAGCAGCGCCTCGTGATCGGGGAAGATCACGTCTTCCTTGGAGCGGAACGCACGGAAGAAGGTCGTGCGGCCCACCCCGGCCCGCTCGGTGATGTCGTCGATCGTGGTGCCCTCGTAGCCGCGCTCCTCGAACAGCGCGAACGCCGCCTCGATCAGGCGGTCCTTGGCGGTTCGCTCTGGCATCCCGTGCTCCTCACCTGTGCCGCTGCGACCTTATCCGCGGCGGCGTCCGAGGGTTGCCTCCCTCGAAGGGACTGAGTACCGTCTACTAGGTATCTAGTACCACACCGCCCTCCCCGACCCCGAAGGACGCCCATGCCCGCCACCGGCTTCGATCTGTTCCGCATCTCCGACGACCACGAGGCCGTCCGGGACGCCGTCCGCGCGGTGGCCCAGGACAAGATCGCCCCGCATGCCGCGGAGGTCGACGAGCAGGCGGTGTACCCCCAGGCCGCCCACGACGCCCTGATCGCCGCGGACTTCCACGCGCCGCACGTCCCCGAGGAGTACGGCGGGGTGGGGGCGGACGCCCTGGCGACGTGCATCGTCATCGAGGAGGTCGCCCGCGCGTGCGCGTCGTCCTCGCTCATCCCCGCGGTGAACAAGCTCGGCAGCATGCCGCTGATCCTGGCCGCGTCCGAGGAGGTGAAGGCCAGGTACCTCCCGCCGCTGGCCCGGGGCGAGGCGGGGTTCTCCTACGGGCTGTCCGAGCGCGAGGCCGGGTCCGACACCGCCTCCATGAAATGCCGGGCGGTCCCCGACGGCGACGACTGGATCCTGTCCGGGCACAAGGCGTGGATCACCAACGCCGGGGTCTCCGAGTACTACACCGTGCTCGCCGTCACCGACCCCGACGGCAGGCGCGGCTCGAACGTCAGCGCGTTCGTCGTGGAGAAGAGCGACCCCGGGTTCACCTTCGGCGCTCCCGAACGCAAGCTCGGCATCAAGGGCTCACCGACCCGCGAGCTGCACTTCGACAACGTCCGCGTCCCGGGCGACCGGATGGTCGGCTCCCCCGGCGAGGGACTCAAGATCGCGCTGCGCACGCTGGACCACACCCGGGTCACCATCGGCGCCCAGGCCGTCGGCATCGCGCAGGGGGCGCTGGACATCGCCCTGGACTACGTCAGGGAGCGCAAGCAGTTCGGCAAGGCCATCGCCGAGTTCCAGGGGCTCCAGTTCATGCTGGCCGACATGGCCACGGCGGTCGAGACGGCCCGCCAGATGGTCTACGTGGCCGCCGCGAAGTCCGAGCGCGGCGACGACGACCTGCCCTTCTTCGGCGCCGCCGCCAAATGCTACGCCTCCGACGTCGCCATGCAGGTGACCACCGACGCCGTCCAGGCGCTCGGCGGCGCCGGCTACACCCGCGACTTCCCGGTCGAGCGCATGATGCGCGACGCCAAGATCACCCAGATCTACGAGGGCACCAACCAGATCCAGCGGCTGGTCATGGCCCGGCACCTGCTCCGCGGCTAGGCGTCCGGGCGGAAGCCGGCCGGGGTGAAGCGGACGGGAAGGGCGGCCAGGCGGCGGACCCAGAACGAGGGGACCCATTCCAGCTCGTCGGGTTTGACCGACAGTTCGATGTCGGGCAGGCGGTCCAGGAGCACCTCGACCGAGGTCCTGGCGATGATCTCGGCGAGCTCGGGCACCGGGAAGGGACACCCGTGCTCGCCCTGCCCGAAGGACAGATGGGCCCGGTTGCCGGCGTCCTGCCCCGGTGAGATGGGCCGCACCGCGGGATCGGCGTTGGCCGCCGAGTACCCCATCACCACCATGTCCCCCGCGCGGATGGTGTGACCCCCCAGCTCGCAGGCGTGCACGGCGAAACGGCCGATGACGTTCTGCTGCGGCGTGTCCTCCCACAGCACCTGGTTGAGCGCCTGGGACACACTGCCCCGCCCGCCCTGCAACGTCATCGCGAACCGCTCGTCGACCAGCATCAACCGCAGCGTGTTCCCGATCCAGTTGCTGGTGGGCAGATGCGCCGCCGCCAGCAGGATCACGATGTCGTGGACCACCTCATCGGCGGTCAGCCCGGCCGGGTGGGCCAGCATCCTGGAGGTGATGTCGGGCCCCTTGTGCACCCTGCGGTGCTCCACCAGATCACCCAGACGCCCATGCAGCCGCTGGAACGCCGGGATCGCGTTCTCGTCCGAGCCCGCCGAATCGGCGATGTCGGTGATCAGCGCCGGCACCTGGGCCTCGGGCAGGCCCAGCAGCCGCGCGAACACCAGCGGCGGGATCGGATCGGCGTAACCCTCCATCAACTCCGCCTCACCGTCCCCGGCCAAGGCATCGATCAGCCCGTCGGTGACCTCCTCGCTCAGCACCGCCAGCTCGGTCCGGTCGATCGCGTCCAGCGCGTCGCTGACCACCCCGGCCCGCCGCTGGTGCTCGGCCCCCTCGGTCATCCACATCGCCGGCGACCACGCCACATACGGCATCAACGGCCAATCATCGGGAATCCGGTCCCAGGCGTTCCAGCGGCGGGTGTCCCGCGCGAACAGACCGGGATTGCTCGCCACATGGTTCAGCTCCCGGTACCCGATCACGAACCAGGCCGGCAGATCACCCTCCAGCAGCACCGGCACCACCGGACCGTACTCACGCCGCAACCGCTGATACAGCTCCAACGGCCGCTCATTGAACTCCTCCCCATAAAGACGCACCGCGTCCCCGCCACCGATTCCCTCGTTCACTGCACGGCCTCCTGCAAAGCGGCTGGGTCATTGAGCCCGACAAGATGCCGGACAAGGGTGATCAGCACGTTCTTGCTCGACTCCCGCGACCGGGCGTCGCACTCGACAAGCGGAATGTGGGAATCCAGCGACAACGCCTCGCGGACCCGCTCCAGCGACGGCTGCGAGCCCGGACCCGAACCCGGGCCGGGGTCCTGGAACCGGTTGACGGCCACCACGAACGGCATCCTGTGATGCTCCAGCCGGTCCAGCGGATAGAAGGAATCCTCCAGACGGCGGGTGTCCACCAGCACCACCGCGCCCAGGCTGCCGGAGAACAACTGGTCCCACAGGAACCAGAACCGCTCCTGCCCCGGCGCCCCGAACAGATAGAGCACCCGCTGCGCGTTCAGCGTGATCCGGCCGAAGTCGAACGCCACCGTCGTGGTGCTCTTGTGCGCGACCTGGCTGGCGTCATCGATCCCCACGCCCGCCTGCGTCATCGTCTCCTCGGTGCTGAGCGGGCGGATCTCACTGACCGAACCGACCAGGGTGGTCTTCCCGACACCGAACCCGCCCACGATCACGATCTTCAACGCCTCCCGCGCCGTGCGAGGCAACGGGACCGCGTCACAGACTTTGGAGTCCAACGAGCACCTGCTTCAACGTGTCCATGTCGGCCACACGCGCCGCGGCGGCCGAAGAGGGATGGCGAACAGAAATGTGACCGGTGTCGCGCAGATCCAGCAGCAGAATCTTCACCACACTCACCGGAAGACCCAGATGGGCCGACAACTCCACGACCGCCACCGGCTCATCCCGGCACAGCCGCAGAATCGTCACGTGCTCGGACTGCATGCCCGGCGCGGCGTCGCTCTCGGCGAGGATCAGACTGACCAGGTCCAGACCCTCTTCGTCCACCCGGCTGCGGCCACCGGTCACGATGTAGAGCCGGTCGGGATCCTCCCGATCCAGAGCACGGGCATTCATGCCGGCGTGCCATGACCCGCCGAACGCGGCGCCGCGGTCAGATACCCACCGATCTGCTCCACCAGCTCATTCATACTGTGCCCGACCAGACCCACATCGGCGTCCTCACCGGCCAGCACCGCCAAGTGCGCCCCCTCCCCCGCCGGCACGATGAGCAACACCCCACCCGAGAACTCCACCATCGACTGGCCGGAACCGACGCCGTCGCCGAACTCATGCGAAGCGGTCAGAGACAGGCTCTGGATCCCCGCGGCGATGGCCGCCAGCTGGTCGGCGCTGTCGTCGTCCAGGCGGTGGGTGTGGCAGATCCGCAGACCGTCCCTGGACAGCACCAATACGTGCTGGATGCCCGGAGCCCGGTCCACCAGACCCGCCAGAAGCCAATCAAGTCGATGCTCATCGGTGTTCATCAAGATCACGGGGCCGCGACCAGCGGACGCTGCACCCCTGCCTCCTCATCTGTCGTTCCTCCGGCCGGGCTGAGGTCCCGGGACCGGTACACGCCGCCCACCCCGAAACGGGGGGAGGCCGCGGGTGGACCGCAGGGCCGCAGGCCCTACTGGTCGAGATCTGCGGCGGACGTGCCGTCGCTGTCGTCGTGGGTTCCGCCCGCGCGGGTGCGGCCCTCAGCGGACTGGCGGAACGCGGCGAACCGCACCCCCGGGTCACGGGGCTTGGGAGCGGGGCGGGGCGGCTGCTCGATCGTCGCGGCGAGGGTCGCGCCGCGGCGGCGCTTGGGGAGGTGCGCGTCATCCGCGCCGGTACGGACGGCGGCGCGGGCGCGGCTAGGCGAAGAGGTAGCGGACGACGCGGCGGTGCCGACCCCAGGCGGCATGTCCAAAGCCGTCTCGTCGGAGGCACGCGTGATCAACCGCCGCGGAATCAACACCACCACCCCAATGCCACCCCGCGAAGACGGGCGAAAACTCACCGTCAAACGATGCTTGCCCGCCAACCGGCCCACCACCGCCAAACCCAGCCGCGTCCCAGGAAGCGTCGTCAGATCCGCCGCCTCCGCCACCAGCCGCTCCGCACGCTCACGCTCACGCTGCCGCATCCCCAGCCCACTGTCCTCGATCGTGACCACGACACCGGCATCCTCCTCCTCGGCATACACATGCACAGCCGTCCCATGCGGCGAGAAGTTCGCAGCGTTGTCCATCAACTCCGCCAACGCATGCATCACACCCTCGGCCGCGAACCCCGCAACGGCGGCGTTGCTCGTCGAGTGGTACTGAACACGCTGGTACGAGGCGATACGCCCCATCGCCCCGCGGATGATGCTCTCCAGCACGATCGGCTTGGTCCAGCGCCGACCCGACCGCCCACCACTGAGCAACGCGATGCTGTCGGCCAAACGCCCCATCTGGGAAACGTGATGGTCAAGGTCCAGCAGATCACCGAAGAACTCATCCTCGTTGTACCGATCCTCCAACTCACGCAACTGAGCGAGCATCCGCGTCGTCTGCGCCTGAATCCGCGCGGCCGCACTCGCCGCCGCCGCCATCGCCGCAGCCCTGGTCCGCTCACTCACCACCAGCGCCTCCGCCGTCTCCCGCAACAGGCGATCCAGCGAAGCATGCGGAAGAGCGGGCAACTCGGCAAGCGCGGTCGAAGCCGAAGCGCGATCCCCATGAATCCGCTCCACCAAGGCCGGAAGCGTCTCCTCGGCCAGCCGCACCACCGCCCGATCCAAAGACTCCAACTCGCCACGCGCCACCGCCGCATCACGCTCACCCGACGCCACACCCTCAGCCACCACATGCACCAAACGGCCCAGCAGATGATCGGGAACAGCCTTCAGATCAGCCAGAGTCTCCTGCGGCGACGCCCCCGCACGAAGCCGCCCGATCAAATCAGGCAACGGCCCATCGACCAACTCACGCAACCGCCTCTCCAACCGGTCATCGTCGCTCTCCCGGTGGGACACCCAGGTGCGAAGCCCGCGCGCGTACTGGACGTGGTAGGCCGCGACCGCGACCGCGAGGCTGACGATCAGCGCTGCCAAACCGCCGACCGCGGCGATCAGCGCGTCGATCCGGTCCGCGATCAGGAGCATGCCCAGCCAGGTGCCACCGGCGACGATCACCGCGGCCAGCCAGACCCCGAAGGCACGTTCCAACGCGGCTCGTTCGACCACCGGCCGGCCTGCTTGTGCTGCCATCCATCGCGTCCTTCTGGGCATGGCGCGACGAGGCGCGCACGACTCTCGCCACACGGCGAACATAACGGAATTGAAGTCCGGTGCCGAGGAACAATAACGCTCTTCGGCACGACCGGGCACTCAAGCTTCGATTTTCTCCGAACACACGACATTGGGCGCGCACCCACCGAACACGGTTCGCTTGGCGTGCCGGGCGGACGAACGCGTCACGAAGGCCGGAACGGGACGACCGGCAACGGCCTCGCCGTGTCCGGATGTGGTCCGCGGCGACCGATCGTCAGGGCAGGCGCAGGGCGGCGAACACAGACCGATGGTCCGTGCCGGGCAGGGAATGCACGCTGAAATCCCGCACCGCCATCCGGCGGTCGGCGAGCACGTGGTCGAGCGTCACCTCCGGGACGTCCCACCACCGCTGCGGCCAGGTCGGTATCAGCGCCTTCCCCCTGACGTCGGCCGCGTCGCGGTACCCGCTGTCCAGCAGGTCGCGCAGCGGCCGGTGGTCCAGGGTGGAGTTGAAATCGCCCGCGAGCACCGTGAGCCCGCCGCCCGCTCTCGGCAGCGCCCTGAGCCCCTCCGCCCAGCAAGGCGTGTCGTGCACGTCGCTGGGAGAGCAGGGGTGGACGGAGACGACCTCGACGCGCCTGCCGCCGGCGTGTGCGAGCGTGGCCCGCGCCTGCCGGAAACCACCGAGTTCGATCACCGGCAGTTCGGTGAGCGGGTGACGGGCGTAGATGCCCGAGCCCTGCGGGTCGACGGACGAGCGGTCGACCGCGTACGGCAGGAGCCCGCGCAGTCCCGCCCTGTTCAGCCGCTCGGCCGCCTGCGGGGTGAGTTCCTGCACCGTCAGCACATCGGGCCGGAGAGTGCCGACCAGCTTCACCAGTGCGGCCACGTCGGCCTGTCCCACCGCCAGATTGACGCCGAGCACCGCCAGCCGCGCTCCACGCGCTTCGGGGTTGCCGTCAGGCAGGAGCCTGGGCAGAACGACCGCGGCGAACGCGATGGCCGTGACGCCCGCCGTCACGGCCGCCGCCGTGCGGCGCAGCCCGAGCGCGAGGATCAGCGGCACCACCGAGCCGGCCGCCGCGTAGGGGGTGAAGGCGACCAGCGACACCCAGTGCCAGGTGGGCGTCCACCCCGTGACCCTCAGGCTCGCCCATGCGGCGAACGGAACCACCAGCAGCCAGAGGAGCGCACTGATCCACCCTGATCGGCTCATGGACGATCACAATAGACAGACCGGAAACGCCGCTCTTTTCGTGAAGCCTGGCCGGCCGCTCCCGGGGCCGTGCGATCCCGCCCTCACGCGTTCTGATTCACGCGGACGGCGCCGTGGCGACCGCCGCCTGGAGCGCCCTGGCCGATCACCGCGCTCCAGGCCGCCCGCGCGCAGGGCGGCCCGGTGAAGGTGATCAGCCGCGTCCGCGACCACCTCGGCGAACTGGCCGTCCCGCTCGATCGCGCCGGCCGGGCACGTGATGACGGGCGACCGGGCGACGCCGCGGCGCTCCGCCCTGGCCGTCGCCTCACGCGGGCCCGAGCAACTCGACGTCTTCTGGGTGCGTCCCGACCGCCGTGTCGGGACCGACTGGTGGATGCCCGAACGGGTCCGCGTGCACGTCCGGGTCGTCAACCTGCCGGGCGAGAGCCTCACCGGGGTCGGTTCCCAGAGGCGGGCCGAAGCGGCGTCCGGGCTCCGGTGTCAGCCGGTGCCTCTACACTTCCATGGGTGACCGGACACGATGATCTTGATGTTTTCGAGGGCCTGGACGCCTCGGCCCTGCCCCCGCGCCAGCAGCGGATCCTGGTCACGATCCGGGACTGGGTGGTCAGGTACGGCTATCCCCCGAGCACGCGCCAGATCGGCGACGCCGTCGGGCTGCGGTCGTCGTCCTCGGTGTCCCGGCACCTGGCGAGCCTGGAGGAGAAGGGCTTCCTGCGCCGCGGGTCCGCGATGTCCCGGCCGATCGACGTGCGGATGTTCCTGAACGAGAACCCGGCGCGAGAGCCCGCCGAGGAGTCGGTGACCGTGCCCGTGGTCGGCCACATCGCCGCCGGCACCCCCATCTCCGCCGAGGAGCACATGGACGACACTCTGTCGCTGCCCCGCGAGCTCACCGGGCGCGGCACCGTCTTCGGCCTGCGCGTCCGCGGTGATTCGATGATCGACGCCGCGATCTGCGACGGCGACATCGTGGTGGTCCGGCAGCAGTCCGAGGCCCACTCGGGCCAGATCGTCGCCGCGATGATCGACGGCGAGGCCACCGTCAAGGTGTTCCGGCGCCGCGGCGGCCACGTCCTGCTCGAGCCCCGCAACCCCGACTACGACGTCATCGACGGCGACGAGGCCGTCGTCCTGGGCATCGTCGTCTCGGTGCTGCGCAGCGTCTGAAGCCTCAGCCGACCGGTCCGCGGGGTGCGGTGGACGCGCCTTCGAACACCCGGCGCAGCCCGATGCGCCGCACCCTGAGCTTGCGATAGACGATCGTGAGGTGCTGCTCCACGGTGCTGACCGTGACGTGGAGCTTGTCGGAGATCTCCCGGTTGGTATGTCCGGCGGCGGCGAGGGCCGCGACCCGGCGCTGCGCGTCGCTCAGCTCGCCGAGCACGGTACCGACGGCGGGGCCCTCGTCCTCCGCGTCATCGCCGGTCCGGCCGGGCCGTACATCGGTGCCGCACTGCTCGGCCAGCACCTGCGCGCGGAACGCCAGCGTCCTGGCCTCGTCGGAGTCGCCGAGGCGCTGCCGCGCGTCGCTCAGATCGGCCATCGTCCAGGCCAGCCCCAGCCGGTCACCGGAGTCCTCCAGCAGGAGCGCCGACTCGTCGAGCAGCGCCGGATCGCCGCCGCGCGCCGCGGCGAGGAAACGCAGCGCGTGCCCCCGGGTCCGATGATGCCCGGGTGCGGTCAGGGCGAGCTGCTCCTCGACGAAGCGGGCGGCCGTCTCCGGATCGCCGAGCAGAAGGTGGGCCCGCGCGGCGCCGAGGCGCCAGAGGGCGAAGGTGGGGAAGAAGATCCCCCACTCGGCCATCATCCGGCCGCACAGTTCGAACTCGTAGAGCGCCGCCTGCGGGCGCCCCACCGAGAGGTAGTACCAGCCGCGCGCGTAGAGGTAGTGCAGTCCGCACGGCGTGTGGAACATCCCGTCCGGCACGGGGAGGTCGAGCAGCGTTTCCGCCTGCCACTCGTCGCCCCTCGCCGTCGCCGACAGCACCGCCGCGGACAGCGGCAGCCCGATGGCGATCCCCCAGCTCTGGGCGGGCAGGATGCCGAGCGCGGACCCGGCGTGCCGCTCCGCCGCCAGGAGGTCGCCCTGACGCAGGCTGATCATGGCGTGCGTGGCCGCGAACAGGGCCTCCCAGGTGGGACTGCGCCTGGCCGCGGCCTCGGCCCGGAGTGAACCGCACCAGGACGCGGCCTCGTCCAGCCGCTCGCCGTACATCAGGATCGCCAGCGCCGCGAGGAGGGGGAAGAGGCTGTCGTCGTCGAGGTGGGAGCGCTCCAGAATCCCGTCCGCGAGGGAGACGACGGCGGCGTTCCCGTCCATGAACTCCGAGGACGGCGCCATCGATTCCCGGATCCGCACGTTCACCGACGTCGAGAGCGTCCGCTCGGAATCCAGCGGCTGCTCCTCGCCCGCCGGGGACACGCCCACCATCAGGCCCGGGTGGAAATAGGAGAACCAGCACCCCAGCTGCCTCGTCATGGAGGGCGGGACCGCGTTCCTCTGGTCGCGGACGTTCTCGATCAGGTCCTGCACCTCGCCCGCCCTGCCGTGCCAGAACAGATAGGTGATCAGGGCGTGGACGTCGTCACCGGACAGCCGCCCCGCGCGGGCCGCGGTGGCGAGTTCGGGCAGGGAGCCCAGGACGCCGCAGGGGTCGAGGCGCCATTCCGCGCGGGCGAGCGCCGCGGCGATCGCGGAACGTTCCGCTTCGTCGCCGCTCCGCCGGTAGGCCGACCGCAGGTGCCGGATGCCGCCGGGTCGTCGCTGGCGAGGGCGAGCGCCGCGGACTCGCGGAGCACGCGGACCACCCACGGGTCGTCCATGGAACCCGCCGTGACGACGTGATCGGTGACGTCCGTGGCCGGTGCGCCGTCCCCGTAGAGGATCTCGGCCGCGCGCCGGTGCAGCGTCGTGCGGGCCTCGGCGGTGATGCTGTTCTCGACGACCTCCCGGACGGCCTCGTGCCGGAACCTGCTCCGGCCGAACAGTCCCGTGTCGGTCAGGGCCCGCAGGCCCTGCGCCGATGACGCGGGGTCCAGGTCGGCCAGGCGTCCGAGCACGGCCGGGGAGGCCTCCGCGTCCAGGACCGCGGCGGCGCGGGCGACCTCGATGACCGGTGGATCGTGCTGGCCGAGGAGGCTGAGCACCGCACGGCCGAACGCGTGGCCGGCGCCGATCTCCGCCGCCGCCTCGTGGCCGGCGGCGGAGTGGCCGGCGGCTGCGTGGTCCTCGATCAGCGCGTGCACCAGCAGGGGCAGGCCCGCGCTCAGATCGTGGGCCGGGGGCGCCAGCCGCCGGGCCGCCCGGTCTCCGAAGTGCCGGGAGAGCAAACCGGCGACCTCGGGCACCGACAGCGCCTCGAGCCGCAGGCGGCGGGCCGTGGGGTCTCGGAGCAGTTCCCGCTCCAGCGGGGATGGCACGTGCCACGGCTGGCCGCTCTCGGTGAAGACGGCCATCACCCGTGTGGCGCGCAGGCGTCGCAGCAGGTACAGCAGGGACCGCTGGGACGGCTCGTCGGTGAAGTGGACGTCGTCGACGGCGAGCACCACCGGCCGGCGCCTGGCGTGATCGTGCAGGGTCTGCCACAGCCCGTGCAGGCTGGGCGGGTCCATTCGTCCCGGACCTGGGCCAGGGCCCGGCGCCTCGTCGGCCGCCCCGTCCAGGGGCCCCGGGAAGGGCCAGAGCGTCTCCTGGATCGCGCTCGCGCCGGGAACGTCGCACTCCCGGAAGAGCTGCTCAAGCACCCCGTAGGGGACGTCCCGCTCGGACCTGGACGCGGTGGCGCCGAGAAAAAGCGCTCCGGAATCGACGGCCCATTCCGTGAACGCGCGCAGCAGGGCCGTCTTTCCCGTGGTCACCTGACCGCTGACGACCGCCACTCCGCCTCGGCCGTGCCGACAGGCGGTGAAGACCTCACGAAGGGCGGCGAACTCCTCGTCCCGGCCGACCAGTCTCACTTCCACCCTCCCTTCACCGAATTCCCGGGGACGGCCGAATAATTCCGGTTCCGCGTGATCACGTTCCGCGACTGAATCATTGCACCGGGCCGGAGGAGGGTCAAACAACGCTATGCTTTCACGGCCTTTCAGCGTGTAGTTTCATCCCGGCTGACATGCGGGTTCCGGCCTGTCACGGGGCGGTGGGCCGATGCCCGATCGTCGGCGCCTCGCCGACTCGGGGCGGGCCGGCCAAGATCTGCCGCCCCGGCGCTCCGCGGTATTTTTACCCCGCTTGACACCGGGAGTGCGAGCGTCCCGCGAAATGATCTTCTCATTCCGGCCGGATGGATTCTCCCACCATCGTCCATTCGGTAACCAATTGAGAAACGTTCTGCCAATTCTGGTCCCGGCTGACGTTCACCTCCGGGCGCCCCGGCCCCCGTCTCCGTCTCCGCGTCCGCCGCCGAGTCGCCCAGCGTGGTGAGCAGGTGCCGCGTGAGGTCCTTCGGGGTCGGGAAGTCGCTGGTCACGCTGGCGCGCAGGCGGACGCCGGTGGCGGCCGTCAGGCGGTTGCGAAGCTCGACCGAGGTGAGCGAGTCGAACCCCAGCTCCTTGAAGGCCCGGCCGGGCTCCACCAACTCCGGGCCGACCTGACCGAGGATCGTCGCGGCGTGCGCGCGGACCAGATCCATCAGGGCGGTCTCCTGCTCGTCCTCGGGCATGCCCGCCAGCCGCCGCGCCAGCGACGCGTCGTCCTGGGCTTCGGCGCCGTCCGAAGCGGCGCCGCCGTTCCGGCCGTTCGGCGTCGCCGCCCGCCTCGCGCCGGCTCGCGGGACGGCGCGGACCAGGCCGCTCAGCAGCGGCGGCACCGCGCCGTGTTCCCGCAGCGCCGCGGCGTCCAGGCGCATGGGCACCAACGCCGGCCGCCCCATCATGAGGGCGGCGTCGAACAGGGCCAAGGCCTCGCCGGTCGGCAGCGGTGCCATCCCGGACCGCCGCATCCTCGCGACGTCGGCGTCGTCCAGGTGCCCGGTCATACCGGTGCGCTGCTCCCAGAAGCCCCACGCGAGGGAGCACGCGGGCAGGCCGAGCGCGCGGCGCCGCCGGGCGAGCGCGTCCAGCAGGGCGTTCGCCGCCGCGTAGTTGCCCTGCCCCGCCTCGCCCAGCACTCCGGCCGCCGAGGAGAACAGGACGAACGCCGCCAGGTCCTGCCCGGCGGTGAGCTCGTGCAGGTGCCAGGCGGCATCCGCCTTCGGGCGCATCACGCGCTGGAGCCGCCGCGAGGTCAGCGACGAGGTGACGGCGTCGTCCAGCAGGCCCGCCGTGTGCACGACGGCCGTGAGCGGGCGGGCGTCGGGCACCTCGGCCAGGAGGCGGGCCACCGCCCGGCGGTCGGCCACGTCGCAGGCGGCGACCGTCGCCTCGGCGCCCAGCTCGGCGAGCTCGGCCACCAGGTCCGCCGCGCCCGGCGCGTCCGGTCCGCGGCGGCTGGTCAGCAGCAGGTGCCGGATCCCGTGGCCGGTCACCAGATGGCGGGCCAGCAGGCCGCCCAGCGTCCCCGTGCCGCCCGTGACCAGCACGGTGCCGCGCGGATCCAGCGCTCGCGGCATGGTCAGCACGATCTTGCCGATGTGCCCGGCCCCGCTGAGGAGCCTGAAGGCCTCCGGCGCGCGCTGGACCTCCCAGGTCGTGCGCGGCAGCGGTTCCAGCGCCCCCCGCGCGAACAGGTCGAGCAGCTCGCCCAGCGCGGCGCGGACGCGGTCCGGCGGGACGGCCGGCAGGTCGAACGCCTCGTACCGAACGCCCGGATGGACCGCCGCCACCCGCACCGGGTCGCGGACGTCGGTCTTGCCCATCTCGACGAACCGCCCGCCCCTGGGCACCAGCCGCAGGGAGGCGTCCGTGAACTCCCCGGCCAGCGAGTTCAGCACCACGTCCGCCCCGCCGCCGGCCGCGAACCGGTCCTCGAACTCCAGCGATCGCGACGAGGCGACGTGATCGTCGTCCAGTCCCATCTCTTCCAGCGCGTGGCGCTTCCCCGGCCCGGCCGTCCCGAACACCTCGGCGCCCAGGTGACGGGCCAGCTGGACGGCTGCCATGCCGACCCCGCCGGTGGCCGCGTGGACCAGCACCGACTCCCCCGGGCGCACCCCGGCGACATCGACCAGGCACAGGTATGCGGTGAGGAACACGACCGGAACGGAGGCCGCCTGCTCGAACGACCAGCCCTCGGGCACGGGCGCGACCAGCCGCCGATCGGTCACGGCCTTGGGGCCGAACGCCCCCTCGAACAAGCCCATCACCGAGTCGCCCGGGGCCAGGTCCGTCACGTCAGGACCGACCTCCAGGACGACGCCCGCGCCCTCCTTGCCGATGGGCTCGTCCGATGCGCCGTCGAGCAGGCCCAGCGCGAGCAGCACGTCCTTGAAGTTGACGCCGGCCGCCCGCACCGCGACGCGCACCTGCCCCGAGGCCAACGGCGCGGACGCCTCCGGGGACGGCAGGAGCGCGAGGTTCTCCAGCGTGCCCGTGCTCGTCACGTCGAGCCGCCAGGCCGTCGCGCCCTCGGGAGGGATCAGGGCTTCGCCCGACGCGGCCCCGGCCAGCCGCGCGGCGTGCACCTCGCCGCCGCGCACGGCCAGCTGCGGCTCTCCCGTCGCGACCGCGGCGCGCAGCGCGCTGCGGGACGCGTCATCGTCGTCGACATCGACCAGGACGAACCGATCGGGGTTCTCCGACTGGGCCGAGCGCACCAGCCCCCAGGCGGGCGCCTGTGCCAGCCCCTCCGCGTCCACTTCTACGCCCTCGTCGACCGCGACCGCGTTTCGTGTGACAAGGGCCAGCCGGGACGCGGCGAACCTCTCATCGGCCAGCCATGCCTGCACGAGGTCGAGCACGCGCTGCGTGATGTCATGCGCCGCCTCAAGAGGGGACCCGGCATCCCCTCCGGGACACAGGGCGAGCACGGTGTCGGGCACCGCAAGCCCTCCGTCGACGGCCTCGCCCAGAGCGGCGAGATCCGCGAACGCCGGGGCATCAACGGCGTCCAGTTCTTCGTCCAGGACGGCCAGGCGGGCGGAGGGCGAGGACGGCGGGCCGGTGATCGACGTCCAGCCCATGCGGAAGAGCGCCTGGAACCGCTTGTCGGCGCCCCGCAGGCTCTCCGTCGTCGCCTCTCGCAGGTCCAGGCCGCCGATCGTGCAGACTGGCGTGCCCGCCGCGTCGGCGGCCTCGATCGTCACCCCGCCGCCGTCCGCCGGGGCCATCCGCACCCGGAGCACCGACGCGCCCTCGGCGTGCAGAGCGACGTCCGTCCAGGAGAACGGCAAAAGCATCCGGCCGTCCTCGGCGGACGGGCCGAACCGCAGCCACGCGTGCAGCGCGCTGTCGAGAAGCGCGGGGTGCAGGCCGTAGGCGTGCGCGTCGTCCCGGGCCTCTTCGGGAAGGGCGACCTCGGCGAACAGGTCGTCCCCGAGACGCCACGCGGCGCGCAGCCCGCGGAAGGTGGGGCCGTACTCGTACCCTCGGGCGGCCAGCCGATCGTAGGCGTCGCCGACGTCGACCCGCTTCGCGTCCGGGGGCGGCCAGGCGCCCGGCTCCACCGGGGACGCCGATGACGGCCGCGCGCCCTCTCCCCCACCCCGGTGCGGGACGGGGGCCAGCAGCCCGTCCGCATGCCGCGTCCACGGCTCTTCCGGTGCCGCGTCCTCGGGACGCGAGTGGACGCCCACGGACCGGTGGCCCGCGCCGTCCGGGTCCCCCACCGACACCCGGAGCTGGACGCCTCCCCGCTCGGGAAGCGGCAGCGGGGCCTCCAGCGTGAGCTCCTCGAGCCGCCCGCACCCCACCTGCCGGCCGGCCCGGATCGCCAGTTCGAGGAAGGCCGTCCCGGGCAGCAGCGCCGTGCCGTGCACCGCGTGGTCGGCCAGCCAGAGAGGGGTCCGCGCGGCCAGCCGCCCCGTGAACAGCATCCCGTCGGGCGGCAGCCCGACGGCGGCACCGAGCAGCGGGTGCTCGGCGGGGGCCAGGCCCGCGGAACCGAGGTCCAGGGCGGGGGACGGCGGTTCGAGCCAGTAGCGGCGGCGCTGGAAGGCGTAGGTGGGCAGGTCGACCCGTGCCGCGGAGGGGAACACCGCCTTCCAGTCGACCGCGGTCCCGTGCGTGTGGGCCTGCGCCAGTGACGTCAGGAACCGGCCTCGCCCGCCCTGGTTCCGGCGCAGCGACCCGAGCGCCACCGCCCCGCCGCCGTGGTCGTCGGCGGCGTCCTGAACCCCGGCCGCCAGCACCGGATGCGGGCTGACCTCGATGAAGACGCGGTACCCGGCGTCCATGAGGGCGCGGGCGGCCGGTCCGAACCGGACCGTGTTGCGCAGGTTCTCGAACCAGTAGTCCGGGCCGAGGCGCGCGGTGTCGATCCGCTCCCCGGTGAGGGTCGAGTAGAACGGGACGTCGGACGGCCGGGGCGTGATGCCTGCGAGCAGGTCGCCCAGCCGTTCCTCCAGCACGGCGACGTCGGGGGTGTGGGACGCGTAGTCCACATCGATCCGGCGGGCGTCCACGCCGTCGGCCTGGCACGCGGCGATGAACGCGTCGAGCGCGCCGGGCGCCCCGGCGACGGCGGTCGAGCGCGGCCCGTTGATCGCGGCGATGTGGATCCGGTCGTCCCACGGCGCGGGCCGCCGCCGGACGTCGGTGGCGGAGAGCGGCACCGACGCCATCCCGCCGGTCCCGGCGAGTGCGGTGATGGCCCGGCTGCGCAGGGCGACGACCTTCGCGGCGTCCTCCAGCGACAGCGCTCCGGCGGCGCAGGCCGCGGCGATCTCCCCCTGCGAGTGGCCGACCACCGCGTCCGGCTCCACGCCATGGGCGCGCCACTCCGCGGCCAGCGACACCATCATCGCGAAGAGGACCGGCTGCACGACCTCCACCCGCTGGAGCGACGGCGCGTCCGGCCCGCCGCGCAGCACGTCGATGAGGGACCAGCCGGTGACGGGGTCCAGCGCCGCGGCGCACTCCTCGAACCGACCGCGGAACGCCGCGGAGGATTCGAGCAGGTCCAGCCCCATTCCGGCCCACTGCGAGCCCTGGCCGGGGAACACGAACACCGTGCCGCCGCCGGTCGCGGCGCCCGTGACCAGGTTGGGCCGGGGTTCACCGCGTGCGATGCCGTCCAGCCCGGCGAGCAACTCGGCCCGGTCCGCGCCGACGACGACCGCGCGGTGCTCGTGGCGCGGGCGCGTGGTGGCCAGGGAGAACCCGATGTCGGCCGGGCTCGCCCCGGGTTCGGCCTCAGCGAACTCCCGGAGCCGGGCCGCCTGCGCGGGCAGCGCCGACCCGCTCCGCGCCGACACGACCCAGGGGACGGGCCCGCCGGCCGTACCGTTCTCGGCCGCCTCAACGCTCTCGTCGGCAGGCGCAGCCTCGACGATGAGGTGCGCGTTCGTCCCGCTGATCCCGAAGGAGGAGATCGCGGCCCGGCGCGGACGGCCGCTCTCCGGCCACGGGACCGTCCGGGTGAGCAGGGACACGCCGCCCTCCGACCAGTCCACGTGCGCCGTGGGCTCGTCGACGTGCAGGGTGGGCGGGAGTACGCCGTGGCGCATCGCCTGCACCATCTTGATGACGCCGCCGACGCCCGCCGCCGCCTGGCTGTGGCCGATGTTCGACTTCAACGAGCCGAGCCACAGCGGCCGGCCGGGCTCCCGGTCCCTGCCGTAGGTGGCGAGCAGCGCCTGGGCCTCGATGGGATCGCCAAGGGCCGTGCCCGTCCCGTGCGCCTCGACCGCGTCCACCTCGCCCGTGGACAGCCCCGCGTCGTCCAGCGCCTGCCGGATGACCCGTTCCTGGGACGGCCCGTTGGGAGCGGTCAGGCCGTTGCTGGCGCCGTCCTGGTTGATCGCGCCGCCGCGCACGAGGGCGAGGACGGGATGCCCGTGGCGCCGCGCGTCGGACAGGCGCTCCAGCACCAGCAGGCCCACGCCCTCGGCCCAGGCCGTGCCGTCCGCGCCGGCCGCGAACGCCTTGCAGCGGCCGTCGGGGGCGAGCCCGCGCTGCCTGCTGAAGTCGACGAACATGCCCGGGGAGGGCATCACCGCGACACCGCCCGCGAGCGCCAGCCCGCAGTCGCCCTGCCGCAGCGCGCGAACGGCCAGATGGATCGCGACCAGCGAGGACGAGCACGCCGTGTCCACCGTGACGGCCGGGCCCTGGAAGCCGTGGACGTAGGCGATCCGGCCGGAGGCGACGCTCGGGGTGGCACCGGTCAGCAGGTAGCCGCCGAAACCGTCGTTCCCCCCGCCGGACTCGTGCAGGCGCGGACCGTAGTCCTGCGCCATCGCACCGACGTAGACGCCCACCGGGCGCCCGGCATCGCCCAGGGCGGCCGGATCCAGCCCGGCCCGTTCGAGCGCCTCCTGCGACGATTCCAGCAGGAGACGCTGCTGGGGGTCCATCGCGGTGGCCTCGCGGGCGTGGACGCCGAAGAACTCGGCGTCGAACTCGTCCGCGTCGTGCAGGAACCCGCCGTGCCGCGTGTAGGAGGTCCCGGGCCGGGTGGACTCGGGATCGTACAGCTCCGCCAGGTCCCAGCCACGGTTGCCGGGGAACTCCGAGATCGCGTCCGTGCCCTCGGCGACCAGCCGCCACAGGTCGTCCGGGCCTCGCACGCCGCCGGGGAACCGGCAGCTCATCGCCACGACGGCGACCGGCTCGTCGGGTGCGGGGCGGGCCGGGCCGGGCGCCGCCTGCCCGGCCCGCCCGCCGGTCGCCTCACTCCGCAGGTGATCGATCAGCGCCGTGGGCGTCGGGTGGTCGTAGACCAGCGCCGTCGGCAGCCGCAGTCCCGTCGCCTCCCGCAGCCTGGTGCGGAGTTCGACGGCCATGCGGGAGTCGAGCCCCAGGTCCTTGAACGGACGCCGCTCGTCGACGGACTCCATGTCGTCGTGCCCCAGCACCGCCGCCACGTTCGCGCGCACGAGGTCGCGCATGTCGACGTCGCTGGGCTCTGCCCTTTCCGGGGGCGCCGTCCCGGGGGGCGTTGTCGCGCGGTCTTCATGCAGCCAGTGGCGCCTGCGCTGGAAGGCGTACGTCGGCAGGTCCACTTTCCGGGCGTGCGGCCCGAACACGGCCTCCCAGTCGACGTCCACGCCCCGGACGTGCAGCCAGCCCAGCGCGGCGGTGACCGACCGCACCTCGGCCGTCGCCTCCGGGGAGGTGTCCAGGGACGGCGCGAAGGCGCAGTCCGCGCCCGTGACGTTCTCCTGGCCCATGACGGTGAGGCCGTGGCCGGGGCCGACCTCCAGGAAATGGCGGGCCCCGAGGCCCTGCAGCGTCCTGACTCCGTCGGCGAAGCGCACCGGCAGGCGGACGTGGTCGATCCAGTGGTCCACCGAGCACAGCCGTTCCGCCGTCGCGATCTCCCCGGTGACCGTGGACACCAGGCGCGGGCCGCTCGGAGCGTGGAAGTCCACCTGGCCGGCGGCCTCGCGCAACCCGTCCAGGACGGGCGCCATCAGCGGGGAGTGGAACGCGTGGCTCACGTTGAGCCGCCGGGTCCTGCGGCCGAGCCGTTCGAAATGCGCCGCCACCTCCACCGCGGGGGCCGCCTCACCGGAGACCACGACCGAGCTTGGACCGTTGACGGCCGCGATGCCGAGCCGCGCCCGGCCGCCCCCCAGCAGCGGGCGGACCTCGTCCTCGGAAGCCTGCAGCGAGATCATCACCCCGCCTGGCGAGAGTTCCCGCATCAGGCGCCCGCGCGCTGCGACCAGCGTGCACGCTCCGGCGAGCGTGAGGACGCCCGCGACGTGCGCGGCGGCGAACTCGCCGACGGAGTGGCCGGCCACGAAATCGGGCTCGACGCCCCACGACTGGAAGAGCCGGTAGAGCGCGACCTCGACGGCGAACAGGGCGGCCTGGGTGTGGTCGGTGCGATCCAGGAGGCCGGCGTCGGCCGAGTGGTCCTCGGCCCAGACGACCTCGCCGAGCGGGCGGTCCAGCAGCGGGTCCAGTTCGGCGCGGACGGAGTCGAAGGCCGCGGCGAAGGCCGGGAAGCAGCCGTACAGCGCGCGTCCCATACCCGGCCGCTGGAAGCCCTGGCCGGAGAACAGGAAGGCGAGCCCTCCGCCGATCGTGTCGTCCCGGACCACGTTCGCGGCGGGCTCGCCCTGCGCCAGCGCCCGCAGCCCGGCGAGGAGATCGTCGCGGTCGTCGCCGACCACCGCCGCCCGGTACTCGAAGGCCGTGCGCGAGGTGGCGAGGGAGAAGCCGACGTCGCCGGTGTCCAACGCCGGTTCGGTAGAGGCGAACTCCCGCAACCGGTCGGCCTGCGCCCGCAACGCCTGCGCGGATCGTCCCGAGACCACCCACGGCGCTGGACGGGGCTCGCCCGTTCTCTCCTCCGCCGGGGTCCTTGTCGTCGCGGGTTCGGCTGCGGGCGGTGAGGCCAGCACCAGGTGGCAGTTGGTCCCGCCCATCCCGAACGACGACACACCGGCCACCGGCGGCCGCTCGGGCGACGGCCACGGCCCCGCCTCGGTCTGGACCCGCAGTCCCCAGTCCGCCAGCGGGATCCGCGGGTTGGGCCGCTCGAAGTTGAGGCTGGGCGGGATCTCCCCGTTGCTGATGGCGAGCGCCGTCTTCAGGAATCCGACGATGCCCGCGGCACCCTCCAGATGGCCCACGTTCGTCTTCGCCGAGCCGACCGGCAGCGGGGCGCCGGCCGGCCGGGAGGAGCCGAGCACGGCGCCGAGCGCCCCCGCCTCGATCGGATCCCCCACCGGGGTCCCGGTGCCGTGCAGTTCGACGTACTGGACATCGACCGGATCGACGCCCGCGTTCCGGTACGCCTCCCGCAGCACCTCCTCCTGGGCCCGCCGGCTCGGCACCGTGAGCCCCTCGGTGGCGCCGTCGCTGTTCGTGGCCCCGCCCCGGACGACGCAGTAGACCGGATCACCGTCGGCGAGCGCCCGGGACAGCGGCTTGAGCACCACCGCCCCGCCGCCCTCCCCCCGCACGTAGCCGTTGGCCCGCGCGTCGAAGGTGTGGCAGCGCCCGTCCGGGGACAGCGCGCCGAATCGAAGCGAGCCCAGGGTGCTCTCCGGGGCGAGCATCAGGTTGACGCCGCCCGCCACGGCCAGGTCGGTCTCGCCGCGCCGCAGGCTCTCGGCGGCCAGGTGGACGGAGACCAGCGACGAGGACTGCCCGGTGTCCACGGCCATGCTCGGCCCGTTCAGGCCGAGGGCGTAGGAGATCCGGTTGGCGATGATGGAGCGGTGCACCCCGGTCATGGTGTGCTCGGAGACGGCCGCCGGTCCCTGCCGGTAGGTGCGGGCGGCGTAGTCGTCCCAGACCGCGCCGACGAACACGCCCGTCCCCGTGCCGTGCACCGTGCCGGGGGCGATGCGGGCGTTCTCCAGGGCCTCCCAGCTCAGCTCCAGCATGAGCCGCTGCTGCGGGTCCATCGCGGCGGCCTCGCGCGGCGAGATCCCGAAGAAGTCCGCGTCGAAGGCGTCGACCCGTTCGAGGAATCCGCCCCGGCGCACGCCCGTGTGCTCGGCGAGGTCCCGGAGGTCCCGCCGGTCGTCCGGGGGCTCGCCGACGGCGTCGGCGCCGTTCCGGAGGAGCCGCCAGAATCCGGCCGGATCCGGGGCTCCGGGGAGGCGGCAGGCCAGCCCGATGACCGCTATCGCATCACTCACTGTCGTCGCCCTCCAAGACGGTGTTCACGAACGGACGGCGTCCCCGTCGATGTCGTGGCCCTCGGCCGAGATGCGCTCGGCCGCGTTCAGCACCGCGGCGCGGTCGCCGGCCGGGTCGCCCGCCCTGGCCGGGAGCATGGCGGTGACGGCGCTGCGTCCCGAGGTCACCGCGGGCCGGCGCCGTGCCAGCGCGCTGAGTCCCTGCCCCGGCCCGGCCTCGACCAGGAGGTGGTCGCCGCCGTCGAGCATCCGTTCCAGCGTCGGCCCGAAGAGCACGGGATCGACCGGCTGGCGGGCCCAGAAGCCGGGATCCCGGGCGTCCTCGGGTGACAGCACGGCACCGAGGTAGGCGGAGTAGACGGTGAGCTCCGGAGCCCGGAGTTCCGTCTCCTTCCAGGCAGGGGCCGACCTGTCCACCGCGCCGGACAGGAGCGGGCTGTGGAAGGCCTGCCGTGCCTTCGCCATGCGGCACGTGCGGCCGTCGGCCCGCAGCCGGCGCTCGGCCTCGGCGAGCGGCCGGGCCGGCCCGGCGAGCAGGACCTGGCGCGGGGCGTTGACCGCGCCGACGGAGACCTCCCCGGACAGGTAGGGCTCCACCTCCTCGCGCGACGCGGCCACCGCCAGCATCCCGCCGGGCGGCGTGCCTGCGATCGTCGTGATCCGGTCCATCATGAGGCGCGCCCCGTCCGCGAGGCCGAAGACGCCGGCCAGGACCGCGGCCGACAGTTCGCCCACGCTGTGCCCGAGCAGGGCGGCGGGCCGGACGCCCCAGCTCAGGACGGTTCTGCCGAGTGCGTAGTTCAGCGCGAACAGGAGCGGCTGCGCACGCGTCACGTCGTCGAGTAATTCGGGTGGGCCGCCGGACAGCCAGTCCGCCCTGATGCTCGCGCCCTCCTCGCCCCACAGCCGGAACACCGTGTCCATGACGTCGGTGAAGACGGACATGTGCCCGTACAGCCCGGCGCCCATCAGCACCTGCTGCGAGCCCTGTCCGGGGAAGAGCAGCGCGACGGGCCGCCTGGCGTTCTCCTGCGGGTTCGGCATGGCGGTTCTTCCTGTGTTCGGGCTCGTCGGGGGGTGTTCCGGGCGGTCGCGGTCGTGGCGATCCTGCCGATGGCCGATCGTGCCGGTGGCGTCTCAAGGACGGGTTGAGGACGGCTGGACGCGGAGCGGACTCCGGGGTCGCTGGATCGAGGCTCGAACCATCCCTGAGCCGGGGCTGCCAGTTTCGGGGCCGGATATCAGTTCGCGACATTCCTCTGGAGTCCCGTGATGACCCAGACCTCTCCTTCCGCGATCGCCGACTGGGTCGCCTGCCGCAGGTGCAGAACGCCGGTCTACGGCAAACGCTTCACCCGCGACCTGTGCGTGTGCCCGGACTGCGGGCACCATGCTCCGATCACCGCGCCGCGGCGGCTGGAGCAGCTGCTCGACGAAGGGTCGGCCGTGCCGCTGCCGTCCCCGCGCACGCCGGAGGACCCGCTCGGCTTCGTGGACACCGCCCCCTACCGGGAGCGGCTCCGCCTGGCCCGGGAGAGCACCGGGCTGGACGAGGCGGTGATCTGCGTGCGGGGCACGATCGAGGAACGGCCGGCCGTGGTCGCCGCCATGGACTTCCGCTTCATGGGCGGGAGCCTGGGCACGGCGGTCGGCGAGCGGATCACCCGCGCGGCCGACGCGGCCCTGGCCGACCGGGTGCCGCTCGTGCTGGTCACTGCCTCCGGCGGGGCGCGCATGCAGGAGGGGATCCTCGCCCTCATGCAGATGGCCAAGACGGGCGGCGCCCTCGCCGAGCTGGACGAGGCCGGGGTGCTCACCGTCTCGGTCATCACCGACCCGACGTACGCGGGGGTGGCCGCGTCGTTCGCGACGCTGACCGATGTGATCATCGCCGAGCCCGGCGCGCGCATGGGCTTCACCGGCCCCAGGGTGATCGAGCAGACCATCGGGCAGCGGCTGCCCGACGACTTCCAGACCGCCGAGTTCCTGCTGGAGCACGGCCTGGTCGACGACATCCGCCCGCGGGCCGAGCTGCGATCGACCCTGGCGCGGCTGCTGGCCTTCCACGAGGACGGGCAGGGCGCGCGGGACCAGGAGCCGCGCCACCGGGAGGACGGCACGGCGCGCGGCGATCCGGCCACGCGGGCCCCCGCGGCGCCTTCGCCGCGCGAACCGGTGGAGAACATGCGGCAGGCACGGAACATCGACCGCCCGACGACGCTCGACTACCTCGCCTACATGGCGGACGGCATCATCGAGCTGCACGGCGACCGGATGTCCGGTGACAGCCCGGCGATCACGGGCGGTCCCGCCCGGCTGGACGGGCGGCCGGTGATGGTGGTCGGCCACCAGAAGGGGCACAGCACCGCCGAGCTCATCGCGCGCGACTTCGGCATGCCGACCCCCGACGGCTACCGCAAGGCGGCGCGGCTCATGCGGATGGCCGCCAAGCTCGGGCTCCCCGTCGTCACGTTCATCGACACGCCGGGCGCCCACCCCGGGATCGAGGCGGAGGAACGGGGCCAGGCGATCGCGATCGCGGAGAACCTGCGGCTCATGGCGCGGCTGCCCGTCCCGATCATCGCCGTGGTCACGGGCGAGGGCGGCAGCGGGGGCGCGCTCGCGCTGGGCGTCGCGGACCGGGTGCTCGCCTTCGAGTCCTCGATCTACTCCGTCATCAGCCCGGAGGGCTGCGCGGCGATCCTGTGGCGGGACCGGGCCAGGGCGGCCGAGGCCGCGGCGGCGCTGCGCATCGACGCCGGCGCGCAGCTGAGCCTCGGTGTGGTGGACGGGGTCATCCCCGAACCCGAAGAGGGCGTCCAGGGCGACCCGATGCTCGCGGCCGAGCGGCTGGGGGCGGCGCTGACGGCCGCGCTGGACGAGCTGTCCCCGCGCCCGGTCGAGGCGCTGCTGCGCGACCGGCGCCGCCGGTTCCGCGGGATGGGCGCGGCGCCGGCGGACCGTGATCAGGAAGGTGGGGCGACGTGAGCGCCGAGAGCATCATCGACGAGATCATCCGGCGGGCCGAGGCGCTGGCGCTCGAGGCCCGCCGGCCTCTGCGCCGGATCAAGGTGCAGGCCGAGGACGTGACGGTCGAGCTGGAGTGGCCCGTACCGGGCGCGAACGGCGAGTACGCGGAGCCCGTGGCCGCGGAGCCCGCCGCGCCGATCCCCGCGGACTCCACCGACTCCGCCGACACCACGTCCGGCTCCGACGGCGAGCTGATCCATATTTGCGCGCCGCTGGTCGGGACGTTCTACCAGGCGCCCGGCCCCGGCGAGCCGCCGTTCGTCCGTCCGGGCGACGTCGTCGAGCCGGGGCAGCAGGTCGGGATCCTCGAGGCCATGAAGCTCATGAACGCCATCGAAGCCGAGCAGGGCGGCCGGATCGTGGAGCTGCTCGTGCCGAACGACACCGCCGTCGAGTACGGGCAGCCGCTCATCGCGCTCGCCCCGGCCGGCGGCTGACGGCCGTCCCGACGGCAGCGAGGAGCGAGATGTTCAGCACGGTACTCATCGCCAACCGGGGCGAGATCGCCCTGCGCGTGGCCAGGACCTGCCGCGAGATGGGCATCCGGACGGTGGCGGTGTGCTCCACCGCCGACGAGGAGTCGGCCGTCACCGGATTCGCCGACAGCGTGGTGCGGATCGGCCCCGCGGCGCCCAGGCGCAGCTACCTGAGCGCGCCGGCGATCACCGAGGCGGCGCTGCAGACCGGCGCCGAGGCGGTCCATCCCGGCTACGGGTTCCTCTCCGAGGATCCCGACTTCGCCGAGATCTGCGAGGCCGGCGGCCTGACCTTCATCGGCCCGCCCGCGGACGTGATGGCCCGGCTGGGCGACAAGGCGGCGGCCCGGCGGATCATGAGCGAGGCGGGGCTGCCGGTGCTGCCGGGCACCGACGCCACCGGCGCCGCCGCGGCCGAGGCCAAGCGGATGGCCGACGCCGTCGGCTACCCCCTGATGATCAAGGCGGTGGCGGGCGGCGGCGGGCGCGGGATGACGCCGGTGCGCGGGCCGCGCGAGTTCGTCCGCGCCTACCGGGAGACCCGTGCGGCGGCCAAGTCGCTGTTCGGGGACGGCAGGGTCTACCTCGAGCGCCTGGTGGAGCCGGCGCGGCACATCGAGGTGCAGGTCCTGTGCGACCGGCACGGCAACGGCGTCCACCTGGGCGAGCGGGACTGCTCCGTCCAGCGCCGCCACCAGAAGCTCGTCGAGGAGACCCCCGCCGCGGGCGTCGACCGCGCGATGACCGAGCGGATGTGCGAGGCCGCCGTCACCGGGGCCCTCGCCTGCGGCTTCACCGGGGCCGGCACCTTCGAGTTCCTGGTCGACGGCGACGACTTCCACCTCATGGAGATCAACTGCCGGATCCAGGTGGAGCACCCGGTGACCGAGATGGTCACCGGCATCGACCTGGTCCGCGAGCAGATCCGGATCGCCGCCGGGCTCCCCCTCGGCTTCGCGCAGGACGAGGTGCGCCGGCACGGCGCCGCGATCGAGTGCCGCGTCAACGCCGAGGACCCCGAGCGCGGCTTCGCGCCCGCGCCCGGGACGCTCACCGCGTTCCGGCCGCCCGGCGGGCCGTTCACCCGGGTGGACACCGACGCCTACCAGGGCCGCAGGGTCCCGCCCCACTACGACTCGCTGATCGCGAAGGTCGTCACCTGGGGACCCGACCGGGACGCGGCCGTCGCGCGCATGGACCGGGCGCTCGGCGAGTTCACGGTCGGCGGCCCCGGCGTGCACACCACCACCGGACTGCTGCGCAAGGTGATCGGCGAGCCGCGGTTCCGGCGCGCCGAGCACACCACCGCGCTGCTCCGGGAAATGCACCTCGGCGACTCCCAGGGAGAGTGACGTGAGATTCGACGACCTCCATGTCGCCGCGGCGGCGAGTCGGCTCCCGGAGCGGATGACCCTCGACGAGGCCGACCGGGCCGGACTGTGCGACGCCAGGGCGCTGTGGCGGACCGACATCGCCGCGGTCCGCGTCTCGCGCACCGAGCCGGCCCCCGACATGGCGGCGCAGGCCGCCCGCGCGGCGGTGCGCCGGGCCGGGTGCCGGCCGGACGAGATCGACCTGCTGCTGCACGCCAGCACCTACTACCAGGGCCACGACATGTGGCCCGCCGCCTCGTACGTCCAGCGGGTCGCGGTCGGCAACCGGTGCCCCGCCATCGAGATCGGCCAGATGTCCAACGGGGGCATGGCCGCGATGGACCTCGCCGCGAACCACCTCATGGCCGACCCCGCCCGGAGCCATGTCCTGGTGACGACCGGCGACCGGTTCTGCCCGCCCGGGTACGACCGGTGGCGCAGCGATCCCGGGACGGTCTGCGGCGACGGCGGCGCCGCGGCGGTGCTGTCGCGCCGGCCCGGCTTCGCCCGGGTCCGGAGCCTGGTCACGGTCTCCGACCCGGAGCTGGAGCGGATGTCGCGGGGCGACGACCCGTCCGGGGACGCGCCGTTCGGCGTCCGGCGGACGGTCGATCTCGAGGCCGGGCGGAAGGCGCTGGTCGCCGAGGTGGGTCTCGACGAGGTGCTCGGCCGCATCGACGCGGGGCAGCGGGAGACCTTCGAACGGGCGCTGGCCGAGGCCGGCGCCGAGCTCGCCGACATCGACTGGTTCGTGCTCCCGAGCCTGGGCCTGGGCCGGCTGCGGGCGCACTTCCTCGATCCGTTCGGCATCGATCCGGAGCGGACGACCTGGTCGCTGGGGCGCGAGATCGGGCACCTGGGAGCCGGTGACCAGATCGCCCTGCTGGGCCTGCTGGCCGACTCGGGCGCGCTGCGCCCGGGCCAGCGCTGCCTGGTCGCCGGGGTCGGCCAGGGCTTCTCCTGGTCGGCGGCCGTCCTCGACATGCTGCGCGCACCGGCGGCGGGCCGGGAGGTGTGACGTGGCCGCGCCCGCCCTCCCTCGTCCGCCCGCTCCACCTGCGCTCAAGCGCGGTTCAAGCCCCCGGGGCGAGGATCGGACCGCCAAGCCGTGGAAGCCGCACAGCGAGTGCCGTGGGAGCGTGTCATGAGCGTGATCGTCGTCGGGGCCGGACCGACCGGGCTGATGCTGGCCGGTGATCTCGCGGCCGCCGGGGTGCCGGTGACCGTCCTGGAGAAGCGCGCCCTGGAGTCCAACCTGACCCGGGCGTTCGGGGTGCACGCGCGCACCCTGGAGATCCTCGACATGCGGGGGTGCGCGGACGAACTGGTGCCGCAGGGCCGTCCGGTGGGGATGTTCCGCCCGCAGATGGGGCGCGGGGACCTCAGTCTCAGCTTCCGGCATCCCGAGAGCCGGTTCCCGTTCGTCCTGATCGTCCCGCAGGCCCGGACCGAGGCGCTGCTGCTGCGCCGCGCCGAGGAACTGGGCGCCAAGATCGAGACCGGTGCGGAGGTGACCGGTCTGGAGCAGGACGCCGGCGGCGTCGCGCTCGAGGTCAACGGCGCGCCCGGCCCGGCCGCCGACTACGTGGTGGGGTGCGACGGCGCGCACAGCCGGGTCCGGGCGCTCCTCGGCGTCGGTTTCACCGGCCGCAACTACGACACCAAGCTGCTGCTGGCCGACATCCGCACCACCTCCCGGATGCAGGAGGGCATCAACGGCCTGATGGGCCGCGACGGCGCGATCCTGTTCCCGGCGTTCGGGGACGGCTGGTACCGCGCGGTGATCTGGGACCGCGCCCAGCAGGGCGTCCCGCTGGAGGCCCCCCTCGGCGTCGCGGAGGTGCTGGAGTCCATCCGGCGCATCAGCGGCAGGGACATCGACATCGAGGAGATGCGGTGGTCCACCCGGTTCCTGACCGAGCGCCGCCAGGCCGACCGGTACCGGGTGGGACGGGTCTTCCTCGCCGGGGACGCGGCGCACGTGAACTCCCCCATGGGCTCCCTCGGGATGAACACCGGCATCCAGGACGCCGCGAACCTGGCGTGGAAGCTCATCGCCGCGCACCGCGGCCGGGCCCCGGACTGGCTGCTGGACTCCTACCAGACCGAGCGCCACCCGGTCGGGCGCACCGCCCTGAAGATCAGCGACCTGCTGCTGAGGTCGGCGGTGGCGCCGCGGGCCGTCCACGTGGTCCGGCCCTACGCGGCGCGGCTCGTGCTGGCGATCCCCCTGATCACCAGGTTCCTGCGCCGGACGATCGCCGGGATGAACATCAGCTATCCGGCTCCGCCCGGACTGCCCCGGTCGTCGGCCACCGGTCTGCGGGTGGACGACCGCGAGCTGTCCGTCGAGGGCCGCCGGGTGCGCCTGTACGAACTGGTCGAGCCCGATCGCTTCCTTCTCCTGGACCACTCGGAGGACGGCGCGGCGGCCGCGGCCGTCGCCGGCTGGGGCGACAGGGTCACGGCGGTCGCGGCGCCGGGGCAGCGGCCGTCGCGCGCGTCCACGGTCATGCTGCTGCGCCCGGACGGCTACCTGGCCTGGAGCCACCGGGCGCCGAGCCCCGGCCGGGTCCGTGAGGCGGTGGCGCACTGGTGCGGCTCCCCGCGGCCGTCCCCGCAGGGGAGCTCCCTCTCCTCGTCCGAATGAACGGTCACCACGACTCCGAAGGAGAAGCCATGCAAGAGTCCGGCCCGAGGAACCACGGCGACGGGGGCATGGACGCCCAAGGGATGATCAAGAGGTTGATCTTCGGCCACATGCCCGCGCGGGTGATCCACGTGGCCGCCCGGCTCGGCATAGCCGACGTGCTGGACGGCGGCCCCCGGACGGCGGAGCAGCTCGCGGCGGCGACCTCGTCCGACCCGGCGTCCCTGAAGCGGCTGCTGCGGGCGCTCACCTGCTTCGGCGTGGTCGTCGAGCAGGGCCCGGGCGTCTACACGCTCGGCCCGATGGGCGGCCCGCTGCGCTCGGACGCCCCCGGCACCCTGCGCGAGCTGGCCATGCACATCGGCGGCGAGGCGCTGTGGCAGAGCTGGGGCGGCCTGGAGGACAGCGTCCGGACGGGCGGGAACGCCTTCCAGAAGATCTTCGGAACCGACTACTTCGAGTACCTCGACCGCAACCCGCGGCCCGCGGCGACCTTCAACGTCGCCATGGGCGAGCTGACCGGGGACGTCACCGACCGGCTCGTGACCGGATACGACTTCTCCCGCTTCCGCGCCGTGGTCGACGTCGGGGGCGGCAACGGCACGCTGATCGCCGCGATCCTGCGCACCGCGCCCGGGCTCCGCGGCGTCCTCTTCGACACCGCCCAGGGCGTCGAGCAGGCCGCCAAGACCCTCGCGGACGCCGGCGTCGCCGACCGCTGCGAGGTCCGCGCGGGCGACTTCTTCACCTCGGTCCCCGGCGACGGGGACCTCTACGTGCTCAAGAGCGTCGTCCACGACTGGGACGACGAGCGCAGCGAGGCGATCCTGCGCAGGTGCGCCGAGGCGATGTCCGGCGACGACAGGATCGTCCTCATCGAGCCGTCCCAGCCCGCGGGCGGCGAACCGGGCGAGATCGTCAACACGGTGATGAGCGACCTGAACATGATGGTCCTCACGGGCGGCCACGAGCGCTCGGAGGCGGAGATCGAGGCGCTGTTCGACAGGGCCGGCATCCGGCTCACCGGCGTCACCCCGATCCAGGCCGGCACCAGCCACAACATCGCGGAGGGGGCGCTGCGGTCCTGAACGGCGCGAGCCGGCCCCCGGACACGGTCCGCGGGGCCGGCTCGCCGTTGACGCGGTCGTCCGGAAGAGAAGGGGAGGAGCGGTGAACGAAGCGATTCGCACCGAGGGCCTGGTGAAGACCTTCGGGCAGGGGCGGGCGCGGGTCCGGGCCCTGGACGGGCTCGACCTGTCCGTTCCGGCCGGCGAGGCGCACGGCCTGCTCGGAGCAGCCGGGGCGGGGAAGACCACGGCCTTCCGCGCGCTGCTCGGGCTCGTCCGGGCGGATTCGGGAACGGCGCGGCTGCTGGACGGCGATCCCTGGCGGGACGCGGTCCGGCTCCACCGGCGGCTGGCGTTCGCGCCGGCCGCCGTCCGGTTCTGGCCCGGCCTGTCCGGTGGGGAGATCATCGATCTGCTCGGCCGGCTGCGGGGCGGACGGGCGGACGGCCGGCGCCGGGACGAGCTCGTCGCCCGGCTCGACCTGGACCCGCGCCGGAAGGCGCGCACGTACTCGGCCGGAGAGCGGCAGAAGCTGACCGTGATCTCGGCGCTGGCGTCCGACGCGGAGCTGCTGATGCTGGACCGGCCGGCGGCGGACATGGATCCGCCGGCACGGGCGGTCGTCCGCGCCTGCCTGGCGGAGGAGCGGCGCGACGGGCGCACGCTCCTGCTGTCGGGCGAGAGCCTGGGAGAACTCGCGGAGGTCTGCGACCGGATCAGCGTCGTCAGGTCCGGCCGGACGGTCGAATCCGGCCCGCCGGACGGGCTGCGGCACGCCTCTCCCGAGGACCTCCTCCTGTCGCAGGACGCGGTACTCGAAAACCGGAGGGCGGCGGCACCATGACGTCAACGCTGAAAGCGCCCGGCGCGAGGCAAGGAAAGGCGGCGCCAAAGGACCGGCTCGCCGGGACGGGAACGCTGTTCCGGCTGGGGCTGCGCCGGGAGCGCCACGCCCTGCCCGCCTGGCTGCTCGCCAACGCGGCGCTGCTGGGGGGAACGGCGGCGGCCTACGGCGCCGCCTTCACCGATGCCGAGGCACGGGCGGCGGCCATCGACCGTTCGGAGTCCGCCCTCCTCAGGGCGCTCAACGGAGCACCCGCCGGCGACGGCATCGGCTCGCTGGCCGTGACCGACACCTTCACCGCCACGACGACGCTCGCCTCCCTCATGGCCGTGGCCATGGTGCTCAGGCAGACGCGCCAGAACGACGAGAGCGGGCGCGCCGAGCTTCTCGCGTCCACCGCGGTGGGGCGGCACGCGCCGTTGCTGGCCGCGCTGCTCCTCGGGGTCGCGGCGTGCGCGGCCCTCGTGCCGGTGCTCGCGCTCGCCCTCGCGCTCGGCGGGCTTCCGGTCGCGGGGTCGGTCGCGGCGGCCGCGGCGATCGCCGCCACCGGGCTGGTCTTCGCGGCGGTGGCGACGATGACCGCGCAGCTGTGGCCGTCCACGACCGCCTCGACCTGGGACGCCATCCTGGTGATCTTCCTGGTGTTCCTGCCCCGCGCGATCGGCGACGCGCTGGGCGGGGTCCCGGCGGGCGGCCTCGGGGTGTCCCGCGGCTGGATCTCATGGATCTCCCCGGTGACCTGGGCGCAGGAGATCCGGCCGTTCCACGGGGACCGCTGGGTGCTGCTGGTGCCTCTCGTGGCGCTGTCGGTCCCCATCGCCGCCCAGGGGTTCAGGCTGAGCACGAAACGCGACCCCGGGTCCAGCGTCATCGACACCGGCAAGGGTCCCGCGGCCGCCTCGCCGTCCTTGCGCGGACCCTGGAGTCTCGGACGGCGCCTGTACCGCACGGCCATGAAGGCCTGGGTCGCGGGGAGCATCCTCGGCTTCCTGTGCGCGGGGCTGCTCGGCGCCGGCGACGACGCTTCAGCGGTGGCCATGGCGGACCTGGTCGCGATCGTCGCGGTCTGCCACGCCGCCCACGTCCTGGCGGGTCTGAGGTCGGAGGAGACGACCGGCGGGCTGGCGATGACGCTGGCGGGCCGCGCCGGGCGCGGCACCTGGCTGCTGGCCCGGCTCGGTCACGGCGCCGCCGGTCTCGCCGCCGTCGTCCTCGCCGCCGGTCTGGGCGCGAGCCTGGGCACCGGGCTGCGGAGCGGCGACCTGGGCGGCGGCCTCGCGGAGACACTGGCGGTCTCCCTGGTCCAGACAACGGCGGCCCTCGCGTTCGCGGGCCTCGCCGTCGCGGCGTTCGGCGCCCTGCCCCGGTTGTTCCTGCCGCTGCTGTGGGCCGGGCCGGTGGCGACGGCGCTCCTGGCCGTCGCCGCCAGCGAACCGGACGCCGGCCCGGTAGCCGGGCTGACCGCGGTGGCGGCCATCCTGGCCGCGCTCGTCCTGGGCGCGCTCGGCACCGTGGCGTTCGGGCGCCGCGATGTCGGCGGATGACGCGGTCATCGGCCGACCGTCGCATCGTCGTAGGCGGGCCTCGGCTCCCGTCCGCCGCCGCCCTCCCTCCGGTCCCGCTCGGCGTCCTCCAGGTGCCCGGGGAGGGAGAGCCGGTACAGGGGGATCGCGGCGATGGTGGTCACGACCGCCACGAGCACCAGGATCGAGTAGAGGTCCTGGCCGAGCAGCCCCTGCCGGCGGCCGATCCCGATGAAGATGAGGATCATCAGGCCGCGGGCGTTCATCAGCGCGCCGACCGCCGAGGAGATCCGCCAGCCGTTGCCCTGCAGGCGCATCGCCAGCAGGCAGCTCAGATACTTCCCGGCGAAGGCGGCCGCCACGATCGCGACGACGGCCCCGAGCACCGAGCCCCGCAGGACCGCGTCGATGTCGGTGTTGAGCCCGGTGTGGGCGAAGAAGACCGGCAGCAGCAGGCCGGCGTTCATGTCCATCAGCCTGCTCCGCAGCCGCTCCCGCAGCAGCGGCGACGCCGGGAGCGCGAGGCCGGCGACGAAGCCGCCGAAGACGAAGTGGACGCCCAGCTCGTGCGTCGCCCAGGCGGACGCCGCCACGAACAGCAGGGTCGTCGCGAGCGCGCCCGGGGTCAGCTCCCCCTCCCGCTCCACGACGCGCGCGACCCGCGCCATCAGCCGCCTCCCCAGCGTGAGCATCGCCGCCGTGAACACCGCCGTGCCGACCAGGGCGACCGCGACCTGCGCGGCGGACCCGCCGAACGCCAGCGCGATCACCAGCACCAGCATGATCCAGGCCGCGATGTCGTCCACCGAGCCGGCGAGCAGGGTGACCGCCCCCAGCCGGGAGAACTGCATCCGCCGGTCCTCCAGGATCCGCGCCAGCGTGGGGAAGGCCGTCACCGTGAGCGCACCGCCCAGCAGCAGCGACAGGTGCAGGCGGGAGGTGCCCGGTTCGGCCACCTGGCCCGCCACCAGCAGCGCCGTCCCCGCGCCGAGGACGAACGGGACGCCCACCCCGGTCCCGCCGACCACCATCGCCTCCCGGACCGACCGGCGGTCCAGCACGTCCCCGTGGATGCCCGCGCCGACCAGGAACATGAAGAACACCAGGCCGATCGTGCTCAGCACGTACAGCACCGAGACGACCTCCCGCGGGAACAGGAACGCAGAGGCCGCCGGGGCGAGCTCACCCAGCAGGGACGGCCCCAGAAGCACCCCCGCGACCATCTCTCCGACGACGCGGGGCTGCCCCGCGGCGTTGGCGATCCGCCCGCAGGCCGCGGCGGCCAGGATGATCGCGATCAGTGCGACGAAGACGTGCGAGGTGAGCTCGCCGACGGGATCCATGGACGCTCCATGACAGAGGGGTCGTGCCGCCGAGGACGGCGGGCTCAGACGGCGGCGGCGACCTCGCGGACACCGTGGATGGGGTGGGTGACGTAGGGCTCGAAGTCCTCGAACACGCCCCACTCCGTGGTCTCCCGGAGCCGCCGCCCGACCGGGTTGTCGGGGTTCCAGAAGTCGCCGTTCATCAGCTGCAGGACGCTCGCGATGCTGGCCCCGCCGGACACGCACTGGTCCCAGAGGTACTCGTAGACGCTGTAGTGGTGGGTGTAGAAGGCGCGATCAGCCGGTGGTAGGTGTCCATCCCGGTCATGCCGAACCGCTCGTACAGCCGGGCGCGCACGTCCGCGACGGACGGGTCGGCCAGGGACGCGTTGATCGCCTCGCCCGCCCAGGTGCCGGTCACCAGGGCCAGGAACACCCCGGCCGAGAAGATCGGATCGGTGAAGCAGCCGGCGTCCCCGACGATGTAGTACCCGGGCCCGACGAGCGCGTCGGAGTAGTGGCTGTAGTCGGTCTCGCCGCTGAGCTCCGCGGCCACCTCGGTGTTCCGCAGCCGGTTCTTGATGCGCGGGATCCGGCCGAGGTACTCGTCGTAGATCTCCTCGGCCCGCCCCGCGCGCATGGTGTCGACCGGCACCACCGTGCCGACGCTGAGCTTGTCCTCGCGGATCGGGATCGCCCAGACCCAGCCGTCGTCGTGGTTGCCGAGCACGATGTCGCCCTTGGCGCCCGGGTTGTACAGCTCGTCGATGCCGCTGAAGTGCTTGAACACCGCCATCATCCGGATGCTGTTGTCGGTCTTGCGCAGGCCGAGCGCCCGCGCCAGGACCCCGGCCCGCCCGCTGGCGTCGACGACGTACCGCGCGGACACGGTGTGCTCGTCCTCGCCGCCGGTGTAGCGGACGCCGGTGACCCGGTCGCCCGACCGCACCGGGCCGAGCACGCGGGCGCCCTGGACGACCTCGGCGCCCGCCTCCGCGGCGGAGTCGAGCAGGATCTTGTCGAAGTCGGCCCGCTCGACCTGGAAGGTCCAGTTGCGGAAGCCGTCCCCGATCTCCTGGAAGTCGACCCGGTACGAGAACCCCTCGGTGCCGGTCAGCTCCACGCCGCGCTTGGTCACGAAGCCCGACTTCTGGACCTTCTCCAGCACGCCCAGCTTCTCCAGGGCGTCCGCCGTGTAGGTGAGCAGCGACTCGCCGACGTGGAAGCGCGGGAAGACCTCGCGCTCCAGCAGCAGGACGGACCGTCCCGCGCGGGCGAGCGTCAGCGCGCAGGCCGATCCTCCGGGGCCTCCTCCGACAACGATGGCGTCGTACTCGTTCCTGGTGTGGGGTGCCGCGGCCATGACCACTCCTTTTCCTCGGGTGCTCGGTTGCTCGGTTGCTCGGTTCTCGTGATCGCGATCTGTGCCGGAGGCCGGTCGGGCGGGGTCACTCGGGGGCGCGCAGCACGACGGCCGCGTTGAATCCCCCGTGCCCGCGCGCGACGACCAGTGCGGTGCGCACGTCCGCCCGGCGGGGCCGGCCGGTGACCAGGTCCATCTCGTACTCGGGGGCGGGCTCGGCCACGTTGACGGTGGGCGGGATCACCCCGTCGCGCAGCGAGAGCACCGCGTAGGCGGCGTCCAGGGCGGCGCCGCCGGCGAACAGGCGGCCCGTCATGGTCTTGGGGGCGGTGACCGGGACGCCCCGCGGTCCGAACAGTTCGCGCAGGGCGTCGGCCTCCGCGGCGTCGCCCTTGCGGTCGCCCGCCGCGTCGGCGAAGACGACGTCGACGTCGCCGGGCCGCAGCCCCGCGTCGCTGATCGCGTTGGCCATCGCGTCCCCGAGCCGCGGCGGGCGGCCGGTCCAGGGCGGCGGGTCGAGCGTCGCCGCGTACCCCGCCACGGTGGCCAGGGCCGGGACGCCGCGCTCGCGCGCGTGGCGGGCGTCCTCGGCGATGAGGATCGCGCCGCCCTCCCCCGGGACGAAGCCGCACGCCGCGTCCGAGAACGGGAGGTAGGCGCGGTCCGGGGCGCTCTCGGTGCTGACCAGGCCGGTGGTGAGGTAGTGCACCCAGCCGAGCGGGCACAGGCCGCCGTCCACGCCGCCGGAGACGATGACCGAGGCGCCCTTGCGGACGAACCGGCGCGCCTGCGCGAGCGAGTCCAGGCCGCCGGCCTGCTCGGTGATCAGTACCCCGCCGGGCCCGCGCATGCCGTGCCGGATGGAGATCTGCCCGTTGTTCACGGCGTAGAACCAGGCGAAGGACTGGTAGGCGCTGACATGGTCCTTGCCCTGGGACCACAGGTTCTGCAGCTCGCGCTGGCCGAACTCGACGGCGCCCGCGGACGCGGCGGTGGCCACGCCCACGGCGAAGTCCTCGATCTCGGCGGGGTCGAGCCGCGCGTGCCGCAGCGCCCACTCGGCGGCGGTGAGCGAGAGCCGGGTCTGGTGGTCGGTCTGCGGCAGCAGGCGGCTGGGGATGTGGTCCTCGGCCACGTAGCCGTGGACCTCTCCGGCCACGGTCGCCGGGTACCGGGACGGGTCGAACCGGCTGATCCGGCCGAGCCCGCTCCGTCCGGCCAGGGTCGCCCGCCAGCACTCCTCGGTGCCCAGCCCGTTGGGCGCGGTGACGCCCACGCCGGTGATCGCCGTCGTGGCGGCCGCGTCCCGCTCTGCAGGAGGCGCCGGGCTCGTACGGGGCATGGTCATGACGCGGCACCCCCGCGGTCGGGACGGGTCAGCACGAGCGCGGTCTGGAAGCCGCCGAACCCGCTGCCGACGGTCAGCACGGAGTCGAGCCGGGCCTCCCGCGCGGTGTTCGGCACGTAGTCCAGGTCCAGGTCGGGATCGGGTTCGCTCAGGTTCGCCGTCGGCGGGACGACGCCGTGCTCCATGGCGAGCGCGCACGCCGCGGTCTCCAGCGATCCGATCGCGCCGAGCGAGTGGCCGATCATCGACTTGATCGAGCTGATCGGCACCCGGCGGGCGTGGTCGCCGAGGCTGCGTTTGAACGACGCGGTCTCGTGCCGGTCGTTCTGCTTGGTCGCGGAGCCGTGCGCGTTGACGTAGTCGATCTCGGCCGGGTCCGTCCGCGCCTCGGCCAGCGCGGCGTCGATGGCCGCGGACATCTCGCGCCCGTCGGGCTTCAGCCCGGTCATGTGGTAGGCGTTGCACCGCGAGGCGAAACCGGCGACCTCGGCGTAGACGTGCGCCCCGCGGCGCCGCGCCAGCTCCAGATCCTCGAAGACCAGCACGGCCGCCCCCTCGGCGAGGACCAGCCCCCTGCGGGTGCGGTCGAACGGGCGGCAGGCCCGCTCGGGCGGATCGTTGTCGGGCGTGGTGCCGCGGATGGCGTCGAAGCAGGCGGAGGTGATCGGGGACAGCGGCGCCTCGGTGGCGCCGGCGACCACGACGTCCACCGTGCCCTCGCGGATCAGGTCCGCGGCGTGGCCGAGCGCGTCGAGGCCGGAGGTGCAGCCGGTGGACACCACCGCGGCCGGTCCCTCGGCGCCGGCGGCCCAGGCCACCTCCGCCGCCATCGAGTGCGGGACGAACTTCCAGTACAGCTCGGGCACGGCGTACTCGTGGTCGACGTTCTCCATCCGGCCGCCGTCGCTGAGCACCACGTACTCCCGCTCCAGCGTGGTGGTGCACCCCACCGCGCTGCCGAGCGAGGTGCCGATCCGGTCGGCCGGGACGCCCGCGTCCGCCACGCCGCTGTCGGCCAGCGCCTCCCGGGCCGCGACGACCGCGAACTGGCCGGCCCGGTCGAGGCGGCGGGTCTCCTGCGGCCGGAGCCCCGCCGCGACCGGGTCGAAGTCGACCTCGGCGGCGACCCGCGAACGGAACGGCGACGGGTCGTACAGGGATATCCGGCGGATCGCGGATCTCCCCTCGGTGAGAAGTTCCCAGTACTCCTTGACGCCGGTTCCGCCAGGAGCCACGACGCCCATGCCGGTTATGGCGACCCTGCGCATTCCATCACCTCGTTCGGATAGCCCGCGTTCTCGATGAGCCCGCATCCGGGGGACCCGCCCTGCGCTCTGCGGACAGCGTCGCCGCACGGTCTCGAAGCTCACTCGGGCCGTCATGGAACGGGCTGGACAAAGGCCCGAGCGAGCCTCGAGAAGGGCGGGTGACGCTGGCGGCCGATAGATCGATTCGGCCGGTACCCGACCGTGGAGGAGCGATGGAATCCCCCGTCGTCGTCGTGGGCGCAGGGCCCACCGGAATGATGCTCGCGGGCGAGCTCGCGCTGGCCGGAGCGGACGTCCTCGTGCTGGAGAGACTCGCGGAACCCTCCGGGGAATCGCGCGGGCTGGGCTTCGGGCCGCGCACCATGGAGATATTCGCGCAGCGCGGCATCCTCGACGATTTCGGCGACTTCGCCAGGAGCTCCGCCGGTCACTTCGGCGGGATACCGTTGGACTTCGCCGTTTTCGACGGCGCGCATTTCAGTGTCAACGGCGTACCCCAGTCGCGGACCGAGGCGGTGCTGAGCGGCTGGCTCGACCGGCTCGGCGCCGAGGTGCGCCGCGGTGTCGAGGTCACCGGCGTCGACGCCGGCGTCGACGGGGTCGACGTGCACGTGACCGGTCCCGGCGGACCGGCGACCCTGCGGGCGTCCTACCTGGTGGGGTGCGACGGCGGGCGGAGCACCGTGCGGGCGGCGGCCGGCTTCCGGTTCGAGGGCACGGACCCCACCCTGGAGATGTACCTGGCCGACGTCGAGGGGGTCGAGGTCCGGCCGCGGCTGAGCGGCGAGCACACCGCCGGCGGCATGGCGATGGCGGGTCCCATCGGAGGAGGGGTCACCCGTGTCATCTCCTGCGAGCTCGGCAACGAGCCGCGCGAGCGGACGGAACCGCCCGCCTACGCGGAGGTCGCGGCCGCCTGGAAGCGGCTGACCGGCGAGGACATCGCCGGCGGCCGTCCCGTGTGGGTGAGCAGCTTCACCGACGCCGCGCGGCAGGCGACCGAGTACCGCCGGGGCCGGGTGTTCCTGGCCGGCGACGCCGCCCACATCAGCCTCCCCGCCGGGGGCCAGGGCATGAACACGGGCGTCCAGGACGCGGCCAACCTCGGCTGGAAGCTGGCCGCGCAGGCCGGCGGCCGCGCGCCCGAGGGCCTGCTGGACACCTACCACGCGGAGCGCCACCCGGTGGGCGCGCGACTGCTGCGCAACACCCGGGCCCAGGGGATGCTGACCCTCGGCGGCGAGGCCGCCCGCCCGCTCCGGGACGTCCTCTCCGAGCTGATGGCCTATGACGAGGTCGCCCGCCATCTCGCGGGCATGGTCAGCGGCCTGGACATCCGGTACGACGTCGGCCCCGGCGACCACCCGCTGCTGGGCCGCCGCATGCCCCACAT
The DNA here is from genome assembly GCF_055379765.1 of Actinomadura rugatobispora. NCBI lineage: Bacteria > Bacillati > Actinomycetota > Actinomycetes > Streptosporangiales > Thermomonosporaceae > Actinomadura > Actinomadura rugatobispora. Next base: position 10,497,026 of record NZ_AP029191.1, on the reverse strand, counting down.
CGGTCTCGTCACCGACGGGACGAAGACGACCACCACCGAACTGCTGCGGACCGGGCGCGGGGTGCTGCTCGACCTGACCGGCGACGCGGACCTGCGGAGGGCGGCCTCCGGCTGGAGCGACCGCGTCGACGTGGTCACCGCGGCACCCGCGGACCCGGAGACCGGTGGCGTGGCGGAGGCCGGAGCGCTGCTGATCCGCCCGGACGGGCACGTCGCCTGGACCGCGCCGGACGGCGCGGGCGGCGGATCGGACGGCGGGCTTGGCGAGGCGCTGGCGCGCTGGTTCGGCCCGCCGCGGATCTGACCGGTGCGATCGTCCGGCCGGGCGGGACCCGGCCGGCCGGAATCGCGGAAGGGAGAAGAAGGGAACCCATGCACAGCACACTGATCATCGCCCGGAAGGCCGGCCCGTACGAGGAGGAGATCGCCAAGCTCTTCGGCGCGTTCGACGAGACGGAGATGCCCGAGCGGATGGGGACGCTGCGGCGCCAGCTGTTCACCTTCAACGACCTCTACCTGCACCTGCAGGACTTCGAGTCGGAGGGGGCGGTCGCGATCGACGGCGCCCGCGCCCATCCGCTGTTCCAGCAGATCAGCGCGGACATGCGCCCGTTCGTCGAGGCCTACGACCCGGATACGTGGCGGTCGCCCGCGGACGCGATCGCGAGCAGGTTCTACCACTGGGAGCGCGGCCGCTGAGAGGGCGGGGGCGCGCGGGCGCACGCGCGGCGACCGAACCGATCCGATCCCGAGAGGAGAGACATGAGCTCGACCGGAATGACGCTGCCCGAACTGAAGGAGACCCTGCTGGCCGCCGCCGGCGAGAGCGAGGGCGTGGACCTGGACGGCGACATCGCCGACGTCCCGTTCGCCGACCTCGGCTACGACTCGCTGGCGGTCCTGGAGACGGGCGGCCGGATCGAGAAGAAGTACGGGATCAGCCTCGACGACGACGACCTGACCTCGGCGGAGACGCCCGGCGAGTTGTTGAAGCTCGTCAACGCGTCGCTCGCCTGACCCGGCAGAGGAGGCAGACATGACCGGCATGACCGGCAACGGATTCCAGGTCGCCCTCGTCACCGGCGCCACCAGCGGGATCGGGTACGCGATCGCGACGGAGCTGGCCGAACGCGGGAAGAGCGTCTTCCTCTGCGCCCGCACCGCCGAGGACGTGGAGACCACCGTGCGCCAGTTCCGTGAGAAGGGGCTGGAGGTCGAGGGCAGGGCCTGCGACGTCCGCTCCGCCGACGACGTGCGCGCGCTCGTCCAGGCCGCGGTGGACCGGTACGGCCCCATCGACATCCTGGTGAACAACGCCGGCCGCAGCGGCGGCGGCATCACCGCGGAGATCCCCGACGAGCTGTGGTTCGACGTCGTCGACACGAACCTGAACAGCGTCTTCCGGATGACCCGCGAGGTGCTGGTCGCCGGCGGGATGCGGGACAGGGGGCACGGGAGGATCATCAACATCGCCTCGACGGCGGGCAAGCAGGGCGTCGTCTACGGTGCCCCGTACTCCGCGTCCAAGCACGGCGTGGTCGGGTTCACCAAGGCGCTCGGCAACGAGCTCGCCTCCTCCGGCATCACCGTGAACGCCGTCTGCCCCGGATACGTCGAGACCCCGATGGCCGGGCTGATCCGCCGCCGCCACAGCGCGCACGAGGGGGTCCCCGAGGAGGAGATCCTGCGGCGCTTCCAGGCCAAGATCCCGCTGGGCCGGTACTCCACCCCCGAGGAGGTGGCGGGGCTGGTCGGCTACCTGGCGACCGGGCCGGCCGCCTCGATCACGTCCCAGGCCGTCAACGTCTGCGGGGGCCTCGGGAACTTCTGAGCCCCCCGGCAGGAAGGAAATCATGTCGGACCAGATCGGCGTCCGCGAGGTCGAGCACCAGACGGTCGTGAACGCGCCGGCCGAGACCGTGTACCGGCTCGTCGCCGACGTGGAGCGGTGGCCGCGGATATTCCCGCCCAGCGTGCACGCCGAATACGTGGAGAAGGGCGCGGCGAGGGGATCCGGGGACGAGGTGATCCGGCTCTGGGCCGTCGCCAACGGCGAGCCGAAGACCTGGACCTCCCGCCGCCGGCTGGACGCGGACGCGCTGCGCGTCGACTTCCGCCAGGAGGTCCCGGCCCGCCCGGTGGCGGCGATGGGCGGCGCGTGGCTGGTGGAGCGCCTGTCGGACCGCGAGAGCCGCGTCAGGCTGCTCCACGACTACCGCGCCGTCGACGACGACCCCGGCAGCCTCCAGTTGATCGACACCGCCGTCGACCGGAACAGCGGGTCGGAGCTGGCCGCGATCAAGGACGCCGCCGAGGCGGGCACCGGTGCCGCCGGGACCTTCCTGACGTTCGAGGACACCGTGACGGTGGACGGCCCGGGCAGGCTCGTCTACGACTTCCTCAACGAGGCGGACCAGTGGACGGAGCGCCTCCCGCACGTGGCCGGGATCGTCCTCACCGAGGACTCCCCGGGGCTGCAGACCCTGGAGATGGACACGCGGGCGGAGGACGGCTCGGTGCACACCACCAAGTCCGTGCGTGTGTGCTTCCCCCACGACCGCATCGTCTACAAGCAGTTGCGCGTACCGCCGCTGCTCACCCTGCACACCGGCGTCTGGACGGTGGAGGAGGAGCCGGGGCGCCCGACCGTGGTCCGCTCGCTTCACACCGTCAGGGTGAACGAGGCGAACATCGAGGCCGTCCTCGGCGCGGGGGCCGATCTCGACAAGGCCAAGAGCATGGTCCGGTCCTCGATCGGCGGCAACAGCGTGGCCACGCTGAACCGGGCGAAGCGGTTCGCCGAGTCCGGCGGCCGAGGCTGAGAGGGCGGAGGACATGAGCGCGGCACACGGCGCGGACGGCTCCCTCCCGGCGGAGGCCGAGGTGGTGGTGGTCGGCGCGGGCCCGGTGGGCCTGATGCTGGCCGGTGAACTGCGGCTCGGCGGTGTGGAGACGGTCGTCCTGGAACGGCTGGCCGAACCCCACCGCGAGTCCCGCGCCGCCCAGCTCAGCCCCCGCACCGTGGAGCTCCTCCTCCAGAGGGGCCTGCGGGACGCGCTGGGGGCACCGCCCGGCAGGGACGTCGGCCACTTCGGCGGGATCCCTCTGGACGTGACCCGGGCGGGCGGTCCCGTCCCGGCCAACTGGATGGTGCCGCAGTTCCGCACCGAGGAGATCCTGCACGACTGGGCCACCGGGCTCGGCGCCACGGTGCGCCGCGGCCGGCAGGTCGCCGACGTCCGCGACGACGGCGGTTCGGTGGTCCTCGACGTGCGGGATCCGGACGGGCGGGTCTCCGGAGGCACGACCCGGATGCGCGCCCGTTACGTGGTCGGATGCGACGGCCGTGACGGCGTGGTGGGCGGCCTGGCGGGCATCGCGCTCCCGGGCCGCCCCGCGTCCCGCGAGCTGCTGCGGGCCGACGTGACCGGCGTCCACATACCGCCCCGCCGCTTCGACCGCCTCCCCCACGGGGTGGCGGTCGCGGGCGCCCTGCCCCACCGCGTCACCCGCCTCATGGTGCTCGAATACGGCCGGGCACCGGTCGCACGTCCGGGTCCTCCCGAGTTCGGCGAGGTGGCCGACGCCTGGAAGCGGGTGACCGGCGACGACATCTCCACCGGGGAGGCGCTCTGGACGGACGTCTTCGACGACACCTGCCGGCAGGCCGCCGAATACCGCCGCGGCCGCGTGCTGCTGGCAGGGGACGCGGCACGCCTGCACATGCCCGTCGGCGGGCAGTCCCTCAACACGGGCCTGCACGACGCGGTCAACCTCGGCTGGAAGCTCGCCGCGCAGGTCAGGGGCTGGGCGCCGGACGGCCTGCTGGACACCTACCACGCCGAACGCCACGCGGTCGGCGCGCGGGTCCTGGACAACGTCGAGGCTCAGACGACGCTGCAGTTCGACGGGGTGCGGGCGGACCCGCTCCGGGAGGTCTTCGCCGGGCTCCTGGAGATCCCCGCGGTCGCCGCGCACCTCGCGGCCATGCTCGGCGGGGTCGACGTCCGGTACCCGGTGCGCCGGAACGGGGCGGATGGCGACCGGGCGGCGGACGTCCTCGGGCGGCGCCTGCCGCCGCTGCGGGACGCGGACGACCCCGCGCCCCTGCCGCCGGGCACCGGCGCGCTGCTGAGCCGCCGCTCCGCCGCGCCGGGGACGCGTGCCCGTGTGGAGGCCGCCGCCGTCAGCCGTCCGGGCCGCGTCCGCCTCGTCCCGCCGGAGCAGTGCACCGCCCTGCTCCCACCCGGAGTGGACGCCGCTCTGCTGCGGCCGGACGGCCATGTCGTCTGGACCGACACCGTGGGCGAAGGACTCGAGGACGCCCTCCAGCAGTGGTTCGGCCCGCCCGCCCGCTGATACCCGGCGCCGCCCCCACCCGTCACAGGAGAAGAAAGGGCCGGCAGTGAACGACACGATGCTCCTCGACTTCAAGGATCTCCTTCCCCGCCTCCAGGACACGGCGGACAGGTCGGAGATCGAACAGGCGATCAACCGCCACTTCCTGTCGCCGGACGACCGGCGCGCCGACGACGCCTGGTTCGACTCCGTCTACACCGAGGACTTCGTCCTCATCGTGCCCACCGGCACCTACACCGGCCGGGAGGGGATGCGCGAGGCGCTGCGCACCTCGGCGGTGGTCTTCGAACGCAGCCACCACCTGGTCTCGAACCATGTGATCGAGATCGACGCCGACGGCGCCGCGATCCGCTCCAAGATCATCGCGACCCATCTGCAGCGGGCGGACGACCAGGGCGACGCCTTCACGGGCGGGGCCGACTACACGTTCACGGCGCGGCGCACCGGAAACGGCTGGCGGCTGAGCCGGGCCGAGTACATCGCGGTGTGGACGCGGGGCACCCCACCGACACCCCCCGCCGAGCCCTCCGGCTCCCAGGGCTGAACCGCCGCGACCGACCGCCGCATCCGAACGATCCAGGGCCGGGCCGCAAAGGCCCGGCCCTGGATCATGCCCTGCACCGGTCTCCGATCGACCGGACCGGACCGCCTAGGGACGCAGCTCGGGAGCGGTCACGTGCTCCGGGCGCAGCCCGCGCATCATGATCCGCGACATCAGCCGCGAGTAGAGGCCCGTCGCCACCCTGGCGCCGGCGGGCGTCCTGAGGGCCGCCTCCAGCATGCGGCGCGGAGCCGGCGCGGCGGCGCCGTCCGCGGCGGCGGGGACGACCTCCCCGAAGAGCTCCCGCTGCATGAACTCCTGCACCCGCTGGGTGCCCGCGTCCGGGAACCACCGGCGGCGCTGGACCCGCGCCAGCAGCTCCGGGTTGAGCGTCCGCTCGAAGCGCCGCGGCTCGCGCTGCGCCCGCAGCAGCGGCCCGGCCAGCAGGTTCGCGGTGGCGACCGCGTCCTGCACCGCGAGGTTGATCCCGACGCCGCCGACCGGGGTCATGGCGTGCGCCGCGTCGCCGATGCACAGGTAGCCGGGGCGGTACCAGCGCTCCAGCCGCTCGAGCCGGACGTCGAGCAGCGCCACGTCGTCCCAGCTCCTGATCGCCTCCACCCGGTCGCCGAGGAAGGGCAGCAGGGCCCGCAGCCGCTCCCGCAGCCCGTCCACGGGCTCCGTGCGCAGCCGGTCGAACCCGCCCTTGCGGATGACGTAGGCGATCTGCCAGTAGTCCCCGCGGTCGATCGCGAACGCCATGGTGCCGTGCTCGGTGCGGCCGTTGAGGCCCTCGACCCGCTCGTCGCCGCGGGGGACGCGCAGCCACAGCACGTCCATGGAGGAGCCCAGCACCTTCGGCCGCAGGCCGGCGCGCTCTCGCAGGGCCGAGCGGCGGCCGTCGGCGGACACCGTCAGCACCGAGTGGAGCTCGTGCTCGCCGCCGCCGTCGGTGTAGCGCAGCCCCCGGACGGCGCCGCCGCGGTACAGCAGGTCGGTGCTCTCCGCCTCCATGACGAGCCTGAATCCGGGGTGGGTGCGCGCCTCCCGGGCGAGCATGTCGAGGAAGTCCCACTGCGGGACCATCGCGATGTACGGGTGGTCCAGCGGCAGCGCGGACAGGTCGACCTCGATGTTCGCGGCGTCCCGCCCCACCGTGACCTTGCGGACCTTGCGGTGCGGGATCCGCTCCACCTCCTCGCCCAGCCCCAGCTCGTCCAGGACCGTGCGGGTCGAGGGGTGGAGGGTGTCGCCGCGGAAGTTGTTGAAGAAGTCGGCGTGCTTCTCCACGACGGTGACCTCGATCCCGGCGCGGGCGAGGAGCAGGCCGAGCATCATGCCGGCGGGTCCGCCGCCCGAGATGGCGACGGTCGTCGTGTCCGGGCGGGCGGAACCGTGCCCCATGGGATGGCCTCCTGTCGGGTGGCGTCCGGGCGATGCCGGTGTACGGAGCGTTCGGGGTGCTGCCGGGTGTGTGCGGGACGGTTCAGTACGCGATGCCCACGCCCCGCCCGGCCACGGCGGGATCGTCGATGAGGTGGAGGACCGCCCCCGCCAGGTCGGCGCGGGAGAGGGAGAGGCCCCGGGGGACGTTCCCGCCCGTTTCCAGGCGGTACCGGCCGGTCCGGGGTCCGTTGGTCAGCCGCGGCGGGCGCACGATCGTCCATGCGACGTCGCTGCCGCGCACGATGTCCTCCATCGCCGCGAGGTCCCGGTGGGCGTCCCGGAAGACCCATCCCACCAGCCGGTACGCCAGGGGCGCCGGGCCGCCGCGCAGCGGGACCGGCGCGGCGCTGGTCACGACCAGCCGCCGGACGCCGCACTCCGCCATCGCCGACAGCGCGGCACGGGTCCACGTCGCGGCCGGGGATCCCGCGCGCGTGCTGCCGTTCAGGACGGACACGACGGCGTCCGCCCCCTTCATGCCGGCGCTCAGCGCCCGCGGGCCGGGGTCGCCCATCGGCACCTTGGTCAGGTCCGGGTGGGTGATCGGCAGCCGTTCGGGCGAGCGGACGAACGCCGCCACCTGGTGTCCGTCGTCCAGGGCCTGGGCGACGAGCAGCCGTCCCGTCCTGCCCGTCCCGCCGAACAGCGCCAAGCGCACGGTCTCACCGTCTCCTTCGCGTCTCGCGGTCTCCTTCGTACGTCACATCGGCCGGACGAGCAGCGGCAGCGCGGTCATGCCGTGTTCCTTGAGCCGCGGGCGCACGAAGCGGTGGAAGCTCGGGCGGGTGAGCTGGCGGACCAGGAAGGGCGCCGCCTTTCCGGGGATGCGCGCGTAGTTGACCATCGCGTAGGGCGACTCCCCAAGCGGGCGCAGCGGGATCGAGTTGTCGACCCCGGTGTTGGCCGTGTACCAGCCGGCGACCGACTTCCACCCCTCGACCGCCGCGTCGCTGTCGGGCGCGAGGAAGTGGTTGAACAGGTACGTGCCGGTCGCCGGGTTCTCGGTGTCGCCCAGCCTGACCGGGTTGTCGGCCGGCATGACCAGCTTCGCGTCGATCTCCTTGAACGGTCCGGAGGCGCGCACGTGCTCGATGTCGCCGGGAGAGGCGGTCTCCACGAGCATCGTGACGTCGAAGCGCGGGAGGCCCTTCAGCGGCGGGATCAGGACCGCCTGGAACACGCGCGCCCGGACCACTTCCGGAAGGGCGGTGAGACGGTCGGCCAGGGTCAGGCACCGCTCGATCTCCTTGTCGCGCTCGGCGCTGTGATGGACGGGAGGCACCCGGGGCGGAGCGACCGACAACCCCAGGTAGATGTATCCGGAGGCGACGGGCGGCAGAAATTGCGGTTCCGGGTACTTCTCGGCCTTAACAGCCATTTTCGGGGTCTCCCATCTCGGCTTCAGCCTGACCGATGCGCGCCAGGTGAGCCGGCGTCGTGGTCGCGCGCGGCGGGCACCATCGAGGGGGCCGCCGGGCAGTTGTCGGAGAGCATCTCCTGGTGGAGCCTCCTGAGATCCGCCCCGAACAGAGCGATCATCAGGAGCCCGTGCATATGCTCGTCCAAAGGATTGGTCAGGACCAGCGACTTCAGCTCGCTGGCCACCTCCCGGTGGCGCCCGACCTGAAGGTCGGCCTCGATGCGCAACTCCAGCGCACGGTGCTTCAACTCGTCCAGCCAGGTCGTGTAGGAATAGAGCAGCTTCCCGTGCTCGACGTCCGCGAGCGACGGGCCGCGCCACAGGCCGACGGCCGACCGCAGAATCCGCGACGCCTCGGCCGGCCTGCCGTCCTCGAGCGCCGCACGCCCGGCATAGAAGGAATTCTCGAATTCCCACAGGTCCACCCGACGGTCCTCGACCTCGAGCCGGTATCCGCCGGGATGGGTGGTCAGCAGATGCTCCGCACCATGCTCCAGCAGGATCTTCCGCAGGTGGTAGATGTAGGTCTGCAGGGTCGTGGCCGCGCTCTTGGGCGGCGCGTCCCCCCACAGTTCGTCGATGAACTCCTCGGGGAGGACGAGCGAGTTCCTCCGCAGGAGCAGCAAGGACATCACCTGCCGCAGCTTGGCCGCTGTCGGGGCTATGTCGTGGCCGTTCACGCACAATTCCAGGGGCCCGAGCACACGGAAGTGCATAGTCATCCCACCGTTGGATCCCACCGTTGACCTCTGCCGGGACAACGCCTGCCGGAATATGCTGGGACCCGGCCAGGCGAAGTCCACGATTTCAGACTTTAGAAGGCCCGCGGCCGTCCCGTCAGCCCCTACGGCGCCCGAGTACTTTCGGCGGCGACGGCCCCTAGGCCCGCCCCTCACCCCTAGGGGCCCACCGCTCCGGCTCCATTCTTCCTGGCCAGCCGCGGGTGCTCGTATCGGGTCCGGCGAGAAGATGTAGGAGCACTACTACTTTCGGTTTATCCCCACTGCGTCCATGGTTGTGCGAGCCCCGCCGCACCGGCGACCATTCTCTGATCATTCAGAATTCGCTCCACCGCGGGTGCGCTCAGCTCTCCGTGCTCGGCGGGACGATCAGGGCGGCGGCCGCGGCCTTGTTCACCGCGTCGATCCTCGAAACCGCGCCGAGCTTGGCGTAGACGTTGCTCAGATGGCGTTTGACGGTGCCTTCCGTGAGCCCGAGCCGACGCGCGATCTCGGTGTTGCTGAGCGCGCCTGCCGCCAGTTGCAGGACCTCGCACTCCCGGGCGGACAGGAGGTCGCGCGCCGGGGAGTCGACCGCCGGGGCCAGGCTGCCGCGCGAGACCGAGAGCATCACCCGGTCGCCGTCGTCGCCCGCGGTGCGGACCATCGCGACCAGTTCCTCGCGGGTGGCGCTCTTGGGCAGATGACCGCTGATGCCCGCGTTCAGCAGGCCGCGCAGCAGATCCGGTCCGATGAGCCGGCTCAGGATGATCACGCGCGTTCCGGCGGAGGCCGTGTTCATGCGGCGCACGGTGGTGAGCACGTCGTCGCCCGGCAGCTCGACGTCCAGCAGCACCACGTCGGGCCGTTCGTCCGCGACGGCCGCGACGGCCTCCGCGCCGGTCCCGGCCACGCCCACCACGGCCAGGCCGGGAACCGTCCGCAGAATCTCCTTGAGGCCCTCACGGAGGAGGTCCAGATCGTCCGCGATGACGACGGAGATGGGCCGATCGGGTCTCGATCTCGACATGGCGCCCCCGTGATGCCGGTCATGGCGGACGCGACCGTCCACCGGGTCGTCCCGACCACCACCACTCCCCCGTTCCGGAGCCGACCGAGTTCGGCGCCGATGAGCGTTTTCTGGGGATCGGGCGGTTCGATTCAAGCACCGGCCGCACTGCCCGGCCATCGGTTTCTGCGAGGGCGGTGAGGCCGGCCGTACGCCGCGACGGCACCGGATGGCATATTCAGATGCTGTGACAGTGACAGAACGTTGGACCGCTCGCAGTGGACCGCGCATCCGCTACCTGGACAACGCGCCGGCCGCCCCCTCCGGACTGCCGGTGCTGTTCTCGCCCGGCCTGTCGGACCTCGCGGACGAGTACACCGAGATGCTCGAGTTCTTCGCCCCCCGGCGGCTCCTGGTCGTCGAGGTCCGCGGCCGCGGCCGCAGCGAGGCTCCGCCGTCGGGTTACGCGGCACGGGACCACGCCGCGGATCTGAGCGCGGTGCTGGACGAGGAAGGCATCGAGCGGTTCCACCTGGTCACCTTCTCGCGGGGCACCACCTGGGGGCTCGACCTGGCGCTGTCCCGCCCGGAGCGCGTGGCCTCCCTCGCGATCGCCGACTATCGCGCGATGGAGGTCGGCCTGCCCCCGTCGTTCGCGGAGTCGCAGTGGGGGATGAGGTTCCGCGGCCGGCCGATCAGCGAACGCCTGCCGCGTCACGTCCTCGAACGGCTCACCGCGGAATCGGAGTCCAGGGACCTGTGGGACCGCCTCGGCTCGCTGCCCTGCCCGCTGCTGGTGGCCCAGCCCGGCGGCACGGGCGGAGTTCTCACGGATGAGGACATCGCCCGCTATCGCGGCGTCCGGCCGGACGTCGAGGTCGTGGTCGTGCCCGACGCTCCCCACGACGTGTTCCGGCCGGACCGCCTCTTCTTCCCGGAGGCGGTCGCGGCGTTCGCCAAGCGGGCGGAGGGCTGACACCGGCCCCTCCCCGGCCATCGCCCGCCACCGGGGGCGGCGCCGGCCAGATATCCTATTTTTCCGGTAGGTATTGCATAGTTCATGTCGGGACTCGTACGCTGATCACGTGTGAACGGTTCCGGTTCCGCCGGCGGCTCGGCCCACCGCCTCGTTGGTCCTCCCGTGTGATCCCAGGAGTTCAGTCATGACCGTCACCGCCCCCGCTTCTCCCACCGCCTACCGCGTCCGGCGCGCGGGCCCGCTGTTCGGCGCCGAGATCTCCGGTGTCGACCTGACCCGGCCGGTGGACGAGGCGACCGCGGACGCGCTCCGCCGGGACTTCGTCGACCACCGGGTGCTGGTGTTCCGCGACCAGCATCTCGACCCCGACCAGCACGTCGCCGCCGTGCGCGTCTTCGGCGAGCCGTTCGATCACCCGACGGCCCACCGCGCCACCGGCGACGGGGCGAACCGGCTGGTGTACCCGTACGACGTGCGCTCGACCGGCAAGGCGTCGACGTGGCATGTCGGCGGCGTGTGGCGCAACCCGCCGTTCAGCATCGAGTCGCTGACCTATCAGGCGGTTCCCGAACTGGGCGGGCACACCCTGTGGGGCGACCTGCAGGCCGCCTACGACGACCTCTCCGATCCGGTCAAGCGGCTGCTGGAGTCGGTGTCGGCCGTCTACGACGCCGATCCGGTCAACTACGCCCAGGGCAGCGCGAAGGCGGACACGGGCACGACCATCGAGCACCCGGTGGTCTTCACGCACCCGGACACCGGCCGCAAGGGCCTGTTCATCAGCACGGGCACGCTGGGCCTGACCGGCGTCACGGCGGGCGAGGCGAAGGCGCTGCTGCCGTTCCTGCTGGCTCACGCGTCCTCGCCGGACTACACGATCCGGTTCTCCTGGCGGCCGGGTGACTTCGTGCTGTGGGACAACCGCGCCACCTGGCACTACGCGATCGACGACTACGCCGACGGCCCGCGCCGCTATCGCAAGGTCATCGCCACCCGCGAGCATCTCCTGTCCGCGGCGGCATGACGGGTCGCGAGCGGCCTCTGTCGCGGTTGAGGTCGGCACGGCGCCGCTTCTGACGGGCTGTCGTCCACTCCCCCACCGGCCGCTCGCACGCGACGGTTGCCGGGCGGTGCTCCCCTCGCTGACTTCCCGGAGGTTGTTGTGTCCGATTCATCCACGCCCAGCGAACCGGCGGCCGAACCGCGGCTGCCGGAACGCCCTGCCGGGGGCGGGCGACGCCTCACCTGGATCGCCGCGGCCGCGGTCGTCGCCGTCGCCGCGGTCGTCGTCGCGGTCGCCTCCGGCGGTTCCGAGGATGCGAAGACGGTGCGCATCGGCGTCGTCGACGCGTCCGAACCGTACTGGAAGACCTACGCGTCGCTGGCGAAGAAGCGGCTCGACGTCGACGTGACGTACGTGAACTTCAACGACTACAGCCAGCCGAACCCGGCGTTGAAGGAGAAGCAGCTCGATCTGAACCAGTTCCAGCACATCCAGTACCTGGCGAACTACAACGTCACCGCGCGCGACGACCTGCAGCCCATCGGCGCGACGGCGGTCTACCCGCTGCCGCTGTACTCGCTGAAGCACCGCTCGCCGGACGCGCTGCCGGGCGGGGCCAAGGTCGTGATCCCGAACGACGCGATCAACGAGGCGCGCGGGCTGCTGGTGCTGCAGGCCGCCAAGCTGTTGACGCTGAGGGACGGCGGCACCGCGTTCTCCAAGGTCTCCGACATCACCTCCAAGAAGGTCGAGGTGGTGACCCTCGACGCGTCGCAGACCGCGCGGGCGCTGCAGAGCGGTTCGGCGGCCGCGGCGGTCGTCAACAACAACTACGCCACGACCGCGAAGCTGCCGAGGTCGAACGCGATCTTCCAGGACGACCCGGCGAGCCCGAGCGCGGCGCCGTACGTGAACCTGTTCGTCGCCCGCGACGCCGACAAGGACGACCCGACGTACCTGAAGCTGGCCGAGCTGTATCAGGACCCGGAGGTGCGGAAGGGGGTCCAGGCGGCCAACGGGGGCGCCGCGGTGTTCCGGAACCTGCCGCCCGCGAAGTTGCAGGCCGACCTGAAGACCGTCGAGGCGCAGGCCCGGGCGGCGCAGAAGTAGAAGGGAGACGGGTGGCCCGGGACCCCGCGTGGTGCCGGGCCGCCGTTGCGATGATGGCCATCACCGGCAGCGGCTCCGCGCCGCACGGCTCCCAGGCGCACGTGCGTCTCGAGCACGTGACCAAGCGCTTCCCCGGTAACGGCCGGCGGGGTGCGCCGTTGACGGCGCTGGACGACGTGAGCCTCGAGATCGATCGCGGCGAGGTCTTCGGCGTCATCGGGTACTCCGGCGCCGGCAAGAGCACGCTGGTACGGATGATCAACGGCTTGGAGACGCCCACCCGGGGGCGGGTCCACGTCGGGCCGCACGAGCTGACGGCGCTGGCGGAACGGGCCCGGCGCGGTGTGCGGCGCGACATCGGCATGGTCTTCCAGCAGTTCAACCTGTTCCGGTCGCGCACCGTCGCGGGCAACGTCGCCTACCCGCTCAAGGTCGCGGGCGTGGCGCGGCCCGAACGCGACCGCAGGGTGGCGCGGCTGCTGGACTTCGTGGGGCTCCTCGACCGCGCCCACGACCACCCCGAGCAGCTGTCCGGCGGGCAGAAGCAGCGGGTGGGGATCGCGCGGGCGCTGGCGACGGAGCCCTCGCTGCTGCTCGCGGACGAGGCCACGAGCGCGCTCGACCCGACGACGACGGGCGAGGTGCTGGCCCTGCTCCGGCGGGTCAACCGCGAGCTGGGCGTCACGATCGTCATCATCACCCACGAACTGGAGGTGATCCGGAGCATCGCGGACCGGGTGGCGGTGCTGGACGGCGGCAGGCTCGTCGAGTCCGGAAGCGTCTACGAGGTCTTCGCCCACCCGCGCACCGAGGCGGCCGCCCGCTTCGTCGGCACGGCCCTGCGCGACCGCCCGCCGCCCGAGACGCTCGCCCGGCTGCGGCGCACGCACCGGGGCCGCCTGATCACCGTGCGCGTGCGCGACCGGGCCGGCTTCCAGACGGCGCTCGCCGCCACGTTCCTGCGCCACCAGGTCACGGCGGAGATCGTCTTCGGCGGCATCGGCGAGCTGCAGGACCGGCCGGTCGGGAGCCTCACCTTCGAGCTGACCGGGCCGCCGGGCGCCGTGGACGCCGCGCTGGCCGCGCTGCGGGACGACGGCGCCGACCTGGTGGAGGAGGACGACTGAGATGGACGAGTTCATCGACAACCTGCCGGTCTTCTGGGCGGCCATCGGGCAGACCTTCTACATCGTGACCATCTCGGTGGTGGTCGGCGGTGTGCTCGGTCTGGGCATCGGGCTGGTCCTGTACGCGTCCCGTCCGGGCAACCTGATGTCCAACCGGCCCGTGCACCTCGTCGTCAACATCCTCGTCAACGTCGTCCGGCCGGTCCCGTTCGTCATCTTCCTCATCGCGATCCAGCCGCTGATGCTGCACACCATCGGCACCACGATCGGCACCGACGCGGTCACCTTCGCGCTGTCGCTGTCCGCGGCGTTCGCGGTCAGCCGCATCGTCGAGCAGAACCTGCTGACGGTGAGCCCCGGCGTGATCGAGGCGGCGCGCGCGGCCGGGGCCCGCCCGCTGAGCATCATCGTCACGGTGCTCATCCCCGAGGCGCTCGGCCCGATCATCCTCGGCTACACCTTCATCTTCGTCGCCGTCGTCGACATGTCCGCGCAGGCCGGGCTCTTCGGCGGCGGCGGCCTGGGCGACTTCGCGATCACGCACGGATCGCAGCGCTACAACTGGCCGATCGTCTACATCAGCGTCGCCACGATCGTGGTGATCGTCCAAGCGGGCCAGTTCCTCGGCAACTGGCTGGCCCGCCGGGCCCTGCGCCGCTGATCCGCCGTCCCGCGCCGGTCTTCGCTCAGCGGTGCACGCCCTGCCGCACCTCCAGGAGCGGCAGGCCCGCCGCATACCGGCGGAGGAAGCCCGCGGTCGGGGTGTCCGCCGCCGCGACGGCCTCCGGGGCGCCCTGCGCGACCACCGCGCCCCCGTCCGGACCGGCGCCCGGCCCCAGGTCGATCACCCAGTCCGCGGACGCGGCGACCGGAATGTCATGTTCGGCCACGACGACGGTGTTGCCCGAGTCGAGCAGCGCGTCGAGCGCGTCCACGATGCGCTGGACGTCGGACGGGTGCAGGCCCGAGACGGGCTCGTCGAGCACGACGAGCCCGGCCTTGCGGCTCGCGGCACCCCGCTGGATCGCGGACGCCAGTTTCAGCCGCTGCGCCTCGCCGCCGGACAGCTCCGTGGCGCTCTGGCCGAGTTGGAGGTAGCCGAGCCCGACCCGGTTCAGGGCGCCCAGGGTCTCGGCGAGCTGCCGGGGCCCGGCGAACCGCTCCACCGCCTCGGCGACGGTCAGCTCCAGGACCTGGTCGATGCCCAGTCCCCGATACCTGATCTCCAGCGCCTCCGGCTTGTAGCGCCGCCCCTCGCACGCGTCGCAGACCACCCACACGTCCGGCAGGAAGTGCATGTCGACCAGCTTGCGGCCGTACCCGGCGCAGGTCTCGCAGCGGCCGCCGCCCGCCGTGTTGAAGCTGAACCAGGAGGCGTTGACCCCGCGTTCCCGCGCCGTGCCGGTCTCGGCGAACAGCTTGCGGACGATGTCGAACGCCTTGCTGTACGTCGCCGGGTTGGACCGCGGCGTCCGCCCGAGCGGTTCCTGATCGACGACGGCGACCCAGCCGAACGGCTCGAGGCCGGTCACCCGCCGCACCGCGTCGGTCGCCGTCCCGTTCAGGGCGGCCTCCACGCCCGCCCCGAGCGCGCCGAGCAGGCTGCTCTTGCCGCTGCCGCTCACCCCGGTCAGGCAGGTGAGCCGGCCGACGGGGAAGCGCACCAGGTCCGCGGTGACGTTGTGCGCCCGCAGGCCGTGCAGTTCCACCCAGCCGGTGCCGTCCCCGGCCGGGCGGCGGGTCCGGCGCAGCCGCGGCCCGTCGCCGGCCAGATAGCGCCCGGTCAGCGACTCCGGATGGGCGGCCGCGTCGGCGGGCGGCCCCGACACCAGGACCTCGCCGCCGAGGCGGCCCGCGCCGGGCCCCATGTCGATCACCCAGTCGGCCCGCGCGATCAGCTCGGGATCGTGCTCGACGAGCAGCACCGTGTTGCCGGCCTCGCGCAGCTCCAGGGCGATGTCGAGCAGGTGCGCCTTGTCCGCCGGATGCAGCCCCGTCCCGGGCTCGTCCAGGACGAAGATGATGCCGCTCAGCTCGGTGCTGAGCTGCGCGGCGAGCCGGGTCCGCTGCAACTCGCCCCCGGACAGCGTCGCCGCGCTCCGGGACAGCTGCAGATGGGCCAGGCCGAGCCGGTCGAGGATGGCGAGCCTGCGGCCCAGGTCCTGCAGCAGCGGCTCCCCCACCTCGCGCTGCCGGGCGTCCAGGTCGTCGGCCACGCGCCCCGCCCAGGCGCGCACCTCGCGTACCTCCACCTCCAGCAGGCCGGGGTAGGTCAGCCCGCCGAGCCGCACGGACCGGGCCACCCCGTCGTACCCGCTGCCGCCGCAGGTGCCGCAGGGCTCCTTGCGCATGTACGGCAGGTACCGCTGCTTGGCGCCGGCGGTCTGGGCGTTCACGAACACCCGCTCCACCTCGGCGAGCGCGCCCCGCAGCGGCTGGCTCCCGGTGTAGGTCATCCGGGACGTCTCGTTCTTGTTCGGTATGTCGACGGTCGCGGTGATCTTCTCCTCGCCCGTGCCGTACAGCACGCAGTGACGGAACTCCTCCGGCAGCGACCGCCACGGCCGGCCGAGGTCCACGCCCCGCTTCTCGGCGAGCGCCGGCACGAACGCGTGCTCCCCCGACCGCCACTTCGCGTACCAGGGCGAGGCCCCCTCGAACAGCGGAAGCTCCGGACGGGTGATGATCAGATCCTCCTGCGCCTGCCAGCGCCCGCCCACCCCGTGGCAGTCCGCGCAACTCCCCTCCGGTGTATGGCGGTCGAAGTGGGCCGTCGTCAGATGCCCGTCCCCGCTCGCCGCCGGATCCGCGCCGATCCCCGGCAGGCGCGAGTACAGCAGCCCCAGGTGCCCGTCGATACCGGTGATCGTCGCGACCGTGGAGCGGGGATTGCGGTTCAGGCGGCGCTGGTCGACCGCGAGCGTCGCGCCGAGTCCCAGGACGCGGTCGACCTTCGGCCGGTTGCGCTGGGTGATGTACTGCCGCACGAACGGCGAAAGCCCCTCCAGGTAGCGCAGCTGAGCCTCACTGTGCAGGGTGTCGACGGCCAGCGAGGTCTTGCCGCTGCCGCTCACCCCGGTGAAGGCGACCAGCCGCCCCTTGGGGATGCTCACCGACACGTCCTTCAGATTGTTGGTGCGCGCCCCCACCACGTCGATGGTCTCGAGCCCCATACTCGCGACGTCCCGTACGAACGCGGTCAACCTGCGTCCACCCCTCCGGACCGGGCCTCCTTGGCGATGTCGGGGGCGTAGACGGTCATCCAGTGCGGCCGCAGCCGGTAGAAGACCACCTCGTCTTCCCAGTCGAAGGCGCCCTCACCGTAGAAGTCCTTGAAGTACGCGAGCAGGTCCGGCCAGTCCGCGGCCGGCTCGCCGTCCCGGGGGTTGAGGATCTCCACCGTCCCGTGCGTGAACACGCCCAGGTCCTCGCCGCGCATGTGCGCGGCGCTGGCGGCGGGCCGTGCGGCCAGATGGCGTGCCTTGGCGGCGTTGCGCGCCGTACCGAAGTGCCACTTCCCGTGGAGGAAGTGCCCGTCCACACCGCTGATCCGCGGCTCGCCCTTCGCCGTCACGGTGGACAGCGCGAGCGTGCGCATACCGGTGAGGGCCCCGGTGACCTGCTCGGCGGTCAGCGTGCGCTCGGTGCTGATGATCGAGCGCAGATGCGGGGTGGAGCGGGCCAGGGAGGCGTCGAGCAGAGCCTGGAGCTCCTTGAGGTCTTCTGGTGTCTCAAGCATGGGTGTCCTTGTCCGTCCGTGGTGACACCCATGCTCGCCGCAAAACCTGACACCTTGTGTCGCTCTTCTTCGCCCGTCCCCGCGGACGGCCAGGAACCGGCGGTGGCCCGGGTCAGCGTTGCGCCGCCAGCCATCGTCCGGCCGGCGCGCAGGGGAGCCCGACGTCGGCCAGGTGCAGGATGCCGGGCCTGGCGGCCTTGACGTTGAAGACGGCGTTGACCGCGGGCAGCGCGGTCATGGTGTCCCACTCGTGGTTGCCCCAGCTGTCGGGCGGGATGAAGCGCATGCGGGTGTCGACGCCCGGCTCGCCGTCGATGACCACGTGGTACTGGTCGTCGGTGAACTCCCAGCTCTCGTTGAGGTGCTTGGTCAGGTACCAGGCGAACTTCATCTCGATCACCGTGCGGCCGTCGATCCTGCCCTCCCAGCCGACCCGTACCGCGGCGTTGGTGCCCTTCTCGATCCGCATGTAGCCCAGATCGACCGTCTGCGCGGCGGTGGCGTAGTCGAGGGAGAACTCGACGTCGTCCAGCGTGTACTCCAGGGCCAGCGCCATGCGCTGCACGGCTTCGTAGGCGGGCTTCATCCACAGCCGCGCCGTCTCGACGACCTTCGGCGTGGTCCCGGTCAGGGAGATGCCCATGGCCAGCCAGGTCTCGGCCGACTCGTAGACGGAGCAGTCGGCGGCCTCCAGGATGGAGATCTTCCGCACGTCCCGGCACACCCCGGTCATGGCCACGACCATCGTGTTGATCCAGCCGGGGCTGACGCCGGTGATGTAGAGCGAACTGCTCCCCCGGGCGCAGGCGGCCTCCAGTCGTTCCCTGGTCTCCCCCTCGATCCCGCCCACGTCGAAGAACAGATTGGTGCTGACCACGTCCGTCCCGGACTCCAGCAGCCGGAGGACGTGATCGAGATCGGCCATGAACGGGGTGTAGACCACGGTGTCGGCGCCCAGGGCGACCAGCGCGTCCACGTCGTCGGTGGCCGTGACGCCGCACGGCGGCCGGCCGCACAGTGTCCCGGCGTCGACGCCGGCCTTGTCCGGCGACCAGGCGTACACGCCCACCAGGTCCAGCCGGGGATCGTCGAGTACCGCCCGCAGGGACAGCTTGCCCACCTTGCCGGTGGTCCACTGGATGACACGAAGCCGCTCCATCCGCGTTCCCTCCTGCCCGCCCGGAGCACCGCACGACCAGCGGTGCTACACGACTGTTCAACACCGGCATTGTTCGTGACGCCGGGAGCATGCGTCAATACGCGAGGGCGGAACCGTTCGCTTCACGTCCAGGGAAACGCAGGTCGCGGCCGCCGCCGACCTCGCCTTCCTCTTCCTCCAGCCCTTCCAGCAGGCGAACAATGCCTCGCCAGAACCCTCGCCAAGGTCGCGGTCGGCGGGCTTGCCCCTGACGCGCGCGTCAGGGGTTAACGTCGCCTCCCACGATCTTGAGGAGCGACCCATGCCGACCCAGCCCCGTACCAGTCGCGAGGTACGGCTCGCCGCGCTGCCCGAGGGCCTGCCCCGCCCCGAACACTTCACCGTCGCCCGCATTCCGGCCCCCGCGCCCGGGCCCGGCCAGGCGTTGGTGCGCAACCGGTTCTTCCAGGTGTTTCCCGCATTGCGCACGCTCATCGGGGGAGGCGTGCCCGGCGCGCCGATGCCGCCGCTGCGCCCCGGCGACCCCCTCTTCGGAGCCGCGATCGGCGAAGTGCTCTCGGCCCCCGACGGCAGCGGCCTTCGCCCCGGTGACCTGGTCCACCACTGGCAGGGCTGGCGGGAGTACGCGGCCGTGGACGCCACAGCGTGCGCTCCGGTGGGCGACTCGCTCCCCGACCCCGTCGCGCGCCTCGGCCAGGGGCACACCGCCTACAGCGCACTGGCCCACGCCGCTCGGACGCGGCCCGGCGACACCGTCTTCGTCACCGGCGCCGCCGGCGCGGTCGGCTCCCTCACCGGGCAGATCGCGCGGCTGCTGGGCGCCGCCCGGGTGATCGGCAGCACCGGCAGCACCGCCAAGGCCGACCGCCTGACCGCCGAACTCGGCTACGACGCCGCCGTGATCCGCGGCACCGACCCGATCGCCGCCCAGCTGGCCGAGGCCGCCCCCGACGGCATCGACGTCCTGGTCGACAACGTCGGCGGCGACCAGCTCCAGGCCGCGGTCACCGCCGCCCGGACCGGAGCCCGGTTCGCGCTGGTCGGCACCCTGGCCCGCCAGCTCTCTCCCGACGAGACCGGCACCACCGCCCCCGTCGAGCTGGACACCTTCCAGCTCATCGTCAAGCAGATCACCCTCCGCGGCGTCACCGGCGCCTCCGGAACCGACCAGGAGTGGATCGAACGGTTCGGCGGCTGGCTGCGCAGTGGCAGCGTCACCTTTCCCCACGTCCGCGTCCCGGGCATCGACCGCGCGCCTCAGGCGTTGCACGAACTGATCAGCGGGCGGCACCTGGGAGCCGTCGTCGTCGAGGTGTAGAGGAGAACAAGGCCATGCGGATCGGCGACGCCGCGGCGGCCGCGGGCACCACACCGCGCGCGCTGCGCTTCTACGAACAACGCGGTCTGCTGCCCCCGCCGCCCCGCACCGCCAGTGGCCAGCGGCTCTACGGACCCCGCGAGATCGCCCGCATACGGATCATCCGCAGGCTGCTGGGGCTCGGCCTGACCGTCGAGGACATACGCCGCTGCGCCCACCGCCTCGACCTTCTCGACGGTGACGACCTCCCGCCCTACGGCAGCGCCGGATGCGACCGGGGCAGCGGCACCGTCCAGCACCGCATCGCCGCCCTCGACACCGAGATCGCTCGGCTCACCCGGCTGCGCGACAGCCTCGCGGCCGCGATCACCCCCGCATCGGCGGCGCCCCAGGAGGCGCGTCAACCGGCGGAATGAACCCGGTGGCGCCAAACCGTGAAATGCCGAAACGCCCTGCCCAGGATCGACCGGGACAGGACCATTAACCTACGATGACACAGCCGAAAACCGACCGGTCCGGCCGGGAAACCAGAGACTTTTAGCACGCCGCCGCACCTGGGCCCTTGACGCTTTTCCTGCGAACTCCTCACCTCCGGTGCCGGGCCGGAAGAGCCGGTGACAAGGTGCTCGGCACGCGGACGCGCGGTACGGGGAATTCGACAGGGGGTTGTTGCGGTGGTGATAACCGGCCGCAGCGTCTTTTTCTGCATCGCGTTAAACATTTCCGACTCTTGATCACAATAATGCGTCCGAACGTGCGCGACGACGCGGCCGAGTGGCAGGAGGTCCCGCCGATGACGCCAGAGGACCCCGCACTGGTGGAACGCGACGGTGACCTGGCCGCGGTGGTGGCGGCGCTCGCCCGGCCGCCCGCCTTCGTGGTGGTGGAGGGCGAGCCGGGCGCCGGGAAGACGCGACTGGTCCGCGAGGCGCTGGCCGACCCGTCCGCGGCGCGCGGGCAGCGGCTGTTCGGACGGGCGTGGCCCGCCCCGGAGCAGTGCACGCTGGCGCCGGTGTTCGAGGCGCTCGCGTCGGCGCGGCCGCCTCACGCGGGGAGGCTCGGTCCGCTCACCGGCGTACTGCGTCCCGTCCTGCCGCACCTCGCCGGAGTCCTGCCGCCAGAGCCCCCGCCGTTGGGCGACCCTCCGCTGGACGATCCGCGGCTGGCCCGCCACCGGCTCGTCCGGGCCGCCGCCGACCTGCTCGCCGGGCTCGGGCCGGCGCTGCTGGTGGTCGACGACGCGCACTGGGCCGACGAGGGAACGATCGAGTTGCTCCGGCTGATCGGCACGCGGCCGCCGGCGGAGCTGTCGGTCGTGATCACCTGCCGGTCTCCGGCGGGCCCGTCCGCCGGGGCTCCGGCGGTGCCGTCGGCCGTGCGCGTGCGCCTCGCGCCGCTGACGAGGTCCGGTGCGGCGCGGCTGGTGCGGGCGGTCCTGGACGACCCCCGCCCGGTCCTGCCGCGCCGTCTCGCCGACCGGCTGTACGAGCGCCACGGCGGCGTGCCGTTCGCGGTGCGCGAGGACGTGGCGCTGCTCCGGCGGCGCGGGCTCCTTCGTCCGGTGAACGGCGAATGGACGCTCGCCCCGGTGGCAGGAGCGGAGGCAGGAGCGGAGGCAGGAGCGGATGCGGGCGTCGGCTCCGCGGCGTCGGCGCCGGTCCCGCCGGCGGTCGCCGCCGAGATCCTCTCCCGCGTCGCGGGCCTCGGCACGGCCGAGAGGGCGGCGCTGGAGGCGGCAGCGGTCCTCGGCACGGCGGACGAGCCAGGGCTGGTGGCGCGCGTCGCCGGGATGGACGCCGAACAAGCCTGCGCGGCCCTCGGCGAGGTGACCGGCCGCGGGCTGCTCCGCGACCACGGCCCAGGTCGCGGCTCCGTGAGGTTCCGCCATGAGCTGGCCCGGCTCGCGATCTACCAGGCGATTCCGGGGTGCGGACGGCGCAGGCTGCACGAGGTCGCGGCGCGCGAGTTGCTGCGCACCGGGCAGGGCGCCCTGGCCGTGCGGGCGGCGGCGCATCACCAGGAATCCGGGGACGTCCAAGGATGGGCCGAGACCGCCGAAACCGCCGCCCGACTCGCCGCCGCGGACGGCCTGTACGAGGACGCTCACGCCTGCCTTCGGGACGTCCTCCAAGCGGACGCGGTCGGCGAGGACGCCCGTCCCGCGCTGGCGGCCAAGCTGGGCTGGGCGGCCTCTGGGGGCGTCGACCGGACCGGGACGACCTCCGCACTGCTCGCCGCCACGCTGGAGCACGACATCGCCCCGCCGGAACTGCGGGCCGAGTTGCTCCTGCTCAGGGCGTGGGCGTCGGCGCGGTCCACGGTGCCGCGGCGGGAGAGGGCCGCCGCGCTCGCCGGGCTGCGCGCGGCGATCGGCGATCTGGCCGGACGGCCGGACCTGCGCGCCATCGCCCTGGCCGTCCTCGCGCTGCCGGACGGACTGCCCGGCCGCGACCTCCGCGCGCAGGTCGCGCGGCTGTGCCAGGCGCACGCGGCCCTCGCCGGAACGGACGACCCGATGGCGCGCGTGGTCGTCCAGGTCACGACCGCGCGCCTGCTCCTGGCCCTCGGCAGCCCGGCGGCACGGCACGCGGCCGACGCACTGCCCGCGCACGGTGACCGTCCCGAGGTGAACCGCCAGCTCGTCCAAGGTCTGCTCGATCTCGCCGAGGAGGCCGCGCAGTTGGGCCACCGCGCCTACGCCCTGAAGCTGGTGGAGCGGGCGCGGCGCGCGGCCGCCGGGGTGCGGTCGCACACCTACGACCGGCGGCTCCGCGTGGTCGAGCTGGGGATCCGCTGGACGACCGGCGACCTCGGCGCCGAGGACCGGGCCGTGTCGCCCTCCGGCGACGATCCGCTCGTCCAGGACCCGGCGGGCGCTTCACCGCACGCGCGGGTGCTGGCGGGGCGGATCAGCGCGGGCCAGGGACGGCTCGACGTGGCCCGCCGCACCCTTCACGCCGTCGCCCAAGGGCCGTACAGGACGGGTGAGGAGCTCGCCGCCGCCGTGCACGCCGTGGCCGAGTACGACCGGGTGGCGTCGACCGATGCGCACCGGGCCCTCGGCCTCGCATTGACCCGCCGGGTGGTGGACGAGCTGGCGCGCCGGCACCTGTGGTGGTGGGCGGCGCCGCTGCTGCCGTTCGCACCGCTCGAGGTCGTCCGCGCCGTCCTGCCCCGGTATCGCGGCGCCCTCACCGGCCTGGACGTGCCACTGGCCCGCGCGGCGCTCGACTTCGCCGAGGCGCGGGTGCACGAGCGGTACGGCGACCCGGACCGGGCCGCGGCCGGTTACCGCCGTGCCCGCCGCGCGTACGCCGCGCTGCCGGACCCGCGGCTGGCCGCGCACGCCGCCGCGGCCGAGGTGGGCGCCAAGCTCGCGGCCGGCCGTCCCGCCGACGCCGGCCCGCTGCGGCACGCGTGGAGCACGTTCACCGGCCTCGGCGCGCCCTGGGACGCCGACCGGCTCAAGCCCCTCATGCGGGCGGCCGGACTGCCGACGCACAGGCGGCGCGGCCGCCCCGCCTACGGCAACGAGCTGTCGCCGCGGGAACGCGAGGTCGCGGGGCTGGCGGCGTCGGGTCACACCAACCGGGACATCGCCGCGACCCTGTGCCTGTCCGACCGCACGGTCAAGTTCCACCTCGCCAACGCCATGCGCAAGCTCCAGGTGGGCAACAGGCGGCAGCTCCGCGACGTGCTGGCGCCGCGCGACCACGTCTGCCGGTGCGCCCGCTGCGGCTGGACGCTCCAGAGCGTCGATTAAAACCGTCCCCCGGGGACGGGGCCGTTCGCCGGTGACTCCGGTGACCATGAAAGCGATGCACACCCGGCGCATCGGCACCGGCCTCCACAACCGTTCCCACTCCCCCAGGCCGGTACGCACCCCGCCACGCCGGGCCCGCGGCGGAAGGACCGCCGCACGCGTCGAGGAGGAGAACCCGCATGAGACCCGCCACTGTGCTCGCCGGCCTCGCCGTCGCCGTCGCCGCCACCGGTCTGACGGCGGCCCCCGCCCACGCCGCCGCCCCCGGACTGGTGGACGGCACCCTCTCCGCGCTCGGCTTCACCTGCACCTTCGCCAACGCCACCACCAGCGACACGCCTCCCAACACCCTGACCATCGACCACACCACGCTCTCCCCGCAGTGCGGCGGTGGCGTCAGCATGTCCCTCGCGAGCTCCCCGACGTTCACCTTCGACGACATCCCCGGCACCGCCTCGACCCCGCAGCTCGACATCAACGCCGGCGGACTCGGCATCACCTGCAGCTACCGCGTGACCAACGTGACGGTCACCCGCAGCGGGACGACCCGCTCCTACACCGGCGGCCCGTTCACCGCCACCAGGGTCTCCGGCGGATTCCTGTGCCCGTCCACCACGAACGTGGAGACGGCCGCCTTCAGCTTCCACTGACGATCCGGCGCCGATCCCCGGGGCACCTTCCTCTGAGGAACGGCGCGGTGGACGAGGGGCGGGCTCCTGCTCTCAGGGCCCCGCCCCTCGTTCTACCGTGGGGATATGCGCCTGACCGCCTTCACCGACATTTCACTGCGCATCGTGATGCGCCTGGCCGTGGCGGGCCCGGACGAACTGCTCACGACACGGGCCGTCGGTCTACTGGCTGATGGCCGGCCGGCTGATCGCCATGGAGGCCCGTCTCTACGCGGCCGCCGGAGCGCACGACGGCCGCACCTGGCGGCGGTGGCGGATCGCCGAGCGGCGCGAGGAGACCCGCGACGTCGTGTCGCTGGTGCTGCGCCCGCTCGACGACGGCCCGCTCCCGCCCGCGCTGCCCGGCCAGTACGTCAGCGTCCGGGTGCGGATGCCCGACGGGGTGCACCAGCTCCGGCAGTACACGCTGACCGGTCATGGCGCGGACGGAACACGGCGGATCACCGTCAAGCGGGTGCGCGGCGCCCACGATGGCGAGGTCTCGAACCTGCTGCACGCCACCGCCGCCGTGGGGACCGAGCTGACGCTGTCGGCCCCCTTCGGCGACGTGACCCTGGCCGACCTCGACACCCCGCTCGTGCTCGCCTCGGCGGGCATCGGCTGCACACCGATCGTGGCGATGCTCCAGCACCTGGCCTCCAACGGCTCGCCACGCCGCGTCCTGCTCCTGCACGCCGACTCCTCAAGGGACGGCCACGCCCTGCGCCAGGAGATGGAGACGCTGACCGACGCGCTCCCCGGCGCCGAGCGCGTCTTCTGGTACGAGCAGGACGGGCACGAGGACGGACAGGGCCGCACCGGCCGCATGGACCTGGCGGACGTCGCGATCCCCGAAGGCGCGACCGCCTACCTGTGCGGCCCGCTACCGTTCATGCGGCACGCGCGGGCGCAGCTCGTGGCGGGCGGTGTCGCCGCGCGCGACGTCCACTACGAGGTCTTCGGCTCCGACCTGTGGCTCGCCCGCTCCTGACCCCGAACCCACCGCCGTCCCCGTCCCGGAGCGGCTAGTTGGTGCGGGCGCTGACCAGGTGTTCACCGATGTAGCCGATGTAGACGGTCCCGTGCCCGGCGATGTCGTCGAGGAAATGCAGCCTGGGCGCGGGAGGCAAGGTGTCGATCTTTATGTGGGCGCCCATGTAGGCGCGGCCTGAGGGGTCGGTGGCCGGGGCGACGGGGAACGTCCGGGCTTGGCGGTAACGCCCGTTGGTCTCGGAGCAGTCCGATTCGCCCATCGCGGCGATGTGAGCGCTGATGAGAGCGCCGGTGTGCCCGGACCTGAGAAAGGTGTAGAAGCTGGCGAGTTCGGGGCCGGGTTCCTGGCCGGCGTCCAGGCGCCCGCGTTTGAGGGTCGCGTAATGGTGCAGTGAGGCGAGGGCGTCGGAGATCTTGCGGCGCCACGCGTCGGCCTTGGGGTGCTGGTCCAGCGCGCACGCCGGGCGCATGTCGAGGCGGGCGAAGTCGAGCAGCGGGTACTGACGGGCGGCCCGGGCCAGGAGGTCCTCCATGCTGCCGGGGACGGCGCCGTCGTCGACGACGGCGGCATCCGCGGCGGCCTCCGTGGTACGGGCGAGGGAGGCCAGCCGCAGGGCGAGGACACCGCGTTCGCGAACGGCGAGGTCTCGCTCGTCGGTGAGGAGATCGCACTCATCCACGTAGGCGTCGCGTTCGGCGGTGAGCTGCGCGATCTGGTCGAGTTGCGGGCGGGCCGCCTCGACCTGCTCCCTGAGCTCGGCGATCTCGGCGAGCAGGCGCTGGTTCTCCTCGCACAGGCGCTGCTTGCCGGCACTCAGGGCGGCGAGGTCGCGCCTGGCCTGAGCCAGTGCCGCCCTGTCCCTTTCGGCTCGCTCGGCGAGATCGTCCCGCTCGGGGGTCGACGGCTCGGCACGGACCGGGGCGGGGTGGTCGCGCAAAGTCGGCAGTGACGTAGAAGCCAGCGTGCGCGTCGTCCCGAGGTCTGGCTCGACGGCGGAGCAGCGCCGCAGCCGCGGGTGGTCGTCCAGAAGCCGGGCGGCCTCGGCGGCCTGCCCGTCCGGGTCGCGCCCGGTGCATGCTCCCGCGGCGATGGCGAACAGCGGTTCCGTCCATCCGGGCCGCCGCACCACGTTCTTGGCCAGGACCAGGTCCTGCTCGGCTCCGGCGGCGGCTGCGAAAAGCCTGGCTCCCCCCACCGGGACGGGCCGTGCGGGCAGTTGCTGCGCCAGGTACTTGCGTACCCGGCCATCGACCAGCATCACCGTGCACGCCCCGGGCCAGGCGGCGGCGTTCAGTTCCCCGCCGTCGGGGATCCTGCCCGCGTGCATCGCGACCACCAGCACGGCGGTGCTGCGCGCCGGATCGGCCAGCGCACGGGCGATCCGTTGATGCTCGTGTTCGTCGCCCATGGCTATCAACCGCCCGGTCGCCACGAGCGGCGACAGCGTCTGGACCCATTGCGGGGCGTCGGTCACCACGATCGGACCGTCGAACAGCGGCACGCCGCTGAGATCGTGCACGCCGGCCCCTTTCAACCCGAGCATGTTGAGCGGGGAGGTGACGGCGCCGCTCCAGCCGGAGTCGGCGAACGCGCTCAGCCCCCACTCCACCCGCCCCTCGCCCTCCGCGGCGGTCGCCTCGCGGAGCGCCAGCGCGACGATCACCAGGCCCGCGACCGGGTCCTGCCAGGACGCCGTCGTCACCAGCCCCCCTGTCCCGGAACCGGTGGCCTTCCACGGCCTCATGGTGATCTCGTCGTCGTCGGCCTGCCGGGTCAGCTGCGCGGCCAGCGCCCCGACCGGATCGGCGGGGCTACTGTGCAGTTCGCCTTGCATCCACAGGCGCTGGAGCGGCCGCTGGGCCTTGACGTCGGTGTCGGCAGTGGTCGAGCCCGGGGTCACGGTCATGCGGGAGTTCCCTCGCGTGGCTGGGAGTGGGCCGTCCGGGGGACGGAGAAGGTGTCCACGTGCTCCAAGAGATGATGCCGGACCTCACCCTCGGAGTCCCCGCTTCGGAAAATCGCTCCTCAGCATCCGCGGAATGCGCTATAAGCCTTGACACGCCCCTGGGGCCTAGCCATATCGGGCATCCCCCTCGGACGGGGGCATATTGCAACCACGGCCGCGGCCCCGCCCGCGAAAACGGCGCCGGCTCCTAATTCGGACGCACCGCCGCCGAAATGCTCACCCCGCGCCCACGCCCCCACCGCTCATCTCGAGATCGCCATCGGCAGCAGGAAACAATTCATTCCCGGATTCTCGGCAGTTCCCTTTGCGGTCGTTCCGATGACCGACGCGGGGGCGCCACACTTCCTCTTCGTTGTGAGCCCGCTGATCGGCGTGCAGGTCCACGTCGACGGCGCCGGGCCGACGGGGCGAGGCGTCCCGTCGTCCTTGACGCCCTCCGGCGGGAGTGTTAAACAGTCGTTCAGCACACGGTGCCGGCCGTCACGACATCGGCGTCGCCGCGGGCGGACCTCGTGCCCGACCAGCGGGCGGTCTGCGCTTCCTCCAACCGTCGGCGTCGAACGCGCATGGGACATCCACACGATTCCGGGAGGCCAGGTCATGGAGACCGGCGGCGAGATCTACTGGGACCCCTACGACGCGACATACGCACAGGACCCGTATCCCCTCTACCGGCGGCTGCGGGAAGAGCGGCCGCTCTACCGCAACGAGAAGTACGACTTCTACGCGGTCAGCCGCTTCGAGGACTGCGAACGCGGTCTGCCGGACTGGAAGAGGTTCTCCTCCTCCCGCGGGGACATCCTCGAGATCATCCAGTCGGGCTTCGAGATCCCGTCCGGAACCCTCATCTTCGAGGACCCGCCCATCCACGACATCCACCGGCGGCTGCTCTCCCGCGTCTTCACCCCGCGGCGGATCGGCATGCTGGAACCGCGGGTGCGCGACTTCTGCACCGCCGTCCTGGACCCGCTCGTCGGCACCGACCGATTCGACCTCATCGAGGCGGTCGGCGCCCAGATGCCGATGCGCGTGATCGGCATGCTCCTCGGCATCCCCGAGGCCGACCAGCCGGCCATCCGCGACATGGCCGACGACGCCCTGCGCACCGAGGGCGGCGGGAAGATGCGGTTCGAGGGCGCCGCGACCCTCACCAACGAGGCTTTCGGCGAGTACGTCGACTGGCGCCGGGACCACCCGTCCGACGACCTCATGACCGATCTCCTCAATGCCGAGTTCGAGGACGAGCACGGGCGGACCCGCACGCTCACGCGCGACGAGGTCCTGACCTACGTGAACGTCGTCGCCAACGCCGGCAACGAGACGACGGGACGGCTCATCGGCTGGATCGGAGCCGTGCTGGCCCGCCACCCCGACCAGCGCCGCGAACTCGTGAACGACCCCGGCCTGATCCCCAACGCCATCGAGGAGATCCTGCGCTACGAGCCCACCGGGCACTTCATCGCCCGCTACGTCAACCAGGACGCGCGGTTCCACGGCGGCACGGTCCCGGCCGGCAGCGCCCTGCTCTTCATGGTGGGCTCCGCCAACCGCGACCACCGGCGCCACGCCGACCCCGACCGGTTCGACGTCCGCCGCGAGATCGGCCAGCAGCTGACCTTCGGCCTGGGCGGCCACTACTGCCTCGGCGCGGCCCTGGCCCGCCTGGAGGGCAGGATCGCGATGGAGGAGATCCTGAAGCGCTTCCCGGCGTGGGATGTGGACTGGGACAACGCCAAGCTGGGCCAGACCTCGACGGTCCGAGGCTGGGAGACCCTCCCGCTCGTCCTCGGATGACCCCCCGCCACCACTGATCGAGGAGGATCATGTCGTCGTCGGCAAGCGGCTTCTCCGCCGTCTCCCACATTGCTCTGTGCGTGTCCGACCTTGAGCGGGCCGTTCGCTTCTATACCGAGGGGCTGGGGTTCGAGGTCTCCGACGGGTGGAACATCGGAGACGCGCTCGCCCAGCTACTTGAGACACCGCCGCCCGTGAACGTCCGGTCCCAGATGATCGTCAACGGGGCGACGAAGATCGAATTGCTCGGTTGGAGAAATCCGCGGGCCGAAGGCGTCCCGCCCGCGAACCGCCGGCAGATCGGGTTCACCCACCTGTCGGTGCTCGTGGACGACCTGCGCACGGCCGAGACCCGGCTGGTGGAACTCGGCGGAACCGTCATCGAGTCCTCCCGCACGCATCAGCCCGCGGAGGGGAACGGTTCCGTGGACATCCTGTTCGTCGCCGACCCGGACGGCGTGCGCATCGAACTGGTCCACTTCACCTCAGAGTCGTAGCATCCGCGGGCCGGCCGGATCGGCTGGCGGCGCCGCCGGCTCAGGCGGTGTCGCCGCCGTCGGCGAGCAGCGTGCTGCCGGTCATGAAGGCCGACAGGTCGGACGCGCAGAACAGGACGACGCGCGCGATGTCGTCCGGCGCGCCGCTCCGGCCGATCGGGCCGGTCAGCATGAGGTCGGTGGGCGGGGTGTCGTCGGTCATCACGGCGGCGGCCGCCATCATGTTGCCCTCCGTGGGGACGTAGCTCGGTGCCACTCCGAGCACCCGGATCCCCATCGGGGCGAGTTCGAGGGCCAGCTCGCGCGTCAGGCCGCGGACCGCGTGCTTGGACCCGACATAGGCGGCCAGGCCCGGCGCGCTCCCGCGGAAACCGGCGGTCGAGACGATGTTCACGATGACCCCGCCCGTTCCGGCGGCCGCCATGCGCCGTGCCGCCTCGCGCGCACCGACGAAGACGCCGCGCGCGTTCACCGCGAACACCTCGTCCCAGGTCTCCTCGCTCATCTCCAGCAGCGGGACGCTGGGGAAGATCCCGGCGTTGTTCACCCAGATGTCGAGCCCACCGAGATCGGCGACCGCGCGGTCGGCCGCCGCGGCCACGGCCGCCGCGCCGGTGACGTCCATGGCGGCACCGATCGCGCGCACACCGTGACGTTCGGCGAGCTCCCCGGCGGCGGACAGGGCGAGCCCTTCGTCGATGTCACCGATCAGCAGGTCGGCGCCGGCCTCGGCCAGCCGCGACGCGATCGCCTTGCCCAGCCCGCGACCTCCCCCGGTCACGACCGCGCGCCGCCCCTCCAGGGAAACGAGCTCGGCCAGGGACTTGCTCGACACATCGGCGGTGGACATCCACGGTCTCCTTTTGTCCCTGTCGGACCAGGCAAGCACTGCCATTGCCGAACCTGCGTTTTCAAACTGAAACTCAGTGTCACTCTAGCCGCTCATGCTCACATTCGGGAACGTGCGTCCCGCTTGGTACTGTTCGACCGTGGGGGACCCCAAGCGCGCGACGACCCGGAGCATCGCCCGTACGGCCATCCGGGCCGAACTGGCCCAGGTGGCCATCGAGCTGTTCCGCCGAGACGGCTTCGAGCAGGTCACGATCAGCGATGTGGCCGCCGCCGCCGGCGTGTCGCGCAGCACCTTCCTGCGCTACTTCGGCAGCAAGGAGGAGGCCGTCCTGGGGGCCATGGACGTCCAGGGCGTCCAGGCCGCCGCCGCGCTGCGCGCCAGGCCCGCCGGCGAGGACGACTGGACGGCGCTGCGCCGCACCCTTGACCCCTTCATCGACAGCTACCGCCAGAACCCGGGCAGCGCCCTCGCCCTGGCCCGGCTCGTCCAGGAGAGTCCGGCTCTCAGGGTCCGGCAGCTGGAGAAACGGGCCAGTTGGCTGCCCGCCCTGGCCGAAGCCCTCAGCCGGCGTTCAGGCCACGACCGCCCCACGCCACTGGCCCCGGAGGTACGAGCCGCCGCCGCGCTCGACTGCCTCAGCATCGCCGTCGCCCACTGGACGGCCTCCGACGGCGAACTCGACCTCGCCGAACTGCTCGACCAGGCCTTCGCCGCGCTCACCACCCCCTGATCGGGCTTGCGCCGAGACCACGTCGCGCTGTTGTCAGGGGAGCTGAAGGCTCTTGGTCTGCAGGAACGCCTCCAGTCCCCAGACCCCCAGCTCCCGGCCGTGACCGGACTGCTTGTAGCCGCCGAAGGGCGCGAACGGGTTGAACCGGGCGCCGTTGACGTCGACCTGGCCGGCGCGGAGCCGTCCGGCGAAGGCCGCGGCCCTGCCGGTGTCGGCCGACCACACGGCCGCGCACAGGCCGTACCGCGTGCCGTTGGCGAGCGCCGCGGCATCGTCGTCGCCGTCGTGGGCCTGCAGGCACAGCACCGGGCCGAAGATCTCCTCCTGGACGATCGCCATGCCGGGGGTCGTGCCGGAGAAGACGGTCGGGCGGACGTAGTGGCCGCGGTCGAAGCCGCCGGGCCGCTCGGGGCCGCCCGCCACCAGCCGCGCGCCCTCCTCGACGCCGGCGCGGATGTGGCCGGTGACGCGCTCGCGCTGCGCCGCCGACACCAGCGGGCCCAGCGCGAAGGTGAAGCCGATGTGCCCGAGCTTGTCCGCCAGCACCGTGGGCCGGACTCCGGCGGTCTCCGCGGCGGGGTCGACCAGCGGGTGGTTGGCGACGGCCGCCGCGGCGATCTCCTCGGCCTCCGCGAGCCGGGCACGCGGCACGATCAGGCGGGACAGCGCCGTGCAGGTCTGGCCGGAGTTCACGAACGCCTTGACCATGCCGTCGGCGACGGCGGCCTCCAGGTCCGCGTCGTCCAGGACCACGGTGGGCGACTTGCCGCCCAGTTCCAGGTGCACCCGCTTGACGGTCGCGGCGGCCAGCGCGCCGATCCGCCGCCCGGCCGCCGTGGAGCCGGTGAAACTGACGACGTCCACGTCGGGGTGGGCGACCAGGCGTTCGCCCACCTCGGCGCCCGTCCCGCACACGAGGTTGAACACCCCCGGCGGGAACCCGGCCTCGTGCACGGCCTCGGCCAGCAGGAAGGCGTTGAGCGGCGCGACCTCGCTCGGTTTCAGCACCACGGTGCACCCGGCGGCGAGGGCGGGGGCCACCTTCGCGGCGATCTGGTGCAGCGGGTAGTTCCAGGGCGTGATCGCGACGACCACGCCCGCGGCCTCCCGGACGACGGCCGAGTGCCCGACCTCCCGCCGCCAGGCGATCTCCTCCAGCAGTCCCGGCTGGCCGGCGAAGGTCGCCAGCGGAAGCCCGACCTGGACGGCGGCGGCGAACGACGCCGGGGAGCCGACCTCGGCGACGATCGTCGCCGCGAGCCGCTCCCTCGCCGCGGCGAGCAGGCCGGTCAGGCGTTCCAGGAGGGCGGCGCGTTCGGCGCGGGGCGACGCCGACCACGCGGGGAACGCGCGGGCCGCCGCCGCGACGGCCGCGTCGGCGTCGGCGGCGGTCCCGGCGGGGACCTCGCCGATCACCTCGCCGGTGGCGGGGTCGCCGACGGCGATCCGGCCGGTCCCCGCGGCCTGGCGGCGGCCGTCGATGTAGTGGCGGGTGAAGGTTTCCACGGTGAGCCCTTTCCGGACGTGCGTCTACACTTGAAGTTGTTCAATTGACCAGAACCTGTCGGACCTGGGGGTGCGGTGGCTTACCTTGCAGCCGACGAGCGCCGTCGGCAGATCGTCGACGCCGCCGTCGAGATCATGGCGACCGACGGCCTCGCCGGAACGACCACCCGCAAGATCGCCGAGCGTGCGGACGCCCCGCTGGGCGCGATCCACTACTGCTTCCGCAACAAGGACGAGCTGATCCACCTGGTGATGGAGCGCGGCGCGGCGATGCTCCAGGACGCCTTCGCGAGCGTCGACCCCGGCCTCGGCGTCGAGGCCACGATCCGGGCGAGCGTGGCCGCGATGTGGGACTGGTACCAGCAGAACATCGGGCTGCAGATGGCGCTGACCGAGGCCGGGATGGCCCGGATCCGGCGGGGCGGCGACCCCGCCGAGGTGTACGCGGTCTGGGACCCGTTCGGGCGGGCGCTGCTCACCGACAACCTGCGGCTGGCGGTCAAGGCCGAGGGCCGGGAACCGGCGATCACCGTGGAGGAGATCGTCCGGTTCGTCCTGCACCGCTTCGACGGGATGACGCTCGAGTACGCGGCGTCCCGGGACCGGGCCGCCTGCAGCCGCCAGATCGATCTGCTGGCCGACGCGATGGTGCTGCTCGCGCTGCCCCGAGGCTAGGCCCCGGTCACCGCACGCCGTGCGGGGGACGCCGGTCCGCCCACGGCAGCGCGGCCTCCAGCTGTGCGCCGACCCGCAGCAGCACGTCCTCGCGGCCGTAGGCGGCGGCGAGCTGCACGCCCTGCGGCATCCCGTCGGACCGCTCGTGCAGCGGCAGCGAGATCGCGGGCTGACCGGACACGTTGAACAGCACGGTGTTCTGCAGGATCCACATCGCGACCGACGCCGAGGGGTCGTCGGCGGTCGCGGCCAGCTGCCCGATCTCGGGAGTGGGCACGGGGATCGTGGGGGCCAGCAGCAGGTCCCAGCCGTCCTCCTCCCACCAGCGTTCGATCTCGCGGGCCTGGTTGCGCAGCGCGTCGATCCCCGCGGCGTAGGCGATCGCGCCGACCCCGCGGCCCTGCTCGATGTACGCCCAGGTGGCGGGCTCGACATCGGCCTCGGTGATGGGCCGCCCGATCTGCTCGCCGAGCCAGTCGAACTCGCGGGCGATCACGACGCCGACGCAGCCGAACCACTCCATCGGCCACATCCCCTCGCGCAGCGTCTCGGGGTAGCCGTCGGAGACGTCGTGACCGAGGTCGGCGAGGGCGTCGGCGGCCGCGCGGGTGGCCGCGACCGACTCGGGGTCGATCGTGATCTGGCCGGTCGGGTCGACGGTGAGCACGCCGACGCGCAGCCGCCCGGGATCGGCGCCCACCTCGGCGGCGAAGGGGCGGGACGGCGGCGGCGCCCAGTAGCCGTCGCCCGGCCGGTGCCCGCTCACCGCGTCGAGCATGCCCGCGGCGTCCCGGACCGAGCGGGTGATGAGCCCCTCGGTGGCCATCCCGCAGACGGTGTCGGACTCGACCACCATCGGCCCGGACGACACCCGTCCCCGGGTCGGCTTCAGCCCCACCACGCCGCACTGGCTGGAGGGGCTGCGCACCGAGCCGCCGCCGTCGTTGCCGTGGGCCACCGGCACCATCCCGGCGGCGACCGCCGCGGCGGACCCGCCGCTGGAGCCGCCGGCCGAGCGCCCGGTGTTCCACGGGTTGCGGGTCGGGCCCCAGGCGAGCGGTTCGGTCGACTCGTACATGCCCATCTCGGAGGTGCTGGCCTTGCCGATCAGCACGAAGCCCGCCTCGCGCATCGCGGTCACGAAGTGGGAGTCGTGGTCGGAGCGGTACCCGGCCGCCTTCACCCCGGCGCACCCCGCCGAGTACGGGTCGCCCTTCGAGTGGACCGTCAGGTCCTTGAGCACGTAGGGGACGCCCGCGAACGGCGCGTCCTTCGGCACCCGGGCGGCCTCCTTCCGGGCCTTCTCGTACAGCGGGACGATCACGGCGTTGATCTCGGGGTTCACCGCCTCGATCCGCTCGATCGCCTGCCCGACCAGTTCGGCGGGCGTCGCCTGTCCGGTGCGGACGAGTTCCGCCAGCGCGGTGGCGTCCAGGTACGGGTCGGTCATGATGCTCTCCTTAGAGGTTGACGCCGGCGTCCACGAAGTGCTTGGCGCCGGTCACTCCCCGGCCGTCGTCGGAGACCAGGTACAGGACGGCGTTGGCGATGTCGCCGGCCTCCAGCGCCCCGAACGGCAGCCTGTTGACGGCGCGGACCGCCTCGTCGAAGTCCTCCCGGGTCGGGTTCTCCAGATCGGGACGGAACGCCCGGTAGGTCGCGTCGTTGAGGATCATCGGGGTGACGACCGTCCCGGTGTGGACGGTGTTGACGCGGATCCCGTCCGGGGCGAGCTCCTTGGCGAGCACGCGCATCAGCGGCACGAGCCCGGCCTTGGCCGCGCTGTAGTGCCCGAGGCCCTCGTACACGCCCTCGGTCGCGGCCGAACTGGTGATGACCACGGCGCCGCCGCGCCCGCCGCCGATGATGTGCGGGACCGACGCCTTGAGGGTCTTCCACACCCCGGTCAGGTTGATGTCGATCATCTCCTGCCAGACCCGCTCGCTCATCTCCAGGGTGGGTGCGGGGCTGGAGATTCCGGCGTTGGCCACCACGATGTCGAGCCGTCCGAACTCCTCCACCCCGCGGTCGACCACCGCGGCCAGGGTGGCGAGGTCGCGGACGTCGGCGGTGCCGTGCACGACCCGGCGCCCGGCCGCCTCGACCAGGCGGGCGGTCTCGGCGAGGTCGGCGCCGGTGCCCAGCGGGTAGGGGACGCTGCCGACCGCGCCGCCGGGGGCGCCGTCCGCGCCGACGTCCACGGCGATGATGTCGGCGCCCTCCCCGGCCAGCCGCACCGCGTGGGCGCGGCCCTGCCCCCGTGCCGCGCCGGTGATGAAGGCGACCTTGCCGTCCAGTCGTCCCACGTCGCGTCCTCTCCTCGGGTCGAATATCTAGGTCACAAGACTTGGTCATGCGATCAACTGTGCTCAGTCTCACGTTGGCGACCGGGGGTGTCAAGAGGCTGACGTGCGTCTTCGTCGCGCACCCGGGGGCGCCGCGCACTCATGGGGCGGTTGACAGGGCGGACGCGGCCGAAATAATAGGTCAGCAGACCAAGTCACTTGACCAAGAAGGGCCGCACATGATCCCTGATGTGGACGTCGCCGTCGTCGGCGCCGGGCTGGCGGGCCTCACCGCCGCCCGGGCGCTGCGCGCGGCCGGGCGCGGCGTGGTCGTGTTCGAGGCGCGCGATCGTGTCGGCGGCCGTACCTGGAGCCGTCCGCTGCCGGGCGGCGCGGTCGTCGACCACGGCGGGCAGTGGATCGGCCCTGGTCAGGACCGCATCGCCCTGCTGGCCGAGGAGCTGGGCGTCACGACGTTTCCCACCTACTCCGGCGGCGAGACCCGGTACTCCATCGCCGGGCGCGGCCGTACCGAGATGCCCGAGGCCGACCAGGCCCTGCAGGAACTCGACCGGCTGGCCGCGTCACTTCCCCCCGAGGAGCCCTGGACCGCGCCGAGCGCCGCGGAATGGGACGCGCAAACGCTCCAGACCTGGATCCTCTCCCACGTGACCGACCCCGCCTCGCGGGCACTGCTCCGCGTGCTGACCACCGGGATCTTCACCGCCGAACCCGACGAGCTCTCCCTGCTGCACGCGCTGGTCTACATCCGCTCGGCCGGCTCCCTCACCGCCCTGCTCCAGGACGCCCAGGAGCGGCGGTTCACCGGCGGCGCGCAGACGGTCGCCGAGCGGATCGCCGCCGAGCTGGGCCCGGAGACCGTGCGTCTCGACCGGCCCGTCCTGGCGATCGAACAGAGCGTGGACGGCGCCGCCGTGCGGACCGGGGGCGACGGGGCCGGCGGCGTCCTGGCCCGCCGCGTCATCGTCGCGGTCCCGATCGCGATCGCCGACCGCATCGCCTTCAGCCCGCCGCTGCCCGTCCCCCGCGCGCAGCTCCACCAGCGCGCCGCACCCGGCGCGACGATCAAGGCGCACGCCGTGTACGACCGCCCGTTCTGGCGCGAGCACGACTCCAACGGCCGGTCCCTCACCGACGACGGGCCCGTCTCGGTCACCTTCGACGACTCTCCCCCGTCCGGGACGCCGGGCATCCTCGTCGCCTTCGTCGAGGGCGACGAGGCCCGCCGGCTCGGCGCCCTCGACGCTCCCGCCCGCCGCGCCGCCGTGCTCGACCGCCTCGCCGCGACGTTCGGACCGGAGGCCGCCGAACCCCGCGAGTACACCGAGGTGAGCTGGTCTGCCGAGGAGTGGACGCGCGGCTGCTACGGCTCGAACCTCCCCCCGGGAGCCTGGACCCGGTACGGCGCCGCGCTGCGCGAGCCGTGCGGGCACGTGCACTGGGCGGGCGCCGAGACCTCCGTGATCTGGATGAACTACATGGAGGGCGCCGTCCGGTCCGGCGAGCGGGCCGCCGCCCAGGTGCTGGCCTCCCTTTCACGTCCGAGGAGTGCGTGATGAGCCGTTACCTGACCTACGCCACCGAGAACGCCACCGAGGACACCGATGCTGACGACGGCGCGATCGCCGTCATCTCGCTGAACCGCCCCCGCCACCGCAACGCGCAGAACCGCGGGCTGCTGGTCGAGCTGGACGAGGCGTTCCGCCGCGCCGAGGCCGACGACGCCGTCCGGGTCGTCGTCCTGCGGGGAGAGGGCGAGGCGTTCTCCTCCGGCCATGATCTCGGCTCGTCCGACGACCGCGCCGAACGCGGCCACGGCCCGGGCCGCCATCCCAGCTACGACCGGGACGGCGGGACGCGGGCGGCCGCCGAGCGCAGGATGCTCCAGGAGTGGCACCACTACTTCCAGAACACCAGGCGGTGGCGCGACCTCCGGAAGATCACGATCGCCTCGGTGCACGGACCGGTGATCTCGGGCGGGCTCATGCTGATGTGGGCCTGCGACCTGATCGTGGCCGCGCGGGGCACCACGTTCGCCGACGTCGTCGGCGCCCGGCTCGGCATGTGCGGGCTGGAGTACTTCGCGCACCCGTGGGAGATGGGCGCGCGCAGGACCAAGGAGCTGCTGCTGACCGGCGACTCGATCGACGCCGACGAGGCCCACCGGATCGGCATGGTCAGCAAGGTGTTCGAACCCGGACGCCTGGACGCCGGCACGCTGGCGTTCGCGCGGCGGCTCGCGGCCGTCCCCACCGTCACCGCGCTGCTGATCAAGGAGTCGGTGAACCAGACCCTCGACCAGCAGGGCTTCGGCAACGCCCTCGCCGCCTGCTTCAGCCTGCACTCCCTCAACCACGCGCACTGGGCCGAGGTGAACCCCGACGGGCTCCCGCTCGGCACCGAGGCCGCCGGCCTGCCCGGGTGGCGCGGCGCCGGGCCGGTGCGCCCGGCCCGCAAGGGCGAGGTCTGATGGATCTCGCGGGCACACCGGAGACCGAGGCGTTCCGGCGGAGGGTGCGGGGATTCCTGGCCGAGCGGCTGCCGCCGGGCTGGCGCGGGATCGGCGCGCTGAGCGCGGCCGAGCGCGCCGAGTTCCGTCCGCGCTGGCGGGAGACGCTGCGCGAGCACGGATACCTGGGGATCGCCTGGCCGAAGGAGTACGGTGGCGCCGGCCTGACGGTGCTGGAGCAGTACGCGCTGCAGGAGGAGTTCGTCAACGCGGGCGTGCCGCTGCTGCCGCTGCCCAGCGACCCGTTCGGTTTCTCGCTGATCGGCCCGACGATCCTGCACTGGGGCACCGAGGAGCAGAAGCGCCACTTCATCCCCCGGATCCTGTCCGGCGAGCACCGCTGGGCGCAGGGCTACTCCGAACCGGGGGCGGGCAGCGACCTGTTCGCGCTGCGCACGTCGGCGTCGCTGGAGGACGGCGCCTGGGTGGTCAACGGGCAGAAGGTGTGGCAGACCGCGGGCGACTCGGCGAACTGGATGTTCGTGCTGGCCCGGACCGAACCCGGCGCCGCCAGGGCCCGGGGGCTGTCCCTGCTGCTGGTTCCCACCGAGCAGCCCGGCGTGGACGTGCGGCCCATCCGCACCATGACCGGCGAGGCCGAGTTCTGCGAGGTGTTCTTCTCCGGCGCGCGCACCGACGCGGCGCACGTCGTCGGGCCGCGCGGCGGCGGCGCCAAAGTGGCGCTGACCCTGCTGGGGTACGAACGCGGAGCCGCGTCGGGCGCGCTGTACGCCGGTTACCGGATCGAGCTCGAGCGGCTGGCCGAGATGGTCCGGGAGCGGGCGCTGGACGCCGACCCCCGCGTCCGGCAGCGTCTCGCGTGGTGCTGGTCGAAGGTCGAGATCCTGCGGATCCTCGGTCTCAAGACCCTCGCCGCCGCGCACTCCGGTGCCGCGCCGGGACCGGAGTCCTCCATCCTCAAGCTCTACTCGGCCGAGTACCACGCCCGGGTGACCGAGCTGGCGATGGACGTGCTCGGCATGGACGCCATGGTCGGTTCGGGGCCGCCGGGGGTCGCGACCGTCGGGGCGGATCCGCTGGGATCGCCGAACAGCCCGTCGGCCTGGCAGCGCGCGTTCCTGACGGCCCGCGCCGGGACGATCTACGGGGGCTCCAGCCAGATTCAGCGAACGACCTTGGGGGAACGGGTTCTGGGTCTGCCCCGGGAGCCCCGAGCCGAAAGCGGGAAGGCATGAGGTTCGGACCGAGCGAGGAGCAGCTCGCGCTGCGCGACACGCTCCGCAGTCTCCTGGGTGAGCACGCGCACGCGGCACGCGCCGCTTACGAGGGCGACCCTGCGGACGGTCGCCGGCTCTGGGACAGGATGGTGCGCGAGCTCGGGCTGACCGCCGTGGGCGTCCCCGAGGAGTACGGCGGGACGGGCGCCAGCTTCGGCGACCTGGCCGTGGTGGCGGAAGAGCTCGGGCGGGCGCTCGCCCCCGTGCCGTTCTTCTCCTCGGCGGTGCTGGCCGCCCGGATCCTTCTGGAGTCGGGGGACGACGCGGGGGCCTGGCTGCCCGCCCTGGTCCGCGGCGAGAGCGTCGCCACGGCGGCGCTGGTGGAGGAGGCGGGCGACTGGTCGTTCGCCGAACTCACCACGACCGCGCGCCCGGCGGCGGGCGGCTGGGTCCTGGACGGAGCCAAGCACTTCGTCACCGACGCGCCGGTGGCGGACCTGCTGCTCGTCCTGGCACGCGCGCCGGAGGGACCGACGCTGTTCGCCGTCCGCGCCGGGGACCTGTCCCGGCATATCCCCCAGGACGCGCTCGACGCCACACGCCCGCTCGGCACCGTGATTCTGCGCGCGTCGCCCGGTGTACCGGTCGGCCCGCCAGGCGGAGCATTGCCGGTGCTGGAGCGGGCCCTGGCGGCCGCCGCGATCGGGCTGGCCTGTGAGCAGGCCGGCGGCGCGAACCGCTGCCTGGACATGGCCGTCGGGTACGCGGGGATCCGCAAGCAGTTCGACCGTCCGATCGGCTCGTTCCAGGCCGTCAAGCACATGCTGGCCGACGTCCTGGTGGACAACGAGTCCGCCTCCGCCGCCGCGTCCTACGGGGCCTGGGCGGTGGACCACGCACCCGGCGAGGTCCCCGCGCTGGCGAGCCTGTGCAAGTCCTTCGCCTCCGACGCCTACACCGCCGCGGCGAAGACGAACGTCCAGGTCCACGGCGGAATCGGGTTCACCTGGGAGCACGACGCCCATCTGCATCTGCGGCGGGCCCTTTCCACGCGGGCGTTCCTCGGGTCCCCCCAGGCCCACCGGGAGCTGATCGCCGCGCACGTCCTGGACGCGCCGAGAGGAGAACGACGATGACCCTGCCCGGTCACGGCATGACGATGAGCGACCTGGTGGCCCGCCACGCACGGGTGAACCCCGCCGCCGAGGCCCTGATCGACGCCCGCTCCCGGCGCACCTACCGCGAGCTGGACGGGCGCGTGAACCGGCTGGCCGCCGCGCTGACCGCACGCGGCGTCTCCGCCGGGGACCGGGTGGCGGTGCTCGGGCTGAACGGCGTCGAGGTGGTGGAGGCGTGGCTGGCGACGCTGCGGCTCGGCGCGATCGCGGTGCCGGTGAACTTCCGGCTGGTGGCCGACGAGGTCGCCTACGTGCTGCGGGACAGCGGCGCGGCGGCCGTGATCGCCGAAGCGGCGTTCGCCCCCCTGATCCGTGCGGCGCGCGCCACCGCGCCGTCGGTGACGTCGGTGGTGACGATCGGCGGGGACTACGAGGCCGTGCTCGCCGAGGCACCGCCGGACCCCGTCGAGCGCGCGGTGCCCGACACGGCGCCCGCGTTCATCATGTACACCTCCGGCACGACCGGCGCGCCCAAGGGCGCGGTGCTGACCCACCGCAACCTGCTGCTGCACGCCTTCAGCTCGATTCTCACGCAGGGCGACACGGGACCGTACCGGGTGTGGATGTCGGCGGCGCCGCTGTTCCACATCGCCGGGCTGTCGGGACTGCTGCCCGGCCTCATCATCGGCGGCACGTCGATCATCCCGCCGTCGGGCGGGTTCGATCCGGCCGCGACCGTGCGGACGCTCGCGGACGAGGGCGTCACGTCCTGTTTCATGGTCCCGGCGCAGTGGCAGGCCGTGTGCGCCCTCCCCGGACTCGCGGAGTTCGACCTCTCCCGGCTGCGGCGGCTCTCCTGGGGCGCCGCGCCGGCCTCCACGAGCCTGCTCCGGAAGATGATCGACACCTTCCCCGCGGCGGACGTGTGCAGTGCGTTCGGCCAGACTGAGTGCAGCCCGGTCACGACGCTGCTGCGCGGGGAGGACTCCGTCCGCAAGATCGGCTCGGTCGGCACCCCCATCCTCAACGTGGAGGCCCGGGTGGTGGACGACGACATGAACGACGTGCCGCGCGGCGAGGTCGGCGAGATCGTCTACCGCGGCCCCATGATCATGAAGGAGTACTGGAACCGGCCCGCCGAGACGGCCGAGGCCTTCCGGGGCGGCTGGTTCCACTCCGGCGACCTGGTCCGCCAGGACGAGGACGGCTACTTCTACGTCGTGGACCGCAAGAAGGACATGATCATCTCAGGGGGCGAGAACATCTACTGCGCCGAGGTCGAGAACGCCCTCTCCGCCCATCCCAAGATCGCCGAGGTGGCCGTCGTCGGCGTCCCCGACCCCACGTGGGGCGAGACCCCCCTCGCGGTGATCGTCGCCGCCGACCCCTCCGACCCGCCCACCGAGGCCGAGGTCGAGGACTTCAGCAGGACCCACCTGGCGGCCTACAAACGGCCGCGCCGCATGAGGATCGTGGAGTCCCTCCCCCGCAATCCCAGCGGAAAGGTCCTCAAGACCAGGCTCCGCGATGAGGCCGCCACCTGAGGGCCCTGGCCGTGCGGTGGAGCTGAGGCTGATCGAGTACTTCGTCGCCGTCGTCGACCACGGCGGGGTGACCCGGGCGGCGCAGGCGCTCTACATCGCGCAGCCGTCCCTGTCCCAGGCGATCCGGACGCTCGAACGGCGACTCGGCGTCGAGCTGTTCGAGCGGACGGGACGCGGCCTGGTGCTCACCCGGGACGGTGAGGCGTTCACCGTCCCGGCCCGGCGCGTGCTGGCCGACCTCGCGCACGCCCGCGCCGAGGTCCGCGACGTCGCCCGTCTCGGCGCGGGACGGCTGGAGATCGCGGCGCTCGCCGCCCTCGCCCTCGACCCCCTGCCCGCGCTGACCGCCGGACTGCGCGGACGGCACCCGGGCCTGCTGGTCACCGTCCTGGACTGCGGTGGCGGACCGGACGTCACCTCGAAGGTCCGGTCCGGGGAGGCCGAGATCGGTCTCCTCGAGCTGCCCGCGGCCACCGGCGCCCTGCGGACCGTCGAACTGTGGGCGCAGGAGACCGTCCTCGTGCTGCCGCCGGAGCTGGCCGCCGGGCTGCCCGATCCCGTCCCGCTGCACGCCGTGGAGGATCTCCCGGTCGTCGTGGAGTCCGGCGCGCCGCCCGCCGGGCGGGTCGTGGTGGAGTGCGTGCACCGGCAGGCCGTCTGGGAACTGGTCCGTCACGGCGCGGGCGCCGCGTTCCTGCCCCGCGGGTTCGCCGAGGCGTGCCTCGACGACGTCGCCGTCCGCGCAACCCTGCCGGCCATCCGGCGCCGGATCGGGCTGGTGCACCGCCCGGGGCCGCTCTCCCCTGCCGCGAGGGCCTTCCTGGACGTCGCCGCTCAGGCGATCGCCGCTCAGGAGCCCGCCAGCGACACGAACGCCCGGCCCGCCGGGGACAGCGCGGCCTCGTCGTAGACGAGACCGTACGCGCGGCTGATCCGGGGTTCCACCGCCCGGACCACCGCACCACGCGCCCTGGCCGCCTCCGCCTGCGACCGCTCCAGGAACGTCCCGCCGACCCCGGCAAGGACGAACGGCAGCCGCGCTTCCCTGCCCCGGACCACGGCCGCCACCCGCGCCGCGCGTCCCGCCGCCGCGATGGCCTGCTCGATCTCCCCGGCCTGCGACCCGCCGCGCGGGACGATCACCAGCGGCACGTCCGGCAGCGCGGCCAGCGGCAGCGGATCGTCCGGCGGCACCGCGGAGCCGGGCGGGAACGCCAGCCACCATTCCTGGACACCCAGCTCCAGTACCCGCAGGGTGGCGCCCTCCGGGTATGGGAGATGGCAGACGACGATCTCGCAGTGCCCGTCCCGGAGCAGCGACGCGACCGCCGTCTCGTCGCTCAGGTCCCCGATCCGGACGGACACCATCGGGTACTCGCGGCGGAACGCGCCGACCAGCCGCGGCAGGGGGCCGGCGGAGAACGCGGGGATCGCGATGATGTCCAGCCGCCCCCGGGGCCGGCCCCCCGTGTCCGCGAGCGCGCCCTCCGCCGTGACGACGTCCCGCAGGACGCGCCGTGCCGGGCCGACCAGCGCGTGCCCGGCGGACGTCGGCACCAGCCCCCGGCCGATCCGGTGGAACAGCTCCGCGCCGAGTTCGCGTTCCAGCTTGCGCAGGGCCTGGGAGATCGTCGGCTGCGCGACGCCGAGCGACGCGGCGGCCGCGTTCACGCCCCGGTGGTCGACCACGGCGAGGAAGTACTCGAGCTGCTGCAGGTCCACGGCTTCACGCTAGCGGGGCGCCATCCGCAGGGCCCCGTCCAGCCGGATCGTCTCGCCGTTGAGGTAGCCGTTCTCCAGCACGTGCAGGGCCAGCCC
The DNA here is from genome assembly GCF_055379765.1 of Actinomadura rugatobispora. Classification (NCBI taxonomy): domain Bacteria; kingdom Bacillati; phylum Actinomycetota; class Actinomycetes; order Streptosporangiales; family Thermomonosporaceae; genus Actinomadura; species Actinomadura rugatobispora. The sequence goes on along the minus strand of NZ_AP029191.1, from coordinate 10,453,178 downwards.
CGCGAACTCCTCGGGGCGCCCCAGCCGCGAGGGCTGCGGGACGCCGGCGTGCAGCGCGGCCCGCACGTCCTCGCGCATCCGGGCGAGGAGGCGGGTGTCCATGATCCCCGGGGCGATCGTGCAGACGCGGATGGACCGGCTCGCCAGATCCCGCGCGGCGGTGAGCGTCATGCCGACGACGCCCGCCTTCCCGGCCGTGTAGGCGATCTGCCCGATCTGGCCCTCGTGGGCGGCGACCGACGCGGTCAGCACGATCGCGCCGCGTTCGCCGTCGCTCTCGTCCCGCCGGGCGATGCGCTCCGCGCCGAGCCGCAGCGCGTTGAAGGAGCCGAACAGATTGAGCCGGACGGTCCACTCGAAGTCCTCCGGCGAACCGGGCGCGCCGTCGCGATCCAGCAGCCGGATCTTCCGCCCCGCCCCCGCGCAGTGCACCAGGCCGCGCAGGCCGCCGCGCTCCTCAGCCACGTCCAGCGCGGCGGCGAACTCGCCGGCGTCGGTCACGTCCGCGGGCGCGAACCGGGCCGCGTCGCCCATCTCGGCGGCCGCGGCCTCGCCGCCCGAGTCCGGCAGGTCGATGATCGTCACCTTCGCTCCCGCGGCCACCAGCGACCGCGCCGTGGCCAGCCCGAGTCCGCGGGCCCCTCCGGTGACCGCGGTGGAAACGCCTTCCAAGCGCATGGCTCGCCCTTCGTCAGGGATCGTCGTCAGGAACCGCTCAGAGACCGAGCGACTTCGCGATGATCGTTTTCAGGACCTCGGTGGTGCCGCCGTAGATGCGGCTGACGCGCGCGTCCGCGTACAGCCGGGCGATCGGGTACTCGCGCATGTAGCCGTAGCCGCCGTGCAGCTGCAGGCAGCGGTCCACGACCTCGCCCTGCAGCTCGGTGCAGAACACCTTGACCTTGGCGGCGTCGGCCGCCGACAGCTCGCCCGCCTCGTGCGCGGCGAGCGCGCGGTCCGCCAGTGCCCGGCCCGCCTCCAGGCGGGTTGCGCAGGCGGCCAGCTCGAACTTGGTGTTCTGGAACGAGGCGACGCTCGTGCCGAACACGCGGCGGTCCCGCACGTACTCCAGCGTCGCGTCGAGCGCCGCCTCCGCCGCGGCCTGCGCGCCGACCGCGATGGCCAGGCGCTCCTGCGGCAGGTTCCCGGTCAGGTACTCGAAGGCCCTGCCCTCCTCGCCGAGAAGGTTCCCGGCCGGGACGCGGACGTCCTCGAAGAACAGCTCGGCGGTGTCCTGGGTGCGCAGGCCCAGCTTGTCCAGGTTGCGGCCGCGGGTGAAGCCGGGCATTCCCCGCTCGACGACGAGCAGCGACAGGCCCTGCCTGCGGTCGCCGCCGCGCCCGGTGCGGGCGACCACGACGACCAGGTCCGCGTTGACGCCGCCGGTGATGAACGTCTTGGCGCCGTTCAGCACCCAGTGGCCGCCGTCCCGGACGGCCGTGGTCGACATGCCGGCGAGGTCGGAGCCGGTGCCGGGCTCGGTCATCGCGATCGACGCCATCAGCTCGCCGGTGCCGAGCCCCGGCAGCCACCGTTCGCCCTGCTCCTCGGTGCAGTACGCGGCGAAGTAGGGGACGACGACGTTCACATGGACGCCGAGGCCGCCGAGATTGACATGCGCACGCGCCGTCTCCTCCATCCAGATGGCCGGATACAGGAAACCGCCGGAGCCGGCGCCACCGAACCGCTCGGGGATCTGGACACCGAGCACGCCCAGTTCACCGACACGGGTGAATATCTCCTTGGGGACGAGCCCGGCCTCCTCCCATTCCGGGAAGTGCGGCACGACGTTCTTGGCGAGGAAGTCCCGTGCGACGGCGCGGAAGTCGTCGTGCTCGGCGGTGAAGATCGTGCGTCTCATCGGGCCGCCTCCGCGGTGTCGAGCAGTTCGAGAACGGTCGCGTTGGCCATGCCGCCGCCTTCGCACATGGTCTGGAGCCCGTACCGGATTCCCTGGTCGCGCATGTGGTGCACCAGCCGGGTCATCAAGGCGGCACCGGTGCCGCCGAGGGGGTGGCCGGTCGCGATGGCGCCGCCCAGGGGGTTGAGCCGGTCGCCGTGCGCGCCTGTCTCGGCCTGCCAGGCCAGCGGGACCGGCGCGAACGCCTCGTTCACCTCGTAGACGCCGATGTCGTCGATGCCCAGGCCCGCCTGCTTGAGCGCCTTGGCGGTCGCGGCGATGGGGGCGGTGAGCATCATGACCGGGTCGTCGCCCGTGACCGCGACGGTGTGCACCCGGGCGATGGGCCTCATGCCGCGCGCCCTGGCGAGGTCGCTCGAGGTGATGAGCAGGGCGGCGGCACCGTCGGAGATCTGCGAGGCGTTGCCGGCGGTGATGACGCCGTCGGGCCGGAACGCGGTCTTCAAGGCCGCCAGGGTCTCGGGGGTGGAGTCGCGGCGGACGCCCTCGTCGGCCTCCAGCCCGCCGATGGGGGCGAGCTGGCCGTCGAGCGCGCCGCGGTCGGCGGCCTCGGCCGCGCGGGCGTGCGACCGTGCCGCGTACTCGTCCAGGACCTGCCGGGACAGGCCCCAGCGCGCGGCCATCAGCTCGGCGCCGGTGCCCTGGCCGAAGCCGTCGACGCCGAAGCGTTCGAGGACGCTGCCGGGGTGCGGGGCGCCGTCCCGTGCCGCCGACCCCATCGGCACGCGGCTCATCGACTCGACGCCTCCGGCGACCACGAGGTCGTAGTGGCCGGCCGCCACGCCCGCGGCGGCGAAGTGCACGGCCTGCTGGCTGGATCCGCAGCGGCGGTCCACCGTGGTCCCCGGGACGGAGACCGGCCAGCCCGCCGCGAGCACGGCGGTCCGCGCGATGTCGCCGCTCTGGTCGCCGACCTGCCCGACACAGCCCCAGATCACGTCGTCGACGTCACCGGGATCGAGCCGCGTGCGTCCGGCGAGCGTCCGCAGCACGTGGGCGGACAGGTCGGCCGGATGGATTCCGGCGAGCGCGCCGTTCCGTTTCCCGATCGGCGTGCGCACCGCGTCCACGATGACGGCGTCCCTCATCGATTCCTCCTCGTTTCCGCACCAGTGAACGTGCGCGCCCGGCACCGGTCAAAGCCCGTATGGCGAACACTCGAATAGGCGGTTCCTATGGGAGCGGCCGCATAGGAACCGCCTATCGGTGACATCGGCCGCGCGTCTTGGCGCGGGCGCGGTCATCGTGATGAATTGGACGGTGTCGGTTTGGCGATGGAGGGTGCTGTGCTGGGACCGGTACTGGTCGGGCGTTCCGTCATCAGGAGGCGCGGCTGATGGATGATCTGCGCTCGTCCGTCCGCGCGTTCCTGCGGTCGCGCGCGTTCGCCCCCGCCGTCGACGCCTGGCATGCGGGCTGGGACGAGGAGTTCACCCGTGCCCTGGCCGGCCGCGGCTGGGTCGGCATGACCATTCCGAAGGAGTACGGCGGCGCGGGGCGCACTTTCCTCGAGCGTTTCACCGTCACCGAGGAACTGCTCGCCGCCGGGGCTCCCGTCGCCGCGCACTGGATCGCGGATCGGCAGATCGCACCGTCCCTGCTGGCCCACGGAACCGAGGAACAGAAACAGGCGTACCTGCCCGCGATCGCGCGCGGCGAGTGCTACTTCGCCATCGGCATGAGCGAGCCGGAGTCCGGTTCGGACCTGGCCGGCGTCCGTACCCGCGCGCAGCGCACGGACGGCGGCTGGCTCCTGACCGGCACCAAGGTGTGGACGACCGGGGCGCACCGGGCCCACGCGATCCTCGTCCTGGCCCGTACGGCGCCGCCGGACTCCGCCGCGCGGCACGACGGCCTCGCCCAGTTCATCGTCGACCTGCGCTCGCCCGGCGTCACGATCTCACCGATCGTCACGATGGGCGGCGAGCAGCACTTCAACGAGGTGGCCCTCGTGGAGGTGTTCGTCGCCGACGACCGGGTGCTCGGCCGTGTCGGGGACGGGTGGCGCCAGGTGACCTCCGAACTCGGCTACGAACGCAGCGGCCCGGAACGGTTCATGTCGACACTGCCGCTGCTCACCGAGACCGTCGCGCGAACGCGACGCGGCGCGCTCCCCCGCCATCCCGACCTCGGACGCCACATCGCACGCCTGGCCGCCCTCCGGCACCTGTCCCGGGGCGTGGCGGCCTCGCTCCAGGCGGGCGAGCGCGCCGACGTCGAGGCCGCGCTGGTCAAGGTGCTCGGAACGAGCCTGGAGGGCGACATCGTCGACTACACCGAAAGCCTGGGCGCGGCGTCGCCGCTGCTGACCACGGCCCTGCTGCGACGCGCCGGATTCACGCTGCGCGGCGGCACCAGCGAGATCCTGCGCGGCGTGATCGCCCGGGACCTGGGGCTGCGCCGATGACCGTCGATCCGGCGCTCGCGGACATGATGGCGTCGGTCTTCTCCGACCACGATCCGGCGTCTCCCACCCGTCCGCTGTGGGACACGCTCGAATCGCTGGGCCTCACCAGGCTCACCACGCCGGCGGAACGCGGGGGCAGCGGCGCCGGATGGCCCGAGGCCGCCGCGCTGCTGCGCGCGGCGGCGTCCCACGGGGTGTCCCTCCCGCTCGCCGAGAACGACCTGCTGGCGAACTGGCTGCTGACGAAGGCGGGCCTGCCGTCGGACGGAAGCCTCCGCACGGCCTGCGTCCTGGACGGCGACGGCATCGCGCGTGCGGTGCCCTGGGCCCGCGACGCCGACCGGATCGCGGTGCTCTGGGACGCCGGGGGCGGCTGGCGGGCGGCCGACGTGCCCGCGAGCTCGGTGCGGGTCGACCAGGCGACCAACCTGGCGGGCGAAGCACGCGATGACGTCCACGTTTCCCTGGAGGACCGCCCGGGTGTCCCGGTCGGCGGGCACCTGGCGGAGGAGTTCACGCTGCGCGGCGCCCTGGCCCGCTCTCTGCAGATGACCGGCGCGATGGACGGCGTTCTCCGGCTCACCATCGAACACGCCACCACACGCACGCAGTTCGGACGTCCGCTGGCCCGCTTCCAGGCCGTCCAGCACCTGATCGCCGATATGGCCGCCGAGACGTCCCTGGCGAGGGCCGCCACGGACGCGGCCGTCCACGGCGGCCCCGCACCGTTCACCATCGCCGTGGCGACCTCCTGCGCCCGCCACGCCGCGGCAACGGTCGTCCGGAACGCCCACCAGGTCCACGGGGCCATCGGAACGACGATCGAGCACCCCCTGCACGCCTACACCCTCCGGGCCCTGGCATGGCGCTCGGAGTTCGGCTCCGTCCATGACTGGGACGAGCGCGTCGCGGCGGCGGCCCTGACGACGGACAAGGACCTCTGGGACCTCGTCAGCAGCCCGTCCTGAGGCCCGTCCTGAGGCCCGTCCCGTCACGGCTTGCGCGCCACCGCCGCGGCCGTGGCGGGGCATGGTCGTGAGATCGTGTCCGGGCGCCAGCGGCTGACCTGGACCACACCGGGAGAGAGCACCTGCAGCCCGTCCAGGAAGCGGACGATCTGCTCCCGGGGGCGTGTCACGAACGCCACCGTCGCGCTCGCGTAGGCATGCTGCGCCTGGTGGATGACGTCCCGGTACCGCGCGTCGTCGACGCTGTGCGTGATCACCAGGTAGGACCCCGACGGCAGGGCGGCCAGGAGGGTCGCCACCGCGCGGCGGGCCTGCTCGCAGTCCGCGATGAACTCCAGCAGGCCCACCATGAGCAGGGCGACCGGTTCGCGCGGTTCGAGCAGCAGCCGCACCGCCGGGGCGTTCAGGATCCGGTCGGGGGCGCGGACGTCGCCTTCGGCGACCTCCACCCCGGTGTCGCAGGCCAGCAGAGCGCGTGCGTGCACCAGCACCATCGGGTCGTTGTCGACGTACACGATCCGGGAGTCGGGCGCGTGCTCCTGCGCGACCTGGTGCACGTTGTTCTGGGTGGGAAGGCCCGCGCCGATGTCGAGGAACCGTCGTATTCCCGCCTCGCACGCCAGGTACCGAACGGCGCGGATGAGAAAGCCCCGGGACTGCGCGACCGTTTCCCGCGATCGCGGATACAGCGTCAGCAGCCGTGCGGCGACATCCCGGTCGGCCTGGAAGTTGTCCTTGCCGCCGAGCAGGTAGTCGTGCACACGCGCCGAGCTGGCCGCGGCGGCGTCGTTCACGGGAGGCAGGCCGACCCGGTCGTCTTCCTTGCTCCTCATTGGTCCACGCCCGCCCGGCGCGTCCGCTCGAACCGCATGCGCCAAGCCAAGCAGCGGGCGACCGGCCTGGCAACAGAAACGATCAGATACTTCGCCCGGATCCGCCGAATCACGGCCCGCCGAGCAAGCCGTCAAGATCACGATGAGGCCGGACAAAGGAAAAAGTGAATACCCTTCATCTGAAAAAGGTTCATTTCCCGATATTCCCGGCGACGCGGAGTAGATCGAGCCTGCTCGCGTCCTCGCTGTGCGGGCGAGCGGTGTAGACGACGATGCGGAGATCGCCGTCCAGGGTCGCCAGGACGTCGCAGTCCAGGGTGAGGAGACCGACGGCCGGGCTGTCGATCGTCTTGCGTTCCGCCACCCGCGGCTGGACCGCGAAATCGTCCCATCGCTCGGCGAACGCGGGGCTGGTCTCGCGCAGCTCGGCCACCAGGACGGCGAGCCCGCGGTCGTCGGGATAGGTCGCGACCGCGTGCCGCAGGTCGCCGACGAGATGCCGGCCGAACCGGTCGTGCTCCTCCGCGGTGTGCACGATGGGACTCGGGACGCCGGTGAAGTGACGCCACACGAGATTGCCGGCCCGGGGCGGAACGGCTTCGCCGACTCCTAGAAGGGCGTTCCAGAGCGGGTTGGCGGTGATGAGGTCCCAGCTCGCGGTGAACACCGCGACGGGGGTGTCGACGAGCCGGTCGAGGACGCGGGCGGTCCCCGGGCCGATGTGCCGCGGCACGACGCCCGCGGCGGGCGGCCGGGCGCCGGCGGCGCGGTAGAGCAGGTCGCGTTCGGTGGACGAGAGGCGCAGCGCGCGGGCGAGCGCGGCCAGCACCTGCGTCGACGGGTTCCGTGCGCGGCCTTGTTCGAGCCGGACGAGGTAGTCGACCGAAATGCCCGCCAGGGCGGCCAGTTCCTCGCGGCGCAGTCCGGCGGTGCGCCGCAGCCCGACATCGGGAAGCCCGGCGTCGGCCGGGCTCACACGGTCGCGCCACGAGCGCAGCGCCCGGGCGAGCTCACCGGAGTTCATGCCGCCAGGATCCCACCCCGTGCCCCGGACCGGGTGGTACTGCGGGTACCTGGGACCCTCGGCCGACGTGCACGATCGTGAAGGCATGCCGATGCCGAACCTCGTGATCGCACCCGTCGATCTCCGTCTCGCCCTCCGGCCGAGCAGCCCGCCCTCCACCGCGCGAGTCAGCGGCGAGGTGGTCCGATGAGCAGGGAACTCGCCGTCGTCACGGGCGCCAGCGGCGGGATCGGTGAGCAGATCGCCGCCGGGCTCGCCCGCACCGGGGCGACCGTCGTCCTCGTCGCCCGCGACCGCGGCCGCCTGAACGCGGCACGAGAGCGCATCGCCGGCGCCGTGCCGGGAGCCGACCTCGAGACCGAACCGGTCGATCTCGCGGACCTCGCGGCCGTGGGCGCGCTCGCGGATCGGCTCGGCGAGCGCGTGCCGTCCATCGTCGTGAGCAACGCCGCGGTCATCGCCCCGCTCGACGACCGCACTCCCGACGGGCTTCACCGGACGCTCGTGACCAACCACCTCGCCCCCTACCTGCTGCTGCGACGCCTTGCCGAACGTCCGACGACGGCGCCCCGCCGGTTCGTGGTCGTCGGCGGCTCGCCCCGGGGGCTCGCGCGCGTCCCGATCGATCCCGGCGACCTCGATCCGGGCAACGGCCGCGGACTCGGCTGGCCGCCGAGCTTCCGGCCGTTCACCGCCTACGCGCACACCAAGAACATGAACGCGATGTTCGTGTACGGGCTGGCGTCCAAGCTCGCGGGCACGCGCACGACCGTGAACGGCGCGCATCCGGGCATCATCAAGGGCGGCCGCCTCAACCGGCACGATCGCGGCGCGCTGAAGGTGTTCGGCTCGCTCTGCGGCCTGTTCGCGGCCGGGACCGCCACCGGCGCCGACACCCCGCTGTGGCTGGCGACGGCCGACGAGGTCGAGGACGTGACGGGCAGGTTCTTCGTCAAGCGCCGGGCCGTCGAGACCGCGCCGCACACCACCGCCCCGGAGCGCGTGGAACGTCTGTGGCGCGAGAGTGCGCGCCTCGTCGGCCTCCCCGCCTGACACTTGAGGGCGGAAACAGTTCGCGGAAACGGTTGTCGCGTCGGGCGCGGCCGCTTGGACGCCCCGTCCGTTATCCCACCGTGATAAACATCGGGGTCGAGGTGAATGTCGGAGGCCGGTGTTAGCCTCCTCCGAATGAAAGTCGCGGCCCTTGAACGAACACTGCGGGATCAACCCGAGAATCACGCCTCGTGGCTCGCCTACGGTGAGCTGCTTCTGGAGCGGGGCGACGCCCGGGGCACGCTGATCCGGCTCGAACAGCGACGCACGCGCGTCGGCCCCGCCGATCGCGATGCCGTGGAGCGTGAGATCGCCGCGCTGGTGCGGGAGCACGAGCGGAGCTGGGACGCGGAGCTGCCGCCGGGAGTCACCGTCCTGGCGCGCCGGTACGGATTCCCCGTGAAGGTCGCCGTCGAATGGTCCGACGGCGCGCCCGTGGTGATCGAGCAGGCCCTGCGGGCCCCCTTCGTGACGGCGCTGGGGATCCGACCGGTCGCCGACGACGGGGAGTACGGCTGGGACGAGGACCTCCGCGACGCCGCCGAGCCGAAGCCGGCCGCGTCGGTCGAGACCGGCGCGCTCGCGACGCTCGGCCTCGGCCGCCTCGTCGAGCTCGATCTCTCCTACCTGCGCATCGGCGCCCTCGGTGCGCAGGCCCTCGCCGTCTCGGCGTACCTGCGCGGCGAGGCGTCCGACGCCGGCGCCCTGGCCGCCTCGAACGCGACGGGGCGGATCGAGACGCTCGACCTGCGGTACTGCCGCATCGGCGACACTGGTCTGGCGGCCCTCACGGCGTCCCCGTGCTTCCGCGGCGTCCGCCGCCTGCGCCTCCAGAGAAACGCGCTCACCGCCGAGGGTGTGCGCTCGCTCCATCAGCTCGAAGGGCTCACCGAGCTCGACCTTCGCTACAACCAGATCGGCGAGGAGGGGGCGCAGGCCCTGCTCGACGCGCCGTTCATCGGCTCGCTCCGGCGGCTGCTGCTGTACGGCGCCGACGTCGGAGACGTCGGCGCGAAGATCCTCGCGTCCGCACCCCGGCTCACGCCCGCCCTGCGCAGCTATTGGAGGACTGTGTGAGCGTCGAGCTCCGCGACCGCTTCTTCGCCCTGTCGGAGGGGGGCGCCCCCGCCGCCGAGGTCGCCCGCTACCGCGCCGAGGTCGACGCGACCGACGCCGAGCCCGCCGCGACGCTCGACGGACTGGCGATCAGCTGGCATCCGACCGCGCGCTTCAAGGAGGTGCGGTTCGTCGACGCCGAGCGCATCGACGCCGGCGTGCGCGAGGTGTTCGCCCGGCCCAGCGAGGCCGCGCCGTACCTGGCGGCCGTCTTCGTCGATCCGCGCGAGCTGTCGTTCCGCACGTTCGAGAACATCCTTCCGCTGGACGACCTGTTCGCGGGCGCCGGGCTGGAGTTCGAGCTCACGGAGCGGCAGGAGTTCACGAAGGACGCGCACTCGTTCTCGCTGCGGCTCCCGGCCTCCGCCCGCGCGTGCCTGGAGGGCCTTGACGCGCTGGACCTCTACGTTCCGCCGCTCAACGCCGCCTCGCGCGGCGGCGACCGCTTCATCTTCCACTCCGCCCTGCTCGCCGAGGCGCTCGGCGCAGCGGTCGCCAAGGCGATGCCCGAGCCGCTGCTCGACGGCTTCTCGCACGTGAACCCCGTGTTCCGGTGCAACCGCTTCGAGCCCGGCGACGCCAACTTCCACCGCCACCGCGACACGCCCTACTACGACGCCGCGCGGCGGCACGTCTCGCGCTACACGATGCTGCTCTATCTCACCGGCGGCTCGGGCTCACCCGTCCTCGACCTCACCGGCGGCGCGGCGCTGGCGGAGATCGGGCCCTTCACCTGCGTGATCTTCGATCAGCGGTACGAGCACGAGGGCGCACCCTACCGCGACGGCCGCAAGGTCTTCCTGCGCACCGAACTCGTCTTCACCGACCCCGAGGTCACGCACGATCCCGAGATCGGCGCGCTGTTCAGCAAGGCGTGCTACCTCACCGGCGAGAGCGTCTTCGCCCCTGAACTCGCCCGCCACGCCGACGCCTATTACAACCAGGTCGCAGCGGCGCACTGGAACGGCGGCCTCTCCCCCGGAACCGCCGCCGAGCCGTTCGTCCACAAGCGGTTCCGCGGCGTCGATTTCGTCGCGAACGGCTACGACTTCTGGTTCCCGAAGGGCGGCGGGCTCTCGCTCGCCGAATGCGCCGCGATCACGCTTCTGGACTACTTCAACTGCAAGGTCGGCGACACCGCGTTCCGCGCCCAGTGCGACTCGACGGTGATCGAGGCCGACGGCGTCGACTGGATCCCCGAATTCCTCAGGGACAAACGCGCGGAGTCACCGCTCGCACCGTTCGACAAGTCCATGCTGTTCCCCGAGCCGGAGAAGCCCTCCACCGACGCGCTGCCCGACTGTGCCTGCGGTATCTGCGACGGGGGCTTGCTCGGACCCAATTTCGACACCACGCGCAACGCCGACGTCATCGAGCACTACACGCGCGCGCAGGACTCCGCGAAGGCGGACATCTTGCCGGCGCCCGTCCTGATGCTCGGCGAGGACCTGCACCTCGACCCGGACATGTTCGTCGTCGAGGGCGACCGCATCCACGTTCTCGGCAAGGAGTCGCCGACACCGGTGAACTTCGCCTCCTGCCAGGGCGGTCCCCCCGTTCCCCCGGCCGAGACCTTCGTCACCACCGCGGCCACCGTCGACGTGGCGCACTTCCTCGTCCCGCCGATCCTGTTCGCCGAGACCGCCGGCTGCTTCCACCTGAGGTTCGACTTCTTCCGCAACACCTGGATGGTGGATCACGAGCAGTCCACCGTGTCCGTCCCGATGATCCGCCCCTTCGAGAACGACGACATCGACTACGACTGGGAGTACTACGACGAAGACGATGAAGACGACGAATATGACGACGAGGACGATGACGAAGACAACGAGGACGATGACTAGAAGGACGCCGGTCGCACCGGTGTCCTTCTAGTCATCGGAGACGCTTCAGGATCTGGCCGACTGCCGTGGCCGCGGCGCACGCCGCGCCGGCAGCTCGGCCATCCGGGTCAGGGCGGCCATCCAGAAGCGTTGCCGTTCCGCGCTCTGCCCGACCATGTAGGTGGCCCGCAGCTTCGGCGGCAGGTACGGCAGCAGCCGCGCCACCACGTCGAGATGCCTCTCCAGCTGGGACACCTCGGCGTTGGAGAACACCTGGTGGACCAGGTCGGTGTCGTTGGTGCCCTCCTCGCTGATCTCGGCGGCGGCCGCCAGCCGGGCCTCCCATCGCCGGCAGTCGCCGGCGAGCTCGGTCAGCCCGATCTGGGACCGGCCCGCCAGGCGGGCCTCCAGCCCGGACAGCGGCACCGGGGCGTACTCGCCGTCGCCGAGGTAGATCAGGCCCGGCTCGAGCGGCATGTCCGCCCGGTGCAGCTTGATCAGCCGCTCCAGGGTGCGCTTGGTGACCCAGTCGCGGCCCTCGTCGTCGATGTCGTTCTTCCACCACTCCAGGACCGTCTCGGCCGTCTCCCCGTACGTCGAGATCAGCCACTCGTTGGCCGGGATGTCGTCCGGGAGCACCTCGTAGCTGATCGTGAACCGGCTGGCCTGGGCCACGTTGTTGGCGCTGACCAGCATCTTGCGGCCCAGGTGGTAGGGCGGGTTCTGCAGTGCCACCTGCGCCCGCAGGCCGGGGAGCGGGCGTCCGGCGAGCGTCCACTCCTGGGTGATCTCCATCAGCTTGGCGAAGGTCGCCTTGTCCTTCGGCCGGTTGTACTCGTCCCAGACCAGCACCTTCGGCTCCGGGTCGAGCAGCGACCGGGCGAGCATCGCCTCCAGCGACCCGTCGGGGGTGGGCACCGGCACGCACAGGTCTTCGACGTTGGTCACCGGCAGCGAGAAGTACACCGGGTCGCGCCCGGTCTCCTCCCGCGCGATCTGCTTGGTGATCTGCGTCTTGCCGCACCCGGGCGGCCCCTGCAGGAGCACCGCCCAGCGGTGGGTCATCGCGGCCCGCAGGATGCGGCGGACCGGGTCGGCCAGGGTGTCCGGGTTGCCCGCCCCGACCGCCGCGGCGATGCCGTCGAGCACTTCCGCGGTGCGGTCCCGGCCCGGCCCGCCGTCCTTGCCCTCCTCGGCCAGCGCCAGCCGGCGGCCGTTCAGCAACGGCAGCCCCCAGGTCAGCGGGAACCCCCCGCGTGCGCAGTCGAGCACGTGCTGCAGGGTGCGCGGCGACAGCAGCCGGCGCAGGTGCGGGCCGAGGGAGGCCCACTGCCGGAACACCTCGCGCAGATCCCAGTCCGGATACCGTTCGGCCAGCGCCTGCCGCCACGCGGTGTCGTTCGCGGTCAGCCTGATGGTGACCATCCGGTCCAGGATCGCCAGGTCGGACCGGCGCGCGCTGGTCTCGGCCAGCGCCTCGTTGTCGGTGAGGAACACCCCGACGCAGCCCAGCTCGCGCAGGTCGTACTCGCCCAGGGTCCAGTCGCAGGCGATCTGCATGAGCTGGGACTGCACCGTGCTGCCGGCCTGCAGCGAGTCGTCGATGAGCAGGACGAACTGCTTGCCGGGGACGAGCTGCCGCATGATGAGCTGGCGGAGTGCGAGCTCTCCGCTGCGCTCGTCGCGCACCGGGGCGTTGACGAGCAGGTCGTCCGGGGCGAGGTTGGCCGCGGGCAGGACCACCAGCGTGGTGCCGGGGAACCGCTTCGGGATGTACGACACGAACGTGGAGGTCTTGCCGATGCCGTGCTCGCCGAAGATCTGCCCGGTCTGGCCGGTGGTGATCATCGCGTCGATGAACTTCTCGAGCCTCGGTGCGGTCGTTCGGTCCGCTCGGGGCGGTTCGGCGGCGGCCACTACTGGCTTCTCCTCGGTTGTCGTCGTCCGGACGTGACCCGATGGCAGGCCATCGGGGGGTGGTGCCGCTCCGGCCAGTCGTCGCCGTCGTCGGTGATCAGCCAGATCCAGCGGCCGGGGTCGGCGGGGGTGACGTGGGACGCGTACCCGTCGGTCACCATGATGATCGCGTCGGGTTCCGCCTCGAGCCGTGCGCCGTTCACCTCGAGCCGGCCCTCGGCGTAGTCGACGACGTTCTGGAAGTCGGTGCCGCCCCCGCCCACCACCCGCTCCCCCGGGACGAACGGCACCACGACGCCGTCGAAGCTGAGCCAGTGGCTCTCCACCCCGTCGGTCTGCCCGACCAGGGTGGTCAGCCACTCGACCACGGCGTCCGGCATCGAGCCCGACGTGTCGAACGCGACGAGGACCACCTTCGTCCGCTCCGGTCCGCGCCGGGTCAGCATCGGGTCGTGGCCCAGCGCCAGGAGGATCGCGCCGTGCTTCTTCGGGTAGACCAGCCGGTCGCTCTCGGCCAGCTTCGAGGTGAGCACGTCGACCAGCCACCGCTGCCACCAGTCGACGCGGCGGGTCTTCGGGGTCGTGCCGCGCAACTTGTCCAGGCCCAGGCCGCCCCACAGCCGGCTCAGGCGTTCCCCGCCGTCGGCCGTGCGGTCCGCCAGGTCGAGCAGCTCGCCGCGCGCCGGACCGCCTCGCAGCGCGGCCTGCATCACCTCGCGCAGGACCTCGGTGCCCAGCCCTTCCACGGTCTCGGCGTCCATCGGAACGTCATTCGGCTCGCCCCGCATGTGGACGCAGTACGCCGGCACGGGCTCGTCGAGCGCCTTCATCCGGCGCAGCTCGCCGTACACCGTGAGGTCGGTGTGGATGAACTCGTCGTACGGCAGCGCGGACAGGCCCTGGCGCCTCAGGTCGTCCTGGTACGCCCGGTAGACCGCCTCCGGGTCGACGCCCACCGGTTCCGGTGGCCCGTCGCGCGGCATCGTGGGAAGGCTGGACCGGCCCAGCCGGCGCAGGGCGACATGGTTGATGGCCACCTCGGCGGCCAGCGTGAACGTCGGGTCGGAGCGCAGTTCCTCGTCCACGTGGAGGTGCCGGTGCATCAGGTGCCGGGCCTCGTGGAACAGCACGAACTTGACCCCGTCGAAGTCCAGTTCCGCGAAGAAGTACGGGTTGTAGAGGAGGGCGCAGCCGCCGTCGCCGGTGGCGACCACCGCGGCGGTGGGGATCGCGGTGGTCGGGATGTGGTGGTGGCACTTGGCGTACAGCCAGGACGCCACCGCGCTCTGCCCGACCCCGAAGTCCAGCAGTGCGGACTCCTTGCGCCGCCGGGCCTGCTCCACCACCTCCGGGTCGGCCGGCTCTTCCGCCATCAGGCGGCGCAGGTCCGACAGGCGGGTGCCACGGCTCATCGGAGCGCCCTTTCGACGGTGAAAACCTGCTCGGCGAGCGACCAGGGAAGGCCGGCGGCATGCGGAGCGGAAACGCCCCTGCCCCGGATTTCGCCGTCCCGTACCGCCCGCAGGCACATTAGCGGGCCGCTGCGACAAAACCGCCGGCGTGGCCGTGAGCCCCCGCCCGGCGCTAGCCGGCGAGGTAGGGGCGCCAGCCTCCGTACGAGGTGATGTCGGCGGCGCCGGGCAGCGCGGCGGGTTCGCAGAGGAACCCCGGCACCCGGCTGCCGTCCGCCAGTTCGACGCTGCCCAGGGCCATGGGGCGGGGAAGGGACGCGACCAGGCCGCCCAAACCCTCCGGCGGGATCTCCCACACCTCGGCCTCGATGGCGGCGCCGTCCTCGGGAACCCGTACCAGGCCCGGCTTGGGCGGATCGGTGGGCAGCGCGTACAGGCGGTAGCAGGGCGCCGTGGTGGTCGTACGGTCGAACCGCGCGCCCAGCGCGAGGAGTTGGGGGTTGAGGGGCTGGCCGGTCAGGTGCGCGCCGACGACGGCGACGCGGGCGGGCGGGGTGAGGAGCGCGGCGATCCGGGCGAGCCGATCGTCGGTGTGCGCCGGGCCGATCAGCATCACGCCGAAGGGGAGGCCGCGCACGGTCCCGGCGGGCACTGCGACCGCCGCCAGGTCGAGGAGGTTCGTGGAGTTGGTGAACCGGCCGAGGCGGGCGTTGGCGCCCAGCGGGTCGGCGGCGACCTCGGCGAGGGTGGGGTGGCCGGGCGCGGTCGGCAGCAGCAGGGCGTCGGCGTCGCCGAGCGCGGCGAGGGCGCGGGAGCGGAGCGCGGCCAGCCTCTCCCGGTCGGCGAAGAGCCGGTGGGCCGGGACGTCGCGGGCGCCCTGGATGATCCGGGCGACGGTCGGGTCCAGGTCCGGGGCGCCCTGCGCGGCCCGTTCGTCGATGAAGCGCCCGACCGCGGTGTAGCGCTCGGCGACGAAGGCGCCTTCGTAGAGCATCGCGGCCGCCTCGGTGAACGGGGCGAGGTCCACGGGCCGCGGGCTGGCCCCGGCCGTCTCGAGGCGCGCGGCGGCGGCGCCGAACGCCTCGGCCCAGCCCTCGTCCAGCTCGCCGAGCCGCGCGGGGTCCGGAACGGCGATCCGCCACGGCCCCGGCGCGCGGGCCAGCGGGTCGCCCGCGCCGGTGACCATGTGCGCGAGCGCCCGCTCGGCCTCGGCGAGCGTCCGGGCGAAGACCGTCACGCAGTCGAGGCTCGCGCAGGCCGGCACGACGCCCTCGGCCGGGACCAGGCCGCGTGTCGGCTTCAGCCCGACGATCCCGTTGAACGCCGCCGGGACCCGCCCGGAGCCCGCGGTGTCGGTGCCCAGGGCCAGGTCGGCGATCCCGAGCGCCACGGCGACGGCCGAGCCCGAGCTCGAACCGCCGGCGACCCTGGACGGGTCGGCGGCGCCGCGCACCGCCCCGTACGGCGAGCGCGTGCCGACCAGGCCGGTGGCGAACTGGTCCAGGTTGGTGGTGCCGATCACGACGGCACCGGCCGCGCGCAGGCGCGCGACCACCGGCGCGTCCCGGGCCGGTTCGTAGGCGTACGAGGGGCACCCGGCGGTGGTCGGGAGGCCGGCGACATCGATGTTGCCCTTGACGGCGAGCAGCCGCCCGGCGAGGGGAAGCGCCGGGTCGGTCCGGGCCGCCTCGGCCGCGACCTCGGCGCGGGGCCGCAGCCCGATCCAGATCTCGGGGCGGTCGACCTCCGCGATGCGGTCGTAGGCCGCGTGGACGCGGGCGGTGAAGCGGTCGATCATCGGTGCGCGTGCCTTTCGCTCGGTACGGACGCGGCCGGCGCGGGTTCGGGCGGGGCCAGGACGATCAGCGGCGTGCCCGGGTCGACCTGGACGCCGGGCACCGCGAGGACCTCGGCGACCACGCCGTCGGCCGGCGCGCAGACCGGCGCCTCCATCTTCATCGCCTCCAGCACCAGCAGCGCCTGGCCCGCCGTGACCGTGTCGCCGGGAGCGACGGCGACCTGCCAGACGGAGGCCGCGAACTCGGCCTCCACGAGGTGCCCGCCGGGCGGGACGGCGATCTCGGCGGGCGGGGGGGCGGGCGCGGCGGCCTCCTCGGCGCGGGCGAACTCGCCCGCGGCCTCCCAGGCGTCCCGTTCCGCCGTGAACGCCGCCGCCTGCCGGGCGCGGAACGCGCCGATCGACGCGGCGTTCGCGGCGAGGAAGCGGCGGTGGTCGGCGAGCGCGAACTCGCCCTCCTCGATCCGGGGCGTGAACCGGCCGGCGGCCATGTCGGCGCGGAGTTCGAGGAGTTCGCCGGCCCCGACCTCGTACCACTTGATGCGGTCGAAGAAGCGCAGCAGCCAGGGCGCCTCCCCTCGCCCCCAGCTCGACCAGACCTGCGTGGTGCGGCCCACGAACTGGTAGCCGCCCGGCCCCTCCATGCCGTACACGCACAGGTAGGCGCCGCCGATGCCGACGGAGTTCTCCGCCGTCCAGGTGCGCGCCGGGTTGTACTTGGTGGTGACGAGGCGGTGGCGGGGGTCGAGCGGCGTGGCGACGGGTGCGCCCAGGTAGACGTCCCCGAGCCCCAGGACGAGGTACTCGGCGTCGAAAACGGTGCGGTGGACGTCCTCGACGGACGGAAGCCCGTTGACGCGGCGGATGAACTCGATGTTCCAGGGGCACCAGGGGGCGTCGTCTCTCACCCCCGCCATGTACCGGGCGATGGCCTCGCGCGTCGCCGGGTCGTCCCAGGACAGCGGCAGGTGGACGGTGCGCGACGGCACGACCAGCTCGTCGGTCGGGGGCAGGGCGGCCTCGATGCGGCGCACGTGGCCCAGCAGCTCTCCTTGGGGCAGGACGTCCGGGTCGGCCTGGATCTGGAGGGAGCGGATGCCGGGGGTCAGGTCGGTGACGCCCGGGAGCGCGGCCGCCCCGACCGCCTCCATCAGCGCGTGCACCCGCATCCGCAGCGCCAGGTCCAGCTCCATCGGGCCGAACTCGACCAGCAGGTTGTCGTCCCCGCCGCGCCGGTACGTCACGTCCCCGCGCCGGGCCAGGACGCCGCCGTCCACGATCTCCGGCCGGTCCGCGACCGGGCGTGCCGCGGGCGTGCGGCGCAGGGCGGTGGCCGCGTCCACGGTGAGCGGGACGAACCGGACCGTGTCCCCCGGGCGCAGCTGCCCGAGCTTCCAGCGCTGGCCCTTGGCGACCGTCGCCGGGCAGACGAAGCCGCCCAGCGAAGGACCGTCGGGGCCGAGCAGCACCGGCATGTCGCCGGTGTAGTCGACCGCGCCCACCGAGTACGGCGTGTCATGGATGTTGGACGGGTGCAGGCCCGCCTCGCCGCCGTCCGGGCGGGCCCAGCGCGGCTTGGGGCCGACCAGGCGCACCCCCGTGCGGGCCGAGTTGAAGTGGACTTTCCAGTACGCGGCGTAGAAGTCGCGGACGTCGTCCTCGGTGAAGAACTCCGGTGCTGCGTGCGGGCCCTCCACCGCCCCGATCTCCCAGGCGCCGCCGAACAGCGGACGGTCGGCCTGCGGCACGGGTCGTCCGGCGCGGGACGCCGTACCGCCGTGCAGGACGTCGCCAGTGCGCAGCGCCCGGCCGCCGTGCCCGCCGAAGCGGCCCAGCGTGAACGTGGAGGCGCTCCCCAGAAAGTCCGGCACGTCCAGGCCGCCTCCCGCGAACAGCACATACGTGCGGAGGCCGTACTCCTCCGGGGCGCCGATCCGGAGGGTCGCCCCGGCGGGGACGTTCACCGGCTCCCACTGCGGGACCGGGCCGCCGTCCACGCTCACCGGCGCCGGGGCACCGGTGACGCACACCGTCGTCGGGTGGGTGAACCGCAGGGCCGGGCCCTGCAGCGTGCACTCCAGGCCCGGTGCGCCCTCCTCGTTGCCCAGCCCCCGGTTGCCGAGCCGGAACGACAGGTCGTCCATGGGGCCGCAGGGCGGGACGCCCACCTGCCAGTACCCGGTGCGGCCCGGCCAGTCCTGGATGGTGGTGAGCGTGCCGCCCGAGACGACCTCGATGCGCGGTGTCGGGTCGGTGACCGCGGCCAGGGTGGCGGTGGAGTGCCGGGCCGCCCGCACTCCGGGGTGGGCGAGCGCTGCCCGCACCAGGCCCAGGTTGGTCTCGATGCCGTCGACCCGGGTCGCGGCGAGCGCGGCGTCCAGCCGGTCCAGGGCTTCGGCGCGGTCGCGGCCGTGCGCGACGACCTTGGCCAGCATGGGGTCGTACGCCGTGGTCACCTCCGTACCGGCCGCCACCCAGGAGTCGACGCGGACGTCCTCGGGGAAGGAGACGCGCGTGAGCAGACCGGCGCTGGGCCGGTGGTCGCGTGCGGGATCCTCGGCGTAGACGCGGGCCTCCACGGCGTGGCCGCGCGGGGGGCCGGGCTCACGGACCACCGCCGTGTCCCCCTGGGCGAGCCGCAGCATCCACTCCACCAGGTCGACGCCGTAGATCTCCTCGGTGACCGGATGCTCCACCTGGAGGCGGGTGTTGACCTCAAGGAAGTACGCCTCCTCGCGGGCGGCGTCGTACACGAACTCGACCGTCCCGGCGGAGCGGTAGTCAACCGACGCGCACAGTGCGCGGGCGGCGTCGGCCAGCTCCCTGCGGACCCGGTCCGGCAGGCCCGGCGCGGGCGCCTCCTCGACCACCTTCTGGTTGCGGCGCTGGAGCGAGCAGTCGCGGTCGCCCAGCGTGACGACCTTCCCCACGCCGTCGCCGAACACCTGCACCTCGACATGGCGGGCGTCCTCGACGAGCCGTTCCAGGAACACGCCCGCGGACGAGAAGGAGGCGGCGGCGACCCGCTGCACGCCCTCCCACGCGTCCTCCAGCTCCGCCGGGCCGTGGCAGGCCCGCATGCCGATGCCTCCCCCGCCCCCGGTGGCCTTCAGCATCACCGGGTAGCCGATGCGGCCGGCCTCGCCGAGCGCGGCGCCGAGGCCGGACAGCAGCCCCGTGCCCGGGGCCAGCGGCACCCCCGCCGCCTCCGCGGCGGCGCGCGCGGTGTGCTTGGCGCCGAACAGCTCCAGCTGCTCGGGCGTGGGCCCGACGAAGGCGATCCCGGCCGCCTCGCAGGCGCGCGCGAACTCCGCGTCCTCGGACAGGAACCCGTAGCCCGGGTGGATCGCCCCGGCGCCGGTCTCCACCGCCGCCTTCAGCACCAGCTCCGCGTCCAGGTACGACTCCTTGGCGGGGGCCGGGCCGAGCCGTACCGCCGCGTCGGCCAGCCGTACGTGCTCGGCGGCCCGGTCCGGGTCGGAGAAGACCGCGACCGTGCGCAGCCCGAGCCGACGCGCGGTGCGGACGATCCGGGCGGCGATCTCGCCCCGGTTGGCGACCAGCAGCGTTTCGAAGGCGGGCGTCATGCGGCCGCCGACCCGCCGGGGCCGACCGTCATCCGGACGGCGGTCGGCTCGAAGCCGTTGCACGGGTTGTTGATCTGCGGGCAGTTGGAGACCAGCACCAGGACGTCGGCCTCCGCCCTGAGGACGACCTCCAGGCCGGGAGCGGAGATGCCGTCCACGATGCCGAGCGTCCCGTCCTTCTCGACGGGGACGTTCATGTACCAGTTGATGTTCGGGACCAGGTCGCGCTTGCCGAGGCCGTGCCGGGCCCCCTCGGCGAGGAAGTTCTCCACGCAGGCGTGCTGCGACCATGTGTGGTGGCCGTAGCGCAGGGTGTTGGACTCCTTGGAACAGGCGCCGCCCAGCGTGTCGTGGCGGCCG
This sequence comes from Actinomadura rugatobispora, assembly GCF_055379765.1. Classification (NCBI taxonomy): domain Bacteria; kingdom Bacillati; phylum Actinomycetota; class Actinomycetes; order Streptosporangiales; family Thermomonosporaceae; genus Actinomadura; species Actinomadura rugatobispora. The sequence continues at coordinate 10,432,959 of NZ_AP029191.1, read as the reverse complement.
CAGGTGTCCTCGACGACGGTCATCAGCGGGGTGTGCTCGTTGGAGAGCAGGACGGTGCCCGTGGTCAGGAAGATGCTCCCCTGGGCGTGGACGGTGTCGGGCGCGCTGTAGCGGATCGCGGTGTCGTGGGCGTCGTACACCAGGAAGTCGACCGCCTGGTTGCCGTGCAGGTCGGTGATGGTGAGCAGGTGACCCGCGGGGACCACCGCGGACCAGGCCGCCCTCGCGGGCACGACCGTGCCGGTCCCCGTGGTGGAGGTGTCCGTGGTCATGCGAGCCCCCTCGCGGCGAGGAATTCCGTGGTGTTGAGAAAGGCGCGGCGGCCTTCCGGGGAGGCGTCCCACAGCGCGTCTCCGGGCCCGGTCGCGCGCGCCCGCCAGGCAAGCACCTCCAGCGGGGTGCTGCGGTAGTCCGGCCGGGGGTCGACGGGGTGCGGGACGTTGGCGAGCAGGACGGTGAGGTCCTGCTCGGCGCGGAGAGTGACCGAGGCGCCGGGGCCGGCCGAGCCGGTGAACGCGAGGGCGCCGTCCTTCCCCACCTCCACGCCCTGGAAGAAGGACAGCGAGGGCGGCAGGTCGCGGGGCCCGAGCCCGTTCTTGAGGGCGGCCAGCTTGAACAGCTCACGCCCGGCCGGGGTCGCGGACTGCGGCGTCCCGTCGCCGTACCGCTCGGTGTTGCGGACGAGGGTCGAGGTGCCGCACAGCGCGTCGTGCCGTCCCGACGAGTCGGCGACCACGGAGGCCAGGACGCGGCCCTGGTCGGACAGGAGCAGCCGCCCCTCGCCCAGGTAGGCGTTCCACTGCACCTTGACCGTGTCGGCCGTGTTGAGCCGTTCCCACGGGCGGTCCGCGACGAACAGCAGCAGGTGGGCGCAGGCGTCCCCGCGCAGATCCGTCAGCCTCAGTTCGGTGCCGCGGGCGAGCACCCTGTGGGCGTAGCCGCCGCCCCCCACCGTCTCCGCCCACACCAGGCGGCCGGCGTCGCGGGGCGGATCGGGCCAGTCGGTGGCGGGCACCACGGGCATGGCCTCGGCCCGGGCCCCCTCCTGCGCGCGGGCGTGGGCCCGTGCGCCGTACGTCGTCGCGGTCTCCATGATCCGACCTCCCGGACGTGTTTCTGTCGCTCGACAGAAATTAGGCAGAGGTGGATTCGGGGCCGTTTCCCTGACGTTGCGGCGGCGTTACCGACTCCTCACCGGAACGGCCGCGCCGGAGTGCCCCGGACGGCCGTGTGCGACGATCGCCCCATGGGCACCAGCGGACGACGGGTCGGCCGGCCGCGCGCGGCGCAGCGCCCCGACAGCGGGCTTCCCGCACGGGAGGAACTGCTGGCGGCGGCCGCCGAGATGTTCACCGAGCGCGGCTACGCGGCCACCTCGACCAGGGCGATCGCCGAGCGCGCCGGGATGCGGCAGGCCACGATGTACCACTACTTCGACGGCAAGGAGGACCTCCTCGCCGCGCTGCTCGAAGGCACGGTCACCCCGTCCCTGCGGCTCGCCCGCGGTCTCCTCGCCGACGACGGCCCCGCCCCGGCCGAGGCCCGCCTGTGGCAGCTGTGCCGCTCCGACGTCGAACTGCTCTGCGGCGGCCCGCACAACCTCGGCGCCCTCTACCTGCTGCCCGAGGTCCGCGCCGAACAATTCGCCGGATTCCACCGGGTCCGGGCCGAGCTCAAGGAGACCTACGGGCAACTGCTCGCGGCCACGGAGAGCTGCGGCGCCCTCGACAAGCGCGAACTCGTGCTCCGCACCGACCTGGTGTTCGGGCTCATCGAGAGCGTCATCCTGATCCACCGCTCCGGCCCGGAGCGTCCCGTCCCGGTCTTCGCGGCGGCGACGGCGGACGCGGCGCTGCGGGTGGCCGGCGTCCGCGAGGAGGACCTGGCGGCGGCGCGCGAGGCGGGCCGGAACCTGGCCTGACGCCCCGCGCTACGGCACCGGAGCGGGCTGGGCCACGGGCGCCTCCGCCGGACGGCGCCGCGCCCGGTACACGGCGCCGAGCAGCACCGTCGCGCCGAGGAAGAGCGCGGTGAACCACTGGAAGTACCAGTGCCCGCCCTCCGGGTCGTAGACCGCGGCGCGCGGCCAGGCCAGGTTGACGGTCATGGCCAGGCCGTAGACCAGGGCGAGCGCGTTGATCGGCAGCCCCCACCGGCCCAGCGAGAACAGCGGCCGGCCGGTCTCGTCCACGCCGGGGTCGGCGGACCAGCCGCCGCGCAGCCTGCGCACCAGCATCGGCCCGGTGACCATCGCGTACGCCAGGTACAGCATGGCGATGCAGGTGGTCCCGATCGCGAGGAACGCCTCCGGCGAGGCCAGGTTCAGCAGGCAGAGCCCGGCCGCGGCGACGCCCACCGTCACCGCGGGCGCGGCCGGCATGCCGGTGCGCGGGGAGACCCTGGACAGGACGCGCGAGGCGGGCACCACCCCGTCGCGGGCCATGGAGAACAGCATCCGGGTCGCCGACGTCTGGATCGCGAGGGTGGCGACGGCGATGGCGACCGCCACGTCCACCAGCAGCGCCTTGCCGACCCCGGACCCCAGGCTGCTGGTCAGGACGTACGCCAGCCCCTCGGTGGCCAGCCGCCCGTCGGTCAGGCTGGGCGCCGCGAGCAGCCCGCCGAGCACCATCAGGGTGGCCAGGACCCCGGCCGCGAAAAGAGCGGTGAGGATCGTGCGGGGCGCGGTGCGGCGCGGGTGCCGGGTCTCCTCGCTCATCTCGCCCGCGCTGTCGAACCCGATCAGGACGTACGCGGCGGCGAACGCGCCCACCAGCAGCGCGCCGATCGTCCCGCCCTCGCCCCCGGTGCGCAGGGTGACGCCCCCGCCGCGTTCGGAGTGGGTGAGCAGCAGCACGATGATGAGCGCGGCCCCGATGATCTCGGCGGTGACGCCGATCCGGTTGATCGCCGAGAGCACCCGGTTGTCCAGCACGTTGACCAGCGTGGTGAGGGCGAGGAGCATCCCGGCGAGCACGGCGGCGTTGGCCGCCCCGGTCGCCGTCGTGGGCGCCGGGTCGCCCCCGACGAGCTGGAAACCGCTCCAGATCGCGGGCAGCACCACCTGCAGCGCGAGCGCCGCGGCGGCGACCACCACGATCTGCCCGGTGACCATGATCCAGCCGGCGAACCAGCCGAAGGTGGGACGGCTGAGCCGGGTGGACCACTGGTAGATGGCGCCCGAGATCGGGTAGCGGGCGGCGAGTTCGGCGAAGCAGGCCGCGACCAGCAGCTGGCCCAGCAGGACGGCGGGCCAGGTCCAGAAGAAGGCCCCGCCGCCGAACGAGTACCCGAAGGCGAAGAACTGGAAGACGGTCGTGAGGACGGAGATGAAGGAGAAGCCGGCGGCGAACGAGGCGTAGCGCCCCATGCTCCGGTGCAGTTCCTGGCTGTAGCCGAAGCCGGCGAGCGCCGCGGAGTCGCCTGCCGGGCCGGTGGCGTCCGCGCTCGGCGGTGGAGCGGTGGCGGTCATGGCAGCAGCCCCAATCCCTAATTCCTGTCAGGCGACAGAAATTAGGAAGGGGATGTTTCCGCAGCATGTCACCCCCGTATCCAGGCAGGGTCCAAGTGCTCACCACCCCCCTCGCACTCAGGGCACGCCGAACCCGACCCCGCCGCCGGCCATCAGGACGGTCGCCGGAACCCCGCACCGTCGCCCAGATCCAGCCGCACAACCTTCACCGCAACCGGCCGACCACCCCGAAAACGGCCCAGGAAGCCCCGCCCTTGGGCGGTCGGTTCCTGGGATCGGGACGTGAGGACATCGCCGTCCAGTTGACCGGCGAGCATGTACGGCATGTCGTTGCCTGCCTCCATAATCACCTCACCGTGCTCGCAGCAATGACCGGAGGTCGGCGTTGTCCTCGATCTATGACTTCGTGACCTGGAAGCCGCTGCTGAGGCTTTTGCGGGCGGCCCATGCGGAGAAGGCCGGCGCTTCGGGCGGGCACGTCGGAGGGTGGGTCGACCGTGCCGGCAATCGGCGCCTTCTCGATGCGCGGCGGATCTCGTCGTCCGGGCAGGGGACGCGGGCCGAGGAGGAGGCGGTGGAGCAGGTGCGGACCGCGCTGGAGGACGCGGGTCTGGTGGCCGTCTCGTTCGTCGCGGAGATCTGGCCGGACGGGCGGCGGACCGTGATCCACCTGCTCCCTCCCGACCTGGCCGCCTACACCGACATCGGGGAACTGCCCGGCACGCTGGTCCTGGTCGAGAACTCCGCCCCGGAGCCCTGGCGCCGTCTTCCCGACCCGATGCCGGACGCGGCGCCCGCACCGTCGGCGGATCCGGAACTGCTGGAGCGGACGCTGCGCGAGCGCCTTCCCGATGCCATCGGCGCCACCCAGGAGGAACTCGACGCCGCGCAGGAACGCCTGGGTGTTCCGTTGCCCGACGAGCTCACGGTGCTCTACCGCGCGACAAGGGCGAACTGGGAGGACTACGGCGACGTTCAGGCCGCGGACCGCGAGTGCGAGGCGGTGGGCTGCGAGCTGTTCCCGCTGGAGGAGGTGTACGTCGCCGATGCGGCCTCCCGCCCATTCGAGTGGAAGTCCGCGGCGACGAAAGCGGTCGTCACGCCGCCCGGCTCGGCTGTGCAGGGTCTGGCCGGTTCGCCCGGCTGGATCGTCTTCGGGGACAGCGGTGGCGGCGACCTGATCGCGGTCGATCTGACGCCGGGCCCGGGCGGGCACCTGGGCCAGATCATCTGGCTCGACCACGAGAAGGCGATCGGCGCCGACCTGCGCGCCGAGTCCTTGACCGACATGGTGGTGAACCGCCGCGACCAATGGCTCACCGGCCCTCACGGCAACGGCCCTGGGGTCGTGGCCCACGTCAACGGCGGGCACCTGCCGGACGTGGAAGCCGCCGCACACCCCCGACTGGAGGTCCTGAGCATCGGGCCGCGGGACCGGCCGCTCAGTCTCGCCCCGGTCATCGGCCTGCCCCGGCTGCGGACGTTGTGCGCCGCAGCCGGCTCACTGACCGACCCACTGGAGATCACCCGGCTGGACGCGCTGGAGTTCCTGGAACTCGCGCCGGACCAGTGGCGCGTCCTCCTCGACGCCGACGCCGTCCCGCGCAGCCTGCTGGCGGCCAGGATCGAAGTGAACACGCGGTCCAAGCCGGACCTGTTCCCGCTCACGGCGCTCGCCGCCGAAATCTTCGCCCTCTGGGACCGCTCCCCCTACTCCCAGACCACCATCGAGGGTCATCTCGATCCGATGCCCTGACGATCAAGCCCCTCAGGGGCACGGGCCGAGGGCATGCGCGTGCCGGCCGGCCGATCCGATGGCAGATGTGCCCGGCGAAACACGGAACCCGGCAACTGGCCACCAGCGGACGAATGGGCGACACGACGAATTCCCTCAGCAGAATAGAAAATCGACACAGTCGATACTCGGGGAGACCCATGTCCGTTTCTCGATCATTCCGGGCGGCTGCTCGGTGGCTGGCGCCCATCGCGGCGGCACCGCTGATCGCGATCATGACCGGCGGGCCCGCGCACGCCCAGCCGTTCCAGCCCAACGCGAAGTTCATCGCCAGGACGCAGCATCCAGCGGCGCGCTGCCTGGACGCCGACCTGGGCACCGTGGGCCATCTGGTGACCAAGGTCCAATTGTGGGACTGCAATTACCAAATACAGCAGAACTGGAATACCGGGGCATGGAGTAACAACACGCTCGGGATATGGAGCAGCGTCTCGCCCTTCTGGTGTCTGGACGCCCTCCCCTACGGCGGCAACGGCACCATCGTGGAACTGCGGGGCTGCAACGGCGGTCTCGGTCAGCAGTGGCTGGTGCGCGGCTCGTCCCAGCCTTTCCGGATCGTCCACGTCCCCACCGACCGCTGCCTGGAGGCCGCCGCCGCCACGGTCAACGCCAACGGCTCGCGCATGCAGTTGTGGGACTGCAACGGCCAGCCGCACCAGGGCTGGTGGGTCACCTACGTCGCGACCCCGGTCGGCTGAGAGCCCGTCTCCAACCCCGGGCTCGGAACCGTGGCCGCCTCACTGGCGGCTTCGTTGCAGGCCTCGAAGTCGGGTGCGGAACCGGCCGCGCCGCTCGCCCACGGGGAACATGGCCGGCCGCCGACGGCCGGCGCGCGTCCCGGCATCGCGCAGCGCCCGATGCACTCCCCATGGTAGGAGCAGCGCTTTCAACCGGGCGGTTGACGGGTGGCGGGCTTGCGATCTACGGTTGTTTCAACCATCGAGTTGAAAGGGAGAGGGATGAGCACGGACACGCTGTCCCGGGTCTTCGCCGCCCTCGCCGATCCCACCCGGCGCGACATGGTGGCCCGGCTCTCAGAGGGCGACGCGACCGTGAGCCGGCTGGCCGAGCCGTACCGGATGACGCTGCAGGCCGTCTACAAGCATCTGCGGGTGCTGGAGGACGCCGGGCTCGTCAGCCGGCCGCCAGGGCCTCAGCCCCGCCCGGTGCGCCTGGAACTTCAGGCCCTCGACCTGATGGACACCTGGATCGAGCGCCACCGGCGCCGCGTCGAGCAGCGCTACCGCCGCCTCGACATCGTCCTGGAGCAGATGAAGGGGGAAGAACATGAACAGGATCAGGGAGACGGCCATCGAAGCCGACCCGAGACTGCCGGTCATCCGGACGACGCGTGACTTCACGGCGACGCCCGAGCAGCTTTTCCGCGCCCACACCGATCCCGCGTTGTTCGCCCGGTGGGTGGGCCCCAGCGCCATGACCACCCGGATCGAGCACTGGGACGCGCGGACCGGCGGCAGCTGGCGGTACGTCTCGGAGCGCGACGGCACCGAGTACTGGTTCCACGGCTGCTTCCACGAGGTGCGGCCGGACCGCATGGTGCAGACCTTCACCTTCGAGGGCGATCCTGAGGGGGTCGCGCTGGAGACGCTGTGGTTCCAGGACTTGGGCGGCGGCCGTACGCGGCTGCGAGCGCAGTCGCTGGTCGACAGCTTCGAGGGTCGCGACGCGATGCTGCGCAGCGGTATGGAGGTCGGCATCGACGAGGGTTACGCCAAACTGGAGAGGATGCTCATCGATGACGCTGCCTGACCGTCCGGCCGAGCGGCACCGGCAGGTCGCCGGGCTGTTCACCGACCGGGTCCGCGGTACCCGGTCGTGGGACGCGCCGTCCCCGGTCGCCGACTGGACCGCCCGCGACGTCGTGCGCCACCTGACCGAATGGTTCCCCGCGTTCCTGGCCTCCGGTGCCGGCATCGACCTGCCCCGCGGACCGTCGGTGGACGAGAACCCGGTCGCCGCATGGCAGGTTCACTGCGACGGCGTGCAGGCCGTGCTGGACGATCCGGAGACGAAGCGCCGGGAACTCACCAACCCGCACATCGGCAGCCTGCCCCTGGACACCGCGATCGACCAGTTCTACATCGCTGACGTGTTCATGCACACCTGGGATCTGTCCAGGGCCACCGGCCAGGACGACCGGCTGGACCCCGACTTCTGCGCTCAACTCCTCGGCGGGATGGAACCCATGGACCAGGTTCTCCGCTCCTCCGGCCAGTACGGCGCGCGCGTCGAGGTCCCCGGCGACGCGGATGTCCAGACCAAACTGCTGGGCTTCATCGGCCGGGTTCCCTTCTGGTCGGGGTCGTGAGCCGGACACCCTGACCTGCGTGGACACTGGAGCCGGTGTGGTCCGCGGAGGTCGCCGGCGGTGGTCGGCCCCAGGCCGGCGCCGCCGTCGTGCGTGCCCGGTGCCATGCCCTCACAAGATCAACCGGTCCTTGGTACGTACGGCGGGGCGGCGGGGACCAAGGTCCCTGGGGAGGCGGCCTTCGAAGGTGGACGCTGACAGTGACGGCCTTTCAGCCACGTTCAAGGAGGCTCACGGTGCCTGCCAGCGCTCCGGAGGAACTCGACATCCAGATCACGACCACAGCGGAGGTGTCGCAGGAGGATGCGCGCTTCGCTCGCGAAGTCGTCGCCTGGGCCATGGCCCACGCCCAGGGCCCCGTTCTGTACTCCAGGGTCACGCTCAGCGTGCTCAAGGATCCCGCCGTGCCGCGTCCCGCTCTCGTTTCCATGCGAGTGGATCTCAACGGCCGCCCGGTCAACGCCAACGCCGCCGCGCGCACCATGCCCGAGGCCGTCAACCTGGCCGGCCGGCGCCTGCGCACCCGTGTGGAGCACCTGGCGGAGTACCGGGAGGCACGCCGCAGGGCACCGGCCCGCTCCATGACGAGCGGCGGCCCGCGCCCCTGGGGGCCTGCGCCGGAGAACCTGTAAAGAGTGAATCCGCCGGCGCACCGAACCGCCCAGCGCACTCACCAAGAACCTGAACAACGAGGACGTTCGTCTCTGCGCTGGGCCACCCGGCACGTCAAGGCTTGAAGTATGAACGACGAAAACGGCTTTCGAGCTCTCGGCCGTGAGAAATGCCTGGCGTTGCTGGCAACGGCCTCGCTGGGGCGGGTGGTTTACACCGATCGGGCGCTTCCGGCCATCCAGCCGGTCGACTTCGTCCTCGACGAGCACGGCGACGTGATCATCCGGGCCGCGCCCGGCTCCGAGCTCGACGACTCCCTGCGCGGCGCGATCGTCGCCTTCGAGACCGACGACATCGATCTCGCCACGGCCACCGGCTGGTCGGTCACCGTCGTCGGACGCGCGGACCATGTGGCCGGTGGCGATCTGGAGCGTCTTCCCCTCGGCCCTTGGCCCTCCGAGCCGCGCGGTCACTTCATCCGCATCGCGACGCGTTTCATCACCGGGCGCCGCCTGCTCGCGCCGGTGCACGCCGATGCCTGATGGGCGTGGCAGACGCCACGCCCCTGGCGGGTTCACATGATGAAGTGGGCGAGCTCGCCCGGTGGGAAGCGCGCGAGCCCGCCTCCCTCGCTGCCCGGCGTTTCCCCAGGGTCGTCAGCGGAGCCTGCGCAGGTAGGGGTCCCAGGTGCGGTGCGGGACGAGGCGGACGCGGGCGTCGACGGCCACCACGCCGTCGGGACGGACGATCACGGGGTTGAGGTCCAGTTCGGCGATCTGGGAGTGGTCGACGGCCAGCCGTGCGATCCGCAGCAGGACGTCCTGGAGGCCCGGCAGGTCGCCCGCGGCGCGGGCCGGGTGGCCGAGCAGGACGGGTGCGATCCGGGCATCCCGGACCAGGCTCTCGGCCTCCAGGTCGGTGAGCGGGGCGAGCCGTGCGGCGCGGTCGGCCAGCGCCTCGGTGTCGACGCCGCCCGCGCCGAACACCACCAGCGGGCCGAAGATCTCTTCCTGGACCAGGCCGCAGAGCACCTCCACGCCTTCGGCCGCCATCGCCTGGACGAGCACGCCGTGGAGCTCGTTCCCGAATCGGTCGGCCATCTCCCGGTAGGCGGTCCGGACCTCGGTCTCGCCGCGCAGGTCGAGGTGGAGCGCTCCGGCGGCGGTCTTGTGCAGGACGCCCGGGACATGGGCCTTCAGGGCGACCGCACCGCCGAGTTCGGCCGCGGCGCGCACCGCGGCGTCCTCGGTGGGGGCCCAGCGCCACGGCGCGAGAGGGAGACCGTAGGCCTCGAGCAGCCGGAAGGTCTCCAGCGGCGGCAGCCACCCTCCCTCGGGCGCCCGTCCCAGGAACCCGTCGATGATCGACGTGACCCGGCCGCGGTCGAGATCGGAGTAGGTGGGGCCTGCCCCTTTCGGGCGGGCTCGCCAGCCCGCGTACTGCCAGGCCGCGGCGAGGGCCCGGGCCGCGTTCTCGGGGAAGGCGTAGGCGGGCACGCCGTCCTCACCGGCCGTGACGGTCTCGGCCTGTCCCAGTACGACCGCGGCGACCGGTTTGCCCGTGCCGCGCAGGGCGGTGGTCAGGTCGCCCAGGGCCGTCGGGACGACCACGGCCAGGATCGCGTCCACCGTCTCGTCGTCGGCGGCCGCTTCCAGCACGCGGCGGAACCGTTCGGGGGTGACGGCGGCGGTGGTGTCCACGGGGTTGGCGACGGCGGCGGGCGCGGGCAGCAGGCCGGCCAGCCGCTCCCTGGTGCGGGGCGAGAGCGGCGGCACGATCAGCCCGGCGTCGGCGCAGGCGTCGGCGGCCAGCACCCCTCCCCCGCCCGCGTTGGACACGATCGCCACCCGCGGCCCCGCCGGAAGCGGCTGCAGGGCCAGCAGCGCCGCCGTGCCGACCAGGTCGCCGAGGTCGTCGGCGGCGATGATGCCGGCCTGGCGGAACAGCGCGTGGCGGGTCACGGCGGGCGTGGCGGCGGCCGCGGTGTGGGAGGCCGCCGCGCGGGTCCCGGCCGCGGAACGGCCCGCCACGACCGTCAGCAGCGGCATCCGCTCGGCCACCCGGCGCGCCGTGCGGGCGAACTTGCGCGGACTGCCGAAGGACTCAACGTGGACCAGGCCCAGGCGGGTGCCGGGGTCGGCCTCCCACCACATGAGCATGTCGTTGCCGCTGACGTCGTATTTGTCGCCCACCGAGGCGAACGAGGACACCCCGATTCCCAGCCGGGAGAGGTGGTCGAGCAGCGCGACGCCGACCCCGCCGGACTGCACCACCACCCCCGCCGACCCGGCAGCCGGGCGTCCGGCCGCGAACGTGGCGTTCAGGCGGGAGGCGGCGTCGGCGACGCCCAGGCAGTTGGGCCCGACCAGGCGCATGCCGTAGGTGTGGCAGGCGGCCTGCAGGTCGCGGCTGTGCTCGGCGGTCAGCCCGGAGCTCACCACCACGACCGCCCTGGCGCCGCGGCGCCCGCAGGCCGCGGCGGCCGGTGCGACGGCCGGGGCCGGGACCGCGAGCACGGCCAGGTCGGGCGGCTCGGGCAGGTCGCCCGGCGCCGCCACGCAGGGCACCCCGTCCAGGACGGTGCCCGCGGCGTGCGGATTCACCGCGTACACCGCGCCCTCGAAGCCGCCGGTACGGATGTTGTGCAGGATCGCGCCCCCGACGGATCCGGGCTTGCGGCCGGCCCCGACCACGGCGACCACCCGCGGGTGCAGGAGGGGTTCCAGGCTGGCGACGGTGGCGCGGCTCTCCCTGCCGGCCACGGCGTCCAGGTAGCGGTCGTCGGTGTCCAGGTAGCGGTCCCCGCCGTCCAGCGGCAGGGTCGCCTCGACCACGCCGGCCGCGTATCCGCGGCGGGCGGGCAGCCCGGCGTCGGCGAACACCCGCAGCATCGCCGAGTTCTCCGCCAGCACGTCGGCCCGGAACGCTCGGACGCCGCGGGCCCGCGCCCGCGACGCCAGATGTTCCAGCAGCAGCGTCCCCACGCCGCGATGGTGCATGTGCTCGGCCACCGCCAGCGCGATCTCGGCCTCGCCGCCGCCGATGGCCTCGTACTGGGCGACGCCGATCAACCGCCCCTTCAGCCAGGCGCCCAGCGTGAGGTGGCCGGGGCCCGGCTCGCGGCACACGTTCGCCGCCACCTGATCGGCCATCGAGGGGCTCAGCCCGAAGAAGCGGAAGTACAGGCTCTCGGCGGACAGCCCGGCGTGCAGGCCGCGGACCTCGTCGCGGTCCTCGGGCACCACCTGCCTGATCTGGACTTGGACGCCATCGGTGAGCAGGGCGAAGACCTCGGCGGACGAGGTGTCGTGTGTCATGGCCACCAGCCTCCGGCCCGCGCCGCCGCACCCGCAGCGGCCAAGAGTCATCCAGTCCCGGGACCTTCGCCCCTACTTTCCCGTGGGGCGTCCGAACCCCGTGCGGGCGAGCGTGCTCGATCGCTCAGTCCGGCCCCTGCCGCGCAGGGGCCGAACCGTCGATTGCGACGACGATCGGATACCGCATGATCGGCTCCCTTCCCGAGGATGCGCGTCTGGCCGCCGCGGCCGAAGTTCGACGATCCCGGAGGCGGCAGCCGCTTCGCATGGTCATGCGGGGCCGGTTTCGTCGACGATGACCTCATTGATGGGCCGCCGAACGGTCGCAAGCTCGGGGCCCTCCGGGACGCCCAGTCGCAGCAGCATCTGCGGGTACCGGCCGTTGCAGAACCGTGTGCGGATGAACTCGCGCAGTTCCGGGATCTCCAGGGCCTGCGTGTGGAACGCGGCGGCCAGGTCCTCCTCGGCCGCGGCCCGCAGCAGCATCCGCTGGAGCGCCTGCCCGGCCCGGAGCCAGTCCAGCGGCGTGTCGCCCCGGGTGGTGAGCATCAGGACCAGTCCGGTCGACGGCTCGTCCGGCCCACCGCCGGGGCCTTCCCGCACTCCCCAGCCGTGACCGCGGGCGAAGTCGCGGGCGGGAAAGTACGGTTCGGTATGCGGCGCGTCGCCGGGGTAGGCGGCCTCGTGCACGCCGTCGGCACGCCTGCTGCCCGGTGCCGGAGCCCAGCGCGCCTCCTCACCGGCCAGCCTCGTGTCGAGGTGCAGCAGGTGTTCGGCGGCCTGGGTGAGCCCCGCCAGGGCCTGCCGGGTGTGCTCCTCCACGACTTGGACCAAGCGGACGTCCCCCTGTTCGGCTTCCAACCGCAGGACCGCGAGCATGGAGGGCCTGACCTCGGCGTGCTTGAAAGCACCCCGGTGCGTACGCCTCCGCCGGACCGCCTCGGACAACCGCTGCGCGTGCTCATCGTCCAGAGCACGGGCGCCCAGCTCGACGTCCGCCATCAGATGGGGCCGGTCCGGGTCGGGCAGTTCGCGGACCCCGGCCTCGCGGCCGAGGGCTCCGACCGCGATCCGCAGCGTCGCCAGCGCCGCGCCGCAGCTGATCAGCATTTCCCGGCCCTCGGGGTCGGCCACGCCCAGCCGCCGATCGGCGTCGGCGCGCAGGCTGATCCGCGCACCCCGGACGGCGAACCTCCACGGCTGGGTGTTGTGGACCGACGGCGCCCACACCGCCGCCTCCACCGCCTCCCGGACGTCCCGTGACACGTCTTCCGGCACGCCGGCCGTAGTCGGCCGCCCTCCCATGGACTCCATGACGTCTCCCCCCTCACTTCGCCCGGTTTCCAGTCGACCACCAGGACGTTCGGGCCCAGAGAGGCGAAGGTCCCTCCTCCTGAGGAACTTGGCCGTTCATGGGTTCGGGGCGCCGTGGCCTCTTGACACGCCTCACCGGGACCTTCGGCCCTTCAGGACCGGCAGCACAGGCCGCACGATGGCGGCAGGCCCATCGGACCGAGGGTGAGGGGCGCGTCATGTTGATCGGTGAGGTGATGACCTCCCCGGTGGTGACCCTGCCGAGGCGGGCCACCGTCCGGCAAGCCGTCCGGGTGCTGTACGAGCACGACATCACCGCCGCCCCGTCGTGGACGAGGGCGGCCGGATGGTCGGCATCGTCAGCGAGATGGACCTGCTGCGCGGCGCGTTCGAGGCCGATCCCCGCGCCTTCGCCCGCCCGCCGGCCGCTCCGGGCGCGCCTCCCCCGCGGCGGGTCGAGGAGATCATGACCACCGAGGTCCGCACCGCGCGGCCCGCCTCCGACGCCGCCGCGCTGGCCGAGATGATGATCACGACCGGGATCAAGAGCGTGCCGGTGCTCGACGGCCCCGTCCTGGCCGGCATCGTCAGCCGCCGCGACCTGCTCGCCGTGCTGGCACGCGACGACGCCCGCGTCCGGGACGACGTGATCGCCGTGCTCGACGAGCAGGGGGCGGGGGGCCGGTGGGCCGTCACTGTCCACGACGGAAGCGTCGAGTTGCGCGGTGAGGCCGACGAGGCCGCCCGGGCCGTGGCCGACGTCCTCGCCCGCACCGTGCCAGGCGTCTCCAGGGTCACCGTCCTCGAACCGACCCCCGACCAGGGCGAGGGCCGAAAGGACGCGCCGCACTCGCGTCGCCGCGCCCGGATCTGGCCAACCGGCGTGGGCCATGATCGGAGATGATCGTTGACGGCCTTCGAAGGGGGCGGCGTTGCGATCTCGTGGGGTCTTTGTCCTTGCGGTGCTGCTGATCATCGTCCTGGCGGCCGGCGGTGTTGCCGCCCTGACCTTTCCATGGCGGGATCCAGGTACTCCCGAGCAGGTCTCCCGCGACTACTTCGCCGCCTGGCGCAGGGGCGCCCTGGACCGCATGGCCGAACTGGTCTCCGAGCCGCCTGGCGACTACGCCGAGCAGCATCGGGCCCTGTCCCGGGGACTCAAGGTGTACTCGGTCGCGCTGGCTCCGGGCCCGCTGGTCCGCCAGGCCGCCGACCGGAACCAGGCCCGCCAGGAGTTCGAGATCTCTCGAAACCTCGCGGGGCGAGTGACCTGGACCTACCGGTCGACTCTGGAGTTGAGCCTGGTGAAGGGCCAGTGGAGGGTCCTGTGGAGCCCGGCCACCCTGCATCCCTCACTGACCGGATTCGCCGTCTGGACGCTCACCGAAACCAAGACCGCCCCCGCGACGATCACCGACGGGAAGGGGCGGCCGCTCTCGGAGTACAGTTCGCTCCAGCCCTACACCGCGGCCCTGTCGGAGGATCTCGGCGACTCCGAAGCCGACACCTCGGGATGGGCCGTCGAGATCACCGAAGCGCGACGGGCGCCCCAGCGGCTGGCACTGCTGGGGGCCGACCCGTCCGAACGGATCCGGACGACGCTGGATCCCCGGATCCAGGCCGCGGCCGAGAAGGCGATCTCCGGTCGGACCGCCTCCGCCCTGGTGGCGGTGCGCCCGTCCACCGGGGAGGTGCTGGCCGTCGCCGACAGGCTGGGCGGACGCAGCGCGTTCCTGGGCGCCTACCCGCCCGGCTCCACCTTCAAGGTGGTCACCGCCGCCGCCCTGCTCGCGGACGGCCTGTCCGCCGGCAGCGACGTCCGCTGCCCCGAGTCGGTGGTCACCGCGCAGCGCACCATCCGCAACTCCCAGGGCCTCTCTCTTGGGACGGCCTCGCTGCGCAACGCCTTCGCGGCTTCCTGCAACACCACCTTCGCGCAGCTGGCCGTGGAGAAGCTGGGCGCCGGCAAACTGGCCGACGCCGCGCGCTCGTTCGGCTTCGGCGGCTCGATCACCCCTGGAATCGCGGCCACCCCAGGCTCCTTCCCCACCCCCGGCGGTGGTGCCGAGCTTGCCGAGGCGGCCATCGGCCAGGGACGGGTGCAGGCCAGCCCGCTCACGATGGCGCTGGTCGCGGCGGCCGTCGCGGACGGGCGGTGGCGGCCGCCGCGTTTGGTCGACGCCAAACTGATCCGAGGAGAGCTGCAGCGCACCCGCCCGGTGCCGGGAGCGAGCTCGCTGCGCGAGATGATGCGCGCGGTCGTCACCGACGGCACCGCCGAACGCGCGGACCTCCCGGAAGGCACCGCGGGCAAGACCGGAACGGCCGAGGTCGGCGACGGCGGCAAATCGCACGCCTGGTTCATCGGCTTCCACGGCGAGGTGGCGTTCTCCGTGCTGGTCGAGGGCGGCGGCTCAGGCGGCGAGGTGGCCGCCCCGCTCGCCGCCCGGTTCCTGCACGCCCTGCGATGAGTCACGGCCTCGCCCGGTCTGGTCATCCGAGCCATCGGCGCTCCCGGGGCCGAACTCGCCGGAACGGTATCGGTCGTCCACACGGTGGGGCCGCAGCTCACTTGGCGGATTCCAGGACCAGCCCAAGACGTCGCCCGGCCCCAGCGTCTCGATCACCACCGCCGCCTCCTGCGGGCCGTGCTCGCGCTCCGCGCCAGAAGAACGGCTCATGCGCGAGCGCACCTCATCGATCATGGTCAGCCTCCGGCTGCACGATCGCCACCGCGCACGGAGCGTGCTGCAACAGGGCCCCGCTGGTGGCGCCGAGCAGCAGCGGATCGAACCCGCCCATTCCTCGATTGCCGACCACGATGAGATCGGCGTCATCGGCCGCCTCGAACAGGGCCTCGCGCGGGGGGAGCATCGGCACCGACGTGGCCGCCTGCACCTCCGGGTACCGGATCCGCCACGGCTCGACGGCCCGCTTCAATCGGGTCTCGCACATCCGCAGCAGCTTCTCCTGCTCGGAGAACAGCGCGAGATCGGCTTCGGGCACCGCGCTGGGCTCCCAGCAGCCGTGGACGGCCAGCAGCGACCACCCGCGCAGCGCCGCCTGCCGGAAGGCGAAGGCCAGCGCCGCCTCACCCCCGGGTGATCCATCGACACCCGCGACGACCAGCCCATTCCGTGCCGCCGCGTTCCGCACCACCACGACCGGACAGGTGGAACGGGCGGGCAGCCGCAACGCGGTCGACCCCAAAGAAAGTTCTCCCCGCCCATGTGAACCCACCACGGCCAGTTCGGCGTCACGGCACGCGTGATTCAGCGCAACGTGCGCAGGCCCGTTCATCAAGTGCTTGCTCACCGGGACCGTGGGCTCCGCCCGCAGCGCCAGCTCCACACCGTGGTCCAGAAGATGCTGGCCCACCCGCTTGAGGGTCGCGCTCCCCTCGTAGTCGATGTAGTCGATCGGATAGGGCCAGCGCCAGGCGTGCACGACCTCCAGCGGAAGCTCCCGCAGCCGCGCCTCCTCCACTCCCCACCGCAGAGCGTGCTCGCTCTCCTCGGACCCGTCGTAACCAACGAGCACATACCTCCCCATGGTCATCCCCCTCCTGGTCCGGCGCCATCACCCATCCCACTCCCGGGAACGGCCACGAGCACAGGGCCGAACGGCCCGGATCCGCAGGACCTGCGCCTACGGCGAGCCGCACCCTCCGTGGTCGGCCGCGAGTTCCAGATGATCGAGGCGGCGGCCCAGGAAGCACGTGGCGGCCGACGCCCGCCCAGGAGGCCGACAGAACGCTGGTCGATCCCAGGGTGTTCGACCATCATCCCGAGGCGGGACAGGGCGTTCAGGCAGCGCCGGTGATGCTCGCGCAAAGAACTGGGAACGTCGGCTTCAACGGCCGATCGCCTAGGGGCGAAGGTCCCTGCTGCCGCGGGCCACTCGGCTCTGTGGCCGTGGGCGGGCGCGGGGTGGACTGGAGACCGGTCAAGGAGGTTTCCATGCAGGTGATGCCCGCCCAGCGTTGCGTGATCGTCGGCGTCGACGGATCGCCCAACTCGATCGCCGCCCTGCGCCGCGCCGCCGAGGAGGCCCGGCGGCGGCGCGCCCGGCTCGACGTCGTCCGCGTCCTGGCCCCGGAACCGGGGGCGTCCCCGCACCCGTTGCGGACGGCCCGGGAATGGCTGCGGCTCCGCAGCCTGGTCGCCCGGATCGTCACCCGCTCCCAGCACCTCACCACCCGCCTGCGCATCGCCTACGGCGACCCCGGCCGCGTCCTGGCCGACCAGGCCGGGCACGGCGAACTGCTGGTCATCGGCGCTCGCGGGCATTCCGAGCACGGCAACCCCTTCGGCGGCGCCACCATCCCGGTCGTCCGCGCGAACGCCCGCTGCGAAGTCGTCATCTGCGCCGACCACCACGCGGCCCCCGAGGGCAGCCCTCCATGAGCCGCTGGCTGCTCGTCTACGACGGGTACGACCCGGATTCGGAGGGCGTCCGGGAGGCGCTGTGCACTCTCGGCAACGGCTACTTCGCCACCAGGGGAGCGCAGCCCGAGGCCACGGCCGACGGAGTCCACTACCCGGGGACCTATGTCGCCGGCTGCTACGACCGGCTGACCTCGGACGTCGCCGGCCGCACCGTCGTCAACGAGGACCTGGTCAACGCGCCGAACTGGCTGCCGCTCACCCTCCGGATCGGGGACGGGCCCTGGCTGGGTCCCGCCGATCTCGCCTCCCCCTCCGCACTGCTGTCCTACCGCCAAGAACTCGATCTGCGGCGGGGCGTGCTGACGCGGCTTCTGCGGTTCACCGACGCGGCGGGACGGGTGACCCGGATGGCGCAGCGCCGGATCGTGTCCATGGAGGATCCGCATCTGGCGGCCCTGGAGACGACCATCGTCCCGGAGAACTGGAGCGGGGACCTGGAGATCCGGTCGGCTCTCGACGGGCGCGTGAGCAACTCCGGGGTGGCGCGCTATCGCCTGCTCAACGGCGCGCACCTTGTCCCCGGCGGCGAGGGCGAGAACGGCGCCGAGGCGGTGTGGCTGTCATGTCGTACCGCCACGTCGGGGGTGGAGATCGCCCTGGCCGCCCGCACCCGCGTGGACGCCGCCGCGAAGCGGACCACGCGCGAGGAGCGCGGCTGGATCTCCCAGGATCTCCTCGTGGAGGCCGAGGAGGGCGTGCCCGTCACCGTGGAGAAGGTGGCGGCCCTGTTCACCTCTCGCGACAGGGCCATCGAGGAGCCCGCAAAGGCGGCACGCACCCGCGTCGACCGGGCCGCGGGCTTCGACGGCCTCCTGGAACGGCACACCCTCGCGTGGGGACGCCTGTGGCGCCGCTGCCGGCTCAGCGTCGACGGCGAAGACGTGCAGCGCGTCCTCAACCTGCACATGTTCCACCTGCTGCAGACGGTTTCGGAGCACACGGTCGACCTCGACGTCGGCGTTCCGGCGCGCGGGCTGCACGGCGAGGCTTACCGGGGGCACATCTTCTGGGACGAGCTGTTCGTGCTCCCGTTCCTGACGCTGCGCTTTCCCGAGATCGCGCGATCGCTGCTGCTCTACCGGTCGCGGAGGCTGCCCGAGGCCCGCTGGGCCGCACGCGAGGCGGGGCGGCGCGGCGCCATGTACCCCTGGCAGAGCGGCGGCGACGGGCGGGAGGAGACGCAGTGGCTGCATCTCAACCCGCGTTCCGGCCGGTGGCTGCCCGACCACTCGCACCTGCAGCGGCATGTCGGCCTGGCCGTCGCGCTCAACGTCTGGCGCTTCTACGAGGCCACCGGCGACGCCGAGTTCCTCGCCGAGTACGGCGCCGAGATGCTCCTGGAGATCGCCCGCTTCTTCGCCGGCCTCGCCACCTACAGCCGCGGGCTGGACCGGTACGAGATCCGCGGCGTCATGGGCCCGGACGAGTACCACGACGGATACCCCGGCCGCGAGGAACCAGGCCTGGACAACAACGCCTACACCAATGTCCTGGCCGTGTGGGTGCTGTGCCGGGCCCTGGACGTCCTGGCCGTGCTGCCCGGCGACCGGCGCGACGAACTGGTCGAGCGGCTCGGGCTGGCCCGCGAGGAGATCGCCCGGATGGAGGACGTCAGCCGCACGATGGCGATCCCCTTCCACGACGGCGTCCTCAGCCAGTTCGAAGGCTACGCGGACCTCGACGAGCTGGACTGGGACGGCTACCGGCGGCGGTACGGCGACATCCGCCGCCTGGACCGCATCCTGGAGGCCGAGGGCGATTCGCCCAACCGCTACAAGGCCTCCAAGCAGGCGGACGTGCTGATGCTGTTCCACCTGCTGTCACGCGAGGAGCTGGACGACGTCCTGACCCGCCTCGGCCACGTCCCCGCGCCGGACCTGATGGAGCGGACGATCGCGTACTACCTTCCGCGCACCTGCCACGGGTCGACGCTGAGCTCGCTGGTGCACGCCTGGCTGATGGCGCGCGTGGACGGCGAGGAGGCGTGGCACCTGTTCCTGGAGTCGCTCGACAGCGACATCGGCGACAGCCAGCACGGCACCACCGCCGAAGGCGTCCACCTGGGCGCGATGGCCGGGACCGTCAACCTCGTCCAGCGCTGCCACGCCGGCGTCACCACGCAGGGCACCGTGCTGCACCTCGCCCCTCGGCTGCCGGCCGGCATCGGGCGGCTGCGCCTCGGGCTGCGCTACCGCGGCAACTGGGGCGTCGACCTGTCCCTGAGCCAGGACCGGCTGCGGGTGGCGCTGCATCCCGGCGTCGCCTCCCCCATCGAGGTCGCCTGCGGCGCGGAGACCGTCACGATCGAGCCGGGCGCCGCCTGGGAGACGCCTTTGGCGAACGGCCGCCTGCCGGAACAGCCGGCAGGCGGCCGGTAAAGGAGGGAGCCGCGCGGCCCCGATGTGTTCAAGGGCCGCGCCATGTCCGGTGCACCAGGCCGTGACGGTCGCCCGCCGCCTGGACGTCGGTGGCCTTGGTCACCACAGCAGCCCCTGTGACCGGCCCGCACCGCGCGGTGGGCTGCGAGGGGCCATCACCGTGCATCGCAGGAAAGTCTGTCGACTTGAACTGGCCCGTCGCCACCCCGACGGCACCGTCCCGACCGACGAGGAGCGGCTGCGCGACTTCTACGTCTTCCGCGACTTCCCGCACTTCGCGCAGGTCTACCGGGCCGTCAACGAGCTGGTCCGCGACCCCGAGGACGTGGCGACCCTGGTCCTGGGCACCGCCCGCGACCTGGCCGCGCAGACATTTGCCGTGCTGCGACAGCTGACGGTTCACATAATCACGATCGCGCTCGCCCGGAGGGACTTCCGCCGGGAGGGGCTCCCCGCCATCGTGTCGAGGTCCGGTGGCCGGGGGCGTTCAGGTCTGGTCCGCTGATCGGAGGCGGGGGGCGCCGGCCTCGGCGGCGGCCCAGCTGGCCAGGACGCGGAGTTTCTCCTCCGAATCGCTGCCGGGCTCGGTGCCGTAGGCGACCAGGGTGAGGTTGTCGGCGGCCAGGTCGAGGGATTCGTAGGTCAGGTGGAGGTCGCCGACGACCGGGTGGTGGAAGGGTTTGGCGCCCTGGTGGTGCTGGCGGACGTCGTGGCGGGCCCAGCGGGTGCGGAAGTCGTCGCTGCGGGTGGACAGCTCGCCGACGAGGTCGGTGAGGTTCTTGTCGTAGGGGTCGCGGCCGGCCTGGGCCTGCAGGAGGGCGACGGTGTCGTCGGCGGCGCGTTCCCAGTCGCCCCAGAAGTCATGGGATCGGGGGTCGAGGAAGATGAACCGGGCGTGGTTGGGGGTGGCGCCGCGGGCCGCGTCGACCATGGGCGCGTACAGGGCGCGGCCGAGGGCGTTGGTGGCCAGGACGTCGCCGCGGCCGTTCATGACGAACGCCGGGGCATCGGTCATGGAGTCCAGCAGCCGCTGCACGCCGGGCCGCACGGTGGCCGGGGCGGGGCGGCGCCGGCGGCGCGGACCGGGGCCGGCGGAGCGGGCCAGGTCCTCCAGGTGGGTGCGTTCCTCGTCGTTGAGCCGCAGCGCACGGGCCAGGGCGTCCAGGACGCTGTCGGACGCGCCCGCCAGGTTTCCGCGTTCCAGGCGGGAGTAGTACTCCACGCTGACTCCGGCGAGCTGGGCGACCTCGGCACGGCGCAGCCCGGGCACCCGCCGGGTGCCGTAGGAGGGCAGTCCGGCCTGCTGCGGGCTGATCCTGGCCCGGCGGGAGGTCAGGAACTCACGGATGGCGCTGCGGTTGTCCACCTTTCTCAGGTTAGGCGTCCCTCCGGGCGGGAGGGGTGTCATGCCAGTACACCTTTCGCCAGGGCCTTCCAGCCGGTCTGACCAGCGCTTTGGATGGGCAGTGGCACAAGAATCCGAAGGAGAGACGATCATGCGTGGTGTGGTGTTGCACGCTCCCGGTGATGTCCGGGTGCGGGAGCTGGACGATCCGAAGATCATCGAGCCGACCGACGCGATCATCCGCGTCACGGCGGCCTGTGTGTGCGGTTCGGACCTCTGGCCCTACCGCGGGGTCGAGGAGGTCCACGACCAGCCGATGGGGCACGAGTACGTCGGTGTGGTGGAGGAGATCGGCAGTGACGTCACGACCGTCAAGCCGGGGCAGTTCGTGGTGGGCACGTTCGTCGCCGCCGACGGCACCTGCGAGATCTGCCGCTCGGGCTTCCCCTCCTCCTGCGTCGACCGCGTGTTCATGTCCGAGGTCGGCACCCAGTCCGAGCGCGCCAGGATTCCCCACGCCGACGGCACGCTGGTGGCCACGCCGGGCATGCCCGACGCCGACCTGATCCCCAGCCTGCTGGCGGCCTCGGACGTCCTGGGCACCGGCTGGTTCGGGGCCGTGGCCGCCCAGGCCGGGCCCGGCAAGACCGTCGCGGTCGTGGGCGACGGCGCGGTCGGGTTGCTGGCGGTGCTGGCCGCCAGGCAGCTCGGCGCCGAACAGGTCATCGCCATGAGCCGCCACCGGACGCGCCAGGAGCTCGCCGTCGAGTTCGGCGCCACCGCCATCGTCACCGAGCGCGGTGAGGAGGGCGTCGCCAAGGTCAAGGAGCTGACCGGCGGGCTGGGCGCGCATTCGGTCGTCGAGGCGGTCGGCACCCAGCAGTCGATGCGGCAGGCCATCGGCTCCACCCGTCCAGGCGGCCACGTCGGCTTCGTGGGGGTCAGCCACGACGTCGCCCTCAGCGGGGAGAACCTGTTCTTCTCCCAGGTCCACCTGCTCGGCGGCCCGGCCCCGGTGCGCCGGTTCCTTCCCGAGCTCATCGACCTGATCTGGCAGCGGAAGATCGACCCCGGCAGGGTCTTCGACCTCCGGCTGCCCCTGGAGGAGGCGGCCGAGGGGTACAAGGCGATGGACGAGCGCCGCGCCACCAAGGTGCTCCTGACCATCTGATCGTCGCAGGAGCGGCGGTCGCGCTTCCGCTCCGGCGGCTCCGGCCACCGGGCCCCGGCTGGACGCCGGTGCGGCCGGCCTGCCGTCGTAGGCTGTCTCGCACGTGATGGACAGGAGGCTGAGGTGGCCGAGGCGACGGTGGCCGAGGTGATGGCCGAACTGGCCGCGCTCGAGGACCCGAAGATCCGCGCGGTGAACGAGAGACACGGTGACGATCACGGTGTGAACCTCGGCAGGCTGCGCGCGCTCGCGAAGCGGCTGAAGACGCAGCAGGAACTCGCGCGCCGTCTCTGGGAGACCGACGACACCGCGGCGAGACTGCTGGCGCTCCTGATCTGCCGCCCGAAGGCGTTCGAGCGTGCCGAGTTGGACGTCATGCTGCGCGAGGCGCGCACCCCCAAGGTGCACGACTGGCTCGTGAACTACGTGGTGAAGAGGAACCCGCACTGTGAAGAGCTGCGCCTGGCCTGGTCCGCTGATCCGGACCCGGTGGTCGCGAGTGCCGGCTGGGCACTGACCACCGAGCGGGTGGGGAAGAAACCCGAGGGGCTTGACCTCGCGGGATTGCTCGACGTCATCGAGGCGGAGATGAAAGACGCCCCGGATCGCCTGCAGTGGGCGATGAACCACTGCCTGGCCCAGATCGGGATCGAGCACGCCGGGCACCGCGCCCGTGCGATCGACATCGGTGAGCGCCTGCAGGTGCTCAAGGACTACCCGACTCCGCCGAACTGCACCTCTCCGTTCGCGCCCATCTGGATCAGCGAGATGGTGCGCCGACAGCGCGCCAAGTAGGGCGGGCCGGGCTCAGTCCTGTGAGGTCTCCACGCTCAGTTGTTCTGGATCGTGATCCATTCGGCGTCCTGGACGTAGTAGCGGAAGTCCCGGCGGAGGACGTCGACGACCGCCGTCATGTGCGCGGCGCCCCAGACCACGGCGACCTTGATGGGCTCCTGGTAGCGCTCACGGTGGACGGTTCCGAGCGTCCGCACCAGCCGCTCGTCGCGTTCTTCCCCGACCTTCCTGTCCAGGAAGCGGTCGATACGGCCCTCGGGCCGCTCGCGGTCGTGCATGTCGTTCTGGTCGAGACTGGGCAGGTCGCGCGGGTCCCCGTAGCGCCCCAGCGCGCGCAGGGCGAGGGCGGCGGCCGAGTCCAGCGCGGTGTGCACGATACGGTCGCGGGGCGAACGCTCCGCGCGGCGCCGCGCCCGCTCCTCGGGCGGCTCGGCGGTGCCGCCCTCCCAGATGATGGGGACGCCGAGCGCCTCGAGGTCGAGCGCGACCATCTGGTCGACCAGGCCGTCCCAGCGCAGCCCGGCCATCCGGCGCTGCATGGGGGCGCCGTCGCTCGGCCCTCCCTCCGCCACGATCAGGTCGCAGGACGAGGCGCGCGCGGCCACCTCGTCGTAGAACGACCGTTCCCCCACGTGCACCATGGGGAACAGCACGAAGCGCAGTGGTGTGGTCCGGCGGCCCATCGTGATCACGGCGGCGCGCAGCCCGATGACGCTGCTCTCGATGAACTGCATGAGGCGATCCCCCCGTCCAGCCCACTCCCACTCGTTGGACCGCCGAGAGCCCCGATCGGTTGCCTTGGCGGCCGGCGAAGTTCGCACCCCACCCGCGTCAGCTCGGATTCCGGCGCCGGGGTTGCGCCGCGGGCGTGGCGCGGCTGGGCCACCACGTCCGTTCGGCCAGGAGCGTCACCAGTGCCGGGACCTGGAGGGCGCGGACGAGCAGGGTGTCGATCAGGACGCCGATGGCGACGGCGATGCCGACCTCGGCGACGGTGATGTCGGGGATCTGGGCGAGGGCGGCGAAGGTGCCGGCCAGGACGAGTCCGGCGGCGGTGATGACGCCGCCGGTCGCGGTGAGTCCGCGGCGGACGGCCTGGCCGGTCGGGAGGTGGCGGCTCTCCTCCCGGACGCGTTCCATGAGGAAGATGTTGTAGTCGACGCCGAGGGCGACCAGGAACACGAAGATGTAGACGAACAGGTCGGCCGCGACGCCGCCGAAGCCGAGGACGTGCGTGAACGCCAGTGCCGAGATGCCCAGCGAGGCGGCGAACGACAGCACCACGGTGGTCAGCAGCATCAGCGGCGCGATGATGGAGCGCAGCAGCAGCCCGAGGATGAGGGTGACGGCCAGCAGGACGAGCGGCACGATGCGCACGGTGTCGTCCAGGGCGGCCTGGCGGTAGTCCAGCTGCACGGCGGGGGTGCCGCCGACCAGGATGCCGGCGCGGACGTCGTCCATGCGATGGCGCAGGTCGTTGATGGTGTCGGCGGCGGCCTGGCCGTAGGGCGGGACGGACAGCCCGACGGTGAGCGTGGGACGGTCGCCCAGCGGCCGGCCGGGCTCGGCCTCGGCCACGTTCGGTGTCGCCCGTGCGGCCTGCTGGGCGGCGGTGACGGTCGCCTGGGCGGTTCGGGTGGGCAGTACCACGGTCAGCGGCACCGACGCCGCCTGCGGGAAGTGCCGGGTGAGCACGTGCTGTCCGGCGACCGAGTCGCTGCCGGGTGGGACCTTGTCCAGCGGGTCGGCGCTGGTGTGCAGGCTGGTCAGCCCGAGCGCGGCGATCGCCAGTCCCGCGGTGACCAGGGTGGTGACCAGGCCGGGGCGGCGGCCGACGAGGGCGGCGATGGCGTGCCAGAGACGGTGGTCGGTGGCGCCGCGGGCGTCGGCGGGGGTGGGGATGCGCGGCCACAGCAGCCAGCGGCCCGCGCACGCGAGCATCGCGGGGAGCAGGGTGAGGGTCGCCACGAGCGCGATGACGACTCCGGCGGCGGCGACCGGGCCCAGGCCGCGCAGTCCGGCCAGGTCGGCGACCAGCAGGCAGAGCATGCCCACGGTGACGGTGGCGGCGCTGGCGGCGATCGCGGGTGTGGTGCGGCGCAGTGCCTCGGCCAGGGCCTCGTGCCGGTCGGCGTGCCGGGACAGTTCTTCGCGGTAGCGGTTGAGCAGCAGCAGCGCGTAGTCGGTCGCGGCGCCGAAGACCAGCACGATGAGGATGGCCGAGGCCAGGTCGGTGACGACCAGCCCGGCTCGGGCCAGCCCGTAGGCGGCGCCGCGGGCGACCATCACCGCCATGCCCGCGGCCAGGAGCGGGACCAGCCACAGGACGGGGCTGCGGTAGGTGAGGAGCAGCAGGACGGCGACGATGGCCATGCTGGTGAGCATCAGCGGGCCGTCCACGTCGCCGCCGTCGTTGTCGACGTCCAGCCCGGCCTCGCCGGTGACGTTGGCGCGCAGCCCGGAGTGGGCGGGGCCCGACGCCGTCCGCTGGACGTGCTCGCGCAGCCGCTCGACCGCGGTGGTCACGGTGTCGTCGTCGGCGTGGGCGGGCTGGATCTGGACGGCGAACAGCGCGGCGGTCTCGTCGGCGGAGAACAGCACCGTGCCGGTGGGCCGGGTGGCCGGGATCGCGGCGGCCCCGCGCCGGTCGCCGGCGACGGCCGTACGGTCGGCGTCGGTGAGGCGGGCGCGGTCGGTGCGGTGGTAGACGACCAGGGCGGTCTCTGCTTCGGGACGGTCCGGGTCGGGCTCGGCCAGCGCGGCGACCCGGCTGGAGTCGAATCCGCCGGGCAGGTAGGCCGCGGCGTCGTTGCGCTGGACATCTTCCAGACCCGAGGCGAGCGCGGTCGCCACGACCGCCGCGGCGATCCAGGCGAGCAGCAGCGGCCACTTGGCGATCTTCAGGCACCGCGCCAGCCGGGTCGGACGCGCGGACGGCGCCGCGTCCTCAGGCGCCGAGGGCGGCCCCTGGATCTTGGAGAAACTCTTGGACATGGCTCCATCGCAGCGGCCGGAGGGTGCCGGACGCATCGGCGAAACGAGCCCACCGGCACGCGCGCGGTCCCTCGGAAGAGCCAGGGCGCACCTCGCCGCGGATCACTCCTTCGAGCGATGCCGCGTGTCGGCGGCCGGCCGTAGGGTCGAGCCGATGAGCAGGAAGAACGCGGTGACGGTCGCGGGGCGCCGGGCGCTCGGCGTGGCGGCGGTCGCGCCGGCGCTGGTCGATCAGGCCACCACCGACACGTCCGCGGCCGCGTGGCTGGCCCTGGGCGGCTACACCGTGGTGGCGGTCGCCGCGCTGGCCGGGCGGCGCCGCCGGCCGCTGACGGTGTTCTGCACGGTCCTCACCGTGCTGGCCGGGGTCGAGGTCGGCGCCGCGGCCGCCGAGGTCAAGTTGAGCAGCCTGGCCGTCCTGCCGCCGGCGTTCGCCCTGTACGCGGTGGGCGCCTACAGTCCGCGGAACCGCTCGACGGCGGCCCTGTTCATCGGCGCCCTGCTGGTGGCGGCCGGGCTGGTGGTCAACCACGCGACCGCGCCGCAGGGCTGGCGGGGCGGCTCGGACGTGCTGGCCCTGGTCGCCGTGCTGCCGGTCGCCTGGGCGCTGGGCGTGGCCGCGCGGAGCCACCGCGTGCTGCTGGCCGCCGCCGAGCAGCGCGCCGAGGACGCGCGCCGCGAACAGCGGCTGCGGGCCGAGCAGGCCGCGGCGGCCGAACGCGTCCGCATCGCCCGCGACATGCACGACGTCGTCGCGCACTCGCTGACGCTGCTGGTCGTCCATGCCGAAACCGTGCGGGCCCGCTCCGGGGAGCTGCCGCCCTGGGCCCGTGAACGCGTCGACTCCCTGGCCGCGGCAGGCCGGCAGGCCACCGAGGAGATGCGCGATCTGCTCGGCGTACTGCGCGATGGAACCGCCGCCACCGCTCCGCGCGCCCCCGCCCCGTCCCTGTCCGGCCTGGACGCGCTGGTGAGGACCGCGGGCGACTCGGGCAACCCGGTCACGCTGACCACGACCGGACCGTTGGACGCCCCGCCTCGCCCGGTCCAGCTCGCCGCGTACCGCGTCGTTCAGGAGAGCCTGTCCAATGCCCGCCGCCACGCCCCGGGCGCCCCGGTCACCGTCCGCGTCGATGCCGGGACGACCAAGATCGACGTCGAGGTCGGCTCCGGCCCTCCGCCCGGGCCGGTGAGGCCGGTGCCGGGCTCCGGGATGGGCCTGGCCGGGTTGACCGAACGGGTGGCCGCCGTCGGCGGCGAGCTGAGCGCCGGGCCGATGACCGGCGGCGGCTTCCGGGTGACGGCCACCCTTCCCTACAGCTGGGAGGGCCGCCGGCATGCGCTCCGGTGAGGCCCCGATCAGCGTGGTGATCGCCGACGACGAACGCGTGGTCCGCGACGGCCTGCGGGCGATCCTGGAGACCCAGGACGACATCACCGTGGCCGGTGTCGCCGCCGACGGCGACCACGCCCTGCGGTTGTGCGGCACGCTGCGTCCCGACGTGCTGCTGCTGGACGTGCGCATGCCCGGACACGACGGCCTGTGGGTGCTGGGCGAGCTGGCCCGCACCGGCGAGCTCGGGGGGAACGGCGTCCACGCGGTCATGCTCACCACGTTCGACCTGGACGAGTACGTGGACGAGGCCCTCACCCTGGGCGCCAACGGATTCCTGCTCAAGACCAGCTCCTATGAGGAACTGCTCACCGCGGTCCGCGCCGCCGCGGGCGGCGACGGGGCGCTGAGCCCCGGCGTGGCCCGCCGCGTCATCGGCGGCTACGTCGCCCATCGTCGCGCCCGGCGCGTCGACGCCGCCGACCTGGCCCGCCTGCGCGAGCTGACGCCGCGCGAGCAGGACGTGCTGCGGTTGGTCGGCCAGGGGCTGAGCAACGGTGAGATCGCCGCCGAGCTGGTGGTGTCCGAGCACACCGTCAAGACCCACGTCAGCCGGATCCTGACCAAGCTGGGGCTGCGCAGCCGCGGCCAGGCCGCGGCCTTCTCGCGCCGCGTCGCCCATTGACCCGGCGAGCCCACCGAGGGGGTCAGGTCACGGAGAGGGGTGCGCGGACGTGGTCGACGCGGACGGTGACGCCGCCGCGGGGGAACATCGCGGTGAAGCCCGTCGGCTGGACGTCGCGTGACAGCAGCGTCAGGTCGGTGCGTTGCAGCAGCCGTGCGAGGACGGCGGCGATCTCGGCCCGGGCGAGGTTGGAGCCGAGGCAGCGGCGCGCGCCGACGCCGAAGGGCAGGTACTCGTAGCTGGAGGGGTGCCGGTAGCCGGGGCGTTCGCGGTCCCAGCGCTCGGGCCAGAAGCGGTCCGGGTCGGCCCAGATGCGCGGCAGCCGGTGCGTGACGTACTGGCTGAACACGACCAGGTCGCCGGCGCGGCCCCGGTGGCCGGCGAAGGTGAAGTCCTCGGCCGCCTTGCGGGCGCCGGCCATCGCGGGCGGGTGGAGGCGCAGCGTCTCGGAGGTGACCCAGTCGAGGTACGGGAGCCCGCGCAGCAGGCCCAGTTCCGGGGTCCGCGCGCCGAGCCGCTCCCGGACCTCGGACCTCGCCGCGGCCCAGGCCCGCCGGTCCGACCACAGGGCGTAGACGGCCCAGGACAGGGCGGCGCTCGTGGTGTCGTAGCTCGCGACGATGAGGCTGACCACCATGTCGCGGAGCTCGGTGTCGGTCATGGCGGGCCCGCCGCCGTGGGCGCCCAGCAGCAGGCCGAGGATGTCGTCGCCCGGGTTGCCGGCGTCCCGCCGCCGGGTGATCTCGGCGCGGACCCGCCGGTCGATGCGGGTGAGGGCGGCCTTGGCGCGCCGCCAGAGCGGGTTGGGGACGGCCTGGAGCAGCTGCTGCTTGGGCGGTGAGTAGTTCAGCAGGCGGAGCACCTCCTCCAGGTCGGCGCCCAGCGGCGCCTGCTGGGCCGCCAGCTCCGGTCCGAAGAAGCCCCGGACGGTGGACGAGCGGACCAGCGAGCGGAAGGTCCGGTAGAGGTCGATCCGGTCCCCGGGGCGCCAGGAGTCGAGCGTGGCGTCCAGCTTGTCCAGGAGGACCGCGAGGTAGCCGGCGACCGGCTCGCGGTGGAAGGCGGGCTGGACGAGGGTGCGCCGGCGGTCGTGGCCGGGCCCGTCGCTCACCAGCAGGGCCGTCTCGCCGGCGAGCGGGATCAGGGTCTCGAAGCCGCCGCGCCAGCGGAATTTCGCGGAATTGCGAAAGAGGAACTCGTTGGCTTCCGGCCCGAAGAGGAACGTTGTTTTCAAAGGCCCGAAACCGTAGGTCGCGACCGGTCCCGAGCGTCGACTCAGATCGCGCATCGCATAGGCCATCCGCCGGTCGAATTCCCGGGCCAGACGAAGGTCGTCAAGAAGGGTGAATTGCATTCGGGCACCTCTCTCCGAGAGTGATTCGAGCGCAGACACGGGCAACGTTTCCACTGTCCACACGCCCTTTGCCCGAGTCAACGCCAGACATTTCTCGCTCCTCGGCGAGTTTACAGCCAGATCTTGCCATGTTATTTGTGTGCGCGATTATAGGGCATTTTTGTTAACGTCACGGAAACCTTTTCGCACCGCCTCAGGCAATTGCAATCCGCGAAATATCGGAGGTAATATCGCTGGCGTTGTTGATCAAGGGAGGTGCAACGTGGATTCCTTGTTGCAGGCAATGCCGCCCTCACCTGGGAATGTGGGGGAAGAACCCGGCGCGCACGTTCTCCGGCTGCTGGGGCTCGAACCGCACCGGCTGGTCGCCGGCTTCGCCACCGAGGAACGGCTCGCGGCCGACCTGCGCGCGTGCGTCGACCTGGTGCGCGAGGAGGCCGGGAGCGGGGACGAGCTGATCGCCCGCTCGCTGGCCGGCGTCGTGTCCGGCGGCAAGCGGCTTCGCCCGCTGCTGGCGCTCGCCACCGCCTACGCGACCCGGATCGGCGCGCCGGGCCCGGACCGGCCCGCCGACCGCGAACGGGCCGTTCGCGCCGGGGCGGCGGTGGAGCTGCTGCACCTGGCGAGCCTCGTCCACGACGACGTCATGGACGAGGCCGACGTCCGGCACGGCGTGCCCACCGCCAACGTCCGCGAGGGCAACATCCGCGCCGTGCTGGCCGGGGACTTCCTGCTCGCCCGCGCGGTCGCCGTCGCGTGCGGGCTGGGACGGCGCGAGGGCGCGCTGGTCTCGGAGACCTTCGCCCGGCTCTGCGACGGGCAGGCGCGTGAGTCCGCCCTGCTCTTCGACGCCGCCCGCACCGAGGGCGACTACTACGACGCCATCACCGGCAAGACCGCGGCCCTGCTCGCCACCTCGTGCCGGCTGGGCGCCCTGGCCGCGGGCGCCGAGACCACCGAGGCCCTCACGTCCTACGGGCACCACCTCGGGCTCGCCTACCAGCTGGTGGACGATCTGCTCGACCTCACCGGCTCGGAGGAGCGGCTCCGCAAACCGGCCGGCCACGACGTGGCCATGGGCGTCTTCACGCTTCCCGTGCTGTACGCGCGGGAGGAGGACGCGCGGCTCGCCGGCCTCCTGGACGCGGTCCGGCCGGAGGACGGCGGCACCGTCCGCGAGGTGGTCGACCTGGTCAAGGACTCCTCCGCGCTGCGGCGGACGCGCGCCGCGGTGGAGGAGCAGACCCGGCACGCCGTGGGCGCCCTGTCGGGCGCCGCCGCCGGGCTGACACCCGCCGGGTCGGCGATGCTGTCGGAACTGGTGGCATGCCTCGCCCGCCGCGCGCACTGAGGGGGCGTCGATGACGACCTCGACCCCCTCCGCGCCCCCGGCACCGCTCACCGCCCGCGGCTTCGTGGCCCTGCCACCGGCCGAGCAGGTCGCGGCCATCCGGGCCCAGGGCGGCACGGCGTCGCCGGGCACCGTCCTGCGGCTGCTGGTGGCGCTGGGCCGCCCGCGCACCTGCGTGCCCGGACTCGTCGCCTACGCGCTCGGCCTCGGCTACGCGCCCGCGCCGGTCCCGCCGGGCCATGCCGTGCTGGGCGCGGTGCTGGCCCTGCTCGTCGGCTTCTCCGCCAACCTCCACAACACCTACACCGACGTCGAGGAGGACAGCCGGAACCTGCCGGGCCGGATGTGGATGCTCTACCGGCTCGGGCTGCGGCGGCTGGCCTGGACCCTCGCCGGGCTCAACGCGTTCATGGCGGGCGCGGCCGTGGTGTACGGGCCCGGCTTCGTGGTCTTCATGGTGATCGGGCTGATCGGCCTGCACCAGTACTCGTTCCGGCCGCTGAGGCTGAAGGCGCGGCCGCTGCTCGGTCTGTACGTCTTCGCGCAGGCCGTCGCGGGGCCGTTCCTGATCGGCTGGTTCATCGGCCAGGGCGGCATGCGCGCCCTGCCCGGCCCGGTCTGGGGCATGTTCGGCTTCCTGTGCGCCTGGTTCGTCGCGAAGGGCCTGGTGAAGAACGTCCCCGACTTCGACGGCGACCGCGCGGCCGGGCTGCGCACCTCGGCCACCCTGTTCCCCAGCCGGGCCGCCGCCGCCCGCTGCGCCGCGCTGGTGACCGTGGCGGCGTACCTGTGCCTGCCGGTGCTGCCCGTCGCCGGCGCCTCCCCGGCGGCCGTGCTGTGGGCGCTGCCCTGGACCCTCGTCGCCGCCTACCAGGGCTTCCGCCTGGTGCGGTCCGGGGACGCGGCCGCCGCCAACGCCGTGCTGCGCCGCGACATGGTGCTGTCGAGCGGCTTCCTGGCGACCGTGCTGCTGCTCCAGGAACCGGGCTGGAGCAGCGTCGCCGTCATCGCCTCCGGCGCCCTGATCATCGCCGCGAGCGACCTGCTCGCCGTGGATTCCCGCCGCGACACCGACACCGGCACCGGTCCGACCCCGACCCGTGAGGAGCCGACCGCATGAAACCCCCGACCGGAGCATCCGCCCGTCCCGCCACCCCGCAGGAGCTCTTCGACCGGATCGCGCCCCGGTACGACCTGTTCAACTCGCTGCTCAGCGCCGGTTCCGACCGGCGCTGGCGCCGCGAGGCCGCCCGCCGGCTCGCGCCGCCCCCGGAGGGGGACGTCCTGGACGTGGCCACCGGCACCGCGAGCCTGGCCATCGCCGTCGCCCGGCACCGCCCCGGCGCCCGCGTCGTCGCCTGCGACATCAACGCCTCGATGCTCGCGGTGGCCGCCAGGCGGCTGGAACGGCAGGGCCTCTCCGGCCGGATCACGCTGAGAACGGCGCCCGGTGAGCGGCTCCCGTTCCCGGACGCCTCCTTCGACGCGGTCTGCATCGCCTTCGCCATCGACGACATGGCGGACCGGCGGGCGTGCGCGGCGGAGATGGCGCGGGTGCTCCGCCCCGGCGGGCGCCTGGTCCTGCTGGAGCTCGGCGTCCCCGAACAGCCGCTGCTGCGCTCGCTCTACCTGGGCGGGCTGGGCGTGATGAGCCTGCTCGGGCGGGCCCGCGGCATGAGCGGCTACCGGCACCTGCGCGAGGAGATCACCACCTACCGGGGACCCGAGGCCGTGCGCGCCCTGCTGCTGGACGCGGGCCTCACCGGATACACGCGATTCCCCCTGACCGGGGGCATCGCGGTCGTGCACGCCGCCGTCCGAGAGAAGGGCTGACCGGGATGCAGGCCAACCGACATGTCTACAGCGAACTGGCCGGACGGCGCAGGTTCGCCGACGCGCTGGTCGCGGCACTGGCCGGCGCGGGCGTGAGCGCGGTGTTCGGCATGCCCGCCGAGTCGCTCAACGCCTTCGTCGACGCGCTGCGGCGCGACGGCCGGATCCGGCTCGTCGGCGTGCGCCACGAGGGCGCGGGCGCGCTCATGGCCGCCACGTACGGCAAGCTCACCGGGCTGCCCGGCGTCTGCATGGGCACCGCCGGGCCGGGCGCCACGCATCTGCCGCTGGGCCTGTACGAGGCGCACGCCGACCGGGCCCCGCTGCTCGCCGTCTCCGGGCAGGTCCCGGTCGAGCAGGTGGGGCTGGAGTCCTTCCAGGAGATCGACCCGGTGGCGCTGATGGGCGAGGCCGCCCTGTACAACCGCCACGTCGCGGCGCCCGGGCAGATCGGGATGGTGCACCGCGCCATGGCCGAGGCGGCCCTGCGGCGCGGGCCCGCGCACCTCGCCATCTCCTCGGACGTGTTCGCCGCGCCCCTTCGCGGCGCCCCCGAACCCGTGGTCCGGCGGCCCCCCGCGGCGGGCGGCGCCGCCGACAAGGCCCTCCTGGAACAGGCGGCGGACCTGCTCTCCGGGGCCAGGACGGCCGTGATCGTCGGCGCGGTGCCGTCCGATCTCGCCGGGGACATCGACGCGCTCGCCGAGCGGATCGGCGCGCCCGTGCTCGTCCTGCCCGAGGGTTACCGCTACTTCGCGGCGCCGCACGACGACCGCGCCCTGCCCGTCCTGCAGGGCAGGACCGCCGACTGCGCACGGGTCCTGGAAGGCACCGACCGGCTCCTTCTGGTCGGTGCCTCCAGCTCCGCCGCGCGCGGGCTGGCCGGCGGGCACCCCGTCCTGCAGGTCGCCGACGGCGCCGAGCGCTCCCACCCCGGCCGCCCCGGCTGGACGCGGCTGCTCGGCGACCCGGCCGAGATCCTGCGGCAGCTGCGCGCCCTCTCCCCCGCCTCCCCTGACGGTGACCTGGCCGCGGACGTGGACGGCCTGCGGACCGAGCCGTCCGGCCTGCCCTTCTGGGAGGCTCTCGACCGTTCACTGCCCGCCGACGCCGTGGTCGCCCTCGAACCCGGACGGATGCTCGACGGCGCGTTCGGCGCCCTGCCGGTCCGTGACAGGGTGCTGACCTCGTCCTACGGGCTGCGCGTCGCAGGCGCCGCCCTGCCCGCCGCCATCGGGGCGTCCTTCGCCCACCCCGACCGCCGCGTCCACGCCGTCACCACCGACCGCGGCCTCCAGGACTTCGCCGCCGAGCTGCTCACCCTGGCCCGCTACCGCCTGCCCGTCTCGCTGGTGTGCGTGGAGGAGGACCGCCGGACGGACGTGCGCCGCCTCGCCGCCGGGGGCGGGCTGGCCGCCGAGCGCGCCGCCTCGGTCGCCGACCTGGAGCGGCTGCTGGCGGCGCCCCCGGACGGGCCCTCCGTGATCACCGTCCCGGCGGACGGGCTCGTCGAGCCCGCGCGCGAAGAGGTCACCCTGACGACCCCGGCCGCCGGTTCGACCCGATCCGTGCTCGCCGAGGTCCTGGCCGGTCTCGACGTCGCCGCCGCCTACGTCCGGCCCGGCGCGGGCACCGAGCCGCTCGCCGCGCTGTGCCGCGACGCCGGGATCACCGTGCACGCCGTCCACCATCCGGAGTCGGCCGCGATGACGGCCTCGGCGGTCGCCAAGCACACCGGACGGCTCACCCTGTGCCTGACGGCCGCGGACGCCGACACGGTCCTCCAGTTGAACGGCCTCTACGACGCCTCGTTCGACCACGCCCCCCTCGCCGTCCTCGGACCGCCGGGCACGGTGGTGGACGGCACCAGCCTCCTGGCCGACGCCGCCCGCACGCTCCGGGTCGGCGACGACCCCGGCGCCGTCGCGGAGGCCGCCCACGCGCTCGGCACCGCCGCGTCCGAGGGCCGCGCCGTCTACCTGGAGATCGACCCCGCCGTCCTGGACCGGCCGGTGCGAGGGCCCCTCCCGGCCCCCGCACCCCCGGCCGCCACGGCCGTCCTGCCCGGGAACACCGAACTCGACGCCGCCGCCGCGCGCCTCGCCGGCGCCCGCCGGCCGGTCATCCTCGCCGGGCGGGGCGGCCGGGGGGCCGGGGCGGAGATCGCCGAACTGGCCGGCGCGCTCGGCGCGCCCGTCGTCAGCACCATGCCGGGCCGCGGCGTCCTGCCCGACCACCACCCGCACTACGCCGGGGCGGTCGGCTCGTCCGGCCACCAGTGCGCGACCGAGACCCTGGAGGCCGCCGACGTCGTCGTCGCCTTCGGCGTCTCACGGCGCGGCGCCTCCGCCTTCGACCTGCCCGGCGGCTACTTCCTCGTCCAGATCGACCACGACCTCGGCCGGCTCGCCGGCGCCGCCCGCGCCGACGTGGCCCTGCACGGCACCGCCCGGCACACCGCCCAGGCGCTCGCCGAGCGGATCGGCACCGCCGCCCCGCCCGAGGCCGGCCGGCAGGCGTTCGTGCGCGCCCGGCACGACAGGTTCCTGGCCACCCGGCGGCGGCGCAGCCGCATACCCACCCGGGCGAGCAGCCCGATCAGGCCGTCCGCGCTGGCGCTGGCGCTGGCCGACGAGCTCGCCCGGGGCCCCGCCGCTCCCCTGATCACCGTGGACGTCGGGCTCACCACCCTCTGGATCTACCGCTACCTCACCGGCCGGCAGGACTTCGTGTGGACCAGTTCGTTCGCCACGATGGGCTTCGCCGTGCCCGCCGCCGCCGGCATCGCCGCGTTCACCGACCGGCCCGTGCTGGCCGCCGCCGGCGACGGCGGAGTCGCCGTCACCCTCGGCGAGCTGGCCACGCTGCGCGACCTCGACCGGCCCGTCGTCGTGGTGGTCTTCGACAACGGGCGGCTCGGCGCCATCAAGTTCGAGCAGGAGATCATGGGCTGGCCCGAGTACGGCTCCGCCCTCCACAACGGCGACCTCGCCGAGATCGCCCGCGGCTACGGCCTCGCCGCCGAACGGGTCACCACGATGGCCGGGCTGCGCGCCGCACTGCGGGTCGCGCGCCTGGCGCGGCGCCCCTACCTGATCGACGTCGTGTGCGACGACAACGAGATCCCGGCGCCCGCGCAGCAGCGGCCCGCCGCCGCCCAGATCGTCGGCTACGCGCTGGCGCTGGCCCGCGAGGCCCGCCGGGGCCTGAGCCGATCCGGAGGTACGACGCGATGACCGGCATCATCATCCAGTCCCTGGCGGGCGTGATGTGGACGCTCGCCTACATCCTGATCATCCTGCGGTCCCGCCGCGACCGGATCTACGGCATGCCGCTGGTGGCGCTGTGCGCCAACCTGACCTGGGAGTTCTACTACACGCTGGTCGAGCTGCCCCCGCACGACGACCCCACCAAGCTGGCCGCCCAGTTCGTGGTCAACTTCGTCTGGCTGGTCTTCGACCTGGTCATCCTCGTCCAGGTGCTGCGCTACGGGCCGCGCCAGTTCGGCTGGCTCTCCCCCGCCACCTTCTACGGGCTCTTCGCGCTCACCCTGGCGATCACGGGCCCGACCATCGTCCTGCTGAACAAGGAGTTCGACGACATCTACGGGGTCCGCGCCTCGTTCGTGCAGAACCTGGCCATGTCCGCGCTGTTCCTGGTCATGCTCAACGCCCGCAGGTCGGACGCGGGCCAGTCGGTCGGCATCGCGGTCTGCAAGATGACCGGCACCGCCCTGGCCGCCCTCGGCGTCTACCTCTACCCGCCGGCCCCGGTCTACGACGAGTCCGTCCTGCTGCCGTTCCTCTACCTCGCCATCCTCGCCCTCGACCTCGTCTACACGGTCATGCTCGTGCGGATCCGCCGCGCACGGGCCGCCCGGGACGAGGCGTCGCCCGCCACGGAGGCGGTGCCGGCGTGAGCGAGGCGAACTGGAACGTCGAAGTGACCGCGGCCTGCATCGCCAGCGGGATGTGCGTCGGCACCGCACCCGGCCACTTCGAGCTGGACGGCGACCGCAACCGGTCCGTTCCCCGGTCGGCGCACCCCGCCCCCTCCGACCTCCTCCTCGCCGTGGCCGACTCCTGTCCGCTCGAAGCCATCCGCGTCCGCGACGCCGACGGCACACTCCTGGCACCCCTCGACTAGAAGGGCATCACCACCGTGACCGACAACGCCCCCGGCTACCCCTTCGGCGACGGAACCGGCCTCGCCCTCGAACCCGAATACGGGCACCTGCGCGCCGACGAGCCCGTCAGCCGCGTCCAGCTCCCCTTCGGCGGGCCGGCCTGGCTCGTCACCCGCCACGCCGACGTGCGGAAGGTGCTCACCGACCCCAGGTTCAGCAGCCGGGCCACCACCGCCAACCCCGACGGCCCCAGGTTCACCCCGCAGCCGCTGTTCCCGGCGGGGGTGATGAGCATGGACCCGCCCGAGCACACCCGGATCCGCAGCCTGGTCTCCAAGGCGTTCACAGGCAACAGGGTGGAGGCGCTGCGCCCCCGCATCGCCGAGATCGCCGGCGGCCTCGCCGACGCGATGCTGGAGCACGGCCCGCCCGCCGACCTGGTCTCCATGTTCGCGCTCCCGCTCCCGGTGACGGTGATCTGCGAGCTGCTCGGCGTCCCCTACGCCGACCGGGACCGCTTCCGCGAGCTGTCGGACGCCCTGCTGTCGACCACGGCGCTCCCGCCCGAGGAGATCTTCGCCGCGGTCATGGCGCTGAACGAGTACCTGGCCGGCCTGATCGAGGAGCGGCGGGCCGGGCCCCGCGACGACATGCTCAGCGATCTCGTCCGCGCCCGCGACGAGGACGACCGGCTCTCCGAGCAGGAACTGGTCGAGTTCGGCGTGGGCCTCCTGGTGACGGGCCACGAGACCGCCGCCACCCAGATCGGCAACTTCGTCTACATGCTGGCCCGCAACCCCGGGCAGCTCGCCGCCCTGCGCGCCGACCCCGCCCTCGTGCCGCGGGCGGTCGAGGAACTGCTGAGGCACACCCCGCTCGGCGCCGTCAGCGGCATCCCCCGCGTCGCGGTCGAGGACGTCGAGCTGTCCGGCGTCACCATCCGCGCCGGCGACTCGGTGATCCCGTCCATCAACTCGGCCAACCACGACGAGTCGGTGTTCGAGGACGCCCACCGCCTCGACGTCCACCGCCCGTCCAACCCCCACATCGCCTTCGGCCACGGCGTCCACTTCTGCCTGGGCGCCCAGCTGGCCCGGGCCGAACTCCGGACGGCCCTGGAGACCCTTCTCGTCCGCTTCCCCGGTCTCGAGCTCGTGGCCGGC
Organism: Actinomadura rugatobispora; assembly: GCF_055379765.1. Taxonomy (NCBI): domain Bacteria; kingdom Bacillati; phylum Actinomycetota; class Actinomycetes; order Streptosporangiales; family Thermomonosporaceae; genus Actinomadura; species Actinomadura rugatobispora. Next base: position 10,395,144 of record NZ_AP029191.1, on the reverse strand, counting down.
GACGACGCCGGGCTCGCCTGGAAGAAGGGCCTCCTGATCCGGGGCTTCTCCGAACTTCCCGTCACCTGGTGAAACCGCCGCATCGGGCGCCCGGTCCGCACGGACCGGGCGTCCGATGCGGATCGGCGACAGGCGCACCGCCGTTGCACCGAACCGGAGGTGCCAGGGGGCACAATGCGGTGCATGATCCGCACTGTGAACCTGCCCGGCGGCACCGCGCTGCCGTTGATCGGTTTCGGGACCTGGGAGCTGCGGTCCAAGACCGCCTACGAGTCGGTGCGCGCGGCGCTCGATATCGGTTACCGGCACATCGACACCGCGACGCTGTACAAGAACGAGTCGGAGGTCGGCAGGGCCGTCAAGGACGGCGGCGTGGACCGGGAGCAGGTCTTCATCACCACCAAGCTGCGCCCCCAGGACGCGCGGCACGCCCGCCGCGCCCTGGAGTCGAGCCTCCGGCTGCTCGACACCGGCTACGTCGACCTGTGGCTGATCCACTGGCCGCCCGGCCGGGACGCGCTCGTCCCGGCGTGGGAGGAGCTGCTGGCGGCCCGGGACGCGGGACTGGCCCGCAACGTCGGGGTCAGCAACTACAGCCCGGCCCAGATCGACCTGCTGACCGAGGCCACCGGGCGGCGGCCGGCGGTCAACCAGATCCCGTGGAGCCCGGGACAGCACGATCCGGCCCTGCTGGACGAGCACCGCCGCCGCGGCGTGGTCGTCGAGGGCTACAGCGGCCTGAAGAACACCGACCTGAACGACCCTGCCCTCACCGAGATCGCCCAGCGGCACGGTGTCACTCCCGCGCAGGTCGTCCTGCGATGGCACCTGGAACACGACATCGTGATCCTCCCCAGGTCCTCGCACCGGGAGCGCATCGCCGCCAACTTCGACCTGGAAGGCTTCGACCTCACCGCCGAGGAGGTCGCCGCGATCGACACCCTCACCCGCACCGGCTGATCGGGCCCGGCGGTGCGTTCACTCCGCCGAGCCTTTCAGCTGGATCAGGTCGTCGAGGAGCTCGGAGGCGACGATCGGGTCGAGGTCGCCGAACCGCAGGGACGTGGGCTCGTCTCTCCGGTAGTGGTAGGGGTGCTGGGCGAGCCGGACGTCGACGAGGGTCTGCGGGCCGTTCTCGTCGGGCATGCCGATGCTCATGCCGGGATCGAGGGTGAGGACCAGGTGCCGGTCGTCCGCGACACGGCGGGAGATCCAGTGCTCGATGCCCGCATCCATCGGCGCCCCGCGCTCCCAGCCGCGCCGGACGAGGCCGAGAAGGGCACCGGCCGGGACTTCGAGACCCTCGAAGCGGGTCAGGCGCCCCGCGTCGCGCTCGTCCTCGTCGAGGGTGTGGACCGGATGCTCGAGCTGCGGGAACGGCTGCAGGATCTCGTAGTCGGCGAACAACTCCTTCCAGGCGGACAGGTCGTCGCCGAGGTCGATGGGGTGCGCGACGCCGATCCGCGCGGTCTCGGGGAGGGTGACGGTGTCGTCGACGGCGTTCGCGTACGTGCCGTCCTCGGCCACGCGGAAGGCCGCGGTGGCCCCCTCGCCGTTCTCGGCGACCCAGACCAGGCGGCGGACGATGTGCCCGACCAGCGGGTGCGCGACGAGGAACTCCCGGAACTCGCCACCGGGCCAGCGGCGGCCCGTGACCATGGCGGTCCTGAAGCGGGTGAGCTGGTCGGCGGCGGCCGTGCGGACGTCCTTCTTGAGGTCCGAGAACCGCTTGTACGCGGCGGGTGCCAGCTCCGGATCGTCTCCCTTTCCCGGCTTCGGGAGCGACCTGCGGGGCCTGCCGTCCTCGTCGGCGACGGTCGGCCTGAGCGACTCGTCGAACCCGATCACGAAGCGGCGGGGGCCGTAGTCCAGGAGCATCGTGCCGGACGCGGCCAGGCCGAAATCGGGGACGAGACGGTCGGCGAGCTGGTCACCGGTGAGTTCGAGCCCCGCCGCGACCTCCTCGATCTTCTCCCGGGCGCGGGCCTTGAGGCCCTTGAACTTCACCCGCTGGGAGATCGAGTGCAGGTGGATCAGTGCGCTGCCGGTGCCGATCGCGGCGAGGACGTCCAGGCCCGTCACCGCCCTGGCGTGACCGCCGTCGCCGGGCCACGCGCGGATCAGCGGGGTCAGGCGGCGGACGGTCCCGTCGTCTCCGGTCAGCCCCAGCTGGGTGAACGCCCAGTTCTCCCTTGAGTCGGCGCCGCACAGCTCCCACCAGCGGAACAGCGCCCACCCGAACTCGGCGAGCGACGCCGGGTCGCACAGCTCGCGGACGACCCGCACCCCCGCGTACACCTCGCGCGGCTTCGACATCGCCAGCATGGTGAGGACGTGCCCGACGGCGTCGTCCGGGAGGGTCTGCGCGCGGTCGCGCAGGAGGATCCGCGGGAGCATGCGCGGGTCGACCCAGCCGACGGCCGGGACCTTCGCCGGCACGTTGTCCAGCGGGCCGTCGGGGAGCATGGCCTCGATCGCGTCGGCGGCCTTGTCGCCGTGGCGGCGGGCGGCCTCGACGATCGGGGCTCTGCCGTGCCGCTCGGCGAGCATGCGCAAGGCCCCTTCGGCCGCGCGGCGAGCGGGGCCGGCCTTGCCGAGCGCGTCCGGGACGAGCGCGGGGACGGCGGCGAGGCCGTGCCGGGCGAACCAGGCGCGGGCGGTCTTGTCCAGCTTCTTGCGGCGGACGAGCCAGTCCGCCATCGTCCGCGCGATCTCGTCACTGAGCAGAGGCATCAGGGCCGCTCCGTCGGCGGCCTTGTCGCGGCGGGCGATGAACAGGGCGCAGTCGGCGGCGTCGGCCCCGAAGCGCGCGACGATGGCCAGGATGAACCGGTTCACGTGCCAGATGGCGCCGGGTTCCCAGCGCGCGAGCAGCGGGCGGGCCAGCTCGTCGGATCCGTTCATGAGGACGGCGGCCTGGTGGAAGGAGGAGATCTTGTCGAACTCCTCGGCCCACTCCTCGATGAGGTGGTCGGGTTTGTGCTCGGCCTCCGCCGCCCACGACTCCCGCTCGCCCGGCTCCCAGGCGGTCGCGCGGAGGCCGGGCATGGGCAGATCCCTGATGACGACGGGCTTGGCCTTGGGGCGGGTCCACGGCGGCGCGACGAGCAGGGGCGGCAGGTCGGTGGCGCTCGGGAAGCGGGTCGTGGCGTCCAGGATCTCCCGGACCCTCGCCCCGGCCTCGGCGGGAAGGCCGGGAAGCACGGTCTCGGCGAGGGACGGGTGGACGCGGACATGCGCGTTGAGGAGGTCGGCGGCCCGCGGAGCCTTCGACCGGGGCAGCAAACGCATCGCACGGGCGGGGTAGCGGCGGGCGGCGGCCACGAGAGCGGGCCCGACGTCCAGGTCGGGGCCTCGGTCGATGAGGGCCTGGAACGCCTCGTCCAGGGGGAAGGTGAGGAGGATGTCCTGCGGAGGCGGGGCGTCGTACCCGACGGCCGACCGGTCCACGGCATCGGCGAGGAGCGGCACGGCGGCCTCGGGGCCGACGCCGTCGATCAGCGAGGCGATGACGTCGATACCGTGCCCGGCGTCGAGCCGCAGGCCCAGCTCGGCGGGCTGGTGCGGCCCACCGAGTGCGCAGAACGGCATCCACCGCTGGAACGTTTCGGTCGCCGACGGTTCGGTGTTCGCGCACAGGTCGTCGACCCAGTCGTCTCTGGTCGGCACCAGGTAGGCGGTGATGAGCCGCTGCAACTGGTGCCCGCGTCGCGCCTCAAGGCATTCGACGGCCTCGGAGTAGACGTCGTCGGGCGCGGCGGCGAGAAGGGTGCGCAGCCACTTCACGGGCGTGCGGTTCAACCACCAGCCGGCCCGATGCTCGTTCGCGTTCCGGTACCGCACGCCCGTCCACCGGAACACATCGCGGAACGGCTCTCCCGGCGCCGGTTCCCTGACGGTTCGGCCGTCGGCCCAGATGCCGGCGAAATCCGCGTACGCGGCGACGGCGAAGGCGACGCCGTGATCGATGACCCAGGCGTCCGGGGCCGCGACAGGTTGTCCCGTCCTGTCCATCGGGCGCGCCGGGAAGGTGGCGACGAAGGCGACCGTCGCGGCACCGAGGGGATTCGGGTCGCCCTTCAGGTGGGCGCGGGCGGCGTCGGCGAGCTCCGGCACGGTGCCGGGGAGGGCGATGACCTCCTCGATGAGGTCCCGGGCTTGGTCCACGAGGGACCGCGCGTGTTCGGCGGCGGCCTCGTCCGGCGCGGCCAGCCGCGGAACGCCAGGACGGTCGCGGCGCGGGTGCCGCGCGCCGAGCCAGGAGTCCGGCATCACGAACGTGGTCTCATCGATCTCCGAGGCGTTGATCACGGTAATGACCGTAAAGGAGATCACCGACATCCCGCCGCAAATCACCGCGCGGCACCCGGCCGCGATCGGCTGCGCTCAGGCGTCCTGGCGGAAGGTGATCGCGGTGCCCAGCGCGGCGGCGGCCGGGACGAGGACTTCTCCCCGGCCGGTTCGCGTGGCCGGTACGCCGTTGCCGCGCAGCAGCCGCTCGGTGGCGGCGATGTCGCGCACCGACACCGCGTACCCGGCGAACGCGGGCAGGGCGGCGGGACGCTCGCCGGGCAGCAGGCCGGCGAGCGCCGACGCGGGCACGACGGTGAGCTTCGCCCGGTCGAGCCGCTCCCCGAAGTAGGCGCCGTAACGATGTTCCGTTTCGGGCAGGTCCCGGTCGGCGACGCACAGCACGCACCCGGCCAGGCCGGTCGCGCCGTTGGGATGGTCGATGTGCGGCTGCTCGCCCGGGGCGTTCTCGGCGAACCCGATCCTGCCCTCCGGCACGCGGCCGGCGGGCAGGCCGGGAGCGGAGATCTCCAGGTAGCGGGCCGGCTCCATCCTCGTCCCCGCGCCGGTCTCGACGGGGCGCTGGACCGCGTGCACGCCGCCGTGAACGACCCCGGCCGACGCCAGCCGCGCGGCGACGCCGTCGATGTCCGGAGTGTCGGCGATCATGATGTGGAGGCCCTCGAAGCGTTCGAGGAAGGACGTGATGTTCGCGGCGGTGGCGCGGATCGCGGCCGTCAACCGCGGCCGCTCGTCGTCGGGCACCCGCAGCGGGATCGGGCGGGCGCCGGCGGGCATGCGACCGGTGTCGTCGACCACGGCCACCAGTTCGACGAAGCCGCCGGGGAAGTGCACATGCGTGTTGGCCACCCCGAAAGGCTCGGCGGGACCTCCCGCGACGCGCGGCAGCACGGGATAGGCGGGCGCCGGCACGGTGAAGCCGAGCCGGCGGTACAGCTCCATGGCCTCACGCATGTCCCGCACGATGTGCCCCACATGATGCAGGCCGTTGATCGCGTCGCCCACCCGTCCACCTCCATAGAATTTGATAGTCGACCTTCAAATGAGAGGCTAGCATCACTTGAGTGCGCGATAGGGTTCGGCGCATGGGTGAGAGCGGGCTGCGCCAACGCAAGAAGGCCAGGACCAGGGAGACGATCCTGAACGAGGCGTTCAGGCTCTTCCGCGAGCGCGGCTACGGCGGCACCACCGTCGAGCAGATCGCCGAGGCCGCCGAGATCTCCCCCGCCACCTTCTTCCGCTACTTCCCGACCAAGGAGCACCTGGTCACGCTCGACCGGTTCCTGCCCCTCGCCGAGGCCCTGGCCGCCCAGCCGCCGGGTCCTCCGGTCACCGTGCTGCGCGGCGCGTTCCGCACGGCGTTCGCCGCCCTGTCCGCCGAGGAGATCGCCGGCGGGCACGCCCGGGAGGTGTTCGCGGCCACCGTGCCCGAGCTGCTGGTGGCCAACCTGCGCAGGAGCCCCGGCGTGATCCGCGAGGTCGGCGAGGCCGTGGCGGAGCGGGCCGCGTGCGCCGCGGACGATCCACGGCTGCGGAACGCCATCGGCGCGGTCTTCGGAGTCGTTGCCATCGTCTGGCTGCAGTGGGCGCATGACCCCGGCATGGACGGGCCCGCCGAGATCGACGCCGCGCTGGCGCACCTGGAGTCCGGCCTGAGCCCGTAGCCGGGGCGCCGGTCAGCTCTCGGCGGCGAGGGTGACGCCCATGCCGATGAACACGCTTCCGGTCGCCGCGTCGATCCTGCGGCGGACCGCCTTGCGGCCGCGCAGCCAGCCGCCGATCCGCCCGGCCAGGACGCCGACCGCGCCATCGGCCAGGAACTCCAGGACGATCAGGACTCCCCCGAGAATCGCGAACTGCAGCCAGACCGGCCCCGCGGCGGGGTCGATGAACTGCGGCAGGAAGGCGACCATGAACGTGAACGTCTGCGGGTTGGCCGCCGACGACACCACGCCGTTGAGGTAGGCGCGCCGGCCCGACATCCCGCCGGCCGCCGGATCGTCGTCCAGGCCGTTCCTCCGCTTGCGGATCATCTGCACGCCGAGGTGGATCAGGTACGCGGCACCCGCGATCCGCAGCACCGTGAACGCGACCGGGAAGGCCGTGAGCAGCGCGGCGAGCCCGGCGGCCGCGGCGGCGATGTACAGCGCGTCCCCCGTGATCACGCCGAGCGTGGCCAGCAGCCCGGCGCGGGCGCCGCCCCGCACCCCGCACCCGAGCACGAAGAGCATGTCGGGCCCCGGGGTGATGAGGGCGACGATGGTGGTCACCGTGAACACGGCGAGCAGCTGCGGGTCGATCGGCATTCCCTGATGATCTCACCCTCCCGCCCGTTGCGCCCGCGCTCAGCGCATGGTCGCGCCGCCGTCCACGCTGAGGATCTGGCCGTTGACCCAGGCGGCGTCGTCGGAGAGCAGGAAGGCGACGGCGGCGGCGATGTCCGCGGGTTCGCCGAGCCGGGTGGACGGCAGCGCGGCGAGGGAGCGTTCCAGGACGGTCGTGTCCCCGGCGGCGCGGGCGAGGACGCCCTCGGTCAGGACGTGGCCGGGCGCCACGACGTTGGAGCGGACGCGCTGCTTGCCGTAGGCGTGGGCGACGTGCCGCGACAGCGACAGGATCCCGCCCTTCGACATCGCGTACGCGCCGCGCCCCGACGTGCCGGTGACGGCCGCCGCCGACGCGGTGTACACGATGCTGCCGCCGCGCTCGCGCAGCTCGGGCAGGACGCGTCTCGTGACGAGGAGATGGCCGCGGAGATTCACCGCGATGGTGCGGTCGAAGACCTCCAGCGGCACCGCCGCGGGGTCGGCGTCCCGCCCGAGCGTGCCCGGCAACAGGTCGGCGGCGTTGACGTGGACGCCGTCGACGCGGCCGAAGGCGTCGAGCGTCCGCCGGACGAGCGCGTCGACCGACGGCTCGTCGGCGATGTCGAACGGCACGGCGATCGCGGAGGCGCCCTGCCCGATCCGGTCCGCGACCCGTTCCGCGTTCCCGGCGTCGAGGTCGCCGACGACGACCGACGCGCCCTCCTCGGCCAGCCGCACGGCGGTGGCGGCGCCGATCCCGGAACCGCCCCCGGCGACGATGCAGACCTTCCCGGCGAGGCCTCTCATCGCGGACTCAGCACCACGACGGGGATGATCCGGTCGGTGCGCGCCTGGTAGACGTCGTAGTTCGGCCACAGGCCGGTCATGATCTTCCAGAGGCGCGGTTTCTCGTCCTCCGCCGCGGTGCGCGCCGTGACCTGGAGGATCTCCCGCCTGACCTGGATCTCGGCCTCCGGGTCCGCCTGGAGGTTGAGGTACCAGTGCGGATGCTTCGGCGCGCCGCCGCGCGAGGCGACGAGCAGGTGATCGGCGCCGACGCGGCCGTAGATGATCGGGATCGTCCGCGGCAGGCCGCTGCGGCGGCCGGTGGTCGTCAGCAGCAGGGTGGGGGCGCCGTTCCAGATGTAGCCGACCTCGCCGCCGCTCTCGCGGTACGCGCGGACGTGGTTCTCGCCGAGGAGCGAGTAGTCGTGCTCGCCGGGGAAGTCGGGCTTTGTCATGACACTCCTGGTTCCACGGGGGCTCATCGCCAGTACCGGACGGTGGTCTCGAAGGCCAGTCTCGAGAATTCGGGGACGGGGAGCTCGCGCAGCCGGGCGTTGAGCACCTCGACGCTCACCAGACCCGACCAGCCCCGCTCCAGCAGGGTCGAGGCGAACCGGTCGAGCTCGAAGGTCCCGTCGCCGGGCATGACGCGGCGGTGCATCGTCTCCTTCATCGCGCCGTCCGACACCGCGGGCGGGGCGTCGTCGAACTGGACGTAGGCGATCCGGTCGAGCGGCACCCGCTCCAGCTGCTCCCAGGTGCCGTCCCCGCGGAAGAAGTGCCAGGAGTCGATCAGCACCCCGGCCCTGGCGGCGCCGGCGGCCTCGACCACGTCCAGGGCGGCGGAGATCGAGGTGACCGCGCCGAGCGGGCTGAACTCGACCGCCATTCCCGTGCCGGCCTCGGCGAGCACCTCCGCGCATCGCCGGATCAGCGGGGCGGTGGTTCCGTCCAGCGGCACTGTGAACGTGGTCAGCACCCACGGCGCCTTCACGGCCGCCGCCGCCTCGGCGAGCCGGCGCGTGTGGCGCAGCGTGGACTCCTCGTCGCCGGTCACCACCAGGGCCAGCACCTCGTGGCACCGCAATCCGGCATCGGCCAGTGCCCTCGCGCAGGCGGCATCGGCATGCCGGGCGAGCATTCCGACGGCGGAGAAACCGGCGCCGGCGGCCGCCGCGGCAAGGCCCGCGCCGTCGACGTCCCACGTGCCGTCCGGGGTCAGCGCGAAATCGATCGTCATGTCACCGCCCCGACAGCCGTTCGATGACCGGTGCCAGCGATTCGGGCCTCGCCCCGATCGGGGCCATGAGATAGCTGATCCCGAAGCGCTCCCGGGTCAGCAGGAGTCTCTCGCACACCTCGTCCAGCGTCCCGATCGCGAGCAGCGGCGAGGCGCGGAGCTCGTCCCGGGACGGGACCGCGTCGCCGAGCCGCCGGCCGAACCGCTGGAAGAAGACCTCGAAACGCTCGTCCGGGTCGTCGGTGATCGCCAGCTCCAGCAGCTGGGCGCCCAGTTCGATGTCGTCGAAGCGGTCCCCGGCGGCCTCCCGGATCCAGCCGATCCGCTCCTCGTAGGCGTCCGCGGTGAACGGGCGCGGCCCGCCCGCTCCGGCTCCCGTCGATCCGGTGCCCGCTCCCCCGAGAGGGCGGGGCAGGATCTGCACGATGTCGGCCTGGCGACCGGCGGCCGACAGCAGCCCGCGGCCGCCGCCGCCGATCATGATCGGCGGGTGCGGGCGCTGCACCGGCTTCGGCGTCCCGTCCAAGGCCGCGATGGTGACGTGCTTCCCGCCGAAGGTGAAGGGGCCCTCGGCGAACAGCCCCTTGAGGACGGCGACGACCTCCTCGAGCCGCTCGATCCGCGCCGGCGCCGAGTCGAAGGCGATGCCGGCCTGCTCGTACTCGGCACGCATCCAGCCGGCGCCGATCCCGATCTCCAGCCGGCCCTCGGACAGCACGTCCAGCGTGGCCAGTTCCTTGGCGAGCACGGCGGGGTGCCGGAAGTCCTGGTTCAGGACGGTCTGGGTGACCCGCACGGTGCTCGTCGCGTCGGCGACCGCCTGCAGGGCGAGCAGCGGGGCGAACGGCATCGTGAAATGGTCGGGCAGGGCGAAGGTCGCGTAGCCGAGCCGCTCGATGGTCCTGCCCGCCTCGACGAGCGCGGCGCGGTCGGGAAGCCTGCCCGGGCCGGCGCAGAACCGGAACGGCCGGACGGCGGCCGCGGCACGCCCGCTCCGCCTCACCAGATCCGCCGGAGCTGCGCGCCCTCACGCCGGGCGCGCAGCTGCTCCCGCCGCTCGGCCGGCGTCAGGACGGGCGTGCCGGACGGCAGGTGCTCGCGCACCTCGGCGAAGGGGACCCTGGTGACCGTGGCCTCCGGGTACGCGTTCGCCCGGTAGAAGCGCATCTGGATGATGCCCCAGCGGAAGTCCGCCTTGTCCAGCCAGTTGTGCACGCCCGGGTCCTGCTTGGAGATGACGACGCGGAGCGTGCCGTCGCCGTCGACGCGCGCCTGCAGGTCGTTGAGGCTCGACTGGCGATTCACCCAGTCGACGGTGGCGAAGCGGTCGTCGGCGACGAGGATCTGCCAGTAGTGGCACCGCTCGGGGAGGGGCACCTCGACGATCAGGGCCTCGTCGTCGCCGATCTCGTGGATCCCGTCGTAGTACGCCTGCTTCGCCAGCCCGCCCACATCCTCGATCCACTGGGAGCGCAGCAGGACGTTGATCCCGTGGTGCTCCCTGTAGTAGCGGACCAGCAGCATGTCGAACTCGATCATTCCCTGGATCCACACCGCCATGTCGGAGAAGCGGCGGGCGATCTCCTCGGGCGTCATGTCCTCGCCCGGATCGTCCAGGCGGTTGACCGCGACCCGGGCGTCCTCCTCGTGCTTCCAGTCGCACGAGCACTTGCGCATCAGCAGCCGCCGGGTGCGCGGGTCGAGCGGCCACCAGTCGCCGGTGTGGCCCTCGGGCCGCTCGGCGCTGACGATGACGCTGAAGTAGCCGTCGTCGCCGAGGGTGAGCTCGTCGAGGTCGTTGGTGACGCGCAGCGGCGGTCCGGTGCGCGGCTCGGTCAGGAGCTTCGGGGTGGTCATCTCCGGTTCCTGCTGCGTGATCTCCACGAAGCGGGTCGTCCCGCGGTACCCCGAGATCTGGTAGACGCCTTCCGGGTCGACCTCGATCATCGAGTACACGTAGTCGGGGTTGGGGCCGCCCTGGTTGCACGCGTAGTTCCACAGCGGCATGAACACGGGGCGGCGGGCGTCGGTGTACACCCGGCACATGTACCCGCAGGCGAGGATCGAGAGCGCGAGCTTGTTCATGTCCTGCACCTCGGCCTCGGTCGCGCCGTCCGGGCGCCAGGTGGCGAGGAGGTCGTCCACCACGCCTTCGAGGGCCTGCATCTGGTCGGACCAGGTCGGGAGTTCGCTCATCTTCGTCAGCCCTCCAGCGCGACGTCGAACCGGCGGATGTAGGCGTCGTAGTCGGAACGGATCTGACCGGTGCTGAGGCCGAACCGCTCGGCGGTGTACCGGTGGGTGCCGTGGGCGCCGACGCGGTTGGCCTCCTGCCAGTCGCGGATCGACTCCTCGACGGGCGGCGTGAGCTCCATGCCGAGCCAGTCGTACACGTCGCGGACGGTGCCCATGGGGTCGGCGATCAGCCGCCGGTGGTGGACGTCCAGGAACCGGTCCTCGCCGATGCGGGAGCGCGCTCCGATGGCGTGTTCCATGCCGATCCGCAGGTGGTCGCAGATCTCCCGGCCCAGCCTGGCCAGATCGCGCTCGCCGTCGGCGGGCGGGGTGATCGAGGAGACCAGGCTCGCGTACGACGGCACCACCTTGGCCGGGTCCCGGTGGGTCATGACGAAGCGGATGTCCGGATAGGCCGCCGCGAGCGCCTCCAGGTGGAACTTGTGGTGCGGTGCCTTGAACAGCCACAGGTCCGGCGGGCGGCGCGACCCCAGGAGCTTCACCACGCGCCGGTGGTAGCGGTAGGTCTCGGTGAGGTCGGCCTCCCGCCACCAGTCGCGGTAGCCGGGCACCGGCAGCACCATCTGCTGGCCGTGGAAGGCCATCCCGAGGAGGTCGGTGTCCTCCATCGTGGCGTCGAGCTCGAAGATGTGCATCGCGCGGTGCTCGGCCGACTGGTTCTCCCAGTCCCTGGCGAACTTCACGCGCCGCGGGTCGGCGGCCTCGTTCTCGCGGACCGGGGGCGGGCAGGGTCTGGCCTGCTCCCAGCCCCGCAGGCAGCGGAACCGGGGGTCGAGGGAGAGCATGTCGGCGAGCGCGGTCGTGCCCGTCCGCGGCAGGCCGTTGATGTCGACGGGGCCGCGCACGGCGACGTCCTCGACCTCGGGGTGCCCGGCGTACCACGCCTCGACCTCGAGCCGGTTGACCAGCCGCCTGCGGAAGTCCCCGATCACCTGCGCGTCGGCCTCCGGGCAGAGGTCGCCGTCGCGTTCCAGGCTGCCGAGCAGGACCTCGAGGCCCTCGCGGAAGTCCCCGGGGCCGAAGTCGGAACGACCGGCTTCCTCGATCGCCTCGGCCATCAGCCGTTCGGCCGTCGGATAGCGTCCCATCGGCCTCAGCCCGCCTTGACGCGGTCGGGGTAGAAGCGGGCGGCCATGCGGCGGAACCCGTCCCGCCAGTGCACCCGGCACGGACCGGTGATCGAGGACCGCCTGGTGTGGTCGCCGACGGAGCCGATCGACGCGCCGGGCACGGGCTCGACCACCACCTCGGCCTCGGTGCCGAGCAGCTCGGTGAAGTACGCCGACCACTGCTGCACGCTCACGGCCTCGTCCCCGGCCCAATTCACGATCGCGGCCGGCACGCCCGCCGCGTCGAGCAGCGGCTCCAGCTGGGCGCCGATGTCGTCGTCGTGGATCGGCGTGTAGGGCAGCGGATCCCAGCGGGCCGTCACCTTCTGACCCGCGGCGATGGCGTGCAGGTAGGAGGCGGGGAGGCCGCCGCGGTCGCCGTAGGCGCTGCCCATGCGGGCGATCGTGACGGGGAGGTCGAACGCCCGGGCGCAGTAGCGCGCCACGGCCTCTTCGGCGATCTTACCGATCGAGTACGGCTTCGGATGCGGCAGCCCGGCGTCGCCCAGCGGGTCGTCCTCGGCGAAGGGGTGCCAGGGATCGGGGTGCGGCTTGTACACGGTGACCGTCGACATCACCAGGGCGGCCTTCGCGCGGCGGCAGTGCGCGAGCAGGAGCCCCGTGCCCTCCGCGTTCACCCGCAGGGCCCGCTCGTAGTCGTCGCCGAAGTCGGCGGCGATGTGCAGGAGGTAGGTGAAGTCGGACGGAAGGTCGCCGAAGTCGCCGCCGCCGATGTCGACGGCGCGGGTCGTCACCCCCAGCGCCTCGACCTCCGCGCGGGTCGCGGGGTCGCCGAAGCGGGCGATCCCCCAGACCTCGTTCGCGGCGGCGAGGGACCGGGCGAGGCCGAACGCGATACGCCCGGCGGGCCCGGTCACCAGGATCTTCTCACCGCTCAGCATGGGACCACCGGACGAGACCACCGCATGAGACCGCCTTTGATCTTTGAGCTTTGATCTTTGATCCAACTTGCGCCACAATAACAGGGTGCTCACCGATATCGGCAACCCCCTCGGGCCGGCGATCCTCGCCTCGCTCGACGGCATCCTCGCGGCGCTGCGGCTGCGACCGGCCGGAGACGACAGGTTCCGGGTGCCGTCCGAGCCCGGACGGTTACAGGACCGCGTCTTCGGCGGTCAGCTCCTCGCGCAGGCGCTGCTCGCGGCGGACGCGACGGTGTCCGGGAAGGCCCCGCACTCCCTGCACGCCGCCTTCGTCGAGGCCGGCGCACCCGGCCGTACGGTCGACCTGGCGGTGGAGCGCGTGCGCGACGGGCGGTCGGTGTCGACTCGCCGGGTGACGGTGCTCCAGGAGGACCGGCCGCGGCTGGTCGCGATCGTCTCCTTCCACGCCGGCGCCACCGAGCCGGACGTCCACGCCGCGCCACCCGACGTTCCGCGCCCGGAGGAACTACCGCTGCTCCAGCACTGGGCACAGGCACTCCCCGCCGAGCAGCGGGAGGCGGGCCGCAGCTGGATCGACCGGCCGCCTCCCCTGGAGATGCGCATCGGCGAGGCGCCGACCTTCCTCGGAGGCGCCTCGGCGGACGGGCCCCGGTCGCACTGGATGCGGCTCCCGCGCGACATCGGCGACGACCGGGCGCTGCACTCCGCGCTCCTCGCCTACGCCAGCGACTTCCTTCTCATGGACATGGCCTTCCGCTCCCACCCCGGCGGGACCGGGGTGGGCAGGCTCACCGGCTACAGCCTCGATCACGCCCTCTGGCTCCACCGGCCGGTCCACTTCGACCGCTGGCACCTCCACACGCAGGAGACGATCGCCCTCACCGGCGACCGCGGCCTCACGCGAGGCGCCATCCACGACTCCGACGGGCGTCTCGTGGCGAGCGTGACGCAGGAGGTACTCGTCCGGCCCCTGACGGCACGATGAACGGGACAGGTCACGACGCGATGGGCGAAACGGCGCACCCACTGTTCGACCAGGATTGGCCGGAGGGCGAATACCGGTTCTTCCAGCTCGGCTTCCTCGTCGACGATCTCCTGGACGCCGCGGCGACGTGGGCCCGCGTCTTCGGCGTCGGCCCCTTCCACGTCCTGCCGGTCGTCGACCAGCACGCGACGTACCGCGGGAAAGCGGCGACGGTGACCCTCCAGGTCGCGGTGGCGCAGGCGGGTCCGGTGCAGATCGAACTCGTCCGGCAGCACTGCGACCGCCCCAGCATCTTCCGGGAATGGCACCGCGGCCGGGTCTCCGGGCTCCACCAGCTGTGCACCGTGACCGAGGACTACGAGGGCAAGAGGGCGCACTACGAGCGGCTGGGCTACGAACTCGCCGCAGAGAGCGACAACGGGAGCTTCCGCGTCGCCTACTTCGACACCGCCGCCGACTTCGGCTTCTTCACCGAGGTGGTCGAGCACACGCCGGGCTTCCTCGTGCGGCTGGACCGCATCGCGCGGACCTGCGCGGCGTGGGACGGCACCGACCCCGTCCGCCTGCTCACACGCGACGGCTACCGGGTCCCCTGAAGCACGTCCGGCGCCGCCAGTGATCAGGCGCCGCTGAGGACGCCGCGCCGCTCGAGTTCCGCCACGACCCGCCTGCCGGCGTCCCGGAAGTCCTCCAGCCGGTGCCGGGCCGCCTCCTCGCCGTCGCCGGCGACGATGGCGCGCACCACGAGGTCGTGCGCCTCGACGGTCCTGGCGTGGCTGCGGCCCGCGCCGACCCGGAACGCCTGGGGCAGGTATCCGTGGTAGGAGCGCAGTTCGGCGCGCAGCCGGCGCGACCCGCCGGCCCGCTGCTCCAGCGTGATGATCTGCTGCACCAGCTCGAAGACGCGGTCCCGGTCCTCGGGGTCGGCCGAGCGCAGCTCCTCGACGAGGCCCTGGAGGGCGGCGATGGTCTCGGTGTCCTGCTTCTCGGCGAGCCGGCGCACCGCGATGCCGCTCAGCACCCCCATGATCTCGAAGTCGTCCATGATCGACTCGGCGTCGAAGGGTTCGACGTAGACGCCGCGGTGGTACTTGGTCGAGACGATCCCGTCCCGTTCGAGCATCACGATCGCCTCGCGGACGGGGAGGCGGCTGACGCCGAGCGCCTCGCAGACCTCGTCCAGGTCGATCCGGTCACCCGACTTGAGCCTTCCCTCGAAGAGCTCCTCGAGCACGTAGTCGACGACGACAGCACGTGTCTTCGTTCGAACGAGACGGCGCTGTTGCACGTTCGCAGTTGCCTTCCACTCGCACACCCCGAGGGTGCTGGGCGGTTACGGCGGACAGCTGTCATCGTAGCGGGCCGGGTGACACGCCGGCCTGCGCCTTTCCCGGTCGCGATCAAGGAGTCGTGCCGGGGACGGCGGCACCCTCAGCGGTCGTCCGCGGGCGGTTGGAGCAGCCCGGCGCGGCGGAGGTGCTCGACGACGAGGCCGGCGTTGTCCTCGGCCGGCACCGTCCCGCCGGCGTCGAGGCGCAGCTCCGGCGCCTCGGGCGCTTCGTACGGCGAGTCGATGCCGGTGAAGTTCACGAGCTCGCCGCGGCGTGCCTTGGCGTACAGGCCCTTGCGATCACGGCCCTCGGCGACCTCGAGCGGGGCGTCGACGTGCACCTCGACGAACTCGCCGTCCCCGAGCAGCTCGCGGGCCAGCCGGCGCTCGGCGCGGAACGGGGAGATGAACGAGGCGAGCACGATCACCCCCGCGTCGACCAGCAGCCTGCACACCTCGGCGACCCGGCGGACGTTCTCGACCCGGTCGGCGTCGGTGAAGCCGAGGTCCTTGTTGAGCCCGTGGCGCACGTTGTCGCCGTCGAGCAGGTAGGTGTGGAACCCCTGCTCGTGGAGCCTGCGCTCGACCAGGTTGGCGATGGTGGACTTCCCGGCGCCGGACAGGCCGGTGAACCAGACGAGGGCCGGCCTCTGGCCCTTGATCCGGGCGCGGGACCGCTTGTCGACGTCGACCGCCTGCCAGTGGACGTTGTGCGCGCGGCGGAGCGCGAAGTCGATGAGCCCCGCGCCCACCGTGTCGTTGGTGAAGCGGTCGATGAGGACGAAGCCGCCCATGTCGCGGTCGTCGGCATAGGGGTCGAAGGCGATCGGCCGGTCGAGATTGATGGTCGCGACGCCGATCTCGTTCAGTTCGAGCGTCTTGGCGGCGGTGCGTTCGAGGGTGTTGACGTTGACGCGGTACTTCGGGCGCGCGATGCTCGCGCCGGTGGTGCGGGTGCCCATCTTGAGCAGGTAGGGGCGGCCGGGCAGCATCGGCCGCTCGCTCATCCAGACCAGATGGCACTCGAACTGGTCCGCGACGGCGGGCGGGTCCGTGGCGGCGGCGATGACGTCGCCGCGGCTGGCGTCGACCTCGTCGGCGAGGGTCAGCGTCACCGACCGCCCCGCGGCGGCCTCGTCGAGATCGCCGTCGTAGGTCACGATGCGCGCGACCGTCGACTCGCGGCCCGAGGGCAGCACCCGGACCCGGTCCCCGGTGCGGACGGCGCCGCCCAGGACCCGGCCGGAGAAGCCGCGGAAGTCCAGGTCGGGCCGGTTGACCCACTGCACCGGCATCCGGAACGGACGGCCCTTGGGCTCGTCGTCGATGACGACGGTCTCCAGATGGCCGACGAGCGTGGGGCCGTCGTACCAGGGCGTGTTGGGGCTGGGCTCGGTGACGTTGTCACCGCGCAGGGCGGACATCGGGACGCAGGTGATGTCGGTCAGCCCGATGCTCGCGGCGAAGCCGCGGTAGTCCGCCTCGATGGCCTCGAAGACCTGCCGCGAGTAGCCCTCCAGGTCGAGCTTGTTGACCGCGAGGACGACCTGGCGGATGCCGAGCAGCGAGACGAGGTAGCTGTGGCGGCGGGTCTGGGTCAGCACGCCCTTGCGCGCGTCGACGAGGATCACGGCGAGGTCCGCGGTGGAGGCGCCCGTGACCATGTTGCGCGTGTACTGCTCGTGGCCGGGGGTGTCGGCCACGATGAACTTGCGCTTCCCGGTGGAGAAGAACCGGTAGGCGACGTCGATGGTGATGCCCTGCTCGCGCTCGGCGGCGAGACCGTCGACGAGCAGGGCGAAGTCGAGCTCGCCGCCCTGGGTGCCGACCTTCCTGGAGTCGGCCTCCAAGGCGGAGAGCTGGTCTTCGAAGACCAGCTTGGAGTCGTAGAGGAGCCGCCCGATCAGCGTGCTCTTGCCGTCGTCGACGCTGCCGCAGGTGATGAACCGCAGCATGGACTTGCGCTCGTGCTGCGCCAGGTAGGACTCGATGTCGCCCGCGATGAGGTCGGAGCTGGCGTGCGCCATCAGAAGTAGCCCTCCTGCTTCTTCTTCTCCATCGACCCGGCCGAGTCGTGGTCGATGGCGCGGCCCTGGCGTTCCGACGTCGTGGTCAGCAGCATCTCCTGGATGATCTCGGGAAGCGTCGACGCGGTGCTCTCGACGGCACCGCTGAGCGGGTAGCAGCCGAGGGTGCGGAAGCGGACGCTGCGCATCCGGGGCTCCTCGCCCGGGTGCAGGCGCATGCGGTCGTCGTCGGCCATCACCAGCATCCCGTCGCGCTCGACGACCGGGCGGGGCTCGGCGTAGTAGAGCGGGACGATCGGGATGCCCTCCTTGTAGATGTACTGCCAGACGTCGAGTTCGGTCCAGTCCGACAGCGGGAAGACGCGCACGCTCTCCCCCGGGTGCTTGCGCGCGTTGTAGAGGCGCCACAGCTCCGGCCGCTGGGCCTTGGGGTCCCAGCGGTGCCGGTCCGAGCGGAAGGAGAAGACCCGCTCCTTCGCGCGCGACTTCTCCTCGTCCCGGCGCGCCCCGCCGAAGGCGAGGTCGAAACGGTGCAGGTCCAGCGCCTGTTTGAGCCCCTCGGTCTTCCACATGTCGGTGTGCAGCGCGGAGCCGTGGTCGAAGGGGTTGATGCCGCGCTCCAGGCACTCGGGGTTCTGGTGCACCAGCAGCTCCAGATCCAGCTCGGCCACCGTGGAGTCGCGGAAGTCGTACATCGCCCTGAACTTCCACGTCGTGTCGACGTGGAGCAGGGGGAACGGGGGCTTCGACGGGTGGAACGCCTTCATCGCCAGGTGCAGCATCACCGAGCTGTCCTTGCCGACCGAGTACAGCATCACCGGGCGCTCGGACTCGGCCGCGGCCTCGCGGAGGATCTGGATGCTCTCCGCCTCCAGCCGCTGCAGGTGGGTCAGCCGCATCGTGTTCGTCCGTGATCAGGCATGTCGCGAGTGTTCCCTTCTCCGCACCTCGGGGGAGCCCCGGCCCATCCCGAGCAAGGTAACAGATCAAAGATCAAAGATCCATGGACGCGCTACCGCCTGGTGGCGCCGCTGGGCTCACCGGGACGTGAAGCCCAGCTCGCCCGGGTTCATCGCGCCCGAGCGGCTGCGCGATGAGCCCGCCGGACCGGCGTCGGACCTGTGGTCGCCGGCCGCGCTCGGTGCGGCCCTCGCCGGGGAGGTCCCGTCGCCCGTCCGGGCGGGAGCGCCAGCGCTGCTGCTCGGGCGGCTGCTGGACAAGGATCCCGCGACGCGCATCGGAGGCCGGGGCCGCGCTGCGCCGCACCGCGGCGGGCGCCGTGGCGGCGAGCGTTCCCTTCACGCGCGGCCACGGCGCCGATCCCGAGGCCGACGGGCGGCCGTGGATCGTGATGGAGCTGCTGTCGGGCCGGTCCACGCGGGCCGCACGCCGTTCGCCAGGTCGACGGCGATGGGCGTGCTGGGCGCGGTAAGGACCCTGCCGACCGTCTCACCACCGCGCAGGCTCGGCGCGAGCTGGCCGGGCCCGCCACCCGGCCGCGTGGTGGCGGGACCTCCGGCGAGCGGACGTTCCGGGATTACGAGGCCGTCGTGGTCCTCCGTACCGGCAACCTGGTGTTATGGACGGCCGCCGCCCTGCGCACCGGATGCCCGGTGGCCTGAACGGCGGGCGGCACGTCCTCAAACGACCGGCGGCAGCCCGAGGTGTTCGCGCAGGGTCGTGCCCTCGTAGTGCGTACGGTACGCACCGCGCTCCTGCAGTTCCGGGACGAGCTTGTCGACGATCTCCTCCAACTGGGACGGGATCAGATGCGGGCCGATGTTGAACCCGTCCACCGCCCGGGTGCGAACGAACCGCGTCCACTCGTCCGCGACCTGTGACGGCGTGCCGACGAACCCGGAGTGCCGGGGCGCCACCTCGCGGGCCAGTTCCAGCAGCGACAGCCCGCGCTCTTCCGACAGTTCCCGCCAACGGGCGATGGTCCGGAACTTGCCGGTGCGCAGCTCGATCGGGATGGTGCCGCGGGACGGGTCGAGCTCGCCCTCGACGGGGTCGATGCCGGGCAGCGGCCCGTGCGGGTCGTAGCCGGACAGGTCGGTGCCCCAGTACTGCTCGAAGAACGCGATCGCGCGCACTGGTGACATCTGTTCATCGCGCACCCAGCGCGCCTTCTCCTCGGCCTCGCCGGGCGTGTCGCCGAGGATGACGCCCGCGCCGGGCAGGATCCGCACCGCGTCCACCGGGCGGCCGTGCCGGACCAGCCGTTCGCGCAGGTCGGCGGCGTAGGCGGCGGCCTTGGCATAGTCGGTGTTGGCGGAGAACACGACGTCGGCGTGGGCGGCGGCGAGCTCCCGCCCGCCGGCCGAGTCGCCCGCCTGGAACAGCACGGGGCGGCCCTGCCGACCGGCCGGGACGGTCGCCACCGCCCGGAAGTCCACGAGGTCGGTGTGCCGGGCGACCTCGCCGATCGAGCCGGGACGGGCCCAGCTCTTGGCGCCCCCGGAGTCGGCGACGGCGTCCGGCTCCCAGGAGGCCCACAGCGCCTTGGCGGCCTCGACGAACTGGGTCGCCCGCTCGTAGCGGCGTTCGTGCTCCAGCCAGCCGCCGCGCCGGAAGTTCTCCCCCGTCCAGGCGTTGTCGGTGGTGACGATGTTCCAGCCGGCCCGGCCGTCCGACAGCAGGTCCAGGCTCGCCAGCCGGCGGGCGAGGTCGGCGGGGTGGTTGTAGGTGGCGTTCTGGGTGGCGACGAGCCCGATCCGCTCGGTGGCGGCGGCGAGGGCGGACAGCTGCGTGATCGCGTCCGGGCGGCCGGAGATGTCCTGATCGTGGATCCTGCCGCGGTTCTCCCGGACCCGCTGGCCGTCGCCGAGGAAGAACGCGTCGAACAGGCCGCGCTCCAGCAGCCGCGCGACCTCGACGAACGTCTCGATCGCGACGTGGTCGGCGCAGGCCGGATCGGTCCAGATCAGCTGCGGTCCGACGCCGGGGTAGAAGACCCCGAGGTGGACCTGGGCGTTCGGGTCGTAGGGGGCGCCTGTCTCGGTCATCGGGCGGTCACCTCATTCCGCGGCCCGGCCTGTGCGGCGGCGAACCGATTCGCGGGCCGGGGCAGGCCGAGCGCGGCGCGGAGCGTCGCGCCCGGCTCGGGAGGCCGGTGCAGGCCCGCCGCCGCGAGCGCGGGCAGCACCGCACCGGCGAGTACCGGCAGGTCGGCGGCGAGGACGGCGGGACGCAGCCGCACCCCGTCCACAACGTCGGCGAGAGAGGACAGCAGGCGGGTGAGCTCCTCCGCCGTTCCGGTGAACCGGAGCCCACCGCCGTCCGGCCACGGCGTGTCCTCGTCCAGCAGAGCGGCCCGCTCGGCGGCCGTGGCACCGAGGACGACCTCGATCTCGGCGAACACCAGCGGGACGCCGGTCTCCCGGGCGCGTCCGGCCCGCTCCTCGATCGCGCCGGGATCCGGTGCGGCGACCAGAGCGATGTCGGCGCGCCCACCGAGGCCCAGCGTGTCGGGGGCCAGCACCACGACCTGGCCTTGCGGTGGCCGGGGCGTGATCAGCGGGCCCTTGACCGTGAACGTCGCACCCTCGAAGTCGACGTGGTGCACCTTGTCAGCGTCCAGGTAGCGCCCGGACGCTGCGTCCCGGATGACCGCGTCGTCCTCCCAGGAGTCCCAGAGCAGCCGGGACACCTCGACCACGTCGAGCACCTCCCGCCGCAGTGCCTCAGGAGCGGGCGGCTCGGCGCCGATCGTCGCGAACGCGTCCGGGTCGGCGGCGGCGCCCACGATCCATGCCGCACGGCCTCGGCTCGCGTGATCGAGGCTCGCGAGCTGGGTGGCGGTGTGGAAGGGCTCCGTCGTGGTGGCGTGCAGGGTGGGCGCCAGGCCGATCCGGCCGGTGACGGTCGCGGCGAACGCCGCGCGGGTGCCCGCCTCCAGCCGACCCGCGGCGTTCGGGCCGCCGGACGGGGGCAGCGGTCCGTCGTCGAACGTCACCAGCGCGAACCCCGCCCGTTCCGCTTCGGTCACCGTCGCGCGCAGCGCGCTCCCGGTGAACACGGCGCCGGGCGGGCGGCCCGAGTGCCGCCACGCGGCGGGGTGGGCGCCGTCCCCGTCCAGGTCGATGGCGAGGTGCAGAGGCCTGGTCATCCGAGCGTGCCCGGCGCGGTTGCGGATGCCCGAAGGCTCGACGTTCTCACTGAAAGGCTCTCCTCGTCAGCTGCCGACCACACGGCCCACGGCGGGACCCGGCAGGGGTGTCCGCCGACACGGTAGGCACCAAGCAGGTTACCCGTCAATACCTACCTATATAGTAGGGATACGTTCAGCGGCCGACGGTGTCCTTCGCCGAGTGGTCGCCGACTGCGACCATGGCCATGTGGCCGCCCTCGTCAAAGGGTGTGGGCAGGTCGAGTGTGCGCAGGTCGGTGCAGGCCTGGGCGTCGATGAGGTGGATCTGCCCATGTCCGCCGCGGGTGACGGCGACGAGGGGGGCGGCGGGTGAGGCGGCGATGGCGCGGCGTTGCACGCCGTCCCAGGGAGTGCCTCCTCGGCGCGGGGCGCCGTCCATCGGCGGAAGCGGGACGCGGGCGAGCACCGCGGGCCGGTCCGCGCCGACCACGATCAACTCGTCCCCGTCGGGGTGAACGCGGGTGAAGACGACGCGGTCGGCGCCGAAGGCGAGCCGGAAGACCAGGCCGGGTCCGAGGGGAACCCGTCCTGTGGTGCCCTCGTCCAGCCGGTGCCACCAGGCGTCGTTGGTCCACTGCGGCCACCGGTCCGGTTCGGCGGGTCCGCCGCGCACGGTGCTCCACAGGGTGCGGTGCGCCGCGTCGAGCCGCAGGTAGTAGCCCCGTCCCCCGCTGCGGTGCGGCGTATCCCAGGGCAAGGGCTCCTCGGGGCGCAGGTCGGAGCCGCGGAGGCGGGCGCGGTGCACGCCGGTGCCGGTGGCGGCGAACACCTGTCCTGTCGCGGGGTCCACGGCGTCTCCGTGCCCGTCGTCGGGGAGGGGAAGCCGCAGGAGCGGCTCTGCCGCCGGGCAGGCCGGGGGCGCTGCCAGCAGTTCGTGCAGGCGGTAGACGTCCAAGGAGCCCGGCATCCGGTGCCGCAGGACGACCAGGGGGTCGGGGCCGGCCAGGAGGGTGACGCCCGGTTCGCCGATGCGGGTCCGCACCCGCACCGAACGGGGACGGACGGGCCGGCCCAGGTCGACGACGGTGAGCAGGTCGCTCCAGGGCTCCCATGAGCGGCCGCAACCGCTGGTCACCGCGACGTAGCGGCCGCTGGGGTCGGCGGCCAGATGCTCGGCGGGGACGGCGACCGGGGCGGTCGCCACCACCGGCGGATCCGCGGTCCCGGCGGCGAAGGGATCGAGGACGACCAGTTCGCCGGCGAGGTCGTCGACGAAGGCGAGCCTGCCTCCGGCCAGGTGCAGGAAACCCGCGTGCTCGGCGAGGTGGCGCCCCTCGAGCCGGGCCAGTGGGCGGCCGGTGGACGGCTCGATGACGTGGACGACGCCGGCGACGTGGTCGGCCGCGACGAGCCGCACAGATGCCACGGATTGCCTCCCGGGAAGAGCTGGTCCGATGTACAGCGACAATGAAAACGATTATCATGCCGGGACGTTGTGCGGATAGGGCTTGCGTCACGCAGGCCGTCCGCCGCGTGCGTGACCGCCCCCTGACGAGAGAGAAACGACCATGCCGCGCACCCTGAGCCGCCTTCTGCGGCCTGCCGTCGCGCTCGCCGCGGCCGGCGCCCTGCTGGCCGGCTGCGGCGGAGCCGCAGACGACCGCACCGGCGCCGGTGCGGGCGACCCGAGCGTGGCGGGCCTGCCGCCCGTCCAGCCGGTCGCCGACGCCGACAGCATCACCGACGTCCGCGGCAAGAGGGTCGCGCCCAGGCGCACCCCCGAGCGCGTGGTCTGCCTGGTCGCCCTCTGCGACGACATGCTGACCGAGCTCGGCCTCGTGCCGGCCGCCACCAACTCCGCGCTGCTCGCCCACCCGCGGTTCCTCGGCAAGCAGCGGGCGGCGCAGGTCCCGGTCGTCCCGGGCGGCTTCATCGCCCCGGAGGTGGAGGCGATCCTGTCCCACAAGCCCGATCTGGTCATCGGGCTGGAGGACACGCACGGCAAGCTCGCCCCCGCGCTGCAGGGCGCCACCACCTTCTGGCCCCTGCAACCAGCCACCTGGCAGGACAGCGTCGCCTACCTGCGCTCGCTGGCCGCGCTCACCCGCCGCGGCGACAGGGCGGTCGCCGCCGAACGGCGGTTGCGCGGCAAGCTGGCCGCCGCTGAGAAGGCCCGGAGCGGCAAGACCGCACTGATCGTGTTCGGCAGTGACGAGAACTTCGGCGTGGCCACGCCGGGCAACGACGTGGCGGCCGGGCTGTTCCCGCGTTTCAGCGACTACCCGTGGAAGAGCCGCGGCGTCGAGGGGACCTACAGCCTGGAGGAGATCCTGGCCAAGGACGTCGACGTGCTGTTCGTGGAGACGATCGCGTTCGGTGCGCCCGGCGCGAAGCTGTCGGAGAAGATGGCCCGCAACGCCCTGTGGTCGCAGATCCCCGCGGTCAAGAACGGCAAGGTGGTCGAGGTCGACCCGGAGGTGTGGGCCAAGGGCCGGGGCACGCGCTCCCTTGAGGTCGTCCTGGACGAGGCGACGGCCGCCCTGCGATGAGCCGGACGGTCGTCCTGGCCGCCGGGTTGCTGGCCGCCGCGGCCCTGTGCGCGCTGTGCCTCGGCACGCCCAACATCGTGCCGTCACGCCTGGTCGCGCTGCTGCCCGGCGGCGCCGCGGACGGGCTGGAGACGGTGGTGGTCCGGGAGGTCCGGCTGCCCCGGCTGCTGCTGGCCCTGGCCGCCGGGGCCTGCCTGGGAGCCGCGGGGCTCGTCATGCAGGAGGCGCTGCGCAACCCGCTGGCCGTCCCGGAGATGCTCGGCGTCTCCTCCGGGGCGGCGCTGGGGGTCGCCGCTCCCCTGGTCCTCGCGCTGACGCTGCCCGGCTGGTCCTACCCGCTGCTCGCCCTGGCGGGGGCCGGGATCGGCGGCGCGGTGACGCTCGTCGCCGCCGGTTTCGGCCGGAGCCCGTCGGCGGTGCTGCTCACCGGGGCGGCGGTGGCGGCCGCGCTGCAGGCCGCGCTGCTGGTGCTGATGGTGATGGCCGACCAGCTCGACCTCCAGGTGATCTTCCGCTATCTGCTGGGCAGCCTCTCCGGCCGCACCTGGGACGCCTGGCACGACGTGTGGCCGTGGCTGCTGGCGGCGGTACCGCTGCTGGTGCTGTGCGCGCCGATGCTGTCGGTGCTGCGGCTGGGCGATGAGGACGCCGGCGCCCTCGGGTTGCGGGTGCGGCACGCCCGGCTGGGCGCGCTGGCCGTCGCCGTGCTGCTCATCGCCCCCGTGGTCGCGGTCTGCGGCCCGATCGCGTGGGTGGGGTTCCTGGCCCCGCACCTGGCGCGGCGGCTGCGCCCGGACGCCGGCGTCCTGCGGTGGCTGCCCTGGACGGTGGCGTGGGGCGCGGTGATCACCGTGTGGGCCGACCAGGCCGCGCGTCTGGTGCTGAAACCGGTGGAGACTCCGGCCGGGGCCTGGACCGCGCTGATCGGCGTGCCCGTGGGGGTGGCGCTGCTGCGCGGCCCGCGCACCGAGCCGCGCCGTGCAGAACCTGGGGGCGATGCCCGATGACGCTCATCGAGCGGCGGGAGTCCTTGACCGCGTCCGGCGTGCTGCGCCCGGCGCGACGGCGGCGCCGGCCACTGCTGGCCTTCGGTGTGCTGCTGCTCGCGGTCCCGCTGGTGTTCATGACCGATCTGGTCGCGGGGCGCGCCCTGACGGTCGGCGAGACCTGGCACGCGTTCACGGGCGGCGCGGCGGACCCGACCGTCCAGCATCTGGTCTGGCGGGTCCGACTGCCCAGGGCGCTGGTCGCGCTCGGCGCCGGTGCGAGCCTGGGCCTGGCGGGGCTGATCCTGCAGGCGGCGCTGCGCAACCCGCTGGCGGCGCCCGAGGTCACCGGAGTCACCCCGGGCGCGGTGCTCGGCGCGGTCGCCGCGACCGGGACGGGCCTGGCCGACTGGGCGTCACCGGCCGCCGTCGTGATCGCCGCGGTGGCCGGTGGATGCGGCGGGGCGGGGCTGCTGTGGCTGCTGACCGGAAGGGCGCGCTCGGATCCGGCCTCGGTCGCGGTGCACGGCGTGCTGGTGTCCGCGGCCCTGGGCGGGCTGACGGCGGTGACCCTGCTGGCGGCACCGGGCGAGATCGGCAGCGTCGTGCAGTGGATGGTCGGCACGACCGAGGCGCGCACGTGGCAGCACTGGAATCTGCTGTGGCCGTGGACCCTGTGCTGGGGCCTGGTCGCCTGCCTGACGGCGGGCCCGCTGATGCTGCTGCGCTGCGGCGACGGGGTCGCCGAGTCGGCGGGGCTGGCTCCGGCGCGGGCACGCGGGTTCGCGCTGTTGTGCGCGGTGGCCCTGACCGCGGGCGCGGTGGCCTCGGTGGGGGCGCTCGGGTTCGTGGGGCTGGTCGTGCCGCACGCGGCGCTCGCCCTGTTCGGGGCCGACCTGCGGGTCGCGCTTCCGGGGGCGGTGCTGGCCGGTGGGATCGCCGTGTGCGGGGCCGACGCCGTCGCCCAGCTGGTCTCGCGAGCGGTCACCGCCTGGGGGGCCGAGCATCTCAGCGTTCCGGTCGGCGCGGTGACCACCTGCGTCGGCGCGGCGGTACTGCTGGTGATCGCCCGCCGGCACGCCGTCGAGCCGTGACCCGGCGCCCGAACATCCCCCCGGCGAACAAGGCTCCCCAGGTGAGCAAGGAGTGAGATCGTGTCCGAACTGATCGGCGCCCCCGGCACCACGGCGGCGGCGCCCGAGGCGGCCGAGGGGCGGACCGGCTCCGGGGCCGCCATGCTGCACATCGATCGGGTGCGGTTCGGCTACCCCGGACGGCGCGTGCTCGACGAGGTGAGCCTGCGGGTGCGCCCCGGCGAACTGGTCGCCCTGGTCGGCCTGAACGGGTGCGGCAAGAGCACCCTGCTGCGCCTTGCGGCGGGCGTGCTGCGCCCGGAATCCGGACGCGTGCTGGTGGACGGCGCCGACATGACCCGGGTCTCCCGCCGCGACGCCGCCCGCAGGGTCGCCCTGCTGCACCAGTCCGCGCCCGCCGTGCCGGGCCTGACGGTACGCCAGATGGTCCGCCAGGGACGCTATGCCGCGCGAGGCCCGCTGGGCATGCTGCGCGTCGGTGACGACGCCGTGACCGTCCGGGCGATGCGCGACGTCGGAGTGGAGGGGTGGGCGGACCGGCCGGTGGAG
This sequence comes from Actinomadura rugatobispora, assembly GCF_055379765.1. Lineage (NCBI taxonomy): Bacteria > Bacillati > Actinomycetota > Actinomycetes > Streptosporangiales > Thermomonosporaceae > Actinomadura > Actinomadura rugatobispora. Next base: position 10,368,618 of record NZ_AP029191.1, on the reverse strand, counting down.
GCCCTGTCGGGCGGAGAACGCCAGCGGGTTCGCCTCGCCTTGGCACTGGCCCAGGACACACCCGTGCTCCTGCTGGACGAGCCGACCACCTACCTCGACCTGCGGCACCAGCTGGAGGTGCTGCAACTGGCGGCCAGGCTGCGCGAGGAACGGCGGCTGACCGTGCTGATGGTGCTGCACGACCTGGGCCTGGCCGCGCGCTTCGCCGAACGGCTGGTGGCGCTGCGGGACGGGCGCGTGGCCGCGCAGGGCCCGCCGGAGCGCGTGGTGACACCCGAGCTGCTGCGGGAGGTGTTCGGCGTCGAGGGGAGGGTCGGCCGGGATCCCGAACACGGATGGCCCATCTGTTATCCCGACAAACCCACCTATTGATATTGATAACCGTTTTCATTATTGTTCATTCTGGCGCCCACCCGGGGTGCCGCTCCCCGACTCCTTGGAGGAACGTATGGAGCAGCAGCAGCCGGTCTTCACCCCGATCGCCGAGCAGGCCCAGCTCGCGCACCTGTCCGCCACCCACTCCAACGCCCTCGTCGAGAACCCCTTCGACGACGACCAGGAGTAGGCGGCGCAGGCGGGCCCGTCCGGAGCCGCTCCGGACGGGCCCGTCCCCGTCCCGGCCGCCCGGCCCGCACGAGGCTCATGAGGACACGAGGACACGAGGACACGAGGAGGAGACTTGCCGCGGCCCCGACTCGCCCCCGGCGTCGACATCGTCGCCGCGCACGGGCATCCCTTGGCTGTGCGCACACCCGACGGCGAATTCCTGCGCCTCAACACCTCCCCCGAGGCCGCCGCCAGGCTGCTGGAGCTGCTCGGCACCCCGGTCAACGACGAGGTCCCGTCCAACGGTGACGGCCCCCAACGCGCTCGGCCAGAGGAGAGCGAGGAGGTGCAGCGGCTGCTGGACGCCTTCGCCGAGGCCGGGTACCTCGACGCGCCTCCCTCCTGGCCGTCGCACCGCTCCGACGTGCTGGTGCTCGGCGACGAGCGGCTGACCTCGCCGCTGGTCGATTTCCTGTCCTCCGCGGGCGCGTGCCCCCGTCCCGCGACACCGCAGGAGGTCGCGGCGCTCGCCGGCACACCGGCACCCGGCGGACAGCGCTCCCGGAGGCGGGAGCGCGGGCCCGCGGCGGTGGTGTGGTGCCTGGATCGTCCCGTCCCCCCAGGTTTGTGGGAGGAGGCCGACCGGCTGCCCGAGCGGGGAATCGCCTGGGCCCGCTGCCATCGCGAAGGCCGGCAGGTCTGGATCGAACCGATCGCCGCCGCCCCGGGCGACGTGCTCTCCGCCCACGTGGCCGCGCGCCGCCTCGCCGCCACCCCGGCCCATCACGAACTGGCCGCCTACTGGGCCGGAGCCGCCGCGAACGGCGGGCACCCGGTGACCGGGCCCGCGCAGGCGGCGGCCATCGCCGCGCTGCTGGCCGCCGACCTGGCCGCGTGGGCCCACGGCAGCACGCCGAGGGAGGGCCGCACGCCCCCTCGCCGCCGCCTGCGCAGGCTCGACCTGCGAGATCTGACGACCACCGAGCACTGCGTCCTGCCCGTCCCGCGGGTCGCCCCGATCAGCGGACGCCGCGCATGACCCGGTGCCACGACATGCACGTCACCACCGACGACGGCACGACGCTGGCCGCCGACCTCTGCCTGCCCGAGGGACCGGGGCCGTTTCCCTGCGTCCTGATCCGCACTCCCTACGGCCGCGGTTCGCACCTCGCGGAGCTGCGCGCCTGGGCACGCCGGGGTTTCGCCGCCGTGGCCCAGGACGTGCGCGGACGGCACGGCTCCAGCGGACCGTGGCACCCCTATCTCCACGAAGCCGACGACGGCGCGGCGACCGTGCGGGTGCTGCGCCGCCAGCGGTGGAGCGACGGCGTGATCGTGGCCTGCGGGTCCTCCTATGCGGCGCACTGCGCCCTGGTCATCGCGCTGCACGCCGATCCGGACGTCCGCCCCCATGCGGTCATCGCCGCCGTGCCGGCGCTGGGCCTGGCCGAGACCGCACGCGAGTCGAGCGGAGTGGAACGGCTGCTCGCGCGCGCGGGCTGGTGGGCCGCACACGGCGACCGGTGTGACAGCGACCCCTCCGCGCTGGAGCGGGCCATGACCGCCGATCCCGCCCTTCTCGACCACCTGCCGCTGCTGGACCTGCCCCGGCGACTCGGACGACCGCTGCCCTCATGGGAACGGCTCTGGTCCGCCGAACGCTCAGGCGACGCCGCCGGAACGCTCGGGACCGGCACCGGTTCGGACGGTCACAGGCTGCGCGCCGAAACGGGAACGGTCCCCCTGCTCGCCGTAGGCGGAAGTTACGACCCCTTCATCACCGACGTCATGGCGCTGTGGCGGGCATGGGGGCGCCAAGGCTCGGGAGCCGCCCGGTTGCTGATCGGCCCTTGGGGCCACGCGCTCACCGCGTCCCCCGGTCCGGGGGCCGGTGCGGGCCACCGGCTCGCGCTGGGACCGCTGTACGTCAGGTTCGCGCGGGCAGCACTGGGCGGGTCGCTCAAGGGACGGCGCGGCGCGGTGGGCCTGGCGGGCACCGGCCGCTGGCTGGCCGCCCACGAACTGGATCGTCCGCCACGGCACGTGGGCATGGATCTGCGGGTGGTCCGGGGCGAGGAGTTCGTCGCGGACCCGGAACATCCGGTGCGGTCGGACCGTCTCGACGTGCCCGCGAGCGGACGGCCTGACCGGTTCCTGGCCGTCGGCGAGCCCCTCCCCGACGCCCTCGACCTGGCCGGGGACGGCGAAGCCCGGATCCTGGCCACCGCGGACACGCCCACCGCCGACTGGGCCGCTCGCCTGATCGCCCTCACCCCGCGCGGCACCGCCGAGCCCCTGGCCGCCGGCATCGTACGCAGCCGGGCACCGGCCGGGTCGCCCAGCCGGATCAGCATCCCGCTGGGTCCGCTGTTCCGCCGCCTGCCCGCGGGCGCCCGGCTGCGACTGGAGATAGCGGGACACCATTTCCCCGCCCACGCCCGCAATCCGCACACCGGGCACGACCCGGTACGCGCCACCGACCTGCGGCCTTCCCTGCGCACCGTCGTACCGGCGCAGAGCCGCCTGCTGCTGCCCGCCCTCGTCCCGGACGCCACGGCCCTCCCCATCAACCCCGCCGAGGAGATCACCCGATGACCGCCCGCACCGAGACCGCCGCCGAGACCGCCGATGCCCCCGCCGACGCGCCCGCGTCCTCGCTCCCGGTGGAGGCTCTGGTCGACCCGGTGTGCGGGCTGGTCCGGTCGGTGGCGCCGGTGGAGCACCCTGCCGGAACCCCGGCCCGCTATGTGGCGATGACCGCTGAGGTCAGCGATGCCCGCCGGTTCGGCGCCTGGCCCGCCGATCGGGTCGCCCTGGGCACCACCTTCGACGACCCCGGCGGAGCCCGTGTGGCGGCCATCGCCGAAGCGGTGGAGCGCTACTGCGGCAACCGCCTGCCGCCACCCGGCGAACCGGGCGCACCGCTGCGCGCCACCGCCGCCGACCTCGCCGGTCGGAACCATCTCACCCCCGCCGAACTCCCCGACTACGCCCCATGGCAGTACGACCGGCCGCGCTTCCCCTACCGGCGGTTCACCGACACCACCGAGGCCCTGTGGGCACTGGGCACCGAGCACCTGCCCGGCGGCGGTGAGCGCGACTGCCTGGCCCCGGTGGCACTGACCCATCTCAACTGGCGGCAGGGCGACCTGAGGTCGCTGCCACGCACCCACCACCTCAACTACGCGGGCATCGCGACCGGAGCCGGCCTCGACGACGCCGTCGAACGCGCGCTGCTTGAGGTCGTCGAGCGCGACGCCCTCGAGGTGTGGTGGCACCTGGACGGTCCGACGCGCGGCATCCACCTGGACAGCGTCCCCGGACTGCCGGCCGACCTCGCCGGGTCGCCGCTGCGGACCTGGGTGGTGGAGATGCCCAACGAGTTCGCCCCGGCCATGGCCGCTCTGGTGCACGACGCCGATCGCGGGCTGTACGCGGCCGGGTTCGCCTGCCGGTACGACCCCGCCGAGGCCGCCCGCAAAGCCGTCCTGGAGGCCGTGCACACCTGGGTGTTCACCCAGGGCCTCACCGACCCCGGCGGATGGGTGTTCCAGGCGATCGACGCCGGAATGCTCGCCAAGGGCCTCTACCTGGAGCACCGGCCGGACCGCCGCTACCTCGACGACGCGGGGGAGCACTTCGGCCGCGTCCGGGACCTGGGTGCCCACGTGCAGGTATGGCTGGACGATCGCATGGCGCCCTTGGCTCGGCGATTCACCCACCCCGCCGAGTCCGTGCCGGTCGACCTGGTCGCGCCCGGCTCGCCCGAACGTCTGCGAGAACGGCTCGCCCGCGGCGGGCACCGCGTGGTCACCTTCGACCTCACCACGCCCGACGTGGCCGAGACGCCGCTGCGGGTGGCCCGTGTCCTGGTCACCGGTCTGGTGCCCAACGCCCCCGCCGCCTTCGCCTACTGCGGGTGCCCGCGCTTCGGGCAGGCGGCGCTGGCCCGCGGATGGCGCACCACCGCCCCTGCCTCACCCGGCGAGTTCACCCTCGCCCCTCCCCCGCATATGTAGAGGTGCGACACGAGCATGACCGTCACCCCCACCTCCGACCGGCTCGCCGCCGACGCGCTCGCCGAGGCCCGTTCCACCCGGCCGGTCGCCCCCGACACCTCCGCCGGACCGGCCGGGCAACGCTGGACAGGCGACCCGGCCGGCCTCGCGTCGGGCGCGCACCCCGGGGCGGGCCCGCTCGACCTGGATCCGCTGCTGGCCTACTCCCTCAAAGCCGGGCCGATCACTCGCGGCGCCCTCGACCGGGACGAGCATGATGCCGGTGGCCCCGCTCCCGGAGCGCTCTCGACGCGGCTGCGGCCCGTGGCCTCCGCCGGCGGGCTGCACCCGGTCAACGCCCATCTCCTGGTCGGGCCGGGATGCTCGCTGCCGCCGGGACGCTACGCCTACGACCCGCTGGAGCACCGGGCTCACCGCCGCGGCCCCGCACCGCTGGGCGCTCCCGGCGGCACGGTCGTCGTGTTCACCGTCACCGCCCAGCGCACCGCATCCCACTACGGCCACCGTGCCTGGCCGCTGCTGCTCCTGGACACCGGACACGCCGTGGCCGCCTTGGCGATGGCCGCGCTCGCCCACGGCCACCGTGCCCGCCTGACCCTGGACGCGGACGCATCGACACTGGCCGGCGCCGCCGGGCTGCCCCCACCCGACCGGTGGCACACCGAGTGGCCCGGCACCACACCGGAGCACCCGCTGGCCGCCGTCCAAATCACCGTTCGGGCCCAGGGCCATGGCCCCGGCCTCACCGCCCCGTGCCCGCTCACCGCCTGGACCGACGAGCCGCCGGCAGCGCCTCCGGCTCCCGGCCCGGCACCCGGCCCTGCCGGGCGGCACGCCGGAGCGGTCCTGGCCGCCCTCACCCGTGACACGGCCGCCGCCACCTGGCAGCCGGCGGAGTCCCCGATCACGGGTGAGGACTCGTTTCCCGCGAGGGCCATCGCCGACCGCCGCAGCGCGCCACCGCCCCTGGACGGCGAGCCGGATCCGGGCGACCTCGCCACCGTGCTGACCGCAGCCGTCAAAGCCGGTTCCCTCGTCCCCTCCCCAAGCGGCTTGTCCTGGTGCGCCGCCGTCGGCGGGCGTTCCCCGGGCTTGGTGACCGCCGACCCGGCGCGGCCCGGGACGCCGCGTCCCGTCGCCGGTGGAGAAGCACGGCCGACCCTGGCGGTGTGGGCGGCCGCGCAGGGCTGGATCGCCGAGGCGGGAGCCGTTCTGCTGGCCGACGGCATCCCGGACTCGGCTCCACCCGGGCGGATACGCACCGAACACTTGGCCGCGGGCTACGCCGTGGCCTGCGCGGAACTCACCGCGACCGCGCTCGGCCTGCGCACCCGCCCCGTGGGCTCCTGGCAGGGCGCCGACCTGGGAGCCGCGCTCGGCGGGCCCGCCCGGCAACGGTGGCTCGTCCACGGCCTCGCGCTGGCCTCCGCCTCCCCACCTTCTCTCCGGAGTGACCGCCGATGATGCTGCACCCCGAGTTGCTGCGCGCCACCCGTACCGCGCCGGGGCCGCTGCTGCGCGCCACGGCGTTGCTCACCGCGGTCACGGCCGGCCATGTCGCCCAGGCGGCGCTGCTGGCCGTCACGCTGGCCGACATCGCCGCCGGCCGCACCGGCCGGCTGCCCGCCCTGCTCGGCGCGGTGGCCGCCGTACTGCTCCTGCGCGCCTTCCTCACCTGGCGGCAGCGACTGGCCGCCGCCGAAGCCGGGGCGCGGATCCGGTCGGCGCTGCGTGACGAACTGCTGGTCCAGCTCGGCCATCTCGGCCCGGCCCACAGCACCGCCGCCCGGGCCGGGGCCCTGCGCGCGACCGTCGTCGACGGCGTGGAGGGCGTCAACACCTACCTGTCGCGCTACCTCCCTCAGTTCGCCGTCGTGTGCCTGGTCACCCCCGCGCTCCTGGTGTGGATCGCCACCCTCGATCCGTGGGCGGCGGTCGCCCTGTCCGCGGCCGTCGCCGCGGCCCTGCTCCTCCCCCGCCTCTGGGACCGGGCGCTGGCCGAGCGCGGCAAGGACCACTGGGACAGCTACGAGGACCTGGCCGCCGACTACCTGGAATCGCTCCAGCACATGGCCACCCTGCGCGCGACCGGCGCCGCCGGGCGCAGGCGCCGGGTCCTGGAGGACCGCTCGCGACGGCTGCACCGCGCCATCGTCGCCAAGCTGCGCGTCTCGCTGGTCGACACCGCCCTCACCGACCTCGCCATCCAGGCGGGCACCCTCGCCGCGGTCCTGCTGGCCTGCGCGTCCGCCGCCACCGGCCATGCGACCGGGGCCGTGTCCTACCTGCTGCTGATGCTCGCCTCCGAGTGCTTCCGGCCGCTGCGGGACCTGTCCAGGGAATGGCACGCCGGCTACGTGGGCCTGTCGGCCGCCGACAGCATCGCCGCGCTGCGCACCGCCCGGCCCGCCGTGCCCGACACCGGCACGCTCGCACCCGTCCGGCCCTCGGCGCCCGCCCTGTCGTTCACCGGCATCCGCTTCGCCTACCCGGGCACCGACCGCCCCGCCCTCGACGGCGTCGACGTCCACTGCCCGGCCGGACGCACCACCGCGCTGGTCGGCCCGTCGGGGGCAGGCAAGTCCACGCTGCTGGCGCTGCTGCAACGCCACCACGACCCCGACGCCGGCGCGGTGCTGCTCGACGGCGTCGACGTCCGTGAGCTGTCCCTGGCCGCGCTGCGCCGCACGGTCGCCGTGGTCTCCCAGGACACCTACCTGTTCGCCGCCTCGATCGCCGACAACCTGCGCCTGGCCGACCCCGGCGCCTCCGCCGACAGGCTCGTCGCCGCCTGCCGCGACGCGGGCGTCCACGACGAGATCACCGCGCTCCCCGACGGGTATGCGACCGTCCTCGGCGAACGCGGCGCCACTCTGTCCGGCGGCCAGCGGCAACGCCTGGCGCTGGCCCGCGCTCTCCTGTGCGACGCCCCCGTCCTGGTACTGGACGAGGCCACCAGCGCCGTGGACGAGCAACGCGAACACCGCATCACGCTGGCGCTGCGCCGCGCCGCGCACGGCCGGACCTGCCTCATCATCGCCCACCGCCTGGCCGCCGTCAGGCACGCCGACCAGATCGTCGTCCTGGACGGCGGCCGCGTCGACGCCGTCGGCGACCCCGCGGCCCTGGCCGGCGACGGCGGCGTCTACGCCGCGCTGGCCACCGCGGACCTGCGCGACTGATCCACCCGAGGACTGCCATGAACCCCCAACCGCCCGCCCGGCGCGTCCTGCGCGGCCTGCTCCCCGCGCTGCGGCCGCACCGCCGGATGGTCGCCCGCACGATCCTCGCCTGCCTGATCGACCAGGCCGCCCTCGTGGTCCTGATCACCTGGCTGGCCCACACCGTCGGACGCGCCGTGATCGACGGCGCCGCGCCCGGTCCCGGCACCGCCTGCGCGCTGGCCGGGCTGGTCCTGCTGCGGGCCGTCGCGACCTGGCGGCAGATGGACCTCTCGCACGACCTGGCCTACCGCGTCCTGGCCGAACTGCGGGTGCGCATCTACGACGGCCTGGCCCGCAGCGCGCCCGCCCGCGTCGCCGGACGGCGCAGCGGCGACCTGGCGGCGACCGCGATGAACGACATCGAGGCGCTGGAGTTCTTCTACGCCCACACCACCGCCCAGCTCCTGGCCACCGGCATGGTCTTCACCGCGGGCACGGCCGTCCTGGGCGTACTGCACCCGTGGCTGGCGGCCGCCGTCCTTGCCGTGGCCATCGCCCTGGCCGCGCATCCACTGCTGGGAGACCGGGGCCGCAACGTTCGCGGGGAGCGCGTCCGAAGCGCCACGGCCCGCTTGTCCGCCGACGCCGTCGACACCACCGACGGCATCCGCGAACTCCTCGCCCACAACGCCCTGGACCAGCGCCGCCGCCAACTCGCCCACGCCGCACGCCGCCTCGCCCAGGCCCAGCGCGCCGAGGCCCGCCACGACGGCGCCTTCACCGCCGTCCAGGACATCCTGGTCGTGCTGGCCCTGATCGCCGTCGTCGCCGTCGTCGCCACCGCGGACGGCCGTCCGCACGGCGCCTGGGCCCCCGCCACGCTGGCCCTGGCGATCTCCATCCTGGCCCCCGTGGCCGCCGGGGCCGACGCGCTCCGCCAAGCCGGGGCCCTGCGTGCCGCCGCCGCGCGGGTCACGGCGGCGATCGGCGCACCGCCGACCGCGTCACCCCCGGCCCGCCCCGTCCCACTGCCCCGAGGCCCGCTCGGCGTCCGGCTGCGCGACGTCCACTTCTCCTACGGCACCGATCCCGTGCTGCGCGGCCTCGATCTCACCGTCCCTCCAGAACGCACCATCGCCCTCGTCGGAGCCTCGGGAGCGGGCAAGACCACCCTCGCCCATCTCCTCGCCCGCTTCTGGGACCCCTCCAGCGGCGCCGTGGAACTCATCACCGCCGACCGCACCGTCGACATACGTGACCTCACCGACGCCGACCTGCGCTCCGCGATCGCCCTGGTCGGCCAGGACGCCTCGCTCTTCCACGGCACGCTCAGAGACAACCTGCGCCTGGCCGCGCCCCATGCCGATGACGACGACCTGGAGCGGGTCATCAAGGGATGCGGCGTGGATCGCATCGCGGCCGCCCTGCCCGACGGCCTGGACAGCATCGTCGGAGAACGCGGCGCTACCCTCTCCGGAGGCCAGCGCGCCCGCGTCGCGCTCGCCCGCGCCCTGCTGACCGACCCCAGGATCCTGATCCTCGACGAAGCGACCGCGCACATCGACAATGTCGGCGACGCCGAACTCGCCCGTCTCCTCGCCGGGCGCGGCACCACCACGATCGTCATCGCCCACCGCCCGGCCACCATCCGCCGCGCCCGCCACATCGCCGTCCTCCACGACGGCCACGTCACCGAACAAGGCACCTGGGACACCCTCGCCTCGTCCGACAGCGCCCTCTCTCGCCTCCTGGCCGGCCACACCAGGCCGACATGACGCTCGCACGCTCATCGTTCACCGGTCGTGGCCGGGGACGGAGGTTCTCAGGCCGTCCGCGCGGGTCCGGGCCGCGGCGGCCGCGGCGCGGTCGCCCAGGGCCTCGGTCACCTCGGCGTGCTTGAGCCAGTTGAAGGGGCTGGTGGGCCGGAGGTTGAGGCGTTCGCTGACCAGGACGCGCGCCAGGTCGGCGTGTCCCGATCTGATCGCCGATTCCAGCAGCGTGCGCTGGACGACGTCGCGCTGGGCGTGGCTGCCTCCGAACTCGTTGACGTGATGCCTGACCGGGTAGAGGAGGTCCACGACCTCCTCGTGCTCTCCGCGCACGTACCGCACGAAGGCGCGGCAGACGGGCAGGCCGACGCGGGCGGTCATGGCCTGGTTGGTGACACCGGGGCGGTCCTCGGCCAGGTAGGACTCGCGGTCGGCGATCAGCCGCTCGGCCTCGGCGACGCGGCCGGAGGCGGCGAACGCCATCACGGCGTGCATGTCGTTGAACGCGTAGAACGCCTCCCCGGCCTTGGGCGCCCAGGCGTCGGCCAGTGCCGCCCAGCGCTCCGCCTGGTCGTCGCCCTCCAGAAGGAGCCGCCAGAGGAGGGCTGCCGCGTCGAGCATCTCCAGCGCGGTGCCGGTTCTGTCGGGGCCTTGTAGAACGGTGTCGTAGATGTGGAGGGCGCGGGCGGTGTCCCCGGCCTCCAGCGCGTAGAGGCCGTAGTGCCACCAGTTGTGGACGTTGAAGAACGTGCCGGTCGACCAGTCGTCCAGCCGGTCGTCGAGGTAGCGGATGCCGTGCTGGAAGCGTCCCTGCATCTCGTAGGTGTGGACGACCGCGTGGATGCCCCAGACGTCCCGGGGATCGAGTTCGACCGCCCGCAGCCCGACCTCCTCGGACCGGTCGTAGTGCCCGGCCTCCTCCAGGCCGAACGCGTACATGCCCAGGACGTTGCCGAAGTGCCGGTCGTCCTCGTGCCAGGCCGACAGGGCGCCGCCGATCCGGTCGCGCAGGGCGCGGGCGTCTCCGGTGAAGAAGTCGATCTGGTGGCCCGCGGCCAGGGCGAGGGCGTCCCGCGGATACTCCTCGGTGATGCGCCCCAGCAGGGCCCCGCAGGTGGTGAAGTCGCCGTCCAGCAGGGACTCGACCGCCTCCACGTGGGCCCGCTCGCGGGGCGGCAGGCGGGAGGTGTCGAGGTCCGCGCGGAACGGCGCGAAACGCTCGCGCGCGGCGCGGGCGTCGTCGGGTTCGGTGGTCAGCAGGCCCAGGTACGCCGCCAGGACGTGCCCGAGCGGGAAGCCCGGGTCCTCGTCGAGGGCGAGGCGCGCCTCATCGACGACCTCCGCGCGGAAGTGCAGGAGTTCGTGGATCGCGTTGTCGTAGTGCCGGACGGCCGCCGGGCTCGCCGATCCCAGTGCCAGGCCGTGCTCGTCGATCGCCACAGTGCTCCCCGCCCCGTCCGTCGAAGGCCGTCACGTACGGCTCCATCCTCACGCCGATCCTGCCGCACGCGTGCGCCTTCCGTCTCACCGGCCGGGCCGGCGGATCGCCACGACCGTGTTCTCCGGAAGCCCGGGGATGACGGCGAAGGCGGCGGGATCGAACTGGCGGGGCGCGAAGCGGATGTCGCCCCAGGTCCAGCTCCCGCCCTCGGTCCGGAGGACGAAGAGATCGATGCGGCCGAAGGCGGTGCGCGCGGCGGCCCGGGAGAAGGCGGCCGGATCGGTGACGGCCGCGAGCCGGGCGAGGGCGGCTCGGCGCTCGTCCCAGCGGACGAGGCTGCTGGCGGAGGTGCGGTCCGCGGTGGTGTAACCGGGCCAGGGCAGGTACGAGAACAGGCGCTCGTCGTAGGAGAGGGTCCGCGGTGCGGCGCCCGGCCCGAGCACGCTCGCGACCGCGTTCCGGATCGGGGTCACCGGGAACCAGGGCACCTCCGGCCGGGCCGGGGCGTACCGGGGACGCCTCCCGTCCGGCAGCGGCTCGGTGTGCGCGCGTGCCGCGTAGCCGCCCGGTGAGGTGCGGGCGGCGCCGGGATCGGGTTTCCACGCCTGCCAGTAGACGGCGCCGGTCCAGGCAATGAGGACGGCGAGAGCCGTGGCGGCGAACCCGGCGGGCGCGGCGGGGCGGCCGGCCAGCCGCCGGGCCAGCCCCGGCCCCGCCCGCACGATGGTGAGCACGCCGGCGACGATGAGCGCGAGGCCGACCATCCGGGTGGAGTGGTAGAAGAGCCCGGTGTGGCCGGTGACCGCGAAACGGACCATGCCGATGACGCGGTACGCGTACGTGCCGGCGACGAGACACAGCAGCGGCGCGGCCCACCAGGCGGTGCGGCGGTACCAGAGGAGCCCCGCGAGCCCGATCGCCTCGAGCACGCCGGGCGGCGTCATGGCCGTGAAGGGGAACGGGTTCTCGTCGATGGCCGGGGCGCGGTACAGGTCGGCGACGAGCTGGCCGCCGTCGCGGGCCAGCGTCCAGGCGTACGGAACCAGGTACCAGGCGGACACGGCGGCCGCGACCAGCGTCAGCTTCACCAGGTGCAGCAGGCAGGCCCGGCGGTCCTCGGCGGCGCGCCAGGTCAGGGCGGCGAGCGCGACCAGGCCCAGGGACGCCCAGAGGAGGTATCCCTGGTAGGTGAGGACGAGCAGCCCGCCCAGGAGGCCCGCGGGCAGCCAGTGCCAGCGCCCGCGCGGGGGCGTGCCGATCGCCGCCAGGACCCACGGGACGAAGACGAACAGGGCGATGACCTCGTACGCCTTGCGCGGGTCGGCGAACACGGCGAGCCCGGCCGCGGCGACGGCCAGCGCCACCGGTGCCCCGACGAGCCGCCGCCACAGCAGGAAGGACACGAGCACCGCCGCGGAGACCGTCAAAACCTCGGCCTCCCCCAGCAGCCGCCAGGCCGGGACGTCCGCCAGCGCGGCGGTGCGGCCGATCAGCCACGGGTACAGCGGCGGGTACTCGCCGGGAACGTCGGCGACGATGCCGTCCGCGCTGGCCGCCGTCGCGCTGTACCGGGTGGCCAGCGCGGTGAGGCGGCCCATGTCGCCGGCCAGGCCGGCGAACCCGAACGGCGTGCCGTGCAGCATCGTGCGCAGCATGAGCGCCACCCACGCGGCCAGCGCCCCGGCCGCCGCCCCCGCGAGGGGATCGCGCAGCGGCCGCCATCTCCCGCGGGTCAGGGCGCAGGCCGCGAGACCTCCTGCCGCCAGCATTCCCATCAATGCGAGCGGCAGGATCGTTCCCCTGGGCGTGAACGGATCGGCGCGGGCCCATGACGGCAGTGACATGGCCACCGGAAGCAGCACCGCCCAGGAGACGACCGCGGCGACCTCCGGGCGGCGGAACGCCCGGACCGCCCTCGGCGGCGTGCGCCGGGGCCACCGGACCGAAGCACCGTCACCCCGCGCCGCCCCCGGTACCGGTGCCGGCGCCGATCCGCGCACGGGCCTGACCGCGTCGTGCGGCATGTCAGCCGGTCCCCAGGAGCCGGTCGACGACGCGGATGGCCGCCTTGCCGTCGTCGAGGTCGCAGAACCGCTCGGTGAACCGGTGGTGGCGTCCCGCGTGCGCGCGCGCCACGTCGTCGAGCGACCCCAGCGCGTCGATCACCTCGTCGGAGGTGGCCAGCAGCGGGCCGGGCGCCTCCCCCTCGAAGTCGAAGTAGAACCCGCGGAGCTCGTCGCGGTACCGCTCCAGGTCGTAGGTGAAGAACAGCATCGGACGGCCCGTGTTGGCGTAGTCGAACATCAGCGACGAGTAGTCGGTGAGCAGCACGTCCGCGGCCAGGAACAGCTCCGCGATGTCCGGGTAGTCCGAGACGTCGCGGACGAAGCCGTCGCCGGTCTCGGGCACGGTGTCGACGACGTTCGGATGGCGGCGCACCAGCAGGACGAAGTCGCCGCCCAGCGCCGCCGCGGCCGCCTCCAGGTCGAGGCGGAGGTCGAGCCGGTACCTGCCCGGCCCGTAGAAGCTGTCGTCGCGCCAGGTCGGAGCGTAGAGCACCGCGCGCTTGCCCTGGGGCAGCCCGAGGCGGCGCCGCACCCGCTCCCCCAGCAGGTCGCGGTCGGGGTCGCGGAGGACGTCGTTGCGCGGATACCCGGTCTCGATGATCTCGCCGCCGAACCGGAAGGCGCGGCGCAGGATCGGCGTGCTGAAGCGGTTCGGCGAGATCAGCCCGCTCCAGTGCCGCACTTCCTCGGCGAGCTTCTCCAGGTAGGCGGAGTCGGCGAACTTCACCTCCCCGATGTCGAAGCCGATGCGTTTCAGCGGCGTGCCGTGCCAGGTCTGCAGCACGACCTGGCCCTCCCGGCGGCGGAACCAGTGCGGCAGGTGCGCGTTGGTGACGATGTAGCGGCTGCGCGCCAGCGCCTCGTACCACTCCCTGCCCCACAACCGCACCGGGCGGGCCGTGTCGGGGACCACCACCTGGGCGTCGCGGACGACCCACAGGTGCTCCAGGTCGGTGCCGCGCCGGGTCAGTTCCTCGTGGACGGCGCGCGGACTGTCGGAGTACTGCCTGCCCCTGTAGCTGTCGTAGAGCACCGCGGGCCGCGGGGGCGCCAGGCGGCTGGGCAGGGCGTGCGGGAGCCGGTAGTGCCGGACCCGTACGCGGCGCTGGGCGTACGGGCCGCGCTCGTCCGGGCGCAGATCGGACGAGACCTCCAGCACCACCTCGTCCGGGCCGTTGTCCCGCAGGCCGTAGCTCCGCCCGTCCCTCTCGAACTCGATCGGCAGCCCGTCGCGGAACCCGGGGCCGGGCCGCGCGGCGGGCATGGGATCCGCGGCGGCCGCGCCGGCGGCCCGGACCCGCATGATCCACTTGCCCGCGCGCAGCGGAAGCACCCCGGCCGGGGTGGTCAGCGCCGTGACCGGAAGCTCGGCGCGGAACCGCCCGTCCTCGACGATCATCGGAAAGGCCCGCTGCTCGGTGCGTTCCCGGCTGGACAGGACGATCGCGTGGCCGCTCCCGCCGGCCCCCGCGCACTCCCCTGTGATCGTGAGGGTCCCGTCGGGTCCCCAGGCGGCGCCGGTCACCACCGGGCGCGATATCCCGGCGGACAACCGCGCGTAGCCCTCGCGGCACCGGGACACGATGACCTCGCGGCCGGGGACGGCGTGGCGCGCCTCGCCGAGAGCCTCGTCCAGGACGAGGCGCAGCGGCTCGTCCTCGGCGTGGCCGGCCAGTTCGAGGCGCCAGGCCGACTCGCCGGGCTGCTCGTCCGCGCTCCCCGTCCCCGGCAGGTCGCGCAGGGGGATGCGGGCGGTGAAGGACGTGCCGGCGGCCTCGGCGGCGGTGGTGATCGGGCACGTCAGGGCCACCGTGCCCGCCTCGCCCCGGAGCAGGAGTGCGTCGCCGTGCCGGGTGCCGGCGCAGACCGTCCCCGAGACCTCCAGGCCGGTCCCGGAAAGGCGGTGGCCGGTCACCTTCGCGCGGACGTTCTCCACCTTCAGCCGCAGCGTCCCGCCGCGAGTGATCAGCGGGATGACGCGGACGTCGGCGGCCACGTAGTGCCAGGGAGGGTGCGCTCCGCTGCCCGAGGCCGCCGCGGCCAGCGCGCCGCGGCGGAACACGCCGCGCCCGTAGACCCCGACCGCCACGAGCCAGGTGCCGTCCACGTAGCGGTCCCCGTCGCGCAGCCGCTTCGGGTCCAGGGCGAAGGAGAAGCCGGCGCCGTGGTAGCTGAACTGCGCCTGCCGCGAACCGGCGGTGGCCTCCGGGCACCGCCGGGGCCGGGCCGGCAGCAGCGTGGTGCGCCCGGTGCGCTCCTCCCGCAGGGCGACGGCCTTGAGCGCGGACCAGGGCCACGGCATGCCGACGTATCTGATGTACGCGTGGCCGGACACCCGCAGCCTGCCGCCCCGCCACCCCACCTCGTGCAGCCGGGCGCTCATCGCGAGCTCCTCGCGGAGCCGGAAGATCCGCTTCGGGATCCGCAGCCCGCGGCGCCGCTTCCAGAACGGGTACTTGGCGTAGCGGCGGTGCAGGCGGCGCGCCACCGGAATCCTTCCGCCGGCGCGCTCGGACTCGATGACCTCCCGCACCTCGTCCAGGAGGCCGCGGCCGACCAGGTGCCACTTGAGCTTCATGATCGCGGGCAGGCGGTCCAGGACGCCCGGCTCGGCCCGCCGCAGGAAATCGGCGGCGAGCTCGCCGAAGCGGGCCCGGAACGCCGCGTCGCCCTCGGGCAGGACGTTCAGGAAGATCCGCAGGTCGCTGCGCAGCGCGACCTGCTCGTAGGCCTTCTTGTGCGGGCGGTGCCCCGGGCGGGCGCCGAGGAAGTCCCGCACCGCCTCGACCGCGGCGAAACGGTCGTCGAGGGCCTTGATCTCCGTACGGCGCTGGGTGATGGACGGATCGCCGCCGTCCCGCCGGCGCCAGTGGTAGACGGGCTCGTCCACCACGTCCACGGCCGACGCCAGGAAATGCGCCGGCAAGGTCACCGGAATGTCCTCGTACAGCACGCCCTCGGGAAAGCGAAAGCCGTGCCGCCGCCAGAAACTCCGGCGGAAGACCTTGTTCGGGACCAGCCGGTCGTACATCAGGAGCGGATCGCGGGTGATGTGCGTCCGCATCCGGGTCGCGCCCATCGGCCGACGGTGCATCGGCGACTGCAGGAGGCCGGCCGGGGTCAGCAGGAGGGTGTTGCCGGAGGCGAAGTCCGAGCCGGTGCGCTCCAGCGTCCCGACGAGCAGTTCGTAGGCGTGGCCGGGCAGGACGTCGTCGCTGTCGACGAAGGCCAGGTACTCGCCGCGCGCCTCCCGGGCCCCCGTGTTGCGGGCGTGGCCGAGGCCGTGGTTGTCCTGGCGGATCAGGCGGAACCGGCCGTCCCGGGCGGCGTGGGCCGCCGCGATCTCGGCGCTCGCGTCGGTCGAGCCGTCGTCCACCATGACCACGTCCAGGTCGCCCAGCGTCTGCGCCGCGATGGAGTCCAGGCATTCCTCGAGATATGGCGCGACATTGTAAATCGGGACGACGACCGTTACCCGTGGCTTCATGCGCCCTCCACAGATCACCCCGGCCCGGCCGAAAGCGCGCCAAGGCCCCCGTCCACATGCTGTCAGGAGACGGGCCTGCTTTTGTTGAAGGAACGCTTCATAATTCGTCTTGGATTCTCAGAAGCGCAAAACATAAACTAAACGGGGTTAATGGGGAATTCCGGGGGGTAAGTGGATAAGTTGGTGTCCGGCAGCGCATACTTTGCCCCGGAGGCGCCACATGGGGATAGGACAGTGGAAGGCCGAGCGGCTCGTGCGCCGGGCCTCGGAACCGGGCGGCGAGCCGCAGCTGGCCAGGCTGGCCCGGCGGGCCGCGGCGCGCGGTCCGGAGCTGGCACTGGTCGTCGCGGTGGCGGTCAGGAAGGAACATCGGGCGCACCCGCTGCGCGCCTGGTCGCGGGACCGGGTCGTGCGCGTGTGGGCACGGAACCGGGACCCCGTGCTCCGCGCAGTCATACGCAAGCACGGCCTGCTCGCCGACGACGGCCGCGCGCGCTGGACGGCCGCGGCCCTGCATGACCGCCTCCTCGACGAGTGGGCCGACGGCGCCGAACGGGCGATGCCCGCGCTCCTCACCGACGCCGACGAGGACGTGCGCGCGGGCGCGCGGCACGCGTGCGAAGGCGCCGCCGAGCCCGTGCTCGGCGCCCTGTGGCAGTCCCTCGGCGGCGTGCGGGGCGAGGGACGCGGGGCACTTGTGGACGCGCTGCTCCGCAACCCCCGCACCCTCGGGCGCGCGACGCTCGCGCACGCCTGGCAGGGCTGGCTCGACGAGCCCGTACCGGGGCTGTGGGCGTTCCTCCGCGAGATCGGGCGGGAGGCGCCGGGCTCTGACTCGTCCACGGCGCGGCATCTCAGCCGGCTGGCGCTCGGAACCGCCCCGCCGGACGAGCTGTGCCGGGGCGCGCTCGACGACCGCACGCCCGAGCACGTGCGGCAGCTCGTCATCCGGACCTGCGCGGACCGCGGGCTCGTCCCCGACGACCCGGTGGAGCGCGCGGCGTGCCTGCTGGTCACCGGGCGGTACGAGGAGTACCGGGCGGCCGACCCGGACGGCGCGCTGCTGGCCGCCGCGTACGCGGGCGGGTCGGCCGGGCTGCGCTCCCGGATGCGCTCGGCGGTCGCCGCCGCGGGCGAACTGGACCTGGTGCGGGTCCTGGTGGCCACCACGCCGCCGCGGGCGATGAGCGTCCGGGAGCGCGGGTTCCTGGCCGGGCGGCTGGCCGCCGAGGAGGCGTGGCCGGAGCTGTGGCGGCTCGCCCGCGACCTCCCGCCCGCCGAGGCGCTCGCCGCGCTCCGGCCGGTCGCCGGGTGGTGCCCGCCCGGCCTGTCGCGCGAGGCGTTCGACCGGCTGCTCCGCATGCCGCCGGACCGGATCCGGGCGGCGCTGTCCACCCTCGACCTGCGCAGCCCGCTGCGGCCCGCGCTCGGCCTCGCCGTCGTCGAGCAGTGCGCCCTGTCCCCGGACGGGACCCGCCTCGCCGTCGCGGGCAGGAGGAGCCCCGCCGGCCCCTCCGTCCTCATCGAGTACGCCCTGCCCGAGGGCGAGGTCGTCGCCTCGTACACGAGCGCGGGCCGCGCGGAGCAGTGGCGGACGCTGCTCCACACCGGCGACGCCGTGATCGCGATCGTGGGGTTTCCGGGTGGCAGCCTGGTCCGCTACGCCGGCGGTGAACGCGCGTGCCTCATCGACCCGCCGCGCAAGGAGGGGCACGTCCGCGACGAGATCTGCGCCGTCGCGCTCGCGCCCGGCGGCGCGCTCGTCGCCACGAGCTTCCGCCACCTCCACGTGTTCGCACCGCCCCACGACGGCGCCCGGCACACCCTCTCCTTCGGCGCCCTGGGGCTCGCGGAGGTGTGGGGGTTCGCGATGGACGTGGAGCCGGAGACCGGGCTGGTCGCCGTGGGCGGCTGGACCCCCGCGGTGCTGGACGTCCAGGCCGGAACGGTGGTCGCGCGGGGGGAGGACATCCGCGACAGGGCCGAAGGGGTGGCCTTCACGTCGCGGTCCAGGCTGGTCACCTCGGGCATTTCCGGCACCCTGACGGGCTGGCGGCTCGACGGCGGCGCGCTGCGTCCCGAGGTGTCCCGGACGTACGGCCAGGGCGGCCCCGGCCTGGCCTCCCTCCCCGCGCACGGCCGGGTCTGGGCCAAGTCGGGCGGCGTGTACGCCGACGCGGAGACCCTGCGGGAGACGGAGCCGCCGAACGGATCCCGGCCCGATCCCCGGTGGGTCTGGAGCACGCCGTCCGGCGCCCGCTTCGTCGTCGCCGACCTCGACCGGATCGAGGTGCACGGGACGTACCGGGACGCGGCGGCACGATTGCTCGACCGGCCGCTCGCCGACGCCGTCCCCGACGATCTGGCGCGGGCCGACGCGCTCCTCGGCTCCGGACGCTACAGCGGCGACGCGGCCGAGCTGCTGGCCCTGCTGCGCATCTTCCTGGACGAGCGCTACGGCGCCGATGTCGCCCTGGGTCCCGCGATCTCCCCCGGCACCGACACCGACATCGCCCTGGGCCAGGGCGCCTGATCACCACCCGGCAAACACGTAACCAGTATGTTACGCTTCTACGCGTGGACGAGGTGGCGGGAGCGATCGCCGACCCGGTGCGCCGGCAGATCATGGTCATGCTGCGCGAGGGTCGGCTCTCGGCCGGGCAGATCGCCGGGCGCTTCCAGATCAGCAGGCCGGCCGTGAGCCGCCACCTGCGCGTGCTCAGGGAGAGCGGGCTGGTGCGCGACGAACTCGTCGGCAGGCAGCGGCTCTACGAGCTCGACACCGAGCGGCTCGGCGAGCTGGCGGCCTGGCTCGCCCAGTTCGTCCGGCCCCCCGTCGCCGAGCACCACCTCGACGCACTGGAGACAGAGGTCTACCGGACCCGGCGCGACCATCGTGCGGGCTATGCGGCCGACCAGGCAAAGGAGAACACGGCATGACCCCCACCCCTACGGGACGGCTCTTCCGTACCGGCGACGGAAGCGACCTGGTCCTCACCCGGACGCTCCGCGCGCCCATCGACGACGTGTGGGCCGGCGTCACCGAATCCGAGCGCACCGCCCGCTGGTTCGGACCGTGGGAGGGCGACGCCGCACCCGGCGGCTCGATCAAGGTGCAGATGGTGCACGAGGACCAGGCGCCGTGGATGGACATGCGCATCGACGCCTGCGAGCCGCCGCGGAGGCTGGCCCTCTCGGCGACCGACGAGCACGGAAACTGGCGGATCGAGCTGCTGCTGTCCGAAGCCGGCGGCTCAACGCTGCTGCAGCTCGTGCAGCACCTCGAGAACGAGGACGGCCTCGGCGAGATCGGGCCCGGCTGGGAGTACTACCTCGACATGCTCGTCGCGGCCCGGGAGGGATCACCCAAGCCCGACTTCGACGCCTACTACCCCGCGATGAAGGCGTACTTCGACCAGCTGCCCACCAGGGTTTCATGAGCGACCTGTCGAACTTCCAGAACCCCCGATTCGCGCGCGCGTACGAGCGCGTCAGCCGCGAGGCCGAGGCCCGGGGCACCGCGCGGCACCGCGAGCGGGCGCTGGCCGGGCTGACCGGGCGGGTCATCGAGATCGGCGCCGGCAACGGCCTGAACTTCCCCCACTACCCCGGCGGGGTCACCGAGGTCGTGGCCGTCGAGCCCGAGAACCTGCTCCGCGCCTCCGCCGAGCGCGCGGCGGCGAGCAGCGCGGTGCCCGTCCGCGTCGTCCCCGGGCACGCCGGGGCTCTCCCGGCGGACGACGCGGGCTTCGACGCGGCGGTGCTGTCCCTCGTGCTGTGCTCGCTGCCGTCCCCCGCCGAGGCGCTGGCCGAGGTGCGGCGGGTGCTCAGACCCGGCGGCGAGCTGCACTTCTTCGAGCACGTGCGGTCCGAGCGACGGCTGCTCGCCCTGTTCCAGGACCTCATCAAGCCGGTCTGGCGGCTCGGAAGCGGAGGCTGCCACCTCAACCGCGACAGCGCGGGCGCGATCCGCACGGCGGGCTTCGAGATCAAGGAGCTCGACCGGTTCTCCTACGCTCCCCTGCGCTTGGTGCCCCCGCATTCCCACATCCTGGGCACCGCCCAAGCGCCGCACTGACCGAGTCCCCCCGGCGAGTGTTCAGCCGGTGATCCGGAAGATGCCGATGTCATCGTCGGCGGTCCCGTTCTGTGTCGTCTGGTTCAGTGACGCCTCGACGCCCACCCAGCCGTGGAAGCGTCCATCGTCGCCGATGACCTGGAGCATTGGCTTCACATGGGAGTTTCCCGTGTAGCAGATCTCGCCGCGGGCGTCGGCGAGGTTCGTCCGCCAGTGCCACAGGGTGTCGCGCCGGTTCTCGACGGACGTGCCGGCCGGCGCGATGTAGTACATGGTGCGGACCGTGCCGTCGGGCGCGTGGGTCTGGGCCCCCAGGCAGCGCCGATCCCGGCATGGCGTCCAGTGCGTCACCCAGAACGGCTCACCGTCGCCATGGTCGATGTACGGGGTGTAGCCGGTGTCAGCCGAGTACGCGGTCTTCCACAGGTAGTACCGGTGCGTGAAGGCGGTGTGGTCGGCGGCGGCGACCTTGGCCGCCGGGACCCGGGTCGTCCACGAGACGTTGCTTCCGTTGCCGAAACCGTGTGTGGCGCCCAGGCTGTTGCCTTCGAGTTCGACGCCCGCCAGCGTGCCCTTCGCCAGGGATGTGAGCGTCCAGTCCTCCCATTGCCCGTCCTCCCAGGAGATGTGCAGCCTGTCCCCGTCGACTCTGTAGCGCCCCTCCAGTAGCAAGGACGCTTCGGTGGACTGCCATCCGGCCGCCGTCGGCACGACGCAGTCCCGCTCCGTGCAGCCCGCGGCGGCGTTGCCCGTGCTCACCCGTACCGTGCGCGTGAGCTGGGACCACTGCCAGTACTGCTCCGAGACCGTTCCATCGTCGGAGAAGGTGTACTGCCCGAGTCGGACCCAGTTCGCGGTGGAGTCCGCGCGGAGGCCGCCCATGGCGATCGCGAAGTTCGACTTTCCCAAGGGCGTGCGCGTTGGCCGCGCGTCCGGCGGCTTGCCGGCCGCCATGGCGAGCGGGGCCGCCATCACCAGCGACGCGGCCAGGCCGAAGGCCGCGAGCGTCGTGCTGAAAGAACGCATGATTCGTTCTTCCTCCGGTTCGGATCCTCGTGAGGCAGGCAAGCCTGCACGGGGACGCCGGACTCCGGCTCGTCCACCACGCGGTGCCTTACGGCCACGAGGACGAGGTTCGGCCGCCCCATGCCGAAACGATGGGCCCTCCTTGGGGCGGTCCCGCGGTACGCGCCGGCTCGACCGGCCCCGCCGGAAGGCCGGATGACCGCAGCCCTCTTGCGATAAATGTCCGGAAATCAGGTGGCCACATGGTGTCATATCCGGTCGGCGGCTTTACAGGGCAGGTAAAGCGGCCCATAGTGAGCGGCAGGGCGGTCGGGGATTGGGGTTGAGATCATCAACGCACACCTTCCTCATGTGAAAGACGGCCGGGCCGAAAGTCCCGCATACGCGGAAATATCCGCGCCACCTGCGCTGTCCTCGCCCGCGCAGTACCCGCCCGAACAGCACTCGCCCGCACAATCGCCGACCATTTCGCTCCCCAAGGGCGGGGGCGCCATTCGTGGCATCGGCGAGAAATTCGCGGCCAATCCGGTGACCGGGGCGGGGGCGGCGACCGTTCCCATCGCCACCAGCCCGGGTCGTTCCGGCCTCGGACCGCGACTCTCCCTCTCCTATGACTCGGGGGCGGGAAACGGCCCGTTCGGCTTCGGCTGGTCGCTCGGCCTCCCGCAGATCTCCCGCCAGACGGACAAGGGGCTGCCGCAGTACCGTGACGCCGAGGAGTCGGACGTCTTCCTGCTCTCCGGCACCGAAGACCTCGTCCCGGTGCTCGATTCGGACGGTGGCCGTTTCGCGGACGAGACCACCGCGCCGGGGCACGCCGTTCATCGGTACCGTCCGCGCGTCGAAGGGCTCTGGGCCCGTATCGAGCGCTGGACCCGCAACTCCGACGGCGACGTGCATTGGCGCACGTTCACCAAGGACAACGTCCTCAGCGTTTACGGAAAGGACCGGCGGTCCCGTATCGCCGACCCGGCGGACCCGCACCGGATCTTCGCGTGGTTGATCTGTGAAACCCGCGACGACAAGGGCGACGGCGTCGTCTACGAGTACAAGCAAGACGACGGCGTCGGCGTGGACCCGGCCCATTCCCACGAGGGCAACCGCGGCGCTCTCGACGATCCGCGCCGGACGACCAACCGCTATGTCAAGCGCATCCGCTACGGCAATCGGAGGTCACTGCTCGACGATTCCGGCGGCCGCCCGGACGTGCTCACCGACGGCCAGGTCGAGAACGCCGGGTGGATGTTCGAGGTGGTCTTCGACTACGGCGAGCACGACGCCGTCCGCCCGACACCGGGCGACAGCGGTCCATGGGGCCATCGCGAAGACGCGTTCTCCTCCTACCGCGCCGGCTTCGAAGTGCGCACCAGCCGCCTTTGCCGGCGCGTGCTGATGTTCCATCATTTCGAGCACGAGGACGGCGTCGGCGACGACTGCCTCGTGCGCTCCACCGACCTCTCCTTCTCCCCTGAACGGACTCCCGCGAGCGCGCGCGAGCCCGTGTACGCCTTTCTGCGCGCCGTCACCCAGACCGGCTATCAGCGAAAGGGCGAAGGGTACCTCCGGCGCAGCATGCCGGCGGTCGAGTACGAATACACCCAGGCCGTCGTGCAGCACACGGTGCACGACGTCGACCCCTCGGATCTGGAGAATCTGCCGATCGGGCTGGACGGCTCGGTCTACCAGTGGACCGACCTGCACGGCGAGGGCATCCCCGGAGTCTTCAGTGAGCAGGGCGACGCCTGGTTCTACAAGGCCAACCTCAGCCCGATCAGCTCACGGCAGGTCGAACTCGCGCCGATGGAACGTGCGGCGAGCAAGCCCAACGTCGCCATGGCCACGGGACAGGCGCAGTTCATGGACCTGGCCGGTGACGGCCGGCCCGACGTGGTGGTACTGGACGGTCCCATGGCCGGCTGGTACGAACACGACGGCGATCGGGGGTGGGATCCCTTCCGCCCGTTCGCGTTTCGCCTCAACCGCGATACGCGCGATCCCAACCTGAGGTTCGTCGACCTGACCGGCGACGGCAATGCCGATGTGCTGATCACCGAGGACGACGCCTTCGTCTGGCACGATTCCCTGGGCGAGCAGGGCTTCGGCCCGGCCCGCCGGGTCCCCCGGGCGCTCGACGAGGAAACGGGTCCGCGCCTGGTCTTCGCCGATGGCACCCAGTCCATCTATCTGGGCGACATGTCCGGCGACGGCCTCACCGATCTGGTGCGCATCCGCGAGGGCGAGGTCTGCTACTGGCCGAACCTCGGCTACGGCCGCTTCGGCGCCAAGGTCACCATGGACAACGCGCCCCGTTTCGACCGTCCGGACCAGTTCGACCACGCCCGTATCAGAGTGGGCGACATCGACGGCAGCGGCACCACCGACATCGTCTACCTGGGCGGCGACGGTGTGCGGCTCTACTTCAACCAGTCCGGGAACGGCTGGAGCGAGCCCCGGTCTTTGGACGCGTTTCCGCAGGTGGACAATCTCGCCGCGGTCACGCTCGCCGACCTTCTCGGCAACGGCACCGCCTGCCTGGTGTGGTCGTCGCGCCTGCCGGGCGATACGCGGCGCCGCATGCGCTATGTCAATCTCATGGGCGAGCACAAGCCGCATCTGCTCGTCGGGACGGTCAACAACCTCGGCGCCCGGACACGGATCGACTACACCTCGTCCGTCAAGTTCTATCTCCAGGACAAGTACGCGGGTAAGCCGTGGATCACCAAGCTTCCGTTTCCGGTGCACGTGGTCGAACGGATCGAGACCACCGACGCCGTCAGCGGCAATCGCTTCGTCACCCGCTACGCCTACCATCACGGCCATTTCGACGGGGTCGAACGCGAGTTCCACGGCTTCGGCATGGTCGAGAAATGGGACACCGAGAAGTTCGGGTTCCGCTCGGGCAGCAACGAGGACCCCGCCACCGATCTGCCGCCGGTGCTCACCCGCACCTGGTTCCATACCGGCGCCCATGTCGATACCGACCGGATGAGCGGCCATTTCGCCGGCGAGTACTACCGGGAGGACGCCCCTGCCCCCGGCGCCTCCGGACCGGGCACGGCAGAGCAGGCCGCCATGCTGCTCGCCGACACCCTGCTGCCCGACACCGTGCTCCGGCCGGACGGATCCCGGTCTCCGTGGCCGCTGAGCGCGGAGGAGGAGCGGGAAGCGTGCCGGGCGCTGCGCGGTTCGGTGCTGCGGGAGGAGATCTACGCCCTCGACGGCACCGAGGCGGCCGACCGGCCGTATCTCGTCAGCGAGCGCAACCACACCGTGGAACTGCTGCAGCCGCGCGTCGCCGGCAACCGGCATGCCGTCTTCTTCACCCACCCCCGGGAAAGCGTCGAGTTCCATTACGAGCGAGCCCTGTACGGACCGGACGGCGACCGGTTCGCCGACCCCCGGGTCACCCACGCCGTGACGCTGGACGTGGACGTGTTCGGGAACGTGCGGCGCGCGGTGTCGATCGCCTACGGCCGCCGGGTCGCCGACCCTGATCCGGTCCTCACCGACGACGACCGCGCGAAGCAGCGGCGCCCCCTGCTCACCTGCACCGAGACCGACTACACCAACCCGGTCCACACGCCGGGCGCGCACCGCGTCCCGCTGCCGTGCGCGAGCCGGACCTACGAGCTGCTCCAGATGACGCCGGCGGCACCGGGCCTCGGCGAGACCGGCCGTCCGGTCACCCCGCTGTTCACCTTCGACGAGCTGCGCACACGCCTGGACGAGGCCGCGGCGCCCGGCCGGGAACTGCCGTACGAGGACGTGGACCACGCGGGCATCACCGCCTCCGGTCCGCACCGGCGGCTGATCGAGCACGTGCGCACCCGGTACCGCGCGGACGATCTGACCGGTCTGCTGGGCGCCGGCGAGGTCCAGCCGCGGGCGCTGCCCGGCGAGTCTTACCGCCTGGCCTACACCCCCGGCCTGCTCACCGGCGTGTACCACCGTGACGGGCAGGAGCTGCTGCCCGCCGATCCCGCCGACCTGTTGAACGGTGAAGGCGGGTACGTCCGGCTCGACGGCGACCCGGGCTGGTGGATCCCGTCCGGCCGCGTCTTCCACCACCCGGACGGACCCGCGACGCCCGATCAGGAGCAGCCGTTCGCCGCGCAAGAGCTGTCCTTCGCCCGCGAGCACTTCTTCCTCCCGCACCGGTTCGTCGACGCCTTCGGTGAGGCCACCGTGGTGGGCTACGACGCCCACAGCCTGCAGGTCGCCCGCACCCGCGACCCGGTGGGCAACACCGTCCGCGCCGAACACGACTACCGGGTCCTCGCCCCGCGGCGGGTCACCGACGCGAACGGCAACCGCGGCGAGGCCGCGTTCGACTGCCTGGGGATGGTCGCCGCGACCGCCGTCATGGGGAAGGCCGCGCAGAATCTGGGCGACTCCCTGGCCGCGTTCGCCGCCGACCCGGAGTTCACCGACCCCGATCTGCCGGCGCTGCAGGCCTTCGTGGCCGATCCGCACGGCCGGTCGGCCGCATTGCTCGACTCCGCGAGCACCCGGGTGGTGTACGACCTGCACCGTTTCGCGCGCTGCGGGCAGCCGCCGTTCGCCGCGGTGCTGACCAGGGAGGTCCACGCCGACCAGCCCGCACCCCCCGGCGGGGTGCGCATCCAGGTCGTCATCGTCTACTCCGACGGTTTCGGACGGCAGGTGCAGACCAAGATCCCGGCCGAGCCGGGCGACGCGCCGGTGCGTGACGCCGACCTCCCAGTGGAGGCGGGCGATCCGCCGCGGCCCACCGGCGACGTCCGGCCCGGCCCGTTGCGGGACGGCGGCGCCGTGACCCCGGTCGCCCGCAGGTGGGTGGGCCAGGGCCGCACCGTCTACGACAACAAGGGCAACCCGGTCCGCCAGTACGAACCGTTCTTCTCCTCCACCCATCTGTGCGAGGAGGAGAGGGAGCTGACCGACACCGGGGTCTCACCGCTGTTCTGCCACGACCCGGTGGGGCGTGTCGTCGTCACGCTGCGGCCCGACGACACCTACGAGAAGGTCGTCTTCGACCCGTGGCGGCAGGCGAACTGGGACGCCAATGACACCGTACGGCTCGATCCCCGGACCGACCCGGACATCGCCGCCCTCGTCCGCGGCCACTTCGCCGACCGTCCCGCCACCTGGCAGACCTGGTTCGACCAGCGCATCGGCGGAGCGCACGGGACGACACCGGCCGACCGGGCGGCCGCCCGGAACGCCGCCGAGAAGGCGGCCGATCACGCGGCGACGCCCGGACTCTCCTTCTCCGACAGCCTCGGACGGGCGTTCCTGACCGTGGCGGACAACGGGCCGGGCGGCCACCTCCCCTCTCGGGTGCACCTGGACATCGAAGGCAACCGGCGCGCGGTCATCGACGCCCGCGGCATCGCGGTGATGCGCGGCGACTTCGACATGCTGGGAAACCCCCTGCACACCCGCAGCCCGGACTCCGGCGAACGGTGGACGCTCCCCGACGTGACCGGCAAGCCGATCCGGTCCTGGGACAGCCGCGGCTTCCGGCGGCGCATGACCTACGACGGGCTGCGCCGGCCCCTGGCCGTCTTCGTGGCCGACACGGCGGACGAGCGCTGCGTCCAGCGGACCGTCTACGGCGAGGCCGCCGGTGAGGGCGCGAACCACCGAGGCCGCGTGCACAAGGTCTTCGACGGCGCGGGCGTCCTGGTCAGCGAGGCGTACGACTTCAAGGGCAACCTGCTGCGCGGCACCCGCAGGCTGCCGGCCGACCACCGGTCCGAGATCGACTGGCCGGAGGAGTCCGATCCCGCCACCGAGGCCCTCCTGGATGAGGAGGCGTTCACCGACGCCACCGTTCACGACGCGCTCAACCGCCCGGTCCAGGACGTGGCTCCGCATTCGAACCGGCCGGGAACGACCGTCAGCGTCACCCGCCCCGGCTACAACGAGGCCGGGCTGCTCGAACGGCTGGACGCCTGGCTCGACCGGCCGGACGAGCCGGACACGCCGCTCGATCCGGGCGGCGCCACCCAGCACGTCGTCGGGAACATCGACTACAACGCGCGCGGCCAGCGCGTGCTCGTCGAGTACGGCAACGGCGTCCGGACCGCCTACGCCTACGACCCGCTCACGTTCCGCCTGCGCCGCCTCACCACGCGGCGCGGCGGCGACCTCCTGCAGGACCTGACGTACGACCACGACCCGGTCGGCAACATCACCGGCATCCGCGACGGCGCCAACGACCTGATCTTCCACGATCAGCAGGTCGTGGCCCCCGGCGGCGAGTACCGCTACGACGCCGTCTACCGGCTCGTCGCGGCCCGCGGCCGGGAACACCGCGGCGGAGACGGGCAGGTCGGCCACGACCCCGCGGCCTGGACCGTGCGGACCCTGCCCAACGACGGCCAGGCCCTGCGCAACTACATCGAGACCTACACCTACGACGACGTCGGCAACATCCTCGGCATGCGCCACCACGAGGGCCCCAACCTCGACTCACCCGGCCCGGTCGTCTGGCACCGCCGCTACCAGTACGCCGTCGACGGCAACCGCCTGATGGCCACCAGCCTCCCGGGCGACCCGAAGGACCTGCCCGACCACGTGACCGCGCCCGGATACAGCGCCAGGTACCGGCACGACGCCCACGGCAACATGACCGCGCTGCCTCACCTGGAGTCGCTCGAGTGGGACGAGGACGACCGGCTGCGCGGCGTGGACCTCGGGGGCGGCGCACGGGCCTTCTACGCCCACGACGCCGCCCGGCAGCGCGTGCGCAAGGTCTGCGAGAAGGCACCCGGGCTGGTCGAAGAGCGGATCTACCTGGGCGGCTTCGAGGTGTTCCGGGTCCGGACCGCCGGCTCCCTCACGCTGGAACGCGAGACGCTCCATCTGATGGACGACGCCTCGCGCGTCGCGACGATCGAGAGCCGCACGCAGCTCGCCGGCGCGGATCCGTCGCCGGCGCGGCTCGTCCGCTTCCAGCTCGGCGACCACCTCGGCTCGGCCGTCCTGGAACTCGACGCCGACGCCCGGATCATCTCCTACGAGGAGTACCACCCGTACGGCACCACCGCCTACCTCGCGTCCCGGAACCGGCTCGAAACATCGAAGCGGTACCGATATACGGGCCGGGAGCGCGACGAGGAGACCGGTCTCCACTATCACGGCGAACGCTTCTACGCCTCATGGCTCGCGCGCTGGACGAGCTGCGATCCCCTGGACCTGGTCGACGGCACGAATGTTTTCGCGTACGTGAACGGTCGCCCCACCGGCATGGTCGATCCGGACGGAACCGCCGCGAAAAAGGCGACCACAGCACCAGGGGATTCTCGGAGCAAATACCGAGACGACTTCAAGCGGCGGCGCACCGACAACCCCAAGACACGGAACCGGCCTGGCGCGAAGGCCGGCGAAGAGTCGTGGAAGACGCCCAAGAACGAGAAGGGATGGTACAAGCAGGAACAACGAAGGACGAAAAGCAATTCACCCAGAAAGTGGCGGAATCCTCCTGGCGTGGAGGTCGGCCATCCGTACGACAAGCCGCACCATTCCCATGGGAACAAGGGCGGGCCCGGCCGACCGGAGACCGCCCAGGACAATGCGAACAAGAACCAGATCAGCCAGGGGCGGCCGAGTCCCGAGAAGGTGCTCCCGCTGCCGAAGTCCCAGGTTCCGGACAAGAGCGGGCCGCTGGTCAACGTTCCGCCGGAGAAGCAGTCGAAACCGCTGATCAACGAGCCGCCGAAGATCGACTCGGCGCCGCTGGTCAATGTGCCTCCGGCCACGGAGTCGGCACCCCTGGTCAACGTGCCTCCGGCCACGCCGGCACAACCGCTGGTCAACGTGCCGCCGGCGCCCGAGAGCCCGACGGTGCTGCGCACGAATCCCTCCGGCATGACGCCCGAGCAGATCGAGCGGGTGAAGCGGATGGACGTGCCGATCGAGAGCGACATGAAATTCCTGGACCACGTCGAGAAGGCCGTGGTGACCGCCGTGGTGATCGTCGGCGCGGTGGCGGCATTCGCGGCGGGAATGCGCGGCGGAGGGTCGCTCTCTCCGCAATACAATCCGGCGGTCATCCCGTTCGGGGCGAAAACACCTGACGGTGCTTAGCGGAAGGGGGCGGGTCTCGTGACGGCGTCCGGTGCGGCGGGGGCGAGGTTCCACATCGGCGGGACGGTGCGCGACGACGCGGGGGCTCCCGTCACCGCGGGCGTCGCCGTGGAGGTCGTCGACCTGCGGCTGGGCGGCGAGCATCCGATCGGCACGGCCGAGGTGCGGCCGGACGGCGCGTTCGCGCTGGCCTACGATCCGGAGCCGGTCCGGTCGGGTCCCGGAGCGAGCCTGGACCTCGTCGTGCGGGTCGTCCGGACGTCCGCCGACGGCCCCGCGGCGGAACGTCGCGTGCTCGCCCGCTCCGCGCCGCTCTTCGACGCGGGCCCGCACGAGCGGGTCGACGTCGTGCTCCCGGCGGAGGCGGTGCCCGTCCTCGACGAGCACAGCCGCCTCGTCGGCGACATCGCCCGCGGGCTGGCCGGCGCGGGCGGGCCCGCGATCGGGCCGGCCGGGTTCGTGGAGAACGCCGAACGCCGGGACGTGACGTTCGCGGCCGCCAAGAGCGGATGGGACGCCCGTGCCGTCGCCATGGCCTCGCTCGCCGACCGCGAGGCCGCGAGCACCGGTGTCCCCGCGCCGCTGCACTACGCGCTCTACCGGGCCGGGTTGCCCGCGGGCCCGCGGCTGTGGGCGCTCGCACCGGCCGAGGTGATCGAGACCGTCTGGGCGCGCGCCGCCGAGCACGGGATCATCGCACCGGAGCTGATGGCGGAGGTCCCCGCGAGCCTCGACGCGATCCGCGAGCTCGCCGGGCGGGCCGTCCTCGACCTTCCGGGCGGGGCCGGCGACGGGCGCCTGGACGACCTGCTGCGCGCGGCCCTGCCCGACGAGGCCGACCGGCACCGCTTCGCCCAGATCTACCGCGAGCACCGCGCCGCGCCCGAGGCGCTGTGGTCGCGGGTGCGCGAGGAGCTTCCGGGCAGCGCCGCCCGCCTGGAACTCGACGGCGCGCTGGCCGGCCTGACGCGCAACAACGCCCCGCTGATCGCCAGGCTCCACGACGGTCCGGGCCCGTCGCGGGTCGGCGATCTCGCGGCGGCCGGCTACCACCGGGCGGAGCGATGGCGGCGGGACCTCACCGCCGGCGTGCCGGTTCCCGACGACGTCCCGGGCGAGGACGAGGACGCCCGGCGGGACGCCTACGCGGCGCTGCTGGCCGAGGAGCTGCGGCTGCGCCATCCCACCGCGGTGCTGGGCGCCGAGGTGGCCGAGGGGACGATCCCGGTGGGCGGCCCGGCGGGGACCGATCGCGCGGTGGCCGGCTTCCTCGCCGAGCACCACGACCGGTTCGAGCTGGCCGTGCACCCCATCGACGACTACCTCGGCGCGCAGGCGATCGATCTCGCTCCGCCCGTCCGGGACGAGGTCGCCGCCCTGCAGCGGATCGTCGCCGTCGCCCCGACCCCGGAGGCGGTACGCGGGCTGCGCACGCTCGGCCTCGGCTCCGCGCGTGCGGTGGCCCTGCACGGTGAGGCGGCGTTCGTCGCGCGGTTCGGGTCCGCGCTCGGCGGCGCGGAGGTCGCCCGGGAGACCTTCCGGCGCAGCGATCAGGTCCACAGCGCGGCCCTCGCCACGGCCACCAGCCATCTGGTGGGCAGGGCGGCGCCGGAGGTGTTCGCGGTGCCGCGCGGTGGACCGGCCGCGGCGTCCGGTCCGGGTGCCCGGGCCCGCGCCGCGGCCGAACCGGCGGGCCTGGCGGCCGTGCGCAGGCTGCCGACCCTGGAGACGCTGTTCGGGCCGGGCGACGCCGGCGCCTGCGAGCATTGCGAGTCGGTCCTGAGCCCGGCCGCCTACCTGGTCGATCTGCTCGAGTTCCTCGACGTCGAACCGGCCGCGGCGGGCGGCCGCAGTCCGCTCGAGGTCCTGCTGGCGCGCCGCCCCGACCTGCAGCACATCGCGCTGAGCTGCGAGAACACCGAGGTCGAGCTACCGTACGTCGATCTGGTGAACGAGATCCTGGAGCACGTCGTCGTGCACGCCTCGATCGAGGGGTACGAGGGCCATGACGTGGAGCCGGGCACCAGTACGGCCGAGCTGCTCGCGTCACCGCGGTTCGTGGACGAGGCCGCCTACGCCGCGCTGCGGGCCGCGTCCTATCCGCTCCTGCTGCCGTGGGACCAGCGCCTGGCCGCCCTGCGGGCCTACCTGGCGCGGGCGGAGGTGACGCTCCACGGCGCGGTGGCCGTGCTCGCCGCCGACGACGCCGGCGGCCGGTCGTGGAGCGACGTCGTACGCGAACGGGTGGGTGTCGGACCCGCCGAGCGGGACCTGCTGTGCGGCCCCGCGGTGACGGCGCAGGCGCTCTTCGGCGACGACCCGGCGCGGGTGACGGAGGCGCAGCTGGTGAACGGCGTGGGCAACGCCCGCCGGCTCGCCCGCCGCCTCGGCCTCACCCCGGCGGAGCTCGTGAGCCTGGTCCGGACGCGGTTCGTCAATCCCGACGCCGGCCTGCTGGTTCTGCTCAGCACCCTCGGCGTCGGGCTTCCCGCGATCCAGGGTCTGCACGCCGGGACGATCTCGCCGGCGGAGTTCCGGGCGAAGCTGCGCCCGGACCTGGACACCGCGCCGTTCGGCGGGGACGTCGTCGCGTGGCTCGCGGCCCGGCACGACCGGATCATGAACATCGTCGTCCTCACCGATCCCGGTGGAGGTGAGCCGCCGGCCGGGGATTCGACCGGCGGCTTCGCGTCGCTGGAGCTGAGACGGGCGCTGCCCGACCCGGCCCGCAACCGGCTGCGGGCGGTCGATCTGCTGGCGATCGCGCGGTTCGTGCGCCTGCGGTCCCGGCTCGGCTGGAGCATCGAGCGCACCGATGACGTGGTCGCCGCGCTCTGGCCGGAGGCGATCCCGGTCACGGCGTCCGGCGCCGAGGTCCGGCGCGGCCTCGACACCGGCTTCGACACCGTCCTGGTCCGGCTCGGGCACCTGCTGACCGCGGTGGACCTGCTCGGGCTGGACGTCGAGGAGGACCTGCCCTGGCTGCTCGGCTGCTTCGCGCCACTGGGCGAACGCGGACCCGATGCCCCGTACCGCAGGCTGTTCCTCACCGCCACGCTGCTCGGGACGGATCCGGTGTTCGGTCCCGGCGCGGACGGCAGCCCGCCGGCGCGTCCGGGCGCCCTGCTGCTCGATCACGCCCCGGCGCTGCGGGCGGCGCTCAAGCTCACCGCCGACGAGTTCGCCGCCGTCGTCCGCGCGGCAGACGCCGGACCGGCGACGCCGCTGTCGGTCGCCTCGATCAGCCTCCTGTTCCGCTACGGCTACCTGGCCCGCGTCCTGCGGGTGGGGGTGACCGACCTGGTCGGCCTGATCGAGGCGACCGGCTGGCGGCCTTTCACCCCGCTGGACGGGCCCGATCCCGATTTCCTGAAGCTGATACGCCTCGTGCTGTCGATCCGGGAGTCCGGGCTCCCCGTCGCGCGCCTCGCGGCGCTGGCGCTCGGCACCGGCGGCGGCCCGGACGCGGCGATCATGCCGGTCCTCCGCTCGGTCCGCACCGGGCTCGCCGACCCTCGCGCACCGGGCGGCGGGCAGTGGAGCGAGGCGGCGTTGCGGACCGTGCTGACGTCGGTGTTCGCGCCGGAGGTCAGCGACGCGTTCCTCGGCCTGCTCGCGGGGGTCTCGACGTACACGACCGCCTACCACCAGGACCAGGCGTCTCTGGCGGGGCAGGTGCTGGCGGCCGCGCCGCGGCTCTCCTACGACGCGGCCCGGTCGCTGCTGATCCATCGCGGCGTCCTGACCCCGGAGACCGCCGCCGAGGTGACGGCCCTGCCGGACCTGCCGGCGGGCCTGGCCGAGGCCGTCGCGCGGCTGGTCAACGCCGGGCAGGCCGAATACCTGCCGCTGCTGCGCGCCCACCCGGTCCTGGAGAGGCGCTGGCGGGTCTGGGCCGCCACGCCCGACGACCCCGCCGATCCGGGCGGCGAGGCCCGGCGGGCGGCCTTGGGAACCGCGCTGCTGGAGGAGTTGCGCCCCGCCCTGCGAAGCCGGCGGCTCGGGGAGGTGCTCGGCGCCGCGACCGGCACGGATCCCGAGGAGATCGCGGCCTTCGTCGGGGATGCCGCCGCCATGCCGGGGGCGGCGGCGCCGCGGTCGGTGGGCGACGACCTGGCCGCCGTGACCGCCACCGGCCTGAGCGCGCGTTTCTGGGCGGGCCCGGTGGCGGACCCGTCCGCCGGCCCTCCGACACGGACCGCGCTCGCGCCGGAGATCCACTACGGGCCGGGAGCGGCCGGTCTTCGTGAGGCGGCCGGAATACCCGCCGGAGCGCTCAGCGGGGCGTGGGCCGCGTTCGTCGACCCGGCGGTCTCGGGCGCCTACACGCTGTCGATCGAGTCGGACGGCTCCGCGGTCACCCTCCAGGTCGACGGCCGGACGGTGGCCCTGCGCCGCGAGGGCGCGATCTGGACGACGGCGGCGCCGGTCGATCTCGTCGCCGGCCGGCCGGTGCGGCTCGCGCTGACCGCCAACGAGCTGACCGCGAGACTGAGCCTGCGGTGGCGGGCCGAGGGGGTCGCCCAGGTGGTGCTGCCCGGCGCCGTGTGCTGTCCCGCGGACGCCGTCGCGGCGTTCACCGGCGGCTACCGGCGGCTGCTGGCGGCCCTCGAACTGGCGGCCGCGTTCGGGCTCTCGCTCCGCGAGCTGCGCTTCTTCGCGCGCTCACCGGAGCATCGGATCGGCGACGCCGGCTGGCTGTCGGCGGTGCCCGCCGCCGCCGGCGCCGCGGCCTCGGCGACGCTGGTGCGGGCCGTCGCCGATCTCGCCCGGTACCGGCGGCTGTGCGAGCGCTGGGCGGTCACCGGGACTGCGATCATCGATCTGCTCGACGCCTCCGTGCCGGGCCCGCCGTCCGAGGCGGTCGCGGCGCTCGCCGGCGTCACCCCGCCGATCGTGGACGACGCCGCCGCGCATCTGGGCATGGACGCCGCGGCGCTGCGCGGGCTCGACGGGCTGTGGCGGGTGGCCGACGTGCTGGATCTGGTGCGCGGGCTCGCACTTCCGGTGAGCACTCTCGCCAGGACCATCCGGACCACACCGTCGGCGCAGGACGTACGCGACGTCCGGGACGGCCTCCGCGCGCGCTACGACGACGCCGCGTGGGCGGAGGCGGTGCGCCCGATCCACGACGAGCTGCGCCGCGCCGCCCGCGACGCCCTGGTCGAGCGGGTCCTGCACCTGGAGAACCCCGACCCCGACCTGACCGTCGACCAGGTCACCGGCGGGTTCACCTCTCCCGAGCAGCTCTACGAGAAACTGCTCATCGACGTGCGGATGGACCCCTGCATGACGACGTCCCGCATCGCCCAGGCGATCTCGACGGTGCAGCTGTTCGTCGCGCGGTTCCTGCTCAACCTCGAGCCCGACGTCGTCCCGGAGTCGGTCGATCCGCAGCGCTGGGAGGCGATGAAGCGCTACCGGGTCTGGGAGGCCAACCGCAGGGTGTTCCTCTTCCCGGAGAACTGGCTCGACCCCGATCTGCGCGACGACAAGTCGCCGTTCTTCCGCGAGCTGGAGTCCGAGCTGCTCCAGTCCGACATCACCGACCAGGCGGCCGCCACCGCGCTGGGGCACTACCTGGAGCGGCTCGACGAGGTGGCCAACCTGGAGATCGCCGGCATGCACGTCGACGAGCGCGTCGCCGCGGGCACCGGAGTGCCCGACCCGGTGGTGCACGTCATCGGGCGCACCTCCGGGGCGAAACGCGCCTACTTCCACCGGACGCTCGACGGGACCTGGCGGCCGTGGGAGCGGGTCAACGTCGACGTCCCGGACGATCCGGTGCTCCCGGTCATCTGGAAGGGCCGCTTCCTGCTGTTCTGGCTGAAGGTGTCCAAGCAGCCCGACGGCAGGCAACCCGGCCAGTTCGCCGCGAACGCGCCTGGGGAGACCCGGCTGGGGGATCTGGCCCTGCGGGACCTGACCCTGCGCTCGACGGCGTCCCTGACCGTGAGCCTGTTCTGGAGCGAGTACTACAACGGCCGGTGGCAGTCGCCGCGCACGTCCGACCCCGACCGGCCGATCGACCTGGGTGCCGAGTTCAGCGTGATCGGCGATCCGCTGACGCTGCGCCTGGCCTCGGCCATCGAGCACGACGACGCCGGGGTCCGGGAAAGTCTCGGCATCATCGTGCTCAACCCCAGTCCGGGCGGAACGGGCAACTCCCATTTCCGCCTCTACACCACGCACAGCCTGCCGGTCCGCAAGCAGGACGACACCGCCGGCTCACCGGGTTTCCCCGCCGCCCGGAAGTTCTCCGGCTCGGGCCCGCTCGTCGTCAACTACAACGACGACCCGTTCCATCCTCTGACGGTGCTGCGCGCCAGCCAGTCGCCCTACCTGGCCATCGGGCCGATGCACCGGCTGACGGATCCGCACCGGGCACCGTTCTTCTTCCAGGACCGCAGGCACGTCTTCTACGTCCATCCCGACCCGACCGATCCGGTGCGGCCCAACACTTTCGGACTCTTCCCGGGGCCGCTGGCCGCGCCGCCGGTGTTCCCTTCTCTCCAGTCTCTCCAGGCCGAGAGGATCCGCCATGGCCGACACGACGTCCTTCGTGTTCCAGAACCACTTCCACCCCTACGTGGGGATGCTGGTGGAACGGCTCAACCAGGAGTCGGTGGACGGCCTGCTTGACCTGGCGGTCCAGCAGGTCTCCGAGCCGTTCTTCGACCGGATCTACGATCCGAACGACCCGGCCGCACCCGGTGAGGACGCCAGTTTCAAGGTCACCTCGTTCCCGAAGAACATCGACGTCGGCGAGGCCGGCCCGTACTCGGTCTACAACTGGGAGCTGTTCTTCCACGCGCCGGTGACCATCGCGGTGCACCTGAGCAAGAACCAGCGCTTCGCCGAAGCGCAGCGATGGTTCCATCACGTCTTCGACCCGACCGACACCGGATCCGGCTCCGCCACACCCGTCCCCGACCGGTTCTGGAAGTTCGTCCGGTTCCGTAATCCGCGACCGGGCGACATGCCGCGGGTCGACGAGCTGGTGGCCGTGCTGAGCCGTCCGCCCTCCGAGCTCGGCCCCGAGGAGCGGATCCTGCTGGCCTCGGCCGCGCTGAGCTACGAGGCGCTGCGCCGCGAGCCCTTCCGGCCGCACCGGGTGGCCCGGACCCGCGTGGTGGCCTA
Source organism: Actinomadura rugatobispora (assembly GCF_055379765.1). NCBI lineage: Bacteria > Bacillati > Actinomycetota > Actinomycetes > Streptosporangiales > Thermomonosporaceae > Actinomadura > Actinomadura rugatobispora. Next base: position 10,331,809 of record NZ_AP029191.1, on the reverse strand, counting down.
CCAGTACTACGTGGTGATGAAGTACCTGGAGAACCTCATCGCCTGGGGCGACAGCCTCTTCCGGCTCGACAGCGCGGAATCGATCAACGAGGCGACCCAGCTGTACGTGCTGGCCGGGAACATCCTCGGCCCCCGCCCGGCGGAGGTGCCCCGGCACCGGTCCGCGCCGCGCATGACCTACCGCCGGCTCAAGGACGCCGGAATGGGCGCGTTCGGGAACGCGCTCGTCGAACTGGAGAACCAGCTGCCGTTCGCCCGGACGACCGCACCGGGCGCGGCCGGCGCCGGGGCGGGCGGCACGGCGCTGCTGGGCATCGGGCGCACCCTCTACTTCTGCGTTCCGCGCAACGATCAGCTGGTCGGCTACTGGGACACGGTCGCCGACCGGCTGTTCAAGATCCGCCACTGCCAGGACATCACCGGGGCGGTGCGCAGGCTCTCGCTCTTCGCGCCCGCCCTCGACCCGGGGCTCATGTCCCGGGCCACCGCGGCGGGCGTCGACATCGCCGGAGCGGTCGCCGGCACCAGGGCGCCGGCCTCGCCGGTGCGGGCCGCGCTGCTGGTCCAGAAGGCGCTGGAGATCACGGCGGAGGTCAGGTCGGCCGGCGCCGCGCTGCTGGCCGCGATGGACCGGCGCGACGGTGAGGAGCTCGCGCGGCTGCGGCAGGGCCACGAGATCAGCATGGCGCGGCTCACCCGCGACGTCCGCTTCCTCGGCTGGAAGGAGGCCGAGGCGAACACCGAGGCGCTGCTGCGCGGGCGCGCCATCACCTTCGCCCGCTACCGCCATTTCCAGCTGCTGCTCGGCCGTCCCGAGTCCGAGGTCGACAAGCTGCGCGACGTCGGCCTGACCCGCACACCGGTGACCGAGGCGAACTTCTCCGACGTGCACGAGCGGCTGGTCGGCCGGTACGCCACCGCGATCGCCCAGGAGAGCCGGCCGGCGCCGCGCCTGGCGCGGGACGGCGACCCGCAGGTCCAGGCCGGCGCGGAGAGCCAGGGATCACTGGACCTGATCGCCAACGAGTACGCCGAACTGAACATCCACATGCCGGCGGCGCGGGACAAGCAGCGCGAGGCCACCGACATCGACATCATGTACGGAGTGCTCGGCATGCTGCCGAACATGGGCGTCGACATCGAGCCGCTCGGCGTCGGCGGTCACGTGGAGTTCGGCGGACCGCTGCTGTCGGCGGTCGGGCGGACACTCGCCTCGGCCGCCCGCGGAGCCGCCGAGCAGGACGCCTACGAGGGCGGCCGGGCGGCCAAGATCGCCGGGTACCAGCGCAGGGACCTCGACTTCGTCCAGCAGAGCAACCAGGCCGCGCTGGAACTGATGCAGAACGGACGCCAGCTCATCGCCGCGCTCGTGCACGAGCAGGTCGCACGGCGCGACCACGACGCCGTCGGGGAGCAGATCAACCGGGCCCAGGAGGTGGACGCGTTCCTGGCCTCGAAGGACACCAACACCGAGCTGTACACGTGGCTGCGCGGCGAGGTCGCGCGCGGCTTCGCCGAGTGCTACCGGACGGCGGTCGACGTGGCGCGCGCCGCCGAGCAGGCCGTGAAGCGGGAGCTCATGCGTCCCGAGATCGACGACACGACCTTCATCGGATTCTCGCACTGGGACACCGGCCGCCGCGGACTGCAGGCCGGGGAGCGGCTCCACCACGACCTCACCCGGCTGCAGCTGGCCTACCTGGAGAACAACCGGCGCGAACTCGAACTGACCACCCATGTCTCGCTGCGCATGCTCGACCCGCTGGCCCTGCTCGAGCTGCGCTCGCGCGGGTCGTGCCAGTTCACCGTCCCGGAATGGCTGTACGACCTGGAGGTGCCCGGACACCATTTCCGGCGCGTCCGCACGGTGGCGCTCAGCCTGCCCGCCGTGACCGGTCCCTACACCTCGGTCGCGGCCACGCTGTCGCTGCGGCGCAGCTCCATCCGGCGCGACCCGGGGCTGCTCGCCGACCGGTACACCCGGGTGCCGGGCGAGGATCCGCGGTTCCTGGACTACCCCGGCGCGCTGGAGTCGGTGGTGACCAGTACCGCCGTCCGCGACGCCGGGCTGTTCGACCCCGGCGCGCGCGACGACCGCTACCTGCCGTTCGAGGGGGCGGGCGCCGTCAGCGAATGGACGCTGAGCCTGCCCGCGGACCTGCGCACGTTCGACTACACGACCATCTCCGACGCCGTCCTGCACATCGGTTACACCGCCCGCGCGGGGGTACGGGCCGACGCCGTGGCCGCCGATCTGCGCGAGCGCTTCGCGGCCGCCACGGAGCGGACCCTCGCGCGGTCGTTCAGCCTGCGGCACGACTTCCCTGCGGCCTGGGCGGCGTTCCTGGGCGGCGGCGACGGCCTGTCGCCGCGGATCGACAGGAGCTGGTTCCCCTACTTCACCCGGTCCGCCACGATCACGCTGAACGCGGTCGAACTGTACGGGATCACCGGGGACGATCTCGTGCGGGGGCCGTCGCCCGTGGGGGCCGACGCGCTGGCGGCGCTCAACGCCGAGCTCGCCGCGGAGGGCGGTTTCACTCTGGTCGTCCCCGCCGACGACGCCGTCGTGCGTCGCGACCGGACCGCCGACCCCCATCTCATCGTCCGCTACACGATCCGTTGACCCGCGTGAGAGAGGGCCGGTCCACGATGAGCGTCAAGCTTCCCTGGATGACGGCTCCACGCGGCGGGACGCCCTGATGGCACCCGCCGCATGGACGGGGTTCGGGAGTCCGGGCGAGGTGACCTGGGCGCGGCCGGCCGGCGACGGCGCCACCATCGCCGTCGGTACCGCGGGCGGCCATCTCTACCTGCGCAGGCGCCAGGAGGCCGGGTGGCGCTGGGAGCGCATCGGAACCCCGCCCGGCGCGCTCGAAGTGCTCGACACCGCCCTGCTCGCCGTCGAGGGGTCGACCGCGAGCACACCGATCGCGGTCGGCGACGACTTCCGGGTCTGGCTGCACCGGCCGGGGACGGCGGCCACACCGTGGATCGGCCTCGACGGCCCGCACCTGGACGAGGGCCTGCCGTTCTACGCGGACTGTGGCGACATCGCCGTCAGCACGTCGCGCGACGGCGCGGAACTCCGGCACATGCTCGTGGTCAGCAGCGCTTCAGGACGGCCATGGATACGCCAGGGCATCCAACCCGGCGTCGCCTGGCTCCGGATCGCGTCGGACGAAGACAACGCGATCGCCGTGGAACTCGCGACGGCGTTCGCGTCCGTCGCGCCCGAGCAGGAGCCGCAACCGCATATCTTCGCCGTGGCCCAAGACCCCGAGAGCTCCGCGTCCCGCCTCCGGGTCGCCGTTCTCGAGAACTCCCTCTGGACCTGGATCGATCTGGGCGGCCCGGGTCCGGGCGTCGGACTGAGCATCGAAGGACTCTCGGCGACCAGCATTCGAGACGGCGGCGGCCGGCTCCAGGCGTGCGCCATCGTCCGGCAGACGCTCACCGGCAACGTCGGCATGGTCATCGGCTCGGGCCGGAGCTGGCGGTGGGGCAATCTCCTGCGGCCGCCCGTTCCGGACGAACTCGCGGCGGCCGTGGTCGCGGCGAAGGGCCCGGATCCCAGGCCCGGCGACGAGCCCGTCATCGTGGCCCGCGCGGGCCACGGCATCTGGACGCGCTCGCTGACCGGCGGCTGGACGAACCTGGGAACCACACCGCAAGACGTCGCCGTCGTCGACCCGACGGCCGCCTTCGACATCACCGCACCGGACGGGCGGCGACGCGTGTGGGCCACCGGCGTGTCCTGGGAGTCCGATCTGTGGACGTTCGAATCGGACGACACCGGCGTGCGGTGGGAGAAGCACGGCTGCCCCGGTTCGGTGGTCTCGGTCGTCGGGGCTCATAACGGGCCCCCGGGCGTCGCCGGGAGTAGCGGGGACCGCCTGGCCGTGGCGTACGTCGTCGACGAGCACGGTGCGCTGTGGAGCTGCGAGCAGTGGGGAAACCCTGTCGACGGCTTCTTCCCCTCGTCCTCTTCCTGGACCTCGCACGGCGTGCCCGCGGCCGGCGTCACCATCGCCGAGAGTGTCGGGGTCTACCCTCTGACCGACTTCGACCCGGAGCCGTCTCGGGCTTTCGTGGTCGGCAGCGATGGGCATCTGTGGGCGAGGGCGGTCGACGGGGTCGAGTGGACCTGGGTCGACCATGGCGCACCCACCGGCAGGTCGGTCAAGAGCGGCGTGGCGCCGATCAACACCGATATGGACCACGGCCCGACCGTGCACGTGATGGCCGACGACGGGCGGCTCTGGCTGCACGCCGGGTCCGCCGGCTTCTGGCGCTGGAGCGATCTCGGCGCGCCGCCGGGTCAGCTGATCTTCCGGGCCGTGGGCGCGGCCACGCCCCTGAGCGCGGAGGGACTGGTGCCCGCGGCCGCCGTGATCACCGGGGACGGGCACCTCTGGATCCACGTCACGGACGTCGACTCGACCGAGTGGAGCGACCTGGGCACCCCGGCCCCGGACGAGAAGGTCATCGCCGGGATCGGTGTCGAGGTCGTGACGGAGCCGCCCGACGCCATGGCCTTGGACATCGTGGTCGTCGGCTCACCGAGCGGGCAGGTGTGGAGCTGCCGATGGGCGCGGTTCGGAACTTCGAGCTGGACGGCGCACGGGCGTCCGGGCGACGCGCGCATCCGCGGCGGTATCGGGACCGTGCCCGATGCCACGAGCCCTTCGGGCTTTCTTGTCTCGGTCATCGGGAACGACCAGCAGGTCTGGGCGGCCTCTTCGGCGGCGCCGGGCGGAGCGTGGACGCGCTGGGACCCCCGGTCCACCGCGACCACGATCGTCGGCGGGAAGGCCGCCGTGCTCCTGGACATGCCGTGCGGGGTGCTGCTGGACGGCCGGCGGCGGGTCAACCTCGTGACCCCCGGGGCGCGGCCGGCGGACGGCGCGGGGTCCTGATGGCGGCCCCCGGATCAGAACGATCACACCGGGGTCTTGGTGGTGCCGGGGCGATGCCTCAGAGTCGGAAGGGACGGTTCGCCGCTTGCGCGGCCCGACCCAGGGAGTGCGATGCCCCCGATGGACGGCGAGTACGACGACCTGCACCGGCGCGCGGAGGCCGGCGACCCGGCCGCGATGAACGAGCTCGGCGTCCTGTTCAGCGGGGCGGGGCGGCAGGCCGAGGCCGAGGAGTGGTACCGGCGGGCCGCGGACGCGGGGAATCCGGTGGCGATGGACAACCTGGGCGTCAAGCTCGCGGAGGCGGGGCGCGTCCACGAGGCGGAGCAGTGGTGGCGCCGCGCGGCGGCGGCGGGCGACGCCGGCGCCATGAACAATCTGGGCATCCTGTTCAAGCGGCAGCGCCGGAACGTGGACGCCGAGGAGTGGTACCGGCGGGCCGCAGGCGCGGGCGAGGTCAACGCCCTCTACAACCTGGGCCTGCTCTGCAAGGAGGTGGGACGGGTCAAGGAGGCGGAGCTGCTGTGGCGCCGTGCCGCGGAGACCGGCCACGCCGAGGCCCTCGCCCAGCTGAGCGAGCTGTCCGAACAGGACGCGGACCTCTCCGGCCTCCGCGAGCGCGCCGAGGCCGGCGAGGTCGGGGCGATGACGGACCTGGGGATCGTGCTCACCGAGGCGGATCGCCTGGAGGAGGCCGAGCACTGGCTGGTCCGCGGGGTCAACGGCGGTGACGCCGACGCCCCGTTCAACCTGGGCGTGCTGTACGCGCGAACGGGTCGTACCGATCAGGCGCTGGAGTGGCTGGTGAGATCCGCCGAAGGCGGTAACCCGCACGCCTGCAACGGAGTCGGGCGGATTCAGGCCGAGATCGGCGAGACCGCGTCGGCCGTGGACTGGTTCAGAGCGGCGGCCGATGGCGGTGACACGGCGGCCATGGACAACCTGGCGGCCCTGCTGGACGAGCAGGGGCCGGGAGCGGAGAGCCGCGAGCTGAGGCAGCGGGCCGACCATGTGCGCAGAGCGCACAACAACGCTTCGCTCATGGAGCATATGGGGCGGACCGCCGAGGCCGAGGAGCTCCACCGGCGTGACGCGCGCCGTGGCGACAGCGACGCCATGTGCATGCTCGGGCGCCTGCTCAAGCGCATCGGGCGGCCGGAGGACGCCGAGCGGTGGCTGCGCCGCGCCGCGTTCACCGGAAGCGTCGGCGCGGCCAACGAGCTGGCGCTGACGCTGAAGCAGACGGGGCGGCTGGACGAGGCGGAGGAGTGGTACCGGCGCGCGCTGTCCTCCCAGGACGTCGACGTCATGTACAACCTGGCCATCCTGCTGCAGACCAAGGGACGGCGTGAGGAAGCCGAGCGGTGGTACCGCCGGGCCGCGGAGGGCGGCCACGATGACGCCATGTACAACCTGGCGAACCTGCTGGAGAAGATGGGACGGTCGCAGGAGGCCGAGTCCTGCTATCAGCGGCTGGCGGAGGCGGGAGACCGTGACGCCATGGGCAGGCTCAGCCAGCTCCTGGACGGGCAGGGGCGAGCGGCCGAGGCCCAGCACTGGCTTCGGCTCGCCCAAGGATGAACGGGACGGGGCCGTGACCTCGACGTCACGGCCCCTCTCCGGCCGGTGGGATCAGTCCTTGGCCGCTCGTGCCGCCGCGACGAGCGCCGGGTCGACGTCGGGCACGGCGAACCTCGGGTTGTGCCCCGCCGCGACGACCCTCGTGACGAAGCCGGCGGCCTCCTCCAGCTGCCGGGAGCCGGCGAGTCCTCCGACGACGGCGGTCCTGGCGCCGAGCTTGCCGATCAGCACGGCGGTGAGGTCGAGCGCGCCCTGGTCGTCGCCGCTGATCGCGACGACCGGCGCCGTCTCCGCGGGTCCCGCGTACGGCCACGACGCCCCGGCGAACAGGTGGAGCGCCTTGACCACGTGGGCACCGGGAGCGGCGAGCGCCACCACTTCGGCGGCGGACCCCGACCGGGGCAGCACCTCGCCCGTGGCGAAGTCGACCGGGTTGGTGCAGTCGATCACGGTCGTGCCGGCCAGCGTCCCCCGGGTGCCGCCGATGAGCGAGACGGCGTCCTCCAGTCCGCTCCAGGCGACCGCGACCACGACCACGTCGGCCCGGCCCGCGAAGCCGGCCGGGTCGACGGCCTCGGCCGCCGGTCCGATCTGGTCGGCGGCCCGGCGGGCGCGCGCCGGGTCGCGCCCCGTCACCAGCAACGGATCGCCGGCGGGGGCCCAGGCCCGGCCGAGCGTCACCGCGAGGTTCCCCGTCCCCAGGATTCCAATGTTCACAGTGCTCTCCCTCGTTCCGAAACGTGCTCCCCGGGACGCTACGGACGCCCTTCCTACCGTTCGGTAGGCGGCCGGATGGGAGAATGGACCGCGTGATCGAAGGTCCGTGCCAGACATTCGTGTCCGACTGCCACGTGCGCGTGGCGGCCGAACTCATCAGCCACGCCTGGGATCCCGTCGTGCTGTCGGCGCTGCGCCTGGGGCCCACCCGCCGCAAGGAACTGCTCGTGCGCATCGCGGGCGTCAGCGACAAGGTCCTGACGCAGGCTCTGCGGCGCCTCCAGGCGCGAGGGCTCGTCGCCCGGGCCCCCGAGACCGGGCGATCGTCGGCGCAGGCCGCCGTCTACCGGCTCTCCCCGCTGGGCGAGTCGTTCGCCAACGGGCCGCTGGTCCAGCTGGCACGGTGGGCGGCCGACAACCAGGCCGCACTCGCGGACGCCTCGGATCGTCGGCCGAGCCTGGGGCTCACCACGTGACGGGGACGGCCGTGGGGCCGGCGTCGGTCTGACCGCGGACCCAGACCAGGTCCTCGACGTCGCCCCGCAGCCGGAGGCCGGGCAGCCGCCGGGCGAGAGCGCTGAACGCGGCGGTGAGCTCGATCCGGGCGAGGGACGCGCCGAGGCAGTGGTGCGGCCCCCGCCCGAACGACACGTGCGCGCCGGCGGAGTCGCGGCCGGGTGTGAAGCGGTCCGGGTCGGCGAAGCGCCGGGGGTCGTGGTTGGCGGCCTCCAGCCGGACCAGCACCAGGTCGCCCGGCTCGATCGACGCGCCTCCCAGGTCGGCCTTCTCGTGGGCCCAGCGCGGGAACGGCTCGGCGATCAGACCGGCCAGGCGCCGCAGCACCTCCTCCACGACCGCGTCCAGTTCGGGCGAGTCGGCGAGCCCGTCCAGCCGGTCCTCGGTGACGAGCTGGATCACGCCGACGGAGATGGCGTTGCGCGAGGTCTGGTGGCCCGCCGCGATGATCGAGATCACCATGCCGATCAGCTCGCCGTCGCCGAGCCGCCCGTCCTGCGCGTCCCGCACCCCGATCAGGGCGCTGAGCAGGTCGTCCCCGAGCACACGGCGTTTCGCGGCGACCAGGTCGGCCGCGTACCGGGTCAGGTCGTCCCAGGCCTGCGCCGCGGCGGCCGCCGCCTCCTCGTCGGCGGTGAAGTCGCCGGAGAGCACCTCGACCAGCGTCTCGAAGCGGTCGCGCTCCTCGATCGCCACGCCGAGCAGGTCACCGATCACCTGGGTCGCCAGCGGGGCGGCGAGTCCCGCGACCAGGTCCGCGGGCGGCCCCGCGGCGGCGAAGGCGGCGACCTGCTCGTCCGCCAGGCGCTCGATGTGGGGACGCATCGCCGTGATCGCCCTCGGGGTGAACGCCTTGGAGACGAGCCGGCGCAGCCGCGTGTGGGAATCGCCGTCCTGGAACAGCGTGTCGTTGCCCGTGGACTCCAGGCCCGGCGGCGCCAGCCTGAACCGCGTGTCGGTCAGCACCCCCACCGCGTCGTCGTAGGACGTGACCAGCCACGCCCTCTGTCCTTCCGGGGTGACCACCCGGGCGACCGGCGCGTCGGCGCGCAGTCGCGCGTACGCCGGAGGCGGCCGCAGAGGGCCGGGCCTTTCGAACGGCAGGGTCGGATCGGTGGCGGACATGGCTGAGGCCTTCCTCGGTGGCTGCGTCGGACATGTCCAGTGAAAACTGTGACGTCGCGACAAGGTCAAACCACCCGGAAAACACTTTGTCGGCAGGCGCGTACCCTGGCAGGGTCGTGATCCTATGACCAGCCGCCCCGCCTTCTCCGAGGTTCCGACCGGGCCGGTGCCCGTCCCCGACGTGGTCACGGCGCTCGCCGGAGACGCCACCGTCACGCCGGTGTGGCGCAACGAGCTCGGCGGCCTGACCTTCCGCCTCGAGAACGACGGCGAAGGCACCCGATACGTCAAGTGGGTCGCCGCCGGCACCCCCGAGATCGACCTGCCCGGCGAAGCCGAGCGGCTGGCCTGGGCACGGCGCTGGGCGCGCGTCCCGCCGGTCGTCGACCACGGCACCGACGCCGAGGGCGCGTGGCTGGTCACCGCGGCCGTCCCCGGCCGATCGGCGGTGGAGCCCCGCTGGAAGGACGCGCCCGCGACCGCGGCGGCCGCGATCGGCCGCGGGCTGCGGCTGCTCCACGACGCCCTTCCGCCGGAATCGTGCCCGTTCGACTGGAGCGTCGAGCGGCGGCTCGTACGCGCCGACGAGCGCGTCGCCGAGGGCGAGGGGCCGGCCGAGTGGTCCCCCGAGCACCGGCACCTCGGCCTCGACGAGGCCCGCGCGCGGCTCGGCGACCCGCCCGCCATCGACCGTCTCGTGGTCTGCCACGGGGACGCCTGCACCCCCAACACCCTGCTCCACGACGACGGCGCCTTCGCCGCGCACGTCGACCTGGGGTCGCTCGGGGTGGCCGACAGGTGGGCCGACCTGGCGGTCGCGACCTGGAGCCTGGGCTGGGACTACGGCCCGGGCTTCGACGGCGTCCTGTACGACGCGTACGGGATCGTCCCCGACCCGGAGCGCATCGCCTACTACCGCCTGCTCTACGACCTGGCGTGACCGGCTCCGCGACCGCGGCCCGGCGCCGTTCCCGCTGAGCGGGATTCGGCACGTGACCTGCCTCACCACCCCTCCTAGCGTGTCCCCATCAATCGACCGGTGAAGGGCCACCCGGTCTCTCAGGGAGACGCAATGAAAAAAGAGGAACTCAGGGTCGTCGCGGCGTCCTCGGTCGGGACGGCGTTCGAGTGGTACGACTTCTTCCTGTACGGCTCGCTGGTCCCCGTGATCGGCAGCAAGTTCTTCGGCGAGTACGGCGAGGCGGCGCAGACGGTCTTCGCGCTCCTCACCTTCGCCGTCGGCTTCCTCGTCCGCCCGCTGGGCGCGGTGATCTTCGCACGGCTGGGGGACCTGGTCGGGCGCAAGGCCGTGTTCCTCCTGACGCTGATCATCATGGGGGTGTCCACGGTCGCGGTCGGGCTGCTGCCGACCTCCGAGGAGATCGGCGTCCTGGCGCCGGCGCTGCTCCTGATCTGCCGGATCGCGCAGGGGCTGGCGGTGAGCGGCGAGTTCGGCGCGGCGGTCACCTACGTGTCCGAGTACGCCCCCAATGATCAGCGCGGCTTCTACGTGGGCTGGCTCACCGGGACGACCGCGCTCGCCTTCAGCCTGTCGCTCGCCGCCCAGCTCGCCGTGCAGGCGGCGGTCGGCGTCGAGGCGTTCGACGCGTGGGGCTGGCGGATCCCGTTCATCATCTCCGTCATCCCGCTCGCCCTGTCGGTCTGGATCCGCCTCAAGCTGCACGAGAGCCCCCTGTTCCTCAAGATGAAGGAAGAGGGGACCCACTCCAAGGCCCCGCTGCGCGAGGCGTTCCGGGACCGGCGGCACCGCCGGATGATCGTCGTCGTGTTCGTCATGGCCGCCACGCAGTCGTTCATCGGCTACCTGTCGACCGTGTACGTGCTCACGACCATGCGGACCGGCTTCCAGCTCGACTCGCGCACCGTGAGCGCCGTCTTCATGGTCGTCTTCCTGCTGGGCTTCTTCCTGTGCGTCTTCTTCAGCTGGCTGTCGGACCGCATCGGCAGGCGGAAGGTCATGATCACGGGCCTGGTCCTGGCGGTCGTCACCGTCTTCCCGGTCTTCGGCGGCCTCACGAACGCGGCCAATCCCACCCTCGCCGCGGCTCAGGACGACGTCGCGGTCACCATCCGGGCCAACCCCGACGACTGCTCCTTCCAGTTCAACCCCGCGGGGACCGCGGACTACACCTCCGCCTGCGACCGGGCGCGCGAGGTCCTGCAGGGCAACTCCGTCGAGTTCCAGCGGGAGGACACCCGCGGCGCCACCGAGATCGTGGTCGACGGCGAGACGATCACGGCGGGTCCCACGCTGGAGAAGGACCTCGCCGCGGCCATCCAGAAGGCGGGCTATCCGGCCGAGGGCGCCGCGATCAAGGTGGACTCCGTCACCGACTTCCTGTCCTGGCCCGTGCTCACCGTCGCCGGGCTGCTGCTCCTCCTCGTGGCCTACGCGCAGATGGCCCAGGGGCCCGCGGCGGTCACGATGGCGGAGGTGTTCCCCACCCGCATCCGCGCCACCGCGATGTCCCTCCCCTACCAGGTGGGCGTGGGGTTGTTCGGCGGCTTCCTGCCGGCCACGATGGTCGCGATCGGCACCGAGGCCGGAAGCCTCACGACGGCCCTGTGGTACCCGGTCATCGCCATGGCGATCGGCTCGGTCATCCTGGTCTTCACCCTTCCCGAGACACGGGGCACCGACCTGTCCCGCGTCGGCGAGGAGGAGGAACCGGACGCGCGCGAGGGCGAGAGCGCCGGAACCCTGACCTGACCCATCTCACGGGTGGTGTGCGCTCCGGCCGCGGTGCCGGGGCGTACACCACGCTCTCGATTCCCAAGGATGCCTTGATGCCCATCATCGACGTGTCGTTGCTCGCCGGGCGCTCGGAAGGAGATCTCCGGCGGCTCATGCGCGCACTGCACGAGACGACCGTGGAGGTTCTCGGCGCACCGCCGGAGTCCGTCCGGGTGCTGATACGGGAGATCCCCCCTGCGCACTGGAGCTCCGGCGGCGTCACCATGGCGGAGAAGGCCGCCGACGCTCGCGAGAAGGCCGCCGACGGCGAAGAAGAAAAGGAAGACGGCGACGCGTATGGGAGATAGGGAAGAGGGAGGCGGCGGCATGCCGATCCGGTTCTTGCTGGTGCACGGCGCCTGGCACGGCGGGGCGCACTGGGGCCGGCTCGCCGAGATCCTGACGGGACGGGGGCACGACGTCCACGCCCCGGATCTTCCGGGCCACGGCATGTCGGCGCGCTTCCCCGCGTCCTATTTCGACAAGGACCAGCGGGATCTGGAACGCGCCCCTTCACCGATCAGGAACGTGACCCTGCAGGCGACCGCCGACGCGGTCGTCGCGGCGCTGGAGGCGCTGCGGCGACGGGCCGGGCGGGAGCGCGTCGTCCTGGTCGCGCACAGCATGGGGGGCGCGGTCGCCACGCGCGCGGTGCAGGAGGCCGCGCACCTGGTCGACCACGTGGTGTACGTGTCGGCGTACGTGCCGACGCTGCTGGGGAGCGCCGGCGCGTACCTGGCGCTGCCGGAGGCGTCCGGAGCCTCGGGCGGCGGCCTCTACCTGGGCGATCCCGGCGAGACCGGTGCCGTTCGGATCAACCCGAGGTCAACGGACAGGGCCTATCTGGAGGAACTCCAGGCGAGCTACTACACCGGCGTGCCCGCCGAGGAGTTCCTGGCGTACGCGCACGCGCTCACCCCGGATCAGCCGATCGATTTCCTGACCGGGCAGGTGGGCGCGACGGCGGACGGCTGGGGCCGCGTGCCGCGGACGTTCGTGCGATGCCTGCGGGACCGGGCGCTGCCTTTGGCGCTCCAGGACCGGCTGATCCATGACGCGGACGAACTGACCCCGGGCACCACGTTCCGGCAGGTGAGCCTGGACACCGGTCATGCGCCGTTCGCGTCGCTGCCCGGCGAACTGGCCGATCTGCTCGTCCAGGCGGGCTGAGGCCCGGACCGGCGCCGCGCCGGGCGGCCCTCCCTGATCAGGCTCGCATCGGGAAGGCCGCCCGGCGGTTCTCATCGGGCGCGGAACCGGGTGGTGCTCCACCCGCCGCAGACGGGCAGGGTCACGCCGGTGATGAACGAGGCGTCGTCGGAGGCCAGGAACGCGAAGGCGTTGGCGATGTCGCGGGGCAGGCCGACCCGCGGGATCGGACGGGACCGCGTCACCATGTCGTCGAACAGGCCGGCGCGGATCCGCTCGGCGGTGGCCGGAGTCTCGACCAGGCCCGGCGCGACCGCGTTCACGCGAATGTTCCGGGGACCGTAATCGGCCGCCATCTGCCGGGTGAGGCTGCTGACGGCGCCTTTCGCCGCCGAATAGGGAGCCGATCCGCCGACGCCCACGACCCCGAAAGCCGATGAGGTGTTGATGATGGATCCGCCCGCCTCTCCGAATTGCAGAACGGCCTGCCGCGACATGCGGAACGCGGTCGTCAGATTCATCGAGACGAAGAAGTCGAAATCCTCGTCGGTGGTGGACCCGGCAGGGCCGTCGCCCGCCTTCCCGGCGATGTTCGCGAGCACGTCCGGCGTGCCGAACCGCGTGGAGCACGCCTCGAACACCCGCTCCGCCGCGCCCTCCGCCGTCAGGTCCTGGACGTGGCCGGCGATGTCGAGCCCCAGGTCGCGGGCCTGCTCGCCGAGGGATTCCAGTCCGGCGGCGTCCAGGTCGACCGCGAGCACCCGGGCGCCGCGGGCGGCGAACAGCACCGCGGTCTCGCGCCCGATCCCGGACGCGGCGCCCGTCACGATGGCGGTCTTTCCGGCCAGCTGCGCGGCGACCGGACGGCTCGCCTCCGAATAGTCCATGCGTCCTCCGTCTCACGAGCCATGATGGCCCTCAAAGGGTACGGCAACCGGGCGCGGCGCCCTTATCCGCGTTTTCCATTCAGTGAGAATGGCCGGTGGCCGCCGGAACGCCCGCGTGCCAAAGTCGCCGGCATGAGCGAAACGAATCGCGAATCCGGCGCGGATCCGCGCGCCATTCCCGACGTCCCCGGCCTGGTCGTGTCGTTTCCCGGTCCGGGCGTGGCCCTGGTGGAGATCGACCGCCCGCATCGCCGCAACGCGCTGGACCGCGCCCTCCTGGACGGCCTCCCGGCCGTCCTGGGGCAGTTGAACGGCCGGGACGAGGTGCGCGTCATCGTGCTCTCCGGGCGCGGCGGGGCCTTCTGCGCCGGAGGGGACCTCGCCGTCATCGGGGACATGAGCGGCGAGTCGCCGGAGCAGGCCGCCGCCCGCATGGCCCGCGAGTTCGCGTCGGCGTCGCGGCTGCTGGGCTCCCCGAAGATCACCATCGCCGCGGTCGGCGGGCCCGCGGTCGGCGCGGGGCTCGCCCTGGCGCTGGCCTGCGACATCCGCGTGGGCGGCGGCGGGGCGGTGTTCGCGGCGCCGTTCATCAGGATGGCGCTGGTGCCCGACTTCGGGGTGTCCTGGCTGCTGGCCCGGACGATCGGGCCCTCCGCGGCGATCGACGTCGCGGTGACCGGCCGCAAGGTCGCCGCCGAGGAGGCGCTGCGCCGGGGCATGCTGACGGAGATCGCGGCCGATCCCCTCGGCGCCGCCCTGGAGAAGGCCGCCGCGATCGCCGCCGCGGTCCCGCGCATCGCCGCCGCGACCAAGACGCTCATCCGGGACGCCCTGACCACGGACTTCGACGCGGCGCTGGAGGCGGAGATCGGGCATCAGCTCGACGCCGTCCGCTCGGAGGAGTTCCGCCGGCACTGGTCGGCGTGGTCGGCGGCCGTCCGGGGGACGTGACGCCCCCCGGCGGCCCGGTCGCGCGGCGGCCCCCTGCTCATTCGCCGGTGACGGTCACCGCGCCCAGATGCCCGAACTCCGCCACGATGTGGTCACCGGCGCCCAGCGGGACCGCGTCGGTGAGGCCACCGGTGTAGACGCACCACCCGGCCTCCAGGGTGATGCCCCTGGAGGCCAGGGTGTTGGCCGCCAGGGCCAGCGCCTCCGCCGGGTGCCCCTGGACGGCGGCGCCGGTCGCCGTGTGCACGACCTCGCCGTTGACGTGCAGCACGCAGGGTTCCAGGGCCAGGTCCAGCCCGCGGGGCTGCAGCGCGAGGCTCCCGGCGACGACCCGTCCGGAGGAGGCGTTGTCGGCGACCACGTCGGCCAGCCTGAAGCGGAAGCCGGTGTACCTGCTGTCGATGACCTCGATGCCGGCGTGCACGGACTCGACCGCGGCCAGCGCCCGGGTGGCGGTCACCCCCGGACCCGCCAGGGGCTCGCCCAGCACGAACACGATCTCCGGCTCGACCCGTGGATGGATGAGGGAGTCCAGCGGGACGGGAACACCGCCGCCGAGGACCATCGCGTCCGTCAGCCACGCCGTGAGCGGGGAGTCGACGCCCATCCGCTCCTGCTTGGCCCGGGAGGTCAGGCCGAGCTTGACGCCGACGATGTGCTCGCCCCTCATGAGCCGGCGGGCGAGTGTCTCGTCCTGGATCCGGTACGCCAGTTCGAGGTCCAGCTCGGCCCAGTCGTCGGTGAAGCGGGCGAGGTGCTCGCGCCGGTTCTCCGCGTCCAGAAGCCGGTGCGCCGCCGCCGGGACGGTCCATTCCATGGCTCGTTCGCCTCCATCGGTCGTGGTGGGTGCTACAGGTGATCGCGGGCGGGTCCGGCCCGCTCAGGCCCTCGGACCGGCGAGATGCACGGTGACGACGCCGAGGCGGGTGAAGGCGGCCGTGACCGTCTGGCCGCCCCCGGCCCGGACGGCGGGGGTGAGGGGCCCGGAGAAGACGACCGAGCCCGCGGGCAGGGCCGTGCCGGCGTCTCCGAGAGCGTTGGCCAGCCAGGTGACGGCGTTGAGGGGCGACCCGTGCACGGCGGCGCCCGCTCCGGTCGCGGCGATCCGCCCGCCCTGGTACAGGACGCAGCCTTCCAGGCGCGGCTGGAAAGCGGTGAGGGGCACCTGCCGCGATCCCAGGACGAGGCCGCCCGCCGAGGCATTGTCGGCGATCTCGTCCTCGGGGCGGCGGCCCTCGCCGTCCTCCAGCCGCGAATCGCGGATCTCCAGGGCGGGCAGGGCGTGCGCGATCGCCGACGAGACGTCCGCGACGTTCAGGCCGGGGCCCTGGAGCGGCCGTCCGAGGACGAACGCGATCCCGGGCGCGACCTGGGGGGCGAGGTATCCGCCGGCTTGGACCGGCCGCGACTCCGGGTGGAACACCGTGGACATGAGATGGCCGTACGCCGGCCCGCCCTCGGGTCCCGCGGCGATCTTCCAGCCGCGGACGGTCGCCCCCTGCCGCTCCCAGTGCCGCACCAGCTCGCGCTGGACGGCGTAGGCGTCCACTTCGCTCACGCTTTCGCCAGAGGCCGCCGGCGGTGGCGCGGGGCTGCCGCCGGCGTGGGCGCGCAGCAGCGCCCGCGCGAATTCTTCCCGTCGTCCTTCGTCCACGCTTTCCTCCCCGATTCCGAGATCGGGGATCAACCTCCGCCGAGCCCGTCCGGCCGGGCAAGGCGCCGTTCCCGGTCAGTGGGAATCGCCTGGGAGGCGCCGCGGAACCGGCTCGCGGGCGGCTCGGCGAACCACCGGCCGGGCGATTCCCGGTGAGTGGAAGTCCATCGTTGATGGGCTCGGCGCCGCGCGGTGACAGTGGGTCCAGTCGAGCAGACCAGCGCGGGAGGACATGGTGGAGTCATTCGGGCACATCGTCGGCGGGCACGAGGTCCCGTCCGTCGATGGCGCCACTTTCCAGTCGGTGGACCCTGGTGAGCGCGAGCCGTGGGCCACGGTGGCCCTCGGGTCGGCCGCCGACGCGGACCGGGCGGTCGCCGCCGCCAGGACCGCGTTCGACGAGGGGCCCTGGCCGGAGATGGGCTATCCGGAGCGCGCGGAGGTCCTGCACCGCCTCGCCGACCTCATCGAGGCCAACGCGGAGGCCCTCGCGCTCGCCGACACCGCCGACATGGGCAAGCCGATCTCCGAGACCCGCGGCCACGACGTCCCGAGGGCGGCCCAGAACTTCCGCTTCTTCGCCGACCACGCCGCGATCACGGCGGCCGAGGCGTTCCCCATGGCGTCGGGTTACCACGCCTTCGCCCAGTACGGCCCGGCGGGCGTGGTCGCGGCGATCGCGCCGTGGAACTTCCCGCTCATGCTGGCGTCCTGGAAGGTCGCGCCCGCTCTGGCGTGGGGCAACACGGTCGTCCTCAAGCCGGCGGAGCAGAGCCCCGCGTCGGCGACCCTGCTCGCCCGCCTCGCCCTGGAGGCCGGGATCCCCCCGGGCGTGTTCAACGTGGTGCACGGGTACGGACCCGGTTCCGTGGGGCAGGCGCTGACCGAGTCACCGGGCGTCGACAGGATCACGTTCACCGGCGAGTCGAACACCGGGCGGGCCATCTCGGCGGCGGCGGCGCGCAACCTCACCCCGCTCAGCCTGGAGATGGGCGGCAAGGGCGCCAACATCGTCTTCGCCGACGCCGATCTGGACCAGGCGGTGGAGTGGTCGATCAAGGCCGTCTACACCAACAGCGGCCAGGTCTGCCTGGCCGGGAGCAGGCTGTACGTCCAGCGGGACATCTACCAGGAGTTCCTGGACCGCTTCCGCGCCGCCGCCGAGGCGCTGGTCGTCGGGGATCCCAGGGACGAGGCGACGCGGATCGGCCCGCTGTCCTCGCGGGAGCACCACGAGAAGGTGACCGGGTACCTGGACCTCGCCGTCCGGGACGGCGCGCGGGTCCTCACCGGCGGCCGGGGCCCCGGCTGGACGGTGCTCCCGAGCGTGATCGTCGGGGCCGGGCAGCGCGACCGCGTCACCCAGGAGGAGATCTTCGGCCCCGTGGTGGTCGTCCTCCCCTTCGACGACGAGAATGGTGCGGTCCAAGCGGCCAACGACACTCCGTACGGGTTGAACGCGATGCTCTTCACCAAGGACCTGTCCCGCGCGCACCGGGTCTCGCGGGCGCTTCGCGTGGGGACCGTCTGGACGAACTGCTTTTTCGTACGCGATCTGCGCGCGCCGTTCGGCGGGGCGGGCGACTCCGGTGTCGGCCGCGAGGGCGGCGCCTACAGCCGCGAGTTCTTCACCGAGCCCAAGGCCGTGGTCATGCGGATCGACCCGGCCTGACCGGCTCGCGGTCCACCTTTTGCCGGGGTCCATCTTTATCGAGGAGTTGACATGAGCATTCGTCCTGTAACGACGCGAAGTGCGCCCACGGTCGGTTTCTCCACGGGCACGGCGGCGCCGCTCTCGCAGGCCGTCGTCCACGGTGACACCATCTACTGCTCGGGCACGGGTCCGCTCGATCCGGAGACCCGCACGATCGTCTCCGACGTCTTCGAGGAGCAGGCCGAACAGACCCTGCGCAATCTGCTCGCCGTGGTGGAGGCGGCCGGCGGCAGCAGGGAGAGCATTCTCAAGTGCAACTGCTATCTGCGCTCCGCCGAGTACTTCCCGGCGTTCAACGGCGTGTACCGCCGCTTCTTCGAGAAGAATCCGCATTTCCCGGCCCGCACGACGGTGATCGCGACTCCGCACCGCGACGGCGTTCTCGTCGAGGTCGAGTGCGTCGCGGCCGTGACGGGCGGATGACCGCCATGCCCGATGATCCGCGGGATCTGCTCCTGGTCAACGGGAGGGTGCTGACCCTGGACCGGGACGGCTCGGTCGCGGCCGCGCTCCTGGTCCGGGGCGGCGCGGTGGGGGCGGTCGGTGACGAGGAAGAGGTCCGGCGGGCGGCGCGCGGCGGCGCGCGGGTGCTGGACCTGCGGGGCAGGACCGTCCTGCCCGGCTTGATCGACACCCACTGCCACTTCGAGCAGGCCGGCATGGACGGCGACACCGTCTCCTTCCGCGGCGCGGGCACCATGGACGAGGCGCTGCGGCGGGTGCGCGCGATGGCGGACTCGCTGGACGCCGGCGCCTGGGTGCGCGGGCAGGTGTGGAACCCCGTCCTGCAACTGCGCGAGGGCCGAGTCCCCACGCGCGCCGAACTCGACGCCGCCGGGGACGGGCGGCCCGTCTACCTGCCGATGGGGCACAGCACGTGCGTCAACAGCGCGGCCCTGCGCCTGGCGGGCATCGACGAGGACACCCCCGACCCCGACGGCGGCACGCTGGGCCGCGATCCCGGCACCGGCAGGCTCTCCGGCTACCTGTGGGAGGAGGCCCAGAACCTGGTGGCGCGGGTCGTCCCCGAGTGGACGCCGGAGCAGCGCGAGCACCAGCTCGCGGCGGCGATGCGGGCGCTGAACTCCTGGGGGATCACCTCCGTCGTCGCGGGCGCCCTGCCGCGCCGGGACGTGGAGGTCCTGGCCCGTCTCGCCGAGCGGGGCCTGTCGACCGTGAGGGTCGCAGCCATGGTGCTGCCGTCGGGCGAGCTGATCCCCTCGGTGCCGTTCGAGGAGTGGGAGGGCCTGGTCGGGGGCGGTCCGAGGCGGTACGGCGACGGGACGTGGCTGCGCGAACTGGGGGTCAAGCTGCTGATCGACGGCGGCATGACCTTGGGCACGGCCGCCACGCGGGAGCCGCACAAGCCGGACGGCCCCTACGCCGGCGACCTCCTCGTCGACGGTGAGCGGCTGGCCGGGCTCGTGTCCCGGGCACGCCGCGCCGGGTGGCGCACGGGCATCCACACGGTGGGCGACGCGGCCATCGACCTGGCGCTGGACGTCTTCGCCCGCGCACGCGAGGGCGACGGCCTGGCCGGCGGCACCGGGCCCGGGCCCGACATCCTGATCCACGCCAGCCTCATGCAGGCGGACCAGATGAAGCGGGCGCGCGACCTGGACGTGCTGGTCGCGCCCCAGACCCCGTTCCTGTGGAGGAACCGCGACGCCATCGCCGAGCGGATGGGCCCGCGCCGCGCCGAGGAGGCCGTGCCGCTGCGCTCCATGATCGACATCATGGGCCTCGCCCGCGTGGCGGCCGGGACCGACTACCCCATCAACGATCTGAACCCCTTCCAGAACCTCTACGCCATGGTGACGCGCAAGGACCGGCAGGGGCGGCCCAACGGCCCCGGCCAGGCGATCGGACGCGAGGAGGCCCTGCGCCTCTACACCACCTCGGGCGCCGCCCACACGGGCGAGGAGGGCGTCAAGGGCGCCCTGACGGCCGGGAGCCTGGCCGACCTCGTGGTCCTGGACGGGGATCCGCTCGCCGAGGACCCCGAGGCCCTGCTCGGCCTCGGCGCCGACCTGACCATCGCCGGCGGGGACGTCGTCTTCGACCGCCACGGCGAGCTGACCGCCACCGGCTGACCACCGCACGGAGAACGATCATGCTTCCCAGCCAGATGCCGATCATCGATCTCGACGGCGTCGCGCGCGAACTCGCCGAGTCGGGACGCCGCGTGAAGGTGCTGTGGCAGGACAGCGAGTCGCTGGCCTTCATCGCGCGCGGGCGCGAGTACCGCAGCGAGTTCCATCTCAACCCGAGCGACGAGGTCATGTACATGATCCGGGGCTCGATGAACCTGCACTACCGCGAGCCCGACGGGTCGGAGGGGGTCGCGGTGATCCCGGAGGGGTCGTCGATCTTCACCCCGACCGGGGTGGCGCACTCCCCGCGGTTCCCGCCGGACGCGTTCGTCCTGGTGATCGAGCGGCTCCGCCGTCCAGGCGAGCTCGACCGGTTCCGCTGGTTCTGCCCGGGCTGCGGCGGGTTCCTGCACGAGGAGAGCGTCCACATCGCCGACTACCGGGTCGATCCGGTCGCCGGCGCCTACGCGCGCTTCTACGGCAGCGTCGAGGCCCGGACGTGCAAGGCCTGCGGGACCGTCATGCCGGACGAGCGGCTGTGACCGCCGCCGAGGCGGCCGTCGGGTCCATCGGCGGCGCGCTCATCACGGCGCTGCGCAGGTTCCCCGGCCGGGAGGCGCTCGTCTGCGGCCCCGAGCGGCTCACCTACGCGCAGGTCGCGGACACCGTCGCCCGCCTCCGCCGGGCGATGGAGGAGGCCGGGCTCCGGCCGGGCGACACGGTCGCGCAGATCACGCGGAACCGTCCGGCGCAGTGGCTGGTGACCGCGGCGTGCTACCTGGCCGGGTTCCGCTCGGCCTGCCTGCCGCTCCAGGGGCTGCCCGCGGCGGTGCTCCGCGACCGGCTGGCGGCCGCCGCGCCGGCGCTGGTGGTCGTGGACGCCTCGCGCGCGGCCGAGATCGCCGGATGGGGCGCCCTCGGCGAGGAGGTCGTCTGGGTCTCGGACGGCGAGCTGGAGGGGTGGCGCGAGCTCGGGCGCATGGCCGGGGAGCAGCCGCCGTGCGGGCTGGGCGATCCCGCCCCGCCGTCCGCGGTCGTCCGCCTGGGCTACACCTCCGGCACGACCACCGGCACGGCGAAGGCGGTCCTGCTGTCCAGCGGCGCGCTGTGCTCGGTCGCCCTGATGAACCTGGCCCAGGCGGACTGGCCGGCGGCGCCGCGCGTGCTCTGCGCGGAGCCGGTCGCGGGCGGGTTCGGCAGCATGGTGGTGCCGACGCTGGTGCGCGGCGGGACGTTCGTCATGCTGGAGACCTTCACCGCTGACGGCTTCCTGGCCGCCGCGGCCGCGCACCGTCCGAACGTCCTCCTGATGATGCCGCCCGCGCTGCGGTCGGTCCTGGCGCATCCGGGCGCGGACCGGGTCGACTGGAGCACGGTCGACCTGATGATCTACAGCGGCGCCACGCTCGCGCCCGCGGAGATCGACCGGGCGCACGCGCTGTTCGGGCAGGTGCTGTGCGGGATCTTCGGCCAGGTGGAATGCCCCAAGACCATCGCCCTGCTCGCGCCGCACGATCACGTGTCCGGGGTGGCGGGTCGCGGCTCGTCCCTGGGGCTGCCCTACGCCGGCATGACCGTCCAGATCCAGGACCGGTCGGGCGCACCCTGCCCGGCGGGCGAGGCCGGAGAGCTGTGCGTCAAGGGCCCGGCCGTGATGGACGGCTACCAGGGACGGCACGACGCGGACCAGCCCTTCCGCGACGGGTGGCTGCGAACCGGCGACGTGTGCCGGATGGACGAGCACGGCTACCTCCACTACCTCAACCGGCTCGAGAACGTACTCGACGGACAGGACGGCGGAACCGCATGACGGCCGAGGAGACCGGCGGGCTGATCGACGTGCACAGCCACGCGACGCCCACCGCCCTGCTGGACTGGCTGGCCGGTCAAGGGCTGGCGGACGTGACCGAGGTCGAGACCGGGACGGTGCGGCTGGCCCCCGAGGTCTCAGGGGTCGCGGAGGGCACGCCCATCCCGCTGCACCGCTCCCAGTACGACGTCGACCACCGCTTGGCGGACATGGACCGCATGGGCGTGTGGCGGCAGGCGGTCTCGCTGCCCCCGTTCGTCACCTGCTCCGGCGCCGCCGACACCGGCCTCGCCCGCGAGGTCGTCGCCCGCGGGAACGACGCGCTGGCGGCCTTCACGGCCCGGGGCGGCGGGCGGCTCCTCCCCCTCGGCACGGTCCCGCTGGGCGTCCCCGAGAGCGTCGAGGAGGCCCGGCGGTGCCTGGACGAACTCGGCTGCGCGGGCATCGCGATCGGCTCGCACGGCGCGGGCCGCGAGCTCGACGACCCCGTCCACGAGCCGCTGTGGGAGCTGCTGGCGGAACGCCGCACGTTCGTGTTCCTGCACCCCAACGCCGTGTCCGGTGGCGCCAGGCTGCACGCGTACTGGCTGCCCCAGCTGGTCGGCTACCCCGCGGAGACGGCGCTGGCGGCCAGCCGCCTGATCTTCGGCGGGGTGCTGGAACGGCACGCCCTCACCCTGTGCCTGGCGCACGGGGGCGGCTGCCTGCCGGCCCTGGAGGGCCGTCTCGACCTCGGCTGGCACCGCAAGGCCGTCGCCCGCACCGTGCCGCTGCCGCCCAGCGCCTACCTGGGCCGCCTGTACCTCGACACGGCGACGTTCTCCGCGCGCCTCCTGGAGCGGCTGATCGAGGACTTCGGCGCCGACCGCGTCCTGCTCGGCACCGACTACCCCTTCGAGCTGGCCGACACCGAACCCGCCGCCACCCTGGACGCGCTGGCGATCGGCCCCGCCGACCGGGCCCGGGTGGGCTCAGCCAACGCGCGGCAGCTTCTCGGCCACCGGGACCTCTGACTCGTCCCCGGCCCGGTAGTGGTTCTTCGCCAGTTCCCGGGAGATGGACATCGCCGCCACCCGCAGCGCGGGCTCGACGGTCGACAGGGACCGCGCCCGGGAGTGCATGACGACCGACAGCGCCGCCACGACCTGCCGGTCCCGGTCGAAGATCGGCGCCGCGACGGACACGGTGCCCAGGGTCATCTCCTCGACGCACCGGGCGATGCCCGAGCTGCGGACGTCGCGGAGGGAGCGCATGAGGAGCCCCGGCATGATGACCGTGTGCGGGGTGTACCGGCGCATTCCGGCGCGCAGCACGGACTCCTGGAAGCCGGGGTTCGCGTAGCCGAGGAGCACCTTGCCCACGCCCGTCGCGTACAGGGGCAGCCGGCCGCCCACACGGGAGGCGACGGGCACCGAGCGCCTGCCCCAGACGCGTTCGATGTAGAGCGCCTCTCCCCCGTCCAGGACGGCCAGTTGCACGTTCTCGGACGTCGCCTCGTACAGGTCGTGCATGAAGGGCAGTGAGACGTCGCGGAGGGTGGTGGGCCGGGGGCACAGCGAGCCCAGCTCCCACAGGCGCAGGCCGATGCGGTACGCGCCGTCCTTCTCGCGCTCGAGGGCGCCGAGGTCGACCAGCTCGGTGACCATCCGGTGGACGGTGGACACCGGCAGGCCCGTGGCCTGGCTGAGCTGCACGAGCCGCATCGACGGCTGCTGCAGGGTGAAGGCGTTGAGGAGGGAGAAGACGCGGCTGGAGACGGACTTGTTCGGCCCATTGCCCTCAGGCATGGTCCACCTCCGAGGCAGAGGACCGAGTATCGGCCTGCGCGAGTCGTGGGTTTGAGTCTATCTCGAAAGGGCGGCCCGAGCCTGGTGCTTCTCGTCCGTCCCGGTGGCGGCGCAGGTCGGCGGCCATCACCGCGCACAGCACGACGGCGGTGGCGGTCATCGCGATCCCGAGGTCGGTGATTCCGGCCGGGGCGTCCGGGGACCGGGGCGCCAGCGCCCCGACGAGCCCGACCGCCGCGATCGCCCCGAGGTAGCGGCACGACTGGAAGAGGCCGCCCGCGACGCCCGCCAGGCGGTCCGGGGCGCGCTCGTGCATCAGCCACTGGAGCCCCAGATTGCACAGGCCGTACGGCAGTCCCAGCAGGACGCCGTCCGCGACCAGCAGCGCCACGGGGGTGCCGGGCGTGAACGCGATGATCCCGCCGAGCCCGGCCACCAGCGTCAGCGATCCGGCCATCAGCGCGTGCCGCAGCCGGACCCGGCGCAGGAGGGCGGGGGCGAGCACGGTCACCAGGGCGCCCGTCGCCGCGATGGGGAGTATCAGCAGGCCCGCCTGGCCGGTGGTGAAATGCCGCGTCTCCTGGAACCAGTGCGGCAGTCCGTAGAAGGCCCCGTAGTAGGCGAGATTGAACAGGATGAACAGCACGTAGACCCCGGTCAGACCGCCGGCTCCGGCGAGCGCGCGCAGGTCGATGAACGGCGTCCGGGCGCGGAGTTCCCAGACGACGAACAGCGCCGTCGCGACGGCGAACAGGAGCAGCCCCCGGAGGAACCCGCCCGTGGGCAGCGTCAGCATCATGTCCAGCAGGCCGACCACCGCCGCCGCGAAGAGCGCGATGCCCGGCGCGTCGATGCCGCCGAGCGCCCGCCGCCGCGACGGGCGTCCGGAGGACGGGCGTCCCGCCGATCGGGCGTCCCGGTCGAACAGCAGGGCCGCGGACACCAGCGCGGCGGCCGTCAGCGGCAGATTGACCCAGAAGATCCACGTCCAGCCGCCGGCCGCGACCAGGACGCCGCCGAGGACCGGGCCCACGGCACCGCTGATCGTGTTGACCGCGGCGATGCCGGTCAGCGCGCGCCCGCCGCCGAACCCCGGCCGCCTGAGCATGACCATCGCGCAGGGGAAGGCGGTGGCCCCGCCCACGGCCTGCAACGCCCTGCACGCCACCAGCGCGCCCAGCGTCGGGGAGAACGGGGCCGCGGCGGCGGCCAGCGCCGCCACCGCCATCCCGCCCATGAACACCCGGCGCGGACCGGCGGCGTCGGCGATCCGCCCCATCACCGGCTGGGCGACGCACGCGGTCAGGTAGAACGCCGTCACGATCCAGGTCACCGACGCGAGTCCGGTGCCGTAGTGCCGCTGCACCGGCACGAGCGCCACGGCCACCATCGAGGAGTTCAGGGGAGCCAGCAGCGTCCCCGCCATCAACGTGGCCAGCACGGCCCGGCGGCGGGGCGTGCCCGCGGCTGCGGTCACGCCGCTACTCCGCCCGCCCGGAGACCCGCAGCAGCATCTTGCCGCGCACCCGCCCGGCGGCCAGCTCCGTCAGCGCCGCCGCGCCCTCGTCCAGAGGGACGACCCCGTGGACGCGGGGGCGCAGTTCACCGCGCCGCGCCCAGTCGAAGATCTGCGCCAGGTTCCGCTCGTGGGCCTCCCGCTCGCGCCGGACGAACTCGCCGAAGAAGACGCCGACCACGGAGGCGCCCTTGACGAGGGGAATGTTCAGCGGGAGCGCCGGCACCGTCCCCGCCGCGAAGCCGACCACCAGATGGCGGCCCTCCCAGGCCAGCGCCCGCACCGCCGCCAGGGCGACGTCACCGCCGACCGGGTCGAAGACCACATCGGCGCCGCGGCCGCCGGTGGCGTCCTTGATCCGCTCCTTGATGCCGCCGTCCCCGTACGACAGGGTCGTCTCCGCCCCCTGGGCGCGGGCCGCCCCGGCCCGCTCGTCCGACGAGGCGCAGGCGATGACCCTGGCGCCGAGCAGCCGGCCGACGTCCACCGCCGCGGAGCCCACCCCGCCCGCCGCGCCCAGGACGGCCAGGGTCTCCCCCGCCCTGAGCCCCGCCCGCTGCACGAGCGCGTGGTACGCGGTCGCGTAGGCGACGAGGACGGTGGCGGCCTGCCGGTCCGGCACGTCCTCGGGCAGCCGCGTCACCCGGTCCGCCCGCACGATGATCGTCTCCCGGGCGCAGCCGAACTCCTCGTTGCCCGCGACCCGGTCGCCCACGGCCACCGACGCCACGCCGCCGCCCACGGCGGTCACCACGCCGGAGTACTCGCTGCCCGGCGAGAAGGGCGGGTCCGGCCTGACCACGTGCCGGCCGGCGACGATCAGGGTGTCGTGGAAGTTGAGGCCGACGTAGGCCACCGCGACCGCGACCTCGCCGGGTCCCGGGCGGGGCTCGGGCAGGTCGGCGACCGTCAGCAGGTCGGGCGTGCCGAGACGGTCGCAGATCAGCGCCTTCATGACCGCGGCGCCCCGTTCTCGCGGGACGCGACGACGCCCGAGGCGATCAGGTCGTCGATCTCCGCGTCGCCGAAGCCCGCCTCGCGCAGCGCCGGGCGGGTGTGCTCGCCCAGTTCCGGCGGAGGGGTGCGCAGTTCGGGCAGCCGGCCGTCGTAGCGGATCGGATGGTTGAGCACCGTCGCATGGGTGTCGCCCACGGGCATCTCCATGAGCAGCCCCTCCTCCGCCACCTGCGGGTCGTTCCGGACGTCGTCGTAGGTGGCGACCCTCTCGATCCAGAATCCGCGGGGCTCCAGGCGTTCGGCCAGATCCCGGTAGGTCCAGCCGGCCAGGGTCCGGGCGAGGAGCGCGGTGTACTCCTCGCGCCGGGTGCGGCGCGCCTCCTGGTCGAAGGCCGCCAGTTCGGCGGAGCCGAGGGCGGCGGCGAAGTCGTCCATGGCGCCGCTCAGCGCGATGACCGCGTGCGCGTCGAGGAGGCGGTAGACGCCGTAGGGAGGGTCGATGAACCAGGCGGCGAGGGAGCCGGGGCGGCGGACGTCGTCCTGGCCCTTGCCGCCCGAGTAGTACAGGGCCAGCGACTCCGCCTGCAGGTCCAGCCCGGCGCCCAGGAGGCTGGACTGGACGCGGGTGCCGCGCCCGGTCGCGAGCTTGCGGACGTACGCGGCCAGGACGCCCATCGCCAGCAGCGCCGCGCCGTGGTGGTCCGCGACGGGCGTGCCGGCGGCCGTGGCTCCCTCGCGGGCGTCACCGGTGACCGAGATCAGCCCCGAACGGGCCTGCACGAGCAGGTCGACGCCGGGCTTGCCCGCCATCGGCCCGGACGAGCCCCAGCCCGTCGCCGAGGCGTAGATGATGTCCGGCTTGATCTCACGCACCGCCTCGTACCCCAGCCCCAGCTTCTCCAGGGCCCCGCCGCGGTAGTTCTCCATGAGGACGTCGCACGTCCCGATGAGCGGCCGGAGGACGCGGAGCGCGTCCGGGTGCTTCAGGTCGACGGCGATGGACTTCTTGTTCCGGTTGACGGAAAGGAAGGTCACGCTCGTGTCGCCGAGGCGGATTCCGGCGCTCCCGGCCCGGCGTTCCCAGGCTCCGCCGAAGGGTTCGACCTTGGTGACGTCCGCGCCCAGATCCGCGAGGTACTGCGAGGCGGCGGGCCCCTGCACGAAATGCGAGAAACTGAGGACCTTCATTCCCTCGATCATGCCGGCTTCCTCGTTCCTGACGATTAACGGCTTCGCTGGGACCAGTCAGCCGCACCGCCCGCCCGTGTTCAATCGGCGATTTCCACTGAGCGGGAATCGCGGTGCTTCTCCGGGGCCGCGGCGCCCTCATACTCGGCTCATGCCCCATCGCGACTCCCCCCTCGGGCCCCCGCGGCGGCTCCGCGTCCCCGGCGCCGTGCTGAACTGCGCGGTCACCGGAGCCGGCGAGCCCCTCCTGCTGCTGCACGGCTGGCCGCAGACCGGCCACGCGTGGCGGTCGGTGGTCCCGCTGCTGAGCGACAGGTTCACCGTGGTCACGCCCGACCTTCCGGGCTTCGGCGCCAGTTCGCGGATGGACGGCGGATACGACAAGAAGAACGTGGCCCGGATACTCCACCGGCTCATGGCCCGGCTGGGCCACGACCGCTATCACGTCGTCGGCCACGACGTCGGCGGGCAGGTCGCCTACCCGCTCGCGGCGCTGTTCCCGAATTCGGTCAGGACCGTCACCTTCGTCGAGGCGGGCATTCCCGGGCTCGGCGACAGCGATACCGCCGCCGATCCGCTGCGCGGAGGGTCCTGGCATTTCGGCTTCAACATGGTTCCGGACCTGCCCGAGCTGCTATTGGCGGGACGCGAGCGCGCCTACCTGGAATTCCTCTTCCTGCGCGATTCGATCGGCCTCCACGTCACCGACGCGATCGACGCCGCGGCACTCGACGTCTACGCGCGGGCGCTGTCGGCGCCCGGGGCGGTCCGGTCGACGATGGGCTACTACCGCGCGCTGCCGACCGACATCGAGGACAACCGCCGCCTGAGCCGCGAGGCCCGGCTCGACCAGCCCGTCGCCGTCGTCGGCGCCGTCCACGGCATCGCGCTGAGCTGGCTGGCCTCCGTCGAGCAGGCGGCGAACGACGTCAGCGGCCATCTGGTCGAGGAAGCGGGCCACTACCTGCCCGAGGAACAGCCCGAACGGCTCGCGGCCCTCATATCCGCGATCGCCGGAACGGAGAAGTGACCGGCCACCCCCGCGCCTCGAGGTACCGCCGGACCTCGACGGCGATCTCGTCGCGCCGGGTGATGTTGAGATCGTGCTCCTCCGACCGTCCGAGCATGGTGAACACCCGGGGCCCGCGCCGTTCCTCAGGCAGGTCGTCCATCCGCGCGATGATGTGGAAGTGGACATGGGCGAAGCCCTCGGCCTCGGCGAACTGGGCGACGTAGGTCTTGACGCACCCGGTCACCGCGTGCAGAGCCCGCGACAACCGCACCTGCCACTCCCCGAGAACAGCGGCTTCGGCATCGGTCAGCTCGGCCACGGCGGTCACGTGCCGGAGCGGCATCAGGACCAGCCAGCCGGGCGTGCCCGTGCCGAACGCGTGCGCCGCCCGCCAGTACCGGTCGGCCGCGATGAGCTCGCGCGGCGGCAGCGAGCCGAGGCGCGCGTTGTCGTCGCAGACCGAACATCCCACTGAGAGCGTCACCCTTGTTCGGATCCGGGGTCGGGGCGCCGGTCGTCGCGGATCGCGTCCACGAGCACGCCGATGACCCAGGAGATGGTGCGGGTCGCCTGATCGTCGTCGAGGTTCCACGCGGTGATCAGGCGCTCGTAGGAGGGCAGGTGCCACAGGACGTCGAGGGCGGCCGCCGCCATCCGCCGTTCGGTCTCGGACCAGTCCGGTGCCGACGGGGCGACGGCGCGGACGAGGGCGTCACGGCGGCGCTCGTCCTCGGCCACCAGTGCCGGCTGCCGCGGGTACTCCCCGGTCCAGCGTGAGACGGCGAAGGAGGACAGCGCCGCGAACGCGCGTGCGGCGACGTCGGGGAGGCCGTCCAGGTCGAGCCCGGCGTAGGAGACGCCGGCCTCCTCCTCGAGACGCCGCATGACGGCGCCGTGCAGGTCCCGCTCCGTCGGGAAGTAGCGGTAGACGGTGCGCTCGCCGACGCCGGCGCGTTCGGCGACGGCCTTGAACGTCAGCCCGCGCCAGTCCCACGTCGCGAAGCCGTGCACCAGTTCCGAGGCCGCGGCGAGGATCCGCTCACGGGTCTCGGCGGCCTGCCGGCGCCGGACCGGGCTGTCGTAGCTCCGCCGCGGCCGTGCCGGCTCACTCCCGTCCTTGTCGGGTATTGCCGGGACGCTCATATTGATGGCATCCTACTGCCACCATATTCACGGCAGCGCACTGCCACGAAATTCCGGCCTCCCCCTCGCCCTCGAGTTCAACCGGCCCGGCACCCACCCGCCATCCGAACCACAGCAGTGCCCCGGACGCCGCCCATCGCAGATCGGGGCACACGGCTGAAGGGACCCACCCCATGGCCCCGCACCACGACCTGATCGAGGCTGCCCGAACCCAGACCGGACTCGACGACTTCGGCGACGACTCCTTCCGCGAAGGGCTGGAACGGCTCGTACGCTCGCTGCACGCGGAGGCCCGCCTCCACACCGCGGGCCAGGAGACCCTCCGCGGCCTCATCGTCAACCTGCTCGCACAGCGGCTGCAGGTCGAGGACTGGTACCGGCGCCACCCGGAGATCGACGACGAGCCGGTCGAACGGCCGCTGATCGGCCTCGGGCTGCCGCGCACCGGGTCGACGGCCCTGTCCTTCCTGCTGGCCGAGGACCCCGGCGCCCGGTCGCTCAGCCGGTGGGAGGCGGAGAAGCCGTGCCCGCCGCCCTCGACCGTCTCCGGTTCCGACGCCAGGATCGAGCGCAGCCGGGCCGTGGTGGAGCGGGAGAAGCGGGAGGAGAAGCGCCGCCGGGCGCTCGTCCCGGCCAGCGCGACCGGCCCCACGGAATGCCTGTCCCTGCTGGCGCTCGACTTCAAGTCCCAGATGTTCCAGGGCCTGGCCCTGGTCCCGTCCTACTCCTCGTGGCTGCTCCACGAGGCCGACCTCACCTCGGCCTACCGGTACGAGCGCCGCGTCCTGAAGCTCCTCCAGTGGGGCCGCCCACCGAGGCCGTGGCGGCTCAAGTCGCCGGCGCACCTGCTGTTCCTGGACCACCTCGACCGGGCGTTCCCCGACGCCCGGTTCGTGATGACGCACCGGGACCCCACCGAGGTCATCGTGTCGGCGGCCGACCTCTGCGCCGAGATCACCCGCAGATACAGCGACGACGTCGACCCGCACTACCTCGGCGCGCTCAACGTCGAGCACTGGTCGGTCGGGATGGAGCGGGCGCTGGCGTTCCGCGACCGCGACACCGGCGGCCGGTTCCACGACATCGACTTCCGCGCCATGCAGAGCGACCCGATCGGCGAGGTCAGGCGGCTGTACGCCTGGCTCGGCGAGCCGGTCACCGAGGCGTTCGAGACCGGCATGGACCGGTGGTGGCAGGAGAACGCGGCGCGGCGCGAGCCCAACGTCCACCCCGAACCCGCCGCGTTCGGGATCGATCCCGACCGGGTCCGTCCGCTGTTCGCCGGCTACACCGCGCGCGCCGCGCGCTGGACGGCCCGCTGAAAGGAGCACCCATGACCATCGACCTCACCGGCGGTATCGGCCCCGACCGCGAGACGGTGTTCGCCGAGCGCCCCGACGACCCCGAGATGCGCGATTCGGTCAGCATGTGGATCTCCGACGACCGGGGCGATCTCGGCATCCCCCGGGTGGGGATCGAAGCCGTCGCCTCGTCGTGGGAGGCGCACGGCGTGCAGCTCAACGTGGCCTTCCGCGACGGGACGGTGTACCGCCTGCGCGACTCCGGGAAGACCCATCCCGCGATCGACGCCGACGGGCGGCCCGCCGTCCTGGGCGGCGGCCCGCTGGCGTTCCGGTGCGTGGAGCCGTTCAAGACCTGGACCGCCACGTTCCGGGGCACGGCGGTACGGACGTCCACCGAGAACCTCATCGCCGGCGATGTCGACGGGCCGCCGGTCGAGGTCGAGTTCCACGTCGAGGCCACCATGGCGGTGCCGCCGTGGATCCAGGGTTCGCTCCTGCCCGACGCTGCGGAACGGCTCGAGTCGTCGGTCGAGGGGGACCTCATGGGCGGCCCGCGCTACGAGCAGCTGTTCCGCGCGAAGGGAACGCTGCGCGCCGGCGCCGACGAGCACGCCTTCACCGGCAGCGGGCTGCGGATCCGGCGCCAGGGGGTCCGGCACCTCGGCGGGTTCTGGGGGCACTGCTGGCAGTCCGCGGTGTTCCCCAGCGGCCGGGCGTTCGGCTACATCGCCTACCCGCCCCGCGAGGACGGGACGCCCACGTTCAACGAGGGCTTCCTCTTCGACGGTGACGGCCCGCTCATCCCGGCCCGAGTCGTCGAGGCGCCCTGGCTCGCCAGGCTGCGGCCCTTCGGTGAGGACGTCTCGGTCGTGTTCGAGACCGAACGGGGGCGGACGCGCATCGAGGGCGAGACGGCGCTGTCGACGTTCGACGTCACCGACCGCGGCCCCGAGATGCCGGACTTCCCGGCACTGCACCAGGCGGGGGTGCGGTACCGCTGGAACGGCGAGGAAACTTACGGGATGCTCGAACGCTCCACCATGCGCAACAAGATCATCTGGCCCTGACCGGAGGGCCGCCGAAACCCGCGCGGCCCTCCCCTTCCGGACGGCCTCAGCCGCCGGCTGGGGCGACGACCTCAGCCGTCGCCCCAGCCCCGAACGGTCGCTCGGGCGTGCAATGGGCACTACCGCCCTCGGGCCTCCTGGCGGGACTTTTCGGGGTCGAAGTCGTTGTACATCGGGACCAGCGAGTAGTCGGTCAAGGCTTGCACGGTCACCCCGCGGGCGTCGGCGTCCTTGATGACGCCGTACTTCAGGTAGGTGTCGAGCGTGTGCTGCAGGTCCTCGTTCTTCTGCAGCCCGTAGCGGCCGGCCGAGCCGGGTCCGGCCGAGATCTCCAGCCGCCGCGCCAGGATCCTGGTCGCGGTGCTGAGGTCGGTCTCCTTCCCGCCCGCCAGTTTGGCGGCCGGGAAGTTCTTCCAGTGCATCTGGATGGCGGCGCGCGGGTTCTCCTGGGAGAAGACCATCCCCTTGAAGAAGGCCCGGAACAGGCCGCCGATCGCCTTCGGGCGCTCCTGGACGTCCCGCTTCCGGCAGACCAGGGCGGACGTGCCGGTCAGCCCGTCGGTTTGCGAGCTCACCTCGACCAGCTCCCGGCCGAGCAGCTCACCGACGATCAGGTTGGAGCTGTCGTAGCCGGAGTAGGCGTCGATGTCGCCGCGTCTCAGCGCCTGGGCGGCCTGGGCGCCGTAGCCGACGGCGAGGACCTGGTCCTTGCTCAGAGGGCTGCCCTCCGTCTTGGCCGCCCCGGTCACCAGCTGCTCGTTGATGCCGCCGCGGAGGTTCACCCCGACGGTCTTGCCGGCCAGGTCGGCCGTCGTGCGGATTCCCGACCCGGCCGGGGCGACGGTGCGGAAGATGTTCCCGTTGACGGTGCCCACGATGACCAGGCCGGGATCGTGGCCGATGGCGGTGACCGCGTTGGCGGTCGAGCCGTAGGTGCAGGTGGCCCGCTCGTTCGCGACGGCCTGGATCGCGGCGACCGCGTTGGCCACCGGCTGCATCTCCACCCGCAGGCCCTCGGCCTTGAAGTACCCCATGGTCTCGGGGACCGTGGCGTAGGAGGCGGTGGCCGGGCTCAGCGTCTGGTCGGCGACGGCGAAGGTGATCTCGGTGCGCCCGTCCCCGGCACCGCACGCGGTGGCCGCGGCGAGCGTCAGGACGGCGGTCAGGAACGCGCGGGCTTTCCTCATGGCGGTCTCTCCAGTGGCGTCGGCGGGACGGGGGTCAGGCCCGGTAGCGGGCCAGGAGGCGGTTGAGCACCGCCATGGACAGCCAGATGGCGATCCCGAAGAAGCCCATGACGATCAGCAGCGCGTAGGTCGCGGCGATCGCCCCGTTCTGGGTGGCGGCCTGGATGGCGAAGCCCAGGCCCTCCCGCGCCGAGACGAACTCGGCCACGATCGCGCCGATCAAGGCGAGGACGGCGGCGGTGTTCAGCGCCGGGAGGATGTAGGAGACCGCGTGCGGGATCCGGAGCTTGAACAGGATCTGCCAGCGGCCGGCGCGCACCGACCGGAACAGGTTGTGCTGGTCCTCGCCCACGCTGGCCAGCCCTACCATCGCGTTGACCAGCAGCGGGAAGAAGGCGAGCAGCGCGGCGAGGAACGCCTTGGGGGCCAGGCCGTAGCCGAATCCCGCGATGACCATCGGGGCGATGGCCACCTTGGGGAAGGTCTGGATCACCACGAGGTACGGGTAGACGGCCTTGTGGACGGGTTCGGAGAAGGTGAAGACGACCGCGAGCACGAACGCCAGCACGGCCGCGACCGCGAGGCCGGCCAGCGTCTCGTAGGCCGTGGCGTAGACGTTCGGCCACAGCGCCCCGGAGGCGACCATGTCGCCCAGCGCGGCGAACACGTCCTGGGGCGGTGCGATGAGGAGCGGCGAGACCCAGGCGCGCTCGGCCGCCAGGTACCACAGCAGCAGGGCGCCGGCGAGGATCGCGACGCCGAGGAGGGAGGCCTGGACGTTGACGTTGCCGAGCGGGGCCCAGGGGCGGGCCGCGGCCGTTCCGGGCGCCTTGGCGGGCGCGACCGGCGGGGTGGAGGTGCGTGCGGAGGTCATTGGCTCTTCACCTGTTCCAAAGAGGCCCGGACGCGCTGGGTCGCCTCGAAGAACCCGGCGGTCGCCCGGACGTCGCGCTGCCGCGGCTGGGGAAGGTCGATGTCGATCACTTCGTGGATGCCGCCCGGCCTGGCCTTCATGACCACGATCCGGTCGGAGAGGTAGACCGCCTCGCTGATGCTGTGCGTGACGAACACGACCGTCTTGGGCTCGCCGCGCCAGACCCGCAGCAGCTCGTCGTTGAGCTCCTCGCGGGTGAACTCGTCGAGCGCGCCGAACGGCTCGTCCATGAGGAGCAGGCGCGGGCCGTCGATGAGGGAGCGGGCGATTGCGGCGCGCTGCTCCATGCCCCCGGACAGCTCGCGCGGGAGGCTGCCGGCGAAGTCCTCCAGCCGCATCGTGGCCAGAAGTTCGTCGGCGCGGCGGCCGGCGGCGGCGCGGTCGCCGCCGCGCAGCTCCACCGGGAGCAGGATGTTCTGGCGGATCGTCCGCCAGGAGAGCAGCGTCGGCTTCTGGAAGGCCACGCTCACCCCCGGCGGGGGCTCGGTGACCGTGGCCCCGTCGATCTCGACGCGGCCGCCGGTCGCGTCCAGCAGCCCGGCGATGATCTTCAGGAGGGTGCTCTTGCCGCAGCCGCTGGGGCCGATGAGGGAGATGAACTCGCCCGGCCGGATGTCCAGCGTGGTCGGGGCGAGCGCCTCCACGGCGGTGCGCCTGCGCCGGTAGGTCATGGCGACGTCGCGGACGGCGACGGCCGCCCCCGTCCGGGTCGCGGTGGTGCCGGGGTCAGCGGTGCCCATCTCATTCTCCTCCGCTCGCGAGGGCCGGCTCCGGGACGGGCGCGGGCGCGGGGACGCCCAGCACCTCGTCGTAGAACCGCAGCCAGTTGCCGCCCATGAGCTGCGCCGTCTCGTCGGCCGAGAAGCCGCGGGCGCGCAGCGCCTCGTCCAGGACGGGGAAGTCGCCGGGGCCGCCGAACCACGCGGGCGGCCCGCTGCTCGGCGCGCCGGTGGCCAGGCCCGCGCCCTGCTGCGGGCGCCGGCTCCAGCGCCCGCTGCGCATCCAGGCGCGGTACTCGTCGGTGCCGCCGACGTTGGCGTCGGTGCCGATGCCGACATGGGCGATGCCCGCGATGTCCACGGTGCGGGCGACCATCTCCGACCACGCGGCGGGCGTCTCGATGAAGCCGCGGGTCAGGTTGTGGTAGGTCGTCACGCCGATGACGCCGCCGCCCTCGGCCATCGCCTCCAGCACCGCGCGGGGCTTGTTGCGGGGATGGTCGGTGATGTCGGAGCAGTTGGCGTGGGTGATGGCGACCGGGCGCCCGGAGGCGGCGATCGCGTCCAGGGAGGTGCGGTTCCCGACGTGCGACAGGTCGATGACCATCCCCGCCCGGTTCATCCGCTCGACCACCTCGTGCCCGAACCGGGTGAGGCCGGAGTCGACCGGCTCGTAGCAGCTGCCGCCGACGTCGTTCTGGATGTTGTAGGTGAGCTGGACGACGCGCACGCCGATCTCGGCGAAGAAGTCGACGTAGGCCAGCCGTCCCTGGAGCATGGAGGAGTTCTGGAAGCCCAGCAGGAGGGCCGTGCGCCCCTCGGCCGCCAGCGCCCGGATGTCGGCGGCCGTGCGGGCGATCCCCACCAGGTCGGCGTTGTCCTCGGCGAAGTGCCGCCACTTCGCGACCGCGTCGAGCGACTCGGTGGCGTCCTCCCAGAAGCCGCAGGTGGTGGTGACCGCGCCGATGCGCGCCCGGCGCAGCGTCACCAGCTGGTCGCGCGTCATGCGCGAGCAGTTGAGTCCGTCGATGTACACGGGGTGTCCTTTCCGGGTCAGAGGATTCCGGACGGGGGCGGAGCCATCCCGGTGTGCAGCCGGGACAGGTCGGTGTCGATGCTCAGCGCCTCGTTGGAGGCGTAGTAGAGGGGCCACCAGACCTCCGCGGGCACCTCGATGCCAGTGCCGATCCGCGAGGGCGAGGGGGACGGGGCGCCGGGGAGCACCTCCACCCGGGCCTGCGAGCCCTCGGCGGTGACGGCCAGGCCGCGGCCGATCGCCGCCGCCCACAGCGATCCGGCTTCGAGCAGGTCGGCGTCGGCCAGTCCGCCGACCGTCACGGGCGCGCCGGGCCCGTCCGCGAACGCGCCCGCCAGCACGAACACCCCCACCAGCAGCGAGCTCTGCCCGCCGGCGTCGAGGCGGCGCGGGCCCGTCCGGCGCGGCGGCGCCCAGACGGGGCGGGCGGCGCGGTCGCCGAACAGCCCGCCGAACCGCGCCAGCGCGTCCTGGCCGAACCGGTCCACGCAGTCCACGACGAAGTCGCGGGCCCCGGAGCAGGCCCCGGCCGGGACGCCGGCCACCATCAGCAGCCGCTCGCACACCAGCCTGATCTCGCGCCGGTGGACGGTGAGCGTCCCGGCCATCGACTCGGGCGGGGTGATGGCGCTGACGTCGGGACTCAGCTCCAGCCCGTGGGTGTCCTCGAGATCGATCGTCATCAGAAGGTCCTTTCCTCGGCGATCAGTTCCGCGGAGGCGTTGCGCGCCATCTCCAGCAGCCGGCGGGTCATCTCCGCCACGACCGCCTCGTCCACCCGGACGGTCGGCGCGATCACGCTGAGCGCCCCCATGCAGTGCCCGCGGACCATCAGCGGCACCGCCACCGCGGTGATGTCGCTGCCCAGCC
This sequence comes from Actinomadura rugatobispora, assembly GCF_055379765.1. Classification (NCBI taxonomy): domain Bacteria; kingdom Bacillati; phylum Actinomycetota; class Actinomycetes; order Streptosporangiales; family Thermomonosporaceae; genus Actinomadura; species Actinomadura rugatobispora. The sequence continues at coordinate 10,295,218 of NZ_AP029191.1, read as the reverse complement.
ACTGGCTGCGCACCAGGGCGAACCCGCGTTCGGCGACCTCCGCGCAGGTCTCCGGATCGGCCAGCTCGGCGCCGCCCGCCCGCAGCCGGTCGCGCTCGCGCCCGGACAGGTGGGCGACGATCGCCTTGCCCGAGGCCGAGGTGGTGATGGAGATGCTCGTCTGGAACTTCTGCCGCTGGTAGATCCCGACCGGCTCGGCGCGCTCCACGATGAACAGGCCGCCCTGGTCGAGCACCGCGAACGACACCGCCTCCCCCAGGTCGGCCGCCAGCTGGCGCATCCGCGGCTGGAGGATCTCGGCGATGTCGGCCTGGGCGGACCGCATCCGGGCCAGGACCGAGACATGGTGGCTGAGGTGGTACCGGCCCGCGTCGTCCTGGGCGAGCCAGCCCGCCTCCTTGGCGGTGTGCAGGTACTGGTGCATCGCGCCCCGGCTCCAGCCGAGGCGGTCGGCCATCTCGGCGGCGGTGACCGGCCCGGAGGAGAACCCGACCGCGTCGATGATCTCCAGCATCTTCCGCGCGGTGGTGAGCACCTTGGTCCCGGTCATCGACGGCCCCCCGCCCACCAGTGGCGGGCGTCCGGATCGCCCAGCGCCTCCCGCGGCGGCGCGTACTCGAAGATCAGGCCGCGCAGCAGCCGCCGCTGGGCGTCCAGGGTCTTCTCCAGGCCGAAGCAGAACGCGTTGAGGACGTGGATCAGGTAGACGGGGATCAGCTCGTCGTCCCGGTAGTCGACCCGCGCCAGCGCGTACGGGCTGTCGGCGAGGTTCTGCACGAGGGCTGTGGCGCGGAGGGCGGAGGGGTGCGCCAGCAGCAGTTCGCCGACCGGCCGGTCCGCGGGCGCCCCGTCCAGCAGGGCGGCCAGCGCGCCGACCTCGTCCACCGGGTTGGTCGCCAGGTCGTAGGTGTCGGCGGGGATCTCCCGCGCGTGGCCGGAGCGGGGCTCCTCCGAGGCGCGCGACTTGTACCAGACGCGGTTGCGCAGGTCGCCGCGGTTGCGGGGGTAGTCCGTCGTCCAGGGCACGGTGGCGTGGATCGCGTCCCGCAACCGCGCCACCGACCAGGTGGGGTCGGGCCGCATCGACTCGTCCACCACCAGTTCCCCGAGGCGCGGCTCCCAGGCTTCGCGGTCGAGCTCCAGCGCGGTCGAGCGGAACAGCTCGACCGCCTCGGGGCCGGTTCCCGATGGACGCGCCGCCGCCACGGCGCCCAGCGTGAGCCCCGTCCCGTCGGCGTGGGCGCGGGCTCGCCGCGCCCGCAGTTCCCGCCGCATCTGGCGGAGCTCCCCGGCGACCATCGGGCCGCGGGGGAACAGCCGGTAGGGGGTCAGGTCCTCCTCCTTGGACGTGATGAGGCGGCCGAGGAGATCGTCGAAGAGGTCCAGCTCGGGCGCGTCCGCCGGCCACGCGAGGCTCATGGCGCGGGCGGTGGCCTCCTCGTAGAGCCCGATCCATCGGGAGACCAGCCGCGGGCGGTTCATGAAGAACAGCACCAGCCCCAGGGCCGAGCCGTTGCCGACGGCGACGCGCCGCTTCAGGCCGGGTGCCAGGCGGGCCGCGCCCGCGTCCCGCAGCCGGGCCAGCGACTCGACCAGGTCGAAGGAGATCTCCCGCATCATGTAGGCCGCGAGCATCTGCGCGTGGTACGGGAGCGCCAGGGGGTGGTCCGGCCCGTAGGCGCTGAAGTCGACGGTGCCGAAGGTGCCGTTGCCGTCCAGGCCGGTGTTCCGCAGCAGGTAGCCCGCCTCCAGCAGCCGCTCCTCGTCGGGCTGGCGCCCCGCCGCCAGGCTGTCCCGCACCTCGTCGAACGCCCGCAGGCTGCGGTTGGCGCGGAACCAGATCAACGTGCGGTCGGCGGCGCGGCCCGCGTAGAGTTTCGGCATCTCGCGGCGGGTCTGCTCGACCCGTTCGTCGTCGGGCTCGCCCTCCATGAGCGCGCCCAGGACGTCCCAGCTCGACCCGATGATCCGCGGTGTCCGGTTGACCATGCGGGGCTCGGCGGAGAAGGCGGCCACCGAGAGCACGTGCCCGCCCGCGTCGATGCGGTAGACCAGGGTCCCGTCCCCCTCCGGGGTCAGGTCCGCGCGCACCAGGCTGATCTCCCAGCGCTCGCGGTTCATCCGGTCCATCAGAGTCCGGGTGGCGCTGAGCGGGTTGGCGGGCAGAGCGGCCAGCCACCGCGGGTGCATCACCTCCGCCGGGGGGCGGGGCGCCGGTTCTCCCGGGGCGGGGTGGTGCGCCGCGCGTTGCGTCGCCTCGAACGACATTGATCCCCAATCCATCAATATTGGACGGCGTCCGTTATTTGGTAACGGGCACCGTAGATAGGGATTCCATCCGACGTCAAGAGGCGATTTCGGTGCGCGCGGCCACCAACGGAAATGACACGGATTTGTGTCATCTCAGCCATCACCGCTATCCTCGCGGGTGTGCCGAGTGACGCCGAGTTGATCTTCGCCGACCATGTCGGCCGCTTCTACGCACGCCAGTACGGCTTCCCGCCGATGGCCGGGCGCCTTCTGGGGTACCTGTTCGTCTGCGATCCGCCGCAGCAGACGATCGACGAGCTGGCCGAGGCGCTGCTGGCGAGCCGGAGCGCCATCACCGGAGCGGTCAAGCTGCTGGAGGGCTACCGGATGGCGCGCCGCACGCGTGCCGCCGGCGAGCGGATGGACCGGGTGAGCGTGGATCCGGCGACCCAGCAGCCGCAGAACTTCGAATCGGCCATTCACCGGGAGCATGCGGCGCTGTTCCGGGAGGGGCTGGCCCTGCTGGCCCACGCTCCCCCGGAACGCCGCGCGCCGCTCGAGGAGATGGTCGCCCTCGCCGAATTCCTCAGCGAACGACTGCCCGCGCTGGCGGCCGAGTGGCACGCCCATCGCGACGAGCTTCGGGCGACGGGCAGGCTTCCCGTCGCGACCGCGGCGTCCAGACGGTCCGGTGCGGCCGATCAGAGCAAGGGAGAGCACCCGTCATGACCGACCCCGACCTGTCCGCCCTGCGGGATCGAGCCGACTCCGGCGACGCGTCCGCGGTCGACGAGTTGATCGAACTGGCCACCGACCGCGGTGACCTGGAGGAGCTCCGCCGCTTCTCCGACCTGGGCAACGCGACCGCCACCGACCTGCTCATCGAACTCGCCACCGAGCGGGACGACATGGCCGAGCTGCGGCGCCTTTCCGACCAGGGCAACGCCACCGCGACCGACCAGCTCATCGAACTCGCCACCGAACACGACGACATGGCCGAACTGCGACGCCTGGCCGACCAGGGCAACACCACCGCCGCCGACCAGCTCCTGGAACTCACCGCCGAATAGCGGATTCCAGGAGAGTCAGGAGGCGGTGTTGGCGGCGACGATCGCTCTGGCGGTGTCGAGCAGGTCGTCGCCCGTGACGTCGGGCAGCGGCACGGTGTCCAGGCGCCGCCCCTCGCCACGGGAGATCCAGGCGGTGCGCATTCCGGCCTGATGGGCACCGAGCAGGTCCCAGCCGTGTGCCGCGACCATGCAGGCGTCGGACGCGTCGACGCCGATCCGGCGCAGCCCGTTGTCGTAGACCGCGCGGGCCGGCTTGTAGGCCTCGCAGGTGTCGCTTCCGACGACATGGGCGAACCGGTCGCGCAGTCCCGCCTCGGTGAGTGCTCGTTCGGCGGTCGCGGTGGGGCTGTTGGTGATGGTGGCGATGCGGAGGCCGGCGTCGGCGAGGGCGGCCAGCGCCTGCGACGCCTCCGGGAACGGCGGCAGGCAGCCCGCCGCCGCGACGGCCTGCTCCACCCCGGCCTCCGCCGGGTGCCCGGCCAGGACGAGGTGGCGGCGGACCGCGGCGCCCAGGTACTCGGTGAAGGGCCGGTAGCGGCCCGCGAGGGTGTCGGCCATCGCCTGGAAGACCGTGTCGTTCAGCAGGCTCAGCGCGGTGGCCGCGTCGTCGGACGGCGGCGGCAGCGCTCGCGAGATCGGGCTCGGGTCGAACAGGGTGCCGTTGAGGTCGAACACGACCCAGTGGATGCGCATGACCTCATCCTGAGGCGTCCCGTCCGCGTCGGCAACACCATCTAGATAGTGTTCCGCTGACGATAGGCCGCCACCTTGGCGCGGTTGCCGCAGCGACTCGCGGAGCACCACCGCCGCGGCCTGCCGCGAGACTGGTCGATGAACAGCATGCGGCAGTCGTCCATGCCGCACACCCGCACGGGCAGTGACGCCGCCCGCCCGGCCGTGACGACGGCGTCGCGCGCGATCTCCGCCAGCGCGGCCGCCACCGGCTCGGGGCTGTGCCGGGTCACCGTGGCGGTCCGCGGGTCGAACCTCGGTGTCGCCACCGGGCACTCCGCCCACTGGTTCACGGTGCGCGCATCAGCCGTGACGTCGCCACCGCCGAGGACGCCGCGCACCAGGCCGTCGATCGCCTCCCGGAGCACGACCGCGGATACGAGATCCCCGCGGGTGAGGGACGCGTCCGCGCCGGTAAGGCCGCACTCCCGCAGCCATTCGCCGAAGCGGTCCGGGGTCGGGATCCGCTCGACGCGCCGGTGTTCCGGGTCGCCGCGACGCCCGAGCGTCGCAACGAAGTCGAGGCAGAGCGCCCCCGCGTCGAACCGGAACTCTTCAAGCCGGGGTCTCGTCACGCTCTAGAAGGTTAGCGGCACCACGCCCGGCAGCGCGACGATCAGCGGCCGGTCGTCTCGCCATCGGGCGCGGTGGTCAGCCGTTCCCTGCGGAAGGCGGTCGGCGTCTGCCCGGTGTAGCCCTGGAAGGCCCGGCTGAAAGCGCTGGCGCTGTCGAACCCCACGGCCGTCGCCACCCCGAGAACGGTGCTGTCGTCCTGCGTCAGGAGCGTCATGGCGTGCAGCAGCCTGCTGTGCAGCAGGTACTGGCGCCAGGTCATGTCGGTGGCGGCGTGGAAACGGCGGCGCAGCGTGCGTTCCGACACGGTGACGGCCCGGCACACGTCCTCGAGCGTCACCGAGTCGAGATGCTCGTCGGTGTGGCGCATGACCGCCGTGATCAGCGGGTCGTTGCTGGCCGGGAGGAAGTAGGGCTGCTCGTGGTCGAGCCGCTCCAGGACCAGGTCGGCCAGCGCCTCGAAGAAGGAGTCGGCGACCGGGGTGCCGGCCCGCCGCCCTATGGGCCAGCGCGACGAATAGATGATCATCTCGCGGAAGACCGGTTCCACCGGCAGCACCCGGACCCGTCCCGCGCCGTCGCGCACCACGGCCGGGTCGAAGAACACCGAGACGGTCCGGGCCTTCTCGAAGGAGGCCTGGTGGGCCACCCCGGCCGGGATCCACACCGCCTGCCGCGAGGGCAGCCGGTAGCGCGCCACCGTGGTCTGGATCTGGACGATCCCCTCGAAGGCGTACTCGAGCTGGTGCAGGTCGTGACGGTGCCAGGGGTGGGGTTGACGTGCGGTGTCGCCCTCGAAGGCGTAGGCGCCCGCGGTCACCCCGGCCCTGTCGCGCATCGAGACCCACTGGGACGTGGCCGCTGGGGGCAGCAAGTCGGCCGTTCGTGCAATGCCGGTCATTCCTCAGGATTGTACTAATGACTCATGGGCCGGTCACTCCCCTGCCCGGCACCCGCCTCCGAGTGAAGGGAAGCGTCGTTGAACCGCGACGACATGATCCTGATCAGTGTCGATGACCACATCATCGAACCGCCCGACATGTTCGTGAACCACCTGCCCGAGCGCTACAAGGCCGACGCGCCGCGCCTGGTGCACCGCGACGACGGCACCGACGTGTGGCAGTTCCGCGACACCGTCATCCCCAACGCCGCCCTCAACGCCGTCGCCGGCCGCCCCAAAGAGGAGTACGGGCTGGAGCCGCAGGGCCTCGATGAGATCCGGCCCGGTTGCTACGACGTGAACGAGCGCGTCAAGGACATGGACGCCGGGGGCATCCTGGCCTCGATGAACTTCCCCTCCTTCCCCGGCTTCGCCGCCCGCCTGTTCGCCACCGAGGACCACGACTTCTCCCTGTCCCTGGTCCGCGCCTACAACGACTGGCACATCGACGAATGGTGCGCCGCCCACCCGGGCCGCTTCATCCCGATGGCACTGCCGGTCATCTGGGACCCCCAGGCCTGCGCCGAGGAGATCCACCGCGTCGCGGCCAAGGGCTGCCACTCCCTCACCTTCAGCGAGAACCCCGCCGCGATGGGCTACCCCAGCTTCCACAGCGAGCACTGGGACCCGGTCTGGCGCGCACTCGTCGACACCGGAACCGTCCTCAACGTCCACATCGGCTCCTCGGGCCGACTGGCGGTGCCCGCCGTGGACTCCCCGCCCGACGTGTTGATCACGTTGCAGCCGATGAACATCGTGTCGGCGGCGGCGGATCTGCTGTGGTCGCGGGTGATCAAGGAGTTCCCCGGCATCCGCATCGCGCTGTCGGAGGGCGGCACCGGCTGGATCCCCTACTTCCTGGAACGCGTCGACCGCACCTTCGAGATGCACGCCACCTGGACCCTGCAGGACTTCGGCGGCAAACTCCCCAGCGAGGTGTTCCGCGAGCACTTCCTCACCTGCTTCATCTCCGACCCCCTGGGCGTCCGCCTGCGCCACGACATCGGCATCGACAACATCTGCTGGGAAGCCGACTACCCCCACAGCGACTCCATGTGGCCCGGCGCCCCCGAAGAACTCCACCAGGTCCTGGCCGACTGCCAGGTCCCCGACACCGACATCGACAAGATGACCCACCAGAACGCCATGCGCTGGTACTCCTTCGACCCCTTCACCCACATCCCCCGCGACAAGGCCACCGTCGGCGCCCTGCGGCAGGCCGCCGAGGGACACGACGTGTCCGTCCAGTCCCGCAGCCACCGCGTCATCTCCCCCTCGGAGAAGCTCCAGGGCTACCGCGATCGCGCCCAGCGGGCGGTGGCGGCCAGCCGGTGAACCGGTGGCGCCGGCGATCTCGGTGATGCCCCCGGGCGGCGAGAGCGGGCGTTCAGGCGGTGGCGTCCCGCCGGTAGCGCGACGGGGTCGTGCCGGTCTCACGGCGGAAGGCGGTCGCGAAGTGCTGGGACGAGGAGTAGCCGAGATCCGCCGCGAGCATGGTGATCGGCAGGTCCGTCTCGCCGAGCAGCAGCCGGGCCCGCTCGATGCGCAGGCGGGTCCGGTACCGTCCGGGGGTCTCGCCGGTCTCGCCGCGGAACAGTGCGGTGAGGTGCGCGGGCGACAGATGGGTGGCGGCGGCCAGTTCACCGACCGTCAGGCCGTCGGCCAAGTGGGTCTCGATGAGCCGCCGGGCTTGGGCGACGGCCGGGTGCAGCGCCGTACGGCGGCCCGGCCGCGGCCCGTCGGCCAGCCGGGACGCCTCGATCACGAGCAGGGCGGCGGTGTGGGCCAGGCCGGACACGCGCAGCGGCTCGTGTGCGGTGACCTCCCGCAGGAACAGCTCGAACGGCGTGACCATCGACCCCGCGTCCGTGATCACGAACGGCCGGCTCTCCCGCCAGAGGGGGCGCAGGTCGTCCGGCGGCATGAAGGCGGCGGGCGCGAGGGCGGCGAAATAGAAGTGGTAGGGCGCCGTGCACGAGGCAGCCATCGCGTGCGGCACGCCTGGAGGGACCGCCAGCAGGCCGCGCGACGGCACTTCGCAGGCGCGGCCGGCCACGGTCCACCGGGTCGGCGGCCCGGCCAGCTGGAGGTACAGCTCCCAGACGTCGTGGACATGGGTCTGGATCACCCAGCTGGTGGGGGCGTGCTGGTCGCCGGCGTGGACGAGTCCGGGAACGCCCGCCCGCCGCAGGTGCGCGTGGAATCCGGCGCTGAGTCCAGCGGGCCGGTCGATGGACACCCGCGAATTATGTACAGGCGTCCGGGGATCGTGCACGCGACGGAAGGGCCGGTCGTCATAGCGTCCCGGGCATGGCGAACCTACCCTTCACGTCGCTGCCGACCGATGACGATGTGGCGTTCTACCGCGAGAACGGGTACTGGATCTCCCCGCCGATCCTCGGTGACGAGGTCCTGGACGCCGCCGAACGCGGCATGCGCCGCCACCACGCCGGCGACGTCGACCACGGAGTGCCCGGCGACCCCGACGGGAGCCTGTGGGGATGGCGTGCCGCGGACGGCGACGTGCTGCGCAAGAACGACTTCGCCTCACTGCGGGTCGAGGAACTGGCGCTCCTGGTCCACCAGCCCGTCATCGCCGCGTGCGCCGCCCGGCTCGCCGGGGTGCCGGAGATCCGGCTGTGGCACGACCAACTCCTCCACAAACCCGTCGGCCAGGGGCGGCGGAGCAACGTCGGCTGGCACGCCGACCGCCATTACTGGCGCGTCTGCTCCAGCCGGGAGATGCTGACCGCCTGGGTACCGTTCCACGACATCACCGAGGCCCACGGGCCGGTGATGTTCGTCCAGGGCAGCCACCGCTGGAGCGAGCAGGCCGATCTCAGCTTCTTCGATCAGGATCTGGCCGCGATCGAGCGTTTCGCCGCCAGGCACGATCTGCGCGTCGCCAGCGCCACGCTCGAACGCGGGCAGGTCAGCTTCCACCATTGCCGGACGCTGCACGGCAGCGGTCCCAACCGCGGCTCGGGGCCGCGCCGGTCGATCGCCGTCCACCTGCAACCGGGCGACAACCGGCACGTCCCCGGCGGGGTCGGCGCCGCGCACGACATCGACCGGCTGGTCGCGCTCCGGCCGGACGGCTCGCCCGACTACGCCGATCCTGCCCTGTGCCCCCGCCTGTGGCCGCCCGCCGGCCATCCGTAGATCGTTGGCGCGCGGCAGGCGGCGTCAGTACTCGCCCGGCTTCGCGGTGGCGGCGGTGGCCTGTCGCGGAGTCTCGGTGAGACCCAGTTGCAGGTGTTCGATGTGGTAGAGGGCGTGGTCGAGGAGCTCGGCGACGTGGTTGTCGTACAGGGCGTACACCACTGAGCGGCCCTGCCGGGTGCCGGTGACCAGGCCCAGGTTGCGCAGCAGCCGCAACTGGTGGGAGCAGGCGGACTGCTCCATGCCCACGGCGTGGGCGAGCTCGGTGGCCGGCAGCGGGCCTTCGCGCAGCCGGGCCAGGATCAGCAGCCTGGACGGGGTCGCGAGGGCCTGCAGGGTGGTGGCCACCTTGGCGGCGCTGGCCGCGTCCAGGGGTTTGCGCGGGACGGCGCTGTCGACGCTGTCGGCCTTGGCGGCTGCATGACCCATGGCGTGAGTCTATCCGCAGCCCCTTTTACATGAAGACATGTTCATCTATTCCTGTATAGTGGGCGCGCCTCCTGCCCGTGTGCTCACGAAGGACCCCGGCCATGGTCTCCACGCGCGTCACGCCCGCTCCGCCCCGAACCGGTGAAGCGGCGGCTCCACGGCACCGCACACGCGTCCTCGCGCTGGCCGAGGCGCGGTGGGCCGCGGCCGCCCTGGCGCTGTTCCTCGCCGCTCTGCCGCTGTACCTGCTGGACGCGCCCGCGTGGACGTGGGGCCCTCTGTTCGCCCTCGTCTACGCGACCGGCGGGTGGACGCCGGGCCGGGAGGGCATCCGGGCACTGCGCGATCGGACGCTGGACGTCGATCTGCTCATGGTGGTCGCCGCGCTCGGGGCGGCCGCCATCGGGCAGGTGCTGGACGGCGCGCTGCTGATCGTCATCTTCGCCACCTCGGGCGCCCTGGAGGCCGTCGCCACCGCGCGCACCGCCGACTCGGTCCGCGGCCTGCTGGATCTGGCGCCGGACACCGCCACCCGCCTCACCGGAGACGGACGCGAGGAGAGGGTGCCCACGGAGCGGCTCGCCGTCGGCGAGGTGATCCTCGTCCGCCCGGGCGAGCGGATCGGCGCCGACGGACGGGTGCTGGACGGGACCGGCCACGTCGAGCAGGCCACCATCACCGGCGAGCCGCTGCCTGTGGCCAAGCGGCCCGGCGACGAGGTCTTCGCGGGCACCCTCAACGGCACCGGCGCGCTCCGGGTACGGGTCGGCCGGAACCCGTCGGACTCGGTCATCGCCCGCATCGTGTCCATGGTCGAGGAGGCGTCACGGACCAAGGCGCGCACCCAGCTGTTCATCGAGAAGGTCGAACAGCGCTACTCGATCGGCATGGTGGCCGCCACCCTCGGCCTGCTGGCGGTTCCGCCGGCCTTCGGCGCCGCGCTCGGCCCCAGCCTGGAGCGGGCGATGACCTTCATGATCGTCGCCTCGCCGTGCGCCGTCGTGCTGGCGACGATGCCGCCGCTGCTGGCGGCGATGGCCAACGCGGGCCGGCACGGCGTGCTGATCAAGTCGGCCGTCGTCATCGAGCGCCTGGCGCGGGTCGACGCGGTCGCCCTGGACAAGACCGGCACCCTCACCGAGGGCACGCCACGCGTCGTCGACATCCGCCCGCTGCCGGGGAGCGGACTCGGTGGTGACGATCTGCTGGCGCTGGCGGCGGCGGCCGAGCACCCCAGCGAGCACCCGCTGGGACGCGCCATCGTGGGCGCCGCCCATCAGCGCGGCCTCAAGCCTGCCGCGGCGAAGGACTTCGTCTCCGTCCCCGGCCGCGGCGTGAGCGCCACCGTCGACGGCGTCGACGTCAGCGTCGGCAACCCGGACCGGCTGCTGTCCGGCCTGAACGGGCAACGCACCGCCGAAGCCGCGAACGCGGCCGCCGACCTGGACCGCCAGGGCCGCACCGCCGTCCTGGTCACCGTCGGCGGCCGTCCGGCCGGGGTGCTCGGCATCGCCGACCGCCTGCGGCCCGACGCCGCGACCGCCGTCGCCTCCCTCGCGGCGCTGACGGGGACCCGGCCGGTGCTGCTCACCGGCGACTCGTCCCGCGCCGCCGTCCGCCAGGCGGGCGAGGCCGGTGTCACCGACGTGCGCGCCGGACTGCTTCCGCAGGACAAGGTGGCCGCCGTCAGGCAGATGGAGAGCGCGGGGCGCAGGGTGATGGTGGTCGGCGACGGCGTCAACGACGCTCCCGCCCTCGCGGCGGCCCACTGCGGGGTCGCCATGGGCAAGGCCGGCTCCGACCTGGCGCTGGAGGCCGCCGACGCGGTGGTGGTCCGCGATGAGCTGGCCGCCATCCCCACGGCCGTGGCCCTCGCGCGCCGGGCCGAGCGCCTCGTGCGGCAGAACCTCGCCATCGCCGGGGCGTTCATCATCGTCCTGGTGACCTGGGACCTGGCCGGGCACCTGCCGCTGCCGCTGGGCGTCGCCGGACACGAGGGCTCCACGGTCATCGTCGGCCTCAACGGCCTGCGGCTGCTCCGCGAGTCCGCCTGGCGGCGCGCCCGTCCCAGCGGCCGGGGAGGCGCGTTCGTGTAGCATCGGCGCATGGGTTCCTGATCTTGTCCCCGCGTCCGCGGCCTCCGGCCCCGCGAGGTGAAGCGTCCGAGCCGATCAGGTCCCTCGGTTCATCGATCTCAGTGCTCCGGCTCCGCTCGCGTGCGCGTCGTCCCTGACGTGCGGGGCGGCCCGCGGTCCGCCGTGCCTTCCGATCACCCCGCTGAGCGCACCCCTGAGGAGACACGATGATCGATCCCCGCCTTGCCGGCCGCAACGTCCTGGTCACCGGAGGCGCCGGCAACATCGGCGCGGCCATCAGCCGCGCTTTCGCCGCCCAGGGCGCACGCGTGGCCGTTCACCACCTCGCGCAGGACGCTCCGGCGCCCGGGAACGCCGAGTGGGCCCACGCCACGCCCGACACCGGCGCGGCCCGCGAACTCGCGGACGAGCTCGGCAACGGCTCCTTCGCGATCAGCGCGGACCTGGCCGAGCCCGAGGCCGCGCGCCGGCTCGTGGCCGCGGTCGCCGACCGGCTGGGCACGATCAACGTCCTGGTCAACAACGCGGCCCACTGCGAGACGCCCGACACCCTCGACACCCTGACCCACGGCTCGCTGGAACGGCACTACCGGGTGAACGCCATCGCCCCGGCGCTCCTCACGGCCGAGGTGGCACGCCTGCACCACGACGGTGAGCCGCTGTCCATCGTCAACATCACGACCGACGCCGCACGGGCGTTCCCCGGCCAGACCGGTTACGGGACGTCGAAGGCCGCGCTGGAGGGCCTCACCCGATCCACCGCACTGGACCTGGCCGCGCGTGGCATACGGGTGAACGCCGTCGCCCCGGGCCCCGTCCAGACCGGCTGGATGGACGAGGACGTCCTCGCGCGGGCGACGGCGATCGTGCCGATGGGCAGAGTCGGCGAACCCGGCGACATCGCCGACGCCGTCGTGTACCTGGCCTCCCATCAGGCCCGCTGGGTCACCGGCCAGGTGGTGCAGGTCGCCGGCGGGCACGCGCTGTGACCGGGGGCGGGTCAGGCAGATCCGTCCCAATGCTCCCGGTCGTCGTCCAGACGGGGATCGCAGCAGAAGTGGTTGTCGCAAGGATCGCCCACTTCGCTGGCGTAGGCGGCGAAGTGCCGGAGAGGGTTCAGGACGGCCTGCGCGGTGCGGACTTCCAGCGCCGAGGCCGTTGGATCCAGCGGTTCGCCCCACGTGGACGGCGTGTCGTCGATGTCGAAGCACCTGACGCCGTCCACGAACAGTGTCCAGAGTGGGTGATCGGGAAAAGCGTTGATCCGCAGGACCCACCAGCGGCCGTCGACTTCGGCGGCGGCGGGGAAGTACCTGTGCCCCGTCCTGTGCCAGCGCGGCTCGGCCTCCAGCTCGCTGTACGACATCCCTCCAGTGTCCTCGCGCCGCATGAGGGTCCGTGCGGCCGGGGGTTCAGTTCACGGTCACGTGGTCGAGGAGGCCGTCGGCGGTGAAACCGGCGGTCAGGCCGTGGCCGTCGGCGTGGCGGCCGTCGATGACGGCGCCGGACTCCCTGATCCTGAAGCCGTAGTGGGCGGCGAAGCCGCGGACGACCCGGCGGTGGTCGGCGGGGAAGACCTCGATGGCCCGCATGATGAGCCGGGCGGCGTCGAGGCGGGGGAAGGCGTCGGCGGGAAGTCGCGGGTCGTCGACGTGCAGGAAGGCCGAGCCCTGGCCGTCGTTGACGCGGTACGCGTGGACCCCGTTGCCGCCCAGCAGCGCGGCCGCCGCGATGACCATCGTGGTCGCGGCCTGGTAGGGGTCGGGGAAGCCGGAGAAGTCCTGGTGGCCGGTGGCGAACTCGGGGATCCGACGCCGCCGCCCGAACTCGCGGATCTCGCGGACGCGGCTGAACGCGGGCAGCGTCAGGTCGAAGTGGGGGTTCTCCCACAGCCACAGCCATGTTCGGGGGAGGTGGGAGAAACTGCCCAGGAGGGTCGTGCCGTGGAAGGTGCGGTCGCCGCCCACGGTCATGACGCCGTCGTGCATGTCGAACTGGACGTGGCCGTCGCCGAGGGCGTCGATGAGGATCTCCTGGCGATGGATCGCGGCGGCCGATCCCTCGCACCCGAAGGCTTCGAATTCCGGGCTGTGAACGCCGCCCCGAGTCGGTCGCCCGCGCTCGCTCATCGGCGGTCGGTCGCGAACGCTGCGCCGCTGTAGAGCGGGTTCTTGCTCGCGCCTTGGACGATGCCGGGGCCGGAATCCTCCCAGCCCGACAGCCAGATCAAGAGGAACCACGCGGCCGGGACGCACGCGATCGCCGTCGCCGGCCACCCCAGCGTCACGAACCGGCAATCCACGCTGCGCCGGGGGCGCGTCTCCGCCATGCCGGCGACTCTGCCAGGGCGACCGCGGCCGTTTCAACCTGCGGAACGCACCGGTGGAGCGCGGTCATCCGTATTCGTCGACGTCCAGGTAGGCGCCCGTCATGAGGAGGAATTCCAGCACCCGCCGGTCGAGCCCCCATCCGAGGAGCTGATGCTGACCGGCGAGCTTCTGCAGCGCCGCCCCGGGCGGGCTGAGTTCCTCCTCCTCGCCGTCCTCGTCATCGAAGTAGCGGACGACCTCGAGGACCGCGCCGCCGTGCTCGGGACCGTGGACGCCCAGTTCCCGGGACAGTGCCACGACCCGATCCCGGTACGGGCCGAGCCGCTCGATGATCCGGTCGATCTGCTCGTCGACCCTGAGCCCGCGCTCCCTGCACACGATCTTCCACGTGTGCACCGCCGGCCGCGGCGGATCCACCGTACGGCTCCCGCGGACGGTCACCTCGTCCGGTTCCAGGCCCAGCCGGGCCGCCATCTCCGCCGCCGGGACGACCGGGCTGCGCAGCGCGAAATAGGCGTACTGGCTGATGCGCATCCGCGCACCCTAGTGCAGGATCGCGTCCGGAGGGCCCTGGCGGACGAGGCGGCCGTCGTCCAGGAGCAGGCAGTGGCCGGCGCGCCGGGCGGCGCCGGGGTCGTGGGTCGCGTGGACGACGGTGATGCCGTCGCCGGCCAGGTCGTCGATGATGTTCATGATCCGTTCCTGGGCGTCCTGATCGAGTCCGGCGGCGGGCTCGTCCAGGAGCAGGAGCCCGGATCGCTGGGCGAGTCCCTGGGCGATGAGCGTCCGCTGGCTTTGGCCGCCCGACAGCTCGCGCAGCTGCCTGCGGGCGAGATGGGCCACGCCGACGCGCTCCATGCATTCGGCGATCACGGCCTTGTCTTTCCGGTTGAGCGGTCTCCACCAGCCGCGGTGCGCCCAGCGCCCCATCGCGACCGCGTCTCGGACGGTCATGGGCAGCGCGGCGGGGATGTGGACGCGCTGCGGCACGAGCGCGGGACGGCCCGCGCCGGCGTGCTCCACAGCCCCGTCCGAGGGAGTCAGGCAGGCGGCGAGGACGCCGAGCAGCGTCGACTTGCCCGAACCGTTGTGCCCGACGAGCGCGGTCACGCGGGCGCGCGGCACGGTGGCGGTGATGTCGTGCAGCACCGTCGTCGCGCCGTAGCCGGCGCTGACTCCGCGCACCGTGATCGCCGTCTCTGTCACGGATCCCCCCTTGAAACTGATAACGGTTTTCATTGTAGAGTGCCCGGCATGGACTGGCTCCTCGCCCCGTTCGGGGTGTCTTTCGTGGAACGGGCGCTGTGGGGCGGGTTGCTCGTCTCCGGCATCTGCGCCCTGGCCGGCACGTGGGTCGTGCTGCGCGGGATGGCGTTCCTGGGGGACGCGATGTCGCACGGCATGCTGCCGGGCGTCGCCGCGGCCTCGCTGCTGGAGGGCAGCCTGTTCCTGGGTGCGGCGGTCAGCGCGGTCGCGATGGCGGCGGGGGTCACCGCCCTGTCGAGGTCGCCGCGGCTGTCGCAGGACACCGGGATCGGCCTGCTGTTCGTCGGGATGCTCGCCACCGGCGTGATCCTGGTGTCGCACTCGCAGAGCTTCGCGGTGGACCTGACGGCGTTCCTGTTCGGCGACGTGCTGGCGGTCCGTCCGGGCGACCTGGCCGTGCTGGCGGCCGCGCTGGTCGCGGCGGCCGTCGTCGCCGCCGCGGGGCATCGCGCCTTCGTCGCCCTGGCCTTCGATCCGCGCAAGGCCCGGACCCTGGGGCTGCGGCCGCGGCTGGCGCACGCGCTGATGCTGGGCCTGCTCACCCTGGCTATCACCGCGTCCTTCCACGTGGTGGGCACCCTGCTGGTGTTCGGACTGCTGATCGCCCCGCCCGCGGCCGTCGTGCTGTGGGCGCGCAGCGTCCCGCTGGTCATGGCGGGCGCGGCACTGCTGGGCGCGCTGTCCACGGTCGCGGGGCTGGTCGTCTCCTGGCATCTGGGCACCGCGGCCGGCGCCACCATCGCCGCCACCGCCGTCGCGCTGTTCTTCCTCTCGGCGCTCGCGGCCGGCCTGCGCGACCGCCGGCCCCGTCACGCCCCGCCGCCTCCGCGCGGGGGCGGCTCTCCGAGAAAGGAACCCGAGTACACCTCATGATCTGTGGCAGCAGAGGACGCGCATGGACGGCCGCCGCCGCGGCGACGGTCCTGCTGGCGGGGTGCGGCGGCGACTCCGGCTCCGGGGGCGCCTCCGCGGCACCGCAGCAGACGCCCCACGGCTACGTTCACGGCGCCGAAGAGGCGGCCGAGCCACAGTGGCGGCTGATCCTCGCCGAGCCGGACGGTGGCGCGGTCCACACGCTGGATCCCGCCACCGGCAAGGCCGCCGCCGTCGGCACGGTCCACGGCATCGAGGCGGTCGGCAGCGACGGGCGCTTCGCCTACCTGGCCACCGGCGGCGGAGTGCGGGTCCTCGACACCGGGGTCTGGACGGTCGACCACGGCGACCACGTGCACTACTACCGCGCCCGCGCCCGGATGCTGGACCTCGTCCCGGGCACGGGCGGTGCCGCCGACGTTCCCGGCATCGCGGGCGACCTCGCCCTCACCGCATTGTCGGCGCGCGAGGGCGTACGCGTGCTGGACCGCAAGTCCCTGGACGACACCGGGCGGATCGCCGAACCGGTCAAGGTCGCGGGCCGGGTGGCCGTCCCGTACGACGAGCACCTCCTGGTCGCGTCCGCCGGGGAGGGCCGGGTCACCGTCCACGACCGCACAGGCCGCGAAGTGTCGCGGTTCTCCGAGCCCTGTCCCGATCCGCGCGGGCAGGCGACGACCCGGCGCGGCGCCGTCGTCGGCTGCGCCGACGGGGCTCTGCTGGTGACCGGGAAGGACGGCGCGTTCACGGCGAACAAGATCGCCTATCCCGGCACAGTTCCGGAGGACGAACGCGCGGCGGAGTTCCGCCACCGTCCGGGGTCGCCCGTCCTGGCCGCCAAGGCCGGCGCCAAGGGCACCTGGGTGCTCGACCTGGCCGCCCGGAAATGGACCCGCGTCGGCTCGGGCCCCGCGCTGGCGGTGAACGCGGTGGGCGAAGACGCCCCGGTACTCCTGCTGGGCCGCGACGGCACGCTGCACTCCTACGACCCGGCCTCAGGCGAGCAGGAGGCGTCCAGGCGGATCCTCGGCGAGCCCGGCGGCGAAGCGGTGATCGAGGTGGACAGCGCGCGCGCCTACGTCAACGATGCCGCCGGAAAGGCCATCCACGAGATCGACTACAACGACGACCTGCGCCTGGCCCGGACGTTCGACCTCCCCTTCGCCCCGGTCCACATGGTGGAGACGGGATGGTGAGCGCACCGAGCGCTTTCGGACGGCGCCGCCTCGCCGTGGCCGTCCTGGCCGTGCTGTCCCTCGCGCTACCGATCTCCCTGGCGGGCTGTTCCGCGGCGGGCTCCGAGCGCTCCGGCGTCGTGGTCACCACCAACATCCTCGGCGACGTCACCCGCGCCATCGTGGGCGAGCAGGCCGAGGTGACCGTGCTGATGAAGCCCGGCGCCGACCCCCACTCGTTCGGCATCTCCGCGCAGGAGGCCGCGCGCGTCGAGAACGCCGCCCTCCTCGTCCACAACGGTCTCGGCCTGGAGGAAGGCGTGGCGCGCAACGTCGAGGCGGCACGCCGGCAGGGAGTGGCCGCCCTCGCCGTGGGCGAGTCCGTCGACCCGCTCCCCTACACCGAGGGGAAGACCGCACGGCAGCCCGACCCGCACTTCTGGACCGATCCAGTCCGGACGCTCAAGGCCGTCGATCTCATCGCGGCCCAGGTCGTGCGGCGCGTTCCCGGGGTGGACGCCGCGAAGGTCCGCGCCAACGCCGCCGCCTACGGCAGGCAGGTCAGGGAACTCGACGCCTGGATGAGGCAGCGGTTCGCGGCGATTCCGGCCGACCTACGCAGCCTGGTGACGAACCACCACGTCTTCGGCTACCTCGCCCGGCGCTACGGATTCACGGTCATCGGAGCCGTCATCCCCAGCGGCACCACGCTCGCCTCGCCCAGCGGCTCGGACCTCAGGTCGCTGGCCGACGCGGTCCGCCGGGCCGGGGTCCCCGCGGTCTTCGCCGACTCCTCCCAGCCGGACCGGCTCGTCCAGGTCATGGCGCGGGAGACCGGGCTGAACATCAAGGTCGTCCCGCTCTACTCGGAATCGCTCACCGGCGCGGACGGCGGAGCCCCCACCTACCTGCGGATGATGCGCGCCAACGCCGAGGCCATCGCCTCCGGCCTCACCGGACGATGACGCGGCACGACCCCGAACAAGAGAGCGGAGAGCAGCAATGAACAAGGTGAAGTCACTCCGGCCGCGTACCAAGGCCGTACTGCCAGGGGCGATGGTCGCGGTCGCCCTAGCGCTGAGCGCCTGCGGACAGGACGACCCCGGCAACCGGCCCGCCGCGCGGAGCGAAGCGCCGGCACCCGCCGCGGTGAAAGTGAAGGAGCCGCTCGTCGTGACCTATGACGGCGGCCTGCACATCCTGGACGCCGCGACGCTCAAGGTCGTCCAGAGCATCCCCCTCCCCGGCTTCATCCGGGTCAACCCCGCCGGGAACGGCCGCCATGTCATGGTCTCCACCTCGACCGGGTTCCGCGTCCTCGACGCCGCGGGGGCGACCCTGACCAAGGACGAGTTCGCCGCGCCCAAGCCGGGTCACGTCGTGCACCACGCGGGCAAGACCGTGCTGTTCTCCGACGGCGCCGGCAAGGCCACCATCTTCGACCCCCGCCGGCTCGGCGACGGGCTCCCCCAGTCCACCACCCACACCGCCCCGCACCCCCACCACGGCGTGGCCATCGCCCTCGCCAACGGCGAACTGGTGATCACCCTCGGGGACGAGGAGAAGCGCCCGGGCATCCAGGTCCTCGGCGCGGACCGCAGGGAGGTGGCCCGCAGCGAGGACTGCCCGGGCGTGCACGGCGAGGCCACGGCCAAGGACGAGACCGTGGTCATCGGGTGCGAGACCGGAGCCCTGCTCTACCGCGACGGCAAGATCACCAAGGTGCGGGCGCCCGACGCGTACGGGCGCGTCGGCAACCAGGCCGGCCATGAGGACTCCCCCATCGTCCTGGGCGACTACAAGACCGACCCCGACGCCGAACTCGAACGTCCCGAGCGGGTCTCCCTCATCGACACCCGGTCGGGAAGCCTGAAACTGGTCGATCTGGGCACCAGCTACACGTTCCGCTCCCTGGGCCGCGGTCCGCACGGCGAGGCCCTGGTCCTGGGCACCGACGGCGCCCTGCACGTCATCGACCCCGAGCGGGGCGAGGTCACCAGGAAGATCAAGGTCATGGACCAGTGGCGGGAACCGCTGGAGTGGCAGCAGCCCCGCCCCGCCCTCCACGTCCGCGACCACACCGCCTACGTCACCGACCCCGCCGGCAAGAAGCTGCACGCCGTCGACATCGACTCGGGGAAGGTCACGCTGACCGCGCAGCTGCCCCAGTCCCCCAACGAGATCACCGGCACCTGAGGACGGGCGCGGCGGCACGGCGCCCTGTACGCCGTCGCCGCCGCGTGTCACCAGGGTGTGGTCGGGACGTCGTCCGGCCCCGCGCTCATCTCCTCGGTCAGGCGGTCTCCGCCGCCTCGCCGGGGCGGCGGACGAATCCGTTCACGACCATGGGCAGCGACGCGTCCAGGCCGGCGATGTTCAGCACCCCGCCGCCCCGCGGATCGGCGATGGAGTGCCCGACGGGGGTCATCGCCGCGACGACCACGCGCACGGCCGGGTTCACCGCGCGCCTGTAAGCGGCCAGTTCCTGCGCCGGATGCCGCTGGCCCGCCCAGGTCTCGTTGTCGGTTAGCACCACGACCCCGTCCACCGCGAGCCGCTCCTCGCGCGCGTACACGAACGGCAGCGACAGGTCGGTGCCGCCGCCCGACGCCCGCCACGAGCCGATCTCCCGCAGGTTCGTGCGGGCCGTCACCTTGGACGCGTGCACGCCGGTGTCGACGTCGATGACGTGGCAGCCGCCGCCCTCGATCCGGTTGAGGATGACGGCCATCGCGTTCGCGACCTCGTAGGTGCTGCCCAGCGGAGACCCGCCCGAGAGCACCTTCGTGAAGGTCATCGACCCGGAGGAGTCGACCGCGACCAGCAGCCGGCGCCCCGACGGCTCGATGTGCCCGAACGACAGCTCGTACGCCTCCTCCAGCGCGTCGACCACGGCCGGGACCGGGGACCAGCGCTGCTCCTCGGCGCGCGGGTGGGGCTTGGCCGTCCCGGACCCGTACACGCGCAGGGCGAGGAACAGGTCCATCGGGTGGACGCGGGCCCTGGCCAGGGCGCGGGCGTCGGTCAGCCGCGCCGCGGCGCGGCGGGTCGCGTCGCCCATCGGCTTCAGCGTGCCGATGCGGGTCATCCGGGCGAGGTTGCGGATCAGCGCGGTCATCCCGATGGTGTCGACGAGGGCGTCCCACACCCCCGG
Source organism: Actinomadura rugatobispora (assembly GCF_055379765.1). Taxonomy (NCBI): domain Bacteria; kingdom Bacillati; phylum Actinomycetota; class Actinomycetes; order Streptosporangiales; family Thermomonosporaceae; genus Actinomadura; species Actinomadura rugatobispora. Next base: position 10,275,168 of record NZ_AP029191.1, on the reverse strand, counting down.
GTCGGTGAGCACGGCGTCGGGGAGGAACTCCCACAGCACGCCGCGCTCCCGCACGACCCGGACCGCCTCGGCGGCGGTGGTGACCGACCGGGCCGTCAGGTAGGCGTCCACGGCGGGCAACTGGGCGCGGGCCTCGGCGTCGGTGACGTTCCCCGCGATCCAGCCCAGCAGCGCGCGGCGGGCCGGGGAGTCGGCCTTGGGGTGGGCGATGCGCAGCGCGTCGCGCAGGTCGAACGCCTCGCCCGCGGGCGTCCTGCGCTGCCGGGCCTTGCAGACCCGCCACGCCACCTGGTCCACCTCTCCGGTCAGGAACCAGGAGGCGAACATGCTCCGTGCCGCGCGTCCCGCGACGGGCGCGGTACCGCTCCCGGACCGGGACGCCTTGCCGCCCAGATTCTTGTAGTAGCCGAAGAAGGAGGCGAGGTGGTCGGTGGTGCGGGCGACCTGGGCCAGCGCGCCCTTGGCCGCCTGGCGGGCCGGCGGGTCGCCGAAGGTGAACGCGGCGGCCAGCGCGAACAGCGCGGGCCGGTTCTTGGGCGCCCGCGGCGGGCGGGCGGTGGAGATCTCGGTCGCCAGCCGCACCACCCGGGCGCCGTCGGCCTCGACCGCGTCGAACACGACCGCCGCGTTGTCGTCGGTGAGCTCGGCCTCGCCCGCGTAGTAGGTGCCGCCGACCGTGCCGAGGATGAGAAAGTCCTCCAGACGGGTCCACACGTCCTTGGCGAACCCGTACCCGCCGGCGTCGTTGCGGACCTGCTCGGCCGCCCGGCCCGGAAGGGGCCGTGTCTGCGGCGTCTCGACGGTGGACACGGACGTGAGGGGATCACGGGCCATGGTCCGGCCTCCAGGGCTTCGACGGGGAATTGCGCGGACACACGGGGAGAGCGGATGTGGTGACACCCACCGGGTTTTCGGCGCTCTACCTCTGAGCTACACCGGACTTCCGCCCGATGGCGGGATTCGAACCCGCGACAACCCCATTTGCAGTGGTAACCGACGGGCTTCGACCCGCTCTCCCCGCATGTCCGGCTTCGCACGCCGGGCCGGGAGCCTGCACGGATGTAGAACGACGACCACCGGAGATTCTCTGGAAAGGTAACCGATGGCCTTCGACCCGCGCGGGCACCGAGCCCGACGTACCGGATCAAAGTTATCGATCATCGACGACATCCGCACTCGATTATTTCTGGTCCGCCATCGCGGCGCGACGCAGACGCCGGAGACGAAGGCCTGGCTCACCGACGAGCTGGTCGCGCTCGACCCGCACAAGGCGGCGCTGTGCCCGGCGCGTCGGCCGCCTCCTCACAAACGCCGCTCACGGCGGACCTGGGCAAGATGGTCCGCGACCACACCGCCGTGAAGGTCAAGCCGTTCTGCACCGGCCAAGCGAGGCCTGCACACAACAGGCCGCGCCCTGTCCGGGGGCCGTCACAAGCCCAAGTGGCGGCGTGGCAACCCCTTGCTGCCGATCGCCGTGCCCATCAGGCTCCCGGTCGCGGGAGACCTGACTTGTGTGACGTCGTGACCACCTAATTCTCAAGGCCGAACACGGTGGACACTCGCTGTGCAAGCTCTTCCTCGGTGACCGTGGAATCCACCCTGAGCCCGTGGAGGCCCAGTTGCCGGGTCTGCTCGGTGAGCCGGTCGGTGAACAACGCGTCGCGCTGGAGCAGGTTCTGCAGCGCCTGCCGCGGGTCACCGGTCTTGGCGATGAATCCCCATGCCGGGCCGCCGCGGCCGTCGAACACCGCCTGGCGGAACTGGGAGGTCGGCAGCAGCCACACGGCGTGGCCCACGTCGGTGAGCAGGGGGTGGACGAGGTCGGGCAGCAGCCGGAAGCCCTCGGCGATCACCGGCCGGTCGGCGGGGAGGGCGAGAAGGTCTTCAATGATCAGGTTGAATCCTTCGCCGTGGAACCAGTGAAAGGTATCGAGCATCTCGCGCGGACTTCTGGCCACCCAGCGTTCGTCCATGTCCATGGCGGCGAACTCGCCCAGGTAAGGAGCTTGTTCCACGGGCATGCGGCGGGCGTGGCCGGGCATGGCCGCGTCGGTGTCGTAAATGCGCATCCCATACCGTTCGGCGATGCGTCGGGCGAGCGTGGATTTTCCGGACCCGCTGCCGCCGCCGATCCAGTAGACGTGGCGCAACCGCTCCCGCCGAACGTCTCGGGACATCCCGAAGGCGACTACGGGGTGCATGATCCCTTGCTGTCGGCGACTCGCAGGTTCAGCGTCGTGCCGTAGTGCTGGCGCATGCTCTGGCCGGCGGACGGGTCCTGGGCGCAGACGGCGCGTTCGAGGTGTGACCTGTCGTCGTATCCCTCGGTCACGATGGGCTGGCTGCTGACGATCGGAAAGCCGAGTTTCAAGGCGGCCTGTTTGGCCTCATTGCCGGTCTTGCCGACGAAGTTCGGCACGACCGGCCAACTGGAGACGCGCCCGTCGGGCGGACAGGGCACCTGCGGGGGCAGGAAGCCGAGCTCCACCTTCTTCGCCTGAGAGTCCTCGACCTGCGTGCAGACGATCCAGGTACCGGAGTAGGACTCACCATCGAACAGATGATTGTCAGGCAGAGCCCTGTACGCGGTGGTGTAGGCGGGCCAGGAGCGCCTCAACTCGCCGCTGACGGCATCGAGCGTCTTCCCTTTGAAGGAGGGCAATACGGGTGACGAATGTTGCGATCCTGCACCGCGCTCCGCGTCTGCTCCGGCGGAGGTGCTGCCATCGCCCCCGTCCGAGCAGCCGGCCAAGCCGAGCGCGGACATCGTCAACAGACTGAGAACAAGTGGCTTGATCCCTGCCATGTGCCGCTCCCGAGCGTGACCGCGTCGGCCGGCCGCACCCGCGCTCGGCACCAACGCGACAACGATGTTGCGCAGATCCCTGTTCAGGATTTGCGCCCTACTCCTGACAAGACGATGTGGTCGATTCCATCGGCGGGTGTGAGGTTCGGCCCGTCCGGCCACCAGTCGCGCAGATAGGTGAGCCCGGGCTCGACCAGCCGCAGCCCTGAGAAGAAGCCTTCGATCTCTTTACGGCTGCGGAAGTTGCCCGAGCCCATCGAACTGTTGTTGAACACATCGGAGATGTAGCGGGCGATCTGGCTGGCCTCGCTGTCGTCGTCTGGATCGTGCCAGTGGGTCAGCGCGAGATACGAGCCGGCGGGCAGCAGTTCGACGTACTCCTGCATGATCTCGTCCGGCCGCTGCTCGTCGGGGACGTGGTGGATGGTCGAGCACTGGATCAGCCCGATCGGCCGGGACAGATCGAGATGAGAGGTGATCACCGGATCGGCGAACAGGTCACCGGGACGGGTCAGATCCCCCGTCACGAATCGGGTGTTGTCGTTCTCCTCCAGCAGCGCCCTGCCATGCACGGCGACCACCGGGTCGATGTCCACGTACACCACGCGGGCGTCCCGGTTGAGGCGCTGGACGGCCTGATGGGTGTTCTCCGCCGTGGGCAGCCCCGAGCCGCAGTCGAGGAACTGGTCGATCCCGGCCTTGACCAGGAACCGCACGGCACGGATCAGCCATGCCCGATGCTCTTGCGCGAACCGCAGCGACTGGGGGATCTGCTCGATGACCTGGCCGGCGACGCTCCGGTCCACCTCGAAGTTGTCCTTGCCCCCGAGAAAGACGTCATAGACACGGGCGATACTCGCCTTCGTGGGATCGATCCGGGCCGACGCCGGGTCATCCTGAGCCATGTGTCCTCTCCAAGCCTGTGATCACCACCAGGGTCGAATACTAGGGGAAACCACCAGGTTTGGACGGCCCATACACGCCAGACCGCAAGCCCATCCACCCTCGCACCTCCTGTGGGCCGCACCCCTCACTCACCCCAAAACCGCCGGCGTCCGGGCGGGCCCGCGCCATGGGTGACAGGGGCAGCCGTTTTCGCGGGCCTACGCGGAGCCCGTCTCACGCCATGCAACCCCCCGCCAGCGTCGGCCCGTCTCGGCGTATGCCAGGTATCCACCCGGTGCCCGTGGCGTTCGGCCACGGGACGCACGCGGCGGCCATTGCGGATGGGTCCGGCCCGGATCAGGATGGTGGAAAGGTGTCGGGTGATCTCCCGGCGGAGTGGTGGAGGTGTTGCTGGTGAACGCCGCAACCGTGCGGTGCGCCTCGGCATGCGCACCAGACGCCGCCCACACCGCTTCGCTCACCGCCTGACCCGTTCGCACGCGCGGTGGGCGCATTCCCTCACTCGCCGCGGCCGGGTTCGGACTGCTGCCCCACGCCGGCGGCGTCGCGGGTTCGCTTGCGTGCCTGCTGGCCGCCGGCCTGGGGATGAGCGTGCACGCGCTGTTGTCGCGCGTGCTGGCCGCCGAACTCGTCGCCGGCGCGATCGGCAGGCAGCGCGTCTACTCCACCTTGATGATCGCCATCAACGTCGCCGCCTCGATCGGCCCGTTCCTGGCCATGCTCACCTACCGGGGCGGCGACGCGCGACCGCTGTTCATCGTTATCGCCGCCTGCTACCTGCTGGCCGGAGCCTCCCTGGCCTTCGGCGTCCCCGCGCACCTGCGCACCCCGGCCGCCACCACCCGCCGGCCGGTCGGCCGCACGATGCTGCGCGCCGGCCGTCATCATCGTCCGGCCGCGGGCTCTGATCAGGGGGTGGTACGGACGTGGGCGGCGGCGCAGGCGGGGGCGTCGGGGGCGGACCAGGTGCTGGTGAAGCCGTGGCCGGTGGCGACGAGGCCCATCTGCTCGCCCACGAAGAAGCCGCGGGGGCTGGACGCGTCGGGGATGCGGGGAGCCCGGCGCATGTCGAACGACCTTGTCGTGAGGCGGTTCTCGCGCCACTTCGCGGTCGGGCCCGTGCAGGGGACGCCGGGGACGGGACGGCAGCGGGCCAGCCAGCGGTCGGTGAGCAGCGGCGTGCCGGGACCGTTGTGGCGGAAGTCGGAGTAGGAGACGGCCAGGGTCCCGTCGCGGCCCACCGCGGCCGAGACGGTGAAGGCCTGCTGGTCGCCCGCGGGGATCGTGGTCGGGGTCCGGTTCACCTTGATCGGCTCGGTCCAGGTGCGGCCGCCGTCGCCGGACGAGGTCAGGGCGACGCCGTCGGCGGCGCCGCCGCCGAACCGCGCGTCCTGCCAGACCGCGTACAGCCGGCCGGTGCGAGGGTCGATGGCGGTGTCGGAGAGCAGGCTGGTGGTGTGCGATACGTGGTCGCCCGTCTCGGGGTCCTGGATGGTGATCCTGGACCTCATGTCGGCGATCTTCCGCGGCGCGGACCAGGTCGCGCCGCCGTCGGTGGAGCGGACGGCCTGCAGGCTGTACTCGCTCAGGCCGGGGCCGCCCCTGAAGCGGATGTGGGTGTGCAGGTCCAGCAGGGTGCCGTCGCCGAGCACGGTCAGGCGGTGCCCGGTGGCCATGCTGCCCTCGGCCGGTTCCACCACGATGCGGGGAGGCGTCCAGGTGCGCCCGCCGTCGGTGCTGCGGCTGATCCAGCCCTGGTTGCGAGTCCGCGCCTCCGCGGGGAAGCGCGGGCCGACCACGTACAGCACGTCGGGGTCGCGCGGGTCGGGCACCGCCTGACCGGCCGCGACCACGCCCTGCCGCGGATCCGGCTCCTCCAGGATCACCGAGGGGCGGGTCCAGGCCCGGCCGTCGTCGGAGCGGACCGACAGCGCCGCGGACGCCGACCCGTCGGCCATGTCGACGCCGGCGGTGACCACGAGCCCGCCGTCGCGGGTGAAGGTCGCCATGGGATCGTCGACGTAGTCGTAGCGGCCTCCCGAGCAGCGGGTCAGGCCCCGCACCACCGAGCGCTTCCAGGTGCGGCCGCCGTCGCGGGTGACCGCGGCGACCACGCCGCGGTGGTGGTCCTGCGGCCACACGGCGGCGATCCGGCGGGGGTCGGACGGGTCGGCGGCCAGGGTCGGCTCGATCGCGCCGTCCGCCTTCTCCGCGTCCAGGGCCCCGGGAGCGCAGCCGGAGAACGGGCTGTCGCCGGACAGCCGTGACCGCTCACCTCCGTCCGCCACGGCGGCGGAGACGGGCAGCAGCGCGATCACCGGTGCGGCGAGGACGGGCAGGGACTTGCGCATCGCGAACTCCTTCCAGATGGTGATCGCGATTGTCCGAACCCGTTCACGGGGCCGTCGTCCCACACCCGAGGTAACCTCTCGTGCTCCCCCGGGCGCAGACGCACCGACCGGCGCTACTCCCGGCCCCCTCCCGGTGAGGGCCCTCTACCGTGGGACCGCCACGAGTTCTCCGAAGGGCGGCGAGGGCGTGAAGGTCGCACTGGTAGTGCTGCTGTTCGCCGTTTTCGTGGGCTTGTTCTATTTCCTCGACCACGACGAACAGGAGTTGGCCGCCGGCTCGGTGGCGGCCGGAGACAGGCCTTCACCCGCCGACGGGCAAGGGTTCGCCTATCGGATGTCGGCCGGGCAGACGGTCGGTTCCACCTATACGCTGCCGAATCTGAAACGACGCTGGACCGAGCGGATCGGCGTCCGTCCCTACTATTACCTGTACGGCGCCGTGGAATTCCGCGCCGACCGGCGCTGTGCGTCCAATGCGCGATTCGAATGGCGGCTGGGCAGGGAGCGGGATCGTCTGCCTTTGACCCACCGGGTCCGGTTCAACGGTCTGCGCGTCGCCCCGGGCTCTCTGCGGCTGAGCGTCCGGCTGGACGCGCCCGCCCCCTGCTCGGGAACGCTGTGGTTCCACAAGCCCACCGTGGCGAACATCCAGCCTTACAGGGACAGCGAAACCAGGTCGTCGCCGAGCGTCGAGACCGTTAGACGTTGGGGTGGTCCGCCTGCTTGATCACCCCTCCCCGTTCGGGAGGGGCGGCTCGGCTTGGATGCGTTCGGCCTCCTGGTCGGTGAAGAGGCGGGAGCGGATGAGGAAGCGCACGCCGTCGGGCGCCTCCAGGGAGAAGCCGCTGCCTCGTCCCGGAACCACGTCCACGGTCAGGTGGGTGTGCTTCCAGTACTCGTACTGTGCGGCGCTCATCCAGAACGGCGTCCCGTCGTCGACATGGCCCAGCAGCACGTCGGCGCCGCCGACCAGGAACTCCCCGCGCGGGTAGCACATCGGGGAGCTGCCGTCGCAGCAGCCGCCTGACTGGTGGAACATGACCGGGCCGTGCCGCCCGACGAGGCTCGCCAGGGTCCGCGCGGCGGCCGGGGTGAGCCGGACGCGCTCGACCCGTCCGGGTTCCATCAGAAGAACCCCAGGCGCTTGGGCGAGTAGCTGACCAGCAGGTTCTTGGTCTGCTGGTAGTGGTCGAGCATCGCGCGGTGGTTCTCGCGGCCGATGCCCGACTGCTTGTAGCCGCCGAACGCGGCGTGCGCCGGGTAGGCGTGGTAGCAGTTGGTCCACACCCGGCCCGCCTTGATGGCGCGGCCCATCCGGTACGCGGCCGAGCCGTCCCGGGTCCACACGCCCGCGCCGAGCCCGTACAGCGTCTCGTTGGCGATCTTCAGGGCCTCGTCCGTGGAGTCGAAGGTGGTGACCGACACGACCGGGCCGAAGATCTCCTCCTGGAAGATCCGCATGTCGTTGGTGCCCTTGAAGATCGTCGGCTCGATGTAGTGGCCGCCCTCCAGGCCCGGGACCGTGCGGGCGCCGCCGCCGGTCAGCACCTGCGCGCCCTCCTGCCGGCCGATGTCCAGGTAGGACAGGATCTTCTCGTACTGGTCGCGGGACGCCTGCGCGCCGATCATGGTGGCCGGGTCCAGCGGGTCGCCGGTCACGATCGCCTCGGTGCGCGCCACGCAGCGCGCCATGAACTCGTCGTAGATCGAGGCGTCGATCAGCGCCCGCGACGGGCAGGTGCACACCTCGCCCTGGTTGAGCGCGAACATCACGAACCCCTCGACGGCCTTGTCGAGGTAGTCGTCGTCGGCCGCGGTCACGTCGGCCAGGAAGATGTTGGGGCTCTTGCCGCCCAGCTCGAGGGTCACCGGGATGATGTTCTGCGAGGCGTACTGCATGATCAGCCGCCCGGTGGTGGTCTCCCCGGTGAAGGCGATCTTGGCGATCCGGGGGCTGGCGGCCAGCGGCTTGCCCGCCTCGACGCCGAAGCCGTTCACGACGTTCACCACGCCGGGCGGCAGCAGGTCGGCGACCAGCTCGATCAGCAGCATGATGCTGGCCGGGGTCTGCTCGGCCGGTTTGATCACCACGCAGTTCCCCGCGGCCAGCGCCGGGGCCAGCTTCCAGGTGGCCATCAGGAGCGGGAAGTTCCACGGGATGATCTGCCCGACGACCCCGAGCGGCTCGTGGAAGTGGTAGGCGACGGTGTCCTCGTCGAGCTGGCTGATCCCGCCCTCCTGGGCGCGGATCACGCCGGCGAAGTAGCGGAAGTGGTCCACGGCCAGGGGCAGGTCGGCGGCGAGGGTCTCGCGTACGGGCTTGCCGTTCTCCCACGACTCGGCGACCGCGAGCCGCTCCAGGTTCTCCTCGATGCGGTCGGCGATGCGGTTGAGCAGCACCGAGCGTTCGGCCACCGGCGTCGCGCCCCATCTGTCGGCGGCGGCGTGCGCGGCGTCCAGCGCCAGGTCGATGTCGGCGGCCCGGGAGCGGGCCACCCGGGTGAAGACCTGGCCGTCGACCGGGGACGGGTCGTCGAAGTACTCCCCGTCGACCGGCGGGACGAACTCGCCGCCGATGAAGTTGTCGTAGTGGTCGGCGTAGGACACGACGCTGCCGTCGGTGCCCGGCTTGGCGTAGACCATGGGGTGCCCTCCTCTGTGATGGAGGACACGATGCGCCGCGAAGGTTGTCGGAAGGTTGCCGCCGCCCGGTCGCCGGGGCGCGTTCAGTCGCGGAGGGCGGCGTCGATGCGGGCGGCGGTGATGCCGCGGCGGCCGTCGGACGGCCCCAGCAGCCGGTGCGCGTGCTGGTGCACCTCCAGGTCGTAGCGGTGCCGCTCGCCGTACGCCAGCGCGTGCTCGGGTATCGGGGAGGCGAGGACGGCCCTGCGCACCGCGACCTCCAGGTACTCCCGCCACCGCACGACGCCGGGCGCCTCGGACTCGGGCAGCAGCGGGCCGGCGTAGCGCCGGACGGCCGTCGCCGTGTCGCCGGAGGCCAGCGCGTCCAGGACGGCCGCGGCGTCGCACCCGACGGGCTCGGTCAGCGTGTAGCGGCGCTGGGCCAGCGCGCCTCCGAGCGCCCTGCGCAGGTGGGAGACCTGCGCCTTCAGCGAGGTCATCGCCACCGGCCGGTCACCGTACAGGGCCTCGCGCAGCCGCTCGGGGGTGAAGCCGTCCGGCTCCAGCGCCAGCAGGGCCAGGATCTCCAGCTGGCGCGGGCGCAGGGGCAGCGGGGCGCCGTCCCGCAGCGCCCGGCCGTCGCCCAGGCAGTCGAGCGTGACGCGCGGCACGGCGGAGGACGGCGGGGCGGCCGGCAGCCGGGCCAGCCGGCCTTCGATGCCCGCCGCGAGGGTGCGCACGGTCGGCATCACCATCGGGTGCGAACGGTCCCAGGTGCTCGACAGGTCCAGGACGCCCAGCAGGCGCCCGCCCGGCCCGCGCAGCGGGGCCGCGTAGCAGACCCAGCCGTGCAGCGCCTCCACCAGGTGCTCGGCGGAGAACACCGTCGCGGGGCCGCGGTCGCGCAGCGCGAGGGCCGGGGCGCTGGTGCCCATCGCGGTCTCGTCCCAGCGGCCGCCGGGCGCGAAGTTGACCCGTTCGGCGCGGTCGCGCATGACCCGGCCGCCGTAGGTCCACAGGATCGTGCCGGAGGCGTCGGTCACGGCCGCCACGAAGCCCGCGTCGTCGGCGATGGAGCGCAGTTCGGAGGCCATCTCACCGACCGGGCCGGCCAGCGGCGACGCCCGCCACCGGTCCACCACGTCCGCCCGGCCGGGCGCGCTGGCACGGCGCGGATCGACCACGACCCGCGACCGGTCCCACGACGCCGCGATCTCGGTGCGCAGCGCCGATCCCGGTTCGGGCGGGCGAGGGTCCCGGCCGTCCATCAGGCGCGACCACTCGCGCACCAGCCGCGACCGCCGGGTCCGCAGAGCTCCGTCTCCTGCCATCTGGCCCCTCCCGGCCTGAGATCCCGGTCACATCCGATTGTGACACCGCGGGACCCGGCGCGCCGCCCCGCGGTGGGGCTGGCCCCAGTCCGGCCCGGAGGGCTTGCCGCAATGACTTCGGGCCCGGCGGCGGATGGAATGGGGTCCATGATCATCACACGCTGGGCCATGGCCGCGACCGCGCTCGGCGCCGCCGCGCTCGTCGGCTGGGCCGGTGCCGCGCCCGCCTCGGTGTCGGCCCCCCGCTCCCCCGCGCCCGATCTGTCGCTCCACCTCGGACAGCGCCCGGACTGGGGCGCGTGTCCGGCCGATGCCGCGGATCTGGTCGAAGCGGGCGCGCAGTGCGCGGAGGTGACCGTGCCGCTGGACTACTCGGACCCCGGCGGCCGCTCGATCAAGCTCGCGATCTCCCGGATCAGGGCCGGCGACCCGGCGCACCGCCGCGGCATCCTGCTGGCCAACCCGGGCGGGCCCGGCGGGCCGGGGCTGGAGTACGCGGCCCGGCTGCGTCCCGCGCTGAAGGACGCGGCGGACCGGTACGACCTGATCGGCTTCGACCCGCGCTTCGTCGGCCGCAGCACCCCGATCCACTGCGGGCCGTCCCCGAAGGCGCCGCCGACGTACTCCCGGAGGGAGGCGTTCGAGGCGTCCGTGCAAAACGCGCGCGACACCGCGCGGCGCTGCCACGAGCACGGCGACAACGCCGCGCTGCTCCCCCACGCCTCCAGCCGCAACGTGGCCCGCGACATGGACCTGATCCGCGCCGTCCTGGGCGAGCGTGAACTGTCCTACTACGGGGTGTCCTACGGCGGCGACCTGGGCGCCGTCTACACCCAGATGTTCCCCCGCCACGCCGGCCGCGTCGTGATCGACAGCGTCACCGACCCGGCGCTGACCCAGTACGAGAACTTCCAGGCCTCCGGCCGGGCCCAGGAGCGCGGGCTGGACGAATGGGCCGCCTGGACGGCCCGGCGTTCGGCCGAGTACCGGCTCGGCGACACGCCCCGGCAGGTCCGCGCCGTCGTCGAACGCGTCGGCTCCCGAGTGGACCGCGGCCCGCTCCCCATCGGCGACCACGTGGTGGAGGCGAGAGTGCTGGGCCTGTTCCTGCGCCAGATGGTCGGCAACGGGGAGAGCGACGCCACCCTCGCCAAGGCCGTCCGCAACCTGGCCGACGCCGCCGAGGGCCGGGACGTCGAGCCCATCCCGGAGCTGAGCACGTGGCTGGAGCTGTTCAGCACGCCGAGCCCGGAGCTGGACAACCAGTTCAACAGCGGCAACGCGATCTTCTGCGGCGACGGCGGCTGGCCGGCCGGGGGCTGGCCCGACGACCCCGAGCGGTACTGGCGCGACGCCGAGCGCGCCCGCCGCACCCAGCCGGTCTTCGCGGCGACGGCCAACGCGATCTTCCCGTGCCCGTTCTGGAGGACCGAGCCCCGCGAACCGGGGGTCGAGATCGGCAACCGGGTCCCCCTGCTGCTCCTCCAGGCCACGCGCGACAACAACGTCCCCTACACCGGTGCCGTGGCCATGCACCGCAAGCTCAAGAGCTCGCGCATGATCTCGGCCGACCTCCGCTCCCACGGCGTGTACGGACGCGGCGTCGACGGGCTGACCCCGGTCCCGTGCGCGGACCAGGCCGTCAACGCCTACCTCCGTACCGGCGCCCTGCCCGCCGCCGACCTCATCTGCCCGGCAGGGTGAACGGGATCGCGCGCCCCCGTCCCACGTGGTGAGCGGGGGTCTCCGGGGTTACCGTGGAGGTTGGTGCCGGGGACGATTCCTGCGCCTGCCGCCACGGCATCCGACACGGACACCGACCGATGAGCCATCGGATTCTGGACCCTCGCGCCTGGGCCGGGGCGCGCCGCCATCGTCGAGGACGAGAGCTCGTGAGGCCGGGCGAGGTGCCCGCCCGGCCGGGAAGCTCGCGCGCTCCGCCGGCTCCGCCCTCCGCGCCGCCGGAGGGGAGGCTGGTCGGGCTGGACCTGGCCCGCGGGCTGGCCGTGCTGGGGATGTTCGCCGCCCACATCGGGCCGGACATCGAGGACGGGGGCGTGGCCGGCACGGTGATGCAGCTGACGCACGGCCGGTCCGCCGCGCTGTTCGCCCTGCTGGCCGGGGTCACGCTGGTGATCATCGGTGGCCGGCGGCGGCCCAGGACCGGACTGGACGGCCGGCGGGCGAGGGCGAAGATCACCGTCCGCGCGGTGGTCCTGATCGCGCTGGGCACCGGGGTGGCGATGCTCCCGGCCCCGGTGGACGTGATCCTCGCCTACTACGGGCTCTGCTTCCTGCTGGCGCTGCCGCTGGTGCGGCTGCGCGCCGGGACGCTGGCGGTCATCGCCGCCGTCCTGGCGGTGGCCGGTCCCCTGCTGTCCTTCGGGGCGCGAACCGTCCTGGACGAGCAGGCCTGGGCGCAGTCATGGGAGCACGCGATCGCCCTCTACGACCCGCTCGAACGGCTGAGCCACGAAGGCGTCGTCGACCTCGTGCTCACCGGGGCCTACCCGGTGCTGAGCTGGCTGCCGTACATGATCGCGGGCATGGCCCTGGGGAGGCTGGACCTGAGGGCCGCCCGGGTGCGCCACCGGCTGCTGGCCGCCGGGTCGGCGCTCGCGCTGGCCGGCTACGGCGCGTCGTGGCTGGCCTTCCACCTGATCCCCGGGGTGCCCGCGGCCATCGCGGACTCGGGCTGGCTCGAGTCGGGACCGGTGACCTGGTGGCAGGGGCCGGAGACCGGGACGGTGGACACCGGCACCCCCGCCCTGCTGCTGGTGGCGGCACCGCACAGCGGGACGCCGTTCGAGATCGTCGGGAATCTGGGCGTGGCGATCACCGTCGTGGTGTGCGCCGTCGCCCTCACCGACCGGTGGGCCCGGGTACGCCGGCCGCTGCTCCCGGTGATCGCCGTGGGCACCATGTCGCTGTCGGTCTACGTCGCCCACATCGTCGTGCTCGCGCTCCTGGACTCCGACGACACCTTCGGCGGGCTGCCCGTCCTGTCCGCCTTCATCGCCGCGGCCCTGGTGCTGGCGGTGCTGTGGACCCGCCACTTCCGGCGCGGCCCGCTGGAGCACCTGCTCAACGCCGCCGCCCAGGCGGTGGCACGACGCCTCAGATGACGGCCGCGGTCCGGGGCTCCCTTGACACCTGTGTGCGGTCCACTGACAATCGGCACCTAGAGAAAGATCCTTCGCTATTGCGAAGGATAAGGAGGGGCCATGAAGGACGCAGGACGTCTCGCCGGCAAGGTCGCATTGGTGACGGGCGCCGCGCGCGGGATCGGGCACGCGACGGCCGCCCGGTTCGTCGAGGAGGGCGCGCGGGTCGCCGTGGCCGACATCAACCTGGAGGGGGCGGCGAACGCGGCCGCCGCGCTGGGCGCGGCGGCCGTCCCCGTGCACCTGGACGTGACGGACGAGGGCTCGTGGACCTCCGCCGTCGAGTCCGTGGTCGAGCGGCACGGCGGGTTGGACATCCTGGTCAACAACGCGGGCATCGGGGCGGGCGGCCCGCTGCACGAGGCACCCCTCGCCGATCACTACCGCGTCATCGACGTGAACCTGCACGGCGTGCTGCTGGGCATGCGCGCGGTCACCGGTGCGCTGTCGGCGGGGGGCGGCGGGGCGATCGTCAACATCTCGTCCATCGACGGGCTGGTCGGCATCCGCAACCTGACCAGCTACGTCGCCTCCAAGCACGCGGTGACCGGGATGACGCGTTCGGCCGCGCTGGAGCTCGGCCGGTTCGGCATCCGGGTGAACTCGGTGCACCCCGGGGTGATCGCCTCCGAGCTGGTCCGGGAATCGGCGGCGAGAGGGATCCTCGATCGACTGGTCGAGAGGCAGCCGATCCCGCGGATGGGCCGTCCGGACGAGGTCGCCGCGCTGGTGGCGTTCCTGGCGTCCGAGGAGGCCTCCTACTGCACCGGCGCGGCCTTCGTGGTCGACGGCGGGCATCTGGCGGGACCCTGGCGGGAGGACTACACGGGCGCGGGCGCCGCTTCGGCGGGCTGACCGGCTTTCACACCCACCTCGGAAGGAGCGGGCCGATGACCGACGACACCGACCGGCAGGGCGGGGAGGAGAGGCCCCGGCAGTTCTTCTTCGACGTCGCCGAGATCGCGGGCCGGACGACCGCGGAGATCTTCGGTGAGTCCGAGGAGGCCGAAAAGTATTTCGAGCTGTTCGGCCGCGACCTCGTCACCAAGGCCATTCTCCAATCTCCGCAACTGTCCGTTTACCATGAAGCGGCGAAGCCCGGTGAGCGGGTCAAGCCGCACCGCCACGGCACCCACCAGCTGAACTACGTCCTCCGGGGCGAGCTCATCTTCGGCCGCCGGCACGTCGGCCCCGGAATGGGCTTCTTCACGCCCGACCTGCTCTATTCGTGGCGCGCCGGCGACGAGGGCGCCGAATGGATCGAGATCCACGCCGGTCAGCCGGGCGTCTTCCTGCGGCAACGGGAATTCTGACGCGGCGCGGCGACTCGCGGCCGAAAAGGAGAGGCAGGGGGCCGGTCCGGCCCTCTGCCTCTCCCCCGCCGACGCCGGCGGTAACCACCGCACCGACCGGTGCCCCGCGCGTTCTTCACGTGCGGGACCGGTCGTCTCAGTCCCTCGCAAGCCTCCTTGGCCTCGTGGAGCACTTGATCGCGGTGCTCGCCCTCTGCGGTACATCTCATTTCTTGCACGACATCATGCCCGATATGCACTGACTCGGGCTAAAACTGGCTATTTGACTGGATCATTGCCGATCGCTGGATCTCATCTCCCGGTCACTCCGGCGAACCGGGAACGACGAGACCCGACTCGTAGGCGACCACCACGGCCTGGGCACGGTCGCGCAGACCCAATTTGGCGAAGATACGGGCCACGTGGGTCTTGACCGTCGCCTCGCTGAGCTGCAGGCGGGCGGCCAGCTCGGCGTTGGACAGGCCCCCGCCGACCAGGCGGAGGACCTCCTTCTCCCGCGGTGTCAGGCCGTCCAGGCCCCGGGGCTCCGGCGCCGGGCGGGCGAACCGCTCGACCAGGCGGCGGGTGATGGAAGGGGCGAGCAGCGCGTCGCCGGTCGCGACGAGCCGCACCGACGCCACGAGGTGCTCGGGGGTGACGTCCTTCAGCAGGAACCCGCTGGCCCCCGCGGCGAGCGCCGCGTACACGTACCGGTCGAGGTCGAAGGTGGTCAGCATCAGCACCCGGCACGCCGGGTCGTCGGCCAGGACGCGGCGGGCGGCCTCCAGGCCGTCGATGCCGGGCATCCGGATGTCCATCAGCACCACGTCCGGCCGCAGCCGCCGCGCGGCCGTCACCGCCTCCAGCCCGTCGGCGGCCTCGCCCGCCACCTCGATCCCGGCCCTGCTCAGGATCATCCGGAATCCGCCGCGCACCAGCGTCTGGTCATCGGCGATCAGCACCCGGGTCACGGCCGCTCCAGGGGGATGCGGGCCCGCACCCGGTAGCCGCCGCCCAGCCGCCGCCGCGCGTCCAGGTCGCCGCCGTACACCGCGACCCTCTCGCGCAGCCCGGCCAGGCCCCGGCCGGGCTTGTTCTCCGCCGGGGCGGGCCCGGTCCCGGTGAGCACGCTCGGACCGGTGTTGAGCACCTCCAGCCGCAGGTTCCGCGTCCCGTAGCCCACCGTCACCTCCGCTCTCGCCCCGGCCGTGCCGTGTTTCAGCGCGTTGGTGAGCGCCTCCTGGACGACGCGGTAGCCGGTCGCGTCGATCCCGGTGGGCAGCGGCCGCGGCTCACCGGTCACCCGCACGTCCACCGGCAGGCCCGCGAAGGCGATCCGGTCGACCAGGGTCCCCAGGTTGGCGAGTGAGGGCTGCGGGGCGAACGCGTCGCCGTCACCGTCCGGGGCGGGCGCGAGCACCCCGAGCAGGTGCCGCAGCTCGGTCATCGCCTCCCGGCCGGTCCGCTCCACGGCCAGCAGCGCCTCCTCGACCTCGCCGTCGAGGCCGTGCCGGGCCGCGCCCGCCTGCACGACCATGACGCTGACGCTGTGGCTGACGATGTCGTGGAGGTCGCGGGCCACCCGGGCCCGTTCCTCCTCGACGGCCCGGCGCGCCGCGGCCTCGCGCTCGCGTTCCAGCAGCCAGGTCCGGGCGCCCAGGTCGGAGCGGCGCCTGCGCCGCTCCCACAGGGCCCACGCGCACGGGCCCGCGACGAGCAGGGGGACGATCCACGCGGGCAGCACCCGTCCATCCTGGCGCGGTCCCGGACGGATCGCATCATCCTGGCGGGCCAGTGCCCTACATCCGTCGGATGACCCGGCGCCGCACCTACACCCGGGGCCCGACGCGCGGGCGGCGTCCCGCCTCCTACCGTCACGGCCATGGAACCGATGGTCCGGATGACGGACGTGCGCAAGGAGTACGGCGAGACCGCCGCGCTCGCCGGGGTCAGCCTCGACGTCAAGGCGGGCGAGGCCGTCGCGGTGATGGGCCCCTCGGGGTCGGGCAAGTCGACCCTCCTCAACATGATCGCCGGCCTGGACCGGCCCACCTCGGGCACGGTCGCGGTGCGCGGCGAGGACATCACGGCGATGGGCGAGGCCGCGCTGGCCAGGTACCGGCGCCGCCGCGTCGGCATGGTCTTCCAGTTCTTCAACCTGCTCGACGACCTGCCGGTGCTGGAGAACGTGATGCTGGCCGCCCAGCTGCTCGGCACCGCGCGCAGGCAGGCGCGGGCCCGGGCGATGGAGCTGCTGGACGAGCTGGGCATCGCCGACCGCCGCAACGCCTACCCGGTGGTGCTGTCGGGCGGGGAGCGGCAGCGGGTCGGCGTCGCCCGCGCGCTGATGAACCGGCCCGCCCTGCTGCTGGCCGACGAGCCGACCGGGGCGCTGGACTCGCGGGCGGGCGAGCAGGTCATGGACCTGCTCCTGGACCTCAACCAGATCGGCCAGACCCTGCTGATCGTCACCCACGACGAGCGGCTGGCCACCCGGTGCGCGGACCGGGTCGTGGCGTTCGAGGACGGCCGGGTGGCCGCCGAGGTGACCCGGTGAGGGCGGTGTGGCAGGCCGCGCGGTTCGCGGTGCGGCGGCGCAGGCTGCAGACGTCCCTCATCACGCTTGTGCTGCTGCTGTCCAGCGCGACGGTCGTGCTGGCGCTGGGCCTGCTGGTCACCGTGGACGACCCGTACGACAAGGCGTTCGCGCGGCAGCGGGGGGCGCATCTGACGGTCACCTACGCCCCCGCGAAGGTCACGGCGGCGCAGGCGGCGGCGTCGGCGTCCCGGCCCGGCGTCACGGCCGCGGCCGGCCCCTTCCGCACGCAGATCATGAACGTGTCCGAGGGGAACGGGCGCGGGCTGCTGCCGCCCGGCCCCCTCACGGTCTCCGAGCGGGCCGGGCGCGACGGCGACCGGGTGGACCGGCTGTGGCTCAAGAGCGGCCGCTGGGCCACGGCCCCCGGTGAGATCGTGATCGGCAACGACGTCCGGTTCCCCTTCGACCCGATCGGGAGGACGGCGACCTTCGGCGACGGCCGCGCCTTCACCGTCGTCGGGACCGCGGGGTCGATCACGCGGTCCGCCCAGGCGTGGGTGGCGCCGGGGCAGCTGACCGCCCCCGACGGCCTGCAGATGCTCTACCGGCTCGCCGACCCGGGGGCCCCGGCCGGCACGGTCACCGCCGGCCTGCCCGCGGCCTCGAGCCAGAGCTACCTCGTGCCCCGCCAGAAGGCCACCGAGGACGGGAAGGTCGTGATCCCGTTCCTGATCGCGTTCGGGATCGCCGGGCTGATCGTCGCGGTGCTCATCATCGGGAACGTGGTCAGCGGCGCGGTGGTGTCGGGGTTCCGGCACATCGGCGTGCTCAAGGCCCTCGGGTTCACCCCCGCCCAGGTCACCGGCGTCTACCTGGCGATGGTGGCGGTGCCGGGGGTGCTGGGCGGCCTGGCGGGGATCGTGATCGGGAACGCCCTGGCCGGGGGGGGTGATCGGCGCGTTCGGTGAGTCGTTCGACCTGCCGACCGCCAGCGGGGTCTCGGTACGGGTGGACGCCCTGGCCCTGGCGGGGGTGCTCGCGGTCGTCGTCGTCACCGCGCTGGTGCCGGCGGTCCGGGCGGGCCGGATCCCGGCCGCGGTCGCGGTGAGCGCGGGCGCCGCGCCGCGCCGCGGCCGGGCCCTGCGGATGCAGCGGGCGCTGGCGCGGACGCGGCTGCCGCGCCCGGTCAGCCTGGGCCTGGGCCTGCCGTTCGCCCGGCCGGGACGGACCGCGCTGACCGTCAGCGCCGTCGCGTTCGGGGTGGCGGCGGTGACGTTCGCCTACGGCCTCGACCGGTCCGTCAGCTCCTACTTCGCCGACGCCGAGCTCACCGAGACCGTCCACGTCCTGGTCCCCAACGATCTCGGCCGGCCGGTGTCGCTGGACGGGCGGCCCGGCACGGCGAAGGTCGCGCTGACCCGGTTCGAGCAGGTGCACGTGCCCGGGTTCGACCGGGCGGTGCACATGAAGGCCTACCAGGGCTCCGTCACCGACCGGCACGGCCACCGGCTGGTGCGCGGCCGCTGGCTGGCCGGGCCGGGCGAGGCCGTCGTGGGCGACCCGTTCCTGAAGACCGGCGGCAAGAAGATCGGCGACAGCATCGTCGTGACCAAGGACGGCAGGAGCGTCACGCTGCGGATCGTCGGAACCGCGCTCGTGGACGGCGGCGACTCCGTCATCACGGACTGGGCGTCCCTCACCCCGCTCACCGCCCGCACGACGGCGCCCGAGTCCCCGGGCCCCGGTCCGCACGCGCGCATGGCCTTCTCGATCCTGGAGGTCACCCTCACTCCGGGCACGTCTCCGGACGCCTACGTCGCCGCGCTCAAGCGGGACGGGGTGGAGGCCACCACGGCGGCCGAGGGGATCGAGGCCGGGCGGGTGGTCCTCCTCGGGCTGGTCACGCTGCTGACCCTGGGGCTGACCGCCGTCGCCGGGCTCGGGGTGTTCAACACGGTGATCCTCAACACCCGGGACCGGGCGCGCGACTTCGGCGTCCTGAAGTCGCTGGGCGCGACACCGGGGCAGGTCCTGACGGTGGTGCTCACCTCCATGGCGGCGCTGGGCCTGGCCGGCGGGCTGGTCGGGCTGCCGCTGGGCGTCGCCGCCCACCGGGTGGTGCTGCCGGCCATGACCGGCACAGGCGGCCTCATCCTCCCCTACGGCCTCCTGGAGATCTTCCCTTGGCCGCTGATGGTCCTGTCCGTCCTGGCGGGCGTGGCGATCGCGCTGCTCGGCGCGCTGATTCCGGCCGGGCGGGCGGCCAGGATCGGGACGGCGGCGGCCCTGCGCTCGGAGTGAGGCGCGTTCCGCTCGGCTCGGAGTGAGGCGCGGTCAGTCGGCCGTGTCCTCGTCCGCGGTGACGTCGCCGGGCGCCTCCTCCGGGGCGATGCGGGCCAGTTCCACCCGGGAGGCGATGCCGAGCTTCCGGAAGACCTGCCGCAGGTGGAAGGAGACCGTGTGCGGGGACAGGAACATCTGGGTGGCCACCTGGCGGTTGGTCAGCCCTTGGGCGACGAGGCACGCGACGTTGCGCTCGGTGTCGGTGAGGCTGTCCCAGCCCGTGGACGGCCGCTCCGCGTAGGCCCAGTGGCGGCGCCGTACGCCCAGGTTCCGCAGCCGGGCGCGCACGCGGGCCGCGTCCCTGAGGGCGCCGATCCCCCGGTACCCCTCGGCCGCCTCGTCGAACTTCTCGACGGCGGCCTTGCGGTCCTCGATCAGCAGGACCCCCAGGTCCTCGGCGGCGGAGGCGACGCTCCAGGGGTCGCCGTACTGGGCCCCGGCCTCGGCGAGCGCCGTGGCGTCCCCGTGCAGGATCCCGTGCGCGTGGGCGGCCGCGGCGGAGAGCACGGGATGGGCGGGGTTGTCGTGCGCGATCTGCCGGGCGGTCTCCACCACGTCCATGGCGGCCGGCCGGCGGCCCGCGGCCAGGGCGGTACGGGTCATCCAGGCCGCCGCGTTGGGTTCGAGCATGAGCATCCAGCGGCGGTTCCGGACGTCGGCGTAGACGCTGCGGAACCCCTCCATCGCCCGTTCCGGACCGTTCTGGGCCTCGGCGACCGTGGCGGCGGCCCAGGTGCTCCAGAACGATCCGTACATCGCGCCGTGCGCCGCCCGCTGCTCGGACTCCGCGCGCTCGACGTGCCGCACGGCCACCTCCACGTTGCCCCGCCGCAGCTCGACGATCGCCAGGACGGCCAGTCCGAACAGCGCGAACGCGTGGGCGCCCAGCTCGTCGGCGGCCTTCAGCCCCGACTCGGCCTCCGTCATGGCGTCGTCGGGGCGGCCGGCGGCCAGCGCCAGGCAGGCCCGGAAGAAGGCAGGGGCGCTCGCGAACGCGATCGGCCCCGCGGCCTCGACGTCCGCGGCGGCGTCCTGGAGGACGCTCTCGGCCTCGGCGTACCGTCCCACCCCGAAGAGGCAGCGGAACAGGAACAGGCGGGGATGGGCGCGGCGGGCCCCGAGCACCGCCGTGCTCGCCAGGCGCACGGCGTCGTCGATGTCACGGAAGGCGTCCTCGCCCCGCGCCTCCTCCCAGGCGAGGTGCGCGCTGAGCAGCAGCGCCCCCATCACCGCGGCGTCGGCGTGCCCCGCCCGGTCCGCGAGGATCGCGTTCGCCCTGGCCCGGCCCCGCCCGAAGTCGTGCGAGGCCATCAGGCCCTGGAACACCACCAGTTCCGCCAGGCCGCGGACCTCGGGGTCGAGGTCGGGCCGCGCGAGCAGATCCTCGGCCTCGGTCACCGCCTGGACGGGCCGCCCGCTCTGCAGCAGGATCAGCGCCAGTTCGTACCGCAGGCGGTCGGTCCACCGCCCGGACGGCGCCTTCCGCAGCGCCTGCCGCGCGAACTCGACCGCCTCGCCGAGCCGTCCCGCGGCCGTGAGCGCCTCCACCGCCGTCACCGCGCGTGCGTGGAGATCGGCGTCGGCCGGGGCGGTGAGCTCCAGTGCCCGGACGGCCAGGTCCGCCGCCGAGGGCGGCGAATAGGGCAGGACGGCGCGCGCCGCCCGCTCCAGGCCGTCGAGCGCCCGCGCGTCCCCGGGCCGGGCGCAGCGCATGAAGTAGGTGGCCGCCGGGACGACCGCGCCGCGCCGCAGCAGCATCTCCCCGGCCTGGCGCTGGATCGCCGTCCGCACCGGCTTGGAGATCATGTCGGTCGCGATCTGCCAGAGCAGGTCGTGCCGGAACTCCAGCCGGTCCACGGCGGGCACGACGAGCCCCGCCCGCACCGCCTCGGTGAGCCGGGGCAGCAGCCTGTCGACCGGCTCGCCGAGGATCTCGGCGAGATCGTCCACCGAGAAGGAGCGGCCCAGGACCCCGGCCACCTGGAGCAACTGCCGGGCCGGCGCGGACAGCGCCATCAGGCGGCTCCGCGCGTTCGCCCGGACCCGTCCCGCCGAGGGCGGCTGCGGGCGGCCCGGGGCGGCCCCGGCCGCCCCCTCGCGTTCGCGTGCCCTCAGCAGCTCGACGAGGAGGAAGGGGTTCCCGTCCGCGCTCGCCGCCATGGCGAGGACGTCCGGGCCGGGCGGCGCGCCGAGGACGTCGGCGGCGACCTCCGCCACCGCGCGTTCGTCCAGCGGCCCGAGGACGACGCGGGCGGCCCCCTGCCGCTCCAGCTGCCGGTACAGGCCGTCGACGGCGGAGTCGCCGATCCCGCTGGTGCGGGCCATGATCCAGCCGAGCGGATAGGAGGTGAGCTCGGGCACCAGGGACCGCAGCGTCAGCTGGGTCGTCGGATCGACCCACTGCAGGTCGTCCAGCATGATCAGCAGCGGGCCCTGGCCGGCCCGCTCCTCCAGGCGGGCGCGCACCCGCTCCACCAGCACCAGCCGCAGGTCGGCCGCCCCGGTGACGGGCACCTCCCCCGCCGGCACCTGCGCCGAGCGCGGCGACCCCGAGGACCACAGCGATTCGGTCGACCACATCGATCCCGGCGGCACCGGTTCGGGCGACGCCAGCTCCGGCTCCCCCAGCGCGGTCGCCAGCGGAGCCAGCGGAGCCAGGCGCCCGAACTCGTCGGCGGGGCCGTGGGCGACCTCGATGCCCGCTCGCGCGGCGGCCTCGGCGGCCTCGTGGAGCAGGCGGGTCTTGCCCATCCCCAGGCGGCCCTCCACCAGCACCACGCCGCCCCGGCCCTCCCCTATCTGCCGCAGGAGTGCGGCGATGGGCCGCCATTCACGGGTGCGGCCGCGCCAGCCTGGCCGCGACAAAGGGGCGTCCCGGCCCGCACCGGTGTCGTGCGGGCGGCCGTTCCCCCCGTCCACCCCCATGAGTCCATGACACATCGCGACAGGCGTGCGCGCAATATTCCAAGCACCATGCCGACCAGCGAGGACGAGCGGCACAGGCTACATGAACGTGCGATGCGCAAGCTCCTCCGGCCGAATCAGAATGGCGGGGCAGAGAAAATTCAAAAATGTAAATCTTCCTTCAAGCACCATCAGTGAAAACGTAAATTTCAGCTCCGGGTATAGCGTGAAACTCATGGCCACAGATCCGATCCGAACGGTCGAGCTGCATCCGCTGATGGCGGCGATGCAGGCGCTCCGCGACGGGGACTTCCGGGTCCGGCTGCCGACCGACCAGGAGGGCCTCCCGGCCGAGCTCGCCACCGTCTTCAACCAGATCGCCGACCGCAACCTGCACCACGCGGAGGAGCTGCGACGGGTCCGCCGCGAGATCGTCCGCCACGGCCGGCTCGACGAGCGGCTGGCGGCCAGCCCCGGGCAGGGCTCCTGGACGGCGACGATCGACGCCGCGAACACGCTCGTGGACGCCCTGGTCGTCCCGACCGTCAACGCGAGCCGGGTCCTGGAGGCGGTCGCCGAGGGCGACCTGAACCAGCGGGTGGACCTGCACGACGACAGCCGCCCGCTGCGCGGCGGCCTGCGCCGCCTCGGGCAGACCGTCAACCACATGGTCGACCAGCTGTCGCTGTTCACGGGCGAGGTCACCGGCGTGGCCCGCGAGGTCGGCACCGAGGGGCGGCTCGGCGGGCGCGCCAAGGTGCACGGACTGACCGGCACCTGGCGGGACGTCACCGAGGCCGTCAACACGATGGCCGGCCGGCTCACCGCCCAGGTCCGCGACATCGCCCTGGTCACCACGGCCGTCGCCCGCGGCGACCTGACCCGGACGGTGACCGTCGAGGCGACCGGCGAGCTGCTGGAGCTGAAGCTCACGGTCAACACGATGGTCGACCAGCTGTCGGCGTTCGCCGACGAGGTCACCCGCGTCGCCCGCGAGGTCGGCACCGAGGGGCGGCTCGGCGGGCGCGCCCAGGTCCGCGGCGTGTCGGGGGTGTGGAAGGACCTCACCGACAGCGTCAACTTCATGGCGTCCAACCTCACCTCCCAGGTGCGCAACATCGCCGAGGTCACCACCTCGGTCGCCAACGGCGACCTGTCCAAGCAGATCACCGTGGACGCCCAGGGCGAGATCCTCCAGCTCAAGAACACCGTCAACACCATGGTCGACCAGCTGTCGGCGTTCGCCGACGAGGTCACCCGCGTCGCCCGCGAGGTCGGCACGGACGGACGGCTCGGCGGGCGCGCCCACGTCCGCGGCGTGTCGGGGGTCTGGAAGGGGCTGACCGACAACGTCAACTTCATGGCCGACAACCTGACCTCGCAGGTCCGCAACATCGCGCAGGTCGCCACCGCCGTCGCCCAGGGCGACCTCAGCAAGAAGATCGACGTCGACGCCCGCGGCGAGATCCTGGAGCTCAAGTCGACGATCAACACGATGGTGGAGACGCTGTCGGCGTTCGCCGACGAGGTCACCCGGGTGGCCCGCGAGGTCGGCACCGAGGGCAACCTCGGCGGCCAGGCCCAGGTCCGCGGCGGGTACGGGGTGTGGAAGGACCTCACCGACAGCGTCAACGAGCTCGCCCTCAACCTGACCAACCAGGTGCGCAACATCGCCGAGGTCACCACGTCCGTCGCCAACGGCGACCTGTCCAAGCAGATCACCGTGGACGCCCAAGGCGAGATCCTCCAGCTCAAGAACACCGTCAACACCATGGTGAACCAGCTGTCGGCGTTCGCCGACGAGGTCACCCGCGTCGCCCGCGAGGTCGGCACCGAGGGGCAGCTCGGCGGGCGCGCCCACGTCCGCGGCGTCTCGGGGGTCTGGAAGGACCTCACCGACAACGTCAACTCGATGGCCGAGAACGTGACCTCCCAGGTCCGCAACATCGCCCAGATCGCCACCGCCGTCGCCCAGGGCGACCTCAGCAAGAAGATCGACGTCGACGCCCGCGGCGAGATCCTCCAGCTCAAGACCACGATCAACACCATGGTCGACCAGCTGTCGGCGTTCGCCGACGAGGTCACCCGCGTGGCCCGCGAGGTCGGCACCGAGGGCAACCTCGGCGGCCAGGCCCAGGTCCGCGGCGTCTCCGGGATCTGGGAGGACCTCACCGACAACGTCAACGAGCTCGCCCTCAACCTCACCAACCAGGTGCGCGCCATCGCCGAGGTGACCTCCGCCGTCACGCAGGGCGACATGTCCCGCCTGATCACCGTCGAGACCCGCGGCGAGGTCTCGGAACTGAAGGACAACATCAACAAGATGGTCTCCAACCTCCGGGAGACCACCCGCGCCAAGGACTGGCTGGAGTCCAACCTCACCCGGCTGGCCGGGCTGATGCAGGGGCACCGCGACCTCATGGAGGTCGCCGACCTGGTGCTGCGGGAGCTCACCCCGCTGGTCAACGCCCAGTACGGCGCCTTCTTCCTGGCCGACACCGACGGCGACGGCGCCGCGGGCAAGGGGCTGGCGTACATCGCCGGCTACGCCTCGCAGGGACGGACCGTCGACACCGCCGAGATGCCGGGCCACGGCCTGGTGCAGCAGGCCGTCCAGGAGAAGAAGCGCATCATCGTCGAGCACGCCCCGCCCGGCTACATCACCATCGACTCGGGCCTCGGGGAGGGCACGCCGGCGAGCGTGGTCATCATCCCGGTCCCCTTCGAGGACAAGGTGCTCGGCGTCATCGAGCTGGCCTCGTTCAGCCGCTTCTCGGACGTGCACCTGGCCTTCTTCGACCAGTTCGTCGACACCATCGGCGTCGCGATCAACACGATCATCGCCAACTCGCGGACGGAGGCGCTGCTCAGCGAGTCGCAGCGGCTCACCACCCAGCTCCGGGAGCGCTCCAGGGAGCTGCAGCGGCAGCGGGCCGAGCTGCAGCGCTCCAACGAGCAGCTGGAGGAGAAGGCGGCGCAGCTGACCTCCGCCTCCAAGTACAAGTCGGAGTTCCTGGCCAACATGTCGCACGAGCTGCGCTCCCCGCTGAGCTCGCTGCTCATCTACGCCCGGCTGCTGGTCGACAACGCCGAGGACAACCTGTCCCCGGACGAGCAGCTGTTCGCGCGCAACATCTACCAGTCGGGCTCCGACCTGCTGCAACTGATCAACGACATCCTCGACCTGTCGAAGGTCGAGGCCGGCCGGATGGACATCCGGCCCAAGTACCTCCCGCTGGCCAGGCTGCTCGACTACGTGAACGCCACCTTCCGGCCGATCGCCGCGGACCAGGGGCTCGGCTTCGACATCGAGGTCTCCCCGGACGCCCCCCACGACCTCTACTCCGACGGGCAGCGGCTCCAGCAGATCCTGCGCAACCTGCTCTCCAACGCGTTCAAGTTCACCTCGGAAGGCCATGTCAGGCTGCGGGTGGAGCGGGGCACGGAGGCGGGCGAGGGGATCGCGGCCGAGGACGTCGTCGCCTTCACCGTGGAGGACACCGGCATCGGCATCCCGCAGGAGAAGCTCAGCACGATCTTCGAAGCGTTCGAGCAGGCGCACGGCCCCAGCGGCCGCACCGGCGGCACCGGCCTGGGCCTGTCCATCAGCCGCGAGCTCGCCGGCCTGCTCGGCGGCAAGATCACGGCCGAGAGCGAGCTGGGCCGCGGCAGCTCCTTCACCCTCTACGTGCCCGTGGTGCGGCCGCTGCCGGCGGACATGGGCGAGCAGCCCGCGCAACGCGGCGAGGCCGCGGCCTGGGCTGAGCCCGTCCCCATGGGGCCGCGTCTCGGCGCCCCGGCCGAGCTCTCGGAGGGCGAGGCCGCCGGATCCGCTGAGGCCGCCGAGCCCGAGCCCGGTCTCGCGCCCGCGCCCGCGCGTCCACGGCCGATCGCCGCCGTGCCCGACGCCCGGACGGCCGACGGAAGCGTGCGCCGCGCGGCGGCCCGGGCGGCGCAGCCGTCCCACGGGACCCGCCCGGAGCAGGCGGCACGGCCGCCGGCCGGCTCGCAGGTCCTCATCGTCGACGACGACCCCCGCATGATCACGGCGCTGACGCACGTCCTCGGCCGGGCGGGGATGTCGGTGGTGCACGCCATGAACGGCGAGGAGGGCCTCGAGGCGCTCGAACGGAACCCGGACGTCTCGCTCGTCGTGATGGACATCATGATGCCGGTGATGGACGGCTACGAGACCATGCGGGCGATCCGGGAGGACCCCCGGTACGGCGATCTCCCGATCATCGCGCTCACCGCCAAGGTCATCGCCGGGGAGCGGGAGAAGGTGCTCGCCGCCGGCGCCAACGAGTACGTCCAGAAGCCGGCCGATGTGAGCGTGCTGCTCGGCGTCGCCCGCTCCCTGCTCGATCCCGAGGGCGCCGGCGCCGAGCCGTCCGGCGACGCCGCGGCGGCGGCCCCGGGCGACCGCGGTGACGACTGATCCGCCTGTGACCCGGGGGCCGGGGAAGGCGTCCGCGGGGCCGCCGGGCCATGGTCATCGGCGTCCGTGCAGGCAACCCCGCATGGATGTGCGATATGCGGGGACGGGGCCATCGACGAGGATCGAGGTGTACCAGAACGCGCCCGTCGCGGTCGGACAAGGCGCCGGGCGAACCGAGGACACGGCTCCGAATGGATCAGCTGATCAGATTGCGCCAGTACGTCGAGGCGCTCGACTCACTGCCGGGAACCGACGGTGACGAGGGCCCGCGAAGCATGCAGAACGACATGCTCACATCCCACGGCGAAGGCGACGAAGAGGTCACCCGGCTCACCCGCTCGGTCGCACGCTGCATGGGGCGGTTCGAGCAGGCGCTCCGGCGGCAGCGCCGGTTCGCCTCCGACGCCTCGCACGAGCTGCGCGGCCCCATCACCGGCCTGCGCGCCCGTCTGGAGGAGGCGCGACTGCATCCGGACCAGACCCGGATGGACGATCTGATCGAGGACACGCTCTCGGACGTCAAGCGGCTGGAGTCGATCATCACCGACATGCTCATGCTGTCGCGGTTCGAGGCCACCGGGAGCGAGAACGGCAACGGGGGCAGGAAGGTCAAGGCGATCGACCTGGCGGAGCTCGTGGCCTCGGAGGTCGCCCGCCGGCCGGACCGGCTCGCCAACGAGCTGCGGCTCGAGCCCGGTGTGATCGTCATGGGCGCGCGCGGCGAGCTGGCCCAGGTGCTGGCCAACCTGCTGGACAACGCCCAGCGGCATGCCGACAGCACGGTGACCATCGGGGTGCGCCGCGACGGGGACGGCGCCGAGCTGATCGTCTCCGACGACGGCGACGGGATCGACGCGGCCGACCGGGAGCGGATCTTCAAGCGGTTCGTCCGGCTCGACGCCTCGCGTGAGCGCGACAGCGGCGGTACCGGCCTGGGCCTGGCGATCTGCCGCGAGATCGCGCACGCCCACCACGGCACGCTCGAGGTGGGTGGGTCCGCCGGCGGCGGGGCCCGCTTCGTCCTGCGGCTCCCCTGCGCCCGCCGCGACGCTCACTGATCGTCGCGGACGGCCCTGGGCTGAGCCGGCGGGCTCAGGCCAGGGCCGTGCGATCGGCACGGAGGCGCTGCCGGAGGGCCACCGCGGGCGGGATGCCGTCCGGGAAGCAGGTCCCGTCAGGAACCCGGGGGGACTGACGCCGTCCGGGCGGCGGGGCGGGGGGCGCGGGATTCGTCCGGCAGGCGCAGGAACAGCCCGGCGGCCAGGGAGATGAGCGCGACGATCGCCATGTAGATCGCGATGGCGTGCCAGCCGCCGGTCGCCGACCGCAGTGACGTGGCGAGGGCAGGGGCGATGGCGTTGCTCCCGATGAGGCCGATGGTGAAGGCGATGGACATGCCGCTGTACCGGATCGCCGAGGGGAAGACGGCGGAGAAGTACGCGGGGACGACGGCGTAGTTGGCCGAGTAGCCGACGAACAGCAGCGCGAAGCCGAGCAGCATCCAGCCGTACTCACCGGTGTCCAGCAGCGCGAACCAGGCGAACGGCAGGACGACCAGCGACGCGGCCCCGCCCAGGAAGACGGCCCGGATCCCGATCCGGTCGGCCAGCCGCCCGAACAGCGGCACGCAGACCAGCACGACCACGGTGGCCGGCAGGAGGACGGAGAGCATCCTGTCGTTGCTCAGCCCGAGGCCGTTCTTGCCGTAGGAGAGGGAGTACACCGTGGCCATGGTGAAGGCGGTGCCCGCGCAGACGATGGCGAACGCGACCAGGACCACGGTCCGCCAGTGGTCGCGGAAGAGGTCGGCGACCGGCAGCCGGTGCACGGCCCGGTCCTGCTTGACCTCGTGGAACTCGGGGGTCTCCTCGACCGCCAGCCGGACGAGGAGACCGACGATCACCAGCAGCGCGCTGAGCAGGAAGGGGATGCGCCAGCCCCACGCCAGCATGGCCTCGTCGTCCATCGCGAACACCGGCAGGAACACCAGGTTGGCCAGCAGGAGGCCGGCGGTGGTGCCGGTGTTGACGAGGGAGCCGAAGAACCCGCGCCGCTCGCGGCCGGAGTGCTCCACGGTCATCAGGATGGCGCCGCCGTACTCGCCGCCGGCCGAGACGCCCTGCAGGATCCGGGCGATGATCAGCAGCACCGGCGCGGCGATCCCGATCGACTCGTAGTCGGGCAGCAGCCCGATCGCGAGGGTCGAGAAGCCCATCAGGACGAGGGTCGCGACCAGGACCGTCTTGCGGCCGAGGCGGTCGCCGTAGTGGCCGAAGATCAGCGCGCCGAGCGGTCGCGACAGGTATCCGACGGCGAAGCTGGACAGCGCCAGCAGTGTCGACACCAGCGGGTCGTCCGCCGGGAAGAACAGATCGCCGAAGACGATCGACGCCGCGAGGCCGTAGCACGCGTAGTCGTAGTACTCGATCGTGGTGCCGACCCAGCTTCCCAGCGCGGCCTTGGTGCGCCGGCGTGCTGCGGTGGTCGTGGCGGTCATGGGCGCCCTCCGAAGGACAGGGACGGGGAACGCCTCGATCCCGGGGGCGGGATCGCGGCCCGGTGCCGGTGGCGTTCATCCGAGCTTGCCGTACTATGTACGGCACAAAGAACGCTTGTCAAGGGGCGGCCGTCCGATGAATCCCGGGTGACATTTACCGAGGTCGGAGCGTTCGCGCCGCTGCGCCATGATGAATCCCTGGTCTTTTTCTACTTTGAACCGTACAAAGTACTGACAGCATCCGTACCGACACCGATCTCCGGAGGTCGACAGTGAACGAGCGATCGGCGGTCACCCCCGGCCCGCCGGCCGGGATCCCGCAGGTGAGAGCATATGCGGCGACCTCGCACGGGCTGATCCACTACGTGCGGGACGGCCGCGGCGCCCCGGTCCTCCTCCTGCACCAGACACCGCGTTCGTGGGACGAGTACCGGGACGTGCTCCCCCTCCTGGGCGCCCGCTTCCGGGCGATCGCGATGGACACGCTGGGATTCGGCGCGTCCGACCGGCCCGCGGGCCCCTGGAGCATCGAGCTGTTCGCCTCGGGCGTGCTCGCGCTGTGCGACGCCCTGGAACTGGACCGGGTCGCGTTGGTCGGCCACCACACCGGCGGGGTGATCGCCACGGAGGTGGCGGCCCGCGCGCCCAAGCGCGTCAGCGCCCTGGTGCTGTCGGGGGTCCCCTACGTGGACGCCGCGCGGCGGGCCGAGGTCGCGAGACGGCCGCCCATCGACGAGGTGACGCCCCGGCCGGACGGCTCGCACCTGATCGACCTGTGGAACAACCGCCGGCCGTACTACCCGGACGACCGCCCCGACCTGCTGGACCGCCTGGTACGGGACGCGCTGAACGTCCTGGACCGCGTCGAGGAGGGGCACCGGGCGGTCAACGCCTACGAGATGGAGAACCGCATCGGTCTGGTGCGCGCGCCGGCACTGGTGATGTGCGGGGAGCTCGACGAGTTCTCCCGGCCGGACATGGACGCCCTGGCCGGACGGCTCGGCGCGCGCACCGAACTGCTGCCGGGCACCGGCGTCCCCTCGGCCGACCACCGTCCCGACCTGTTCGCCGCGGCGGTGGCGCGCTTCCTCGGCCAGGTGCTGTGATGGCCCCGAGGGTGACGTGGATCCCGACCGGCGGCACCATCGAGGCCGTCGGGCGGGACCGGCTCGACCTGGTGTCCTACGGCGAGAGCGGGCGCCGGATCACCCCGGCGGAGATCCTCGCGGGGCTCCCGGAGCTGGCCGGGGTCGCGGAGGTGCGGGCGGTGCCGTGGGCGGACCCCGGCCGCGCCCAGCTCCCGCCGAGCCACGCGTGGACCCTGGCCGACCTGACGGCTCTGGCACGGCTGGTGCGGCGGGCCGCGTCCGAGTCCGAGGGCGTGGTGGTCACCTGCGGCACCAACGGCCTGGAGGAGACCGCCTACTTCCTCGACCGCGTCCTGGACGGCGACTCCGTCCCGGTGGTCGTCACGGGCGCGATGCGTCCCGCGTCGGCGCTCGGCCGGGACGGGCCGGCGAACCTGCTCAGCGCGGTCCGGGTGGCGGCGCACCCGGGGGCGCGCGGGTGCGGGGTTCTGGTGGCGCTCGACGACGCGATCCTGCCGGCCCGGGACGCGACCAAGGCGACGACCTACCATCGCGGCGCCTTCCGCTCCCCCGCGTTCGGGCCGCTGGGCTTCACCGACGCGGACGGCGCGGTGGTCCTGCGCCGCCGCCCGGCGCCCTCCTCCCCCCGCGCCCGGTTCGATCTGGACGCGCTGCCCGACGCGCCGCCGCGGGTGGACGTGATCGCGTCCTATCTCGGCGCCGACGGGGCGCTGGTGGAGGCGGCGGTGACCGCCGGGGCGCGCGGCATCGTCCACGCGGGGCTGGGCGCGGGCCATCCCACACCCGGCGAGTGGGCCGCGCTGAAGCGCGCCGCCGACGCGGGGGTCCTGGTGTGCCAGGCCGCGCGCGCGGGGTCGGGGCGGGTGGTGGCGCACGGCCCGATCCGCTCGGGGGGCTTCGTCGCGTCCGGCGACCTGAGCCCGTGGAAGGCGCGCGTCCTGCTCAGCCTGGCCCTCGCCCGGGGCGATGACGCCGCCGCCGCGCAGGCGGCCTTCGACGACGCCTGATCGAGCACCGTCCTCGCAGGTCAGGACGCTTCAACTTGACTCCGTACTTTAGACCGTACATAGTACCGACCACAGTGATCCCACCCCCGATCCCGACGGAGGCCGACGTGAACGAACCGGTGGACGACCCCGGCGAGGGAGTGCTCGAACTCCGGGTCGAGCAGCTCCGCCGGGAGTCCGAAGCGGTGCTGTCGGTGACGCTCGCCGACCCCGAGGGCGGCCTGCTCCCCGCCTGGGGGCCCGGGGCGCACATCGACCTGGAACTCCCCGGCCTGGTCCGCCAGTACTCGCTGTGCGGCGACCCCGCGGACCGCCGCACCTACAAGATCGCCGTCCTGCGCGAGGAGGACTCGGCGGGCGGGTCCGCCTACGTCCACGACGAGCTGCGGCCCGGCGACCTGGTCGAGGTCGGCGGCCCCCGCAACCACTTCGCCCTGGTGCCCGCCGAGCGCTACCTGTTCGTCGCGGGCGGCATCGGGATCACCCCGATCCTGCCGATGGTCAACGCGGTCGAGGCGGCCGGAGCGGACTGGCGGCTGGCCTACGGCGGCAGGCGCCGGGAGACGATGGCGTTCCTGGACGACCTGGCCGAGCTGGCCGAGCCGCACGACCCCGCCGGCCGCGGCGGCAGGGTCGGCGTCGTCGTCGAGGCCGAGAGCGGACCGCTCGACCTCGGCGCCCTGCTGGGCCGCCCGGAGGAGGGCACCGCCGTCTACTGCTGCGGTCCCGGCGGGCTCCTGGACGCGGTCGAGGAGCGCTGCGCCGCCGCGTGGCCCGAGGGCGCCCTGCACCTGGAGCGCTTCCAGGCCAAGGAGTACGCCGTCGACCCGGCCTCCGAGCGGGCCTTCGAGGTGGTCTGCGCGCGCTCGGAGATCACCGTCCCGGTGCCCGCCGGCCGCCCGATCGCCGACTGCCTGGACGAGGCCGGCATCGCGGTGCCGACGGCCTGCCGCGAGGGCGTCTGCGGCAGCTGCGAGGTCAAGATCCTCGACGGTACGGCCGAGCACCGCGACTCGCTGCTGTCCCGCGCCGAGCAGGAGGCGGGGCAGACGCTCATGGTCTGCGTCTCCCGGTCCCGCTCCGCCCGCCTGGTGCTCGACCTGTGAGCACCCCGGCCGCCGCCCCCGCATTCACCCCGACGAACCTGGAGGTCAGCCTTGGCCGAGACCGCTGAGACCCCGAACGGCGCGCCCGCCGCCGCGAGGCGCCGCCCGCGCCGCGCCCCCACCGGCGCCTCCGCCCGGACGGCCGCGCCGGGCGGAGGCGCCGCCCCCTCCCCCGCCGGGCAGGACTGGTCGGCCTGGCCCGTCTACAACGACGCCGCCCTCGGCTTCCGCGACTTCTGGTACCCCGTGGAATGGGCCAGGAAGATCGGCTCGAAGCCGGTGCCGGTCACCCTGCTGGGCGAGAAGATCGTCCTGGTCCGGGACGGCGGCACCGTCCGGGCCCTGCACGACCGCTGCCCGCACCGGGGCGTGCCGCTGTCGCTGGGCCGCCGCCAGTTCGACGGCACCATCAGCTGCCCCTACCACGGGTGGACGTTCGACCTGGAGGACGGCAGGCTCTGCGCCGTCCTGACCGACGGGCCCGAGTCGCCGATCTGCGGCAAGCTGTCGGTCCGCACCTACCCCGTCCGGGAGCGGCTCGGGCTGATCTGGGTCTACGTCGGCGACGGCGACCCGCCTCCGGTGGAACGCGACATCCCGGCCGAGCTCACCGAGAACGCGTTCGTGATGGGCGGGCGCACCGACATCCGCAAGGGCAACTGGCGGTTCGCCGCCGAGAACGGCTTCGACGAGGGCCACGCCAAGTACCTGCACAACACGGCGCTGTGGCGGCTGTTCAAGGTGATGCCCGCCTGGAACAAGACCCGGATCGTCGAGTCGGACACCGGCGGCTGGCTCATCCGGGTCCAGGACGAGGTGCACTGGGAGGCCGAGTTCCCCGGCTACGGCACCTGGACCAACAAGCGGTGGTGGAAGCGGATGCCGCTGCCCGACCACCCCGGCAAGTCCGCCGACGTCAACCCGGTCATCGAGGGGATGGACATCCCCGGATTCGTGTCGATCAGGCTGCCCGGCCTGCTCCGCGTCGCCTACCCGCACTTCATCCACTACGAGTGGTACGTGCCGGTGGACGCCGACCACGTCCGGTACGTGCAGATCATGGTGCGGTTCGAGGACGGGCTCAAGGCCAAGGCGTTCAAGGCCAAGTATTTCGCCTGGATCCGCTGGCTCTTCCACGGCCAGTTCACCGGCCAGGACGCCTGGATGGTCGACGTCATGGACGCCCCGCCGGAGAAGCTGTACCGGCCCGACCTGTCCCTGACCGCCTGGCGGCGGCACATCGAGAAGAGCGGCCTGAAGGTCCAGCCGGCCCCGGGTCCCGGTGGGCGTCCCGGTGGACGCTGAGCCGCCGGCCGGCCGGGACGTCGAGGCCGGAGGGGTGCGGCTGCGGGTCGCCGAACTCGGTTCGGGCCGTCCCACGGTTCTGCTGCACGGCGGCGGGCCCGGCTGCACGGCCTGGACCGACTTCGGCCCGGTGGCCGACCGGCTCGCGCGGGGACGGCGGCTGATCTTCGTCGACCTTCCCCAGTACGGCGCGTCCGAGGCCCCCGCCATCACCGGCCCGGCCGTCTCCTTCCACGCCGCCCGCGTGCTGGGCGTGCTGGACGCCCTCGGCGTCGCGCGGGCGGACTTCGCGTGCCAGTCGCTGGGCGGCTCGGTCGCGCTCGCGCTCGCCGCCCGGCATCCGGACCGGGCCGGGCGGCTGGTGGTGACCGGCAGCCAGCCCGTCCCCGCGCCCTGCGGGGTCCGGTCCGACACCGCCCTCGGCCTGCGCGCCCGCGCCGCCTACTACGGGGGCGATGGTCCCGCCCCGGAGAAGATGCGGGCCCTCATCGCGGAACTGGAGTGGCACGACCCGTCCGGCCTGCCCGAACGGACGGTCCTGCTGCGCCACGAGGCGAGCACCACCCCGGCGGCCCTCGACCTGGCCGCCGACCCCGGCCGCCGCGGCGTCCCGGAGGACCTCACCGCCGACCTGACCCGCGTCCGGTCCCCCGTCCTGCTGCTGTGGGGCGAGCACGACCCGTTCGCCGGGCCCGCCTACGCGCAGTCGCTGGCGGCCCGCCTGCCCCGCGCGGACGTCGCCGTCCTGGGCCGTACCGCGCACCATCCCGCCGAGGAGCGGCCCGCCGCGTACGCCGCGCTGGCGGCCGCCCACCTGGACGGGGCACTCCCGTGACCATCCACCGACCGGAGGTTCGTCCATGTCGCGCAAGGTGACCCGCAAGACCCTGCTCTACGCCGCGGCCATCGGGGCCGGGCTGGCCGCCGCCGGCCCGCTGCGCCGGGCGGCGAGCCTGGCGTTCCTGCACGCCACCGGCACCGTCGTCCGGGACGAGCGGCCCGCGGCGCGCCCGGCGGCGGGGGGACGCTGACATGCCCGCACCGCTCGACCCGCAGCGGCGCGCCTGGACCGAGGCCGCGCGGGCGAAGATCGACCCCCGCCGGCTCACCGACCTGATCGCCGGGATGGTCGACATCCCGAGCCCGACCGGCGAGGAGGGGCCGCTGGCCCGCTGGCTGGCCGAGCGCCTCGGCGAGGCGGGGCTGGAGGCCCGCTACCAGCCGATCGACGACGGCCAGGGCAACGCGGTCGGCCGGCTGCGCGGCGACGGCACCGGCCCGGACCTGCTGCTGTACGCCCCGATCGACACCCTCACCGTAGGCACGGAGGAGGAGGACGTCCCGCAGGCCGGCCCGGGGCTGCGCGACGACATGCGCCCGTCCGCCGCCGTGAACGGCGACTTCGTCATCGGGCTCGGCGCGAGCAACCCCAAGGGGCACGGCGCCGCGCTGATCGCCGCCGCCGAGGCGGTGGCCGCGGCCGGGATCCCGCTGCGCGGGGACGTGATCGTCGGTCTGGGCGCCGGCGGCATGCCCACCAACCGGCGCAACGTCCCGCACGCCCGCCGGTACAACGCCGGGCAGGGCAACGGCTGCTCGTTCATGCTGGAGCAGGGCGTGTGGGCCGACTACGCCCTCATCGCCAAGCCCGGCTGGACGGCCGCCTGGGAAGAGGTCGGCCTCTGCTGGTTCGAGGTGCGGGTGCACGGCACCTACAGCTACGTCGGCAGCCGGCACAGGATGGCCTACCGCAACCCCATCGTCGACGCCGGGACCGTGATCGCGGGCCTGGAGGAGTGGTTCCCCGAGTACAGCGCCCGCCACACCGCGGGCCTGGTCGCCCCGCAGGGCAACATCGGCGGCATCGAGGGCGGCTGGCGGCGCACGGCGTCGCTGTCCCCGGCGACCTGCCGCTTCCACGTCGACCTGCGGATCAGCCCGCGCACCACGCCGATGCAGGCCAAGCGCGAGTTCGCCGAGGCGATCGACCGCATCCGCGCCGCCCATCCGGGGATCCGGCTGGACTGGGAGATGACCCTCGCCATTCCCGGCACCCAGACCCCCGAGGACAACTGGATCGTCACGGCCGCCAAGGCCGCCTGGGAGGACCTCGAAGGACGGCCCCACGAGCCGATCCTGAACAACAGCGGCGCCACCGACGCCAACATCCTGCGCGCCCGCGGCATCCCGACCGCCCGGACCGGCATGGACCGGATCGGCGACGACGCGCCGATGCGGCTGGACTTCCCCGCCGGCATGAACGTGGTGGACGTCCGCGAGGCCCGCAAGCTGGTGCGCGCGCTCGTCCACACGATCGTCGACACCTGCACCCGCACCCGGGAGGAGGTGGCGTGAGCGAGATCTTGCTCGGGGTCGGTGCCTCGCACAGCACCCTGATGAACACCCACTGGGACGAGGTCGACCATCTCGACGGGGCGCACCGGTTCCGCGACGGCCTCGCCGAGGCCCGCCGGCTCGTCGAGCGGGCCCGCCCCGACGCCGTGGTCGTGATCGGGTCCAACCACTTCCGCGGGTTCTTCCTCGACCTGATGCCGGCGTTCACCGTCGGCGTCGGCGCGGTGAACGGCGCGGGCGAGGCGGGCACGCCGGCAGGGCCGCTGCCGGTCGACACCGCCCTGGCCCGCCACCTGGTGGACTCCCTGGTCGGCTCCGGGTTCGACCCCGCGTTCTCGCTGCGGCTGACGGTCGACCACGGCATCACCCACGCCCTCCAGTACCTCGTGCCCGGCCTCGATGTGCCGGTGGTCCCGGTGGTGGTCAACATGTTCGCGCCGCCGCTCCCGTCGCTGCGGCGCTGCCACGCGCTCGGGTCGGCGATCGGCGCGGCCGTGCGGTCCGACGGGACCGGCAAGCGGGTGGTGGTGATCGCCTCCGGCGGGCTGTCGCACCGGCTGCCGTGGCCCAAGTGGTACGACGCGCTCAGCGACGACGACCGCTTCCTGGTCGAGGCATGGCTGAACGGCCGCGACTCCTGGAGCGAGTACGAGGTCCGCCGCCGCCAGATCATCCGGGCCGCCGCGCCCGACATCGACCCCGGCTTCGACCGGTGGTTCCTCGACCTGCTGGCACGCGGCGACCTCGACCCGATCACCGCCATGGGCGACGACGAGATCACCCGGCGGGCCGGCAACGGTGCCCAGGAGATCCGCGCCTGGGTCGCCATGGCCGCCGCCGTCGGCTCCGCCGACGGCCGCACCCTCGCCTACGCGCCCGTCGACGCCTGGCTCACCGGCATGGGCGTCGCCGCCCTCCACCCCCAGAACACCCCCCGACAGGAGTCTCACGCATGACCATCTGGACCGACCTGACCGGTATCGACTTCGCCGTCCGCCACATCGACGTCGGCGGCCTGCGCACCCGCGCGCTCCAGGCGGGCGACGGCGAGGCGATCATCTTCCTGCACGGCACGAGCGGGCACCTGGAGGCGTTCGCCCGCAACTTCCCGGCCCACGCGGCCGGGTACGCCTGCCACGCCATCGACATGATCGGGCACGGGTACACCGACGGGTCCGGCGAGCCGTACCGCATCCCCGGCTACGTCGACCACGTGCTCGGCTACATGGACGCCTGCGGCATCGACCGGGCCCACTTCGTCGGCGAGTCGCTCGGCGGCTGGGTCGCCGCGCGGCTCGCGGCCGACCACCCCGGCCGCGCCGGGCGCCTCACCCTGGTCGCCCCCGGCGGCACCGTCGCCAACCCGGCCGTCATGGAACGGATCAAGACCAGCACCCGCGCGGCCGTCGCGACCGACGACATCGAGCTCACCCGCGAGCGGCTGCACCTGCTCATGCACGACCCCGCGGCCGACGTGTCCGAGGAGCTGGTGCGGGTACGGCACGCGATCTACCACCGGCCCGCGTTCGTCAAGGCCATCGACGACCTCCTGTGCCTCCAGGAGATGGAGAACCGGCGCGAAGACCTCCTCACCCCCGAGCAGATGGGCCGCATCACCGCCCCGACCCTCATCGTGTGGGGCGCGCAGAACCCGTTCGGCGACGTCCCCGAGGCGTACCGGATGCGCGACGCCATCCCCGGCTCCCGGCTCGAGATCTTCGGCGAGTGCGGCCACTGGCCCCAGCACGAGCACGCCGACCGGTTCAACGCGCTCAACCTGGCGTTCCTGGCCGAGGGACGCGCATGACCACCCCGGCCGCCTCCCCGGCCGCCGTCCCGGACGTCGGGATCCGCGTTCCGCCCTGCGCCCCCGCAGGACAGGTGGTCGAGACGGTCCGGCGGGCCGAGCGGCTGGGGTTCGACCAGGCGTGGTTCCCCGACTCCCAGCTCCTGTGGCGGGACGTCTTCACCACCCTGACCGCCGCGACCCTCGGCACCGGCCGGATCGGGCTGGGCACCGCCGTCACCAACCTCGCCACCCGGCACCCGGCCGTGCTCGCCTCCGCCGCCCGCAGCGTCGCCGAGCTGGCCGAGGGGCGCTTCACCCTCGGCCTCGGGGTCGGCAACAGCTCGGTCGGGCCGGTCGGGATGCGCCCCTCGACCGGCGCCGAGATGCGCTCCGGGATCGCGACACTGCGGGCCCTGCTGGACGGCGAGGAGTGGGACTTCGGCGGCGGCGCGGTCTCCCGGCTCCGCGACCCCGCGCGGGTCCCGCTGTTCATGGCCGCCAGCGGCCCGCGCAACCTGCGGCTGGCCGGCGAGATCGCGGACGGGGTCGTGCTGCTCAGCGGCGTCTCCCCGGACACGCTGGCCGACGCCTCCGCGCGGGTCCGGGACGGGGCGCTGGCCGCGGGCCGCGCCCCGGTCCCGCTCGTCGCCTCCGCGTACTGCGCGGTCACCGACGACGTGGAACGGGCGGCCCGGCAACTCAAACCGATCTGCGCCTCCATCGCGCAGACCGGCGGCACCAAGGCCCTCGCCCTGGCCGGGATCGACCTGGACGTCCCGGACCGCGTCGGCGGCGTCTACCCCGACCTCGTCCACGCCGAGGACTGGGAGTCGGCCGTCGCGATCTGCTCGCGGTGGGTCAGCGACGAGGCCGCCGCCGCGTTCGCCCGCGCCTTCTGCCTGTTCGGCACGGCCGAGGAGATCGCGGCCCGGCTGCGCGGGCTCGGCGCCGCCGGGGTCCGCGGCGTCTACCTGCAGCATGTCGGGTCGTACGACCTGCCGCACGAACTGATCGACACCGTCGGGGAGGGCGTCCTGCCGCTCCTGCGGGAGGGAGCGTGACCGTCCTGGCGGATCTGGCCGGCCGATCGACGCGGGCGCCGCTGGAGGCCGGCGCCCCGATCCGGTCGCTGGCGGCGCTGCACGTCCTGGACACGGCCGGCTGCGTGATCGCGGGCGCGTCGCATCCACTGGCGGCCGGGCTGGCGGCGCTGGCCGGGGTGAACGGCGGCGGCGGGCTGCCGGTGACAGGGCTCGCGGGCAGGCATCCGCTGCGCACGGCGGTGCTGGTGGAGTCCGTGCTGGCGCACGTGGACGAGTACGACGCGCTGCATCCCGCCGCGGCCGTGGTGCCGTCCGCCGTGACCGTCCCCGCGGCGCTGGCGGTGGCCGACCACGAGGATCTTCCCGGCCGTGCCGTCGTGGACGCGGTGATCGCCGGGTACGAGGCGGTCGTCGAGGCCGGGGCGCGGTTCGGCGGCCCCCGCCTCTACGAGCGGGCCTGGTGGCCGACCGCCCTGTTCGGGGCGCTCGGGGCCGCGGCGGCGACCGCGTCGCTGCTCTCCCTGGACCGGGACCGGACGACCGCCGCCCTCGGCATCGCGTCCGCCGGGCTCGGCGGCCTGCTCGGCTCGGACGTCCTGGGCACGGGCCACTACCTGCTCACCGGACGCGCCGCCGCCGACGGCGTGGAGGCCGCCTACCTGGCCCGTGCCGGAGCGGACGCGAGCGGCACCCTGCTCGACGGACCCGCCGCGGCGGCCCTCGGCGCGGACCTGGCGCGGACCCGGCCCGGCGGTGCCGACGGCCCGCACCTGGCCGGCTGCTCCTTCAAGTCGTATCCGTGCGCCCGCCCGCTGCACGCCGCGCTGGACGCCCTCGCCGCGCTCATGGAACAGGGCGTCCCGGTGGCGGCGGCGCGGCGGATCGACATCGGCCTCCCCGGGCCGCTGCTGCGGTTCGTCACCGCCGACCGGAACCCGCCCGGCCCCACGGAAGCGGCGGCCAGCGCCGCGTTCGCGGTGGCCGCCCTGCTGGCGGGCGCGGCCGGCGACGTCGCCTTCTACCGCGGCACGCTCCCGCCCGGCACCCCGGAGATCACGCTCATCCCGGCCCCGGACCTGGAACGCCACCTGCCGGAGCGCTGGAGCGCCCGCGTGATCGTCCGGCCACCGGGCGGCGGCCCGCCCCGCGAGGAGATGCGGGAGGCCGCCGCGGCACCGGACGAAGAAGACCTCAGGGCCAAGTTCCAGCGGCAACTCGGCCCAGCCCGTGACGAGCGGGCGGCGGACGCGTGGATCGCCCGCTGCCTCGCCCTGGACGAGGTCCCGAGCGCGCGTGACCTGCGCCGCTCGCTCCAGGACTGCTGCTCAGCGCGACATTAGTACCGTATCCTGTACCGTGCTGGAGATCACCGGCGGAACGGGGAGGAGTCAGCGCACATGGCCCGCACGGGTTCACGGCGCGGTGGGCGCACGGTCAGCCTCGAGGGCATCGTCGAGGCCTCGCTCAAGATCGCCGACACCGAGGGGCTCGACGACCTCACCATCCGCCGCATCGCCTCCGAGCTCGGCGTCGGCGCCATGACCCTCTACGGGTACGTGCGCAGCAAGGAGGAGATCCTCGACGCGATGGCGGACCACGTCCTCGGCGGGATCCGCTTCCCCGAGGCCGACTCCTCGGACCCCGCGGCCGTGCTCCGGGCCGCCGCGACCGGCTTCCTCTCCATGATGCGGGAGCACCCCAGCATGGTGCAGCTGATGACCAGCCGGGTCACGATGAGCATGCACTCCATGGAAGGCGGCATGGAGGGGGTCCTCTCCCGCTTCCTGGAGGCGGGCCTGCCCCCGGAGACGGCCGTCCGCTGCTACTCCTTCCTCATCACCTACGCGCTCGGGTTCGCCGGCTACCAGCATCCCCGGCCCTGGGGGCACACCGACCGTCCCGAAAGCGCGGAGCTGCGCCGCCAGCGCAGGCACTTCTACGCCTCCCTCCCGGCCACGAAGTTCCCGAGCGTCGTCGCCATCGCCGAGCACCTGGTCGACCTCCCCGCCGACGCGCAGTTCGACTTCGGCGTCGAATGCTTCATCTCCTCGGTCCTCGCCGGCTTGGAACGCGATCGCTGAACCGCGCCTACGGCTGCAGCTCCTCGTCCAGGATCTCGAAGAGCTCGGCCGCGCTCGCCGACCGCAGGGCCTCGGTCTCCTCCCGAACCTCGTTCTCCCGGTCCCACCGGGAGGCCAGCCCGCGCAGCCGCGCCGAGATCCGGCGGCGCTGCTCGTCGTCCCACTCCGTGCCCGCCAGGGCCGACTCGAGCCGGGTGAGCTCGGTCTCCAGGGCGGCCTCGCCGCCGCCGGTCAGCTCCCCGAACAGGTGCCGGGCGATGGCCGAGGCGGTCGGGAAGTCGAACACCAGCGTCGACGGCAGTCGCAGGCCGCTGGTCGCGCCGAGGCGGTTGCGGAGCTCGACCGCCGACAGCGAGTCCAGGCCCAGGTCCAGCAGCCCCTTGTCTGGATCGATCGACTCGGGTCCGTCGTGGCCGAGCACGCCGGCGATGTGGGTGCGCACCGTGCCCAGCACCAGGCCCTCGTCGGCGGGCTCCTCGGCCAGCCGCCGGGCCAGGACGGGTCCGTCGGCGGGCCGCGCGGCCGCCCGGCCACGGCTCCGGACCAGCCCGCGCAGGATCGCGGGCACCTCCTCCGTGGCGGCCCGGGCCCGGATTCGCGTGAAGTCCAGCCGGGCGGGCACGAGCACCGGCACGCCGAGACCGAGCGCGGCGTCGAACCGCGCGAGGTTCTCCTCGGCGCTCTGGGGGACGATCCCGGAACGGCGCATCCGGCGGAGATCGGTCTCGCCCAGCCGGCCGGCCATCCCGCCGTCCGCGGCCCACGCCCCCCAGGCCAGCGACAGCCCGGGTGATCCGGCCGCGCGCCGCGCCTGCGCGAGGGCGTCCAGGAAGGTGTTCGCGGCGGCGTAGTTGCCCTGCCCGGGGCCGCCGAACAGCCCGGCCGCCGAGGAGAACAGCACGAACGCGGCGAGCCGGTCGCCGGAGGTCAGCTCGTGCAGGTTCAGCGCGGCGTCGATCTTGGGCCGGAACACCGTCTCCAGCCGCTCCGGCGAGAGCGCCGGGATCACCCCGTCGTCGAGGACGCCCGCGGTGTGGAAGACGCCGGTGAGCGGATGCGCGTCCGGGACGCCCCGCAGCAGCGCGGCCAACTCGTCCCGGTCCGCCGCGTCGCAGGCGACGACCTCGACGGACGCGCCCAGTCCGGTCAGCTCGGCCACCAGCTCGCCCGCCCCCGGCGCGGCGGGGCCGCGGCGGCCGGCCAGCACGAGGCGCCGGACGCCGTGCCCGGTGACCAGCCGGCGGGCGAGGTGCGCGCCGAGCCCGCCCGTGCCACCGGTGATCAGCACGGTGCCGCCGGGTGCGAACGCGGGCCGCTCCGCGTCGCCTGCCCCGGCCGTCCTGGCCAGGCGGCACGCCCTCGGCACGCCGTCGTGGAGGGACAGTTCCGGCTCAGCCGTGCCGATCGCCGCCGCCAGCCCGGCGCGGGACGCGCCGGTGC
Organism: Actinomadura rugatobispora; assembly: GCF_055379765.1. NCBI lineage: Bacteria > Bacillati > Actinomycetota > Actinomycetes > Streptosporangiales > Thermomonosporaceae > Actinomadura > Actinomadura rugatobispora. The sequence continues at coordinate 10,232,740 of NZ_AP029191.1, read as the reverse complement.
CGTCGAGGTCGACCAGGGCGAAGCGGCCCGGGTTCTCCGTGCGGGCGGAGCGCACCAGTCCCCACACTGGCGCGTGCGCGAGGTTGGGGGCTTCGTACGGGCCCGTCACGACACCCGAGGTCACCACGGTCAGGCACGACCCGTCGAAGCGCTCGTCGGCGAGCCAGGACTGCAGGACGGCCAGCACCCGGGCGGACACCGACCGCGCGGCGTCCCGCAAGTCCCCTTCGGCCGGGTCCGGGACGGGGAACACCACATGCTCGGGCACCGGACCCGCCGCGGCCAGGGCGTCGAGGTCCGCGTGCCGTTCGGCACCGGTCAGGCCCAGATCGTCATCGCCCAGCACGGCGCAGCGCGCCGGACCCGTGCCGTCAACGGGCACGGGCGTCCAGTCCACCTGGAACATGGCCCCGGACCCGCCTACGGGGCGCAACTGCTCCGCGGGGACCGGCCGCGAGACCAGCGAGTCGACCACGAGCACCGGCGCCCCCGCCGTATCCGCGGCGTACAGCGAGAGCCCGCCGTCCTCCGCGGGAGCGAGACGCACCCGCAACGCGGCGGCGCCGTCGGCGTAGACCGACACCCCGGACCACAGGAACGGCAACCGGAGCTCGTCCTCCTCCGGACCGGCCAGGAGCATCGCGTGCAGGGCGGCGTCCGACAGCGCCGGGTGCAGGCGGAAACGCTCCGCCTGCGCCTCCTCCTCGGCGGGCAGGGCGACCTCGGCGAACACCTCGTCGCCGCGCCGCCACACCGCCGTGACGCCCTGGAACGCCGGGCCGTAGCCGAGTCCGCGGTCCGCGAGGCCCTCGTAGGCCCCGTCGAGGCCGACCGGTTCGGCGCCGGGCGGGGGCCACCGCGTCAGATCGGCCACCGGGGCGGGCCGCGCCGGGCCCAGCACTCCGGTGGCGTGGCAGGTCCACCCCGCGTCCTCCCCGGTGTCCTCCTCCTCATCCTCGGGCCTGGCGTGCACGCCGAGCGGACGCTCGCCCGCCTCGTTCTCCGGGCCGACCACGACCTGGAGCAGGACCGCGCCCCGCTCCGGCACCGGCAGCGGCGCCTGGAGCGTCAGCTCGCGGACGGCGCCGCCCCCGGCCTCGTCCGCCGCCCGCGCGGCCAGTTCGAGCAGGCCCGTACCGGGCAGGAGCGCGGAGCCCAGCACCGTGTGGTCGGCGATCCACGGGTGCCGGTCGAGCGACACGCGGCCGGTCAGCAGCACGCCGTCCGAATCGGCGAGCGGCACGGCCGCGGTCAGCAGCGGGTGCCCGGTGTCCCGCTGGCCGAACTCGCCGGGCGTCCCCGCCGAGGCGGAGGCGTCCAGCCAGTACCGGCGGCGCTGGAAGGCGTAGGTCGGCAGGCCGACGCGGCGGGCGCCGGAGAAGTAGACCGGCCAGTCGATCCGCACGCCGTGCGCGTGGAGCCGGCCGAGCGCCTCGGCCAGTGCGCCCGGCTCGGACCGGTCGCGCCGCTGGACCGGGACGAACACCGCGCCGGGGACGCTCTCCTCGCCCATGGACGTCAGGACCGCGTCCGGGCCGATCTCCAGGAAGGCGGTCATGCCCTCGTCCGTCATCGCCCGGAGGCCGTCGTGGAAGCGCACGGTCTCGCGAGCGTGCCGCACCCAGTAGGCGGGCGTGCACAGCTCCTCCGGCCCGGCCACCCGCCCGGTCACGTTGGACACGATCGGGATCCGCGGGGGCCGCGTCTCCAGGCCCTCGACGACGGCCGCGAACTCGTCCAGCATCGGCTCCAGCAGCGGCGAGTGGAACGCGTGGCTGACGCGCAGCGGCCTGGTGGGACGGCCGTCGGCCGCGAACCGGTCGGCGACCGCCGCGACGGCCGCCCGGTCGCCCGACAGCACGACCGACTCCGGCCCGTTCACGGCGGCGATGCTCACGTCGCCGGTCAGCAGCGGCAGGACCTCGGCCTCGGCGGCGCGCACCGCGACCATCGCGCCGCCCTCGGGCAGCGCCTGCATCAGCCGTCCGCGGGCGGCGATCAGCGCGCAGGCGTCGGCCAGCGAGAACACCCCGGCGACGTGGGCCGCGACGACCTCCCCGACGGAGTGCCCGGCGAGCATGGCCGGGCGCACGCCCCACGACTCCAGCAGCCTGACCATCGCCACCTCGACGGCGAACAGCCCGGGCTGGGCGAACCCGGTCTGGTCCAGTTCCGCGCCGTCGCCGAACACTACCTCGGCGAGCGGGCGCTGCAGGAGGGGGTCGAGTTCGGCGCACACCGCGTCGAACGCCTCGGCGTAGGCGGGGAACGTGTCGTACAGGGCGCGGCCCATCCCGGCCCGTTGCGCACCCTGGCCGGAGAACAGGAAGGCGGTCCGAGCCGAAGGGCTCGAAAGCTCGACCGGATGCGTACCGTCGCGCAAAGCGGCGAGGCCGCGCAGCAATTCCGCCCGGTCGCGACCGGCCACCACGGCCCGGTGGTCCAGCGCGGCGCGCGAGGTCACCAGGGACAGGCCGACGTCGGCGAGGGACGGCTCCGCGTGCCGCTCCAGGTGCGACAGCAGGCGCCCTGCCTGCGCCCGGACGGCGGACTCGGTGTGGCCGGACAGCAGCCACGGGACCTCGCGGCCGGGTTCCGTGCCGGCGGCGGGCTCCGGGGCCGGGTCGGCGGGGCGTTCGATGATCACGTGCGCGTTGGTCCCGCTGATCCCGAAGGAGGACACGGCGGCGCGGCGCGGCCCCTCGGTGCCGGGCCAGGCGCGGCGGGCGGTGACCAGCTCGACGGCCCCCTGCTCCCAGTCCACCTCGCCGGACGGGGCGTCCACGTGCAGGGTCTCCGGTACGACGCCGTGCCGCATCGCCTGCACCATCTTGATCACACCGGCGACGCCGGCGGCCGCCTGGGTGTGCCCGATGTTGGACTTGATCGTTCCGAGCAGCAGCGGACGGCCGGCGGGACGGTCCTGGCCGTAGGTCGCCAGCAGCGCCTGGGCCTCGATCGGATCGCCGAGCCGGGTGCCCGTCCCGTGCGCCTCCACCACGTCGACGTCGGCCGGGGCCAGCCCGGCGGCGCCGAGCGTCCGCCGGATGAGGTCCTCCTGCGCCGGGCCGTTGGGCGCGGTCAGGCCGTTGCTGGCCCCGTCCTGGTTGACCGCCGAGCCGCGCACCACGGCCAGCACCGGATGCCCGTTGCGGCGGGCGTCCGACAGCCGTTCGAGGACGAGCACGCCGACGCCCTCCGACAGCCCGGTGCCGTCGGCGGACTCGGCGAACGCCTTGCAGCGCCCGTCCGGCGACAGGGCGCGCTGGCTGCTGAATCCGATGAGGACCTCGGGCGAGGCCATCACCGTGACGCCGCCCGCCAGCGCCAGCCCGCAGTCCCCCTGCCGGAGGGCCTGCGCCGCGAGGTGCAGCGCCACCAGCGAGGACGAGCAGGCGGTGTCGACGGTCATCGTGGGGCCCTGCAGGCCGAAGGTGTAGGCGACGCGGCCGGAGGCCACGCTGGGCAGGCTGCCGTTGCCGAGGTACGGCTCCAGCCCGCTCGGCGCGTCCGTGACACGGCCGAAGCCGTACTCGCCGTACATCACGCCGGCGAACACACCGGTGTCCCCGCCGCGCAGCGTGTCGGGGGCGATTCCCGCCGACTCCAGCGCCTCCCAGGAGGTCTCCAGCAGCAGCCGCTGCTGCGGGTCCATGGCGAGCGCCTCGTGCGGGCCGATCCCGAAGAACTCCGCGTCGAAGTCCGCGGCATCGTGCAGGAACCCTCCGGCCTGGGCGTGGGTCTTGCGCGGAACGCCCGGATCCGGGTCGTACAGGTTCTCCAGGTTCCAGCCCCGGTCGGCCGGGAACGGCGACATCCCGTCCCGGCCGGACTCGACCAGGCGCCACAGGTCGTCGGGGTCCTTCACCCCGCCCGGGAAGCGGCAGGCCATCCCGACGATCGCGATCGGGTCGGTGCCGGCGGCCACGGGAGCGGCGGCCGCCGTCGCGGACGCCGCGGTCTCGCCGAGCAGCCGGGTGCGCAGGTACGCCGCCAGCTCCCCCGCGGTGGGGTGGTCGAACACCAGCGTCGCGGGCAGTTTCAGGCCGGTGGCGAGGTTGAGCCGGTTGCGCAGCTCGACCGCCGTCATCGAGTCGAACCCGAGGTCCCGGAAGGCGCGCCGGAGGTCGAGCCCGCCGGTGCCGGAATGTCCGAGCACCGCGGCGGCATGGGCCGTGACGAGGTCAAGCAGCATCGTCTCGGCGTCGGCGGCGGGCAGCCCGGCCAGCCGGTCCGCCAGCGTGCTGCCCGCCGTGCTTCCCTGCCCGCCGGCGGCCCGGCGCACGGGCACGCGGACGAGCCCGCGCAGGACCGCGGGCAGCGACACCGCGTCGCGCGCCCGCAGCGCGGGCACGTCGAGCAGCACCGGGACCAGGACGGGCTCGTCCTGGCCCAGGGCCCGGTCGAACAGCGCGAGGCCCTCGGCGCCGGAGAGCCCGCGCACGCCGGAGCGGGCCATCCGGGCCACCTCGGCGTCGGTGAGGTGCTCGGTCATCCCGCTGCGCTGCTCCCAGAACCCCCAGGCGAGCGAGACGGCGGGGAGCCCGTGCGCCCTGCGGTGGCCGGCCAGGCCGTCCAGGAAGGCGTTGGCGGCGGCGTAGTTGCCCTGACCGGGGTCACCGAACACGTTGGACAGCGAGGAGAAGAAGATCAGGTCGATGTCCGGCCGGTCGCGGGTCAGCTCGTGCAGATGCCAGGCCGCGTCCGCCTTGGGCCGCAGCACCGTCGCGATCCGCTCCGGGGTGAGCGAGTCGATCATGCCGTCGTCCAGGACGCCGGCCATGTGCACCACGGCGGTCAGCGGGCGCTCGGCGGGGATCCCGGCGAACAGCCGGTCGAGCTCCGCGCGGTCGCCCACGTCGCACGCCGCCAGGGTCACCTCGGCGCCGAGCCCGGCGAGCTCGTCGCGCAACCGGACCGCGTCCGGCGCGGCGGGGCCGCGGCGTCCGGCCAGCACCAGGTGCCGGACCCCGTGCTCGGTCACCAGGTGCCGGGCCAGCAGCGCGCCGAGCCCGCCGGTGCCACCGGTGATCAGCACCGTGCCCGCGCCCCGGTCCCGGGGCTCCGGGGCCTGTGCCGGCTCTGGGTTCTTTACCGGCTCGGGGGCGCGGGCCAGCCGGGGCACGAGCACCTCGCCGGCGCGGAAGGCGAGCTGCGGCTCGTCGGTCCCCAGCGCCCGCGCCAGCGCGGCCTCGGCCGGGACACCACCCTCGACGTCGGCCAGGACGAGCCGGTCGGGATGCTCCATCTGCGCGGACCGCACCAGGCCCCACACCGCCATGCCCACCGGGTCGCCGGCCTCGTCCGGGCCGGTCGCCACGGCCGCGCCGGTGAGGAGGACGAGCCGGGACGCGGCGAAGCGCTCCTCGGCGAGCCATTCCTGGACGAGCGCGAGCACCCGCCCGGTGCTCGCCCGGACCGCGTCCGGCACGGCGGTGCCGGCGGGTTCGGGCGGGCACGCCGCGAACACGGCCTCGGGCACGGGCCCACCGGCGTCCACCGCTGCCACCAGCGCGGCCAGATCCGGGTACCGCTCGCAGTCCGTGCCGAACTCGTCCTCGCCCAGCACGGCGAACCGGCCCACCGGCACGGCCCCGGCCGGAGGAAGCGGCGTCCAGGTCACGCGGTACAGGCCCGCGCCGTCCGAGCCCGCCCCGCGGACGGCGTCGGCCGACACCGGCAGCATGTCCAGCCGGGCCACCGAGAACACCGGCTCGCCCGCCACGTCCGCCGCCTGCACGGTCACGCCGCCCTCGGGCACGGGTGCCACCCGTGCGCGCAGCGCCCGCGCACCCGTCGCGTAGAGCTCCGCCCCGTTCCACGAGAACGGCAGCAGCGTCGGACCGTCGTGGTCGACCAGACCTGTGTGGAGCACGGCGTCCAGCAGGGCGGGGTGCAGCGCGAACGCCCCGTCGCCGGCGTCCTCGGGCAGCTCCACCTCGGCGAAGACCTCCTCGCCGCGCCGCCACATCGCGCGCAGGCCCTGGAACACCGGCCCGTACTGGTAGCCGTGGTCGGCGAGCCGCGGGTAGAGCCCGTCGAGCGGGACGGGCTCGGCTCCCGGCGGCGGCCAGGCGTCCGGCGCGAACGGCTCGCCGCCCTGCGCGATGGGCAGGGCCGTCGCGAGCGTGCCGTCCGCGTGCAGGGTCCAGGGCGCGTCCGGGTCGGCCGCCTCGGGACGCGAATGCACCGACACGGCCTGCCGGTGCGGGCCGTCCCCCGGCTCCACGACGACCTGCAGCCGCACATGCCCCCGCTCGGGCAGCACCAGCGGCGCGTGCACGGTCAGCTCCTCCAGCACGGGGCAGCCCACCTGGTCACCGGCCTGGACGGCCAGCTCCGCGAAGGCCGTGCCGGGCAGCAGCACCGCGCCGAACACCGCGTGGTCGGCCAGCCACGGATGCGACTCCAGCGAGAGCCGCCCGGTCAGCACGGTGCCCTCCCTGCCCGCCAGCGACACGGCGGCGCCCAGGATCGGATGGGTCACCGAGGCCAGGCCCGCCGCGGCGGGGTCCCCGCCCGGCTCCACCAGGTCCAGCCAGAAGCGGCGGTACTGGAAGGCATAGGTGGGCAGCGGCACGCGGCGCGCCCCGGACCCGGCGTAGAAGGACGCCCAGTCCACGGGGAGGCCGCGCACGAACAGCTCGGCCGCCGAGATCGCGAAGCGCCGGAGGTCGCCCTCGCCGCGGCGCAGGGACCCGGCCGCCACCGCGCCGGAGCCGGCCGCGTCGGCGGTCGCCTGGACGTCGGCGGTCAGCACCGGATGCGGGCTGACCTCGATGAGGAACCCGTACTCCTCGTCGAGCACCGCCCGGACTGCCCGCTCGAAGTCGACCGTGCGGCGCAGGTTGGTGTACCAGTACGCGGCGTCGAGCCGGTCGCCGTCCAGCCGGCCGCCGGTGACCGCCGAGAAGAACGGCACCGCCGCCGGGCGCGGGCTGATCGGTGCCAGATCGTCCAGGACCCGCCGCTCGATCCTCTCCACGTGCGCCGAGTGGGAGGCGTAGTCGACCGCGACCTTGCGGGCCCGGATCTCCTCGGCGGCGCAACGGGCCAGCAGCTCCTCCAGCGCGGCGGCGTCACCGGACACCACCACCGACGACGGCCCGTTGACCGCCGCCACGGTCAGCCGGTCGTCCCACGCCGCCAGCAGCTCGCGCGCCCGCGCGACCGGCAGCGACACCGACGCCATCCCGCCGTGCCCGGCCAGCTCCTCGGCGATGGCCCGGCTCCGCAGCGCGACGACCCGGGCGGCGTCCTCGACGGTGAGAGCGCCCGCCACGCAGGCGGCGGCGATCTCCCCCTGCGAGTGGCCGACGACGGCGGCCGGCTCCACACCGTGGGCGCGCCACAAGGCCGCCAGTGCCACGTTCACGGCGAACAGCGCCGGTTGCACGACGTCCACCCGGTCCAGGGACGGCGCTCCGGGGACGCCGCGGAGCACGTCCGTCAGGGACCACTCCACGTGCGGGGCCAGCGCCGCCGCGCACGCCTCCAGTTCGGCGGCGAAGGCGGGCGAGGAGTCCAGCAGGTCCAGTGCCATCCCCTGCCACTGGGACCCCTGCCCGGGGAACACGAAGACGGCCTTGCCGCCCTCGCCCTCCACGCCCTGGGTCAGCCCGGCGGCCGGGGCGCCCTCGGCGAGCGCGGACAGGCCCGCGCGCAGGGTGTCCAGGTCGGTGCCGGTCACGACCGCGCGGTACTCGAACGTCGACCGGGTGGTCACCAGCGACAGCCCCACGTCGGCGGGGCCCGACCCGGGATGGTCGTCCACGAAGGAGAGCAGGCGCGCGGCCTGGGCGCGCAGCGCGTCCTCGTCCCGAGCCGACACCACCCAGGGCAGCACGGCCGGCGCCGCGCCCTCCGCAGCCGGGGGCTCCTCCACGGGCTCCTCCGCGGCGTGCGCCTCCAGCACCACGTGGGCGTTGGTGCCGCTGACCCCGAACGAGGACACCGCGGCGCGCCGCGGCCGGTCACGCTCGGGCCACGGCCTCGCCTCGGTGAGCAGCTCGACCGCGCCCTCCGACCAGTCCACCTCCGGCGACGGCGCGTCCACGTGCAGCGTCCGCGGCAGTTGCCCGTGCCGCATCGCCATGACCATCTTGATGATCCCGCCCACGCCCGCGGCGGCCTGCGTGTGCCCGATGTTGGACTTCAGCGATCCCAGCCACAGGGGATCGTCGTCCTGCCGCTCCCGGCCGTACACCGCCAGCAGGCTCTGCGCCTCGATCGGGTCGCCCAGCCTGGTGCCGGTGCCGTGCGCCTCGACGGCGTCGATGTCACGGGACGTGAGCCGCGCGTTGGCCAGCGCCTGCCGGATCACCCGCTGCTGCGAGGGGCCGTTGGGCGCCGTCAGGCCGTTGCTGGCGCCGTCCTGGTTCACCGCGGTGCCGCGCACGACGGCCAGGACGGGGTGCCCGTTGCCGAGGGCGTCCGACAACCGCTCCAGGACGAGCATGCCGACGCCCTCGCCCCAGCCGACGCCGTCCGCCGCGGCGGCGAACGACTTGCAGCGCCCGTCCGGCGACAGCCCCCGCTGGCGGCTGAACTCGACGAACGTGCCCGGCGTGGCCATCACCGTCGCCCCGCCCGCCAGCGCCAGGCCGCACTCCCGGGTGCGCAGCGCCTGGACGGCCAGATGCAGCGCCACCAGGGAGGACGAGCACGCGGTGTCGACGGTGACGGCGGGCCCCTCCAGCCCCAGCGTGTAGGACACCCGGCCGGAGGCGACGGCGCCCGTGGTGCCGTTCCCCAGGTAGGCCTCGTACTCCTCCATGCCGCGGGCCCGCACGCGCACGCCGTAGTCGTGGTACATCAGGCCGGTGAACACCCCGGTCCGGCTGCCCCGCAGCGAGCCGGCCGCGATCCCGGCCCGCTCCAGCGCCTCCCAGGCCGTCTGCAGCACCAGCCGGTGCTGCGGATCGCTCGTCATCGCCTCCCGCGGCGACATCCCGAAGAACGCCGCGTCGAACTCGGCCGCGTCGTGCAGGAACCCGCCCTGGTCGGTGTAGCTCGTGCCGCGCCGCTCCGGGTCCGGGTCGTACAGCGTCGCCGGGTCCCAGCCGCGGTCCGCGGGGAACCCCGAGATCGCGTCCCGGCCCTCCTCCACCAGCGACCACAGATCCTCGGGAGACCGCACGCCGCCCGGGTAGCGGCAGCTCATGCCCACGATCGCGACCGGCTCGCTCGCCTGCTCGGTCACCTCGCGCAGGCGCTCGCTCGTGGTGTGCAGCTCGGCGGTGACCCGCTTGAGGTAGTCGCGGAGCTTCGCTTCGTTCGCCATCAGGACTCCGTCGGTTCCGCCCCGCCCGGGGTGAGGGTGGTCATTGGCCCAGCTTCTTGTCGATGAAGTCGAAGATCTCGTCGTCGGACGCCGACTCCAGCCGGTCGGCGACGCCCGCGCCGGCGGTCGCCGCGTTCCTCTCCCGCCACCGGTCGAGCAGCCTGCCCAGGCGCTCGGCCACGTCCGCCCGGGCCGCCGCGTCGAGCGTCCCGATCTCGGCGGAGTCCGGCTCCGCGAAGATCTGCTCGAGCCGGTCCAGCCCGCCCAGCAGCGACACCTCCGCCGCCTCCTGCGGCGGGCGCACCTGGAGATCCAGGTACTCGGCCATCGCCGCCGGCGTCGGATGGTCGAACATCAGCGTGGCCGGCAGCCGCACACCGGTCGCGGCGATGAGTCGGTTGCGCAGCTCGACCGCCGTGAGCGAGTCGAAGCCGAGTTCGTCGAACGCCCGGCCGGGCCTGATCGCCTCGGTCGTGGCGTGCCCGAGCACGGTGGCCACCTCGGCGCGGACCAGGGACAGCAGCGCCTGCGCGCGGTCCTCCCCCGTCATCGCCGCGAGCCGCGTCAGGAGCGAGGAGCCGCCGGCCTCGGCGGACGCGGCCACCGCCCGGCGCCGCGCTTCCGGCACCAGACCGCTCAGCAGCGGCGGCAGCAGCCCCGAATCCCGCTGGGCGCGCAACGACGCCGTGCTCAGCCGCGCGGGGACGACCGCGGCGAGGTCCGCGGCGGAGGCGAGGTCGAACAGGGCCAGCGCGTCCTCGGCGGGCAGCGGCGCGACCCCGACCCGCTCGACCCGCTTCATCTCCGCGGCCGTGAGGTGCGCGGTCATCTCGCTGGCCTGCTCCCACAGTCCCCACGCCATCGCGACCGCGGGCAGGCCGTGGGAGCGGCGGACGGCGGCGAGCCCGTCCAGGAACGCGTTCGCCGCCGCGTAGTTGCCCTGGCCCGGGGTCCCGAGGACACCGGCGGTCGCGGAGAACAGCACGAAGAGCTTGAGATCGAGGCCCTCGGTCAGGTCGTGCAGGTGCCACGCCCCGTCCGCCTTCGGGCGCAGCACGGTGTCGAGCCCGTCCGTGTCCAGCGCCGTCACCAGGGAGTCGTCCAGGACCCCGGCGGTGTGCACCACCGCCGTGAGCGGGTGCTCTGCCGGGACGGCGGCCAGCACGGCGGCGAGCGCGTCCCTGTCGGCGACGTCGCAGGCCGCGAGCGTGACCTCGGCCGCGCCCAGCCCGGTCAGTTCAGCGCACAGGTCCCGGGCGCCGGGCGCGCCGGCACCGCGCCGGCTGACCAGGAGGAGCCGCCGGGCGCCGCGCTCGGCGACCAGGTGCCGGGCGACCACGGCGCCCAGGCCCCCGGTGCCGCCGGTGATCAGCACGGTGCCCTCGGCGAGGTCGAGATCGGCCGTCCCGGCCGTGTCCGCCGCGCGGACCAGGCGGGGAACGCTGATCGCACCGGCGCGGATCGCCAGCTGCGGCTCGCCCGTCCCCAGGGCGGAAGGCAGGACACTCCGCGAGTCCGGGGCGTCGTCCACGTCGGCCAGCACGAACTGCCCGGGATGCTCGGACTGCGCGGACCGCACGAGGCCCCACACGGCGGCTCCGGGCAGGTCGGCGGGCGCGTCCGCGCCGGGCTCCACGGCGCCCCGGGTGAGGACCACCAGCCTGGACTCGGCGAGCCGCTCGTCGGCGAGCCAGGATTGCAGAGCCCCCAGCACCCGGCCTGTCGCGGCGCGGACGGCGGCGGGCGTCTCGCCCGCGTCCACCGGCCCAGCCGGGAACACGACCGCCTCCGGCACCGGAGCGCCCGCGTCCAGCGCCGCGCGCAGTTCGTCGACGTCGTCGGAGTCGACGACCTCCGGGCCGGTCGCACCGGCCTCGGCGGCGTTCCACTCGACCCGGTACAGCCAGTCCCGCACGTTCTTTCCGGCGTCGGCCGGGCGCACGGCCGAGAACCGCCGCAGGACCAGCGACCCGATCGACGCCACCGGGGCTCCCGTGGCGTCGGTGGCGTCCACGGACACGGCGCCGCCGTCGGCGACCGCGACCCGTACCCGCAGGCTCGCGGCCCCGGCCGCGTGCAGCGCCACCCGGTTCCAGGCGAACGGCAGGGCCGCCCCCGCGTCCGGGTGATCGGTGAGGCCGAGCGTGTGCAACGCGGCGTCGAGCAGGGCCGGGTGCACGCCGAAGCGCCCGGCGCCGTCGTGCAGATCGTCGGGAAGGGCGACCTCGGCGCAGACCTCGTCGCCCAGCCGCCAGGCTGCCCGCAGCCCCCGGAAGGCGGTCCCGTAGTCCAGCCCGCCCTCGGCGGCACGGTCGTAGATGTCCTCGACCGGGATCGGCGTCGCGCCCTCCGGCGGCCACACACCCGGATCGGCGGCCGGCTCCGGCGGGGTGTCCGGTGAGAGGACACCCTCGGCGTGACGCGTCCACGGCGCCTCGGGCGGGGCGTCCTCGGCGCGCGAGTGCACGGTGAGCCTCCGCCGCCCGTCCTCGCCGGGGGGATCGACCACGACCTGGATCGGCACCCCGCCCGCCTCGGGCAGCACCAGCGGCGCCTCCAGGGTCAGCTCCTCCAGCAGCCCGCACCCGACCTGGTCGCCCGCGCGGAAGGCCAGCTCCACGAACCCGGTCCCCGGGAACACGACCGCGTCGGTCACCCGGTGATCGGCCAGCCATGACTGTGTCCCGGCCGACAGCCGCCCGGTCAGCACCGTCGTCTCCGAGTCGGCCAGCGGAACGGCCGCGCCGAGCAGCGGATGCTCCGCCGCCACGAGGCCGGCCGAGCCCAGATTCCCGGGAACGGCGGAAGTGTCGAGCCAGTAGCGGCGGCGCTGGAAGGGGTAGGTGGGCAGATCGACGCGCTGGGCGGCGGTGCCCGCGAACACCGGCGCCCAGGACACCGGCCCGCCGCGCGTCCAGAGCCGTCCCAACGCACCGATCACCGACGACACCTCAGGCTGGTCCTTGCGCGACACGGGGATGAACTCACCCGCCCCCGTCGCCGACAGCACCGCCGACGGCCCCACCTCCACGAAGTGGGCCACGCCCTCGGCCTCCAGCGCACGAACCCCGTCACAGAACCGGACGGTCTCGCGGACGTGCCGGACCCAGTACTCGGGGGTCGTCACCTCGTCGGACTCGACCAACCGGCCCGTCAGATTCGACACCAACCCCAGACGCGGAGCGTGGGACTGCACGGAAGCCAGCTCCTTGGCGAAGTCCTCCAGCATCGGATCCATGTGCGCGGAATGGAACGCGTGCGACACCCGCAACCGCGTCGCCTTGACCCCTCGCTCCTCCAGCGCCTTGGCCACCGAGGCTACGGCGTCCTGATCACCGGAGATCACCACCGAGGCCGGGCCGTTGACGGCGGCGATCTCCACACCACCCTCCAAGAGCGGTGTGACGTCCTCCTCAGCGGCGGCTACGGCGACCATCGCACCGCCTTCTGGGAGCGCCTGCATCAACCGGCCACGCGCCGCCACCACCTTGCACGCGTCCTCAAGGGACCACACCCCGGCCACATGAGCGGCCACCAGCTCACCGATCGAATGACCACCGACGTAGTCGGGCCGCACGCCCCATGACTCCAGCAGACGGAACAGCGCCACCTCGAACGCGAACAGGCCCGCCTGCGTGAACACCGTCTGATCGATCAAGTCCGGGCGCTCCCACACGACCTCGCGCAGCGACCCATCGAGCAGGCCGTCGAACTCAGCGCACACCTCGTCGAACGCGCTCGCGAACACCGGGAATGACTCGTACAACTCCCGGCCCATCCCCGACCGCTGCGCGCCCTGGCCCGAGAACAGCACGGCCGTCCGGCCGCCCGGAAGATCGTCCGTGCGCGGCGCGGCGTTTCCGGCCAGTTCGGTCAGGCCGGCGATCAGCTCATCGCGGTCCGCCCCGACGACGACCGCCCGGTGGTGCATCGCCGAACGCGTGGTCGCCAACGAGAACCCGACATCGACGAGATCCAGCTCAGGGCGCTCGTCCAGCCACGACGCCAGCCGGGACGCCTGCTCGCGCAGGGCGTCGGTGCTGCGCGCGGACACCGCCCACGGCACCACCGGCAGCACCTCGCCGGCGGGTTCGGCCGTGGCAGCGGGTTCCTCTTCGGGCATCTCCTCGACGATCACGTGCGCGTTGGTGCCGCTCACGCCGAACGAGGACACCCCGGCCCGCCGCGGACGATCGTCCGCCTCCCACGGCACCGCCTCGGTCAGCAGTTGCACCGCGCCGGACGACCAGTCCACCTCTCCGGACGGGGCGTCCAGGTGCAACGACTTGGGGACGATCCCCTGCCGCATCGCCTGCACCATCTTGATCACACCGGCCACACCGGCGGCCGCCTGGGCGTGGCCGATGTTCGACTTCACCGACCCCAGCAGCAGTGGCCGGCCACCCGGGCGGTCCTGACCGTAGGTCGCCAGCAGCGCCTGGGCCTCGATCGGGTCGCCCAGACGCGTCCCCGTGCCGTGGCCCTCGACGACGTCCACGTCGGAGGCCGACAGCCCCGCGTTGGCCAGCGCCTGGCGGATCACCCGCTCCTGCGAGGGACCGTTCGGGGCGGTCAGGCCGTTGGAGGCGCCGTCCTGGTTGACCGCGCTGCCCCGGAGCAGAGCGAGCACGCGGTGGCCGTTGCGGCGGGCGTCGGACAACCGCTCCAGCACCAGTACGCCCGCGCCCTCGGCCCAGCCCGTCCCATCGGCGGCGGCCGAGAACGCCTTGCACCGGCCGTCCGGAGCCAGCCCGCGCTGGCGGGAGAAGTGGATGAACGGCTGCGGTGTCGCCATCACCGTCACGCCGCCCGCCAGCGCCAGCGAGCATTCGCCCTGCCGCAGCGACTGCGCGGCCAGGTGCATCGCGACCAGCGACGACGAGCACGCCGTGTCGACGGCGACCGATGGGCCCTCCCATCCGAAGGTGTAGGAGATCCGGCCCGAGAGGACGCTCGTGGAGTTGTTGACGTCGACGAGGTAGTCCTGCAGGTTGTTCGTACCGACGAAGACGCCGATCTGGTCGCCGTGGGTCGAGGCGGGGTCGATGCCCGCGTTCTCCAGGGCCTCCCACGAGCTCTCCAGCAGCAGCCGCTGCTGGGGGTCCAGCAGCCGCGCCTCGCGTGGGGAGATTCCGAAGAACTCGGCGTCGAACCCGGCCACGTCGTCGAGGAAGCCGCCGGCGCGCGCGTAGTGCTTGCCCGGAAGGCCGGGCTCGGGGTCGTAGAGCCTGTCGACGTCCCAGCCCCGGTCGCGGGGGAAGTCCGACATGGCGTCCTCGCCGCGGTCGACCAGGCGCCACAGGTCCTCGGGCGACCGCACCCCTCCCGGGTAGCGGCAGCCCATCGCCACGATGGCGATCGGCTCGTCGACCGGCGCGGCCACCGCCACCGCGGTCGCCCGGCGAGGTCCGTCGTCGGTCAGCAGCCCCTTGATGTAGCGCGCGACCGCGGCGGCGTTGGGCTGGTCGAACGTCAGCGTGGCCGGAAGCGTCAGGCCGGTCGCGGCGTTCAGGCGGTTGCGCAGCTCGACGGCCGTCACCGACTCGAAGCCGATGTCGCGGAAGGCCCGGTCGGCGGGGACGGCCTCGATCGAGGCGTGCTGGAGCACCGCGGCCGCCTCGGCTCGGACGATCTCCAGGAGCGCCTGCTCGCGCCTCGCGTCGGGCAGTCCGGCGAGGCGTGCCGCGAGCCCGGACTTCTCGGTCGCGGCCTCGGGTGCGGCCTCCGGGGCGTTGAGCAGCCGTTCGACCTCGGGGATCCCGGCGAGCAGCGGGCTGGGCCGGAGGGCCGTGAAGATCGGCGCGAACCGTTCCCAGTCGATGTCGGCGATGACCACTTCGGGATCGTCGTGGTCCAGTGCCCGCCCGAGCGCGAGCAGGGCCAGCGGCGGGGCCATGGCGCGGATGCCCTGCTGGATCAGCTTCTGGTCGATGTCGAGGCCGGAGGCCATGCCTTCACCGGCCCACAGCCCGAACGCGACCGTGGACGCCTTGAGTCCACGCGCCCGCCTCCGCCGCGCCAGGGCGTCCAGAGAGGCGTTCGCCGCGGCGTACACGGCCTCCGCCGCGCCGCCCCAGATACCGGCCACCGAGGAGAAGCAGACGAACGCGTCCAGTTCGCGGTCGAGGAGCTCGTCGAGGAGTTCGGCCCCGGTCACCTTGGCGCCGAGCACGGCGGCGGCGTCGGCCGCGTTGAACTCGTCGAGCCCGCCCTGGCCGCCGACCCCCGCGGTGTGGAAGACCGCCGTCACCTCGTGCTCCGCAAGCAGGTCGCTCAGGGTCGAGCGGTCCGTCACGTCGCAGGCCACGATCGACACCCGCGCTCCGGCGGCCTCGACCTCGGCGGCGAGCCGGTCCGCGCCCGGAGCCGCGGCGCCCCGGCGGCTGGTGAGGACGAGATGCCCGGCTCCGTTCTCGGCCAGCCGGCGGGCGACGGCCGCTCCGATGCCGCCGGTGCCGCCCGTGACCAGCACGGAACCGCGCGGCCGCCACGCCGGCGGCGGGCTGGACGCGTCCGGCAGCGGGGCGGGGCGCAGCCGGCACCCGAACAGGCCGGACGCGCGCACGACGACCTGGTCCTCGGACGAGTCACCGGCGACCACGCCGACGAACCGGTCCAGCGTCCGGTCGTCCAGGTGAGCGGGGAGGTCGACGAGCCCGCCCCATCTTCCGGGCCGTTCCAGGCAGATCGACCGGCCGAGCCCCCAGAGCCCGGCCTGACCGGGCTCTGGCCCGGGGTCGGCGGCGCCGACGGACACCGCGCCGCTCGTGCCCACCCAGAGGGGCGCCTTGATGCCGGAGTCGTCCAGGGCCCGCACCAGCAGGACGGTGTTCGCGAGGCGCCGCGCCACGGCCGGATGCTCTGGATGCGGCTCGTCGTCGAGCGCCAAGAGGGACAGCACCCGGTCGAACGGCCCGCCCTTCGCCTCGAGGTCGTCGATCCGCGCGGCGAGGCCGCTGCGGTCGGACTCGGCCGGTTCCAGCGTGACGGCGGTGATGCCGCGCTTCTCCAGCAGGGACGGGTCGGGCACCAGCGCGTGGCGGGCGTGGCCGTCCGGGACCACGATGAGCCATCTCTGCGGGGACTGCGGCACGGCGGTGTCCGGCAGGGCGCGCCAGTCGATCCGGTAGCGCCAGCCGTCCACGGTTGACTGGTCGTCCCGGAGCCGGCGCCACGAGGACAGTTTGGGCAGGAGGCTGCGCAGAGCCTCCTCGTCGTCTCCGTCCGCTATTCCGAGGGTGCGGCCGAGTCCTTCCGCGTCGCCCTGCTCGACGGCCGTCCAGAAACCGGAGTCTTCCGTGTCGGCGGCCGCTTCGGCGGAGTCGTAGAGCCAGTAGTGCTGACGTTGGAAGGGGTAGGTGGGCAGGTCTTCGACAGGTCGCCGCTCGGCGGCGTTGAAGATCGTCTGCCAGTCCAAGGCGACTCCGGCGCTCCACAACCGCGCCATCCCCCGGGAGAAGGCCCGCACCTCGGGCTCGTCCTTGCGCCACAGCGCGACGAACCCGACTTCATCGCCCTCCAGGCACTCCGGGCCGGACGCCGACAGCACCGCCGACGGCCCGACCTCCACGAACCGGGCCACACCTTCGGCCTCCAGCGCCCGAACCCCGTCACAGAACCGGACGGTCTCGCGGACGTGCCGCACCCAGTACCGGGGATCGGTCACCTCGCCCGCATCGACCATGCGGCCCGTCAGGTTCGACACCATCGGAATGCGCGGCCGGCCGTACTCCACCCCTTCGAGGACGGCCCCGAACTCCTCCAGCATCGGGTCCATCAGCGCCGAGTGGAAAGCGTGCGACACCCGCAACCGGGTCGTTCTGATCCCGCGCGCCTCCAGTTCACCCACGACCGCCTGCACGGCGTCCCGGGCGCCCGACAGCACCACCGACTCCGGCCCGTTCACCGCCGCCAGCCCCACACCGTCGCCCAGCAACGGCGTGACCTCGGCCTCGGAAGCGCGGACCGCGACCATGACCCCGCCGTCCGGCAGGGCCTGCATCAACCGGCCGCGCGCCGCCACGACCTTGCACGCATCCTCCAGCGACCACACCCCCGCCACGTGCGCGGCCGCCAGCTCACCGATCGAATGCCCGCCCACGAAGTCGGCCGACACGCCCCACGACTCCAGCAGGCGGAACGACGCGACCTCGAAGGCGAACAGGCCCGCCTGGGTGAAGACCGTCTGATCGATGAGGTCTTCCCGCTCCCACACCACCTCGCGCAGCGGCTCGTCCAGCAGGCCCGCGAACCCGCCGCACACCTCGTCGAACGCGCTCGCGAACACCGGGAACGCCTCGTACAGCTCCCGGCCCATCCCCAGCCGCTGCGCGCCCTGACCGGAGAACAGCACCGCGACCGACCCGCGCGTCACCGTCCCGGGCACCACAACGGCGTCGGGGGCCCCCTCGGCCAGCGCCTTCAGACCGCGCAGCAAGTCCGCCGGGCCGTCGCCCACCACGACCGCGCGGTGTTCCATGGCGGTGCGGGTGTTCGCCAGTGAGAACCCGACATCGGCCGGGTCCAGGTCAGGACGTTCCTCCAGCAGCGGAACCAGCCGGGCGGCCTGCTCCCGCAGCGCGTCGGCGTTCCGCGCCGACAGCGGCAGCAGGACCGGCCCTTCCTGCCGGGAGGTCCGCTCCGGCGGGGCGGCCGCGGCCTCCTCGGGGGCCTCTTCGAGGATCACGTGCGTGTTGGTGCCGCTGATCCCGAACGAGGACACCCCCGCACGCCGCGGACGGCCATCCACCTCCCACGGCACGGCCTCGGTCGCCAGCTCGATCGCGCCCGAGGACCAGTCCACCCGCGAGGAAGGGGCGTCCACGTGCAGCGATCCGGGCACCACAGCGTGCCGCATCGCCAGCACCATCTTGATCACACCCGCCACACCCGCCGCCGCCTGGGCATGACCGATGTTCGACTTCACCGAACCCAGCAACAACGCACGATCAGCCGAACGCCCCTGCCCATAGGTCGCCAGCAACGCCTGCGCCTCGATCGGATCACCCAGACGCGTCCCCGTACCGTGCCCCTCCACCACGTCCACATCGGTCGCCGACACCCCGGCGTTGGCCAGCGCCTGGCGGATCACCCGCTCCTGAGAGGGGCCGTTGGGCGCGGTCAGGCCGTGGCTGGCGCCGTCCTGGTTGACGGCGGTGCCGCGCAGGACGGCGAGCACGCGACGGCCGTTGCGGAGGGCGTCCGACAGCCGCTCCAGCAGCAGCACCCCCACGCCCTCCCCCCAGCCGAGCCCGTCCGCGCCCTCGGCGAACGGCTTGCTCCGGCCGTCGGGCGCCAGGCCGCGCTGGCGGCTGAACTGGAGGAAGACGCTGGGCGTGGCCATCACGGTCGCACCGCCGGCCAGAGCGAGCGAGCACTCGCCCCGGCGCAGCGACTGCGTGGCCAGGTGCAGGGCCACCAGCGACGACGAGCAGGCCGTGTCCACCGTCACCGCAGGGCCCTGCAGCCCAAAGGTGTAGGCGATGCGGCCGGACAGGACGCTGCCGGCGCTGCCGATGCCGATGTTGGCTTCCAGGTTCGTCGGCACCTTGGACAGGCGGGCGCCGTAGTCGCCGTGCATCACGCCGGCGAACACGCCCGTGTCGGTGCCGCGCAGCGCGCCGGGGACGACGCCGGCGCTTTCGAGGGTCTCCCAGGAGACCTCCAGGAGCAGCCGCTGCTGGGGGTCGATGCCCACCGCGTCGCGCGGGCTGATCCCGAAGAAGGCGGGGTCGAACTCGGCCGCGTCGTGCAGGAAGCCGCCCTCGCGCGTGTAGGACCGGCCGCCCCGCTCGGGGTCGGGGTCGTAGAGCGCGGGGTCCCAGCCCCGGTCGGCGGGGAACGGGGAGACGGCGTCGGCGCCGTCGGCGAGCAGCCGCCAGAACTCCCGCGGTGTGCGGACCCCTCCGGGGAAGCGGCAGCCCATCCCGATGATCGCGATCGCCTCGTTGGACGCGGCGGTCACCTCCAGGTTCGCCTGGCGGAGCCGCTCGTTCTCCTTCAGCGCGCTGCGCAGCGCCCGGACCAGCTTGTCGTCAGCGTTCGGCATGACCTTCCCTCAGGAGTCTGCGTCGTCGAGTTCGTCGCTCAGCGCGAGGCGGATCAGCTCGTCGGCCGCCATGGAGTCCAGGTCCTCGCCGCCGCCGTCGGCCCGCGCGGGCGCCGGGGCCGTCGCGGCCGGCCCCTCGGCGAGCCGGAGCAGCGGGGCGAGCAGGCCGGACTCGCGGAGCCGGGCGATCGGGATGTTCGCGAGGGCCTCCCGGGCGGTGGCGTCCGGATCGCCGGCGGGGGCCGCGGCGGTCCGGCCGTCGTCGAGCTTGCCGTGCAGGTGGCCGGCCAGCGCGGCCGGAGTCGGATGGTCGAACACCAGGGTGGGGGGCAGGCCGAGCCCGGTGGCGGTGACCAGGCGGTTGCGCAGCTCCACCGTCATCAGCGAGTCGAAGCCCAGCTCCCGGAACGGGCGCTCGGGGTCGATGGTGCCGCGGCGGTGGTCGGCGACCGTGGCGATGTGCGTGATCACCAGGTCCAGCAGTCGGTCGCGCAGTTCCTCCGAGGTGAGGCCGTCGAGGACCACCGTGGCGTCCGCGGCCGGGGTCCGCGGTCCGGCGGCGGCCCGCGTCGCGGTGCGCAGCAGGCGGCCGAGGACGGCCGGTGCGGACTCCTGCCCGCGCAGCCCGCCCAGGTCCAGCCGTGCGGGGACGAGGGCGGGCACGTCCGCGGTGTGGGCGATGTCGAAGAGTTCGAGGCCGTCCGCGGTGTCCAGCGGCGCCACGCCGATCCGGCGCATCCGGGCGAGGTCGGCCGAGCCGAGCGAGCCGGTCATCGCGCTGGCCTCCGCCCACATGCCCCAGGCGAGCGCGGTCGCGGGCAGGCCGCGGGCCCGCCGGTGCTGGGCGAGGGCGTCGAGGAAGGTGTTGGCGGCGGCGTAGTTGCCCTGCCCGGGGTTGCCGATGACGCCCGCCACCGCGGAGAACAGCGTGAACATCGACAGGTCCGTGCCGGCGGTCAGCTCGTGGAGGTTCCAGGCGGCGTCGATCTTGGGGCGCAGCACGGCCTCCAGCCGTGCCGGGGTGAGCGCGGCGACGACGCCGTCGTCGAGCAGGCCCGCCGCGTGCACGACCGCCGTGAGCGGACGCTCGGGCGGGATCGTCCCCAGCAGTCCGGCGAGCGCGTCCCGGTCGGCGACGTCGCAGGCGGCGACCGTCGCCTCCGCGCCGAGCGCGGCGAGTTCGGCGGCCGCCTCGCCGGCGCCCTCGGCCGCCGATCCGCGGCGGCTGACCAGCAGCAGGTGCCGGGCCCCGTGCCGCTCGACGAGGTGCCGGGCGATGAGGCGGCCGAGGGTGCCGGTGCCGCCGGTGATGAGCGCCGTCCCCTCCGGGTCGAACGGGACGGGACGCTCCCGGTCCCCGAGGTCGGGGAGCCGGGCCAGGCTGGGCGCGTGGGCCTGCCCGTCGCGGACGGCGACCTGCGGTGTGAGACCGGCCTCGGCGTCGGGGAGGAGCCGGGCGAGCAGCTCGTGGGACGCCGGCGCCGCGTCGAGGTCGATCACGCTGAACCGGCCGGGGTGCTCGGCCTGGACGACCCGGAGAAGCCCCCAGGCCGGCGCCTGGGACAGCCCGGTCACCCGGTCCTCCGGCAGCGCCCCGACCGCGTCGCGGGTGAGCACGACCAGATGCGCCCGGCCGAAGGTCTCGTCGGCGAGCCACTGCTGGATCAGCTCCAGCAGGGCCGCCGTCGTGTCCCGTCCCGCCGAGGCCGCGTCGGCGCCGGTGTCGGGGTCGGCGTCGGGGAGCCCCACAGGGACGACGACGATGCCGGGGACCTCGGCGCCGGAGCCGATCGTCTCCCGCAGGGCGGCGAGGTCCGCGTGCCGCGGGGCGTCCGGAAGGCCGTCGGCCTCGCCGAGCACCGCCACACCGGTCGCGGGCAGGTCGCGGTCCGGGTCCGGCGACGGCATCGGGTCCCAGTCCAGGTGGAACAGGGACTCGTGCCGGGGCGCGGTGAGCGAGGCGCGCAGATGCCGCTCGGAGATCGGCAGGATCGCCAGCGAGTCGACCGAGGCCACCAGGGCTCCGGACTCGTCGGCGACCGTCACCTCGGTCCCGCCGTCCTCCGCCGGCGCCATGCGCACCCGCAGGGCGCGCTGCCCCTCGGCGCGCAGGTCGACGTCACGCCAGGCGAAGGGGATGCGCGGCCTTCCCCCGTCGTCCTCGGGATCGGCCAGGAGACCGGTCAGCTCCTCCGGTATGCCGTCGGCGCCGAGGACGTGCAGGCAGGCGTCCATCAGCGCGGGATGCAGGCGGAAACCGGCCTGCTCGATCGGGTCCGCGAGCCGGACCTCGGCGAACAGCTCCGCGCCCCGGCGCCAGGCCGACCGTACCGACCGGAACGCGAGCCCCCACAGGTAGTGGGCGCGCTCGTCGTGGCGGGCGTAGAGCGACTCCCCGGATTCCAGCGCGACGGCGTCGCGCGGCGGCCACTCGACAAGGTCGGCGGGCACGGGCCGCGTGGCGTCCTCGCCCTCCGCGAGGAGGCCGTGGGCCAGCGCCACCCACGGCTGCCCGGACTCGGTCGAGCGGCAGCGCACCGTGACCGGCCGGACCCCGTCGTCGCCGGCGGGCGGCCCCACGCGGACCTGCAGCTCGAACACCTGGTTCTCGGTGAGGACGAGCGGCGACTCGTGGGTCAGCTCCGCGAGCCGGGCGCAGCCGATCTCCCGGCCCGCCCACGTCGCGGCCTCGACCCACGTGGTGCCGGGCACCACCAGGCTGCCGAGGACCAGGTGGTCGCGGACCCAGGGCTGCGACCGCAGGGAGATCCGGCCGAGGAAGAGCACCCCCGAGTCGTCGAGGTCGATCCGCGAGGTCAGCAGCGGGTGGTCCGCCCCGTCCCGTCCCGCGACGCCGTTCGCCGTTGCGGACGCGGACGGGGGCGCGAGCCAGAAGCGCTCGCGGTCGAACGCGTACGTGGGCAGGTCCAGGGTGCCGTCGCGGTGCCCGTCGTGGCAGGGCGCCCAGTCGAC
Organism: Actinomadura rugatobispora; assembly: GCF_055379765.1. NCBI lineage: Bacteria > Bacillati > Actinomycetota > Actinomycetes > Streptosporangiales > Thermomonosporaceae > Actinomadura > Actinomadura rugatobispora. Next base: position 10,210,436 of record NZ_AP029191.1, on the reverse strand, counting down.
GGGCAGCCCGCGCACGTGCGCCTTCGCGAGCGCCGTGGTGAAGGCGGTCGCCTCGTGGCCGCCGCGCAGCAGCGGGACGAACTCGGCGCCGTCCAGCCCGGGGTGCTGCTTGGCCAGCGCGGTGAGCACCGGATCGGGCCCCAGTTCGAGGTAGGTGGTGGCGCCGAGCCCGCGCAGGGTCTCCAGGCCGTCGCTGAAGCGCACGGCGTGCCGGGCGTGCCGCACCCAGTAGTCCGGCGAGCCCAGTTCCTCGGCCGTGGCCGGTTCGCCGGTGAGGTTGGAGACGATCGGGATCGACGGCGCCGCGAAGGAGAGCCCCGACAGGACCCGGCGGAACTCCTCGCTCACGGCGTCGATGTGCGGCGAGTGGAAGGCGTGGCTGACCGCGAGGCGCTTGGTCCTGCGGCCGTCGCCCGCCCAGGTCGCGGCGATCTCCTCGACGGCGGCCCGGTCGCCGGAGACGACGACCGCGGTGGGCGCGTTCACGGCCGCGATCGACACCCGGTCGTCCAGGCCCTCCAGCGACGCGCGGACCTCCGCCTCCGTCGCCTCCACCGACAGCATGGCCCCGTCCGCGGTGATCGCCTGCATCAGCCGGGCCCGCGCGGTGACCAGCGTCGCGGCGTCGGCCTCCGACAGGACACCGGCGACGTGCGCGGCGGCGATCTCCCCCACCGAGTGCCCCAGGAGATGGCCGGGCACGATGCCGTGCCGCTCCAGCAGCCGGTAGAGCGCGACCTCGACGGCGAACAGCGCGGGCTGCGCGTACTCGGTGCGGTCGAGCAGTTCCCGGTCGGCGTCGTCCGGGCCGAACAGCACCCGGGCGAGCGGGACGCCCAGGTGCCGGTCGAGGTGCCGGCACACCGAGTCGAAGGCTTCGGCGTACACCGGGTTCGTCTCGTACAGCTCCCTGCCCATGCCGGGCCGCTGGCTGCCCTGCCCGGTGAACAGGAAGGCGGTCCCGCCGGAGGCGGGCGAGCCGAGGACCGTCCCGGGGGCCGGCTCGCCGGCGGCCAGCCGGTCGAGGGCTTCGAGCATCTCGTCGCGGTCGCGGCCGACCACAACGGCCCGCCGGTCGAAGGCGTGCCGTGCCGCGAGGGCATGTCCGACGTCCCGCGCGCTCACCGCGGGCCGCTCGCGCAGATGCGCCGCCAGCCGTCCCGCCTGGGCGCGGAGGGCCTTGTCGGTCTTGGCCGAGAGGGGCCACGGCACGTCCCCCGCCGGAGGTCCGGGGTCCGGCTCCGGGGCCGGCGACTCCGGTACGGCGGGGGCCTGTTCGACGATCACGTGGGCGTTGGTGCCGCTGATGCCGAAGGAGGACACGCCCGCGCGGTAGGGGCGGCCGGCGTCCGGCCACGGGATGTCCTCGGTGACCGGCGTGACGGCGCCGGCCGACCAGTCGACGTGCGGGCTGGGCTCGTCGACGTGCAGGGTTCGGGGGATCCGGCCGTGCCGCATCGCCATGACCATCTTGATGATCCCGGCGACCCCGGCCGCGGCCTGCGTGTGCCCGATGTTGGACTTGACCGACCCGAGCCACAGCGGGCGATCGCCGTCCCGGTCCTGGCCGTAGGTCGCCAGCAGCGCCTGCGCCTCGATCGGGTCGCCCAGCACGGTGCCCGTCCCGTGCGCCTCGACGGCGTCCACGTCCGCGGGGCGGAGGCCGGCCGAGGACAGAGCCTGGAGGATCACGCGCTCCTGCGACGGCCCGTTCGGCGCGGTCAGGCCGTTGCTGGCGCCGTCCTGGTTGGTCGCGCTGCCGCGGATGACGCCCAGCACGCGGTGGCCGTTGCGTTCGGCGTCGCTGAGCCGCTCCAGCAGCAGCAGCCCGGCGCCCTCGCCCCAGCCGGTGCCGTCGGCCGCCGCGGAGAACGGCTTGCAGCGGCCGTCGGGGGCCAGCCCGCGCTGCCGGCTGAACTCCAGGAACACTCCGGGGCTCGCCATGACGGTGACGCCTCCGGCCAGTGCGAGCCGGCACTCGCCGGACCTCAGCGCCTGCCCGGCCAGGTGCACGGCGGTCAGCGACGACGAGCACGCGGTGTCCACCGTGATCGCCGGTCCGCGCAGCCCGAAGGTGTAGGCGATCCGGCCGGAGGCGACGCTGCCGGCGTTGCCGGTCACGATGTAGCCGGCGGCCTCGTCGCGGGGGTTGCCGAGGCCGCCGCCGTACTCCTGCGACCAGGAGCCCACGAACACGCCGGTGTCGCTTTCGCGCAGCGCCGCCGGGGCGATCCCGGCCCGCTCGAACGCCTCCCAGGCCAGTTCGAGCATCAGCCGCTGCTGCGGGTCGATCGCGAGCGCCTCGCGGGGGCTGATGTCGAAGAAGGCCGGGTCGAACTCGGCGGCGTCGCGGAGGAACCCGCCGGTCCTGGCGTAGGAGGTGCCGGGGTGGTCGGGGTCCGGGTCGAACAGCGTGTCCAGGTCCCAGCCCCGGTCGGCGGGGAAGCCGGTGATGGCGTCGGCCCCCTCGGCGACCAGGCGCCACAGGTCCTCCGGGGTCCGGACGCCGCCGGGGTAGCGGCACGTCATGGCGACGACGGCGATGGGCTCGCCGTCGGCGGCCCGCTCCCGCGGCGCCGTGACGGCCGCCGCCCGCCGCCCGCCGGCGAGCTCCTCGCGGACGTGGTCGGCCACGGCCGCCGGGGTGGGGCGGTCGAAGGCCAGGGTGGTCGGCAGCGCCAGCCCGGTGGCCGCGATCAGCCGGTTGCGCAGTTCGACCGTCATCAGGGAGTCGAACCCGAGCGCGCGGAACGGGCGTCCGGGGTCGATGGCGGCGGGCTCGGCGCCGGTGACCGCCGCGGCGTGCGCGACGACCAGCCGCAGCGTGCGCTCACGCTGCTCGGTCTCGGAGAGCCCGGCCAGCCGCTCCCGCAGCCCGGACGCCGCGTCGCCGCCGGCGGCCGGGGCCGTGCCGCCGGCGAGCGCCTCCGCCGCCTCGGGGAGTTCGGCGAGCAGGGGCCTGGGGCGGGCGGCGGCGAACAGGGGCGCGAACCGCGCCCAGTCCACGTCCGCGACGACGACGCCCGACTCGTCCGCGGCCAGGATCCGGTGCAGCGCGCCGATCGCCGGTTCGGGCGCCATGGCGCCGATGCCCTGGCGGCGCAGCTGCTCGGCGAAGCCGTCCTCGTCGCCCATTCCGCCGCCCGCCCAGGCGCCCCAGGCCACCGCCGTGGCGGGGAGGCCGCGGCCGCGGCGGTGCTCGGCCAGCGCGTCCGCGAAGGCGTTGGCGGAGGCGTAGGCCGCCTGCCCCGCGCTGCCCCAGACGCCGGCGATCGAGGAGAACAGGACGAACGCGTCGAGGTCGTCGAGCTCGTCGTCGAACAGCTCGCTCAGGGCGGCCGCCGCGGCGGCCTTGGCGTTGACCGAGGCGAACTCGGTGACCGACATGTCCGCGATGGGGGTGCGCCGGTTGACGCCGGCGCAGTGCACGACCGTGTTGATCGGGCCGTGCCGGTCCCGGATCCGCTCCACGAGTCCGGCCAGGGCCGCGCCGTCGCCGAGGTCGCACGCGGCGATCGTGACGGCGACGCCGAGTTCGGTGAGCTCGGCCTCCAGCTCCGCCGCGCCGGGGGCCTGCGGGCCGCGCCTGCTGACCAGCACCAGATGCTCCGCGCCCGCCCCGGCCAGCCAGCGCGCGACGTGCGCGCCGAGCGCCCCGGTGCCGCCGGTGATCAGCGCCGTGCCGCGGGCGGACCATTCGGGTTCGCCGGGGGCCGCGGCGGACGGCGCGGGCAGCAGCCGCCGGACGAACGGCCCGGAGGGGCGCACGGCGATCTGGTCCTCGCCGTCCGGCGCGCCGAGCGCGGCGCAAAGGTGCCGGGCGAGGTCCTGGCCGTCCAGGTCGCCGAGGCCGGTGGGCAGGTCGACCAGACCGCCCCAGCGCCCCGGGTGCTCGAGCCCGACGACGCGGCCGAAGCCCCAGATCTGGGCCTGGCCGGGGTGCTCGACCCGTTCGGACCGGCCGATGCTCACCGCCCCCCGGGTCACCAGCCACAGCGGCGCCTCCACGCCGGCGTCTCCGAGTGCCTGGACCAGTGCCAGGGTGCTCGCCGATCCGACGGAGACGTGCGGCTCGTCCGGATGCGGACGCTCGTCGAGACCGAGCAGCGACAGGACCCCGCCGGCCTCGCCCTCGCCGACCTCGACGGACAGCCGCGCGGCCAGCGAGGAGCGGTCGTCGTCCTCGGCCACCGCCATTCGCCGGATGTCCAGGCCCCGCCCGGTCAGGGAAGCGGCGACGGCGTCCACCCAGGGGTCCTGCGCGTGCGAGGCCGGGACGGCCAGCAGCCAGGTGCCGGTGAGCGGGGCCGCGGCGGGAACCGGCAACGGCATCCACTCGACCCGGTACCGCTCAAGCCCCTCGGCGGCCTGCGCGGGGCCGCGCCCGCCGGTTTCGGCGCGCACCCAGTAGCGCGTCCGCTGGAAGGGGTAGGCGGGCAGGGCGACCCGCCGTCCCCGGTGGATCGTGCGCCAGCCGACGGGCACGCCGTGAACGTGCGCGCTCGCCAGGGCGGCGGCCAGTTCCCGTACGTCGTCGCGGTCGCGGCGCAGTGTCGCGATGGCACCGGGAGCACCGACCATCCCGGTCAGCGTGCCGTCCGGGCCGACCTCCAGGAACGCCTCCACGCCCTGTTCCACGAGGGTCTGGACGCCCTCGTGGAAGCGGACGGTGTCGCGCACGTGCCGCACCCAGTGGTCCGGGTCGCGCAGTTCCCCGGCGGAGGCGATCTTTCCCGTGCGGTTGGAGACGATGGGGATGCGGGGGGTGCCGAAGTCCAACCCGGCCACGACCGCCCGGAACTCCTCCAGCATCGGTTCCATGAGGGCGGAGTGGAAGGCGTGGCTCACCGTGAGCCTGCGCGTCCGGTGCCCCTGCTCGGCCACCGCGCGCGCGACCGCCAGGACCGCAGTCTCGTCGCCGGAGATCACCAGCGAGTCGGCGCCGTTGACGGCGGCGATGTCCACCGCGCCCGCGCCGTGGGCCTCCAGATGGGGCCGCAGGAGCTCCTCGGTGACGCCCACCGCGACCATCGCGCCGCCCTGCGGCAGCGCGTCCATCAGGCGGGCCCGGGCGGCGACCATGGCGGCGGCGTCGGGAAGGTCGAGGACGCCGGCCACGTGCGCCGCGGTGATCTCGCCGACCGAATGCCCCGCCAGGTAGTCCGGCTCGACGCCCCAGTGTTCGAGCAGCCGGTAGAGCGCGACCTCGAAGGCGAACAGCGCCGGCTGGGTCAGGCCCGTGCGGTCCAGCGACTCCCCGGTCCAGACGGTCTCGGCCAGCGAGCCGCCGACGAGGGGATCGAGATGCGCGCACGCCTCGTCGAAGGCCTTGGCGAAGACGGGATGGGCGTCGTAGAGCCCCCGGCCCATGCCCGGGTACTGGCTGCCCTGCCCGGCGAACAGCAGCGCCGTCCTGGCCGGGGCCTCGGCGCGGCCGCGGACGACGTTCGGCGCGGGCGTGCCCTGGGCGAGCGCGGCGAGCCCGCTCAGCAGCTCCGCGCGGGTCTCGCCGATGACGGCGGCGCGGTCGTCCAGTGCGGGACGGGCGGTGGCCAGCGTGTGCGCCACGTCCGCCAAGGGCACGTCCGGGTCGGCCGTGACGAACTCGGCCAGCCGCGCCGCCTGGTCCCGCAGAGCCTGCTCACCGCGCGCGGAGATCAGCCACGACGTGGGGCCCTCCGCGCCGCCGGCCTCCTCCTGCGGTTCCGCGGCGGCCGGCTCGGGGGCCTCCTCCAGGATGACGTGCGCGTTCGTCCCGCTGATGCCGAACGAGGACACGCCCGCGCGCCGGGGCCGCCCGTCGCCGGGCCAGGACCGCTGCTCGGCCAGCAGCGAGACCTCGCCGGACTCCCAGTCCACGTGCCGGGACGGCTCGCCCGCGTACAGCGTCCGGGGCAGGACGCCGTGCCGCATCGCCTCCACCATCTTGATCACGCCGGCGACCCCGGCGGCGGCCTGCGCGTGCCCGATGTTGGACTTGACCGAGCCCAGCCACAGCGGGCGGCCCGGCGGGCGGCTCTGCCCGTAGGTGGCCAGCAGCGCCTGCGCCTCGATCGGGTCGCCCAGAACGGTGCCCGTCCCGTGCGCCTCGACCGCGTCCACCTCGGCCGCCGTCACCCCGGCGTTCGCCAGCGCCTGCCGGATCACCCGCTGCTGCGCGGGCCCGTTCGGCGCGGTCAGGCCGCTGGAGGCGCCGTCGGAGTTCACCGCCGATCCCCGCACCACGGCCAGCACCGGGTGCCCGTGGCGCCGCGCGTCCGCCAGCCGCTCGACCAGCAGCAGCCCGACGCCCTCGCCCAGCCCGGTGCCGTTGGCCTCCGCGGAGAACGCCTTGCACCGGCCGTCGGGGGACAGACCGCGCTGCCGGGAGAACTCCACCAGCAGGCCCGGCTCGGACATCACCGTCGCGCCGCCGACGACGGCGAGCCCGCACTCCCCGCCGCGCAGCGCCCGCACCGCCAGGTGCAGCGCGGTCAGCGACGACGAGCACGCGGTGTCCACCGACACCGCGGGGCCCTCGAAGCCGAAGGTGTAGGCCAGCCGCCCCGAGGCGACCGCGGGAAGGGTGCCGGTCAGCACGTGGCCCTCGACCGACTCGGCCCCGTCGTGCATCCGCGGGCCGTAGTCCTGGGCCATCATCCCGACGTACACCCCGGTGTCGCTGCCCCGCAGCCCCTGCGGGTCGACACCGGCGTCCTCGAACGCCTCCCAGGCGACCTCGAGCAGCAGGCGCTGCTGGGGGTCCATCGCCAGCGCCTCGCGGGGGGCGATCCCGAAGAACGCCGCGTCGAAGTACTCGGCGTCGGACAGGAAGCCGCCCTCGCGGGCTGTCACCGTCCCGTGCCCGTCGGGGTCGGGGTCGTACAGGCCCGCGTCCCAGCCGCGCCGCCGCGGATACCCGCCGATCGCGTCGCCGCCCGAGTCCACCAGCCGCCACAGATCCCGCGGTGACCGGATGTTCCCGGGGAAGCGGCAGGCCATGCCGATGATGGCCACCGGTTCGCTCGCCCGTTCCTCCAGGTCGCGCACGCGCTGCCTGGCGCGCCGGAGGTCGGCGGTCACCCACCTGAGGTTCTCCAGGAGCTCCTGCTCGTTGCCCATCCGATCCTCGCTCACTCGGTGGTCGTCCCGGTCGGCCGCGGCGGCATCAGGGCCCGCCGAACTCGGTCTTGATGATCGTGAGAAGCTCGTCCGCGGTGGACGACTCGAGGTCCCCGCCGGGACCGCCGGTCCCGTTCCCGGGCCCGGAGTCCCAGCGGGACAGCAGTGCGCGCAGCCGGCCGGCGATCGCCGCCCGCTCGTCGTCGGTGGTGACCGCCGTCGACAGCGCCGCCTCCCAGCGGTCGAGCTCGTCCACCAGGCCGGCGGCCGTCGGGGCGGAGTCCGGCACCAGGGCGGTCCGCAGATACTCGGCCAGGGCGGCCGGCCTCGGGTGGTCGTAGATCAGGGTGCTGGGCAGCCGCAGCCCGGTCGCGCGGACGAGCCGGCGGCGCAGCTCGACCCCGGAGAGCGAGTCGAACCCCAGTTCCTTGAAGGACAGGCCGGCGGCCACCTCCGACGCCGACTCGTGGCCGAGCACGATCGCGGCCTGCCGCCGCACGGTGTCCAGCACGACCGTCTCGCGTTCGGCCTCGGACAGGCCGCGGAGCCGGTCCGCGAGCGTCGTGGTCTGCGGCTCGTCGGGCTCTTCCTCCGCGCCCGCGCCCTCCGGTTGCGGCACGCTCGGGGCACCGGTTCCGGGCGCCTCCGGAGCAGGCCAGTACCGGCGGCGCTGGAAGGCGTAGGTGGGCAGCCCGACGCGCCGGGCGCCGCTGCCCGCGAACACCCCGTCCCAGTCCACCGCCGCGCCCCCGGCCCACGCCTGCGCCAGGGAGGCGAGGAAGCGCCGCGCCCCGCCGTCGCCGCGGCGCAGCGACCCCACCGCCAGGACCTCGCGACCGGCGTCCTCGGCGATGTCGTTCACCCCGGAGACCAGCACCGGATGCGGGCTGACCTCGATGAAGACATCGTGACCGCCGCGGACCAGATCCCGCGTGGCGGCGTCGAAGCGGACGGTCTCGCGCAGGTTGGACAGCCAGTACCCGGTGTCGAGGGCGGCGGTGTCCAGCCGCTCCCCGGTGACCGTGGAGTGGAACGCGAGCTCGCCGGAGGTGGCGGACAGCGGCCCCAGCGCGTCGATGAGCTCTTCGCCGATCCGCTCGACATGGGCGGAGTGGGAGGCGTAGTCCACCGCGATCGACCGGTTCCAGACCCCTTCGCCGTCGCAGGTCTTCCCGAACTCGGCCACGGCCTCCGGGTCGCCCGAGACCACGACGGCCCTGGGGCCGTTGACCGCGGCCACCGACAACCGGTCCGGCCAGTGTTCGATCCGTGCCGCGGCCTCGCCCGCGGGCAGCGCGACCGACATCATCGCGCCGGTCCCCGCCAGGCGCTCGCCGACCAGGCGGCTGCGCAGGGCGACGATCCGCGCGGCGTCCTCCAGGGACAGGGCACCGGCCACGCACGCGGCGGCGATCTCCCCCTGGGAGTGCCCCACGACCGCGTCCGGCTCGACCCCGTGAGAGCGCCACAGGCCCGCCAGCGCGACCATCACGGCGAACAGCGCGGGCTGGACGACGTCGACCCGCTCCAGCGACGGCGCGCCCGGGTCGCCGCGCAGCACCTCGGTCAGTTTCCATTCCACGAACGGCGCCAGGGCGCTCTCGCAGTCGGCGATCAGCCCGGCGAAGACCGGGGACCACGCGAGGAGCTCGTCGGCCATCCCCGGCCACTGCGAGCCCTGCCCCGGGAAGACGAAGACCGTGCGGCCCCGGGTCGCGGCCTCGGACTCCACCACCTCGGCGGACGGGTCGCCCTCGGCCAGCGAGGCCAGCGCCGCGAGGAGCCCGTCGCGGTCGGCGCCGACGACGGCCGCGCGATGGGACAGCCCGGCCCGCGTCGTCGCCAGCGACAGGCCCACGTCCGCCGGGTCCAGCTCGGGGCGGTCCTGGACGAAGGACACCAGCCGGGCCGCCTGTGCCCGCAGCCCCTCGGCCCCCTGTCCGGACACCACCCAGGGGACGGCGTCCATGGGCGTGCGGACCGGCTCGTCCGCCGCCTCGGACGGCACGTCGCGGGAGAGCACGACATGGCAGTTCGTTCCCCCGACACCGAACGAGCTCACCCCGGCGAGGCGCGTGCCCTGCCCCGGCCAGGGCTCGGTCGCGGTCGGCACCCGCAGGTTCAGCGACTCCAGCGGGATGTCGGGGTTGGGTGACTCGAAGTTGAGGCTCGCCGGCAGCTCGCCGTGCCACAGGCTCAGCACCACCTTGAGCAGCCCGGCGATCCCCGCGGCCCCTTCGAGATGGCCGACGTTCGTCTTGACCGAGCCGACCGGCAGCGGGCGGCCGGAGGGCCGGGCCGCGCCCGGCACCGCGCCGAGCGCCGCCGCCTCCACCGGGTCGCCGCGCCGGGTGCCGGTGCCGTGCAGCTCGACGTACTGCACCTCGCCCGGGGCGACGCCGGCCCGCCGGTACGCCTCGCGCAGCACCTCTTCCTGGGCCGCGACGTCGGGCGCCGTCAGGCCGGGGCCGCCGCCGTCGTTGTTGACCGCGCCGCCGCGGATCACGCAGCGGATCTCGTCGCCGTCGGCGGTCGCGTCCGAGAGCCGCTTCAATACGACCAGCCCGCCGCCCTCGCCGCGGACGAAGCCGTTCGCCCTGGCGTCGAACACGAAGCAGCGGCCGTCCGGCGAGAGGCCGCCGAACTTGGCGGCGCCGACCGTGCTGTCCGGCGCCAGCGTGAGGTTGACGCCTCCGGCCAGCGCGAGGGACGACTCGCCCCTGCGCAGGCTCTCGGCGGCCATGTGCACCGCCACCAGCGACGACGACTGGCCCGTGTCCACCACCAGGCTCGGCCCGGTCAGGCCGAGCACGTAGGAGAGCCGGTTGGCGATGATCCCGCGGTGCAGCCCGGTCATCGTGTGGCGGGTGATGGCGGCCGGGCCGCGCCGGTGAAGCAGGGTCGCGTAGTCGTCCCAGATGGCGCCCACGAAGACCCCGGCACGGCTCCCGGTCAGCGTGTCCGGCGCCAGCCGCGCGTCCTCCAGCGCCTCCCAGCCCAGCTCCAGCACGAGCCGCTGCTGGGGGTCCATCGCGACCGCCTCGCGCGGCGACACCCCGAAGAAGCCGGCGTCGAAGCCGGCCACCCCGTCGATGAAGCCGCCCCAGCGGGTGTTGGCCTTCCCGGGCGCCGCCGGGTCGGGGTCGTAGAACGCGCCGGCGTCCCAGCGGTCGGCCGGCACCTCGGTGACCGCGTGCTCGGCGGTTCGCAGCAGCCGCCACAGCTCCGCCGGGCCGGCCGCACCGGGAAGGCGCGCGGACAGACCGATGACGGCAATGGGCTCGTCCCCTTCCACAGAATCCGGACCCGGCCGCCGAGCACGTTCCCGTCCATTGCCGAACATGGCCACTCGCGAAACCCCCACCTTCTCAGGTCAATTCAGAGATCGGGCAAGTGAATGAGGCGCGCGCCCTTCAGGCCGCGATTCGCGGCGCCGAAATCGGCTCGTCCCACCTCTCGCGGTGGTCGTACACCCAGCTCAGGGAGGCCGTCTCGTTGAGCGTGACGCGCTTGAAGAACAGCGGCAGGACCAGGTCCCGCATGCGGCGGCGGAACTGGCTGGAGACGATCATCAGGTCGCCCGCCCGCTTGCCGAAGGCGACCATCTTCTCCACCCGCGGCCGGCGCAGGCTCACGAAGCGGCCCAGCGCCTCCTCGACGTCGGGGATGTCGCGCAGGCACTTGCCGAGCACGACCGAGTCCTCGATCGCCATCGACGCGCCCTGGCCGGCGGCCGGCGACACCGCGTGCGCGGCGTCGCCCATGATCACCATCCGCCGGTCCTGCCACGCGGGCACCGTCGGCAGGTCCTGGATCGGCCAGGGCGCCCAGATGTCCTCGGTGGCCGCGATGATGTCCCGCGCCGCCGTCTTGTCCTGGGAGAACAGCTCCAGGAGCCGGCCCCGCCACTCGTCCGGGCCGATGGCCGCGAGCTCCTCCCGCGTCGGCTCCTCCGGCCAGTGCGGCGCCGCGTACCACCAGATCTGCCCGTCGGCGTCGTGCACGTAGGAGAAGAAGCAGCGCTTGCCGAGCAGCATGTACTCGGTGCCCGGCTCGCCCGGCGCCGAGACTCCGTCGGCGTAGCCGCCGGTGTTGACCAGCCGGCCGAAGCGCGGCCGCGGCGCCTCCGGGTCGATGATCTTCCGGACGGTCGAGTGCAGGCCGTCGGCGCCGATGAGCAGGTCGCCGTCCACCTTCCGGCCGTTCTCGAAGTGCCCGACCACCCCGTTCGGGGTGTGCTCCGCGTCGACCAGGCGCATGCCGAACTCGAACGGGATGCCGCGGCGGATCGCCTCGTCGCGCAGGGCCACGTACAGGTCCGCGCGGCGGACGGCGCGGCTCACGATCCCGTTGGGGCCGGCCTTGCCGTTGGGGACCAGGGACAGGCTCCGGCCGTTGCCCATGAAGTAGCGGTTCCGGGGGATGTCGAACCCCTTGTCCAGCGCCGTGGAGATCCCGAGCTCGTGCAGGGCGGTGTGCCCGTTCACGGCGAGGACCAGGTTGGTGCCGACCCCCTCGGCGCCCCTGTCGTAGGCCTCGAAGACGACGGGGTCGTAGCCGGCCTTCTGCAGCGCCATGGCGCTCGCCGGCCCGGCGACTCCCCCGCCGATGATCAACGCGGTGGTCATGCGCTCTCCTGTCGAAAGGTCGTCATGCGCCGGCAGGCAGCGTTTTTCCGCACCGGGGCCTGCCAGGGAACGGTTGGTCGAGCATAAGCGCGGGACAACCCGCTCCCCCAAGAGGGGAAAAACGAAATTGCGGGTGTTAGGGGGCGTCTAGGGGTAGGGGCCGGCGGCCGGCTCGGCATAGTTTCAGAATCGGCAGGAGTCCATTCACGAAGGGGCCCCATGAACGTCCCATTCCTCGATCTGCGGGCGCCGTACGCCGAGCTGCGGACCGAGATCGACCAGGCCGTCCAGCGGGTGCTGGGCTCGGGCCGGTACCTCTTCGGACCCGAGCTCGAGGCGTTCGAGGACGAGTTCGCCGCCTACTGCGACGCCGCGCACTGCGTCGCGGTGGGCAACGGAGGCGTCGCGCTGGAGCTGGTGTTCCGGGCGCTGGACATCGGCCCCGGGGACGAGGTGATCGTGCCCTCGCACACGTTCTTCGCGACCTGGGCGGCGGTCTCCGCGGTCGGCGCCCGCCCCGTCCCGGTGGAACCGGAGGAGGGCACCCGCAACCTCGACCCGGCCCGGATCGAGGCGGCCGTCACCCCCAGGACGCGGGCGATCGTCCCGGTGCACCTCTACGGGCAGCCCGCCGACCTGGAACCGATCGGCAAGATCGCCGAACGGCACGGACTCGCCGTGGTCGAGGACGCGGCCCAGGCGCACGGCGCGCGCTACCGCGGGCGCCGGATCGGCGCCGGTTCGCTCGCCGCCACGTTCTCCTTCTACCCGGGCAAGAACCTGGGCGCCCTGGGCGACGGCGGCGCGGTCGTGACGCGGGACGCGGCCCTCGCCGAGCAGCTGCGGCTGCGGCGCAACTACGGGTCCCGCGTGAAGTACCACCACGAGGTCCAGGCGGGCAACACCCGCCTGGACGAGCTGCAGGCGGCCGTGCTCCGGGTCAAGCTGCGGCGGCTGGACGAATGGAACGCCCGCAGGTCCGCGGTCGCCGGGCGCTACCTCCGGGAGCTCGCGGACGTGGACGGCCTCGAACTGCCCGCGGTGGCACCGTGGGCGGATCCGGTCTGGCATCTGTTCGTGGTGCGCTCGGAGTTCCGGGACGAGTTGCAGGAGCGGCTGGCCGGCGCGGGCGTCGGAACCCTGATCCACTACCCGGTGCCCGTCCACCTGTCGCCCGCGTACGCGTCCCCCGACCGGCCCGCCGGGTCGCTGCCGCTGGCCGAACGCCTCGCCGCGGAGGTGCTCAGCCTCCCGATCGGACCCCATCTGTCCGGCCGGGAGGTAGACGCCGTCGTGGCGGCGGTGCGCGGCGCCTGAGCACGCGGGCCCGGGGCGCGCCGCGCACGAGCGCGCCCCGGGCACGGGCGGGCGGCGGCGGGGTCAGCCCGCCTGGGACGGCACGAGGTCCTGGCCGGGGTACAGGTCGGCGAGCGCCTTGACGGGCTCCCACCAGCGGGTGTTCTCCCGGTACCAGGCGACCATGTCCGCCAGCCCCTTCTCGAAGGAGATCACGGGCTCGAAGCCCAGCTCCTTCTCCAGCTTGGTCCCGTCGATCGCGTAGCGCAGGTCGTGCCCCTTGCGGTCCTCGACGTGCTGCACGAGAGCGGGGTCGGCCTCGCACAGATCGAGCAGCCGCCGGGTGATCCCCAGGTTGCTGACGGGCGTGCCGCCGCCGATGTTGTAGACCTCGCCCGCGCGTCCCCCGGTGAGGACCAGGTGCAACGCGCGGCAGTGGTCCTCGACATGGATCCACTCGCGCACGTTGCGCCCGTCCCCGTACAGCGGAACCGGCTCGCCGCGCAGGAGCCTGGTGATGAACAGCGGGATGAGCTTCTCGACATGCTGGTACGGCCCGTAGTTGTTGGAGCAGCGGGTCACCGAGACGTCCAGGCCGTGGGTCCGCCAGTACGCGAGCGCGATGAGGTCGCTGCCGGCCTTCGACGCCGCGTACGGCGAGCTGGGCACCAGCGGCCACTCCTCGCTCGACGAGCCCGTCTCGATCGAGCCGTACACCTCGTCGGTGGAGACGTGCACCACCCGCTCGACCCCGCCGCGCACGCACGCCTCCAGCAGGACCTGCGTGCCGCCGACGTTGGTGTCCACGAACTCGGCCGGCTTCTGCAGCGAGCGGTCCACGTGGGACTCGGCCGCGAGGTGGACCACGGCGTCGTGGCCGGGCACCAGGTCGCCGAGGAGCCCGGCGTCCCGGACGTCGCCCTGCACGAACGTGAGCCGCGGGTGGTCGGCGGGCAGGTTCGCCCGGTTGCCCGCGTAGGTGAGGCTGTCGAGGACGGTCACGGCGGCGCCTTCGTGACCGGCGTAGTCTCCCTCCAGCATCGCGCGCACGAACTGCGAGCCGATGAACCCGGCCGCTCCCGTCACCAGAACCCTCATCGGTCCTCCCCCGGCGTCCCGTCGCCGCTCAGAGGCCCTCGCCCGGCCCGGGCGGCGTCGCGCAGGAACTCGTCGTAGTCGCGGTAGTAGTCGGACTCCTCGTAGTGCCGGGACGCGAGCACCACGGCGACCGCCCCGGAGGAGAAGTTCGTCAGGTCGCGCCAGATCATCGGCCCGATGTAGAGGCCGACGCCGGGGTCGCTCAGCCGGTGCCGCCGCCGCTCGAACCCGTCGTCCAGCGTGATGTCGAAGCTGCCGTACGCCGCGATGACCAGCTGCTCCAGACGGCGGTGGGCGTGGCTGCCCCGGTCGGCCCCGTCCGGGACGTCACTGATCGAGTAGTAGCGCTTCACCTCGAACGGAATGTGCTGGGAGGTCTCGACGACGAAAATGCATCCCACCTCGTCGCGGTGCTCCTCGAGCTTGATGATCTGCGGGGCGATCATTTGCCGACTCCGACGAAAAGGCCGCGGCCGGTGGCCAGGCCGTCGACGTATTCCACCGCGAGCCCCGCCCGCCGGAAAGCGTCCTCGTACTGCACTTGTTCGAAGAGCGTGCAACGGTGCGTCTCGGTGAAATGCCGGGCCCCGGACTCGGCGTCGGCGATGACGTAGTGCACCGTCATCAGCGACGCGTCGCCGTCGAGCCTGGAGTGCGAGAGCCGGACGATGTCGTAGCCCTCGACCTCGACCGCGTCGCTGGCGACGTACCCGTCGAGAAAGGTCTCGGGGAACCACCACGGCTCGATGACCACCACACCGCCCGGCTCGAGGTGCTTGGCGAACGTCCCCAGCGCCGCGTCCAGGTCCTCCGTCGTGCCCAGGTAGCCGATGGAGCTGAACAGGCAGGTGATGGCGTCGTAGCCGCGCGGCAGCCCGAAGTCGCGCATGTCGGCGCGGTGCAGCGGGACCCCCGGCGTGCCGGCGCCGGCCACCGCGAGCATCGCCTCGGACGCGTCCAGCCCCTCGACGCGATCGAACAGCCCGGCGAACCTGCGCAGGTGCGCGCCGGTGCCGCAGGCGACGTCGAGCAGGGAGCCGGCGTCCGGCCGCCGTTCGCGGATCACCTCGGCGACCCGGCCGGCCTCGGCCTCGAAGTCCTTGCCGCGGGCCTCGTGCAATGGCTCGTAGATTTTCGCCGCATCGATCTCGTACATATGACCTCCGCAAAGAGTTCCCGAGGCTCAGCCGCCGTTTCGACCAGCCGCCGCGCGAGACATTCGGCGGTGTGCGGCGGATTCGCGGCGAAGAAGCTTGACGCCTCAGTGGGCCACGCTGCGCCGATAGCGTTGCTGCCGTCATGTTAGGAGTGGCGGAATTGGGCCAACAACCCCTACTCGTCCCCTAGAAGAAAGGGCCCACAGTTTCTTGGAAAAGGGGGCGTGGGCGGTGTTCCCGGGTAGGCGTGCGCGCCCGTCCGCGGCCGCGCGAACGGGATCCGGCGGCGATGACGGGGCGATGGCGATGGCAGCGCCGGCGCGCGGCTTCACGGGCAGCGCGACATCGTGGAGCGCCGGCTCGACCGGGCTGACCGACGCGAACGGCTCGAACGGCTAGTCCAGCATCACCCGGAGGGCCTCGCCGATGTCGGCGCCCGTCGGCGCGTGCTCCGGCTCCAGCAGCCACTGGAGCGCGAGGCCGGGCAGCATCGCGACCACGAGCGAGGCGATGGTGCGCGCCGTCCGCTCGTCGGCGTTCGGGGAGAGCTTCTGGATCCCCGCGACCAGTCCGCGCCGGGTCTCCTCGAAGCCGGCGGCGAGCTGCTCGCGGACCTCGGGGATGTGCTCCGCCTGGGCGAACGCCTCCATGGCGGAGACCCACAGCGTCCGGTGGGTGGCGAAGGACTCCACCAGCAGGGTGCACGCGGTCTCGAACCGCTCGAGCTGGTCGCCTTCGGGGTCGACGTCGGTGGACAGCGCGCTCATGACCGTGTCGAGCTCCTCGCCCCACTCACCGAACGAATCGATGATGGCGGTGGTCAGCAGCGCTTCCTTGGAGCCGAAGTGGTAACCGATCGAGCCCAGGTTCGTCTTCGAGGCGGCGACGATGTCGCGGGCCGTCGTACGGCCGTACCCGCGCTCGTAGAGGCAGCGCTTGGCTCCCATGAGCAGATCTTCACGATGTCCCACGTCGAGATCCTATCAATCATCCGTGCTATACAAACTTATAAGACGTTCGTATAATCGAGCCATGGTCAACACTGAAGCACGAGCCGGCAGGCGCGAGTGGATCGGCCTCGCCGTGCTCGTGCTGCCCACGCTGCTGGTCTCCATGGACATGACGGCGCTGTTCTTCGCGCTGCCGGCCCTGAGCGCCGACCTGCAGCCGAGCAGCTCGCAACAGCTCTGGATCATGGACATCTACGCCTTCCTGCTGGCCGGATCCATGATCACGATGGGCGCGCTGGGCGACCGGATCGGCCGCCGGAAGGTGCTGCTCATCGGCGCCTGCCTGTTCGGCGTGACGTCCGTCCTCGCGGCCTACGCCAGTACCGCCGAACTGCTGATCGCCGCCCGGGCCCTGCTCGGCGTCGCCGGCGCCACGCTGGCCCCCTCGACCCTGTCCCTGATCCGCAACATGTTCCACGACGCCCAGCAGCGCCGGACCGCGATCGCGATCTGGACCGCCGGCTTCTCCGGCGGCGCCGGGCTCGGGCCGATGCTGGGCGGGCTCCTGCTGGAGAAGTTCTGGTGGGGGTCGGTGTTCCTGGTCAACGTGCCCGTCATGATCCTCCTCCTCGTCCTCGGGCCGCTGCTGCTGCCGGAGTACCGCGCCCCGAAGGCCGGAAGGTTCGACCTGTTCAGCGCGTTCCTCTCGCTCGCCGCGGTGCTGCCGGTGATCTACGGCGTGAAGATGGCCGCGGAGGACGGGGCCGACCCGCTCCCCATCGGATCGATCGCGGTCGGCCTGGTCGTCGGCTACCTCTTCCTGCGGCGCCAGCGGCGGCTCGCCGACCCGCTCATCGACGTCGGGCTGTTCGCCAACCGCGGCTTCAGCACCTCCATCGGCGCCAACGTCCTCAGCATCTTCGCCATGGTCGGCTTCGGCTTCTTCGGCACCCAGTTCATGCAGCTCGTGCTGGGCATGCGCCCGCTCGAGGCCGCGCTCTGGACCCTGGTCATCGCACCCTCGATCGGCCTGTCGGTGATCGTGGCCAGCACCCTGGTCCGGTGGATCCGACCCGCGTACGTGGTCGCCGGCGCGATCGCGCTCATGGGCGCCGGCTTCGTCATCCTCGCCCAGGTCCAGGTGGACAGCTCGATGCTCGTCCTGGGGCTGGGCTTCATCATCCTCACCGGCGGCGCGGGCGCGGTGGGCGCGCTCGCCGTCGACATGATCGTCGCCGCGGCCCCGCCGGAACGGGCCGGCGCCGCCTCCGCGCTGTCGGAGACGGGGTCGGAGTTCGGCGGCGCCCTCGGCGTCGCCATCCTCGGCAGCATCGGCGCCGCCGTCTACCACGACCGCATGGACGACGCCGTCCCGCAGAGCCTTCCGCCGGAGGCCGCGGAGGCCGCCAGGGACACCCTCGGCGGCGCCTCGGAGGTCTCCAGGCACCTGCCGGAGCAGATCGGGATGCCGCTCGTCGAGACCGCGCAGGAGGCCTTCGCCGCGGGGATGCGGGTGTCGGCGGTCACCGGCGCGGCGATCATGGCGGTGACCGCCGTCATCGCCGCGATCACCCTCCGGCACCTGAACCCGGCCGGCGCCGCGGAGGACGCGGTGGAGGACGCGTCGCCCGCGCGGACGCCGGAGCTGGTCGATGAACCGTGAACCCCTGAACGCGGCAGCCGCGGCCGGCCCCGGGTCCGGGTCAGCCGCGGCTGCCGCGCAGCCAGTCATCGACGGCCTCGGCGGTCGTGGCGGCGTGCGCCTCTTCCAGCATCGTGAAGTGGTCGCCGGGCACCCGGATCGAGGTGTCGGCGCCCGGGAAGACGGCCCGCCAGTCGTCGGAGCCGGACACGGCCGCGTCCCGCGCGGCCAGCGCGATCGGTTCCTCGGCGCCGACGAAGAGGACGGGGGCGTCGAGGCCGGCGAGCCCCTCCTCGCCGATCAGCCGGACGTAGCGCCCCATCGACGACAGCCGGGGCGCGGTGAACGGCCCGAGCTCCGACTCCCGCTCGAGCAGGCCGTAGAGCATGCTGTCCCAGACCGCCCTGGTGGCCTCGTTGTAGACCACATAGGTGTCGAGCAGGACCACCGTCTCCGGGCCGCGCCCGAGCCGCTCCAGGTGGGCTGCGGTGGCGTGCGCGAGGATCCCGCCGGACGAGGTGCCCAGGAACGCGAAGGGGCGGTCCCCCGCGTCGCGCCGCACGGACTCGGCGAAGACCTCGACGGCGGCCCGCATCGATCCGGGCAGGCCCTCCCCGCGATTGACGCCCGGCACCCGCAGCGCCGACACCTCGCGAACGCCGCGGAAGTGTTCGGCGAAGCGCACGTACTGCTGCACCCCGGCGAGAGCCATCGGCGACGGGAAGCAGTAGAGGACGGGCTGCTCGGGCCCGCCCGCGAGCCTCACCGGCGGCGGCACCTCGTCGAGGTCGCCGACGGAGTCGACGCGCGGCCGGGTCGCGGCGACGGCCTCCAGCATGTCGAAGCCCGGCTGCATGCGGCCCGCGCGCACCGCCTCCCGGAAGATCGCGCTCAGCGTGTCGCCCTCCGAGCCGAGGGCGGGCCCGGACGGCCCCTGCGGGTTCTGCGCCAGCTCCGCCAGCACGTGCCGGACGAGCTCGTCCGGCGTGGGAAAGTCGAACACCACCGTGGTCGCGAGCTCCAGCCCGGTGGCCGTGTTCAGGGCGGCGCGCAGTTCCAGCGCGGTGGCCGAGTCGAAACCGCTCTCGAAGAACCCGAGCTCCGGATCGACCTCGTCGGCCGAGGCGTGGCCGAGCGCACGGACGGTCAGAGCCAGCACGATCTCCCGCACCCGCAGCTCCCGTTCCTCCGGGGGCAGCTCGCCGATGTCAGGCCCCAGCCGTTCCGCCTCCAACTCGGGCACGGCCGCGGCCAGCGCTGACACGTCGTACACGCCCGCTGCGGGAGTCTCGAGCCAGTAGCGGCGGCGCTGGAAGGCGTAGGTGGGCAGATCGACGCGCCGTGCGGCGGTGCCCGCGAACACCGGTGCCCAGGACACCGGCCCGCCGCGCGTCCAGAGCCGTCCCATCGCACCGATCACCGACGACACCTCAGGCTGGTCCTTGCGCGACACGGGGATGAACTCACCCGCCCCCGTCGCCGACAGCACCGCCGACGGCCCCACCTCCACGAAGTGGGCCACGCCCTCGGCCTCCAGCGCACGAACCGCGTCACAGAACCGGACGGTCTCGCGGACGTGCCGGACCCAGTACTCGGGGGTCGTCACCTCGTCGGACTCGACCAGCCGGCCCGTCAGATTCGACACCAACCCCAGACGCGGAGCGTGGGACTGCACGGAAGCCAGCTCCTTGGCGAAGTCCTCCAGCATCGAATCCATATGCGCGGAATGGAACGCATGCGACACCCGCAACCGCGTCGCCTTCACCCCTTGCGACTTCAACGCCTCGGCCACCGGGGCTACGGCGTCCTGGTCACCCGAAATCACGACCGACGTCGGGCCGTTGACCGCAGCGATCTCCACACCGTTCTCCAGGAGGGGTGTGACGTCCTCCTCGGCGGCGGCCACGGCGACCATCGCACCGCCCTCAGGAAGCGCCTGCATCAACCGGCCACGCGCCGCCACCACCTTGCACGCGTCCTCAAGAGACCACACCCCGGCCACATGCGCGGCCACCAACTCACCGATCGAATGACCACCGACGAAGTCGGGCTGCACACCCCACGACTCGACCAAGCGGAACAGCGCCACCTCGAACGCGAACAGGCCCGCCTGCGTGAACACCGTCTGATCGATCAAGTCCGGCCGCTCCCACACGACCTCACGCAACGACTCATCGAGCAGGCCATCGAACCCGGCGCACACCTCGTCGAACACGCTCGCGAACACCGGGAACGACTCGTACAACTCCCGGCCCATCCCCGACCGCTGCGCGCCCTGACCCGAGAACAGCACGGCCGTCCGGCCGGGGCTCACCTGCCCCTGATCGAGCACTCCGGCACCGGAGGCCAACTCCTTGAGAGCGCGGGCGAAACCGTCCCGGTCCTCGGCCACCACGACCGCGCGGTGATCGAACTCGGCGCGCGTCGTGGCCAGGGAGAA
This sequence comes from Actinomadura rugatobispora, assembly GCF_055379765.1. Lineage (NCBI taxonomy): Bacteria > Bacillati > Actinomycetota > Actinomycetes > Streptosporangiales > Thermomonosporaceae > Actinomadura > Actinomadura rugatobispora. Next base: position 10,190,124 of record NZ_AP029191.1, on the reverse strand, counting down.
TCCCACGTCCAGCACGGACGGCCCGTGCGGGTCGTCCAGGAGCGTCGCGAGCCGGGACGCCTGCTCCCGCACCGCCGCCGGGCTCCGGGCGGAGATCACCCACGGGACCGGCACCGGTTCGGGACCTGACCGGGCCTGGGACGCTTCGGTCTCCTCGGCCGGCCGCTCGATGATCACGTGCGCGTTGGTCCCGCTGATGCCGAACGAGGACACCCCCGCACGCCGCGGACGATCCCCCGCCTCCCACGGCACCGCCTCGGTCACCAGCTCCACCGCGCCGGACGACCAGTCCACCTCCCCGGACGGGGCTTCCACGTGCAATGACTTGGGGACGATCCCGCGCCGCATCGCCAGCACCATCTTGATCACACCCGCCACACCCGCCGCCGCCTGGGCATGACCGATGTTCGACTTCACCGACCCCAGCAGCAACGGCCGGCCACCCGAGCGGTCGCGCCCGTACGTCGCCAGCAGCGCCTGCGCCTCGATCGGGTCGCCCAGACGCGTCCCCGTGCCATGGCCCTCCACCACATCGACCTGGTCCGCGGGCACACGGGCGTTGGCCAGCGCCTGGCGGATCACCCGTTGCTGGGAAGGACCGTTCGGGGCGGTCAGGCCGTTCGACGCGCCGTCCTGGTTGATGGCGCTGCCCCGCACGACGGCCAGCACACGATGGCCGTTGCGGCGGGCGTCCGACAAGCGCTCCAGCGCCAGCAGCCCCATGCCTTCCGCGAAGACGGTGCCGTCGGCGGAATCGGCGAAGGCCTTGCACCGGCCGTCCGGAGCCAGCCCGCGCTGCCGGGAGAACTCCACGAAGGTGCTCGGCGTGGCCATCACCGTCACGCCTCCGGCCAACGCCAGCGAGCACTCCTCGTGGCGCAGCGACTGGACCGCCAGGTGCAACGCGACCAGCGACGACGAGCAGGCCGTGTCCACCGTCACCGCGGGCCCCTCCAGGCCGAGGGTGTAGGCGACCCGCCCGGACACGATGCTTCCCGAGCCGTGGCTCCCGGGGTAGTCGTGGTACATCACTCCCGCGAACACGCCGGTCCGGCTGCCCCGCAGTCCGGTGGGGTCGAGCCCCGCGCTTTCGAACGCCTCCCAGGCGCCCTCGAGCAGGAGCCGCTGCTGCGGGTCGGTTCCCAGCGCGTCCCGGGGCGACATGCCGAAGAACGCGGGCTCGAACTCGCCCGCGTCGTGCAGGAAGCCGCCGTGCCGGGTGTAGCTGGTGCCGGGACGGCCGGGCTCGGGGTGGTAGAGGTCGTCGACCGGCCAGCCGCGGTCGTCCGGGAACTCGGTGATCCCTTCGGTTCCGGTCTCGACCAGCCGCCACAGCTCCTCCGGCGAGCCCACCCCGCCCGGGAACCGGCAGGACATGCCGATGATCGCCACCGGCTCGTGCGACACGGCGGCCAGCCTGCGGTTCTGCTCCCGCAGGCGCTCGTTCTCCTTGACGGAGACGCGCAGGGCCTCGACGACCTTTCCGTCCGGACTCGTCATGGCAGCGTCATCCCTCTCGTGTCGCGTCGTCGATGCCGTTCCCGCCCATCACCAGGCTGACCAGGCTGTCGGCGTCCATCGCGTCGATGGACTCGCCGTCGATCGGCTCGCCGCCGCCGTCCGGGCCGTGCCCGCCGTTCGCGCTCCCGCCCCGGTCGTGGATTCCGGCGAGTTCGAGGAGGCTGTCCAGCAGTCCTGCGTCGCGGAGCCGCGCCAGCGGGATGGCCTGGAGCATCGCCCGCACGTCCGCCGCGCGGGCGTCCTCGGCGCCGGGCTCGGCGGCGTCGAGTTCAACGGTGAGGGCCTGGGCCAGCGCCCGCGGGTTCGGATGGTCGAAGACGACGGTGACCGGCAGGCGGAGTCCCGCCGCCGCGTTGATCCGGTTGCGGAACTCCACGCCGCTGAGCGAGTCGAAGCCCAGTTCGCTGAAGGCCCGGTCGGGCTCGATGGCGTGGGTCTCCCCGTGGCCGAGGACCAGGGCGGCCGTGGAGCGCACCAGTTCCAGCAGTTCGGCCGCGCGCTCGTCGGCGAGGAGCCCGGCCAGGCGGCCCCGCAGCGCCGCACCGGCGTCGGCGCCGGCGGCGGTCCGCCGGGCCGTTCCCTGGACGAGTCCGCGGAGCAGCGGCGGCAGCTCGTCCCCGAGCGCGGCCAGCGTCCTACTGTTCAGGCCGACCGGCACCAGCGCCGGATCACCGGCTGCGGCGGCCGCGTCGAACAGCTCCAGGCCCTGTTCCACCGGGAGCGGCTCGATGCCCATGCGCTGGACGCGGCGCGCGTCGGCGCCGGTCAGGGCCGAGGCCATCCCGTCCCCGGCCCAGACCCCCCACGCCAGCGAAAGCCCGGGGAGTCCCTGCTCTCGGCGGAGTCGCGCCAGCGCGTCCAGGACGCTGTTGGCCGCGGCGTAGTTGCCCTGGCCGGGGGTGCCGAACACTCCGGCCGCCGAGGAGAACAGGACGAACGCCGACAGGCCGAGGTCTGCGGTCAGCTCGTGCAGGTTCAGCGCCGCGTCGACCTTGGGCCGCAGCACCGCGTCCAGGCGTTCCGGGGTGAGAGAGGGCAGCGTCCCGTCGTCCAGCACCCCCGCCACGTGCACGACCCCGCTCAGCGGATGCTCGGCGGGGATCCCCTCCAGCATCCGCCGCGCCGCGTCCCGGTCGGCGACGTCGCAGGCGGCGACGGTCACGGTCGCGCCGAGACCGGCGAGTTCGCCGACCAGTTCGGCGACGCCCGGGGTGCCGGCGCCGCGGCGACCGGCCAGCAGCAGGTGGCGGACGCCGTGCCGGACGACCAGATGCCGCGCGACCAGCCGGCCCAGCGTGCCGGTGCCGCCGGAGACGAGCACGGTCCCGTCCGGGTCCCAGCCCACCGCCGCCGCCGTCGTCGTACCGGGGTCTTCTTCCCGCAGGGGCTCGGCCCGGGTCAGGCGCGGCACGTACACCTGACCCGACCGGATGGCGACCTGCGGTTCTCCCGCCGCCAGGGCCAAGGGGACCGCGTGGTCCCCCGAGTCGGCGTCGACGTCCACGAGCACGATCCGTCCGGGGTTCTCCGACTGGGCGGACCGGACCAGTCCCCACACGGCCGCGCCGGGCAGGTCGGTGGCGGGCGCCTCGTCACCGGCGTCCACCGCGCCCTGGGTGACGACGACGAGCCTGTCCTCGTCCGACCGTTCGTCGGCCAGCCATTCCTGCAGGACGTCCAGGATCCGATGGGTCCCGGCGCGGACCGCGTCCGCGGTGGCCGCTCCGGGGCCGAAGCGCACGACGACCGGCTCTGCGCCCCCGGCCACGGCCGCCTTCCCGTCCGGGACGAGCTCCCAGACCACGCGGAACAGCGAGTCGGGCGCCCCGCCCGCCGCCGCCGGGGCGAGCCGGTCGAACGCGACGGGCCGCAGTATCAGTGCCGCCGCCGAGGCCACGGGAGCGCCCGCGGCGTCGGCGACCTCCACCGACACGGTGTCCTCCCCCTCAGGCCGGATCCGGACCCGCAGGTCGGTGGCACCGGTGGCATGCAGGTCAACCTCGGACCAGCTGAACGGCAGCAGCGTCCGCCCGCCGGAGGCATCGCCCGCCGCGATCACGTGCAGCGCGGCGTCCAGCACGGCCGGATGGATCCCGAACCGGTCGATCTCGGCATCGGCCCGCTCCGGGAGCTTCGTCTCGGCGAAGAGCTCGTCGCCGCGCCGCCACGCACGGTGCAGGGCGCGGAACTCCGGTCCGTAGTTCAGGCCCGCGTCCGCCAGCCGCTCGTAGAAGTCCTCCAGGACGAGCGGCTCGGCCCCGGGCGGCGGCCACTGGGTCAGATCCGCCGACGAGGTGCCGGCTCCGTCCCCCGGGGCGAGCAGCCCGGTCGCCAAGCGCGTCCAGGTGTCGTCGGACGTGTTCTCGGGACGGGCGTGCACGGCGAAGAACCGCGCACCGTCCTCCCCGGAGGCGGCCAGTGCGAGCTGGACGTTGACCCCACCGGACTCGGGCACTACCAGCGGCGCCTCGATCGTCAGCTCTTCCAGGCGGGCCAGGTCGACGCGGTGACCGGCGTGGAAGGCCATCTCCACGAACGCGGTCCCGGGCAGGAGCACGGTGTCGCCGACCATGTGGCCCGCCAGCCAGGGGTGCGTCTGCAACGACAGCCGCCCGGTGAACAGCAGCCCTTCCGAGTCCGCCAGTTCGACGGCGGCACCGAGCAGAGGATGCTCGGCCGGGGAGGCCCCGCCGGCCCCCAGATCCAGCCAGTAGCGCCGGCGCTGGAACGCGTAGGTCGGGAGGTCGACGCGCCGCGCGCCCGTACCGCCGAAGACGCCCTCCCAGTCGATCGGAACGCCGACGACCTGGGCGCGTCCGAGCGCCGTCATCAGGACGGGGGGCTCCTCGCGATCCCGGCGCTGCAGAGCGATCAGCGTGGCGGCGTCCTCTCGCACGCATGCCTCGGCCAGCCCGGTGAGCACGCCGGTCGGGCCGCATTCGAGGAAGGAGCGGACTCCCTGGGCTTCGAGCGTCCGGACACCCTCACAGAATCGGACGGTTCCGCGCACGTGCCGCACCCAGTACTCGGGGGTCGTGACCTCGGCGGGGTCGGCCAGGCGGCCGGTCAGGTTCGACACCAACCCGAGACGCGGGGCGTGGAACTCGACGGCGGCCAGTTCCTTGGCGAAGTCCTCCAGCATCGGATCCATCAACGGCGAATGGAACGCGTGCGAGACCCGCAGCCGCGTCGTCTTGCCCCCTCGCGCCTCCAGCTCCTTGGCCACCGATGCGACGGCGTCCTGGCCACCGGAGATCACCACCGAGGCCGGGCCGTTGACCGCCGCGATCTCCGCCCCGTCCTCCAGCAGGGCCGCGACGTCTTCCTCAGCGGCGGCGACGGCGATCATCGCCCCGCCCTCCGGGAGCGCCTGCATCAACCGGCCGCGCGCCGCCACCACCTTGCACGCGTCCTCCAGCGACCACACCCCCGCCACGTGCGCGGCCACCAGCTCACCGATCGAATGACCGCCCACGAAGTCCGGCCGCACACCCCATGACTCGACCAGGCGGAACAGCGCCACCTCGAACGCGAACAGGCCCGCCTGCGTGAACACCGTCTGGTCGATGAGATCCGGCCGCTCCCAGACGACCTCGCACAACGACTCGGGCACAAGGCCCTCGAACGCCGCGCACACCTCGTCGAAAGCCCGCGCGAACATCGGGAACGACTCGTACAGCTCCCGGCCCATGCCCACCCGCTGCGCACCCTGACCCGAGAACAAAACCGCGACCGAGCCGCGCGACACCGTCCCCGACACCACACCGGGATCCGGCGTCCCCTCCGCCAACGCCCTCAGGCCACGCGAGACCTCGTCACGGTCACCGCCCACCACGACAGCGCGATGGTCCATCACCGAACGGGTGCTCGCCAGCGAGAACCCGACATCGACGAGATCCAGCTCGGGACGCTCGTCCAGCCACGACGCCAGCCGGGACGCCTGCTCGCGCAGGGCCTCGGGGCTGCGCGCCGACACCGCCCACGGCAGCACCGGCACCACCGCGCCGGCGGGCTCCGCTCTCCCGGCGGGCTCTGCTTTCCCGGCGGGCTCCTCCTCCGGCACCTGCTCGACGATCACGTGCGCGTTGGTGCCGCTCACGCCGAACGAGGAGACCCCGGCCCGCCGCGGGCGATCGTCCACGTCCCACGGCACCGCCTCGGTCAGCAACTCCACCGCGCCGGACGACCAGTCCACTTCGCCCGAGGGCTGGTCCACGTGCAGCGACTTGGGGACCACCCCGTGCCGCATCGCCTGCACCATCTTGATCACGCCCGCGACACCCGCGGCCGCCTGGGCATGACCGATGTTCGACTTCACCGACCCCAGCAGCAACGGCCGATCGCCCGAGCGGTCGCGCCCGTAGGTCGCCAGCAGCGCCTGGGCCTCGATCGGGTCGCCCAGACGCGTCCCCGTGCCGTGCCCCTCCACGACGTCCACATCCGACGCGGACACACCGGCGTTCGCGAGCGCCTGACGGATCACCCGCTCCTGCGACGGACCGTTCGGCGCGGTCAGGCCGTTCGACGCGCCGTCCTGGTTGACGGCGCTGCCCCGCACGACCGCCAGCACGGGGTGGCCGTTGCGGCGGGCGTCCGAGAGCCGCTCCAGCACCAGCACGCCCGCGCCCTCGGCCCAGCCCGTCCCGTCGGCGGCGGCCGAGAACGCCTTGCACCGGCCGTCCGAAGCCAGCCCGCGCTGCCGGGAGAACTCCACGAACGTCTCGGGTGTGGCCATGACGGCCGCTCCGCCGGCGAGCGCGAGGGAGCATTCGCCCTGCCGCAGCGACTGCGCGGCCAGGTGCAACGCGACCAGCGACGACGAGCACGCCGTGTCCACGGTCACCGCCGGGCCCTGCAGCCCGAAGGTGTAGGCGATCCGGCCGGAGGCGATGGCGCCGGTGCTGCTGCTGCCGACGTAGTCGTGGTACATCAGGCCGGTGAACACCCCGGCGCCGGTCCCCCGCAGCGTCGCGGGGTCGATTCCGGCGCGTTCGAACGCCTCCCAGGTGATCTCCAGCAGCAGCCGCTGCTGCGGATCGATCAGGAGGGCCTCCTTCGGGCTGATGCCGAAGAACGCCGGGTCGAAGTCGGCGGCGTCGTGCAGGAATCCGCCCTCGCGCACGTAGCTCGTGCCCGTCCGGCGCCCGGTCGGGTCGTACAGCCGCTCGACGTCCCAGCCGCGGTCGGCGGGGAAGCCGGAGATCGCGTCCCGGCCCTGGTCGACCAGCCGCCACAGGTCCTCGGGCGAGCGCACCCCGCCGGGGTAGCGGCAGGCCATGCCGACGATGGCGATCGGCTCGTCGGTCGCGGCGGACGTGCGCGCGACCGGGGCGGGCGCGTCCGTGACGCCGGTCAGTTCCTCCTCCAGGAACACCGCCAGCGCGGCGGGGGTCGGGTGGTCGAAGACGAGTGTCGCGGGGAGCCGCAGTCCGAGCGCCTCCCCGAGCCCGTTGCGCAGGTCCACCGCTGTCAGCGAGTCGAAGCCGAGGTCCTGGAAGGCCATGGACGGGTCGACCTCGGCGGGAGAGCCGTAGCCGAGGACCGCCGCGACCTGCGCGGCCACGAGGTCGCGCAGCGCCTCGGTCCGCTCCTGCTCCGGCAGCGCGCGCAGCCTGTCGGCGGGACGCCCGGCCGCGTCGAGGCCGGACGCGGCCGCGGGGCGGGCGGGGCGCCACAGGCCGTGGAACACCGGCGGCAGGACCGGCAGCCTGCGGAGGGCCGCGGCGTCCAGCTTGACCGGCAGCGGCGCCGGTTCGTTCCCGGCGAGGGCGAGGTCGAGGTGGGCCAGTCCCTCGGCCTCGGACATCGGCAGGATTCCGGTGCGCGAGAGGCGGGAGCGGTCGGCCTGGTCGAGGCTTCCGGCCATTCCGGCGTCCTGCGCCCACAGCCCCCACGCCAGGGAGAGGGCGGGGAGGCCATGGGCGCGGCGGCGGGCGGCGAGGGCGTCGAGGAAGGCGTTGGCGGCGGCGTAGTTGCCCTGCCCGGCGCCGCCGAGCACTCCGGCGATGGACGAGAACAGCACGAACGCCGACAGGCCGAGGTCCTCGGTCAGCTCGTGCAGGTTCAGCGCGGCGTCGACCTTCGGCCGGAAGACCGTGTCCAGGCGCTCGTCGGTCAGCGCGGTGGCGACGCCGTCGTCCAGCACTCCGGCGACGTGCACGACGGCGGTCAGCGGGCGGTCGGCGGGGATTCCCGCGAGGACGGCCGCCAGGGCGTCGCGGTCGGAGGCGTCGCAGGCCACCAGGTCGGCCTCGGCGCCCAGGGCGTCCAGTTCCTCCAGCAGGCCGGCGGCACCCTCGGCGGCGGCGCCGGAGCGGCTGACGAGCAGCAGCCGGAGGACGCCGTGCCGGGCGGCCAGGTGCCGGGCGACGAGGCCGCCGAGGTATCCGGTGGCGCCGGTCACCAGCACCGTGCCGTCCGGGTCCAGCCCCGGGCCCGTGCCGGTCCCGATCCGGGCCCGGGCGAGGCGGGGGACCGACAGCTCGCCGCCGCGGACCGCGACCTGCGGCTCGCCGGAGGCGAGCACGGCGGGCAGCAGGGCGGCGATCTCGTCGGCCGTGGCGGCGTCGTCGGCGTCGACGAGCACGATCCGGCCGGGGTTCTCCGACTGCGCCGCCCGCACGAGCCCGCTCGCCGCCGCGGCCGCCGGGTCGAGGGCCGCGGCGTCCCCGCCGGGCGCCACCGCGTTCCGGGTGAGCACGACCAGCGTGGACGCGGCGGTGCGGTCGTCGCCGAGCCAGGACCGCAGGGCGGCCAGCGTGCGCGAGGTCGCGGTGCGGACGGCGTCCGCGCCGGTTCCGCCGGGGCATTCGGTCACCACCGCGGCGGGGATCGTGTCGCCGAGCCCTTCGAGGTGCCCGACGGAGAGCGGCCCGGCGGGTGCGGGGTGGAAGGGCTGCCAGGTCAGGCGGTAGAACGAGGTCGCGGCGCCGCCGTCCCGTACCGTCCGGTCCACGGGCATGGGCCGGGTCACCAGCGTCTCCACCAGGGCGACCGGCGCGCCGGAGCCGTCGGCGACGCGCATCGCCACCTCTCCGGTGCCGGGGTCGCGCACCAGGTGGACGCGGGCGGCCGTCGCGCCCGTGGTGTAGAGCGAGACGCCGGACCAGGAGAACGGCAGCCGGGCCGCTCCCGGCTCCTCGCCGTCACCGGCGAACCCGTACAGCCCGAGCACGTGCAGGCCCGCGTCCAGCAGGGCGGGGTGCAGCCCGAAGCGGGCCGCGTCGGCGGCCGCGGACTCCGGCAGGCTCACCTCCGCGAAGATCGAGTCGCCGTCCCGCCAGGCGGCCCGGAGCCCGGTGAACACCGGTCCGTAGTCCAGGCCCATGGCCGACAGCTCGTCGTAGACGCCGCCGACCTCGACGGGCTCGGCGGCGGCGGGGGGCCAGGCGCCCAGGTCGAAGCCGGGCGGCGAGGCCGCGGCGCCGAGCCGGCCGCCGGCGTGCCGGGTCCAGGCGGCATCGTGGCCGTCGTGGTCCGGGCGGTCGGGCCGGGAGTGCACCGACAGCGGCCGCCCGCCCCGCTCGTCCGGTTCGCCCACCGTCACCTGGACCACGACGCCGCCGCGGTCGGGCAGCGCCAGCGGCGTCTCCAGCGTGAGCTCGTCGATCCGCGGGCAGCCCGCCTGGTCGCCCGCGCGCACGGCCAGGTCCACGAACGCGGTGCCGGGGAGCACCACGGTGCCGCCCACCCGGTGCTCGGCCAGCCAGGGATGGGTCTCGACCGACAGCCGGCCGGTCAGCACCACGCCGTCGGAGCCCGCCAGGGACACCGCGGCGCCCAGCAGCGGATGCTCGGCCGCCGACAGTCCCGCCGCGCGGACGTCACCGCCGCCGGAGGACGTGTCCACCCAGTGGCGGCGGCGCTGGAAGGGGTAGGTCGGCAGGTCGGCGGGCCGGGCCGCGGTCCCGTCGTACAGTGCCTCCCAGTCCGGCGGGACGCCCCTGGTCCACAGCTCCGCCAGCGCGCGGACGGCCGACTCGGGCTCCGCGCGCTCCTTGCGCAGCAGCGGGACGAAGCCGGCGCCCTCGCCGGTGAGGCAGCCCCGTCCGGCGGCCGACAGCGCGGTGCCGGGGCCGGCCTCCACGAACGTCGTGACACCCGCGGCCTCCAGCGAGCGCACCGCGGCGAGGAACCGCACCGGGCGGCGCACCTGCTCCACCCAGTACGCGGGGTCGGCGATCTCGGCGCCGGCCGCCTCGCCGGTCACCGTCGACACCAGCGGAATGCGCGGCCGCTCCCAGGTCACCGACTCCACCACCGCGCGGAACTCCGCCAGCATCGGGTCCATGTGCGCCGAGTGGAAGGCGTGCGAGACCCGCAGCCGGGTCACCTTGCGGCCTTTGGCCTCCAGCGCGCCGGCCACCGCCAGCACGGCGTCCTCGTCACCGGACACCACCACCGACGCCGGGCCGTTCACCGCGGCGATCTCCGCGCCGCCGTCCAGGAGCGGCGCGACCTCCTCCTCGGCGGCGGCGACCGCGGCCATCGCGCCGCCGGGCGGCAGCTCCTGCATCAGCCGGCCGCGGGCCGCGACCACCCGGCAGGCGTCCGCCAGCGACAGCGCGCCCGCAACGTGCGCCGCCGCCAGTTCGCCGACCGAATGCCCGGCCAGGTGGTCGGGGACGACGCCCCACGACTCGATCAGCCGGAACAGCGCCACCTCGACCGCGAACAGCGCGCACTGGGCGTACCGCGTCTGGTCGAGGAGGTCCGGGCGGGACCACATGACCGCCCGCAGCGGCTCGGGCAGCGACGCGTCGAGTTCGGCGCACACCTCGTCCAGCGCCCGCGCGAACACGGGGAAGGCCGCGGCGAGGTCCCGGCCCATCCCGATCCGCTGCGAGCCCTGGCCCGGGAACACCACGGCGCACAGCCCGTCGCCGGGCGCGCCGCGCACGACCTCGGGCCCGCTCCGCCCCTCGGCCAGCAGGCCCAGTCCGGCCTCGGCGGCCGCGCGGTCGTCCGCCACCACCACGGCGCGGTCCTCGAACGCGGTCCGCGCCGTCGCCAGGGACATCCCGACGTCGACCGGGTCGGCTCCCGACCGCAGCAGCGCCAGCACGCCGCCGGCCTGCGCGCGCAGCGCCGCCTCGCCGCGCGCCGACACCGGCAGCGGCAGGCCGCCGGCCGGCCACCGCCGCTCGCCGCCGGCGTCCCCGGCGGTCTCGGGCGCGTCCTCCGGCGGCGCCTCTTCGACGATCATGTGCGCGTTGGTCCCGCTCACGCCGAAGGAGGAGATCCCGGCGCGGCGCGGCCGGTCCTCACCCGGCTCCCACGGGCGCGGCTCGGTCAGCAGCCGCACCGCGCCCGCCGACCAGTCGACGTGCGTGGACGGCCGGTCGACGTGCAGCGTGCGCGGCAGCCTCCCGTGCCGCATCGCCTCCACCATCTTGATCAGGCCGCTGACGCCCGCCGCCGCCTGCGCGTGGCCGATGTTCGACTTCACCGACCCGAGCCACAGCGGGCGGTCGCCCGCGCGGCCCTGCCCGTAGGTCGCCAGCAGCGCCTCCGCCTCGATGGGGTCGCCGAGGGTCGTCCCCGTCCCGTGCCCCTCCACGGCGTCGACCTGCTCGGCGGTCAGCCCGGCGTTCGCCAGCGCCTGCCAGATGACGCGCTGCTGCGACCGGCCGTTGGGCGCGGTCAGCCCGTTGGACGCGCCGTCCTGGTTCACCGCGCTGCCCCGCACCACCGCGAGCACCCGGTGCCCGTTGCGGCGGGCGTCCGAGAGCCGCTCCAGCACCACGATCCCCACGCCCTCGGCCCAGCCCGTGCCGTCGGCCGCGTCGGAGAACGCCTTGCACCGGCCGTCCCTGGCCAGCCCGCTCTGCGTGCTGAACGCCACGAACGGCGCGGGGGTGGACATGATGTTCACCCCGCCGGCCAGCGCCAGGGCGCACTCGCGCTGCCGCAGCGACTGGCACGCGACGTGCAGCGCCACCAGGGAGGAGGAGCAGGCGGTGTCGACGGTGAGCGCGGGGCCCTCCAGACCCAGGGTGTAGGACACCCGCCCGGAGATCACGCTGCCGGCGCTGGCCGTGCTCAGGTACGCGGCCGCCTCAGGGGACGAGGCCAGGAGCGTCGAGTAGTCCTGGCCGCCGCTGCCGACGAAGACGCCCACCGGTGTCCCGCGCAGGCGGTCGGGCACGAGGCCGGCCCGTTCGAGCGCCTCCCAGCTCACCTCCAGGACCAGCCGCTGCTGCGGATCCATGAGGGCGGCCTCGCGGGGCGAGATCCTGAAGAACCGCGCGTCGAAGTCGGCGGCGTCCTCGACGAACCCGCCCTCGTGGGCGTACTCCTCGCCGAGGACGTCCCCGAGCCGCCAGCCGCGGTCGCCGGGGGCGTCCCCGATCGCGTCGCCGCCCGCGTCGACGAGCCGCCACAGGTCCTCGGGCGACCGCACGCCCCCCGGGTACCGGCACGCCATCGACACGACGGCGATCGGCTCCTGCTCCGCGTCCTCCATCCGGCGCAGCCGCTCGCGCGCCTGGTGCAGGTCGGCCGTGACCCGCTTGAGGTAGTCGAGAAGCTTGTCTTCGTTCGCCATCCCCAGCCTCGCCAATTCCGTTCGTTTCGCCGAAGCCGCACACCCGGTCAGGTGATGCCGAGCTCCTTGTCGATGAAGTCGAAGACGTCGTCCGCGGAGGCCGCCTCGAGCCGGTCCGCCACGCCGCCGCCCGCCGCGTCCGCCGCGGGCTCGGTCAGCCGTCCCACCAGCGCCCTGAGCCGTTCGACCACCCCGTCGCCCTCGATCCGCTCGCGGGGCAGCGTCGCGATCGACGCCTCCAGCCGGTCCAGGTGCGCCTGGATCGGCGCGTCGTCGCCGCCGGCCGACAGCCGGGTCCCGAGGTGGGCCGCCAGCGCCGCCGGGGTCGCGTGGTCGAACACCACGGTCGCGGGCAGCCGGACGCCCGCCGCCCTGCTCAGCCGGTTCCGGAAGTCGACCGCCGTCACCGAGTCGAACCCGATCTCCTTGAAGGCGCGGCCGGGCTCGATCTCGTCGGCGTCGTAGCCGAGGATCGCGGCGACCTGGGCGCGCACCAGGCCCAGCAGCGTCCGGTCGCGCTCGGTCCCGGTCATCCCGGCCAGCCGCTCCGCCAGTTCCGAGGAGCCGGCGGCCTCGTCGTCCGGGTCGGACTCCGCGCCCTGCTGCGCCTCCCGCGCCTCCGGCAGGTCGAGCAGCAGGGGGCGCCGCCGTGCGAGCGTGTAGGGCGGGACGAACCGCTCCCAGTCGATGTCGGTGACCACCAGGCCGCTCTCGCCGCGGTCGAGCGCCTGCCGCAGCGCGCCGATGGCCAGGTCCGGGTCCATCTCCTTGATGCCGAGCCGCCGCAGGAACTCCCCGGCGGCCTCGTCGACCATCCCGCCGCCGCCCCAGGATCCCCACGCGACGCTGGTCACGGGCAGTCCCTGGGAGCGGCGGTGCGCGGCGAGCGCGTCCAGGTAGGCGTTCGCACCACCGTAGGCGCTCTGCCCGGACGACCCCCACACGGCGGCGCCCGAGGAGAACAGCACGAAGGCGTCCAGGGGCCGGTCCGTCAGGAGGTCGTGCAGGTGCCGTGCCCCGGCGACCTTGGCGCGGACGGCGTCCGCGAAGGCGTCCAGCCCCATGGCGTCGATGGGGCCCGGCTCGGGCAGCACCCCGGCCGCGTGGACGACGGCGGTCACGGCGTCGGCCTCGCCGAGGGAACCGAGCAGCTCGTCCAGGGCCTTCCGGTCGGCCACGTCGCAGGCGGCGATCGTGACCCGCGCGCCCATCCCCGACAGCTCCGCGGCCAGCGTGTCGGCGCCCGCCGCGCCGGGGCCTCGGCGGCTGGTCAGCAGCAGGTGCCCGGCCCCGTTCGCCGCCAGCCAACGCGCCACGTGCGCGCCGACCCCTCCGGTGCCGCCGGTGACCAGGACCGTCCCGCGGGGCTTCCAGGCGGGCCGGGCGCCCACCGGGCCCAGCGGCGCCCGGACCAGGCGCGCGGCGAACGTGCCGGACGACCGGACGGCGAGGCGGTCCTCGCCGGTCCGCCCGGCCAGCAGGCCGACGACCTGGCGGGCGGCCCGCCGATCCACCGCGGCGGGCAGGTCGATGGTGCCGCCCCAGGTGTCCGGGCGGTCCAGCGCCAGGACGGCGCCCATCCCGTACACCACGGCCTGCATCGGGTCGACCGGGTCAGCGGCTCCCGGCACGTGCACCGCCCCGGCCGTCGCGCACCACAGCCGCCCCGTGTGGCCGCGGTCGCCCAGCGCCTGGACCAGGGCGATCGTGGCGGCGACGCCGCGGGACAGCACGGGGTACTGGGGATGCTCGCGTGCGTCGAGCGCCAGCAGGGACAGCACGGCGACGGAGGAGTCCGTGCCCGCGAGCCGGTCGGCGAGAGCCCGGCGGTCGTCCGCGTCCGCTCCGACTCGCACGATCCGGGCGCCCGCGGCGGTGAGCTCGGCGAGCAGCGTCCGCGCCGGCTCCTCGTCGGCGACGCTCTCCGGGACCAGCGCCAGCCACTCCCCGGGAAGAGACGCGGCCGGCTCGCCGTGCACGGGACGCCAGTCGACGCGGTACCGCAGGCCGGACGTGCGGCCCTCGTCCTGGGACTGCTTCCACCAGGACGACAGCGCCGGCAGCACCCCGTCGAGCGCGGCCCGTTCGACGCCCAGGCTCTGCGCCAGCGCCGCTCCGTCGCCCTCGGCCACGCTCGCCCAGAACGCCTCGTCCGGCCGGGCCTGCGACTCGGTACGGGCGGGCTCGGTCACCCAGTAGGGCCGGGTCTGGAACGCGTAGGTGGGCAGGTCGACGCGGCGGCCTCCGGCGAGACGGCCGCCCCACTCCGAGCCGCCCCACTCCGAGGCGAGGCCGCGGACGTACAGCTCGGCCAGCGCGCCGAGCAGCCGGTCCGGGCCGCCCTCGCCGCGGCGCAGGCTGCCGGTCACCACGGCCTCGCGGCCGAGGTCGTCGAGCGTCTCCTGGACGCCGATCGTGAGCACGGGATGCGGGCTGGCCTCGACGAACGCCGCGTACCCGGCCTCGGCCAGGGTCCGCACCGCGGGCTCGAACCCGACGGTTCGCCGCAGGTTGGCGTACCAGTAGGCCGCGTCGAGATCACCCTCCCCGATCCAGTCGCCGGTCACCGTGGAGAGCATCGGCACCGCGCCCGTCCGCGGCCTGACCGGCGCCAGGTCCCGCAGCAGGCGCTCCTCGATCGACTCGACGTGCGCCGAGTGGGAGGCGTAGTCGACCGGGACCCGCTTGGCCCTCACGTCCTCGGCGGCCAGTTCGGCCAGCAGCTCGTCGAGCGCGCCGGAACCGCCCGACACCACCACCGACCCGGGACCGTTGACCGCCGCGATCGAGAGCTCGCCCGGCCACCGTTCGAGGCGTTCGCGCACCCGCTCGGCCGGCAGCGCTACCGAGGCCATGCCGCCCCGCCCCGAGGGCATCTCGCCGATGGCCTGGGAACGGAGCGCGACGACCCGCGCGCCGTCGACCAGCCCCAGCAGGCCCGCTACGCACGCCGCGGCGATCTCGCCCTGCGAGTGCCCGACCACGGCGTCCGGGTGGACGCCGGAGGCCCGCCACTCCTCCGCGAGCGACACCATGACCGCCCACAGCACCGGCTGGACGACGTCCACCCGGTCCAGGCTCCCCTCCGAGGAGTCCCGCAGGACCTCGGTGAGCTTCCAGTCCACGAAGGCCGACAGTGCGCGCTCGCAGTCGGCGATCCGCGCGGCGAACACCGGTGAGGTGTCCAGCAGTTCGGTGGCCATGCCCACCCACTGCGAACCCTGGCCGGGGAACACGAAGACGGTTCTGCCGCTCAGGTCGGCCGTGCCCATGACGACTCCGGCTCCGGGGTCGCCCTCCGCCAGTCCGCGGACTCCGGCCAGCAGCTCGGCCGGGTCCCGTCCCGTCACGACCGCCCGGTGCTCGAACGGGGCCCGGGCGGACGCCAGCGAGTGCCCGATGTCGACGGGGTCGAGTTCAGGATGGTCGTCCAGGTGCGCGGCGAGCCGGGCGGATTGGGCGCGCAGCGCCCGCGCGGACCGTCCCGACAGGGGCCACGGGACGCCGACCGCCGAGGTCCCGCGCGGTTCCCCGGGGCTGGCGAGCCGTTCCGGCTCGGCGCCCGCGGGCGGCTGCTCGACGATCACGTGCACGTTGGTGCCGCTGGCGCCGAACGAGGACACCCCGGCCCGGCGCGGGTGGCCGTTCTCCTCCCAGTCCCTCGGCTCGGTGAGCAGCCGGACGGCGCCGGCGGCCCAGTCCACCTTCGGCGTGGGCTCGGCCACGTGCAGGGTCCGCGGCAGCACGCCGTGGCGCATCGCCTGCACCATCTTGATGATCCCGGCGATGCCCGCCGCCGCCTGCGGATGCCCGAGGTTCGACTTGATCGACCCGAGCCACAGGGGCCGGTCCGCCGGACGCGCCCGGCCGTAGGTCGCCAGCAGGGCCTGGGCCTCGATCGGATCGCCCAGCTTGGTCCCGGTGCCGTGCGCCTCCACGGCGTCGACCTCGTCCGGGGTCACCCGGGCGTTGGCGAGCGCCTGCTCGATGACGCGCTTCTGCGCCGGTCCGCTCGGCGCCGTCAGGCCGTTGGAGGCACCGTCCTGGTTGACCGCCGAGCCGCGGATCACCCCGAGGACCTCGTGGCCCTCGGCCAGGGCCCGCGACAGCCGCTCCAGCACCAGCACGCCCACGCCCTCGGACCAGCCGACGCCGTCGGCGTCCGCGGAGAACGACCGGCACCGGCCGTCCTTGGACAGGCCCCGCTGCTTGGAGAACTCCACGAACATGGCCGGGGTCCCCATCACGGCGACGCCGCCGGCCAGCGCCAGCGAGCACTCGCCCGCGCGCAGCGCCTGGGACGCCAGGTGCACGGAGACCAGCGACGAGGAGCAGGCGGTGTCCACCGACACCGCCGGCCCGACCAGCCCCAGCGTGTAGGCGACCCGGCCGGAGACCAGGCTGCCCGCGCCGGTGCTCCCGGCGTAGTCGTGGTACATGACGCCGGAGAACACGCCCGTGTCGGTGCCCCGGACGCCCGCGGCCAGACCGGCCCGCTCCAGCGCCTCCCATGACACCTCCAGCAGCAGCCGCTGCTGCGGGTCCATCTCCGCGGCCTCGCGCGGCGAGATCGAGAAGAACCCGGCGTCGAACTCCGCCGCGTCGTACAGGAACCCGCCCTCGCGGACGTACATCCTGCCCGGCCGGTCCGGCTCGGGGTCGTAGAGCCCGTCGACGTCCCAGCCGCGGTCCGCCGGGAAGGCCCCGATGGCGTCCCGGCCGTCGCTGACCAGCCGCCACAGCTCCTCCGGCGAGTTCGCCCCGCCCGGGTAGCGGCAGGCCATGCCCACGATCGCGATCGGCTCGGCGGAGCGCTCCTCCAGGTCCCGGAGCTGCCGGCGGGTCTGCTGCAGGTCCGCGGTCGCGCGCTTGAGATAGTTCCGAAGCTTGTCGACCTTGTCGTCATCGGCCATGGTCAGTGCACCAGCTCCCAGAGGACGCGCCGGAGTCCGTCATGTACGTGTCGGTGTTCGTTCAGGAGGCGCCGAGCTCGGCGTCGAGGACCATGAACAGCTCCTCGTCGCTGGCGGCGGTGTAGTCGTCCGCGCCCGGAGGGGCCTCGGCCTCCTTGCCCTGCTCGCGCCACTTGCGCAGCACGGCCTCCAGCCGCGCGGTGATCCGGGCGTGCGAACCGTTCGCGTCGGTGCCCGTCAGCACCGCCTCCAGCCGGTCGACCGCCGCCAGGGCCGGCGCCGCCGGATCGGCGTCCGCCGGGGCGAGCTCCTCGGCGAGGTGGCCGGCGAGCACCGCCGAACTGGGGTGGTCGAAGACCAGCGTCGCCGGTAGCCGCAGCCCGGTGGCGGCGGCGAGGGCGTTGCGCAGTTCGACCGCGGCGAGCGAGTCGAAGCCCATCTCCTGGAACGCGCGCTCCGGCTCGATCCGCTCCGGGCCCTGGTGCCCCAGGGCCCTCGCCACCTGCGTGCGCACCAGGGCGAGCAGTTGCTCCTCGCGGTCCCGGGCGGGCAGGCCGGCGAGCCGCTCGCGCAGATCCGCCCCGCCCCCGCCCTGGCCGGCCGCCCGTTCGGTACGGCGCACGGGGCTCCGCACGATCCCGCTCAGGATCGCCGGAACGCCGTCCTCCCGCCGCCGCAGCGCCGGAAGGTCCAGCCGAAGCGGCACGAGGATCGCGTCCTCGTGGACACCGAGCGCCATGTCGAACAGGGCCAGGCCCTCCTCCTCCGGCATGGGCGGCATGCCGAGCCTGTGCATGCGCCGCTCGGCCGCCTCGTCCAGATGCGCGCCCAGCCCGGCTTCGCCCGACCACAGCCCCCAGGCCAGCGACGTCGCCGCCTGGCCTTGGGACTTGCGGTACTCGGCGAGCCCGTCGAGGAAGGTGTTGGCCGCGGCGTAGTTCGCCTGCCCGGCCCCGAGGACCAGCCCCGCGGCGGAGGAGAACAGCACGAACGCCGACAGGCTCAGGTCCTCGGTCAGCTCGTGCAGGTGCCAGGCGGCGTCCGCCTTGGCGCGCAACACCTTCTCCACCTGCGCCTCGGTGAGCGCGCCGACGACCGCGTTGTCGACCACGCCCGCCGCGTGGACCACCGCTGTCAGCGGCCGCTCCGGGGGGACGGCCGCGAGCAGGTCGCCGACGGCGCCGCGATCGGACATGTCGCACGCCGCGATCCGGACGTCGGCGCCCAGGGCCGCCAGTTCGTCCCGCAGTTCGAGGGCGCCGGGCGCGTCCGGACCGCGCCGGCTGGCCAGCAGCAGCCCCCGGACGCCGTGCTCGGCGACGAGGTGACGGGCGATCAGCGATCCGAGGCCGCCGGTCCCGCCGGTGATCAGTACCGTTCCGGCCGGGTCCCAGACGTGCCGGGTGCCGGCGCCGGCGTCCACGGCGACCCTGGACAGCCGCGGCACGCACGGCTCCCCCTTGCGGAGGGCGATCTCGGGCTCGCCGGAGGCGAGGGCGCCGGCGATCCCGCGCTCGGACGATTCCTGCCCGTCCAGGTCGAGGAGGACGAGCCTGCCCGGGTTCTCCGCCTCGGCGGAACGCACCAGGCCCCAGATCGCGGCGCCCGCCAGGTCGGCGACGCCCTCACCCGGTATCGCGGCCACCGCGCCCCGCGTGACGACCACCAGCCGCGAGGACGACCAGCGCTCGTCGGCCAGCCAGGCCCGCACCTGCGCCAGGACCTCGTTGATCGAGGCGCGCAGCCGCGGGAGGACCTCCCGGTCCCCGTCCCCCTCGGCCGCCAGGTGGGGAAGCAGGACCACGGTGGGCGGGAACCCGCCGTCGTCCACCATCGCGTTCAGCGCGGCCAGATCGCGGTGGCGGCCCGCGCCCGGCACGTGGTCGAGGCCGGGCCCGGCGATCGCCACGGTGTCCACGGTGTCCTCCGCGCCGGACGCGCCGAGGCCCGCGGGGGCGATCCAGTCCAGCCGGAACAGCGACCGCGTGCCCGCCGCGGCGAGTTGCTCCGCCGACACCGGACGGGCGACGACCGACTCCACCGTCGCGACGGGGGTCCCGGCCGCGTCGGCCATCTGGACGGCGGTCCCGCCTCCGGCCGGGGCGAGCCGCACCCGGACGGACCGCGCCCCGGTGGCCTGCAGCGAGACTCCCGTCCAGGCGAACGGGATCCAGGTGTCGCCGCCGCCCCGTCCCGCGCCCCCGTCGAGCAGCAGCGCATGGAACGCGGCGTCCAGCAGTGCGGGATGGATGCCGAACCGTGCGGGATCCGGCGCCGCGTCCTCCGGCAGGTCGACCTCGGCGAAGACCTCCTCGCCGCGCCGCCAGGCCGCCTGGAGCCCCTGGAAAACGGGACCGTACCCGTATCCGCGCTCGGCCAGCCGCTCGTACAGCGCGTCGAGCGGAACAGGCTCCGCGTCCTGGGGCGGCCAGCTCGTCAGGTCGGCTGGGGACACCGCCGCCGCACGCGTCAGGACGCCGCTGGCGTGCAGCGTCCACGCCATCTCCGGCGAAGCGTCCTCGGCCCGGGAGTGCACGGAGACGTGGCGGTCGCCCGAACCGTCGTCCGCCTCCACGGTGACCTGGAGGCAGACACCGCCGTTCTCGGGGATGATCAGCGGCGCGGCCAGGGTCAGCTCCGCCAGCACCGGGCGGTCCACCTGGTCGCCCGCGCGGAGCGCCAGTTCGACGAGCCCGGTCCCGGGGAACAGCATCGCGTCCAGGACCTGGTGGTCGGCCAGCCACGGGTCGGTCTGCGCGGACAGCCGCCCGGTCAGGACGACGCCGTCCGAACCGGCGAGCGGCAGCACGGCGGGAAGCAGGGGATGACCGGCCGGGACCTGGCCCAGCCCGGTCGGGTCGGGCGCGGACGCGGCGGCGTCGTTCTCCAGCCAGTAGCGCCGGCGCTGGAAGGGATAGGTGGGCAGGTCCTCGATGGGGCGCCGTTCGGCGGAGTTGAAGATCGCTTCCCAGTCCAGGGAGACGCCGGAACTCCACAACCGCGCCATTCCCCGGCAGAAGGCCCTGGTCTCGGGCTCGTCCTTGCGCGACAGCGCGACGAACCCGCCTTCATCGCCCTCCAGGCACTCCGGGCCGGACGCCGACAGCACCGCCGACGGCCCGACCTCCACGAACCGGGTCACGCCCTCGGCTTCCAGCGCGCGGACCCCGTCACAGAAGCGGACGGTCTCGCGGACGTGCCGGACCCAGTACTCGGGCGTCGTGACCTCGTCGGGGTCGGCCAGCCGGCCGGTCAGGTTCGACACCAGCGCCATGCGCGGGGCGTGGAACTCGACGGCGGCCAGCTCCTTGGCGAAGCCCTTCAGCATGGGATCCATGTGCGCGGAATGGAACGCGTGCGAGACCCGCAGCCGCGTCGTCTTGGCCCCTTGCGACTTCAACGCCTCGGCCACCGCTGCGACGGCATCCTGGTCACCCGAAATCACCACTGAGGCCGGGCCGTTGACCGCGGCGATCTCCGCCCCGCCCTCCAGCAGGGCCGCGACGTCCTCCTCGGCGGCGGCGACGGCGGCCATCGCCCCGCCCTCCGGGAGCGCCTGCATCAACCGGCCACGTGCCGCCACGACCTTGCACGCGTCCTCAAGGGACCAGACCCCTGCCACATGAGCGGCCACCAGCTCACCGATCGAATGACCACCCACGAACTCCGGCTGCACACCCCACGACTCAAGCAGGCGGAACGAGGCGACCTCGAAAGCGAACAACCCCGCCTGGGTGAACACCGTCTGGTCGATCAAGTCCGGGCGTTCCCAGACGACCTCGCGCAACGACTCAGGCAAAAGACCTTCGAATGCCGCGCACACCTCGTCGAACGCGCTCGCGAACACCGGGAACGCCTCGGACAGCTCGCGGCCCATGCCCAACCGCTGCGCGCCCTGCCCCGAGAACAGCACGGCCGTCCGGCCGCCCGGAAGATCGTCCGTGCGCGGCGCGGCGTTTCCGGCCAGTTCGGACAGGCCGGCGATCAGCTCGTCCCGGTCCGCCCCGGCCACGAGCGCACGGTGCTCCATCGCCGAACGCGCGCTCGCCAGCGAGTACCCGACATCAACGAGATCCGGCTCAGGGCGCTCGTCCAGCCACGACGCCAGCCGGGACGCCTGCTCGCGCAACGCGTCGGCGTTCCGCGCCGACAGCGGCAGCATCGCCGGGCCGCCCGGAGACGTCCGCTCGGACGGAACGGCCTCGGCCTCCTCGGACGCCTCCTCGGACGCCTCCTCGGACGCCTCTTCAATGATCACGTGCGCGTTGGTCCCGCTGATCCCGAACGAGGACACCCCCGCACGCCGCGGACGGCCGTCCACCTCCCACGGCACGGCCTCGCGCACCAGTTCCACCGCGCCCGAGGACCAGTCCACCTCGCCCGACGGCTCGTCCACGTGCAGCGATCCGGGCACCACACCGTGCCGCATCGCCAGCACCATCTTGATCACACCCGCCACACCCGCCGCCGCCTGGGCATGACCGATGTTCGACTTCACCGACCCCAGCAACAACGCACGATCAGCGGAACGCCCCTGCCCATAGGTCGCCAGCAACGCCTGCGCCTCGATCGGATCACCCAGACGCGTCCCCGTACCGTGCCCCTCCACCACGTCCACATCGGAGGCGGAGAGCTGCGCGTTGTCGAGCGCGGCACGGATGACGCGCTGCTGGGACGGTCCGTTCGGGGCGGTCAGCCCGCTGCTGGCGCCGTCCTGGTTCACGGCGCTGCCGCGCAGGACGGCCAGCACGCGACGGCCGTTGCGGCGGGCGTCCGACAAACGCTCCACCAGCAGCACGCCCGCGCCCTCGGCCCAGCCGACCCCGTCGGCGGAGGCCGCGAATGCCTTGCAGCGGCCGTCCGGCGCCAGTCCTCGCTGGCGGGAGAAGAGGACGAAGCTGTCCGGGGTGGCCATTACGGTCGCGCCGCCGGCCAGGGCGAGCGAGCACTCGCCCCGGCGCAGCGACTGGGCCGCCAGATGCAGGGCCACCAGCGACGACGAGCAGGCCGTGTCCACCGTCACCGCGGGCCCCTCCAGGCCGAGGGTGTAGGCGACCCGCCCGGAGACCATGCTTCCGGCGCTGCCGTTGCCGACGTAGCCGTCGAGGTCCGCGGGCACGGCGTCGACGTGGGCCGCGTAGTCGTGGTACATGACCCCGGCGAACACACCGGTGCGGCTTCCCCGCAGCCGGGACGGGTCGATGCCGCCGCGCTCGACGGCCTCCCAGGAGGTCTCCAGGAGCAGCCGCTGCTGCGGGTCCATGGCCAGCGCCTCGCGCGGGCTGATCCCGAAGAAGTCCGCGTCGAAGTCGGCCGCGTCGTAGAGGAAACCGCCCTCGCGCGCGTAGGACTTGCCGCTGCGGCCCGGATCGGGGTCGTAGAGCCCGTCGACGTCCCAGCCCCGGTCGCGGGGGAAGTCCGACACGGCGTCCACGCCGTCGGCGACCAGGCGCCACAGCTCGCCGGGGGTCGTGACTCCGCCGGGGTACCGGCAGCCGATCCCGACGATCGCGATCGGCTCGTGCTCGCGTTGCTCGGTCTCGGCCAGCCGCCTGCGCGTCTCGCGCAGTTCGGTGGTCGCCCGCCGGAGATACCCGAGGAGCTTGGCCTCGTCGGTCATTCAGCTCACCCCTTCGTCCGGGCCGCGGTTCCCGTCAGCGACGGCGCCGCGCGGCCAGCTGCTCCAGGTCCGGCACCGCGTCCGCGGGGCTCGGCGTGGCCAGCAGCTCCTTCTGGATCCGCGCGGCGCCTTCCTTGAACGACGGGTCGTCCAGCAGCCGCGCGAGACCCGTCCGCAGGGTTTCGCCGGAGAGGTCCTCCGGCATGATGGTCAGCCCGGCGCCCCGGCTCTCCAGGAGGCCGGCCAGGGCCGGCTCGCCCCACAGGTTGCCGGGCGTGACCAGCTGCGGGACGCCATGGGTGATGGCGGTGCCCATCGTGGTGGCGCCGCAGTGGTGCACGACGGCGTCGCAGGTGGGCAGGAGCGCGTTGAGCGGCACGAAGTCGAAGACCCGGACGTTGCCGGGGACCGGGGCACCCCCCAGTTGCGCCTCGGTCAGGGTCGCGATCACCTCGGCGTCGAGTTCCGCCACGGCCTCGAGCAGCTCGGCGATCGGCGTCCCCTCGATCTCGACGTTGCGCGCCGTGATGCCGAAGGTCATGCACACCCTCCGCCGTTCCGGCGGCTCGAGCAGCCAGTCCGGGATCGTGGACGGGCCGTTGTGGGGCACGAAGCGGACGGGGAGGTTCGGCACGTCGACCGGGATCCGCATCCACGAGGGCATCGGATCGATGGTGAGCTGGCCGGTGACCGTCTCCTCGTCGAACTCCTGGCCGAACTGCTCCAGCCGGCCGGCCAGCCACTCGCCCATGGGGTCGTCCCGCGGCCCCTCCGGGTGCCGGGCCCGCAGCTCGTGGAAGAGGGCCCGCATCCTGGCGAAGTGGTCCTGCCCGAACAGCATGCGCGCGTGGGCGGCGCCGGTGGCCTTGGCGACGACCGGGCCGACATAGGTCAGGGCGTCCCAGATCACCAGGTCGGGCTGCCAGGACCGGGCGAACCGGACGACGTCGTCCAGCATCCGCTGGTCGGCCTGGTACTCGGAGATGAAGTTGGAGTAGAGGCCGAGGGCCCCCTTGACGTAGTCGAGGGTCAGCTTCTCGGGCCGCGTCTCGGCGAGGTCGAAGCCCATCCGGTAGGGGGTGCCGTCGTCGGGCAGCGCGTCCAGCATCTTCGCGTCGGCCGCCATGTCGATCTCGGTTCCGGCCACCACCGCGGTCAGTCCGGCCCCGGTGATGTCGCGTTCGAGGTTGGGGCGGCTGGCGACGCAGACCTCGTGCCCGGCGGCGCGCAACGCCCAGGCGAGGGGGACCATGCCGTACAGGTGGGTGCTGGCCGCGAAGGTCGTGAACAGAACTCGCACGCATTACTCCAACCGCGCTCGTCGGTGCCCAGCGGAAAGGGATGCTCCGGGACCGCGCGCCCCGCGTGATCGGAGGATTTTGCCCCGATCATGCACGGAATCGCGCCATTTCACCCTTGACGCTACCGACGAACGCCGCGCGGCCCCCACCCCTAGACCTCCCTTAACCGCCCCCTAGAACGGCGGCGAGCTGGGAAGGAGTGAGGGGAACCACCACCCCGCCCTCCATGTACAGATGTATAAGACGGAGGTATACTTCTGATCGTCCCCAGCCAGGACCGGAAGTCGAAGTTCGGCGGCGGCCGATCAGCTCAGTGACCCACGGGGGTCCGGAAACGACGAAGAGAGAGGATCGACGTGGCCAGTTCGAATGGATGGATGGCCGGGTGGGACACCAGGGCGACCTGGCGGAGATTCGCCGGCCGGGACCCCCGCCGCGTCCGCTCGGCGGGTCTCGAGTGATGCCGGCGGGCAAGGTTCTGCGCTTCGACGGCATCAAGGGCCGCGGCCTCATCACCCCCGAGGAGGGGGGCGCGGCGATCACCGTGCACGCGAACGACCTGCAAGGCGACAAATATATGTTCCGGCCCGGGGCGGCGGTCTCCTATGACATCGAACACGGAGACCACGGATCGAAGGCGGTCAATGTGAGACTTCTTGATGGCGATTCACCGGCGATACTGTACGCACTGCCCGGCGAAATGCGTGACGAGGAGAGCACCTCGGGGGACGTGCTCTCCATGGACGAGTTCATTCAGGAGGTCACCGAACTGATCATCCGCTCGATGTCCACGCTCAGCGCCGAGCAGATCATGGAATTGCGCACCCACCTCGCCCGGTTCGCCCGGTCGCACAAATGGATACAAGAGTGAGCCGCGGCACGCCGGCCCGGTTCAGGCCGTATCGGTCAGCTCCATCGGAAGGTCGACCGGCAGTTCGGAGCGCCGTTTGATGCTCAGCTTCCGGTAGACGCGGGTCAGGTGCTGCTCGACCGTGCTCTCGGTGATGTAGAGCTTCCGGCCGATCTCACGGTTGCTCAGCCCGCGGGAGGCCAGCGTCGCCACCTTGCGTTCGGCGGCGCTGAGCACCTCCAGCCCGGCGGTCCCGGCCCCGTCCACGGCCTTCGAGCTCGGCAGCAGCCGGTCGTGCAGGACGCTGGCGCCGCACGCCTTGGCCAGCTGGAGCGCGTACCGGGCCATCATCCGGGCCTGGCCGACGTCGCCCACGGACTGCCGGGCACCGCTCAGCTCGGTGTACGTCAGCGCCAGCTCGTACCGGTCGCCGCAGTCCTGGAACAGGTCCGCGGCCTTGCTCAGCAGCCCGATCCGCTCCTTGGCGTCGGCGGTCATCGCGAGCACGCGCAGGGCGACGCCCCGGACGCGGGGGTCGTCGCCTCCGCCGAGCGTCATCTGCTCGCGGAGCAGCTCGCGCGCGGGGTCGCGCTGGCCCATCGCGAGGTAGGCCTGCGCGAGGTCGCTGCGCCACGGCACCACCGCGGGGTGGTCCAGCCCCCACTGGACCGCGTGCCTGCCCGCGGACTGGAAGTCGTTGACCGCGGCGTGCAACCGGTTGGTGACCATGTGGTGGTGCCCGCGGGCGTGCAGCATCGCCAGCCAGAACCGGGAGTGCTTGGCGGACTCCGGGACCACGTGCCTGAGCAGCCTGCGGGCCTCGTTGAAATTGCCCATCGCGGTGTTGGCCAGGACGAGCTTGGCCAGCGGCGAGCACAGCGCCACGCCCCAGCCGTGCGCGGGCAGCGCGTGCAACGCCGCCCGCGCCTGTCCCTCGGCCCCCGTCAGGTCGCCCCTGCGCAGCGCGATGCCCGCGCTGACGTCCAGCAGGACGGCGCGGCGCGTCTCGTCCGCCCCGTCGAGGAGGTGGCCGCACCAGTAGCTCGCCCGCTCGATCCGGCCGTGGTGGATCAGCAGATGCATCGCGCCGATGATCGCCTCGGGCGTCGCGTCGCCGATCCAGCAGCGCTGCAGCACCAGTTCCGCGTTGTCGAGCGACTCCGGGCCCTCGGGCACCGGCGTGAAGCGGGCCCGCGCGGGCGCCGCGCCGGCGTCCGCGCCCTCACCGGGCGCCGGCGGCGGCTCAGCGACGGCGACGATCTCCGGGATCCAGCCGTTCAGCCACTCCATCGTGAGCCGGTGGTCGGCCGGGGCCAGCCGGCGGGCCGCCGTCCCGTTCAACCGCTCCAGCACCACCACGGCGTCGGCGGAACGCCCGAACCACGCCAGCGTGCGGATCAGGAGCAGCGCGTCCTTGGCGTCGAGCCGGCCCGCGGCGTCGGCGGCCATCAGGGCGTCGAGATGCCTGATCACCGCGGCGGCGTTGAGACGCCACTGCGCGCGGACGAGCGCGGCGGTCAGCGCCGCGGAACGTTCCTCGCTGAGCCGGCCCTGCAGGGCCAGCTCCAGACATTCGGTCGCGTCCTTGACCTTGTCGCGTGCCAATTGGTGCTCGGCGGCCGACTCCAGGATCGGCACGGCCCAGCACGGCGACGCGTCACCGGCCGCGACCAGGTGCGCGGCGATCTCCACGTGCGGGGCGTGGTCGTCGTGCAGGACCTCGGCCGCGCCGAGGTGCAGCTCCGCGCACTCCTCGCCGGGAATGTCGCCGAGCACCGCGAAGCGCGCCTTCTCGTGGCGGAACCGGGGGCCGTCCATCAGCCCGTCGTTCCGCAGCCCTTCCAGGTGAGCGGTCACGGCGACGCTCTCCGCCCCGAGCACCCGGGCGATCGTGTCCGGCGTGGCCGACCGTCCCAGCACGGCGGCCGCGCGCGCGGTGAGCAGCAGCTCGTCCTCGCCCCGGTGCAGGCAGGTCAGCACGGCGCGGGCGAAGCGCTCGTCGACGATCGGCTCCCCGCTGCACAACCGGACACGCCGCGAGTGCGCCCGGAAGTCCTCGGCCAGGGCGCGCACGATCAACGGGTTGCCACCGCTCAGCCGGTGGCACTCCTCGGCGAACCCGGGAGTGACCGTGGAGGTCCCCAGCGTGTCCTCGACCAGCCGCTCGACCTCGGCCGGCGACAGCGATCCCAAAGTGATCTGCCTGAAGTACGGCTGGCGGGCGAGTTCGACCCGCAGCGCCCGCTGCTCACGGCCGAGCGACTCCCGCTGGTTCAGGATCAGGAGCACGCGTGCCGCGCCGATCCGCCTTTGCAGCCGCAGAAGGACCTCCAGCGACGCCTCGTCGGCGAAGTGGACGTCATCGACGACGATCACCAGCGGACGCGTTCTCGCCAGTTTCAGCAGGGCGCTGCACACGCGGTGCAGCAGCCTTTCGTTCACGTTCCCGCGGCCGTTGCCCGGTGCCGGGGCCTCTTCTTCTCCCCAGCCCGTCACGGTTTCCCCGATGTCCGGTGGAAGCTGCGCGCTGTCGAGAAGCTGAGAGATCACCCCCAGCCATACGGTGCGTTCCGCGGCGGAGCCCACCGCGCTCAGCAACAATGCACCGGATTCGGCCACGAATTGGCCGAACCGGTAAGCGAGTTCGGTCTTTCCACTCGCCACTCCCCCGCTGACGAGGACGACTCTGCCCTCTCCTCGGGTGCTTTCCAGATAACGGAACTTCAGCTCTTCGAAGGATGTGCCTTGTGCCGACATAGTCGTGATCACCGTGAGATTCCCCAAGATCACTATGACTAACCATGGGGAAACCTACCCGATCCATGTACAAATGTCTAGCGGATCAATGCGCCACGGCTTGAAATCACTTGACTGCGGAGCGTGGCCGTATATCCTGGTTGGTTACCGCGAGGTATGTAGGAACCTGCCAAATGATCCTTCCGCGCACTGTCAAGAGCCGTCAACTTCGTGTCCGACGCCATTACCCTGGCCTTCACGTTCAGGAAATGTCACGGCCATGACAGGAGAACGATCTCCCGCCAATAGTCATGCGCGCCCAGAGCCGTCTGACCTGCATAACCACATCCTTACAGCCAAGGTCACACCGGGCCGTCAACCTCGCGCCGGATGCCGACGGCAATCAATTATTCAACAGTTTATGAGTTCCCCGGGCAGTAGGGCGGCCCGCGGCGCGCCGCCCTGGCGCCCGCCGCCCGCCGGCCTCGTCCGCGGTGCAACTTTTACTTCTCCGTAACCTCGCGTCAGCATTCACCGGTATACACCGACCGCCGCAGACCGTCACCAATGAATGACAAGATCGCTGTAATGCACACGCGAGATGGCGCCTGGATGAAGGAACACCGCGACGACCGGCTCAGTACACCGCGGGCGACGTCACACCGAATCCGGCCCGCCCTCGCGGGGCGGCCACGCCGCGCTCGAAACTGTCGGCCGCCGCCGTCCTGACCGGGCGCGCGTCACCACCATCACGGCGCCGACATCCCTTTCTCACCGCCCCGCAAGGAGACAACGCCCCCCTCACCGCCCTCACGGCCGCCCTCAAGCACCAGGGCGCCGGCGCACATGTACCGACCGGACGCACCGTCCGAGGCGAAGTGCAGGCGGGGAGTGCAGGCAGAGGGAACCCAGACGAAGGAGCCGGAAGGGCTTGGGCTTGTCTCGACGTGCCTCAGGTACCGCGCGAGCGCGTTACCTGGCAGGTGAGGCGAAGCCGGAGGCGAGCCTCACCGGCCAGATCGCGAAGCGATGCCGCGCTCGCCAAAGGCCCGGTTAGGGGCGAGCCGCCAGGCGAGCGACGTAGGCCGGGACTAGAAACACAGCTCGGCGAGGCGCTCGATGGTGGCGGCCGGCTGGGAGGTGAGGTAGAAGTGGCCGCCCTTGAAGACGTGGAGGTCGAAGCCGGCGGTCGTGTGCCCTCGCCAGGCGTTCGCCTCCTCGAGGGTGACCATGGGGTCGTCATCGCCCACGAAGACCGTGACGGGGCATGCCAGGGCCGCGCCGGGGTCGCTCACGTAGGTCTCCACGGCCTGGTAGTCGCCGCGGATCGCGGGCAGGGCCGCGCGCAGCATCTCGGTCTCGTCCAGCAGCCTGGGGTCGGTGCCGCTGAGCCGGGTGATCTCGGCGATGATGCCCGCGTCGTCGCGCCGGTGCACGGCCTCCTGGCGGTACCGGGACGGAGCGCGCCGGCCGGAGGCGACCAGCAGGCTCGGGGCCCGGAACTCCCGCTCCATCCGGCGGGCGACCTCGAAGGCGACGATCGCGCCCATGCTGTGGCCGAACAGCGCGACCTTCCGGTCGCCGCCGCTCGGCGGCCCGCCGTCGAGCCAGGGCCGCAGGGCCGCGAAGACCCCGTCCGCGAGCTCCCCGATGTCGGTGATGGGCTGCTCGGCCCGCCGGTCCTGGCGCCCCGGGTACTGGACCGTCAGCACCTCGATCCCGGGCGCCAGGGCGGCCGACACGGGATGGTAGAAGCTCGCGGAGCCGCCGGCGTGGGGAAAGCACACCAGGCGCGTCCCGGCGTCGGGAGCCGGGTGGAACCGCCGGATCCACGCGGCACTGTCGACAACGAAATCCGGCATCGGATTCAAACCTCTCCGCAAAGGCGCCTGGCTCTCTTCCCCACCGTGCCGCCGCGCCCCGCGGACCTCAACCCCTAGCGACCCCCAAGGGGGTGATAGCGGGCGGATAGGGGCCGCCTCCGCTGGCCACGGCGGCATGGCCGCGGGAACACTGGAATCCGGCCGGTCCACCAATACGCGAGGTGTCATATGGCGTTCTCCGCCAACGCGGCTCCGGTCCCCGAGATGCGGTCGAAAACCGAAGAACTGAACGCGGCCAGAATGGACGTGGAACAGGGACCGTCAACGCGGGCGACGCAGGCGCAGCACGACAAAGGCAAACTCACCGTACGCGAACGGCTCGATCTGCTTTTCGATCCCGGGACCTTTCGTGAGATCGAGGGGTTCCGCCGGCACCGGGCCACCGGCTTCGGCCTGGAGGACCGGCGCCCGCCCACCGACGGCGTGGTCACCGGCTGGGGCGAGGTCGAGGGACGGAAGGTGTTCGCCTACGCGCACGACTTCCGCGTCTTCGGCGGCTCGCTGGGCGAGGCGCACGCGGAGAAGATCCACAAGCTGATGGACCTGGCCGAGGCCGCGGGCGCACCGCTGGTCAGCCTGAGCGACGGGGCCGGGGCCCGGATCCAGGAGGGCGTGACCGCGCTCGCCGGGTACGGCGGGATCTTCCGCCGCAATGTGCGGGCGTCCGGGGTGATCCCGCAGATCAGCGTGATGCTGGGGCCGTGCGCCGGGGGCGCTGCCTACTCCCCCGCGCTGACCGACTTCGTGTTCATGGTCCGCGGCATCTCGCAGATGTACATCACCGGCCCGGACGTGGTGCAGTCAGTGACCGGCGAGGAGATCACCCACGAGGAGCTCGGCGGAGCGCAGGTGCACGGCACCGTCTCCGGCGCGGCCGCCATCGTCTGCGACGACGAGGAGGAGTGCCTGGCGGAGGTCCGCTACCTGCTGTCGCTGCTGCCGTCCAACAACCGGGAGCTGCCGCCCGCCGTGGCCTGCGACGACCCGCCGGACCGCCGGACCGAGGCGCTGCTGGACCTGGTCCCGGCCGACCCCGCCCAGGCCTACGACATGCGCGCCGTGCTCGGCGAGATCGTCGACGGCGGCGACCTCTTCGAGGTGCACGCGACCTGGGCGCCCAACATCATCTGCGCGCTGGCCCGGCTCGGCGGGCACCTGGTCGGGATCGTGGCCAACCAGCCCGCCTGGCTGGCCGGCGTGCTGGACATCCACGCGTCGGAGAAGGCCGCACGGTTCGTGCAGATGTGCGACACCTTCAGCATCCCGCTGGTCACGCTGGTCGACGTGCCGGGGTTCCTGCCGGGCCGGGAGCAGGAGCACAACGGGATCATCCGGCACGGGGCCAAGCTGCTGTACGCGTACTGCGACGCCACGGTCCCGCGCGTCCAGCTGATCCTGCGCAAGGCCTACGGCGGCGCGTACATCGTGATGGACTCCCGGTCGATCGGCTGCGACCTGTCGTTCGCCTGGCCGACCAACGAGATCGCGGTCATGGGCGCGGAGGGCGCGGCCAACGTGGTGTTCCGGCGGGAGATCGCCGCGGCGGACGACCCGGAGGCGATGCGGGCCCAGCGCGTCAAGGAGTACAAGCAGGAGCTGATGCACCCCTTCTACGCGGCGGAGCGGGGCCTGGTGGACGACGTGATCGACCCCGCCGACAGCAGGTCGACCCTGATCGACGCGCTGACGACGCTGCGGGCCAAGAACGCGCGGTTGCCGTCCCGCAAGCACGGCAACCCCCCGATGTGACGACGGAGGACTGACCCGTGACCGAGCAGATGGACCTGCGCATCGTGCGGGGTACGGCCGGCGACGAGGAGATCGCGGCCCTGGTGGTCGCGCTGACCGTGGTGCGCGCGAGGACGGCGGCCGGGCCGGCGGCCCGTGTCGTCCGGCGGGCCGGCTGGAGCACGGACCGACACTGGAGCCGGACGGCATGGCACGCGTGTCCGGGAATGTGGGCCCCCGAGGACGGGCACCCGATCGTGGAGCACCGCCCCGCCCTCGCCGCGGGAGGCCGCCTCCGATGAAGGGCATCCTTCTCGCCGGCGGGTCCGGCACCAGGCTCAACCCGATGACCATCCCGGTGTCCAAGCACCTGCTGCCGATCGGCGACAAGCCGATGGTCTACTACCCGCTCTCGGCGCTCATGCTGGCGGGGATCACCGACATCCTGGTCATCTCGACGGAGGCGGACCTTCCGCACTACCGGCGGCTGCTCGGCGACGGGTCCCAGCTCGGCATCCAGATCGACTACGCCGTGCAGGACGAGCCGAACGGCATCGCCGAGGCGCTGATCATCGGCGCGGAGAAGATCGGCGATGATCCGGTCGCCCTGATCCTCGGCGACAACATCTTCCACGGCGCCGCGTTCCAGTCGATCCTCGAGGAGAACGTGCGCAACGTGCACGGCTGCGTGCTGTTCGCCTACGGGGTGAAGGATCCCGAGCGGCACGGCGTCGCCGAGTTCGACGAGGCCGGCCGGCTGGTCTCCCTGGAGGAGAAGCCCGCGCGCCCGCGCTCCAACCGCGCGGTGACCGGGCTCTACCTCTACGACAACGACGTGGTCGACATCGCCAAGAACGTCCGGCCGTCGGCGCGCGGCGAACTCGAGATCACCGACGTCAACCGGGTCTATCTCGAGCGCGGGCGGGCGCGCGTGGTCGATCTGGGCCGCGGCTTCGCCTGGCTGGACACCGGTACGCCGCAGTCGCTGCTCCAGGCCGGCCTGTACGTCCGGACGCTCGAGGAGCGGCAGGGCGTGCGGATCGCGTGTATCGAGGAGGTCGCGCTGCGCATGGGGTTCATCGACAGCGACGCGTGCCATCGGCTGGGGGCGGCCATGGCCAACTCCGCCTACGGCCAGTACGTCATGGCCGTCGCCCAGGAACTGGCGAGCTGACCCCGCCTCGGCCTCGGTTCATGTGGCCGCGGGTTCGGGGGCCTGCCGACCGCGATCGATGAGCTCGGGGAGGACTCGGTCGATGAGGTTGAGCAGGACCTCCTTGAGCAGCAGGTGCGCTTGGGCCCGCGGCAGCCGGGCGTGTTTGAGCCATTCCCGGCTGACGTTCTCCGCCAGCGCCGAATAGCAGCGGAAGGCCGCCCGGATCTGGGGGTGGGTGCGGGAGTGCGCGGCGAGGCCGACGACTTGGGTCATGTGGTCGACGGCGCCGTCGCGGGCCTCCTCCAGAATGTGTTCCAGGTCGTCGTCGCCTCCGGAGGAGGTCAGGTCCAGCGCGGCGATCCAGGTCTCCCGGTTGCGTTCGAGGAGTGTGAGCCAGGCGTCGATGCTCTGGGAGACGCGCTCCTCCATCGTGACGCCGTCCGGGAAGGCCGGGGTGGGGATCGGCGGGACTCTGAGCATCTCCCTGACGGCGGCCAGGTACAACTCCCGTTTGGTGCCGAAGTAGTGGTTGAGCAGTCCGCGGCTGACTCCCGCGGCCGTGGCGATGTCGGTGTTGGAGACCGACGCGTAGGGGCGCCGGCTGAAGAGCTCGCGAGCACAGGCCAGGATCTGGTCACGCCGCTCGTCGGGCTCTTTGCGGACGCGGCGCGGCGCGCCGTCCGGCATGTGCCTGCTCATGGTGTCCTCGGTCCGGCCGGCTACTGGGCGGCAGGAGGATGAGGCGACCTGCCGGAGGCGGCGTGTCAGGCCGCGGCCGCCGCTCAGCCGCCGGAAGAGGGGGCGGGAGTGGGAAGGGGGGTTCCGTCGCCCTGCTTCTTGCCGTTGGGGTCGGTCATGGATTCGTCGGCGGCGCCGACCGAGGTCACCTCGGTGACGCGCCACCGCTCGCCCTTGCGTACGAGCCGCATGTCCAGGTGGGAGCCCAGGACGCGGCGCGTGCCCGCCGAACTGCGCACCTCCGAGTCCATGACGACGATCGCCCGCGCCGTGGAGTCGTCGATGTCGCCGAGGTAGACGCTGCGGACGGTGGCGGTCGCGTCGGCCTTGAGCCTGGTGATGACGCTCTCCAGGCCGCCGGTGAACGCGACGTCGTAGGTCTTGGCGAAGTCTTCGGAGGCCAGTGAGAGGACGCGGTTCCGGGCCGCCTGCAGGTTGCGGTGGTCGTAGCTGAGCAGGGCCTGCCCGAACTCGCCGGCGCGGGCCCGGACGTCGCGCCGGTCGCCCTCCACGGTCGCGGCCTGGTCGGCCTGGTGCCACTGCAGTCCCGCGGTGACGACGGACGCGAGCAGGACGAGCGCGAACACCGCCCTGGTCAGCGTCGCCCGCCCGGGCAGGCGCGCGCGCCGTCCGCCCCGGTCTCCGGGTGCGTCGTCGTCCGCCTTCGGCTGCTCGCCGTCCCGGTCCTTGCCCTCCGGCTCGTCGGCCTGGTCTTCCTTCTTGCTCTTGCTCTGGGCGTCCTCCCGGCCCTCGCCGTCCAGGTCCTCGACCTCTGCGGGCTCTTTCGTCTCCGTCTTGGCTGGCATGCGCTCCTCCGTTCTGGGGGTCATCTCCGCGCGCGGATGCGGGCGGCGCGTAGGGCTCGTGCGGATTGGAAGACGACCACCGCGAGCACGAGCAGGCCCGCGCCGGGCGGCAGCAGCGGCAGCCAGCGCGAGGGGGCGGTCTGTTCGTCGGCGGAGCCGACGGGCCGCGCCGTGATGGTGGGCTCGGCCGCGCCCGGCGCGGGCGTCGCCGGCGTCCTGGCCGCCTGCCGTTCCTTCTCTTCCTTGGACGAGGCGGACTTGGCCGTCTTCCCGGTCTCCGGGCACAGCTCCATCGCCGGGGCCTTCGGGCGCGGGACGGGACTGGCGTATTCGGTGGCCGCCCGCGAGCCGGAAACGGTGATCACGGGCGAGACCCTCATGTAGGCCCCGGAGGCGTCCCGGGCGGTGACATCGCTGACCAGGGCCTGGAGCGTGGGGGACCATCTCCAGGACGTGCCGGACCTTGGCCGAGTTGGCGGGGGTGAGCAGCGGCCTGGACGGGGTGGCGGCGGCGGTGAGCAGGCAGCCCAGGCCGGGGCGGGACTTGTCCAGGAGCCGGTTCACCTCGCGCAGGGCCGCGGGCCCCTCCTCCAGCACGGTGTTGAGCTGTCCGCGGCTCTGCCGTACCGAGGCGGTGACCCGGGCGAGGTCGCCGATGCCGGACGCCAGTTCCCCGCGGTGGCCGGACAGCGTGGCGGTGAGCCGGGTGAGCTCGACCGACAGCGCGTCCAGGGTGCCGGCGTTGGCGGCCAGGGTGGCGGTGAGCTGGTGGGTGTCGGCGAGGATGCCGTTGATGGAGTCGCCGCGTCCCTGCAGGCCGGTGGCGGCCTCGTGCACGAGCGTCCGGGCGTCGCGCGGGTCGACGGACCGCAGCGTCCGGCTGAGTCCGGCGAACAGCTCCTGGTAGTTGACGGTGGGCGCGGTGCGCGCGACCGGGATGTGGTCGCCCTCCTTCAGGATCGCGTTCCCGGGCCGCGGCGGCTGCGTGAGCTCGATGTAGGGCTCGCCGATCGCCGACTTGCGCAGCACGCGGGCGCCGACGGCGGACGGGACGCGCGCGTCCCGTTCCAGGTCGAGCCGCACGGCGACGTGGCCTTCCCGGAGCCGGACCTGGCCGACCGTGCCGACCCGCACGCCCCGGTGGGTGACCTCCAGGTCGGGGTTCAGGCCGGGCGAGGTGGCGAATTCGGCGGTGACGTGGAAGGGCCGTTCGAGGGCGTCGATGCTGATGATGCTCCGGACCGCCCACACGGCCAGGACCACGCCCAGCAGGGCGAAGAAGACGAGGTTGATGGCGATGCGCGGCTGTCTCATGGGCGCGGTCCCGCCAGGTCGTTCCAGGGCTTGCGCGAGGTCGCCTCGGCGGCGGTTCCTGGTTGCGGCAGGAAACCCTTGATCCAGAGGAAGAGCAGTGCCTGGCCGCTGTGGGAGACCGAGGGGCCGCGCAGGAAGGTGAGCACGGCGTTCGCCAGTACCTTGAGGTCTTCCCCGCCCCGTACGGCGGAGGCGAGCAGCGCGTCGGCGCGGCGCAGCAGGGTGGCCAGCCGGTCGGCGTGGCGGGCCTGCACGTTGGCGTTGAAGGAGCGGGCGAGTTTCAGCAGTTGCTGGATGGCGCGTTTGAGCTGGGCGCGGTCGGCCTGGAGGCGTTCGGTCGCCAGCGTCACGTTGCCCGGCAGCTTGTCGATCTGGGCGTGGCCCTTGCGCAGCGAGCCGCCGAGGCGGGCGAGGTCGTCGAGGGCGCGGCCGAGCTCGGAGGAGGAGGCGGCGTAGCTGTCGGAGACGTCGGCGGCCTTCTTGATGAGGGTGTTGAGCTGCCGGCCCTTGCCGCCGAGGGCGGCCGCGGACTCGCCGGTGATCGTGGCCAGGTCCTGGCCGCCCAGCGCGGCCAGGAGCGGGCCGAGCCGTCCGCTGATCTGCTCCAGGTCCGGCTGGACGGAGGTCTGCGCGATCGCCGCGCCGCGGGCCAGGAACGGGCCGGTGCGCAGGTCGCGGCCGGGGGGCGGGTCGAGGCGCACGTAGTTCTCGCCGAGCAGGGACGACTTGGCGATGGTCGCGGTGGTGCCGGCCGGGATGCGGCGGTCGTCGCGCAGGGCCATGGTGACCCGGGCGCGGAATCCGCTGAGCCGGATCCCGGTGACGGTGCCGACCCGGATGTCGGAGACCTGGACGCTGTGGCCGACGACCAGGCTCTGCACGTCGTCGAAGGTCGCGGTGAGGACCATGTCGCCGCGGGGCGCGCCGATGGTCTGCAGGGAGCAGCCGCCGGTCCCCGCGACCACGACCAGCGCCATCGGGACGGCGACGGCCTTCAGGACCAGGGGCCGCCTCGCCGCCCGGCCCTGCTTGCCCGGACGGTCGCGCAGACCGGCCGGGCGGATCTCGCGTGCGCTCATCGCGGGGCCTTTCCGGGAGGTGGGGTGCAGTTGGCCAGTGCGGGCTGCCCCTCCAGGCAGGGGACGGTGCCCCACCCCATCGCGGTGAACAGCGGCTGGAGCCAGGCGCGGAGGGTGCCGTGCACGACCAGGCGGATGGTCGCGACATGGTTCTGCCGGTCCCATGCCTGGACGGCGACGTCGGCGAACTTGCCGAGGGCTTCGATGGACTGTTCGAGGGAGCCGGCGTTGGCCTTGAGGGTCATCACGATGTTGGACAGGTCGGTGACCGTGCTCGGCAGGGTCTCCTGGTAGGCGGTGACGAGCACCTCGCTCTTGCGGATGGCGCCGGCCAGGCCCTCGACGAAGCCGTTCAGGCGGGTGCGCTCCTCGGCCAGCGTGCGGCTGGTGGCGGAGAAGGAGTCGATGAGCTCGCCGAGCCGGCGGTCGCGGTGGTTGAGGTCGGCCGCCAGCGTGCGCAGTCCTTCGGCGAGTTTGACGATCCGCTGGTCCTGGGCCGCCAGGTTCTGGGTGAGGGTGGCCGTGCCGCGCAGCGCGTCGTTGACGTCGCGCCCGTGCCCCTGGACGCCGTCGGCGCCGCGCGCCACGGCCGAGCCGAGCCGGCGGCCGTCGATGGACCGGTTGAGCCGGGCGAACGCGGCGAGCGCCTCGTCGATCTCGACGGGCAGCTCGGTGCGCTCGACGGGGATGACCATGCCGGGCGGTGCCTTGGCCAGGCCGGGGCGCCACGCGGGGCGCAGCTCGACGTACCGTTCGCCGAGCGCGTTCGCCGAGGCGATGACGGCGCGGGCGTCCCGGGCCACCGGCACGTCCGCGTCGATGGCCAGCTCGACGCGCACCCGGTCGCGTTCGGTGGTGATGGAGGTGATGCTCCCGGCGTCGGCGCCCATGACGCGCACCCTCGACTGCTCGTACAGCGAGGTGGTGCGGGCGAAGTGGACGGTGAGCCGGTAGCCGTCGCCGCCGCGCGCGGTCACCGCGCATCCTCCGGCGGAGGCGGTGACGGCGAGTGAGAGCGCGATCGCGATGAGCCGCTTCACGGCCGGCCTCCTTGGGTCGCCTTGGCCTGGGCCCGCCGGGCGTCGGGCAGCTGACGCGCGAGTTCGGCCAGGTCCTGGGGGGACAGCGGGCCGAGGCCGGTGGCCAGGACCTCCAGCCAGGGCCCGTTGCCGCCGGCCGCCGAGAGGCCGCTGAGCGTCGGGCCCGCCCAGGCCAGGAGCTGGTTGAAGTCGCCCGTGGTGGGCCGCAGGGTGCCCAGGGTGCCGCGCAGGTCGTCGATGACGGTGACCAGCCGCCGCTGCTGCTCGTCGATCAGGCGGGTCATCGCCGCGACGGTGCTCCCGCCGGCGCCGAGGAACGTCGACAGCTCCTGGCGCCGCCGGCGCAGCTCGTCCAGCATGATCTGCACGTTGGCGAGCAGCTGGGACAGCTGCCGGTCCTTGCTGCGGGCCAGGTCGAGCACCCGTTCGCCGTTGGTGAGCAGCTTGTCGATCTGGGGGTCGGAGTCGTTGACGGTCCGCGCCAGGTCGGCGAGGTTGCCCAGCGTGCGGCCGAGCCGGGCCCGGTCGTGCGGGTCGACCTCGCCCAGTTCCGCCATGATGCGGTTGATGGAGTGGCTGTCGAGCCGGGTGATGGTGTTGGTCGACTCGTTCAGGACGTCGTTGACCGTGGTGGGCGTGCCGGTGCGTTCGAGCGGGATGCGGCGGCGCCCCTCCGGCAGGTCGGCCAGGTGCGGTGTGGTGACCGGGCCGGACAGGCGCAGGTAGCGGCCGCCGAGGACGTTGGCGACCTTGACCTCGGCGCGGGTGGCCGGGCCCAGGTCCACCCCGGCGTCGACCTTCCAGGTGGCCAGCACCCGGGCCCGGCCGTAGTCCGGCCGGACCGCGGTGACCTCGCCCGCCCGGATGCCCGCGACGCGGACCTCGTCGCCGGCCCGCAGCCCGCCCGTCTCGGCGAACACGCCGGTGACGGTGTAGCGGTCCTGCAGCAGCCCGCGGGTGCCGACCACGTAGACGGAGGCCACCAGCGCGAGGAGCGAGCCGGCGGACACCAGCCCGACCACGATCCTGTTCCGGTCGCGGAACGATCTCAAGGCCATTCAGGACCCTCCCACCAGGAGGCGGCGCAGGGCGCCGGTGGAGTCGATGCGGGTGGCGCCCGAGCTCGCCGCGGGCCCGGCCGCCTTCCCGGTGCCGCGCTTCCCCTCGGGCTCGCGCGCGCCGGGCAGGCGGGTGGGGTACGGGCAGGGCGGCGCCGCCAGCGTGAGGCAGGGAATGGCCGCCTCGACGTAGCCGCCGTTGTCGGCGGCCGCGAAGATGTGCCGCAGCTTGGGCGTCGCCGAGCCCATCACCTCCGCCACCGTGCGGCTGTTGCGCCGCACGCCCGCGGTGAAGTCCGCCAGCCGCGCGATCACCGCGGCGAGCTCCCGGCTGTTGCCGGCCAGGACCTTGTCGGAGGTGGCGGCCATGGCGGCGAGCTCCACCAGCGCGTCGTCGATGAGCCGCCGGTTGTCGGCGAACGCGCCGCTCAGCTTGACGAGATCGTCGACCGCGCGGCCGATCTGCCGGTCGCGGCGGGCGATGATCTCGGTGATCGTCGCGTAGTCGGCCAGCATCTGCCGCAGGGTGCCGCGGCGGGCCGCGATCGTGGAGGAGAGCCGGTCCACGCCCACGACCAGCCGGTCCAGCTCGCCGGCGTTGCCGTCCAGCGCCTGCGCCAGCGACACCAGCACCTGGTTGACCTGCCCGGGATCGATGCTCCTGGTCAGCGGCGCCAGCTGGTCGACCAGGGCGCCGGCGTCGACGACCGATCGGGTGCGGGTGATGTGCGCCCCCGGTCGCATCGGTGTGGGCGCGGTGCCGGGAATCAGGTAGACGACCCGGCGCCCCATGGCGTCCCGCCAGCGGATCGCGGCCTCGCTGTCGGACGGAACCGTGACCGAGGCGCTCAGGGAGAGCTCCACGCGGGCGCGGCCGCCCACGATCCGCAGGCCCTCGACCCGGCCGACCGGAGCGCCCGCGATCTTCACCTGGTCGCCGACGGCCAGGCCGCTGGCGTCGTCGAAGGTGGCGGTCAGCGACCGGCCGTCCTCGAAGCTCACCCGGGCGATCTGCGCCCCGATGAAGGCGGTCAGCAGCCCGGTGACCGCGACGAAGGCCGTCACCCGCACCGTCAGCGCCAGCCGCGCCCGCCCCTGGGCGGACAGCCCGGACAGCCGCGCCATGTCAGCGGCCTCCCGTCGGACCGCACACCCCGATGATCAGACGGCACGGGTCGGTGGGGAGCCACCCCTGGCTGCGCAGGTAGTTCTTCCCCTCCGGGCCGCGCAGCGAGGTCAGCTCCCCGTACAGCGGCAGCAGCCGGTTGCCCGTGCGGACCGCGTCGCCGGTCAGGCCGAGCTGGGCGTACACGAGCGCGGCGGCCCGCTCCCCCGACCGGAACCCCTCGCCGACCTGCCGGCCCCGCTTGTCGAAGCCGTGCGAGACCAGCGCGGAGATCTCCGCCAGCTGGTCGGCGAACCGGCCGAGGCGGTCGCGGCCGCCCGCGGCGGCCGTGGTGATGAGCGTGTTGGCGTCGCCGGTGACGGCGACGAGGTCGTCGCCCGAGCCCGACGACGCGAGCGTTCCGGTCAGGTCGGCGGTGTCGCCGATGAAGCGGCGGGCCTCGCCGCGCCGCCTGTGCGCCACGTCCATCAGCGTCCCGGTCTGGTCGATGGTTCCGCGCAGCCGCGCGCCCTGCCCGTGCAGCCCCTGGGCGAGCGTGCGGACGATGGTGGAGACCTCGGTGGCCTCGACCGCGCGCAGCGTGGCGTCGGCGTCGGCGAGCAGGTCGGACAGGTCCTGCGGGTCGGTGGTGCGCGCGATGGTCCCGCCGGTGGCCAGGTAGGGACCGCCGCGCTCGCCCGTTCCCGGGACGAGGTCGACGAACTTGGGTCCGAACGCCGACGCCGGCTCGATCGCCGCGGTGGCCGTGGCGGGCACCCGCACCCCCGGCTCCAGCCGCAGGGTGAGCCGGGCCCGGCCGCTGGGGGTCAGCTCCGCCCGCTCCACCGAGCCGACGGTCACTCCGCGGACCTTGACCGGCGCGCCGTCGCCCAGGCCCTGCCCGGCGTGCCCGAACTCGGCGGTCAGGCGGACGCCCTCGGCCCGCAGCGGGCGGGCCGCCAGCACGTACACCGCCAGCGCCGCGGCGGCGAGGGTGAGCACGGAGATGAGCAGCGCCCGGCCCGGCGGAAGGTCGTGGTTCATCCGGTGAGCCTCACGGTCGCGCCGCCGCCCCAGAACACGTAGGACAGCAGCAGGTTCAGGGTGACGATGGTGATGATCGACAGCCGGATCGCCCGGCCCGCCGCCTGCCCCACCCCGGCGGGGCCGCCGGTGGCGTAGTAGCCGTAGAAGCAGTGGATGGTGATCACCGCGAAGGAGAAGATCGCGACCTTGACCGAGCTGTAGACCAGGTCGATCGTCGGCAGGTAGAGCCGGAAGTAGTAGTCGTAGACGCCCGGCGCCAGGTCGAAGAACTCGGTGCTGATCAGCCGGGTGGCGAAGAAGCTGGCGAACAGCGCGATCAGGTACAGCGGGACCAGCGCGATCAGCGCGGCCACCACCCGGGTGCAGACCAGGTAGGCGAAGGAGGCGATGCCCATGACCTCCAGCGCGTCGATCTCCTCGGAGATGCGCATCGCGCCCAGCTCGGCGGTGAACGCCGAGCCGCACTGCGCGGCCAGCGCGACCGCCGCGATCACCGGGGTGATCTCGCGGACGTTGGCGAACGACCCGACCAGCCCCATGAACGACTCGGCGCCGATCGAGCGCAGCCCGGTGTAGCCCTGCAGCCCGACCTCGGTGCCCACGAAGAACGCCATGGTGAAGATCACGAAGATCATGCCGCCGCCGACCACCGTGGCCCCGGCGCCGACCACGATGTCGCTGACGTGCCCGGCGACGGTCTTGGCGTACTTGCGCCGCCACACCAGGTCGCGCAGCGAGTACAGCAGCACCCGCTGCACGAACACCGGCCACTGCGCCAGGTCGCCGCCGCGCCGCACCGCCGTGCCGAGCACCGCCGCCCGTGCGGCGGTCCGCGGGGAAAGGAGCGGGCCGGCCATCAGATCTTGGGCGGGAACGCGACGAAGTACACCGTCGTGATCACGTAGTTGAGGGCGAACACCAGCATGAACGCGACCACGATCGACCGGTTCACCGCGCGTCCCACGCCCACGGGGCTGCTCTCGCAGCTCATCCCCATGTAGCAGGCGACGACCGCCGCGACCAGCCCGAACAGCCACGACTTCAGCAGCGTCACCAGCAGGTCGGAGGTCTGCAGCAGGGACACCGCGCCGTCGAAGTAGGCGCCGGGCGTCACGTCCTGCAGCAGCACGTTGAACACGAACCCGCCGGCC
This sequence comes from Actinomadura rugatobispora, assembly GCF_055379765.1. Lineage (NCBI taxonomy): Bacteria > Bacillati > Actinomycetota > Actinomycetes > Streptosporangiales > Thermomonosporaceae > Actinomadura > Actinomadura rugatobispora. The sequence continues at coordinate 10,148,532 of NZ_AP029191.1, read as the reverse complement.
GCCCCCGAGGCGATGACCAGCGAGGCCAGCAGCGTCGCGATCAGGCCGGACGCCCACAGCCGCGGCGTCACCAGGCGGTGCACGGGGTTGACCGCCATCACCTCCATCGCCGACAGCTCGTCGCGGATGCGGCGCGCACCCATGTCGGCGGTCATCGCCGCGCCGCCCGCGCCCGCGATGATCAGCGCGGCGGCGATCGGCGCCACCTCCCGGACCAGGCCCACCACCACCGCGCCCCCGGTCGCCGACTGGGCGCCCAGCTGCGCGGCGAGCTGGCCGACCTGCAGCGCGACGGTGGCGCCCAGCGGCAGCGACACCAGGATCACCGGCAGGCTCGTCACCCTGGCCAGGAACCAGGCCTGCTCCATGAACTCCCAGAACCAGGTGCGCACGTCCCAGGTCCGGCGCAGGCCCTCCAGCGCGACCACGAACAGCTCGCCGACCTCGTTGAGCAGCCCGTGGATCCGCGCCGGGACATGTGCGGTCGCCATGCCGTCACCTCCCTTCCAGCGTCCGTGCGCCGCGCGGCCCGCGCCCCCGACGATTCGCCGGTTCCCGGGAGCGTGGGCCGCACGGCACGGGCCACCCTAGCGACTTATTGACAGCACGCCAATAGAATCGGGAGAAGTATTGGCGGGCCGCCAATAGCGCGCTATCGTCGGGGCTCCACGGCAGAGCGCGACCTGGAAAGGTCCTTGGTCGGAGGCATGCCATGCGTCGTCAACCGCGCCCCCAAACGCGCCGTCAACGGGTGTCCGAGGCGGGACGACGCCGCGGCGCGCATCGTCCGGAAGCGCCGTCCGGGGTCCGGCCGTGACCCCGGAGGACTGGCCGGCCGTCTGCGCCGCGTTCGCGTCGTCCGGCGTCTACTTCGCCGGGATCGCCCTGCTCAAGGTCGCCGCCGACCGGGTGCGGCCGCCGGACGTCCCGTCGCTGACGAGGCTGGCGGTCCGCCTGCTCACCACCCGCCTGAGCATCGCCGGCGCCGTCGTCATGGCCGTCGGGCTGATCCTGCAGTGGAACGCTCTGAGCGCCCTCCCCCTGCCGATCGCCCAGCCCGTCTTCGTGTCGTCCCTGGCCATGCTGCCGGCCATCTCCCTGCTCTGCTTCACCGAGCATCCCAGCGGCCGCGAACTGCTGGCGCTCGCGCTGGTCGCGGGCGCCACGGCGATGACGGCCGCGGCGACCGCGGACATCCCCCTCTCAGGGCATCCGCCGTCGCCGCGGCTGCTCACCGTGATCGTCGCGCCCTGCCTCATGCTGCCGATCGCGCTCTTCGTCATCTACGAGACGGGGCCGGTGGGACGGCACGCCCGCCCGTCGACGGGCGTGGTCTTCGGCCTCACCGCCGGCGTTCTCATCGGCACCGCGGAGGTGGCCCTCAACGCCATGACACGGCTCCCCTTCTCGGCGGCCGATCTGCTGGGCACGCCCTATCCGTACCTGTTCGTCATCGCGGCGGGGCTCGGCGTCTCCCAGTTGCAGGTGGCCCTGCGGCGCCATCGGATGCTGGTCGTCGTCCTGGTCGCGACCGTCGTCGCCAAGACCCACCTGCTGCTGACCGGGACCCTGCTGCACAAGGAGACATGGCCCGCCGGGACGGCCACGGCGCTCCTCCTGGCCGGCGGGATCGCCGTGCTGGCCGCGGCCATCGCCGTGCTCCCCCGGTACGAGGCCGCCGCACCGGAACGTTCCGGAAGCGGCGCTGTCAATCCTGAGGCCGGTCCGGAGAGCGAGCCGGTTCCAGCATGGGCAAGAGGAACCGACGGGCGACTGCGGCCAGCTGATCGTCGTCATCGAGGTCGATGAGATGGCTGGGGATCGCCAGGAACGAGGCGGAGACCCGCACCATCATCTCGGCCACGAAGTCGGTGTCCAGGTCGGCGGGCACGTTGCCCGCCCGCTGCTCCTGGCGGAGCTGGCCGGCGACGAACTCCCGCACGGCGGCGAGGGTCCGCCCGCCGTCACTGATCATCGAGGAGACGAGCAGATCCGGTTCCGTGTCGATCAGGCCGCCGATCAGCGGGTTGCCGCGGATGGCGCGCAGCGAGCTCACGAAGCCCAGCACCACCCGGTCGGCGGCGGTCTCGGCCTGGTCGATGTCGATGAGGAACCGGTCGAAGTAGCGGCGGAACTCCCGGCGCACCACCTGCTCGACCAGCGCGTCCTTGGTGGTGAACCGGCGGTAGACCGTGATCCGGGAGACGCCGGCCCGCTTGGCGACGTCCTCCATGGTGGAACGCTGGATCCCCATCCGGCAGAACTGCTCGTAGGCGGCGTCGAGCACGCGCGCGCGGGTCTCGTCCATGTCGTCGACCTGCTCGACGGCGTCGATGTACGCGCGTTCGAGCAGCGAGTCCGGGCCAGAGGTCGCCATGAGGGCGGACAGCGCAGGTTCCACGGTCTCCTCCTTAGACGACTGATTCTGCCTCACCGGCCGATGGCCGCCGTCATGTTCGGGTCTTGTGGCGGCCGTCACGGTGTGCTCTTATTGGATCTGTCGTCGATGATACGCAGATGCAAAACTCGTTTCACCGTATCAGGACGGTGCTCTCAGCCCCGAGGAGGAGCGAAGGCATGGACACACCCAGCAGGCGCAACGTGTTGATGGCGGGAGGGACGCTGGGCGCGGTCGGTGCGCTGAGCGTCGCGTCCCCCGCCCAGGCGGCCCCACTGTGGACGTGGTCGCCCAAGGGCTCGGTGGCCGGCGCGGGTGCAGGCGCCGACCCCCGCGGCGTCTGGGACCCGGAGGCCGACACGCTGGTCGCCTCACTGATCGACCGGGGCGCCGTGCCCCAGGTCAACAGGCTCCTGCGCACCTGGACCAAGAACGGCCAGGCGCTGCCGAGCGGCCTGCCCGCCGACCTGCGCGCCTTCATGGAGCGCGCCAGGCAGCTGCCGTCGTGGGCCGACCAGGGCAAGCTCGCCACCGCGGTCGACTTCAACGAGAAGCGGGGGCTCTACCTCGGCGTCACCTACGGCTTCGCCAGCGGGATGATGAGCACGATGATCCCCAGGGAGGCGCGCGCGGTCTACTACTCCAAGGGCGGCGCGGACATGCGCGACCGCATCACCAAGACCGCCAAGCTCGGGTACGACATCGGGACGTCGAACGCCTACGATCCCAACGGCGAGATGATCGTGACCTGCGTCAAGACCCGGCTGGCGCACGCGGGCGTACGTCACCTGCTGCCGAAGTCCCCGTACTGGTCGAAGGTCGCCGACGAGGCGATCCCGATCAGCCAGGCGGACATGATGGTGACCTGGCACAGCCTGCCCACGACCGTCATGCAGAACCTGGTCAAGTGGAAGGTGCCGATCCCCGCCAACGAGTCCACGGCCTTCCTGCACTCGTGGCAGGTGTGCGCCCACATGCTCGGCATCAAGGACGAGTACATCCCCAACTCGTGGGACCAGGCCAACTCCCAGGCCAAGCAGGTCCTGGACCCGATCCTGGCCGCGACGCCCGAGGGCATCAAGCTGGCCGACATGCTGCTCAACATGGCCACGATCATCCCGGGCGGCCCCCTCAGGTACATCACCAAACCCATCCTCGGCTCGCTCACCCGCTACGTGCTCGGTGACGAGATCGCCAACTCGCTGAAGATCCGCAGGGAGCCGCTGTGGGACGGGGTCTTCGAGACCCTCTGGGAGCCCTTCGTCCTCGTCCGCGAAGGTCTGCTCTCCCTCGAGAAGGCACCGGGGGCCCTGCAGAAGTTCTACTGGGCCTTCGACGAGATCCTCCGCCTGGCGGCCCTGCTCGTCCTGTCCGGGGGCGACCTGCCGATCAGCATCGAGATCCCGGACGCCAACAACCCGGACTACTGACCGGGACGCCTGAGCCGGTCCTGCGGCCCCGCGAGCGGAGGTAGGCCACCGGTCCCGGCTCGTCACCCACCCCCTGCTCGCTTCGCGCGAGCGCCCCTCGCCAACCTCGGGCTCGGAATCTGACAGTTTCCGAGCCCGAGGCGGTTCCGCCCCGTCCCGTACGGCGGCGGGGAGGAAGGGCACTCGTCTTCACCACCGCTTTCCCGGCCCCTTCAGAAGGAACTCGGGAAATCCGCGAGGAGCGAATCCGCGATGTAAGGACCACCCCCTCGCCCTGCTCTCCAGGTCAGGACACCGGCGCCGGCCCGGCAGCGAGCCGCGGCCGGCAGCGGAACGCTCCCACACCCGCAAGCTCATGAAACGCGATGTGAGACTCCGGGCTCGACGCCGGTGTCGTTACGAGTTCACCGGCCGGGCAATCCCGGCGCGCAACCGTCGCGCCCGGCGCCGCCATTCGCCGTTCCGGCGAGACTGAAAATGACGCCGTACGCCCAACCGGTCGTAAGAGAAGGAGACGGCCCACGGGGCAATAGGCGTCTCCATCGGTCAGAGCGAGATTTCCGCCGGCGCTTTCGCCCTGTTGCGTCGCGGCCGGCCGCCTTATTCGCGAACGTTTCCACGGCCCGCCGGACGCGGCGCCGCCGATGCGCCACCGCTTACACCGCCGAGGCGCCGTCGGCCGAAAGCGGCCCAGTTCGCCGGGGTCGGCGGCCGCTCCGGCCCACGCGATCGTGACGCCGGTCACAGACGATGGTCACACGCTCACGCACGGTCCGAAACGCGAGGTTAACGCCCACTCGCACGGGTCGAAAGCGATTGCTTTCTTATACATCTACACCTTTACGTGTAGAGTATGCGGCCCTTGGAACTGTGGGCCCGCTGGATCCATGGAGTTGCGTGTGGCGAAGAACGACGAAAGTATGAGTTCGCGCAAGCGCGTCCGGTCGCGACCTATCCGCCGCCGACTCGCAGCGCTGCTCGTCGTGCCGTTGCTGTTGCTGGTGGCGCTGTGGGCTTTTGCCACCTTCACGTCCGTCAGCGCGGCGGTGGCGAGGGCGGACTTCACCCGGGCCGTGAACGATATCGGAACCCCGGTCGGGATGGTCTCGGAAACGCTGCGCCTTGAACGCGCCGCCACGGCCGCGGTCCTCGGGTCCCGCGGCGCCCAGGGGGTCGAGCAACTCCAGCAAGGGCAGAAGGCCACCGACGGGGCGCTGGCGGTCTTCCGCCAGAAGACCCTCCCCGCCGCGAGCGAACTCACCGACCGCGAGACCATCCGGGCCATCGGCGACCTGAACCGCGAGTACGGCCGGATCGGCGCCCTCCGGGCCCGGGTCGCCGCGCGGTCGATCGCGCCGCTCGACGCGGTCAACCAGTACAACGCCCTGTCCGACAGGACGACCGGGACGCTGTCCACCATGATCACGAGCCTGGCCCACAGCACCAACTGGATGCTGCCCGGCCCGACGGCGTCCAACGACGTCAAGGCCTACCAGGCGGCCGTGGCGAACCTCTACAGCACCCAGGCCCGCGACCACATGATGCGCGAGGACGCGGTCGTCACGCTCGCCCAGGCCCGCGGCCGGTGGCTGTCGGCGCCGGAGTACGCGGCGTTCGTGCAGGCGGCCGCCGACCGCCGGCGCATGACCGACCTCTCCTTCAACACCTCCAACACGGCGGTGCGCGACATCCTGGGCGCGGTGAACCGGTCGCCGCAGTTCACGCGCTTCCAGCAGCTCGAGCAGACCATCATCGCCTCCCCGACGCGCAGGCCGTCGCCCACCGTGCTGGCGGACTGGCGCTCGACCCTCCCGGCCGCGTCCCAGTCCTGGTTCCTGGCCCTGCAGGGCTCCGGCGGCGCGGTGAACACCCAGCACGAGAAGGACGGCCGGGCGGTGACGTACCAGCTGGCGCTGGTCGGCGGCCTGGGCCTGGCGATCGTGGTCGCCTCGGTCGTGCTGTCGTGGCGGTTCGCCCGCGGCATCTCGGTCGAGCTGCGCGACCTGCAGCGGGCGGCGCAGGAGCTGGCCCACCAGCGGCTGCCCAGGGTCGTGGGCCGGCTGCGCCGGGGCGAGGAGGTCAACGTCGCGGACGAGGCCCCGGACATCAAGGGCGGCCGCACCGCCGAGATCGCCTCGGTCGCCGAGGCGTTCGGCACGGTGCAGCGCACCGCGATCGAGACCGCGGTCGGCGAGGCGCAGGTGCGCGCGGGCATCAGCCGGGTGTTCATCAACCTGGCCTGGCGGAGCCAGTCGCTGCTGCACCGGCAGCTGCGGCTGCTGGACGCGATGGAGCGCCGCACCTCCGACCCCGACGAGCTGGAGGACCTGTTCCGCCTGGACCACCTGACCACCCGCATGCGGCGGCACGCCGAGGGCCTGGTCATCCTGTCCGGCAAGCAGAACGTGCGCGGGTGGAGCGAGCCTGTCCCGGTGGAGCAGCTGCTGCGCGCGGCCGTCGCCGAGGTCGAGGACTACGCGCGGGTGGACGTCATGGCGCTGTCCCCGTCCCGGGTGGAGGGCTCGGTGGTGGCCGACGTGGTGCACCTGCTGGCCGAGCTGATCGAGAACGCGACCGCGTTCTCGCCGCCCAACACCGAGGTGCTGGTACGGGCCGACCAGGTCGGCAACGGGCTGGCCGTCGAGGTGGTCGACCGCGGGATCGGCCTGGACGCCGACGACCTGGCGGAGACCAACCGGCGGCTGGCCGACCCGCCGGAGTTCGACCTGGCCGACAGCGACCGGCTGGGCCTGTTCGTGGTGGCCCGGCTGGCCGCGCGGCACGAGATCCAGGTGGTGCTGCAGCCGTCCGCCTACGGCGGCGTCACCGCCGTCGTGCTGCTGCCCACCGCGCTGCTGGCCGACGGCGAGGCCGCGCCCACCTCGCGGGCCGTCCAGAACGGAAGCGCGCCCTGGCCGGCCGCCCGGACCGGGCGGGTCCTCCAGGCCGAGCCGGCGCCCCCGGCGCTGGTGCCGCCCGGGCCCGCGATGGAGCAGACGCCGGTCGGAGGACGGCACCGCGCCGCGCCGCCTCCCGCTCCCCCCGCGCCGCCGGTGCCGCCAGTGCCGCCGGTGCCGCCTCAGGCGCGGCCCGCAGCCCCGCCCCCGCCGCCGCTGCTCGCGGAGGACGTGCCCGGAATGGGGCGTGCCGACGGGCAGGAGGCCGCGTACGACGCGGAGACCGGCGGGCTGCCGCGTCGGGTCCGGCAGCGGAATCTGGCGCCGCAGCTGCGCTCCGCGCCCAGGTCGCGGGAGGGGACGTCGGAGTTCCCGACCGGCCGCGGCACGGGCGGGGACGAGCAGGGCTTCGGCGACCGGCCGGCGGAGACCAACCGCGATCTGCTCTCGTCCCTGCAGTCGGGCTGGACTGCGGCCCGCGGCGAGGACGAGGATGTGGAAACGGACGGATCGGCAGTGTTCGATGAACGAATCGAGCGGGGGAATCCATGACACGGCAGCGCATGGCCGGAGATTTCAGCTGGCTTCTGGACGAGCTCGTCGACCGCGTGGGCGAGGTGCAGCAGGCCGTGCTGCTGTCGCGCGACGGCCTCCTGATGGGCGCCTCACGCGGGGTGAGCCGGGAGGAGGCCGAGCACATCGCCGCGCTCTCCTCCGGATTCCACAGCCTGGCCAGGGGCGCGCGCGAGCACTTCGGCAAGGACGAGGTGCGGCAGACGATCGTGGAGATGAACGACGCGCTGTTCTTCATCTGCGCCGCGGGCAGCGGCAGCTGCCTGGCGGTGCTCGCCGACGCGGGCGGCAACACCGGTCTGGTCGGCTACGAGATGGCGATGCTGGTCAAACGCGTGCGCAAGCAGCTGGCGGCCACTCCCCGCTCCGACTCCGCGCCCGGTTCGGATCCGGCGGACGCGGGCGCCTCACCAGGAATGGCCGGTTCCTCGCGCGACGCGATATGAGCCGCGGACATGGAGTCCCCGAGAGAGCGCTGGATCGACGCGGACGCCGGGCCGATGGTGCGCCCGTATGCGCTGACCCGCGGCCGCACCCGGGTCCAGGGCGTCCGCCTGGACCTGGTCACGATGCTGGTCGTCACCGGGCGTTCCCCGAACGAGCGGGCGCGCCTGTCCCAGGAGCAGCAGCGGCTGCTCGACCTGTGCCGCAACCCGATGACCCTGGCCGATCTGACCTCCGAGCTGGACCTGCCTCTGGGCGTGATGCGGGTGCTGGTGGCCGACCTGTACCAGCAGGGACTGGTCGAGGAGCAGCGCTCGGCGCCACTGGCCGAACGACCCTCCCCCGAAATCCTCAAGAGAGTTCTCGATGACCTCCGCGCCCTCTGACACCCCGTCGTCCCTGTCCCCGCGAGCAGCCGGTGACTGGCGCAACACCCTCCTGGCCCCCACCGACGCGCACATGGCGCTGAAGATCCTGGTGGCCGGGGGGTTCGGCGCCGGCAAGACCACGATGGTGGGGGCGGTCAGCGAGATCCGCCCGCTGCGCACCGAGGAGGCGCTCACCGACGTCGGCAGCAAGGTGGACGACCTGCACGGGGTGGAGGGAAAGACCACCACCACCGTGGCCATGGACTTCGGCCGCCTGGCCTTCAACGACGGCATCACCCTCTACCTGTTCGGCACGCCGGGCCAGGAGCGGTTCTGGTTCATGTGGGAGGAGATGGCCTACGGGGCGATCGGGGCGGTGGTGCTGGCCGACACCCGCCGGCTGACCGCCAGCTTCGACTCCATCGACTTCTTCGAGCAGCGCGACACCCCGTTCGTCGTGGCCGTCAACTGCTTCGACGGGACCCGCACCCACACGCTGAAGCAGATCCGCACCGCGCTGGACGTGGACCCGCAGATCCCGATCGTCCTGTGCGACGCCCGTCAGCGCGACTCGGTCAAGAGCGTGCTCATCACGCTGGTCGAGCACGCCCTCGAACTCTCCTGAGAGGTCCCAGGGGCGCGATGGCCCGGTAGTGCGATGGTGCTTGCCCCTGGGACCTTCAACGGCCGGGCGGTTCGCTGAGGGCGGCCCGTAGGACGGTCAGCGCCACCGCGCACCAGCAGACCGCGGTGAACGACCAGAGGCGGGCGCCCAGGGCGCCGGCCACCGCGCCGGCGATGTAGAGCACCCAGACCAGCGTGAGCAGGCCCGTGCCGCGCCGCCGGGGGCGCTCGTCGGTGAGCTTGTCGAAGAGCGAGGCCAGGGTGCCGGTCACCACCGTGGTGGTCACGCCTGGAACCTCCAGCCGTACCGCCTGAACGCTCTGGACGCCCATCGCGGCGGCCACCAGACCCACGCGCGCCCAGTCCGGACCGGGCAGGGCCGCCGCCGCGGCGAGCAGCAGCGCCTCCGCGCCCAGCAACGGCAAGAACGCGGCCACGCGCCGCGGAACGCGGAGGCCGCCCCATCCCGCGGCCGCCGCGCCGGCACAGAACGCCGCCAGGGACATCAGCGGTCCCGTCACGCCGGCGTGCGGCCTGTCCGCGCCCGCGTCGCCGATCGGGATGCGCTCGGCGATGCCGATGGCCAGCAGCACGCAGTTGCCCGTCTGGTTGGCGACGAACACACCGCCGAGGACCATGAACGCGGCGGCGTCCACCAGGCCCGCCACCACAGTGAGCGTCAGAGCCGTACGGGCGAGGCCGGACTCCGGAACGCGCAGCCTGAGACGCATGCGTCCACCTTCATCGGCGGCGGCGCGATCCGCGCCGCCGCCACACCGGACACGACCCGACCTTTGAACGGGAGGTCCGGTCGCCGTTCAGGCGGTGCGGAATTCGATCGCGTGCAGGTTGGCGTGGATCCGGGTGGCGGACTCCAGGCGGAGCCCGGCCCGCTCCCCCAGGGCGGCGAACTCGTCGCGGTCGCGTTCGCCGCTGCCGAAGACGGTGTACATCTGCAGGTCGAACGCGGCGGTGCCCGCTTCGTCGGCCGGGGTCGCGACGCGTTCGAGCACGACGACGCGGCGGCCGCGCGCCGCCTCGGCGACCCGGGTCAGGATGGCGACCGCCTCCTCGTCCGGCCAGTCGTGCAGGACCTGTGCCAGGAGGTAGAGGTCCCGGCCCGCCGGCAGCTCCTCGAAGAAGCTCTGGGCGGCGATGGCGACGCGGTCGGCGAGGCCGCGCTCGGCGAGGTGGGCGCGGGCGCGCTCGGCGGTGGTGGGCAGTTCCACGAGGGTCGCGCGGACTCCGGGCGCCTCCGCCAGCACGTGGGCCAGGAACGTTCCGGTTCCGCCGCCGACGTCGACGAGATGCTCGCCGGTGAGGGCCAGTGCCTTGACGAGGTCCGGCGACCAGGTGCCCGACCACCGGGCCAGGTCGCCGTCGAAGGTCCGGCCGAGCCGCTCGTCGCCGGCCAGCTCTGCCCAGAAGGAGTGGCCGGCGGCGTGCTCGAACCCGGACTCGCCGGTGCGCGCGGCGTGCAGCAGGCCGGGCCAGGAGTCGTCGAGGCGGGCGTATCCGTTGCGGTGGTCGAGCCTGCCGTGCACCTGTTCCTCGAGCAGGAACGTCCCCGCCGGGGTGAGGGCGACGACGTCGTCGGCGCCGAGGGTGAAGTACCCCTGGTGCGCGAGCACGGCGAGGATCTTGCGGATGCCGCGGGGGCGGGCGCCGGCGGCCGCGGCGAGGTCCGGGACCGTGGTGCGCCCGTCGGTCACGTGCTCGGCGAGGTCGAGGGTGACGGCGGCGCGGATCGCGTACGGGACGGCGAGGGAGGCGGCGTGCCTGAGCCGGTCCATTTCCTGCGACGTCTCGTGCTGGGCGCGGCCCGCCCGCCAGTAGCCGGCGATGTCGGTGCGGCCGGCCGGGACCCGCCTGTCCTGCTCGAGCCAGCGCCGGATCGGGCGCAGCATGCCGGCCTCTCCGGCCGCCCACGCGTACACCTGGCCCGTCCTCCAGGGCGCGGCCCGGACGGCGTCCATCAGGGCGCCGGGTCCGGCGGTGTCGCGGTGGACCCAGGTGAGGTCGAGGTCGGCACGGTGGTCGAAGGTCTGCTCCTCGCCGGCGGAGGCGACCGAGACGACCGCGGTGACCGGGGTGCCGGCGGGCAGTTCCTCGATGCGGCGCGCGATGGCGGGCAGGGCCGTCTCGTCGCCGGCCAGGAAGTACCAGTCGATGCCGGCGGGGAGGACGGTGGTCCCGCGGGGGCCGGCGACGAGGACGCGGTCGCCGGGACGGGCGCGTCCGGCCCACTCCGCCGCGGGCCCGCCGGCATGGCGGACGAAGTCCAGCTCGAGGCGGCGGGCATCGGGGTCGTAGCGGCGCGGGGTGTAGTCGCGGGCCCGCTCGATCGTCCCGGGCGGCCAGTCCAGGTGGCCGTCCTCCTGGACGGGCGGGACGACCCCGGCCCCGGGCACGATCAGCTTGACGTGGTCGTCGGCGTTCTCGGTGCGGAACGGGGCGATCCGGTGGCCGCCGTTCTCGAACGCGCCGAGCTGGGCGCCGGTCAGCACGACCCGGCGCGTCCGGGGCGTGACGTCGAAGGCGTCCAGGACCTCCAGGTCGCGGACCACGATCGGGAACGCCTTGTGCTCGCGGGCGGCCATGCTCCACGTCCTTCTCGTCAGCCAAAGATCATTTTAATTAGGTTAGGCTAACCTACTATGACCTCCCGGGGCCACGCCGCCGGCGCTCGACCGGCTTTCGACCGCCCCGCCGGGCGCCGGTATGTTTCCGTGGACGGACTTCACGGGACAGGCGGGAGGACCAGTGCGCGGCGGGCTGGTACTGGCGGAGCGATACCGGCTCGAGTCGTTGCTGGGACGCGGCGGCATGGGGGAGGTCTGGCGCGGCGTCGACACGCGCCTGAGCCGCCCGGTGGCCGTGAAGATGCTGGCCAAGCCGGAGGGCGCCGACCCCCTCCTGATCCAGAGGTTCCAGCGCGAGGTGGAGATCAGCGCCCGCCTGCGGCACCCCAACATCGTCGTGATCCACGACGGCGGGGACGACGGCGGCGCGCTGTTCCTGGTGATGGAACTGCTGGACGGGGAGGACCTGTCGGCCCTCATCCGGCGGCATCCGGGCGGCCTCCCGGTCGACCGGGCGCTGCGGATCGCCGCGCAGGCGGCGGACGCGCTGCGGGCCGCCCACGAGCAGGGCGTCGTGCACCGCGACATCAAGCCCGCCAACGTCATGCTGCTCCCCGGCGACCACGTGACGGTGATGGACTTCGGCATCGCGCGGCACGCCGACCAGATCACCAACCTCACCGGCAGCGCCGTCATCGGCACCCCCGCCTTCATGGCCCCCGAGCAGTTCGAGAGCGGCGGCGAGGTCGACTTCCGCGCCGACCTCTACGCGCTCGGCGTGGTGCTCTTCGCGCTGCTGACCGGCCGGGCGCCCTTCGACGCCGACACGCTCCCGGTGCTCATCCGCAGCATCGTGCTCGAACCGGCGCCGAGGATCCGGTCGCTGCGCCCCGACCTTCCCGACTCCCTCGACCGGCTCGTGGACTCACTGCTGGCCAAGGATCCGCGCGCCCGTCCCGCCGACGCCCGCGCGGTGCTGGAGCTGCTGCGCACGGCGGGCACCGCGCCCCCGCCGGGGCCCGCCCCGACGCCGCCTCCGTTCCCGCCGGCCCTCCCCGTGCCGGCGCGGCCGCCGTACGCGGCCGGCGGCACGCGCGTCGAGACCGTCGTCACCGGTGACAACGGCGCGCCCGCCAACACCTACGTCGTGGGCGACGACGACGAGGTCTTCGTGATCGACCCCGCGTCCCGCGTGGACGGCATCAGCCGGGTCGTCGGAGGCCGCGACGCCGTGGCGGTCATCCTCACCGACGGCGAGGAGATCCACGTCATGAACGCCCGCAACGTCTCCGCCAACGCCTACGTCGCCCTGCCCCAGGCCGCGCTGCCGCGCTGGCGCTCCCACCTTGAACGGGCGTCTCTGCACGTGCCCGACCCGGCGCAGCGCAAGGCGCTCCGGAAGGCCCGCCCCGACACGCTCTACAAGCGCGATGACGACTTCGAGATCGGCGACGCGCGGCTCACGGTGATCGACGTGCCCAGCCACATCCGGGGCGGCGTCTGGCTCTACAGCGAGGAGCTGCACGCCCTCTTCACCGGCTTCACGCTCCACACTCCCGACTTCAGGCACCGCCACCAGCACGCCGCGCTGCTCGCCCAGCTGCCGCCGGTGACCCGCGTGCTGCCGGGGTGGGGCGCCGAGACCACGGTCGGCGCCCTGCTCGCCCTGCCCGGCTGACCCGCGCGCCGCACGAAGATCGTCCGCCCTCCGGGATCAGACGACGTCGTACCAGCACAGCAGGTGGACGCGGCAGACCTGCTCCAGCCCCGGAGGCAGCCGGAACACGCCGAGCGTCTCAGGCGTGCTCCCCAGGACCACGGGTTCCGGCAGCTCCAGCACCCCGCAGAAGAGCTGCGGCCAGTCGGCACTGGCGACGCAGTGGACGTCGACGGGCCGGGCGGCCGTGCCGCAGCCGGGCGACCGCTCGAACTCGACCGTGTGGTGGGTGCTCGGTGCCGCGCCGGGGACCTCGAGGAACAGCCCGATCCGCGTCACCCGCGGATCGCGCCGCCCCTGCAGGAACGGGAACATGGTCCGTCCCAGGGCCGGCCGGATCTCATGGGCGCGCGGGCGCCGCCACGCGTCCGGGAGGTCGTGCTCGACGTCGAAGTACCGGACGCCGGAGCCGGGCAGGTGGCGCCGCGCGCTCTCGCTCGCGGCGCGGCGCAGCTCGTCGCCGCCCTCGCGCGCCGTGTAGTTGAGGTGCAGGACGACGTCGGCGAGGGTGGCGACGTCGAAGTGGTTGTTCTCGGGCGGCAGCTCGATCCGCCAGCGGCCGGCCGCGCCGGCGAACTCGAACGGCAGGTACCGGTCGTCGCGGAAGTTCAGCTCGAACATCCCGTGGTCGTTCTGCCCCGCCGAGGTGGCGATCGCCTCGGACGCCGTGTGCCGCGTAACGATCCGGGGATCGTCGGGCACCGGGTCGTAGCCGCCCGCGCCGGGACGGCCGTCCGGGCAGCAGGCGCCGGGCGGATCGACCAGGCGCGGATCGACGCGGGTCGTGCTGCCCAGCAGGGTCAGCCGGCTCTGCACGCCGACGTACGGGCCGACGACGCACGGGACGCTGAGGCTCACGTTCCGGATCCGCCGCATGTAGTGACCCGGGTAGTCCTGGTCGAACAGCCACTCCGGGATCTCGATCTCGCAGCTGCCCGTGGCCTGCAGGGTCAGGAACTCCAGCGGGAAGAGCAGGCGCAGCGACAGGTGCTTGGTGATCTCGTACTCGCGGCGGTTGTCGTCCAGGTAGGCGTGCTCCATCCGCTTGAGGGCGACGGCCAGCCGGTCGCCCGCCTGGAGGCCCTCGTGCAGCCCGTCCCAGACCTCGCCGGTGATGAACGAGCGCGTGTGCCCGCGCTCGTAGTTGAACGCGCGCTCGGCCTGGCGCGCCACGTGCAGGGCCAGGTCGTAGGTCTGCGCGTACAACGCCGCCGTCTCCCGCTGCAGGAACAGGTAGAGCTGGTGGGCGGTGAACTTGTCCCGCAGGTAGTCGTGGACCTCCGCCGAGCTCTCCATCTGCCGCCGGTGGGTGTTCAGCTCGCGCAGGGCGATGTCCTGGCGGCGCTCGGCGGCGAGGATGTGCCGTTCGGCCTGCTGGATCTCGAGGCCGAGGACCTCGACCTGGTGCCGCCACTCCTCCTCGCGCCGCTCCCATCCGGCCTGGGTCAGGCGCAGCCCGCCGGTGGTCGTGGAGAGCTCGCCGAGCGAATTGGCGATGCGGGCCGCGGTCGCGAACACCGAGGCGAGTTTCGAGCCGATCGGTATCTGCTGGTAGAACAGCGGCGATCCGCCGAACCCGGCGACACCGGCGAAGATGTCGGGGGTCGCGCCGATCCCCTGCGCGATGGCCTCGGCGATGTTGCCCGTCGCCCGGAGCGCCAGCGCCGCGTAGACGAGGAAGACGTGCTCGTCCTCGCGGTTGCTCAGCCCGTTCTCGATCAGCAGGTTGTGGTACCGCTGGCGGGTCTGGGCGATCTCCTTGGCCTTGCGCTGCGCCTGCGCGTTCCAGTCGGCCTCGCGCCACTGGTTCTGGCGGATCTGGAGGGTGAGGTCGGACAGCTGGCGCTCGTGCGTCGCGCGCAGCGTGGCGAGGTACTCGGCGTCGCCCTTCTCGTAGGCGCCGAGCAGGGCGTTGCCCAGGTTGCGCAGCTCGGCGGCCAGCTCGTGCGCCTTCTGGATCAGGTACGCGAACCGGTAGCAGCTGTCGGGGGCGCACCAGTCGAGGTCGTCCAGGCACGGCTGGGTGCTCTCCCCCGGGGCGGGGTCGCTCCAGTAGGGCCGCTGGTCGCGCCGCAGCCGGTCGGCGTTCAGGGTGGCGTGGACGAGTCCGAGCCGGTCGGCGTTGCGTTCGTAGATCGCCAGCAGGCGCGGGTTGAGCGGAGCGGGGTCGGGGACGAAGTCCGCCACGGGATGGGGCGGGCCGTGGGGATCGTCCGCGAGCACCGTGGGCGGGGCCTGGCCGAGCACCCTGGCCACCGTCTCGAACACCAGCCGGGCCTGCTGGGACGACTCCGGCGTGTTGCCCCGCAGCAGTGCCGAGCCCCACTCGTCGAGCGTCTCCAGATAGTTCAGCAGGATCGCTCGGTCCCGGAGGGTGGCGACGTCGTGGTCCGCGCCGTCGCCGAGGGCGTGGTGGCGCAGCCAGCTCGTGTCTGACCGCAGCGGGGCGAAGGCGAGGTCGTACCAGCGCAGCGCGGCCTCGAACCGGCAGTGGGCGCGCAGGCTCGCCGCGACCGCGATGGCCGGGGCGTGCACGGACGGCGGCAGGATCGGTGCTCCGGGCGCGTGGAAGGCGAAGTAGGGAAAGGTCGTCAGGCCGCCCGGGTAGGTGGGCGGTGGCGGAGTCTCGTGCAGCAGCGGCAGGGGCGTCGCGGCGTCGTCCGCCAGGTCGTAGCGGAACCCCGGCTCGGGCGCGGACGGGTAGCCCTCCGGGGCCTGGCCGCCCTCGACCGTGAAGCGCAGCGAGTCGTCGCTCCTCCCGGCGAATTCCAGATCCGGCTCCGGGGCGTGCACGCGCAGCGGCTCCGACGACCGGCGGGGCTGACTGAACTCGCCGTTGTGCACCCGGCTCCAGGCCAGGTGGACCGCCGGGTCGCTCGGCCACTGCAGCAGGCGCGGCAGGACGCCCGCGTCGTGCCAGCTCCACGGCACCTTGCCGTCAGGGTCGGCCGCGCGGGCCGGGCCGGCCGGGTCGGTGGGGGCGGGCATCCGGCCGTGGCCGTCGTCGGCGACCTGGGTGACGGCCTTGTGGAAGCGGGCGTCGAGGAGCCAGAAGTAGTACTCGTCGACCGTGGCGGCGTGCGGCTCGCCGCAGTCGCGGCAGCAGGCCGGCTCGCACCCCTCGCGGTGCGGGACGAACTCGGTGGAGGCAGGGGGCTCCCCCGCGGCGGCGACCCGGACGAAGCGCACCCCCATGCGGGTCGCGGCCTGAACCCACCACGGCAGCGGACGCTCCGGCGTCCCGGTCCCGTCCGCGATCGCCGCGTCGGTCGCGTCGGTCGCGTCGCTCGCCGCGCTCGCGTCGCCCGCGAGGGTCCGGTGCCGCGCCGGGAGGCCCGCCGCCGCGAGCCAGGACAGGCGGGCGTGGCGCTCGGGCATGCCCTGCAGGTCGAATCCATGGCGATCAAGGTCGACGCGACGCAGAACGGCGGGCTCGCGCGCCTGGAGGGCGGTCAGGCCGGGATGGGCCGGCGGCCGGTCCGCCGGCCAGTGCAGCAGGCCGCCGGGGACGGGCGAGGTCAGGGACGTGCGGCGCAGTTCGTCCTCGACGAGGCGGAACGCCTCCCCGCGGCGGGCCTCCCCCAGCTCCTCCCAGTCGATCCAGTTCTCGCGGTAGAGACGGCGGCGGACGCACCGTTCCCAGATCCGGTAGGTGGCGTACCGGCGGTCCCACAGCAGGGCGAAGCCCGCCGGGACCGGCAGGGCCGGCTCCAGCCCGAGCCGGGCTCGCTGGACGAACGTCTGGACCGCGCTGACGGCCTCCTCGATCCTGGTGGCCCGCTGGCGCAGACCGGCGTCCACGTCGATGAGCAGCAGTTCCTGGAGGGCCGGCGGATCCTGACCGAGGTGGGCCAGCAGCGCGGCGCGCCCGCGCAGCCGCAACCCGTCGTTGAGGGCCTGGACGTCGGTGTAGCGGCGGGGCTCGCCGTTCTCCAGGCAGCCGTCCCGCACGAACCTGGTGAGGACGGCGTTGCCCGAGCCGTCGCCGGTGCCGGCGCCGGGGTCGTCGGCCGCCCACAGGTCGGGGCGCGCGGTCCGGACGTCCTCGATCAGGAAGTCCTCGCGGAGCCGGTCGAACCACCGGTCGGCGTGCCAGACCCGCACCGTCCAGCGCTCGTCCCGCAGGTCGGCGCCGGTCACGGTGTGGCCGGCGTAGGTGAGCGCCTGCGGGAGGTGCCGCAGGTCGACGTGGAGATGCCGCTGCAGCTGGGCGCTCACGTCGGGGTGGTCCTCGGCGGCCTCGTGGAACAGCAGCCACAGCGGCGGCTCGGGCGCCGACGCCGTCGCCCGCCGCACGGCCGTGTAGTCGAAGATCCGCTCCCACTGGTCGAACAGCGCCTGCCGGCGCCGTGCCGACGGCTCGGCCCGCTGGTCCCGGGCCGGGGACGGCGCCTGGTAGTGGTCGAGCAGCGGCAGCAGATCGGGGGCGAACCAGGCGCGGTGGCTGGTGAAGGGGCCCGACGGCATGCCGCCCGCCCGGTAGGACGACGTCCCCGCGAACAGGTCGGGGTGGGTCAGCAGGTAGCCGATCTCGGACTGGCCGTCGTCGGCGATCGGCCGGGCCGACAACCCGAACCGGTGCGCGGACAGCAGGGCCGTGAACGCGCGCTGGTAGGTGCGGCGGATGTCGCGCAGGCTGCTGGTGTAGTGCCGCTCCAGGTACTGCCGCGCCGTTCCGTCCACGCCCTGGACGTCCGCCGCCAGGGTGCCGTCCTTGCGCTCGCCGAACAGCTGCGAGTGCGGGATCGCCATCAGGTCGTCGCAGGTGTCGTGGCCCGCGTACTTGAGCTGGAACCCGCCGACGGCCGGTGTCAGGTCCTCGGCGTCGCGATGGGCCGGCCGGGGCTGGACGAACTCGACGCTGAGCCGGTACGCGCCGCGCGCCAGCCGCAGCGGGTCGGCGCGATCGCCCGGGACGGTCTCGTCCGGCCAGTCGTGGCTGAGCACGACCCAGCGGCGCTGGCCGCGCCGCAGCGTGACGAGCCAGCGCCCGGTCGCGGCCGCGAAGTCGGGCGGCAGGCCGTCCGGGGTGGGCGCGCCGGCCCGGAACTCGTAGGGGCCGCCCGCCTCGATCAGCAGCGTGCCCGTCCAGCGCACGGTGTAGCCCTCGGCTCCGCCGAGCGGGCGGCCGTCCACGTTGGCGGTGGCGAAGCCGTTGCGGAAGTCGACGAACTCGCGCTCGACGGCCGTCGGGGCCAGGTCCAGGGCCGGGACGACGGTCGGGATCGGGCTGTTGCCGGCGTTCTCCCCCGTGCCGAACACCGACAGCGGCCCGCGCGCCTCACGCCACACCAGCCCCCGGCCCTCGGCGGTGTACTCCCCGGGCAGGCCGGTGCCGGCGAGGCCGAGCAGGGCCGCGAACGCGCCGGCGGACGGGCGGTCCGGCCAGAGGGTCGACGGGGGCTCTCCGCCGTCGCGCTCCCAGGGCTCGGTGCCGGCGTTCTCGTCGGCCGACAGCTCGCGCAGCACGCTCCAGGCGAGTTCCGAGCCCTCGGTGGTCGCCCGCCCGGACCAGTCGTCGACGTGCGCGGCCAGATGCTCGGCGATCAGCTCGCAGCGGCGGTAGAAGAGGGCGAACCGCCGCTGGAACCAGGCCCACCGGGCGTCCTCGTCGGGTTCCTCGATCAGCCGTTCCTCGGCCTCCCGGAGGTCGCCGACGACGAAGGCGAACGGGGCCAGATCGGCCCGGGGCGCGAAGTACAGCTGGCGGACGGCGCGCTGCTCGACGGCGCTCAGCTGGCGGATCCGGCCCAGCTTGGCGATCACCGCCTCGCCGCTGAGCGGCAGCTCGGCCCACAGCTCGTGGACGGCGGTGTCGTAGCGGAACGGCCCCGGCGGGGTGTTCCACATCGGCGCGGAGGTCGGCGCCAGGGGCTGCCGGTACTGGCGGTCCCCGGGCGCCACCGGGACGCCCGCCGCGGCGACGGCGGCCGGGAAGAAGCGGGTGCCGAGCCTGCGCAACGGGTCCGGCCCGGACACCGGCGGGCCGTAGCCGAACCGGTCCCGGAGGGTCTGCTCGATCCGGTCCCAGGTCCAGGCGGCCGCGTCCTCGCCGCCGACCTGGTCCTCGGCGGCCGTGAGGCACGCCCGCAGGGCCCACAGGGAGTGGGCGGACTGGTCGTCGGGCAGCGCCAGCGGGTCGTCCAGCGCCTCGTTGCCCGGCTGGAGCGGGAAGGGGTCGTCGCCGTCCAGGTGCGGGTCGGCGGTGCACAGCAGCAGCACCTCGCCGACGCCGAAGTCGGACGCGTAGATCTTGGCCAGCACCTCGGCGAAGCGCAGCGTGTGGGCCGGGCGCGCGTCCCAGCGGTCGCCGCTCGCCGGGTCGGGGTCGAAACCGGCGAGCAGCGACAGCGGGCCGAGGTTGTCGGCCAGCAGCTTCAGGAACTCGGGCCCGCGCGGCGCGCGGCCGTGCCGGTCGCGCCCGTGGGCCGCCACCTGGTCGAGGAGCTCGTCCAGCGCCCAGGCCCGCTTGGCCGCCCCGGGACCGGCCCACAGCGCCAGCAGGTGCGTGCGGTCGGGGCCGGTGGCGGCCGGGGCCGGGGGGTCGAGCGGATCGGTGAGGGCGGCGCCGAAGTCGTCGCGCAGGATCTGGAAGGCGGCGAGGTCGCGCACGAAGTCGGGGTTGATCATCCCGTCGGGCCTGAACAGCTCGAACGCGACGCAGAGATCCCGGAGCCGGGCGAAGTCGTAGCGCGCGTTCGCCACCCCCTGGAGCTTGCGCCACAGCCGGATGAACACCGCCAGCCGGCGCAGCGCGTCCACCGGCGACGAGGGATCCTGGAAGCGGATGTGGTAGGCGTGCGGATCGCACGGCTCGCAGTCGGGGAAGCGGCGCGGCCCCTCGCCGCCGGACCGGGCGAAGCGGACGAAGCCCGAACGCCACAGCTCCAGGAACTCGCACCAGGTCAGGCCGGTGCGCTCCAGGAACTCCGGGAGCCGGACGACGATCTCGGTCCAGTGCGTCTCCCCGACGGTGTCGGCGTCGAAGCCGTACAGCTCGTGCAGGACGAGCCGCCCCTCCGGGTCCTGTTCGGGGACGTCGCGGGTGAACAGCAGCTCCAGCTCTTCCGGCGACAGGTGCAGGTACTCGGCCGCGAGCTCGCGCTTCACCGGGTAGCGCCACAGGTGCCGCTGGAAGTCGGGCGGCTGGTCGGCGGGGTCGAGGGCCTGCTCGGTGATGTCGGCGCGGAAGCGGCGCATGACCGCGTACCGGCTGGTGCGCAGGTGCGCCAGGTAGGTGCGGTTGATGTCCAGGGCCTGCGCGTAGGGCAGCGACGGCGCGGAGAAGTCGATCTTGAGCTTCTCGTAGGCGCCGGGCCGCCTGACCGGGGTTGCGGGGGTGGAGTGCTCGGGCAGCGCCGCGAACAGGGTGGCCGGGTCGTGCTCGGCCAGCGAGTGGCCGCCGAGCGAGGCGGCGTGGGTGTCGTACACGACGCCGCCGCTGCCCGGCGGGCCGTCGACGGCGGCCTCCAGGCACTCGTTGACCAGGTCGATCACGGGGACGGGGATCTCGAGGGCGGCCCGGCTCGCGGCCAGTTCGCCCAGCCTGCCCCGCCGGCCCGCCAGGAGTTCGGCGAGCGTGGCGGCCGCCTCGCGCTCCGGCTCGTCCCCGAACGGGTCTTCACAGGTGGAGTCCTCGGTGAGCCGGAGCAGGTCGTGGAGGTAGGCGACCGGGCCGAGGGGGGAACGGTGCGGTGGAGGGACGCAGTTGACCAGCCGGCCGTCGGGGTTCACGGGCCGGAACTCGCCGCCGTCCGGGGTGCCGCCGTTCGGTGAGGGCTCGTCCGGAAGTCCGCCGGCGCGTTCGTAGAGGGTGTCGGCGTGCTCCCAGGCGACCGTCCCGGTCAGCGCGGCCCGGAAGTCCTCCCTGGCCGATTCGGCGATCCGGGCGCGGCCGGTGAACCCGCGGGCGTACAGGGCCTCCATGATCGAGAAGGCCCGCTCGGTCGTCCACGGAGGCGGCGGCGTGCCCGCCGCGCCCGCCGCCCCCGTCAGCAGGCTCAGCTCGTTGAGCGTGGTCAGCGCCTGCCAGAGCCGCTCCCCCGCCGCCTCGTCATCGGGCAGCGTGGCGGCGATGTGGGCCCTGACGGCCGCGGCCCGCTCGTCGGTCCACTCCTCCCCGAACTCGAAGTCGCCGCTGGGAAAGGTCGTGATGAAGGCGGTGATGAGGTCGCCCGGCGGTCTCGGGAGGCGGGGCGGCCCGCCCTGCGGCTCCTCGAAGATCGGTGCGGACTCCTGCACGATCGCGAAGAACTGCTGGACGTGGCGGATGAACGCCGCCACCCGTTCGGCGACGCTGCCCGGCCGGGTGAAGTCCGGCAGCAGGTCCGCCGCGTCCGGCCCGGCGAACAGCGCCTGCCAGTCGGCGGCCGGGCGGTCGTCGATGTCGTCCGCGCTTGCGGCGCCCAGCCCGGTCTTGATCGCGCCGATGAGCGGGCCGTGGCCGCCGGCGAGGACCAGCAGGACCAGTTCCAGATGGCCCGCGAGACGGCCCGGATCGGTGACGCCGGCCCAGAAGCCGTCGATGTCCTCGCCCTGGTAGGCGAGCCATGCCTCGACCAGGGACCGCACGTTGGCGCGGATGGGATCGGCCCCGTTCAGCGCGAACTGCGGCGCCGAGCCCTGGACCGCGCCCAGGGCGCGCAGCCGCCTGGCCGCCTGGGCGATCCCGGTGCCCGCAGGCGCCGTGATCACGCCGGAGTCGAGGGCCGCCTGCAAGGCGGACCTGAGCGTGTCCTCCTCCTGCAGCGTGTGGAGCTGGAACCGCTGCTCGGCGGAGATGCTCGTGGGCAGTGCGGCGCCCAGCGCGTAGAAGTACTCGGCGGGGACGGCGAAGACCGGCTCCAGGGGCGCGGGCGGGTCGGCGAGGGGCACGGCCGACGCCAGGACGACCCGGACCGACTTGAACCGCGCCCCGCCCGGGGCCCGCGCGAGCGAGACCGGCATCAGCAGGCCGGCCCTGGACGCGGCGCGGCTGAGCGCCTCGGCCCTGAGGGCGGCGGCCAGGGCGTAGACGAACGGCGCGAGGCGTTCGGAGTCGGCGTTGCCGACGGCGTAGTAGCTGTCCAGATCGCCCTCGAACGTGGCCCGGCTGACCTCGTCGCCCTGCTCCCTGCCGCTGTCGGGCAGGGTGTAGAGCCAGTCGAGCTCCCTGGACGCCTGCGACCCGCCGAAGCGGACCTTGGGCGCGGGCAGCGGCCGGAACGACTGGTTCCAGACGATCTCGTACGCGACGTGGCGGGCCTGCAGCGGTGTCAGCTCCGTGATCGGCAGCGGGGCCGCGCTCCCCGGATCAGCGTCGAGGACCGCCTGGACGGCGTTGCGCAGGTCGGTGAACCGGGGCGGGGTGCCGTCGGCGGGCACCTCGACGTAGTCGTCGGTGTCCAGCCCGGTGCCCGGGGCGGGCAGCGCCAGATAAACACTGGACGTAGGAATATCCGGATAATTCCGACGAGGCGGACGATTTTGCTGCGGGTCCACCGGGACGTTGAAGTACAACTGCCGGTGGACGATGGTGCTGCCGTTCCTCCTGATCACCAGCCGCAGATCCGGCGAGCCGTGCTCGGGGCCCGTTCCGGACGGGATCCGGATCACCGCCGTGGCCACGGCCTTGAACACGTCGGGCACGGGAAGGGGCTCCGGCGGGGGCTCCTCCGTCGGACCCCAGTGCTGCACGATATCCGAATTCTGGTTGGGGCGGAAAGGATCGGTCGGCGGCGGATCGACCGGCGCCCGATAGGTCGCCACTCCCAGCGAGACGCCCTCCAGCGGAGAGGCCGTCGAAAGATCGAACGCCTCGATCTCCAGGCCGTCGAGGTAGGGCGTGAAATCGGCGCCCCCGATGGGTTCGACCGGGTGCAGCCGTATCACGATGAGTGCCATGTCCGCGTCCTTCCGCCCTGTCGGTCGTGAAGCCCTGGCCTGCTCAGACATCGGCAGCGAGTGGTCGGCGCCGGAAGGCGGGCACCGCCCCGATCACATGGCGAAGATCCGTTCGCGATCGAGGGCAGGGTCCGCCGTTCGGCGACTCCAGGGGGGTCGAGTCCCCTCGATTCTTCCTGGCCGACGTGGCCGCCAAACCGCGAATCGCGAGGACTTTCCGAATGGCGACCGGGCGGTCGCTTCACGATCTTCGAGCGCCCTCGAACCGGCTTTTCCGATCATCGTCAACGGCACTCCGCACGCTTCCGGAATTCCTCCCTGTTACTACTGGAACGACGTCTTTGTCCGCAGGACGAATCAAGATTGTTTCTGCGATCCGAGCACTGGATCTTCGTTCACTGATAAAGGACCCTGACCGCGCCAGAAGAGCCCTCCCGGCGCCGTTTTCCGTGGCGCGCCGGAGCCGGGATTCGCGGATTAGTCACCAAGACCGGAGGGTAAAGCAACGATGATCCCCGACACATCCAGCTGCCGGCCTCTGACGGGCCGTCCGGACGAGATGGTGCAGAATGCCGAATCTTGCCTTCTCGCGCGTGCAGGTCCCCGCCGTCTCGCCGCCCAAGGGCGGTGGCGCCGTCCGCGGCGTCGGCGAGAAGTTCGCCGCCGGCACCGCCACCGGCACCGGCTCCATGAGCGTGCCGATCGCGACGAGCGAGGCCCGTTCGGGCCTCGGCCCCGAGCTGGCGCTGACCTACGACTCCGCCAACGGCAACGGCCCGTTCGGGTACGGGTGGAGGCTGTCCACGCCCGCGATCACCCGGAGGACCGACAAGGGCGTCCCGGAGTACCGCGACGGCGACGAGTCCGACGTCTACCTGCTCTCCGGCGTCGAGGACCTCGTCCCCGTGCTGCGTCCCGACGGCACCCGGTTCGCCGACGAGGTCACCGCCCCCGGGTACGTCGTCCATCGCTACCGGCCGCGCACCGAGGGCCTGTTCGCCCGGATCGAGCGCTGGACCCGGCGCGACACCGGCGACGTCCACTGGCGCTCCGTCACCTCCGGCGGTGTGACCACGCGGTACGGCACCGACCGGCGGTCGCGCGTCGCCGAGGGCACGCGGGTGTTCAGCTGGCTCGCCTGCGAGAGCTACGACGACAAGGGCGGCGCGCTCGTCTACGAGTACGTGGAGGAGGACGCCCGCGGCGTCGACCTGGCGCGCGCGAGCGAACGGCACCGTTCCCGGGGCTCCAACCGCTATCTCAAGCGCATCCGGTACGGCAACCGCGTCTCGCGCCTCGTCGAACCGGACCTCGGCAAGGCGTCGTGGCTGTTCGAGGTCGTCTTCGACTACGACGAAGGGCACGTCGAGCCGGTCGCCCCCGACCCGGGCGTGCCGGAGGACGAGCAGCACCGGTTCGTCCGGGCGTCGCCGTCGGCACCGCACGCGTGGTCGGAGCGCCCCGACCCGTTCTCGGCGTATCGCGCGGGCTTCGAGGTGCGCACCCACCGCCGCTGCCTCCGCGTCCTGATGTTCCACCACATTCCCGGCGGCGACGCCGGGGAGCCGGGTTACGACGGGCTGGTGAGCTCCACCGAGTTCGACTACGCCGACCTCGACCTCGGCCCCACCGGTTCCGGCCGGACGGTGACGGTCGACGAGGAGCTGTCCCACCAGGGCAGCACCCGGTTCGGCTCGTTCCTGCGCCGGGTGACGCAGAAGGGCCACGTCCGCGACGACACCCGGCCCGCCGCCGTGCGGGGCGGCGCCGAGTTCGCCACCTATCTCGAGGAGTCGCTGCCGCCGGTCGAGTTCGAGTACTCCCGGCCCGAGATCCACGACGAGCTGCACGACCTCGACCCGGCGACGCTGCCGGACGGCCTGGACGGCCACGACCACCAGTGGGTCGACCTGCACGGCGAGGGCGTCTCCGGCGTGCTCGTGGAGCAGGCCGGCGCGTGGTACTACCACCGCAACACCAGCCCGCTGTCACCCCGGGCCCGGTTCGGCCGTGCCGAGCCCGTCCCCCTTTCGCCGAGCTCGCCGCTCACCGGCGCCCCAGGCGCCGCCCGCTTCATGGACCTGGCGGGCGACGGGCGGCCCGACCTGGTCGCGCTGGACGGCCCCATGCCCGGGTTCCACGAGCACGACGACGGCGAGGGGTGGCGCCCGTTCCGGCCGTTCACCTCCCGCCTCAACCGCGACACCGAGGCGGCGAACCTGCGGCTGGCCGACCTCACCGGCGACGGGTTCGCCGACGTGCTCATCACCGAGGACGACGCGCTCGTCTGGCACCCGTCCCTGGCCGAGGCGGGCTTCCTGCCGGCGCGCCGGGTGGCCCGGCCGTACGACGAGGAGGAGAGCGGGCCGCGCGCCGTCTTCGCCGACGGCGGCCATTCGG
Source organism: Actinomadura rugatobispora (assembly GCF_055379765.1). NCBI lineage: Bacteria > Bacillati > Actinomycetota > Actinomycetes > Streptosporangiales > Thermomonosporaceae > Actinomadura > Actinomadura rugatobispora. Next base: position 10,123,217 of record NZ_AP029191.1, on the reverse strand, counting down.
CGCTCCTGGCCGACATGAGCGGCGACGGCCTCAGCGACCTGGTGCGCGTCCGCAACGGCGAGGTCTGCTACTGGCCGAACCTGGGCCACGGCCGCTTCGGCGCCAAGATCACCATGGACGGCTCGCCCCTGTTCGACTCGCCCGAGGAGTTCGACGAGCGCCGCGTCCTGCTCGCCGACCTCGACGGGTCGGGCACGACCGACCTCGTCTACCTGCACCGCGACGGCGTGCGGCTCTACTTCAACCGGTCGGGCAACGGCCTGGGCGACGCGCGCCGCCTGAACGTCCCGCCGCCCGCCCAGGACTTCGCCGCGATCACGCCCGTCGACCTGCTCGGCAACGGCACCCTCTGCCTGGTGTGGGCGTCGCCGTCGCCCGCCGAGGCGGGCAGGCCGCTGCGGTACGTCGACCTGATGGGCGGGGTGAAGCCGCACCTGCTGACGCGGGCGGTCAACAACCTCGGCGGCGAGACCACGGTCCGCTACGCCCCCTCGACGAGGTTCTACCTGGCGGACCGCGAGGCGGGCCGGCCGTGGCTCACCCGCCTGCCGTTCCCGGTCCACGTCGTCGAGCGGGTCGAGACCCTCGACCGGGTCGGCCGGCTCCGGTTCGTCACCCGGTACGCCTACCACCACGGCGACTACGACCCCGTGGAGCGGGAGTTCCGCGGCTTCGGCATGGTGGAGCAGTGGGACACCGAGCACCCGCTCGACCCGGCGGTGCCCGCGGCCAACGAGGACGCCGCCTCCCGCGTACCGCCGATCCTCACCCGCACCTGGACGCACACCGGCGTCCACGTCGGAGCGGAAGGCGTCTCGAACGCCTTCGCCGGGCCGGCCGACGCCGGCGATCCCGGCGAGTACTACCGCGAGCCCGGCCTGAGCCACACCCGGGCGAGAGCCCTGCTGCTGGACGACACGGTGCTGCCCGGCGGGCTGACCTTCGAGGAGGAACGCCAGGCGTGCCGAGCCCTGCGCGGCTCGGTGCTGCGCCAGGAGGTGTACGCCCTCGACGGCTCGGGCACCGACGAGTACCCGTACGGCCACCCCTACACCGTCACCGAGCAGAACTACACGGTCCGGATGCTGCAGCCCCGCGCGGGCAACGAGCACGCGGTCTTCCTGGTGCACGCGCGCGAGGGGCTCACCTACCAGTACGAGCGGAATCCCGCCGACCCGCGCGTCGGCCACGCGCTCGTCCTGGAGGTCGACGAGTACGGCAACGAACGGCGGTCCGTCACCCTCGGCTACGGGCGCCGTGCCCCCGACCCGGCGCTGCCCGAGAGGGTCCGTGAGAGCCAGGCGCGGATGCTCGCCACCTACATCGAGAACGACGTCACCAACGCCATCGACACGCCCGGCGCCTACCTGGCGCCGCTGCCGTGCGCCTCGCGCACCTACGAGCTCACCGGTCTCACACCGGTCGAGGGCCGCCGCTTCACCTTCGACGAGGTCGACGCGGCCGTGAAGGCCGCCGTGCCGCTCGCCTACGAGCAGGAGCCCACTCCCGGCCGGCGCGAGAAGCGCCTGCTCGACCACGTGCGCGGGTACTTCCGCCGCGACGACCTCACCGGCCCGCTGCCGCTGGGCGTCGTGGAGCCGCTGGCGCTTCCGTACGAGAGCTACCGACTCGCCCTCACGCCGGGGCTCGTCGGCGCCGTCCACGGCGACCGCGTCACCGACGCCATGCTCGCGGACGAGGCCCGCTACGTACGCCTGGCCGGCGACGACGGGTGGTGGGCGCCGTCCGGGCGGGTCTTCTACTCGCCCGGCCCGGCCGATCCGCCGGAGGCCGAGGCCGCCCATGCCCGCGCCCACTTCTTCCTCCCGCACCGCTACCGCGACGCGTTCCACACCGAGGAGGCGAGAACCGAGCAGTTCGTCACCTACGACGCGCACGACCTGCTGGTCCTGGAGACGTGCGACGCGCTGGGCAACCGTGTCACCGTCGGCGTCCGCGAGCTCGACCCGGCGCTGTCCCCGGTCCGCGGCGCGTACGACTACCGCGTCCTGCAGCCCGCCCTCGTGATGGACGCGAACCGCAACCGGACGGCGATCGCCTACGACGCCCTCGGCGCGGTCGCCGGCACCGCGGTCATGGGCAAACCCGAGGAGGTGCCGGTGCCCGGCGACCGGCTGGACCCCGGTTTCCGCGCCGACCTGACCCAGGCCGAGATCAACGCGGTCCTCGCCGACCCCACCGGTCCGATGGCCGCCACGCTGCTCGGTGACGCCACCACCCGCGTCGTGCGTGACCTGAGGGCCTACTCACGCTCCCCGTCCCCGGAGGGCGGCGTGCCCACCCCGACCGCCGTGTTCGCCCGGGAGGTACATGCCGGCGCGGCGGCGCCCGTGCCGATCCGGGTCGAGCTGGCCTACGGCGACGGGTTCGGCCGCGAGATCCAGCGAAAGATCCAGGCCGAGCCGGGGCCCGTGCCGGGGTCGGTTCCGGGGTCGGTTCCGGGGGCGCCGCACGACGCCGATCCCAGATGGGTCGGCACCGGCTGGACGGTGTTCAACAACAAGGGCAAGCCGATCCGCGAGTACGAGCCGTTCTTCAGCGGCACCCATCGCTTCGAGCCCGATGTCCGGGCCGGCGTCTCGACCCTCCGGTTCTACGATCCGCTGGAGCGGACGGTCGCCACGCTCCACCCCGACCGCACGTGGGAGAAGGTGGTCTTCGATCCGTGGCGGCAGGAGGTCTGGGACGCCAACGACACCGTTCTGGTGGCCGACCCCGCCGCGGACCCGCACGCCGGGCCGCACTTCGCCCGGACGGACCCAGGCGAGTACCTGCCCACGTGGCATGCCCTGCGCACCGATCCGCGCGAGGCGGAGGCGTTCGCGGCGCGCTACCCCGATCCGATCGACCGCGGGCACGAGACACGGGCGGCCGAGCGGACGCGGGTGCACGCCGCGACGCCCACCGTCGCCCACGCCGACGCGCTCGGCCGTACCGCCGCCACGGTCCTGCACAACAGGTTCGCCTACGGCGACGCGCCCGCCGGAGCCGCACCGGTCGAGGAGTTCCACCGCACCGAGGTCGTCCTCGACATCCAGAACCGGCAGCGCGAGGTCATCGACGCCAAGGGCCGCGTCGTCGCGCGCTACGTCCACGACATGGCCGGGGCCCAGATCGGCGGCTCCAGCATGGAGGCCGGCGAGTCACGGGCCCTGCCGGACGCGGCCGGCAATCCCTGCCTTCTCTGGGACGGCGACGACCGGCGGTTCCGCACCCTCTACGACGCGCTGCGCCGCCCCACCGGCACCCTTCTGCGGGAGGGGGACGGCGCCGAGGTCCTCATCGAGCGCACCGTCTACGGCGAGAGCCGTCCCGAACCCGAGACCGGCAACCTGCGCGGCAGAGCGGTCGAGGTCCACGACCAGTCGGGCGTGGTCATCACCGGCGACTACGATTTCAAGGGCAACGTGCTGTCGACCCGGCGCCGGTTCGCCCGCGACTACGCCGGCACGATCGACGTCTCCGCCGACGTGCCGCTCGACGACGAGACCTTCACCGAACGCACCCGCTACGACGCGCTCAACCGCCCCGTCCAGCTGATCGCACCGCACAGCGACCGGCCCGGCACGGTGGTGAACGTCATCCAGCCCGTGCACAACGTCGCCGGGCTGCTGGAGCGGGTGAACGTCTGGCTCGACCTGGACGCCGAGCCCGAGGGGCCGCTGGATCCCGCCACCGCGAGCCTGCGCGCGGTCACCGGCGTCGACTACGACGCCAAGGGGCGGCGCACGCTCGTCGACAACGGCAACGGCGCCCGGACCACCTACGCCTACGACCCGCTGACCAACCGCCTCACCGGCCTCCTCACCCGGCGCGACGCCGCCGCCTTCCCGGACGACTGCCCCGACCCGGCCCCGGCCGCCTGGCCCGGCTGCCAGGTGCGGAACGTCCGCTACACCTACGACCCGGCGGGCAACACCACCCACGTGCGCGACGACGCCCAGCAGACCGTGTTCTTCCGCAACCGGCGGGTGGCGCCGGGCTCCGACTTCACCTACGACGCCGTCTACCGGCTCATCGAGGCCACCGGGCGCGAGCACCTCGGCCAGACCGGCGGCACCCCGAACGCGCCCACCCCCCACTCCTCCGACGACCTCGCACGGCTGCGCCTGCAGCACCCCGAGGACGGCAACGCCATGGGGCGCTACATCGAGCGCTACACCTACGACGCCGTGGGCAACATCGAGTCGATGCGGCACCGGGGCTGCGACCCGGCCCACGCCGGCTGGCGGCGCGCCTACACCTACGACGAGCCGAGCGCGCTCGACCCGGCCGTGTCCTCGAACCGGCTGACCAGCACGACCGTCGGCGGGGTGACCGAGCCGTACGCCTACGACGTCAATGGCAACCTGCTGCACATGCCCCACCTGCCGGTGATGCTGTGGGACTTCCACGACCAGCTGCGGATGACGCGGCGGCAGGCGGGCGACAACGGCGAGCGCACCTTCTACGTGTACGACTCGTCGGGCGCGCGCGTGCGCAAGGTGACCGAGTCCGAGCCCGGCGGGATCAAGGAGGAACGCCTCTACCTGGGCGGATTCGAGATCTACCGCCGCCACGGCTCCGATCCGCTGGAACGCGAGACGCTGCACGTCACCGACGACGAGCACACCGTCGCCAGGGTCGAGACCCGTGTCGCCGGCGTCGAGCCGGGCGTGCCGCGACGGCGCGTCCGCTACCAGTACGGCGAGCAGGTGGGCGCGGGCGCCCTGGAGCTCGACGAGGCCGCCCAGGTGATCTCGTACGAGGAGTGCTCGCCGTACGGCAGCACCACCTACCAGGCGGTCAGCGGCCAGACCGTGGAGCCGAACCGGTACCGCTTCACCGGAAAGGAACGCGACGAGGAGAGCGGCCTGTACTACCACGGTGCGCGCTACTACGCGCCCTGGCTGGGCCGCTGGACGGCCTGCGACCCGGACGGGCTCGCCGCCGGGCCCGACCTCTACGTGTACGCCCTCGGCAACCCCGTGGCGTTCTACGACCCGTCCGGTGCCGCGCCCAAGAAGTACCAGGACCAGCGCTCCAAGGACACGGCCGCGAAGAGGCAGGAGATGGAGCAGAACCTCGCCAAGCCGGTGCAGAAGGGGAAGCCGAAGGTCCCCGACCCGATGCAGAAGAGAGCCGCCGGCTTCTCGAAGACGCCGATCGAGCAACATCACCACACGGGCGTCCAGCAGGCGGCCGAGGTCGGGCTCGACCCGAAGAAGATGGGGCAGCAGATGTCCTCGGTCTGGGGCAGGAAGACCGACCCGACGGTTCAGGCGGGCATCGGCGACCGGCCGGTGTGGGATCCCGGATTCGACGGCAAGCAGGTGACGCCGCACAACGTCGCCAAGCACATCGACTTCGACGAGCAGGCGAAGGGCCCGAAGACGGCGGCGAACCTCGAAGCGGCCGGAGAGGCGAGCAAGTGGCGGCGGCCCGCGACCGCCGACCTGTCCGAGCGGGCCAAGGTGGACTGGACCCGCACGGAGCCGAGACCGGAGCCGTTCCTCGACCTCAAGACCGGGCAGGTGACCAGCCCGAAGGGGGGCCCGAAGGCCAGCGGCCCGAAGGTGAAGGGTCCGAAGGCGCACGGCCCGAAGGTGAAGGGCGGCGGCCTCGTCGGCAAGGCCATCATGCTCGGCGTCGCCGGCTACGTCCTGTTCAAGACCGGGGACGCCTACGCCGCCGTCCAGACGGCGAATCCGGCCGCCAACACCACCGACGCCATCGTGGAGGGGAACCTGAGCGCGGAGAACCTGGCCTGGAGCGTCACGAAGGACGTCTACGGCCTGACCCCGGCGGCGACGGTGACCTCGGCCCTGCAGTTCGTCTTCGAGCCCCAGGGCGACAACATCTACGACCAGAAGCTCGCCGACCGGGCGCTGCAGGAGGGCCGCAACCCCTTCTGCGCGCAGTGCCACGGCCCCGGCGGCGCGCTCGACCCGAACAACGAGTGGAACCGCAAGGCGGAGGCCCGTTCGAAGGTCGATCTCAAGCCCACCGAGGCCGACGCCAAGGCCGCCTACGAATGGCTCAACGCCCGCTGACCGCCGGCCGCGCCCGCCGGCGGCCGCCGGCCGGCCGTCAGCGGGCGAGGTAGTCCTCCAGTTCCGGCGAGGCCAGCGCGCCGCCGCTCAAGGTGATCAGGCGGTTGAGCGGGGTCGACTCGACCATGCGGAGAATCGCCGGGTCGCTCATCGCGGACGCGTGCCCGGCGGTCATGGTCCGGCGCAGCAGCGGGCCGCCCTCAGGGTGCGCGAGCCACTCCGCGAGCGTCGAGTCCAGTGTCAGCGGCCGCACGGGCGGCGGCGCGTCGACCGTCACCGTGGCGGCCAGGCGCAGGTCCCGCGAGGAGGCGCCGACGCCGATCTCGAAGTCGCCGGGCTCCAGCACCCAGCGGCCGAGGCCGGTGCTGTAGTACGACAGGTCGCGGGCGTCCAACTCGAAGCGGACGGCCGCCGACTCGCCGGGCCCGAGCGCGACCTTGGCGAAGGCCTTGAGCTCCCGGACGGGACGGTCCACCGAGCAGGCGACGTCGCGGACGTAGACCTGGACGACCTCCTTGCCCGCCACCGTCCCGGTGTTGGTCAGGTCGAGCCGCAGCCTGACGACCGTCTCGTCGCCGTCCCCCTCGACCACCGCGGACAGGCCGGAGTACGCGAAGTCGGTGTAGGACAGGCCGTGCCCGAAGGGGTAGGCGACGTCGATGCCCTTGGCGTCGTAGTAGCGGTACCCGACGTAGAGGCGTTCGCCGTAGACGACGGTGCCCTCCGAGCCGGGGAAGTTCAGGTGGGACGGGTTGTCCTCGAGCCGCAGCGGGATCGTCTCGGCCAGCCGCCCGCTCGGGTTGACCCGGCCGAACAGCAGGTCGGCGACCGCCCCGCCGCCCGCCTGGCCGTTGAGCCAGCATTCGAGGACGGCGCGGGCGTGCCGCTCCCAGCCCGACGTCCGGACGACTCCGCCGTTGGCCAGCACGACCACGGTCCGGGGATTGACCAGGGCGATCTCTTTCAGCAGCCGCACCTGGACCTCGGGCAGGTCGATGCCGGCGCGGTCGAAGCCCTCGGACTCCTCGCCTTCGGGCAGGCCGAGGAAGACGACGGCGATGTCGGCGTCCCGCGCGGCCGCGACGGCCTCGGCGAGCAGTTCCGGGGCCTCCTCGCCCGACAGGGTGAACCCGGCGGCGAAGGCGAGCCGCAGGGCCGGGCCGGCGGCGCCGGTGAGCGCGTCGAGGGCCGCGTCGATCCGCGTCGGCTTGACGCGCGAGCTGCCCGCGCCCTGGTATCTCGGCGTCCGCGCGAACTCGCCGATCACCGCGACGCGCAGGTCCGCCCGCGGGTCCAGCGGCAGGATCGCGTCCTCGTTCTTCAGCAGGACGGCCGACTCCGCGGCGGCCCGGCGGGCGAGAGCGTGGTCGCGGTCGAAGTCGGCCTCGGCCGGGCCGGTGCCAGGGCCGGTGCGCGGGCCCGTGCCTGGGGAAGTGCGCTCGATCAGCTTCAGCAGCCGCAGGACGGCGCGGTCGAGCGCGCTCTCCTCCAGCCGCCCCTCCCGGACGGCCTCGGCCAGGCGTGCCGCGCTGACCCCGTTGGTCGCCGGCATCTCCAGGTCGAGCCCGGCGGCGACGGCCGCGACGGGGTCCAGGACCGCGCCCCAGTCGGAGACCACCAGGCCGTCGAAGCCCCACTCCTCGCGCAGGACCCGGGTCAGCAGCCAGGGGTCCTGCGCGGCGTGCACGCCGTTGATCCGGTTGTAGGCGGCCATGACCGTCCACGGCCCCGCGTCCCTGACCGCGCGCTCGAACCCCGCCAGGTAGATCTCCCGCAGCGTGCGCTCGTCGACCTCGGCGCTGACCGTCATCCGGTCGGTCTCCTGGTTGTTGGCCGCGAAGTGCTTCAGCGAGGCGCCCACCCCGGTGCCCTGGACGCCCCGGACCAGGGCGGCGCCCAGCCGGCCGCTCACGACCGGGTCCTCGGAGAGGTACTCGAAGTTGCGCCCGCACAGCGGCGAACGCTTGATGTTCATGCCGGGGCCCAGCAGCACCGCGACGCCCGCCGCGCGGCTCTCCTCGCCGAGGGCGCGACCGACCTCCTCGAGCAGGTCGACGTCCCAGGACGAGCCCAGGGCCGCGGCCGTCGGAAAGCAGGTGGCGGGAAGGCTCTCCTCGAAGCTGAAGCCCGCGGCCTCCGGGTCGTGCCTGCGCAGGCCGTGCGGACCGTCGGTCAGCACGATCGGGGGAATCGCCGCCCGGTCGATCGCGGCGGTCTCCCAGGTGCCGCCTCCGGAGAGCAGTGCGGCCTTCTCCTCCAGGGTCAGGCCGGCGAGCACCGCGGGTGCGGACGGTCCGGATGGATCGGTCACGTTCTCGAACCTCTCCTGCGACGGCCCGGTCCCGCACGGGACGCGAGCCCGCTGCCGACTCCACTACTAATGCGGTTTAGTAGCCTAGCACGCGGGCCCGCCGGGCGGAGGCCGCCACCCACCCCCTCCCCCCAAATCCCACCAAAGCGGTCAGCTTCGACGATCGGCGACAATTCGGTATTACCGCCTATGAATTTCGTTCGGAAATACGGCGAGCATTCCCGGGCGGCGAGAACATGAATAGGTGGGCCGGCGCCCAGGGCGCCGACCCACTTACTCAGGAGCGGATGTTACTCAGCGCCGCCCTTCCCGGCCCTCCCGGCCCTGGCCGTGGTGCCCGAAGCGGTCCTCGTTCTCGTTCGACTGGATGACGAACTGGTCGCAGTCGTTGTCGAGGTCGACGTCGCCCTTAATGTCGGACAGGATCGGAGCGAAGATCTGGAAGCAGGCCTGGGCGTTCTCGTTCAGGAACCGGTCGTGGTCGTGGTGCTGGTGGTGGTGGCGGCCGTGGTGGCCGTGGTGGCCCTTGTGGCCGCCCTTGTGGCCGCCCTTGTGGCCGTCGCCGCCGTCGATGGCCATCGCGGGCGAGGCACCGAAGAGGACACCCGCCACGGCCATGGTGAGCGCGCCGGCGGCAGTGATTCGACGGAACATGATGTTTCCTCCCATTGGTTGCGGTGGCTACACGCCGATACCGACACCGTCCATTACGAACTGAGCGGTTGATCGACATTGCAGACGCGCCAGTCCATACCCGCGTTCCGAGGTAAGTGCGTGGCCCGGTGCTTTCTTTCCGAGGCCATTGCCCGCCCCGGAATGTACCGACGAGTAAGCATGTGGGCGCTTCTGAGCGGGTGACGCCTGCTTGATCATGCGACGTTCCGTCATGCTGCTCGTTGGCGGTCACCTGGTGCGGTGGGAGATCGCCCAGCAAAACAGGGGCTGTTAGGCAAAGCGCGCGGTGCGCCGATAGCGGGCGCACCGCGCGCTCCGCGCGGTGGGACCCGCGGGAGGTCACGGATCCCACCGCCATCTGAGCTCGACCGGCTCCAACGGCGTCCGCCGCGGGCCATGGCCGCGGCGGGTCGCTCAGGGGGCGTCGAGGCGGCGGACGAACTCGGCGATGACGTCCAGCGCCGCGGCCGCTTCGGGCCGGTCGGGGAAGACGCTGGGCCAGGCGTGCGGGACGTCCCGTTCGAAGCGGACGGCGGTAGGCACCCCGGCCCGCGCGAGGTTCGACGCCATGGCGACGGTGTCGTCCAGCAGGACCTCGCCGGTGCTCGCGAACAGCAGCGTCGGCGGGAAGGACGCCGCGTCGGCGAGGAGCGGCGACGCCAGCGGATCGCCGGCGTCGTGCCCTTGCAGGTACTGGCCGGCCGCCTGCCGGGCGGCGTCGTGGGAGAACAGCCGGTCGGTCGTGGCCCGCGACGTGTAGGTGCCGGCGACGCAGCGCAGGTCCAGCCACGCCGACATGAGCACGAGCGCCCGCGGGACGGGGACCTTCGCCCCGGCGCACGCCACCGCCAGCGCCGCGGCCAGTCCCCCGCCCGCCGAGTCCCCGATCGCGACCGGCGGCCGGCCGGATTCGGCGAGGACCCGCTCGTAGACGCCCGCGGCGTCGTGCAGCGCCGCCGGGAACGGGTGCTCGGGCGCGAGCCGGTAGTCGACCACCACGACCCGGGAGCCGGTGGCGGCGGCCAGCCGCGCGGCGAAGGGGGTGAACTGGGCGGCCGAGCCCAGCCGGTACCCGCCGCCGTGGAAGTAGGTCAGGACGCCCCGCGGCCGCGGCGGCTCGCAGACGACGCACGGCACGTCCCCGTACCGGACGCCGGTGACCTCGACACCCGGGGGCGGAGCGGGGCGCGGCGCGGCGCCGGCGCCGGCGCGGCGGGCGGCGAGATCGTCCGGCGTCGGCATCGTGGAGCGGCGCTCCCCCGGCAGCGCCCAGGCGCCGGGGGTGCCCGTCGTGGATTCGGTGCTCACAGCGCCAGGTACGGGTCTTTGATGGTGACGCCGCCGTCGACAACGATCGTCTGACCGGTCATGAACGCCGAGAGCTCGCTGGTCAGGAACAGGGCCGCCGACGCGATGTTGAACGGGAGGCCGTTCTTCTTCAGCGGTGCGAGCGTGGCGGACCGCTCCCGCGCCGACTCGTCCTGGTACGCCGCCATGAGACGCGGCGTGAGGATGGATCCGGGGGCGATCGCGTTCACCCTGATGCCGTGGCCGCCCAGCTCGTCCCCGAGTGTGCGCACCCACGAGATGAGCCCCGCCTTGGCGGCGCCGTACGCGCCGTGCCGGACCGACGCCGTCAGGCCGTGCACGGAGGCGATGAAGACCATCGTGCCCTGCGTGCCGGTGTCGACCATGTGCCGCCCGATGTGCCGGCTCAGGAGGTAGGCGTGGCGCAGGTTGATGTCGAACTGGGCGTCCCAGGTCTCCTCTTCCGTGTCGAGCGCCCCGACCCACTCGGCCATGCCGATGATGTCGACGAAGCCGCCCAGCGGCCCGCCGAGCGCCGCCGACCCCTCCTCGACCAGCCGGGCCACCTCGGACGCCTTGGTGACATCGCCGGTCCACGGCACGCCGCCCACCTCCTCGGCGATCTCACGGGCGCGCGTCTCGTCGATGTCGACGCACACCACGCGCGCCCCGCACTGGGCGAGCGCGTGACTGGTCTGGCGGCCCATTCCCTGGCCCGCGCCGACGACGACGAGGTTGCGGTCATCGAGCCTGAGGAGTTCCTGGTATCCCGGAACCGGACTCTGGTCGGTGGACGTCATGGCCGTGGCCCTTTCTTGACGATCTTGCGGTGGGTGGGGGTCGGGCGTTCGGGGTCGTTCGGGGACGCTCGCTCAGGCCATGGCGACACCGCCGTTGGGCCGCAGGACCTGGCCGGTGACGAAGCGCGACGCGTCGGCCGCGAGGTAGAGCATCGCCCAGGCGATGTCGGCGGGCTCGCCGTTCCTCTTCAGCGGGGTGTGCGAGGCGCGCTGGGCGTAGGTCTCCTCGCGCCTGGCCTCGTCGACGCTGCCGTCGGGGTTCGTCCAGTACGGCGCCGTCATGCCGGTCGGCACCCAGCCCGGCGCGACGGTGTTGGCCCGCACGCCGTGCGGGCCGACCTCGGCGGCCAGCGTGCGGGTCAGGGTGGCGACCGCCGACTTGCTCATCGCGTAGCACGAGAGGCGGGGCGGCGCCGAGTCCATCCCGGCCGACGCCACGTTGATGATCGAGCCCGAGCCGCGCGGGATCATGGCGCGGGCCGCGGCGGCGCAGCCCCAGTACGTGCCCTTGAGGTTGACTCCGAGGACGAGGTCGAGCTCCTCTTCGGAGGTGTCGACGACGGTGCCGTAGCGGATGACGCCGGCGACGTTGGCCCAGGCGTCGATCCGCCCGTGGGCGTCCAGCGCGGCCTGGGCCAGCCGGTCGACGGCCGCCCGGTCGGTGACGTCGGTCGGGACGGCCGTGGCCGCGCGCCCGAGGTCGCGCACGGCGGCCGCCGTCTCGTCCAGGCCCGCCTCGGTGACGTCGGCCAGCACGACGTCGGCCCCCGCCTGGGCGAAGGTGATCGCCGTCTGGCGGCCGATCCCGCTGGCCGCCCCGGTGACGACGGCCGTCCGCCCGGTGAGCTCGAAGGCCCTCTCAAGATCTTGGTGCATGGCTCTCCGCCGCATCAGTCGAAGGGAAGTGGTGAAAGAATTTTCGCAATGTGCGAAGGCCCGGTGCCAGTGCGGTACGTTGCACACCGCGCGGCCCAGAACCCGAGGGAGGACGTGATGGCGCGACCGGCACCCGCCGCCGCCCGGGCGTTGCAGATCATCGATCTGCTCGTGACGCACCGCGGCGAGCAGTTCACGATCTCCGACATCGCCCGGCGCACGGGCATCGGTCTCGGCTCCACCCACGCGGTGCTCGCCGTCCTCGAGGAGACCGGCTACCTCAGCCGGCATCCGGTCCGGCGGACCTACGGCCTCGGCCCGGCGCTGGTGAGCGCGGGGATGGCCGCGCTCGAACAGCACCCCGCGATCCGCGTCGCCGCCGAGCAGATCACCAAGCTCGCCGCCGAGCTCGACGCCGACGTGGTCGTCACGGCGGCGACGCCCGCGGAGATCGTGTTCGTGGTCGTGGGCGGAACGGGCTCGCGGTACGGCCCGGGCTTCCGGGAGGGCGAGCGGGTTCCGCTCGTCCCGCCGCTCGGCCTGGTGTTCATGGCCTGGGCGGATCCCGGCGAGGTGGAGGCGTGGCTGGGCCGCGCCCCGGTCGCGCTCGATCGCGACCGGGTGGAGCTGGGGCTGGCGACCGTCCGCGAGCGCGGGTACGCGCTGGGACGGATCTCGGCGATGAGGCGGGTGCTCGGCGACCGGCCGGCGTCGTTCGCCGACCCCCGCCCGGACGAGGGGGGCGACCACGACGCGCTGGTGGCCTCGATCTCGCTGCACGACGACTACGACCTGCCCGCGATCGAGCCCGGGCGGGAGTACGACCTCGGCATGGCCTCGGCCCCGGTGTTCGACTCCGACGGCCGCGTGTTCGTCGCCATCACCGCCAGCGGCTTCTCACCCGGGCTGACCGGGCGGGACGTCGTCGACATCGGCGAGCGGGTCAGGGCCTGCGCCACCGTCGTCACCAAGCAGACCCGCGGCCGGCCGCGCGGCTGACGGCGCGGCCTCGGCGGTCCCGGGTTCCGTCGCCTCATCGGCGGCCTCCTGCTCGGCGGCCTTCCGTTCGGCCGCCTCCTGCTCGGCGGCCTGCTGCCGGAGGAGAGAGATCAGGTCCACGGTCAGGCGCCCTTGAACAGGGCGTCGTAGTCCACCCGGTGCCCGCGCCTCTCCAGCTCGGGGATGACCTCGGTGCCGAGGAGCTCGATGCTGCGCATCACCTTCTCGTGCGGCAGCGTCCCGAACTGCGAGTAGCACAGCAGCTGGTCGACGCCCGCCTCCTCGTACCGGAGGATCTTCCGGAGGCACTCCTCGGGCGTGCCCACGATGATCATGTCCTGCTCGGTGTACCGGTTGATGTCGATGTCGCCCCGGATGGTCGGCTCCAGCAGCGGGAAGATCTTCTTCTTCTCGTCCTCCGGCAGGTGGGCCAGCTCCCACTGGAGGGTGAACTCGGCGAGGTTCTGGTACCACCACTTCACCGAGTTCCACAGGCCGTACCGCTCGGCCTCCTCGGGGTCGTCCGTGCAGTGCACGAGCGTGTACGCGCCGACCCGGTCGTTCTTGAACTTCGGCAGCGGCTGCTCGCAGTCGGCCTGGCCGCGGCGGTAGGTGTTGATCGCCTCCGCCATCTTCTCGACCGGCTGCATCAGCGCGAACGACAGGAGCCCGAGGCCGAGCTTCCCGGCGTTGTAGGCGGAGGTCTCGCTCGCCGCGGCCAGCCACGCGGGCGGGTGCGGGTTCTGGTACGGCCGCGGGGTGATGAAGCGCTCGGGGAAGTCGATCGTCTCCGACTTCCAGGTCAGCCGCTCCTCGGTCCACGCGGCGATGACGAACTCGAACGCCTCGCGCCACATGTCGCGGGACCGGTCGTCGGCGGGGACGCCGAAGGCCAGCTGCTCGTTGGGCGTCGAGCGGCCCGACCCCCACTCCACCCGGCCGCCGCTCAGGAGGTCGACGGTGGCGACCTTCTCGGCGACCCGCACCGGGTGCTGGAACCCCGAGGGGAGCAGCACCACGCCGAATCCGAGCCGGATGTTCTCGGTGATCTGCGAGAGCGCCCCGAGGATGGTCTCGTTGCACGGAGCCGCGGACCGCCCTTCACGGAAGTGGTGCTCGACCACCCAGGCGGTCTGGAACCCGAGCCGGTCGGCGAGTTTGATCTCCTCGAACGCCTCGGCGTAGGCCTGCTGCTCGGCCTTCTTCTGGCCCTCGGGGAACGGCTCCTTGTAGGGGCCGACCTTCGGCTGCAACTCGTACATCAGGTCGAGCTTCACGCTTTCTCCCTGCCTTTCCTCGCCTGTTCTCGGTGCTGTTCGCGTTGTTCGTGACGACGGAGCGGTCTCCCGGCTCAGACCGCGACGAGCCTCTGGAAGCGGCTGCCGTGGAAGACCAGCGGCTTGCGGTCGGGTTCGGTCCGCAGGGCGTGGACGGCCAGCAGCGCGATCGTGTGGTCCCCGGCCGGAACCTCGTCCGCGACCTCGCACTCCAGCCACGCGACGGCGTCGTGCACGAACACCGCGCCGCCGGCGCTGGCGCTCCACTCGACGCGGGCGAACCGGTCGCCGGTCTTCAGCGACAGCGCCCTGCACGCGTCGTTGTGGTGCTCGGCGAGCACGCTGACGCCGAGCCGGGGCGTCGAGCGCAGCCGCGGCCACGTGGTGGAGGAGTTCTGCAGGCACACCAGCACCCGTCCCGGATCGAGGGAGACGCAGGTGAAGGAGCTCGCGGCGATCCCCACGGGCTCCTCGCCGTCGAGCGCGCAGAGGGCGGTGACCCCGCTGGGAAAGCACCCGTAGGCCTGCCGCAGCTGGGCCGGGTCCCCGGTGACGGGTTCGAGCATGACCATGAGACCTCTCCTCTCCATCAGCGCGGATTTCGCAATAACGAAATATCCTTCGCCATAAGGTGAGTATGTGAGCGGCCGATGACTCTGTCAAGGGGGAAGCGAGCAGGCGAGGCTCACGCGAACGGCCCACCGGCGCCGTTCGCGCCGGTGGGCCGTCCCACCTCAGCCAGGAACCTCTTGACGGCCGGTTACGCGGGGCCTGAGCCCGCGGACACCTCACCCGGGCCCGGCGGCGGGACGTTCATCAGGCCCGTCACCGCGACGAGAAGGGCGCGGCCGAGCCTTTCCGCGAAGTCGACCCGGGAATGAGCCAGCGCGGGATCCTTGACCGCCTCGGCGACGGAGGGGGACGGATTGGCGAAAGGCCAGAACCCGGCGACCAGCACGATCGAGAGCTGGACCAGTTCCCGCGACGCGGGCTCGGTCAGTTCCGGGATGCGCTCCCTCACCAGTTCCGCCAGCCTGGCCTGCCGCTCATGGTGGACGAGCTTGAAACCGCGCACCGCTTCGGTGGAGATGTTGCGTTCGAGTTCGGTCCCGAGCGAACTCCACAGCTCGCAGAGCAGGGGGCGCCGGGCCGCCGACCGGGCCCACGCGTCCACCACGGACGCCGGGGACGCGGCGGGCGGGAGTTCGGCGGGGAGTTCGTCCAGCCACTCGTCCAGCGTCTGGTTGAGCAGCGCGAAGAAGACCGCTTCCCGCGTCTCGAAGTAGCGCACGACATTGGTCTTCGACAACCCGACCCTGCGGCTGAGTTCACGCAGGCTGATGTCGCTCAGCGGCGACTCGCCGAGGAGTTCCGCCGCCGCCTCGAGAATGGCGCGCCTGCGGACCTCGCGCTGCGCCGCGTTGCGGGCGCGCTGGAAATCCACCTGCTGACCGCTGGACATGATCGCTACCTCGGGGGGGGTGACCGCGCCACGCGTCGGATGGCGCATTCCGGGCAACTTTACGCCGCGCGTCGGCCCCGCGGGCCGGGCACGGGGTCGCCCGGGTCACCCGTCGAAGGCGATCGATTCGCTCACCGGGCGCCACCGGGCGTCCGACGCGGCGAGCCCCTCCGCCGCGGCCCGCGCCGTGGCGACCGCGTCGGCGCCGAGCAGCAGGCGGACGGGCGGGTCCGGGACCTCGACGATGTCCAGCAGGACCTGGGCCACCCGCGCCGGATCGCCCGGCTGCGTCCCGTTCGCCTCGCGCATGCGCTCCACCGTCGGCTCGATGACCGGCTTGTAGGGGTCGCTGATGGGCGGCGTACTCATCGAGGACCCGGCCCACTCCGTGCGCATGCCGCCCGGTTCGGCGACCGTGACCTTGATCCCGAAGGGCGCCACCTCCTTGGCCAGCACTTCCGAGAACCCGGTGACCGCCCACTTGGCGGACTGGTAGGCGCCCAGTCCGGGGCCTCCCACACGTCCCCCGACGGAGGAGATCTGGACGATGTGACCGGCGCCCTGCCCGCGCATGACCGGGAGGGCGGCCCGGGTGAGGTTGACCACGCCGTAGAAGTTCGCGTCGATCTGGGCGCGGAAGACCTCGTCGGTCATGTCCTCGATCGAGGCCACGTCCGCGTAGCCGGCGTTGTTCACCAGGACGTCCAGGCGCCCGAACGCCTCGACCGTCTCCCGGACGGCCGCGCGCGCCGCGGCGGGATCGGTGACGTCCAGCGCGATGGCGCGGACCCGGTCCCCGTACGCGGCGGCGAGGTCGGCGATCTGGTCGGCGCGCCTGCTGGTGGCCACGAGCCGGTCGCCCGCCTCCAGCACGGCCTCCGCGAGCCGGCGCCCCAGCCCGCCGGACGTTCCTGTGATCAGCCAGTTCCTGCTCATGACGGCACCTCTGCTCGTTCTGGTCGGATGAGGGCTCCACCACATAAGAGGCCAGTGGAACCTTATGACTCCACGATAAAGATCCAGTGGCCTCTTAGCAACCGGCGAACTCCCCGCCCCCTGACGGATCGGGCCGCTGTAGTAACTTCATGAGTGTCGTATACGAGCTTGTGAGGCCAAGAGTGACCACAGCCACGCGGGGGCCGGAAGGCCGGCGGATGTCGCCGCAGCAGGTGTGCAAAGCCGTCCGGGACGACATCATCCGGGGCGTGCTCCGGCCCGGGGAGAGGCTCACCGAGGGCGCTCTCGCCGAGCGCTACGGCGTCTCCCGCGTCCCGGTGCGCGAGGCGCTGCGCACCCTGGACGCCGAGGGCTTCGTCACCACCCGCCCGTACGTGGGCACGTTCGTCGGCGAACTGACCGAGGAGGAGGCCGCCGACCTGCTCGCCGTGCGGGGGCTCCTGGAGCCGCTGTGCGCGGTCCGCGCGGCCGCCCGGCGCACCCCCGAGCAGCTCGGCCGGCTGAAGGAGCTGGTCCTGCTCGGGCAGGACGCCGTCCGGGAGGGGCGCCTCGACGAGGTCACCCGGCTCAACAGCCGCTTCCACGAGGTACTGGCCGAGGCGTCCGGGAGCGCCACGCTGAAGCAGCTCATCACCCAGCTCAGCCAGAAGATCGCCTGGGTGTACGCGGTCGAGCTGCCGCGCCGCGCCCATGACTCCTGGGACGAGCACGCCGAGATCTGCGCCGCCGTGGAGGCCGGGGACGCCGACCGCGCCCGGGCCGTCGTGGAGCGTCACATCGCCCGCGCCGAGAGCGCCTACCGCCTGCGCGGGCGACCGCCCGAGTAGTCGTATACGATCGTCGCCTCCCACCCCGGGCCAGGCCGGCACGCACCGGCACGCATCCGAAGGGAAGACGACGATGAGCGAACTGCTGCTGCGGGGTGGGCGCCTCTGGCGTCCGGGGGCGCCGCTGGAGACCGCCGACCTGCTGCTGCGCGACGGCGTGATCGCCGCGATCGGGCCCGCCGCCGCGCCCGAGGCGGAGACGATCGCCCTGGACGGGATGATCGTGCTCCCCGGCCTGGTCAACGCGCACTGCCATCTCGACAAGACGCTGTGGTGCGGCCCCTGGGTCCCGCACTCGTCCGACGGCGCCCTCGCGAGCAGGATCGCCAACGGCGAGGGCCGGCGGGCGGAGCTGGGCCTGCCGAGCGCCGAGTACGCGAGCGCGCTGCTGGAACGGATGATCACGCGGGGCACGACCCGTGTCCGCTCGCACGCCGACATCGATCCCGAGGTGGGGCTCGGCGGCGTCGAGGCCATCGCGGAGGCGGCGGCGCGGCACGCGGGGCGCGTCGACGTGGAGACGGTCGCGTTCCCGCAGGGCGGGCTGGTCTCCCGTCCGGGCACCGCCGGGCTGATGGAGGAGGCGCTGAAGGCGGGCGCCGGCGTCGTGGGCGGCCTGGACCCCGCGGGCGTCGACCGCGACCCGGTCCGGCATCTCGACGTGGTGTTCGGCCTGGCCGAGCGGTACGGCGCCAAGGTGGACGTGCACCTGCACGACCGCGGGTCGCTCGGCGCCTGGCAGTTCGAGCTGATCATCGAGCGGACGAAGGCGACCGGCCTGCGGGGCCGGGTCACGATCAGCCACGGCTACGCCCTGGGCGAGCTGGACCCCGACCGGCAGCGCAGGCTCGCCGACGCCCTCGCGGACGCCGGCGTGCACCTGGCCACCTGCGCCAATTTCAGCGAGCCGGTGCAGCCGCTGGCCCTGCTGCGCGCCGCGGGCGCCGGCGTCGCCCTCGGCAGCGACGGCGTCCGCGACCTGTGGACGCCGTACGGCGACGGCGACATGCTCCGCCAGACGATGCAGGTCGCGAGCCGCGGCGCCTTCTACCGCGACGAGGACATCGAGGCGGCGCTGGAGGCCGCGACCCGCGGCGGAGCGCGGCTGGTGGGCGCGGACGACCGCGGGATCGCGGTGGGCGCGCCCGCCGACCTGGTCGTCGTCCCGGGTCAGGCCGCGGCGGAGGCGGTGATGTCGGTGCCGCCGCGGGCCCTGGTGATCAAGGCGGGGACGGTCGTCGCGCGGGACGGCGCGCTCGTCTGAGCCGTCGTATACGAAATGCCGCTGTAACGGGATTGACCACGAGGGGCAACGTTGGACCATTAGACAAGGGCCATGTCAAGCATCGGCAGGCCCCAGGTACTGGCGGCAGACCCTGCTCCCACGAGACTCCCTCCGCCGTCTCGGGCCGACGTATACGAGATCGAGGCGGCGCTCCCATGAGCGCCGCCGGGGAGGGCGGCGCCGACGCGCCCGCGATCGGCTTCGACGGCGTCAGCATGGTCTACGCCAACGGCACCGAAGCGCTCACGGACGTGTCGCTGAGCGTGCGGCGCGGAGAGTTCGTCTCCCTGGTCGGCCCGTCCGGCTGTGGCAAGTCGACGCTGCTGCGCCTCGCCGCCGGGTTCGAGCAGGCGAGCGCCGGGTCGGTCCGCACCGACGGCGCGGCCCTCGGCTACGTCTTCCAGGACGCGACGCTGCTGCCCTGGCGCAGCGTGCGGCGCAACGTCGAGCTTCCGGGGCGGCTCGGCGGCCTGTCCGCGGAGCGGAGCCGGGAACGGGCCGCCGACGCGATCCGGCGCGTCGGCCTGGAGGGGTTCGAGGACCACCGGCCGGCGCAGCTCTCCGGCGGGATGCGGATGCGCGTCTCCATCGCCCGCGCGCTCACCCTCCAGCCGAAGCTGTTCCTGTTCGACGAGCCGTTCGGCGCCCTGGACGAGATGACGCGCGAGCGCCTCAACGAGGAGGTCGCCTCGCTGTTCGTCAGCGACCCGTTCGCCGGGCTGTTCGTCACCCACTCGGTGCCGGAGTCGGTGTTCATGTCCACTCGTGTCGTCGTGCTGTCGGGGCGTCCCGGCCGCGTCGTCGACGACATCGGGGTCCCGTTCGGCTACCCGCGCCCGCCGGAGCTGCGCTACAGCGCGGAGTTCGCCGCGGTCGCCGCGAAGGTCTCGGCCGCGCTGCGCCGCACGGGCGACCCCGCGGAAGAGGGGGTGGCGGTATGACGACCGGCACCACGGGCGCCGCGGAGGCGGTGCGGGCGCCCGCGCGGCCAGCCGCCGGGCGGGCCGCGGGCGCTGGGGCCAAGGCGGGGCCGCGGCCCCGGCCGGGGCTGCGGATCATCGCGCCCGTGCTGGTGTTCCTGCTGGTCATGAGCGTGTGGACGGTCGTCAGCGAGCTCGTGCTCGCCGCCGACTCGCGGTTCCTGCTGCCGGCCCCGTACGACGTGATCAGGGTGGGGGTCCTCGACGGCGCCAACCGCGCGGAGATCCTCACCGCGCTGTGGTCCACCACCCAGATCGCGCTGGCCGGCCTCGCCCTCGCGATCGTCGTCGGCGTGCTGCTCGCGGTCGTGATGAGCCAGGCGCGCTGGGTCGAGCACGCGCTGTACCCGTGGGCGGTGGTGCTGCAGACCATCCCGATCCTGGCGGTCGTCCCGATGTTCGGCTTCTGGTTCGGGTACGAGTTCGAGAGCCGGGTGATCGTCTGCGTGATGGTCGCGCTGTTCCCCACGATCACCAACACGCTGTTCGGCCTGAAGTCGGTCGAGCCCGGCCTGCACGACCTGTTCACCCTGCACGGCGCCACCCGCCGGCAGCGCCTGCTGCGGCTCCAGCTCCCCGCCGCGCTGCCCGCCATGATCACCGGCTTCAAGATCTCCGCCGGAATGGCGATCATCGGCTCGATCGTGGCCGACTTCTTCTTCCGCCAGGGCGAGCCCGGCATCGGCCGCATGATCGACGTCTACCGGCAGCGGCTCGCCACCGAGGAGCTGCTCACCGCGCTGATGTGGTCCTCGCTCGTCGGCCTGCTGCTGTTCTGGTGCTTCGACCTGCTCGGCGACCACGTGGACAGACGGCGTTCGGGCCGTACCCGCGGCCCGTCCTGAGCCTGTCCCCGCCCCCCGCCCCTCGCCCCCACCGGCCCCGCACCCCCGAGAGTTCGCCATGCGCAGATACACGCTTCCCGCCGCCCTGACCGTCGCCCTCACCGGAACCCTGCTCACCGCCTGCGGCGGAGCCGACACCGACGTGCCCGCGCCGTCCGGGCAGGGACCCCTGGCGGGCGTGTGCCCCGGCACGGTCGTGATCCAGACCGACTGGTACGCCACGCCCGAGCGCGCGGCGGCGTACCAGCTCGTCGGCCCGGACGGGAAGGTGGACGTCAAGAAGGGCGCCTACGCCGGTCCGCTCGGCGACACCGGCGTGAACGTCGAGGTGCGCCTCGGCGGCCCGTTCCTGGGCGGCCAGCCCGTGCCGGCGCAGATGTACCAGGACAAGTCGATCACGCTGGGGTTCGTCCCGACCGACGACGCCGTGGCGGCGTCGGCGAAGTTCCCCGTGAAGGCGGTCTTCTCCTCGCTGGACATCACCCCGCAGATCATCATGTGGGACCCCGCGACGTACCCGAACGTCCGGACCTGGAAGGACGTCGCCGCGACCGGGGCCAAGGTGACCCACACCGAAGGCAAGCTCTACATGGACTACCTGGTGTCCAAGGGCTACGTCACCAAGGACCAGGCCGACTCCTCCTTCGACGGCACGCCCAGCCGCTTCGTCGCCGACAAGGGCCGGACGATGCAGCAGGGCTACGTCAGCAACGAGCCCTTCCGGTGGGAGCACGACGTCCAGGGCTGGAAGAAGCCCGTGAAGTCGCTGCTCATCCACGACGCGGGCTACGAGATCTACCAGCACGGCTGGTCGGTGCGGGCGGGCGAGCTGGAGAAGAACCGGGCGTGCCTGGCCAAGCTCGTCCCGCTGCTCCAGAAGGCCCAGGCCGACTACATGGCCGACCCGAAGCCGGTCAACGAGGCGATGGTGCGGATCGCCGAGACGATCCCGGACGGCCCGCCGATCACCCTCGCGGGCAACGAGGACGCGGTCGGCGTGATGCGCCGGCACAACATCGTCGGCAACGGCGCGGACGCGACGCTCGGCGACTTCGACCTGAAGCGGGTCGAGCGCGTGATGGGCGTCGTCACGCCGATCCTCAAGGCCCGGGGCGACACGTTCAAGGACGGCCTCAAGCCCGAGGACATCGTCACCAACGAGTTCGTCGACAAGTCGATCGGCCTCCGCTGACCCGCCGCACCTTCCCGGGAAGGACGCACATGCTGATCGACCGCATCTCCGGGGCCCGTGTGGACGCGGGCGAGCCCGTCACGCTGGAGCTCCGCGACGGGCGGGTGGGCCGGGCGGCGGGCCCGCGGGAGCCGCACGGGACCGAGCTCGCCGCGGACGGGCGGGTGGTGCTGCCCGCCTTCGTGGACGCGCACGTGCACCTGGACAAGGCGTACCTGCTCGGCCACACGCCCGGACCGCTCACCCCCGACCTGGACAAGGCCATCGCCGCCGTCGCGGGGGTGCGCGGCGTCGTCGATCCGGCCGAGGGCGCCGAGCGGGCGGTGCGGACGCTCGTGCGCAACGGCGTCACCGCCGCCCGCGCGATGGTCGAGATCGATCCCGCCGTCGGGCTCGACTTCATCGCGCTGCATCGCGCCCTGCCCTCCGATCTGCTGCACCTGCAGCTGGTCGCGTTCCCGCAGCGCGGCCTCGAACTACCGGGCATGCCGGCCCTGCTGGCCGACGCCATGGCCGAGGGCCTGGACGTCGTCGGCGGCTGCCCCTACGTCGACGCCGATCCGCGGCGCCATCTTGACCTGGTCTTCGCGCTGGCCGAACGGCACGGCGCGCCCGTCGACCTGCACCTGGACTTCCACGACGACCCGGGAAGCTCGCTGCTCGACCTCGTCGTCGAGCGCACTCGCGCCCACGGCATGGCGGGCCGCGTGACCATCGGCCACGTGACGACGCTCGCGGCCATGGCCCCCGACGCCGCCGACCGCGCCTTCGAGCGGCTCGCCTCGGCCGGGATCTCCCTCGTCGCCCTGCCCGCCACCGACCTGTACCTCGCCGGTCACGGGCGGCCCGGCACGCGCAGCGTCGCCCCGGTCGACCGGGCGCGGGCGGCGGGCGTGCGGGTGGCCGTCGCCAACAACAACATCGGCAACCCGTTCGCGCCGTTCGGGAACGCCGACCTCGTCCAGGCCGCGTGGCTCACCGGGATCACCCACCGGCTCGCCGGCGAGGCCGACCGCCGCGACCTCCTGGAGGCGATCACCACGGCGCCCGCGGCGATCCTGGGCCTCGAACCGCACGGCCCGGCGCCGGGGGCGCACGCGCACCTGGCGGTCCTGGACGCGCGATCCGTCGAGGACGTGGTGCTCCAGGCCCCGCCCGTCCTCGCGACGCTCCGGGACGGCCGCCTGGTGGGGAGGCTCGAAACCCCGTCCATCACCACCACCTGACCGCCGCCGGGAGCGGCGGGCCGGTCAGCCGTAGTAGTCGCTCATCAGTTCGGTGGCCCAGGCCGGCTGGGCGGTGGGCCGCCGTGGAGCGAACTCGGCCAGGTAGGGCTTGACGTCCAGGACGGGCGATCCCGACAGTGCGTCCAGGCCGGCGACGTGCAGGTCGAGGCCCTCGATCGCCAGCAGGCGGCAGCAGGAGACGCCGAGCCGGTTGGGGCGGCGGGGTCCGCGATGGGCGAAGACCCCGACCGGCGGCCAGGCGGGATCGCCCCGCGGGTGCCGTGGCCCGGTGCTGATGGTGGCCGGGTCGATCCGGTCGAAGTGGAACACGACCTGCAGGTGGGAGAAGTCCTCCAGGCCCGCCACGGCCGAAGGGGTGAAGCGCCCGGCGTCCAGGCGGACGACCGCCTGGACGCCGGACCAGTGGTCCTCGAACGCCTCGGACCTGCCGCCGACGACCCGTCCGATCGCTTCCAGGACGACCCGCCCGGGGCGGGGTGTTGCGTCGGTCGTCATCGCGTCTCCTTCACGTCGCGGTGGCCGGGGGCCGGCGTGGCCGGGATTCTCAGTAGCGTCCGAGCGTGCCGCGCCGTCTGGCCAGGGCCTCCAGCCGGGCGAAGGCCACGGCTCCGGCCGCGACCAGGAGCAGCGGCTGCGCGATCACCCATCCCACGCCCCAGCCGCTGGGCAGGTCGGTGAGGGGGTGCCCGCCCAGGAGGATGTCGCGCATGGCCTCGACGCCGGGCGCCACCGGCACCAGCAGCCTGCCGAGGAACTCGGCGGCGCCGGGCATCGCCGCCAGGGGGACCAGAGTGCCGCCGGTCAGCGCGTAGACGGCCACCGACAGCTGCGTGACGATCTCGATGCGCTTGAACACCAGCGTCAGTCCGCACAGCACCAGCGCCAGCCCGCACGTGCCCAGGACGATGGCGGCCAGCGGCAGGAGGACCCGGGCGTCGACCGGTATCCGCCCGCCGCGCAGCGCGACGGCGGCGACCCCCGTCCCGAGGACGGCCAGTGCGGTGGGCAGCGCCGAGATCGCGGCGGCGACCTGGCGGCCGAGGACCAGGCCCGCCGACGGCAGCGGCGTCAGGTAGGTCTGCTCGAGCACGCCGGACTGGATGTCGCCCAGATAGCTCCAGAAGACCCGGTTGATCTGCTCGTGCACGAACGTCAGCGCGACCATGCCGAGCAGGACCGGCACGAGCAGGTCCCCGCGCAGCTGGCCCCGTCCCATGAACAGCACGATGAGCAGGTAGAACAGCGGAAAGGTGATCATCTGGACGAGCAGCTCGCGCCACCCGTCCCGCAGGTCGATCAGCCCTTTGCGGACCTCGCCGGCGAAGCCGCGCGCGAAGGCGGCCGGTGCGTGCATGGCGGTGCCTCTCAGTATTGTCCGAGCCGGCCCTCGCGCACGGCCCGGCGATGGTTACGGACGAACAGCGCCGCGCTCAGGACGGCGAGGGCGAGGGTGTACGCCAGCGACCAGGGCAGCGTCCCGTCACCCCAGAGGTCGCCGAGGGAGCGCCCCTGGAAGAGGACGCCGGTGGTGGCCTCGATCGCCAGCGTGGTGGGCAGGAACCGGGCCACCAGCGCCAGCCAGTCCGGGTAGAGCGCGAGCGGGAGGAACGACCCGTTCAGCAGCAGCACCAGGGAGGCGGCCAGCGACTGCAGCACGCCGATCATGGGCGTGGTCAGCGCGAGGGCGGCCAGCAGGAAGGTGAACGCCAGGACGTTGAGCACCAGCAGCGCGTACGGCACGGCGGCCGGCCAGCGCAGCGGCACCGGGATCCCGGCCGCGAGCGCCGGGACGAGGGAGGCCGCCGCGGCCACCGCGAGCCCGAACAGCGACGCGGTGATCAGCCGCCCCAGCATCGGAACCCAGGGCGGCGCGGACGACATCTGCGACTGGGCGAAGGTCCCGGTTCGCTTCTCCTCGATCAGGTCGGCGACCATCACCAGACCGGCGTACTGCAGGAACCAGTAGCCGCCGATGGCGACGAGCGTCTGCGGGAGCAGGTCCCGGCGCAGCTCTCCCTGGCCCATCACGAACTGCAGCCCGAGGTACATCGTCATGCTGATCAGCAGGGTGATCACGTGCCCGAGCGGATGCGCCAGCTGCACCCGCAGCCCCTTGCCCACCTCCGCCCTGACAACGGCGAGCGCCCCCGCGGCGGGCACGGCGGCGCGGCTAGACATGCGCCGGCCCCCTCGTCAGTGCCAGGAACACGTCCTCCAGGTCGGGCTGCACCTGGGCGAGCGACTGGAGCACCGCCCCGCCCTCGCGCAACCGGTCGACCAGGTCGTAGACCTCGGCCACCGCGCCGACGCGGCCGGTGATCACGGTGAGCCCGTCGTGCTCGGCCGCCTCGAAGCCGGGCGGCAGGGCGGGCGCGGCGCCCTCGATCCGGATCTCGTACCTGTCCCGTTCGCGGAACCCCGCCAGCAGGTCGCGCGTGGGCAGGTCGGCCACCACCCTCCCCTGCCGCAGGACGGCGACCTGCCCGCACAGCTCCTCGGCCACGTCCAGCTGGTGGGTCGTCAGCAGGACGGTCGTGCCGCGCTCCCGGGCGAGGCCGGCGATCCGGTCCTTGACCGCGCGGGTGGCCTCGACGTCCAGGCCGAGCGTGGGCTCGTCCAGCAGGACGATGGGCGGGTCGCCGATGAGGGCCGCGGCGATCGCGACCTTCTGCTGCATGCCGCGGGAGAAGGCGCCCACCTTGTCGTCGCGGCGCTCCCACAGGCCCAGGTCGGCGAGGAGCTCGTCGGCCCGCGCGCGGATCGCGGCCTTGCCCAGGCCCTTGAGGCGTCCGAAGTACGCCAGGTTCTGCCGGGCCGACAGCGTCCAGTAAACGTTCCGGGAGCCCTCCAGCACGGCGCCGAACTGCGCCATCGCCGCGGACCGCTCGCGCTCGACGTCGTGCCCGTTGAGCCGGACGGTGCCGCCGGTGGGCGACAGCAGCCCCGCGAGGATCTTGATGGTGGTGGTCTTGCCTGCCCCGTTCGGCCCCAGGAAGCCGAAGACGGAGCCCGCGGGCACGCGCAGCGACACCTCCTCGACGGCCGGCGCCTTCCCCGGCCTGTAGACCTTGGTCAGCCGGTCGATCTCTATCGCGGGAACGGTCATCGGACGTCGACGACCTCGGCGCTCTCGGCGGTGGCGTCCTTGACGAGGGAGAAGGCCGCCGCGGCCTCGGGCAGCGCCGGCCCGCGCTCCAGCGCGGCCTGCAGCTGCGCGGCCGATTCCCAGCGCGAGACCTCGATCCACGACTCCTCGTCGACGCGGGCCAGCCTCGACTCGGCCAGTCCGGGGAACGTGCGCTGGAGGGCGGAGATCAGTGCCGTGCGGCGGACGACCATCTCCTCGACGTCCGCGGCGTCGACCTGGAAGCGGGTGATGCGGAGCACCGACATGCGGGATCCATTCGTTAGAGGTGACTTCTAGTGACAGCAACTAGAAGTAACTTCTAACGAAAGAAATGTCAAGGAGGCACTGGAGTGCTTCACTAGTGAAGGCGACTAGGGATAACCTCTAGACATGCCGGAGACCAGAAGACCGGGGAAGAGGGCGGCCCAGGCCCAGGAGACGCGGCGGCGCATCCTGGAGGCGGCCCGCGACATGTTCGTGGCCGACGGCTACGGAGCGACGAACCTGCAGGACGTCGCGGCGCGCGCCGGGGTCGCGATACAGACGATCTACTACGTCTTCGGCACGAAGCGGAACCTGCTGAAGGTCCTGGTCGACGTCACGATCGCCGGGGACGACCAGCCCCTGGCCACCATGGAGCGCCCCTGGTTCACGGCCGCCATGGCCACCGCGACCGCGGGGGAGCATCTGCGCGCCCACGTCTCCGGCACCCGGCCGATCCTGGAACGCGTCGCCCCGATCGCCAGGGTGCTCGACGGCGCCGTCGCGGCCGATCCCGAGATCTCCGTGCTCTGGCCCCAGGACACCGATCCGCGCCACACCGTCCAGTCGGCGGCGGCCCGCGCGCTCATGGCCAAGCCCGGCGCGCGTCCGGACGTCTCCCCCGAGCACGCCGCGGATCTGCTGTACGGGCTGCTCAGCCCCGAAGTCTTCACGCTGTTCGTCGAGCGGCGGAACTGGTCGCCCGACGCCTGGGAGCGATGGGCCCACGACACCCTGCGCCACCAGCTCACCACCGGCACCTGACACCGCCCACGCGTGGGGAGAACATGACCTGACCGATCAGGAATGAAGAAGCGCGGGCCGCCGGCCCGGCCCTAACGTGGCCGCCATGGCTTCCGTCGATTTCGTCACCCTGGAGGTGGCCGACCCCGCGGCCGCCGGCCGCTTCCGCACCGATGCCTTCGGCTTGGACGCGCAGGTGCGCCTGCGGGCTTCGGACGCTCCGACGACCGGCTTCCGCGGCTTCACCATGTCGCTCATCGCGTCCCGGCCGGCCACGGTCAACGCCCTCGTCGACGCCGCCATCGACGCCGGCGCCACACCGCTGAAGCCGGCCAAGAAGTCACTGTGGGGCTACGGCGGTGTCGTCCAGGCCCCGGACGGGACCATCTGGACCGTTGCGTCCTCGTCGAAGAAGGACACCGGCCCGGCCACCAGGCAGATCGACCAGATCGTGCTCCAGCTGGGAGTCGCGGACGTGGCCGAGAGCAAGCGGTTCTACGTCGAGCGGGGCCTTGCCGTGACGAAGAGCTACGGCCGCAAGTACGTCGAGTTCGGCGCTCCGTCGAGTCCCATCAAGCTGTCGCTCTACAATCGCCGCGCCCTCGCGAAGGTCGCCGGCGTCGCTCCCGAAGGCACCGGATCGCACCGGATCGCCATCGGCGGCGACGCCGGGCCCTTCACCGACCCGGACGGATTCGTGTGGGAGGCTTCCACGTCCTAGAGCAGGCGCCCCCGGAGTCTGTCAGTGCAGGCGCGACCGCTCGTGCCGGGGCACCGGAAGGCCCGGGAGCGGTTCACCCTGGGGCAGGGCCGGGGGACGTGCGACGGGGGTGGCCTGCTCTCCGGTGCCGGTCCCTTGCTCGGGCTCGGTGTCGTCGTGCAGGCCCCGCGTCTCGGTCTTGAGGATGCGCGCCGACCTGCCGAGCGAACGGGCCAGCTGCGGAAGCTTGGCCGAGCCGAACAGCAGCAGGACGACGAACAGGATGATGAGGATCTCGGTGGCTCCGAAGTTGGGCATGGCCGGCGGGCTCCGTTTCAGTGCTCGAGGTGGTAGTCGGACGGGTCGAGGCGCCGCGTGCGGCGGCGGTACCCGGTCATGGAGCCGGGCCAGTTGTTGGTGTTGCGGCGGTCGGCGTCGAGGTACCAGCTGTCGCAGCCGCCCTGGTTCCAGACCGAGGTGGAGAGGCGCCGCTGCGCGGTGGCGTCGAAGCGTTCGAGGGCGTCCTGGCGCACGTCCATGTGCGCGACCCCCGAGGCGAGAAGGCGGGCGGCCTGGACGATGTAGGCGATCTGGCTCTCGAGCATGTGCACGATCGAGCCCGATCCCACGTTGGTGTTGGGCCCGTACATCAGGAAGAAGTTGGGGAAGCCGGGAACGGCGAGACCGAGATGGGCGCGGGCGCCGTCCTTCCACGCGGCGTTGAGCTCGGTGCCGTGGGAGCCGGTGACGCGCATGGGGGCGACGAAGTCCTGGGAGCGGAAGCCGGTGGCCCAGATGATGGTGTCGACGGTGTGGTGGTCGCCGTCCGCGGTGCGGACGCCGTGCCGGGTGACCTCGGCGATGGGGCGGTCGACGACGCGCACGTTGGGCCGGTTGAGGGCGGGATAGTAGTCGCTCGAGGTCAGGATGCGTTTGCAGCCGGGCTCGTAGCCCGGCGTGAGGCGTTCGCGCAGCCGCCGGTCGCCCACCGAGCGCAGGGCGAACCGGCACAGAGCGCGGACGGGCGCCGACAGGACCCGCCGCCCGCGCGGAGAGATCAGGCTCGGGTTCAGCATCAGTTCGAACCACAGGAAGATCCCGAGGCGGGAGAGCCGCTGCACGGCGGGCACGCGCCGGTTGAGGGCGTGCCGCCAGCGCGGGTAGACGCGGTCGGGCTTGCGGCTGATCCAGTGGGACTCCAACTGGAAGATGGTGAGGGCCTCGGCGTCGGGGGCGATGAGCGGGACGAACTGGATCGCGCTGGCGCCGTTGCCGACGACGGCGACGCGGGCGCCTGCCAGGTCGTGCCCGTGGTCCCAGCGGGCGGAGTGGAAGACGGCGCCGGAGAAGGCGTCCAGGCCGGGCAGTACGGGGACGGCCGGATTGCTGAGCTGGCCGCAGGCGGTCACGAGCAGGTCGTGTTCGTGGACGCCGCCGCTGCCGGTGTGGACCTGCCAGGTGCCGGTCGCGGCGTCGAAGGCCGCGTCGGTGACCTCGGTGCCGAGCCTGATGTGCCGTTCCAGCCCGTACTTGCCGGCGCAGTGCCGCAGGTAGCCGAGGATCTCGGGCTGCTCGGCGAACCTGCGCGTCCAGTCGGGCTTGGGCTCGAAGGAGTAGGAGTACAGGTGGGAGGGGGCGTCGCAGGCGGCGCCGGGGTAGGTGTTGTCGCGCCAGACGCCGCCGAGGTCGTCGGCCTTCTCGTAGATCGTCAGGTCGGTGAAGCCGGCCCTCTTGAGCCCGATGGCCAGGCCGAGACCGCTGAACCCGCTTCCGACGATGGCGATCGAGAGCTTCCTTGGCGCCTTGCGGTGCGGCATGCGCGCTCCTGGGGTGAGGTCGCGGACGGATTACCGACATGCATGTCGGCTAGGGTGAGGGCAACCGAGGAAGGGAGTCAAGTCAGTGGGGGCAGATCCGCCGAAATCGCGGATGCGGGGTCCGGCCCGCAAAGCCGTGATCACCGAGACCGCGCTCAAGGTCTTCGCCGAGAAGGGCTACCACGGGGCCTCCCTGGGGGACATCGCGGCGGCGGCCGGTGTGGCGCGCACCGTGCTGTACGACCACTTTCCTTCCAAGAGGGTGCTGCTGCTGGCCGTCATGCAGGAGCAGAACGCGCGGCTGGTGGAGTACGTAGGCGCGCGCATCGCCGGCACGGGAACGCCGGAGGAGCGGATGCGGTCGACGATCGACGCCTACATCGGCTTCGCGCAGAGCCGCCCCGACGCGCGCAAGCTGCTGTTCGACCACTTCGGCGAGGACGATCCGGAGATCGGCACCGTCCGCAGGGGCATCCGCGAGTCGCGCACGCAGGCGGCCATGGCGCTCCTGGCCGGCGACATCAGGTCGGTCGGCGTGGAGCCGCACGAGCCCATCGCCGAGGCCATGGTCGAGCTGATCATCAATGGTCTGGACGGCGTCGCGCAATGGTGGGAGCGCCATCCCGAAATGCCCAGGCCGATGCTCGTCGAGGGCGCCATGCGACTCCTGTGGTCGGGATTGGGACATACCGAATAACGCGATAGGGCCCACCACGGGCCCGCACTGCCGCTGATCAGCGGTCGCGCGGAATTGCGCGGAACGAGCCGCCGCCGGGGGTTGACGCCCGGCGGCGGCCTCCTCATAGTTGGGGACCACTTAACCGACACCAACGTCGGTTAGCCCCACCCCCCTCGCTGAGGAGTGCAGTGTGGACGAGAAAACCCCCGACGGCGCGGCCCCGCGGCCGGACGCCGCGCAGCAGAACGGCTCCCCCGAAGGCACCCCGGGATTCGACCGCCGCAAGTTCGTCACCGGCGCCGTCGCCGCCGCCGGAGCGATCGCCGCGGCGGGCGCCCTGGGCGGCGGCCAGGCGGCGGCCGCCACTCCGGCGACCGCCCCGCGCGCCGGCCGCACCCGCAGGTTCGCCGCCGGCCGCCGGGTGGCGGTGTTCGGCGGCGGCATGGGCGGCCTGACCGTCGCCCACGAACTGGTCGAGCGCGGCTTCCAGGTCACGGTCTACGAGCGCAAGGCCTGGGGCGGCAAGTGCCGCAGCATGCCCGTGCCCAACAGCGGGTCGGGCGGCCGCCAGGACCTGCCCGCCGAGCACGGCTTCCGGTTCTTCCCCGGCTTCTACCAGAACCTGCCCGAGACCATGAGCCGCATCCCGCTGCCCGGTGGCGGGAACGCCGCCGGGAACCTGGTCGACGGCAAGGAGGTCGCCGCCTTCTACAACGGCACCAAGTTCACCCTGCCCGCCGCCGGCAGCATCGAGGGCA
Source organism: Actinomadura rugatobispora (assembly GCF_055379765.1). NCBI lineage: Bacteria > Bacillati > Actinomycetota > Actinomycetes > Streptosporangiales > Thermomonosporaceae > Actinomadura > Actinomadura rugatobispora. The sequence continues at coordinate 10,092,037 of NZ_AP029191.1, read as the reverse complement.
CCCTCAGCCCCGAGTCGCTGCTGGCCTTCCTCAACACCGCGATCAACGTGATCGGGACCGTCCCCGCCTGGGAGGTCGGCTACTTCCTGCAGAAGATGATCGCGTTCGTCACCAGCGGCCCCAAGCGGCGGCTCAAGCAGTGGGAGAACCTCAGCTTCGCCGAGTTCGTCAACTCCGCGAAGATGTCCAAGGGCTACCGCGAGCTGCTGGTCGACATGTTCACCGGCACCCTGGTCGCGGCCAAGCCCGACAAGGCCAACGCCCACACCATGGGCCTGATGGCCGAGGCCTGGGTCTACAGCACGCTGGGCCTGGGCGGCTACAAGGCCCCCGACCGCCTCCTGAACGCCCCCACCAACGAGGCGCTCATCGACCCCTGGATGAACCACCTGCGCTCGCTCGGGGTGATCTTCCAGGGTGACGCCGCGCTCACCGGGCTCTCGGTCGCCGACAGGCGCATCACCGGGGCGCAGGTCAGCGGCGCCGGCGGCAACGGCGCCATCGAGGCCGACCACTACGTGCTGGCGGTCCCGGTCGAGCGCGCCGTCCCGCTGCTCAATGACAACGTGCTGGCGGCCGACCCCTCCCTGAGGTCGCTGCGCGAGCTGACGACCGACTGGATGAACGGCCTGATGATCTACCTGCGGCAGCCGATCAACCTGGCCCGCGGGCACGTCGCCTACGCCGGCCAGCCCTGGGCGCTCACCTCGATCAGCCAGGCCCAGTTCTGGAAGAAGAAGTTCGGCACGACCTACGGCAAGGGCGACGTCAACGAGTGCCTCTCGATCGACATCTCCGCCTGGGACGTGCCCGGCATCCTCTACGGCAAGCCCGCGCGCGAGTGCACGACCGAGCAGATCTTCAAGGAGGTCGTCGCCCAGCTGCGCAAGGCCATCCCGTGGGGCCCGGTCGTGCTGAACGACGCCAACATCCACTCCTACTTCCTCGACCCGGCCATCACCGGCAACGGCACCCCGCAGGTCGCCAACGACGAGCCGCTGCTCATCAACAGGCCCAGGTCGTGGAACTACCGCCCCGAGTCCATCACGGCGCTGCCCAACCTGTTCCTGGCCTCCGACTACGTCCGCGCCGACATCAACCTGGCGACCATGGAGGCCGCCAACGAGGCCGGGCGCAAGGCCGCCAACGCCATCCTGGACGCCGCCGGCGTCGGCGGCAGCCGCGCCACCCTCAAGAAGCTCTACCTGCCCAACGAGTTCAAGGGCTTCTACGAGGAGGACGACCGCCGCTTCGACCGCGGCGAGGCCAACTTCTTCGACCTGTGGGACCCGGTGAAGCCGTCCTGACCGCCGATCCTCCCGACCGCCCGCCCCTGACCGCCCGGCTCTGACCGGCGTCGAGCCGCACGACCCCGACCGCGCGGCTCGACGCCGGTCACCACGTCCCCGAGGTCCGTCATGTCGCTGCATTTCCAGGCCCTGGCCGCACTGTCGACCGCCATCTACTTCGGCGGGCAGTTCTCCTTCAAGCTCGCCGCCGCCGACATGCCCGACCTCGCCGGAAACCGCCCCTGGCAGCTGGCCCGCACCCTGCTCGGCAGCCGTGCCTGGATCGCCGGAGCCGCCGTCCTCGCCGTCGGCGCCGGCGTCCAGACCGCCGCGCTCACCGGCCTCTCCCCCGTCCAGGCCCAGTCCATGTTCCTGGCCGGGCTGGTGCTGCTGTTCGTCCTCGCCGTGCCGATCATGGGCGAGCGGCTCACCCTCCGCGAATGGGGCTGCGTCACGCTCCTGGCCGCCGCGGTCGCGCTCTTCAGCGAGGCCGCCGGCGGCGCTCCCGCCACCACCGCGGCGGGGACGGCCGCAGAGGCGGGGGCCGGCGCGGGGGGACGCCGTGCCGGCGCCCCTGGTCGTCGCCGTCGCGCTGCCGTCGCTGCTGGTGCCGTTCGCCGCGTTCCTGGCGTGCGACCTGTCCCGCAAGGGCGCGCACGCCAGGCCGCTGACCGGGGTCGCGCTGGCCATCAACGTGGGCCTGCTCACCGGAACCGCCGAGCTCATGCTCGAAGGAGCGGCCGACCTCGTCTCAGACCCGCGCGCCCTGCTCACCGCCCCCTATCTCTATGTGTTCGCCATCACCACGCCGCTCGCCCTCGGGCAACTCCAGATCGCGCTGCAACGCAGCCGCCTGGTCATCATCGGCCTGGTCGCCACCGCGACGGCCAAGACCTACCTCCTCCTGCTGTCCACCGTCCTCTACCGGCACCCCTGGCCGGAGGAGCACAGGGCGTACATCGCGGCCGGTCTCGCACTGCTGGTCCTGACCGTCGCCGCCGTCCCGCACCACGAACACCCCGCCCTGCGCCGCCCCCGCCTGCTCACCGACCCGCACCGGCGGCCATGACCGCGCCCCACCGCGTTGCCCGCCGGCGCGCCCCGACCGCACACGACCGCGCTCTGGCGGTACACGTTTGGAGGAAGGCATGTCCCGCGAAGAACGTCTCGCCCATCCCGGCTGGATGACCAGGCCGCCGTGGAACCTCACGCTGCGGCTGCTGGCCCCCGGTGACATCCGCGCGCCCCCTTCGCAGCTGGCGGCCTTCCGCTCGTTCGCCCACGCCGGCGATCCGCTCGCCGCCGCGGTCGCCGAAATGATCGCCAGGATGCCCGGCCGGAGCGGACGCCGGCTCTTCGAACGCGCGCTGCGGGACGGCATCGACGACCCGCCGCGCGAGCTGGTGGAGCTGTTCGCCGAGGTGGACGCCGTCCCCTACTGGGTGGACCCCGACCTGCTCGACCGCGGCGCCCGCGCCGTCTGCCGCACCGGCCTGCTCGGGCTGACGATGGTCATGCCGTGCGCGTCCCTGTACGGCGGCTACCTGGCGTCGCGCGCCAACAAGACCCTCGTGCGCACCGGTGACCTGAACACCATGGCGCCGCGGCGGCTGGCCGAGACGGCGAGCTGGTGGGTGGACGTGACCACGCCCGGCGGCATGGGGCGCTTCCAGGCCGGTTTCACGAACACCTTGCGCGTCCGCGTCATGCACGCCCAGGTCAGAGCGGCAATGCACGACCGCGACGACTGGGACCACGACGCCTGGGACTCCCCGATCAACCAGATCCAGCTCACCGGAACCCTGCTGCTGTTCTCGCTGGTCATGCTGCTGGCCTCGCGCGCTCTCGGGTTGAGGTTCTCCCGCGCCGACCGTGCCGCCGTCCTGCACCTGTGGCGGTACGTGGGGCATCTCATGGGCGTCCACCCCGATCTGTTGCCCGCCACCGAGGCCGACGCCTGGCGGTTGCTGTGGCTGGAGGCCGCCACCGAGTACATGCCCGACCAGGATTCCCAGTCGCTCGCCGACTCGTTGATGAACGCCGCCGCTCCGTTGCTGCTGCCGCCCGCCTTGAAACGGTCGCCCGTCGCCCGCCGCGTCCTGACCACGTACCTGATGTCCTACAGCCGGTTGATCCTCGGCAAGCGCAACGCGGACTTCCTCGGAGCCCCCGACAACAGGCGCTACCAGGCCGCCGTCGCCACGGTCTCCGCCGTCGTGTTCGCCGTGGAGACGCTCCGCGGTGCGATCCCCGGCGCCACCCGGCTGAGCGAACGCCTCGGGCACCGCGGGCGCGTCGCCCTGGCCCGCCGCATGATCCGCGAGCAGCACGGCGACGTGACCCACCGCCGCCACGACGCCCTCCACCCGTCCCGGGGCGGCGGAACCGTCGAACGCGCCGCCGCCGACCCCGGAGCCCTCTGAGCCCGCGCCCGGTCCGGTCACCGGCGGAACAGGGCCTCGCGCGGGCCCATGATGATGCGGTCGTGCGGGCGCAGCGTCCTCATGAGGGCTTCCAGTTCGGGCCGGGCCAGCGAGACGCAGCCCGAGGTCGGAATGCCCGTGCCGATGTGCATGAAGATCGCCGATCCGTGCCCGTGGACGATCGGCGACTCCGGCGGCCTGTTGTGGTCGATCACCACGGCCTGCCTGTACGGGCCATCCTTCATGTACTGCGAGAGGTTCTCGTCGGCGGGCAGGCAGGTGCCCCGGTAGTAGCGGTTGTAGCGGTCGTCGCCGATGGTGGAGCCCCAGCAGTCGCCGCTCTCCCGCAGCGTCCGGTACGGAAGGCGGGTGCGGGGGTCTCCCTCACCGAACGCCTCGGTCATGCTGTACGAACCGGTGGGCGATTTGCCGTCCCCCTCCCGCTTGGCGCCCGGCTCGGCGAAACCGTTCCTGCCGACGTGCCCGGAGGTGCTCAGGACGGTCCGCCAGAAGGGGCCGATCCTGGCGCACTCGGTGATGGCCACCTCGGCGGTCCCGTAGCCGTCGGCGACGGCGAAGACGACGTGCCGCGCGCTGCCCGGCCGGTAGCGCGACTCCCCGAGGTTGAGCGACCGGCACGGGTGCTCCCCAGCGGGCTCCCTGGCGGAGGCGCGCGGGGCGTGGACGACCGCCGCGGCCAGCATCGCCGCAGTGCACGCGGCCGGGAGCAGCCTTCCCCGGAGCCTTCGGGCTCGAACGGCCATCTGCCGTACCCCCTGATCATCGTGCCGCGAATGTCGTCGTCGAGCGGGTCGTCGAGCGGTTCCTGGGGCGGCGCCACCGATATCCCGGGCTGTCGGCGGCGCCATCGTGGTGGTCCTCGCCGGCGCCTTTACGGAACATGACGGCACCCTGAATTATTACGGACTGTAGTTGATCCGGCGCGCTGCGACACGTCGTCAGCCCGGCCTGACAGAGGGGACACGCCATGCCACCGTCTCGCCACGATGGAATCGCCCCGATGCACGAAGTGGTTCTCGAGGGAGGTCCGGCCGACCTCCCGCAGCGGTACGTACTCACCCAACGCGACGCCCCGAAGGTCGTCGTCCACCGGCTGAACGGCTACGAGCACTTTGAAGCCACCCCCGCCCACAAGACCCGTGACGGCCGCGAGCTGCAGGTCTACCGCTGGTCGTACCGCACCGCGATCGCCGAGTAGCGGAGGCCCGGCCCGGGGACGGCGGGGGAGGCGCGCGAACGCACCCGGCCGGCCCCGGGCCACCCGCACACGCGTCCGGAGCCTCGGCGGAGTTCAGTTGCCCAGGGTTCGCCTGATGAGGGCTTCGGCCGCCGCCGCGGTGACCGTGGAGCGCAGGGGAAGGGTGTGGTGGAGGCGCTGCTTCTGCCCTGGCCTGACCGGGTCGCCCAGATTGGTCCGGGCGTTGATGCCGATCTGGCGGTTGGTCACGTCGCCGAGGACGCTCTGCAGCTGCCCCGGAGAGGTGTTCAACGAGTAGAGCAGGTCGAGCAGCATCTGGATGCCCTGGTCACCGCTGAACACGTCTTTCAGGAGGTCCTGGATGATGTCCTGCATGATCTTCTGCAGCGCTTTATCGAGTTTGAGCTTGGGATAGATGCACCGCACCGAGCCCTCGATGTTCCCCATCGACTTGCCCAGCAACGAGATGACGGGACTGACCTGGATTCCCCGCTCCGTGGCGAAGCGGGCGAGCGACATCAGGGCCACCCCGAAATTCAGATCGCTCAGCGACGCGTTCGCCCAGTAGGGAATGGTCTGGGACACGTCGTTGACGAAGCGCGCGCTGTCGCTCCACGGCGTCAGCGCGCCGATCCTGATCCAGTTCCTCGCCATGGTCGCCCCGTCGCCGCGGCCGACCGCCAGGACGGAGCTGAGCATGGTCAGGCTCGTGGTCCGGTCGATCTTGCCGTACATCCCCCAGTCGATCAGATGCGCCCGTCCGTCGCCGTCGACGAGGATGTTGCCCGGGTGCGGGTCCGCGTGGAAGGCGCGGTCGACGAAGAACCCGCGGTACATGAAGCCGATCAGGTCATAGGCGATCTTCTTGCGCTGGCCGTCCGACAGCTCGTCGTCCTTGAGCCGGTTGACCGCGGTCCCGTCGACGAGCGTCTGCACCAGGACCCGGGGCGCCGCGTCGATGACCTTGGGGATCTTCAGCCTCTTGAACCGCTTGGCGGCCTTGCGCGCGTCCTTCATGTTGCGGGCCTCGCGGGTGAAGTCCACCTCGGACTCCATGGCGGTGAACAGCACCTCGAGCATCGACTTGATGTCGACGACCTCGCAGAAGTGCGGGGCGGCCTTGTGCACGAGGCCCGCGATCTTGCGGAGCACCGCCATGTCGCCCAGCATCGCCGCGGAGCTGCCGGGGCGCTGCACCTTGAGCACGCAGGGCCGCCCGTCGGACCAGACGGCGCGGTAGACCTGGGCGACCGAGGCGGCGCCGAGCGGCTCCGCGGTGTGGATCTGGCGGAAGCGCGACCGCCAGTGCGGTCCGAATTCAGCCTCGATCACCGGCTCGAACACCGAGAAGGGCTCGACGCGCGCCCAGTCGTTGAGATTGGCGAGTTCGTCCATCACGTAGGGCGGGACGAAATCGGGCCGGGTCGCCATCATCTGCCCGAATTTTATGTAGATCGGCCCCAGGTCCTCCAGCATCGACCGGATGGCCTTCGCCCGCTCCTGCTGGCGCAGTTCACTGGAACCCTGGGGCGCGCCGAGGCGCGCCCGGAAGCCGCGGGCCGCCTCGGCGGCGACCGTCCGGGACACTATCTTGGCTGTACGGCCGGCCCTGCCTGCGGGCACGCGCTCTCCCCACCCGTTGCCCGGGCCGGCTCGTCAGCCGACATCGGTGCGGTCTTCGTTGACTGGCTACTTCCGCAACTCGGAGATCTGGTGGCTGAGCGCGGCGACCTGCCCGGCCAGTTCCCGGATGTGGCGCTCGTTACGCTTCGCCCGCTTCTTCCCGCCCTTCTTCTTCTTGACCCTCAGGCTCTTGCGCAGCGCCCTGGAATTCGCCTTGCCGAGTTTCTCGCCGCGCACGATCATGTCGTCGAAGACGGACCTTCTGGCCATGATGCCACCTTCCGGGGATGGTACGGATCTTGACTTCGGGACACAGAGATCACCTTTTCGCGGATCCCCGCCCACCGTCGCGTGCTTTCGCAAAGGAGTATGCATGTGATTCACCCTCGATTGTCAATGACCCGGAAAGTGAGCGTCAGCTGGATCCCAAAAAAGGGAAGACCGCAAAGGCCGGTACGCCGCCGACTCGAGCGCCCCATTTAATCGAAAGGTCCGGTATCAGCGTTTTTAGACTGAGTCTCCGGAAGCCATGAACAGTTGTCCTATCGGACAGCGTCCAATGGACTGCCCGGGGAGAGCGGCCCGGGCTAGGGTCGGCGCGAACGCGCGTCACGGCCCGTGCGTCCCGGGCCGTGCACCGAGACGGTGCGACGTGGTCGAGGAGTGTGGTGAGCGCCGCCGTGTCGGCCTGGAACCCGCCGGCCGGGGCCATCGGCGCCGACCGGCTGCTCGCCCGGATCACCTCCGGCCCGGGCGGGCACCTGTCCCTGTCGATCTACGAGACGGCCCGCCTGGTGCGCCTGGCACCGTGGCTGTGGGGCCATCACGCGCGGATCGACTACCTGATGGCCCGGCAGCAGCGGGACGGCACCTGGGGCGGTCCCGGGCTCTACGCGCTGGTCCCCACGCTCAGCGCCACCGAGGCGCTCCTGCGTCTGGCCTGCGCCCAGGACCGGCCGTCCATCCGCGCCGAGAGGCGGACCGATGCCGCCGACCTCCTGGCGACGGCCGCCGAGCGAGGGCTTCAGGCGCTCCACCACCTGCTCGGCGGCTCCGCGTCCGCGCGCCTGCCCGACACCCTGGGGGCCGACACCCTCGTGCCGTACCTGATCGGCGAGATCAACCGGCGCCTGTGCCGTTGCGACCGCCCCCAGGCCGCGCACCGGCGCCTCAGGCGCCAGCCTCCGCTGCCCGCACCGCACCCGGACCCTGCTTCCACGACGCCCGCCCCGAGGCAGGCGGCGCCTCCCCGGATCCCCGGAACGCAGGCCATGGCCGGCCACCTCCTGGAGGCGTCCGGTGAGATGGGCGACGGCGTGCACCTCCCGTCCCCGGGCGACGGGCTGGTCGCCGGCTCACCGGCGGCCACCGCCGCGTGGATCGCCCGCCGGGGCGGTGACGCCCGCGCCCCGCGCTGCGCGCACCGTCTCGACCACGTCGCCCGCCGGCACGGCGGCCCCGTCTCCAGCCTGTGGACGGCCGCCGAGTTCGACCAGGCCCAGGTGGTGGCGGCGCTGGCCCGCGGTGGCCTGGCCGGGGCCGTACCTCCGACCGTGCGCGACGCGCTGCGGCGGTCGATCGCCCGCGGCGCCACCGGTCTGGCTCTCGGGCTGCCCGGCGACTGCGAGACCACCAGCACCATGCTGTACGCGCTCAACGCGCTCCATGCGCGCACCCCCCTCGAACTTCTGGAGGGGTTCGAGACCGCGACCCATTTCCAGCGCTGGCCTGGCGAGCCCCTGCCGTCGACCGTCACGAACGCCCACGTCCTGGAGGCGGTCGGGTCGCACATCGCGCTCCACCCGCAGCAGCGCCCGCGGTACGCGCCGACCATCGCCAAGGTCGCCCGGTGGCTGTACAGCCGCCAGAACCGTGACGGGCACTGGGACGACCCCTGGCACGCCTCGCCCTACTACGCCACCCACTGCGCCGCCGTCGCCCTGGGACGCTACGGCGACGCCAGCGGGAACGCCGCCGTGGCCCGCGCGGTCCAATGGGTCCACAGCACCCAGCGCCCCGACGGCTCCTGGGGCATCTGGAACGGAACGGCCGAAGAGACCGCCTGTGCCCTGCAGACCATCATGGCGGCGCCTCACCACGTGTCCCCGGCGCCGCTCGTGCGGGGCGCGACCGCCCTGCAGCGCCTCACCTCCGCGGGCGGCGACCACCCGCCGCTGTGGCGCGGCAAGGAGCTGTGCGCCCCCACCGCCATCATCGACGCGGTGATCGTGGCGGCGAGGCACCGGCTCCGCACCCGTCCGCAGCCCGGTGATCGGGCCCACGATGCGACGAGGACGGCATCACTCGCGTGAGGCCCGCGCCGTCCGGCGGCAAGGACCCTCGACCGGGAGATCTGTCAATCACCCTTAGCCATATCTCCATTACTCTGGGTCATGATAGGGATGGGTGGTCTCCCCCACACGGCTGAAAGGATCACATGACCCCCCATGACGCCGACCCTGCCGTGGTCGCCGCCCTCCTGCCCTCCCTCCCCGCCGGCGAGCCGATCGGCGGCCCGGCACCGCAGTCCCCCGCGCCGCAGGACGTCCCCACGCAGGTCGCCCTCGTCAACGGCAGCTTCGAAGAGCCCAGGGTCACCAGCGGCATCGAGAACCGGGTGCCGGACGCCTCCCAGCCCGGCGCCAGGTCGGTGCCCGGCTGGCAGACCACCGCGTCCGACCGCCTCATCGAGATCTGGCACCGGCGCAGCGGCACGGAGGCCGCGCACGGCGAGCAGTTCGCCGAGCTCAACGCCAACGAGTCCTCCACGCTGTACCAGGACCTGGAGACCACGCCCGGCACCACGCTGTACTGGAGCCTGCGCCACCGCGGCCGCAGCGGCGACGACACGATGTCGCTGAAGATCGGGCGGCCGGGATCCAGGCCCAACAAGACCTGGACCTTCACCGACGGCACCGCCGCGTGGGGCCGGCACACCGGCGCCTACACGGTGCCCAGGGGCCAGACGGTGACCCGGTTCGCCTTCGAGGCCGGTGCCACGGCCACCGGCGATCCCACCGTCGGCAACTTCCTGGACGACGTCGTGTTCGGGACGGCGCCGTGCGTGGTGGTGACCGCGACCGCCGAACCGCTGACCGGCGCCGGTGTCGGGGACACCATCACCTGCACCGTCAACCTGAAGAACCACGGCGGCGTCCCGGCCGAGAACCTGATCCTGCGCGAGGCCGTCCCGCCGGGCACGAGCTTTGTGCCCGGCTCGCTGAAGGTCACCGGCGGACCCGGCGACGGAGCCGCCGGCCGCTACGACCCGGAGAGCCACCTGCTCACCCTGCCGGTCGGGCTGGACGCCACCGCCGACCTTGGCGGCGCCCTGCCCTCCACGGTCGACCTGCCCGACGGTGTCACCGTGGAGTTCCAGATCCGCGTCGAACGCGACGGCGCCGGCGGCACGCCCGCCCACCAGGCCACCGCCACCTACGACAACACCGCCGGAGAGGCCGTCGAGCAGCTGACCTCCATCTCCGACACCGCCGCCGTCGAGACGGCGGCCGTCGAGCCCCTTGTGGAGACTCCCGACGAGGCCGCCGACCTCCCCGACGCCCTCCCCGAGGAGGGCGGTGCCGAGACGCCGGCCCCCGCCGTGTGCACCACAGATCCGGAAGGCGTCTGCGTCGCCGATCAGCTGAAGTCGGGCGGCGCGTTCCGTCTGGTGCTCGTGCCGGCCGGTCAGGACCACCCCGGCCAGGCCACCTGCGTCGCGGCCCTGACGAGCGCGGACGCCCCCTGGCCCGGCTGCTCCCGCGAAGGCCGGGAGGATCGGTGGGCGCAGCCGGGCGCCCACCTGGCGGGCCCGCCGGACATCTCCCTGTCCTTCCTGCCGTCCGGGAAGAAGCGCAAGAAGCGCAAGCACCACAAGCGGCTCATCAGGGAGCTGACCTGGCAGGTCAGCGAGCTCAGCCGGCAGCTCACCGAGCTGACCGAGCAGCCCTGAGGTGGAGGGACACGGTCACCTCGGCCCTGAACGGCGCTCAGGGCCGAGGTGGTCCGCGAAGCGGGCTCAGTCGCCGCCGTTCGTCACCGGTCGGGCCGGCCGAGGGGACGGTGCGCGCCGATCAGGAGGCTGACCGGCCTGTGAGGGCCGTCCTCGGGGAGGCCCACCATCGGTTCCCAGGTCAGATCGGTGAACCCGCACTCGCCCAGCACCTCCTCGTAGGCCTCGCAGCTCCAGTGGTGGACGGTCAGCTTCACCGGCGGGGTGACGGGGAGCGTGACGTCGAAGGCGTACCCGTCCGGCGGCTGTGCGGGGCGGTGCAGAACGAACCCGTTGAACTGCGGTTCCCCCGGCCGCAGGTACGGATTGGCCACCAGGGCGAGGAGGCGGCCTCCCGGGGCGAGGTTGGTGAAGGCGCACTCGCACATGCGCCTCAAGGTCTCGCGCCGGTCGGCGTAGTGCAGGACGTTGGCGGCGGTGATGACGTCGAACGTGCCCAGCAGCGGCAGGGCCGCGATGTCGTGGACCTGGTAGCGCACGCCGATCGGGTGTTGCCGCTCGAGCCGCCGGGCGGCCTGAACCGCTTCGCTGGAGGCGTCCACCCCCAGCACCTGGGCCGCACCCTGCCGGCGCAGCAACCGGGTGAAGGGTCCGAAGCCGCACCCGAGGTCGAGTGCCGATGCTCCCCGCACCTGACCGAGGGCTCGCATCAGTGAGGGGTACTCCACTTGTTCGCGGTAGGGGGACACCACGCGTTCGATTTCCGTGTAGCGCGTGGCGAGGGGGTCGCCGAACCCGAAGGGTGATGAATCGATCACGTGGAGTAGTATATGAGGTCAAGTCCCGTCCCCTCGGTCATCGAAGGGCGGTTTTCCCTGTCGCTTCCGCTCTAGGGGGTCGCGGCGGCGATGACGCGGGTGAGCGTGCGGTGCAGGTCCTGGAGCTCGTCCAGGCTCATGCCGAGGCGTTCCATGATGGTGGCGGGGATCTTCTCGGCCTGCTCGCGCAGGGCCCGGCCGGCGGGCGTGACGGTGACGGCCAGCAGCCGCTCGTCGCGCCTGTCGCGCTCGCGCCGGATGAGATCCGCGGCCTCCAGGCGTTTGAGCAGCGGGGACAGCGTGCCCGGATCGAGCTGGAGCAGGTCACTGAGCTCCTTGACCGACAGCTGCCGGTGCTCCCAGAGCGCCAGCATCACCAGGTACTGCGGATGCGTCAGGCCCATGGGCTCCAGGATCGGCCGGTAGTGCGCGAGCACGGTGCGCGAGGCCACCACCAGGGCGAAGCACACCTGGTTCTCCAGCGCGAGCGGGTTGGGAACGTCGCTCAGATCACCGGCCACCGATCCTCCATCCGGATTGCCCCTGCGCTATAAAGATAGTACGGCAATGATTTGTGGGCCAACCATTGGTGAGGCAACGGAGGCGCCATGTTCCGCAGACCCCCGTTGGAGGAGCGCATCGCCCGGCGGCAGGCCGAGCTCCCACCGGGACGGGACCGGGGCGGCCAGTTCGGCCACCCCACCGCCAAGTACCTGTTCATCACGCTCGTGGCGGTGACCGTCGCCGCACACGTCGTCGGCGGCGTCCTGCTGGCCGTCCTGGCGCACTGAGGAGATCCGGCATGCCCATGCCCGTCATCAGACGACCGTCCTTCCTGCCGTCCCTGGAGCAGAGGGAGCAGGAGGCGCTGCACCGCTCGGCCCAGCGCACCCGGCCGGGCTCCCAGTTCGATCACCCCACGGCCAGGAACGTGCTCATCGCCGTCGCGGCGGTGACCGTCCTGGCCCACGTCATCGGCGGAATCCTGTTCGCCGTCATCACGTTCTGAGCGGGACGAACGGCCTTCTCCCGAGGGCGGGACGCGAGGGCAGGTCGCTCAACCTGCGAGAACTCGCGCGCGGAACAGCCGGAATCGATCAGCCCTCCGCCCGAACGCGCGGATCGGGGTGATCTACGATCGCCGCGCGCTTTTCGCGGGCCGGGCCGGATACGGACGCGCGCAGTTGATTTCCGCGATGGCCCATGGGGTATCTTCTCTCCATGGGGCACATTCGGTCCGCACTCTATCTGGACTTCGATAATGTCTTCAGCGGGCTTTTCAAGCTGGATCCGGAGGTGGCCATTCAGTTCGCCAGCAGTCCGGGGACGTGGCTCCGCCGGCTGGCGACGCCCCTCACCGACGGCGACGCGCGACGCTGGCTGATCCTTCGCTGTTATCTGAATCCGGCCGGAGCGATGAACCACCGCGATTCCGCGGGCGAGTCGACCCGGCTTTATTTCTCCCAGTTCAGAACGGCGTTCGTCCGCGCGGGCTTCGAGGTGGTCGACTGCCCGCGTTACAGTTCGACGAAGAACGGCGCCGACATCAGGATCGTCATGGACGCGCTCGACGCCCTTTCGGCCGGCACCGGTTACGACGAGTTCGTCATCGCCTCCGGCGATTCCGATATGACGCCGCTGCTGCAGCGGCTGCGCAGCGCCGACCGGCGCACCATGATCGTGTCCTCGGTGGTCACGGCCGAGGCCTTCGCCTCGATCGCCGACCGGACGCTCAACACCCAGCAGCTGCTGGCGCTGGTCCAGGGGGAATCGGTCGACTTCGACGACGACGCGGGCGACGTCGACTACGGCGATGTCGGGGACGGCGGCGGCCGGGCCGGCCTGTCGCCGGCCGACCACGGCGAGGCGTACGAATCGTTCCGCGCGCTGGTGGTCGCGGAATACGACGGCGCGTCCGCCCCCTTGAACATGGCCACCCTGGCGGGCCAGCTGCGGGCCCAGCTGGGCGAAGTCATCAGCGCCTCCAACTGGTTCGGCCACGGCAGTTTCGTCCGGGCGCTGAAGAGCCTCGATCTTCCCGATCTGCAGCTGTCGCAGCACGAACTGTGGAACCAGCGCCGGCACACTGCCCCGGAATCCGCGGGAACGACGGCGCAGCACCTCGCCGTTCCCGAGCCCATCGACCGGCTGGCCGAAAGGCTCAATCTGCCCCGGCTGGCGCAGGAGTGGTGGCCGCCGATCTACCGGACGCTGTCCGACTACGCCAATTCGCACAGATTCAATCTGACCGAGTGCACGAGCTGGGCGCGGGACCGCCTGCACGAGCAGGGATTCAACGTGAGCCGTGGAGTCGCCGTGTTCGTCGTCCGGGGCACCAGTTTCGGCGGATGCCCTCTGTACCGCCAGCCGCCGCCGACCGCGGAGGAGATCGCCGCGGCGTTCGTGAACAACCTCCTCCATTTGGCCGACGGTGACGAGATAGCGCTGACGGATCAGGAAACGGCCGAGGTCAAGGCGTGGCTCGGGGCGGAGCTACCCGAGACGGCGCCCTCGGAGGACGCGCCCGCCCCATGACCTCGGCGAACCGATAAAGACATTCTCTCTTTTCGTCCGATCATCGGATGCGGGAAAGTGACCGGAGAATTCCGGCGGCACCCGCCTCCGAGTGATCTCGGGCCGCCGCGGACATCGGGCCGGCCGTGGCGGACACCACCTGCTACGGAGGGCCACCGTATCGTGGCGATCTTGTAGCATGGAGTGCTGTCGTGCGGAAGGAGCTCTCCCCGTCCATGCCCGGTGAGGAGCGGAGCCCGGCGGCGCCGTCGATGACGCGGCGGCAGCAGGCCGGCTCGAGCAGCGCCCAGTCCCTGCTCCTGAGCGTGTTCGGCGAGTACGTGCTGCCGCACGGCGAGCCGGTGTGGACCTCGACGCTGCTGCACGTGCTCTCCGGTCTCGAGGTCGAGGAGAAGTCGGCCCGGCAGGCGCTGACCCGGATGGCCGCCAAGGGCTGGATCGTCTCCGAGCGTGCCGGGCGCCGGGTGCGGTGGGCCCTGACCGGCCCGGGGCGGGCGATGCTGAGCGAGGGCGCGGAGCGGATCTACTCCTTCGGGCGGGAGCGCGAGTCGTGGGACGGGCGCTGGCTGGTGCTGATGGCCAGTGTCCCCGAGTCCAGGCGCGAGCTGCGCCACCAGCTCCGCAACGGGCTCACGTGGGCGGGGCTGGGCAGCCCGGTGCCAGGAGTGTGGATCAGCCCGCACGCCTCCCGCGAGGCCGAGGCCAAGCAGGTGGTGGAAGGCCTCGGCCTGGAGTCGGCGGTGCTGTCGTTCTGCGGCCCGTTCATCGGTATCGGATCCGAGCGCGCCATGGTGGAGCAGGCCTGGCACCTGGACGATCTGGCCGCGGCCTACGAGGACTTCGTGCGGGAGTTCGCCGGGCTCCGCCCGGGCCCGGGCGACCCGGTGCTGCTCGCCCAGATCCGCCTGGTGCACGAGTGGCGGCGCTTCCCCCGGCTCGACCCGCAACTGCCGCTGGAACTGCTCCCCCCGCACTGGATCGGGGTCCGCGCCGCCAACGTCTTCAACGACCTGCACCGGCAATGGCAGGACGCCGCCCGGACGCGCTGGGCGGAGCTGGTCACCGAAGGCTGAGCGGGGCCGTTCTCAGGCCAGTCCGTCCAGGAAGTCGGGGTGCCCCTGCACGGCGGTGCGCCGCAGGTAGTGGTCGAGTGCGCGCAGGCCGCCCAGTTCCTCGCCGCCGCCGGCGCGGCCCGGTCCGCCGTGCAGCATCTGCGGCATCGCGACCCCGTGCCCGGTCGACTCGGCCGCGTCGTCCCGGTTCAGGACCAGCAGGCGCCCGTGCCAGGGGGCCAGGCCCCGCACCAGGGTCCGCGCCGCCTCCGGGTCGGCCGTGACGATCGAGCCCGCCAGGCTGCCGCCGCCCAGGGCCGCGGCGCCGATCACCTCGTCCAGGTCGTCGTACGGCAGCAGCGTGCTGACCGGCCCGAACGCCTCCACCTCGTGCGGCGCGGCGGTCGACGGGTCGTCGCAGCGGAGCAGGATCGGTGCGATGGAGGCGCCGCGTTCGGGGTCGGCGCCCGCGACCTCGACCCGGCCGGGGTCGCCGCACACCAGCTTGGCCTCAGCCGACAGCCGGGCGACGGCCGCGCGCACCTCGTCGCGCCGGTCCAGGCCGGCCAGCGGGCCCATGTCGGTGCCGTCCCGGCACGGGTCGACGACGATCCGCTCCAGCCGCTCGGAGACCGCGCCGCACACGGCGTCGGCCAGGGCGGACGGGACGAACGCGAGGGTGTCCTGGGCGGTGAGCGCGTCCAGGAAGGCCGGGGCGAACTTCTCCAGCATGCCCCAGACGGGGAAGTTGTAGGCGTTGATCTGCACCGCGACGCCCTGCCTGGGGACCAGCACGTGGCGTCCGGCGAACGTCCCGCCGCGCCCGAGGGGTTCGGTCGCGCCGTCCGGCAGGACGGCGGCGTCGGGCAGTTCGCGCGCCGCCTTGCTCGCGTGGACGGCGAGGGTGCCGATGCCGCCGTCCACGTCCACGGCGGTGTCCCGGCGGGTCGCGCCCGTGCGGGTGCTGAGCTGGGCGAACTCCTCCAGGTGGCCGGACAGGTGCTTGGCCAGCGCCTTGAGGATCGCCGCCCGCTCGGTGAAGGTGAGCGCGCCCAGCGCCGGCCCGCCGACCCGGCGGGCGTGGCCGAGCATCGTGGCGGGGTCGGGGCCGGTCTCCGGGAGGAGGGCCACGGTCTCGCCGGTGGCGGCGTCCAGGAGGGGCCGGGCGGGGCCGCCGCCGTCCTGCCAGGTGTCGTGGGTGAAGCTCCGCAGTACAGGCGTCATCGGTTTCTCCGCTCGAGGAAGGCCGTGGCGGCGGCGAGGGCGCGCAGCTCGACCCGCCGGATCTTGCCGGTCGCGGTGGTGGGGAGCCGCTCGGTGAACACCACCCGCCGCGGCCGCTTGAACGAGGGCAGCCCGGCCCGGCAGAACGCGATCAGCTCCTCCTCGGTGACCCGGGCGCCGGGCGCCGCCACCACGTAGGCGACCGGTTTCTCCAGCCCGTCGGCGTCGGTGGCGGCCACCACCGCGGCCTGGTCGACGGCCGCGTGCGCCAGCAGCCGGGCCTCCACCTCGGCGGGCGAGACCCAGATGCCGCCGGCCTTGAGCATGTCGCCGGTGCGGCCGAGGCAGGTGTAGTACCCGTCGGCGTCCCGGACGTAGGTGTCGCCGGTGCGCAGCCATTCGCCCTGGAACACCTGGCGGGAGGCGGCGTAGCGCGACCAGTAGCCGGTCGCGGTGGACTCGCCCCGCACGAACAGGGTGCCGGGGGTGCCGGCGGCGACCTCGCGGCCCTCCTCGTCCAGGATGCGCAGCTCGTAGCCGGGCACCGGCAGCCCCGTGGTGCCGGGACGGACGCGCCCTTCCCGGTTGGACAGGAAGATGTGCAGCATCTCGGTCATCCCGATGCCGTCGAGGACATCGATGCCGAAGTGCCCGGTCCACCGCCGGTACAGCTCGGCCGGGAGCGGTTCGCCGGCCGAGGCGGCCAGCCGTGTCCCGGCCAGCGCGTCGCGGGGCAGGTCCGCGCGGAGCATGGTCGCGAAGAACGTGGGCCCGGCGAAGAACAGGGTCGCGCCGTGGGCCCGTGCGCGTTCGGCCAGTTCCCGCGGCCGGGACGGCTCGGGCTCCAGGATGGTCGAAGCACCCGCCGCCAGCGGGAACAGCACCGTGTTGCCCAGGCCGTAGGCGAAGAACGCCTTGGCCGCCGACAGGCACCGGTCCTCGGGACGGATGCCGAGGACCTGCTCGCCGTAGGTCTCGCACACCACCCTGATGGAGCCGTGCCGGTGCATCGCGGCCTTCGGCGTGCCGGTGGTGCCCGAGGTGTAGAGCCAGAACGCGGGCGAGTCGGCCGTGGTGGCGTACGGCTCCCCCGCCGGGTCCCCCGTGGCAAGGCCGGCCTCGGCGAGGTCCGCGAGCGCGTGCACCGGCGGGCCGGTCGTGATCGAGACGCCGTCACCGGCCAGGACCCCGGCCAGCTCGGGGGCGGTGGCGGCCGCCTCGGCCGCGGTGGCGGCGAAGTCCGCGGTCACCGCCAGCAGCGTGGCCCGCGAGTCGCGCAGCAGCTCGGCCAGGCCGTCCGCGCGCGTCATCGTGGACACCGGGACCGGTACGGCGCCGATCCGCATCGCCGCCAGGAAGACGGTGACGAAGTCCGCGGAGTCGGCCATGAACATCAGCAGCCGCTGCTCGGGCGCCAGCCCGATGCCGCACAGCCCGGCCGCCGTGCGCCGGACGCGGTCGTGCAGCTCCGCGTAGGTGAGGTCGCCGCCCGGGCCGGTGAGCGCGGGGCGGCCGCCGTCGCCGCGGTCGACGTGGCGGTCGAGCAGGTAACGGCACGCGTTGAACGGTTCGCTCATGTGCTGCCGTCCCGGCTCAGGCGAGGTGGACGTAGTCGTAGTCGAACGGCTGCCCGTTGATGCCCTGGCGGGGCGGGGCGATCCAGGCGGCGATCTTGCCGCGTTCGTACACCGGCCGCATCAGGGAGCGGACGTGGGTCTTGTCGACCTCGGTGGGCAGCCACCCGCCCTTGCGCCGCTCCCACTCCCCCTCGGGCAGGATCTCCCCGTCGGGCGAGGCCTGGATTCCGGCGAACGCGCCGACCTGGCGGTTGAAGGCGACGTGCGGGAGCCGCAGCCGCCGCGCGACGCCCCCCGCCTCCAGGATCCGGTTCCACCGGTTGACGCCGCTCTGGCAGTCGGCGATGTACTCGCGGCGCAGGTCGGAGTTGAGACCGACCAGGGCGGCCACCTCGGTCCGGGCGATCCGCCCGTCGACCAGGGCGTCCACCAGGATCGCGTCGTCGATGAGCCGGTGGTCGTCCTTGCGGCGCTCCTCCATCCAGCGGCCCTTCAGCCCGGCCGTGTAGTAGTTCGCCACGTTGGTGGAGGTCTCGCCGCCGAACAGGTCGAGGGAGACCGAGTAGTGGAAGTTGAGGTACTTCTGGACGGTGTCGAGCGGGATGCCGCCGTGCGCGGCGACGTCGTCGGTGTCGTGCTCGCGCATGAGCTGGACGGTGCGCTCCACCACCCGGTCGATGCCGGTGGTGCCCACCATCATGTGGTGGGCCTCTTCCTTGAGCATGAACTCGCAGGTGCGGCTCAGCGGGTCGAACCCGGACTCCTTGAGCGTGCCGAGCTGGTACTTGCCGTCCCGGTCGGTGAAGTAGGTGAACATGAAGAACGACAGCCAGTCGGGCGTCTCCTCGTTGAAGGCGCCCAGGATCCGCGGCGACTCCTCACTGCCGGAGTTGCGGTGCAGCAGCTCCTCGGCCTCCTCGCGCCCCTCGCGCCCGAAGTAGCCGTGCAGGAGGTAGACCATCGCCCACAGGTGACGGCCCTCCTCCACGTTCACCTGGAACAGGTTGCGCAGGTCGTACAGGCTCGGCGCGGTCGCGCCCAGATTGCGCTGCTGCTCCACGCTCGCGGGCTCGGTGTCGCCCTGGATCACGATCAGGCGCCGCAGATCGGCGCGGTACTCGCCGGGCACCTGCTGCCAGGCCGGCTCGCCCTTGTGCTGCCCGAACGCGATGCGCCGTTCCTGGTTCCGCTCGGCCAGGAAGATGCCCCACCGGTAGTCCGTCATGGCGACGTGACCGAAGTGCGCCCAGCCCTCGCGGCCGACGTTGACGGCGGTGCGCAGGTAGACGTCCTGGGTGGGCAGCGCCGGGCCCATCGACTCCCACCAGGACAGGAAGTTGGGCTGCCACGACTCCAGGGCCCGCTGGAGGCGGCGGTCCTCGCGCAGGTCGACGTTGTTGGGAATCTTCTCCGAGTAGTCGGCGGCGATGCTCATCTCAGACTCGCTTCCGGTCGAAGTCGGCGCGCCGCCCGGTCCCGTAGCGGCGCAGCGCGCCGTCGGGCCCGGAGGCGTTGGGACGGTTGAAGATCCAGTTCTGCCAGGCGGTGAGCCGGCCGAAGATCTTGGTCTCCAGCGTCTCGGGGCCCGCGAACCGCACGTTGGCCTCCAGCCCTGTGAGGGCGTCGGGGCTGAAACCGGCCCGCTCCTCGATCGCGATCCGGACCTCTTCCTCCCAGTCGATGTCATCGGGCGCGAAGGTCACCAGCCCGAGCCGCTCGGCCTCCTCGGCCTCCAGCGGACGGCCCCGCGCCGCCTCGGCGGCGGCCAGCGCCCCGGCGTCGCCCAGGAAGCGGGTGGCCAGGCGGGTGAGGCCGTTGCCCATGGGCAGCGGGCCCAGGTTCATCGGCCCGAGGACGAGCCTGGCGGGATCGGCGCCGGGATCGACGTCCTCGAACACCCCGGCCAGGTGGAAGGTGCGGTCGGCGGCCAGCGCGATCTCCAGCAGCGACCCGGCGAAGCAGCCGCCCGGCTCGACCAGCGCGATCAGGCTGCGGCTGGTGACGTCCAGCCGCTTGAGCGTCCGCTTGAGGTAGAGGACGATCTCCCGCGCCAGCCAGTCGTCCCGGCTCTCGCACAGCAGCGCGTCATGGGCCAGCACCCGCTCGGCGTCCCCGGCCGTGCGGAACACCCAGCTGCCGAGTTCGAGCTCGTTGGTGCGCAGATCGAGGATGAGATCGTCGAGCTCGCGGGCGACCGCCAGCGTCCAGAAGTCCGCCCCCTGGGCATGGATGCCGGCGGCGTCGGCGGGGGCGTCGCCTTCGGGGCCGCGCACGGTGATCTCCACCGCGCCCCGGGCGTGGTCCAGGGCCGCGCTGACGTGGCGGTAGCCGATGCGGTCGTCGGTCCGGGTCTTGGCCAGCGGCGTCAGCGCGACGCCCCGCGCGCCCGCGGGACGGTCGGAGCGCTCGGCGAGCGCGGCGGCGCGCTCCCCCACGGTCGTCTCCCAGGCGCTCCGGGGGACGACCTCGTCGACCAGGCGCCAGGCCACGGCCTTCTTCCCGCCGATCCCCTCGGCCTTGGTGGCGAAGTAGTCCGCCAGGTCGCGGCGCACACCGCGCTTGTCCACCACCCGGGTCAGCCCGCCCGTCCCGGGGAGCACGCCCAGCAGCGGCAGTTCGGGCAGCGACACCGCGGAGGAGCGGTCGTCCACCAGCACGATGTGCTCGCACGCCAGCGCCAGCTCGTACCCGCCGCCGGACGCGGTGCCGTTCAGCGCCGCCAGGTAGGTCTGGCCCGAGTTGGCGGTCGCGTCCTCGATGCAGTTGCGGGTCTCGTTGGTGAACTTGCAGAAGTTCACCTTCCACGCGTGCGGCGATCCGGCCAGCATCCGGATGTTGGCTCCGGCGCAGAAGATCTTCTCCTTGCCGCTGGTCACCACCACCGCCCGCACGCCCGGATGCTCGAACCGCAGCCGCTGGACGGCGTCGTACAGCTCGATGTCCACGCCCAGGTCGTAGGAGTTGAGCTTCAGCTCGTACCCCGGCACCAGACCGCCCTGTTCGTCGACGTCCATCGTGAGCGTGGCGACGGAACCGTCGACCGCCAGCCGCCAGTGGCGGTAGCGGGGCGGGTCCGTCCGGAAGTCGACACGCGCGCTCCGCTGCCGCGCGGCCGGATCGCTCGCCAAGGTGGTCATCGAAGTCCCTCCGGTGTCTCGATGCCACCAATACTCAACAAACTTCTAGTGGAACGTCAAGGCTTTGTGGAGTAATAGGCGATGCGGCCGCGCGGGCGCGGTCAGTTCCAGCGGAAGGTCCTGGCGGCCACCGCCGCGGCCAGGACGGCGGTGGCCGCCAGGGCGCCCAGGTGCGCCGCGCCCGGCGGCACCCCCGTCCAGCACGCGCTCAACGCCTCCAGACCCGCCCCATAGGGCAGGTACTCGCCGATCCTGGAAAGCCAGTCGGGCAGGTTCTCGCGCGGTCCGAAGCCGCCGCCGACGGCCATCGTGGCGAAGAACAGCACCAGCCCCACGGCCACGGCCGAGTTCGGCGTCGGCGCGAGCGCGGCCACCACCATGCCCAGCGCGTACATCGCCACCGTCACCAGGGCGAACACGCCGATCGCGGAGAGCGCCCCGCGCGGCATCGACACCTGGAACCCCAGCCGGGCCACCAGCAGGGCGAGGGCCACGCCGACCAGCGTCTGCGCGAGGCTGACCACCACCTGGGCGACCAGCACCAGCGCCGGATGCGCGGGCGTCACCGACAGCCGCCGCAGCACGCCCGTCCGGCGGTAGGCGGCCAGGGCCGCCGGCATGTTGACGATGCCGATCAGCGCCACCACCATCACCAGCGTCATCGGCACGACGTAGGCGTCCAGGGCGGGCAGCCCGCGGAAGTGCTCGCTGCCCTCGCCGTCGGAGCCCGCCCCGTTCATCACCATGATCAGCACGGGCAGCCCGAGCGGCACGATCAGCCCGGCGGTGTCGCGGACCACCAGCTTGCCCTCGGTCCAGGTCAGCAGCGCCCACGCGCGCGGGGGCAGCCGGTACTCGCTCACTCCTTCTCCCGGTGTTCGAAGGGCCGGCCGGTCAGGGCCAGGAAGGCGTCGTCGAGGGTGGCGTGCTCCAGCCGCGTCTCGGTCGCCACGACGCCGTGGCGCACCAGCGCCGAACTCACCGCGTGCAGCAGGTCGCCGGTCCCGGTGACCACGGTCTCGCCGCGTTCGGCACCGACCTCGGCGACCTCGTCGAGCCCGGTCAGCACCGCGTGGTCGAACGGCGCGGCCGCCCGGAACCGCACCCGCCGCGGCGCGTCCAGCCCCGCGATCAGGCCGCCCGGCGTGTCCAGCGCGACCAGCCGCCCCCGGTCGACGATCGCGACCCGGTCGCACAGCCGCTGGGCCTCGGCCATGAAATGGGTGACCAGCAGCACCGTCACGCCGGTGTCGCGGATCTGCTCGACCAGTTCCCAGGTGTCGCGGCGCGCCTGCGGGTCCAGGCCGGTCGTCAGCTCGTCCAGCACCGCGATCCGCGGCCTGCCGATGAGCGCGAGCGCGATCGACAGCCGCTGCGCCTGCCCGCCCGACAGGTCCTCGTAGGCGGTGTCGCGCTTGGCCGTCAGCCCCAGATCGGCCAGGAGCCCCTCCGGGTCGGCGCCGTCGGCGTAGAACGACCGGTACAGCGCGAGGGCCTCGCCGACCCGCAGCTTCTCCGGCAGCGCCCCGCCCTGCATCTGCGCCCCGAGCACCCTCCTGAGCTTCGCCCGGTCGCGCCACGGGTCCAGCCCGAGGACGCTGATCCGGCCGGCGTCGGGGCGCCGCACCCCTTCGACGCACTCCACGATCGTGGTCTTGCCCGCGCCGTTCGGCCCGAGGATGCCGAAGATCTCCCCCTGGTCGACACCGAACGAGACCCCGTCGACGGCAAGGGTCTCCCCGTACCGTTTGCGCAGCCCGTCCACCTCGATCACCGCCATCGCGTCCCCTTCCCGGTCCGGATCGCCATCGGCGGTCCGCAACGCTAGGCGGCGACCGGGCGCGGGGGCGCGTGCCGGACGTCAGGACCCGCACCCATGACTTCCGGCACGGTCGCCCGGCCCGGCGCGGGCCGTACCCTTCCAGTCATGGCCGACTCCCACCTGGAACGCTGGGGTGCCGCGAGCCTGCTGGCGGTGTGCCTGCTGATCGGCACGCCCGTCCTGCTCGCCCAGCTCGCCGGCGACCGGCCCACCATCGGGCCGCCCTGGCTCTGGTGGTGCTGCTACCTCGGATTCCTCGGCCTGCTCACGCTGACGTTCCGGGACGACGTGCCGCGCGGGGCGCCGCTGCCGGTCGCGGTCGCGGTGGCGGGGGCCGCGACCGTGCTGACCGCGCCGCGGGCGGGCTGGACGTCGATCCTGCTGGTGTTCGTCGCCGGGCTCGCGGCGCACCTGGCCTCGCGGCGCGTCACCGTCGCGGTGGTGGCGGCCAACAGCGCGGTGGCCGCGACCGCGGCGGTGCTCCTGGACGGCACGTTCGCGGAGGTGGCGCTGACCGGGCTGATCTACGGAACGCTGCAGGTCTGCACGGTGTGGGCGGTGCGCAGCGAGCAGCGGGAGACGGCCGCGCGGCGCCGCCTCGCGGTGGCCAACGCCGAGTTGCGGGCGACCTCCGCGCTGCTGGCCGAGTCCAGCCGCGCCGGAGAGCGGCTGCGGATCGCCCGCGAGCTGCACGACCTCCTCGGCCACCAGCTCACCGCGCTCGCCCTCGAACTGGAGGTGGCCGCGCACCGCAGCGAACCGCCGGCCCGCGCGCACGTGGAACGCGCCCGCGGCCTGGCCAAGGAGCTGCTCGGCGACGTCCGCACCGCGGTCGGCGAGCTGCGCGCCGGCACCCCCGACCTGGGCCGCGCCCTCGCGGCGATCGTCGCGGACCTGCCGCGCCCTCGCGTGCACCTGGACGTCGACGCCGCCGTCGACGCCGACGAGGCGTGCACGGCCGCGCTGATCCGCTGCGTCCAGGAGGCGGTCACCAACACCATCCGGCACGGGGACGCCGAGAACCTGTGGATCGAGGTGGGCCGTTCCGGCACCGGGGAGATCGTGCTCACCGCCCGCGACGACGGGCGCGGCGCCTCGGTCCTGCGCCTCGGCCACGGGCTGACCGGCGTGCGCGAGCGCATCGGGCAGCTCGGCGGGACGGTGGCCTTCGACACCCGGTCGGGTTTCACGCTCAGCGCCAGGGTGCCGGCGCCGTGATCCGGGTGTGCGTCGTCGACGACCAGACGCTGGTCCGCCAGGGGATCCGGCATCTGCTGGAGCTGTCCCCCGAGGTCACCGTGGCCGCCGAGGCCTCCGACGGCGACGAGGCCCTCGCCGTGGTCGAGGCCGCGCCGCCGGACGTCCTGCTGCTGGATCTCCGGATGCCCCGGCGGGACGGCATCGCCACGCTCACCGCCATGCGCGAGCGCGGCATCATGGTCCCCACGCTCGTGCTGACCACGTTCGACGACGACGAGCTGGTGCTGCGGGCGCTGCGCGCGGGCGCGCACGGCTACCTGCTCAAGGACGTCACGCTCGACCAGGTCATCGACGCCATCCGCACCCTGGCGCGGGGCGGCACGTTCATCCGGCCCGCCCTCACCGAACGGCTGCTGCGCGCCGCGCGGCGCCTCCCCGACCCGGGCGGGATCGACGGGCTCCCGGCGCCGCAGCCGCTGACCGAGCGCGAGCAGGAGGTGCTGTGGCTCCTGGCCGGCGGGTACGCCAACCGCGAGATCGCCGCCGCGCTGCACCTGGCCGAGGGCACCGTGAAGAACCACGTGTCCAGCCTGCTCACCAAGCTCGGCGTCCGCGACCGGACCCTCGCCGTCCTCAGGGCCCTGCACCACGGACTGCTTACCGACCGGCCGCCCGGCCCCGGGCCCTGACCGGAGCTCCCGGCGCGGGCCGGCGTGGGCAGGCTTGCACGGCGTCCATTCGGTTAGGTACCGGCCATGACCGAACGCAGGCGCGGCCGCGCCACCATGCTGCTGGTGGCGCTGGGCGTCGTCTACGGCGACATCGGCACCAGCCCGCTGTACGCCCTGCAGACGGTGTTCTCGATCGACCAGGGCGCGGTCCGGCCCACCGGCGCCGACGTCTACGGTGTCATCTCGCTGGTGTTCTGGACGATCACCATGATCGTCTCGGTGAAGTACGTGACCTTCGTCCTGCGCGCCGACAACGACGGCGAGGGCGGGGTCATGGCCCTGGCCGCCCTGGTGCGCAGGGTGCTCGGCGACGTCCGCGGCCGGGCGGCCCTGATGGCGCTGGGCGTGCTCGGCGCGTCGCTGTTCTACGGCGACAGCGTGATCACGCCGGCGATCTCGGTGCTGTCGGCGGTCGAGGGCCTGGAGGTGAGCGCCCCGGGCCTGTCGCACATGGTGGTGCCGGTCGCGGCGGTGATCCTGACGGCGCTGTTCGCGGCGCAGCGCTGGGGCACGCACCGGGTCGGGAACCTGTTCGGGCCGATCATGGTGGTGTGGTTCGCGGCGCTGGCGCTGGCGGGGCTGGGCGGGGTGGTCCGGCGGCCCGGCGTGCTGGCGGGCCTGTCGCCCACCTACGCCGCCGGGTTCGTCCTGGAGCATCCCTATGTCGCCTTCGTGGCCATGGGCGCCGTGGTCCTGGCGATCACGGGGGCCGAGGCGCTGTACGCGGACCTGGGCCACTTCGGCAAGGGCCCCATCCGCCGCGCCTGGTTCGGCCTGGTGTTCCCCGCGCTCACGCTGAACTACCTCGGCCAGGGCGCGCTGATCCTCGACGACCCCGCCAACCGGGCCAGCCCGTTCTTCCTCCTCTTCCCGGGGTGGGCCCGGCTGCCCATGGTGGTGCTGGCCACCGCGGCCACGGTGATCGCCTCCCAGGCCGTGATCTCCGGGGCGTTCTCGGTGTCGCGCCAGGCGGTGCGGCTGGGCCTCCTGCCGCACCTGCGCATCCGGCACACCTCGCCGCGGGCGGCCGGGCAGGTGTACGTGCCCGCGGTCAACTGGATCCTGTTCGCGGGCGTGCTGGCGGTGATGCTGGGCTTCCCCTCCTCCGAGCGCCTGGCGACGGCCTACGGGGTGAGCGTCACCAGCACGTTCCTGATCACCACGGCGCTGTTCCTGGTGATCGCGCGGGTGCGGTGGCGGTGGCCGGCCTGGCGGCTGGCGGTGTTCGGGGTCGTGATCGGCGGCGCGGAGCTGACCTACTTCGCGGCGAACCTGACCAAGATCGCGCACGGCGGCTGGCTGCCGCTGCTGATCGGGATCGCGGTGTTCACGGTGATGACGACCTGGCAGCGCGGTCGCCAGGTCGTCACGGCCCGCCGGACGGCCCAGGAGGGCCCGCTGCCCGAGTTCGTCGAGGGACTCCGCGGGAGCGAGGCCGTCCGCGTGCCGGGGACGGCGGTGTTCCCGCATCCCACCAAGGCCACGGCCCCCCTCGCGCTGCGCGCCAACTTCGAGCACAACCGCGTCGTGCACCGGCACGTCGTGATCGTCTCGATGGTGTCGGAGAACGTGCCCTACATCCCGGCCGAAGGGCGGATCAGCGCCGACGACCTCGGTTACCGGGACGACGGCATCGTCCACCTGACCGCCCGGTACGGCTTCAAGGAGCACCAGGATCTCCCGGCGGCGCTGCGCCTGGCGGCCACGCGGCTGGATCCCGAACTCGACATCGACCCCGACCGGGCCTCCTACTTCGTGTCGCGGATGACGCTGCGGCTGAGCCGCGAGCCCGGCATGACCCGGTGGCGCAAGAAGCTGTTCCTCGCGCTGGCGCACAACGCCCCCAGCCCCGTCGAGTACTTCTCCCTGCCCGAGTCGCGCACGGTCGTGATGGGCACCCAGGTCGACCTCTGAGCGCGGGCCGCCCTCCGCCGGTCAGATGGCGGAGCGGCCGCCGTCGACCGAGAGGGTGGCGCCGTGGATGTTGGCGGCGTCGTCGCCGACGAGGAACAGCACCGCCTTGGCCACCTCCTCGGGGGTGCTGGGACGCCGGGACGGGAGGGTGGCGATCAGCGGCGCGAGGTGGTCGGCCATTTCCGCGACCTTGTCGGTGAACGTGGGGCCGGGGGCGACCGTGTTGACCCGGACGCCGGAGGGCCCGTACTCGTCGGCCCAGGACTTGGTGAGCGAGTGGATCGCCGCCTTGGTGGTGCTGTAGAGCGCGGAGCCGCCCGAGCCGAACAGCCCGGAGATCGATCCGAGGTTGACGATCGCGCCGCCGCCCCGTTCGGCCATGGCGGGGGCGGTGAGGCCGGTCAGCAGGAACGCGGCCTTGACGTTGACCGCCAGGGCCCCGTCGATCACCTCCTCGGCGACGTCGGCGGTCGGCGTCGGGTTCAGGAGCATCGCGGCGTTGTTGACCAGGATGTCCAGGGGCCCTCCGGCCAGCCGGTGGGCTGCGGCGGCCAGGTCGCGGACGCCCGCGCCGGTGGACAGGTCGGCGCGGACGAAGTCGGCGCGCCCGCCCCGCTCGGCGATGCCGGCGGCCACCTTCTCGCCGCGGGCGGTGTCGCGGCCGCTGATCACGACGTGGGCGCCCGCGGCGGCCAGGGTGCGGGCGACCGCCGCGCCGATGCCGTCGGTCGAGCCGGTCACCAGGGCGGTACGGCCGTTCAGGTTCGAGGTCACGTGGGACTCCTCATCCGG
This sequence comes from Actinomadura rugatobispora, assembly GCF_055379765.1. NCBI lineage: Bacteria > Bacillati > Actinomycetota > Actinomycetes > Streptosporangiales > Thermomonosporaceae > Actinomadura > Actinomadura rugatobispora. The sequence continues at coordinate 10,064,729 of NZ_AP029191.1, read as the reverse complement.
TGTCGGGTGGTTCGGCGTTCAGGATGCGTCGCTAAAATTGGACCGGCAAGTCCAATCCTGGGAGGTGCGCATGCGGACCCTGACCCCGAAGGGCGAGGCCACCCGCCGGCGGATCGTCGAGGGCGCGGCCGCGCAGATCCGCGAGAACGGCGTCGTCGACACCACGCTGGACGACATCCGGGCCCGGACCCGGACCAGCAAGAGCCAGCTCTTCCACTACTTCCCCGGCGGCCGGGAGGAGCTGCTGCTGGCCGTGGCGCGGTTCGAGGCCGGCAAGGTGCTGGACGACCAGCAGCCCTACCTGGGCGATCTGACCTCCTGGGACGCCTGGACGGCCTGGCGGGACGCGGTCGTGGACCGCTACCGCAGTCAGGGCCGGCGCTGCCCGCTGCACGTCCTGACCTCCCAGCTCGGCAGCGTCACACCGGCGGCCCAGGCCGTGACGACCGAGCTGATGCGGCAGTGGCAGGACGAGATCGCGGCCGGGGTCCGCCACATGCAGTCCGCGGGCGAGGTCTCCCGGACCCTGCCCCCGGACAGGACCGCGGCGGCGCTGCTGGCGGGCATCCAGGGCGGCGTGGTGATCCAGATGTCCACCGGCAGCACGGCCCACCTCGAGGCCGCGCTCGACGCCGGCCTCGCCTACCTCCGCACCGCCGGGGGCTGAACCCCGCCACGGTTATCGGCGGGTGCCCAGGGCAGGAAAAAGTGCCTTCTTGCCCAGGTCGGCGGGCATCTCCAGGGTGGGAACAATGACGCCTCAAGAAGCCCTGGCCGCGATGATCGCCGACAGCGGCGCCACCCACTTCTTCCACGTCCCGGTGTTCGCGCACCACGCCATGAGCCGGCTGATCGAGCTGGGCGTGACGCCGGTGGTGACCCACGGTGAGAAGGCCGCGGCCTACATGGCCGACGGGTACGCGCGGGTCAGCGGCCGGCCGGGCCTGTGCGGCGCGCAGGCGATCGGCGGGACGAACCTCGCCGCCGGGCTCCGGGACGCCTACCTGGCGCGGACCCCCGTCATCGCGTTCACCGGCGGGCCGCGGGCGGAGACCCGCCACCGGAACGTGTACCAGGAGCACGACGACATGCCCGTGTTCGACCGGCTCACCAAGTTCAACGCGGTGATCGATCGGGGCGAGCGGCTTCCCGACCTGGTCCGCCAGGCGTACCGGGCGGCCACCAGCGGCGTCCCCCGGCCCGTGCACCTGGAGCTGGCCGGTGCGGTGGGCGATGCGGTGGGCGGCGAGGCGGCCGACGGCGAGGCCGTCCTCGACGCGCGGTACACCCGCGCCCCCGCCGTCCGCGCCCCGGCCGAGCCGGAGGCCGTGCGGAAGGCCGCCGCGCTCCTGGCGGAGGCGCGGCGGCCGCTCGTCCTGATCGGCGGGGGCGTCAAGCGTTCGGGGGCCGAGGCCGTGCTCGCCGGGTTCGCCGACCGGTGGGGGCTGCCCGCGGTGGCGTCGCTGAACGGCCTGGGCGTCCTTCCCGAGCAGCATCCGCTGTGGGCGGGGGTCGTCGGCAGCTACGCGCGCGACGAGGCCAACACCGCGCTCGCCGAGGCGGACGCGGTACTGGTGGTGGGCAGCTCGCTGGGCAGCATGACGACCAGGAACTTCACGCTGCCCGCCGCCGGGTGCCCGGTGGCCCACATCGACATCGATCCGGAGGAGGCCGGGCGGGGCCGGCGCGGCGTGATCCCCCTGGTGGGCGACGCCAGGACCGTTCTGGAGCAGCTCGACGGCCGGATGTCGGCGCGGACCCCGGAGCCCTGGCGGGCACGGGTGTCGCGGTTGCGCGCCCGGTGGCGGGAGCGCGCCGGCGCCGTCGAGGCCGGGGACCATCCCTCGCTCCGGCCCGAAAGCCTGTGGCGGGCGGTGTCGGACGCGCTGCCCGGCGACGCGATCGTGGTCGCCGACACCGGGCACGCCGGGGCCTGGTCGGCGCGCCACCTCCACCTCGGGCCGGGGCACGCGTTCATCCGCGCGGCCGGGTCCCTGGGCTGGGCGCTGCCCGCGGCCATCGGCGCCAAGTGCGCGGCGCCCGAGCGTCCCGTGGTCTGCCTGACCGGCGACGCCGGCTTCTACTACCACGTGGCGGAGCTGGAGACGGCCCGGCGCTACGGGGTGAACATCGTCGTGGTCGTCAACGACAACGCGGGCATGAACCAGGAGGCCGTCCTCTGGAGGGAGGGCACTCCCGAGGAGAGGAACTGGCGCTTCGAGCCGGTCGACCTGGCGGCGGTGGCCGCCTCGTTCGGCTGCCACGGGCAGGTGGTGGAGAAGGCGGACCAGGTCGCGGGGGCGCTGGCGGCGGCGCTGGCCTCGGGACGGCCCGCGGTGGTCGACGCCCGTACCGACCCGGCGGTCGTGGCGCCGACCGTGCACACCGAGGCCGCCGGGAACCGGTCGTGATCAGCGGCCGACGTCGATGACCTCGCTCACGGGCGGCTCCCGGGGCCGAAGGCGTGGGTGCCGGCGGCGGCCTCGGCGCGTCTGCCGTCCGGCAGGACGATCTCCGCCGTGGTCCCCGGCGGCACGGTCACCGTGAGCGAGAAGGCGCCGTCCTCGATCCGCCACGCCGACCGGATCCGCCCGTAGGGCGCGTCGAACCGGGCGTCCGCCCAGGTCAGGCCGCCGCCCGGCTGCGGGGCGACCAGGAAGCGGCGGTAGCCCGGGCCGACCGGCCGGATCCCGGCGACATGGGCGTGCAGGAACTCGACCAGGGTCGCGCGGGTGGGCAGGCTCAGCGACTGGTGGGTCGAGCCGTCGGCGGCGATCCCGTCCCATTCCTCCCAGAACGTGGTGCCGCCGCGCTCGATCACCGTGAGCCAGGACGGCGAGGTCTCCTGGAGGAGCAGGTCGTAGGCGACGTCGGCATGACCCGTCGCGGCGAGGACGGGCAGCAGCAGCGGCGTCGCCGGGAGGCCGGTGCCGGGATGGTTTCCCGCTGCGCGGATCAGCTCCACGAGACGGCGCGCGGCGCGCTCGCGCGCCTCCTCGGAGACCAGGCCGAAGGCCAGGGCGCGGACGTGGGTGGCTTGGGCGTCGTCGAGCGGGACGCCGTCGGGGCCGGTGAACTCGGCCTGCCAGGCGGCGCGCACCCGGTCCGCGAGCGCGCGGTACTTCACCGCGTCCGCGTCCCGGCCGAGGACGCCCGCGATCCGGGCGAGCAGATCGGCCGACCGGTAGAAGTAGGCGGTCGCGAACACGGCGGGGTCCTTCTCCTGCGCCCGCTCCACGGCCTCCTTCATGAACGCGTCGAGGTCGGGCCCCACGGTGAGGGCGGGGTCGCCGGTGTCGGCGTTGCCCTTCCCCGGCTCGAGGTGCTCGCCGAAGTGGTAGCCGGTGTCCCAGAGGAACTCCTCGTGCGGCGCCGGTTGGGGGCGGGCCGCCGCCCGCGACGGGTGCCGCCGGTCGCGGGCCTCGCGGGCCACGCGGTCGACCCACGCCGTCATGGACGCGAACTGCTCCGCCAGCACCCGCTCGTCGCCGTAGCCGCGCCACAGTTCCCACGGCACGGCCACGGCCGCGTCGCCCCAGCCCGCCTGGCCGTGCGGGATCGCGAACCGGGCGGTGAGGCTGCGCGGGCCCAGCGGATCGGGAGCGTAGTTGCGGACGGTCCCGTCCGGCCACTGGTCGGAGGCCAGGTCCCGCAGCCACTTGACCGTCAGGCCCGACACGTCGTGCAGGAGCCGGGCGGCCGGGAGGTTGAAGCCCCAGTCCGTCCATCCGGCGCACTCCCGGGTGATCTCGGTCTGCGGGACGTCGCACTGCTGGTTGCGGAAGGTCCAGAACGCGATCTCGTACAGCTGGTTCACCCGGTCGTCGCTGCACCGGAACCAGCCGGTGCGCGGCAGGTCCGAGCCGAGCACCACGGCCGTGACGTCGCCGGGCCCGATCTCGGGGCCGTCGACGCGCAGGTACCGGAAGCCGTGCCGGGTGTGGCGCGGCTCGAACGCCTCCCCGGGCCGCCCGGCCGAGATCACGCGGTCGCCCTGGGGGCCGCGCGGCGCCTCGTACCAGGGCAGCGCGGTCTCGGCGCTGGAGGTGTCGACGTCGCCGGAGGGGGTGAGGGCCTCGGCATGGGTCAGCAGCAGCGAGGTCCCGCGCGGCCCGAGCGCCGACAGCCGCACCCGGCCGTTGAGGTTCTGCCCGAAGTCGACGATCGTCCGGCCGGGCGCGGGCCGGGTGACGGCCACCGGCCGCAGTTCCTCCAGCGGCCGGACCGGCGGGGCGGGCGAGGACACCAGGAGCGTCGGCCGGTGCTCGGCGACGACCGGCGACCAGTCCGCGGGCTCGGCCCGCAGGTCGGTCTCCTGGCCGTCGAAGAGGTCGGCGGCGGTGATGGGGCCGGTCGCCGAGCGCCAGTCCGGGCCCGTCCCGAACACCGTCGTGGTGCCGTCGTCGTGGTCGAGGTGGAGCTGGGCGAGGAAGGCGGTGCGGTCGCCGAACCCGTCGGGCAGCCGGTGGAAGGACGTCCGGCCGCGGTACCAGCCGTCGCTGAGCACCGCCGTGAGGACGACCCGGCCCGGCCCGGCGAGCGCGGTGACGTCGTGGGCCTGCACCTGCGTCCGGGTGGCGTAGGCGGTGAAGCCGGGGGCGAGGTCGGCGTCCCCGACGCGGGCGCCGTTGACGAACAGCTCGTAGACGCCGTGCGCGGTGGCGTACACCCGCGCCCGCGCCACCGGCCGCTCGACGACCGTCTCCCCGGCCAGGTGGTAGGCGGGCCGCGAGCCGGCCGGAGGGACGCCGCCGGGCTCGGCGGGGCGGATCCACGACGCCTCCCAGTCGGCGGCGTCCAGCAGGCCCGTCTCCCAGGACGCCTGCGGGGACCACGGGCTCTCGCCCGCGTCCGTCCACACCTTCACCGCCCAGGTCACGCGCTGCCGGGAGGCGAGCGGCGGCCCGCCGTAGGGGACGAACAGGCTGCGGTCGGACGCGACCCGCCCGGTGTCCCAGGCCCGGCCGCCCGTCTCGCCGCGGACGCGGTAGGCCACCTGCTCCCGGGCGCCGCCGGGCAGCCGCCAGCTGAGCCGGGGAGCCCGTTCCGTCAGCCCCAGCGGGTCCACCAGATGCTCGACCCGCAGGCCGTCCGGGCCCGTCACCGGCCGGTCCTGGCCTGCGTGAACGCCGCGATCGCCGCCACGGCGTCCCGTCCCTCCGGCAGGAACGACGCGAACAGGTGCCAGTAGTGGAACATCCCCTCGTACACCTTCAGGTCGACCTCGCACCCGGCCTCGCGGGCCGCCGCCGCGAAGTTCCGCGAGTCGTCCAGCAGCGTCTCGTCGCCGCCGACCAGGAGCAGTGCCGGGGGCAGCCCGCGCAGGTCGCCGAACAGCGGGGAGACCAGCGGGTCCCGGGGGTCGTGGCCGCGCAGGTAGTCGTCGGCGACCTTCCGGTACATCCCGCCGGTGACGACGGGTTCCAGGTGCAGGCTCGTCCGGTGGGACTCGGCGGAGAACGTCCAGTCCATCGCGGCCGAGACGGGTACCGCGCCCGCCGGGAGCGGCAGCCCCTGCTCGCGCGCCGCGAGCATCGTCACCACGGCCAGGCCGCCGCCCGCCGAGTCGCCGCCGAGCACCACGTTGCCCGCGCCCACCAGGTCGCTCACCCAGCGGTAGGCGGCGAGGGCGTCTTCGACCGGCGCGGGGAACGCGTGCTCGGGCGAAAGCCGGTAGCCGGGCAGCAGCACCCGGCAGCCCGCGGCCCTGGCGATGTCGGCGCCGAGTGCGGTGCGGCTCGCCGCCGACCCGACGGTGAAGCCGCCGCCGTGGAACCACACCACGACGCGCCCGGGGTCGCCGCCCGGGACGCTCACCCACAGCGACGGGACCCCGCCCGCGTCGACGGGTTCCACGATGGCGTCGTCCGGTATGAACCGCGCCCAGAGCCGTTCGTCGCGGTCGCGCAGATCCTCGATCGTGGACCCCTCCGGGTCCGCGCCCGCCTGGCGGAACAGTGCGACGGCCCGTTCCGCCGCCTCGCTCATGGCCATGCCACATCCCCTCGTGAGAAACGACGAAAAGTCAAGGAAGGTAGAGGTCGGCGCCGACGCGCCGGACGTCCAGTTCCAGTTCCAGCCCGGTCACCGGCGGCCAGGTGCGCTGCCACGCGACGCCGGACCGCGGCCGCACCCCGGCCACCGCGGCGAGCCGCTCGTGCGCCACCTCCGCCGCGACCGCGTGCGGCGAGTACAGGGTCACCGGGTCCGACGGCTCCCACCGGACGCCCAGGGCGTCCAGGCAGCGCCGGATCTCACCGATGATCACGGTCGCCTTCTCCCCGAGCGCGTCCGCGTCGCGCTCGCCCGGCCGCACGATCCCCGTGGGGAAGTCCGACCCCAGCGGCACCTCGGCGACCCCGGACACCACGTAGGTCCCGCCCGGCCCGCCGCCGGGGACGGTGTAGGAGAAGGCGTGCACCGCGGGCTCGGGCGGCGGGTCGCCGACGGGGATGACGTTCGTCCTGGCCAGCGGCGGCACCCCGTCCCGGAGCAGGCCCCATGCGTCCAGCCGGCCGACGTAGGCGGCGTTGAAGTCGACGAAGCCCTGCCGCGTCAGGGCGCCGGGCATCCGCAGTTCCAGGCCGCACAGCGCGGCCGGCGGGCGGCCCTCGTCCGCGAGCCGCCGCTCGACGGCCGCGAACCCGGCGGCCAGCGGCAGCGGCCGTGGCAGGACGGCGCGCACGATCGTGAATCCCGGCAGCGCCGCGACCCCCTGGCTCGCGAAGCTGAGCCCGGGCACGTAGGCGTAGCCGCCCGCGGGGTTCTCCGTCCGGGCCGTCATCGGCGCGCCTCCGAGAAGAACGTCTCCGGCCAGGCCGGTCCTGGCAGCGGAGGGAACGGCCGGCTCGGCAGCTCCCTGCGCAGCACCGGCGCGATCTCGCTCTGGAACAGCTCCAGCGTCTCGAAGTACTCCTTGCGGTCCAGGACGTCGCCGTCGACATGGATGTGCAGGACCTCGTGCCCGAAGGCCTCGTGGTAGCGGTGCACCTTCTCAATGATCTGCTGCGGGCTGCCGATCAGCGCGGAGCTCCGCTCGACGAAGTCCTCGAAGGAGGTGAAGGTCAGGAAGTGCCCGTACTCGTTGTTGACGGCCAGCCGGGACTCGAACACCGGGCGGTACCGCTCGATCGCGTCCTGGCTGTTCCGGGCCCCGTAGTACCCGGCCGTCCCGGCGCCGACCAGGGCGTCGGCGGGATCGTGGCCGTGGAACTCCCACCGCTCCCGGTAGTGCCGGATCAGCTCGGCGAACGGCTCGATCGGGCGCCCGCCGTTGGAGGCGAACAGCGGGTCGCCGAAGCGGGCCGCCAGCTCGACCGATTCGGTGCTGGTCGCGCTGCCGTGCCAGATCCGCACCGGCCGCAGGGGGCGCGGCAGCACCTCGGCGTCCCGCAGCGGGGGCCGGAACCGGCCCTCCCACGTCACCCGGTCCTCCCGCCACAGCCGCCGGAACAGCTCGTAGTTCTCCCGGTGCCGGTCGCGCACCTGGTCGGCGGGGACGCCGAACAGGCTCTCCTGGACGGTGCCGTTCCCCTTCCCGATGATCAGTTCGAGGCGGCCGCCGGCCAGGTGGTCGAGCGTCGCGTAGTCCTCGTAGGCGCGGACCGGGTCGTGCAGGCTCAGCGTGGCCACCGTGGTGAACAGCCTGATGTCGGACGTGCGGGCCGCGATGTTGCTCAGCAGCACCGGCGGCGAGGACTCCTCGAACGGCCGCTCGTGCCGCTCCCCGATGCCGTAGCCGTCGAACCCGAACTCCTCGGCGAGCACGGCGTTGTCCACCTGCTCCACCAGCCGCTCGTTGGGCGGCTTGCGCTCGCCGGACAGGTGCGGCAGCGTGATGAACTTCATCGGGCTCCCCCCGTGGTCGGATCCTCGGCGAGGCCGAGCCGGACGCCGAGCGTCGGGCCGGCCCTGGTGCCGAACCGCCGGGCCGTCTCCGCCAGGTCCGCCTCCCCGAGCGCGGGATCGGCGGCCGCGGCGAAGAACTCGTGCAGCCCGCCCGGCGTCATGACGTTGATCGCCCGGACCGGGCCCTGGTCCTCGCGGACGTTGTCGAAGGTGTGCGGGACGCCCGGCGGGAACGTGACGAAGTCGCCGGGCCGCAGCTCGAAGACCTCCTCCCCGGCCTGCACGGTCAGCACCCCGTCCAGGACGTAGAAGGTGTCGTGCTGCTCGTCGTGGGTGTGCAGCGACGGCCCCGACAGGTAGGCCACCTCGCCGACCATGAAGTCGAACCGGCCGCCGGTGTCGTCTCCGGTCGCCTTGAACAGCCAGGGGGCGTCGCCGTAGGCCCGCCCCTCGCCGCCCCTGACGATCCGCGCCTGCGCCATGGCCGTCCTCCTCGGTTCATCGGTTCATCGGTCATCGTTCTCATGCGGGCACGTCGACCCGGCGGGACAGCACCGCCGACCGGTGGTCGTTCGGGTAGTCGGTCTCGAACAGGCGCGGCGAGGCGCACAGGAACAGCGTGCGGCCGTCCGGCCCGCCCAGCGCCACCGAGAACGCGGTGAGGTCGCCGGTGCCGACCCGCTCGGTAATCTCGCCGCCCTCGCGGACCCGGACCGCGCCCGAACCGGCCGCGTCGGCCACCCACAGGGCGCCCTCGGAGTCCAGCGCGATGCCGTCCGGCAGGACCGCCCCGGTCGCGATCATGCCGCGGGCCGTGGCCGCCAGGCCGTCCCGGGACAGGTCCGCCCAGACGCGGCGGCCCGTCAGCGCACCGTCGGGCGCGACGTCGAAGGCGGTGATCCTGGCCCCGTAGGTCTCGGCCACCAGCAGCGTGCCGCCGGGGGTCAGCGCGACGCCGTTGGGGAAGCGCAGCCCGTCGGCGGCGGCGGTGACAGTCCCGTCGGGGTCCACCCGGGCCAGGACGGCGTCGACCAGGGGCGAGTCCGCCTCGCCGTCGCCGCCGAAGTTGCCCACGTAGGCGCGGCCCTGCCCGTCCACCAGCATGTCGTTGCAGGGGCCGGTCGCGAGCGCGCCCAGGTCCGCGACGGGCTCCGGGACGCCGCCGGACACCCGGTAGAGCGTGCGGTCCAGCATCGAGACGACCAGCAGGCGGCCCTCGGCGTCCCAGCCGAGCCCGGACGGCCTGCCCTCGATCTCGGCGACCGTCTCGACGGGCCCGGCGGAGCCGGTGGCCCCGAGCGCGATCCTCAAGACCCGGTGCGTGTAGAAGTCGGACACGTACAGCGCTCCGTCGTGCCAGCGCGGTCCTTCGAGGAAGGAGTGGCCGCCGGTCACGACGGTCAGCGTCTCCGGGCCCGCGTACTTCACCTCCGCGCCCCCGCTCACCGCTGCACCAAGTTCGCCAGGAGGCCGCCGTCGGCGGTGATCGTCGTGCCGGTGACGAACGAGGCCCGCTCCGAGGCCGCGAACGCCACCACGGCGGCGATCTCCTCCGGCCCGCCGACCCGGCCGGCCCGGCGGCGGTCCAGCGGGAACCCGGCCCGCTCCAAGTCCGCGTCGGTCACGGTGCCGCCCTCGCGCAGCATGGCGGTGTCGACCGCGCCGGGCGCGACGGCGACGACGCGGACGCCGTCGGCCGCCAGGTCCAGCGCCATCTGCCGGGTCAGCGCCACGACGCCGCCCTTGGCCGCCGCGTAGGCCGCGGCCCCGGGGACGGTGGCGAACGCGTGCACCGAGGCCAGGTTGACGATGGCGCCGCCGCCGCGGCGCCGCAGGTGCGGGATCGTGTGGCGGCTCATCAGATACACGCTCTTGAGCGAGACGGCCAGCACCCGATCCCAGTCCTCCTCGGGCAGGTCGGCCACCGAGCCGCCCGGGGTCAGGATCGCGGCGTTGTTCACCAGCACGTCGATGCCCCCGAACCGGTCGGCCGCCGCGGCCACGCCGCGCGCGCAGTCGGCGTCAACGGACACGTCGGCGGTGTACGCGGCGGCGGTGCCGCCCGCTTCGGCCACCTCGGCGCGCGTCTTCTCGGCCGCGGCGCCGTCCACGTCGACGATCGCGACCGCGGCGCCCTCGGCGGCCAGCCGCAGCGCCACCGCCCGGCCGATGCCGCCGCCCGCGCCCGTCACCAGCGCCGTCCTGCCCACGTGCTCTCCGGTCATCGTGCCGGCTCCTTTCTCAGCCGTGCCCGCAGCTCGTTCTTGAGGACCTTGCCGAGCGTGCCCTTGGGCAGCGCGTCCACCAGGTGGATCTCGCGCGGGCGCTTGAAGTCGGCCAGCGCGCGATCGCAGGCCAGCCGGATCCGCCCGGCCAGGTCCGGGACCCGGCCGGAGGCGACGACGAACGCGACCGGGACCTCGTCGAGCATCGGGTCGGGGCCGGCGACGACGGCGCACTCGGCGACGCCGTCCACGCCCGCCACGACGGTCTCGATCTCGACGGCCGCGACGTTCTCGCCGCCGACCTTGAGCATGTCCTTGGCGCGCCCGCGGAAGAAGAACCATCCGGCGGCGTCCGCGGCTGCCTCGTCGCCGGTGTCGTACCAGCCGTCCGCGTCGAAGGCGGCGGCCGTGGCCAGGGGATCGTCCAGGTACTCCAGGAACGTGGTGACGCCCCGCGCGCCCCGCACCCACAGGCGCCCGCTCTCGCCAGGCCCGGCGGCGGTGCCGTCCGGGCGGCGGACGGCGACCTCGTAGCCCGGCACGGGCCTGCCCATCGACCCCGGCGGCCCCGGGCGGTCCGGGTCGCCCGCCAGGCACACCGCGACCGTCTCGGTCGACCCGTACCAGCCGATCAGCCGGATCCCCCAGCGCTCGGCGACCAGGGGCTGGTCTCCGGCGCCCGCCGCCCAGAGCCGGAACCGGTGGCCGCCGGCCGGGTCCGGGCGCGCGGCCAGGGCGCGCAGCGCGAAGCCGGTCATGCTGGCGGTGGTGCAGCCGTGCTCGCGCGCGGCGTCCCAGAAACGGCTCGCCGAGAAGCGCGGCAGCAGCACGGTCGTCGCGCCCGCCGCCAGCGCCGGCAGGAACGACAGCGCCAGCGCGTTGGTGTGGAACAGCGGCAGGTAGACCATCTGAACGTCGTCCGGCCCGAGCCCGAGGACCCGCGCGCCCGACGTCGCCGCCCACAGCGCGTTGGCGTGCGTCCACACCACGCCCTTGGGCCGCGACGTCGTGCCGGAGGTGTACTGGACGCCGCACGGGGTCGTCGGGTCGACCGGCTCCCCGGGCGGCAGCGGCGGGCCGCTCAGCAGCTCCTCGAACGGGACCGCCCCGCGCGGCCCTCCCCCGCCGGTCGTGACCAGCACCCCGCCCCGCGGCGCCGCCCGCACGACCGTCCCGGCGTGCTCCGGCTGGGTGATGACCGCCGCCGGCGCGCTGTCGGCGAGCACGTACCGCAGCTCGTGGGCGGGCAGCCGCGTGTTGCTGGTGACCGCCGCCGCCCCCAGCCGGGCGCAGGCCAGCCACGCGACGACGAACTCGGGGCGGTTGCCGAGATGGATCCCGACCCGGTCCCCGGCCCGCACGCCCCGATCCGCCAGCCCGGCCGCGCAGCGGCGGGTCTCGTCGGCGAGCGCGCGGGCCGTCCAGCTCCGGGACGGGCCGTCGAACGGCGCCCACACCAGGACCGTCCGGTCCGGCTCCGCCGCCGCGAGCGTGTCGACGAGCCCCGCGACGTCCTCGAAGGGGCGGGCCATCAGGACAGCCACGCGCCGTACAGCGAGCCGAGCATCGCGCCCGCGTCGAGCCGCAGGCCGTGCACCGACGGCGCGGTCGCGATCAGCGTGGTCTCCTCGAAGACGGGCAGCACCAGCGCCTGGTCGTGGATGTGCCGCTGGATGTCGGCGAGCACCTTGGCGCGCTCGGCCGGATCCTGGATCGCCGCCTGCCTGCCCAGCAGCTCCTGGAGCCGCGGGTCGTCGCGGTGCAGGTAGTTCGGCGGGGCGTCGGTGTAGACCTGCCGGAGGACGTCGCCGTCCGCGCCGGCGATGTTGTACCAGAAGAAGCCGAACTCGGACGCGGCCAGCCCCGCGACGATCTCCGCCGGCGTCTTCTTCACCAGCGTGATCTCGACCCCGATCTTCGCGAGCTGCGCCTTGATCAGTTCGAGGGCCTGCTGGCTGCCGCTGAACTGGGTGAACCAGCCGACGGGCAGGCTCAGCCGCTTGCCGTCCTTGGCGCGGATCCCGTCGGCGCCCCTGCGCCACCCGGCCGCGTCCAGCGCGGCCTCGGCCTTGCGCGGGTCGAAGGCGAAGGTGCCGCGCAGGTCGGTGTAGCCGGGGGTGGTGGAGGTGACCGCGCCGGTCGCGGGCTTGAACTCGGGGCTGAGGACGGTGTCGACGACCTCCTTGCCGTCGATCCCGTGGGCCAGTGCGCGCCGCACCGCCACGTCGTCCAGCGGGGGGACGTTGACCAGCGGCATCAGCCCGTACACGGTGCCCGGCTTGGGCCGCGACACGATCCGGGCGCCGCCGCGCCGCACCGTCTTCACGTCGGCGGGCAGCAGCCCGGCCATGGCGTCGACGTCCTCGGTGGCCAGGCTGCCGGTGCGGACCCCGGCCTCGGGGATGACCGGGAACTCGACCTCGTCGAGGTAGGCGTCGCCCGCGTGCGCGCGGCTCCTGGGCGCCCACGCGTACCCGGGCCGCTTGGCCAGCAGCACGCCGGCGTTCTTGCGGTACGACTTCAGGACGAACGGCCCGGTCCCGGCGACCTGGTCGCCGCGCTCCTCGAACTTCCGCTTCAGCGCCGCCGGAGAGATCATCGCGAACTGGGGCGAGGACGCCCCCGCCAGGAACGGCGCGTTCGGCGTCGTGAAGGTGACCTCGACGGTGCGCGCGTCCACCGCCCTGGAGCCCTTGTAGGCGGCGAACGCGGTGACGATCTGCGGGCTCTCCTGGGCGGAGTTGGCCAGGATGTCGTCGAAGTTGTCCTTGGCGACCTGGGCGGTGAGGGGGCTGCCGTCGGAGAAGGTGACGCCCTGCCGCAGCGTGAAGGTGAACGTCCGCGCGTCCTTGCTGATCTTCCAGGACTCGGCCAGCCAGGGCTCGAACGCGCCGGTGTCGGGGTTCTGCTCGACCAGCGAGTCGTACATCTGGCGCAGCACGTACATGGCCTCGTTGCCGGAGGTCTTGCCGCGCGGGTTGAGCGTGATCGGGTCCGTGGTGAGGGCCAGGCGGAGCCTGCCGCCCGGCTTGGGGGTCCCGCCGTCGCCGGAGCCGCCCTCCTCCGCGCCGCCGCCTCCGCATGCGGTGAGCAGGAGCGCCAGCGCCACCGGAACGGCGGCGAGCGCGCCCCGGGGCCCGCGTCTGGTGTGCATGTCCCGACTCCTTTAGTTCCTCGGCCGGCCTGGGATGGCGGCCAGCAGTTCCTGCGTGTAGGGGTCGCGCGGGTCGTCCAGGACGCGGCCGGCCGGGCCGGACTCCACCAGCCGGCCGCGCCGCATGACGCCCACCCGGTGGGCGACGAGCGAGACCACCGCGAGATCGTGCGAGATGAACAGGTAGGTCAGGCCGAGCTCGTCCTGCAGCGTCCGCAGCAGGTCGAGGATCTGGGCCTGGACGGAGACGTCCAGCGCCGACACCGGCTCGTCGCAGACGATCAGCTCCGGTTCCAGCGCCAGCGCCCGCGCGATCGCGACCCGCTGCCGCTGGCCGCCCGACAGCTCGGCGGGCCTGCGGTCGAACGCGCCGGCGGGGAGGGCCACCGCGTCGAGCAATTCGGCGGCGCGGGCGCGCCGCTCGCGGCGGGTGCCCACCCCGAACGCCTCCAGCGGGTCGGTGATGATCCCGCCGACGGTCAGCCGGGGGTTCAGCGAGACGTAGGGGTTCTGGTAGACGACCTGCATCCGGCGGCGCAGCGCGCGCAGCCGGCGGCCGCGCGCGGCGGTGACGTCCTCGCCGCCCAGGACGATCCGTCCCGCGGTGGGGTCGGCGAGCCGCAGCACCATCCGCGCCGTCGTGGTCTTGCCCGATCCGGACTCGCCGACCAGCGCGAACGTGCGGCCGCGCGGGATCGCGAAGCCGACCCCGTCGACCGCGGTGATCTCGCCGCCGCCGGCGGCCCGCGGCGCCCGGAACCGCTTGACGAGGCCCTCGACGACGACGTGGTCGTCGCGAGCGGCCTCAACGGGCCCGCCCGGTCCGGCGGGCTCGGCGGGCTCCGGCTCGGTGACGCGGGCCGGCCGGACGCGCAGGCTGGGCGCCGCGGCGATGAGCCGCCGCGTGTAGTCGTGCCGCGGGTCGCTCAGCACGTCGCGCGCCGCGCCCTCCTCCACGGCCCGGCCGCCGGACATCACCACCACGCGCTGGGCCCGCTCGGCGGCGACGCCCAGATCGTGGGTGATCAGCAGGACGCCGCTGCCGGACGCCTCCGACAGCTCGGCGATGTGGTCGAGGATCCTGCGCTGCACGGTCACGTCCAGCGCGCTGGTGGGCTCGTCGGCGACGATGAGGCGCGGCTCGGCGACGACGGCGATCGCGATCAGGACCCGCTGCCGCATGCCGCCGGACAGCTCGTGCGGATATTGCATGGCCCGCACCTCGGGATCGGGCAGTCCCGCGTCGGCCAGTGCCGCCACGGCCTTCTCCCGCGCCTCCCGCCGCCCTGCCAGTCCGTGCACGATCAGCACTTCGGCGACCTGGTCGCCGATCCGCTTGACCGGGTTCAGCGAGGTCGACGGGTCCTGCGGGACGAGCCCGATTTCCCGTCCGCGCAGGGCGCGGGAGCGCCGCGCGGAGAGCCCGAGCAGGTCCTCGCCCGCGTACCGGACGTGCCCGCCCGCGATCCGGGACGCCGCGGGCAGCAACCCGACGACGGCGTGCGCGGTCGTCGTCTTGCCCGATCCGGACTCGCCGACGACGGCGACGGTCTCACCGGGCGCCACGCTCAGCGACACGTCCCGGACGGCGTGCACGATCGAGCCGCCGGCCAGGCGGTAGTCGACCGACAGGTTCTCGATCTCCAGCAGGGCGCCGCTCATCGGCCCTCTCCCCCCAGGGCGCGGGCCACGCGGTTGGCGGCCAGGACGGTCAGCACGACGACGACGCCGGGCAGGGTCGTCAGCCACCACGCGGTCGCCAGCGAGTCGCGGCCGGAGGAGATCAGCGAGCCCCATTCGGGATCGGGCGGCCGGACCCCGTAGCCGAGGAAGCTCAGCGACGACACCGCCAGGATCGACACCCCGAACTGGAGCGCGCCCAGCGCCAGCACCGGCCCGATCGAGTTGGGCAGGACGTGCCGCAGCAGCACCCGGCGCAGGGTGTTCCCGGAGGCCCGCGCGGCCTCGACGAACACGCTCTCCCGGACCCTCAGCACCTCGGCGCGCATCACCCGCGCGCAGTTGGCGATGCCGGCGAAGCCGACGGCGAGGGCGACCTGGGCGGTCCCCGAGCCCAGCAGCGCGATCAGGGCCAGGGAGGCCAGCATGTTCGGGATCGACAGGATGACGTCGACGGCCCGCATGATGATCGTGTCGGGCAGCCGGCGGAAGAACCCGGCGACCAGCCCGAGCAGCGCCCCGGCCACCAGGCCGAGCAGGGTGGCCAGGAACGCGGCCCGCAGCGAGGGGTCGGCGCCGTGCACGACCCGCGAGAGCAGGTCGCGGCCGAGCTGGTCGGTGCCGAACAGGTGGTCGGCCGACGGCACCGACAGCTTGGCGGCCGGTTCGGTGGCCAGCGGGTCCGCCGAGGTCAGCGCGGCCGGGACCAGCACGGCCAGCAGCACCAGCGCCAGCCAGGCCAGCGACAGCGCCAGCGCCGGCCCGGGCCGCCGCGGGGCCCGCCACCGAAGGCGGTGCCGGCCGCGCCGCGCGGGCGCGCCGACCGGCTCGGGCGGCGCGGCGGGCGTGGCGATCCGGTCGCCGGCCTCGCGCAGTTCCAGCTCGCTCATCGCGCCGCCACCTCCACCCGCGCCGCGATCTTGGGACGGGCCGGCCGCCCGACCTGGCCGACCCTCGGGTCCAGCACCGGGTAGACGAGGTCGACGGCCAGGTTCACCAGCACGAAGATCAGGGCGCCGAGGATCACCAGCCCCTGGACGACGGGCAGGTCCTGGTTGGTGACCGCGTCCACCGTCACCCGGCCGAGCCCCTGCCGGGAGAAGACGGTCTCGACGATGACGGCTCCGGCGAGCAGGTTGCCGACCAGCAGGCCGAGCATCGTCACCGTGGGCAGCGCGGCGTTGCGCAGCGCGTGCCGGAAATGGATGCGGGCCCTGCTCGCGCCCTTCGCGTGGGCCGTGGCGACGTACCCCTCCCGCAGGGTGGTCTCCAGGCTCCTGGCCAGCAGCTGAGCCAGCAGCGCCCCCGTCGGTACGGCCATCGTCACCGCGGGCAGCACCAGGCTCTCCCAGCCCTTGTTCCCGATGGGCGGCAGCAGGGGCCAGTGGAAGGCGAACAGCTGCAGGAGCAGCAGCCCGACCCAGAACGGCGGCAGCGCCACCCCGACCGGCGGCAGCGTCAGCAGCAGCCCTTTGAGCCGGCGTCCCCGCACGTAGGTGGCCAGCACCGCGATGGCGCCGCCGACGAGGACCGAGGCGGCCAGGCTGACGGCCGCGAGCTGCAGCGTCGCGGGCAGCTGGCCCCCGAGCAGGCTCCCGACCGACTGGCGGCTCTGCATCGAGCGTCCGAGGTCGCCCTGCAGGACGTCGCCGAGCTTGGCGGCGTACTGGACGAGCAGCGGCCGGTCGAAGCCGAACTGGCGCCGGACGGCCTCCAGCTGCTCGGGCGTCAGGTTGGTGTTGGGCCCCGCGACGACCTTGGCGGGGTCGGAGGGCAGCGCGTACAGCACGAAGAACGACAGGGTGAACGCCGCCCACAGGACGAACGCTCCCTGCAAGACGCGGCCGCAGATGTAGCGAAGCATCGGCTGCCTCCCTCCCGGGGCCGGCGGCCCGGCCCGATGGTCGACGACGTCGCGCAGCGCCGATCGGATCAGCGCTGGATCGACTTGATCTCCAGGAACTCCTCGAACCCGTACCGGCCGTACTCCCTGCCGATGCCGGACTCCTTGTAGCCGCCGAGCGGCGCGCGGGGGTTGAACGGGGCGCCGTTGACGTCGACCTGCCCGGTGCGCAGGCGGCGGGCGACGCGCTCGGCGCGGCCGGGGTCGGCCGAGGACACCGCGCCCGAGAGCCCGTACCGGACCCCGTTGGCGATCTCGACGGCCTCGTCCTCGGTGCGGTAGGCCAGGATGGACAGCACCGGGCCGAAGATCTCCTCCTGGGCGATCCGCATCCCGGGCCGCACGCCGGAGAACACGGTGGGCCGCACGTAGAAGCCGCGGTCGAGGCCGCCGGGCGCGCCGGGGCCGCCGGTGAGGAGCCGCGCCCCCTCGCCGGCGCCGGTGCGGATCCAGCCCTGGACGCGCTCCCGCTGCGCGGCCGAGGCCAGCGGCCCGAGGTCGGTCCGCTCGTCGAACGGGTCGCCGACGACCAGGTCTCGCACGACCTCTGTCACCCGCTCCTCGATCTCGGCGAGGCGGGCCGCGGGGACGAGCAGGCGGGTGAGCGCCACGCAGGTCTGGCCGGAGTTGCCGTAGGCGCGGCGCACCGCGTTCAGCACGGCCGCGTCGAGGGCGTCGCCGTCCAGGTCGTCGAGCAGGATGTTGGCGGACTTGCCGCCGAGCTCCAGCGCGATCCGCTTCACCGTCCCGGCGCCGAGGGCCGCGACGCGGCGCCCGGCGGCCGTGGAGCCGGTGAAGGAGACCATGTCGATGTCGGGACTGGCGGCCAGCGCCTCGCCCGCCTCGGGCCCGGTCCCGGTGACGAGGTTGAACACGCCCGGCGGGAGCCCGGCGCGGTCGAGCGCCTCGGCGAGGACGAAGGCGTCCAGCGGCGCGACCTCGCTCGGTTTCAGCACGACGGTGCAGCCCGCCGCCAGCGCGAACGCGACCTTGGCGATGCTCTGGTGGAGCGGGAAGTTCCACGGCGTGACGCAGGCGACGGCCCCGGCCGGCTCGCGGACGACCAGCGAGTGGCCGATCTCCTCGTCGGCGACCCCGGCCCGGGCCAGCCGCGCCGCCTCGCGCAGGTTGCCGATCGGCAGCTCGACCTGGACGGCCCGCGAGTGCGCCAGCGGCATCCCGGTCTCGCGGGTGATGAGCTCGGCCAGTTCGGCGGCGCGCCCGGTGAGGTGCTCGGCCGCGGCCTCCAGGGACCGGGCGCGTTCCTCCCCGGTGGTGGCGGCCCAGCCGGTGAAGGCGTCGCGGGCCGCGCGTGCGGCGCGCTCGGCGTCGGCGGCGGTGGCGGCGGGCGCGGCGCCGATGGCCCGCTCGTCGGTGGAGTCGATCACCTCGATCGTCTCGGCGGTGCCCGGCCCGGTCCAGGCGCCGTCGATGAACAGGCGGTCGTGCCGGAGGGTGGCGGTCATCTCACTCGCCCTCTTCGGCGGGCTCGCCGAGCGAACGCACGTGCGGCAGCACCTCGGCGGCGAACAGCTCCAGCGCCTCGGCGGCCCGGTCGGGCGGCGCGCCCAGCAGGATCGGCTGGTGGATGTGCCGGGTGAAGGAGCCCTCGGCGTGGGCGCGGCGGATCTCCGCGACGATGTTCTCCGGGGTGTCGACGAGCAGCAGCCGGTCGGCGAGCTGCTCCCCGGTGAAGCCGCCGGGGAACTGCTGCCCGGCCTCGTCGTACCAGGCCTGCGCGGTGGCCATCATGGCCCGTGCCAGCGGGCGCAGCCACACCCGGTCGCGTTCGGGGTCGCGGGTGGCGAACAGCCACGGCTTGCTGGACGCGGCGATCGGGGGCCGGTCCACCGGCTTGCCCAGCTCGTCCAGGGCGGCCAGGTAGGTCTTGCGGGCGTGCCACTGCGGGGCGCCGCTGGCCAGCCAGCCGTCGCCGATCCGCGCGACCCGGCGCAGCGACCGCTCGGCCTCGGCCGCCGCGATCCACACCGGGATCGCGGCGCGGTCGGGCCGCGGGCGGCAGCGCACGTCCTCGAAGGCGAAGTAGCGGCCGGAGAAGGAGAACGACTCCTCGGTCCAGCACCGGCGCAGGATCTCGACGGTCTCCTCCAGCCGCCCGGCGCGCTGCCGGTGCGGCACGCCGAGGGTGTCGAACTCGCGGGCCCGGTAGCCGAGGGCGGCGCCCAGCAGCAGCCGTCCGCCGGAGATCGCGTCCACGACCGCGCAGTCCTCGGCGAGCCGGATCGGGTGGTGCAGGGCGGGGATGGCCGCGTTCGTCCCGATCTCGACCCGCGAGGTGACGGCCGCGATCGCCGCCGCGGCGGCCAGCGGGGAGGGCAGCCATCCGTCCTCGACGAAGTGGTGCTCGCCGACCCACACGTCGTCGAACCCGAGCTGCTCGGCGAACCGGATCTGCTCCAGTTCCTGCGCGTACACCCGCGCCATGGACCGCTCGTCGCCGGCCGGCCTCCTGAAGAGGTACTGCACGCCGAATCTCATCGCCCGTCCTCCGTGGGTCGAAGCTGGGGGCCAGGACGGCGCCCGGCCCAGGGAAGCGCCTGTTCGAGCTGCGCGGCCAGGCGCACGAGGAGGTCCTCGCGCCCGTAGGCCGCGACGAACTGCACGCCGACCGGCAGCCCGCCGGGCGTCTCGTACAGCGGGAGGGACAGCGCGGGCTGCCCCGTCGCGTTGAACTGCGCGGTGTACTGGTGGACCTCCCGCACCCGCAGCCGCCCCTCGGCGGGGTCGGCGAACCAGCCGAGCGGCGGCGGGGTGCCGTTGAGGACGGGGGTGACGAGCACGTCGAACCCGCCCGGGGCCCACCAGCCGGCCATCCGCCGTTGGAAGGCGTGCATCCACTCCACCGTCTCCACGTACTGCACGGCCGACATGTCGCGGCCGAGCGGGACGAGCGCGTTGTTGGGCACCTCCAGCTCGTCGTCGGCGATCGGACGGCCCAGGCGCCTGCCCCACCCGGCCATCTCGGCGGCCAGCGACGCCGCGGTGAGGCTGAAGAACCGCACGGAGAAGTCCGGGGCGTCCAGCGCGGGCGGGTGGTCGTAGGAGACCCGGTGGCCCAGCTTTTCGAGGAGGACCCCGGTGTCCTTGACCGCCTGCGCGGTCACCGGGTCGGCCGGGACGCCGTCGACCGGCGGGTGGTCGAGCAGGCCGACGCGCAGCGGGCCGGGGTCGGCGACCACCTCCCGGACCAGCGGACGGGCGAGGGCCGGCGCTGCGAACGGGTCGCCCGGCTCGGGGCCCGACAGCACGTCCAGCACCGCCGCCGTGTCCCGGACCGACCGGGTGAGCACCCCGTCGGCGGTCGCGCCGATGCCCCAGGCGGCGCCCGCGGGCGCCTGGCTGATCCGGGCGCGGGTCGGCTTCAGGCCGACGAGCCCGCACATGCTCGCGGGCATGCGCAGCGAGCCGCCGCCGTCGTTGGCGTGCGCGACCGGTACCAGCCCCGCGGCCACCGCCGCGGCCGACCCGCCGGACGATCCGCCGGGCGAGCGCCGCGGGTCCCACGGGTTGCGGGTCGGCCCGTAGGCCAGCGGTTCGGTCGAGGCCCCGGAGCCGAACTCCGGGACGTTGGTCCGGCCGATCAGCACGAACCCCGCCGCGCGCAGCCGCCGCACGACCGCTCCGTCGTGGCCGGCGCGCCACCCGGCCTCCTTCAGGAACCGGGCGCCGTTGTGGGCGGGGTCCCCGGCCGAGGGCGTGTAGAGGTCCTTCACCACGATCGGGACGCCGCGGAACGCTCCGTCCGGCAGCGGCCCGGACGCCTCCTCGATCGCCCGGTCGAACCGCTCGTGGATCACGGCGTTGAGGTCGGCGTGCGTCGCGCGCACCCGCTCGACGGCGGCCTCGACCAGCTCGCGCGGGCTCACCCGGCCGTCGCGGACCAGCTCGGCCTGGGCGGTGGCGTCGAGCCAGGGATCGGTTCCGGTCGCGGTCATGGGGCCACCGCCTCGGCCGCGAGCCCGGCCCGCACGGCCGGGACGACCTCGGTCGCGAACAGCTCCACCGACTCGGTGCAGCGCTCGACGGGCACACCGAGGATGTTGGGCGTGTGGATGTGGTGGGTGTAGGCGCCCTGCCGGTACGACTCCAGGATCGCCGCGGTGACGTTCTCCGGCGTGTCCACCAGGAACAGCAGGTCGGTGAGCTGCTCGACGCTCAGGCCCCCGGGCAGCGCCTGGCCCGCCTCGGCGTACCAGCGCTCGGCCGTCCGGGTCTGCTCCACGGCGGCGGAGCGCAGCGCGTGCCGGTCGCGTTCGGGGTCGCGCGTCACGAAGATGTAGGGCCTGCTGGACGCGGCGATCGGCGGGTTCGGCCCGTCCTTGCCCAGCTCGGCGAGGATCTCCAGGTAGCGGGCGCGGGCCTCCGGGCGGGGCGCGCCGCCGCTGAGCCAACCGTCGCCCAGGACGGCGGCCCGGCGCAGCGCGGCCGGCGCCTCGGCCGCGCCGACCCAGATCGGGATCGGCCGCTGTGCCGGCACGGGACGGCAGGCGACGTCGGCGAAGGCGTAGTGGCGCCCGGCGTGGGTGAAGCGGTCCTCGGTCCAGCAGCGGCGCAGGATGCCGACGGCCTCCTCCAGGCGCCCCGCGCGTTCCCGGTGGGGGATTCCGAGCACCTCGAACTCGCGGGCCCGGTAGCCGAGCGCGACGCCCAGCAGCAGCCGGCCGCCGGAGATGTCGTCGACGACGGCCGCGTCCTCGGCGAGCCGGATCGGGTGGTGCAGGGCGGGCAGCAGCGCGTTGGTCCCGATGCCGATCCGCCCGGTGGCCGCCGCGATCGCCGCGGCGGCGGTGAGGGGCGAGGGCAGCCAGCCGTCGTCGACGAAGTGGTGCTCGCCCACCCAGACGTCGTCGAGGCCGAGCGATTCGGCGAGCCGGATCTGCTCCAGCTTCGCCCCGTACACGGCGGACGCGGAGGTGCCCGGCGGGTGCCGGAAGAGGTAGGACAGCCCGAAGCGCAGGGTCATGACGACGGCTCGCTTCCCACGATCGACACGAAGCTGACGCACGCGCCGGGCTGGCCCCCGAGGTTGTGGGTGAGGCCGAGCGTGCGGCCCTCGGCGACGGTCGGGACCTGCCGGTCGGCCGGCGCCCGGCCGCCCAGCTGCAGCCAGCACTCGAACAGCATCCGCAGCCCGCTGGCGCCGAGCGGGTGGCCGAAGCTCTTCAGACCGCCGTCGGGGTTGACGGGCAGCTCGCCCGTGCGGTCGAACCGGCCGGCGAGCACGTCCTTCCATCCCTGGCCGCGGGGCGAGAACCCGAAGTCCTCCATGAGCACCAGCTCGGTCGGCGTGAAGCAGTCGTGCACCTCCGCCAGCGCCAGCTCGGCCGCCGGGTCCTCGATCCCGGCCTGCGCGTAGGCGTCGGCGGCGGACCGGACGGCCTCGTCGAAGGTCGTGTAGTCGTAGGTGTCGTCCATGGGCCCGGTGGAGGGCCCGGCGACGAACGACAGCGCCTTCACGAACAGCGGCCGGTCGGTGTAGCGGTAGGCGTCCTCCGCCCGGACGATGATCGCCGCCGCGGCGCCGTCGCTGACGCCCGAGCAGTCGTAGACGCCGAGCGCGCCGGACACGCGGGGGCTCTTCTTGATGACCTCGACCGGCACCTCCTTGCGGAACTGCGCGCGCGGGTTGAGGGCCCCGTTGGCGTGGTTCTTCCAGGCGATCCGCGCCAGGACGTCGCGCATCGGCCCGTCGTCCACGCCGTACCGGTTCTGGTAGGCGGGCACCAGCAGGCTGAACATCGAGGGCGCGGTGAGCGCGATCTCGGTGCCGTCGTTCGGCGGCTTCGGGCTGACCAGCCCGGAGTAGCCGGAGTCCTTGAGCTTCTCCGCGCCGATCGCCATCGCCACGTCGTAGGCGCCGGAGGCGACGGCGTAGCAGGCGTTGCGGAACGCCTCGCTGCCGGTGGCGCACAGGTTCTCCAGCCGGGAGACCGGCCGGTAGTCGAGTTTGAGGGCGCGCGACAGCGTCATCGACCGGCCCGAGCCGACGGTGCCCAGCCAGTACGCGTCGGGTTCGTCCGGCGTCATCCCGGCCGACTCCAGCGCCTCCCGCGCGGCGTCGATCAGCAGGTCGTCCACGCCGCGGTCCCAGTGCTCGCCGAACCGGGTGCAGCCCATCCCGACGATCGCCACCCGGTCCCGGATGCCCCGTGAGGCCATCTCAGTGCTCCTCTCCGCGAACGGGTCGCGCCTTCCAGAAGTAGTCGTGGACGCCGTCGGCGGTCGTGTGCAGCCGGCGGAAGGTCAGCTCCACCCGGTCGCCGACCCGCACCCGTTCCGCGTCGGCGTCGGTCAGCTCGCACTGCAGGCGGCCGCCGCCGTCGAGGTCGACGACCGCGACCACCACCGGCGGCGCGACCGAGTACGCCAGGTGGTCGACGGTGAAGGTGGTGATCGTCCCGGGGCGGCCGGCGAGCGGCTCGGGCGCCATCCGGTCGGCGGCGCGGCAGCGGCGGCAGACGCGCTGCGGCGGCAGGTGCCGGGCGCCGCAGTCCTCGCACCGGCTCGCGGTGAAGGCGAACTTCCAGTCCGCGGCGCGGTGGGACGGCGGCGCCGCCGGGCGGTCGGGGTCGGGGCGGCGGGGCGGCTCGCGGCGCAGCAGCCCCCGCCAGACGAGCATGTCCTGGTGCGCGACCGGGCGGCCGGGCAGCGCGCCGGCGACCGCCGGCCCCGGGGCCGAGCCCGCGAGCTCCCCGGCGCGCAGCACCACGCAGTCGGCGCCGTCGGCCAGGACGAGCAGCACGATCGCGTCGCCGGGCGCGGCCCGTTCGACCGCGTCGGCCAGCATGAGGTAGGGGTGCGCGGCCCCGGTGACGCCGACCGCGCCGGACCGGTCGTCGGCGACCGCCTCCGGACGGACGCCCGCGGCCCTGCGGGCGGCGGCGACGGCGCGGCCGTGCGGCCCGGTCACCAGCAGGTGGCCGACGTCGCCGCCGTCCAGCCCGGCCGCCTTGAGCCCCTGCTCCAGGGCCCGCGCGGCCAGCGGCGCGTACACGGCGGCGCCGAAGCGCTCCTCCCACACGTGCGGGGCCGCCTCGCCGGGCGTCCGCCAGCGGTCCAGGAACTCCGCGCTCACGGCGGCGGTCGCGACGACCTCGGCCAGGCACGGCCCGTCGGGCGCGAAGACCAGCGCGGCCGCGGCGTCGCCGCCGTCGCGCTCCTCGGCCGACCCGGGCAGCCCGGTGCGGATGTCGGAGGCGACGGCCAGGGTGGTGCGCCCGACGGCCGCCGCGTCGGCGGCGGCCCGGAACGCGCCGATCCCCGACCGGACCGAGCCGGTGAAGTCGTAGGCGGCGGCGTCGCCGTCCAGGCCGAGCGCGGCCAGGACGGCCGTGGCGTTGGTCCGGTCGGCGTAGGCGGGCGCGCTCGTGGAGAACAGCACGGTGCCGGGGAGGTGCCCGCCCGCACCGGCCAGCGCCGTCCGGGCGGCGGCGACGGCCATCGAGGTGGTGTCCTCGTCGTGGGAGGCCACCGCCCGGGTGCCGCGTCCCGCACCGATCGACGCCCGCTCGAGCCGGTGCAGGGGCAGGTGGACGCCGCGCGCGACGATCCGGGTCATGGCCTCCCCCACAGGTACTCGGCGACCGCGGTCACCGCGACGTCGCCGGTCTGCCGGACGCAGCGCAGCTCGGCGACCACGCGCACGGCGCCGTCCACCGGCGTCGCGGAGGTGACCGTGCCGGTGCAGGCCAGCACGTCGCCCGGCCAGACCCGGTCGGAGAACCGCAGCCGGAACCGGTGCAGGAAGGCGGTGCCGAGCCAGTCGGTGACGTAGGTGCCGAGCAGGCCGCCCTGGTACATCCCGATCGAGAGCACGGCGGGCAGCCCGGCCTCGCGGGCCCTGGCCTCGTCGTGGTGCAGCGGGTTGAAGTCGCCGGACGCGCCCGCGTACCGGACGATGTCGGTGCGGGTGACCGGGCCGAACACGCGCTCGGGACCGGCCGCGCCGGCCTCCGGCGCTCCGGTGGCGAGGCTCACGGCCGCTCCCCCGGGCCCGTCTCGACCAGCGTGCTGCGCTGCTCGGCGACCAGCCGTCCCGCCGCGTCGCGGAACTCCCGGACCACGACGGCGAGCCGCATCCGGTCCCCGTTCCGGCGGGTCTTCTCGGCGCGGCCGGTCACCTGGACGGTGACGCCCAGCCGGTCCCCGGCCCGCGGCGGGGCGGCGTGGAAGACGAACTCCTCCTCGCCGTGCAGCGTCCGGGCCGGGTCGAAGCCGAGGTCCCGGGCGATGTCGAGCGGCTCGTCGGCCCAGATCCGGCTCGCCGCGTTCAGGAACGTGGGCGGGGCGAGCGCGGCCGGGCCCGTGAAGTCCGGGTGGGACGACCGCGTCGCGAGCGCGAACTCGCGGATCTTCCCCCGCTCGATCAGGACGTCGAACATCTGTACCACCCCTTCGTCTGCCCCGATTCGACCCCCTGCGTCCGGACCCCCGCTAGTAAGGAAGACCCTTGGCTTTTCCGGCGGCCGGCGGCCTTTCCGCTGACCGGAGCGTTGCGGCGCGGCGAAGAGTTAGGCTACGTTCACGTTTCCCGGGAGCAAGGAGGCCGCGATGTCCGACGCCGGGACGGCCGGGGCCGCCGCCGGGGCGTGGTTCGAGGACGCCGCCGAGGTGCCGGAGAGCGCCGCGCGCAGGCACGGCGTCCGGCGCCGGCTGGTGATGCGGCACGCCGCGCGGCTGTTCATCGAGAAGGGCTACGCGGCCACCACCGTGGACGACATCGGCCGGGCCGCGGGCGTCACGGGCCCGGCGGTCTACCGCCACTTCCCCACCAAGCGGGCGCTGCTGGCCAGCGTCGTCGAGGACGGCTGCGACCAGCTCGCCCGCCGGACCGGCGACGCCGGGACCGACCCGGACCTCGCCCCGGGCGAGGCGCTGGCCGAGCTGGTGGAGGCCTACATCGCCTTCATCGTCGGCCACCGCCACCTGGCGCTGCTGATCGAGGACACGATGCCCGCGCTGGACACCGGCGGGCGCGCCGGGGTGCTGGCGTCGAGCCGGCGGTTCCGGGGACGGATGCTCGCGCTGCTCCGCGAGGCCAGCCCCGACCTGCCCGAGGCCGCCGCGCGGCTCGCGGTGACCTCGGTGGTCGGCATGTGCCGCAACGCGATCCGCGCGCGGACCACGATGTCCGACGAGGCGCTGCGGAGGCGGCTGGCCGGGCAGGCCATGGCGGTCCTCCTGCTCCCGGCGGACGAGAGGAGCACCCTCCGATGACATCGAAGGCACCGAAGACCCCGCCGGCCGCGCCGGACGGCCTGTTCGTCGGCCGGGCGGCCGAGCTGGCGTGGCTGGACGGCCTGCTGGAGGAGGGCGGCCTGTCGTCGGGCGGTGCCGTGGCCCTCGTCGGGGAGGCCGGGATCGGCAAGACCGCCCTGCTGGATCGTTCCAGCTCGCTGGCGTCCCGGCGCGGCCTGCGCGTGCTGCGGGTGCGCTGCGACCCGCTGCTGCGGCCCGTCCCGCTGGGCGCGCTGGTCGCCGGGTTCCGGGAGGCCGGGCGGGCGTTCGCGGCGCCGCCCGGCCGCGAGGTCCCGGCCGCCGCCGACGCGCTGCAGGACCTGGCCGACGGCGCCCCCGCCGTCCTGGTCGTGGACGACCTGCACCAGCTCGACGACGCGAGCGCCGCCGCGATCGGCGAGGCGCTGCGCGGCCCGCACGGGCCGGCGCTCGGCATGCTGGCGGCGACGCGGCCCCGGCCGTACTCCCCCACCGGGATCACCTCCGTGCTCAACCGCCTGTCGGCGGCCGGCCTGCTCACCATCGCGCCCGTCGAGGGGCTCTCGGCCGGTGCCGTGGCCGAGTACCTCACCGCCGCGCTGGGCGGGCCGCCGGAGCCGCTCATCGCGGCCGCCGTCGCCGGCACCGCGGGGAATCCGGCGCTGCTCCGCTGCGTCACCGAGGAGCTGCTGGCCGCGGGCCCCGGCGGCGAGGGGCCGCCGGAGCTGCCGGAGCCTTCGGTCCCCCGGCGCAAGGCGCTGCTGGCCCGGTTCTTCGCTCCGGGCGAGCCCGAACAGCGGTTCGCGCAGGCGTTCGCCGTCCTGGACCCGACCTCGGCCGCGACCGCGCCGCTGACCGCGCGGCTGGCGGGGGTCGCGGACGCCGAGGCCGAGGCCCGCTTCGACGACCTGGTGGACCAGGGGATCCTGGAGGCCGCCGGCGGCGGCCGGTACCGCTTCCGGCACCGGGTGCTGCGGGAGGCGCTGCGCGCCGAGACCGGTCCCGCGATCCGCGAGCGCTGGCACCGCGCGGCGATCGACCTGCTGCGGACGCGTCCGGAGTACCCGGACCAGCGGCACGACGTGGCGCGGCTCTTCCTGGAGATCGCGCGGGTGGGCGACCGCGACGCCGTCGCGGCGCTGCTCGCCGAGGGCGAGCGGGCGGGCGCCGACGACCCGGCCGGCGCGCTGCCCTGGTTCCGCAGGGCGCTCGCGCTCACCCCGCCGGGCGACCCCGAGCACGCCCGGACGGCCGTCCGCACGGCCCGCGCGCTCATCCGGGCGGGCGAGCCCCGTGCCGCGACGGCGATCGGGCTGGACGCGCTCGGCGACCTCGCGCCCGGCACCGAACGCACCAAGCTGGCGGCGTTGTTCGCCAGCGCGCTCATGAAGCAGGGCCTGCTCGCCGAGGCCAAGCGCCTGGTGGCGCGGGAGCAGGCCCTGCTGCACGAGCGCAGCAGCCCGCGGCTGACGTCGCAGGCCGCCTACGTCCACGCGGCGACCGGCGACACCGGCCGTGCCGACACGCTTGCCGAGCAGGCGATCGCGCACCTGCGGCGGCGGACCGGGCCGGACCGGGACGCGGCCGGCGAGCGGATCCACGTCCTGGCCGACCTGGTGCACCTGCGTTGCGTCGAGCCGCGCGGCGACGAGATCGTCACGCTGCTCGCCGAGCTGGAGGCCGCCGCCGCGGACGGCGCCCCGGCGGCGCGGGCGAGCGCGTACGCGGCGCTGGCGTTCGGCTACGCCACGCTCGGCGACACGGGCCGGTGCGCCGCGGCGCTCGACCGGGCACGGGACCTGCCGGCGCTGACGGGCGCGACCGCCCACCGCCCTGACCTGGTGGTCGCGGAGGCCCGCAACGCGGTGCACCTGGGCGACTGGGACAGGGCCGTCACGGTGATCGAGTCCGCCGTGGGGCCGCTCCGCGCCGCCGGCATGAACGCCTACGTGGAGCAGCTCCGGCTCCACCACGCGGCGGTCCTGTCGTCGCGGGGCGCCTGGCCGGCCGCGCGGGAGGTGCTGCGCGCGGCGCAGGACGACGGCGCGCCCGCCGGGCTGCTGGACGCCGAGCTGGCGCACATCGAGATGCTGAGCGGCGACGCGGACGTGGCCCGGTCCCGGCTGCGCCGCCGGCTGGCCGCCGGAGGGCTGCACGGGACCGTCCTGCTGCGCGTCCTGTGCCGGCTCGCCGAGGCCGAGGCGCTGCACGGCGAGCCCGGCGGGGTGGTCGCGGCGCTGGACGAGATCGACCGGCTGGGCCTGTCCACCCTGGACCACCACACCCGCGCCGTCATGCTCCTGGAGCGCGGCCACGCCACCGGTGACACGGCGCCGCTGCGCTCCGGGCTGGAACTGGCCGACGCGCACCGGCTCGCGCCGCTGCAGGCCAGGGCCCGGCTGTACCTGGGTCTGGCCGGGGTGGACCCCGCCGAGAACCTGCGGGAGGCGGCGATCGAGTTCCACCGTCTCGGCGCCCTGCCGTGGCGCCGCCGCGCGGCCGCGGCGCTGCGCATGCGCGGCCTGCGGGTGCCCAAGCCGCGGAAGAAGACGGGCGGGCTCACCGCCACCGAGCGGCAGGTCGCCGAACTCGTGCGGCTGGGCAAGCCGAACCGGCAGATCGCGACCGCGATGGGGCTGAGCGTCAAGACCGTCGAGGCCTACCTGACCCGCCTCTACAGCAGGACCGGCTGCGGCAGCCGGGTCGAGCTGGCGAGGATGCTCGACGCCGAGCCCACGGGCCGCACCGGCGCCGCGTGACCGCTACCGGGTAGGGCTTTCCCCACTGTCAGCGGGCGGCCGGCTCCGACCATGCTCGACGGCATGGGAACACTTGATGGTCTGGTCGCCGTCGTCACCGGCGGGGGCAGGGGGCTCGGCCGCGCGCACGCGCTGCTGCTGGCGCGCGAGGGCGCGAAGGTCGTCGTCAACGACGCCGGCACCGCGAACGACGGCGGCGGCGCGGACGGGGGCCCGGCCAAGGCGGTCGTCGCCGAGATCGAGGCGGCCGGGGGCACCGCGGTCGCCGACACCTCCGACGTCTCCGACTGGTCGGCGGCGGGCGGCCTCGTCGCGGCGGCGGTCGACGCCTTCGGCGGCCTGGACATCGTGGTGAACAACGCGGGGATCCTGCGCGACGCGTTCCTCGCGAACCTCACCGAGGAGCAGTGGGACGCCGTCCTGTCGGTCAACCTCAAGGGCCACGCCGGGGTGCTGCACCACGCCGCCGCCTACTGGAAGGCCCTGCACAAGGCGGGGCACCGGGTCCGCGCGTCGGTGATCAACACCACGTCCGCGTCCGGCGTCACCAAGACCCTGCCCGGCCAGGCCAACTACGCCGCCGCCAAGGCCGGGATCGTCGCGCTCACGCTGGTGGCCGCCGCGGAGCTGGAGCGCTACGGCGTCCGCGCCAACGCGATCGCGCCCGCCGCGCGGACCCGCCTGACGCTCGCCACGCCCGCGATCGCGGACACGGTCGCCGGACCGGAGGACGGCTCGCTGGACCCCTTCGCGCCCGAGAACCTCGCCCCGCTGGTCGCCTACCTCGCGAGCCCGTCCTGCGAGCTCACCGGACAGGTGTTCACGCTGCGCGGCGACCGCATCTCACCCCTCGGGGGATGGCGGCCCGAGCGGACGTTCGAGACCGCCGAACCCTGGTCCGCCGACACGCTCGCCGCCCTCCTTCCCGGTCGGTGACGGGGCCGGCGATGCGGGTACTGCGGGACGGGCCGGCCGCCGCGACCGAGGCCGACTACCGGGAGCGGGTGCGCGACCTGTGCGCGCGGTGGCGCGAGGAGGGCCGCTACCGGCCGCGCAGCGACGCCTGGCTGCGCTCGTTCGACCCCGGGTTCAGCCGCGAGCTGGGCGCGCTCGGGCTGATCGGCGTGAGCTGGCCGCGCGCCTACGGCGGGGGCGGGGCGACCTACCGGGTCCGGCTCGCGGTGACCGAGGAACTGCTGCGCGCGGGCGCGCCGGTCGCGGCGCACTGGACGGCCGACCGCCAGGTCGGGCCGGTCGTGCTGCGGTACGGGAGCGACCGGCTGCGCGCCGAGCTGCTGCCGCGCATCACCGCCGGCGAGGTGGTGTGCGCGATCGGGATGAGCGAGCCGGACGCCGGGTCCGACCTGGCGTCGGTGCGGACGTCCGCGCGCCCCGCCGAGGGCGGCTGGCTGCTGAACGGCCGCAAGACGTGGACGAGCCACGCCCACCACGCGACCCATCTGTACGTCCTCGCCCGCACGTCGCGGGGCGAACGACGGCACCAGGGGCTCAGCGAGTTCGTCGTGGACACCGCCACCCCCGGCATCGAGGTCACCCCGATCGTGGACATGACCGGCGAGCACCACTTCAACGAGGTGGCGCTCACCGACGTGTTCGTCCCGGCGCACGGGCTGCTCGGCGAGCCCGGGAACGGCTGGCGGCAGGTGACCGAGCAGCTCTCCCTCGAACGCGGCGGCCCGGAACGGGTGCTGTCGACCTACCCGCTGGTCGTGGAGATCCTCGCGCGGGCCTCCGGCGGCCCGGCGGATCCGGCGACGGCGGCGCGGATCGGCGAGCTGACCGCGCGCCTGGCCGCGCTGCGGAGGCTGTGCCGGACGGTGGCCGACGCGCTCGACCGCGGCGAGGTGCCCGTCCAGGAGGCCGCCACGCTGAAGTACCTCGGCAACCGGTTCGAGCAGGACACCGTGGACCTGGCCCGCGACCTGGGCTTCTCCGACGGACCCCTGTACCGGCCGACGCTGCTCGCCGCGCCCGCGTTCGCGCTGCGCGGCGGCGCCGCCGACCTGCTCCTCGACCTGATCTCGCGCCAGGAGGGCTCGCATGACTGAGATCCCGTCCTTCGCCACGCTCCTGCTGGACGTCGAAGGGCCGATCGCGACCGTGACGCTGAACCGTCCGGGGTCGGGCAACACGATGGACCTGACCATGCGGTCCGAGCTGGTCGCCTGCCTGGACTGGATCCGGCGGAACCGGGCGCTGAAGGTCGTCGTCCTGACCGGCGCGGGCGACCACTTCTGCATGGGCGCCGACGCCCGCGACTTCGTCGGGACCGACCACGAGGACCTGCACGACCTCATGCGGTACACCAGCCAGCACTGGTTCGGCACGCTGTGGAACCTGCCCCAGATCACGATCGCGGCGGTCAACGGGGTGGCCGCCGGGGGCGGCGCGAACATGGTGCTGGCCTGCGATCTGTCCGTGGCGTCGGAGCGCGCCCGCTTCGGGGAGACGTTCGTCAGGCTCGGGCTGGTCCCCGACCTGGGCGGGCTGTTCCTGCTCCCGCGCGTCGTCGGGTTCCAGCGGGCCCGGCGGATGTGCCTGACGGGCGAGGTCCTCGGCGCGGACGCCGCCGCCGAGCTCGGCATCTTCGGGAGCGTCGTCCCGCACGGGGAGCTCGCCGCGGAGGCGGCCGCGCTGGCCGCCCGGCTCGCGGAGCGTCCCGCCAGGGCCGTCGCGGTGCTGAAGGCGATCCTCGCGCGGTCGTTCGAGAGCTCGATGGAGAGCACGATGCTCCACGAGCTGCTGGGCCAGTCGTTCATGTTCTCCACGCGGGAGCATCGCGACGCCCTCGCCGCCTTCTTCGACCGCGGCCGGGACCCGCGGTGAGCGACCCGGTGGACGACCCGGCGAACGACACGGCGGACGCTCTCGCGCGCGAGCTGTTCGCGCTGGTGGACGACATCAACCGGCGCTCCCTGGCCGCGCCCGCCCCCGGCGCGGCCGAGACCGGCGCCCAGCTGTCGCTGTGGTCCACGCTCACCGGCCTGGACCTGCACATGATCGGCGTGCCCGAGCGGGACGGCGGCGCCGGCGGCGATCTGGACCAGCTGGCCGTGATCGTGCGGGCGCTGGCGTCGTACGGGCACAGCAGCCCGCTGGTGGAGGCGGCCACCGCCGCGTGGGCGGTCAGCCGGCTGCCCGACCCGCCCGGCGGGATCGGCACGATCGCGCGGCTGCGGCCGGACGGGCGGGCGGAGGCCCCGTGGGGGCGGCTCGCCCGGTGGGCGCTGGTGCTCGGCCCCGAGCCGGCGCCGCGGCTGGTGCGGTTCGCGCCCGGCGCCGTCCTGGCCGAGGCGGAGAACATCGCCGGCGAGCCGGCCGACACGATCGCGGCGGACGCCGCCGAGCCCCTGCCCGGCCTGCCGTCGCGGACCGCGGTGCGCTCGCGCGTGGCGGTGCTGCGGGCCGCCGCGCTGATCGGCGCGTCCCGCGGCGCCTATGACCTGACCCGCGCCCACGTGCGGCGGCGGCACCAGTTCGGCCGTCCGCTGGCCGCGATCCCGGCGGTCCGGACCGCCCTCGGCGTGATCCGGACCGGCCTGATCCAGGCCGAGGCGGCGCAGGACCGGGCGCTGGAGGCCGTCCGGGAGCGCGGCGCGGACGGCGCCCTGCCCGCCGCCGCGGCGGGCCGTGTGGTCGCCGCGCGGACGGCGTCGGAGACCGCCCGGCTGTCCCACCAGCTGCACGGGGCCCTGGGCGTCACCGCCGAGTACGCGTTGCACCGGCTCACCCGGCGGCTGTGGGCCTGGCGGGACGCCGACGGCAGCGAGCGCGAGTGGGCGGCGGAACTGGGCGCGCTGGCCCTGGCCGCTCCGGAGACCGAGTTCTGGGAGTGGCTGACGGCATGACGACCACCGCGACCCCCTTCGACCGGGACGGGCGCCCCGGGCCGCTGCGCGGCCTGCGGGTGCTGGAGATCGCCTCGATCGGCCCGGGGCCGTTCGCCGGGATGCTGCTGGCCGACCTGGGCGCCGACGTCATCCGGGTCGACCGGCCCGGGTCCGACCCGTCCCGTCCCGCACCCGAGGACGACGCCGTCAACCGCGGCCGCCGCTCGATCGTCCTGGACCTGAAGTCGCCGGCGGGCCGCGCGCTCGCCCTCGACCTGGCGGCGCGCGCCGACGTGCTGATCGAGGGCTTCCGGCCCGGCGTCATGGAACGGCTCGGGCTCGGCCCGGACGCCTGCCTGGCGGCCAACCCGGCGCTGGTCTACGGCCGCGTCACCGGCTGGGGCCAGGACGGCCCCCTCGCGAGCACAGCCGGGCACGACATCGGCTACATCGCGGTCACCGGGGCGCTGCACGCGATCGGCCCCGCCGAGGAACCGCCTCCGCCGCCGCTCAACCTCGTCGGCGACAACGCGGGCGGCGGCATGCTGCTCGCCCTCGGCGTCCTCGCCGCCGTCGCGCACGCCCGCGCCACCGGGGCGGGGCAGGTGGTCGACGCGGCGATCGTGGACGGCGCGTCGCTGCTGACCACGCTGTTCCACGGCCGCCTGGCCGCGGGCTGGTGGCGGGACGAGCGCGGCGCCAACCTGATCGACGGCGGCGCCCCCTTCTACGGGACCTACCGCTGCGCCGACGGCCGCCACCTCGCGGTCGGCGCGATCGAGGAGAGGTTCCGGGCCGAGCTGCTCGACAAGCTGGGCGTCGCCGCCGGCGACCCGCTCCGCCGGGACATGGCCGACCCGGCGTCGTGGCCGGGGGCGCGCGAGCGGATCGCCGCGATCATCGCCACCAGGACGCGGGACGAGTGGGCGCGCGTCCTGGACGGCGACGCGTGCGCCGCGCCCGTCCTCTCCCTCACCGAGGCCCCGGACCACCCGCACCTCGCCGCCCGCGGCACCTTCACCGGTGTCGGCGGCGTCCGCCAGCCCGCGCCGGCGCCGCGCTTCTCGGCCACGCCGTCCGGGCCGCCGCGGCCCGCCCCCGCGCCCGGCGCCGACTCGCGCGCGATCCTCGCGGCCCTCGGCCACGGCGAGGACGCGATCACCGCGCTCGCCGGCGCGGGCGTGACCGCCCTGACCGCCACCGACCGGCCGACCGGCGGATCGGCAGACCGAAGGAGAAGAGAACGATGACGTCCCAGCAGATCCGCGCGCAGGAGGACATCCGCTACCAGGCGATGCTCGACGCCGACATCGCCACCCTCGACCGCCTCTTCGACGAGGCGCTGGTCTACACGCACTCCAGCGGGCTCGTGGACGGCAAGAAGACCTACCTGGAGGGCGTCCGGGACGCGACGTTCGACTACCGGAGCATCGTGCGCTCGGACGAGACGATCCTGGTCCGCGGCGACCACGCGCTGGTGTCCAACCGCTGCCGCATGGACATCTACGTCTCCGGCGTCCGGAAGGCGCTCGACAACCACGTGCTCGCCGTCTGGTCGAAGGCCGGCGACGGCGCCTGGCGGTTCCTGGCCCTGCACTCGACCCCGGTGGGGGATCATGCCCCTCGCCCCTGACCCGCTCGCCGACGGCGGCGTCACCGGCTTCGCGGCCCGGCTGCGCCGCGGCGACATCACCGCGGTGGAGGCGACCCGCGCCTACCTCGACCGCATCGCCGCCCTGGACGGCGCGCTCGGCGCGTACCAGCACGTCGCCGCCGGCCCGGCCGTCGCGGCGGCCCGCGCCGTCGACCAGGCGCTCGCCGCGGGCACGGACCTGGGCCCGCTGATGGGCGTCCCGGTGTCGGTGAAGGACCTGTTCGCAGTCGAGGGCATGCCGACGACGGCGGGCTCCCTCGTCGACGTCGGCGACGCCGTCGGCGCGGAGGGCCCGTTCGTCCGGCGGCTGCGGGCGGCGGGCTGCGTCCTGCTCGGCAAGACCCGGACGGTCGAGTTCGCGCTCGGGATCACCGGGGCGTCGGCGCCGCGCGGCACCCCGGTGAACCCGTGGGACGCGCGGACGCCCCGCCTTCCCGGCGGATCGAGCTCGGGCGCGGGCGTCGCCGTCGCCGCCAGCCTGTGCGGGTTCGCGGTCGGCGCGGACACGGGCGGTTCCGTCCGCGTGCCCGCCGCGCTGTGCGGCGTCGTCGGGCTGAAGACGACGCACGGCCTGTGGCCGGCCGAGGGCGCCTTCCCGCTCGCCCCGCACCTGGACTCGGTCGGGCTGCTGACCGGCACCGCCGAGGACGCCGCGACGGTCTTCACCGCCCTCACCGGCGGCCGGCGGATCCGCGCCGCCGCGCTGGACGGGCTGCGCGCCGGGCGCCTGACCGGCTCCTTCGGCGCCGAGCCTGAACTGGAACGCGCCGTCGACGAAGCCGCGGCCGCGCTCCGGCGGCGGGGCGCGACCGTCACGGACGCGGCGCTGCCCGAGGCGGCCGAGCGGGAGGAGTACTTCACGGCCGTCCTGCCCGCACGCCTGGTGGGCACCCTCGGCGCCGAGCGCTTCCACCGGGAACGGCACCGGATGGACCCGGTGATCGCGGCCCGCGCCGCCACCGGTCTCGACGTCCTCCCGGCCAGGCTGGAGGCGCTGGAGGAGCGGCGCGCCCGCGCCGTCGAGAGCGCGGCGGCCAGGCTCGCCCGCTGGGACGCCTGCCTGAGCCCGACCACGACCGTGACCGCACCCGCCGCGGCGGAGGCCGCCGACCCCGCGGCCGGGCTCGCCCTCGCCCTCGCGATGACCCGCAACACCCAGCCCGTCAACTACCTCGGCCAGTGCGCGGTCAGCCTCCCCTTGCCGCGCGCCGCCGGCGAACTGCCCGCCGGGCTGCAGATCGCGTGCCCGGGCGGCGCCGACGCGCGGCTGCTGGCCGTCGCCCTCGCGGTGGAGCGGGCCCTCGGCCCCGCCCGCCGCCCCGACCTCACCGCATTCCTGAACTGATACCTGAACTGAACGAGAGGCACCGCCCCGATGACGACGATCACCCTCAACGGGAACCCGATCAGTTACCACGAGACCGGCGCCGGCGACGGGCCCGCGGTGGTGCTGCTGCCCGGCTGGAACGAGGACCACCGCATGTACAAGCACGTCGCGCCGATCCTCGCGCGGCGCCACCGCGTCCTCGCCCTCGACTGGCGCGGCCACGGCGAGGACCGCGCCCACGACGGCGACTTCACCATCGACGAGATGGCCGGCGACATCGTCGCCTTCGTGGACGCCCTCGGCCTCGACCAGGTGTACACCGTGTCGTCCTCGCACGGCGGCTGGGCGGCGGTGGAGGCCGCGCAGCGGCTCGGCGCGGACCGCGCCGCCAAGATCGCCCTCGTCAGCTGGAAGCTGGACGACCCCGGAGAGGCGCTCCTGACCTGGTGCGACGACTGGCAGCGGGAGGACGCCTGGGAGGAGGCGCGGGCCGGGTTCTTCGCCTACGCGCTCGGCGACAGCGGCAACGCCGACGTCGCCCACCACGTCCGGGACGAGATGTCCTCGTTCGGCGCCGGCTACTGGAACCGCACCGGACGGGAGATCGGCGCCTCCTACCGGAAGTGGCCGACCGTCGCGGACCGGCTCGCCGCCCTCGGCGAGCCCCGCCCGGTGACGCACATCTACACGCTGCCGCACGAGGCCGGCTACGTCCGGGCCAACCTGGAGTTCGCGGCGGCGCACGACTGGTTCGTCCCGCACCGGCTGCCGGGCGAGACCCACTTCCCGGTGCTGGAGTCCCCCGCCGCGGTCAGCCGGATCCTGCACGAGTTCTTCACCGGCGTCGACCTGTCAGGGGCCCGGTGACGATGCGGATCGCCAACAGGAACGGCCGGCTCGTGATCGTCACCGCGGCGGGCGCGATCGACGTCGCGACCGCGTCGGACGGGCGCTTCTCCCCGGACCCGCAGGCGGTGTACGACCGCTGGGAGGAGTTCGCGCGGTGGGCCGCGGACGGCCCGTCCGGACCGGGCGAGCCGTTCTCGCCCGGCGACCTGGGGGCACCGGTCCCCCGCCCCCGCCAGATCTTCGCGATCGGGACGAACTACGCCGACCACGCGGCCGAGGCGGGCGTGGCCGACCCCGGGTTCCCGCCCACGTTCACCAAGTTCCCCACCTGCCTGACCGGGCCCGACGCCACCGTCGCGCTGCCGGGCGGCACCGTCGACTGGGAGGTCGAGCTGGTCGTGGTCATCGGGCGGCGCGCCCACCGGGTCCCCGAGGACCGCGGCTGGGCCCACGTCGCGGGCGTGACCGTCGGGCAGGACCTGTCCGAGCGGACCGTCCAGATGCGGCCGCCGATGCCGCAGTTCAGCCTCGGCAAGTCGTTCCCCGGCTTCGGGCCGACCGGCCCGTGGGTCGTGACGCCCGACGAGCTGCCCGACCCCGACGACCTGGCGATCGGCTGCCGCCTCAACGGCGAGCAGGTGCAGGAGGCGCGCACGAAGAGCCTCATCTTCGGCGTGCCGGCCCTGGTGCACCGCCTGTCGTCGGTCACCCCGCTGCTGCCCGGCGACCTGGTCTTCACCGGGACGCCGGGCGGCATCGGCGGGGCCCGCAAGCCGCCGCGCTTCCTGGCGCCGGGCGACGAGCTGGTGTCGGCCGTCGAGGGCGTCGGCGAGATCCGCACCCGGTTCGTCCAGGGGGACTGAGGGGATCACCTCATGACCTCGTCCCGGCAGGACGCGTCCCGGCGGGGCGCGACGCTGATCACCGGCTGCGGTTCGGGGATCGGGGCCGCCACCGCGGTCACCCTGGCCGCCGCGGGCCACCGCGTCGTGGCCTCCGTCCACTCCTTCCACCGCATGTCCGAGCTCGCGGAGCGGAGCGCCGAGGCGGGCGTGGAACTCGACGTCCGCGAACTGGACGTCACCGACGCCGCGGCGACGGCAGCCTGCGTGGCGGACGTCGCCGCGGCCTACGGGTCGCTGCGCGCCGTCGTCAGCAACGCGGGCGTCAACCGGTTCGACACCTTCGAGAGGGAGACGCCGGAGGACTACCGGCGGCTTTTCGAGGTGAACGTCTTCGGGCCGGTCGCCCTGATCCGGCAGGCCATGCCGTTCCTGCGGGCGAGCGGCGGGCGGGTCGTGGCCGTCGGCAGCATCGGCGGGGTGGTGGGGCTGCCCTTCCAGCACGCCTACAGCGGCTCGAAGTTCGCCCTCGAAGGCGTGCTGGAGAGCCTGGCCCCGGTGGCCCGGCGCCTCGGGGTGGCGGTGTCGGTGGTCGAACCGGGCCCGACGGCCACCGGCCTGGGCGGGATCGGCGACCGGGAACGGCTCGACGCCGAGTCGGGCCCCTATCGCGAAGCGCTCCGCCAGTACACGGCGAACGCCGCCCGCGTGCTTCCGGGCCTGCCGTCCCGGCAGCCGGCGGACGCGGTCGCGGCGGTGATCAGGGACGTGCTGGCGGCCCGCGATCCGGACTTCCGGTACGCGACGTCCCCGGCCGGGGCCGCCTTCCTCGCCCGCAAGCTGCCCGACGTCTCCGGCCGGGCGACCGCCGACCTGATCGAAAGCTGGCTCGAAGCCCCCGCGGAGCCCCGAGGGACCCAATTCTCAAGAAACGCAAATCCCCCGAACCGACCCGGCTCCGGCCCCATCACATAAGGGCGTAAGGGACACGGTGCCAGGAGCTGAAACGGGAGTCAGCCGCCGTGCCACTTGGGGGAGATATGCGACTCGGAAAAGCGGCCGTCTTCGGTGTCGTCACCGGCACCATGACGATCGGCCTCGCGGCGCCCGCGATGGCCGAGACCGGAGACGTGGTCGTGAAGCCGGGCAAGGCGCGCCCCGGTGACAAGGTCACCGTTTCCAGCACGAAGTGCGACCGCGACGGCACGGCGGGCTCGCTGGCCTTCGAGAACGGGTCGGTCCCGCTGGACGGGGCCGAGGAGGTCGACGGCCGGGCGGGCCTGGCGACCATCAAGAGCGACACGACCCCCGGCACCTACACGGTGCTGGTGAGGTGCGGCAAGTTCCGGGCGGTCGGGCAGTTCGACGTGGTGGAGGGCAAGGCCGGCAGCAAGCCGCACACCGCCCCGAAGGGCGGCGCCAAGACGGGCATCGGCGGGGGCGCCGGGGACTCCGGCACCGTTCTCCTGGCCGGCGGGCTCGTCCTGCTGCTGGGGGCGGGCGGGATCGGCGCCGTGGCCGTGCGCCGCCGCAACGACGCGGCCGCGTGACGACGGGCCGAAAGGTGGCCGCCTCCTGCCGGGGGCGGCCACCCGGCCGTTCAGGGCCTGCGCTTTCCGCGCCACGGTAAAAGACACAGAATTCGCGATCAAGAAAATGCGCGAACGGCTCAGCGAATGGCAGTGAATTCTCGCCGAACGGGTGAAGGGACAATGCCGGGAAGGCTCCTGTGGACGCTGGCGGCGGTCATGCTGGCCGCCGGGCTGGTGGCGGTCGGCCTGGGCCTGCGCGGTCCGGCCGGTCCGCCGCAGCCGCCGGCCTGGGCGGCGACCGCCCGGCCGGTCGCTCACCACGCGCCGGTCATGGCCCGTTCGGTGCCCGTCCGGGTGGACGTGCCGTCGCTCGGGGTCAGGGCGCCGCTGGTCCGGCTGGGCCTCGAGCCCGACGGCTCGGTGCAGGTCCCGGCCGCCGACCGGCCGGGCGAGGCGGGCTGGTACGACGGCGGGCCCACCCCGGGGGAACGCGGCCCGGCCGTGCTCCTGGGACACGTCGACTCCGCGAAGGGGGCCGCGGTCTTCTACGAGCTGGGCCGGCTGAGGCCCGGGCACCGCATCGAGGTGGGCCGCGCGGACGGCAGGGTGGCCGTGTTCACCGTCGAGTCCGTGGAGCGGGTGCCCAAGGACCGGTTCCCGACCCGGCGCATGTACGGTCCGATCGGCCACGCGGGTCTCCGGCTCGTCACCTGCGGCGGCTCGTTCGACAAGGACCGGCGCAGCTATCAGGACAACATCATCGTCTACGCCTCACAGACCGCGGTCCGGTAACGGCGCCGCCGGTCAGGAGGATTTCGGACGGCCGGGGGTGAGCAGCGCGGCGGCCACCACGCCGGCCGCCGCCGCGATCGCCGCCACGGTGAACCCCCTGCCGAAGCCGTCCAGCGTGGTCCCGACCAGGCTCGCCGCCGCGACGCTCGACACGACGGCGGCGCCGAGGGAGGCGCCGAACTCGTGGAAGGTGCTCACGATTCCCGAGGCGATCCCCGCCTCGTGCGGCGCCACCTGGCCGAGCGCGGTCGCCGAGGCGATGACGAACATCGCGCCGGTCCCCGCCGCCGCCACCGCCACGCCGATCACGACGCTGACGGGACGCATCGACACCGCCGGGACGGCCATGCCGACCGCCGCCGCCGTCAATCCGACGACGGCGGGCACGCGCCCGCCCCACCGGCCGATCACGCGCCCGGTCACATTGGCCCCGACCATCGTCGCCAGCGCCACCGGCAGGAACAGCAGCCCCGTCCGCAGCGCGCCATAGCCCTGGGCGTGCTGGAAGTAGAACGTGCCCAGGAAGAACACCGCGATCATCAGCGCGGTCGCCATCAGGATGAGGAACGCGCCGGTCGCCACGGGCCGCCGGACCAGCAGCCGCACGTCCATCAACGGCGACCGGGCCCGCCGCTGCCACAGCACGAACAGCACATAGCCCGCGGCGGCGGCCAGGACGAGCACCCCGGTGAGCACGGTGAGCCATCCCCGCTCACCGGCGGCGATGAGGGCGTAGATCAGCGACGCCGAGGAGGCCGTGACCAGGACCGCGCCCAGGACGTCGAGCCGGGGCCGGTCGGCGGGCGCCTGCGACGCCGGCAGCAGGACGGCGAGGACCGCGGCGATCACCAGCCCGATCGGCACGTTGACATGGAACACCCAGGGCCACCCTGGACCGGCCGTCAGCAGGCCGCCCAGCAGGACGCCGAGCGCCGCGCCACCGCCGCCGAGCGCCGACCACACGCCCAGGGCCTTGTTCCGCTCGTCACCGTCGAACAGCGCCACCACCAGCGACAGCGCCGCGGGGGACAGCAGCGCCGCCCCGGCGCCCTGCGCGATCCGCCCGCCGACCAGCATGGCCGCCGTCCCGGCGAGCCCGGTGACCAGCGACGCGGCGGTGAACAGGAGCAGCCCGGCGAGCACGACCCGCTTGGCGCCCAGCAGGTCCGTGATCCGCCCGCCGAGCAGCATCAGGCCGCCGAAGGTGAGCGTGTACGCGCTGACCGTCCAGGTGAGCGCCTGGCGGCTGAGGTCGAGGTCGGTCTCCATGTGGGGCAGCGCGATCGCCACGACGGTGACGTCGAGGATCAGCATGAGCTGGGCCACCCCGAGAAAGCCGAGGACGCGCCATCGCGCCGGGTGCGGGTCGTCGGGCGCCGCCTGGGGTGCGCCGGTCTCCTGCGATCGGGTCATCGGATCCTCCACGCCATAACTCGTACTCCAATGTACGAGTTGCACTGTAGACGATAACTCGTACATCGCCATACGGGTTATGCTGGGGCCATGGCCGGATCCACCGCCCGTCCCCGCCGCCGCGCCGACGCCGAGCGCAACATCGCCCGCATCGTGTCCGCGGCGCGCGCGCAGCTGCGCTCGAACCCCAACGCGACCACCGACGACATCGCGCAGGCCGCGGGCGTCGGGCGGATGACCCTCTACGGGCACTTCCGCACCCGGGCCGACCTGGTCGAGGCCGCGCTCATGGACGCGCTCCGGGCGGGCGAGGAGACCCTGGCGTCCGTCGACCTGGCGGGAGACGCCCGCGAGGCCCTGACCCGGCTACTGGAGTCGAGCTGGGAACTGGTGGCCGAGTCCGCGGCCCTGCTGACCGCCGCCGAGGGCGTCCTCCCCGCGGGCCGGGTCCGGGAGCTGCACGGCGAACCCGACCGGCGCATGGCCGAGCTCATCCGCCGCGGCCGGGAGCAGGGGGCGTTCCGCCTCGACCTGCCCCCCGCCTGGCTGGTCGGCGTCGTCCACTACATCCTGCACGGCGCGGCGGGCGAGGTGCGGGAGGGACGCCTGGCCGCGCACGACGCCGCCGACGTGGTGATCAAGTCCATCCAGTCGGTCCTGTCCGACCGCTGACCTGATCAGTCGCGGGTCTTGGCGCGCTCGTAGTGGCGGGCCGCCTTGGCGCGGTTGCCGCAGGCGGCCATCGAGCACCAGCGCCGGGTGCCGTTCTTGGTCGCGTCGTGGAAGTACAGCACGCAGTCGGGGTGGGCGCACGCCTTGACGCGACCCGGACTGTCGCCGAGGAGCCGCAGGTAGTCGGCGGCGGCCAGCCAGGCGGGCAGCCACGCGGGGTCGTCGGTCTCCGGACGCCGCTCCGGGCCGTCCACCCCGAGGCGGTAGCGCACGGCGCCGTGCGCCAGGACGCGGTTGAGCGCGTCGGCGGACGGGTCGCCGTCCACGAGCGCCAGCAGGATCCGGCGGGTCTCCAGGAGCGCGTCCAGGGTCGCCCGGTCGGCCTCCGCGCGGTCGCGCAGACCGGCCGAGCGCAGCCAGACGGCCAGGCCGCCGGTCGAGTCGAGCAGGTCGCGGCCGCGGCCGGCCTCGATCCACCGGGTGTTGAGCAGGTCGAGGGACAGCGGTTCGCCGACGAGCGGACGAGGGTCCGGGACTGCCGGTTCCATGCCCCCAGTCTATCCACCTATCGACACTTTGCCGGTTGACGCCTCATCACCTAACTGTCTATCTTCAAATAGCCAGTTAGGCCATCGAGAATGCGAGGTGCGTCATGGGAACGGTCGCCGTCAAGGCGCTGCGGACGGGGCACGTCGGCCTGAACGTGACCGATCTGGACCGGTCACTGCCCTTCTACCTGCGGGTCTTCGGGTTCGAGGTGCAGGCGGAAGGCCAGGAGGAGGGCCGCCGCTGGGCGTTCCTGGGACGGGACGGGCGCCTGGTGCTCACCCTGTGGCAGCAGAGCGACACGCCCTTCCCCACCCGCTCCGCCGGGCTGCACCACCTGTCGTTCCAGGTGGAGTCGGTCGACGAGGTGAGGGCCGCCGAAGCGGTGCTGCGCGAACTGGACGCCGGGTTCGCCTACGACGGCGTCGTCCCGCACGGCGAGGGCGCCGCCTCCGGAGGGATCTTCTTCACCGACCCCGACGGGATCCGCCTGGAGATCTACGCGCCCACCGGCGCCGACACCGCGCCCGCCCCCGGCGGAACCGCCCCGACCTGCGGCTTCTTCTAACACGAAAGGAGGCCGCTGTGGCGGTCGACATCTACCACGAGGGGGAACGGGCCGCCCGGCGGCGCGCGGGGCTGCTCGACCAGGGCGGGTTCTCCGTCCGCGCGGAGATCCCCGAGGTGGCACGCCGGTTCCTGGTCCAGCAGCCGATGGTCGTGCTCGGCGCCGCCGACGCGGACGGAAGGATGTGGGCGACGCTGCTCACCGGGCGGCCCGGCTTCCTGCGCGCCGAGGACGCCCGCACCGTCGCCGTCGACGCGCGGCCCGTCCCGGGCGACCCGCTCCGCGGCCCCCTGACGGCCCCCGTCCCGGTCGGCATGCTCGCCATCGAGCCCGCGCGGCACCGCCGGATGCGGATGAACGGCCGCGCCGTCCCCACCGCGGACGGCCTGCGCGTCACGCTCGACCAGGTGTACTCCAACTGCCCCAAGTACATCCAGAAGCGCGAACCACACCGGGCGCCCGGCACTCCCGGCGAGGCCCGGCACTCCACCGCCCTGACCACCGGGCAGCAGCGGCTGGTGGCCGGCGCCGACACCTTCTTCATCGCCACCGCCGACCGGGACGGGAACGCCGACGCCTCCCACCGCGGCGGCGCCCCCGGATTCGTCCAGGTGCTGTCGCCGACGGTGCTGCGCTGGCCCGACTACACCGGCAACGCCATGTTCAACACCCTCGGCAACCTCGAGGTGGAACCCAGGGCCGGGCTGCTGTTCCCCGACTGGCGCACCGGCGCCGTCCTGCAGCTCACCGGCACCGCACGAACGGACTGGGATCCCGGGCACGCGGCGGCCGTGCCGGGCGCCGAACGGCTCGTGGAGTTCACCGTCACCGCCGCCGTCGAGATCCCCGGGGCGAGCCCGCTGCGCTGGAGCGACCCGGTCCCGTCCCGCTTCAACCCGACGGTCACGTCCAGAACACCGCGACCCCGACGTTGACGAGGGCCAGCGCGCCGATCGTCATGAAGACCGGGGTGCTGAGCGGGCGGCGGCGGCCGACGAGGATGAGCACCAGGATGATCAGCGCCACCAGCAGCTTCA
This sequence comes from Actinomadura rugatobispora, assembly GCF_055379765.1. Lineage (NCBI taxonomy): Bacteria > Bacillati > Actinomycetota > Actinomycetes > Streptosporangiales > Thermomonosporaceae > Actinomadura > Actinomadura rugatobispora. Next base: position 10,020,840 of record NZ_AP029191.1, on the reverse strand, counting down.
CGCCGATCTTGGCGTTGTCGACCTCCTTGTCCAGGGCGCCCTGGGCGACGCCGACGAGGGCGACACCGGTGACCACCTGGGTGAGGGCTCCGTGCAGCATGGCCGTCGCGGGCCTGGCCCGGCCCTCCCGCACGGCCGGCAACTGGGCGAGAAAACCGCCGATCAGCACCGCCAGGCCGACGAAGTGGAAGAAGAGCAGCAGGAGCCGGACGAATTCCACGGCGACCTCCGGACCGAGGGGGGGGCGGGCCGGGCGCCCACAGGCCCCGGACACTCTGACACTACAAACCGTAGTACTCCACCCCACCATCACGAAACCGGGCCCGCCGCTCCCGGCCCATGGGCGCGTTCGCGGCGTTGGGCGGCCGGCACGTCGGGGTGGCGGGCGTTGGCGTTGCGCCAGCGCAGGTAGGCCTGCCTCTCCGGTATGGCCGGAGTCTTGTTGGCCGACAGGTTGTTTGCGGCGGCGGGTGACGCCCACGGCGGAGTCACCCGCCCAGGCTGTAGCAGCCATGGAAGTACCGCACGCCGTGGGTGCGCCGGTAGGTCGCCGGCAACCGGTCCGGCCAGTTGCGCTCACCCCATCCCGCCCCGTGGCAGGGCCGGATCGACAACGGCCCGAACTAGTCGAAGGCGAAAAATCGGTCCGGGAATCGGCGGGTGACCTCCTCGATCCGGCGGTCGCTGTGGAGGACCAGGTGGTCGGCGAGTGCGTCGTGTCCAGAGACCGAAGCCAGAATCACATGTCCGCGCAGACCATTTCATCAGCCGCCTTTGAATGAATCGGCGTCCAAGAGGTCCCGAGACAACGCCGCGCTCCCCCCCATCCTGCTGCCGGGTTGGCAGGCGGCGCAACAGTCTGCCCGGGTGGCCAGAGATGTAGAACCTCGCGGACGATCGTGTAAGCGGCAAACCGTTGAAGGCGCTTCTGGACTGACGGTACGCAATTCGATGCAGAACAGGTGGGCTGCGGCGACCAGGGTGGTGTGACCGTCCCAGCCGGTCCCGGAGCAGACTTTGAAGTGGGGCGGTGAGCTGCGGCCATGGATCTGCTGGATCTCCTCGACCGGCACCGCGTCGGCGGCACGCCGAACATACTCCACCAGTAGGAGCTTGAACCGAACACCCGGAGGACATTGACGCAGCCGTTTTACGCTGATCAGCGTGCGATGGTCCGCAACGGAGTTGAAATGGCTCGCCAACTCGTCCATGTAGTCGGACTACTCATACGTCGCCATCGGAGAGGACCAGACTACCCTCTCAGTTCCTTCAGCAGGTTGTCACCTGCGAGAATCCGCACACTGGGGAGCTCTTGCAGATGTACCACTACGCGAATGAGCACAGCTTCACGAATAAAGTTGTCCGACTTTTCCAACAGAATCTCTACTATACGAAAACATCGATCAACGACTTGCCGCTCGCCACGCTTCAGAGCAGGCTCGAACACCTCCCACCAAAATATCTCCGAGATGTATTCGTACACACCCACAAACGGCTCCTCGCCATACTCCGAAGCAATCTCGGCACATCTTTGATCAAGCGCCTTTATCGCTGATCGCGCTTCAGGAACTTCATTCCACAACAGACTTCTGAGACCTTCGACATCTTTGATGCTGTCCATACCTATCCATTGACTCGGAACGCGCCGCGACATCGCCTTGAGATGGCACTGACCTTCTTTTCTGCACGTGCCGCCAGGCTCCAGGTCCGCTTGGGCAGTGGAAGCCACCGAGGTTGAAAGGTCGTCTTTACGGGGCTGGGCGAGGTCGAGGCCGGTATCGGCGATGATGGCGTTGGACCAGCGACACTAAGCAAGAAAACCCAAGAGTCCGTGCGGCGGAAGGTCGTCGCGCTCGTCGAGCATCGTCGGATTGACACTCCATTCCGCCGCGACCGCCATAACGGTTTCTTCGTTGGCCAAGTCGAAGGCATCCCAGTCGCCGTCCAGGTTCGTCGCGCGCAGCAGGTTCCCCTCCGCGCTGATCGGCTCGCCCTCGTCGAAGCGGATCTCTCCTGACTCGCCGATCCAGCGGTAGCGGCGGACGGGCGAGCCGTTGACCCACCGTTGCCACTCGTGGTGCTCCACGACCCGGTGCGTCGCGAACTTCTGTACCTCGCCGAAGCGACGGCTCAAGGACGGTAGGTCGAGAGCGCCGCATCCGACGCCATCGTCCTCGAACAACTCACCTCCGCCAAGTACGCCCAGCGTCCAGCCGTCGACGACAGGCGTCAGGAAGACCGGCGCCCGGCCTTGCTCCGCTCCGTATGCCGTGTCGATGCCCTCAGCCCACGACGCGGCTTGCGCATCGGTCACGCGGAGTGCTTCGGCAGCGGCCTCGGTGTCCTCGGCGCGGATCGCGAGCCAGGCGATCTTGTAGCCGAAGCCGACCGGGGTCGTTCCTGCTGCGGCCGAGCCGTCTCCGGCAACGCTGACGGTCCCAGCCTCGCCACCCTTCGGCGGTACCTGGTGGTGCTTCTGCCCAAAGAACTTCACAGGCGCACAAGCTACCGAGGTTGGCAGTCTTACGGTGGCCGGGCGAGATTGAGACCGGTCCCGGCGATGATGGCGTCCAGGAGGGCGGGCCGGTACCGCACCCGTTTGAGGTGGCTTTTGATGGCCAGGGCGAGTTGATCGATGCCGCGGACGGCGAGGTTGCGGAGCTTTGCTTTGAGGTTGGCCCACACGCCCTCGCGGGGTTGAGTTCGGGGGCGTAGCCGGGGAGGCGGAACACCGTCAGCCGGTAGTGGGCGTCGATGAACGCACACATGGCCGGGCCGATGTGGGTGATGAGGTTGTCCCAGACCAGCACGATGTTCCCGCCGGGCAATTGCTGGTGCGCAGAGCGCGGCAGCGCTTTGAGCTCGGCGACGCCAAAGCCCTTTTTCTCGCCCTTGCGGTGGCGGTGGGTGACGGCGCGGTGGATCAGCCGGGTGCGCTGCTCGGGTGGGTGCGCACCAGCCCAGCCACTGACACCCGTTCCGAGCCCTTGCCGGTGACCTACACGATCGAGGTCTGCCCGACCGGAGCCCAGGTCCGCCCCTTGGACGGCCTCAGCGACCGGCCGGACTCATCGGCAAAGCAGATCCACGCCCCGCGCTGGCAGCCGTGCTTGTACACGCGGCCAGGTCTCCCTCCTCATCGCATTCAGCGGCACGGTCCACCTGCGGGGACCATCCGATCCGGTGCATCAGGCACGACACCCCGCGCAGGGTGTCGTCCACCCCGAACAACTGGTGAATCAGGGCGGCGATCCACATCCCACCCATGGGTGGCAGAGCCCCGCCCCAACTCGGCCCCGGCCCGCCACGCCCGACGCCAGGGTTCGCCCACTGCCGCGTCACCCGCAGCCTGCGCGCCACCTCCGGCCGCCCGGTACCGGACCTGTTCACGCTCGGCCCAGCCCCTCGGAGTACCGCACACCACCCGCTTGTACAGCAGAAACACATCTATGCGGTCACGCAGCGGAATGCCGCCCCTTCAAGATCAGTGGCGGGGGGAGGCGCCCAGGCCTCTTAGGACGAAGGTGGTGACGTTGCCGGTGGTCTCCTCCAGGTCGCGGCTCCCCTGTCCTAGGGGGTGGCGCTCGGCGCCCAGGCAGGCGTGCAGGAGGTGGGCCGTGGCCGCCGGGTCGCAGGGGGCGAACTCCCCGGTGGCCACGCCGTCGGCGATGATGCCGGCCAGGATCCGGCCCAGCGGCTCCACGTGGGCCTGCATCCGCCGGTAGCCGTCGGGGCCGAGCAGCGTGGCCAGCTCCGGACCGGCGGGCTGCGGACAGGCGGCGAAGTCGGCCAGCTGCCGCCGGACGTACACCACGATCCGCTCGGTCGGCGTGGTCGCCGGCTCCAGCGCCCGGTGCAGCTCCTCGGTGAACCGCGTGGTCTCGTGCTCGGCGTGCGCGATCAGCAGCGCCCGGACGTCGGCGAAGTAGTTGTAGACGACGCCGCGGCCGAGCCCCGAGCGGGCCGCCACCTCCGCCATCGACAGCCGGTCGACGCCCTCGGCGGCCATGATCTCCCGCACCGCCACGAGGATGCGCCCGCGCACGGCGGCGCGGTGCTGGTCCAGGGAGCCGGAGATTCGAGGCACGTCCCGCATGCTAGGCGGTTCGGTCCCGGTGCGCGCCCGGCGCGCGGCGGGGTGCTACGTTTCCAACTATTACGAGAGTAGTTGGAAGGCGGCGAGCCGGTTGGACGACGCCCCGCGTCACCCCGCGGTCCGAGGGGCCGGAACATCGGCGCCCCCGCGGCCGGTCGCCGGCACCGGCCTGCGGCTGCACCTGACCCGGTCGACCTCCCAGCCGACGCCCCTGGACCTGCGCGCGGGCGGCCCGGAGCCCTGGACGGCCGTCACGGAGCTGCGGTTCCCGGCCGGCGACCTGGTCGCCGTGTCCGGGCTGCCCGGCAGCGGCAAGAGCACCCTGATCCAGCGGACGATCCAGCACGGCGCCCGGGTGCGCTGGGTCGACTCCCAGGACGCCCGGGAGGACTGGGAACGGCGGCTGCCGCTCCTGCCGTACGGCGCGTACCGGCCGCTGGTCCGGGCCATGCACTACGTGCGCCTCTGGCGGGCCCTGCGCTCCGGTGACAGCGTTCTCGTGCACGACAGCGGCGCCCACGCCTGGATCAGGCGGTGGCTGGCGAGGGAGGCGCGGCTCCGCGGCGGCGCCCTCACCCTGCTGCTGCTGGACGTACCGCCCGATGTGGCGCTGGCGGGCCAGGCGTCGCGGGGGCGCAGGGTCTCCGGGCGGGCCTTCGCCCGTCACTGCCGCACGACCGGCCGGCTCATCGCACGCACCGAGCGGGGACGGCCGCCCCGGGGATGCACCATGGCGGTGCTCCTGGACCGTCCGGCCGCGGACGCGTTGCGGGCCATCGGGTTCGGCCGGTCCCCGCGGGAGGTCGAAGCGGGAGCCGCCTCGGGGCTCAGAGGAACGTCGAGGCCAGGGCGTGGTCGAGCTGGAAGGCCGCGGCTGCCAGGGCGCCGGTGGTGAGGCCACTGCCGGCGAGGATGACCGGGCCGCTCACGGGGTTCTTGCGGGGCGGGGTGGCCAGCAGCGCGGCGACGCGCTGCACCACGACCGAGTCGGTGAACGAGGGCAGCGGCGCGGGGCTCGTCGGCCGGGCCAGCGCCACCTTCGCGATCGTCCGCGCGACCAGGGCCCGGTCGCCGACCGCCTCGGCCGCCTCCTCGTCCGCCCAGCGCTCGGTGGCGAACCGGAGCCGGCGGTCCAGGGGCCGCAGCAGCGGCACCACGGCCGCCGCCAGCGAGCCCGCCGCCAGGTAGCGGTGGTGGCGGTGGCGGAGATGGGCCAGCTCGTGCCGGAAGACGACCTGCAGCTCCCCGGCGTCCAGGACCTTCAGCAGCCCGCGCGAGACCAGTACCCCGCCGTGGCGGCCGGGGATGGCCACCGCGATCGGCAGGTCGGTGTCGAGCACCGACCGGGAGAACTCGCGGGCGGTGCGGACCTCGCGCGTCCACCGCACCGCCGAGCGCACCACGACCAGCGCGACGAGGACGGTGAGGACCGTGGCCGGGACGCCCAGCGGGGCCGGCACCGGGGTGTCGTCGCCGAACAGCGTCCACTCCGGAAGCCGGTCGGCGGCGTCGGGGAACAGCGTCGCGGCGTAGTTCACCGTGACGAACAGCAGTGTGCCGGCCGTGGCCAGCGCCGCCGTGACCGCCGTGGTGGCCGCCAGCCGGGCCGACCACACCGGGTGCAGCGGCAGCGGCGCCCACCCCAGGACCAGGCCCAGCAGCAGCGCGATCGCCGCGGGCAGGAACGTGTACTCGATCATCCCTACTCCTCCGGGCCGTCCAGGAGTTCCCGCAGACGGCGCGCCTGCTCGGGGCTGAGATCCTGCACGAACCGGCTCAGCACGCTGGAGGGGTCGCTGGCGAAGCGCAGGTGGTCGTGCATCCGGTCGGACACCAGCCGCGCCTCGTCGACCATGAGCCGGTAGCGGAACTGGCGCCCCACCCGCTTGCGGGTGACCAGGCCCTTGTCGTGCAGCCGGAACAGGATCGTGTTGACCGTCGTGTAGGCGGGATCACCGGCGAGGCCGGAGCGCAGGTCGGCGGTGCCGACGAAGTCGCCGGCCGCTGCCAGCGCGGCCAGGACCTCGGCCTCCAACTGCCCGAGCTGTCGTCGCGCCACCCCACACCTCCCACCGCTCGACGGACCCGGATCCGCCCACACGTTACTACGCGTGTAGCAGTGCACGACCGGTGAAAGCGGGCGCCGGGGGTATTGCCTCGGCGGGGACGCTGACCGAGCATCGAGCCATGGGACGGGGTTCAGGTCGTCGGCGGGCCATGGTGGCCTCGGGCCTGTCCCTCCAGTGCACCGTGATCGCGGCCGGCTGCGGGATCGTCGGCGAGAAGGCGTTCCCTCAGCCCATTGTCCGGGCGCTGGTCACGCCCGAAGGACGCGTCATCGTGCCCGCCGTTCCGGCGCGGGCCTCCTGCCCCCGGTTCGAACTGTCCGCGGACGAGGACGGCCGGCGCGTGGCGCTGACGCTGAACGAGATCGGCACCGACGAGACATGCGCCCAGGCGCTGCACATCGTGCAGGTGAGCACGACGTTGAAGCGGCCGCTTTCCGGCCGGACGCTGACCGACACCTCGTCCTCGGCGCCCGTCCCCTACTTCGACGGCCGCCGGCTCTGGCGGATCGGCCACCTTCCACCGCGGTACCGGTTCCTGCGGGACAGCCTCCTCGCGCCCGCGGGCGCTCCCCTGATGTCGCGGCGGGCGCCCGTCACCTGGTCCCGCGACCATGCGCGTTCGGCCGGGGACCACGCCGAGCTGCTCATCGTGCAGAGCGCGTCACCCGCACCGCCGCTGTCCGGCATGTCCTCCCGGGGCAGAGCCGACGTCAACGGTCACGTCGCCGAGATCAGGAGCGACGGCGACCGGCTCGGACGCGAGATCGGCTGGAGCGCCGACGGCATCGGCTTCGCCGTCATCTCGCGAGCCGCTCCCCCGCTCTCCGAAGAGGAACTGCTGCGGATCGCGCGCGGCCTGCACCGCTGAGGTCAGACCCTGTCCATGACCGTGCGCGCCCACCGGTGGAGTGCGGCATGGTCGGTTCCGGTGAGGCCCTGGCGGGGGTCGGCCCGGTGGAGTAGAGCGCTTCCCGCGTGGTGCGCCGTCACCCAGGCCCGGTCGATGTCGGTGATCTCGTCGTCGACCCAGGCGAAGGGGCGTCCCGCGGCCCACTCGACGAGCGCGCGGGTCTTCCAGTGCAGTCCGTCCCGCTCGTCGGCGGCGGACGGCTCGGGCCAGTCCACGACCGGCAGCCGGGGCAGGCCGATCCACGGCGCGACGCAGTCGTTCGCGTCCTCTCCCCACGTCGTGGCCCACACAAGTTCGCAGCCCAGGGCCATCAGCCGCGGCCCGTGGGCGGGGTCGATCCTGCCGAGGAGCGGATTGGAACCGGCCGGCAGGGGCCGGTCATCGGTCTCGTAGGTCGGGTGGCCGTCCGGACGCCCCGGCGGGGGCGTCCCGAACGGGATGAGCGGCCCGTCGACATCGAGGAAGAGCAGCGGACGCTGCGCGGAACCCGTCACGGCCGCACGATAGCCGGTCGCGTCCCGGACCTCCGCGGGCGTGACGCCGGGGCGCGTTCGGCGAGCACGAGGCCGCCGGGCACGTCGATGACGGCGAGGCCGGTGATGATCCGGTGGACGCAGGACGCGCCGGTGAGCGGGAGCGTGCAGATCTCCACGATCTTGGACGCACCCGCCCGGGTGCGGTGCTCCACCAGGACGATCATCGTGCCGACGAGCCGCCTGCCGGATCTTGCCCTGGCAGGCGGCTTCCCGTGCGGGGGCTGCTCCGCCGAGCGCCCCCGTCGCTCACCAGCCCTCGGGGAGCTCGCTGATGAGATCGGCGTAGACGCTGCGGATGTGGTCCCGGCAGGCCGACTCGGCGGCGGGCGGGTCCCGCTTGATGATCGCGTGCACGATCGCCTCGTGCTGCCGGACCGAGGCGTCCAGGCGTCCCGGCACCTCGACGGTGAGATTGCCGAGCCGCTCCAGGTGCAGGTCCAGCTCGACGAGCAGGCCGCCGATGCGATGACCCGCCGCCTGCCGGTAGAGGATGCGGTCGAACTCGTCGAACAGGGCCGGAAGCTCGTCGGAGGCCCCCGCGTCGAGCAGTTCGCGGCTGCGCCGGACGTTCGCGCGCAGCTCCGCCTCGTCGGCGTCGCTGATCTGCATGGCGGCCCGCCGGGCGCAGAAGCCTTCGAGCAGCTCGCGCAGCTCGTAGATCTCGCGCACGTCGGTATGGGTGTAGCCGCGCACGATCGCGCCCCGGTAGGGCGCCACCGTCACCAGCCCTTCCTTCTCCAGCCGTACGAGAGCCTCCCGGATGGGGGTCTTCGACACCCTCATCTGCTCGGCGAGCTGACGTTCGCGCAGTTGCTGCCCGGGGCGCAGGTGGAGTTCGACGATGGCGCGCACGAGCCTCCGGTACACGACCTCCTTGATCTGCAGATGATGATCAGGGTCGGTCTCGTTTGCGGAGATGGCGAGGATGTCGGCGAGCGCCCCCTCGCCCGGGCTTTTCCCGACCTGTGCCCTAGCCATCGATATGACCTTCGCTTTCGTTATCCCTTGTCCGGCCGCGTCCGCGTCCCGGACAGCAATGCCTACAATCTTGCCCGACGGACCCGGGCCCGGGTGCCGCACTCATCCGATAACGCCGAGACGCCCGGCGGCAGCCGTTTCAACCGAACGGCGGCGCCCTGGCCGCCAATTCCTCAGGTCGGTCGCGGAACGAGCGGAATTTCCACGGGCGAACTCACCCACGCCTTTCACAGCGTCACCAGCCCGCCGGAACAACGGTCGTCTCATTCAGGGGGGCGAGCGCCCGCTCGCACAGCCGCGCGAACGCGAGCAGCGCGTCGTCGTGGGCCCAAGGGCCGACGATCTGCACGCCCGCGGGCATCCGGCCCGCGCCGAGCCCGACCGGGAGGGTGATGGCGGGCTGGCCGGTGATGTTGAACGGATAAGTGTAGGGCGTCCAGGTGATCCACGGCAGCGGGGCGCCGATCTCGCCTCCCTCGGGGACCTCGGCGTCGGCCGCGAAGGCGGCGATGGGCATGGTCGGCATGACCAGCAGGTCCCATTCGTCGAGGCAGCGGTGCAGCTCGGCGTTGAACTCGCGCCGGCGCGTGAGGGCGGCGTAGTAGGCCGCCAGGTCGTAGCCCTCGGCCAGCGTCGCCAGCCGCACCAGCCCCGGATCCATCACCTCCGCCCGCTCGCGGATCAGGTCGCGGAAGCCGAGGCCGCGACCGGTGACCCACAGCGCCTCGAAGATCTCGCGGGGCGGCCGCGCGGGAAGGTCGACGTCCTGGAACTCGGCGGCGTCCGAGGCGGTCAGCGTGGCCGCGAGCAGCTCCAGCGCGGCGTCGACGGCCGGTGCGACCTCGGCGCCGGGAGGCACTCCGAAGGGCGCGCGGACGACGCCGACCCGCATGCGGCGGGACGGGCTCCCGGCGGGCGGGCGGGCGTGGTACGACTGCGGGTCTCGCGGGTCGGGGCCCCGGGTGATGTCGAGGACGGCCCGGGCGTCATCGACATGCCGGGTGAGCGGACCGGCGTGGGAGAGGTTCTCGTTGACCGTGCCCGGCCACACCGGGATGGCGCCCAGCGTGGGCTTCAGTCCCACGACGCCGCAGAACGCCGCAGGAATCCGGACCGAGCCGCCGGCGTCGGTGCCGGTGGCGATGGGCACCGCGCCGGAGGCCACGGTGGCGCCCGCGCCGGCGCTGGAACCGCCGGAGTTGCGCGCCGGGTTCCACGGGTTGCGGGTCACCCCGGTGCGGGGCGAGATGCCGGTGCCCTTCCAGCCGAACTCGGGCGTGGTGGTCTTCCCGATCACGACGGTCCCCGCCGCCAGCAGCCGCTCCACCATCGGGGACGAGGCGGTGGCCGGGGTGCCGGGGCTGGTCCGGGAGCCCTTGCCGGTGGGTTCCCCCTCGTAGAGCATGTTGTCCTTGACCGCCATGGGCACGCCGTGCAGAGGGCCGCGCACGCGCCCGGCCGCGGCCTCGGCCTCCAGTTCCGCGGCCTGGCGCAGGGCGCGTTCGGGCAGCAGCGCCGCGTAGGCGTTGATCACGGGTTCCGCCGCCCGGGCGAGGTGCAGGGCGCACTCGGTGAGCTGCACCGGTGACAGCTCTCCCCGAGCCACCCGGCGGCCCAGCTCGACCCCGCTGGCCGCCCGGTACTCCTCCAGGCCCAGATCCGCGAACCGTGCCGTCATCGCCCCGTCCCGGTGGGGGCCGGCAGCCCGGACCAGGCCGCGGCGAACCGCTCGGCCCATTCCGTCGGCACCGATGTGCTGATCTTGACGAACCGCTCACCGAAGCGCGGCGACTGGTAGGTCCCGGGCCGGATGAAGATGTCCTGGTCGAGCAGGGCACGGCAGATCTCCTCGGACGTCCGGGAGCCGGCGCCGATGTCGACGGCGAGGAAGTTGCCGTGCGAGGGACGCACCACGACCGAGCCCAGGCCGCTGTCGTCGACGGCGCGGCACACGATCTCCTGGTTGTGCCGGTTGGTGGCACGGAGCCGGTCCAGCCAGGGCCCCTTGACCTTCAGCCCGGCGATGGCCGCGCGCTGCGCCTGGATGTTGGCGCCCAGGGGGTTCGACGGGACCGCCGTCAGCCGGGACAGCAGCGAGGGTGCGGCGACCACCGCGCCCAGCCGCAGCCCGGCCAGCCCCAGCCACTTGGAGAAGCTGTAGGTGGTCAGCGTTCCCTCGGGGTAGAGCTCGGCGGCCAGCGTGTGCCCGTCGGCGAAGTGGCGGTAGGTGCAGTCGTGGACGATCAGCGACCCGGTCTCGCGCGCCAGCTCCGCGATCGCCGCGAGTTCGTCCCGCTCGTACCGGCTGCCCAGCGGGTTCAGCGGGTCGATCAGGTAGATCAGGGAACCCGCCTCGATCGTGTTCGCGAGTTGCCCGGCCGTCATCCTGCAGCCGTGCCCGGCCCCGTAGACCTCCACCGTGGACACCGGGACGTTCTCCAGCCCGGCGAACCGGCCCGGCCACGGCCAGCCCGGGTCGGTGGTGATCAGCCGGGTGATGTCGCCGGCCAGGGCGGTGCAGATGTGGTGCAGGCCGCCGACCGCGCCGTCGGTGATCCACGCCGCCATGCCGGGCAGGCCGAGGTCCTCCACGATGAGTTCACGCAGTTCCTCGAACCCCAGGGCCGGGGCGTAGAGCTGGAACTCGTGCGCGCGGGTGCTGCGCAGCAGGGCGTCGAGCACCTCCGGCGGCGGCTCCAGATGCGTGGTGTTCTGCCCCATCCACGCAACCCCCGGGCGGTTCAGCAGGAACTCGAACGACCAGGCCGCGGTCATGACAGCAGGGCCAGCGTCGAGAAGGCGGTGTAGACCTTCGTGGCCTCGATGATGTCCTCGACCGACAGCCGCTCGTTGGGGCAGTAGACCGGCTCGCCGCCGGGACCGAAGATCACCGTGGGGATCCGCTCGCCGAAGCTGGCGGTGTCGCCGAGCCAGCCGGCGGCCTTGAGCCGCGGCTCGGTGCCGCGGACCTGCCGGACGGCCTCGACCATGGTCTGGACGACCGTGCTGTGCGGATCGGCGACGTAGGGGGACTTGACGTCGGCGAGCTCGACCTTGGCCTTGAACCGCGGATCGGCGCGCACGACGCTGTCCAGGCACCGCTCCAGTTCGCCCCGGACGGTCGCGACGTCCACGCCGGGCTGGGGCCGGCAGTCGAGCCGGATGACGCACTCGTCCGGGATCATCGAGGGGCCGCCGGGCGGCAGGCCGCCGTACACGCGGCCGGGCGCCATGTAGGTCTCCTCGCCGAACAGGTCGCGCACCCACGGTTCGAGTTCGGGCGTCAGCCGGGAGGCCTCGAGTTCGAGGATCGCCTTGGCCGCCAGCACGTTGGCGTTGACGGCCAGGGGCTTGTGGCAGGTGTGCGCCGACAGGCCCTGGGCGGTGATGTCGAAGTAGTACCGGCCGCGGTGGCCGAGGTAGATCTCGTTGTCGGACAGCTCGCCGAGCACGCACAGATCGGCGTCGTACTCGTCGAAGTAGCGGATCGATCCGAGCTGGTCGCCCATGTGGTCGCTGACGGCGGCGAAGGCGAGACGTCCGGCCACCGGCACGCCGGAGGCGCGGACCGCCTCGGCCGCCACGATCTGGCAGACCAGGGCGGCCTTCATGTCCATGATGCCGTGGCCGTAGACGAACCCGTCGATCAGTTCGCCGCCGAACGGCTCGGCGTCGGTCCAGCCGATCGACACCGGCTTGGTGTCCATGTGCCCGGTGAGGACGACCCGCGGCCCGGAGCCGAAATCGATCTCACCGACGGCGTTGGGCCGGTCGGGCAGCACCTCCTGGAGCCCGGCACCGGCGAAGCCGGAGTCCTCCAGCACGCCCAGCAGGTACTCCGCCAGTCCCCGCTCGTCTCCGAGCACGCTGGGAATCCTGCACACCTCCTGGACGAGCGACACCACCCGGTCCTCGTCGACGCTGTCGATGGCCTTGGCGACCGCGGCTGACTTCTCCATCACACCCCCAGGTCCGAAAATGCGATCTCAAATCTCCGCGACCGAGCTGGCATCTGTCAAGTTCCGCCCAGGTGAAGCCGTGGCACGAGTCCCCTCCTCCGCATGTTTCTTCGATGTAACAGCAGTTCAAGCGGTCTTGACCGGCTTGTAGCCCTCAGCGATGATGCTCGCGAACCAAGGTGCGATCTCAGGATCTCAAACTGTCGCCAGTGTGGGCACCGTCCTTGAGGAGAACTCATGAACCGAACGTCCTGGCGCCGCGGCCTGCTCGGCCTGGTGGTCACTCCCGCGCTGCTGGTCACCGCCTGCTCGGGCAGCGGGGGGACCGCCCAAGGCTCGGGCTCGGCCAAGGGCACCAAGGTCGGCGTGGTGCTGGCGGGCCCGCGCAACGACAAGGCGTTCTACCAGTCCTACCTGGACGGCGTGCAGGCCATGGCGTCCCAGGAGGGCATGAAGGTCTCGGTCGTCGACAACGTCGACTCACCGCAGGCGGCGGTCGACGCGCTCACCAATCTGGCGGCCGACAACAACCTGATCATCGCGGGCGGGAGCTCGCTGGTGTCGGCGGGGAACACCGTCGCCCCGCAGTTCCCCGACGTCACCTTCGTGATGTCCGGGGTCGTGCAGAAGGGGATCAGGAACCTGCACACCTACGCCACCAGGCAGGGAGTCCCCGCCTACGTCGCCGGCGTCGTCGCCGCCAGGGCGAGCAAGACGCGCTCGATCGGCTACGTGGGCGGCACCGACATCCCGCCCAACTCCCAGTCCTCGATCGACTTCGCCGCGGGAGCCCGCTCGGCCGATCCGAAGATCAAGGTCGCCTCCACCACCGTCGGCTCGCTGAGCGACGCGGCCAAGGCCAAGGAGGCGACCGCGGCCCAGATCGCCAACGGGGCCGACGTCATCTACGCCTTCCAGGACGCCGGCCTGCCCGGCGTGCTCGACGCGGTCGCCGAATCCGGCAAGGACGTCAAGGTGTTCAACCCCACCACCGACCGCTGCTCCGAGTCGCCGCACCTGATCGGGTTCGCCTACCAGAACACCCGGGTCATGGTCCAGCACGTGCTCAAGGACTACAAGGCCGGCAGCCTTCCCGCCGAGCCGCGCTTCTACGCGCTGGAGGACCCGGACGTCCAGGCGCTCAGGCTGTGCCCGTCGTCGGCCGGGCACCAGGAGGTCGTCACCCAGACCACCGCGAAGATCAACTCCGGCGCCGTCACGATGCCGCAGGGCGGCTGAGGCCATGGCGGAGCACGTCCTCCGGCTGCGCGGGGTGACCAAGCGCTACGGGGACCTCGTCGCCAACGACGGCATCGACCTGGAGGTCCGTTCCGGCGAGATCCTCGCCCTGCTCGGCGAGAACGGGGCGGGCAAGTCGACGCTGGTCCGCGTCCTGGCCGGGCTGACCCGGCCGGACGAGGGCGAGGTGTTCGTCGGCGGCGCCCCGCTCCCGCCCGGTGATCCGGACGCGGCGCGGGCGCGCGGGATCGGCGTCGTCCACCAGCACTTCATGCTGGTGCCCGACATGACCGCCACCGAGAACGTGGCGCTGTCGCGCGGGGCCGCCCAGCCCTGGCGGCTCGACGACCGGCGGATCAAGGCCCGGCTGATCGAGCTGAGCAAGCGGCACGGGCTGCCCGTGCGGCCCGACGAGCCGGTGAACACCCTGCCGGTCGGCGAGCGCCAGCGCATCGAGATCCTCAAGTGCCTGATGGGCGACGCGCGGGTGCTGCTGCTCGACGAGCCCAGCGCGGTGCTCTCCCCCGCCGAATGGGACCGGCTCGCCGTCGTGCTGCGCGCCCTCGCCCGCTCCGGCATGGCGATCGTGCTGATCACGCACAAGCTCGGCGAGATCGCCGCGGTCGCGGACCGCTGCACGGTGATCCGCGCGGGACGTGTGGTGTCCACCGTGGAGGTCTCGGGAACCCCGCCCGAAGAACTGGCCAGGATGATGGTCGGCCGCGACGTCGTCCTGCGGACCGAGCGCCCCTCGATCGCCACCGGATCGCCCGTGCTGCGGACCCGGGGCCTCACGCTGGCCGCCTACCGGGGCGTCCGCGCCCTCGGTCCCATCGACCTCGAGGTGCGCTCGGGCGAGGTGCTCGGCATCGCCGGAGTGGAGGGCAACGGGCAGAGCGAGCTGGCCGATCTGCTCGCCGGGGTCCGTGCGCCGACGGCCGGCACCGTCACGGTCGCCCCGGCCGCGGGCGCCGGGCCGGCCCGGGTCGGCGTGATCGCCGAGGACCGGCACAAGGACGGCCTGGCGCTGTCGCTGTCGGTGGCGGACAACCTGATGATGCGGGCGGTGGGCGACCCCGGATTCAGCCGGTACGGCACGCTGTCCGCACGACGCGTCCGCGCGCACTGCCGGTCGCTGATCGAGCAGTTCCAGATCCGGGTGCGCTCCCCCGAGACCCCGGTGGAACGGCTGTCCGGCGGCAACCAGCAGAAGATCGTCCTGGCCCGGGAACTGCACGGCGGGCCCGACCTGCTGATCGCCTCGCAGCCCACCCGCGGGCTGGACGTCGGCGCGATCGAGTTCGTCCACTCCCGGATCAACGCCCACAAGGCCGCGGGCGGTGCCACGGTGCTGTTCTCGGCCGAGCTGGACGAGATCCTCGCGCTCTCCGACCGGGTCGCCGTGATGTCGGGCGGCGCCATCGTCGCGGTCCTCGACGCCGGCGCCGCCACCCGGGAACGCCTCGGGGAGCTGATGGCGGCCGGAGGTGAGTGGCGATGAGCGTCCACGCGGTGCGCGGGCCGCTGGTCAGCCTCGGCGCGGTGGTGCTCGCGCTGGCGGCGTCCCTGCTGGTCATCGCGCTCACCGGCGCGCCGGTGGGAGAGGCCGCCCGCGCCATGTGGGACGGCGCCTTCGGCAGCCGCGCGCAGTTCGGCGCGACCCTGACCAAGTTCGTCCCGCTGGTCCTCGCGGCCATCGGGTGGGTGATCGCCTCCCGGGCCGGGCGGCTCAACGTCGGGCTGGAGGGGCAGATCCTCGCCGGCGGCACGCTCGCCGCCGTCGTGGGGCTCGGGGCGGCCGGGCTGCCCGGGGCCGTGCACCTTCCGCTCGCCGTGGCCGCCGGCGCGGTCGGCGGCGCCGCGCTGGGAGGCGTCGCGGCCTGGCTGTGGGCGCGCTACGGGGTCAACGACTTCATCGCCACCCTGCTGCTCACCCTGATCATGACGCAGATGGTGTCCTGGCTGGCCAACGGCCCGATGGAGGAGCCGACGGGAACGCTCGGGCAGAGCTCGCCGGTCGCCCCGTCCGCCCGGTGGCCGATCCTGCTGCCGGGCACGACGCTCCGCGCCGACATCATCCTGGTGATCGCCCTGGTGGTCGCCGCCGCGTTCGTGCTGCGCCGCACCGTCGTGGGCTACCGGCTCCGGCTCACCGGCGCCAACGCCGAGGCCGCGCGGGCGACCGGGACCCGCACCACCCTGGTCGGCGCCGGCGCGCTGTGCGCGTCCGCCGGAGTGGCCGGCGTCGCCGGCTCGTCGCTGGTCCTCGCCTCCCCCGCGGGCAATCTCGCGCCCGGCTTCTCGGCCGAGTACGGCTTCGACGGCATCGTCGTCGCGCTGCTGGCCCGCAACTCGCCGCTGGGCTGCGTGCCCGCGGCGTTCCTGCTGGCCGCGCTGCGCCAGGGCGGCGGACTGCTCGAGGCCCGCGTGGGCATCTCCTCGGGTCTGGTCACCGCCACCCAGGCCATCGTGATCCTGCTCGTCACCGCCTCCGCCTGGTACCTCGACCGCCGCCGGCCCCGCTCCCGGCCACGCAAGGACGATGCCGCCGCCCCTCCCGTGGCTCAGGAGGTCGCCTCGTGATCCCCTTCGACACCACCCTCTTCGACGTCGCGCTGTTCGCCGCGGCCGTCCGGCTGTCGGTCCCGTTGCTGCTGGCGGCGCTGGGCGAGCTGGTCTCCGAACGCGCCGGGGTCATCAACATCGGCCTCGAGGGGATGATGCTCTTCGGCGCCTACGCCGCGTTCCTGACCGCCTACGGCACCCACAGCGTGCTCCTCGGGCTCGCCGCCGGCCTGGCGGTGGGCCTGCTGACCGGCGCGATCATGGCGTTCACCGCGGTGAACCTGCGCGGGGACCAGATCGTGGTGGGCGTGGCGATCAACCTGCTGGCCGCGGGCGTGACGCTGTTCCTCTACCGGTTGCAGTTCGAGGGCTCGCAGCCGACGACGGTACGGATGGAACCCTTCGCCGTACCGCTGCTGTCCGGCATCCCGGGGATCGGCCCGGTCCTGTTCGATCAGCTCCCGCTCGTGTATCTCGCCTACGTGCTGGGACCGGCCGTCGCCTTCGTCCTGTTCCGGACGCGCCGCGGGCTGATGATCCGGGCGGCCGGTGAGAAGCCGGAGGTGCTCGACTCCACGGGCGCGAGCGTCATACGCGTCCAGTGGATCGGAGTGCTGACCGCGGGCGCGCTCGCCGGGCTGGGCGGAGCGTTCCTGTCGGTCGGGCAGGTCGGGCTGTTCGCCGAGAACATGACGGCCGGTCGCGGGTTCCTGGCCCTCGCCGCGGTGGTCTTCGGCCAGTGGCGGCCCTACGGCGTCGTGGCGGCCTGCCTGGTCTTCGGCTTCACCGACGCGCTCCAGCTGCGGCTGCAGTCGATGGGGTCGGTGCCCAGGGAGGTCTGGATCGCGCTGCTGGCCATCGGGGCCGCCCTCGCGCTGGCGGCGGTGCTCCGGGTACGCAGGTCGCGTCCGCGGCCACGGTGGCTGGTGCCGACCGGCGCCGCCTGCGTCACGGCCGGGCTGGTCGGCGCGATGTCCCTGCCCGACGTACAGCTGCCATCGCAGTTCTGGCTGAGCCTTCCCTACATCCTCAGCCTGGCCGCCCTCGCCGGTTCCTCCCGCGACGTGCGCGCCCCGGCGATGATCGGCAGGCCCCTGCAGGCGCTCCGGCGCTGAGAGCCGGTGGAGCCGGGAGAGCCCCGCGTCCCCTCGGGGACGCGGGGCTCTCCGCTTACGGGATTCACCCGGTCAGGTGTCCCTCCTCGCGCAGGCACTCGGCGAAGGCGGTCACCGTGGCCAGGCGGCTGGTGGCGTCGCCCCCGATCGGGAAGACGGTCATGCTGTCGATGCCGAGCTTGGCCAGGGTGCGGATGTGTTCGCGCGCCGCCGCCCGGTCGCCCGCCAGCGCCATGCGACGGACGAACTCGGCGGGGAGCAGCTCGGCGGCCCTGGCCGCCTCCTGGAACTCGCCGCCGGAGTACTCCTCGCGGACCCGGGCCACCAGCTCGGCGGAGAGGCCGGCGATCTCGCAGTACATCGGGGCGGTCATCGGGAACCACGCGGCGATCGTGCGGCCCGCCTCCAGGGCCGCGTCCTCGTCCTCGTCGATCGCGCCGTAGGCGAACACCGTGATCTCGGGCCGCGCGGAGCGGCCGCCCTGGTCGACGCCGCGGTCGATGTGCCGCAGGGCGTACTCGATCCCGTCCGGGTGCAGTCCCGCGAGCAGGATGACGCCGTCGGCGATCCGCCCCGCGAGTTCGAGCGTCTTCGGGCCGCTCGCCGAGACGTAGACGGGGATGTCCGGTCGGGAGGCGAAGCGCAGGTGCGCGTCGTCGAGCTCGAACCCGCGTGCCCGCATCGTGATGTGCTCGCCGCTCCACAGCCGGCGCGCGGCGACGATCGCGTCCTCGAGCAGCGCGAGCCTCGCGGGCCGCAGCCCCAGGGCTTCCAGCGGCCGGTCCCCGGCGCCGATGCCGTAGATCGCCCGTCCACCGGAGATCTCGTCGATGGTGGAGACGCCCACGGCGCCGAGCGCGGGGTGCCGGGTCACCGGATTGGTGACGGCCGTGCCGAGCCTGAGGGTCGCGGTGTTCACCGCCGCCAGCGTCAGATACGCGTAGGCGTACCGGGAGTGCAGTGAGGAGTCGGTCAGCCACAGGTTCTTCATTCCGGCCCGCTCGATGTGCTGGACCATCGAGACGAACCGGTCCGGCTCGTAGACCGGTTGGAGCGTGACGCCACCGTCCATGGGAACGACCTCTTTCCGTCAGAGAACCGGCCAGGTGGGCTTGGGGTCGATGCCGATCTTCTTGAGGATGCGCCGGTCGGTGCGTTCGACCTCTTCGCGCAGGGCGCCCTCGTCGAAGATGGTGCTCTTCTTGTCCTTGAGGACGATCCGCCCGCCGATGAGCACGGTGTCGACCGAGTGGCCGGTGACGCCGTAGGCCAGGTTGGCGATCGGGTTGTGCAGCGGGCGCCAGTCGTAGTCATCGGTGTCGAAGATGACGATGTCGGCTTCCTTGCCCGCTTCCAGTGAACCGGTGACGTCGTCGAAACGCAGGGCCCGGGCGCCCCCCAGGGTGCCGAGTTCGACGGCGGTCTCCGCGCTGACGGCGTTGGGGTCGCGGCGGGCGTCACGCGGCAGCAGCGCCGCCAGGTAGATGGCGCGGCAGATGTCCTGGTGGTTCGAGCAGTTCTCGGCGTCGGTCCCCAGGCCCATCGGCACACCGGCTTCGATCAGCTCGGGCCACTTCCCGAACACCGTGGTGCCCTTGGCCAGCTTGAGGGCGGTCGTGGGGTTCTGCGAGACCGTCGCGCCGGTGTCGGCGATGGCCGCCACATCGTCGGCGTCGAGGCTGGTGACGTGGTTGAGCAGGGTGTAGGGGTTGAGCGCCTTGATGCTGGCGCAGTGCTGGATCGGGCGCTCTCCGAACACCCTCAGTTCGAGTTCGACCTCCCGCTCGCTGGTCGACTTGTGCTGCACCGCGAGGGTCCGGGTCTCTTCGGCGATGCGGGCCGCGGCGACGGTGAGCTCGTCGGAGCAGGTCGTCACGCCCTCGATCGTGGCGGCGGGACGGATGCGCTCGTCGCCGAACTTCTGCACGGTCTCGATGCCGGTCTCCAGACGCCGGATCGCGGCCGCGGTGTCGAGCCGCAGCCAGTCCGGCAGCCCGTCGGTGCCGCCCGAGCCCTGCTGGTCCCAGGTCCACAGGCCGATCCGCGCGCGCATGCCCGACTCGGCGATCGCCGGCAGCACCGCGTCGAGGTGCTCGCAGCCGGGCTCCTCGAACAACGTGGTGCCGTTGCGGACCATTTCCGCCGTGGCGTGCCGCGCGTAGACGTTCATGTCCTCCGGCTCGAGGGAGGAGAAGGAGGGGTAGATGAAGCGCCGCAAGGACTCCAGCGTCGTCCCGCCCTCGGGCATCGCGCCTTTGGCGCAGCACAGCAGATGCCGATGGCCGTTGACCATGCCGGGCATGACCACCGCGTCGGGCCGGTCGATCCGGGACGCGGGCGCGTACCGGCCGTCGAGGTCCGCGGCCTTGCCCACCTCCACGATCTTCGTTCCGGTGACCGCGAGGGCACCGTCCTGGAAGATCCGGCGTTCGGCGTCGACCGTGATCACCCAACCCGCGGTGATGATCATGTCGCACGGTGTCCTATCGGTCATGAGCACTCCAGCAGGGACGATGTCTGAGATCTCAAATCTCAAGGAGGGGCCGCCCCCTTGTCAAGAGGTGGGCCCGAGAACGGAACTTCCACCCTCGGTTCGCGGACCAGCCCCTCACGTTAATGGCGTGTTACACCTCATCAGATGGCTTGACACGCACCACGAGCCGCATCCAGGACAAGCTCCGGGAAAAGTGAGATACCGAGATCTCAAATCTGTGAGCGGGTCGTGCCCGAGTCGGTGCGCGAAAGCCGGAACGCCCGGCCGAAGGGCCGGGCGTTCTCACGGGCGGGGCCGCGTCAGCGCGAGGCGGCGTCTTCCTGCCGGACGGGTGCCGCCGACTGCGGGTCGACGTGCTGCGACAGCTCCAGGTCGAAGGCGTCCACTCCGGTGCCGTTCAGGTTGACGGTCCCGGCGACGGGCGCGTACCCGCTGGCCACCAGCGTGTAGTCGGCCGCGGCCAGGTCGTCGAACCGGTAGAACCCGTCGGCGCCGGTGACCGAGGCGGCGACGACGTTGCCGCCGGAGTCCAGCACCGCGACCCGGATGTCCGGGAGCGGATTCCCGGACGTGGCGCGCACCGTCCCGCTCAGCGTGGCCGCGGGCTCCAGGGCGATCGCCCAGTAGCCTGCGGCGCCCGGCGACTCGCTCTGGAACGCCTGGGGCCGGTACCCGGCGGCGCGCACGGCCAGGGTGTGGTTCGGCGCGGCCAGGTCGGTCAGGAAGAACGCGCCGTCGTCCCCCGTGACGGTCGAACTCAGCACATCGCCGGTGCCGTCGACGGCCACCACCGTCGCGCCCGGCACGGCCTCGCCGGTCACGGCGTCGCGGACGGTGCCGCCCGCCCCGGCGGGCCCGGTCAGGCGGACGTCGGCGTCGATCGCGGCCCCGGCCGCCTGGACCGGGACAGCGGCCGGCTCGAACCCGGCCGCCGAACCGACCAGCAGGAACGGGCCGGTCCTGGCGGTGCTCAGGGCGTACCGGCCGCCCTCGCCGCTCACGGCGTGCGCGGCCTGGCGGCCCGCGTCGTCGATCAGCGTCACCGCGGCGCCCGTGACGGGCCGCGACCCGCTCAGGACGGTCCCGCTGACGACGGTCGAGCCCGTCGCTGCGGGGACCTCCGGGACGGCGGCCCGCGCGGGTGCGGGAGCCACAGGCGCGGGAGCGGGGGCCGCGGGACCGGCAAGCTCGGCCGGAGCGGTGATCTGGGCGGCCGGGGCGCGGCGGCGGCGGCCCGGGATGCTCAGGGTGAGGAGCGCGGCCGCGACCGCCACGCCCGCGCCGATGAGGAAGCCGACGCGGAACCCGTTCTCGGACGGGATGGACACCGGCCCCATGCGCACGGTCATCTGCGCCAGGACGACGCCGATGACGGCGCTGGAGGTCGAGGTGCCGACCGCGCGCATCAGGGTGTTGAAGCCGTTGGCGGCGGCGGTCTCCGAGGCGGGCACCGCGCCCATGATCAGGGCGGGCATGGCGCCGTAGGCGAAGGCCACGCCCGCGCTGCAGACGCAGGAGAAGGCGAGGATCCCCCACGCCTCGCCCATCAGCGGCAGCGCGACGCCGTACCCGGCGGCGATGATCAGCGCGCCGGTCAGCAGCGAGATCTTCGGCCCGGCGACCGCGGACAGCTTGGCGCCGATCGGGGACACGACCATCATCACCAGCCCGGCGGGGGCCATCCACAGACCGGCGGCGAGCATCGACTGGCCCAGCCCGTAGCCGGTGGCCTCGGGAAGCTGGAGGATCTGCGGGGAGAGCACCGACATCGCGTACATCGAGAAGCCGATGACGATCGAGGCCAGGTTGGTCAGCAGCACCTGGCGCCGGGCGGTCGTCCGCAGGTCGACCAGGGGCTCGGCGACGCGCAGTTCCCAGAAGCCCCAGAGCAGCAGGATCAGCGCGGCGGCCCCGAACAGGCCGAGCGTGGTGCCGCTGTCCCAGCCCCAGTCGCCGCCCTTGGACACCGCGAGCAGCAGGCACACCAGCCCGGCCGACAGGCCCGCCGCGCCGAGGTGGTCGAAGCGGCCGCGGGCGCGGACCTCGGATTCGGGCACGAACAGGAAGACCAGGACGCCGATCAGCACGGCCAGGACCGCGGTCCCCCAGAACAGCGCGTGCCAGTCGGCGTTGTCGACGACGACGGCCGACAGCGGCAGGCCGAACGCGCCGCCCACGCCGAGCGAGGAGCTCATGAGCGCGATGGAGGAGCCGAGGCGTTCGGCGGGCAGCACGTCGCGCATGATGCTGATGCCCAGCGGGATGATGCCCGACGCCATGCCCTGCAGGGCCCGCCCGACCACCATCGGGACCAGCGAGTCGGCCAGCCCGCTGACGACCGAGCCGGCCACCAGCAGCGCGACGCAGCCCAGCAGCACGCGCCGCTTGCCGTACAGGTCGCCCATGCGCCCGACGACGGGGGTGGCGACGGCGCCCGCCAGCAGCGTCGCGGTGAGGACCCACGAGGCGTCGGCCGGGCTGGTGTCCAGCAGCCGCGGCAGCTCGCCGATCAGCGGGACCACGAGGGTCTGCATCAGGGAAGCCACGATGCCGGCGCACGCCAGGACGCCGACGATCGCCCCGGCCCGGGGTGCTGGGGACACGTTCTCTCCTCTCGGGCACCGAACCGGCTCGGATGCCATGTGCACTCTACATACGTTATGCACGATGCACACATCGGGGCCGGGCCGTGGCGGGCCCGTCCTTGCGCCCTCCCCCGCCCCGGCGGGTACTCTGCAACGGAGAGGTGACCAACCGATCGCTTGCTTGTGGAGGGCAGGGTGGTCCGCGCATGAGCGCCGTCGAACTGGGCTTCATCGGATTGGGGCAGATGGGCGCGCCCATGGCCGGCCACCTGGCCGGCGCGGGCCTGATCGTGTACGACGCGCGCCCCGAGGCGATGGCGCCGCTGGCCGCCGCGGGCGCCCGGGCCGCGGGCGGCGTGGCGGAGGTGGCCGAGCGGGCGCGGGTCGTGTCGGTCATGGTCCGCGACGACGCGCAGGTGGCCGAGGTCGGCGCGGAGGTCCTAGCCGCCGCCCGGCCCGGCACCGTGCTCGCGATCCACTCCACGATCCGCGCCCGTACCGCCGAAGACCTGGCCGCACGCGCGGCCCCGCACGGGATCGAGGTGGTGGACGCCCCGGTCAGCGGCTCGTTCATCGGGGCGGCGGAGGGCAACCTCGCCGTGATGGCCGGCGGTACCGAGGAGGCGTTCGAACGGTGCCGCGAGCCGTTCGGCGCCTGGGCGGGCCTCGTCCTGCACATGGGCCCGGTCGGGTCGGGCACGCGGGCCAAGCTCGCCCGCAACCTGCTGCAGTTCGCGGCCTTCGCCGCGGCGGCGGAGGCGCAGCGGCTGGCGGAGGCGTCCGGGGTGTCGCTGCGCAAGCTGGCCAGGGTCGTCCGGCACACCGACGCGATCACCGGCGGGCCGAGTTCGATCATGCTGCGGCCGACGGCCGCGCCGCTGACCCCGGACGACGGCCTCTACGACGTCCTGCGGAACGTGCGCGACCTCGGAGAGAAGGACCTGGCGCTCGCCGTGGAACTGGCCGGCGAGCTCGGCGTGGACGTCCCGATGACCCGGCTCGCCCTCGACCGCCTCGCCGCCGGCCTCGGCCTGGAGGCGTCCGCCGGACGGGGCGGCGCCGATGGATGAGCGGCGGGAACGCGGCCTGGAGATGATGCGCCGGGTGTACGGCTTCGAGGTCGGCGACTCCCCCGGCGACTTCTTCGGCATCACCGTGGACCACCTGTTCGGGGACATCTGGACGCGCCCCGGCCTCAGCGTGCGCGACCGGCGCCTGCTGATCCTGGGCGTCCTGGCCGGCCAGGGCCAGACCGACGTCATGGAGCTCCAGATCCCCGCGGCCCTGGCCAACGGCGAGCTCTCCCCGGACGAGCTGCGCGAGATCGCCGTCTTCTTGACGCACTACATCGGCTGGCCGCTGGGGACCAAGGTCAGCGTCCAGGTCGACACCCACGTCGCCAGGCACGAGAAGCGCGCCCGGCGCGAGCGGGACGGCGGCCAGGAAAGGGACACGAAGCGGCCCCGGTAATACGGATCAGCACGTCGGCAAGGCCGTCGCCCTCAGGAGAATGGGCTTCTCCATAATCAATGCGGAGCCCCACTCCCACCCCCGCGCCCACCTCCGAGCGACGCCAGGGCCCGCTGACCAGGCGCGGGGGCCTCGCCCGCCTCCGGCAACGATCTTCCGGCGGCTTATGGACATACGCTCTTCTCCTGGTTAAGGTTGATTTCCGATCTAGGAGAAGCGTCTTCTCGTCTCCAGCGAGTACCATTTGCCCTCTAGCGCGGAGGAGCGACGACCGTGCCAACGGCGCCATTTCGCCATGCCTTGCGACCCGGCCGGGACCCCCTGGCCCCCCGAGCCGCCCGCCAGGCCGCCCGCCGCGCGGCGGCGGCATGAGCGCGGGCGAGGGGGAGGGCCCCGTGCCCGGCGGACCGGCGGACGCGCTGCCCGTCTTCGACGGCGTCCAGGTGCTCGAGGTGGCGCAGTGGACGTTCGCGCCCGCCGCGGCCGCGGTGCTGGCCGACTTCGGCGCCTCGGTGATCAAGGTGGAGGACCCGGTCACCGGTGACCCGCAGCGCGCGCTCACCACCTCCGGCGTGATGCCGGCGGTCGGCGGGGTCAACGTGGTCACCGCCCAGACCAACCGGGGCAAGCGCAGCATCGGGCTGAACCTGCGCGATCCCCGCGGCCAGGAGCTGCTCATGGAGCTCGTGGACCGCTCCGACGTCTTCGTGACGAACTTCCGGGGGCCGGCGCGGGCCAAGCTCGGCTTCGACGAGGACGCGGTCCGGGCCCGCAACCCGCGCATCATCTACGCCCGGGCCACGGGCCAGGGGGCGCGCGGCCCCGACGCCGACCGGGGCGGGTACGACTTCACCGCCTACTGGATGCGCAGCGGCATCGCCGCGAGCTTCACCGCCGAGGACGCCGACCGGCCGCTCCCCCAGCCGCCCGCCTTCGGCGACAAGGCCGGCGCGATGAACCTCGCGTTCGGCATCGCCGCGGCCCTCTACCGCCGCGAGCGCACCGGCCAGGGCGCCACCGTGGACGTCTCCCTGCTGGGCACCGCGCTGTGGCAGCACTCCAGCGCCGTCCTCTACAGCTGGGGGCTGGACCGCGAGTTCCCCATCCTGACCGGGCGGTCCAGGAACCCCATCGGCTGGAGCTACCGGACGGCCGACGGCCGCTGGATCGCGCTGATGATGATCGAGTCCGACCGGTGGTGGCCCGACCTGTGCCGCCATCTCGACCGCCCGGACCTGATCGACGACCGGCGCTTCGCCGACGCCGCGGCGCGCGCCGAGAACCTCACCGAGTGCGTCGCCGTGCTCGAGGGACTCTTCGCCGCCCTGCCGCTGGCCGAATGGGAGCGGCGGCTCGCGACGCTCGCCGGGCCCTGGGCCGTCCAGCGCACGATGCTGGAGACGGCCGAGGACCCCCAGGTGGTCGAGAACGGGTACGCCGTGTCGGTCGACTACGACGGCACCGACGTCCGGCTGATGAGCGCGCCCGTGCAGTTCGACGAGCGGGTGCCCGAGCTGGGCCGGGCGCCCGAGCACGCCGAGCACTCCGAGCAGGTGCTCCTCGAGCTGGGCTACGGCTGGGACGCGATCACCGAGTTCAAGGACTCCGGCGTGGTCTGAGTCGAGAGGACGAACCGCCATGACCGAGACCGACCCCGCGGAGGGCTTCCCGGGTTCCCCGGGGAAGGGGGAGGCCGCCGATCGCACGCTACCCTTTCGCTGTGACGCGAGATCCTGGATGGAGCGAGCTCATCGCTCGGGACGCGGTCGCGCGCCCCGAGCCGGGGACCTTCGTCGGGCCGCGGACGAAGCTCGTCCTGGCCGGGCAGCAGCTGCTGTTCGAGCACGGCGACTCCTCGTACACGATCGAGGAGCTGGTCCGCCGGGCGGGCGTGGCGATCAAGACCTTCTACCGGTGCTTCCCCAACAAGGAGGAGTTCCTGCAGACGGTCTTCACGACCTTCATCAACGGCACCATCCCGAGGATCCGGGAGCGCATCCTCGGCGCCTCCGGCGATCCGCTGGTCCGGCTGCGGATGGCGGTGACCTGGCCGCTGGACTGGCCCAGGGACGACGGGCGGCTGAACCGCGTGATCGCCAACGAGCACGTGCGGATCGCCGCGACCAATCCGGAGCGGATCGCCGAGACGAACCGGGCGTACGCCGAGCTCGTCCGGGAGATGGTCGCCGACGCCCGCGCGGCCGGGCTGGTGCGGCCGGCCGACCTGGAATGGGACGTCCACATCATCACCTCGATGGTCACGACGTCGTTCCACACCCTTGTCCTCGGGCTGAGCGATCCGCCCGACCGCGCGCTGCTGGCGGACAACGTCTGGCGGTTCTGCCTGACGGCCCTGCACGGACCCGGGCCGGTCTCGGCCGAGGGGGCCGAGCCGGTCTCGGCCGAAGGGGCCGGCTGACGCGCGGACTCACCTGTCGACAGCTCAGCGGGAGGCTCGAACCATGCCGGTGATCGATCTTGACGGGGTCCGGGCGCTCGGACGCGAGCTGAGCAACTGGGGGCGCTGGGGCGAGGACGACGAGCGCGGGACGCTCAACCTCATCACCCCCGAGGTGGTGACGGCGGCGGCGGCGACGGTACGGCGCGGGGTGTCCTTCGCTCTCTCGGTCCCCGCCGACGAGAACGGCCCCCACGACATGAAGACCAGCGGGCGCTTCAACCCGATCCACACGATGACGCGGTACCGCGGCGACAGCCCCCGGGGCGACGCGTGGGACTTCGCCTCCTCCGAGGACATGCTGATCATCGGGACGCACTCGTCGACGCACTTCGACGCGCTCGCCCACCTCTGGTACGACGACCTGCTCTACAACGGCCGCCACCACGACACCGCGGTGACGGCGTGGGGCGCCGTGCACGGCTCGATCCAGAACCTGGTGAACGGGGTCGTGTCGCGCGGCGTCCTGGTGGACGTCCCGCGCCATCTGGGCACCACCCATCTCGCCCCCGGGACCCAGGTCGGGCCCGCCGACCTGGACGCCGTGCTCGGCGCGGCCGGTGTCACGCCGCGGCCGGGCGACGTGCTGCTGCTGCGCACGGGCACCTACCCCCGGCAGCGGCGCGGCCTCGACGTCGCCCCCGGCGCGTCGCCCGGGCTCACCTGGGAGTGCGCCCGCTGGATCCGCGACCACGGGATCGCCGCCGTGTGCGCCGACAACCTGGCCGTGGAGGCGCTCCGCGCGAACGGCGACGGCCCGATGATCCCCTTCCACATGCTCGCGATCCGCGACATGGGCCTGCTCCTCGGCGAGATGTTCGACTTCGAGGACCTGGCCGAGGACTGCGCGGCCGACGGGGTCTACGAGTGCATGTTCGTCGCGTCCCCTTTGAACATCCCCGGCGGCGTGGGCTCGCCCGTCAACCCCATCGCGGTCAAGTGACCTCCGCCCCGCCCGGCCCCGGGCGGGCCTCGGATTCTGGAGCCATCGCCATGCGCACGATTCCCAGCGAGCTGGTCAAGCGGTACGAGGCGGAGGGGTGGTGGACGCGGGACACGCTCGGCGAGCTGCTGGCCCGGGGCCTGGCGGCGGCACCGGAGGCGGTGTTCCGGGTGCACTCCTCCGTGCGGCCGTGGAGCGGCACCTTCGCCGACGTGGAGCTGGTGGCGCGGCGGCTGGCCGGTGGGCTGCGGGAACGGGGCGTGGGGCCGGGTGACGTGGTCGCCTTCCAGTTGCCCAACTGGATGGAGGCGGCGGCGGTGTTCTGGGCGTCGGCGCTGCTGGGGACGACGGTGGTGCCGATCGTCCACTTCTACGGGCGTAAGGAGGTCGGCTACATCCTGGAGGCGGTCCGGCCGCGGGTGTTCGTGGGCGCCGAGAAGTTCGGGCGGCTGGAGTTCCAGGACGACCTGTTCGAGGGCGTGCCGATCGTGGGCGTGGTCGGGCGCGACTTCGACAGCCTGCTCGCCGCCGACCCGATGGCCGGGACGCTGCCGGTGGACCCGGCGGCGCCCGCGGTGATCGCGTTCACCTCGGGCACCACCCGCGACCCCAAGGGCGTGATCCACAGCCACCGGACCCTCGGCTGCGAGACGCGCCAGATGTCCGAGCGCTACCCGCCCGAGCTGGCGCGGCAGCTCACCTCGGCCCCCGTGGGGCACTTCATGGGCATGGTGGGCGCCTTCCTGGTCCCGGTGCTGGACGGCTGGCCGATCCACCTCGCCGACGTCTGGGACCCGGGCCGCGTCCTGGCGCTGATGGACAGCGACGGCCTCATCGTGGGCGGCGGCGTGCCGTACTACATCACCAGCCTGCTGGACCACCCCGACTTCGCCGACCGGCATCTGCGGTCCATGAAGTACGCGGGGCTGGGCGGCGCGGCCGTCCCGGCGGCGATCACCGGCCGGCTCACCGGGCTCGGCATCACGGTCTACCGCTCGTACGGCAGCACCGAGCACCCGTCCATGACGGCCTCGCTGCACACCGCGCCCGAGGCCAAGCGGGTCTACACCGACGGCAAGGCGCTGCCGGGCGTGGAGGTGCGGCTGACCGAGGACGGGGAGATCCTCAGCCGGGGCCCGGACCTGTGCCTGGGCTACACCGACGAGGCCCTCACGAAGCGGGCCTTCGACGAGGACGGCTGGTACCACACGGGCGACATCGCGGTGATGGACGAGGACGGCTACATCACGATCACCGACCGCAAGTCCGACATCATCATCCGCGGCGGCGAGAACATCAGCGCCCTGGAGGTCGAGGAGGCGCTGCTGACCCTGCCGGACGTCGCGGAGGCGGTGGTGGTGGCCGCGCCCGACGAGCGGCTGGGCGAGCACGCCGCCGCCGTCCTGCGGCTCAGGGAGGGACGTCCCGTGCCCACGATGGACGAGCTGCGGGCCCATTTCGAGCGGGTGGGCCTGGCCAAGCAGAAGTGGCCGGAGGAGGTGCACGCGGTCGACGACTTCCCCCGCACCGCCAGCGGCAAGGTCCAGAAGTTCGTGCTGCGGCGGGACATCGAGGCGCGCCGGACGTCCGGCTAGCCGGGGGCGGACCGCGCCTGGCACGGCCGTAGCGGCATATGGCACTCTCTTTTTCGGAGATGCCTCCATCCACTTAACGGGATCGGGCTTGTCCGGGCCGGCCGGGCGACGGCCGGCCCCGCTCGCGCAAGAGAGTGAGGTTGCAGCCTTGGGGTCCACACCCGTGCGGTCGGCGTTTCACGACCGGCCGGATTATCGCGTCGAACTGCTCGCCCGCACCAACGTCATGACCGCCTGGCTGGGTGAGACCCGCCTGGCCCAGAGCGACGCCTGCTTCGTCGTCGACGAGCAGGATCACGGGCTGGTGGTGTACTTCCCCCGGGACGCCGTCGATTTCTCCCATCTGGAGCCGACCGACCATCACACCGTCTGCCCGTTCAAGGGGCAGGCCTCGTACTGGCGGGCCGCCGGCGGTGAGGGGACGGGCATCGCGTGGAGCTATCCGGAGCCCTTCCCTGAGGTGGCCCGGCTGGCCGGCTACATCGCCTTCGACCAGGACCAGGTCCGCGTGGCCATCGGCACGGGGACCTTCACCGGGGTGCGCCCGTGAGCGAGTCGTCCCTCGAGCGCATGATCGACATCTTCGACGTGGCACCGGTCGACTCCGCCTCGACGCGGTTCGAGGGGGACAGCGACGGCGGGGGCCGGCAGGTCGTCGACGGCAGCCAGATCCTGGGCCAGTCCATCGTCGCCGCGAGCAAGGCCCTTCCGGGGCGGACGGTGCGTTCCGCGCACGCGCTGTTCGCCGCCGTCGCCGACCCGGACAGGCCGCTGGAGTTCACCGTGACGCCGGTGCGCGCGGGACGCTCGTTCGCCAGCGCCACGGTGCTGGTCGCGCAGGGCGACCGGCCCTGCGTGACGAGCACCGTGCTGCTGGACCATCCGCAGCCCGACGTCATCCGGCACGACCGGTGGACGGGCCCGCCGGTCGAGGGCCCGGAGGCGGCGAAGGCCGTCGACATGCCGCTGCCCGGCAGGGAGCTGCGCATCGAGGGGATCGACGACTACGGGAACCCCGACGAGGTCGGGCCGCCGGTCATCGACGCCTGGCTGCGCTACGACGCCGTGCCCGAGCGCGACGACCTGCGCCGCGCCCTGCTGTCGCACTTCACCGGCCACCTGTCCATCTCCACCACCATGCGGCCCCATCCGGGAATCGGCACGTCCCAGGCGCATTACACGGTCTCGACCGCGCCCATGGGCATCGGCGTGAGCTTCCACGACCCGGTCGGCTGGGACGGCTGGCTCCGCTACCACCACGAGAGCACCTTCGCGGGCGCGGGCATGAGCTACGTCCGCGGCCAGATCCTCACCGCGGAGGGGCGCCTGCTGGCGTCGTTCACGCAGGACGGCATGATCCGCGCCTTCGACGCCAAGGGCTCGGCGACGTCGATGCCGGCCAAGGCCCGCCTGTAGCACCGCGAACGGCCCCGGGGCCCGGCGGGTTCCCCGGGGTCACGCGCGGGTGAGGGGCGGCCGGCACCGTCGTTCGCCGGACCCGCCTCGAATGTCGGTCGCCGCCCATAAGGTGCCCGGGATGGAAACTCCGGATCTTGAACAGAGGCTGCGCGACCGGCCCGGCGACCGCGCCTCGTGGCTGGTCTACGGCGACCGGCTCCTCGACCGGGGCGACGCGCGCGGCACGCTCATCCGGTTGGAAGAGCGCCGCGCCCGCTGCGGCCCCGTCGAGGGCGTGGCCCTGGACCACGAGATCACCGGCCTGGAGC
Organism: Actinomadura rugatobispora; assembly: GCF_055379765.1. Lineage (NCBI taxonomy): Bacteria > Bacillati > Actinomycetota > Actinomycetes > Streptosporangiales > Thermomonosporaceae > Actinomadura > Actinomadura rugatobispora. Next base: position 9,990,101 of record NZ_AP029191.1, on the reverse strand, counting down.
GGGAGCACCAGGTCGGCTGGGACGCGGCGCTGCCCGAGGGCGTGACCGTGCTGGCACGCCGGTACGGCTTCGCCACGAAGATCGCCGTCGAGTGGTCCGAGAACGCGCCCGCGGTGATCGAGCGCGCCCTGCGGGACCCCTTCGTGACCGCGCTGCGGATCCGGCCCCCCGCCGGCCCCTCCGACGACGACGAGGAAGAGGAGGAGGAGGAGTGGATCGAGCTCGACGAGGACGGCATGCCGCTCGGGGCGCCGCCCGTCGAGGCCGGCGCCCTCGCCACGCTCGACCTCGGCCGGCTCACCGAGCTCGACCTGTCCTACTTCCGCGTCGGCGACCCCGGCGCCAGGGCCCTCGCGGCCTCGATCGCGAAGGGCCGCGTCGAGACGCTCGACCTGCGGTACTGCGGCATCGGTGACGACGGCCTGGAGGTCCTCGCCGCGTCCCCGCACTTCGACCGCCTCCGGCGGCTGCGCCTGCAGAGCAACGGGCTCACCGCCGCGGGCGTCCGTTCGCTGGGCCGCTTCGGGCGGCTCGTCGACCTCGACCTGCGCTACAACCGGATCGGCGCGGACGGGGCGGACGCCCTGCTCGCCGCGCCGTTCATCGGGTCGCTCCAGCGGCTGCTCCTGCACCGCGGCGACCTCTCCGACGCCGGCGTGAAGAAGCTGGCGCTCGCCGACCAGCTCCCGCCCGCGCTGCGCAGCTTTTGGAGGAGTGTGTGAGCATCGAGCTCCGCGACCGTTTCTTCGCCCTGTCGGAGAGGGACGCCCCCGCCGCCGAGGTCGCCCGCTACCGCGCCGAGGTCGACGCCACCGACGCCGAGTCCGCCGCGACGCTCGACGGGCTGGCGATCTCCTGGCATCCGACCGCGCGCCACAAGGCGGTGCGGTTCGTGGACGCCTGGCGCATCGACGCCGGCGTGCGCGAGCTGTTCGCCCGGCCCAGCGAGGCCGCGCCGCACCTGGCGGCCGTCTTCGTCGATCCGCGCGAGCTGTCGTTCCGCACGTTCGAGAACATCCTCCCGCTGGACGACCTGTTCACCGGGGCCGGGCTGGAGTTCGAGTTCACCGACCGCGTGGAGCTCGCGGACGAGGCGTTCGCGTTCGCGCTCCGGCTCCCCGACGCCGACCGGGCCCGCCTCGAACGCCTCGACGCGCTGAACCTGTACGTCCCGCCGCTCAACGCCGCCTCGCGCGGCGGCGACCGCTTCATCTTCCACTCCGCCCTGCTCGCCGAGGCGCTCGGCGCAGCGGTCGCCACGGCGATGCCCGAGCCGCTGCTCGACGGCTTCTCCCACGTGAACCCGGTGTTCCGGTGCAACCGCTTCGAGCCCGGCGACGCCAACTTCCACCGCCACCGCGACACGCCCTATTACGACGCGGCGCGGCGGCACGTCTCGCGCTACACGGTGCTGCTCTATCTCACCGGCGGTTCGGCGGAGCCCGCCCTCGACCTCGCCGGAGGGGCCGCGCTCGCCGACATCGGGCCCTTCACCTGCGTGATCTTCGATCAGCGGTACGAGCACGAGGGCGCACCCTACCGCGACGGCCGCAAGGTCTTCCTGCGCACCGAGCTGATCTTCACCGACCCCGAGGTCTCCCACGATCCCGAGATCGGCGCGCTGTTCAGCAAGGCGTGCTACCTCACCGGTGAGAGCGTCTTCGCGCCCGAGCTGGCCCGCCACGCCGACGACCATTACAACCGGGTGGCCGCCGCGCACTGGGACGGCCTCGCTCCCGGCGCCGCCCGCGAGCCGTTCGTCCACAAGCGGTTCCGGGGCGTGGACTTCGTCGCCAACGGCTACGACTTCTGGTTCGCCAAGAGCGACGCGCTCTCGCTCGCCGAGTGCGCCGCGATCACGCTTCTGGACTACTTCAACTGCAAGGTCGGCGACACCGCGTTCCGCGCCCTCTGCGACTCGACGGTGATCGAGGCCGACGGCACCGACTGGATCCCCGGCTTCCTGGAGGAGCGGCGCGGCGGCTCGGCCGTCCCGGCGTTCGACAAGTCCATGCTCTTCCCCGAGCCGGAGGAATCCGACGGCGAGTGCTGCCCGTTCCACGGCTTCAGGTTCGAGGCCCGGCGCCACTACGAGATCATCGATCTCTACCAGCGCGCCCAGCTCTTCACCAAGGCGCACATCATGCCCGCGCCGATCATGATGATGGGCGAGGACGTGGTCCTCGATCCGGAGAAGTTCGTGGTCCGGGGCAACCAGATCCACGTGCTGGGCGGGGAGTCGCTCGCGCCCGTCAACTTCGCCGCGTGCTGGAACAGCGGCGGCTCACCGGAGAACTACATCGACGTCGCCGCCACCGTCGGGGTGGCGCACTTCCTGGTCCCGCCGATCCTCTTCACCGAGTCCGCCACCGGCTACCACCTGCGGTTCGACTTCTTCCGCAACTCCTGGACGGTGAAGCACCGGCAGGCGGCCGTCCCCGTCCCCATGATCACCGACGAGGGTCCGTGGGAGGTCGAGGAGAGCGGCGAGGCGCCCTGGATGGACGCCGTCGACCCGTCCCTGGTCGCGGGCGGCTCCGGCGAGACCGCGGCCAAGCTCTGGTGGGCCGACGGCTCCCCGCTGGTCGACGAGCTCTACGACTACGTCACCGACCGGGAGTATGACGAGGACGACTACTGAGGCCCCGGGCCCGGCCCGGGGCCTCACGGATCAACGGATCAGGCGCCGTCGTAGAACTTCTTGGCCCCCGGGTGCAGCACGACCGGTTCGCTCTTCGGCGCCTGGGCGCGGTCGATGTTCTTCGCCTCCGGATGCACCTTGATCAGCTCCTGCTGGTGGTCGAAGATCACCTTGGCGAGGTCGTGGGCCAGCGTGTCGGGCATCTTGGCCGAGACGATGAGCACGTTGGGCACCGCGATCGTCGACACGTCGCCCGGCGTGCCGTACACGTTCTTCCTGATGGTGGTGGACTTGTAGATCGGGCCGTAGGTCGAGCCCAGCCGGGCCAGCTCCCGGTCGAGGGGCACGAACACGGCCTTGGTCTTCATGCTGGTCATCAGGTCGGTGATGCCGCTGGTGGGCAGCCCGCCGGACCAGACCATGGCGTCCAGGGTGCCGTCCTTCATGCCCTGGACGGTCTCGGGCAGCGACAGGGCCTGTTTCTTGACCCCGGTGCCGGGATCCAGGCCGGCCGCCTCCAGCAGGCGCAGCGCCATGGTCTCGGTGCCCGACTTGGGCGACCCGGTGGAGACCCGCTTGCCCTTCATGTCCGCCACCGTGCGGATGCCCGCGTCGGCCCGCGCGATGACGTGCACGTAGTTGTCGTAGATGCGGGCCAGCGCCCGGATCGGCTGCGGGCTGGAGAACGAGTGCTTCCCGGTGGCGGCCTCCCCGGCGACGTCGGCCAGGCTGAAGGCGATGTCGGAGTCTCCGCGCACCACGCGCTGGATGTTCTCGACGGAGGCGCCGGTGGCCTCGGCCGTGGCCTGGTACCCGCGCACGTTCCTGCTGATCAGGTCGGCGTAGCCGCCGCCGAGCTGGTAGTAGACGCCGGTGGTGTTGCCGGTCGCGATGGCCAGCCGGCCCCGGTTGTAGAGGCCGTCGTCGCCGGTGTTCCGCTCGCCGCCGCACGCGGCCAGCGTCGCGGTGAGCGCCAGGGCCGCGAGGGCGGCACAGGTCCGGATGATGGGGCGCATCAGTGTCCTTTCCGGGCTGGGGTGGGTTGGAGTTCGGGGGCCGGGGGGAGGGTCCGGCCGCGCCGCAGGACCAGGTGGACGAGCAGGGCCGCCGCCAGCAGGCCGAGGCCGGCGGCCACGCTGGCGGGTCTGAGGTGCAGGAGCGCGAGGGCGGCGCCGGCGGCGAGCAGCCGTTCGACCGGGCCCGCCGGTCCGAGCATCCAGCCGCCGGTGACGACCGCGAGCGCCGCCACCGCGACGGCCGACACCGCCAGCGCGGTCAGCACCTCCGGCCACGGCGCCTGCCACAGCAGCGCGCGGCCCTCCGGCGCCAGCACGAACGCGAAGGGGACCAGGAAGGCGGGCAGGGTGTACTTCCAGGTCAGCATCATGGTCTTGAAGGCGTTGCCGCCGGTGATCGCCGCCGCCGCGACCGCCGCCAGCGCGGTCGGCGGCGTCACCTCCGACAGCACCGCGTAGTAGAAGATGAACATGTACGCGGCGTCCGGGGCCACGCCGTGCGTCTGCAGCACCGGCCCGATGATGACGGCGGCGATGATGAACGACGCGGTCACCGGCACCGCCAGGCCCAGCAGCAGGACGGCGACGGCGGCCAGGACGACGGTCAGCGTCATGTTCCCGCCGGCGAAGTCGACGATGAGCCGCGAGGACTTCAGCCCGAGCCCGGTGAGCGTCACGACCGCCACGATGATGCCCGCCGCGGCCGTCGTCGCCGCCACCGGCAGCACCCCGAGGGTGCCCGCCGCCAGGGCCTGCGCGGTGCGCCGCGGGCCGAGCCGGTTGCGGCGGTCCAGGAACGACAGCGCGAAGGCCAGGACGGTGGCGTACACGACCGCGCGGAACGGCGAGACGCCGAACGCCATCAGCACCACGATCGCGATCAGCGAGGAGAAGTGGTACCCGAACCGGCCGAGCAGCCGCCACACCGACGGGGTGTCCACCTCGACGGCGCGGACCCCGAACCGCCGGGCGTCGATCTCGATCGCCAGGATGATCCCCAGGTAGTAGAGCAGCGTCGGGATCGTCGCGTACAGCAGCACGGTCAGGTAGGAGACCCGCAGGTACTCGGCGATGATGAAGGCCGCGGCGCCGAGCGTGGGCGGGGAGAGGATCGCCCCGATCCCGGCCGCGGCCAGCACGCCTCCCCCGGCGGCCGGCGGGTACCCGGCCCGCCGCAGGATCGGCCACGAGACGCTGCCCAGCGAGACGGCCGTGGCCGTGCCCGACCCCGACACCGTGCCCAGCAGGAACCCGGCCAGCGTGACGGTGCGGCCGGGGGCCGCCGCCGACCGGCGGAAGGCGGCGAACGAGACGTCCACGAAGAAGCGGCCCGCGCCCGAGTGGTCGAGCACGGCGCCGTAGATCGTGAAGAGCACGATGTAGGTCGCGGCGACGTCCAGCGGCACCCCGAACAGGCCCTCGGTGCCCATGTAGAGCTGGGTGAGGATCCGGTCGAACTCGAAGCCGCGGTGCCCGAGCGTCCAGTCCACCGGCAGGTAGCCGCCGTAGTAGGCGTAGGCGAGGAACGCGACGCAGATGCCCGGCAGGATCGGCCCCACGGTGCGGCGCGTCGCCTCCAGCACCAGCAGCAGGCAGCCGGTGGCCATCGCCACGTCGAGGCCGGAGGGGGTGACCGTGCGGCGGAGGAAGTCGTCGAAGCCGATGAGCGGGTAGGCGCACACGACCAGGGAGACGGCCGCCAGGATCCAGTCGGCCACGCCCGGGTTGTCGCGCCCCGGGGCGCTCTTCTTCGGCTCCTCGCCGGCGTCCTGGTCGCCGTCCGGCGCGGTCTCGTCGCCGTCCCGCCCGCCCTTGAGGCGCCGCCCCAGGCCCCGCAGGTTCAGGCCGGGCCGGTACACCAGAAAGGTGAGCGGCAGCACCGCCGCCAGGAAGCCCATGCGGTACTGCAGGGCGGGGAGGGGCCTGAAGACGGCGTACAGCGCGTACAGGGACACGCCGAACGCGACCGCTCCGGTCGCGTACGCCACCGGGCCGGTGAGCCGCCGGGCCGGACGTTCCGCGTCGTACTCGGCGATGAGGTCCTCGGCGTCGGCCCGCGTGAGCTCGGGCGCCTCGCCTTTGGGCGCCTCGTCGCCGGTCGCCGGGCGCGGGTCGCTGTGCCTGGGTGTGGACACGCCAACCTCCCGTTCGGTTGACGGAAACGTAAATGTGATGCAGCGCACACGGGAAGGGGGCGGGCCTCCGATTTGAGGAACTCTTAGGGTTGCGTCCGTGAGGCGCGTCCCGGCCCTGGTCCTCGTGCTCGCGGTGCTGGTCTCGTGCGCGGCGGCGTGCAGCGAGTCGGCACCGGACGAAGGGCGCCTGCTGATCGCCGCGGGTGGCGGCAGCGGCGTCTACCACGCCTACGCGCAGGGCCTGGCGCGGGCGGCCCAGCTGGAGGAGATGCGGCCGCGCGTGCTCGCGACGGCGTCGGCGGCCGACAACCTGCGGCGGGTCGCGGAGGGGACGGCGGACGTCGCGTTCGCGCCCGCCGACCTGGCGGCGCTGGCGGCGGCGGGCAGACCCCCGTTCACCGCACTGCCGCGCGTGGCGGCGCTGGCGCGGCTGTACGACGAGCACACCCACCTGGTGGTCCCCGCCGACAGCGGCGTCCACGCGCTGCCCGACCTGCGGGGCCGGAGGGTGTCGACCGGGGCGCCGGGCACCGACACCGAACTGGTCGCCACCCGGCTGCTGGGCTCCGCCGGGATCGACCCCGACAAGGAGGTCCGCCGGCTGCGCCTGCCCGTGCGCGAGGCCGCGGCGGCCCTGCGGGACCGGCGGGTGGACGCCTTCTTCTTCTCCGGCGGCGTGCCCAACGAGGCGATCACGCAGCTGACCCACGTGATGGGGGTGCGGCTGGTCGATCTCGGCGCGTACGTGGGGCCGCTGCGCCGGTTCCACGGGGACTTCTACGAGGAGCGCTCGATCCCGGCGTCGGCCTACCGGTTGTTCGCCGCGCCCCGGACCGTCGGCGTGCCGAGCTATCTCGTCGTGGCGTCGTCCATGCCGGCCGACCGCGCCCTCGCGCTCACACGGATGCTGTTCGCGCGGAAGGACGTCCTGGTCGCCACCCGTCCGGAGGCGCTGTACCTGAACCGGCGCGCGGCGATCTCGACCGGGCCCCTGCCGCTGCATCCGGGGGCGGCGCGCTACTACCGGGAGTCCAAGGTCGCCGGCTGATCCGGGGACACCGCGCGGTCCTGCCCGTCCCGGGCCCGCGGCACGTCGCCGGCGGGTGCGGGCAGCACGAGCCTGGCGCACAGCCCGTGCGGCTCGACCGGCAGCAGCTCCAGCCGTCCGCCCGACGCCTCGGCCAGGGCGTGGGCGATGGTGAGCCCGAGCCCGGTGCCGTCGATGTTCTGGTGCTCCGGGCTCCGCCAGAACCGCTGGGTGGCGGCGGCGCGTTCGGCGTCCGGCAGTCCCGGCCCGTCGTCGGCGACGTCGACGCAGACCACGCGCTGCTCCGCGGCGGGCCCCTCCCCCGCGGGCACGGCGCCCGGGGCCGGCGGCGGCCGCCGGCGCGGGCGCGACACGGTGACGGTGACGGTCGCGCCCGGTCCCGCGAACTTGGCGGCGTTGTCGATCAGGGCGTCCAGGATCTGGCCCACGCCGTCGACGGCGGCCAGCGCGCCCGCGTGCGCCGCGCCCCGCCGCCGCACCCGCACGCCCGCCGCCGCCTCCCGCCACGCGGCCACCCGCTCGGTGGCCACCCGGCCGCAGTCCACGACGGCGACCCGGCAGTTGCCGCCCTCGGCGCGCACCAGCGCCAGAAGGCCGTCCAGGATGCCGGTGAGCCGGGCGGTCTCCTCGATCGCCGATTCCAGGTCGCGGGCCCCGTCGGCCGACATGTGCGGGCCGAGGTTCTCCACCCGCAGCCGCAGCGCCGCCAGCGGGTTGCGGAGCTGGTGGCTGGCATAGGACGCGAACGACCGCTGCAGCTCCAAATTGCGGCTCATCGCCTCGGCCATCGCGTTGAAGTGCTCGGCCAGCCGCCGCAGTTCCGCCGGGCCGGTGGCGACCGGGACCCGCGCCTGCAGCCGCCCGGCCGACAGCTCGCCGGTGACCCGGTCCAGGTTGCGCACCACCCGCAGGACCCACCGGCTCAGCGGGATCGCGGCGGCGCCGAACACCAGCAGCGCCGCCAGGCCCGCCGCCGCGAGCTGGCTCCAGCGCTCCACGACGCTCGCGCGCACGGCGTGCGTGGGCGAGACCGTGACGGCGGCGCCGATGACCTCGCCGCCGCACCCGACCGGCTCCACCACGATCATCGGATCGTGGTTCCAGGGCCAGGTCACGCTCTGGATCGCCGACCGGTCCCCCGACAGCACCGCGCGCAGCCGGGAACGGCCCACCTCCCGGACCAGCCCCGGGCGCGAGGCCACCACGATGTTGCCCTCCCGGTCGGCGACCGCCGCCGGGATGCCGTACAGCTCGTCGTAGCGGACCAGCTCGGCCCGCAGGCTGTCGGTCCGCCCGCTGCACAGCGCGGGCTCGGCGAGCGAGGCGAAGCGGGAGGTGTCGTTCAGGCGGTCGATGAACATGGCCTGCGTCTCGTGCGCGGCGAAGGTGACCGCGAGCGGTATCTCCAGCGCCGCCAGCACCATCACGAGCAGGGAGACGTACACCGCGAGCAGCCGCCGCAGCATCGGCCCTCACCCCCGTGCCGCGGGGCGTGCCGCGGGCCGCGCCGGGACGCGGCGCGGACGGGCCGCCGTCACGCCCCGTCCCCGGGCCGGGCCGGTTCGTCGACGGCGAGCTGGTAGCCGACGCCGCGGACGGTGCGGATCACCCGGGGATCGCCGAGCTTGGCGCGCAGCGTCGCCACGTGCACGTCCAGCGTGCGCTGGGCGCCGGGCCACACGCTCTGCCACACCTCCAGCAGGAGGCGCTCGCGCGCCACCACCGTCCCCGGCTGCCGGGCGAGCGCCGTGAGCAGCTCGAACTCCTTGCGGGCCAGGGCGACCGCCGCGCCGTCGGCGCCGGTGACCTCGCGCCGGTCGAGGTCGATGCGCAGCCCGCGCGCGGTCACGACCGGGTGGGCCACCGGCCGGACCCGCCGCATGACGGCGTCGATGCGGGCCATCAGCTCGGCGATCCCGAACGGCTTGACCAGGTAGTCGTCGGCGCCCGAGCGCAGGCCGATCACCCGGTCGCGCTCCTCGCCCCGCGCCGTGACGGCGATGATCGCGGTCTCCCCGGCGCCGCGCAGGCGGCGGCACACCTCGATCCCGTCCATGTCGGGCAGCCCCAGGTCGAGCAGCACCAGATCGGCCGCAGGAGCCGCCAGGCCCTCGGCGGCGGTGGCGACCCGATGCACGTCGAAGCCCTGCCGGCGCAGCGCCACCATGAGGGCGTCGGCGAACCGGTTGTCGTCTTCGACGAGGAGGACACGCATGGCGGACCCATCGTAGGAGCCGCCGGGCCAAACGCCTAGACGCCGGACCCGCGCGCACGCCGATGGCCGGGCCCTGCCGTCACATGGCGAAGAGATTGCAGGCCGGTCGGCTTGTGAACAGGCCCGGAGAGGTAGGTCTGCAGCGTCGCGGACCACCCGGCTCACCCCTTCGCGGAAGCCGATTCGACCCTGCCCGGAAGAAGGACGCACATGACCGAAACCGATGCCTTCCAGCCTCCGTCGCGCGACCTGTGCGGGACCATGCTCGTGCACCGCCGGCTCCTCAACCAGAGCATGACCTACCGCGCCCAGCGCAGCGCCATCGAGAACCGCGCGCTGCAGTACGAGCGGGGACGGCGGCTCGAGGCGATCACCGACATCGTGACCATCCCGGTCGTCGTGCACGTCGTCCACGACCCGCGCGCCCCCGAGCAGAACATCTCCGACGAGCAGATCCGCAGCCAGCTCACGGTCCTCAACCAGGACTACCGGGCCGCCAATCCCGACGCGGGGAAGGTGCCGGAGGTGTGGCGCCCGCTGGTGGCCGACGCGCGGATCGAGTTCCGGCTCGCCGACCGCGCCCCCGACGGCACGCCGACCGACGGGATCGTCCGGGCCGAGACCGACCGGCGGGGATTCACCTGGGACGACGGCGTGAAGTCCAAGCGCACCGGCGGCGCCGACCCCTGGCCGGCCGACCAGTACCTCAACCTGTGGGTGTGCCGGCTCACCGGCGGGCTGCTCGGGTACGCGCAGTTCCCCGGAGGCCCGCCGCAGACCGACGGCGTCGTCATCCTGCACTCGGCGTTCGGGACCAGCGGCACCGCCGCCGCGCCGTACAACGGCGGCCGGACCGCGACGCACGAGATCGGCCACTGGCTGGACCTTTACCACATCTGGGGGGACGACGACGGCGCCTGCTCCAGCGACGACAAGGTCGCCGACACCCCCAACCAGGCCGGCGAGAACACCGGAGTCCCGAAGTTCCCCCACATCTCCTGCGACAACGGCCCGAATGGCGACATGTTCATGAACTACATGGACTACACCGACGACGACGCCATGTTCTTGTTCACGCAGGGGCAGAGCACCCGCATGCGGGCCTGCCTGGAGGGCGCGCGGGCCTCGTTCATGGTGGCGGGCGAGCGCCGGGCGGCGGGGGCCGCCGCGCCGGCCGCGGCCGTGCCGTCGGCGGCGCCGTCCGCCGGCGCGGTCCCCGAGATGGCCCCGGCCGCGCAGAACGGCGAGCTGGAGCGGCTGCTGCACGACAGCGAGCGGCTGACCAGGGAGGTCCTCAAGGAGATCCACACCGTGCTGGGGCTGGTCACCGGCCGTCCGGCGGGCCGGTCCTGAACGCGCCGCGGACGGGGACGGCCACATGAGCGGGCCACCGCCCGGCCTCCTCGGGACGTGGCTGCACTCCCATGAGGAGGACACCGGGACCGCCGCGGTGTACCGTCCCGCCGGCCACCCGTTCCGTCCATCCCGCAAGCCCCGGCGGGGCCTGGAGTTCCGGGCGGACGGAACGGTCGTGGAGCTGCGTCCCGATCCCGGCGACCGCCTGCGGCCGGTGGCCACCGGCCGCTGGGAGGCTCGGCCGGACGGCCCGCACCGGCTCACCTTCCCCGCGGAGGGCGGCCGGCGCGAGGTCAGGGTGCTGTCGTACGGCGAGGACAGGCTCACCCTCGCGAAGTGACCTCGTTCAGAGGACGAGGTCCTCGGGACGGGTGATCTCGCGGGGACCCGGCACGGTCTCCAGCCGCTCGAGCGGATCGGCCTGGATGTGCGCGTCCAAGCCGAGGGCGGTGAGGTCGGCGACGCGGCGCACGGGCACCTGGTAGGTGCGGTAGGCCCCGTAGGAGAAGGTCTCCTCGGTCGGCAGGTCGTGGAGCAGCGCCGACTGGCTGAGGAGGTAGCCGGTGACCGACGGCTTCCCGGATTTGGCGACCATGGCCACGACCTTCCAGAACTGGCGGGGCAGCAGCACGCCCCGGTAGGGGTCGTCGTCGGCGGCCAGCACCGGCCCGGTGAACACGCTGACGGCCAGGTCGCGGTTGTCGGCGCCGTTCAGGACGTAGTCCTCCAGCCCCGCCCACAGCGTCCGGCCCGCGTTGAACGCGTGGTGCTGCGGGGTCGCGTTGGTGAAATGGAAGGTGTCGTCGGCGGCGGCCTTGGCCCGCACGTCGCTGTCGCCCCAGGCCGGATCGAGCCGCCGCACCAGGTGGCCACGGTCCAGGTCGTTGTCGCGGTAGACCTCCTCGCCCGTCTGCTCCCCGGCGGGCAGCCTGGGGTCGAAGATCCAGCGGTCGCTCTCCCGCCCCGGCCGCCGGGCGAGCGTGCCGTCGATGTTGCACGCGGTGAAGAGCGCGAGCCTGCGCCTGCGGTGCATGACCACGCTGAAGTGGTGGTAGCGCAGTTCGGGCGAGGCGTCCGCGACCAGTCCGGGCGACGGGACGGGCAGCGGGAGCGGATGGCCGAGGAACGCCGGGTCGTACCCGCCGCGGGTGGTGTAGTCGGGATCGATCGCGATCCTCTCCGGCACCGCGGGCGGCCGCCCGTCCGCGAACCGGACGGTGATCTCCAGCGGCACCTCGACGGTGAACGCGCCGTCCCCCAGCGGCGACGCCCCCGTCGGCACCGTGCCCGCCGCCTCGGCGGCCGCGGACGGCGCGGCGGCGGACATCGCCGCGGGGGCCGCGGCGGACATCGCGGCCGGCGCGGCGACCGGCGCCCCGACCGAGTTCGCGGGGACCGGGGGCGTGCCCGCGGCCGTGGACAGCAGGGTCACGGCCTGCTCGATGCGTTCGGGGGCGAAGAGCTGGTCGACGAGCTCGCGCCGCGGCCCCTGCAGGCCCGCCTCGCGCAGCCTCCGGCAGATGCGGCTGATACGGACGCCCTCGTTGACGAACCCGCCGAACTCCTCGTGCTCGGGCGCCGGCACGCTCGCGTGGTGGAGCGCCACGACCTCCCACTGGTCGTTGAACACCGGCGACCCCGACGAGCCCGGCTCGGTGTCGGCGGCGTAGTGCACGAACCGCTCGGGGATGTCGACGATGCGGTTCTCGCGCAGCGCCACCTGCTTCTTGTCGCCGCGCGGATGCTGGACGATCGTGACGAACTCCCCGATGATGATCTTGCCCTCGGTCTCGAGCAGCGGGTTGAACCCGAACGGGGCCAGGTCGGCGGCGGGCGCCCGCACCGCGACCAGCGCGAAGTCCAGTTCCTCGTCGGCGAGGAAGAACCGGTCGGGGTCCAGCGGGTGGACCGTCACGGGCAGCGGCCGCCCGTCCAGGCCGTCCTGGAAGTTGAACTCGACCACGCTGGTACGGGCCGTGGCGGCGTCCGGCAGCACGTGGTGGTTGGTCAGCAGCAGCGCGGGCGACACCAGCGAGCCGGTGCCGTACCCGGCCGGGCGGCCCCGCTCGTCCCGGATGCCGATGCGTCCCACGGCGCGGGCCGCGGCCACCCCGGCCTCGAGGTACCGGGCGCCCACGTAGTCGACGCTGTTGATGATCTTCTCGAGCCGGGCGGCGGGCTCGGGGGCGCCCGGCTCCAGCAGGTCGCCGTCGGCGTAGAAGCGGCTGAGCCGGTCGATCCGCTTGGCGATCCGCTCGGGGCTGTCGGCCGCCGCGACGCCTCCCGGGGAGGTCAGCACGCTCTGGTTCCCGCGCCGTTCCGGTACGCGCTCGGCCACCCGCCGCTGCGCCGCCCGGCGCTGACGCTCCTGTTCCCGCTCGTGAAGTTCCATACGTCCCCCGGTCATCCCCTATGGCCATCGATCCGGCGTCGTACCCCACGACAGGAACCACCCACGCATTTCCCCCAATGCCGCCAGAAACTGGTAACGCCCTTTACCCTGCACGGGCCCTCCGCCGCTCGCCCGACGCGTCGGGTGCCGGGCCGAGCCGCGCGCGGAGTTGAACGCCGAGCCAATCGGGCAGTGCCCTGCTGGCCGGGACGCGGCCGTTGTGGTGCATGAATCCGTGGATCATCCCGTCGAAACGCCGCAGGCCCACCGGCACTCCCGCCTCGGCGAGGCGGGCGGCGTACTGCTCCCCCTCGTCGCGCAGGGGGTCGTACTCGGCGGTGGCGATGATCGCCGGCGGCAGGGCGGCCAGGTTCCGCGCCCGCAGCGGCGCCGCGTACGGGTGCTCGCCCGCGTACGGCGTGGGCAGGTAGTGCCGCCACGCGCTCCGCATGAACGCCGTGGTCAGCGCGTAGCCGGAGCCGTAGCGAAGGTGGCTGACGGTGGCGCAGGCCGGGTCGGTCGGCGGATGGATCAGTACCTGCGCCACCAGCGGAGCGCCCACGCCCAGGTCGCGGACGGCCAGCGCCGCTCCCGCGGCGAGGTTGGCGCCGGAGCTGTCGCCGCCGATCGCGACGCGCCCCGCGTCCAGTCCGAGCGAGCCCGCGTGTTCGGCGAGGTGGCGCAGCGCATCGAGCACGTCGCCGAGCTGCCCTGGAAATCGGGTCTCGGGCGCCAGCCGGTAGTCGACACTGGCGACCACCGCGGGAATCCGGCGCGCGAGGTTCTTCAGAGGCGTGTCCCAGGTGTCGAGATCGCCACGCGTCCAGCCGCCGCCGTGGACCCACAGCAGGACAGGCGCCGGACCGGTGATCCCGGTGGGGCGGTAGAGCCGCATGCGCACCCTGCCCACCACGTGTTCCCGCACGTCGGACATCCGCGCCGCCTCGCCCTGCAGTGCGGTTACTCCGCGGATCGCGGTGCGCGCCTGCTCCAGGCTCAGCGATTCGAGCGGCGGCGCCTCGGCGCCCTCGGCCAGCAGGTCACGCACGTCCGGATCGAGAGGCATCTACACCAGTTCCTGTTCGTTCATGACGGCCTGCTCGCCGAGGTGGATCGCGGCGTGCCAGTACGGGCCGCCGTTCGGGATCGACATGACGTACTGGGCGAGCGCTCCGGTGCTCGTGGCCCGCGGATGGGAGAGGGCGAGCGGGGCCGTCCACCGGTCCTCGTCATAGCGGGACAGTTCGTCGACCAGCGCGTCGCGCACGACGCCGAACCTGTGCAGCAGCAGGTCGACGGGGAGTTCGCGCCCGGCCATGACGCCGGCGAGGTTCAGCGCCCTGCCGGACGACGGCGTCTCCCACGGGCCGTCCAGGCTCCAGTGGGCCCGGCCGAGGCGCGCCTCGGTCAGGACGGCGAGATTGATCTCGTCCCACATCAGGACATGCGCCACCAGATCGCGCAGGGAGTCGCAGAAATCGCCCAGCGGACCGCCCTCGACGCGGTAGGGCGCGACGAGCTCCCGCTCAGGTCGGTTCTCGACCCGGCTCGCCAGCAACCGCCGGTCCGCCTCCGTACGGCGCCGGGCTTCACGCATCGGCAGAAAGTCGGTCATCATGATCGCGACCTTAGGAGCGGAAGCCCGAGGCGGCCCGAAGACTGCGGCTCATCGGCAGGCTTCGGCTCGCCGTCAGCGCCGCAGGACGTCCAGCAGATCCGCGCCGAGCGCCGCGACCACGCCGTCGTCCAGGGCGTAGCGGACGTAGTGCCCGGCCCGCTCGGTGTGCACCAGCCCCGCCGAGCGGAGCGCGGACAGGTGCTTGGTCACGCTGGACTCGGTGAACCCCCACAGCCGGGCGATCTCCCGCGCCGACCGCGGTTCGACGGCGATGGCGCGGCACACCTCCAAACGGGCGGGATGCGCCAGCACGAGCATGCGCCGCAGCGTGGCCCGGCTGTCGGCGGCCCGCGCCGGCGCCGGGAGCGGGTAGTGCACCACCACGGGACGGCCCGGCTCGTCGGTGACGTACAGGTGCGTGCTCCCGACGGCGGTGGGGGTCAGGACCAGGCCGCGCCCCGCGATCTTCAGGCGCTTGTTCTGGACCTTGTCGATCACCACGCGCCGCTCGCCGGGACGGACGCTGATCGCCGGGGACAGGCCGTCCAGGGCGCGCTCCCAGCCGTTCCTGCCGCACAAGGCCGTACGCGCGGCGACCTCGTCGCTCAGCCGGGGCGAGGCGGCCGCCCAGTCGGCTTCGAAGAAGGCGTCCCAGCACCGCGCCATCAGGTCGGTGACCGCCTCCCGCGCCGACGCGGGCTCGTCGAGGACGAGGCCGACCGCGCGACGCGCCCCAGCTCCGCGGGCACGGGCGAGGCGGAGCACGCTGTTGCGCACCCGCGCGTCGGCCAGGTTCGCCGAACGGCCGCGCTGCCGCAGCAGGGGCCGCAGCAGCGAGACGGCGAAGTCTCCAGGGGGCATCCGGCGGATCCATTCCAGCTGGTCCGCCCACCGGCGCGGCGGCACCGCCGTCGGATCCGCCAGCAGCGTCGCCCGCACCGCCCGCACCGCGAACGACCACTCCCCCATGTCCCGGGCGAGACCCGCCGGGATCCGGGCCCGCGTCCGGGCCACCCATTCGGCCTGGTCAGGGTGATTGCCGGCGTCACTGAGGACGTGCCAGGCCCACCCGAACTCCACCATCGGGGTGGCGGTGAAACGCACCTCCGGCCCGGTGACGGCGGAAAGGTCCAGCGCGATCGGCATGACCGGATCGTATGGCGCGCGGACACCGGTTGCGATCATGGTCGCGCGTCCGATGCTCTTGGCCTTCACGATCGAAGCCCTGCCCTGACCTACTGCGAACCTAGGAACGGTGTACGGCCAGACCGGTGTCTCCGGGGACCACATCGGGCCGCAGTGCGAGGTCGTCGTCGTAGTCGCCGCTTCGCTCGCGCCGGAAGGGGATCGGCTCGGCGTCGGGCAACTCGCGCAGCCGCCGACGCAGTTCGGCTCCGGCGCCGGAGTACTCGTCGGCGCTGAGGTGGTGGGCCCCGTAGATCAGGACCGGCGGTACCACCTCCATACCGGTGTAGAAGAACGTGCCGTGCTGGATTCCGAACAGCACCTGTTCGGCCTCGCCGTGGATACCGCGCGCCCCGAAACCGGCGGCGCGGGCCCCGACGGTGGTGACGACCATGGCGCGTTTCCCGGTGAGCTTGCCGTCGCCGTACCGCAGCGGCCGCCCGTCGCCGTCCTTGACGCCGTAGGCGAAGCCCTGGACGAAGACGCGGTCGACCCAGCCTTTGAGGATCGCGGGCGGCCCCAGCCACCACAGCGGGAACTGCAGGACGACGGCGTCGGCCCAGGCGAGCTTCTCCAGCTCCGCCCGAACGTCCTCGCTCAGCGTGCCGGAGCGGTAGGCGTGCTCGGACGCCTTGCCGACGAGCAGCCGCCCGCCCGGGTCGTGGGCGTAGTCGGCGGCGGTGACCACCGGGTTCCAGCCCATGGCGTACAGGTCGGACTCGCGGACGTCGTGACCGAGTTCCTTGAGCGTGTGCAGCCCCTCGTCGCGCAGCGCGCCGTTCAGCGAGCGCGGTTCGGGATGGGCGTAGACCCACAGGACGTTCATGGCGTTTCTCCCTCCGTGCCGGGCGGTCACGTCCGATGCTGCGAGATCGGCCACGGCGCCGCGAGTGGCCTGAAAGCCATGATGTGCAAGAATCGGGCCATGAGCGTGTTCGGCGACGCGGGCCGGCGGCACCGTGTGGCGGTGCTGGTCCGCGACGGCGTGCTCCCGATGGAGCTGGGACTGGTGCACCAGCTGTTCGGTACGGCGGTGTCCCCAGCGGGGGAACTGCTGTACGAGGTGGTGTCCTGCGCCCTGGCACCCGGCGAGGTCCGCACCGACGCCGACTTCTCCGTCACCATCGACCACGGCCCCGGCACGCTCGCCGAAGCCGACACCGTGGTGCTTCCCGCCTCCCACGAGCAGGACGAGGTGCCCGGCCCGCTGCCCGGCCCGCTGGCGGACGCGCTGGAGCTGATCGGCCCGGACACGCGCATCGCGACCATCTGCACCGCCGCGTTCGTGCTGGCCGCCGCAGGGCTGCTGGAGGGCCTCCCGGCGACGACGCATTGGCAGTCCGGTGACCGGTTCCGGGCCTGGTACCCCGACGTGGCCCTGGACTGCGATGTGCTCTACACCGAGAGCGGCCGGGTGCTGACCTCGGCGGGCGAGGCGGCCGGCATCGACCTGTGCCTGCACATGATCCGCAACGATCACGGCGCGGCGGTGGCCAACGAGGTCGCCCGCCGCACCGTGGTGCCGCCGCACCGCGACGGCGGCCAGGCCCAGTACATTCCGCGCCCGATCGCCGCCCCGGGGGCGTCGTCCACCGGACGCGCCCGGGCTTGGGCGCTCGAGCACCTGGATCGTCCACTCACCCTGCGGGACCTCGCGGCA
The DNA here is from genome assembly GCF_055379765.1 of Actinomadura rugatobispora. NCBI lineage: Bacteria > Bacillati > Actinomycetota > Actinomycetes > Streptosporangiales > Thermomonosporaceae > Actinomadura > Actinomadura rugatobispora. Next base: position 9,972,835 of record NZ_AP029191.1, on the reverse strand, counting down.
CGCGAGTCCACGAGCGTGCGGACCTTCACCCGCCGATTCCGTGAGGAGGTCGGGACATCGGCCAACCGGTGGCTGACGCGGCAGCGCATCGAGCGGGCCCGGCACCTGCTCGAAGCGACCGATCTGCCCGTCGACCACGTCGCCGAACAGGCCGGGTTCGGGACGGCGGCGTCACTGCGCCAGCACCTGCAGGCCGCGCTGGGCGTCTCTCCCAGCGCCTACCGCAGCACGTTCCGCGGCTAGGGCCGGTCTCGAAGTCAGGCCGAGAAGCCCCGGACCTTGTCGGGGATGACGCGGATGGCCACTCGCACCACGCCCTCGGGGTCGGGCGGCGAGTCCTGGCCCAGGTACTTGTGGGACACCTTGCGCTGGAGGGCGCGGTCGGAGTCCTCGACGACCTCCGCGGTGCCGCGCACCTCCACCGTGCGATAGGGGTTCGCGGTGTCGAAGACGGTCAGGCTGACGCGGGGATCCCGGACGAGGTTGCGGGCCTTCCGCCGGTCGGTGGTGCTGGAGAACACCACCGTGTCGCCCTCGCGCAGGACCCACACCACCGAGGTCTGCGGCCCGCCGTCGGGGTTGAGCGTCGCCACGGTCGCGAAGTTCCTGCCGTCGAGCAACGTCCGCGTGGCTTCGTCGAATGTGATCGGCATGGCCTATCGACCTCCAAAGGTGCACGAGTTGTTACGGTGTTCATGATCTGTGACCACGGCGCAGGACGGAAGAAGGCACATTCATGTCACAGCGGAACGACTGTGTTCCCGACGACGCCGGCGGCGGGGAGGCGTGCACGGTCCTGGAGGCGCTCGGCCGGGTGAGCGGCAAGTGGAGCATCGGCGTCCTGATGGAGACGACCCGCGGACCGGTGCGGTTCACCGAACTGGAGCGTGCGATCACGGGCGTCAGCCGGCGGATGCTGACGCTGACCCTGCGCAACCTGGAGCGCGATGGCCTGCTGGTGCGCACCGTGTACCCGACCGTGCCTCCCAAGGTCGAGTACGTCGCCACCGATATGGCCCGCGAACTGTATGACCACCTGCTCGGACTGACGGAGTGGGCCGAACGCCACCGCGCCGGCATCGCCCGCGCCCGCGCCGTCTACGACAGCGCCGCCTCATAACACCACGGCCGGTGAGGTCCCGGCCAACGGCTGGGGCACGACCGCCTCCATGGGAGCCATCCTGAGCTACCGGCTCCTCATGATCAGCATCGTGTACTCGGCGCGTGTCCGGCGCAAGCACTGCGGACGTGCCCCCGACGGAGCAACCGGCCGCCGCATTGGGCGAACCGCCCGTCCCGCCGCTCTACCCGCGCTCCCCTTTCGCAGACGACAGGCGCAGGCCCGCGTCGGTACGGGTGAGCGTGAACGGGTGGTCGCCGGGGAAATGCGCGGGCAAGAGCAGCAACGCGTCACCGGCGCAACGGCCCAGAAGAGCATCCCGCGTCCGCGACGCCAGCGCCGGGTCCGCGTCTCCGGCCTGGCTCAGGTGCGGGTACAGCAACTGGACGGGGTGGTGGATCACGTCGCCGCAAAGGACGGCGCCACCGCCCGGCGACCGGATCTCCACGATGCTGTGCCCGCCGGTGTGGCCCGGCGCGGCACGCAGGACCACGCTGGTGTCTCCGTGCGCGGCGAGCACGTGACCGTCGCCGGCCACCTCCCACCGCCCGCCTTCGAGGACCGGGCGGACACTGTCCTCATAGGCGCGGGCCAGGTCGGCTTCGACGCCTTCGGTAGGGTTCGCGGTCGCCAGAGCGCGCAGATCGGCCAGCTCGTCGTGCCCGAACACGTAGGTCGCCGCCGGGAAGGTCGGCAGCCACCGGTCGCCGTCGAGCCGGGTGTTCCAGCCGCAGTGGTCGGGGTGCAGGTGGGTGTTCACGACCACGTCCACGTCCCGGACGTCCACACCCGCCCGCTCGAAGCGCTCCAGGAAGTCGGTGTCGAAACGGTGGTGCGGCGGCAGGTTGGGGCGCTCTTTGTGGTTGCCGTTGCCGGTGTCCACGACGAGCGCGGTCCCGCCGAGACGGATCACGTAGGTGTGGATGGCCAGCACGAGTTCACCGGTCGCCTCGTCCACGAACCGCGGCCCGAACGCCTCCGCGGCCCCGGCCACATGCGCGTCCCGCACGGCCGGAAACAGCTCCCGCGGCTGGAACGGCCAGCGTTCCAGCTCGGTGACCTGCACGACGGTCGCCTCGCCGACCTGGATCTCGAATGTCATCAGCCCTGTCCTGGGTAGTCGCCGCCGGCCTTGACGCCCGCCACAGAAGGATGGGGTGGCGCGACCGGTCTGACCAGCGCCACGTGCCGTTCATCGGGACACCGGACACGCGACATCGGGCTCAGATGTCGGTGAGGGTGGTGGCGGGGCCCGTCCAGATGGAGGTGATCTGGGAGACGTACCGGCCGCCGGCGGTGTCGCCGGGGACGACCAGTTGGGGGCCGTGGGTGTCGAGGGGACGGTCGTCGACGCTGGTGGCCATGAGGACGGCGCTGCCGCTGTAGCGGGGGTCGATCTCCCCCCACGACAGCACGGCCAGGTGCCCGTCGCGGCCGGTCACCACCACCAGGAACCGCACCCGGTCCTTGCCGATGACCGGGTGGAAGCGGGGGCCCGCGGCCAGCAGCACCTCCAGCAGCTCCGGACCGGTGTAGGTGTGCGGCTGCTCTCCCCGGCGGCCGCAGACGTACCGGGCCTGCACCGTGCGCTGCGGAAGCGCGCGCAGGTCGGCCACGGTCAGAGCCGCGGGATGCTCCACGTCTCCGGCCAGGTGGACCCGCGCGCATGCGGGGGCGATCAACGCTCGGGGTGGCTGGGCCGGTATCCGCTCGTCCATGAGCGCTCCTTAGCGCACCGGGGATGGGCCTACGACAGGGCCGCAGCGCGGGATGCAGATTCGCATCTGCGACCCTTATCGAAGGCTACCCTGGCGAATACCGGAGAGCAGGGGATCAGGAGGTCGCTTCTGCGAGAACCCCTCCGCCTGCCGGTGGGGTCAGCCCTCCACCCAGCCGTACTTGCGCGCGAAGGTCACCAGGCCCCGCCGCAGGTGGGTGATCTGCGCGCCGGTCAGTTCGGGCGCGTCCTTGATGAGCAGTTCGGTCAACTCCTGGACGAACTCCCGCTCGGAGAGGACGTCGCACAGACCGTCGTCCTCGTCCGGGCGGGGCTCGAACGGGACCCTCTCCGACGCGGACGGAAGGTACTCGTCGACCGCCGACGGGCGTTCGGAGCCCCTGACACGCACCGCGTAGGCCTTCAGGCCGCGTTCCCCCTGGGTCACCTCGAACTCGACGGACGTCCCGGGCGAGAACGCCGACTTCTCGTCGAGAAGATCGTTGGCGTGGACGAAGACGTCCTCGCCGCCGGCGTCCGGCACGATGAACCCGTAACCCCGCATGTCGTCGAACCGCAGGACCTTGCCTGTCTCCGCCATGACCACCCTCCAACAACCTCAACAAAACGACCAGATGACGGGCCGTCTCTGCACGGCCCTTCCGCATCTGGTTCCGAACCTATCCGCTCCGGCGGGCCGGGGTGATGAGGTGCGGGGCGGCGGCGACCTGGCCGGGGCCTGCATGCCCTGCGGGCCCCGACGATCAGCTCGGGCGGGCCGATCTCGCCGGTGGCGCGGACCCGGTTCGGTGTGCCGCACGACGGTGGAGGAGGCGCCCGCGGGCACGGGCGCCCGGGTCAGGCGGGGGCGGGGCAGGCGGCGGGGTCGCCCGCGGCCAGGTCGTCGTCACCGCGCTCGGACTGCACGTACCGGATGTAGCGTTCGCTCTCGGCGAAGACGGCGGTGTCGTCCCAGCCCAGGTGCGGGGCCATCAGCTCGGCCACGTGGTATGCGGCGGCCAGCCCGGCGTCGCGCTCCTCCATCGCGATGCGCGTCCGCCGCGCCAGCACGTCCTCCAGGTGCAGTGCGCCCTCGTGGGTGACGGCGTAGACCGCCTCGGCGCGCAGGTAGTCCTCGGCGCCGGGGACGGGCTCGCCCAGCGAGGCGTCCCGGGCGATGAGGGCCAGTACCTCGGGTACGCACGACCCGTACCGCTTGAGCAGGTGCTCCACCCGCGCCACGTGCAGGCCGGAGTCGGCGGCCAGGTGGCGGCGCTCGTTCCACAGCACCTCGAACCCGACCGCGCCCAGGACGGGGAGCCGGGCGGTCACCGAGGGCGGCACGGTGCCCTCCAGCCCTTCGACGGCGACGTCGACCGCGTCCTGCGCCATCACCCGGTAGGTGGTGAACTTGCCGCCGGTCACCACGACCAGCCCGGGCACCGGTTCGGCCACGGTGTGCTCGCGCGACAGCCGGGTGGTGTCGTCGGCCTCGCCCGACAGCAGCGGCCGCAGGCCCGCGTACACCCCCTCCACGTCCTCGCGCTCCAGCGGGGTGCGCAGCAGCCCGTTGACCTGTTCCAGCAGGTAGCCGACGTCGGCGGCGTCGGCGGTGGGGCCGTCGGGGCCCTGCTCCCAGGGGGTGTCGGTGGTCCCGATGATCCAGTGCCGGCCCCACGGGATGACGAACAGCACGCTCCTGGCGGTGCGCGCGATCAGCCCGGTGTTCAGGTGGATCCGGTCGCGCCGCACCAGCAGGTGGACGCCCTTGGAGGCGCGCACGCTGAAGGACGTGCGGGTGCCGGCCATCCGCCCCGCGTCGTCGGTCCACACGCCGGTGGCGTTGACGACCCGGCGGGCCCGCACGGCGATCTCCATGCCTGACTCGGTGTCCAGCACCGCCGCGCCCGTCACCCGCTCGCCCTCGCGCAGGAATCCGGTCGCCTCCGTCCGGGTGGCCACGCACGCGCCGTAGTGCGCGGCGGTGCGGGCCACCGTCATGGTGTAGCGGGCGTCGTCGACCTGGGCGTCGTAGTACTGGATGGCGCCGACGAGGGCGTCGGGGCGCAGTCCGGGGGCCTCGCGCAGGGCCGCGCCCCGGGTCAGCTGGCGGTGCCGGGGCATCACCCGCGACCCGCCGATCGAGTCGTAGAGGGTGACGCCGGCGCCGACGTAGCAGCGTTCCCACAGGCGGTGCCGCAGCGGGTACAGGAACGGCACGGGCCGTACCAGGTGCGGGGCCAGGCGGGTCAGCAGCAGCGCGCGTTCCCGCAGGGCCTCGCGGACCAGGCCGAAGTCGCGCTGCTCCAGGTAGCGCAGCCCGCCGTGCACGAGCTTGCTGGACCGGGAGGAGGTCCCCGACGCCCAGTCGCGGGCCTCCACCAGCGCGACCGACAGGCCGCGGGACACCGCGTCCAGGGCGGCGCCGGCGCCGACGATGCCGCCGCCGACCACCAGGACGTCGAACTCGGTGTCGGCCAGCCGCCGGAGGGCGGCCTCGCGGTACTGCGGTCCGAGTGGTAGCGATTCCACTTCCTGCTCCTCGAGGGGAAACCGTGCGGGAGATGGGGACGGTCAGTCGACGTCGACCCAGTCCAGGGTGCGCTGCACGGCCTTCTTCCAGCCGGCGTAGCCGCGCTCGCGCTGACCGCCGTCCCAGGCGGGCGCCCAGCGGCGGTCCTCGTTCCAGTTGCTGCCGAGTTCGGCGGTGGACTTCCAGAAGCCGGTGGCCAGCCCGGCGGCGTAGGCGGCGCCCAGCGCGGTGGTCTCGGCGACCACCGGCTTGGACACCGGGACGCCCAGCACGTCGGCCTGGATCTGCATGCACAGCTCGTTGGCGGTGACGCCGCCGTCGACCTTCAGCACGTCCAGCGCGACGCCCGAGTCCTCCCGCATCGCCTCCACGACGTCGCGGGTCTGGTAGCAGATCGACTCCAGGGTCGCCCGGGCCAGGTGGGCGTTGGTGTTGTAGCGCGACAGGCCGACGATGGCGCCGCGCGCGTCGCTGCGCCAGTACGGGGCGAACAGGCCGGAGAAGGCCGGGACGAAGTACACGCCGCCGTTGTCGTCGACCTGCCGGGCCAGCGCCTCGCTCTGCGCGGCGCCGGAGATGATGCCCAGCTGGTCGCGCAGCCACTGCACGGCCGACCCGGTCACCGCGATCGAGCCCTCCAGCGCGTACACCGGCGCCTGGTCGCCCAGCTGGTAGCAGACGGTGGTCAGCAGCCCGTTGGCCGAGCGGACCGGTTCGGTGCCGGTGTTGAGCAGCAGGAAGTTGCCGGTGCCGTAGGTGTTCTTGGCCTGGCCGGGCTCGAAGCACACCTGCCCGACCGTGGCGGCCTGCTGGTCGCCCAGCGCGGCCGTCAGCCGCACCTCGCCGCCCAGGGGGCCGTCGGCGCGGGTGACGCCGTACCCGGCCGGGTCGGAGGAGGGCCTGATCTGGGGGAGCATGGCGCGGGGGACGCCGAAGAACGACAGCAGTTCCTCGTCCCAGTCGAGGGTCTCCAGGTCCATCAGCATGGTGCGGCTGGCGTTGGTGACGTCGGTGACGTGGACGCCGCCGTCGGTGCCGCCGGTCAGGTTCCACAGCAGCCAGCTGTCGGTCGTCCCGAACAGCGCGTCGCCGGCCTCGGCGGCCTCCCGCACGCCCTCGACGTTCTCCAGGATCCACTGGATCTTGCCGCCGGAGAAGTAGGTCGCCGGGGGCAGGCCCGCCTTGCGGCGGATCACCTCGCCGCGGCCGTCGCGTTCCAGGGCGGAGGCGATCCGGTCGGTGCGGGTGTCCTGCCAGACGATCGCGTTGTAGTACGGGCGCCCGGTGCGCCGGTCCCAGACCACGGCGGTCTCGCGCTGGTTGGTGATGCCCAGCGCGGCCAGGTCGGAGTGGCTCAGGTTCGCCCTGGTCAGCGCGGTCTGGATCACCGCCCGGGTGCGCTCCCAGATCTCGGTGGGGTTGTGCTCCACCCAGCCGGCCCGGGGCAGGATCTGCTCGTGCTCGAGCTGGTGGCGGGCGATCTCGTTGCCGCCGTGATCGAAGATCATGAACCGGGTGCTGGTCGTGCCCTGGTCGACCGCTCCGACGAAGTCGCTCATGTGGTGTTCCTCCTGGCTGGGACGGGGATGCGGGGCCGGTGGGCGGGGCGCGGGACGGTGCTCACGCCGCCTCGGCGGGGACCTTGGTGGGGGCCGGTTCGGGCTCGGGCGCGCCCGCGGCGGGCAGGAACCGTCCGATCAGGGCCTTGTAGAGACCGGCCCCCAGCACGCCGCCCACCAGCGGGCCGACGATCGGGACCCAGAAGTACAGGTCGCCGTACTGGTCGCGCCAGGCTCCCCCGTATCCGGTGAGGAAGGAGGCCAGCCGGGGCCCGAAGTCGCGGGCCGGGTTGATGGCGTAGCCGGCGTCGGTGCCCCAGGCCATCCCGATCGCGACCACGACCAGGCCGATGACGAACGGGGCCAGGTTGGACAGCGGGCCGTCGTTGCGGGCGTCGGTGATCGCCAGGACCAGGAACAGCAGGATCGCGGTGCCGATGATCTGGTCGCGCAGCGCGCCGAGGCTGCTGACGGGCAGCTCGCCGTTGCCCGGCAGGGTGGAGAACACGCCCTGGGTCTTGATGGTGTGGCCGGGGTCGGCCTGGGCCAGCACCTCGCTGTAGTTCCACCGCACCAGCAGCGCCGCGACGAACGCCCCGGCCGTCTGCGCCAGCACGTAGGGGGTGACGTTGCGCCAGGGGAAGTCGCGGTAGACCGCCAGCGCGAAGGTGACGGCGGGGTTGAGGTGGGCGCCGCTGGCCCGGGCCGAGACGTAGATCGCCAGGGTGACGCCCAGGCCCCAGGCCCAGGCGATGCTGTCGTGGTCGCCGATGTCGGCGGCCGCGACCTGCGCGACCACCCCGACGCCGAACAGGATGAGGATCATCGTCCCGGCGAACTCGGCGAGGACGGCGGCCAGCGGGCCGCCGGGCAGGCCCGCGCCCGCCTCCGGGGGCGGGGGCGGGGACGCGCCGCGCGCGCCGCCGGCATCGGCGTCGGCGCCGGCCGGGCCGGCCGGCGTGGTGTCCTTGTGCGCCCTGTCGCTCTCTGGCATGAGCCTTGCCTCCTTGGCAAGCGGGGGTGGGAGGGCGCCCGCGCCCCCGGACCGGCAGGCGGGCGCCCCGTCGGCGGGCCGCCCATCAGGGAGGAGCGAGCGGGCCGCGCGGTTGCCGAGGACGCTAGGTCGGCTTTTCAGGGCGGTCAACGTACATGTGCCGACAATGTCGAACACTTTCCCTGCCGCCATGGGCCCATTACCCTCGCCGATATGCCGCAGATCACAGCGAACGGGCACCTCGGCACGCGTGATCCAGTGATGTCGGCGGGTGTCGACATTGTCGGCGACGTTTCGGCAGATGACGGTTCGGTTCTAGGATCGGTCCCATGCCGGGACCGGTGCAGTCGATCGAGCGGGCCGCGGCCATCCTCCGGCTGCTGGCCAACAGCTCCGGCCGGCTGGGCGTGGGCGAGCTGGCGAGCTCGCTCGGGCTGGCCCGCGGCACCGTCCACGGCATCCTGCGCACCCTGGTCAGGGTCGGGTTCGTCGAGCAGGACGAGGCCAGCGGCAAGTATCAGCTGGGCGCCGCCCTCCTGCACCTGGGCACCAGCTACCTGGACGTCAACGAGCTGCGCTCGCGCGCGATCAACTGGGCGGACGCGCTGGCCGCGCGCAGCGGCGAGGCTGTGCGCATCGGCAGCCTGCTGGACGGCAAGGTCCTGGTCGTCCACCACGTCTTCCGGCCCGACGACTCCCTGCAGGCCATGGACATCGGGTCGCTGCTGCCGCTGCACGCCAGCGCGCTGGGCAAGGCGCTGCTCGCCCACGACGTCAACGCCGCCGCCTCCATCCGCGGCACCGAGCTGGAGTCGTTCTGCCGCCGCACCATCACCGACCACCGCTCCCTGGCCCGCTCGCTCACCCGCGTCCGCGAGCAGGGCTGGGCGTCGGAGATCGAGGAGTTCGCCCTCGGCGAGGCCGCCATCGCCGCGCCCATCCGCGGGTACGGGGGGCTGGTCGTGGGCTCGATCGGGGTGTCGGGCGCGGTCGAGCGGATCTGCGACGCCCGCCGGCTCCCCGACCCCGCCCTGGTCGGCTACGTCCGGGACGCCTCCCGCGCCGTCTCCCGGGACCTGGGCGCCTCCCGCTGGTAGCCCGGTACCCCCGGTGCCCATCGTCGGGGTGCGGGCGCGGCAGGCGGTGGGGAGGGCATGACCGAGCGCTACGTCATGTCCATCGACCAGGGCACCACCTCCACCCGCTGCATCCTGTTCGACCACCGGGGCCGCCTGGTCTCGGTCGCCCAGCGCGAGCACCGCCAGCACTTCCCCAAGCCCGGCTGGGTCGAGCACGACGCCCTGGAGATCTGGCGGAACCTGGAGCGCATCGCCCCCGAGGCCCTGGCCCAGGCCGGTGCCGCGCCCGCGCAGATCGCCGCCGTCGGCATCGCCAACCAGCGCGAGACCACCGTGCTGTGGGACCGGCTCACCGGCATCCCCATCGGGCGCGCCATCGTCTGGCAGGACACCCGCACCGACGCCCTGGTCGAGGAGATGGCCCGCACCCCCGGCTCCGACCTGGTGCCCGAGCGCACCGGCCTGCCGCTGGCCACCTACTTCTCCGCGCCCCGCGTCCGCTGGCTGCTCGACCACGTCCCCGGCCTCCGCGAACGCGCCGAGCGCGGCGAGGTGCTGTTCGGCACCATGGAGAGCTGGCTGATCTGGAACCTGACCGGCGGCGTCGACGGCGGCGTGCACGTCACCGACGTCACCAACGCCGGCCGCACCCTGCTCATGGACCTCAAGACGCTGGACTGGGACGACGAGCTGCTGGCCTTCTTCGGCGTCCCCCGCGCCATGCTGCCCACCGTCCGCTCCTCCACCGAGATCTACGGCGCCGCCCGCAGGGTGTTCCCCGGCGTGCGGATCGGCGCCGCGCTCGGCGACCAGCAGGCCGCCCTGTTCGGCCAGACCTGCTACGCCCCCGGCGAGACCAAGTGCACCTACGGCACCGGCGGGTTCCTGCTGATGAACACGGGAACCGAGCCGATCCGCTCCGCCAACGGCCTGCTCACCACCGTCGGCTACAAGATCGGCGACGAGCCCGCGGTGTACGCCCTGGAGGGGTCGATCGCGATCACCGGGGCGCTGGTCCAGTGGTTCCGCGACGGACTCGGGCTGATCACCACCGCGCCGGAGATCGAGACGCTGGCCCGCAGCGTCGACGACAACGGCGGCTGCTACATCGTCCCGGCCTTCTCGGGCCTGTTCGCCCCGCACTGGCGGGCCGAGGCCCGCGGCATCATCGTCGGCCTGACCTCCTACATCACCAAGGGGCACCTGGCCCGCGCCGTGCTGGAGGCCACCGCCTGGCAGACCCGCGAGGTCGCCGACGCCATGAACGCCGACTCCGGGCTGCCCCTCAGGGAGCTGAAGTCCGACGGCGGCATGACCGCCGACCACCTGCTGATGCAGTGCGTGGCCGACGTCCTCAACGTGCCCGTGGTCCGGCCCATGGTGGTGGAGACGGTCTCGCTGGGCGCCGCCTACGCCGCCGGGCTGGCCGTCGGATACTGGGCCGACCTGGAGGGGCTGCGCCGCAACTGGCACCGCGCCGCCCGCTGGGTCCCGGCGATGGACCCCGTCCGCCGCGCCGCCGAGTACCACAACTGGAAGCGCGCGGTCGAACGGTCCTTCGACTGGACGAGGCCCGGCCCCGTCCCGGCCGAGGACCACGGCCCCACCTGACGCCGTTCAAAGGGCGGTGCCCTACCGGGTCACGGGGCGGCGGCGAGCTCGGCGCGGAGCCGGTCCAGGCCCATCGGGCCCAGGTCCAGCGCCCGCCGGTGGAAGGCCTTGAGGTCGAACGCGGCGCCCTCCCGGCGGCGCGCGTCCTCGCGCGCCTCCAGCCAGACCTTCTCCCCCAGCTTGTAGGCGATCGCCTGCGCCGGGCGGCCCAGGTACCGGTCGATCTCGAAGGTCACCTGCTCGTCGGCCCACGGCCCGCAGTGCGCCCGCAGGAACTCCCACCCCAGCTCCGGCGTCCACCGCTCGCCCTCGTGGAACCCGGTCCCCGCCGGGATCGGCAGCCGCAGGTGCATCCCGATGTCCAGGACGACCCGCGCCGCCCGGATCTGCTGCCCGCCCGCAAGCATCCCCAGCCGGTGCGCCGGATCGCGGTAGTAGCCCAGCTCGCCCATCAGCCGCTCGGCGTACAGGCCCCAGCCCTCGCCGTGCCCGGGGTACAGCTCCGCCGACACCCGCTGGTAGCGGTTGAGCGTCGCAGTGTTCAGCGTGGCCGACCCCAGCTGGAGGTGGTGGCCGGGCACGCCCTCGTGGAACATCACCGCCGGGACGCTCCAGGTGACGACCTCCTCCTCCGAGGGGTGCAGCGTCCACCACACCGTTCCGGACCGGGACAGGTCCTCGGCCGGGGCCAGGTAGTACACGCCCGAGTCCGCGGGCGCCAGGCGGCACTCGACGCGCCGCAGAGGGGCGGGGATGTCGAAGTGCACGCCATCCAGGTCGGCGATGGCGCGGTCGGCCAGTTCCTGGATGTAGGGCAGGAAATCCTCCGCGCGCACCCGGTGGGCCGAATCGGCGTCCAGGGCCGCGGTCACCTCCGCCAGGGTGCCCCCGGGGCGGATCTCCTGGGCGAGGGAGGCCATCTCCGCCTCGATCCGGGCCAGTTCCTCCCAGCCCCAGGCGTAGGTCTCTTCCAGGTCCAGATCGGTTCCCAGGAAGTCGCGCACGCCCAGCCGGTAGCGGTCGGCCCCCAGCGCGTCCTCCCGGGGGGCGCGCGGCTCCAGATCCTCGCTCAGCCAGCGGGCCAAGCCGCCCAGCGCCTGCCGGGCGGCCCACGCGGGCTCCTCCAGCCCCGCCCGCCGCGCGTCCTCACGCCCGGCCAACCCCGCGAGGTAGCGGCGCAGCTCCAGGCACGCGCGCTCGCTGCGGGCCACCTGCCGTTGCGGCGACAGGCGGCCCTCGTCGTGCGCCCGCACCAGGCCGGCGCGCAGGCTCTCCAGCGCGCCGGGAAGGGCCCGGACCCGCGCGCCCATGGCCTCCCAGTCGGTGGCCGCGCCCTGGTCGAGCAGCTCGAAGGCGTACCGGAGGCGCTGCACCGGACCGTCGGTGGTGTCGAGGCAGCCCTCCCGCACGCCCGCCTCGTCCAGGGCGAGCTCGGTCTCCAGCCGCTCGCGCAGCACCGCCGCCGCCACCCGCGCCGCCTCGGCGCGGGCCGCGTCCCCATCACCGGCGGGGTCGGGGCAGGGCAGGGCGTCGAGCGCGACCAGGGTGCGGCGGGTCAGGTCGGAACGGGCGGCGAACCCCTCCGGGCCGTAGTCGGTGAGGGCCCGGTCATGGCCGGCGATCCCCATGATCGTCGCCGCGCACGGGTCCAGCGCGGCGAACTCCTCCACGTACCGGTCGGCGAGGGCGTCCAGGGCGTCCATCCCGACAGGCTAGAACCGAATGATCAACCAGAACAGACCGGAATGTCCTGCCCCTGGTTGTCCTTGGCCTCGTCGTTGCCCCACCGGCTCAGGTACAGCGCCGGCACCCACCCCCGCGAGCCGCCGCCGTACACCACGTCCAGGTCGGTCAGCAGCCACCAGTGGTTGTAGGCGTCGCCTCCACCGCGGTCCATCTTCTGCCCCCACTTCTTGCAGAAGACGTAGTGGGTGCCCTTGCGCAGCTCACCGACCGCCGCGCCGGAGGCCGACGGCTGGGCGTACCCCTCCGCGGCGGCGAAGGTGTCGACGTAGAACTTCGCGCTCCCCACCGGAATCGAGGTGACCGGCGAGGCGGAACTCTGCGGTGCCTGGGGCGTCCCCGGGCTCCCGGCCCCTCCCGCGCCCTCCTTCGCACGTCCCGACGGCCACAGCACGATCAGCACCGCCACCAGTGCGAGCGCGAACGTGCCGGCCACCGCCCAGCCCGCGTACGGCGGGACGCGCCCGCCCGCGCGGGCCGGCGGCGGCGCGTACGGGGCGTGCGGCGCCTGCGGGGCCGGAGGGATCTCGGCGAACCGGGTCTCCACCAGCGTCGGATCGTCCTGGAACGCGACCGTCTCCGCGCCCGCCTCCGCGGCGGGCGCCCCGGGGACAGGGGCCGCGCACCGCGCGCAGTTCGCCAGATCCGTCCCGGTGTCGCTACCGCACGACGGACATCGCATGCCGTTCCCTCCGCCACTCCCAGCCACGCTCGCGCGCACATTGTCGTGCCGAACCGCCCGGATCCGCGAATCCGCCCGCCCCGCAGGACTTTGCCGCGCCGGGGGGACGCCCAAAGGCGGGGCCGGTCAGCGGGGTCAGCGGGTCTCCGAGGCCAGGCGGACGCCCAGCCCGACCAGGACCACGCCCGACACCTGCTCCAGGCGGCGCCGCACTCCCGGCCGCTCGAAGACCCGCCGGGCGGCGTCCACCGTTCACACCACGACCGTGTACCAGACCAGGTCGATCAGCGCCCACAGCAGCGAGAACCCCACCAGCACCACCGGCACCGGCCAGCCCTCCGGGACGAACTGCGGCAGGAACGACACCGCGAACACCCCCGCCTTCGGATTGGCGAAGTTGGTGATCAGCCCCAGCCGGAAGTACCGCCCCAGCGGCCCGGAACCGCCCTCCACGGCCCCCGCGGCCCCCTCGGGGTCCTCCGGGTCACCAGGAACGCCGGCGGCCGTCACGGCGCCGCGGCGCGCCTGCCACAGCGCCCTGGCCCCGAAGTACACCAGCACCGCCGCGCCCGCGATCCGCAGCCCGTCATAGGCCAGCCGGGACGCCGCCAGGAGCGCCGACAGGCCCAGCGCCGCCGCCAGCCCCCACAGCAGCACGCCCGTCTCGTTCCCCAGGACCGCGGCCAGCCCGGCCCGCCGCCCCGACAGCACCGACGACCGCATGATCACGACCGTGCTCGGCCCCGGGACCATCGCGATGAGGACCGCCGCACCGGTGAAGGCGATCAGGCTCTCCAGCATGCCCCCATGCTCGCCGCGCCGCACCGACGCCGCAACGCAATACCGGCTCGCACGGCCTTGCCAGAGCTAGAGCGGGCCGCCGTCGTCGCCCTCGCCGCCCGAGGGGGACGGCGTCGGCAGGCTCGGGGACGGCGTCGGCGTGGTCGGCACCGGCGACGGGCTCTGCGACGGCCGCGGCTGCTGCGGCGGCGTGGGCGGCGGCCGCAACGGCTGCGAAGGCGGGTCCGGCGGAGGCGGAGGCGGCTCGGTCACCTTCGGCTGGCAGGCGAACAGCAGCAGCATCAGCAGCGCCAGCACCGCCAGGATCCCCGCCAGGGTCAGGATGGCCGCGACCAGGCCCCGCTCGGGACGCTCCTGGACGGGCGGCCCCACCGGCGCGAACGCGGCCGGCGGACGCTCCAGCGCCGGTTCCCCCGACCCCAGCCAGTACGGCTGGAACTGCGGGCCCCTCCGGCGGCCTCTCCACCGCCCCCGGAACGCCCCCTCCAGCACCACCGAGTCGAGGAAGCGCTCCGCGCCCGGCCGCTCCATCCGGTCGGCGTCATAGGACGTCGCCACCCACGGCGCCGGCCCGTCGGGCTGCGCCGCCACCACCGGCGCCGGTTCCTCCGGGCCCAGCCGGGGCGGCCGCCCCGGCCCCGGGATCGCCGAGTTGATCGCGGCGCGGAACCGGTCGCGCGCCGCCGCGTCCTCGGCGGCCCCGCGGTTGAGCACCGCGACGCTGGCGCGACGGCCCGCGTCGTCCTCCCCCAGGTACACGATCCCGGCCGAGGTCTCCGACAGCCTCGCGGACAGCCGGTAGGGGCCGAGCCGTACAGGATCACCGGGTGGCAACGGCCTGGACATGGCCGCCACACTACAACCGCGCCGCCGCCCCCCGGAACGCCCCGTACACCCCCTCCCCCTATCGCCGACGTGCCCTCAGAGCCGTCCCCCAGGCTCTTTACACCGCCCATACGGCCGTGGATGGCAGGCTCTCAGCCGCGCATGTCGGCTTCGCGAGTGCGGTCTTCCCGCACGAACGGGTACATGTGATCCCGTAGGGTCGGAATGCGCCCGCCAGCAGCCGGAGGACAGTGAGGATCTCCCAGATGACCGTCGCAGCGCAGGATCTGGACCAGGCCGCGGCACTGCTGCAGCACACCGTGGCCGAGGTCAAGAAGGTCATCGTCGGCCAGGAGCACATGGTCGAGCGCATGGTCGTCGCGCTGCTGGCCAAGGGCCACTGCCTGATCGAGGGCGTGCCCGGCGTCGCCAAGACCCTGGCCGTGGGCACCCTCGCCCAGGTCGTCGGCGGCACCTTCGCCCGCCTGCAGTTCACCCCGGACCTGGTCCCCTCCGACATCGTCGGCACCCGTATCTACCACCCCTCCACCGAGCAGTTCGACGTCGAGCTCGGCCCCGTCTTCGTCAACTTCGTCCTCGCCGACGAGATCAACCGGGCGCCCGCCAAGGTCCAGTCCGCCCTCCTGGAGGTCATGGCCGAGCGCCAGGTCTCCCTGGGCGGCAACACCTACCCGCTGCCCCGGCCGTTCATCGTGCTGGCCACCCAGAACCCGATCGAGTCCGAGGGCGTCTACCCGCTGCCCGAGGCCCAGCGCGACCGGTTCCTGATGAAGATCGACGTGCGCTACCCCGGCGCCCACGAGGAGCTGCAGATCCTGCAGCGCATGAGCGTCGACCCGCCCGAGGCCGAGCCCGTCCTGGACCCCGACCGCCTCATCGCCCTCCAGCGCGCCGCCGAGGAAGTGTCGGTCCACGAGCTGGTCGCCGACTACATCGTCCGGCTGGTCATGGCCACCCGCGAGCCAGAGCAGTACCGGCTGCCCGACCTGCGCCAGGTCATCGAGATCGGGGCCAGCCCCCGGGCCACCCTCGGCCTGGTTTCCTGCGCCCGCGCGCTGGCGCTGCTGTCGGGCCGCGACTACGTGCTGCCCGACGACGTGCGCGCCGTCGCCCGTGACGTCATGGCGCACCGCGTCGTCCTCACCTTCGACGCCCTCGCCGACGGCGTCGACACCGGCGAGGTCGTCGCGCAGATCCTGGCCGCCGTCCCGCCGCCGCGCGTGGTCTGGAACCACGGCACGGTGACCGCCCAGTGACCACCGACCCGACCGGAGGCCGGCGGCCGTCCCGCGGCGGGCGGGCCGGCGGCGGCAAGGTGGCCGCGCTGGCCCCCGAGCGCACCCTGCGGCGCCTGGAGCTGTCGGTCACCCGCCGCCTGGAGGGCCTGCTGAACGGCGAGCACCTGGGCCTGATCCCCGGCCCCGGCACCGAGCTGGCCGAGGCCCGCGTCTACCAGCCCGGCGAGGACGACGTCCGCCACATGGACTGGGCCGTCACCGCCCGCACCACCACCCCGCACGTGCGCGACCTGGTCGCCGACCACGAGCTGGAGGCGTGGGCCCTCATGGACCTCACCCCCAGCATGGACTTCGGCACCGGCACCATGATCAAACGCGAGCTGGCCGTCGCCGCGCTGGCCGCCGTCGGGTTCCTGACCGTCCGGCTCGGCGACCGCGTCGGCGCCTACCTGCTGCGCCCCGACGGGATGCGCCGCTGGCCCGCCCGCACCGGCAAGGCCGCCATGTACGCCCTCCTGGAGGCCGTGCTGGAGGCCGACACCGGAACCGGGACGGGCACCCTCGGCGGGGGCCCGTTCGGCAGCAGGCCCGCCGGCACCCTGGCCGAGGGCATCACCTCCCTGGACCGCGGCCAGAAGCGCCGCGGCCTCCGCGTGATCATCTCCGACTTCCTCCCGCCCGCCGACGACCCCGCGCCGGCCGCCGCCGACACCGGCCACGACGGCCACCGGCACGAGCCGCCCGCCTGGGAACGCCCGCTGCGCCGCCTGGCCGCCCGCCACCAGGTCCTGGCCATCGAGATCATCGACCCGCGCGAGCTGGACCTGCCCGACGTCGGGCTGGTGGAGATGACCGACCCCGAGACCGGGGCCGTGCACGAGATCGTCCTGAACCGCAAGGTCCGCGAGCGCTACGCCGCCGCGGCCGCCGCCCAGCGCGAGCGCACCCGCGCCGCGCTGCGCCGCTGCGGCAGCCACCACCTGGTCCTGCGCACCGACCGCGACTGGATCGCCGACGTCGCCCGCTTCGCCCTGCGGCAGCGCCGCGCCGCCGGGCGCGCCATCGCCACCGGGGGAGTGCGCCCATGACCTTCCTGTCGCCCGAGCGGCTGTGGCTGCTGGCCCTGCTGCCGGTCCTGGCCACCGCCTACATCGTCCTGCAGATGCGCCGCGGCCGGTACGCGGTGCGCTTCACCAACCTGGCCCTGCTCGCCCAGGTCGCGCCGAAGCGGCCGGGCTGGCGCCGGCACGTGGCCGCCGGGCTGTTCCTGGCCATGCTGCTGGTCATGATGATCGGGTTCGCCCGTCCCGCCACCGGCGTCAAGGTCCCCCGCGACCGCGCCACGATCATGGTCGCGGTGGACGTCTCGCTGTCGATGATGGCCAAGGACGTGGCGCCCAACCGGTTCGAGGCCGCCAAGGACGCCGCCAAGAAGTTCATCCGCGACCTGCCCGGCCGCTTCAACGTCGGCGTGGTCTCCTTCGCCGGCAACGCCAACCTGGTCGCCGCGCCGTCCGCCGACCGGCAGGCCGCGATCGCCTCCATCGACCAGCTGGTCCTGGCCAAGCGCACCGCCATCGGCGAGGCCGTGTTCACCTCCCTGCAGGCCGTGCGGTCCTTCGACGCCCAGAGCCGGGGGCCGGACACACCGCAGGATCCGCCGCCCGCCCACATCGTGCTGCTGTCGGACGGCGACAACACCACCGGCCGCTCGGTCAGCGAGGCCATCGACGCCAGCCGCGGCGCGCACGTCCCGGTCTCCACGATCGCCTTCGGCACCCCCTTCGGCACCGTCGACATCGAGGGCGAGACCACCAGCGTGTCGGTCAACAAGGAGACGCTGCGGACCCTGGCCGAGGGCGCCGGCGGCAAGGCCTACGAGGCTGCCGACGGCGGCCAGCTGTCGGAGGTGTACTCCAGCATCGGCAGCTCGCTCGGCTTCAAGATCGAGCACCGGGACATCGCGGCCCGCTTCACCGGCATCGCGCTGCTGCTGGCGCTGGCCGCGGGCGGGGCCTCGCTGGCCTGGTTCGCCCGGCTGCCCTGACCGGTCCGGAACGCCGATTCGGCCGGACGCTGGTACGGTCTGCCGACGTGGGGGAACACTACTTCGCGTCCCGGCCCGGGGCGGCCAGCCGGCTCCGCACCGTCGACCTGGTGCTGCCGGACCTGCATCTGCGGCTGGAGACCGACCGCGGCGTCTTCTCGCCCGACCGGATCGACCCGGGCACCCGCATCCTGCTGGAGACCGTGCCCGCTCCCCCGCCCGCCGGCGCCCTGCTGGACCTCGGCTGCGGCTACGGCCCCATCGCGCTCACCCTGGCCCGCCGCGCTCCCGAGGCGCAGGTGTACGGGGTGGACGTCAACGAACGCGCGCTGGAGCTGGCCCGGCGCAACGCAACGGCCGCCGGCCTTGACACAGTAAGGTTCGCCCTGGCGGACGAGATCGCCCCCGAGCTCCGCTTCGAGGCGATCTGGTCCAACCCCCCGATCCGCATCGGCAAGGCCGCCCTGCACGACCTGCTCCTGACCTGGCTCCCCCGCCTCACGCCCGGGGGCCGCGCCCACCTCGTCGTGCAGAAGCACCTGGGCTCGGACACCCTGCAGCGCTGGCTGAACGAGCAGGGCTTCCCCACCGACCGTCTCGCCTCCCGCTCGGCCTACCGCGTCCTGGCGGTGGCCGCGCGGCCCGAACCCACCCGTACCGGAGATGACACCGCATGACCGCGCACGACCCGGCCCGCAAGCAGTTGCGCCCGACCGACGTCAAACGGCTCAACCGCGACTGGCGGCGGCGCACCGAGGGGCGGCTCGGGCTGCTGGTGGAGTCGGTCACCCAGCCGTTCAACATGGGCTCGATCATCCGCAGCGCGGCGGTCTTCGGCGTCGAGCACCTCTGGCTGGCCGGGAACGCCATCGACCCGTCCCACCGCAACGTCGCCAAGACCGCCCTGGGCACCGAGCGCCTGGTGTCCTGGGAGCACGCGGGGACGCCGGACGCGGCCGCCGCGGCGGTCCGCAAGCAGGGACTGCGGCTGGTCGCGGTCGAGCTCACCGGCGACGCCGTCCCGCTGCACGAGGCGCCGCTGGACGGCGACGTGTGCCTGGCCGTGGGCGGCGAGGACCACGGCTGCTCCCCCGCGCTGCTGGCCGCCGCGGACGCGGTCGCCTACATCCCGCAGATCGGCAGGGTCGGCTCGCTCAACGTCGCCGTCGCCACCGCCATCGCCCTGGCCGAGGCCCGCCGCCGCGAGTGGGCCGCCGGCTGACGGGATCAGGAGGCGGTGCCGCCCTGCATGAGCGCGGCGAACTCCTCCAGGGAGATCCGGCCGTCGCGGTTGGCGTCGGCGTCCACCATCACCTCGACCGCGCGGGTGTCGGTGATCTCCTTTCCCAGCGCCCGCATCACGTTCTTCAGCTCGGCGGTGGAGATGTAGCCGTCGCCGTCCGCGTCGACCATCTCGAACGTGGCGCGGTAGCTCTCCGCGTCGCCCATCGGCGCACACCCTTCACTCGGTTCACTGCGTTCGCAGCCTTCACCGGATTCCCACCGGTCGCCTGGACGCTAGCACCCGCCCTCGGATACCGACCAGATCACTCGGGGAGTGTCTGCTCGGCCCAGATCGTCTTGCCGGAGGGGCTCTGGCGGCTGCCCCAGCGGTGGGTGAGCTGGGCCACCAGGAAGAGGCCGCGGCCGTGCTCGTCGAACGCGCGCGCACGGCGCAGATGCGGCGAGGTGCTGCTGGCGTCGGAGACCTCGGTGATCAGGCTGGTCTCGCCGTGCAGGCGCAGCCGGATCAGGCGGAGCCGGACCGGCGGTTTCCCGTAGCGGAGGGCGTTGGTGACGAGCTCGCTGACCAGGAGTTCGGTGACGATGGCCGCGTGCTCCAGTCCCCAGGCGGCCAGCCGGGCCGTGGCCCATTCCCGTGCCCGTGACACCATCGCCGGGTCCGCGGGCAGATCCCAGGTCGCGACATGGGAGGCGTCCAGGCCCTGGGTGCGGGCGAGGAGCAGGGCCACGTCGTCCGCAGGGGCACCGGGCAGCAGTTCGGCCAGCGCCTCGTCACAGAGCCGTTCCAGGGACGGGGCGGGCGTGCGCAGCACGTCGCTCAGCCGGTCCAAAGCCACGTCGACGTCATGCCCGGTGGACTCGATGAGGCCGTCGGTGAACAGCGCGATCAGCGTGCCGTCGGGCAGTTCCAGCTCGGCCGACTCGAACGGCAGGCCGCCCAGCCCCAGCGGGGGGCCGGCCGGCAACGCGGGGAAATCGACGGTTCCGCCGGGGGCGACCAGCGCCGGCACCGGATGCCCTGCGCGGGCCATGGCGCAGACCCGCGAGACCGGGTCGTAGACCGCGTACAGGCAGGTCGCGCCGATGTCCCCGGTCTGCCGTCCGTCGCCGTCGGCGCCGCCCGGCCCCTCCTCGCGGTCCAGGCTCAGGACGACGTCGTCGAGGTGGGTGAGCAGCTCGTCCGGAGGCATGTCCACCTCGGCCAGGGTGCGGACCGCCGTGCGGAGGCGCCCCATGGTGGCCGATGCCTGGAGGCCGTGCCCCACCACATCGCCCACCACGAGCGCGACCCTGCCCCCCGACAGCGGGATCACGTCGAACCAGTCGCCGCCCACCCCTGCCCGGGAGCCGGTCGGCAGGTAGCGGGAGGCCACGGTCACCGCCGGATGCGGGGGTGACCGGCCCGGCAGCAGGCTCCGCTGCATGGCCAGCGCGGTCTCGCGCTGCTCGGCGTAGCGCCGGGCGTTGTCGATGCTCAGCGCCGCCCGGGCGGTGATCTCCTCGGCGAGCAGCAGGTCCTCGGTGTCGAACGGATCGGGCGTGCGATGCCGGTAGAACTGCGCCAGGCCGATGATCGTCCCGCGGGCCGGCAACGGCACGACGATGAAGGAGTGGATCCCGAACTCGCGGACGCTGGACGCCCAGGCGGGATCACGCGCCAGCCAGGCCCGGACATCGGAGTCGTCCGTCCGCCGCAGCAGCGAACGCCCGGTGACCAGGGCGCGGGCCGGCGGTGAGTCCTCCGGGTAGCGCCCCGCACCGCCGGTCTCGACCATGGCCTCCGGGCAGCCGGCCAGGAGGGACCGCTGCGCGGCACGATGGAGGACCACCCGGCCCGCGAGCCGACGCGGCTCCGCCTCCTCACCCGTGAGGACGCCGTCGAGCAGATCGACACAGACGAAGTCGGCGAACTGCTCGGCGGCTATGTCCGCGAGCTGCTGGGCGGTGGCCGCCGCGTCGAGAACGGTCCCGATGCGGGCGCTGGCGGCGTTCACGATCGCCAGACGCTGCTTGGCCCGGTCCTCCTCGGTGACGTCGAGCGCCGCCACGGCCGCTCCCAGCACTCTTCCCTCGGGGTCCTGCAGCGCGTACACGATCGACGACCAGGCGTGAGCGCGGTTCTCGCCCGGTGTCCGCACATAGGCGTTCATCCGCTCTTCCCGCCCCGTGCGGAGCACCCGCTCCAGCCGTTCCTTGAAGTCCTTGTACGCCGGGTCGGCGGACAGACGATCGACGGTCAGCCCGACGATCTCCTCGAGGCGCGCGCCCGCCGCGCGCAGCCCACCCCGGCTGGCCCCCCTGACCCGGCCCGCTCGATCGAAGAACATGACACCCATCGGCGACTGGGTCAGCGCCAGCTCCCCGAGCGTCGGCGCGCCGTCACCCGCCCCCGGCCCCGGCCCCGCCGCCCGGACGAGCGTCACGAGCCAGTGGACGTCCGCGCCGGGCCCGTGAACCGGGACCACGCGGACGGCGAGCTCGACCCGGTGGCCGTCCCGGTGCCGCAGCAGCAGCCGGCCGGCCCCCTCCTCGTCCCGCTCGACGCATCCGCGCGCCCATGCCGGAAGCCCGTCGGAGAGCAGGCCGACCGCGCGGCGTCCCACCGCTTCGTCGGGACGGTAGCCGAGCAGGCGCGCGGCCTCCTTCGTCCACCAGATCAGGACTCCTCGGGCGTCCACCATCCCCGCCGCCGTCGAAGGGACCTCGGCCGCGCTGTGTGAGGTGAAGGTCTCATCCATCGAGATCCATCCCGGACCGCCGTCACCCTTCAAGGAGTACCCCGTCACCGCACAGGAATCCGACTCCCTCCGGGTAACCGGCGAGCGAGACATCACCCGCCGAGGACCCCGCCCCTCCCCGGGGCCGTCTCGGCGGACGGCCCCGGGGTTCACCCGGCTGCCGCGGCCGCGATCATTCGGTCCCGTCTTCCGCGCGGGTGCCCAGATAGGCCGACCGCAGCGCGCCGGAGGACGCCAGCAGTTCGGCGCCGGTCCCCGACGCCGACAGCCGCCCCCGGCTCAGCACGTACCCGCGGTCGCTGACCGACAGCACCTGTGAGGCGTGCTGCTCGACGATGAGCACCGCCGTCCCGGCGTCGGCGGCCGCACGGATGCGTTCGAGCAGCCGCCTCACGATGAGGGGCGCGAGGCCCAGCGACAGCTCGTCGACCAGCAGCAGCTCGGGTTTGCCCGCCAGGCTCCGGGCCAGCGCCAGCATCCGCTGCTCCCCTCCCGAGAGAAGGCCCCCGGGGCGTTTGAGCAGCGGCTCCAGTTCGGGGAAGAGCGCCAGCGCGTCCCCGACGCTGCCGGCCCCGAGCCTGAGGTTGGCCAGCGTGGTCAGCCGGCTGAAGACCGAGCCCTGCTCGCTGATGTAGGAGATGCCCCGCCGCGCCCGCTGGTGCAGCGTTCCCCGCAGCGGGAGGTCCCGATAGAGGATCTGCCCGGACGTGGGGGTCAGCACCCCGGCAAGCGCGAGAAGCGTGGTGGTCTTGCCTGCCCCGTTCGGTCCCAGCAGCGCCACGACCTCGCCCTTGCCGATGTGCAGATCGATCTCACGGACGACGTCCACACCGGAATAGCCCGCCGCCAGCCCTTCGACCTTCAGCAGCATGGAACTCACGCCCTCTCCGGTTCGGGCCGCGTCGCGTCGCCCGGCGTTTCCGGGGCGGCCCCCAGGTAGGCCTCGACCACCGCGGGATCCCTCAGGATCTGGCCCGGTTCCCCGTCGGCGATCACTCGCCCGAAGTTCAGGACGACGACACGGTCGGCGCAGGTCTGCACGAATGACATGTCGTGTTCGATGACCAGGACGGCGATGCCGAGGGTGTCGGCCAGCCGCCGGATGAGGCGGGCCAGTTCGCCCGTCTCCTCCTCGCCGAGTCCCGCCGCCGGCTCGTCGAGGAGCAGCACGGCCGGGTCGGAGGCCACCGCCCGCGCGATGGCCAGCAGCCGACGCCGGCCGTGCGGCAGTTCGCCGGGGAACCGCTCCAGGTCGCCGGCCAGCCCGAACTCCTGGACGGCGGCCTCACCGGCGGCCGTCAGCCGCGGCATGCGCGGGCGGGCCAGGTCGGTGACGTACCGCAGCGGCGTGTCCATGGTCGTGACCAGAAGGTTCTCCAGCACCGTCAGGTCCTCGAACAGTTCAAGGGACTGGAAGGAGCGGACCAGCCCCGCGCGGGCCCGCCGCGCGGCGCCCCAGTCCTCCAGGGCCTGGCCGCCGAGCCGGATCCGCCCTCCGCGCTCGGGTTTCACGAAGCCGGTCAGCGCGTCGATCACCGTGGTCTTGCCGGCGCCGTTGGGCCCGATCAGCGCCACCACCTCTCCGGGGTCCACGCGCAGGCTCACCTCGTCGACGGCCCGCACCCGTCCGAAGCGGACGTTGAGCCCGGCGACCTCGAGAGTGCGCGTACCCGGCGTCCCGGCAGGGACGGCCCCGCGGACGGGTGCGGGCTCGGGCGCGGGCTCGGACGGAGGTGCGGGAGCGCGGTGCTTGCCGGAGCCGAGCCGCTCGCGAACCGCCGTCACGGCCCTGACCTGTTCGAAGGCCATCCCGCTGGGGTTCGCCAGAATGATCATCAGGAGCATCGCGCCCGAGACGATCTCCAGCGCGTTGGTGCCGAGCCCGAAGGAGTGCAGGATCTGCCCGCCGAGACCGCCCGGGGCGAACGATCCGCCGCCCAGCGCGCCGATCACGTAGCCGATCCCGCCGATCACGGTGTAGACCACCACCTGCACCGACGAGAACGGCGAGAACTCGGTCAGGACGAGGTTCTGCTGCCGGAACGCCAGGAAGACGCCACCGAGCGCGGCCAGCCCCGCGCCCAGCCCGAACGCGTAGACCTTGATCGCCGCGCTGTTCAGGCCGATCGCCGCGGCCGCCCGCTCGTTGCTGCGCAGCGCGATGAGCCGTAGCCCGGTGCCGCTGCGCCGGACGTTCGCCACCGCGACGCACACCGCGACGAGCACGGCCAGCGTGACGAACGCCAGCCGCCGCGGGTGGTCGAAGCCGTCCATCGCCCAGCCGAACACGTTGAGCCTGCCGATGTCGACGCCTTCGAGCCCGCCGGTGAGCGCGGGGTTCTGCAGGATCAGCTGGGACAGCACGACCGACAGGCCGAAGGTCAGCAGCGCCAGGTTCACGCCCCGGGTGCGCAGCGCGGGCACTGCGACGACCACCCCGATCACGGTGGTGATGACCACGGCGGCGACCAGGGCCGGGATGAACGGCCACGACTGCGCCTGCATCAGCTTGCCGGCGATCCACGCGCCGGTCCCGGCCAGTCCCATCTGCGCCAGCGAGATCTGCCCGGTCAGGCCCGTGACCACCACCAGCGACAGGCAGATCATCGCGGCGGCCAGGCTGACCTGGATCGAGGCCGCCCAGGCCGCGGGCACGACCGAGATCACCACGATCGTCACCGCGGCCGCGGCGAGCAGGCCGGGCCGGGAGATCCGGCCCGAGCCCAGCACCGGCAGCCGGTCCAGCAGCTCACCGCGGACCGGCAGGTTCCGGCCCGCGACGAACAGCACCACGACGATCATGAGGAAGGCCGCCGAATGGGACACCGACTGTGCCGTGAAGGTCCCGAACAGCAGCCGGTCGTCGGAGACGAAGGGCCCCAGCGGCCCCTCGTCCACGATGTAGCGTCCCAGCAGCGTCTCGACCACGCCGATGACCAGCGCGGCCGCCAGGGTCCGCCAGAACGAGACGAACCGGCCGACCAGCGCCGCCGCCAGCGAGCGCAGCACGATCAGTGCGAGCGCCTCGACGCTGAGGAACAGGATCGGCGCGACCAGGATGCCCGCCAGCGAGGCCAGAACGGCGCCCAGCACCCAGTTGGCCGTGGCGACCACGTCCGGTGATTTGCCGAGCGCGGCCGCGGCCACCGGGTTCTCCGCGATGGCCTCGGTCGTCCGCCCGAACGGTGTCCAGCGGAACAGCGCGGCCAGGCCGAGCGTGAGCACGGCGGCGATGGCGATGACCCAGAAGCGGTCCTGCCCGATCCCCGCCTGCGCGCCGAACAGGTGGTGCGCGTCGTGCGGGAGCGGGGAGACCACCAGATCCTGACCGCGTCCCCACAGCTGGTAGCCGATCCCCACCAGCAGCGCGAACACGCCGAGGGTCGCGACCAGTCGCACCAGCGCCGACGCCCGGCGCAGATGCCTCATCAGCAGCAGGTGCGTGGCGGCCCCCAGCAGCGCGGGGACGCCCAGGGCCAGCGGCCACGCCGCGGCCGGCGGCAGGCCCAGGTCGGGGGCGACACGGTAGAAGAGGAAGGCGCCGATCATGCTGTAGGCGCCCTGTGCGAAGTTGACCACCCCGCTACCGCGGTAGATCAGCACCAGGCCCTGGGCGGTGAGGGCATAGACCGCCCCGACCGACAGTCCCAGGATGAGGAAGGTGAGCAGGTCGTTCATGGGCAGGACTCCCGACCGATCCGACTACTGCTTCGCGAGCTGACCGAGGTCGACGAACCTGCCGCCGGGCTGGAGCATGATCTTGCCGCCCCGCACCGTCTGGAACTGGACGGTGGTCCTCGGGATCCGCGGCAGCTTGAGGAAGTTCGGCGTGCCGTAGGTGAAGTCGGGCGCGATGCCGAGGGAGACCTTGCTGCCCTCCAGCGACTTGGTCAGCGCGGCACCGTTGATCTCGGAGAGCCCGTTGAGCCTGTCGGCCACCAGGTGGACCGACGCCCAGGCGTTCAGAGCGAACTCGGTGCCCTCGATCCTGCCGTCGCCGTACTTGGCCGTCTCGTCCAGGAACTGCTTGATCTTCGGGTTGCCGGTGCTGGTCACGGCGTCGTAGTCGCTGACGACGACGGTGCCCTCGCCGGCGCCGCCCGTCTTCGCCAGGGACGCCTCCGACACCGCCGTCGCCACCACCGCGATCTTGCCCTGGTAGCCGGCCTGCCGCAGGCCGACGATCGTCTTGCTGGTGACATCGGTCGAGGCCAGCAGGGCCACCCCGTCGGGGCGTGCGGCGGCGATCTGGCCGAAGTGCGAGGTCAGGTCGGCCGAGGCGTCGAAGGGCAGGTAGTAGGCCCCCTTCAGGTCGCCCGGCGCCGCGAGCAGGGCCTTGACGTACTGGGGCACCAGCCGCCCGGAGGGGCTGTCACCGGTCACGACGGCCACCGTCTTGGCGCCCGCCTGCTGCAGCGCGACCCCGGTGCCCGCGGCCAGCACGGGGGAACCGCCCACGATCGGGAAGGACGCGGGGTTGGTGAAGTCCTGCCCGGTCATGACCATCGTGCCGACCAGGGGGATCCTCGCGCCCTGGAAGGCCTGGACGACCGCGTCCGACGACACGTACTTGCCGATGCCGGCGACCACCTTCTCGGCGATGGCCTCGCGGGCGCACTTGGTCGCCGCGTTGGGGTCGGTGACGGTGGACGCCTCGCACTCGACCAGCTTGAGCGGCCGGGCACTGCCCCCTCCCCCGGGCTTCACCCCGCCGGCATCGTTGACCGCGTTGACCGCGGCCCTGGCCGCCTTCACCAGTTCGGGCTGGTAGATGGGGCCGGGGCCGGAGGCGATCAGCGACAGGCCGATGGGCTCGCCGGTGAGGTTCTTGCCGTACTCGGTCTCCGAACCGGAGCCGGAGCAGGCGGTGACGGTGGCCGCCGCCAGCGCCGCGAGAGCGGCGATGTTGAGGACTCGACGCAAGGGGCTCTCCCTCTATCAGGGGCGGGGGGCGGGGGCGGAGGTGACCGGGTCGGCGGCCCGGCCCTGGTGGAAAACGATGCGGTCGCGGAGCATCGCGACCTCGTGCAGGCGCCCGTACCTCGCCCGCCCCTTGGAGGGGCGGCGTGAGGTCTGGTCGGAAGGTCGGAGCGGGAGTGCGAGCCCGTGGTCCTGCTCATCGACCACGAGGGCGGCCCTGGTCTCGTGAATCACGCGGTGGTCCGGCCGGTCGAGGCAGCCCGACGGTTCCACGACCACTCCCAACCTCACGGGGCTCCCATCGGCGTCTGGGCCGACGTCAGCGCGGGCGCCCCAGCGAGCCGTCGCGTACCCGCTCACGCAGGCGGAACTTCTGGATCTTCCCGGTCGCCGTGCGCGGGAAGTCCGCGACCAGGTGGATCGACTCCGGCCACTTCTGCCGGGCGAGCCCGGCCGCGGCCAGATGAGAGCGCACGTCGTCCAGCGAGACCGGGCTCGCCGCATCATGCGGGCGGATCACCGCGGTGGCGTGCTCACCCAACCGCGGGTCGGGCTCGGCCACCACGCTCACCTCGGCGATCTGCTCCATCCTGAGCAGCAGCGACTCGACCTCCTGGGCGCTGATGTTCTCACCGCCGCGGATGATGACATCGGTTACGCGGTCGGTGATGGTGAGGCAGCCGTCGCCGTCGACCGTGCCCATGTCGCCGGTGCGGTACCAGCCGTCGGCGTCGAAGGCGCGGGCGGTCAGTTCAGGATCGGTGTAGCCGATGAAGCAGTCGGCACCGCGCGAGAGGATCTCACCGCCCCGGTCCAGGCGGATCTCGGCACCGGGCAGCACGCGGCCGTCGGTGCGCAGTCGCTTGTCCGCCGCGTCGCCCACCAGGCTCGCCGTGATCGAGGGGTGCTCGGTACTCCCGTAGGAGCGGTACACCGTGATGCCCTCCCTGGTCGCCCGCTCGGTGAACGCCTCCGGCACCATCGCGCCGCCCAGTCCCATGTAGGGGATCAGGGCCAGGTGCTCGGGCGTGAAGTCGGCGTGGTCGAGCAGGCTGGTCAGGAAGTAGGGCGGACCGCCGGCGATGCCGAGCCCCCGCTCGCCCATCGCCCGCAGCACCTCGGCCGGGTCCCACACGTCGATCAGGTGCACCGGCTCGGACCGCACCAGCGGCAGCAGGAAGGCATTGATCATGCCCATGAAGTGGCCGACCGGAGTGCCCACGATCTGCGGCGGCCCGCCCTTGCCGTAGAAGCCGTCGCACTGGCGCACCTCCCAGCCGATCGTCTGGTGGCTGTGCACGACGCCCTTGGGGTTGAGCGTCGTACCGGAGGTGAAGCCCACGATCGCCGGGGCCGCGGGGTCGACCGCCTCCGGCGCGCCGAGCGGGTCGCTCTCCAGCATCTGGTGGAAGGGCGTGGCACCGCGCGGCAGATCCTGCCGCCGGCGGTCGCCGACCACCAGCCACAGCGGCGTGTCGTCTCGTTCCGCCAGCAGCTGCTCGTACTGCTGGAGGTGGTCGGTGCGCCCGAAGCGGTCAGGTGTGACGATCACCGCGGGGCGCGTGTCGTCCAGGATGTAGCCGACCTCTTTGGGCCCGTAGAAGTGGACCACCGGGACGACGACCGCGCCGATGTAGGTCGCCGCCCAGAACGTGATGGCGGCCTCGACCCAGTTCGGCAGCTGGAGCACGACGACCGACCCCGGACCGATCCCCTGAGCCCGCAGGCCCTGGGCGAGCGAGCGCGCCGCCCGGTCCACGTCGCCGAGGGTGCCGGTGTAGGGACGCACCGTGGAGCGCACGTGGAATGACAGGTGCGGGGCACGGCTCAGCCCCGCGGCCACCGTCGAGCCGAGGGAGTCCGCGGTCCACCGCCCTTCGTCGCGGTAGCGCTGGGCCAGCCAGCCGGGAACCGTTCGGATCCCCCAGTCTTGGAGAGCAGAGCTTCGGGTCACCGTGTCTCCTTCGGGGTGGATTCGGAGCCGACGGTTTCGCCATCCGGCACTGGCCGCAATCAAAGTATGTTTCGACATCGAGGTCAATAGTGGAAATCCTGCCTCGCACGCCCATCGGATCCCGACGCCGGCACCGCCCACCCTCCGAGTCGGCGCTCGAGCAACCCACCACGGCCACGGGCGATCGCACCAGGCTGAAGGCTCTCAAAGCCCACACGGCACGACCGGGCAGCCACCCCCTCCGGGCGGCAACGACGAGTCAGGGAGTCGCGGGGCGACGAGCAGGACCACGCGGTCTACTACCTGGAGATATCGATCCTGACGTCGGAGTCGATTTATGTCGCTTACGGCGGTGAAGGCTCTGGGGCTGAATCAACCCCGGCGAGTCCGGCATGGAGTAGAGGCAGATCCCGGTCGCCGATGGGACTCCGGCGACGCCGCCTCGTCGTTCAGCACGGTCCAGAGACTGACGACGGCACGGGGATCGGTGAGATCGCGACCGTCGCGATCGCATCGGCCGAATACGCGCGTTCCCGCGGACGCCCAGGTGACGAGATGGCGCGCCAAGCCTCACTGGTGACGCGCGAGCCGACGACACCAACGAACGGGTGGAGGAGAAAGGGACGAGGGTCAGCCGGCCGCAAGCTCCCGGTCGGGGGTGGGGCTCAGGCCCAGCGCATTGGCCCACAGGAGCGTGAGTTGCTCAACCGCCGCGTTCATGTCGTAACGCGCGTCGCCGACGAACACCATCTCCGCGAACTTCGCGACCATGCCGCCGAGGGCCATGGCGGCGCACCTCTCGTCGATGCGTTCGTCGGCCAGCCCCGCCGCCTGCAGCCGCTTGATCGCCGACTCGAGCCGGGCCGCCAGGTAGTCGTCGCGTTTGGACCGCACCCTGCGGACCTCGTCGTTGTACCGGCTGACCTCCTCGATCACCCGCATGATGCGGGCCTCCTTCCGGTACGCCGTCAGGTAGGCCCTGTTGGCTGCGCGGATGCGGTCGATGGGCCCGGCGTTCTCGGGCAGGTCCTCTGGGATGTCGTCCATGGACACCAGGCGCACTTCGACTTCCTCGGCGATCTCGCGAAAGAGCGATTCTTTGGAATCGAAGTAGTGGTAGAAGGACCCGTGCGCCACCTTGGCCTCGGCGGTGATATCGGTGATCCGCGCCTGCCGGAAGCCCTCACGCTCGAACACGGCCTTGCCGGCCGCGACGAGGCGCGCGCGAGTGCGGCGGCCTTTCGCCGAGCGAGGCTCTGGGTCCATCGTGCCCTCCAACCGATGAATCCGACGTCCGGAACATAATGCCGCACCAGCATGCGTGCCACGCCACCCGAAGCGCGCCGAGGGGCCCTGGGCCCTCTATGGCCTACGCGTCACATTCCCCGATATATCGGGGTGCCGGATTGCCGCGGGCCGACGATCCGAGGCCGCAGCCGCGTATCCGTCGCCAGGATCAGCCCCGCAATATCGCAGGCCGAAGGCAGGGCGGTGTCGCCATCGGGAGCAAAGCTCAAGGCTGAGGACTCCCTACAGGTGGACCGGGCATCGCAGACCGAGAGCGCGCCTTCGCGCCGTTGCATGGGTGGACCACATGATCAGCGCCGTTGGCCCGGCATCGTTCGAGACGGCGTCGCGTGATGACGGCCGAGCGCCGGAGAAACATGTTCTTCACGCCGACTCGGCGTAGTAATTAGGTTAGCCTAACCTTATGACTGAGACGCGGAAAGGCGTGCACCCGATCGTCCGGCGAGCCCGCGAGATCGCCGACGAGGTGCTCTTCCCCGCCGCCAACACGGTGGACGAGACCGGGAAGGTGCCCGACGGGCACTGGGATCTGCTCGCCCGCGAGGGCTTCTACGGGCTCGCCGTCGCCGTCGGCGCGCAGGAACTGGGCTTCGGGGAGGTCGTGGAGATCCTGGAGGCGCTGTCCGGCGGCTGCCTGTCGACCACGTTCACCTGGATGCAGCACAACGGCGCCGTGCTCAACCTGAGCGGAACCGGCAACACGGCGCTGCGCGATCGCTTCTTCGAGGACATGGTGGCCGGTCGCGTCCGCAGCGGGGTCGCCTTCGCCGGCGTTCTGCCGAACCCGCCGAAACTGCGGGCACGCGCCGTCGACGGCGGCTATGTGCTGGACGGGGAGGCTCCGTTCGTCAGCGGCTGGGGTGTGATCGACCTGCTCCAGGTGTCCGGCCGCGACCTCGATTCCGGTGAGCCCGGCACCGTCGTCTCCGGTCTGATCGACGCCGCCCCGGGCCACGGGCTCACGGCCGAACCGACCCGGCTTGTCGCCGGCCAGGCCACCAACACCGTCCGACTTTCCTTCGACGGCTATCCGCTGCCCTCGGATCGGGTGACCGGAAGCAGCCCGTACGCAGAATTCCTGTCCTTCCAAGCCTTCGGGTCGCGCCTCAACGGCTGCGTGGCCTGCGGCATCGCAGACAGGGCGATTCGCCTGCTCGGTGAGACCGGGCACACCGAAGCCGCCACGGCGCTGTCCGCCCGCCTCGACGAGGCGCGCTCGGCACTCGACGCCGGGATGGGCGACCCCTCACTTCTGACGTCGGCCAGAGCCGCCGCCGCGGAACTCGCCCTGCGAGCCACGGGGGCGCTGGTGGCCGGTGTCGGCAGTTCCGCCATCCTGATCGGCCAGCACGCACAGCGTCTGGTCCGGGAAGCCGCCTTCACCCTGGTAGCGGCCAGTCGCCCGGACATGCGCACCAACCTCGTCCAGCGCCTGACCGCCTGACATCACTCCCAGCAGTGACGGCGCCCGCGCAGGTCCTGGGCCAGAACGTCGACCACCGCACCCGCCTGTACGCACTCGGTACGACGCTTTTCCAGTTGTTCCGGCTTGCGCGTCGTGGAGCGTTGCGCGTGGTGATACCGCAGCGACGGCTAGCAGCGACCTGATCTGCGCCACGGCACGGGGGCTAGCGATAGCGAGCATGGGCGGGATGGAGTGCACTGATGGGAACGAGCACGGCTCGACGTGGAAGAAATACGGACTGGGAGCGGGTCGCTGAACTGGCCCGAGGCCAACGCGCCTGCCCCTGATGGACTCGCCGACTTTACAGTCGAGTTCGCCGTTGACGGTAAACACTTCTTCCGCGCTCAAATCGATGGCTATCGGTCGCCCACTACAAACCGTTGTTACACCAATCTTCGACGCAACCGGCCGCGTTTGCTGTCACTCCTGCATCGCCCCGGGCACCCGTACAGGTCGACCAGGTCTTCAAACTCGGCCGCCGGCAGTCGACTGATCCAGTTACCAGCGGCGATCGCGGCCTGCCAGGGACCGGGTCACCTCGCCACCGGCGGCATGTCAGGCCGCTGAGATGCGTTTCGCCCCGGCTGGCTCGGAGCAGCCTGAGCACATACTCTCCGCGAGTTGCTGGCGGCCGTCCACTACTTCAAGTGGCGGCCCGACATGCTGGACGGCGCGGTCGATAAGGCAGGGGCAGCGGACCTCCGATGCGGCGCCGAGCCGCAGGACCAGGTCATGGGCTCACGCCGCTCGCGCAGCGCATCGGCGGCGGCGAAGGCGATGGGCACCTAGGGCCTCCGCGAAAGCTGATGTGACACATCACGGGGCCGAGTCGTCCGGTGCGGCGAACCAGGGCTCGATGGCAGCGCATGGGCCAGTGCGGCAGGCAATTCGAATACCGGGTCACAAACCCTCGCCAGGGAGCCACTCCACCTCTCGCCCCGGCCGGACCGCAATAGCGCCCCAGAGGCGGATACTTCAGAATGCCCGAGCACAAAGATCGATCCGCAATCTTGTTTTTCCCCGCACATGACAGCCTCGATACGCATCGATAGCCTCGCGACACGCGAAGCCTCGGCAGGGTCGCCGTGGAGGTGACCACCTTCCCGGCGCGACGAGGCGGCGTATCCCTGGCCGGGACCGTGGTTCCCCTCAACGCTGGACTTGGAGTAGGACGTTCATGGGCATTCTCGAAGGCAAGAACATTCTGGTGACGGGCGTCCTCACCGAAGCCTCGATCGCCTTCCACACCGCGAAGTACGCGCAGGAACAGGGCGCGAACCTCATCCTCACCGCGTTTCCCCGTCCGACCCTCACCGAGCGCATCGCCAAACGACTGCCGTCCGGTCCCGACGACGTGCCGCCGGTCATCAAGCTCGACGTGACCGATGACGAGCACCTGAGCGGCCTGGAAGCACAACTGCGCGCCCATGGCTGGGACCGGATCGACGGCGTCGTCCACTCCATCAGCTTCGCCCCGCAGGACGCGCTCGGTGGCAACTTCCTCAACACCACGTGGGAGGACGTGGCCACCGCCGTGCATATCTCCGCCTACTCCCTCAAGTCACTGGCCATGGCGTGCCTGCCGTTGATGAAGGAGGGCGGTTCGATCGTCGGTCTCACCTTCGACGCCCGCGCGGCCTGGCCCGTCTACGACTGGATGGGCGTCGCCAAAGCCGGTCTGGAGTCCTGCAACCGCTACCTGGCCCGCTACCTGGGCCGGCAGAAGATCCGGTGCAACCTGGTCGCCGCCGGCCCGATCCGCACCATGGCCGCAACGTCCATCCCGGGCTTCGATGGCATCACCGACGGTTGGGACCAGTCGGCACCGCTCGGCTGGGATATCACCGACGTCGTCCCCACCGCGAAGGCCATGGTCGCTCTGCTGTCCGACTGGTTCCCCGCCACGACGGCCGAGATCATCCACGTCGACGGCGGTGTCCACGCCATGGGCGGCCAGCTCGGATAGAGCGCGATCGAAGGACCCGACAGGCTTCTCGCCGGCTACATCACCCTGACAGGGCATTGATCGCGTCGGCTCGCACGAGGCCATTGTGGTCGGCCGCCGGCTCGCGGGTCCGCGTGTCCTGCCGGTCTCGTCGGCCGGCCGGGACCGCTTCATACGAACGCCGCCTTCGCCCGGGCACGGCCCGCAGGAACTCCACCGCGTCAACGACGCTGCGGTCAGCGGTTCCCCGGGATGGACGGCCAGGCGCGGATCATGAGGTCGCGCTCCTCGGAGTGCCTGGTCAGACGCTCGACCGGAGGTCGGGTTCATTCGGGCTCGGTGATTCGGGCGAGCAGGGGGGTGATGCGATATCCGACGAGTTCGCGCATGACCAGGGAGGTGTTGGTGCGCTCGACCCCGGGGATGGCCAGGATCTGGCCGGCGATGCGATAGAGATCGTCGGCGTCCGCGGCGACGACGTGCACGAGCAGATCGATCGGCCCGCTGACTCCCTGCACCTGGAGCACCTCCGGGATCGCGGCCAGGGCCGCGGCGACCTTGTCCAGCCTGTGCTGGGTGACCTGGGTGGTGACGTAGGCGGTCAGCGGATAACCGAGGGCCTTGGGATCGATCCGGCGATCGAAGGAGGCGAGTCCGCGGTCCTGTTCGAGCCTGGCCAGCCTGGTCTGCACGGTGTTGCGGGACAGCCCGGCGTGCTCCGCCAGCGCGATGGTGGTGGCCCGGGGACGGTCGATCAGGGCGAGGAGCAGGCGGGCGTCGGTCGGGCTGATCCGCTCATGGTTTTGCACAATGCTCACTTCCGAAGGAATGCGATGATGCCAGACGTGCATTCTGCTGAACTTTGACGATGATTATTGTGCATTCGATTCCTCTGTGATGCCATCGGTCGCGACTAGTGCACATATGGAGCGTCGTCACCTCGCCGAAGGATTCACCGATGACCGGTACCGCACCCGCCCCGCCGCAACCTGAAGCCGCCCCTCTGGATGTCCTGCGGGACATCGAGCGTCGCGTGCTGTGGTTGTCGACGGCGACCATCCATCACGCGAACCGGGTGCGGCCGAATCCGTCCGGTCTGAAGGTGGGGGGTCACCAGGCCTCGTCCGCGTCGATGGTGTCGATCATGACCTCGTTGTGGTTCCGGCATCTCAAGCCCGAGGACCGGGTCTCGGTGAAGCCGCACGCCTCACCGGTGCTGCACGCGATCAACTACCTGCTGGGCGAACTGGACGAGTCGTACCTGACGACGTTGCGGGCGTTCGGCGGGCTGCAGAGCTACCCCAGCCGGTCCAAAGACCCCGATCCGGTGGACTACTCGACCGGGTCGGTGGGGATCGGTGCCACCGCCCCGATCTGGGGTGCGCTGGCCCGCCGCTACGTCGAGCACACCACCGGCGGCGCCGGCACCGGCCGGCAGTACTCGCTGCTCGGTGACGCCGAGTTGGACGAGGGCGCGGTTTGGGAGGCGGTCCTCGACCCCGGCACCGCCGAACTCGGCGAGATCGTGTGGATCGTCGATCTCAACCGCCAATCGCTGGACCGGGTGGTGCCCGACATCGCCGCCGATCGCCTGCAGGGGATGTTCGCCGCGGCCGGCTGGCAGGTGCTCACCCTGAAGTACGGCCGGCTGCTGGAGGAGCTGTTCGGCCGCCCCGGCGGGGACGCTCTGCGCACCCGCATCGATCGGATGCCCAACCCCGAATACCAGCGCCTGCTGCGCTGCACCGCCGACCAGTTGCGGCAGCGGCTGCCCGGGCAGGGGGCGGGGCGCGAGCCGATCAGCGCACTGGTGGCCGGCCTGGACGACGCGACCCTGATGGCGGCCATCGGCGACCTCGGCGGCCACGACCTGAGCGCGCTCGATCAGGCGTACGCCTCGATCGACGACACCCGGCCAACAGTGATCTTCGCGTACACGGTGAAGGGCCACGGCCTCCCCTCCCGCGGCCATCCGCAGAACCACTCCTCGCTGCTGACCACCGAGCAGATGCGGGAGCTGGCGGGCAGGCTCGGCACGGACCTCGAACACCCGTGGAAGCAGTTCGCCGCCGGCAGCGCCGCCGAACGAGCATGTGCGGCCAGGTCCCGGTGGCTGCGCCGCCCGGACGTGTCGCCGCAGCCGCCGCCTGAGCTGCCGACGGACATCGGCCGTACCCCGGCCGGAACCGCGACGACCCAGGCGGCCCTGGGCCGGGTGTTGATGGACCTGAGCCGCCAGGCGCCGCAGGCGGCCCGGCGGGTGGTGACGGTCAGCCCGGACGTCAGCTCCAGCACCAACCTGGGCGGCTGGGTCAACAAGGTCGGGGTCTGGTCGGCCCGCGAGCGGGTGGACTGGTTCGCCGACGACGCCGAGACGATCCTGCATTGGCGGGAGAAGCCCTCCGGCCAGCACATCGAGCTCGGCATCGCCGAGACCAACCTGGTCGGCCTGCTCGGCGAGCTCGGGGCGACGTGGAGCCGGTGGGGGCAGCCGCTGCTGCCGATCGGCGTGATGTACGACCCGTTCGTCGGACGCGCCCTGGAACCGTGGTCGTTCGGCATCTACGCCGGCGGCCAGTCGATCCTGGTCGGCACCCCCTCCGGAGTGACCCTCGCACCCGAGGGCGGCGCACATCAATCGATCACCACTCCCTCCATCGGCATCGAACAACCCGGTTGCATCAGCTACGAACCCGCCTTCGCGATCGACCTCGAATGGACGCTGCTGGCCAGCCTCGCCCGCCTCGGCAGACCCGGCGGAAGCTCGGCCTACCTGAGGTTGTCCACCCGGCCGGTCGACCAGACCCTGGCCGCCGTACCGGCCGACCCGGCGGCCAGGGAACGCCGCCGGCGGCAGGTCGTCGCCGGGGCTTACCCGCTGCGGCGCGCCGAGCACCCCAAGGTCACCATCGCCGTGATGGGCGCGCTGATACCCGAGGCGCTCGCCGCGGCCGAACGGCTGGCGCAGGCGGACGTCGAGACCGACGTCGTATGCGTGACCAGCCCCGGCCTGCTCTTCACGGCACTGCAGGCGCGGCAAGGCCGGCAGGAGGGCCCGAGCTGGATCCTCGACCAGGCCTTCCCTGCGTCGCGGGCCACGCCGCTGGTCACCGTCCTGGACGGCCACCCGCACACCCTGGCTTTTCTGGCCACCGTCAACCAGACGCCCACCACCTCGCTCGGCGTCACCCGGTTCGGCCAATCCGGAACCATCGACGACGTCTACCGCCACCACGGGATCGACACCGACAGCATCGTCCGCGCCGGCCTCGACCTCCTGTAAGGGCTTTTCCATCCGAATTCGCCTGAGTGCCCGGGTCAACGCCTGGGCGCTTGGGCGGCGTCCGGGCCCAGACCATCTCCGCCGGCACGCGGCGGTCGCGCGCTCACCCTGCAGCGGGCCGGGCGAAGTCCGCGACGAGGTGGCGGCGCAAGAGTTTGCCAGTGGCGCTGTACGGCAGTGCGTCGACGATGAAGACATCGTCTGGGGTCCGCGAGCCACGCAGCCGAGCACGCAGGTAGGACCTCACCTCGTCCGTCGTGGGCGCCTGCCCGGGTTCGGCGACGACGGCCGCTGCCAGCCGCTCACCCCACTCGTCGTCGGGCAGGCCGAACACGGCGCAGTCCCGCACGCCCGGCATCCGCGCCAAGGCGTCCTCTACCTCGGCGGGCGCGATGTTCTCGCCGCCGCGGATGATGACATCGTCGCTCCGCCCGTCGACGTAGAGATAGCCGTCCTCGTCGAGCCGTCCCCGATCGCGGGTGGCGAACCAGCCGTCGGAATCGAGGACGCTCCCGATCCCGACGTAGGCTCCCGACACCTGCGGGCCGCGAACCACGATCTCCCCCACCGCCCCGGGCGCCAGCAGGTTTCCGCCGGCATCGCGGACGCCGATCTCCACGCCCGCCACCGCGCGGCCCGCACTGCCCAGTCGTGCGCGCGTCCGGGGCTCGGTCGCCGCGATCGCCCGGCGATGATCCTCGGGGCCGAGCACGGCGATCGTCGACGATGTCTCGGTCAGTCCGTACGCGTTCGTGAAATCCACCTCGGGAAAGGCATGGAGTGCGCGTTCCAGAACGGGAGTGGGCATCCGCGCCCCGCCGTAGGCGAGGGCCCGCAGGCTGGGCGCGTCGGCGAGCCCGCCGTCCAGGTGGTCCACGATCCGGGCGAGCATCGTCGGGACGACCATGGCGGAGGTGACGGACTCGCGCCGGACGGTGGTCAGCCAGCCGACCGGCGAGAACCGCGGGAGATGGACGACCCGGCGGCCGCTGTAGGTACTGGTGAGCGCCGACGCGACACCCGCGATGTGGTACGGCGGCACGGTCACCAGTTGGCTCTCGTCGATGCCCGCGCCGGCGAATTCCACCGTGCCCAGAACATAGGAGACGAGATTGGCATGCGTCAGGACGACGCACTTCGGCCTGCTCGTCGTACCGCTGGTGAACAGCAGAACGGCCGGATCGTCGTCGGCCGGGCAAGCCGGGCCGGCCGGTTCAGCAGCCAGTGCCTCCGCCAGGAACTCCTCGGTGGTGAGCACGACGCGCCCGGGTCGTCGCAGCGCCTCGGCGAAGTCCGCGTCGGCGATGACGAGCGGCCGCTCGAGCGTGGCGAGCAGTTCGTCCAGCGCCGGAGTCGAGAGCCGGTAGTTCAGTGGTACGGCCGGCACGCCGGCGTACGAACCGCCGAACAGGACGATCGGCAGGAGCGGCCCCATGACGGCGACGGTCGCCACGTGGGTGGCGCCGTGCTCGGCTGCGACGGTCGCCGCGCCTCGGCTCAGCGCCCCGAGGTCGACGTAGCTCGAGCCGTCGTCGTGCGATCCGATCGCGACGCGCTCCCCGTATCCGTCCACGGCCATGTCCAGCAGCAGTTCGATACCCATGACAACCCTTCGTGGCCTTCCGGTGATCCGCCGCGCCGGATTATGAAATGGTCCGCAGTGCCCGAACGGGACAGGCACTCACACCCCGGCCCGCGACCTCCTCCTTGCCCGCCGGCACCGCTCTCCCGTCGCCGACGGCGCTGTAGCCCTCGTCATCGAGCGGGAACAGCTCCGCATCGACGCCGGCGCACAGGCCGTGCGCCTCGCACCACGCGTCCGTCATCTCGATCTTCATTTCCCTCCTTCTGCCAGAGCCCTTCGCGGCTGTGCCGGCGGCTGTCGTGTCCGGCCGTCCTACTCGGCCGCGGCCGCCACGTCGGCGCGCAACAGGAGCGACTCGATCGGCTCGCCGCCGTCGAGCCGGACACGCAGGTCGTCGACGTCGACGTCGACGCCGATCGGGTTGTCCTCGAAGTACCGCGAGCGGAAGAACCGGTGCAGCTCCTCCCTCCGCGCGTAGTTGTCGACCTGGAACTCCACGCCGTTCCCGTCCGGGTCCCGGTAGTAGAAGGACGTCGTGGGTCCGTGGTTGACCGTCCAGTACGGCTCGATGCCCACCGCCTTCAGCCGGTCGTGCGTGTCGAGCAGATCGCGCAGGTCGCGGCGGGTGTACGCGACGTGGTCGACGGCGCGCGGCCGGCCCGGTGGCACGAACCTCCGGTCGTTGACGATGGCGACGCGGTGATGCTCGTCGTCATAGGTCAGGAAGCAGATGAAGTCGTTCTCGAAGGCGACGGACGCGTCCAGCGTCGTCAGGTACCAGTGCCGCAGCCGCGGCAGGTCGTTGGTGCGGTAGACGACGTGCGCGAATTTCAGCGGAGGAGCCATGGCGTCCTTCCTTCCTTGGCCGGCGGGCCGAGCGGGTTCATCGGTGTCCGCCGGGCGTGAACCGCAGGTCCAGGCGCTCGAGGCGATGGCCCAGCGGACCGCCGATGTAGTTGGGTTCGAACCCGGGCGCCAGGCTGAACGGGCCGAGCCGGGACAGCAGCTGCTCGAACCCGATGCGCAGCTCGGCGCGTGCCAGCGGGGCGCCCACGCAGAAGTGGCTCCCGTTGCCGAAGGCGAGATGCGAGCGGGCGTTCTCCCGCTCCGGCTCGACGTCGTCGGGACGGGGAAAGACCGAGTCGTCGCGATTGGCGGAACCGAACAGCACGAGCAGGCGTGATCCTGCCGGGATGTCGACCTCGCCGATGCGGGTGTCCGCGGTGGCGATCCGCGGGATGCCCAGCACCGGCGAGTCCCGGCGCAGCACCTCCTCGACGAAATTCGGGATCAGCGCGGGGTCGTCGCGAAGCCGCTCCTGTGCCCCGGCGTCGCGGGCCAGGGTGAGCATCCCCGAGTTGAAGGTGCTGGCGGCCGTCTCGTTCCCGCCCAGGATCAGCTGGGCGAAGATGTTCATCAGCTCGCCCGACTCGAGCGGGGTCTCACCGGCGTTGCCCGCCTGCAGGATCGCTGAGGCGAGGTCGTCGCGGGGGTCGGCGAGGCGGTCTTCGACGACCGCGCCGAAGTAGCGCTGAAACGCGACCCACTTGTGCGCACGTTCGACGAACTCGGCCTCGGGCACCACGCGCGCCCTGATGCCTTGGAGCGCCTCGGTCCATTCCCTGAACAACGGGAGGTCTTCGCGGGGCAGGCCCAGCGCGTCGCTGATCATGGTGAGCGGAAGCGGGCCGCTGAACTCGCTCAGCAACTCCACCCTTCCGCGGTCGACGAAGTGATCGATGCAGTCGTTCGCGACCGCACGGATCACCGGCTCGATCTTGGCCACCTGGCGGGGCGTGAACGCGCGGTTGACGAAGCCGCGGTGACGTTTGTGGGTCTCGCCGTCGGTGTGCGCGAGAGCCGGGCACTCCGGATAGCCCTCCGCCATGATCGTGTCGACCGACCGCGGCCGCTCGTTCAGCGTCAGCCGGGACGAGGCGAACCCGGGGTTGAACGCGGCCGAGAACGTGTCCGAGTTCCGCAACACCATCAGGACGTCCTCGTAGCGCGAGACCACGTAGCCGATGCCCGGCTGCTCACGGACGGGCTCGGAACGCAGCCGCTCGTAGTACGGGTACGGACAGGCGTCGTACAGACCCTGATCGATCGAGTTTGTCATCAAGGCTCCTTGCCAAGCCGGCGCCCGCCCGCGGCATCGGCCGGCGGACTCATACTGTCTTCGCTGGTCATCTCGGTCGGAACGGCCGCCGCGGCGGGATCCATCAGACGGGCGCGCCAGTACGCCCGGCCGCCGGCCGGATCGCGCGGAGCGGCCTTCTGGTCCGCGCGGCTCAGTACCCTCAGCTGGCACAGGACGTAGAGCGAGTCGTACAGCGGCGTCGAGATGCGGATGATGTCCTCGTCGCTG
Source organism: Actinomadura rugatobispora (assembly GCF_055379765.1). Lineage (NCBI taxonomy): Bacteria > Bacillati > Actinomycetota > Actinomycetes > Streptosporangiales > Thermomonosporaceae > Actinomadura > Actinomadura rugatobispora. Next base: position 9,932,054 of record NZ_AP029191.1, on the reverse strand, counting down.
TTGAACACGCCCAGACCGGTACCGAGCCCGTCCAGGGCCCTGCCCAACGCGGCATGAGCGGGCTGCTGACCGTCCGGAGGATCGATCCGCAACGCCCGGCGCACCCCCGCCGCCACGATCGCCGCCGTTTCGCACAGCGCGCGGTCGTCGAGTTCGAACGCGCGCATCACCTTCTCGAACGTCGTGCCGTGTTCGTCGTGCGCGCCCAGCTCCACGCCGGGCACTCCGAACGGGACCGCCCCTTCGGGCAGCTCGGTCTCCGGAGCCCATCCCACGAACTCGAACGACGCGTCGGGATCGATGAACCGGCGGATGAGCCACGACGTCGCGACACGGTCGAGGTGCAGGTGCGATCGCGTCACCCACCTCATCCCGGCCTCCCCGGAATCACGCCCGGCATCGGGTGGTCAGTGGCTCGGCGGTTCACGCAGCGCGCCCTCGGGGAGCGGGCCGCCGGTCTCCACGCAGGTTCGCACGCGGAATCGCCAGTGGCCGTCGCCGCCCCGGACCAGCTCGGTGTGGTAGCGGCCGGTCGCCGCGACGTTGATCGAATCGGCCGTGGTCGCCACGACCATGTAGGTCCACCATGCGCGGGCGCCGTCCCCGTCCAGCTCGATGACCGGCTTGCCCGGCACGTGCATCAGGTGGACTCCCTTCTCGCGCATCGGTTCGACGTTGCCGCGCACGAAGTCCACGATGGCCTGGCGTCCGCGGGGAGTCGGCAGGGGCGACCCGTCGCCCCACACCTGGACGCCACCGACCGTCGCGGCTTCGGCGTCCTCGGTGAACAGGTCGCCCCACTCGTCGTAGCGTCCGAAGTCCACGAGGTGGCTGTACAGGGTGATCGTGCGTTCGATCGCCTCGCGATCGTCGTGGGCCGAAGGGCCGCTGGTCATGCCGTTCCTCCATCTGGTCCGGTCCGCGGCGGCTCGTCCGCGGTGGTCTCCTCCATCGCCGTCCCGGGCCATCGGTGTACGAGGCCCGCGACCGCCAGTTCCTCGATCTCCTCGTGCGAGTAGCCGAGTTCACCGAGGATCTCGTCCGTGTGCTGCCCGACGACGGCCGGCGGGACGTCGAGCCGAAGGTCGAGGTCGCGGAACTCCCACAGCGCCCCAGGTTGCTCGAGCCGGCCGTACTCCGCGTGCCGGTAGCTGGTCGCGAGCCCGCCCGCGCGGGCCTCGGCGTCGAAGAACTCCTGCTCGTGATCGCGCACGACGTGTTCGGCCGGGACGCCGGCGTCGTCCAGTTTCTTGACGAACCACTCGGCGTCCCGATCGGCGAGCGCGGCCGCCAGCTGCTCGTCGGTGTCCACCCGCGCGATGCGGCGCAGGGCGGCACGGTCGCCGTCCCGGAACGCGCACACCGCGACCCAGTCGTCGCCCGCCAACCGGTAGATGCGGTAGCCGGGACCGAGACCGGTCTGCTCGTCGTCGACCCTCGGGTACGCGGCGAGCCGCCCGTCCTCCAGGAGCATGGTCGAGCTGTTGGTGAGCGCCGCGATGCCGAGCATCGACACCGAGACGAACGCCCCCTCCCCCGTGACGTTGCGGCGCAGCAGAGCCATCAAGGCGGGCATCACCGATGCCATCCCGGACTGCACGTCCCACACTCCGAAGCGGTACCAGACCGGCCGGCCGGTCCGGGAGCCCGATTCGAGGGCCCATCCCGACGCGGCCGAGGCCGTGGGGTCGTAGCCGGGCCAGTCCTTCTTCTCACCGGTGTGCCCGTACGCGCTCACGTGGCAGAGCACCGCGCGCGGGTTCACCGCGCGCACGGTCTCGTGGTCGAGACCGAGCCTGGTCGCCGCACGCAGCCGAAGGTTGTGGTGCACGATGTCCGCGGACTTGATGAGCCGCTCCAGCACCGGCTGGCTGCGCTCGTCCGTCAGGTCGATGGCGAGCGAGCGCTTCCCGCGGTTCACACCGACGTACAGGGTCTCGAAGTTCCGGACCCGGTCGCCGCCGCGGGCGGGCTCGACCTTGATGACGTCGGCGCCGAGATCGGCGAGCAGCAGCGGCCCGCTCGGACCCGCGACGTACATCCCGAGGTCAAGGACGCGGACTCCCTCGAGCGGCCGGCGGACGGGCCTCCCGCCCGGCGCCCGCGGCCTCCGGGGCGGCGGCTCGCCCAGAGCGACTCCGTCGTGCTCACCGAGTCGCGGAGCGGGACCGTGCACCGTCGCCGGCGGATCCACGCCGAAGGGCGCGGCGGCCTGCCTGACCCGGCCCCACACCGGATCGGTGACATCGGCGACGTATCCGTTCGCGATCGCCTGCGGATCCGAGAACACCGAGCCGAGCGGCTCGACCGCCCCGACCGGCACGTCCCCCTCGTCGAAGGCCCGGATCCACTCGGCACGCGGCCGGCGGCGGAAGACGTCCCGGTACACCGCCAGTTGATCATCGGTCGGTGCCCAGCCCTCCACGGCGATGAAGTCGTGACCCGCTTCGAGCATCGTCTCGATGACGAGCGGGTGCTCGGTGTATCCCGTCAGTGTCGCGATCTGCATCCACTCGCCGTCGGCGCACTGGAACATGCAGCGGAGCATCCCCTCGCCGCCTCGGGTCAGCGGGATCTTCTCGGCGAGAGCGGCGCTCGGCCGCTCGGCGCGGTTCCACACCGGCATGAGAGCCGCCAGCATGCCCTGGAGCAGGCTCGTGTGGGCACACCCGCCGCGGCCGTTGGCGTCGCGCGCGATGAGCCGGGCCAGCACTCCGGCGGTGACCAGGTGCGTGGTCATCCAACTGGGAAGCGGCAGGCGCATGAAGATCGGGCCGGCGCGGTCTCCGGTGAGCTCGTCCATCGCGCCCGACCGCGCCTGGACGAGGATGTCGTAGCCCGGCCGGTCGGCGTCGGGGTGCAGAGCCGGGTAACCGAGCACGGCGGAGACGACGAGGCGCGGGAAGCGGGTCGTGAGCGTCTCGTCGTCCAGACCGAGCTCGGCCGCCTTGGCCGGACGCAGTCCGTGCACCAGGACGTCCGTGGTCGCGAGGAGGCCGGCCAGGCGGGCCCGGTCCGGCACGGAGCGCAGGTCGAGGGTGATCCCGCGCTTGCCGCGATTGGCGGTGGCGAACAGGGAGGCGTCTCGGAACGGGTCCCCGCCCGGGGGCTCGACCTTGATCACGTCCGCGCCGTACTCGGCCATCAGGCGGGTCGCCATCGGTCCGGCGATTCCCGTGGTCATGTCGATGACGCGCAGCCCGGCCAGCATCGCGCCGCTCATGATCGCGGCCTCCGACCCGGACGGCCGTCATCGGGATGGACGAGCCCCAGGGCGTCGAGCATGGTCCTGACGAACCCGCCCCACCAGCCGACGATGGCGACCAGTTCGAGAGCGCCGGCCTCCCCCCACTCCCCGCTGACGCGCTGCCAGGTGTCGGCGGCGACTCCCGTGCCGCGCGACAGTTCCTCCGTGAGGGCGAGCGCAGCCAGTTGCGCGGCGCTGAACAGGTCCGGCGGCGTGGGCGAGGCGCACGCCAGGGCGGCGATCTGGGAGTCGGTGAGGCCGGCCTCCCTGGCCATCGGCACGTGTTCGGCCCATTCGTACTGCACCTCGTCTCGCGCGGCCAGCAGGAGGATCACCGCCTCCCGGACGTCCGGTGGGATCACCGAATGGTTGTTCAGCGCGTCCGAGAGGAGAACGAAGGGCCGGAACAGGACGGACGCGTTGGCGAGCACCTGGAGGACCGTGTAATTCTGGCCGGTCGCTTCCAGCTTTCCGAGGACGCGGCTGACGTCGCCGTCAGTGTCGCGGCTCGTGCGGCGTGCGAACGCGCGGTGGTTGGGAGCGCGCATCGGCCCGGAACGCGGCAGCCTGGTGAGGGCCTGGCCGGCTGTGTCGTCGGGCATGGCCGTCACTCCCGCCCCGCGCCGGCGGCGGAGGCTTCCCCGGCGACCCGTCGCTCGCCCGGACCGGCGTCGGAGTCCTCGACGAACGTGGTGACGATCGCGCCGACGCCCTCGACGGTGGAGGTCAGCACGTCGCCCGGCCGCAGCCACCGGGGCGGCGTGCGGAACGCGCCCACCCCGGAAGGCGTGCCGGTGAAGATGAGGTCCCCGCCGAACAGCGTCAGCGTCCGCGAGAGCCGGGCGATCAGCTCGGGCACCGGGAACAGCAACGTGCTCGTCCGGCTCGCCTGGACCCGCTCCTCGCCGAGCAGGCACTCGATGGCGAGATCGTCAGGGTCGGCGAGTTCGTCGGGCGTCACGACGTACGGGCCGATCGGACCGAATCCGGGCCACGACTTGCCGAGCGAGTACTGGGGCGGTGCCGGCTTGCGCATCTGCAACCTGCGGTCCGACAGGTCCTGTCCCACCGTGACCCCGGCGACGTGCTCCCACGCCGACCGGACGGGGATGTCGCGGCCGCCGGTGCCGATCACCACGACGAGTTCGACCTCCCAGTCGGGCAGCATGCCGGAGGACAGGGCGACGGTCGCGTACGGCCCGGTGAGGGACGACGAGAACTTCGTGAACACCGTCGGATGCCGCGGCACCTCGGTGCCGGCCTCGTCCGAGTGGTCCAGGTAGTTGAAGCCGATGGCGAAGATCTGCCGCGGTCGCGGCACCGGAGGGCCGAGGCGTCCGGGGTCGACGGGCGTCGGGGTCCCCTTCGCCCGTGGGGCCCACCGGCGGAACTCCGGCCAGCTTTCGTAGATCTGCTGCGGGTCGGGCCCGAACGCCCCGTTCGAGCTCGTCGCGATGTCGATCGCCCCGTCCTCCCGAACGAGAACGGCGCGGCCGCCAAGGTTTCCGATTCGCATGTGGCTCCACCTGCGCTAGCTCGGTCAGGTCGGCTTCTTGTACTCGATGTCGAGGTCGGTCACCGGGCAGTCGACGACCGTTCCCCGCCGGCGCTCCGAGCGCACGACGTCGCCCCAGACCTGCAGCGCGTCCATCGCCGTGGAGAATCCGGCGTAGGGCGTGAGCATCACGAGCGCCTCGTGGATCCGCTTCGGGTCGATGCCGGCCTGGATCGCCCCGTGCAGGTAGTTGCGGATGGGGCCGTTCTGCACGGCGAGCGCCGTGATGGCGATCAGGATCCGGGTGTCGAAGTCCAGGCCGGGGCGCGTCCATACCGCCCCGAAGTTAAACTCCTCGGTCCATTCGAACATCTCCGGATCGAGGGCCCGCTGGATCGTCTCGAACGTGTCGGCCTTCTTGCCCTGCATCAGCAGCCGGATCTGCCGGCCGCCGTCCTTGTCCGTCCTCATGTGCTGGGTCTCCTCGCGCTCGGCGGCCCATGACGCGGCCGGTCGCCACCGCGGTCCGCGCGGTCCGCCGCTCACCGCCGACCAATAATGAACAGTGATAGTTAATCTTAGCGGGGCCACCGGCGCAAGGCTCAACGGGTTCCGAGCCGATCCCTGTTCACGGCCGTCAGGCGAACATCGCGCCGCGGTCGACGACCAGCGCGACGCCCGACACCGAACGCGCCGCATCCGAGCACAGCCACAGGGCGGCGGCGGCCACGTCGTCCGCGGTCGACATCGGTCGCGACGCCCACCGCGCGCCCACGTCGGCGTCGCGACCGATCGACGCCCGCAGCAGCGGCGTATCGGTGCCGCCCGGGCAGATCGCGTTGACGCGCACCGGGCCTCCCGCGTGCTCCCCGGCCGCGGTCTTGGTGAGACCGACGACGCCGTGCTTGGACGCCGCGTATGCGCCGACTCCCGGTGGCGGCCGCAGGCCGGCCGTCGATGCCGTGTTGACGATGGCGCCCCCGCCGTGCGCGGTCATGTGCCGCAGCTCGGCCCGCATGCACAGGAAGACGCTGGTGAGGTTGACGCGGATCAGCCGGTCCCACTCCGACACGCTCATCTCCGCGAGGGGCGTACGGGGCGCGCTGACACCGGCGTTGTTGAACGCGCAGTCCAGGCCGCCGAACCGGTCGACCGCTCGGGCCACCAGCGCCTCCACCTGCGCTTCGTCCGAGACATCGGCGCACTGGTGGTCAGCGGATCCACCGGCGGAGCGGATGCTCTCGACGGTGGATCTCGCACCGGCGTCGTCCACGTCCGCGACGAGCACGTCGGCACCCGCGGCGGCGAACTGCCGGGCGGCGGCCTGGCCGATGCCGCTACCGCCACCTGTGACGAGCACCGCCTTGCCCTCGAAGGAACCGGTGCTCACGGCGATGCGCTTTCGTGCCTCTTCTCCACACCATGCCCTTCTGGTCCGGTCGGCGGACCTGCCGTCGACCACCGGACGACGCCCTGGAGCCATCCGCCCAGGGCGATCGAGAAACTCAACTTGTACGTACCAGTTGGAATCCTGGAGTACATGATGCCCCCATCCGGCGCCGCTGTCACGGGGCAGCGTCGAGAGCGCGGTCGAGCAGCTCCTCGGCTATCGCATGCAGGCGCCGCCCGGTGCGCGGATCACCGGTTCCCTCGAGACTGCGGGCCAAGCTGCCTTCCAGGAGCACCGCCATCCGGTAGGCGGCCAGGCAGCGAAACCACGGGAAGTCCTCGAGCCCCTGCGGGGCCAGCTCAGCGTAGCGATCGACGGCGTCGGTGCTGTCCGTACAAGTCCAGCCGGCTGCCGGCGGCCAGGAGGTCAGCGTCCCGGGCCAGCTGACGACGAGATGCGCGAGGTCGAGCCGCACGTCGCCGAGCGTGGCGAGTTCCCAGTCGACGATCGCGGCGATGCGGCGCCCATCGGCCGCGACGAGCATGTTGCCGAAGTGCAGGTCGCCGTGCAGCAGCCCGAACCGCTGCTCGCGCGGGTAGCGGCGCGTGAGCCTCGCGTGGACGGCGGACGCGGCGGCCAGCGAATCCGCCCGGTATCCGCCGATTCCGCGGTAGCCGTCCAGCGTGCGCGTCCAGCGAGCGACCTGTCGCTGCGCCCAATCGGCACTTCTGCCGAGATCAGACAGCCCCACGGCGGCCGGATCCACCATCGCGAGCCCCGCCACGGCCTCCCCGGCCGCGAGCGCGATTCCGCGCTGCGCGGCCGGGCTGTCACGAACAGGCCCCGGAAGTTCGGCGACGGCGTTGAAGCCCGCGACGAAGGCCGTCACCAGGAACGGCCCGCCGAGCACGCGGGATTCGGTCTCGGCTCCCACCAGCCTCGCGTGCGGCACCTCCGTCCGGGCCAGCGCGCCGAGGACCCGGGCTTCCCGCCCGATCATTCCCGGCCCGCCGGCGACCGGCCGCGGCGGCTGGCGCAGGACGTACTCGGACTCGCCGAACAGGAACCTGATCAGGAGGTTCTGCGTGCCTCCGTCGATCCGCCGGAGGCCGGTGGGGGTCGAGCCGGCGCACCCCTGTCGACTCATCCAGGCCGCCAGGCGCCGGCTCCATTCCGGCGAGCCGACCCGCGGGCCGGGCGCAGCCACGATCAGCTCACCGTCGCGTACTTGCGCAGTTCGCCGCGCGCCAGCGCCATCTTGTGCACCTCGTCCGGCCCGTCCGCGAACCGCAGCGCCCGCTGCACCGCATAGTGCCGGGCGAGCGGGTAGTCATCGCTCATTCCGGCGGCCCCGTGCACCTGCATGGCCCGGTCGATGATCCGGCCGGCGATCGACGGCGCAGCGATCTTGATCTCGGAGATCTCCACGGCCGCGGCCTGGTTCCCGACCGTGTCCATCAGCCAGGCGGCGCGCAGGGCCAGGAGCCGCAGCATGTCGATCTCCAGCCTGGCCTCGGCGATCCAGTCCCCGATGTTCGCGCGCGTGGCGAGCGGGCTGCCGAACGTCTCCCGGGCGAGCGCGCGGCGGCACATCAGTTCCAGAGCGCGCTCCGCCGCGCCGACGGATCGCATGCAGTGGTGGATCCGCCCCGGCCCGAGCCGCGCCTGGCCGATGGCGAAGCCGTCACCCGGCGCCCCGATCAGGTTCGCGGCCGGTACCCGGACGTCGTCGAACTCGACCTCGCAGTGGGTCTCCGGGTCCCAGTACCCCAGGAGTGGCAGCGGCCGGACGATCCGCACGCCCTCGGCGTCGACCGGCACGATGATCTGCGACTGCTGCCGGTGCCGCCCGGCGCCCGGATCGGTCTTGCCCATGACGATGAAGAACGCGCAGGCGGGGTGACCGGCGCCGGTCACCCACCACTTCCGGCCCCGCACGACGTATTCGTCGCCGGCGCGCACGATGCGGGTGGCGATGTTCGTCGCATCGCTCGATGCGACGTCGGGCTCGGTCATGGCGAACGCCGAGCGGACCGTCCCGTCGAGAAGCGGGCGCAGCCAGCGGTCCTTCTGCTCCGGCGTGCCGAACATGGACAGCAGTTCCATGTTCCCGGTGTCCGGCGCGCTGCAGTTGAACGCCTCGGAGGCGATCAGCGACCGGCCCATGATCTCGGCCAGGGGCGCGTAGTCGAGGTTGGTCAGCCCCGCCCCCTCGTCCGGATGCGGGTGGAACAGGTTCCAGAGGCCGGCGGACCGCGCCCGCGTCTTCAGCTCCTCCATGACCGGCGGGTAGGCGCCGGTCCCCCTCCACTGGTCGTCGAAGGCGGCCTCCGCCGGGTACACCCATCGGTCCATGAACTCGATCAACCGGCCGCGCAGTTCCGCGCTGCGGGCCGACGGTGTCAGATCCATTCCGTCCTCGCGCTGTATAGCGGGCTACTAACCTAACGGCGGTTAGGTTATGCTTCGGGCGCCGGGCTGTCCAGGCATCTCGAAGGAGAAGCTGTGATCGAGTCACTCGAAGGTCGTACCGCCGTCGTGACCGGCGGTTCCCGGGGCATCGGCAAGGCGATCGCGGCTCGCTACGCGGCCGCCGGAGCCAACGTCGTGATCGTTTCCCGGCGCGAGGAGTCGTTGCGGGCGGCGGCGGCCGAGCTGGGCGAGCGGGCCGCCTGGTACGCGGCCAGTGTCCGGGACCCCGATGCTCCGGAGCGCACCATGCGGCTCGCGGTGGAGCGATTCGGGGGGATCGACATCCTCGTCAACAACGCGGCCGTGAACCCGTTCTTCGGATCCCTGCTCGAGATCTCGGCCGAACAGCTCGCGGTGACCGCGGAGGCGAACCAGGCCGCTCCGCTGCTCTGGACCCAGGCGGCCGTGGCGGCCGGGCTCGGGCGTACGGGCGGGGGCGCCGTCGTGAACGTCGCGTCGATCGGCGGCCTGGTCACCGAGCCCGGCCTGGGCTACTACAACGCCACCAAGGCCGCGCTTCTGCATCTCACCCGGCAACTTGCCGTCGAGCTGGCGCCGCGCGTCCGCGTCAACAGCATCGCCCCGGGAATCGTCCGCACGGACATGGCGCGCGTTCTCTGGGAGGAACACGAGGCCGAGGTCCGCTCGAAGACCCCGCTCGGCCGGATCGGGGAGCCCGCGGACGTGGCGGCCGCAGCCCTGTTCCTCTCCGCCCCGAGCAGCTCATGGATCACCGGCAGCATGCTGGTGATCGACGGCGGCATGTCGCTCCTCTGACCGGGCCGTCATCCCCCCGGCTCGAGCCGGCCGCCGAGCAGGTCCTTGATGATCAAGGCGACGTAGCCGTCGGCCACGTTCTCCAGGGAGCGGCCGCGCTCCGGCCGATACCACCGGCTCAGGCCGTTCACCATGTCCAGCGCCGCGAACGCGACGAGGTCCGGCGCACTGGACCGCAGTTCGCCCGTGCGCACGCCGTCGGCGATCAGTGCGGCGATCGTTCGCTGGTAGCGACGCCGCGAGCGCTGGACCTTCGCGATGACCTCGGACGGCAGCGAGTTGATCTCCCGATCGGCCACCCAGAGGGCGTCGGCGTGCTCACAGAGGTAGACGATCTGCCTGCGCAGGAGGGCCGCCAGGAGCTCGCCGCCGGATCGCCCCTCGTCGCGAGCCGCTCGCGCGAACGGCTCCTGCGACGCGATCAGGTCCTCGGAGACCGACTCGACGATGGCCTGGAGCAGATCGGTCTTCGACCGGAAATGGTGGTAGAGGGAAGCGGATTTGATGTCCGCGGCGTCCGCGATGTCCCGCATGCCGACATGGTGGTAGCCGCGCTCACGGAACAGGCGGCTGGCGATGTCCACGAGCTGGGCGCGGCGCTCGCCGGTGGGCAGCCGCCGCCGGCCGGTCGGCTGTCTGGGCGACGTCATCGCCGGAAGTCTCCCATACACCGGCGCGGGCGATCCGGCACCGCGTGGTCCGCCGCAGGACGCGGCCGATACTCGTCAGGGCCGGCCGTCGATGAACACGGACTTCGTGTTCAGGTAGCCCTCGAGCGCCGCCATGCCGTTCTCCCGGCCCCAGCCGCTCATCTTGTACCCGCCGAACGGCACCGCCGGGTCGCCGAGCAGGTACGTGTTCACCCACACCGTGCCCGCCTGCAGGCGGGCGATGACCCGGTGCGCTCTGCCGAGGTCCCGGGTCCACACCCCGCTCCCGAGCCCGAACTCGGTGTCGTTCGCGCGGGCGAGCACCTCGTCGACGTCGTCGAACGGCAGCACGCACATCACCGGGCCGAAGATCTCCTCACGGGCCACGCGCATGTGGTCGGCCGTGTCGGACAGCACGGTCGGGGCCACGAAGTAGCCGCTCCCGAGCGTGCCCGCGGTCAACCGACGCCCGCCCACGGCCACGTGCGCGCCCTCCTCCTGACCGATACGGATGTAGCCGGTCACCCTCTCGAGTTGCTCGGCCGACACGACCGGGCCGATCTGGGTCGCCGGGTCGAGGCTGTCGCCGACCCTGAGCTCCGCGGCGAAGCGGCTGATCGTCTCAACGGCCTGCTCGTAGATCGGCCGCTCGACGTACACGCGGCTGCCGGCGACGCAGGCCTGGCCGGAGTTCCAGAAGACGCCCATGGCGGCGGCGGGGAAGGCCCGGTCGAGGTCGGCGTCGGCGAAGACGATGTCGGGGGACTTTCCGCCGAGTTCCAGCGTGACCCGCTTGAGGTTGCCGGCGGAGGCCCGCACGATCGACTGCCCGGTCGCCGTCGACCCGGTGAAGCAGACCTTGTCCACGCCGGGGTGGTTCACCAGTGCGGCGCCGGCCGACTCGCCGAAGCCGTTGACGACGTTCACCACGCCGTCCGGCAGGCCGGCCTCCTGCATGATCTCGGCGAGCTTCACGGCGACGAGCGGCGCCTGCTCGGCCGGCTTCAGCACCATCGTGCAGCCGGTGGCGAGAACCGGCGCGATCTTCCAGAGCGCGTTGGAGATCGGACCGTTCCACGGTACGACCGCGGCCACGACGCCGACCGGTTCGCGCACCGTGTACGAGAAGACGTCCGGCCCGATCGAGTTCGGGATCGTCTCGCCATGGATCTTCGTCGCCGCGCCGGCGAAGTACCGCAGCACCTCGGCACAGGTCTCGACCCGGGTGCGCGGATCCGGCCCGATCGGCGAGCCCATGTCGAGCACCTCGAGGAACCGCAGCTCTTCGGCGTGGTCGACCAGCGCGTCGGCGAGCCGCCACATCAGAGCCTGGCGCTGCGCCGGCGTCGTCCGGCTCCACGGACCCTCCAGCGCCCGCCGCGCCGCGGCGACCGCACGGTCCACGTCCGCGGCGCCGCCGGCCGCGACCCGGGCGAGGACCTCACCGGTCGAGGGGTTGACCGACTCGAACGTCTCGCCCGAGGCCGCCTCGGCCCATTCGCCGTCGATGAAGAGGGGCTTGACGCCGTCGGACAGAAAGGCCAGCACCCGTTCCGGGATCGGTGCCAACTGCTCGATCGGCGCGCCCGCGTCGGACGCCGTACCGGTTCGGGTGGTGCTGCTCATGACCCTGTCCTAACTCGGAGCGGGACGGATCGCTTCACCGGTCCCACCTGGCTTGCGAAGCTGGTTCTTGTGCCGCCGGACCTCAAGGACGCCGTCACCGCGGAACGAAGGTGGCGCCGAACGCGCGCGCCTTCTGCGGATGGTTGAGAAAGGCACCGAGCTGCGGCTTGTCGAGCTGCCCGGACACTCGCTTGGTCATCGCCTTCGATCCGTCGTCCGGATCGCAGTCGAACTCCAGGAGGTGCAGGTACAGGGGCCCCTCCCCGACGACGTCGTACGGGCTGATCAGTGTCAGACCCGGCGTCCCGCTCGTGGCGAGCGGCGGGATGTGGACGAAGTCCGCCCAGTCGCGCAGGGACTGCACGGCGTCGGCGTCGTGGCGATCCCTGGCATCGAGCAGCGTGATCATCAGTCCCGCCGTCGGGCGGTTCGAGAGCCGGCCCTGAGTCGGGCGCACCGTCCGCCGGTAGCGCAGCCCCGGCGAGTCAGGGCTCGGCTGGCCGGGCTCGAGCGCGGTGAGGCCGAGCAGTTCGATGTCGTAGGCGTTGGACTCGCCGGGCAGCGGCTTGCTGATCCGCCACGAGGTGTCGCCTCGCCCGTCGAAGCTCAGGTACAGCTCTTGCGCCGCGACCGAGTACGTGTCCACTGTGCAGCCTCCACTATTGCCAGGGCGGGAAAGGGGTGTGGCGTTCGACGACGCCGTTGCGGATGGGCCGCGCTCAGTCCGAGCTCGGCAGCCGTTTGGGACCTTGAACCGACAGGGGTTCGGAACCGATCGACAGCGTGCCCTGACCGGCCTTGGTCACGAGTACCTCGAGGTCTCCCCCGTCGGTGTAGCGCTTGCCGAGCTCGGCACCGCCGGCGAACGCGGGAACGATCGGCCGCGGATCGCGGCCGTCCAGGTCGCGTGTCATGGGCACCCCGCCGCAACGCAGGTCCTGCGCGGTCGATGGGGCGCGGACGACGATCACCTGGGTGTCGCAGGTGGTGCTGCGAAGCCGGATGCCGGGCTTCAGGAGCTCACCGGTCATGCCCAATGCCCCTTCGTGCGGAACGCCATGCTCGTCTTCCTGTTGTGGAACTCGGTCTTGGGCTCCAGCCCGGCCCTGAGGACCTCGCTGGGCCGCGGCGCCCCGATCCGGTCGGCCACCCCGGCGAGATGGACGCGGTCCAGGCGCGTGTAGCACTGGAGGGCGTTGTCGCCGAGCATGCCCCGCACCTCACGGAGCGGCAGGTCGTGGTAGGTGTTGGCGATGGCGACGTGCGTCATGGGCACATCGTTCCGGTCCTCCTGGTAGCACCAGGTGCCTTCGGCGTGCGGGTAGTCCGAGCCCCACATCAGGCGCTCGCTGTAACCGTCCCTGACCGCGGCTTCGGCCTCGGGCCTCGATTGGAAACTCGCGCCGATCCAGACGTGCTCGCCGATGTACTCGCTCGGCCGCCTCGGCAGAGAGGCGCGAAGCGGACCGCTCTGCATGTAGTCGTAGATGGAGTCCAGCTCTTCCATCGCGTCGACGAGCCAGGCCCCCGGATGTTCGGTCAGGACCAGGCGCAGGCCCGGATGCCGCTCGAACACGCCCATCAGCGTCAGGATCGTCAGCGAGCGGCGGCACCACCAACCGGAATCCATCAGGCCGATCGCACCGCCGTACGGACTCTTCCAGTACCGATGGGTCGGGGGTGCGGCGCTGATGTGGGTCGTGAGCGGCAGCTCGTGTTCGGCGCACGTCGCATAGAAGGTCTCGAAGAGCTCATCGTCGAGCGGCGGCATGCCCGGCGCGTCGGCGGCCGGGAAGTTGATCCCGCCCAGGCCCGCGGAGGCCGCCCATTCGACCTCTCGGATGCTGGCTTCGAGGTCCCATATCGGCAGCTGCGCCAGTCCGACGAACCGCCCGGGGGCGCTCGCGCAGAAGTCCGCCAGCCACCGGTTGTAGATGCGCCGGCCCGCCGCGAGCAGTTCGAGCTCCCCGGTGTTGACGCTCTGGATGTTGCCGAACAGGTTGTTCGCGTCGAACGGGAGCGGGACGAAGTTCTGACTTCCGTGGAACAGCACCTCTGCCGCGATGCCGTCATCGTCCATGTCGCGCAGTCGAGCGACCGGGTCGTAGTGGCCCTCGCTCCGCTGGTTCCAGGCCATCGCCGCGGTCAGTTCCCGGCCGATACCGCGCGCGCGCATCGCGGCGACGATGTCGTCGGGTTCGACGGGAATGGGACCGATCTTCGCCGCGAAGGCGTCGAACTCCTCGAGATGGCGCCGTTCGCAGTACGGGCGGAGGTCCTCGACCAGGCGCGGCCCGACGTGAGCGTCCGCCGAGATGATCAGGAGACGCCGGTCGGCCGCCGGCGACGCCACTTCCTCAACGACCGTCATCTCTGGTTCCTCCATGCTCGCCCGCGGCGACACTGCCGAGTCATTACTATCACTGTTAGTTTAACACCCGCGGCGCGCGCTGCGAAGCCCCCGGCGCCGGGCCGCCGGAGACCGGGACGAACGGGCGGCGCTGCTAAACTCGCCTGCGTGACGCGAGGCCGACCGAAGATCCCGGTGCTCTCCCGCGAGCGCATCATCAAAGCGGCCCTGAGGATCGTCGACGAGGAGGGTCTCGACGCGCTGACCACGCGTCGCCTCGCCGCCGATCTCGGCGTCAAGGGCGCGTCGCTCTACAACCACTTCCGCGACAAGGACGACATCCTCGTCGCGGTGGCCGAGTACGCCCTGACACGGGTGCCCGAGCGCATGCTCAAGGAGGATGTCGCCCCCCAGCAGTTGCTCCTGTGGGGGGTCGTCGCGCTGCGCGACGCACTCCTCGCCAACCCGAATCTGATTCCGATCTTGATCCGGCACCCTTCGCTCGGCCGGGCCAACCGGGAGGCGGTCACGGCCCGTCTCATCGAGGGCGGCATTCCGGTGGAGGACGTCCTCCTGCTGCACGAGTCGCTCGAGCGATGGGCCATCGGCAACGCGGTGAGCGAGACGGCCGATCCGACCGCGTCCGCGATCGACCCGGAGACGGCGAAGCACTACCCCGCGCTGTCGAAGGCCGCCGAGCGCCGGCAGAAGACCTCGCACGAGATGTTCGAGACGGTGGCCGCCAGCATCATCCGGACGGTGCTCGAGGCCGCCGAACCGGCGAGCCGGCCCGGCTAGTCCCCTGCCGGGTCCGCGCGACACCGACCGGCGTCGGCTCACCACAGCAGTCATCTGCGCCATCCCGCCCACTACGCCTGCTTTCGCAGCTCTTCGGGGAGCAGATCACCGAGCAGCCGTCCCGCCCATCTCGGGTCCACCACCTCCAGATAGAAGCCGAACGGTGTCCGGTGCAACGCGAACCGGCTCGGCCGGCCTTGGTCGTCCGCGACGGTCGCCGCGAGCTCCCATCCGCGTGCCTGCAGGTCGGCGACGTCGGCGGAGAAGGCGTCCGTCCACACACCGATGTGGTGGAACCGCGAGCCCTCCACCAGAGGATCGAAGGGCGTCCCCTCCTCCACGGTGAACAGTTCGATGGCCGGCGAAGGCCCGGACGAGTACACCGAACGGATACGGACATCGGTTCTCCGACCGCCGTGGAAGACGCACAGCGGATAGTCGAGGACGTCCCGCCACCGCACTCCCGTCGACGCGAGGTCGGCCATCGCCTCCTCGATGCTCGCCACAGAGAGCGCCAGGTGGAAATAGGGCTGGATGATCATCGCGCGGGCCGCCAGAACGTGGCCAGCAGCGCGGCCGCACCGCCGAATCCGAGAACCGTCGCCGTCAAGAAGCCCGGCCAGCCGGGGGGATCGAACCAGCCGAGCCCGCGGTCGACGGACCACCGTCCCGCGCCGACGCCGGCGAGCCCGACCGCGACGAACGTCAGGACCATCACGTACTCGTAGCCCTCACCGGGCCGGAAGACGAAGAAGCCGTTCCGGCGGTGGTTCGTGGCCCAGGCGACGACCATCGTGCCGATGATCCCGGCACAGGCCACCGGTGTGAGGGCGCCGAGGGCGAGCAGCGTCCCGGCACTGATCTCGGTCAGGCCGGCCGACCAGGCGTGCAGGATGCCCGGCCGCATCCCGAGGCCCTCGAACCAGCGGGCCGTCCCGGCGATCTTCCCGCCGAGGGCGATGTGGTGGTAGCCGTGGGCGACGAACACGATCGCGACCGAGACACGGACGATGAGCAGCGACAGGTCAGCCGCCGAGTTCACAGGCACACTCTCTCCTTGGTCACTGCGGTACGCGTCAGCGGCACGCCGTCCCCTCCTCCGCGGCACCTTCGTCGATGAGCCGCTGGACCTCGCCGGGAGCGAGGCCGAGCACCTCGGTCAGGACTTCGCGGGTGTGCTCGCCGAATTCGGGCGCCGGCACCTGCGGCGGCGGGTCGATACGTTCGGAGAAGAACGGCGCGTTCTCCACGATGAGCGGTCCGAGCCCTGGCTGCCGGAGCTGCTTCAGGTACTGGCGCGCGGAGAGATGGGGGTCGTCCCCCAGCTCCGTCGCCCTCACCATGGCTCCGGCAGGGATGCCGGCCGCCTGCAGGAGGTGCTGGACGGCTCGGGGCTCAAGGTTCGACGTCCAGAGGCCGACACGGGCGTCGATCCGCTCCCGGTTCCGCAGGCGCCCCGCGGTCGTGCGCAATGCCGGTTCATCAGCCAGGTCGGCCAGCCCCGCCACCTGGCAGAAGCGTGCCCACTCCTCGTCGCCGCGCACGGTGATGACACACCACTCGTCGCTGCCCGCGCACGGGTAGACGCCCCAGGGGGCACCCTCGTCGCTGCGGTTCCCCTTCGCGCTGACAGCGCCGGGCCGCAGGCTCTCGAGGGCGACGAACTCGGACAGCTGCATGAGGATCGCCTCGACCTGCGCCCCTTCTACGTGAGCCCCCCGGCCTGTACGGCGCCGCGCGATGAGCGCGGCCAGCCCGGCCGCCGCCATGACGCGGGCGGCGTAGTGATCCGGATACACGGTGTTGCCGTCGGCGAACGCCGAGGGACCGTCGGGGTACCGCCACAGGCTGGACAGCCCGGACGCGCATCGGACCAGCGGGCCGTAGCCCATCCAGCGCGCCCAGGGGCCCGTGCTTCCCATCGCGCTGCTCGTGACCATCACGATGCCGGGATTGACCTGGGCCAAGGTGTCATAGCCGAGCCCGAGCGACTCGAGCGTGCCCGGCTTGAAGTTGGACAGGACGAGGTCCGACTCGGCGGCGAGTGCCGTGAACAGCGTCCTTCCACGGTCGCTGCGCAGGTTGAGCCCGATGCTGCGCTTACCGCGATGCCCCGAGGCGAAGTTCGCGTTCATCATCCCGCCCCGGGCCACCCGTGCCCCGTCCGGGTAGGCGCGATTCTCGACCTTGATGACGTCGGCACCGAGGTCCGCGAAGAGCCGTCCGGTCTCGGCTCCGTAGACGATGACGCCGAGGTCGAGCACCCGGATTCCACCGAGTGGCCGGCGGCGCGGGGCGCCGGCGGTGGCGACGGGCGCGCCTGTCGCTCGGGCATCGGTCAGTTCCGTCAGGAGCGGTGCGTTGTGCTCGCCGGGGTCGGGCGCGCGCGTCCGGATTCCGAGGCGGCAGCCGTTGAACTCGACGAACCCGGTGGGGACGCTCGCCTCCACTCCCGTGGCTATCTCGTGCCGCGCGATCGCCCGCCTTTCGAGGTAATGCCCGGTCGAGACGACCTCCTCCGGACCGAGCACCGGAGCGCAGGGCACGCCGCGAGCCTGGCCCTCCTGAACGAGTTCGGCCATCGACCTGCCCTTGAACAGCAGGCTGACGTGCCGGCGGATCTCGCCGGCCCGCGCGAAACGTGTGAAGATCGCGTCCAGGGCGTCGTCCATCAGGTCTTCCGGATCGCCGAGCCACGAGCGCATCGCCCGCCACTGCCGCGGGCTGAGCAGCACCACCCGCACGAACCCGTCAGCGCACTCGAAGATCGGATACATGTCCGGCGCAGGGCGTCGGCGGGCCGGTGTCGTCGCGGCGACACCCACATCGGCTCCGGCCGATGCGGTGCCGACCATGCCCATGGCGGGATCGAGGATCTGCCCGGTCGCTTCCAGGAGCGAGAAGTCGATGTGGTCGCCCGTTCCCGTCTCCATCGCGTTCCACAGCCCGACGAGCGCCGCGAACGAGGCCTGGACGGCCGCCGCCTCCGCCGGCAGGGCGGCGGGTGGCATGAGGGGGTACCGGTCGCCGATCCTCGACCGGCTCAGGTATCCGGACATCGCCGTGTGCACCCATGGGCTCCCGGCCCAGTCGCGATAGGGACCGGTCTGGCCGAAGTCGGTGACCGAGAGCACCACGAGCCGCGGGTGGCGCGCGCGCAGCTCGGCGATGGAGAGGCCCGCCGCGGCCGGCGAGCCCGGCGCGGTCGATTCGATCCAGAGGTCGACCGTGGCCAGCATCGCCTCGAATCGGCCGCGGTCGCCGGCGTCCGCCAGGTCGAGCGTCAGACTCTGTTTGTTGGCATTCCGGACCGCGAACGAGATGCTCATCCCGTCGTGGAACGGCCCCCTGCGGCGAGACGACGAGCCCCCCGGCGGTTCGAGCTTGATGACCGTCGCACCGAGGTCGGCAAGGTACCGGCCGCACATCTCCGCCTTGTCCGCCATCTCCAGCACGCGTACACCGTGGAGCGGCAGGGCTCCGACAGACGGCACGCTCATCAGACCACCTCGCAAGGAGAGGATTCGTCACGTGACTTGTCACTACCGGTCAGACGCCTGCGTTGCCCGCTCCAGTGTCGGCGCGGACCCTGGAGGCCGCCCGAAACAACGAGTCAGTGCGCCGCTCTCGACGGGGGACGCCCCGGCCGCCAACTCATACATGTAATGACAAGTGCTAAAGTTGCATGGTTCCCCGGTCAGGTCAAGGCTTGACCGAAGTCCCGCTACGCGCGATTCAGACACCGGAGGTCGACGCATGCACCCCAGACACGACCCGCCGGGCGCCTCCGCTGCTCGGCGCGGGTTCTTCGCGGTGGCCCCGGCACCTCTGCCGTGAGCCGGAATGGTCTTGCGGCGCGGCATACTGAAGCGGTGCCCTCATCGCCTGGTGACCGTGCCCGAGCAGAGAACGATCCCGCCGAGGCGCGCCCGAAAGGCCGAAAGGCCGGCCGCCCCTTGTCCTCGGACGACTGGCAGTCGCCCTGGAACGCGAAGATCCCGCGGTACCGGCAGCTCGCCGCGGATCTGATCAGCGCGATCGAGGGCGGCCGGCTCCGCGTCGGGGACGAACTGCCGTCCGAGAACGAGCTGTGCGAGCTGTACGGCGTCAGCCGCACGACCGTGCGCGAGGCGTTCCGGCTCGTCGAACTCGAAGGTCTCGTCTCACGGCAGCAGGGTGCGGTCCGCAAGGTGATCGCGGCGGGACTGCGCGGGTACACCCTCTCGCTCGGGTCGGAGGAGGAGACACGGCAGTACGCCGCCGAGAACATCGTCGACTACCGCCCGAACAAGCGGGGCATGTCGGCGAAGAAGGCCGCCGAGCTGGACATCCCCGATCCGGAGATGTACCGCTCCGCGTCCGGCCTGCACTGGGAGCGGGCCGAAGGCGGCCACCTGGCCGGGTTCGCGCCGCGGCAGGTCCAGACCCGCCTGCCCATCGCGTTCACCACCGTGTACATCAGGCATCCGTACAGCGAGATCGTCGACTCGCTGCACGGCCCGTCGTCGATCGTCTTGTTCGCTCCGATCTGCGCCGGCTACGGCCTGGCGCTGTCCCACATCGATCAGACCTCGTCGGCGATGCTCATCCCGCCGGCGATCGCCCGGCGGCTGGGGTGCGAACCCGGCGAACCCGGCCTGCGGGTGATCCACCGCTTCTACGCCGAGAAGATCGGGTTGATGGAGCTCACCGACGAGATCTATCCGGCGGATCGGTTCAGCCTCTTCCATCGCTTCAACGTCGTCTCACCCCCCAAGGGCCGTGAACGCGGGCGCAAACGGGCGACCGACTGAAACCGGCCCGCCCGGATCCACCGTCGGCGCCGTCGGTCCCCACAGGTCCATGGCCGTCGCCGACTCAGTCGGCACGCGCGGTGTCCGCCGCTTACTGCTTCCTCACGTTGTCCGCGCGAAGTCGATACACAGTGCGCGGCACCATCACCAGCTCGCGCCCATGGACCGCGAGAGCACCCGCTCCTGACCGCGTGCACAACACCGTCAGGCCGGTAGCGGGATCCTCGTACACCGACCCGGACACCGTGTCGACCGGCTCGGTTCTTCGCGTGGCCGGCAGACTGCACGGGAGATAGCGCCCCGGACGCATCGGGGATCCGCCGGAACTCGGCGGTTCGGTCGCCGAGCCGGGATCGAGCACCACGATGTTCGTGTCGCTCACGCTGCTCGCCAGGCGCTGCCCGCTGTACGGGCGCCCCATCGGTACCGCGTTCATCCCACTACCGCCTTGCTCCGTGTACCCCGGGAGGGCGGCGCGCCCGGGCGTTCCCAGAGCGCGCCGGTCCTCCGTTCCGGTGGTCAGACGACCGATTCCTCGAATCCCTTCGGACGGCCCTCGAGCACGATGTACTTGGTCTCGAGGAAGGGCAGCAGCCCCTCCTTGCCGCCCTCGCGCCCGATGCCCGACTGTTTGAACCCGCCGAACGACACTCCGAAGTCCGAGCGCCAGGCGTTGTGGCCCACCGTCCCGGACCGGATCTGACGGGCGACCCCCCGGGCACGATCGACGTCGTCGGTGAAGACCGACGCGTTGAGCCCGTAGATCGTGTCGTTGGCGACCGCGACCGCCTCCGCTTCGTCCTCGACCGGGATGACGCTCAGCACCGGGCCGAAGATCTCCTCCTGCGCGATCGTGGACCGGTTGTCGACCTGCCCGAAGATCGTGGGCTCGATGTACCAGCCGCGGTCGAGATGCCGCGGGCGCCGACCGCCCGTGACGAGCTTCGCGCCTTCATCGACGCCCTTGGCGATGTAGCCCTCGACCCGATCGCGCTGGCGCCGGAGCGCGAGCGGCCCCATCTGCGTCGCCTGGTCGAACGGGTCGCCGACCTGGATGCCGGAGAAGATCGAGGCCAGCGCCTCGACCAGAGCGTTGTGCTTCCTCCTGGTGACGACGACCCGCGTCAGCGATGAGCACACCTGCCCGGAGAGGAAGCACTCCTGGCCGGCGATCACGGCGGCCGCCGCCGCCACGTCGTAGTCGTCGAGCACCACGGCCGCCGACTTGCCGCCGAGTTCGAGGGTGACGCGGGCGACGCGCTCGCCGCACAGCGACGCGATGCGGCGTCCCGCCACCGTCGAGCCGGTGAAAGTGATCTTGTCGACGCGCGGGTCGCGGACGAGCAGCTCGGAGACCTCCCGATCGGCCGTCACCACGTTGAGCACCCCCGGCGGCAACCCCACGGCCTCGGCGATCTCGGCGACGACGTACCCTTCGCCGGGCGCCTCCGGCGAGGACTTCAGCACGATCGTGCAGCCCGCCAGGAGCGCCGGCGCGATCTTGGCCGCGATCAGTCCGAGCGGACCGTTCCATGGAATGATCGCCCCGACGACTCCCACCGGCTCGCGTACCAGCAGGCCGAACTCGCCGCCGGCCGTCGGCATCACGGGTTCCTCGAACGGGTAGGTGCCGCTGAGTTCCGCGTAGTACTCGAACATGCCCGCGGCCGCTTCACCCACATGCAGCGCCGCCGTGTGGACGACACCAGACTCCCGCGGCCAGATCTGGGCGAAGTCCTCGATGCGCTCCCTGAACTGGGCCGCCATGGCGCGGAGGTACTCAGCCCGCTCGGCATGGGTCAGGCGCGGCCACGGCCCCTCGTCGAACGCCCGGCGGGCGGCGTCGACGGCCCGCGCGATGTCGGGCGCCTGCGCTTCGGCCACGCGGAAGTACAGCTGCTCCGTGCTCGAGTCGATCACGTCGAACGCCGAATCGGACGAGGGAGCGACCCACTCTCCCCCGATGTAGAAGCGGTTTGCGTTACGAACCGGTGCAGCCGCGTCGTTCGTCAGCGTCATGCCTGTTCTCCTCTGGATACGGCCGATTCAGCCACGGTGTCCCCCCGCGCGCCCGGCTCCGGACGTGAGCGGAGCGCGCGGGGTGGACGACCCGGCACCGATGTGGATCCGGCTTCGGGTTCGCACTGCCGACGTGGCGCGGGGGCACCGCGCCCGCCGTCGGGGTCCGGACGCCGGTCAGGCGCGGCCATGGCGAAGGAGCTTGCCCGGGTGCGCGTCGGTGGCGACGCCGTCCTTGAAGGTGATCTGGCCGTTGACGATCGTGTAGTGATACCCCTCCGCCCAGCGCACCCGGCGCCAGTCGCCGCCCGGCAGGTCGTTGCGGGTCTCGAACAGACCCTCCGGAACCTGCTTCAGGCCGGCGAGGTCGTACACGATGATGTCCGCGGCCTGGCCCTCGATCAGCGTCCCGCGGTCCTTGAAACCGTTCACGCGAGCCGGCAGCGCCGAGAGGTAGTGGTGCGCCTCCTCAAGGCTGAGCAGCCCCGTGTCCCGGACCATCCAGGTCAGAAGGTCGGTGCTGTACCCGCCGCCCACGAAGAACTTCATGTGCGCGCCGCCGTCCGAGATGCCGGGTAGCGCGTAGCCGCAGCGGAGCAGTTCCGCGATGTACGCGGCGTTCGGCGTGTGGACGATGGGGGTGCGCAGGGTCACCTTCAGCTCGGATTCGACGGCGAGATCGAGCATCACCTCGAGCGGATCGCGGCCCTGCTCCGCCCCGATCTGACCCAGGTTCTTCCCCACGTACTCGTCGAGGGCGGGGTACCCGCCGGTGGCGAGCACCTCGATCCGCTCGATCTTGAGCCCGATGCCCTCGATGCTCGCGAGCCACGGCTTGTCCGCCAGCATCTTCGCGCGGATCTCGGGGTTGCGGAGATTCGCCAGGCGCTCGGCCGGGCTGCCCATCAGCCCGGCCTTCCACGCCGGCGCGATATCGAACCCGTTCCAGGTCTCGAAGTTGAACTGCTGGAAGTTCCGGTTCGTGTCCGCGTGGCCGAAGACGTTCAGCCCGTTCTTGTGGCACTGCTCGAGCCATTCGATCGCGTGCCGGTGGACATCCGGCTTGCCGTCGATCGCGAGGAGCGTGTTGTGAAGCACCGGGCGGCCGGAGTACTCGGCGAGCTTCTCCACCCAGTACTCCACGGCCGGCAGGTCGAAGAAGTCCTCGGCGTTCTTGTCACCGGAGGGCGCGTAGGTCAGCTGGATCGTCCCCTCGCCGCGCTCCTTCAGCACCCGCGCGAACGCGTACCCCTCCTCGTCGGTCATGATGTCGGTGACCATCGGAGTGCCGTCGAAGTCCGGCTGGATCGAGTGCTCGCCCATGCGCTGCACCGACCAGCCGCACGCCCCGGCCTCCATCGCCTCGTCCAGCAGCCGGCAGATCTCCTTCAGCTCTTTCTCGTTCGGGCGGCGCTTCTTCGCCTCGGCGTACGACCCCATCGCGTAGATGATGAAGGGCGAGAGCGGGGCGAAGCTCAGCACGTTCACGCCCTTGGGCGTACGGTTCACGGAGTCGAGGAACTCTCCGAACGTCGTCCAGTCCCAGGGCATCCCCTGCTGCATCGCCTCGAGCCCGATCTGCTCGTTGCGGGTCATCGACAGCATCGACCGGTCGCGGTCCTCGGGGCGGCACGGCGCGAAGCCGAATCCGCAGTTGCCGATGACGACGCTCGTGACGCCGTGCCAGCCGGAGATCGTGCAGTACGGGTCCCAGAACAGCTGGGCGTCGTAGTGGGTGTGGGCGTCGATGACGCCCGGTGCGACGATCAGGCCCTCCGCGTCGATCACCTTCTCCGCGGTCGACGAGCGCAGCCCGTCGATCGCGGCGATCTTCCCGTCCCTGATGCCGATGTCGCCCTCGAACTTCGGCAGCCCGGTGCCGTCGACGACGGTGCCGCCGCGAATGATCGTGTCGAATTTCGCCATGTGATCCTCACACTCCAGGGGGTGGCGCTGGTGACCAAAGGCTAAAACTTGTACGTACAAGGCGCAAGAGGATGTCCGCAGATTTGCAGTGATCACGCCGCTAGCAGCAGTTACTTGTCCGTACAGGTACGCCGACACACGAGCCGCCGGCCAGGGGGCTTATACCGGTCTCGAAGCATTCCGAGGAGATCGGTCGGCACCGGACCGGCGTGGCCGGTCCCGGTCGCGACTCGACCGACCTGTAGTGGTCAACCGTCCCTTGCGGGCGGAAGTCACCGAGAACTCCGGCCTGCCCGAGGGACCGTCCCGACATCGAGGTGCTCCATCCCGACGAGGTGCGCCGGATCGGCGGCACGGCCGCCGCCGCCCGGCACCGTCTCACTGAGAGAACGTGATCACCCGGCGCCCGGCGATCCGGCGGCGGCGCATCGCGTCGTAGCCGTCGTTGATCTCCTCGAGCGCGATGCGCCGATCGATGAACCTCCGCAGGTCGAGCCGCCCGGCCAGGTCGAGTTCCACGATGCGCGGCAGGTCGGTGCGGGGCCGGCAGGAACCCATCAGGCTTCCCTGCAGACGCCGCTCGTGGACGAACAGGCCGCCGTCCAGCTCGATGCGCTGCCCGACGGCGATGCCGAGGACGGTCGCGATCCCCGCTCGGCGCAGCATGCGCACCGACTGTTCGACCGTGGTCCTCAGCCCGATCGCCTCGAACGAGTAGTCCACCCCGCCGCCGGACAGCTCCAGCACCTCGCCCACCGGATCGGCCGATGACGCATCGACGCGATGCGAAGCACCGAGCTCGAGCGCCAGGTCGAGCTTCGCCGGTTCGGTGTCGACGGCGATGATCTGTCCGGCACCCACGAGCGACGCGGTCTGCACGGCCGCGAGCCCGACCCCTCCCAGGCCGATGACCGCGACCGCCGAGCCGGCCCGCACCGCGGCCGTGTTGACGACGCCGCCGAATCCGGTCGCCACACCGCAGCCGATGATCGCCGCGCGATCCATCGGGTACTCGGGGTCGATCTTCACCAGCGCGTGCTCGTGCACCAGCATCTGCTCCGCGAAGCCGCCGAGGTTGTTGAACTGGAAGACGGGCCGCCCCTGCCGGGTCAACCGCGGCGGGGCCGACGCGGAGCGGGCGCCCGGCGAGTCCGTGCACAGAGTGGGCCTGCCGCGCAGGCAGTACTCGCAGTGCCCGCAGTATTGGAGCGGGAAGGTCACGACGTGATCGCCCGGCCGCACGTATGTGACGTCCTCGCCGACCGCTTCCACCAGCCCTGAGGCTTCATGGCCGAAGAGCATGCCGCCGGGCGCGTCCAGCCCGGCCGCGCCGTAGTCGCCATCGATCACGTGCAGATCGCTGTGGCAGAGACCCGAGCCGAGGGTACGGACCAGCACCTCGTCGCGCAGCGGCTTGTCGACTGCGACGTCGGTGATGTCCAGCGACCCCGGCTTCAACATGAGTGCAGCCTTCATCCCGACCTCTCACGGTGACGGACCGCCGGCGCGGTGGTCGCCGCCGACGGGGCGCAGCGCACGGTGGTGGCCGTAACGTAGGACGCATCACTTGTAGTGTCAAGAGGGTCCAACTTATGCCTACAAGCAGACCTGGACCGATCCCGCGCACAAAAACGAACACCGCTAGCTTATCGGGTTATGATCGGCGCATGCGCGCTGTCGTCTGTCGTGAACTGGGGCCCGTGGCGAACCTCGCCGTCGAAGATCGGCCGGTACCGGATCCCGGTGCGCGGCAAGTCCGGATCGCGGTGCGGTCGGCCGGCGCCGGCTTCGTGGACGCGCTCCTCGTCTCGGGCGGGTACCAGGTCCCGCGGACTCCCCCGTTCGTACCGGGAGGCGAGGTCGCCGGCGTCGTCGACGCGGTCGGCGCGGACGTCACCGGATGGCGACCGGGCGACCGGGTCTTCGCCGCCGCCCACGGCGGATTCGCCGAGTTCGCCCTGGCCGACGACACCAAGCTGGTGCGGCTGCCCCGGGAACTGGACTTCGCCCGCGGCGCGTCGTTCCTCCAGGCCTACGGAACAGCGTGGTTCGCCTTCACTCGAAGCACCGTGGTGCGACCGGACGAGGTCGTGCTCGTGACCGGCGCCGGCGGCGGCGTGGGACTGGCGGCGGTCGACGTGGCCCGATCGCTCGGAGCCCGGGTCATCGCCGTCGCGTCATCGGCGGAGAAGCGCGACCTCGCCCTCTCGATGGGCGCCGAGGCCGCGTTGGACCCGCTGACCGAGGACGTCAAGGCGGCCGCCCGCGAACTCACCGGCGGCAACGGCGTCGACGTCGTGTACGACGTCGTGGGCGGAGAGCTGTCCGAGGCGGCACTGCGCGCGCTCAACTTCCACGGGCGTTTCCTGGTGGTGGGATTCCCGGCCGGTATCGCCCGGATTCCACTGAATCTCGTGCTGCTGCGGAACCGCAGCGTCATCGGTGTCGAGCGCGGCAGCTGGGTGACCCGGCACCCGCAGGCCAACCGGTCGCTGGTGGAGGAGATGGTGAACGCCGTCGTTCAGGGCGCCCTGCACCCGGTCGCGCCGTTCGAGCGGCCGCTCGAGGACGCCGGAATCGTCCTCGCCGATCTGCTGGACCGCCGCGCCGTCGGGAAGACCGTGCTCGTCCCGTAGCGGGCCGGGCCGTCCGGCCTCAGACCCGACGGGCCTGAGGCCGGACCGGACCTCAGGCCCGTCGGGCCGGACGCGCGCGCAGCGCCGCCTTCTGGATCCGGTTGCTGGCCTGCGTACGCGGCAGGGCGTCGATGAACTCGAGGTGTTCCGGCACCAGCTCGCCCGGCATGCTCGATGCCGCGAACGCCCGCAGGTCCTCGATCGAGATCTTCGCGTCCGGTGTCCGCACCACGAACACGCGGATGTCCTCACCGGAAGGCCCGGTGTCATCGGACACCGCGGCGCACTCGGACACCTCCGGGTGCGCGTTGAGATAGCGCTCGATCTCGTAGGAGGCGATGGGCGCGCCGCCACGGTGCAGCAGGTCGGAGAACCGGTCGACCCAGTGGATGGCGCCGTCCGGCTCCTCGCGCACCGCGTCGCCGGTGTGGAACCAGCCGTTGCGCCACGCGGCGGCGGTCTTCTCGGGCATGTTGTAGTAGCCCAGGCTCACCGACCAGGGTTCGTCCGCGCGCACGACCAGTTCACCGACCTCGCCGGGCGCGACCTCGTAGTCGAACGCGTCGACGACGCGATACCGCCAGCCGGGCGCGCCCGCCGTCACCTTGCCGACGCTGGCCCAGTTGTCGGTGTTCCAGCCGGACGACGTCGTGATGTTCCCGACCTCGGACAGGCCGTAGCCGGTGCAGACGCGGACGCCGAACCGATCCCGGAACTCCCGGTGCAGCGGCGAGACCGGGATCATCATGACGTTGCGCAGTGAGGTCCGCCCGTCCTGCGGCGTCTCCGGCTGCCTGAGCAGGAATTCCGCCTGCTCCCGATAGACGATCGAGGTCGTGATGCCGTACTTCCGCACATCGTTCCAGAACGTCTCGACCCGCAGCCGGGGCTGCAGCACACAGCGGGCGCCGAGCATCGCCATCATCTCGGGGAAGCATTTCGACGCCGTGTAGTACGTCGGCGCGTAGGTGTAGAAGACGTCGTCCTCAGTGAGGTCCTCCATCGGCCACATGCGCACGGCCTGGACACTGAACGACCCCCACGGCACGATGATCGCCTTCGCCGGGCCCGTCGTGCCGGAGCTGTGCACGACGGTCGCCACGTCCCACGGCTTCGGCGGATCGGCGGCCTCCAGCGGCTTCGCGCCGGCCAGCTCGGACTGTCGAACGACCTCGAACGGCAGGTCGGGAATCGGTCCGTCGTCGGTGACCAGCACCAGACGCAGCTGCGGGAGCTCATGCGCGATCTCGGCGAGCTTCGGGAGGAAGACGCTGTCGGCGACGACGGTCTCGGCTTCCACGTTGCGGATCGCATAGCCGAGGGCGTCGCCGCTCGCACCGGTGTGCACGGGCACGTCCCACGCGCGCAGGTGGGCGATGCCGAGCCAGTTGGCGAACGCGACCGGATGCAGGTCCTGCAGGGACACGACCCGGTCGGCGGCCTTGATGCCCGCCTCCCGCAACGCGCCGGCGACGGCCAAGGCGGCCTCGTGCTGTTCGCGATAGGTGACGGTCGCTCCGTCGGTCGTCTGCAGGAACACCCGATCCGGAGTCTCCACCGCGCGCCACGCCAACGTCTCAGGCAGTGTCCGGAGCCTTTCAGCCATCCTTCGGTCTCCCTTCAGGGGCGGCACACAGAGCCGGTGCTCGGCGGCCACGTCGGCATATCCCCTCGTCAGGACGGGGGGACCGGCGATATACTATCAGCGTTCGTATAATTGGGGCAGGACGGCGTCCCGCACCTGGCGTGACACGACCGGGCCGACTGAGGGGAGACCCGGGCATGACCACCGACCCCGACATCGACATCGTCGAAGGCCATCTGATGATCCATTCGCTGACCTTCGGCGACGTCCTCCGGCAGAATCGGCGAAGCCACCCACGACAGACCGCGGTCGTCAGCGACACCGGCGAGCGGCTGACCTACCCGGAGCTGGACGACCGCGTCAACCGGCTGGCCGACGTCTTCCGCGCGTCCGGCGTGTCCGGCGGCGACCGTGTCGTCTGGCTCGGCCAGAACTCGCACCGCCTGCTCGAGTGCGTCCTGGCGGCGGCGAAGTGCGGTGCGGTCGTGTGCCCGGTGAACTGGCAGACCGAAGCGGACGAGTTGGCGTTCGTCATCGACGACGCCGAACCGGGCATCGTCTTCTGGCAGTCCTCCGAGCTTGAGCGGAAGGTCGCCGCCGTTCGGGAACGCCGCGACGGCGGAGCCAGGTGGATCCAGCACGACGGCGCCGGCGCGGACTCCTACGAAGGGCTGCTGGCCGGCGCCTCGGCCCATGACCCGGAAGGCTACGTAGACCCGAACGAACCACTCCTGCTGATGTACACGGGCGCGTTCGACGGCCGGCCCAACGGAGCGCTGCTCAGCCAGACCGGCATCATGCTGCACGGGCTCGTGGTCGCGAACCAGACCGGCATCAACGAGGAGTACGTCTACCTCAACTGCGGCCCGATGTACCGCATGGGCGTGCTGTGGAACACCCTCGCCACGCTGCACCTGGGCGGGACCAACGTGTTCGTCCCGCGCGCCGATCCCGAGCTGATCTGCGCGGCGGTGGAGCGGTACCGGTGCATGGGCGCCCTCATCATGGAACCGACGCTCAGCGCGGTGATCGCGTTCAACGAGCACGCGGCCTACGACCTCTCGTCCCTCCGCTCCCGCCCGGGCAACGCCGGCTGGAGCGCGATGACCACGCCCGACCCGCACCACCGTCCGAACAGCAGTTCGCAGTACGGGCAGACCGAGGTCACGGGTCTCATCACGACGGCGGCGGCCGGTGTCGCCGGGCTGCACGGCCGGCCGAGCCCGGTCGCCCAGCTGCGACTCTTCGGCGAGGACGGGCGCGAGGTCGCGCCCGGCGAGATCGGCGAGATCGCGGTCCGCGGTCCGCAGATCATGACCGGGTATCACCGGCGCCCCGAGCTCAACGGCCGCCGCCAGCACGACGGATGGCACTGGACGAACGACCTCGGCCGCAGGGAGGCCGACGGCTCGATCACCTTCCTCGGCCCCCGGGGCCGGCTGATCAAGTCGGGTATCGAGAACATCTACCCCGCCGAGGTCGAGGCGTGCCTGCGCCGCCACCCGGCCGTCGCGGACGCCGGTGTGATCGGCGTTCCGGCCGCCGACGCCGGCGGGCAGACGCTGAAGGCGATCGTCGTCGTGAAGCCGGGCATGACGACGACCCCTGACGAGCTCGTGCGGCACGGGCTGGAGCACCTTGCCGGGTACAAGGTCCCGCGCGAAGTCCGGTTCGCTCCGGCGCTGCCGATGAAGAACGCCGGAATCGACTACGAGGCACTCGATCGCGAGCACGGGGGCGGCGGCTACCCCGGATCGCGGCTCTTCACCACGATGACCGGTATCTGAGCGGCGCCGCCGGCGCAGCCCCTTGACCATTCCCACCCCATATGCCAACTTGTCATGACAAGTTGGCCGAGCCTGGAGGAAGCAATGGCGTACGTGACCTACGAGAAGGAAGGCCGAATCGCCGTCATCACGCTCCGGCGTCCGGACCGGCGCAACGCACTCGGTCGCGATCTCTGCAGGGATCTCCGCGCCGCGTACGAGGCCTTCGAGAACGACACCGACGTCGCGGTCGGCATCCTGACGGGCGAGGGCAACTTCTGCGCCGGCCGGGACATCAAGGAGACCCGGTGGGACGACCCCGAGGGGCCGCACGACGCGGGCTTCCCCTCGCCCGACCTGTTCTACTACAGCCGGCTCACGAAGCCGCTGATCAGCGCGGTGAACAGCTACGCGTTCGGCGGGGGCATGCTGCTCGCGCTCGCGTTCCCCGATCTGGTGATCTGCGCCGAGTCCGCCGTCTTCGAGCTCTCGGAGGTTCAGCGCAGCCTCCTGGGCGCGTGGGAGCTGGGGTGGAACCTGGGTCTGCC
Organism: Actinomadura rugatobispora; assembly: GCF_055379765.1. Taxonomy (NCBI): domain Bacteria; kingdom Bacillati; phylum Actinomycetota; class Actinomycetes; order Streptosporangiales; family Thermomonosporaceae; genus Actinomadura; species Actinomadura rugatobispora. The sequence continues at coordinate 9,901,976 of NZ_AP029191.1, read as the reverse complement.
GCGGGCGGTCGCGATGGAGGTCGCGCTGGGCTACCGGATGAGCGGCCGGCGAGCGCACGAGCTGGGACTCGCGAACGCCGTCGTCCCGGACGACCAGCTCATGGACACGGCCAGGGAGTGGGCCCAGAAGCTCCTCGTCCTCCCGCCCGCGATCATTCGGCGGCATCGCGAGCTGCTGCGCAAGCATGCCGACCGTCCCATGTCGACCGAGGTCAAGGAACTCTGGGAGCGCTACTGGGACGAGCACATGCACTCGGTCGACTTCGACGAGGGAGACCGCGCGTTCCTGGAGAAGCGTGAGGCGAAGTACCGGACCAACGCCTACGCCCCGGACTTCGAGGAGCAGAGCGCGAAGAACCACACGGGCACGGCGCAGCGCGCGGTCTATGGCGCTGATCAGCACTGACCTTCCCGATCCTGTCTGAACCGCCCGGTGCTCCCGCGCGGGGATCGATGTCGATCCCCGCGCGGGAGCGGTTTCGGCACCCGGCCACGTCATCGCTGATCAGCGCTCTGCGCGCGCGGGACGCGACATCCGGCTCCGGGGCGGCGGCGGGGTCACTCGGCGAGTACGCGGCGTAGCCAGTTGAGCCTGGCCGCGCGGGCCTCGCGCGACATCGGGGCCTCGGGGATGATGTTGTCGAAGCCGTGGCAGCCGCCGGGCCAGATGTGCAACTCGGCCTGACCGCCCGCCTGCCAGAGGCGCGAGGCGTAGTCGACGGACTCGTCGCGGAAGGTCTCGACCGATCCGGCCTCGATGAAGGCCGTCGGCAGTCCGGACAGATCGGTGGCGCGGGCAGGCGCCGCGTAGGGGGAGACGCCGGGCCCTGCGACGGCGGGACCGAGCAGGGCGGACCAGCCGGTGGAGTTGGAGACGCTGTCCCAGACGCCTTCACCGACGAGTTCGGTGCTCGACGGGGTGATGGCGCGGTCGTCGATCATCGGGCAGATCAGCATCTGCGCGCTCAGGCGAGGGCCTCCCCGGTCTCGGGCGATCAAGGCCGTGGCGGCGGCGAGGCCGCCTCCGGCGCTGCCCCCGGCGACCAGCAGCCGGTCCCGGTCGATCCCGAGTTCGCCGAGGTGCTCGCCGACCCATCGGAGCCCGGCGTAGCAGTCCTCGACGGCCGCGGGGTAGGGATGTTCCGGGGCGAGCCGGTAGTCGACGCTGACCACCACCATCGGGACCGCCTCCATCCACTCCAGCGGCCAGTCGATACCGGCGCGGTTACCGCCGGCGATCATCCCGCCGCCGTGGATGAAGTACATGCCCGGCAGCGGGATCTCGGGGTCGGTGCCCTTGGGACGCATGACGAGCAGTGCCACGTCCGGGTCGCCCGCCCGTCCGGGCACCAGATGCTCCTCGGCGTCCACCTGCTCCCGGATCTTCTCCAGGCTCATCGTGTGGCCCGCCTCGGTCATCTCGCGCAGTCGTCCGATCAGGACCGGAGTCACGGACGACGGCAGGATCTCGTTGACCGCCACCAGGGCCGCGGCTACTTCGGGATCGAACGGGGGGTGGGTCCTCGTCATGGCAACTCCTCGTCGGGGTTGTGGCTGACGCTAAGGCTCCCGGTGGGTGAGCCGTAGCCGTCGCCCGGCGGTTGTTCTCCGCCAAACGGCGGGTCGACGGCGGGGCGGCGCCAGAGCCGGTGACGACCGGTTTCGACCGCGCTCGCGCGGTCTGACCTGGAATTATAGGCAGCGCCTGGCCCTGCGGGCGGATGGCGGCACGATCGAGCCATCGCCGCCCCGGCGCCAGAAGGCGCACCACACGGCGTTCGAGGACTACCAGCGGTTGCGGCGCAGTCGCCGCAGGGCCAGGGCGATGGTCAGCCGCGTCCGTCCGTGGGGGGTGACGACCGAGTAGCCCAGCGCCTGATCGAGTAGCTCCACCCGGCTCTGAAGCGTGGAGTGGTGCACGTGGAGCGCGACCGCCGCGCCCCGAAGACTGGATTCGGTCGTCACGGCGGTGAGGGTCGCGAGCGCCCACCCGTGCGCTGACAGGACACGGTCGAGAAGGGTCACTTCGGCGATCGCGGCCGGTGAGTCGCAACCGTCCGCGAGCGCCAGCATCCCGCCCAATACGGACGCCTCGACGTGCGACGGCCCGGGTTCGTCCGCGTCGGCGCCGGCGAACCGGAGAGCCAGCCGTGCCTGGCGGTAGGAGAAGGGAAGATCCCGCAGCTCGACGGACGGACCTGTCGCGGAGCGACGCGCGAGCGGTTCGCCGCTCCGCCCGGCCGGCTCGATCGTGACGTCGAGATCACCGAGCCGTGCCGTGAGGGCCTGTTCCCGCCCGCACGGGCCGCCGACGCCGACCCTCACGGCGAACGACCCGTCCAGCGGCAGTCCGAGGCGGCGGGCCGCGGTGAGGCGGGTGCTCTCGTCGACGGCCGCGTCCACCACGAGCTCGACCGAGGCGGGGTCGAACGCCGGTGCGCCCGACCGGGTGCGGTCCAGGACGATCCGGACCGTGGCGGCAAGACGATCGATGAGGATCGTGTCGAACTCCCTCCGTTCCCTGGCCACGGAGTCATCGCCCGGCCGCTCCAGCCACACGACGGCATCGTCCTGGTGGGCTGACAGCGGTCTCATGATGCCTGTGGGCTCGCCGTCAGCCCGCCGTCCGTCCGGAAGTACCCGTACCCGGAGGCGGTACCCGGGGTGGACCATGCCGGTAGGGCAGCCCGCGAGCACCGCGGCGGCACGGATCGTCGCCTCCAGGCCGGCGCGCGCCTCGACGAGCGCGTCGAAGTGAGCGATCACCTGCAGCGCGGCACCGGCACCTGGATCCACCGAACGCAGTCGTCCGGCCAGTTCGCGCACTCGGGACCCCCTCCCGTCACATCCACCTCACGACCGGGCGTCCAGCCGGTGAAGGTGCGCCGATGGTACACATCGGCCACACGCGATGAGAAGAAGCGGCGGACGGTCCGCAGCGGGGCCGCCATCCGCGATGACCGGTACAGTCGCCACGACGATGTCGAGTTTCGAGACGGAAGCAGGACGGCATGCCCGCGGGACGGCAAGGCGCGAGCGACCGCGCCTACGACTACGTCAAGACCCGGGTCATGACGGGCGCGTTCCCGGGGGGCGAGCTCATCAGCGAGGGTGAGGTCGCCACCGCGCTGGGCATGTCCCGCACACCGGTGCGGGAGAGCTTCATCCGGCTGGAGGCCGAAGGCTTCCTGCGGCTCTACCCGCAGCGCGGGGCGCTGGTCGTTCCCGTGTCGCCGGCCGAGATGCGCTCGGTGATGGAGGCGCGCCTGGTCTGTGAGCGGTTCGCCGTCGAGAAGGTGATCCGGCTCGGTGGGGCGGCCCGCGCCGGGGTGGCGGACAAGCTCGGGGACCACCTCGACCAGCAGCGGGCCATGAGCGATGCCGGCCGGATGGAGGAGTTCTTCCAGTCGGATCGGATCTTCCACACGGAACTGCTCGAGGCCGCCGACAACACCTTCCTCGGCGGGCTCTACGCCTCGCTGCGCGACCGGCAGGTCCGCATGGTCCACGAGTCGGCCGCGCGCGACCCGCGACGGGTCGCCACCATCCTCATCGAACACGCGCGGATCGCCGACGCGGTGCGCGACGGCGACACGGCCGCCGCCCTCGAGGCCGTGCGCGTCCATCTCATGGGCACCGTGTCGGCGCTGGGCATGGGCATGGAGCCCGCCTCGGCCCTGGCCATCGACCCGGCCACCTGACCCGAATCCTCTCCGCACCCGTCTTGCCGAAGTGGTGCGGGTGGGGCTATCGTCCGCACACAACTTGTATCTCAGTCGCATGCAAATCATGTCTGAGCAGCTTCCCGAGGTGGAGGTGGATGCCGTGCCCCTGGCGTTGGCCGAGTTCCGCGAGGCGATCGGCGCCGACGCGGTCCTCGACGACCCGCTCGCGCTGCGGTCCTATGAATGCGACGGCCTGACCGGGTACCGGGTCGTGCCGTCACTGGTGCTGCTGCCGCGCACGACGCGGGAGGTGGCCGCCGCCGTGCGGATCTGCGCCCGCCACCGCATCCCGTTCGTCGCCCGGGGCGCCGGCACCGGGTTGTCCGGCGGGGCCCTGCCGACGGAGGACGGGGTGGTGATCTCGTTGCAGCGGCTGCGCGCGGTGCGCGAGGTCGACCCGGTGAACCGGCGCGCCGTGGTCGAGCCGGGTGTCACCAACCTCGACATCACACGTGCCGCCGCGCCGCACGGGCTCTACTTCGCGCCCGACCCGTCGAGCCAGCAGGTGTGCACGATCGGTGGCAACGTCGCGGAGAACTCCGGCGGCGCCCACTGCCTGAAGTACGGCTTCACCGTGCATCACGTGCAGGCGATCGAGGTCGTCCTGCCCGACGGCGCGATCACCACGCTCGGCGGCGACTCCGCCGACCAGCCCGGTTATGACCTGCTGGGCGCGTTCATCGGATCGGAGGGCACGCTCGGAATCGCCACGGCGATCACCGTGCGGCTGCTGGCCCGTCCGGCGGCGGTACGGACCGTCGTGGCCGACTTCCCGACCACCGGGCAGGCGGGGGACACGGTCACGGCGATCATCGCCGCCGGGATCGTCCCGGCGGCGGTGGAGATGATGGACACGCTCGCGATCGAGGCGGTGGAGATCGCCGTCGCGGCCGGCTACACCCGGGGGGTCGCGGCCGCGCTGATCGTCGAGCTGGACGGCCCCGCCGACGACGTCGACGCGCAGTTCACCCGGGTGCGGGAGCTGTGCCGCGCGCACGGCGCCGCGAAGCTGCGCGTCGCGGAGTCTCCGGAAGAGCGCGCGGCGATCTGGAAGGGCCGCAAGGCGGCCTTCGCCGCTGTCGGCCGGATCAGTTCCGACTACTTCGTGCAGGACGGTGTCGTGCCGCGCACCCGGATCACCGAGGCCCTGACCCGGATCGGGGAGCTCGCCGACGAGGCCGGGCTGCGGGTGGCCAATGTCTTCCACGCCGGCGACGGGAACCTGCACCCGCTCGTCCTCTACAGCGAGGCCGCCGGCGAGCACGACCGAGCCGAACACCTCGCGTCCTCGATCGCGGAGCTGTGCGTCGACCTGGGCGGATCCTTGTCGGGCGAGCACGGGATCGGCGCCGACAAGGTTTGCTCGATGCCCCGGCAGTTCACCGCCGACGACCTGGCGGCCATGTCCGCCCTGCGGTCGGCGTTCGATCCGGAGGGGATCTGCAACCCCGGCAAGCTGCTGCCGACGCCGCGGCTCTGCGGGGAGAAGCCCGGCGTGTACAAGCCGCACCCGCTTGAGGCGGCCGGCCTGCTGGAGCGGCTGTGAGCGCCGCCTTCGCGACCCCGGCCACGACGCTGCGCCCCACGAGCCTGCGAGAGCTGCGCGACGCCGTCGCCGACAGCGCCGGCTCCCACCCCCGGCTGCTCGTCGCGGGCACCGGGTCGGCGGCCGACTGGGGCGGTGTGCCGGAGCCCGCCGACGCCCTGCTCGACATGACCGCGATGACGGGGGTGCTCGCGCACAACCCGGCCGACATGACCATGGCCCTCCGGGCCGGTACGCCGCTGAGCGACCTGCGGGCGCGGCTCGCCCCGCACGGCCAGCGGGTCGCGTTCGATCCGGCCCGCGACGGCGCCACGGTGGGCGGCCTGCTCGCCACCGGCGACGGCGGGCCCGCCCGGCAGACGTACGGGATCCTGCGCGACCTCGTCATCGGGATCACGGTCGTGCTCGCCGACGGCACCGTGGCGAGTTCCGGCGGCCATGTGATCAAGAACGTCGCGGGCTACGACATGGCCAAACTGTTCCACGGCTCGCTCGGCACGCTCGGCGTGGTCGCCGAGGTGGTGGTGAGGCTGCACCCGGTGCCGGAGTCCGACGTGACCGTCGCGGTGCCGGTCGACCTGGCCGAAGCGGCCGTGACGGCGTCACGGATCGTCGCCGGCGGGGTGGAGCCCGCAGCGCTCGAATGGTGTCAGGGCCGTCTCCTGGTGCGGCTGGAGGGCGCGGCCGGGGGTCCCCGCGAACGCGCCGCCGCCGTCCGCGCTCTGGCGGGTGCCGGCGAGGTCGTCGATGACGACGCGTGGCGGGAGGTCGCGCGCATAGCACTGGGCGACCCCGGCGACACCGTGCTCCGGTTCGGAGCCCTTCCCACGGTCGCGGTGGAGCTGGCCGGGGAGGCGAAGCGGATCGGGGTCGCCCACGGCGTCGACGTCGCGGTGGCGGGGTCGGTGGGCGTCGGGGTTCACACGGTCCGGCTGCGGGGCGGGGAGGCGGGCGCACACGCCGCCGTGCTCGATGCGATCCGTACCGCTGTGCATTCCCGCGACGGCGCCGCATCGGTGCGACGCCGCGACGGGCTGACCGCCGACGTGCCCGCCTGGGGTCCGCCGCCTCCAGCGGTCGGGGTCATGCGCGCGGTCAAGCAGCGGTTCGACCCGGACGGGCGGTTCGGTGCGGGTCGCTTCGCCCCCTGGTTCCCCGCCCTGGAAGGAGCATCGCCATGACAGCGGAGAGCACCACCGGAGGGGCGGCGGGCGGCGATGACGCGCCGGGCTCGTTCGACCTGCGGCACCCGCCACGGCGTGACCTGCTCGACGACTGCGTCCATTGCGGGTTCTGCCTGCCCACCTGCCCGACCTACCAGGTCACGGGCGAGGAGATGGAGTCCCCGCGGGGACGGATTCACCTGATGGATCTCGCCGCGCGCGGCGAGATCGGCCTCGACGAGGCGTTCGGCGCCCATATCGACTCCTGCCTGGGCTGCCTGGCCTGCGTCACCGCGTGCCCGTCCGGCGTCCGGTACGACAAGCTCATCGAATCGGTGCGCCCGCAAGTGGAGCGGAATGTTCCGCGACCCCGGCTCGACCGGCTCTTCCGTGCGCTGATCTTCGCGGTCATGCCCTACCCGCGGCGCCTGCGGCTGGCCGCCCTCGGCGGGCTCCTCTACCGGAGGCTCGGCCTGCGGGCGCTGGCGCACCGATCCGGGATCATCAGGGTGCTGCCGCCGCGCCTGCGGGCGGCCGAGGCGCTGCTCCCACCGGTCACCGTACGCGGGCTGTTCGCCCGTACCGCCGCGTTCACGCCGGCCGTCGGCGCGTGCCGGATGCGTGTCGGCCTGCTCGCCGGATGCGCACAGCGCGTCTTCTTCGGTGACGTCAACGCGGCCACCGTACGTGTGCTGGCCGCCGAGGGATGCGACGTGACCGTGCCGCCCGGCGCTCAGTGCTGCGGGGCGCTGTCGGTGCACGCCGGTCACGAGGACGACGGGCTCGCCCGCGCCCGCGCCACGATCGCCCTCTTCGAGCGGTACGAGCTCGACGCCGTCGTCGCGAACGTGGCCGGCTGCGGCTCCACGCTGAAGGAGTACGGCGATCTGCTGCGCGACGACCCGGAATGGGCGGGGCGAGCCGCCGCGTTCTCCGCGCGGGTCCGTGACGTCAGCGAGGTGCTCGCCGAGCTTCCGCCACGGGCGCCACGGCATCCGGTCCGCGCACGCGTCGCCTACCACGACGCCTGTCACCTGGCCAACGCCCAGGGCATCCGCCGCCAGCCCCGTGAAGTGCTCGCGACCGTCCCCGGCCTGGAGGTGCACGACATCGCCGAGGCGGAGCTGTGCTGCGGTTCGGCGGGCATCTACAACCTCGTTCAGCCCGAGACCGCCGAGGATCTCGGCCGCCGGAAGGCGGCGAACCTGGAGGCCGTGAAGCCGGATGTCGTCGCCACCTCCAACGCGGGCTGCCTGTTGCAGATCCGCCGCCACCTCGACGCCGGCGTGCCCGTCGTCCACCCGGTTCAACTGCTCGACGCCTCGATCCGTGGCGTGGAGCCCGTTTCGAAGGGAGAGCTCGCATGAGACCCCGCTACACCGTCAACTGCTCGCTGCTGTTCACCGACCTCCCGCTGCTGGAGCGGCCGGCCGCCGCGAGGGCGGCCGGCTTCGACGCCGTCGAGTTCTGGTGGCCGTTCGCCGAGGCCGTGCCGGGCGACCGGGAGGTGGACGCCTTCGCGGCGGCGGTCATCGACGCGGGCGTGACCCTGACCGGGCTGAACTTCTTCGCCGGGGACATGCCCGGCGGTGACCGGGGCGTGGTGTCCTGGCCCGGACGCGCCGTCGAGTTCCGCGACAACATCGACGTCGCCGTGGGGCTGGGGGGACGCCTGGGCACCACCGGCTTCAACGCGCTCTACGGCAACCGCATCGACGGCGCCGATCCCCGCGAGCAGGATGAACTGGCCGTCGAGAACCTCGCGCTCGCCTCCGCCGCCGCGGCGCGGACAGGCGCGCGGGTGCTTCTCGAGCCGATCAGCGGGGCCGAACGCTACCCACTGCGCACACTCGGCGACGCCCACGACGTGCTCCTGCGCACCGACGCGGCCGGCGCCGCGCACGTCGCGCTGCTGGCCGACCTCTACCACCTGTCGGTCAACGGCGACGACGTGGACAAGGCGATCACCAGGCACCTCGACCGCATCGGCCACGTCCAGATCGCCGATGCCCCCGGCCGCGGCGAACCCGGCACCGGTGAGCTGCCGCTCATCACGTGGATCGCCGACCTGAACCGGCTGGGCTTCACCGGTCACATCGGCCTGGAGTACAAACCCGCCACCGCCGACCCGTTCGGCTGGCTACCCCCGTCAGAGCGGAGCAGCGCATGACCACCGTCGGATTCATCGGACTCGGGATCATGGGCGGCCCGATGGCCGCCAACCTCGTCGACGCCGGATTCGACGTCGTCGGCCACAACCGCGGCCGCGCCGCCGTCGACGCCCTGGTCGCCAGGGGCGGGCGCGCCGCCGGCACCGTGGCGGGCGCCGTCCGCGACGCCGACATCCTGATCACCATGCTGCCCGACTCGCCCGATGTCGAGGCGGTCGTCCTCGGGAACGACGGGGTGCTGGAGCACGCGAGGCCCGGCCTGCTGCTCATCGACATGAGCACCATCCGTCCCGACGTCGCCCGCGCGCTGTCCGCCGCGGGCGCGGACGCGGGCGTCCGGGTGCTCGACGCACCCGTGAGCGGCGGCGAACCGGCCGCTGTCGAGGGCAGCCTGTCGATCATGGTCGGCGGGGACACGGCCGACGTCGAGGCCGCCCGGCCGGTGCTCGAGACCCTCGGGCAGACGATCGTGCACGTCGGTCCGGCCGGGGCCGGGCAGACCGTCAAGGCCGCCAACCAGCTCATGGTCGCGGGCAACATCCAGCTGCTCGCCGAGGCGATCGTCTTCCTCGACGCGCACGGCGTCGACGCCGAGGCCGCCATCAAGGTCCTGGGCGGCGGCCTGGCGGGCAGCACCGTACTGAACCGGAAGGCCGCCGGGATGCTGCGCCGTGAGTACACCCCGGGCTTCCGGCTCGCCCTGCACCACAAAGACCTCGGGATCGTCTCGGCCGCCGCACGCGAAGCAGGGGTCGTCACGCCGCTCGGCGCCGTCGTCGCCCAGCTGGTGGCCGCGATGGTGGCGCGCGGTGACGGCGGTCTCGACCACTCCGGCCTGCTCAAGCTGACCGAAGAACTCGCCGGGCGCCCCGGCACCCCCCGAACCTGAACCACTCCGAGGAGAGACCGATGGCTCGCATGACCGCCGTCGACGCCGCCGTCGCCATACTCCGGCGTGAGGGCATCACCCACCTGTTCGGCCTGCCCGGCGCCGCGATCAACCCTTTCTACGCCGCCGTGCGCCGCGACGGCGAGCTCACCCACATCCTCGCCCGTCACGTCGAGGGGGCCTCGCACATGGCCGAGGGCTACACGCGAACGGCGCCGGGCAACATCGGTGTCTGCGTCGGCACCTCCGGGCCCGCCGGCACCGACATGATCACCGGCCTCTACTCGGCCGGCGCCGACTCCGTCCCGATCCTGGCGATCACCGGCCAGGCGCCGGTGGCGAAGCTGCGGAAGGAGGACTTCCAGGCCGTCGACATCGCGTCGATCGCCGCGCCCGTGACCAAGTGGGCGGTGACGGTCATGGAGGCGGCGCAGGTGCCGGGTACGCTGCAGAAGGCGTTCCAGATCATGCGATCGGGCCGGCCGGGCCCGGTGCTGGTCGACCTGCCCCTCGACGTCCAGCTCACCGAGATCGAGTTCGATCCCGACACCTACGAACCGCTGCCGATCGCCCGGCCGAAGGCCACCCGCGCCCAGGCCGAGAAGGCACTGGACCTGCTGGAGCGGGCCGAGCGGCCGATCCTGGTGGCCGGCGGCGGCATCGTCAACGCCGACGCCGCCGATCTACTCGTCGAGTTCGCCGAGCTCACCGGCATCCCCGTCGTTCCCACGCTGATGGGCTGGGGCGCCATCCCCGACGACCACCGCCTCATGGCCGGCATGGCGGGCCTGCAGACCTCCCATCGCAGCGGCAACGCCACCGTCCTCGCGAGCGACTGCGTGTTCGGCATCGGCAACCGCTGGGCCAATCGGCACACCGGCGACCTCGACGTCTATCGCGAGGGGCGCACCTTCGTGCACATCGACATCGAGCCGACGCAGATCGGCCGCGTGTTCGCACCGGACTACGGCATCGTCTCCGACGCCGGAGCCGCGCTCGAGCAGCTCGTGGCCCGGGCCAGGGACCGGGCGCTGCCCGACCGTACCGCGTGGGCCGCCGAGTGTGCCGAACGCCGGGCGACGATGGAGCGGCGCACGCACTTCGACGACGTGCCGATCAAACCGCAGCGCGTCTATGAGGAGATGAACCGCGCGTTCGGGCGCGACACCCGATACGTCAGCGCGATCGGCCTCTCCCAGATCGCGGCGGCCCAGTTCCTGCACGTCTACCGGCCACGGCACTGGATCAACTGCGGCCAGGCCGGTCCCCTGGGCTGGACGGTCCCCGCGGCGCTCGGCGTCCGCGTCGCCGACCCGGACGCGCCGGTCGTCGCGATCTCCGGCGACTACGACTTCCAGTTCCTCGTCGAGGAACTCGCCGTCGGGGCGCAGTTCAACCTGCCCTACGTGCACGTCCTGGTCAACAACTCCTACCTCGGCCTGATCCGGCAGGCCCAGCGGAACTTCGACATGGACTACTGCGTCCAGCTCGGCTTCGACAACGTCAACTCACCCGAGATGGGCGGGTACGGCGTCGACCACAAGAAGGTGGTCGAGGGCCTGGGCTGCAAGGCGATCCGCGTGCACACGCCCGACGAGCTGCTTCCCGCTCTGAAGGAGGCCGAGAAGCTGATGGCGGAGTACCGGGTGCCGGTGGTGGTCGAGGTGATCCTCGAGCGGATCACCAACATCGCGATGGGCGGACAGGACATCGCGAGCGTCGTCGAGTTCGAGGAGCTCGCCACCGCGCCCGAGCACGCGCCGACCTCGCTCGCCTCCCTCGTGGATTAGCGGAGGCAACGATGCGCGTCCTCGTCGCTCCGGACGCGGCCCGGTCCGCGGCCGCCGGGCCGCTGCCCGATCGCCGACGGAGAGGAGGGCACCCTCGACACGGCCTTCGCGGCGGGTTCACGGCCGACCGCCGAGCGGAACGGCACCGCGGTCATCGAGCTCGCCGCCGCGGCGGGTCTGTCACCGCTGCCCGGCGGACGGCCGGCGGCCCTGGACGCCGGCGCCCGATCGGTCACGCCGACCAGATGATGGGAGCAGCCCCGGTGGCCACATGAGGAGCAGCCGACCGCTGGTATCGTGGCCGGCGATCTCGGGAACAAGGGAGAGCGGGACATGGCAGGTGACGACGACATCTCCGGGTGATACCGGGAAGTGATCGGCCGCCGGCAGGCGAGAGGCCGCCGTGGTCGTTGTGTCGTCGTCCCTTGAACCCCCGCTGGGCGTCCTGGGCACGCCCGCGTCATCCCCGAGGACCACCTCATGTCCGATGCGTTCATCGTCCGCTCGAACCTGTCCTTCTCCTGGCCGTTCACGGTCGGCGTAGTGCTCGGCAACGTCACCCTCCCCAGGCCCTCGACTCCGGCGGCGGTGCCGCATGCCTGAACCAGCGCTACTCGCCCACGATCTGATCCGCACGCTCGGTACGCGACGGGTACTCGACGGCGTCTCCCTCACCGCCGCCCCCGGGCAGCGGATCGGGCTGATCGGAGAGAACGGTGCCGGGAAGTCGACTCTGCTGCGGCTGCTCGCCGGGACCGACGAGCCCGATGCCGGCACCGTCGTACGGCCTCCAGACCTCGGTTTCCTGCGCCAGGAGATGCCGTTCGACGGCGCGTCGACGATCGACGACGTGATCGACGACGCCCTGCGCGGAGCCCGCGAGGACCTCGCCGCCCTGGACAGGCTCACCCGGGCGCTCACCGAGACCCCGCAGGACTCCCCCGGCTACGTCGGCCTTCTCGGCGAGTACGGCGAGCGACTCGACCACGCACAAGCACATGAGGCCTGGGACACCGACCGGCGCGCCGAGATCGTTCTCACCGCGCTCGGTCTGGGCCGGCTGAGCCACGACCGCGCACTCGGGTCCCTGTCCGGCGGGCAGCGCGGCCGGCTCGCCCTGGCCGCGCTCCTGGTACGACGGCCCGCGGCGCTGCTGCTCGACGAACCGACCAACCATCTCGATGACGCCGCCGCGGCCTTCCTGGAGGAGCACCTGCGCGGGCTGCCCGGCGTCGTCGTGGTGGCGAGCCACGACCGGGCGTTCCTCGACGCCGTCTGCACGGACCTGATCGACCTCGATCCCGCGGTGTCCGGCCCGATCCGCTACGGCGGCAACTACACCGACTACCAGGCGGTCAAGCGTGCCGAGCGGGAGCGCTGGCGGAGACGTTTCGCCGAAGAACAGGAGGAACTCGCCGACCTGCGCCGTTCGGTCGCCGTGACCGCGCACCAGGTCGCGCCGGACCGGGAGAAGCGCGACAACGAGAAGATGGGATACGGGCACGCCGGCGGCCGGGTGCAGAAGCAGATCTCGCGGCGGGTACGCAACGCCCACCACCGGCTGGAGCAACTGGAGCGCGACCAGGTCCACGAGCCGCCGGAGCCACTGCGGTTCCGTGCCGCCACGCTCGCCTCCGATTCCCCCGACGGAACCCTCCTGTCGCTGCGCGGTGTCCGGGTACCCGGGCGGCTGACCCTCGACCACCTCGACATCGCGGCCGACGAGCGGCTCCTGATCACCGGAACGAACGGGGCAGGGAAATCGACACTGCTCTCGCTGCTGGCCGGTCGGCTGGAGGCCCGCGGCGAGGTACGGCGGCACCGTGATCTGAGAGTCGGCCTGCTGACCCAGGAAACCGTGTTCGATCGGCCGGCCCGTACCGTACGGGAGACCTACGAACTGGCCCTCGGCACCGAACGCGCCGAGTCCGTGCCGCTGCGGTCCCTCGGCCTCATCGACGTCCGCGATCTCGACAGCCGTGTGCGGGACCTGTCCGTCGGCCAGCGTCGCCGGCTCGCCCTGGCGTTGCTCGTGGCGAACCCGCCGGAGTTGCTGCTGCTCGACGAGCCCACCAACCACCTGTCCCCCCGGCTGTCCGACGAGTTGGAAGAGGCCCTGGGCACGACCTCCGGCGCCGTCGTGGTCGCCAGCCACGACCGGTGGCTGCGCTCCCGCTGGAAAGGCCGCGAGGTGCGCCTGTGAACCGCCGCCGTACACGGCCGGATCCTTTGACACCGTCCGGTCTGTGACCGCCCCAAGGCCCTTAAGTCACGGACTCGTTCCGGACGTGACAGCGCGGTACGACGGTGATCGCGATGACGACGACCGTCGACGATCTGCGTACGAGCATCGGAGCCTCTTCTCGGTGGCCGTTTCGAGGCCGCGGCGGCCGACGGTTCACCCGAGCCTGCGGCGCCGTGGTCGGCTGGGACTGGAGAGCGGGGCGGAGGGTCGCCCCCGTCGCTCGGGCTGGTAAGTTGATCTTGCCCCCCATGTTGTGATCATGGAGGGGTGCATGAGGGAGGACAGGCTCGCCGCCGAGTACGTCGCGGTGGTCGACGACGTTCGCAAAGTGGCTCAGGCGCTCGCTGAGGGCCGGTGGCGCGACGGCGTCAGGGCCGCGCTCGACTTGGCCGCCTCGGCCGAATACCTGGCCGAAGCGGCGTCTGCGGCCGGGGGAGCCGGCGCCTCGCCCACGATGTTGCGCGGTCACGTCATCCAGCAGGTGAACGTGGGCGGCGGCGATCGCGGCGTGCTCGAGGCCCTGGACCCTGGTCTGGCAGGGGTCGACCCAGGCCGAGGTTACGAAGGGCTCGGTCTACCCCCGCAGGTCGTCGCGGGGCTGCCGCCTATGCCCTGAAACCGGTCACTCATCGGTCGCCGAGGAAGACCGACGCGTTCGGAAGGAAAGCATCACGGAATCTCCTCATCGATCTGCGCGGCGGCGCATCGGCAGGGTTCAGGTGGGGCCATGATGCGGACGGGTGGGCGCGGTCTTCTTGGCCGACTGCACCTTTCTCCCAGGTGGTGGTGACGCCCCGGTCGTGGGAGGGCACCTCGATCTCATCACGTGTATGCCCCGCCCCCGATCTCGGCCGGCAACAACGGCCCCGCGCTCGCGGAGACTCACCTTTATACGGCCCTTGGGACAGGGAAAGCCATCGCCATCGATGGCAGCCGAGTCCCCGCCCGTCGACCCGGATCCGGCCGGACGAACATGCAGGAGGCGGGACATTATCGGTTGCACTCCTCAGCCGTTCGAGCGGACGACATCGTATTCGTCGCGTGAATCGACCAGGGCAAGCGCTCCGACAAGCCAGGAGAGCGTTTCGTGGCCTCCGCCGCGAGCCACGTCGGCCAGCAGTTCTTCGGCGTCGGACGGCATGCCGAGCCGTTGCGCCGCCCTCGCCGCCCGATCGTCGACATAGGGTCCGGCCTCGGGCCAGGACATCTGCGCCTCCCGGAGGAAGACCGTGCAACCGGCCTTGTCCATGCCCGGTATCTCCCTCAGCAGACTGCGCAGCCGCTCGGCAGGCCATCTCCGGCGCGCTGTCCCAGCGCCGGGACAGCAGGGCCCGCGTCGCCTCGACGGCGGATTCCGACGGGGCGCCGTCCTCGGCCAGGATCGAGAGCACCAGCAGCCGGAACAGCCCTGCCGCGGTCGCGGTCACCGTGAACCCGGTGACCTCCTGGACGTAACCGCTCGGGTACCGGTCCAGGAGAGTTCGCACCGTCGCCTTGGTCCGCTCATCCATTCGCATAATCACCCCCAGGGGCGCCCGCCCGTACCGTCCCCTCCGCACTCACGCCTGAGTTCACCTGCCGGCCGGGGTTCAGCCAATGGTCGAGCAGCTGTGAGTCCAATTCGGACCGCCCGCCGGGGTGTCCCACGGCCTTGGCGGCGCCGATGGTGTCGATCAGTCGTCGACCCGCCCGGCATCGGCGACTCCACTCGCTGATCATGATTGGGCTCGCGATCAGGGCGGTCGCCGCGTTCTCCTTCGATTCGGTCACGCCTCGCCTGGCGGGAACCACCCCACGAGCAGCACCAGATCACGCGCGCGACCTCGGGGGCGGAAGTCGTCGCGCCCCTGCGTGCCGCGACAGAGCGGGGAAGAGGTTCTCCTCCTCATCGCGCACGTGCAGCCTGACCTCGGTCATCAGCTTGGCCAGCAGGGTGGAGAACTCCCTGCCGTCCGCGTCGGCCTTCTCCAGGTCCTTCATGATCTTCTCGACCCGGGCGTGGTCGGCGAGCTCCTTGTCGGCGATCTGGTCCCCATCGGGCACGAACCGCCGGGTGGCCGGGTAGAGGTACATCTCGATGGTCATGGGTGAGAATGCTGACGACGTCCGCCGCCTTCGTAGTCATGATCGTCCCCCTCAGCCCAACGAAATCGGACTCAAGAGGCCCCTACCCGCGCGCCAAGCAGCAAACGAGAACAAATCCCATGACGCCCTTCGTGCCGGCGGCGTCTCCTTACCTCGTTCTCCCGTGTACGGCCCCTTGCCCGAGGCCGCTGAGCCTTCCCAAGAATGAAACGACAGGGGTGCCCGGTGGCCGTGTCCGGGACCGGCGACGGACTGTCGTCGACATGATCGCACCCTCGGCGTTCTCGCCGCTCCCCCGCCGTCGGCGTCCCGCTCAGACGCGACCCGAGCAGGTGGTCGGGCTTGTAAGGCCGCCCCGGGATCGGCTGTGCGGGGGCGGGCGCGCAATAATCTTGTGAGTGCCGCGCACCTACGAATTCCTGGACCATCCCGGCCCCATCCCGTTCGCTCACCGCGGCGGCGCCGGGGGACATCCCGAGAACTCCATGGCAGCCTTCCAGCGCGCCGTCGACCTGGGCTACCGCTACCTGGAGACCGACGCGCACGCCACGGCCGACGGCGTCGTGGTGGCCTTCCACGACCGCACCCTCGACCGCGTCACCGACCGGAAGGGCACCATCGCGCGCCTGCCCTACAGCGAGGTCGCCAGGGCGCGGATCGCCGGGACCGAGCCGATCCCCCTCCTGGAGGACGTCCTGGGCTCCTGGCCGGAGGCACGGGTCAACATCGACCTCAAGGACGCGCCGGTGATCGGGCCGCTGGCCGAGGCGCTGCAGCGGACGCGGGCGTGGAACCGGGTCTGCATCACCTCGTTCTCGACGCGGCGGCTCGCCCAGATGCGCGCCCGGCTGCCGATGTTCACCGACCAGGGCGTGTGCATGGCGCTGGGGCCGCGCGGGGTGATGGCCTTGCGCGCCAAGTCGTACGGGGGGCCCACCGCCAAGCTGGTGCGGCTGGCCTCCACGGGCGTGGCGTGCGCGCAGGTGCCCTACGGGCTGGGCCGGCTGCCGTTCGTCACCGAGGCGTTCATCGAGCAGGCCCATGAGCTGGGCCTGCAGGTGCACGCGTGGACCGTCAACGACCCCGCGGAGATGAAGCGCCTGCTCGATCTGGGGATCGACGGCATCATGACCGACGAGCTGCTGACCCTGCGCCGCATCATGACCGCCCGCGGCCTCTGGGTGGGCCGCGCCTGAGGCGGCCCGTCCCGCGGGTCAGCGTCCGAAACCGGGGCGGCCGGGCGGGGGGGCCGCCGGGGCGGTACTCGGCCGCGATCCGCAGCGGCGCGTGCTGCGGCTGTGCGGGGGGCTGGGGCACCGGGCGCTGCTCCTCGGCCGGGACGTGGCGTCCCGCCTGGGTGAGGTGGTCGAGGCGCTCCTCGCGCAGGCTCTCCAGCAGCTCCAGGTCCTCCGCCGAGACCAGTGCCGCCATGACCTTGC
Source organism: Actinomadura rugatobispora (assembly GCF_055379765.1). NCBI lineage: Bacteria > Bacillati > Actinomycetota > Actinomycetes > Streptosporangiales > Thermomonosporaceae > Actinomadura > Actinomadura rugatobispora. Next base: position 9,884,923 of record NZ_AP029191.1, on the reverse strand, counting down.
CGCGCCGGGTGAGCGCGATGCGCTCGCCCGTGTAGGCGACCCTGTTCACCAGATCGGCGAACTCCTTGCGCGCCTCCGTCACCGGTTTCTCCACGCTGTTCATCTTACGGCGAACTCCCTGGCACTCCCCCACCGTGAAATGTACGCTCCGTACATGTACAGAGTGTACGCAACGTACATTTCAGATCGGGAGGCCCTCATGAACGGAAACCCGGGAGCCCGCTTCTTCCACCGGGAGCGGCCCGACGACCCCGGGCAGGAGCCGCCCCGGCCGGAGACCTACATAGGGCGCACGCACGCGTCGGTGGCCGCACCCGAGCACCTGGTGAACGAGGCGCTCTCCCAGCGCCTGCTCGGGCAGCGGATCATCTTCCTGGGGCAGGAGATCGACGACCACCTGGCCAACCGGGTCTGCGCCGAGCTGCTGCTCCTGGCCGCGCAGGACGGGCGGCGCGACATCACGATCTACATCAACTCCCCCGGCGGCGTGGTCGACGCCGGGATGGCGATCTACGACATGATGCAGTTCGTCCCCAACGACATCTCCACCGTCGCGATGGGCATGGCCGCCTCCATGGGCCAGACGCTGCTGTGCGCGGGCACGTCCGGCAAGCGGTACGCGCTGCGGCACGCCCGGGTCATGATGCACCAGCCGCACGGCGGCATCGGCGGCACCGCCTCCGACATCAAGATCCAGGCCGAGCAGTCGCTCTACCTCAAGACGATCCTGGCCGAGCTGCACGCCCGCCACACCGGCCGCCCGCTGGCCGAGATCCAGGCCGACTCCGACCGGGACCGCTGGTTCACCGCCGAGGAGGCCAGGGACTACGGCTTCGTCGACCAGGTCATCGACACCACCGACCGGGTGGGCTCGTGATGGCCGGGCACGCGCCGTACGGCGACCACCGGCCCCGGAGCCGTTACGTGATGCCCTCGTTCGTCGAGCGCACCACCTGGGGCACCAAGGAGATGACGCCGTACAACAAGCTCTTCGAGGACCGCATCGTCTTCCTCGGGACGCCCGTGGACGACACCTCGGCCAACGACGTCACCGCCCAGCTGCTGGCGCTGGAGGGGATGGACCCCGACCGGCCCATCAGCATCTACATCAACTCGCCGGGCGGGTCGCTGACGTCGATGCTGGCGATCCACGACACCATGCAGTACATCCGGCCCGAGATCGAGACGACCTGCGTGGGGCAGGCGGCCTCGGCCGCGGCGATCCTGCTGGCCGCCGGCACCAAGGGGCGGCGGTCCGCGCTGGCGCGGTCCCGGATCCTGCTGCACGAGCCCAGCGTGGACGGGGCGATCCGGGGCCAGTCCAGCGACATGGAGATCCAGGCCCGGGAGATCCTGCGGCTGCGCGAGCAGATGGAGCTCATCGTGGCCGAGGCGACCGGCCGGGACCCCGAGGTGGTCCGCCGGGACCTGGACCGGGAACGGTACTTCACCGCCGAGGAGGCCAAGGAGTACGGCCTGATCGACGAGGTCCTCACCACGCGGGGCTGATCGCGGCGGCCTGCCCGCCGCGCGCGGGGGTCCGCGCGGGGCGCCGGCCGCCGCGGCTCGCGGCCGGCGCCCGTCCGTCCTGGCACACGAGCGGGCACCGAAACCGGGACCGCCGCCCGAACCTTTCCCCCACGGCGTGCAACGGAGCGGAAAGAGCAGGGTTGGACAGCCCCGAGGGCGGGAATCTTGTGACGAGATCCAGCGTTGGTCAGGACGAGAACGCAAGCCGTCTGGGAGGCACGTGACGATGGCCGAGCGCGCACTTCGCGGCACCCGACTCGGAGCGACGAGCTACGAGAACGATCGCAACACCGATCTGGCCCCTCGCCAAGAAGTGGACTACACCTGCACGAAGGGCCACCGGTTCACCGTGACGCTCGCAGCCGAGGCCGAGGTGCCGATGACCTGGGAATGCCGCAGCTGCGGGGCGACCGCACTGCGGGTCGACGGCGAACTGCCGCAGACGAAGAAGGGCAAACCGCCGCGCACCCACTGGGACATGCTCATGGAACGCCGCACGCTCGAGGACCTCGAGGAGGTGCTGGCCGAGCGTCTGGAGATTCTGCGAGCGGGACGGCGGAGGACCGCCTGACCACTGGATCGACGCGACGACTCCGACCTCCGTATCGACCCTGATGCGGAACAGGGCCCGCGCCGCCGCACCCGCGGCGGGGCGGGCCCGGTCATGTCCGGCGAAGGCGTCATCGGCGGTGCCCGCTCCCGGTCGGCTCCGATTCATGCTCTGGCGGCTCTGGTCGCGTCCCGGCGGGTCACTTTCCGGTGGGGCGGTCGTCGTCCTCGTGGACGACCTCGCCCTGCACCACGCGCCCCGTGGGCTCCTCCTGCGCCGCGCCGCCGCGGGCCGCGCCGTACGGGGAGAACCCGCCCTGCGCCCCGCCCGCCCCGGGCGGGAACAGCGAGCCCCGGGCCTCGGCCTGGCGCAGCCGCCGCGCCCCGTAGGCGGTGAGCAGCCGCCGCACCAGCGGCCGGGTGAACGGCAGCACGAACAGCAGCCCGATCACGTCGGAGACGAACCCGGGCGCCACCAGCAGCATCCCGCCGGCCAGCACCATCGCCGTGCCCGACAGCTCCTTCTCGGGCGGCGTGCCGCGCTGCACGGCCTCCTGCAGCACGCCCCAGGCCCGCAGGCCCTCGCGCCGCACGATCCAGCCGCCCAGCGCGGTGGTGGCCAGCAGCGCCGCCAGCGTCCACCACCCGCCGATCACCCCCACCAACTGGACGATCACGAAGATCTCCAGGACGGGCATCAGCAGGATCGCCAGGAGGGTCAGGAGTGCCGGCATGGCTCCAACTCGGGTCTCGTCGACGGCGGGGCCTTCGCTGTGGTCAACGCCGGGGACGGCGCAGCCGTTCCACCCGGTCGGTCAAACCCCAGCGGGTCACCCGCCAGGCCGCCTCGGCGAACACGTCCTGGCTCATCTTGCTGGTGCCGTGCACCCGGTCGACGAACGTGATCGGCACCTCGACCACCCGCAGCCCTTCGCGCAGCGCCCGCAGCGCCAGGTCGATCTGGAAGCAGTAGCCGCGCGAGTCGACCTCCTCCAGCCCGATCTTGGCCAGGGTGGCCGCCCGGAACGCGCGGAACCCGCCGGTGGCGTCGTGCAGCGGCATGCCCAGCATCAGCCGGGCGTAGGTGTTGGCGCCGCGCGAGAGCGCCTCGCGCCGCACGGGCCAGTTGCGGACCCTGCCGCCGGGGATCCAGCGGGCGCCGATCACCAGGTCGGCGCCCTCCAGCGCGGCCAGCAGCCGCGGCAGCTCCTCGGGCTGGTGCGACCCGTCGGCGTCCATCTCGACCATGACGTCGTAGCCGTGGTCGGCGGCCCAGCGGAACCCGGCGATGTAGGCGGGGCCCAGGCCCTCCTTGCCGGCGCGGTGCAGCACCCTGACGTGCTCGTCGACCTTGGCCAGCGCGTCGGCCAGCTCCCCCGTGCCGTCCGGGCTGGCGTCGTCGACGATCAGGACGTCCGCCGGTGGCACGGCCTCGCGCACCCGGCCGACGATGCTCTCGATGTTGTCCCGCTCGTTGTACGTCGGGATGATCACGAGCACCCGGCCGAGGTCGGCTGGGATCTCCATCGGCGTCAATTCCCCTCGTTCTTCCTGCGGGTGAACCAGGCGGCCCAGCCGGCCGCCCCCGCGGCCAGCGCGGCCAGCGCCCATTCGGGTGCGGCGCCGGCCCGGTCGGCGGGCGTCACCGCGGAGCGCGCCGGAACGGAGGCCACCTGGATGTCGGGCACGAACTCCCGCGACCGGTCGATCATCCGGCCGTCCGGGGCCACGATCGCGCTGATGCCGCTGGTCGCCGCCACCAAGATCGTACGGCCATGCTCCACGGCGCGCAGCCGGGACATCGCGATCTGCTGCGGCGGCAGGCTGGTCTTGCCGTAGGTGGCGTTGTTGGTCTGCACGACCACCAGGTCGGCCGCCGCGGCGTCCCGCACCTCGCCGTCGTAGGCGACCTCGAAGCAGATCACGTCGCCGACGGTGGCGGGGCCGAGCCGCATCACCGGGTCGCGGGTGCCGTGGGCGAAGTCGCGGGGGATCCGCTCGAACCGGGTGATCAGCCGGGTGAGGATGTCGCGGAACGGCAGGTACTCCCCGAAGGGCACCGGATGCCGTTTGACGTAGTAGTCGCCGGGGCCCTTGGCCGGGTCCCAGACGATCCCCCGGTTCTCCACCTTCTCCCCGTCGGGGGTGTCGGTGAGCGCGCCGACCAGGACGGGGACGCCGATGTCCTTCACCGCGGCGTCGATCGCCTGGTAGGCGTCGGGTTCGGCGTAGGGGTCGAGGTCGCTGGCGTTCTCGGGCCACACCACCAGCTCCGGCCTGGCGACCTTCCCGGCCCTGACCTGGGCGGCCAGCTCGCGGGTGACCCGGACGTGGTTGTCGAGCACGGCTTTGCGCTGCTCGTTGAAGTCCATGCCCAGCCGCGGGACGTTGCCCTGGACGACGGCGACGGTGACGGGCCGTCCGGCCGTGGGGGTGGGGATCAGCAGCCCGCCGCCGATCACCGCGGTCACGGCGGCGACGGCGATCGCGAGGGGGCGGGCGGAGGCGCGCAGGATCGGCGGCGCCCCGGTCTCCTCCCGGGCGCGGGCGCGGGCCCGCAGGACGGCGATGACCCCGTACGCCAGGAGGGCGCCGATCAGCGCGGTGAGGAAGCTGACCAGCGGCGCCCCGCCGAAGGAGGCGTAGGGGGTGAGGGGCGTGGCCGTCTGGCTGAAGGCCAGCCGGGCCCAGGGGAATCCGCCGAACGGCACGCGGCCGCGGACCAGTTCCTCGGCCACCCACATCGCGGCCACCCACACCGGCCAGCCGGGCAGCCGGGTGACCAGGGCGACGCCCGCGCCCATCGGGATGAAGTAGAGCGCCTGGACGACCGCCAGCAGGATCCACGCGTCCGGGCCGATCTTGACCAGGCCCTGCAGCACCGGGATGAAGAACACCACGCCGGACACGAATCCCAGCCAGGCCCCGGTGCGGGCGGGCAGGCCGTGCAGCGCGAGCGTCAGCAGCGCCACGCCGGGGAAGACCAGCGGGGTCAGGTCGGCGGGCGGGAAGGCCAGCCAGAGGGCCAGCCCGGCGGCCACGGCCAGCAGGGTGCGGGGCCAGCCGGCCCGGCCGCCGCGGTACAGGGGACGGTGAGGAGGCTTCCGCGCGGCGGGCGCGGAGGCAGCGGGCCCGGAGGCGGCGCGGTCTTCGGCGGAGGGTGCGCCGCCGGCGGGACCGCCGGCTGGTCCGCCGTCCCCCTCGGTGGCCCGTTCGGGCAGGATCTCCTGCGCCACATCCGCTCCTTGCTCCGCCGTCGGAGGCTTCGACACCTCCGTTTCTTCCTACCCCGCGGCGATCGGGTCGCGTCCCGTCGAACCGCTTGCCGGAACGCTACCGGGCCGGGCACACCCACGGCGACCCGCGACGCTGCGGGTCGCCGCCGAGGCCGCACGGCCGGCCTGCGCCGCGGCCCGCGTCCCCTGAACGGGAGGCGCCGGCCGAGCACGTCGCCGACGCCCGGACCGCGCTCCGACGATGCCGATCGACATGCCGGCCCGGCGTGCAGCGGGCCGGGCGGATCCGGGTCCTGCCGTCGTGCCCGGAGGGCGCGGTGGACGCGTTCGGCGACACCGGCCGGCTGGTGGACATCGCCGCGGCCGTGGTGCCGGCGGAACGGTCGGGGACGTGCACGGGCGCCCGGTCGCGCCCGACCCCCGAACTCAGGCGCCGGTGGAGCGCGGTCGCGGGGGCGACGCCGGAGCCGGATGAGACGGTGCGCGCAGCCGCGACGGGGGCGGGCTCGGACGACCGAGACCGGAAACGAGGGCGCGTGCGAGGGGCACGGAAGAGGGCCCGTGACATCCCTCGGGCCGAAGTCGTCCCACAGGCGGTGAGAACGAAGCTCCGTTTTCTACTGGATGTCCGGGCCCTTTCCGGGTCCAAGCCCCCGCCCGATCGGGCGGCTCCGCTCCGACGCGGCCACCGGTCACCACCCCTGGCTCGGACGGTCTCCGGCGGGTGCCGCACCGGCCTGGACGGCCGCCGAGCACTCCGCCGCCGATCCCGTCATGGCGCGGTACGGTGGCGCCGTGAGCGGCCGATCGGTGAGTCCTGTGCTGGACTGCAGCAAAACTACCGAAGTCCCCGGCCTTGTCAACCGCCGCATGTTCTGGGGCGACTCCACGTTCGGCCAGCTCAACCCCATGATCGGCGCATCGGTGGGAAATCCCGCCGGTCACAGGGGTCCCGTGCGTCCCGAGAAGGCCTTTCACAACGACTCTGTCACGAAGCGCCCGGCACCCGGCCGGGACGGTCAGGACGGCGGCCCGGGCCGGTCGGCGGACGGGCCGGGGACCACGACGGTGCCGGTCGCGGTGGCGGCCACGATCGGCTCGGCGAGCACCTCGGCCGCCGACTCCCCCTTGTCGGGACGGCCGCGGCACACCACCCGCGCCTCGAACCGCATCTCGCGGCTGCGGCGGCCCGCGCGGACGAGGGTGGCGCTGGTCTCCACCACGTCCCCGGCGCGGACGGGCGCCCGGAACTGCACGTCGGAGTAGGAGGCGAACAGGCCCTCGTCGCCGTCGGAGCGGATGCTGACCTCGGTGGCCACGTCGCCGAACAGCGCCAGCAGGTACGCCCCGTCCACGAGGTCGCCCGCGTAGTGCGCGTGCGAGTAGGGGATGTAGCGGCGGTGCGTGACGGTGAGGCCTTCGCGCGGATCGCTCACGTGTCCTCCTCGGTGGACGGTTCGCCGGGCGGGTCGGCGGGCAGCAGCGCGTGGACGATGTAGCCGGCGACCTCCGCCGGGGTGGTGCCCTTGCCGAAGACGCGGTCCACGCCCAGGTCCTCGGCCGAGACGGTGTCGAAGCGGGGGCCGCCCACCACCAGCAGGGGGCGTCCCATGCCGGCGGCGACCGCGGTCGGGTACTCGGCGTGGAAGGCGGCGGCCATCTGCTTGGTGTTGTGCACGTGGGCGTTCCGCTGCGTCACGACCTGGGACACGAGCACGGCGTCGGCGTTGTCGGCCTTGGCCCGTGCGACGAGTTCCTCCACGGTGACCTGGGCCCCCATGTTCACCACCTGGATCTCCCGGTAGTACTCCAGGCCCTTCTCTCCCGCGAAGCCCTTCACGTTGAGGATGGCGTCGATGCCCACGGTGTGGGCGTCGGTCCCGATGCACGCGCCCACGACGACCAGCCGCCGGTTGAGGGCGCGGCGGATCGCCAGGTTGACCTCCTTGGACGACAGCAGCGGGTACTCCCGCTCGGGCGGGGCGGGGATGCCCGCGTAGTCGATGAGGTGGTTGACCCGCCCGTACACGATGAAGAACGTGTAGTCGGGGCCCATGGCCTTGGAGTGGACGACGCTGGCGGGCTCCAGGCCCATCTTCCCGGCGAGCTGAAGCGCGGCGGCGTCGGCGCGCTTGCCCGCGGGGACGGGCAGGGTGAACGACATCTGGACCATGCCGTCGCCCGTGGTGTCGCCGTAGGGCCGGATGACCTGCCGGGTGTCGGCGGGCTCGGCCGGGGGCCGTGCGGCGGTGTCGTGGGCCTCGCCTGTGCGGGCCGCGCCGGGGCCGGTCATGCGGGCACCTCCTCCTCGGTGTGCACGGCGTGCGGGTCCTCCTCGTCCAGGATCTCGATGGCGGGGTTGAAGTACCCCTCGGCGCGGGGCACCACGCCTTCCAGGCCCTTGCCCGCGTCGGGCGGGCGGCGGGTGACGCCGAAGGTGCCCTCGGCGATCGCGGTGAGCAGCCCGTCGCGCTCGACGCGCTCCAGCAGCTCGACCGACTCGCCGAGCACCCCCCGGGCGCGTTCGGCGACCAGGCCGCCGGGGCGGGGCTCGAAGTCCTCGGCGAGGCCGCCGCAGGCGTCGCGGACGTAGCGGACGTTCTCCAGGGCCAGGTCGCGGTCCGACAGCCAGGGGGTGTGGATGCCCTCGGTCATCATCCCGATCAGGATGATGGACTGCCCGGTCATCACCCCGGCCAGGTTGAAGAAGGCGTCCAGCAGGTAGCCGGCGAAGATGTTGCCGGTCATGTGCTTGGTCGGGGGCATGTACTTCAGCGGCGCGTCGGGGAACAGCTCGCGCACCAGCTGGGCGTGGGCCAGCTCGAGCCGGAAGGACTCGGGCACGGCGGGGTCGATCTCGAACGCGTGGCCCAGGCCGAGCTGCGCGTCGGCCAGCCCGGCCTCGTGCCCGAACCGCTCGTTGAGCAGCTGGCTGACGACGACGGTGTGCGCGGCCTCCACCGCGTCGGCGGTGGTGAGGTAGTTGTCCTCGCCGGTGTTGATCATGATCCCGGCGCGGGCGTGCACCTGGCGGGAGAAGCGCTGGTCGATGAAGGTGCGGCGGGGGTTGATGTCGCGGAAGATGATCCCGTACATGCAGTCGTTGAGCATCATGTCCAGGCGCTCCAGCCCGGCCAGCGCCGCGATCTCGGGCATGCACAGCCCGGAGGCGTAGTTGGTCAGCCGCACGTAGCGGCCCAGCTCGCGCGAGACGTCGTCGAGCGCGGCGCGCATCAGCCGGAAGTTCTCCTGGGTGGCGTAGGTGCCGGCGTAGCCCTCCCGGGTGGCGCCCTCGGGGACGAAGTCCAGCAGCGACTGCCCGGTCGAGCGGATCACCGCGACCACGTCGGCGCCCTCCCGGGCGGCGGCCTGGGCCTGCGGGATGTCCTCGTAGATGTCGCCGGTGGCCACGATCAGGTAGATCCAGGGACGGGGCGGGTCGCCGACCTCCGCCAGCATCCGGTCGCGCTCGGCGCGGCGCCGGTCGATCCGGGCGATGCCCGAGCGCGCGGCGCGGCGGGCCGCGTCCCGGGCCCTCCCGGCGTCGGCGCCCCCGGGCAGCCGGAACCGCGCCTCGCCGCGCGCGGCCGCCCCGGCGAGGTCCGCGGCGGACCGGTACGGGCCGCGCAGCATGGCGTCCCAGACCGGCAGCGCCACGCCGTGCTCCAGGCCGACCTGGTCGCGCACGGCGTCGGCGAGGTGGTTGGCCCACGGCCGGCCGCCGGCGTCGGCCCCGGCCAGCCCGGCGATCCTCAGCAGCGCGCGCTCCACCGACACCGTGGTGTGGGTGCGCGCCATCTCGATGACCGGTTCGGCGGCCCGGGCCGCCAGGACCCGGGCCCGGCGCACGAGATCCGGATCCAGATCGAGTTTCCCCTGCGGCGCCATTGCCGCCTCCCCTCACGCCCGCCCGTGCCCCGCTCCGCGCGGCACGATCAGGCCATCGGCCCGTACACGAATATCTGCTTTCTCTTATGCCCTCTTATCGAGATCTTCCTGCTTTGACCTCCATATTCGCAAGACCCTTCACGGCACCCCTCGTAGGCAACACCTCTCTCACCGGCCAAGCACTCCCCAATGACCTTGCGCACGCGTAAAGTCACCCTGCGTCACAGGTCATGTCCTGGTGTCCGCTACGGCGATGTGAGAGGAGCACGGTGGTCTACCTGCTAGCGGCGGTCTGTGCGGTGGGCGTGGTGCTGATCGCGGGCCGGCTGGTCCGGCGCGGACGCGACGACCGCGCTCCCGACGGCCCGACCTCCGGCCACGCCGGGTCGATGATCTCGGCGCTGTTCCTGCTGGCGTTCGCGGTCGCGATCGTCGTGCCGTGGGCGGCGACCGACTCGGCCCGGCTCAACACCTACAGCGAGGCCCAGGCCGTCACCGAGGCGTACTGGTCGGCCGAGCGGCTGCCCGCCGGCCCCCGCGACAGCGCCCGCGCGGGGCTGCGCGACTACGTGCGGTTCGTCCGCGACGAGGAGTGGCGGCAGATGGCCGAGGGGCGCCTCAGCCCCGGCGGCTGGACCCGTCTGGACGCCGTCCGGCGCCAGATCATCACCCTCAGGGCGCCCGACGACGACGAGTACAAGGACGCCCGCAACGCCTTCCTCGAACAGGTCACCGCGATCTCCGCCGCCCGCCACCAGCGCGCGATGGACGCCCGCACCACGCCCCCGCCCGGCCTCCTGGTCATCACCGCCCTCACCGGCCTGCTGGTGGTCGCCTTCCCCTTCCTGGCCGGGGCCAGGCCGCGCGGCATGACCATCGTCCCGCTGGCGCTGATGGCCGGGCTGCTGGCCATCGGGATCTACCTGGCGATCGACATCTCCCACGCCTTCACCGGTGCCCTGGCCGTGCGGCCCGACGCGTTCACCGGCGCGCTCGCCGAGATCGACCGAATCTCGGGAGGCTGACCATGCCCCCGACGGAACCCCCGTTCCACCCCCGCCCAGCGCCCGGACCGGCTTCCCGCTCCACGTCGGCCACAGCACCCCGAACCGCCTCCGTTCCCCGCTCAGAGACCGGCTCGACCTCGCCCTCGCAACTCGAATCCGCCCCCGTCCCGACACCCCGATCCGAGCCATGCCCGGAAACCCACCCGGCGCCCGACCCCGCCTATGCCTCGGCGTCCGGGTCCGCGTCGATGTCACGGACGTCTCGGGTCGCGTCCCCGAGGGCTTTGCGGTCGGCATTGGGTGCCGTGTCCCTCCCCAGATCGTGGTCGGCCGTCTGGCCGGGCGGGGCCGTACCGGTGGCGCTGGCGGTCGGGCTGTCGCCGCTGTGCGCGCCGACGGCGGCCGCGGCCTCCCCACGCCCCGATCCGGCATCCGCAGCCTCCCCCCGGTCCGGCCCAGCGTCCGCAACCTCCCCACGGACCGGCCCGGCGGCGGCATCCCCACGAACCAATCCGGCACCCGCAGCCTCCCCACGGACCGATCCGGTGGCCGCAGCATCCCCCCGATCCGGCCCAGCGGCCGCAACCTCCCCGCGCACCGGCCCGGCGGCCCCGGCCTCCCCACGATCCGGCCCGGCGGCCCCGGCCTCCCCACGGACCGGCCCGGCGGCTGCGGCCTCCCCGCGGTCTGGCCCGGTGGCGGCCTCGCCACGGACCGGCCCGGTGGCCGCGGCCTCGCCACGATCCGGTCCCGGGACGGCGGTCTCGCCTTCTCGTAGGTCTGACGCGTCGCGGCCGCAGATTCCGTCCCCGCGCCCCTCGCGTTCGAGCGCCGAGGCGACCTCATCGGTTCGTGTGCCGCCCTCACGGCGTCCCTCGCCGGATGCGCGTCCCGACCCCGACGGCTCCCCCTCGAAGGCCGAGAAAGGGCCCAAGCCGTCTTCTCAGGGCACTGCGGACAAGGGCCCGTCCGGTGGCGTGGGCCCGCCGCTGGTGTCGGTGTGCCTGAAGATCTCGGTGGACGTGGTGGTCAGCGTGCACGTGGTCGTCGCCATTCCCGCTTGGGCCTGCCCCGGGCATCCACCGCCTCCGCCTGCGCCTCCGCCCTCTCCCCCGCCCCCCTCCGAGGCCCCCGAGCCGCCCAAGCCGCCCGACCCGCCCAAGCCGCCGGAGCCGGTCCCACCACCCCCGGCTCCGGCTCCCACCCCCACACCGTCGCCGGCTCCGCCGAGGCCGGCGCCTCCGTCGTCGCAGCCGATCGCCGTGCCGCGCCCGCCCGCCCCGGCTCCGGAGCGCGCCGAGCCCGAGCCGGCCCCCTCGCCCAGCGCCAAGGCCGAGCCCCGCGACCGGCCGCGGATGGCCAAGGCTCCGCCCCGGCGCCCCCATCCGCTGTCCAATCCGATCATCCTGGTGGTCCTGGCAATGGTGATCAGCTCGGTGGCGGCGGTGGCGTTCGCCCGCTGAGATCGTTTTTGCCCCAGGATGGGGCCATGGCGGAGTGGCGGCTCAGCGAGACCGAACAGCGGGTGTGGTCGGCGTTCACCGGCGGGGAGTGGGTCGATCTGCGCACGGGCGGTCCGGGCGAGGACGATCCCTCCCGCGCCGCCGACTGGGACGAGGGCCGTGTCGTGCGCGGTGAGGTGATCGCCGCGCTGCTGCTGGGCGCCGTCCCGCCCGATCCCGGACGGCGCCCGGCGATCCGGCTGCGCGGCGCCCGGATCGAGGGCCGCCTCGACCTGATGGGCGCCGAGATCCCCTACACCGTGGTCTGCGAGCACTGCCACTTCGACGGCCCGATCCGCCTGGTCGAGGCGACGGCCCGCACCATCAGGCTCACGGGTTCCGACATCCACTCCATCAACGCGCCCCGGCTCGTCATGGACGGCCTGCTGAACCTGTACCGCAGCACCGTCCGCCACGGACTCAGGCTCGAACGCGCCCGGGTGAACGGCGAGATCACGCTGCGCGACGCGCGGATCGGGCCCGACGCCGAGGGGATCGCGGTCGCCGCCGACGGCCTGGTGGTGGACGGTGAGATGGAGGCCAACGACGGCTTCCGCGCCACCGGCGTCTTCCGGCTGCGCAACGCCCGGATCGAAGGACGGCTCGGGTTGGAGAACGCGGTCGTCGAGGCGCCCGGACGGAGGGCGCTGGCCCTCAACCGCGCCACGGTCAAGGGCGGGCTCCTCGCGACCGGGATCACCGTCGAGGGCGAGACGGCGATGCGCGGCACGCGGATCGAGGGCGAGGTCCGGTTCGACGGGGCCCGGCTCCGCGCGCCGGGCGGGATCGCCCTGGCCGCGGGCGGCATGGTGGTCGAGGGGCCGTTCCTGGCCCAGGACGGATTCACCGCCGAAGGCCAGATGCGCATGCCCGGCGCCCAGATCCGCACGTTCCTCACGATGCCCGGGGCGTCGGTCTCGGCGCCGGGCGGCACCGCGCTGTGGCTCGACCAGCTCTCGGTCAACGACGTGGACGCCGCGGACCTGACCGTGACCGGCGGAACGGTGCGGCTGGCGGGCGCGCAGGTGGGAAACGACCTGACGCTCGCCGGGGCGCGGCTGGACGGCGGCGCGGAGGAGGTCGCGCTGGCCGCCGACAACATCACCGTCGGCGCCACCTTCGACTGCCGCGGGCTGCGCGCCCGGGGCGAGGTGCACGCGGTCGTGGCCAGGATCGGGGGGCGTCTCCTGCTGACCGGCGCCCGCCTGGAGCATCCCACCGGCACCTGCCTGCGGCTGTCGCGTGCCGATATCGGCGCCGACCTGTTCGGCCGCGAGCTGACGGCGGTGGGGCGGGTCAAGCTGGAGGGGGCCAGGGTGGGCGGCCGCGTCGACCTGGAGGGCGCGCGCCTGGACGATCCACGCGGGACGGCCCTCGACGCCCGGTCGCTGCAGGCGGGCGAACTGCTGCTGCGCCCCGCCGCGCCCATCGGCGGGACGGTCACCCTGGAGCACGCCCGGATCGGCCTGCTGCGCGACGATCCGGACCGGTGGCCCGAGGCGCTGTCCCTCAACGGGCTGACCTACGAGAGCCTCGAGCCGCGCCTGCCCGCGCAGCAGCGGCTCCGCTGGCTCGCCCTCGACCCGGACGGCTACCAGCCGCAGCCGTACGAGCATCTGGCCGCCTTCTACGCCGCCTTGGGACAGGTCGCCGAGGCACGGCGCGTGCTGCTGGCCAAGGAGCGGGCGCACCGTCGCGGGAGTACGCCAATGGGCAGGGTCTGGGCACTCGTCCAGGACGCCACGGTCGCCTACGGGTATCAGCCGTGGCGGGCGTTGCTGTGGCTGGCGCTGCTGGTGACGGCGGGCGCCGTGGTGTACGGGGCGGAGCCTCCCAAGCCGCTCAAGCCCGGTGAGGCCCCGCATTTCAACCCCGTCGTCTACACCCTGGACCTGCTGATCCCGCTGGTCGACCTGGGGCAGGAGCGGGCGTTCAATCCGGCCGGCGGCTACCAGTGGCTGTCGTACGCGCTGGTCGCCGCCGGCTGGATCCTGGTCACGGTGATCGCGGCGGCCGTGGCGCGCGTCCTGTCGCGCCGCTGACCCGGGGCCGGCGCCACGCCCGGGAGGCGGCGGCGCGCGGTCACGGACCAGCTGATCTGGCCGTTACCGAGAACGCGTCGGCCTGCGTCTCCCGAGCGGGCGATTGCGAGCGAGCGGCGGGCCGCCGGTTCGGCGACGGCGAACAGGCTATTCCCCTTGCTGCCGTTCCGCCTTCAACCGTTCGATGGCCTGGCTGGCCTTCTCGAATGCGATCTCGATGTCGTCGTGTTCGTCGGCGAATTGCTGGACGTACTGGTTCTTCGGCTGCTCGATCTCCTGGAATGCCTGCCGGAGCAGGGTGGCGCGCTCGTTCTCGCCGACCTTGGTTCTGCAGACAGGGCACGACGTGACGAAGTTGACCTGCCCTTCGAGCATCTTCGTGTTGATGCCCTGGGTCCACCACTTCCACAGGCATGCCAGGTGGAACGGATCTTTATTGACCGCCCCGCCGTGCCCGCATTGCAGGCCCGCGAAAATACCCTGATCCTCGGCGAAGCACAGGACGCACTTCCATGGAGCATCTGGAACGACAATCATCGAGCCCCCTCCGAATTGACTTTCGCTCCTTCCGTTGTACGGGAGGCGAAATATCACCTCAAGACGGGCCGGTGATTCAGCGTGTCCGCTTTGGGACATGCCGTAGTCGCACCGACGCGGGAGCGCCTGCGGTGACAGGCGCTCCCGGTTTCACTCGCCGGGGGCCGAGCGGACGTTCCGGTCCGGGGTCACAGGCCGGGGATCTGGCCGTTCCTGAAGGCGTCGACGAAGAGCCGGTGGTCGTCGCGGACGATGGCGGCGTACTCGTTGGCGAAGGCGACCATGGCCTCGACGAAGTCGTGCTCGTCGGGCCCGATGGCCGAGGCGATGGCGTCCTCGACCTGGAAGCCCACCAGGGTGTGGTCGGAGTCGGTGTCCGACACGCAGTGGATCTTGGCGGTGGCGCGGCCGAGGTCGTCCAGGACCGAGAGCATCTCCTCCGGCTCGGTCAGGCCCGACCAGTCCAGGTCGGCCTCGTAGGGGGACAGCTCCTGGACGACGTAGCCCACCCCGTCGATCTCGGTGTAGCCGAGCCAGGGGTCGGTGTTGGCCTGCAGGGCGCGGCGGGACACGGCGGTGCGGTGGCCGTGGTGCTTGAAGTACTCGCGGATGCGCGGGTCGTCGACGACGCGGCTGGGCGCGGCGACGTTGCCCTGCTTCATCGACAGGATGACGTCGTTCTCCAGGGCCTGGCTGTGCCCCTCCACCAGGATGTTGTACGCCGACAGGCCGGCCGAGCCGATGCCGAATCCGGAGGCGCCGACGATGTCCTTGACCTCGTAGGTGAGGCTGCCGAAGCGCTTCTCCTTCGGGATGGTCTGCAGGTACTCCTGGTAGGCGCGCTCCACCTTGGCGCGTTCGGCGTCGTCGAGGCGGCGGACGCCGGCGCGGTTGCGGAAGCTGCGCTCGTGCTGGTCGACCAGCGTCTTGCTGTCCAGCAGCCCGATGCGGGTGGAGGACAGGGCGGAGATCAGGACGTCGCGGACGTAGCCGTCGGCGGTGTCGAGGGTGAGGGCGAACTCGTGGCCGCCGGCGCGGTCGGCGAAGCGGCGCACCTGGTCGACGTAGGCGCGGGTGTAGGTCTCGATCAGGCGGCGGATGTCGGCGTCGGAGATCGCCTTGCTCCAGGCGAGCAGGGCCAGGCTGGCCACCAGCCGCTTGACGTCCCAGGTGAAGTGGCCGACGTAGGCCTCGTCGAAGTCGTTGACGTCGAAGACGAACACGCCGTCGTCGTTCATGTAGGTGCCGAAGTTCTGGGCGTGCAGGTCGCCCTGGATCCAGACCCGGCCGGTGCGCTCGTCGGCCCAGGGGTCCTCGTCGTCGATGACGTCGGCGTAGAACAGGCAGGCGCTGCCCCGGTAGAAGGCGAACGGGTCGGAGGCCATCTTGCGGAACCGCCTGCGGAACTCGGCGGGGCTGCGTTCCATCAGGTGCGAGAAGGTCTCCACCAGCACGTCCACGATCTGGGCCTGCCGCTCCTTGGGGTCCTTCTCGCGCAGGGCCACGGTGATGCCGGCCATGACAGGTTCCTCCTCGATGCTCGGGTGCGCTCCCCCGCTCCCCGTCCCCCGGGGGGTGTGGGGGAGGTTCGTCCCTCCACGGCGGACGCGGGGCATACCCGCGTCATTCTGCCGAATGGCCGCCCGCCCGCGCGGTGAACAGGGAGCGAACCCCGGGCTCGGCGCGGAGAAGGTCCAGTGCCAGTTCGGCGTGTCCGGGGACGTACCCGTTGCCGACCAGCATGGTGACGTCGGCGGCCAGCCCCTCGGCGCCCAGCGCGGCGGCGGGGAAGGAGGTGGCCATCGAGAAGAACACCACGGTCCCGCCGGGCGCGGTGCCGAGGATGGCGCCGTGCTCGCAGCCGGGCACGTCCACGCAGACGACGGTGACGTCGGCGGGGTCGCCGAGCGCGGCGGCGACGGCGACCGGGTCGCGGGCGTCGGCGCGCACCACCCGGTCGGCCAGGCCGGTGGCGGTCAGGCGGCGCTCCTCATCCTCGGTGGGGACGAGCCCGACCGTGCGGGCGGCGCCGGCGCGGCGGGCGGCGGCCAGCGCCAGCGACCCGCTCTTGCCGGCGGCGCCGAGCACGGCGACCACCGGGGCGCCGGTGCCCGCGGCGCGGGCGGCGACGACGCGGTGGGTGAGGGCGGGGGCGCCGCACACGTCCATGACGGCCAGGGCCAGCGGGACCGGCAGGTCGGCGGGCAGGACGGCGGCGATGGAGCGGGCGAACAGGATGGCGTGGCCGGAGGCGGGGATCTGCTCGGAGCGGCCGTCCCAGCGGGCCAGGCCGTCGTCGACGGCCAGCGGGGTGAGGGTGAGGGAGACCAGGGTGGCGACGCGGTCGCCGGGCTTGAGGCCGAGGGGCGAGTCGGGGCCTGCCTCGTCGACGGTGCCGACGAGCATCCCGCCCGAGCCGGTGACGGGGTTGTGCATCTTGCCGCGCTCGCCGATGATCCGCAGGACCTCGCGGCGGACGGCCTCGGGGTCGCCGTCGTGGGCGGTGCGGAGCTGGCGGTGGGAGGCGGCGTCCAGGTTGAGCCGTTCGACGGCGATCCGGACCTCGTCGGGGCGGATCCGCGGGTCGGGGTCCAGCCGCCAGGCCGCCTGGGGCAGCACGCCCCGGGGTTCCAGCACGCGGTGCAGCCCCACCTCGGTCCCGATCATGTGACCCCTCCTCGCGCCTCGCCGCCGGCCGTCCGCGCATCAGACGCGATCACCGCACAGGTTACGGAAGATGTACTTAGTATCACTGGTTCCATCGAAATTCTTCCCGTAACGTCTGCCCTATACAAGACTTTTATGCGACGTATCCGCTGACATCCGCGTAGCGCGAGGAGGGGTCGACGATGACCACCGCCCTGCGTCCCGAGCCGGACGCCACCCGACAGCCCTACGTCTACCGGCGCCGGCCGCTGGAGGAGCCCGACTGGCGGCGGCTGCCGGGCTGGAGGGACGTCACGACACCGGAATGGGAGTCGGCCCAGTGGCAGCGCGCGCACTGCGTCAAGAACATCCGGCAGCTGCGCCGGGTGATGGGCGACCTGCTCGGGGAGTCGTTCTACGCGGACCTGGAACGTGACCAGGCGGCGCGCGCCACGATGTCGATGCTGGTCACGCCGCAGATGCTCAACACCATGGACGTCTCCTCCACCGAGGCGTTCCACGCCGACCCGGTGCGCCGCTACATGATCCCGGTGCTCAGCGACCGCCGCACCGACTGGCCCTCCCACCCCTACGCCACGCGCGACTCGCTGCACGAGGCCGAGATGTGGGCCGTGGAGGGCCTCACCCACCGCTACCCGACCAAGGTCCTGGCCGAGCTGCTGCCGACCTGCCCGCAGTACTGCGGGCACTGCACCCGCATGGACCTGGTGGGCAACTCCACGCCCGCGGTCGACAAGCACAAGTTCACCGTCAAGGCGCCCGACCGGCACGAGGCGATGCTGGACTACCTGCGGCGCACGCCCGGCGTCCGGGACGTGGTCGTCTCCGGCGGGGACGTGGCCAACCTGCCCTGGCCGCGGCTGGAGAGCTTCGTCGACGCCCTGCTGGACATCGACAACATCCGCGACATCCGGCTGGCCACCAAGGCGCTGATGGGGCTGCCGCAGCACTGGCTGCAGGACGAGGTCCGCGCCGGCATGGAGCGGCTGGCGGCCAAGGCGCACGAGCGCGGCGCGCAGATCGCCGTCCACACCCACGTCAACGCGGCCGCCTCGCTCACCCCGCTGGTGGCCAGGGCGGCGCGGGCGATGCTCGACACCGGGATCCGGGACGTGCGCAACCAGGGCGTGCTGCTGCGCGGCGTCAACGCCACCCCGGACGCGCTGCTGGACCTGTCGTTCGCCCTGCTCGACGAGGCCGGGATCCTGCCGTACTACCTGTACATGTGCGATATGATCCCGCACAGCGAGCACTGGCGGGTGGCGGTGTGGGAGGCGCAGGAGCTGCAGCACGCGATCATGGGTTACCTGCCCGGGTTCGCCACCCCGCGGATCGTGTGCGACGTGCCCTATGTCGGCAAGCGCTGGGTGCACCAGCTCGCCGACTACGACCGCGAGCGCGGCATCTCGTACTGGACCAAGAACTACCGCACCGGGCTGGAGGCCGCCGATCCCGACGCGCTCACCCGCCGGTACGAGTACTACGACCCGATCCACACGCTGCCCGAGGCCGGCCGGACCTGGTGGAGGACCTCGTCCACCGCGGCCTGACCGGCGGTCGCGGGCCGCCGCGGGACGGCCGGGCGGGCCCGGTGCCTTTACGTTGTAGATCACACCTGGGGAGGACGTACCCTTGCGGCGTGATGTCCGACCCCGAGAGCCCGCCCGCCGACCGCTTCCCCGTCGGCGCGGCCTCGACCGTGGCCGAGCTGGAGCACGACCCGCACCCGCTGCTGGCCCGGCTGCGCGCGCACGAGCCCGTGTCCTGGCTGCCCGCGCTCGGCGGCTGGCTGGTGACCTCGCGCGACCTGGCGCTGCGGGTGATGCGGGACGCCGCCGCGTTCACGGTGGACGACCCCCGCTTCTCCACCGCGCGGCTGCTGGGGCCGAGCATGCTGTCGCTGGACGGCCGGGCGCACGCCCGCCACCGCGAGCCGTTCGCCCGCCCGTTCCGGCCCGCGCAGACCCGCGAGCGCTTCACCGCGTTCGTGGAGGCGGAGGTGGACCGCCTGGTCACCGCGCTGGTCCCGGCGGGCCGCGCCGAGCTGCGCGGCGAGCTCGCCGGGCCGCTGGCCGTCGCGGTGGTGGCCGAGGCACTGGGCCTGGAGGGCGTGGACGCCGCCACGATCCGGTCCTGGTACGGGGAGTTCGTCGACGCCGTCTCCGACATCACCGCGGGCCGCGCCCCGTCCGGGGGCGCCGACGAGGCGTACGCGCGGCTGCGGGCCTCGGTCGAGGAGGCGGTCGCGGCGCCCGGCTCGGCGTCGCTGCTCGCCGAGGCCGCCCGCCAGGAGGAGGGCCTGACTGCTGCGGAGGTGGTGGCCGACGCCGCCGTGCTGATGTTCGGCGGCATCGACACCACCGAGGGCATGATCTGCAACGCGCTGCTGCACCTGCTGGGCGATCCGGAGCAGCTCGACCTCGTGCGGAGGGACCCGGCGGGCCTGCTGCCCGGCGCGATCGAGGAGTCGCTGCGGCTGGAGCCGGCGGCCTCGGTGGTGGACCGGTACGCCACCGCCGACACGCCGCTGGGCGGCGTCCGGGTCCGCAAGGGCGACCTGGTCAGGGTGTCGATCGCCGGGGCCGGCCGCGACCCCGCCGTCTTCCCCGATCCGGACCGCTTCGACGTGCGCCGCGCCAACGCCGCCGAGCACCTGGCGTTCGCGCACGGCCCGCACTTCTGCTTCGGCGCGCACCTGGCGCGGCTGGAGACGCGGACCCTCCTGGAGGCCGTGCTGGCCCGGCTGCCCGGGCTCCGCCCCGCCCCCGGACCGGCGCCCCAAGCACACGGGCTCGTTTTCCGCAAGCCCCCGTACCTGCATGTTCGCTGGGAGCCTTCCGCCCGTCCGCGGGATCTGTGACACCATCGGCGGCATGATCGTGGAACGCCGCATCGAGCTCCGCTTCGCGCAGGAGAGCCGCGAGGCCGAGACGCACACCAACCTGTCCGCCGTACGCCAGGACGGCCGCTGCCTGTGGGTGGCGGGCGACGAGACGGCCACCATCGAGCGGCTGACCGCGACCACCGACCCCTCCGGGCACATCACCGGATACGACGGCCAGCGGACGGTGCGGCTGGCCGACCTGGTCCCGCTGCCCGCCGGGCCGGAGGAGGAGGCCGACATCGAGGGGCTGGCCCGCAGCAACGGCTGGCTCTGGGCGGTCGGGTCGCACAGCCTCAAGCGCAAGAAGATCAAGCCGGGCCAGACCGGGTCCAAGGCCCGCAAGCGGCTGGCGACGGTGGTCCGGGAGGACAACCGGTTCATCCTGGCCCGGCTGCCGCTGGCCCCCGGCGAGGACGGGCTGTCGGAGGCGGTCCGCGAGGACGGCGGCCGCACCGCCGCCGTCCTGGGCGGGCACGGCGACTCCCTCACCGACATGCTGGCCGACGACCCGCACCTGGCGCCGTTCCTGTCGGTCCCCAGCAAGGACAACGGGATCGACATCGAGGGCATCGCCGCCCACGGCGAGCGTCTCTTCATCGGCTTCCGGGGGCCGGTGCTGCGCGGCTGGGCCGCGCTGATGGAGGTCCACCTGGAGACCCACCCGGACGACCCGGCGCGGCTGCGTCCCCGGCCGGTCGGCAAGGACGACGAGCCGTACCGCATGCACTTCCTGGACCTGGGCGGGCTGGGCGTGCGCGACCTGTGCCCGCACGGCGACGACCTGCTCGTCCTGACCGGGCCGAGCATGGACCTGGACGGCCCGGTGCGGGTGGTGCGCTGGCCGGGCGCCGCGGGGATCGACGCGCCCGGCGTCGTGCACGCCGAGGACCTGCCGGTGGTGGGCGAGCTGCCCTACGGCGAGGGGGACGACCACGCCGAGGGCATCGCGGTGCTGGACGAGACCGACTCGGCCGGGCGCCCCAAGCTGATGGTGGTCTACGACAGCCCGGCCGAGGAGCGGCTGACCGACGCGGGCGGCGTGCTGGCCGACGTGGTCTCCTTCGAGAAGTAGGTCCGGCGGGGCGGGTTCGGCGAGGCGGGCCCGGCGCGGACCCCGAGTAAGCGAGCGCTTTCAGTTTCTGCTTGGATGGGCGGTCACCAGGCGGAGGCCGGAGGCGAGGCGAGACATGATCGAGTGGTCCGAGGAAGATCTGATGATCCGGGACGCGGTGCGCGGCTGGATCGACGCGGAGGTGCGGCCCCGGCTCGAGGAGCTGGAGTCGGGCGAACTGCCGCCCTACGACCTGATCAGGGGCCTCTACAAGACCTTCGGCATGGACGAGCTGGCGCGCTCGTCCTTCGAGGCCCGGATGGAGCGTGCCGAGGCCGCCGCGGACCAGGCGGGCGGGGGCGAGGACGAGAGCACCGGCGACGACGACGGCGCTCCCGGCGGCGGCCGCGGCAACGCCGCGATGAGCATGCTGCCGATCATCGAGCTGTGCCGGGTGGCGCCCGGGCTGGTGTCGGCGATGGGCGTCAGCCTCGGCCTGGCCGCCGGGACGATCATGAAGCGGGGGACGCCCGAGCAGCGCCGCCGCTGGGCCCTGGAGCTGCTCACCTTCGAGAAGGTCGGGGCGTGGGCGATCACCGAGCCCAACTCCGGCTCCGACGCGTTCGGCGGCATGCAGGCCACCGCCCGCCGGGACGGCGACGGCTACGTCCTCAACGGGAGCAAGACCTTCATCACCAACGGCCCCCACGCCGACACCGTCGTCTTCTACTGCAAGCTCGACGACGGCGGCGACCCGCGCGACCGCGAGATCCTCACCTTCGTGCTCGACCGCGGCATGCCGGGCCTGGAGCAGAGCAGGCCGCTGCGGAAGATGGGACTGCACTCCTCCCCCACCGGCGAGCTGTTCCTCGACGATGTGCAGGCGGGCCCGGAGCGGCTCCTCGCCGCCGGCGCCGGAGGCGGCAAGGAGTCGGCCAAGCAGAACTTCGTGACCGAGCGCGCCGGGGTCGCGGCGATGGCGCTGGGCGTCATCGAGGAGTGCCTGGCGCTGTCGGTCGACTACGCCCGCAAGCGCGAGCTGTGGGGGCAGCGGATCGGCGACTTCCAGCTCATCCAGCTCAAGCTGGCCAAGATGGAGGTGGCCCGGCTCAACGTGCAGAACCTGGTGTTCCGGCACATCGAGATGCAGCGGGCGGGCCGCACGCCCACGCTGGCGGAGGCGTCGGCGATGAAGCTGTACTCGGCGCAGGCGGCCTCGGAGGTCGCGATGGAGGCGGTGCAGCTGTTCGGCGGGAACGGCTACATGTCGGAGTACCGGGTGGAGCAGCTGGCCCGCGACGCCAAGTCGTTCCAGATCTACGCGGGCACCGACGAGATCCAGGTGACGCACATCGCCCGCGACCTGCTGTCGCGCTGACCGAACTTCCGGTGTCGCGCGGGCGTCCAACACGCGGGGGGCGGGTGAGAACGATCATCTGCCCGCCGCGTGCGATCTTTTCTGGACAGGCGACGGACGGATCTGGATACTCACAGCTATGGACGGTCAGCCCTCGTACCCGGTGAGAGCGTCCGACACGGAACGCGACCGGGTGCTGCAGGTGCTCAGTGAGCGGGTGGCCGAGGGCCGGATGTCGCACGAGACGTTCGAGCGCCGGGTCGACCAGGTGCTGCGCGCCCAGAGCCAGGCGGAGTTGGCCGACATCGTGCACGACCTGCCGCCCACGAACCGGGTGGTGGGGCGGCTGACGGGGCTGATCTCCTCGGTGTCCCAGGCGACCGCGCGGCTGGAGGCGGCCTGGCGGGCGCCCCGGCTGCCGCGCTTCATGCTGCCGCCGGCGGGCCTGACCCGCATCGTGGTGGGCCGCGCGCCGGGCTGCCAGTTCATCCTGACCGATCTCACCGTGTCCCGGTTCCACGCCGAGATCTACCGCAACGACGACGGCTGGATGATCTCCGATCTGGGGTCGATGAACGGCACCCGCGTCAACGGCTGGCGGCTCACCGGCCCGACCCGGGTGCGTCCCGGCGACGAGGTCGGGTTCGGCAACTCCAGCTTCATCGTCACCTCCTCCTGACCTCCCCCCGACCAAGATCACCGGCCGCGGCCCCGCGGCCGCGGCGCGCGGCTGGTTTCATGGGCGGTGTGGCAGACGACGACCCGACCCGCAAGGACTCGCGGCGCTGGGCGGCCGAGGCGATCCGGCGGCTGACCGCCGAGCGCGAGGCCGCCGGGCCCACTCCCCTTCTCCGCTTCCCGCTCCCCGGCGACCGGGGCGTCACGCTCCTGTTCAAGGACGAGTCCGCGCATCCGACCGGGAGCCTGAAGCACCGGGCGGCGCGGGCGCTGTTCCGGCACGCGATCGCGACGGGCCGCCTCACCGAGGGCGCGACCGTGATCGAGGCGACGGGCGGGAACGCCGCGGTGGCGCAGGCCCACTTCGCGCGGCTCCTGGGCCTGCCCTACATCGCGGTGATGCCGGGCGAGGAGAGCGCGGCCCGGGCCGAGCCGGTGCGGGCGCTGGGCGGCGAGTGCCGTTTCGTCACCCCGCCACTGGCGATCTACGAGGAGGCGCGGCGGCTCGCCGCCGACACCGGCGGCTGTTACCTCGACCAGTTCACCTGGGCGGAGCGGGCGCTGGACTGGCGCGGCGACGACCTGGCCGGGGAGCTGTTCGCCCAGGCGGCGGGGCCGCCGGCGTGGGTGGTGGCGGGCGCCGGGACGGGCGCCACGGCCGCCTCGCTGGGACGCCATATCCGCTACCACGGGCTGGAGACCCGGCTGGCGGTCGTGGATCCGGAGAACTCGGCGTACTACCAGGGGTGGCTGACCGGGGCGCACGACTACGCCACGGGCATGCCGTCGCGGATCGAGGGCATCGGGCGGCCGCGGATGGAGCCGGGCTTCCTGCCGTCCCTGGTCGATCTGATGCTGCCGGTGCCGGACGCGGCGGCCGTCGCGGGGGCGCGGGCGGTGCGGGCCGCCACCGGGCGGGCCGTCGGCGGGTCGACCGGCGCCAACCTGTGGGGCGCGCTGCACCTGGTCGCGCGGATGCGCGAGCAGGGAACCGGCGGCACGGTGGTCTCGCTGGTCTGCGACGCCGGCGACCGGCAGGCGCGGACCTGGCACGACGACGGCTGGGTGGCCGGAAGAGGTCTGGATCCCGCGCCCTGGGGCGCGGTGATCGACCGGTTCCTGGCCACCGGGGAATCGGATGCTCCCGGCGGATAGGGTCGCCATCGCCGGGGAGGGCGCCGGGGAGGGTGCCCGGGCCGGCGCCGTTCGGGACAGGGTTCGAGACAGGGGAGGAAGAACATGCTGATCGGGTTCGCCGTGCCGGTGTCGGGAGGGTGGGCCACCCCGGCCAACCAGGTGCTGATCGCACAGCAGGCCGAGGAGCTCGGCTACCACTCGGTCTGGACACTGCAGCGGCTGCTGAACCCGGCCGGGTCGTCCGACCTGACCTACCGGGCGGTGCCCGATCCGCTGGTGACGCTGGCCTACCTGGCCGGGCAGACCAGCCGGGTGCGGCTGGGCGTGGCCGTGGTCAACCTGCCGTTCTACTCCCCCGCGCTGCTGGCCAAGCAGGCCGCCACCCTCGACCACGTCAGCGCGGGACGGCTCGACCTGGGGCTCGGGCTGGGCTGGATGCCCGAGGAGTTCGCCGCGGCCGGGGCGCCGATGGAGCGCCGGGGCGAGCGGGCCGAGGAGTTCCTGGGGGCGCTGCGGTCGCTGTGGGGCGAGGAGGTCAGCCGGTTCGACGGGGAGTTCTACCGCTTCCCGCCGGTGGTCATGGAGCCCGCGCCGCTGCAGTCCCCCGAGCCGCCGATCCTGCTGGGCGGCACGGCCGAGCCGGCGCTGCGCCGCGCCGGGCGGCTGGCGGCGGGCTGGGTCAGCTCCAGCCGCGCCGATCCGCGGGCGCTGGGCGATTCCATCGAGATCGTCCGGGAGGCGGCGGAGAAGGCCGGGCGCGACCCGTCGGCGCTGCGCTTCGTGTGCCGGGCCGCGGTGCGCGTGCGGGAGGCGGCGCGGCGGGACCGGCGCCCGCTGACCGGGTCGCACGACGAGATCCGCGCCGACTTCGACGACATCGCCGCGCAGGGCGTGACCGAGCTGTTCGTGGACCTCAACTTCGACCAGGAGCTGACCGGGCCGCAGACCGATCCGTGGGACGCGATGTTCCGGGCGCGCGAGGCGCTGCAGGCCTTCGCCCCGGGCACCTGAGGCCGGGCGCCTGAGGCCCGGCTCCTGAGGCCGGGCGCCCGGGTGCGGGGGGACGGACGTCGCCCGGGGCCGCCTGCGGGGCGGTCACAGGGGCGGGCGGCGCCCTTCCCAGGGGGTGCTGAGCACGACCGTGGTGCGGGTGGCCACGTTGGCCGCGGCGCGGATCTTCTGGAGCAGGTCCTCGAGCTCGTTGGGCGAGGCCACCCGTACCTTGAGGATGTAGCTCTCCTCGCCCGCGACCGAATGGCAGGCCTCGATGGCGGCCAGGTGGGCCAGCCGTTCGGGGGCGTCGTCGGGCGCGGCCGGGTCGATCGGTTTGATCGACACGAACGCGGTGAGCGGAAGCCCGATCCGCTCGTTGTCCAGCTGGGCGGTGAACCCCTTGATCACGCCGCGCTTCTGCAGCCGCCGTACGCGCTGGTGCACGGCCGACACCGACAGGCCCGTCTCCTTGGCCAGATCGGTGAAGCTCATCCGGCCGTCGTCGGCCAGCAACGCCATGATCTGACGATCGATCTCCTCCACCCCGGAAATCTAGCGTGTCGGCGGTCATCATGTACGGGCAAGCACGATCACGGCGGAACCTTCTTTCACACCGGGTTTCACCGCAACTCCCACCCCGGTTCGCTCTCCGGTTCCCGGCCCGTGCTCAGGCCGGGCGCGCGGGCGACCGGGCCGGGCGGGGCGGGCCGCAGCTGCCGCGGATGACCAGTTCGGCCGGGAGCAGGACGGGGCCGCGCCGGGTGCGGCGGGTGCGGTCGCGCAGCAGCAGCTCGCACGCCCGGTAGCCGATGTCGTGGCCGGGCCGGGCGACCGTGGTGAGGGGCGGGTCGCACAGCTCGGCCCAGGGCACGTCGTCCACCATGGCGATGGAGACGTCGGCGGGGACGCGCAGGTCGAGTTCGCGCGCCACCAGGACGGCGGCCTCGCCGAGGAGGTGCCCGGCGGCGAGGACGGCGGTGACGTCGCCGCGCCGCTGCAGCAGCCCGGCCGCGGCGGCGAAGGCGCTGTCGCGCTCGTGCCGGGCGGCGACCACCAGGTCCTCGTCCACGCCGGCGCCCAGGGCGGCCATGGTGTCGCGGAACGCCCGCTCCCGCACCTGCGCGGGCGTCCCGGCCCTGTCCTCCTCCCCGGGGGCCGCCGGGGCGGGCCGGTCGCCCCCCGGGGAGGCGGGGGCGGCGCCGAGGAAGGCGATGCGGCGGTGCCCGAGGCCGACGAGGTACTCGGTGAGGGTGCGCACGCCCGCGCGGTCGTCGGCCAGCACGGCCGGGATCTCGCGCAGGCCGGGCGGCACGCGGTCGGCGAACACCACGCTGGCGCCGATGCCCGCGGGGGCGCGCCAGGCCGCCTCGGTGCCCGCCGGGACGGCGATGATCCCGTCCACCCGCTGCTCGACGAGCCGGTCGACGATCTCGGCCTCGCGGGCGGGGTCGCCGTGCGCGGCGTCCAGGATCACGTGCTCGCCGAAGGTGCGGGCGCAGGCCAGCACGCCGGCGACCAGGTCGGCGCGGAACGGGTCGGTGACGTCGGGGACGATCAGGCCGATGCCGCCGCTGCGCCGCAGTTTCAGCCCGCGGCCCAGGGCGCTGGGCCGGTAGTCCAGCTCGCGGGCGGCGGCCTGGACGCGTTCGCGGGTGGCGGGGCTGACCGAGCCGGTGCCGGAGAAGACGCGGGAGACGGTGGCGATGCCGACCCCGGCGGCGGCCGCCACGTCCTTGATCGTGGCCGACCGGCGGCCGCCCGCGTCCCGTTCCGCCGCCATGCCCGCTCCCCTCCGCCGCGTCCGGCGGCATCTTCTCACGATCACCCGTTTTCTGGAAACGTTTCCATAATGTTTACTCCAGCCAAAGGTTAAGCGCCCAGGTGGGCGGCGGGCGTTGGAAACGTTTCCATCGAAAGGTGCGACATGGCCGAGATCGTGCTGGAGCGGGTCGACAAGGTGTACGCCGGCGGCGTCAAGGCCGTCGACGGGCTGGACCTGGAGATCCGCGACGGCGAGTTCATGGTGCTGGTCGGCCCGTCGGGCTGCGGCAAGTCCACCGCGCTGCGGATGATCGCCGGGCTGGAGGAGATCAGCGGCGGCACCATCTCCATCGGCGAGCGGGTGGTCAACGACCTGGCGCCCAAGGACCGCGACATCGCCATGGTCTTCCAGAACTACGCCCTCTACCCGCACATGACCGTCGAGCAGAACCTGGCGTTCGGCCTGAAGCTGCGCGGGGTGTCCAAGGAGGAGCGCGCCAAGAAGGTGCGGGAGGCCGCCAAGATGCTCGGCCTCGAGCAGTTCCTGTCGCGCAAGCCGGCCGCGCTGTCGGGCGGCCAGCGGCAGCGGGTGGCGATGGGCCGCGCGATCGTCCGGGAGCCGCAGGCGTTCCTGATGGACGAGCCGCTGTCCAACCTGGACGCCAAGCTGCGCGTGTCGATGCGCGCCTCGCTCAGCCAGCTGCACGAGCGGCTCAAGGTCACCACGGTGTACGTCACCCACGACCAGGTCGAGGCCATGACGCTGGGCGACCGGGTGTGCGTGCTGCGCGAGGGCAGGCTGCAGCAGGTCGACACGCCGCAGCGGCTGTTCGACAACCCGGTGAACCTGTTCGTGGCCGGGTTCATCGGCTCCCCCGCGATGAACTTCGTGGAGGCCGACCTCACCGGCGGCGACGCGGGCGTGCAGGTGTCGTTCGCCGGCTACACCCTGCCGGTGCCCGGCGGGCTGCTGGAGGGCAGGCCGGGGCTGGACGGCTACGTGGGCCGGAAGGTGATCCTGGGCGTGCGGCCCTCGGACTTCGAGGACGCCGCGCACGCCAAGCCCGACTGGGCGCCGCTGAGCGCCACCAGCAGCGTCACCGAGGAGCTGGGCAGCGAGATCAACGTGATCTTCACCATCGACGCGCCGCCGGTGGAGCACAAGGACACCGCCGACCTGGCCGAGGACGCCGCCGAGGGCGAGAGCGAGGCGATCCCGCTGGTGGAGAACAAGGCGCTGTGGACCGCCCGGGTCAACGCCCGCTCGCACGTGCGTCCCGGCCAGGACATCGAGCTGGCCGTCGACACCCACCGGCTGCACTTCTTCGACCCGGCCAGCGGCCTGGCGATCGGCCACCCCGACGCCGCCTCCGCGGACGTCGAGGTCACCAAGGCCTCGGCCTGACCGACCGTGGGAGGGGGACGGACCGCCTCCGGTCCGTCCCCCTCCCTCACTTCAGCGAGCCGGCCATGACGCCGCGGACGAAGTGGCGCTGGAAGGCGAAGAAGACCGCCAGCGGGACCAGCAGCGACAGGAACGCGCCCGGCGCCAGCACGTCGATGTTGCCGCTGAACTGCCGCGTCTGGGACTGCAGCCACTTGGTCATCGGCTGCGCCCCGGTGTCGGCGAACACCAGCGCCACCAGCAGGTCGTTCCACACCCACAGGAACTGGAAGACGGCCAGCGAGGCGATCGCCGGGGCGCCCAGCGGGAGGACTACGCGCCGCAGGATCGTCCGGTCCGAGCCGCCGTCCAGCCGTGCCGCCTCCAGCAGGTCGCGGGGGATGGCGGCGAAGAAGTTGCGCAGCAGGAAGATCGCGAACGGCAGGCCGAAGGCGACGTGGAACAGCACCACCCCGGCCACCGACCCGAACAGGTGCAGGCCGCCGATCCCGATCCGCCCGTACAGCTCGGCCACGGGGATCAGCGCCACCTGCACCGGCACCACCAGCAGGGTCACCACCAGCAGGAACAGCCGGTCGCGGCCGGGGAAGTCCAGCCAGGCGAAGGCGTAGGCGGCCGGCGCGGCGATGACCACCACCAGTGCCGTGGCGGGCACGGTGATGAGCACGGTGTTCCAGAACGAGTCCAGGAAGTCGGGCCGTTCCAGCAGCGCCGCGTACGCCTGCCCGGTGAGCTGCGACGGCGCGGTGAGCGCCCGCCACCAGCCGCCGGCGCTGTTGTCCTGCTCGGAGCGCAGCGAGGCGATCAGCAGCCCGAAGCTGGGGACCAGCCAGAACAGCGCGACCAAAATCAGGACGGCCTGCACGGCGCCGCCGCCGGCCCGCCGCGCCGCGCGCGCCGCGAGTCCGCCGCGGTTGCGGGCCGGGTTCCCGGTCTGGCCCCTGCGCCCGGTGCTCATGGGCGCTCCCGCCGCAGCCGCCGGAGGTTGAGCGCGGCGGCGGGCAGGACCAGCGCGAACAGCAGCACCGCGATCGCGCTGCCCACGCCCTGGTCGCCGCCGCCGCCGAAGGACTCGGTCCACATCCGGGAGGCCAGCACGGCGGCGCCGGGATCGCCGCCGCCGATGACGAAGACCAGGTCGAACACCTTGAGCACGTTGATGACCATCGTCACCAGCACCACCGCCAGCACGGGGGCCAGCAGCGGGACGGTGACGCTCACCAGGATCCGCCCCTCGCCGGCGCCGTCGACGCGTGCCGCCTCCAGCACGTCGCGGGGGACGGCGGCGAGCCCGGCGGAGATGAGGACCATCGCGAACCCGGCCCACACCCACAGGTAGGAGCCGATGATCGCGGGGGTGATGAGGGTGCCGCCGAGCCATTCGGCTCCCCCGTAGGCGGCGGCGAAGTTCTCCGGCGGCAGCCTGAGGGTGTAGAAGGCGCCGGGCTGGAGCCCGCGGACGGTGAACGTCCCGTCCGCCCTGGTGGTGGCCTTGCCGGCGACGGTTCCGGGCGGGTCGCCGCCACCGCCGGGCGGGCCGGCGCGGACGGCCTCGACGGTGAGGCCGGGCAGCCCGGTCTCGCCCGCGTCGGGACGGCCGGGCGTTCCTCCGCCGCCGCGGGTGAAGTCGAACCAGACGGTGCCGGTCAGCTCGCCCGGCCCGGCGCCGGGGGGCGGGCCGGCCGGTGCGGCGTCGCCGGGCAGGTGCTCGGGCCGGACGCGCAGCAGCGGGACGAGGGCGCCGCTTCCGGCGGCGAGCGGTGCGGGCGCGGCGACGGCACCGTCCGGTGCCCGCACCGGGAGGCCCGGGCCGGGACGGGGCGCCGCGCCGGGGTAGCCGCCGCCCCCGGTGAAGGTGTCGTGGACGGCGACCATCGCGGCGTTGGCGACGCCCTTGTCCGGGTCCTGCTCGTACACCAGGCGGAAGATCACTCCGGAGGCCAGGAAGGAGATGGCCATCGGCATGAACACCACCAGCTTGAACGCGGCGGCCCAGCGGATCCGCTCGGTGAGGACGGCGAACAGCAGCCCGGTGACGGTGACCAGGGTGGGGGCCGCCACGACCCAGATCGCGGTGTTGCGCACCGCGACCCGGTTGCCGGGGTCGCGGACGACCTCGGCGTAGTTGCCCAGGCCGACGAAGGTGTCGCCGGAGGCGTCGAAGAGGCTGCGGACGGCGGTGTGGGCGATCGGGTAGACCACCAGGAATCCCAGCGGCAGCAGGGCCGGGACCAGGAACAGCAGGGCCGTCCACGGCAGCGGTCGGCCCCTGGGCCGGCGCGGCCCCGCCGCCTTGCGGCGTGCGGTGCCGCGCCGGGCGGTGCCGCGCCGTCCTCGGGGGGCCGCCTCGCGGGAGGGGTCGTCGTGCAGTGCCCTCATGGGGGTCGTCCGCCCCGGCCTAGCTGTCGTAGGCCTTGGCGGCGGCGGCCTCGAGCCGTTCCTGGGCGCCCTTGACGTCGGAGGGCCGCTGCAGGAATCCGCGCAGCTCCTCCCACATGCCCTGGCCGGGGGTGCCGCCGAACGCGGCGGGGGTCAGGTCGGACAGGTCGTAGCGGGCGTTGTCCCCGGCCTGCTGGAGCTGGGTGATGAGCTGGCGGGCGACGGGGTCGGCGTAGGCGCCGGGGGCCACGCCCTTGTTGGGCGACAGGTAGCCGCCCAGCCCGGCCCAGATCCGTCCGGCGTCGGGCGAGGCGAGGAAGCGCATCAGTTCCATGGCGCCCTTGCCGTCCTTGAGCGCGACGGCGATGTCGCCGCCGAGCATGGCGGGGGCGGTGTCCCCGGCCGCGGGGAAGGCGAACACCTTGGCGTCGGTGCCGACCTTGGCGCGGGTGGTGCCGATGTTGGCGGCGGCGAAGTCGCCGCCGTAGACCATCGCGGCCTTCTCCTGGCCGAACACCTCGGTCACCGAGGCGTCGAACTTGGTCTTGGTGGCCTGGGCGGGGCCGCCCGCGACCAGGTCCGGCCGTCCCCAGATCTCGGCGAGCGTCCGCAGCGCGCGGGCGACGGTGGGGTCGGTCCACTTGGTCCGGTGGTCGGCGAGGCGGTCGTAGGCGGCGGGGCCGGCCTGGGAGAGGTAGACGTTCTCGAACCAGTCGGTGAGCGTCCAGGAGTCCTGGGGGCCGGCCGCCAGGGTGAAGGGGGTGGTGCCGGAGTCGCGGACGGTGCCGGCGGCCTTCACCAGGTCGGCCCAGGTCCGCGGGGGCTGCACGCCGGCGTCGGCGAGGACCTGCGGCCGGTACCAGATGATCGATTTGTAGGCGGCCTTGACCAGGACGCCGTAGTTGCGGCCCTTGGCCGAGCCCAGTTCCTTCCAGTAGGGCGGGTAGTTCTGGTCGACCTGCCGGGTGACCTCGGGCGACAGCGGTTTGAGCGAGCCCTTGGCCGCGTACTGCCGCATGAGGCCGGGCTGCGGCAGGATCGCCACGTCCGGGGGCCGGCCGGCCTGGAGCCGGGGGCCGAGGAAGGCGTCGGTGTTCTCGCCGGTGGGCGCGTAGGCGACGGTGGCGCCGGTCCGCTTCTCGAACTCCTTGAGGACCTTGCGGAAGTTGGCCTCCTCCGGCCCGGTCCATTTGGCGGCGACCTCGATCTTCACGCCCTTCAGCGCGCCGCCGCCCGCGGGGGCCGCGCTGTCCTCGCCGCCTCCGCCGCATCCGGCGGCGGCCAGCAGCCCCGCCCCCGCCACGGCCACGGCCATACGCCCGCTGACCCTCATCCTCGTCCTCCCTGGTCGGCACGGTGGCGGCGCCGTGCCGGGCCCGGGGGATCCCCGGTCCCGGCGCGGCGCGCGCCCGTGAACCCGCGCGATGCGGGCTCCTCACCCCGGCGGGGCGACGCCCGGCCCGGGACGGCGCCCGGGTCGCACAGGGCGGGACGATCGTCCGCAAGAGGGCACGGTCGGCGCCAGTCACTCCGGGACGGATATTCGGCCGCCGCTTTGTACCGGACGGAGGAGAGAGGACCTCAGGGGCTCAGTCGACGATCACGGTCTCCCGCGGGGTGTGGTTCATCCGCTCGAACCCGTCCTGGGTGCACACCACGATGTCCTCGATGCGGGCGCCGTGCGCGCCGGGGTAGATGCCCGGCTCGATCGAGAACGCCATGCCGGGCGCCAGCGGCTCGGTGTTGCCCGCGACGATGTAGGGGTCCTCGTGGGTCTCCAGGCCGATGCCGTGGCCGGTGCGGTGGAAGAAGTGCCCGCCGTACCCGGCGGCGGCGATGATGTCGCGGCCCGCGGCGTCCACGGCCTCGGGGGTGGCGCCGGCGCGCACCGCCCGGCAGGAGGCCTCCTGCGCCTCGCGCAGCACGTCGTAGTAGGCGGCGTAGTCGGCGGGGGGCTCGCCCACGCAGTAGTTGCGGGTGGAGTCGGAGCAGTAGCCGCTGGGCATGGTGCCGCCGATGTCGACCACCACCGGCTCGCCGGGCCGGATGACGCGTTCGGACAGCTCGGCGTGCGGGTTGGCGCCGTTGGGGCCGGATCCGACGATGACGAAGTCGACGCCGTCGTGGCCCTCGGCGATGATCGCGTCGGCGATGTCCCGGCCGACCTCCCGCTCGGTGCGGCCGGGCTTGAGGAATCCGGGGATCGCGCGGTGCACGCGGTCGATCGCCGCGCCCGCCTCGCGCAGCGCGGCGACCTCGGCGGCGCTCTTGCGCATCCGCAGCTCCCGCAGCACGCCGCCGGCGGCGACCTGTTCGGCGCCGGGCAGGGCGGCCCGGAAGCGCAGCGCCATGACCGCCCACATCCGGTCGGCGACCGCGACCTTGGCCACGTCCCGCGGCAGCCGCGCGGCGACGAGCGCGAACGGGTCGTCGGTCTCGTCCCAGGGCACCAGCTCCACGCCCAGCGACCCGGCCGGGGACTCCCGCGCGGCGGGCAGCTCCAGGCGGGGCACCACCAGGAACGGGTCCCGGTCGGCCGGGACGACCAGGCAGGTGAGCCGCTCCAGCGGCAGCGCGTCGTAGCCGGTGACGTAGCGCAGGTCGGGTCCGGGCGTCAGCAGCAGCGCGCCCAGCCCGGCCTCGTCCGCGGCCCGGCGCACCTGGGCGAGCCTCTCCCGCGGATACAACTCCTTCGTCACATCCGTCTCCATGTCGATCGCGGCGGTTCCGGCCTGCCGCCGGGTGCCGCCGCTCCCTCCCCTCGCGTGTCGGCCCGGTCGTGCCGCCGGGCCAGGGTCGCAACGGGTCCAGGATCGCAGGCGGCGCGGCCCGCGCCGTACCGCGGACCGTCGGCGGGGCGTGCGACGATGTGGGGCATGGCGAGCGGGGAACACAGCATGAGGGAGCCGGCGGGGCGCGGCGACGCCCGGACCGGCCAGCGGGGCACGGGACGAGCGGGGGGCACGGCATGGGCGGGTTGATGCTGCTGGACACGCCGTCGCTGTACTTCCGCGCCTTCTTCGGGGTGCCCGAGTCGGTGACGGCGCCGGACGGGACGCCGGTGAACGCGGTGCGCGGCCTGGTCGACATGATCGCGCGGCTGGTGCAGGACCGGCGGCCCGACCGGCTGGTGTGCACCATGGACGCCGACTGGCGGCCGGAGTTCCGGGTGGCGGCGCTGCCGTCGTACAAGGCGCACCGGGTGGCCGACGACGGCGGCGACCAGACGCCCGACGCGCTGGAGGCGCAGCTGCCGGTGATCGACGCGGTGCTGGCGGCGTTCGGGCTGGCCACGGCGGGCGTGCCGGGGTACGAGGCCGACGACGTGATCGGCACCCTGGCGGTGCGGGGGGCGGAGCGGGGCCCGGTCGACATCGTCACCGGCGACCGCGACCTGTTCCAGCTGGTGGACGAGCGCGGCCCGGTCCAGGTCCTCTACACCGCGCGCGGCATCCGCAACCTGCAGGTGATGGGCGAGAAGGAGGTCGCGGCCAAGTACGGCATCCCCGGCCGCGGTTACGCCGACTACGCGACGCTGCGGGGCGATCCCAGCGACGGCCTGCCGGGGGTGCCGGGGGTGGGCGACAAGACCGCCGCGGCGCTGGTGACCCGGTTCGGGTCGCTGGAGGGGATCGTGGCGGCGCTGGAGTCGGGGTCGGCGGAGGGCTTCCCGGCGGGGGCGCGGCGCAGGATGGAGGCCGCCGGCGACTACCTGGCGGCGGCGCGGACGGTGGTGCGGGTGGTCACCGACATCGACGACCCGGCGCTGCGCGACCTGGACGACCGGCTGCCCGCGGCGCCGCGCGATCCGGAGGCGGTGGTGGAGCTGGCCGACCGGTGGAACCTCTCGGGGCCGGTCAACCGGCTGCTGAACGCACTGGCCCCGTCCTGACGGAAATCTGACGGTTCGGCAAGGCCGTCCTGTCGAATGTGTCAGATGACGCAGACAGTCGGTGCCCCGGGGAGCAGCATCCTGCTCGATGACGGGGTTGCCTGGGAGATGTGGACGGCACGATCATGCGGCCGCCGGAGCGGCGCGGGCCTTACCCGCGGCGGGCCGGAGGGCCGGCGGATGAACGGGCCGGCGCTCGCGGCACTGGGCCTTACCGCCCCACTCCCCCCAACTGCCGCGGGCGCCGGTTCCCCGTGACATCCCACTTGCCAGGAGGGCATGGCGAAGGTCCACTGGAGTCAGCCTCACCCCGACCCCGGACCCTCCCCCGCGGAGGGCACAGGAAACGGAATCACCCGTGACGGAAAGGACCTCCCTGCCGAGCGACAGCGCCCCGGGCCGCCCGGACGGCTTCTGGGACGCGCTGGACGACACGCAGCGCGCCGCGCTGCGCCACGTCTCGCGCCCGCGCACGTACCCGGCCAAGAAGCCGCTGTGCTACCAGGGCGACGAGTCCGACCACATCATCATCATCGAGGACGGCTGGGCGAAGGTGACCTCGTCCACCGAGGACGGCCACGACGTCGTGCTGGCCGTGCGCGGCCCGGGCGACCTGGTCTGCGAGAGCGCGGTGCTGGGCAGCCGGCTGCGGTCGGCGACGGTGACCGCGCTGAGCCCGGTGCGGGCGCTGGTGGTCCCCGCGGCCCGCTTCACCGGGTTCCTGGACGCGCACGCGGGCGTGTGGCGGCTGGTCAGCGGCACCTTCGTGCGCAGGCTCGACGACGCCGACCAGCGGCTGCAGGCGCACGTGGCGGCCAAGGGCGCGCAGCGGCTGGCGCTGCTGCTGGCCAACCTGGCCGAGCTGTCGGCCCGGCACACGCCGCCGGCGCCCGACGGCAGCATCGAGATCGCCCCGCCGCTGTCGCAGGAGGAGCTGGGCAGCTGGATGGACGCCTCGCGCGAGACGGTCGCGCGGGCGCTCAACAGCCTCCGGGCGCTGGGGCTGGTGCGGACGGGGTGGCGGCGGATCACGGTCGTCGACCTGCCGGGCCTGCGCGCCTACGCGCAGGGCCGCCCGGCCTCCTGACGCCCCTCGGATCGCGGGGATCAGCGGCGGGCGGTGCGGCGGCGGTTCCAGCCGCGGCGGCGCCAGTCGGTGCCCGCGCCGACGCCGGCCAGGTGCAGGGCGATCAGCAGCAGGCCGACCGTGATGAGGGTCTGGTAGTCGAAGGGGTCGGAGGCGACGTCGGCCAGGTCGAGCAGCAGGGCCAGGCCGAAGACGCCGGCCGCGACGATCGCGAGCATGGAGACCTCCCGTAGGTGGCGTATCCCCGAGTGCACATCCGATGTCCGAAAAGTCGCCCGGCAAACCTGGGGGCGTCCGGGCGCGGGAAAACCGCATGCGTCCGGGTGTCCGAAACCACTACGGTCGTTTCGTCCGAACGGGAGGAAACGTGCCGAGACTCAATCAGATCATCGCCGTGGAGAAGGGCGTGAAGGCCAAGGCGCTGCGGGAGCTCACCGACGCGCACCACACCGTGCAGAAGCAGCCCCTGCTCTCGGGCATCTCCCGGACCTACCAGCCCAAGGACGAGGACGGCGAGCAGCTGCCGCCGGAGTCGACCCGGGTGCAGGTGAAGGCCGAGGAGGTGCTGCGGCAGGCGGCCGCGACGCTCACCCGGCTGTTCGACGTGACCGCGACCAAGGACTGGACCAACTGCGTCGCCCGGGCCGACGTCACCGTCGACGGCCGGGCGCTGCTGCGCGACGTGCCGGTCACCTACCTGCTGTTCCTGGAGAAGCAGCTGGTCGACCTGCAGACCTTCGTCAAGAAGCTGCCGGTGCTGGACGCCGCGGAGTCGTGGACGTTCGACGGCTCGACCGACGGCTGGAAGACCGAGCCGGTCCGCACGGTGAAGACCAAGAAGGTCCCCTTCAACCACGTCAAGGCCGAGGCGACCGACAAGCACCCGGCGCAGGTCGAGGTGTTCTACGAGGACGTGGCGGTCGGCTACTGGACGACGGTGAAGTTCTCGGGGGCGCTGCCGGCGCGGCGCGTCAACGAGCTGCTGGAGCGGGTCGAGAAGCTGCAGCAGGCGGTCAAGTTCGCGCGCGAGGAGGCCAACGGCACCGAGGCCGACGAGCGCGGCGTGGGCGAGGTGGTCTTCGGCTACCTGTTCGGTTAGAGTCGCAGACTCCCCCGTGTGGAGCGCGGGGGTGCGCCCCACAAGGGCGCGAAGCTGAAACTGAGACGTCAGCCTGATCCACACGGTGTTCAGTGGGGGTTCGAGTCCCTCCCCCGGCACGTTCGCGCCGGGGTGGCCCAACCGGTAGAGGCAGCCGTGAGCAAACTCAGACTCTCGCTCCAGCTTCAGCATTCACCGCCGATCGCCGGATCGAACGGGCACGGACGTTGATCGCCGGGTTGCGGGTTCAACTCCCGCTCGCTCCTCTCATGGGGCGATAGCTCAACCGTAGAGCACGGCGACATGAGGATTGATCCGCGTCCTTAAACGCGCCGGCGTGTGCACGTGGCGGTAACCAGGGGCCCGGAGGCAGGGAACGCCTCCGGGCCCCACCTGTTCGCGGCGGGTTCCGGTGGGACGAGTGTGAGGAAAGAGATTTCTCGGGCCTGGCGGCCGAGTAACGCCGGGCCGGCGAGGGAAATGCATTTTATAATCCGCCCGTTGCGCTTTGAATCGACTCCGGTATGGGGACACCTCTATCCAAGGGATATGACGAGGTCTCCGGGTGAGGACGATGCGGCGGTGCACCGGGTTCGGCGCGGTGATCGCCCCCCGGGCGCCGGGCGCTACGGAGGTTCGTGCTGCTCCGGGCCCCCGGGCGGCGTGCGGTCCCGTCCTGCTGCGGTGGTGCCGTGCGGGCCCTGAGGGGCGGGCGGTGTCCGGTCGTCCGCCCGGTCCGGCGGCGTCCGGTCCGCGATCAGGGCGGCCGCCTTAACGCGTCGCGGGCGGGCGCGGCGGCGAAATAAAGCCGCCCGTCCCATGATCATATTTCCGGAATTCGCGGGGTTTCGTGATCGCGTTTCCTGACGCGTGAAACGACCCTGTTCCGGAATCTTCTCCGGCATCTCTCGACACCTTTCCGACATGCGCGGGCGGGTTTTCGTCCTTCGAGGGGTGCCCGTTCAGCGGACGCCTGCGCCTTTTTTCGCGTCCCACCCCAGCTGTCGCTCGCTCCCGAAAGGCTCCCGCCTTGTCTCGTTCGACCGTCCCCGCTTTGCTCGGGGCATTGATCCTGCTCGTGTGCCTGGCCGTGACCGGCCCGGCGACCTCTCCCGCAGTCGCCGGCCTCGCGCCGCAGGCGCGGGTGGTGGAGGAGCGCGCGGCCGGTCCGCGCGCGCTCGACCTGACCATCGAGTCCCCCGCGATGGGCCGCCGTGAGATGGTGCGCCTGCTGCTGCCGCGGGGCTGGTCGCGCGGCTCCTCGCGGACGTGGCCGACGCTGTGGCTGCTGCACGGCGGCGCCGACGACTACACCGCCTGGACGCGCGAGACCGACGTGGAGGAGCTGACCCGGGACCAGGGGGTGCTGGTGGTCATGCCGAACGGAGGCCGGTGCGGGAACTACTCCGACTGGTGGAACTACGGGGACGGCGGCCCGCCCGCCTGGGAGCGGTTCCACATGACCGAGGTCCGGGGGATCCTGGAACGCGGCTACGGCGCCGGGAAGCGGCGCGTGATCGCGGGCAACTCCATGGGCGGGCTGGGCACGATGCTGTACGCGGCCCGGTTCCCCGGGGCGTTCCGTGCGGCGGCGGCGTTCAGCGGCTACCTGCACACCCTGCACGGGCACCGCCCGGGGGACGATTCGGTGGGGTGGGGCACCTCGCTGGTGTGCCCTGGTACGGACTGGCGGCGGGTGTGGGGGGATCCGGACGACCAGGCGGCGATCTGGCACGCGCACAATCCCTATGACCTGGCCGGGCGGCTGGCGGGCGTGCGGCTGTGGGTGGCGTGCGGCACGGGCCGTCCCGGGCCGCTGGACGGGCTCTCGCTGTCCGACCCGATCGAGGCGGCGGCCTACGAGCACGCGCGCGCGTTCACCGGCCGCCTGCGCGCGCTGGACATCCCGGTGACGACGCGCTTCTATGACGGGCGGCACGACTGGCCGTACTGGCAGCGGGAGCTGCACCGGGCGTATCCGATGCTGCTGGAGGCTCTGGAGCGGTGAGCGCGTGAAGGGACCGGGCGGCGGTGGCGGTGCGGCACTGGCCGTCGATGGGGACGGCAACGAGCTGACCCGCTTCGAGCGGATCGCCGAGACCGGGCTGGCGGCGGTCGGCGCGGAGGGGGCGGGGGACGGTCCGCTGACGCTTTCGCTGGTGGCGGTGTGGTGCGGAGGGCGGCTGCTGATGGTGTTCGGCCGCCACCGGCAGGCCTGGGAGCTGCCCGGCGGGATGATCGAGGCCGGGGAGGGCGCGCGTGCGGCGGCCGTCCGGGAGCTGCGGGAGGAGACCGGGCTGCGGGTGGCCGATCCGGTCTTCGCGGGGCGGGCGCGGTTCGTGCTGGGGGCGGCGCGGCTGGTGGAGTACGCGGCGGTCTACTCCGCCCAGGTGGGCGCCGAGGCGGAGCGGGCGAGCCTCCGGTTCGTCCCGGACGAGGAGATCGCGGCGGTCGGCTGGTGGGAGGGGTCGTCCCCGCGGGACGGCCAGGGCGGGCTGGCGGGCCGGGTGCAGCCGCTGGACGTCGCGCTGGGGCTCCTGGCGGCCCGCCCGCCGCGCCGCTGAGCACCGAGGCGGCGCGGCGGTCAGGCGGCGGGTTCGATGTCGAGGACGTGGCCGAGTTCGGCGGTGATCTCGGCGTTGAGGCGGTAGGCGCGCTTGACCTCGTCGACGATCCTGGCGCGTTCCACCTCGTCCCAGGGGGCGGCGTCCAGGAGGGCGCGGTACTGCTCCTTGAAGGTCTTGGGCGCGCCGGGGAAGCGGTAGAAGCGCACGCCGTCCTCACCGGCGGCGAGCCCGAGGATCTTGCGGACCTGGACGCCCATGTACTGGCCGCCGGACAGGTCGCCGAGGTAGCGGGTGTAGTGGTGGGCGACGAAGCCGCC
The DNA here is from genome assembly GCF_055379765.1 of Actinomadura rugatobispora. Classification (NCBI taxonomy): domain Bacteria; kingdom Bacillati; phylum Actinomycetota; class Actinomycetes; order Streptosporangiales; family Thermomonosporaceae; genus Actinomadura; species Actinomadura rugatobispora. The sequence goes on along the minus strand of NZ_AP029191.1, from coordinate 9,845,358 downwards.
GGGCCAGTCGAAGCACACCTCGCGCAGGCGGTCGCAGTAGCGGCGGGTGGCCTGGAGGCCGGCGTCGCGGTCGATGCGGTCGATACGGTCGCGCCAGTCCGGCCCGTACAGGAAGGCCAGGTCGGCCTCCAGGGCGTCGCGCCTGCTCAGGCCGTCGAGGGCGAACGCGCCGGCGACGGGGTCGCCGGACATCCGGTCGGCGGCCTGTTCGAGGAGGTCGTAGACGGGGTGGAGCTGGGCGACCAGCGCGGCGTACTGCTCGCGGCCCAGGCGCCCGTCGAACAGCGCGGACATGTAGGTGGAGGTGCCGGTGCCGTCGTGGTCGCTCTTGGTGGCCTCGCGCAGTTCCTGCGCGAAGCCGCTTTCCTGGTCGGCCATGTCGGGCTCGCCTCCTCCGCCTCGCGGCATCGATCAACTGTTAGGCTAGCCTTACCTAACTCGTCGCGCCAGAGAGTGCTGACATTTTTCCGACGCCACGTCGGCTACTTTACCGACGCAGCGTCGGAATGCCCAGTCCGGGCCGTCAGTGGGGCCGTTGCGGCGCGATGCCGAGGGCCTGGCGGGCCTCGGTGGCCATGCGGACGACCTCCTGGCGGACCTGGGCCCGCTCGGTCAGCCGCCCGCTCCAGGGGATGCGGACGGGGACGTCCTTGCCGTCGACGGTCGCGGCGAAGTCGATGCCGTCGGCGTCCAGGCCGGTCATGCGGGCGGCGCGGGCGTCGGGCCGCCCGCCCAGGGCGCGGCAGATGGTGGCGCAGTCCTCCGCGTGGTCCTGGTTCATGTGCCGTGTGATCTGCTGCACGACCTCGGGGCCGAACGGGTCTGCTTCGCCCATACGTCTACCTTTCCCCTCATTTCGGTTTTCTTCCGGCATGGCCACCCTAACGACTGAACCGTCCGGGACCCGCGGCGCGTACAGGCGGGCAGACTCGCGACTCTCGGCTGGGGATGGGGGCTCATTTGGGTTCAGGTCCTCGATGAACAGGGCGGACGGCGACGATGGCATGGCCGCGGACCTGTGGCGGCGGCTGCTGGCCGCGCTGGAGTGCCCGTGCGCGGTGTGCGGGGGCACGGGGAAGGTGCTCAGCGACGCCTGGAAGGTGTGGCACGAGCGGGCGGGCGAGCTGATCAGGGTCGCGCAGGCGGCGCACAAGGCGACGACCCTGCAGCAGCAGCCCGCGGCGTCCCGCAACGGCGTCCCGCAGGCCGCCGGCGGCCCGGGCGGCCCGACCGGCCCTCCCGCCGGTCCCGGTCCTCCTTTCGGTCCGGGCGGCCCCGGCGGGGCGGGCGGGACCGTTCCAGCTCAGGTTCCGCAGGCGTTGCGGCAGACGACGCCGCAGGGCGTCCCGCAGATCGCGCCCGCCGCCGCGCGGGCCGCCGCTCCCCCGGTGGGACGGCCGGTGGCGGCGGCGGGCGGGAGCCCGGCGCTCGATCCGTCCGGGGGCGGTCCGGCGGGTGAGGGCCATGGCGGGGCGCCGGCGGTGGTGGCGGCGATCGACCGGGCGATCGACGATCACGTGCGGGCGCGGCCGCCGGGGCCGGAGCAGGTGGCGTGCGAGGCGTGCGAGGGGTGCGGAAGGGCGCTGACGGCGGCGGGGGTGGGGTTGACGGAGTTCCTGGCGCGGCACGGGCTGGTGTGGGCGGGGCCGGGGGTGAACGGGCGGGGCGGTGAGCCCGTACAGCCGGGGGACGGCCCGTTTCCGACACCTCCGCGGGGGCAGCTGTGACCACGACCGATGGCAGGCCGCCGGTGAAGGCGCCGGCGAGCGGCGGCGAGGCGTCCGTCTCCGCGGACGCCGCGGGGTCGCGTCCGGCGGCTCCCTGGCCGTTGGCGGCCGCGGCGGCGTTGCTGGTGCTGGCGCTGGTGGTGCGGTTCGGCGGGGCGTTCAGCGCGGAGGTGGTGCCGGGGCTGACGCGGACGGGGGCGCTGACCAAGGGCGGGCTGGCGGTCGCGGAGCTGGCGGCGCACGCCTGCGGAGCGGTGACGGTGGGGTGGCTGCTGCTGGTCGCGGTGTTCCTGCCGGCCGGGGCTCCGGTGCCCGTGGTGCGGCGGTTCCTGCGGGCGGCGTCGCTGTGGGCGGGGGCGTGGGCGCTGTGCGTGCTGGCGGTGGTGATGTTCTCGGTGTCGGACCTGTTCGGGGTGCCGGTGACGACGGGGGTCACCGGGAACATGCTGCGGACGTTCCTGCTGGAGTTGTCCCAGGGGCGGGCTCTGCTGGCGGTGGCCGTGGCGGCGGTCGCGGCGGCGGTGGCGGCGCAGGCGGCGTCGACGCCGGGCGGCGCGGGGTACGCGCTGGTGGTGGCTCTGGGCGGGCTGGTGCCGCCGGTGTTCACCGGGCATGCGGCGGGTGCGTCCTTTCACGCGGCGGCGGTGTACAGCCTGGTGGCGCATGTGCTGGCGGCGGCGTTGTGGGTGGGGGGCCTGGTGGTGCTGGTGGCGGTCGCGCGCAACCCGCTGGCGGTGGCGGGGGGCTGGGGGCTGGGGGCGGTGGTGGCCCGGTACAGCCGGTTGGCGGCGGTGTGTTTCGCGGCGGTGGCGGTGAGCGGGGCGGTGAACGCGTGGATCCGCCTGGGCGGGTGGGACTTGGGGTCGCGGTACGGGGCGCTGGTGGCGGCGAAGGCGGCGGCTCTGGCGGGCCTGGGAGCGCTGGGGTGGTGGCATCGGCGGGTGAGCCTTCCGGCGCTGCGGGCGGGCGGGGGGCGAGGGGTGTTCGTGCGGGTCGCCGCGGTGGAGGTCGTGGTGATGGCGGCGACGATGGCGCTGGCGACGGGGCTGTCGCGGACGCCTCCGCCGGAGGTGCCGCAGGGGACGCTGGACCCGGTGGCGCTGCGGCTGGGCTTCCCGCTGCCGGGCCCGCCCTCGTGGGGGGCCTACCTGCTGGAGTGGCGGATCGATTCGCTGCTGTCGGTGTTGGTGCTGGTGGCGGCGGTGCTGTACGCGGCGGGGTTGCGGCGCGTGGGACGGTCGTGGCCGTTGGGGCGGGTACTGGCCTGGTACGGGGGGCTGGCGTTGATGCTGCTGGTCACCTGCGGAGGGCTCGCCCGCTACAGCATGGTGCTGTTCAGCGCGCATGTGGTGCAGCATCTGGTGCTGAGCCTGGTGGTGCCGGTGCTGTTGCTGCTGGGGGCTCCGGTGTCGCTGGCGTTGCGTTCACTGCCGAGGGTGTCGGGGGGCGGGCGTTCGGCGCGCGAACTGCTGGTGGCGGTGTTGCGGAGCCGGGCGCTGGCGTTGGCGTGCCGCCCGGTGGCGGCGCCGGTGGTGTTCGTGGCGGGCCTGTACGGGTTCTACCTGTCCCCGGTGTTCGAGGCGTCGTTGCGCAATCACGCGCTGCATTCGCTGGTGATGGCGATGTGGGTGGTGTCGGCGCTGGCGTATCTGTGGCCGGTGCTGGGCGTCGATCCGCTGCCGGGGCGGCCGTCGCCGCGGGTGCGTTTCGCGCTGGCGGCGGTGATGGTCCCGTTCCCGGCGCTGTTCGGCGCGGTGGTGGCGGGCCGGGGCGGGGTGCTGGCGGCGGACTGGTACGGCGGACTGGGCCGGACGTGGGGCGACGCGCTGGCGCGGGATCAGCGCGTGGGCGCCGGTCTGGCATGGGCCCTGGGCGAGGTCGCGGCACTGGCCGTGCTCGCGGCCCTGACGCACCACTGGCTCCGCACCACCACCGCGGCCGCCCGCCCACCTGCGACTCCCGTCCCCTCCGCGACACCCGTCGCCCCCGCGCCTGCGAAGGTCGCGGGGGCCGCGTGTTCTGGGGCTTCGGGGGCGGAGGGCGGGCGGGTGGGTCAGGCGACGGAGGAGTAGGCGACGACGCCTCGGCGCATGGTGTCCATGGCCTTGCGGGCGGTCTTGCGGATGTGGCTGTTGGGGGGTGCCGCGTCGGAGATCTGGCCGAGGAGGTCCAGGAGTTGTTTGACGGCGCGGACGAAGTCGCCGGCGGTCATGTCGGTCTCCAGGAGGACCTCGTCGAGTTCCTGGCCCTTGGCCCAGCGGTAGGCGGTCCAGGCGAAGCCGAGGTCGGGTTCGCGCAGGAAGGAGACGCGGTTGTCCTTTTCGATGCCGTCGAGTTCGCCCCAGAGGCGGACCATGGCGGCGAGGGCGTCGCGGCTGGGGCCGGTGGGGGTCTTGGGGGGTGCGGCGTCGTCGGGCTGGCGTGACTCGTAGACGAGGGCGGAGACGCAGGCGGCGAGTTCGGCGGCGTCGAGGGTCTCCCAGACGCCGGCGCGCAGGCTCTCGGCGGTGAGCAGGTCGAGTTCGTTGTAGATGCGGCCGAGGCGGCGGCCTTCGTCGGTGACGGCGCCCTCGTGCAGGTAGCCGAGTTGTTCCAGGACGGCGCAGACGCGGTCGAAGGTGCGGGCGATGACCTGGGAGCGTCCTTCGACGCGGCGGCGCAGCTGCTCGGTCTCGCGTTCGAGGCGGAAGTAGCGTTCGGCCCAGCGGGCGTGGTCCTCGCGCTTGTCGCAGCCGTGGACGGGGTGGGCGCGCAACCGGGCGCGCAGGTCCCCGATCTCGGTGTCGTCGGTGGCGGGGGTGTCGCGGTGGCGGCGTTCCCGGACGTCGTCGGGGACCTTGTTGCGCAGGGTGGAGGCCAGGTCGCGGCGGGCCTGGGGGTTGCGGGGGCTGAAGGATTTGGGGATGCGGATGCGGTCGACGGGTTCGACGGCGCGGGGGAAGTCCTGGATGGACAGGCGCTGCACGGAGCGGTTGACGGTCAGGACGAGGGGGGCGGGGCCGTCGGAGCGGCGGCCGAGGCCGGGGTCGAGGACGACGGCGAGGCCGGAGCGGCGCCCGGAGGGGACGAGGATGACGTCGCCGGGGCGCAGGTGCTCCAGGGAGCGGGCGGCTTCGGCGCGGCGGGCGGAGGAGCGTTCGCGGGACAGTTCGGCTTCGCGGTCGGAGAGGCGGCGGCGGAGCGCGGCGTACTCCATGAAGTCGCCCAGGTGGCATTCGGCGGCTTCGGCGTAGCCGGTGAGGGCCTCTTCGTTCTTGTGGACCTGGCGGGCCAGGCCGACGACGGCGCGGTCGGCCTGGAACTGGGCGAAGGATTCCTCCAGGAGGGTGCGGGCGCGTTCGATGCCGACGGCGCCGACGAGGTTGACGGCCATGTTGTAGGAGGGCCGGAAGCTGGAGTTGAGGGGGTAGGTGCGGGTGCCGGCGAGGCCGGCGACGGAGTTGGGGTCGACGCTGGGGGTCCACACGACGACGGCGTGCCCTTCGACGTCGATGCCGCGGCGGCCGGCGCGCCCGGTGAACTGGGTGTACTCGCCGGGGGTGAGGTCGACGTGGGCCTCGCCGTTCCATTTGTCGAGTTTCTCGATGACGACGGTGCGCGCGGGCATGTTGATGCCCAGGGCGAGGGTCTCGGTGGCGAAAACGGCCTTGATGAGGCCGCGGGTGAACAGTTCCTCGACGATCTCCTTGAAGGTGGGGAGCATGCCGGCGTGGTGGGCGGCGATGCCGCGTTCCAGTCCGGCCAGGAAGTCGTCGTAGCCGAGGACGCGCAGGTCGTCGGGGGCGATGTCGGCGGTGCGCAGTTCGGCGTGGGCGCGGATCTCCTCGGCCTCTTCTATGGAGGTGAGGCGGAGGTTGGCGTTGAGGCACTGCAGGACGGCGGCGTCGCAGCCGGCGCGGGAGAAGACGAAGGTGATGGCGGGCAGCAGGCCGGCGCGTTCGAGGCGTTCGATGACGTCGGGGCGGGCCGGGGGACGGAACCGCTGGGGGCGGGGGGCGCGGCGGCGTCCGGTGCGGCGGCCCTGGTTGACCTTGGCGCGGCGGACCTCTTCGACGGCCATCCGCTGCAGCTGGGGGTTGATGCGGGCGGGGCGGTCGCGGCCCTCCCGGCCGTCCCGGCCCTCGCCGCGGCCGTCGGCGGCGTCGGCGGGGTGGTCCTTGGGGCCGCCGCGGGAGGGGGTCTTGCCAGGTTTGCCGTTGCGGGCGGGCTTGCCGGGGCCGGTGTCGACGAACAGGTCGTAGAGGCGGGTGCCGACGAGCATGTGCTGGAAGAGGGGGACGGGGCGGTGCTCGTCGACGATGACGGCGGTGTCGCCGCGGACGGCCTGGAGCCATTCGCCGAATTCCTCGGCGTTGCTGACGGTGGCCGACAGCGCCACGATCCGGACCGAGTCGGGGACGTGGATGATGACCTCTTCCCAGACGGCGCCGCGGAAGCGGTCGGCGAGGTAGTGGACCTCGTCCATGACCACGAACGCCAGGCCGGAGAGGGTGGGCGAGGCGGCGTAGAGCATGTTGCGCAGGACCTCGGTCGTCATGACGACAATCGGGGCCTCGCCGTTGACGCTGTTGTCGCCGGTGAGCAGGCCGACCTTCTCGGGGCCGTAGCGGCGGACCAGGTCGGCGTACTTCTGGTTGGACAGCGCCTTGATGGGGGTGGTGTAGAAGCATTTGCCGCCGCCGGTGAGGGCGAGGTGGACGGCGAACTCCCCGACGACGGTCTTGCCGGAGCCGGTGGGCGCGGCGACCAGGACGCCGCTGCCCTCCTCCAGGACCCGGCAGGCCTCGAGCTGGAAGGCGTCCAGTTCGAAGTCGTAGAGGGTGCGGAAGTCCAGGAGGGCGGGGCCGTTCCCTGCGGTGCGCGTGCGGTAGGAGGCGTACCGCTGGGCCGGGGACTGCCCACCCAGGTCCTGCGTGTCGGGGGTGGTCATGGTTCGAGCCTACGGTTTGGACCGGCCCGATTCCCAATCCATAACGGGGCGGGGCGCGGCGTTCGCGCCCGGCTGATCGTCCGGCGGCGGCTCGGACGGCCTCCGGCCCCGGGCCTCACCCGCCCTGCGGGGGCCGCGGAATGCCCGGCGGCTCGGGGATCGGGAAGACGGCCTCCCCCGGCGGCACGCGGGCGCGGGCAGCGATCAGCCCGCGTCACCGCCGTGCACGATCGCTCGCGAAGGGGACTCGGCCGGCGGAACACCAGGCGGCCGCCGGGGGTGGACGACGTGCTCGGGACGCCGTGTCAGCGCGGATCCGCGCGCATCTGGCCGCGGTCGGCGCGGCGGGCCGTCCGCCGTTACGTGCCGGTCAGCCGCCGCACGCGCACCCGGCGGCGGAGATCGCTTCGGCCGGGCTCTGGGCCGTCTTGCCGAGGGTGTCGGCGTCGGCCTTGACCACGTACACCTCCCAGGGCTCCTTGCCGGGGCCGGTCACCCAGACCTTGTCCTGGAGGGCGTAGCAGCAGGAGGTGTCGTTCTCGGTGAAGGTGGCCAGCCCGGCCTCCCGGAGGCGGGTGGTGGCGGCGGTGACCTCCTCGGTGCCGGCGACCTCGACGCCGAGGTGGTCCAGGCGGGTGTCCTGGCCGGGTTCGCCCTCGATGAGGACGAGCTTGAGCGGGGGCTCGGCGACGGCGAAGTTGGCGTAGCCGGGGCGGCGCTTGGCGGGCTCGGTGCCGAACAGCTTGGAGTAGAAGGCGATCGAGCCCTCCAGGTCGGCGACGCGCAGGGCGAGCTGGAGGCGGGACATGACGGGTCTCCCATCCTGACGGCGTTGTATCGACGGCTGTCGATACAACCGAGGTTGCCAGGTTGATTAGATGACTGTCAACATAGAGGCATGTCTAATCACGGTGGTCTGCCGGTGATCGGGCCCGTGGCGGGGCAGGGCGCGGTGTGCTGTTCGCCGATGGTCCGCGAGCCGCTGGGCGAGCAGGACGCGGCCGAGCTGTCGCGGATGTTCAAGGCGCTCTCGGACCCGGTCCGGCTGCGGCTGCTGTCGCTGATCGCCTCGCACGAGGGCGGCGAGGCGTGCGTGTGCGACCTCATCGGCCCCTTCGAGGTGTCCCAGCCGACGATCTCCCACCATCTGAAGGTGCTGCGCGAGGCGGGTCTGGTCGGTTCCGAGCGCCGCGGGACCTGGGTGTACTACTGGGTGCTGCCCGCGGCCCTGGCCAAGCTGTCGGCCCTGCTCCGGCCGCCCGCCGTGCCCGCGGCGACCGAGGCGACGACCGAGGCGAAGGCCGGGGCGTGAACGCGCGGGTGCCGCTGGCGCGGCGGGCGGCGGCCGAGGCCGTCGGCACGGCCGCGCTGGTCGCGGTGGTGGTCGGGTCCGGCATCCAGGCCACCGAGCTGACCCGCGACGTCGGCGTCCAGCTGCTGGCCAGCTCCCTGGCGACCGTCCTGGGCCTGGGCGTGCTGATCGCGCTGCTCGGCCCCGTCTGCGGGGCGCACTTCAACCCGGTGGTCTCCCTGGCCGCCTACCTCACCGGCCGGGCGGCCGGTGAGGGGGTCAGGTTGCGGGACGTGGCGGCCTACGTGCCCGCCCAGATCGGCGGGGCGATCGCCGGAGCGGTGCTGGCCGATGCGATGTTCGCCCGGCCGCTGGTGGCCTGGTCGGCCCGCGACCGGTTCGCCGGGCACCTGTGGCTGGGCGAGGCGGTGGCCACCGCCGGGCTGATCTGGCTGATCTTCGGTCTGGCCCGTACCGGCCGCGCGCATCTGGCACCGGCCGCGGTCGCCTCCTTCATCGGCGCGGCGTACTGGTTCACCTCCTCCACCAGCTTCGCCAACCCGGCCGTGACCATCGGCCGGGCCTTCACCGACACCTTCGCCGGCATCGCCCCCGGCTCGGTGCCGCCGTTCCTGGCCGCGCAACTGGCCGGCGCCCTCCTCGGGCTGGGCCTGGTCGCCCTCTGCTTCGGCCGCCCGGCCCCCGCCACCGGCACCGGTGCCGTCACGGCCGGCCCGCGCGGGCGACGGCCCACCGCCCCCGTCCGATCCGCTGAGGAAGGCGCGCTGTCCTGATGAGCACTCCCGCCGCTCCGCCCGCCGTCCCCTCGGTGCTGTTCGTCTGCGTGCACAACGCCGGCCGGTCCCAGATGGCCGCCGCCTTCCTCGCCCACCTGGCCGCGGGCAGGGTCGAGGTCCGCTCCGCCGGGTCCGCGCCCGCCGACAGCGTGAACCCGGCCGTGGTGGAGGCCATGCGGGAGGCCGGCATCGACATCTCCGCCCAGACCCCCAAGGTCCTCACCGCCGAGGCCGTGCGGTCCTCCGACGTGGTGATCACCATGGGCTGCGGGGACGCCTGCCCCTACTTCCCCGGCAGGCGCTACCTGGACTGGACTCTGGACGACCCCGCCGGGCAGGGCATCGACGCGGTCCGCCCGATCCGCGACGAGATCCACCGCCGGGTGCGGCGGCTGCTGGACGAACTCGGCATCCAGGCCCAGGGGTGACCGCCGCACCCGCGGAACCGGTCACAGGACGAGCTTCAGCGAGCAGACCCCACTTGGCATCTCCTGGAGACCGCTTCGCCCACGCGGAGACGTCCCTCACCAACCGGCCGGCCGTCTCGGTGGGGCGGCAACGCGTCATCGCCAGCGGGCCTGGCATTGCGAGGCTCCGGGACTCTTGGTGGCGAGAAGCCGGAACGTCTTGTGCGCTGTCCCGCGCGATGCCGGTCGCATCTCAATCTTCCCGTCCACGGTGTTCCTGGTCGCTCTCCCGCTCCTCGGGCTCACTCGGATTCAGGCGGGTGCCGGTGCCGAGCCGTGGCCGGGTTCTGCTGAACCGGGCGCCCGAGACCGGCGAGGTGATGCCGAACAGCAGGAGGGCCAGACCACCGAGAAGCCACCACGTCCCTCCGGACTTCCAGATGATCACCACGCCTATCGCCAGGGAGGCGAGGGAGGTCGAACAGGTCCCCCACCCCAGGAGGGCGAGCGCGGTCAGGGCCGCCGACAGGAACCACGGGCCGTCCGTCAGGAGGGTGATGATCGCGCCGACGCCGGCGAGGAGCGGCACGCAGCCCCGCACGGTGTGAACGCGGGGCGTGGCCGTGCCATCGTCGCGCTCCGCGGCCTCGGGCTCCTCGGCCCGGTTCGCCGGGAGGGACTCCTGCCACTCCCTGAGGGCGGCGGCCTCCGTCCGCCGACCGATGTCCTCGAGAGCCCCGGCCGCCTGCTCGGCCGTCTGCCGGGCGGCGGTGTACCGGCGTGCCTCGGCCAGCCGGAGGGCCAGGTTCTTCAGTTCCCCGGCCTCGGCTTCGCGGTCGGCGAGTCCGCGCCAGATGTCGACGGCGTCCTGGTGGGCCCGGATCGAGCCCGCCGGATTCCCTCCAGCGGCGAGGACCTGCCCGAGGTGTGACAAGGCCAGCGCCTCGGCGGGCCGGTCGCCGGCGGCGCGGCAGACCTCGATGGCTCGCTGCTGCGCGGCGACCGCGTCCCCAGGCCGGCCCGCTCTGGTGTGGATGGCGGCGAGGTTGGACAGTGCGGTGCTCTCGCCCTCCACGTCGCCCAGTGACCGGAAGGTCGCCAGGGCCTCGTCATGGGCGGTGAGAGCCTCCTCGAGCCGGCCGCACCACGCGGTGGCCAGGGAAAGGTTGTCCAACGCGGTGGCCAGGGCCTTCGAGTGACCCGCGGCCCGGCTGACCTCGACGGCCCGCCGGTAGGCGATGACCGCCTCCTCGAGCCGTCCCTCCCCTGACAAGGCGAGACCGCGGTTGTTCAGCTCCGCGGCCTCGGCCCACGCGCTGCCGGGCGTCTCCGAAGACATTTCACGACCGTAGGGCCACGAGGCCGGGACCGGTCCCGGTGCCGGACGGCACACGGTCCGATGGGGTCAGTGCCCGCCGCCCGGTTCCCTCGGGTCGTGGTCGTTCGGGCGGAGGGAGTGACGGTGAACACGTTGCCGGGGTCGTTGCCAGGGTCGTAGGGCCGCTTGACCTGCCGCGGCCGTTCCAGCGTGGCGGGCGGGAACGCGCGGGTGAGCTTCACGTCGCGCCGGGCGGCGGCGGTGGCGGTCAGCGGGGGCTGCTCTCGCCCTTCTCGAGCTCGGCGTCGATCTTCTCCAGGTCGAGGGGGGAGGCCTCGTCGTCGGCCAGGCCCTCGTAGGGGTCGGGACGGCGGGCGCGGCGGCGGTCGTTGACGAAGGCCAGCAGCGCGGCGACCTCGAACAGCAGGACCGTGGGCAGCGCCAGGGCGAGCATGCTGAAGGGGTCGGGGCTGGGGGTGGCGACCGCCGAGAAGACGAAGATCCCGAAGATGATCATCCGCTGGGAGCGGCGGATCCGATTGGAGCTGAGCACGCCCGCCATGTTCAGGATGATCACGAACAGCGGCAGCTCGAACGTCAGCCCGAACACCAGCAGCATCGCCAGGACGTAGCCGAGGTAGTGGTCGACGGTGATGAGCGCCGACACGTCGTCGGGCACGAAGCCCAGGAACAGCGACAGGCCCCGGTCGATGGTGATGTAGGCCAGGGCGGTGCCCACGAAGAACAGCGGGACGGACGCGCCCATGAAGACGTAGGTCCAGCGGCGTTCCTTGCGGTAGAGGCCGGGAGCCACGAACGCCCACAGCTGGAACAGCCAGACCGGCGAGGAGACCACCAGGCCCAGAATGAAGGCGATCTTCAGGCGGAGGAAGAAGGAGGAGAAGATCCCGTTGACCACAAGGGAGCACGTCTGCCCGTTGAGGTCCTTGGAGGCGGGCAGCGCGCAGTAGGGCTCCTTGAGGAAGTCCCACACCGGGTTGAAGAAGATCCAGCCGATGACGGTGCCGACCAGCAGCGCCAGCATGGCCTTGATCAGGCGGTTGCGCAATTCCCGCAGGTGGTCCATGAGGGGCATGCGCCCCTCGGGGTCGGCGGCCTGCCGCGTCATCAGCTTCATCGTGGGCACTTTGGGGTCTGGTCTCGCCGGTCCGTTCGTCGGGGACGGTACTGGTCAGGAACTCTTGCGGCCGCGGTAGTCCGACACCGGAACGCCCTCGATCGGCTCCCCGGAGGGCAGCGCGCCCTGCGGCCGCGGCTGCGCGCCGGCCTCCTGGGCGGCCTCGCGCTCGAGCCGGGCGGCCTCCTCGCGGAGGCGGGCGGCGCGGGCGCTCGCCGACTCGGGGGCCTGCTCCGCCTGGGCGGGGGCCGGCTTGGCGTCATCGGTCTTGTCGTCGTCGTCGCGCAGGCCCTTGGTCTCGGCCTTCAGGATGCGGGCCGACTTGCCCAGCGAGCGCGCCAGCGTCGGCAGCTTGGCCGATCCGAAGATCAGCAGTACGACCACCAGGATGATGATCAGCTCGGGGGTCCCGATGTTCGGCATGAGAGTCCTCTTCAGCAGCGTGACACTTATGACGATCGTACGCCGTCGTCCGGCTCTTGCGCCGCACGGGTTTCCTGCAGATCGCGGAGTTCATCGCGGAGCGCGGAGTGTTGGGGCGCCAGCCGCCGCCGGGTCCGTTCCAGTTCACGCGCCAGCCGCCGCACGCCCAGGTAGACCTTGAACGAGCACACGGCCAGGACGGCCAGGCCGGCAAAGCCCAGCACGACCGATATCGCACCCCACGCCACGCCCGTCACGGTAGCCGAAAACTCAGACGCCGTCATAGAGGGCGAGGGCGCGGGCGGCGTCGGCGCGGACGCCGTCGGCGACCTCGGGCGGGTCGACGACGCGGCCCTGGTCGCCCAGCCGCAGCGCCAGGCCCCGCACCCAGCGGGTGTCGGAGGTGCGCAGGGTGATCCGCAGCCGGCCCTCGCCGAGTTCCCGCACGTCCTCGCAGGGGTAGTAGTCGGCGACCCAGCGGCCCTGGGCGGTGAGCTCGATGGTGACGGGCAGGTCGCCGGGCGCGGGCCGGTACAGGCCGGCGTCGACGTCGCGGGGCTCGGCCTCGTCGGGGACCTCGGCGGGGACGTCCAGGGCGGTGAGGTCGCTGATGCGGTCGAGGCGGAACAGCCGCACCGCCTCGGCGCGGCGGCACCAGCCCTCCAGGTAGGTGTTGCCCTCCACCACCAGCAGCCGCATCGGATCGACGTCGCGTTCGGTGTTCTCGTCGCGGGCGGGCACGTAGTAGGACAGGTGGACGCGGCGGCCGGCGCCGATCGCGGCGCGCAGCCGGCCGAGGGTGTCGCCGCGGGCGTCGACCTCGACGGCCACCTTGCTGGAGACCTGCGCGGCGGCGCCGGCGGCGCTCTCCAGCTTGGCGATGACGCGGCTGAGGGCGTCGCGGTCCTGCAGGTCGGGGATGCCGGCCAGCATCCGCAGCGCCACCAGCAGCGCGCTGGCCTCGTCGACCTTCAGCCGCAGCGGCCGGGCGATCGACTCGGCCTCGGTCACGATGATCTCGCCGCCCTCGTAGGACAGGTCGATCGGGCAGTAGGGGTCGGGGGCGCGCAGCTCCACGCACCACAGCAGGTTGAGGTCGTCGATGAGCTGCTTCTGGGTGACGCCGAAGGCCTCGGCGGCCTCCTCCAGGGCGACCGAGTCGCGGCTCACCACGTAGGGGACCAGGGCCAGCAGCCGCGCCAGCCGGTCGGTGGAGGTGGTGGAGCCGCCCCTGCCGTTGCCGCCCGTCCTCGCCGTCATCTCTCCCTCACGCCCATCCCGTCCTCACGCCTGCCTCGCCCTCGCATCGCTCTCACCGTTCACGCCGCTGTCGTCCCCGCACCGGGTCTGGTGGACGCGGCGCCGCCGCCCCGGGGTCAGGTCACCCGCCCGGGGTCCTCGCCGGCCGTCGCCAGGGTGGCCTTGAGCTGCTGGATGACCGCCTCGCGCAGGTCGGGCGGGTCCAGCACCACCACGTCGTCGGCGAACCGGGCCAGGTAGGGGGCGAACCGGTCGGCGTCGCGGAAGGTCAGCACCGCCTCGTCCCAGACGCCGTCGCCGACCGGACGCACGTCGCGGGCCCAGCGGCGCGGGCCCTGCGCGGCCCCGGCCCGCAGCCGCACCGTGGCGGGGCGGGGCTCGGTGACCGGGTCGCCCCAGTCGAAGGCGATGCGGCGCACGTCCACGCCTTCGGGGACGGTGACGCTGCCGTCGGGGCCGTCGGCGGCGACCTCCCCCGTGACGCGGCTGAGCCGGAACACGCGGGTCTGGCCGCGGTCGCGGTCATGGCCGACGACGTACCAGCGTCCGCGGCGGCTGACCACCCCCCACGGCTCCAGGTGCCGGCGCGACACCGAGGTGCGGCCGACCCCCTGGTAGTCGAAGGCGACGGGCCGCCCGTCGCGGACGGCCTCCCACAGCGCCGGGAACGCCGGTTCGCCCGTGTCGACGCGCGGCTCGATGCCCAGGGCCGTGGTGGCGTCGGCGGCGTCGGTGTCCACACCGGCGGCGCGCAGCTTCAGCAGCGCGCCGGAGGCGGCGTCGGCCATGCTGGCGCGCTGCCACACCCGCGCGGCCAGGCCGAGCACGGCCGCCTCGTCGGGGGTCAGGTGGATGTCGGGCAGCTCGTAGGCCTGCGGGGGGATGCGGTAGCCGATCTCCTCGCCGGTGCCGCCCTGCTGGTCGCTGCCGACCTCCAGCGGGACGCCCAGCTCGCGCAGCTCCTCCTTGTCGCGTTCGAACATCCGCTTGAACGCCTCGTCGGAGCCCGGGTACCCGGGGACGGCCCGCCGGATCTGCTCGGCCGTAAGGTAGCGCCGTGTGGCCAGCAGGCAGACCACCAGGTTGAGCAGGCGCTCGGTCTTGCGCCGCGACACTCGGCCACCACCTTTCCCAGTCGATTCCCAGTCGATGAAGCCCATTCACGCACAAATGCGGTCGCCGGACGTTCGGATTATGAGATTGTCGGGCGGCCGTCCGGCCCTCCGGCCCGCGTGCCCGCGCCGCCCGCACCGACCGTGCCGGCGGCGCCACGGCGGGTGAACGCCGCGCGTCCCCATGTCGCCCGTGTCAGGACGCTACCGTTTCCTTGTGATCCGATGGCGCAAGGGCACGGTAGAAGGCGTCCGCCGGGAATGGCCGGGGGCGGTCGAACTGGACGTCACGATCGAGGGCGACGGGACGCACGGGACCTCGGTCTTCCCCGCACTCGCGTATCCCGCTCTGGTGGGGCGTCCCGAACCGGGCGACACCGTCCTGCTCAACACTACGGCCTTGGCGATGGGCCTGGGGACGGGCGGCTACGCGATGGTGGTCGCCGTCCCCGACCGTCTGCCGCCCGACCCGTCGGGCCCGGGGCACCTGGTGAAGGCGCGGTACACGCCGCTGCAGGCCACCGTGCTGGGCGCCGACGAGCAGGACTCCCCCCACCACGAACTGCTGCGCGAGGCCGACTCCCTGGAGGGGACGCCGGTGATCGTGGCCGACCTGCACTCGGCGCTGCCGCCGATCCTGGCGGGACTGCTGGCGGCCCGGCCGGGCACCCGCGCGGTGTACGTGATGCCCGACGGCGGCGCGCTGCCGGCCTGGTTCTCGATGTCGATCGCGCGGCTGCGGGAGGCCGGCGCGCTGGCGGCGACCGTCACGGTCGGACAGGCGTTCGGCGGCGACCTGGAGGCGGTGACGGTGCACACCGGGCTGCTGGCGGCGCGGCTGGTGCTGGACGCCGAGGTCATCGTGGTCGCGCAGGGCCCGGGCAACCTGGGCACGGGCACCCGGTGGGGCTTCTCGGGAGTGTCGGCGGGCGAGGCCGTCAACGCGGCCGCGGTGCTGTCGGGACGGCCGGTGGCCTCGCTGCGGGTCAGCGACGGCGACAAGCGGGAGCGGCACGTGGGGGTGTCGCACCACAGCCTGACCGCCTACGGCCGGGTCGCGCTGGCGCGGGCTCAGGTCGTGGTCCCCGAACTGGGCGGGGAGTTCGGCACGCGGGTTGCCGGGGAGGCCGCCTCGCTGGGCGACCAGCACGAACTCGTCCCGGTGGCCGTGGACGGGCTGCACGAGGCGCTGCGCACGGCCGAGAAGGACTGGGGCGTGCGGCTGTCCACGATGGGCCGCCGCCTGGATCAGGACCTGCCCTACTTCCTCACCGCGGCCGCCGCCGGCCGCCACGCCGCCGCCCTCCTGTGACCGCCCCCGGCCCCCAGCTCGCTGTGCTCGTGCACCGGGCCGGGTCAGGTCGGGCCGGGAGGCATCGGGTCAGGACGGGGCCGGGGCCGGGGCGCCGTCGGGGGTGTAGGTCTCGCGGAAGGTGAACGCCCGGGGAGAGGGGCCCTGGGCGCGCAGCGTCTCCAGGCGTTCCACGCCCTCCTGGAGGGTGGGGATGTGCCCGGCGGGGATCCACCACATCACCAGGTGCGCCTGGACGTGCTTGCCGAACCACTCGCGGCGGCGGCGCAGCACGTCCAGGTGGCGGCTGCGGTACATGTAGTCCCACAGCGCCTCCCGGCTCTCCCACACCGAGTAGTTGATGATGACGTCGGCGCCGATGGGGCGGAGGCCGGTGGCGTCGGCGGCGCCGTTCTCCACCAGCCGCCACACGAAGCCGGGGGCGCCGTCGGCGAGCGCGTTGAGGGGTTCCAGGAGCTCGGTGAACCCGGCCGTCCGGGGGTCGTCGAGGGGGAACGTCAGCGTGCCCACGTTGAACTGGGCGAGGTGGTAGCCGGGCATGGGCTCACTTCACCATCCCCCCGCTTCTATGTCAACGATCATTATTTTTAGAAGGCTTCGGGCCCGTCCCCTCGTCCTTCGGCCGGTTCGGCGACGGTGCAGCAGCGGCCGGGTCCGGCGTCGATCCGCACCCGCACACCCTGCGAGCCCTCCAGCAGCCCCTCCAGCAGCGCCAGGTTCATCCCGCACACCAGCGGCGGGAACTCCTCCGAAAGGGCGTGGAAGGGGCAGTTGCGCATGCGCAGGACCCCGTCCTCCATGCGCGGCTCGTACCCGCGGCCCTCCAGCAGCGCCGCGACCTCCTCCAGGCCCCGGCACGGGCCCGCGCCCTCCTCTTGCAGCCGCCTCCCGCGCCGCCGCGCGGCCTCCCGCAACTCCGCGTCCAGCCCGGCGGTCTCGGCGGCCTGGGCCAGCAGCCCGGCCGCCGTGCGGTAGTCGCGCGGCGGCAGCGACACCGCCCGCTCCCCCGGCGCCCTGCGGTACAGCTTGGCCGGACGTCCCGCGCCCGGCCCCGAACGTCCCGTCAGGCGTCGGCTCACCGTCTCCAGCAGCCCCGCCTCCACCAGCTTGTCCAGATGGAAGGCCGCCAGCGTGCGCTGGACGCCCGCGGCCTCGGCCGCCTCGTTCCGGCTCACCTCGTGGTCCTGGGCGCCCACGTACGCGTACAGCCGCCGCCGGACCGGGTCCTGCAGGACGGCGATCGCCTCGATGTCCTCCACCCGGCCAGTCTAAGAACAATCGCGGTTCGCTTTAGAACCGAAGCGGGGGGCCGGTCAGTGGGCGCCGAGGACGTCGACGACGAACACCAGCGTGTCATCGCCCTTGATCTTGGCCTGGGCCAGCCCCTTGGCCCCGTACCCCAGCGACGGCGGCACCACCAGCAGCAGCCGGCTGCCCACCTTCTGTCCCACCAGCGCCTGGTCCCAGCCCTTCATCACCTGGCCGGTGCCGATCGTGGCCGCGTACGGGCGCCCGGTCCGCCAGGAGGACTCGAAGACCTTCCCGTCCCGCCAGAACACCCCCACGTACTGCAGCGCCAGCAGCTGCCCCTTGCCGACCGCCGCGCCCTGCCCCTGCACGAGCGTCCGCACCTGCAGGCCCTTGGGCGCGGCCGCCTTCGGCACGGTCACCGACGGGCCGGCGCCCGCCTGGACCTCGCCCACCTTCGGCAGCCGCGGATCCTCCAGCGGCTGCCGGCGCCCCTGCGCCTGCGCCGTCCGCGCGTAGATCGCCCGCACGTCCAGCACGTACACCAGCGTGTCGTCCCTGCCGACCTGGCGCTGCGCGGCGCCCTTGGCGCCGTAGCCGTCCTTGGGCGGGATCTTGGCCACCACCCGGCCGCCGACCCGCGCGCCCTCCAGCGCCTTCTCCAGCCCCGGCACCAGCCGCCCCGTCGGGAACGCGCCCGGACGCCCCGCGATGAAGCTGCTCGCCAGCAGCTTGCTGCCGTCCTTGCTCCACCGGTAACCGACGTAGTCGGCCACCACCAGATCGCCCTTGCGCGCCCGGACGCCCGCACCGTCGGTCACCCTCTTGACCGCCAGCTCCTTACCGGGCGCCTCCTTGGGGAACACCACGTCCGGACGGGACCCGAAATCGCCCTTGACCGCCACCTCGACGTCGTCCGCACCGGAACAGGCACCGGTCAGCAGCAACGGAACGGCCAGCACGACGGCCGCGGGGAGGACGGAGAGTCGACGTCGCATACGGGTCCTTCGGGGGTGGCGAACGCAACTGCGCGCTCACCCTACCCCTCTTGTGACTCGCCGGTAGCCTTGACGGGACGTTCACCCCGGCGTGTCGCGCCGAGCACACCCCGTCACCGCCGCCCGCCGCCGTCACCCGCTGCGGCCCGGCCCTGGGGGTGGCGGCGGGCCGCCGCCACCCCTGGGCCGGTGACTCACATCCCGGCGATGAGCTTGTCGACCCGCTCGTCCACCGAACGGAACGGGTCCTTGCACAGCACCGTCCGCTGCGCCTGGTCGTTCAGCTTCAGATGCACCCAGTCGACGGTGAAGTCGCGCCGCTTCTCCTGCGCCCGCCGGATGAACTCCCCGCGCAGCCGCGCCCGCGTCGTCTGCGGCGGCACCGACTTCGCCTCGAAGATCGCCAGATCGCGCGCCACCCGCTCCACCGACCCCCGCTTCTCCAGCAGGTAGTACAGCCCGCGGTCGCGGTGCACGTCGTGGTAGGCCAGATCCAGCTGCGCCACCCGCGGCGACGACAGCGGCAGATCGTACTTGCGCCGGTACCGCTCGATCAGCCGGTACTTGGTCACCCAGTCGATCTCCCGGGACACCAGGTCCAGATCCCCGGTCTCCACCGCCCGCAGCGTCCGCTCCCACAGGTCCAGCACCCGCATCGTGACCTCGTCGCCGCCGCGCCGGTCCACGAAGTCCTTGGCCTTGCCGAAGTACTCCTTCTGGATCTCCAGCGAACTGGCCTCCCGGCCGTTGGCCAGCCGCACCTTCCGCCGGCCCGTCATGTCATGGCTGACCTCGCGGATCGCCCGGATCGGGTTCTCCAGCGTCAGGTCGCGCATCACCACGCCCGCCTCGATCATCCGCAGCACCAGGTCGGTCGCCCCGACCTTCAGCAGCATCGTGGTCTCGCTCATGTTCGAGTCGCCCACGATCACGTGCAGCCGCCGGAACCGCTCGGCGTCGGCGTGCGGCTCGTCCCGCGTGTTGATGATCGGACGCGAGCGGGTCGTCGCCGACGACACGCCCTCCCAGATGTGCTCGGCCCGCTGCGACACGCAGTACACCGCCCCCCGCGGCGTCTGCAGCACCTTCCCCGCACCGCAGATGATCTGCCGCGTCACCAGGTACGGGATCAGCACGTCGGCCAGCCGCCCGAACTCGCCGTGCCGGCCCACCAGATAGTTCTCATGGCAGCCGTAGGAGTTCCCGGCCGAATCGGTGTTGTTCTTGAACAGGTAGATGTCGCCGGCGATGCCCTCCTCGCGCAGCCGCCGCTCGGCGTCCACCAGCAGACCCTCCAGGATCCGCTCGCCCGCCTTGTCGTGCGTCACCAGATCGATCACGCTGTCGCACTCGGGCGTGGCGTACTCGGGGTGGCTTCCCACGTCCAGGTAGAGCCGCGCGCCGTTGCGCAGGAACACGTTGCTGCTACGACCCCACGACACCACCCGGCGGAACAGGTAGCGGGCCACCTCGTCGGGTGACAACCGCCGCTGCCCGCGGAAGGTACAGGTGACGCCGTACTCGTTCTCAAGCCCGAAGATGCGCCTGTCCACACCGTGAGCCTATGCGGCCGGGGCCCGACTTGGCAGTCTCTGAAGCCTCTGGTTTCACCGGCGGTACGCACCAGAACGCGCCGCGAACGCGCGACACGCCGCACCCGGCCCGGCCGGGCGGGACGCCCGGGGCCGCTGCCTTTACGTTGTAGATCATTGGGTGGGGGGCGCAAAAAGGACGCCGAACGGGGAAGGGCCCGTCGCATCCACGACAGACCCTCCCCGCACGCATCCCACTCCGGCCGGTCGACCGGCCGCCGGCCTAGTCCTCCGACTCGCCGTTCGCCCCGTTCGCCCCGTTTTCTGAAGCGCTCGACGACGCACCGTCCGCCTCGTTCAGCAAACGCTCGATCCGCGCCGCCGGCAACGCCTTGAACAGACGATGCTCCCGATTACGATCCAGCACCGCCACCTCCAGCGACTTCGCCTCCAGATGACGATCCGCGTCCTGCGCCTCCAGCGCCCGCACCGCCACCTTCAGCGCCTCCGCCAGCGACGCCCCCTCCCGGTACCGCTCCTTCAGCACCTCCGCCACCGCGTCCGCCTGACCGCCCATCGCCACATAACCGTGCTCGTCGGCCACCGAACCATCGAACGTCAACCGATAGATCTGATCGGTCTCCGCACTGTCACCCACCTCCGCGACCACCAACTCCACCTCATACGGCTTGTTGGTCTCCGTGAAGATCGTCCCCAGCGACTGCGCGTACAGATTCGCCAGCCCCCGCGCCGTCACATCACGACGGTCGTACTGGTACCCGTTCACATCCGCGTACCGCACCCCGCCCAGCCGCAGATTCTCGAACTCGTTGTACTTCCCCACCGCCGCGAACGCGATCCGGTCATAGATCTCACTGATCTTGTGCAGCGCACGCGACGGATTGTCCGCCACGAACAGGATCCCGTCGTCGTACTGCAGCACGACCACGCTGCGGCCACGCGCGATGCCCTTACGCGCATAGTCCGCCTTGTCCTTCATCTGCTGTTCGGGCGACACATAGAACGGCATGGACACCGGTCTGGATCCCTTCTATCGCAGCGGGGCGGTCGGCCCGCCCGGCGAGTCGTAACGTCCGTCGACCACGGCCTGCGCCAACGCGCCCACCTCGTCCTCCCCCAGCCGGCGGTACCCCTCGTCCGACACCACCGACACCACCGGGAAGATCCGCCGCGTCAGATCCGGCCCACCCGTCGCCGAATCGTCATCCGCCGCGTCGTACAGCGCCTGCACGCACACCAGCGCCGCGTCCTCCACCGACAGATCCGCGCGCCACAGCTTCTTCAACGCACCACGCGCGTACACCGACCCCGACCCGATCGAGTAGAAGTCCCGCTCCTCGTACCGGCCCCCCGCCGGATCGTAGGAGAAGATCCGCCCCCCGTCCCGCTCCTCGTCGTACCCGGCGAACAGCGGCACCACCGCCAGCCCCTGCATCGCCATCCCCAGGTTCCCCCGGACCAGCGTCGCCAGCCGATTCGCCTTCCCCTCCACCGACAGCGTCCGGC
Source organism: Actinomadura rugatobispora (assembly GCF_055379765.1). Classification (NCBI taxonomy): domain Bacteria; kingdom Bacillati; phylum Actinomycetota; class Actinomycetes; order Streptosporangiales; family Thermomonosporaceae; genus Actinomadura; species Actinomadura rugatobispora. The sequence continues at coordinate 9,824,338 of NZ_AP029191.1, read as the reverse complement.
CCTCGCGCTTCTCGTAATGCTCCAGCTCCACCTGGAACAAACGAATCAGCTCCATGCCGAGCCCCGCCGTCCCCGCCATCGCGATCGCCGAGAACTCGTCCGCCCGGAACACCTTCTCGACATCACGCTGAGCGATCACATGCCCCGCGGTCGCCCGGCGATCCCCCGCCATCACCACACCACCGGGGAACGTCACCGCCACGATCGTCGTCGCGTGCGGGATCCCCTCCCCCGCCGGCACCGCCGGCAACGGCCGCCGCCCCGGCAGCAACTCCGGACTGTAGGCACCCAGGAACTCCGTGAACGACGACGTGTCAGGGTTCACGAACAACCCCGGCACACGTCCGGTGCGAGCATCGTGCGACGCCACGCGACTCCTTCCCTCCACCACGGCACCGGCTCCCCTCACGAACCCACCGGCGCTGACCAACTCAGACCCTACTGTTCAACCCGCACCCACCGCATGCCACGCGATCGCTCCACAGTCCGCCCACGGCGAACCCCCCACAGCCCACTACGATGACCACGTGGTGTTGGGAACCCCTGGCCAGCCCGGCTGGCCCAGCCCCCTCGGGCAGCCGACATGGCCGAGCGCCCCCGGACAACCCGGATGGCCCCCACGACGCCCCGCCTACAACCCACCCGTCACCGAAGAGGACATCACCCTCCCACCCGACGCCGACCCCTTCACCATCGCCGAACACCAGACCCGCGCCGCCGTCACCGCCCCCTACTGGCCCGCCTCCACCCCCCTCCAACGCCGCCAAGCACTCCTCCCCCACCTCCTCACCCTCCCCGACCACAGCTGGTGGCTCTTCGCCGCATGGACCCGCTGGTACCGCTGGCACCCCGCCGACAGCCGCTGGTTCCCCTCACCCCCGCCGCACGCCGCCCACACCCGCCAAACCGCCGCCCACGGCCCCACCCCACCCCCCATCCCCGCCGAAATACTCCCCACCGGCGCCGACTACCTCACCGACTACGGCCCACCCCTCGCCCTCACCGGCAAACCCGTCTCAGGCGCCCTCACCTACCGCCTCCGCTCCGTCCTCACCGAAGCCGCCCAAGCACCACCCCACGACTACCCCCTCGGCTGGAACCGCTTCCTCCACGGCACCCCCAGCACCATCGCCGCCACCTGGAGCACCCTCCTGTGGTGCGCCTCCGTCCCCCTCTTCGACCCAGAACTCGGCCTCATCCACCACTGGGAACCCCACCTCGCACCCCAACCCACCACAGAACCCGCCAACGCCACCGACCTGCGCTGGCTCACACCCCCACCCCTCCACACCATCATCGGCCTCTACGCCGAACGCCTCCGCGCAGGCCGCGGCGACGCCGCCGCCCAACTCATCCGCTGCATGGTCATGACCGCCCAGGCCCTCCGCGACGACCCCCGCTTCCGCGTCCGCGCCTCCGCCCTCCTCTCCATGATCGAACCCCTCCAGAGCAACCCCGCCCTCGACCACCGCGCCCTCCCCTACGGCGACCAGGTCCTCGAACGCGAATGGCGGAGCCGCTGCCCCGCACCCCTCTTCGCCACCCTCTTCGCCGACTCCGCCCCCGGCGAACGCCTCCAACTCGCCTTCTACGACCTCGCCACCGCCCTCCAACCCCTCTGCGGCGACCCCCACGACCCCGCCACCCACACCGAACCCCGCCACGCCGCCACCGCCCTCCTCGCAGCCGACCTCGCCGGCTACCGCCCCGACCTCGCCACCCCCGTCGGCCGCTGGCTCGACCCCGAACTCCGCACCCTCCTCACCGACATCCTCGGCGACGACCACCACCCCCTCCGCGGCCTCTGGCCCTCCCCCACCAGCGACGACCCCGACACCACCCTCCACGTCCTCGGCGCCACCGCCGCCCTCGGCTTCGCCTGGTGCCGCCTCGCCGGCGTCCCCGTCCCACCCAACGGCCTCACCACCGCCAACCACCAGGCCGCCCACCTCACCTCCCTCCAGGACACCTGAACGCCGCTCCGGGCCCCGCCCCGGTCCTGCGCGCGATCTCCAGGACGCCTCGCAGCCGCATCCTTCGCACGACACCCCTCGGGCACGAACGACGCCAACTCGAGACGCCGGGACCTCGTCACCGCACAACAAGCGAGAGGGCGCCGCCGAAGCGCACGCCCTCTCGAAACTCCTCCATCGCGGTGAATTTCTGCAGCACATCACCTCACATGGACGTCGGGGTACTCTCGGACGAGGCCGCCAAGCCCCCTTCGACACACCTCATCTTCGAGGCGAAGTGCTCCGGCGAACTCTGCACCAACGCCCTGATCCGCTCGCTGAACGACGAACGCCGCGGACCGAACGACCACCGACGGCAGTAGCCGGGCCCGCCCTCAGCCAGCCGCAGCCGCGTGAGTTCGAACTTCCTCTCCTCGAACTCCGCGCACAGCCTCCGATGCTCCCCGTCCCGCTCCCGATACGACTCCCAGCCGCCCAGCGGCACCGTAGCCGGATCCACGTCCGGGAACGTGAACGAGAGCCGGACCCCGCCATCGTCGGCGGGCACCCTTCGGAGCAGCGCACCCTGCACATAGTCCGCGGCGCGCCGGAGAGCCACCGGGTCGTCCCCGAGCTGGCCCATTCCGGTGTTGCACCCGCCGCACAGGAGCCCCCTGACCACACCGGTCACATGATCGTGATCGACGTTCTCGGCGGCCTTGTCACAGCAGATCGCACAGAACCCGCGCTGCACCGCGAGGAGTTCCTCAATCTCACCTTCCCCGACGCCGTAACGCGCCCTCAGCCGATCGTCACGCGACGTCCCCAGCCGACGGATCGGAACGCCGTCCCTGTCTACGAGCCGCCCCGTGAAGGCAAGCCTGCGCGCATGCCTTTCTATGACAGCGACGCCGAGTTCGAGAAGCATCGACTGGGCGTGATGCGTCCGCCCCTCGAGGTAGGCGGCGGATTCTCGCATGAGCCCGGGGTTGTCCTCGTACTGCCCCAGTGCACCGTTACAGGGAAAGCAGAGCAATGCACGAAACAGGCCCGTTTCGTGCGAATGGTCCACATGCGAGGCTTCTTTGCGGAGGCATATCACGCACACCCCGCCCTGCCTCTGCCGATGCTCTTCCACCTGCTCAGCGGTCAGGCCGTACCGCAACTTCAGGAGGTAGTTGCGCTGGCTGCCATGCTTCTGGCGCTTGATCTCCAGCATCACCCGGCTGTGGCAGGGCCTGCAGTACGCAGTCAGCCCGGAGGCTTTGGATCGATTTCGCCCGAACTCCTGAACGGACTTTACCGCTTCGCATCGAGGACAATATTTCATCCCTTCAGGAACCGAACGGCGCTTACGATAGGGCTTGGGCTCTTTACCCTGCTCAACACGACGCCTATTCCGACTCTCTGCATTGCGCAGACCGAAGCAATCTTTGCAGTAGAGCGCCAGACCATCCTTGGAAGCCTTGCGCTTGAAGAACTCGCCCTTGGGCTTGACTTGGCCGCAATCACGGCATTCCTTTACGGACACGGCCCCGACCCTACCGCCCTCACCCGTGCCCTTAGAAGAGATTTTCGATTCAGGCCATCAAGAAGTGTGAATACCTCCTCGAATTTCCCTTATTCCCGATGTCCAGTTTGCCCTACTCTCCGCCCTTTTGGACGTAAGAGCGCACGAATTCCTCTGCGTTCTCTTCGAGAACTTCGTCAATTTCATCCAGAATTGAATCGACGTCGTCGGTGAGCTTTTCCTGGCGTTCCTGGACGTCGTCCTGGGGTGCGTCCTGGGTCTCCTCGACCTCTTCGGTACGCCGCGGGGCCTGCTTCTGGCCGCCCGAGTTGTCCTTCGTGGCCATCCTTACCTCCCACTTCGCCGGTCCCCCCAAGCCTAGCTCCGATCATCGACGTCGAGCGGATTTCGTCGCTCCGACGGCGCGGGGGCCTGGTGGGGTTATCGCCGGTCCGCCAAGCAGTGAAACGGGCAAACCGGTCACAAATAAGCCGCGGACTCAGTTCTGGCCGGTGAGTGTGGCGACCAGGTCGGCCGCGGTGCGGCAGCGGTCGAGCAGCGCGCCGACGTGCTGCCTGGTGCCGCGCAGGGGCTCGAGGGTCGGGACGCGCTGCAGGGACTCGCGGCCGGGGACGTCGAAGATGACCGAGTCCCAGGAGGCGGCGGCGACCGATTCGGCGTACTGGCGCAGGCAGCGGCCCCGGAAGTAGGCCCTGGTGTCCTCTGGCGGGTCCTCGATGGCCGCCTGGACCTCGGGCTCGGTGACGATGCGGTCGATCCTGTCGCGGGCGACCAGGCGGTTGTAGAGGCCCTTCTCGGCCCGGATGTCGGTGTACTGCAGGTCGATCAGCTGCAGGCGCGGGTGTGACCAGTCCAGGCCGTCGCGGTCGCGGTAGCCCTGGAGGAGGGAGAGTTTGGCGACCCAGTCGAGCTCGCGGGAGAGCTGCATGGGGTCGTCGCCGAGGCGGTGCAGGACCGATTCCCAGCGGTCGAGGACGTCCTTGGTCATCTCGTCGACGTCGGCGCCGTAGCGGTCCTCGACGTATTTGCGGGACTGCTCGAGGTATTCCATCTGCAGCTGGACGGCGGTCATCTTGCGGCCGTCGCGGAGGGTGAGCAGGTGTTTGCAGGCGGGGTCGTGGGAGACGGCGCGGAGGGCGGCGACGGGCATGTCGACGGAGAGGTCGACGGTGAGGAAGCCGTCTTCGATCATGGCGAGGACGAGTGAGGTGGTGCCGAGCTTGAGGTAGGTGGAGACCTCGCTCATGTTGGCGTCGCCGATGATGACGTGGAGGCGGCGGTACTTCTCGGGGTCGGCGTGGGGTTCGTCGCGGGTGTTGATGATGGGGCGCTTGAGGGTGGTCTCGAGGCCGACCTCGACTTCGAAGAAGTCGGCGCGCTGGCTGATCTGGAAGCCGTCGCCGCGTCCGTCGACGCCGATGCCGACGCGGCCGGCGCCGCAGACGACCTGGCGGGAGACGAAGAAGGGGGTGAGGTGGCGGACGATGTCGGCGAAGGGGGTCTCGCGGCGCATGAGGTAGTTCTCATGGCAGCCGTAGGAGGCGCCCTTGTTGTCGGTGTTGTTCTTGTAGAGCTGGATGGGGTGGGTGCCGGGGACCATGGCGGCGCGCTGGGTGGCGTCGGCCATGACGCGTTCTCCGGCTTTGTCCCAGATGACCGCGTCGCGGGGGTTGGTGCACTCGGGTGCGGAGTATTCGGGGTGGGCGTGGTCGACGTAGAGGCGTGCGCCGTTGGTGAGGATGACGTTGGCGAGGCCGAGGTCTTCGTCGGTGAGCTGGGTGGGGTCGGCGACCTCGCGTGCGAGGTCGAATCCGCGGGCGTCGCGGAGTGGGTTCTCCTCTTCGAAGTCCCATCGGGCCCTTCGCGCCCGTGCCGCCGATGCCGCGAGGTAGGCGTTGACGACCTGGGAGGAGGTCACCATCGCGTTGGCCCCTGGCTGGCCGGGTACGGAGATGCCGTACTCGGTCTCGATGCCCATCACCCGCCGAACACTCATATCGTCGAGCCTATCGGGGCCGAGGGGGTGGAGCCATGGGGCTCCTGCCCGTGGTGCTCCGCGGTGGGGTCCGGGGGTTGCGTTTCGCTTGTGGGCGTGGGGTCTTGAGGCTTGTCTCGCGGTGTGTCGCGGTGGGGGGTTCCGGCGTGGTGGCGGGTCGGTTCGGTGATGTTCAGGCGTGTGAAGGAGTCGCGGAGGCGTGGTTTGAGCCAGGCGGCGAGGGGTCGTTCGATGAGGCGGTGGACGAGGTAGGCGGTGGTGAGGACGGTGGCGGTGATGGCGAGGGTGGCGGCCCAGTGCGGGAGTGCGGGGTGGAGGAGGTCGGCGAGGGGCGGGGCGAGTTCGTAGTGGATGAGGTAGGTGGGGTAGGTGAGGAGGCCGAGGGTGGCGAAGCCGCGCCAGTTGAGGCGGCGGAGTTTGCCGGTGGCGGCGAGGGCCATGACGGCGTAGGTGAGGGTGATGAGGATGGGGATGGCGGGCCAGGCGTTGGACGGGGGGATGTTGTAGGGGGTGTCGGTGGCGATGGGGAGGGCGTAGCGGATTGAGGCGGCCCAGGAGAAGGCTGTGAAGCCCCAGAGGAGGAGTGTGGGGCCGAAGCGGTGGATGAGGTAGAGGGCCATTCCGGCGACGAAGTAGGGGGCGTATTCGGGGATGAGGAGTTTCTGGAGGGGTTCGGCGCCGGTTTCTTGTGCGAAGACGGCGAGGACGCTCCAGGTGGCCATGAAGGTGATGCAGCGCCGGTAGGTGATGCCGGTGAGGACGAGGATGGCGATGAGGGCGTAGAAGTGCATTTCGATCCAGAGGGTCCAGAAGACTCCGCTGGCGTTCTGTACGCCCATGCCCTGCTGGAACATGGTGAGGTTGGGGATGATGTTCTCGGGGCGGCCTCGTCCTTGGCCGGTGGTGAGGTAGAGGGCGGCGATGAGGAGTACGGCGAACCAGTAGGCGGGGTAGAGGCGGGTGATGCGGGAGATGGTGAATTCGGCCATGGTGCGTCCCCATGCGCTCATGAGGATGACGAATCCGCTGATGAGGAAGAAGAGTTCGACGCCGAGGTAGCCGAATTGGGTGGCGAGGGAGATGGGGGCGAACAGTTCGCGGGCGTTGTGGTCGTCCCAGGGGCCGCCGGTGGTGCCGGTGTAGTGGTAGAGGAGGACGGCGAGGGCGGCGAGGAAGCGGAGGAGGTCGATTTCTCTGAGGCGCCTGTGGCCGCCGCCGTGGCTGGTGGGGCTGGTGGGGCCGGGTTGGGCCGGTGCGGGGGTGGGAGCCGGGGTCGGGGGCTCTGAGCTGTGCTGATGGTTCTGGGAAGACATTGGGGTCGACCCTAGGGGACGCAGCGGGGTGGTGGGGTCGCGGTGGTGTGACGCGGCGCGGCGGCCACCCGGTGTCGGGTGGCCGCCGCGGCGCGTGTCGGGGTGTGTGGCTTGTCGTCGGGGCTCGGGGTCGTCTCGGGGTCTGGGGCTGGGGCTAGAGGTACTGGCCGGTGTTGGCGACGGTGTCGATGGAGCGGCCGGCCTCGGCGCCCTGCTTTCCGGAGACGAGGGTGCGGATGTAGACGATCCGTTCGCCCTTCTTGCCGGAGATGCGGGCCCAGTCGTCGGGGTTGGTGGTGTTGGGGAGGTCTTCGTTCTCGCTGAACTCGTCGACGCAGGCGGCGAGGAGGTGCGCGACGCGCAGTCCCTTCTGCCCGGTGTCGAGGAACTGCTTGATCGCCATCTTCTTGGCGCGGTCGACGATGTTCTGGATCATCGCTCCGGAGTTGAAGTCCTTGAAGTAGAGGACTTCCTTGTCTCCGTTGGCGTAGGTGACCTCCAGGAAGCGGTTCTCCTCGCTTTCGGTGTACATCCGTTCGACGACGCGCTGGATCATGGCGTCGACGGTGACGTTCTCGTTGCCGCCGTGCTCCTTGACGTCGTCGGGGTGGAGCGGCAGTCCGGAGAGGATGTACTTGGAGAAGATGTCCTTGGCTGCTTCGGCGTCGGGTCGTTCGATCTTGATCTTGACGTCGAGGCGGCCGGGTCGCAGGATCGCGGGGTCGATCATGTCCTCGCGGTTGGAGGCTCCGATGACGATGACGTTCTCGAGGCCTTCGACTCCGTCGATCTCGCTGAGGAGCTGCGGGACGATGGTGTTCTCGACGTCGGAGGAGACTCCGGATCCGCGGGTGCGGAAGATGGAGTCCATCTCGTCGAAGAACACGATGACCGGGGTGCCCGCGGAGGCCTTCTCCCGGGCGCGCTGGAAGACCAGGCGGATGTGGCGTTCGGTTTCTCCGACGTACTTGTTGAGGAGCTCGGGTCCCTTGATGTTGAGGAAGAAGCTCTTGCCCTCCTGGCCGGTCTTCTCGGCGACCTGCTTGGCCAGGGAGTTGGCGACGGCCTTGGCGATGAGGGTCTTGCCGCAGCCGGGGGGTCCGTAGAGGAGGACGCCCTTGGGCGGGCGGAGCTGGTGCTCGCGGAACAGGTCCGCGTGCAGGTAGGGCAGCTCGACGGCGTCGCGGATCATTTCGATCTGTGAGCCGAGCCCGCCGATCTCGTTGTAGGAGATGTCGGGGACCTCTTCGAGGACGAGTTCTTCGACCTCGGCCTTGTGGATCTTCTCGTAGGCGTATCCGGATCGGGATTCGAGCATGAGCGAGTCGCCGGCGCGCAGTGGTACGCCGCGCAGCGGCTCGGCGAGCTTGATGACGCGTTCTTCGTCGGCGTGCGCGATCACCAGTGCTCGTTCGCCGTCGTCGAAGAGTTCCTTGAGCATGACGACTTCGCCCTGCTCTTCGAACTTGAGCGCTTCGACGACGTTGAGTGCCTCGTTGAGCATGACCTCCTGGCCACGCTGGAGTTCCTCGATGTCGACGGCCGGGCTGACGTTCACCCGTAGTTTGCGTCCGCCGGTGAAGATGTCGACGGTGCCGTCGTCTCGGGCTTCGAGGAAGACTCCGTAGCCCGAGGGCGGCTGTGCCAGCCGGTCGACCTCCTCCTTGAGCGCCACGATCTGCTCGCGGGCTTCCTTGAGGGTCGCCACGAGACGCTCGTTCTGACCCGTCACGGCGGCCAGATTGGCCTGTGCCTCATGGAGACGCTCCTCCAGAACACGTACTTGGCGCGGGGATTCCGCGAGCTTGCGGCGCAGCACGGAGATCTCCTCCTCCAGGAAGGACACCTGCGTTTGGAGGTCCCTAACCTCCTTGTCGTGCTGCGCCTTGCGCGCCCCAGCATCGTCACGAGCGGCCACGCCCCGTCACCTCCTCACGAAGAGCCGACGACCTACTGAGACCCTACCTATCTGGAGGGCTTCCGTAACCTGCCCATTCGGTACTCGTGTCGTGGCGGGGGGATCGCCACTGGTCGGAGGGGGCGGGTTGGGTGTCGGCGGGGTTGCGCGTGGCGGGTGCGTGGGGCGGGTAGGCGGCGGGTCCGTTCGTGTGGTGGCGGTGGTTCGGACGTTTTCGTGCCTGGTGGGAGGGGTGGTGTCGTGGTGTGGGGGGTGGTGTGAATTTCCTGTTAAGAGATGGCGCGGGGTGTGGGGGCGGGGGTCTGGGGCGGTCGCGCGGGGTCGCGAATGTGATCTATGACTCGCTGGGTTTCGGGCGCGCCGCTGGGCGTAATGCCCCGTTTTGGTGGCCTGTTCCCGTTTCGGGGGCCCGTTCGCCTCGGGACGGCGCGTCCGGGCGCGCCGCCGGGCAGGCGCCCCGGGCCGGGGTTCGGCAGCGGCGGGTGCGCGGTGTTCAGTCTTCGGCGCTGTGGCCCGTGGCGGCGTCCAGGTCCGCCGCGGCCGGGCTCGGGGCGCCCTCGGCGCTCGGGGCACTCTGGGCGCCGCCGTCGTCCGCGGTGCCGGGGGCGGCGGGCGTGCCGGAGATGGGGGCGCCCTTGGCGGGGCGGCGGCGCCGCAGGGGCGGTGTGACGCCGTCGGCGAGGCGGCGGGCGGTGACCAGGAAGCCGGTGTGGCCGACCATGCGGTGGTCGGGCCGCACGGCCAGGCCCTCCACGTGCCAGGAGCGCAGGAGCGTCTCGAAGGCGTAGGGCTCGGCGAAGGCGCCGTGGCCGCGCAGTTCCTCCACGACCCGCGACATCTGGGTGGTGGTGGCGATGTAGGCGCAGACCATGCCGCCGGGGATGAGGGCCTTGGCGACGGGGTCGATGCATTCCCAGGGGGCGAGCATGTCGAGGACGACCCGGTCGACCTCGGTCTCGGCGAGGGCGTCCTCGAGGGAGCCGACGGTCAGGCGCCAGGCCGGGTGGGGGCCGCCGAAGAACTTCTCGACGTTGGCGCGGGCGATGTCGGCGAAGTCGGGGCGGCGTTCGTAGGAGGAGACCAGGCCGCGTTCGCCGACGGCGCGCAGCAGGAAGCAGGTGAGGGCGCCCGAGCCGGCGCCGGCCTCCACGACGCGGGCGCCGGGGAAGATGTCGGCCATGCCGACGATCTGGGCGGCGTCCTTGGGGTAGACGACGGCGGCGCCGCGGGGCATCCGCACGGCGAAGTCGGAGAGCAGGGGGCGGAAGGCGAGGTAGTCGGTGCCGCCGCTGGAGCGGAAGACCGAGCCCTCGGGGCTGCCGATGATGTCGTCGTGGGCGATGGAGCCCTTGTGGGAGTGGTAGTCCTTGCCGGACTGGAGGGTGATGGTGTTGATGCGGCCCTTGGGGTCGGTGAGCTGAACCTGGTCGCCGGGGCGGAAGGGGCCGTGCGGGATGCGGCCGGTGCCTGCGGGGGTGGTCGGCGGGGTGGGTTCGCTCATGGTCGTCAAGGCTAGCGGGCCCTGGGCACCGCTCAGGCTGGTCAGATGCCGGCGAAGGCGCGGTCGACGTCGGCGGCGGCCAGGACGCCGTAGACGCGGCCGTCGGGCTCGAGGAGGAGGTACTCGGAGGCGGGGGCGCGGCGCAGCGCGACGATGAGGTCCTCGCCGGCCAGGTCGGCGGGGAGGGTGAGGTCGTCGTCGACGCCGCGGGACAGTTCGCCGACCTCGATCCAGGGGCGGCGCTGCTCGGGGGTGGCGGTGACGGCCTTCTCGCTGACCAGGCCGCGGGGGCGGCCGTCGTGGTCGACGATCACCAGGGCTCCGGCGCGCTGCTCGTGGGCGCGGCGGATGGCCTCGGCGAGGGGGACGTCGGCGGTGACGAGGGTGGCGCGGCGGGCCAGGCGGCGGGCGAGCAGGGTGGGGATGCGGTCGCGGACCTTCTCGGCGCGCAGGGCCTGGGAGGCGCCGACCCAGATGAAGGAGGCGACCAGGGCCGTCCACAACAGGGCGAGCCAGCCGAACCCGGTGTTCTGGCCGCCGGTGGGGTAGGTGGCCATGAAGGCGCCGGCGACCAGGCAGAGGACGGCGACGCCGCGGCCGACCCAGCCGGCGACGACGGCGCCGTTGCGGGCCCGGCCGGTGATCTTCCAGACGGCGGCGCGGACGAGGCGGCCGCCGTCCAGGGGCAGTCCGGGCAGCAGGTTGAACACGCCGACGAGCAGGTTGGCGAAGGTGAGGGCGTCCACCAGCAGGAGGGCGACCTCGGGCATCGGGACCAGCAGGCGGGCCAGCAGGCCGAGCCCGGCCAGGACGAGGTTGGTGACCGGGCCGGCGAAGGCGATGAGGAACTCGCGGCCGGGGGTGGGCGCCTCGCGTTCGATGGCGGTCTCGCCGCCCAGGATGTGCAGGACGACCGAGCGGACGGGCAGGCCGAGGACGCGGGCGGTGACGGCGTGGCTGAGCTCGTGCACGAACACCGAGGCGTACAGCAGCACCGCGTAGGCGAAGGCGACGGCGAAGCTGGCGGGGCGGGCGACGACGCCGTGGACCTGGCCCTCGAACATCACGGTGACGACGACGGCGACCAGGAACCAGCTGGGCGAGACGAAGACGGGCACGCCGAAGGGGCGGCCGATGTAGAGGCCGGGTCCGGCGGCGGCTCCGGGGGGCCGTCCCCGGCCGCCGGGCCGGTCCGGTTCCGGGGGTGCGCCGGTGCCGGTGGGGCCGGCGCTCTTGGTGCCGTCGGTCGGGGGTGCGGTGTCTGCCACGTCCTCGATGCTACGGCCCCGGCGGCGGTGATCGTCTGGTGGAGGGGCGCGGTCTCCGCCGTCGTGGGTTTCGTCGGGGGCGTCCCCTAGTCTGCTGTGCCATGACGACCACCGATGCGGGCCGTGAGGCGAGCGGGCAGACCACGGCGGCGCCGGCGGTGGCCGGTTCGCTGTCGCCGTCGCGGGCGGGCGACTTCATGACGTGCCCGCTGCTGTACCGGTTCCGGGTGATCGACCGGATTCCGGAGCGGCCCAGCCAGGCGCAGGTGCGGGGCACGCTGGTGCACGCGGTGCTGGAGCGGTTGTACGACCTGCCCGCCGGGCGGCGCACGGCGGGCGAGGCGGTGGGGTTGCTGGCGCCGCAGTGGGAGCGGCTGCTGGCGGCCGAGCCGGAGCTGGCGTCGCTGTTCGCCGAGGGGGAGGCGGGGGCGGCCGAGCGGGAGGCGTGGCTGGCGCAGGCGCGCGAGATGGTGGAGCGGTACTTCACGCTGGAGGATCCGCGGCGGCTGGAGCCGGCCGAGCGGGAGCTGTTCGTGGAGACGGTGCTGGAGTCGGGGCTGAAGCTGCGCGGCTACATCGACCGGGTGGACGTGGCGCCCTCGGGTGACGTGCGGATCGTGGACTACAAGACCGGCACGGCGCCGCGCGCCGATTTCGAGGCGCGGGCGCTGTTCCAGATGAAGTTCTACGCGCTGGTGCTGTGGCGGCGGCAGGGCCGGGTGCCGCGGCTGCTGCAGCTGATGTACCTGGGCAACGGCGAGGTGCTGCGGTACGAGCCCGACGAGGCCGATCTGCGGGCGACCGAGCGCAAGGTGGAGGCGTTGTGGGCGGCGATCCGGCGGGCGATGGAGACCGGTGAGTGGCGGCATCGCACCAGCCGGTTGTGCGACTGGTGCGATCACCGGGAGCGGTGCCCGGGGTTCGGCGGCACTCCGCCGCCGCTCCCGGAGGCGCCCCCGGCCGACCGTCCGTCGCCGGCCGACCTGGAGCCGGTGTCCCGCGAACGGGACGACCTCTGACGCCGCCGCCCCCCGCGTCTCCTTCGCCCGGGTCTCCTCCGCCCACGCCGACCGTGGCGGTGTCGGCGTCGCTCTCGCGCTCGTCCGTGTCCGCGTCTTCTTCGTTCGCGTTTCCTGCGCTCGTGGCGGCCGAGCTCGCGGCGGTGTCGCTCCCGTTCGTGTCGCGTGGGGTCGTGGCGGCCGCGGGCGCGGCGGGGGTGTCCGGATCGGCCCGGCGTGCGGTGTCCTGGCCGGGCTCACCCTCGCTGACCTCGGCGGGGCCGCCGATGCGCCGGGCGGCATGGGCTCGGAGTAGCATCCGCTCTGCCCCGGTCCGGCGAGCGGACGCCGGGTCCGGGTCCTCCTTGCGGAGGATCGCGGATCCGCGTGCAGGAGGGCTCATGACCTGGTGCGGACTCCTAGGGTGAGTGTTGTGTCACCCCGCATCAGTGGTCTTCACGCCTGCCGCGCCTGGTTCGACGCGCGCCCGCAGGCCTCCGACGCCGTCCTGGCGCTGGCGTTGCTGCTGGTGGGGTTGCCGCAGCTGTACCTGGAGGATCTCCCCCGCGGCCTGGACGAGCTGTACGCCGGGACCGACGCGCGGCATCTGGCGCTGGTCGTCGGCGTCACGATGACGCTGAGCTTCCGCAGGACCCGGCCGCTGCTGACGCTGTGCGCGATCGTGGCGGGCCAGACGCTGATCACGGTGTGGAACTATCCGCCGACGGTGCCCGACTTCGCCGCGTACCTGATCGCGACCTACGGCGTGGCGGCGCACCGGGGGCTGGCGATCAGCGCGCTGGGCGGGCTGGTGTCGCTGGTCGCGCTGAACGGGTTCCTGCTGACCTTCCCCACCGATCTGGGGCTGATGTCGTTCATGACCGACAACGCGCTGGTGATCGGGGTGTGGGTGCTGGGCCGCAACCTGCGGCTGCGGCGCGCCTATTTCGCCGAGCTGGAGGATCGGGCGGCGCGGCTGGAGCGGGCGCGGGGCACCGACGCGCGGGCGGCGCGGGTGGAGGAGCGGTCGCGGATCGCGCGGGAGCTGCACGACGTGGTGGCCCACCACGTGAGCGTGATGACGGTGCAGGCGGGTGCGGCGCGGCGCATCCTGGACCGGCATCCGGCCGGGGCCCGGGAGGCGATGACGACGATCGAGGAGGTCGGGCGGACCGCGCTCAGCGAGATGCGGCGGATCGTGGGCGTGCTGCGCACCGAGCGCGATCCCGAGACCGCGGGCGGGGAGCTGGCGCCGCAGCCGGGCCTGGGCGATCTGGGCGAGCTGCTGGACCATGTCCGCGACACCGGCCTGTCGGTGCAGCTGTGGGTGGAGGGGGAGGCGCGCACGCCGTCGCCCGGCGTGGACGTGGCGGCCTTCCGGCTGATCCAGGAGGCGCTGACCAACACCCTCAAGCACGCCGGCCCGCAGGCGCGGGCGTGGGTGCGGCTGCGCTACACCGCCGAGGACCTGACCGTGGAGATCGAGGACGACGGCCGCGGCACGGCGACGATCATGGCCGACAACGGGGACCGTCCCGGGCACGGCCTGGTCGGCATGTACGAGCGGGTCGCGCTGTACGGCGGTGAGCTGCGGATCGGTCCGCGGGTGGGCGGGGGGTTCGGGGTGCGCGCCCGGTTCCCTCTGGAGGCGTAGGCCCCGGCGGTGCGGACCGGGGGCATAGATTGGGATCCGATGGCAGGGGCGGCGGCCCGGAACGGGCGGGACCAGACGATGAGCGGTGGCGCGATGAGCGGCGGAGCGATGGACGGCGGGCCGGCGAGCGGGGCGGTGGGAACGGTGCGGGTGCTGCTGGTGGACGACCAGCCGCTGCTGCGGACCGGGTTCCGGCTGATCCTGGAGGCCGAGTCCGACATCGCGGTGGTGGGCGAGGCCGGTGACGGAGCCGTCGCGGTGGAGACGACCCGGTCGCTGCTGCCGGACGTGGTGCTGATGGACATCCGGATGCCGGGCATGGACGGGATCGAGGCGACCCGGCGGATCATCCGGGAGGGCGCGGCCTCGCACGATCCGAAGGTGCTGATCCTGACGACCTTCGATCTGGACGAGTACGTGATCGAGGCGGTGCGGGCGGGCGCCAGCGGGTTCCTGCTGAAGGACTCCCCGCCCGAGGATCTGGTCCAGGCGATCCGGATCGTGGCGGCGGGGGACGCGATCGTGGCGCCGAGCGTGACGCGGCGGCTGCTGGACAAGTTCGCCACCCGGCTGCCCGCGATCCGGGACGCCTCGCCCCCGCCCGGCCTGGACACCCTGACCGAGCGGGAGCGGGAGGTCCTCACGCATGTGGCGCGGGGGCAGTCCAACGCCGAGATCGCCAGGGAGCTGGTGGTGAGCGAGACCACGGTGAAGACGCACGTGGGGAACGTGCTGGCCAAGTTGGGGCTGCGCGACCGGGTGCAGGCCGTGGTGTACGCCTACGAGACCGGGTTGAGCCGCCCCGGCCAGTCCTGACCGCCCCCGGTCCCCCGGTCCTGACGGTCCCCGATCCTGCGCGGCCCCTGCGCCGGTCACGTCTCCAGGTCTGATCCGGCTGCGTCCGGCTCCCGGTCGCCGGCTTCGTCCCCGTCGCGGTGCCGTGCCGGGCCCGGCGGGTTCGGGGCGCGGGCCCGTACCGCCGTTCCGGTCGTGCGGCCCGTGGGCGCGGGGCCCAGAGCGTGCGTTCGGTGTGGCCGGTCCAGGCCGCGGGCGCGTCTCGGCCCCTGGGACCGTTCCTCCGTCGTGAGGACCAGGTGCGGTCCGCCTCCCGCGGGACGGCCCTGGCGGCGCCCCTGATCACCGCGGCCGCCGGCGGCACCGGGACCCGACGGCGTCCGCGCAGGTCGGAGCCGGGATGTCAGGGTCGCGGGCCGGGGTCGTCCCTGAGGGGCGGGCTCCCCCGGGCGGGCCCTCCCCTACTCCGCAAGAACGATCGCCGGGCCCTCCCTCGTGCATACGGCGGAGCGAGAAGTCCATTCCTGGGGGTCATCCGCTGGGGCCGCCCGCCTCCTAATGTTCTGTATGCGAGGGATCGCCGCACGGGGGCGGCGGCCCTCCTCGCGTACCGGCAGGCGGCGCGGGCGGCACCCGGCCGCTATCCGCGGCCCCGCACGAGCACCACACCGCTACAACGAACGGCTTCACCCGGTGGTTTCCACCGGCCTCATCGACGAACAGACAGGGGAGTTCACAGTGACGAACACCGCCCGAGAGACCGCTGACGCGCATTCCGCGCCGGGGGCGGGCGATTTCGCCGCGCGGGCCCAGCGGGTCGAGAAGGTCTACGGCTCCGGGGACGCCAAGGTCATCGCCCTGGACGGGGTGAGCCTGGGCATCCCCCGCGGCCGTTTCACCGCGATCATGGGTCCCTCCGGGTCCGGGAAGTCCACGCTGATGCACTGCATGGCGGGCCTGGACTCGGTGGACTCCGGGGAGGTCTACATCGGCGAGGTGGAGCTCACCGGGCTCAAGGACAAGCAGCTGACCCGGCTGCGCCGCGACAAGGTCGGGTTCATCTTCCAGGCGTTCAACCTGGTGCCCACGCTCACCGCGCTGGAGAACATCACCCTGCCGATGGACATCGCCGGGCGCAAGCCCGACAAGGCCTGGCTCGACCAGGTGATCGACACCGTGGGGCTGCGGCCGCGGCTGCGGCACCGTCCCAGCGAGCTGTCGGGCGGCCAGCAGCAGCGGGTGGCGTGCGCGCGGGCGCTGGCCTCCAGGCCGGACATCATCTTCGCCGACGAGCCGACCGGCAACCTCGACTCCCGGTCGGGCGCCGAGGTGCTGGGGTTCCTGCGCGAGTCGGTCCGGAGCATGGGGCAGACCATCGTGATGGTCACCCATGACCCGTCCGCGGCCGCCTACGCCGACCAGGTGGTGTTCCTGACCGACGGGCAGATCGTCGACACCATGACCGAGCCGACCGCCGACCGGGTGCTCGAGCGCATGAAGGGTTTCGAGCTGCCGGGGGTCGCGGCCCGATGATGGCCAAGGTCACGCTCCGCAACCTGGCGGCGCACAAGATCCGGCTGGTCCTCACCGCGGTCGCGGTGATCCTCGGCGTGGCGTTCGTGTCCGGCACGCTGATCTTCACCGACACGATGAACCGGCAGTTCGACGATCTGTTCAACGGCATCGGCAAGGGCGTGGCCGTCGACGTGCGGGCCAAGGAGGTCGTGGAGGGCTCCAACGCCGACGGGCAGTCCGCCGAACCCGTCCCCGCCTCGCTGATCGACACGCTCAAGCGCGTGGAGGGCGTCAAGAACCCGATCGGGAACGTCACCGGGTACGCCGCGGTGGTCGGCCCCGACGGCAAGGTCCTGGGCGGGCAGGGGCCGCCGCAGCTGGGCGTCAACTGGACCCCGGCCGGCGACTACGACCTGGCGTCGGGGCGGGCGCCCAACGGCCCGGCCGAGGTCGCGCTGGACACCGTGACCGCCGAGCGCGCCAAGGCGGGCATCGGCGACACCGTCCACGTCGTCACCGCGGGCACCTCGGTGAAGCCCAAGGTCGTCGGGCTGATGGACACCGGCGACATGATGGGCGCCAGCATCACCGCCTTCGACACCGCCACCGCGCAGCGGCTGCTGCTGCGGCCCGGCTACTTCACCGACATCCAGGTCGACACCACCGGTGTGAGCGAGACGGTGCTGCGCGACCGGGTCGCCAAGGTGCTCCCGGCGAACCTGGAGGCCATCACCGGCACCCAGATGCGCGAGGACGCCAAGAGCGACGTCGCCGGGTTCATGACCTTCTTCCGCACGTTCCTGCTGGTGTTCGCACTGATCTCGATCTTCGTCGGGGCGTTCATCATCTTCAACACCTTCTCCATGCTGGTCGCCCAGCGCACCCGGGAGCTGGCGCTGCTGCGCGCGATCGGCGCCGCCCGCGCCCAGGTCACCCGCGCCGTGCTGGGCGAGGCGGTCGCGGTCGGCGTGGTCGGCTCCACCATCGGCCTGGCGGCCGGCGCCGGGCTGGCCTCCCTCCTCAACGGCCAGATGATGGGCGACGACGCCTCGGGGCTGGTGCTGACCGCCAACCCGATCATCACCTCGTACGCGGTCGGGATCACGGTGACGGTGCTGTCGGCCTACTTCCCGGCCCGCCGCGCCGCCAAGATCCCGCCGGTGGCGGCGATGCGGGACGACGTGGCGATGCCGCGGCGCTCGATGCGGGTCCGGATCGCGCTGGGGTCCCTGCTGGGCCTGATCGGCGCGGGGCTGATCGCGGTCGGGCTGGCCGGGAGCGGCAACCCGGCGCTGCTGGTGGGCGTCGGCGCGTTCGCGGTGTTCCTCGGCGTGACGATGCTCGCCCCCGTCATCAGCGTCCCGGTGGTGCGGGTGCTGGGCGCCCCGGCCGCGCGGCTGCTGGGCGCGCCGGGCCGGCTGGCCCGGCAGAACGCGCTGCGCAACCCGCGGCGCACCGCCGCCACCGCCGCCGCCCTCATGATCGGCCTGGCGCTGATCACGACGGTGAACGTGCTGGGCGCCTCCATGCGCACCTCGGTGGAGGCGCAGGTCGACCGGCAGTTCGGCGCCGACTACATCGTCCAGCCCGCCGGCATGGGACGGGTCGGGCCCGACGTGGTCACCAAGGTCCGCTCCACCGCGGGCGTGCGCAGCGCCGCCGCGTACTACACCGGCAACGCCAACATCAACGGCAAGCGGGCCGGCTACGCCTCCGGCGACGCCGCCGCGCTGGCCGAGGCCACCCGGCTGCGGCTGGTGTCGGGGTCGCTGCAGCCCGGCCGGGACGGGATCCTGGTGGACGAGGACACCGCCCGCGCCAACGGGTGGAAGGTCGGCGGCACGGTCCCGGTGCAGTTCACCGACGGCAGGTCCCAGACCCTGCGGGTCGCCGGGATCTACGCCAAGAACGACATCGTCGGGCCGCGGCTGGTCGCCGAGCCGGTCCACCTGGCGCACGCCGCCCGGCCCAACGTCGGAGCGGTGTTCATCAAGGCCGACAACGCCGACGCCGCCACCTTCGAGGCGCTGAAGCGGTCGCTGAGCGACCAGCCCAACCTGGAGGTCCGCGACCAGGCGGCGCTGAAGGACAACGCCCGCCAGCAGGTGGACGCCTTCGTCACCTTCCTCACCGTGCTGCTGGTCATGTCGGTGATCATCGCGGCGGTCGGGGTGGTCAACACCCTGGCGCTGTCGGTGATCGAACGGACCCGGGAGATCGGCCTGCTGCGCGCCATCGGGATCAGCCGGCGGCAGCTGCGCCGCATGATCAGGATGGAGTCGATCGTGATCGCGGTGTTCGGCGCCGTCCTGGGCATCGCCATCGGCGTGTCGTTCGGCGCCGCGCTCCAGCAGGCCCTGAAGGAGGACGGCCTCAGCCACCTCAGCGTCCCCTACGGCACCCTGATCACCTACCTGGTCATCGCCGCGGTGATCGGCGTCCTGGCGGCCCTGTGGCCCGCCTGGCGCGCCGGGCGGATGGACGTCCTGAAGGCCATCTCCACCGAGTGACCGCACCGGGCGGCCGCCACAGCGGCGGCGGCCGGACGCCTCGCGCGATCCCGATCGCGCGAGGCGTCCGCATCCCGGCCCCCTGACCCGCACCCCCCGGCCGACCGGCCGGGGGGTGCGGGCGTTCAGCGGAGCGGGGTCAGGGGGGCGCGTAGGCACAGGGCCACCGCCACCGTCACGGCGCCGGCCGACGCGATCGCGGCGCCCACCCCGGCCACCTCGGCGACCGCGCCGAACAGCACCGGGCCCAGGCCCTGCAGCGTCATCATGCCGGTCGACAGCAGCCCGAACGCCTGGCCCCGCGCGCTCTCCGGCACCGCGTCCACGAACCGCCGCTGGATCCCCAGCTCATAGGCGTAACCCGTCCCCGTCACCAGCAGCAGCGCCGCGGCCGCCGCGAGCGGGACGTCGGCCGCCAGCGGCAGCAGCGGCAGCCCGAGCAGGACCATCAGCGGCACCACCAGGCGCTCCCGGGTCGCGGCGGCCAGCATCCGCCCGGCGACCACGTTCCCCGCCATCATCCCCACCGGCAGGCACGCCAGCAGGAACGCGCCCGTCCCCTCCCCGTGCCCCCGCACCTGCGCGTAGGGGATCAGGAGGCTCTCGGCGCCCGCCGCGAACGCCACCGGCAGGCACTGCGCCAGCAGCATCACCCGCACCGCCCGGTCCCCCAGAAGCCGCCGGTTCGCCGCCCAGCTCGCCCCCAGCACCGCCCCGCGCCGCTCCCCCGCCGCGGGCGACGGCGGCAGGTCCCCCAGCGTCACCCGGACCAGCACCGCCGCCACCGCGTACACCCCGCACGCCACCAGCAGCGCCCGCTGCGGCCCCAGCGCCGCCACCGCCACCCCGCCGAACGCCAGCCCCAGCAGCTGCGCCACCGACGCCGCGATCATCATCAGCGACCGGCCCAGCACGTACTGCTCGCCCGGCAGCACCTCGGCCGCCACGCGGTACACCGCGCCCGACATCACCGGCGTCACGCACGCCACCACCGCCACCAGCACCAGCGCCGCCGCGACCGGCGGATCCGCCAGCGCCAGCACCGCCGCGACCACCGCCTCCAGCGCGTACACGCCCGCGACCAGCGGCCTGGGGCGCAACCGGTCGGCCAGCGCCCCCAGCAGCGCCCCGCCGACCACCTGCGGCAGGAACCCGATCCCGAACGCCACCGCGGCCAGCATCGGCGACCCGGTCCGCGCGTACACCAGCACCGACAGCGCCACCATCCGCAGCGTGTCCGCCGCGATCGCCAGGGACCGCGTCGCGAACAGCACCCGGAAGCGGGGTTCGGCCAGCACCCGCCGGTAGGTCGCCCGGCCCGGATCCTTCGTCATGGCCCGCAGCATCCGGCACCGGTGGCGACCGCGCCATCGTTACGTCCCACGGCGAAAGGCCGCCTAGGCTCGGCCGGCGTGATCCGTTTCGAGGTCGACACCGAGGACCTGCTGCACAGCCGGTTCGCGCTGTCCCCGCTGTTCGAGCTGAACTGCCTGCTGCGCGCCCTGGACGGCCTGCCCGGTCGGCTGCCGACGGCCTGGTCGGCCCGGCTCCGCCCGGTGTTCGGCGAGCTGCGCGCCGGCACGCCGCTGGAGGCCGTCCTGGCCCTGCACTCCCCCTGGCAGGGCGCCACCTTCGCCTCCCCGCCGCCCCGGCTCGGCCTCGCCCAGACGATCGAGGACGACCTCGACCAGGTCCGCGCCACCCCGTTGGACCTGGCACGCCGGGAGATCGCCCGGTCCCTGGCCCACCGCCCCGCCCCCAGCGCGCGCACCGCCGCCGCCCTCGCCCGCGACGACGTCGTCACCGTCATCGCCGACACCCTCGGCACCGCGTGGCGCGAACTGCTGGCCCCCCGCTGGCCCCAGCTGCGCGCCCTGTGCGAACGCGACGTCCTGCACCGCGCCGGGCGCCTCGGGCAGGGCGGCTGGGAGGCCGCCCTCGACGACCTGCACACCGGCGTCCGCTGGCGCGACCGGGGCATCGAACTGCACGTCCACGACGAGGACACGATCGCCCTCGGCGGCCGCGGCCTGCTGCTCATCCCCTCGGCGTTCCTGGGGCCCCGCGTCGCCGCCCACACCGAGGCGCCCTGGCCGCACGCGCTCCTCTACCCCGCCCGCGGCACCGCCGTCCTCTGGCAGACGCCAGCGCGCACCGCGCCCGGCGCCCTCGCCGACCTCCTGGGCCGCACCCGCGCCCGCGTCCTGCTCGCCCTCGACGAACCCGCCGGCACCACCCAGCTCGCCCGCTCGCTCGACATCGCCGTCGGCGCCGCCGGCGACCACCTGGCCGTGCTGCGCCGCGCCGGGCTCCTGGACCGCGCCCGCTCCGGCCGCACCGTCCTGTACCGCCGCACCCCGCTCGGCGACGCCCTCGCCCGCACCCACACCGACGATCGGCGAGACGGGGGATGATCCGGCGCGGCGCCGCCGCCCGGCGCCGCCGTCCTGGCGCCCGGGGGCGCCCTGATCGTCCAGCGCGAGACCCCCGAAAGGTTCGACGCCGCCCCCTCCGCGTGGGAGCACGACGGCGTCCGCTACCGCATGGGCGAACGCGTCTGGACGCACACCTTCACCTCGCGCCGCCTCGACGACGCCCGCGGCCGGTTCCTCGCCCGCCCCGCCTGACCCCGCGCGCGCCCCCACCGGCGGAAAGGAAGAAGACCGGCACCCGTCGCCGCGGGTGCCGGTCCACCGGACGGCCGGTCAGTCGTCGGCCTTGCCCTTCAGCGGCGGCTGGTCGCCCACGGCGCCCTTGGCCGCCGCCGACTGCGCCGCCACCAGGTCCGTCGCGCTGACCGTGGTGTTCTCCGGGAAATGGCACGCCGCCTGATGCCCCGGGCTCAACTCCACCAGCGGCGGCTCCACCTGCTTGCAGATGTCCTGCGCCTTCCAGCACCGGGTGTGGAACCGGCACGCCGGCGGCGGGTCCAGCGGGCTGGGCACATCGCCCTGCAGCCGGATCCGCTCGCGGTCCTCCCGCTGCGAGGGGTCGGGCACCGGCACCGCCGACAGCAGCGCGTTGGTGTACGGGTGCATCGGCCGCTGGTACAGGTCGTCGCGGTCGGCGATCTCCACGATCTTGCCCAGGTACATCACCGCGACCCGGTCGGAGATGTGCCGCACCACCGACAGGTCGTGCGCGATCACCACGTAGGTCAGGTCCAGCTCGTCCTGCAGGTCCTCCAGCAGGTTCACCACCTGCGCCTGCACCGACACGTCCAGCGCCGACACCGGCTCGTCGGCCACGATCAGCTTGGGCCGCAGCGCCAGCGTCCGCGCGATCCCGATCCGCTGCCGCTGGCCGCCGGAGAACTCGTGCGGGTACCGGTTGTAGTGCTCGGGGTTGAGGCCCACCAGCTCCAGCAGCTCCTGGACGGCCTTCTTCACCCCCTGCTCGGTCTGGATCTTCTGCAGCCGGAACGCCGCGCCGACGATCGACCCGACCGTCTGCCGCGGGTTCAGCGACGAGTACGGATCCTGGAAGATCATCTGCAGGTCGCGGCGCAGCGGCCGCATCCGCTTCTGGGACAGCCGGGTGATGTCCTGCCCCTCGAAGGAGATCGACCCGAAGCTCGGATCCAGCAGCCGCATGATCATGCGGCCGGTGGTGGTCTTGCCGCAGCCCGACTCGCCCACCAGGCCCAGCGTCTCGCCCTTGCGCACCGAGAACGACACCCCGTCCACGGCCTTGACCGCCGCGACCTGGCGGCGCAGCAGCCCGGCCGTCACCGGGAAGTGCTTGCCGAGGCCGTCGACCTCCAGCAGCACCTCCCCGCGGGCGCCGCCCCCGCCGGGCGACTCCTTGGCCAGCGGCACCGCGGACGCGCCGCCCTCCTCCGGATCGTCCTCGGGCCCGGCCGGGTCACGGACCGCGGCCTCCTCGGGGTCCCTGTCGTCGGAAGTGCTCACCATGTCTCCACTGCTCCCCGTCACAGCTTGGGAGCGATCTCGTCGGTCCAGATCCGGCGCCGCCGCTCGGCCGCCAGATGGCAGGCCACGCTGTGCCCCGGCGCGGTCTCCACCAGCTCGGGACGCTCGGTGGTGCTCCTGCCCTCGGTCTGCCCCTCATAGGCGCAGCGCGGATGGAACGCGCACCCCGGCGGCAGGTTGATCAGGCTCGGCGGGGTGCCCTTGATCGGCATCAGCCGCTCCGCCGGCGGCCGGTCCAGCCGCGGCATCGACCCCAGCAGCCCCCAGGTGTAGGGGTGCTCGGGACGGTGGAAGACGTCCTCGACCCCGCCGTACTCCACGCACCGGCCGCCGTACATCACCAGGATGTCGTCCGACAGCTCGGCGACCACCCCGAGATCGTGGGTGATCATGATGATCGCGGAGTTGAACTCCTGCTGCAGGTCCCGGATCAGATCCAGGATCTGCGCCTGCACGGTCACGTCCAGCGCCGTGGTGGGCTCGTCGGCGATCAGCAGCTCGGGGTCGCACGACAGCGCCATCGCGATCATCGCGCGCTGCCGCATCCCGCCGGAGAACTGGTGCGGGTAGTCGTCCACCCGCCGGTCCGGCCTGGGGATCCCCACCCGACCCAGCATGTCCACGGCGTGCTTGCGCGCCACCTGCTTGGACACCTTGTTGTGGACCCGGTACGCCTCGATGATCTGCTGGCCCACCGTGTAGAACGGGTGCATCGACGACAGCGGATCCTGGAAGATCATCGCCATGTGCCGGCCGCGCAGCCGCCGCACCCGGTCGGGCGTGGCGCCCACCAGCTCCTCGCCGTTGAGCCAGATCTCGCCCGACACCCGCGCGTTGCGGCGGTTGTGCAGGCCCAGGATGCCCAGGCTCGTCACGCTCTTGCCCGAACCGGACTCGCCCACGATGCCCAGCGTGCGGCCCCGGTCCAGCCGGAACGACAGCCCGTCCACCGACTTGACCAGCCCGTCGTCGGTCGGGAAATGGATGCGCAGGTCCCGCACGTCCAGGAAGGACCTGGGGTCCTCCCCCGCGTCTCCGGTGTGCACCGCGCCTCCCGTCTGCTCCTCCACCGCCATCAGCTGTGCCTCACCCTCGGGTCCACGATCCCGTAGAGGATGTCGACGACCAGGTTGGCCAGGACGATGAACAGCGCCGCGACCGTCACCACGCCCAGCACCACCGGCAGGTCGCTGCCGATCACCCCGTCCAGCGCCAGCCGGCCCAGCCCCGCCAGCGAGAAGGTCCGCTCGGTCAGCACCGCGCCGCCCAGCAGCAGCCCGATGTCCAGCCCGAACAGCGTCAGCAGCGGCGTCAGGCTGGCCCGCAGCGCATGCCTGCTGATCACCGTGCTCTCCGGCAGGCCCTTGGCCCGGGCCGTGCGGATGTAGTCCTCGTTCAGCGTCTCGAGCATCCCCGCCCTGGTCATCCGCGCGTACATCGCCGCGTACAGGAATGCCAGCGTCACCCAGGGCAAGATGAGATTACCCGCCCACGCGAACGGGTTGTCCAGGAAACCGGTGTATCTGACCGGTGGCAGCAGCCCCCACTCGTGCACCACGAACGTCAACGACAGCAGCCCGGTGAAGAAGATGGGCAGCGACACGCCGGCCAGCGCCACCAGCATCGCCGCGCGGTCGAAGAACGACCCGCGGCGCAGCGCCGACAGCACGCCGATCGAGATCCCGATCACCAGCCAGATCACCGCCGCGCCCACCACCAGCGACAGCGTCACCGGGAGCCGGTCGACCAGCTGGTCGGTGACGTTGGTGTTGGTGCGGAAGGAGTACCCGAAGCACGGCGCCGGGCAGTCGATCTTGGTGGTGCCGGTGTCGTAGGTGTCGCCGGCCACCACGCCCTTGACGAACCGCCCGTACTGGACCGCGATCGGGTCGTCGAACCCGAACCGCTCCTTGACGGCCTGGACGGTCTCGGGCGTGGGCGCCTTCCCCGCGAACCGGGAGGCGAGATCATCGCTGGTGGTACCGGCCACGCGGGGCAGCAGAAAGAAGATCGAGAAGGTCACCGCGCTGATGACCAGCATCAGGGCGACCGCGCCCACCAGCCGGCGAACGATATATGCGATCACGGTCTGCGGCGATGGGCGGCCGCCCGGGGTGTCGCCCCGGGAGGCCGCCCGCTGCCTTCACCTGCTTTCGTTCAGCGAGTCGACCAGGGCGCGCTCTAGCCGCTCAGTCCCAGGGTCGAGTAGTTGTACATCCCGAAGCCCTCGTGGAAGAACACGTTGGTCAGCGTGGAGGGCCGGAAGAGCAGGGACTTGGCGTACACGTTCGGGAGGGCCAGGGCCTGCTCGCGGAACTTGTCGTCGATCTGGTTGTAGACCTGGGCGCGCTGCGCCGGGTCCTGGACCTTCACCACGTCGTTCCACTGCTTGTTGATCTGCGCGTCGTCCCACTCCGAGGGGTTGGCGTTGCCGGAGTCGACGATCGCCTTCCCGTCGGTCAGCGCCTGCAGGTAGCCGTAGCCGGTCGGCCAGTCGGCGTGCCAGCCGTAGGTGCCCAGGCCGATCTTCTCCTTGGCGACGAACGACGGGGAACCGAACTGGTCGTTGGTGTAGGTGTTGGCCGGGTAGCCCTGCAGGGTCAGCTTGATGCCGACGCGGGCCAGCGACGCCTGCATCGCCTCGGCGACGGCCTTCTCCTTGAGGCGGTCACTGCGGTAGACCATCTTGGTCTCGAAGCCGTTGGGCTGCCCGCACTTGGTCAGGGCCTCCTTGGCCTTGGCCACGTCGCCGGTGTAGCCGACCTGCGCCTTGGTGTAGTGGTCGTTGCCCTTCTGGCGGCCCTCGATGTTCGGAGGCATGATCGAGGTCGCCAGCTCGCCGCCGACGTCGCCGCCGTAGGCGCGCCACAGCGCGTCACGGTTGGTCGCCCACACGATCGCGCGGCGGCAGTCGATGTTGGGGATCTGCTTGATGTTGATCGGGAGGTACCAGGTGAAGCCGCCGGGAGGGTTGTCGGCGTTGTTGCGGTGGTCGGCACTCGACAGCAGCGTCTTGCGGCCGTTGTCGGCCACACCGGTGCCCGGCAGGTCCACGTGGATCTGGCCGGCCAGCAGCTGGTTGTCCAGCTCGTCCTGGTTCATTCCCGCGATCAGCTGGATCTGGTCGGGCAGCTGCTTGCGGTTGGGGTCGGTCGACTGGTCCCACTGGTCGTTGCGGACCAGCGTGCCGCCCTTGCCGGGCTGGTAGTCGGCCTGCCACTTGTAGGGGCCCGAGGAGAACGGGTGCAGGCCGTAACGCTCGCCCTGGTCCTTGGCCTGCGGCACCGGCGCGGTCTGCCCGCTGAAGGTCACCAGCTCGTTGAACTCGGCGAACGGGTCCTTCAGGTGGAACACCAGGGTGTAGTCGTCGGGGGTCGACACGCCCTTGAAGTTGTCGAGGTTCTTGTCCTTGTAGGGACCCTTGTACCCGTCGGCGTCCAGCAGCTGGGAGAAGTAGCTGGGGCCGTTGCGCAGCACGCCGCGGTCGAAGGTGCGGGCGACGGCGTACTTGACGTCCTTGGCCCGGATCTCCGAACCGTCCTCGTACTTCAGCCCGCGCCGCAGCTTGTAGGTCCACTCGGTCTTCTCGGCGTTGGGCGTGCCGAGCGCCTCGGCGACGTCCGGCACCGGCTTGAAGCCCTCGGGGCCCGGCTTGGCCGGGTAGGTGAGCAGCATCCGGGAGTACAGCCGGGTGAAGTTGTTGGCCCAGGCGTAGTACATGTTGCCCGGGTCGGTGGAGTCGATGTCCGAGCTGGTCGCCATCTTCAGCGTCCCGCCCCGCTTGTCCGAGGCGTTGTGGACCTTGCCGATGGCGGCGTTGCTGACCTTGGTGCCGCTACCCTGGTCGTCGTCACCGCCGCCGCAGGCGGACAGTCCCAGACTCAGCGCGACGGCACCGGCCGCCGCGGCGGTCAGAACCTTGGGCCTTTTCATGAGTTCCCTTTCACTAATGACGTTCGGTCCCCGCGAGGGTCAGCGGGTCCGAGGGTCGAGAGCGTCACGCAGCCCGTCACCGAAGATGTTGAACGCCATGACGGTGACGAAGATCGCGAGGCCGGGGATGACCACGAAGTAGGGCGCGACCTGGTAGGTCTGGATCGCCGTGGTCAGCATCCCGCCCCAGGACGGCGTGGGCGGCTCGATCCCGACGCCCAGGAACGACAGTGCCGCCTCGAACAGGATGTTCGTCGGGATCATCAGCGTGGCGTACACCAGGATCGGCGCCACCAGGTTCGGCAGGATCTCGCGGACGATGATGTACGGGCCGCGCGCGCCCATGCTGCGGGCGGCGTCGACGAACTCGCGCTCGCGCAGCGAAAGGGTCTGGCCGCGGACGATCCGGCCGATGTAGGGCCAGCCGAAGAAGCCGATGACGAACACCAGCACCCCGATCCGCAGCCCGTTGCCGGTCAGCCCGAGCATCGAGTCGGGGATGACCCCGACCACGGCGATGGAGAACAGCAGCAGCGGGAACGCCAGGAACACGTCCATCAGCCGGGCGATCACGGAGTCGACCCAGCCGCCGAAGTAGCCGGCCACCACGCCCGCCGCGGTGCCGATGACCGCCGCCACCACCGTGGCCAGGAACCCGACCAGCAGCGACACCCGCGCGCCGTAGACGATCCGGCTGAACAGGTCGCGGCCGGTGTTGGGCTCGAGGCCGAACAGGAACTCGCCGCTCATCCCGCCCATCGGCTCGTTGGGAGCGCCGAAGGTCGGGTCCAGCAGCTCCTGGTGGTACTCGTTGGGCGGGTGCCCGAGAAGCTTGACGATCAGCGGGGCGAACACGGCCATCAGGATCAGCACGATGATCAGGATCCCGCCGATCATCGCGACCTTGTCGCGGCGCAGCCGCATCCAGGCGATCTGACCGAGCGAACGTCCCTGGATGGCCTTGCCGCCGACGCCCTTGAGCACGGCCTCGGGCTGGGCCTCCTTGTCCGACCCGGACACCTCGATCGGTGCGGTCACGCTCCGTACCTCCTACCCCTCGGCCACGCCACAACCGGCCCAACCCGGCGCGGCGGCGGAGATCGTCCACCGTCCGCGCCCGTTACGCCGCGTTTGCTGGAGGGAAACCTAGTCCTTCGGGGACGACTGTCCATCCGTGAAGCGGGCTGTGCCAGTACCCGTATCTGACTTGTGATCTCGTCGTCATCTCGGGCACATGCGATCCGCACAATGCACAGGCAAAGCGCCCGAATAGTACGCACCGCAACCGAGTGCGGCGCAACGGCGAACCGGTCTAGACCGGGAAGCTTTACCGGACTGAGTCCGATTCGATACCGATCGTGCGCAGGTCAGCGGGCTGCCGCGGCAAAACCACGGGCCGGGGAGGCCACCGGTGAACGGTGTGCCTCCCCGGCCCGATGTGACGTATGTGGCAAAGGACGACCGGGATCGTGCGCGGGGCCGCGGGTGCCGGGGCCGCCCGCCGCAGGCGGCGTGACAGGCGACCCTTACTGAGCACCTGACAGAGCGCGGGCGGCAGGGCGCGGGCGATACGGCGCGGGCGGTACGGCGCCGGCCCGGGCCCGGGTTTCCGGCCCGGGCCCGGGCTCCGGCTCTGGCTCGCTCTGTCTCTCGGCGGGAGGGGCGGCTACTTGATGCCGCGGTTGCGGAGGATCTCCTCGATCTCCGCCATCTCCGGGTCGGCCGCCGGGCCCGCGGCCTGAATCGGCTTGGTGGCCTTGGGCGCCCGCTTCCCGGCCGCCTTGGGCTCCTCCCGGCCGCCCGCGGCCGGCTTGCCCGGCGCCGCGCCGGCGCGGCGGGCGAGCATGACCCCCGAGGTCAGGTACAGCAGGACGGCCACGCCCGCGATGGCGGCGCCCGCCCACTTCGTCGCGCTGAAGGTCGCCAGGTCGACGAAGAACGCCGTCACGCCCGTCATGGTCGCCGCCACCGGCACCAGCGACCAGGCGGCCCCGCGCATGCCCGAGGCCAGGCCGCGGCGCCGGTAGACGCCCCAGCTGATGACCAGCCCGAGCAGCGTGATCCCCAGGCTGATGGCGAAAATGGTCGCGTCGGTCATGCCGGCCCCTCACTCTCCCGCGGTCGTGCTCCCTCCATCGTCACACGCCCCGGCGGGTTCCCGCTCCTCCCGGCGGACGGTTTCCCGCACCGCCGGCCTCATCCTTCCGCGTGATCCGTCCCCTAGGGACCGCCCGCTCAGGTATCAGGGCCCCGGGTGCCGGCCCGGCCCCCGGGGGTCGCAGTCGCGGGGGCCGGTCAGGGGACCAGGGCGCGGAGCCTGGAGAGGTCAATCTCGTGCAACGATTCGACGACGGTCCGGCCCGGCGCGGCGGGGATCGGCAGCACGCACGGCACCGCCACCGTCACGCAGCCCGCCGCCTCCGCGGCCGCCACCCCGTTCGGCGAGTCCTCCAGCACCACGCAGCGGCCCGGCTCCAGGCCCAGCCGCGACGCCGCCGTCAGGTACGGCTCGGGGTCGGGCTTGGTCCTGGACACCTCGTCGCCCGCGACGCTCAGGACGAAGTGCTCGCGGCCCACCGCGTCCAGGACCGGCTCGATCAGCCGCCGGTGGCTGGAGGACACCAGCGCCGCGGGCACCCCCGCCGCGCGGATCTCGGCCAGCAGTTCCTTGGCGCCCGGCATCATCGGCACGGCGGCCTCCAGCTGCTCCACCATGCCGTCCAGCATCCGGCGCCCCACCTCCTCGGGTGAGGCGTCGGCGCCGGTGAGGCCGAGCATGTACTCCGCCGCGCGGTCCAGGGAGCCGCCGACCAGGTGCTCCTGCTGCTCGGGGCCCCACGGGCCGCCCAGCCACGCCATGACCTCGGTCTCGACCTCCAGCCACAGCCGCTCGGAATCGATCAGCAGGCCGTCCATGTCGAACAGCACGGCCCCCAGGCCGCCGTCGCCCTTCACACGCTTCCCCAGTGTCGTTCGGATGGATCGCCGCGCTCCGCGGCGCGGGTGCCGGCGTACCTCAGGTGTTGAAGTACTTGGCCTCGGGGTGGTGGACGACCAGGGCGTCGGCCGACTGCTCGGGGACCAGCTGCAGCTCCTCCGACAGGCTCACCCCCACCCGCTCGGGGTCCAGCAGCCGCACCAGCTTGGCGCGGTCCTCCAGGTCGGGGCAGGCCGCGTAGCCGAAGGAGAACCGGGCGCCGCGGTAGCCGAGCTTGAAGAAGTCCTCCACCTCGGCGGAGTCCTCGCCGCCGAATCCCAGCTCCGAGCGGATCCGGGTGTGCCAGTACTCCATCAGCGCCTCGGTCAGCTGCACCGACAGGCCGTGCAGCTCCAGGTAGTCGCGGTAGGCGTTCTTGGCGAACAGCTCCCCGGTCGCCTGGCTGATCTTCGAGCCGACGGTGACCAGCTGGAACGCCGCCACGTCCACCTCGCCGGACTCGCGCGGGCGGAAGAAGTCGGCCAGGCACAGGTGCCGGTCGCGGCGCTGCCGGGGGAAGGTGAACCGCTCCCGCTCCGACCCGTCGTCGTTGAGCAGCACCAGGTCGTCGCCCTCGCTGACGGCCGGGTAGTAGCCGTACACCACGGCGGCCTCGATCAGCCCCTCGGTCTGCACCCGGTCCAGCCACATCCGCAGCCGCGGGCGGCCCTCGGTCTCCACCAGCTCCTCGTAGGAGGGGCCGTCGCCGCCGCGGGCGGGCTTGAGGCCCCACTGGCCCATGAACGTCGCGCGCTCGTCCAGGAACGACGCGTAGTCGTTCAGCGGGATGCCCTTGACGATCCGGTCGCCGAAGAACGGCGGCTCGGGCAGCCGGTTGTCGACGGCCACGTCCGACCGGGCCGGCATGTCCTGCGGCTCGGTCACCTCGAACCGGGCGCCGCGCCGCTTGACCCGGCGCTCGCGCAGCGGCGGCAGCTCCGCGCCCGCCACGCCGCGCTTGACGGCCATGAACGCGTCCATCAGCCGCAGCCCCTCGAACGCGTCGCGGGCGTAGCGGACCTCGCCGTCGAACAGCTCGGCCAGGTCCTGCTCGACGTAGGCGCGGGTGAGGGCGGCGCCGCCCAGCAGCACCGGCCACCGCTCCGACATGCCCCGGGAGTTGAGCTCCTCCAGGTTCTCCTTCATGATCACGGTGGACTTCACCAGCAGCCCGGACATGCCGATCACGTCGGCCTGCTTGTCGCGGGCGGCCTCCAGGATCGCCGACATCGGCTGCTTGATGCCGAGGTTGACGACCTCGTAGCCGTTGTTGGACAGGATGATGTCGACCAGGTTCTTGCCGATGTCGTGGACGTCGCCCTTGACGGTGGCCAGCACGATGCGGCCCTTGCCGCCGTCGTCGTCGGACTTCTCCATGTGGGGCTCGAGGTAGGCCACGGCGGTCTTCATGACCTCGGCCGACTGCAGCACGAACGGCAGCTGCATCTGCCCGGACCCGAACAGCTCGCCGACCGTCTTCATGCCGTCCAGCAGCACGTCGTTGACGATCTCCAGGGCGGGCCGCTGGGCCAGGGCCTCGTCCAGGTCGGCGTTGAGGCCGTCCAGCTCGCCGTCGACGATGCGGCGCTTGAGCCGCTCCCACAGCGGCAGCCCCAGCAGCTCGGCGGCCCGGTCGGCCTTCATCGCCGCGGTGTCGACGCCCTCGAACAGCTCCATGAACCGGTGCAGCGGATCGTAGCCCTCGGTGCGGCGGTCGTAGACCAGGTCCAGGGCGACCTTGCGCTGTTCCTCGGGGATCCGCGCCATCGGCAGGATCTTGGAGGCGTGCGCGATCGCCGAGTCCAGCCCGGCGTCGGCGCACTCGTTGAGGAACACCGAGTTCAGCACGATCCGCGCGGCCGGGTTGAGGCCGAAGGAGACGTTGGACAGCCCCAGCGTGGTCTGCACGTTGGGGTGGAGGCGCTTGAGCTCGCGGATCGCCTCGATGGTCTCCACCGCGTCCCGGCGCGACTCCTCCTGGCCGGTGCCGATGGTGAAGGTGAGGCAGTCGACGATGATGTCCTCGACCCGCATCCCCCAGTTGCCGGTCAGCTCCCCGACCATCCGGTCGGCGACCCGCACCTTCCAGTCGGCGGTGCGCGCCTGCCCCTCCTCGTCGATGCACATCACCACGATCGCGGCGCCGTGCTCGCGGACGATCGGCATCAGCCGGCGCAGCTTGGAGTCCTCGCCGTCGCCGTCCTCGAAGCTGACGGAGTTGACCACGGCGCGGCCGCCGAGCATCTCCAGCCCGGCCTCGACCACCGGGGTCTCGGTGGAGTCCAGCACGATCGGCAGCGTGGCGGCGGTGGCGAACCGGAACGCCAGCTCCTTCATGTCGGCCACGCCGTCGCGGCCGACGTAGTCGACGCACAGGTCGATCATGTGCGCGCCGTCCCGGGCCTGGTCCCGGGCGATCTTGACGCAGTCGTCCCAGCGCCGCTCCAGCATCGCCTCGCGGAAGGCCTTGGAGCCGTTGGCGTTGGTGCGCTCGCCGATGGCCAGGTAGGAGGTGTCCTGCCGGAACGGGACGTGCTGGTAGAGGGAGGCGGCGCCGTTCTCGGGACGGGGCCGGCGCTCGGCCGGCTCCCGGCCGCGGACCCGCTCCACCACCTGGCGCAGGTGCTCGGGGGTGGTGCCGCAGCAGCCGCCCACCAGCGACAGCCCGAAGTCCCGGGTGAAGGTGTCGTGGGCGTCGGCCAGCTCGCCGGGCGTCAGCGGGTAGTGGGCGCCGTCGGAGGTCAGCTCGGGCAGGCCCGCGTTGGGCATGCACGACAGCCCGATCCGGGCGTGCCGGGCCAGGTAGCGCAGGTGCTCGCTCATCTCGGCCGGGCCGGTGGCGCAGTTGAGGCCGATCAGGTCGAGGTCGAGCGGCTCCAGCGCGGTGAGCGCGGCGCCGATCTCCGAGCCCATCAGCATCGCGCCGTTCTGCTCGATGGTGACCTGGCCGATCAGGACCGTGCCGGCGCCGGCGGCGGCGATGGCGCGCTTGGCGCCGATCAGCGCGGCCTTGGCCTGCAGCAGGTCCTGGCAGGTCTCCACCAGGATGGCCTGGACGCCGCCGGCGATGAGGCCCTCGGCGTTCTGCTGGTAGGCGTCGCGCAGCACGGCGAACGGCACGTGCCCCAGCGTGGGCAGCTTGGTGCCGGGGCCGACCGAGCCGATCACCCAGCGCGGCCGGTCGGGGGTGGAGTAGGAGTCGGCGACCTCGCGGGCCAGCCGGGCCCCGGCCTCGGCCAGCTCGAAGATCCGTTCGGTGATGTCGTACTCGCCCAGGTTGCCGAGATTGGCGCCGAAGGTGTTGGTCTCCACGCAGTCGACGCCCGCGTCGAAGTAGGCCGCGTGGACACCGCGGACGATGTCGGGCCTGGTGACGTTGAGGATCTCGTTGCAGCCCTCGTGCCCCTGGAAGTCGTCCAGGGTCGGGCCAGCGTCCTGGAGCATCGTCCCCATGCCCCCGTCGGCCACGACGACGCGTTGCTTGAGGGCCTGACGCAGTGACTGCGATGTGGGAGTGCTCATGGTGCCCAAGCCTAACCGGGCGGGCCCGCCGGGAGGGCGCCGCCGGCGGGGACGGGCAGAGGCGCCCGTCACATCCGCACCTCCGCTGCGCGCATGTCCCGTGACGGATGGGTCATCGGGAGGATAGCGTGCCTCCCTGCAACCTACTCCCCGGTAAGGAGCGGCATGAGCGCGTACCGCACCATCCTCGTCGGCACCGACGGCTCGGACTCCTCGTTCCGCGCGGTCGACCGGGCCGCCCAGCTGGCCGCCGCCACCGGCGCCACGCTGCTGCTCGCCTCCGCCTACAGCCCGATGCCCGAGCGGGAGCGGCAGAACGCCGCCGACCGCCTGGGCGACCTGGCCTACAAGGTCCAGGGGTCCACGCCCGCCGACGACGCGCTGCGCGCCGCCCGCGAACGCGCCGTGGCCGCCGGCGCCAAGGACATCGAGCACCAGGCCCTGGAGGGCGACGCCGTCGACGTGATCAGCAAACTGGCCAAGGACCGCGACGCCGACCTGGTGGTCGTCGGCAACCGCGGCCTCAACAGCCTGGCCGGGCGGATCCTCGGCTCGGTCCCGGCCAACCTCTCGCACCGCTCGCCCTGCGACGTGCTCATCGTGCACACCACCGACGGAAAGAAGTGATCGCGCCACCCGCGGCCCCCGCCCCTGCGATCATGGGGCCGCGCGGCGAGACCCAATCGTGACCGCCCCGTCCGCCGCCCCGGCCCCGCCGAGGTCTGGGCGGCGGAACGGTGGGGTAGGTCCCCCCACGGGACGTAGGCTGGCAGCCGCCGATCATGCCCCGGGACCCCGACCCCGGGAATGACGGCCCTCGCGGTGACGCTGTACCCGACGTCGGAAGGAGGCAGCGCGTGGTCGAGCTCGAAAGCGTGCCGGAACTCGTCGATCCGGTGCTCGTGGCCGCCTTTGAGGGGTGGAACGACGCCGGGGAGGCCGCCAGCGGGGTCATCCAGCATCTGGAGTCGACCTGGGACGCGGTTCCCATCGCCGAACTCGACCCGGACGACTACTACGACTTCCAGGTCACCCGCCCTTTGATCGAGATGCGCGACGGCGAGAGCCGCGGCATCACCTGGCCCACCACCCGGGTGTCCTGGGCCCGGCTCCCCTCCGGCCGCGACATCGTGCTGCTGCACGGCATCGAGCCCAACATGCGGTGGCGCTCGTTCTGCCGCGAGCTGGTCGGCCTGATGCTGCGGCTGAACGTGCAGAACGTCGTGCTGCTGGGCGCGCTGCTGGCCGACGCCCCGCACACCCGGCCCGTCCCGGTCACCGGCGCCGCCTCCGAGGCCGGGCTGGTCACCACCCTGCACCTGGAGCCGACCCGCTACGAGGGGCCCACCGGTATCCTGGGCGTCCTGCAGGACGCCTGCGCCAAGGCCGATCTGAGCACGGTGTCGCTGTGGGCGGCCGTGCCGCACTACGTCGCCCAGCCCCCCTCCCCCAAGGCCACCCTGGCGCTGCTGCGCCGCGTGGAGGACCTCCTCGACGTCACCGTCCCGCTGGGCGAGCTGCCCGAGGAGGCGCGCGCCTGGGAGAACGGCGTGAACGAGCTGGCCGAGGAGGACTCCGAGGTCGCCGAGTACGTGCGCACGCTGGAGGAGCAGAAGGACGCCACCGAGCTGCCCGAGGCCAGCGGCGACGCGATCGCCCGCGAGTTCGAGCGCTACCTGCGGCGCCGCGACGCCGGCTGAGCCCCCGGCCCCCGGCCCCCTCCCTCTCCGATTCCTGATCCGCCCCCGGTCCCCGTCGGGACCGGGGGCGGCGCGGTCTCCGCGCCGCCGTCGTTCCCGGGTGAACGGTGTGGAGTCTGCTGTAAGGGTGCGCGATTGATGGCATTATGCGACGGGTCCAATACGTCCGGACCGAAAAGGAGAGCCCGTGCCGGAAGACCGGCCCGACGCCCAGCCGCTGCAGGCGCAGGACCCCCGGCGCCTGGGCGCGTACGAGCTGGTCGGCCGGCTCGGCTCCGGCGGCCAGGGCACCGTCTTCCTCGGCACCGGGCCCGGCGGCGAGCGGGTCGCGGTCAAGCTGCTGCACGTGCGGTTCGACGACGACGACACCGCGCGGGCCCGGTTCGTCCGGGAGACCGCCGTGGCCCGCCAGGTCGCCCGCTTCTGCACCGCGCAGGTGCTGGACGCCGACGCGGCCGGCGACAACCCCTACCTGGTCAGCGAGTACGTCCCCGGCCCCTCCCTCGCCCGGCAGGTGACCCGGGAGGGCCCCATCACCGGCGGCGCGCTGGAGCGGCTGGCGGTCAACACCGCCAGCGCGCTGGCCGCCATCCACCGCGCCGGGATCGTCCACCGCGACCTCAAGCCGCACAACGTGCTGCTGGGCCCCGACGGCCCCCGCGTCATCGACTTCGGGCTCTCCCGGGTGCTGGACGCCGCCAGCGCGACCAGCAGCAGGCCCGTCGGCACCCCCGCCTACATGGCGCCCGAGCAGGTCACCGGCGAGGACGTCGGCGCCCCCGCCGACGTGTTCGCCTGGGGCGCCACCATGACCTTCGCCGCCACCGGGCACCCACCGTTCGGCTCCGACTCCATCACCGCCGTCATCTACCGCGTCCTGCACCACGAGCCCGACCTCGGCGGCCTGGACGGCGACCTGCGCGCCCTGGTCGCCGCCGCGCTGGACAAGGACCCCGCCAGGCGGCCCACCGCCGCCCAGGTGCTGCTGCGCCTGGTCGGGCACGACGAGGCGTTCGCGCCCTCCCCCGCGCCCGCCCCCGCGGACGAGGACACGGACGAGGACACGGAAGTGAACGGGGACGCGGCGGCCGCCGCGACCGCCGCCGACCCGTCCCGGGCCCCCGCCCCGCGCGACTCCTCCGGCGGGCCCGCCGTGACGGCCGAGCCCGAGGCCACGGTCGAGGGGCACCGCGCGGGCGGGCCGCCGGCCGCCGGCACCCGGCCCGGCGGGGCCGCCCCTCCCGGCCGGGGCCGCGGACGCAGGCGCAGGCGCCGCCGGATCCCCGCCAAGGTCCCCGCCGCGCTCGCGGCGCTGGGGATCGCGGCCGCCGCGGGCGGCGGCACCTACGCGCTGATGTCCGCCACCACCGACGACACCGGCAGGGGCGCGACCGTCGCGGGGCCCTCCGGCGCCTCGCCCGCCGGCTCGGTGACCACCGCCCCCGGCGGAGACGGCGGCCGGCCGGCCGGCGACCCGGCGCGCACCCGGCACCCCGACCCCGCCCCCGAGGGCACGGGCCCGCGGCCGTCCCGGCCCGGAGGCGGCGGTCCCGCGCCCACCGGCGACGACGACGGCGACACGCCCGGCCAGAGCGACCCGCCGCCCTCGCCCGTGGTGCTCGGCGCCCCCGACCCGCAGCGCTACTGCCAGGACCGGGGCCGGTTCCGGGCCGACTTCCGCTCGGGCCGCTGGTACTGCGCCCCCGACGGCGGCATCGGCGTCGACTCCTCCATCACCATGACGCAGGTGTGCAGGTCGCAGTACGCCCCCGGCGCCGAGGCCCGCCTCGACGGCGACGCCGGCAGCCCCTCCGACTGGGCCTGCTACGTGATGCAGAGCCCCTGACCGGGACGGCGCCGGGCACCTTATTGGCATTTCGTCAAGAAGGGGTTGAGCCGGGCCCCGCCGTGCGCAAGTATGCACTTATCGCATTGTCGGCGGAAGGAACGCCGTGGACCGCCCCGACCCCGTAGCCCCACCGCCCCCCGCCTCCGGCCCCGCCCGCGACCTGTCGGTGCTGCGGCGCGTGGCCGCCGAGCCCGCCGTCATGCTGGGCGCGGGCCGGGCCCTGCTGCTCCAGGTCGCCCACCCCAAGGTCGCCCAGGGCGTCGCCGACCACAGCGACCTGCGGCACCGCCCGCTCGACCGGCTCCTCGGCACCCTGGACTTCCTCACCATCGTCGCCTTCGGCACCGACGAGGAGGCCGAGCGGATGGGCCGTACGATCCGCCGCGTGCACGAGCGGATCACCGGCCCCGGCTACTCGGGCAACGACCCCGACCTGCAGGTCTGGGTGAACGCCACGCTGATCGACGCCGCCCTGTACGTCTACGAGCACGTCCTGGGCTCCCCGAGCGGCGACCTGGCCGCCGAGTACATCGACCAGGCCCGCCACGTCGCCGACGTGCTGGGCTGCCCGCCCGGCGCGCAGCCCGCCGACATCGCCGCCTTCCGCCGCTACATGGACGAGATGGTCTCCTCGCTGGAGGTCACCGACACCGGCCGCGAGGTCATGCGGGCCGTGCTGTGGTCGCGCAAGCTGCGCTGGATGGCCCCCGCCCTGTGGGCCAACCGGTTCGTCACCGCCGGCCTGCTGCCCGAGCCTATCCGCGAGCAGTACGGGCTGCCGTGGAGCGACCGCAAGGACCGCGCCCTGTGGACGCTCCTGCGCGTCCACACGTTCTTCTACCGCAGGGTCCCCCGGCGGCTGCGCCAGGCGGGCATCCCGGTCATGCTGTGGTCGTCGCGGCGCCGGGTCGCCAAACGGGCCCGCCAGTACGCCGCGCAGCGCACCGCCGCCCACGCCTGACCCGCTCCGCACACCGCCCGGTCGGCGGTCGGCGGTCGGCGGTAGGCGGTCGGTCAGAGGGCGACGCCGAGGAGGGCGTCGGCCAGATCCCTGACCTGCGCGGGCGCCGCGGTGTCGGCGCCGTCCCCGGCCGCCCAGCGGTCGACGGCCGCCAGCGCGGCGGGCGCGTCCAGGTCGTCGGCCAGGCGGCGGCGGATCTCCTCGGCCACCGGCGCCGCGGCCGGGCCGGACGGGCGCGCCACCGCCGCCCGCCACCGCTCCAGCCGGGTGGCCGCGCCGTCCAGGTCGGCTTCGGTCCACTCCCAGTCGGAGCGGTAGTGGTGCCCCAGCAGCGCCAGCCGGATCGCCATCGGGTCGGCGCCCGAGCGCCGCAGCTTCGACACGAATACCAGGTTGCCGCGGGACTTGGACATCTTCTCCCCGTCCAGCCCCACCATGCCCGCGTGCACGTAGGCCCTGGCGTGCGGGCGCTCCCCCGTGGCGACCTGCGCGTGCGAGGCGCTCATCTCGTGGTGCGGGAACGCCAGGTCCGAACCGCCGCCCTCGACGTCGAACGCCATCCCCAGATGCTCGATCGAGATCGCCGAGCACTCCACGTGCCAGCCCGGGCGGCCCACCCCGAACGGGGAGTCCCAGCCCGGGTCCCCCTCCCGCCGCGCCATCCACAGCAGCGCGTCCAGGGGGTCCTTCTTGCCCGGGCGGTCCGGGTCGCCGCCGCGCTCGGCGAACAGCGGCGCCATCTCCTCCCGGCCCAGCCGGCTCACCGCGCCGAACGCCGGGTCGGCGGCCACCGGGAAGTAGATGTCGCCGTCGATCTCGTAGGTGGCGTCCTTGGCCCGCAGCTTCTCCACCATCTCCACGATCAGCGCGATCGACTCGACCGCGCCCACGTACTGGTCGGGCGGCAGGATCCGCAGCGCCGTCATGTCCTCGCGGAACAGCTCGATCTCCCGCTCCGCCAGCTCCCGCCAGTCCTCCCCGGTCTCCCTGGCGCGCTCCAGCAGCGGATCGTCGACGTCGGTGGCGTTCTGCACGTAGTGGACCCGGTGGCCCAGATCCCGCCACACGCGGTTGACCAGGTCGAAGGCGAGGTAGGTGTTGGCGTGGCCGAGGTGGGTGGCGTCGTAGGGGGTGATGCCGCACACGTACATCCGGGCGGTCTCGCCCGGGGCGGTAGATCGTATCGAGCCCGTCCCGGTGTCGTGCAGTCGCAGCGCGCCTCCCGCCGCGGGCAGTCCGGCTGCGGGGAGGCTGGGCACATGGGGAACGGACCACGATCGCATACCGAAAGCTTATCCGTGCGCCGTTCCCGCCCCCACGCCGAGATCACCAGAAGATCAGGCGAACCGGACCCTCGGGTCCAGGAACGAGTACCCCACGTCCACCACCAGATTCGCGGCGATCACGAACGCCGTCACCGTCAGCGTCACCCCGATGACCACCGGGGTGTCGCCCGCCGCGATCGACTGGTGGACCAGCTGCCCCACCCCCTGCAGCCCGAACACCTTCTCGGTGACGATCGTCGAGCCCAGCAGCATGCCCAGGTCGATGCCCGACTGCGTCAGCACCGGCGCCATCGCCGCCCGCAGCCCGTGCCGGACGACCACCCGCCGCTCCCGCAGCCCCTTGGCGCGGGCCGTGCGGACGTAGTCCGCCTCCAGCACCTCCAGCAGCGAGGCCCGCGTCAGCCGGGCGTAGGCGGCCAGCAGCAGCAGCGCCAGCGAGATCCACGGCAGCGTCATCCGCTGCAGGAAGTGCTCCCGCAGCGGCGGCCCCGCCTCGAAGAACCCCACCCCCCACCCGGCCGGCACGGTGGAGAACAGGTGCAGCATCACCAGCGCCATGACGAACGCCGGCGCCGACATCGCGGCCAGCACGAACACCGTCGCGGCCCGGTCCCCCAGGCCGCGGGCCCGGACCGCGCCCAGCGTCCCGAGCGCCACCCCGCCCGCCAGCCACAGCACCCCGGCGCCGAAGACCAGCCACAGCGTGGTCGGGAGCCGGTCGGCGATCAGCCGGGCGACCGGGGCGTCGTAGACGTAGGAGCTGCCCAGGTCGCCGCGCAGCAGCCGCGCGAGGAACTCGGCGTACTGCACCGGCACCGGCCGGTCCAGGCCCAGGTTGCGGCGGATCTGCTCCAGCGTCTCGGCGGTGGCGCGCGGCCCGCCGATCACCCGCTCCACCGGCGCCGGCGAGGCGTGCAGGAACACGAACACCAGCGTCGACACCAGCCACAGCACCAGCAGCGAGTACAGCAGCCGCCGCGCGACCAGGGACGGCACCGCCGGTCACCTCCCTCGCCCGGCGGCGCGGCGGGGCGCGAGCGCGTCGCGGACCCCGTCGCCCACCAGGTTGAACGACAGCGTCGTCAGCAGCAGCAGGACGCCCGGCACCGCCAGCA
The DNA here is from genome assembly GCF_055379765.1 of Actinomadura rugatobispora. Classification (NCBI taxonomy): domain Bacteria; kingdom Bacillati; phylum Actinomycetota; class Actinomycetes; order Streptosporangiales; family Thermomonosporaceae; genus Actinomadura; species Actinomadura rugatobispora. The sequence goes on along the minus strand of NZ_AP029191.1, from coordinate 9,784,112 downwards.
GCCACCAGGCCGTCTGGAACACCTCGCCGCCCTCGCCGAGCATCCCGCCCCAGCTCGGCATCGGCGCCCGCACCCCCACGCCCAGGAACGACAGCGTCGCCTCGAACACGATCGCGGCCGGGATCAGCAGCGAGGACAGCACCGCGACCGGCCCGGCCAGGTTGGGCAGCACCTCCGCGAACATGATCCGCAGCGGTCCGGCGCCCAGCGCCCGCGCCGCCTCCACGAACCCCTCCTCCCGCAGCGACAGCACCTGCCCGCGCACCACCCGGCCCACCGCCGCGAACGAGAAGAAGGCGATCACCAGCACGGTCATGGCCAGCCCGCCGCCCGCCGAGGCGATCGGGAACGCGGTCGCCAGCGTGATCGCCACCAGCAGGTAGGGCAGCGCCAGCGTGACGTCCATCAGCCGGGCCAGCAGCGCGTCCGCCGCCCCGCCCGCGAACCCGGCCGCCAGCCCGGCCGCCACGCCCGCCGCCGAGGCCAGCGTCGCCGAGCACACCCCCACCAGCAGCGACACCCGCGCCCCGTAGGCGGCGCGGACCAGCACGTCCCGGCCGAGCTGGTCGGCGCCCAGCCAGAACTCCGCCGAGGGCCCCACCGGCTGCCCGGCCGGATCGAGGCCGGTCCGGGGGAAGGTGGCGTGGTAGGGGTGGCCGGTCAGGCGCGCCCACAGCGGCGCCAGCAGCGCGAACAGCACGATCAGCGCCAGCGCGGCCAGCGCCGCCACCGCCACCCGGTCGCGGCGGAACCGCAGCCAGGCCCGCCGGAACGGCGAGCACGGCCGCACCCCCTCCACCTCCGCCGGCGGCGGGGCGGCGGCCCTGTGCGGGTCGGACGGGTCCGACCGGTCGGCCGGGCCGGGAGGGCCGGGTGGATCGGTCGGGTCGGGCGGGCGGTCCGGCGCGGACTCCGCCGCGGGCTCGGCCTGGGTCATCGCGCCGCCACCGCCCTGCGCCCACCCTCTGTCACCCGTGACCGGCCCCCCTCCGGACAGCACAAAGATCGCACGAGGTAGTCAAGGTAGCACTCAGGGTGAGTCAAGAGGGGGCGTAACCGCGAAGGCGCACCGAACCCGCGCCCTCGCATGTGCCGTCGGATCAGAGGAGGGACAGGCAGCCGGCCCTCACTGCCTCGTCGCGGAGCCGGGACGGCCGCCCCTCCAGCGCCGAGGTCGCCCGCGCCCGCCGGAAATAGAGGTGGGCGTCGTGCTCCCAGGTGAATCCGATCCCGCCGTGGACCTGGATCAGCGCGTCGGACGCGGCGCCGAACGCCTCGGACGCCTCGGCCTTGGCCAGCAGGACGAGCCGGTGGGCGGTCCCGGCGTCGCCTTCGTCGATCTCCCTGGCCGCCGCGTGCACGAGCGCGCGCGCCGCGGCGATCGCGACCGCCACCTCGGCGCAGCGGTGCTGGATCGCCTGATAGCCGCCGATCACCTGCCCGAACTGGGTGCGGATCTTGGCGTACTCGACCGTATGGGCCAGGCAGCCCTGCGCGCCGCCGACCTGCTCGGCCGCCAGCAGCAGCCGCGCGGCGTCGGCCGTCCGGGCCGTCGCGTCGGGCGGTGCCAGGACGGTCGCCGGGACGCCGTCCAGGCGCAGGTCGGCCGGCCGGGCGGTCAGGTCGACGGCCCGGACCGGGTGGCGGGTGACCTCACCGGCGCCGCCGTCCAGCCGGACCAGTGCCGGGACGGGCCCGTCGGGAGTGTCTGCCACGGCCAGGAGATGGTCCGCGACCCGCCCGTGGGTGACGCCCGCCGCCACACCGGAGACGCGCCCGTCGCGCAGCACCAGGTGCGGCCGCCGCGAGGCGAACGACTGCGGCAGTCCGACGATCGCGGCGCCGTCGTCGGGCAGGCCCTCGGCCGCGTGGGGGCCGGGCGCCCACGCGGCCAGCACGGAGGCGCGCAGCGGTCCCGGATACAGGCAGGCGCCCGCCTCCTCCAGGGCCGGCGTCAGGTGGGCCAGGCCGAGACCCAGCCCGCCCGCCGCCTCCGGCACGGCCATGGTGACCAGCCCGACCTCGCAGGCCAGTGCCCGCCATCGCGCCCGGTCGAAGGCCGCCTCCCCGAAGGCGCCGGCGTCGTCCCGCAGACGCCGCGCCTCGTCCGGAACGGAGTGTTCGGCGAAGTAGGCGCGCAGCGCCGACCTGACCTCCTCGGGGCTCAGGAGTTCTTCGGGCGGTCGGGTGAAGGATTCCATGGTGCCGTCCTCAGAACGGGTCATCGGGCCGGAGCGGCGGGCTTGGGCGGCCGGGGCAGGCCGAGTCCGCGCTGGGCGATGATGTTGAGCTGGATCTCGTCGGTGCCGCCGGCGATGTGCAGGGCCGGAGCGCCCAGGACGAACTCCGACCAGGCGAAGGTGTCCGGTTCTCCGGCGTCGGTGAAGGCGCGCTCGCCGAGGACCTCGGCCGCCAGCGCCGCGATCTCGTCCACGGCCCGGGTCATGAGCAGCTTCAGCACCGAGCCGGAGACCGGTGCCATCCGGTGCCCCCACGAGCCCTCGGGCAGGTCGGCCGCGGCCCGCATCGCGGTGACCGCGGCGACGGTCCGCGCGATCTGCGGCCGGTGGACCGGGTCGCCGGCCGCCTCCAGCCGCGCGGCCAGCGCCGCCAGCCGTTCCAGGACGTAGGGGCTGACCGGCCCGTCGTCCCCGATCATGGTGGCGCGCTCGCTGCCCAGGCTGGTGGCGGCGACCCGCCAGCCCTGCCCGGGCTCGCCGATGCGGTGCGAGTCGGGGACGCGCACGCCGTCCAGGAACACCTCGTTGAAGGCGGCCCCGCCGGTCATCTGCCGGATGGGGCGGACGGTGACGCCCGGCGCGCGCATGTCCACCAGGAACATCGTCAGCCCGCTGTGCCTGGGGGCCGCGGGGTCGGTGCGCGCCAGCGCCTCGCCCACGTCCGCCAGGTGGCCCAGCGACGTCCACACCTTCTGCCCGGTGAGGATCCAGTCGTCCCCGTCCCGGACGGCCCTGGTGGTGACGCCCGCCAGGTCCGAGCCGGCGCCCGGCTCGGAGAACAGCTGGCAGCCGATGATGTCGCCGCGGTGGAGCGCGGGCACCGTCCGCGCGCGCAACTCCGGCGCGCCGTGCGCCTCGATCGCGGGCGCGACGATGTGCAGCCCGACGAACAGCAGATCGCGGGACGGGAAGCCCAGCTCGCCGAGGAGGTCGTCCACGATCTGGTCGTGCTCGCGGGACAGCCCGCGCCCGCCGCGGCCGGCGGGCGCGCTCGGCCGGGCCAGGCCGGCGTCGAACAGCCGGGCCTGGAGCTCCCTGACCTTCGCGACGTGCTCCTCGTGTCCCTCGCCCAGTTCCTCGACGGCGGCGACGCGGTCGGACGGGCCGCGCCGCCCGGCGGTCCCGGCGCCGGCGAACTCGCCGGCGATCGACCGCAGGAACCGCTCCGCCTCGTCCCGGAACGCCTCCGGGCCCGGGTATCCGTCGCGCGGAACCTCGCCGCGCGGTGTCGTGTCGTCCGTCACTCTCGCTCAGCCTTCCGCGAGCCCGGCCAGCGCGAGCGCGAGCGCCTTGGCCCGGTCCATGGGGTAGTGCTTGCGGGCCACCAGCCGCTGCGCGTACAGGCCGCCTCCGGACTGCAGCATCGTGACCAGCTGCCAGCCGCCGTAGGCGTCGGCGGTGAAGTCGCGGATCGCGTGGAACAGGCGGGTGCGGTACTCGCCGTCCACGCCCTCCTTCGTCCGCATGTACTTGCGGATGAAGGGGCCGACCTCCGCGTGCTCCAGGTCGGCGACGGACGGCGCGGTGACCACGGCGCCGCCCGCGATGTCGTGCAGGTGGCGGATCATCGTGCTGAACTCGGCGGCGCCGTGGTGCTTGGCCGCGTTGGTGTACAGCTCGCTGGGGAAGTACCAGCCCTCCGGGCTGGCCTCGGCGTTGGCGATGGCCGCCTCCAGCGCGCCGCGCACCAGCGTGGCGTAGATGACCATCTCGGCGATCTTCTCGCGGACGTGCGCGACCCGCTCGGTGCCGTTGGCCTCGGCGACCAGCTGGGCCAGCCCGGCCAGGGTGTCGCCGTACTCGGCCAGGTGCGCGGTGCCGCCCAGGCGCTCCCACAGGCCGAGGGAGTGCGCGAACGTCCCCGAGTGCTCGATCTCGCCCGCCAGGAAGACCCGCTCGTCCGGGACGAAGACGTCGTCGAGGATGACGAAGCCCTCGGGCATGTTGTGCCGGGAGCTGACCGGGAAGTCGGCCTGGCGCTCGCGCGGCGCGTAGCTGGTGTTGACGATCGACACGCCGGGCGCGTTCACGGGGATGGCGCAGGCCACCGCCCAGTCCTCCTCGCCCGGCTTCATGTTCTTGGTCGGCATCACCACCAGTTCGTGGCTCACCGCGGCCGAGGAGATGTGCAGCTTGGCGCCGCGGACGACGATGCCGCCGGGGCGGCGCTCGACGATGCGGGTGTAGACGTCCGGATCCTCCTGCCGGCTCGGAGGGAGCCGGCGGTCGCCCTTGGCGTCGGTGATCGCCTGGACGCAGCGCAGGTCGTTGTCCTTGCAGTGGGCGAAGTAGTCCTCGATGCGCCGCGCGTACCCCGGGTGCCGGGGACGCACCCGGGCCGCGGCGGTGAGCAGCGCCAGCAGGCCCTGGGAGGTGGTCACCGTCACCATGTCCCAGCCGAGCAGCAGTTCCAGGATGTCCTTCAGCTCGCCCGGTCCGCGCGGGATCGCGAAGTAGGGGCCGCTGACGTCCTTCCCCGGCCGGTGGTGCCGGTCGTAGCCCTCGGCCACCAGCTTCAGCGCCGTGGCGAACTGCGGATGGGCGCCGAGGTCCTTGAGCTCCTCGCCCTCGGCGAAGACCCGCCTGCCGTCGTCGAGCGAGGCGAGGTACTCCTTCCCGGTCTTCATCGCCATCGGTGCATCCCTTCGGTCGGGCCGTCCGCGGGGGCGGCGGGACGGCCGCGTACTGGATCGGAACGCAATACTGATACTGAATTCAGTTTTAGTCAATGGCCTGCGGAGGGGGCCGCCCCGCCGCCCGATCCTCTAGACTCCAGGCACTCCACCGGGTGCACGGCGACCAGCCCGCCGTCAGAAGGGATGGGGATGCCCGCCAGGCCGTCCACGCCGAAGGGGCGGAGAACCGAGTCCGCCTTCCTCGACGCCGCGCGCAAGGTCTTCGCCGAGCACGGCTACTTCAACGCCAAGATCTCGGACATCGCGCGGGCCGCCGGCAAGAGCCCCGGCTCCTTCTACAACTACTACGAGAACAAGGAGGAACTGCTCCAGGCCCTGCTGGAGCAGTTCTCCACCGAGGTTCTCGAGAACTCCTTCAAGGCCCGGGGCGAGGACCCGATGGAGGGCATCCGCGCCGCGGTCCGGGCGTACTGGACCACCTACCGCGCCTACCTCGCCGAGATGGTGGGCGTGTTCCAGATGTCCATGACGGACGAGGTCTTCGCGCGCAGATGGCGGGACCACCGCGCCATCGGGCTCCGCGCGGTGAAGGCCGGCATCGGCAACGCGGAGCGCTCGGGCCACCGGGTCGGCGTCGACCACGGACTGCTCGCCTCGGCGATCGTCTCGATGCTGGAGTCGTTCTGCTGGGTCTGGATGGCCGGGGGCGGCGACGCCGGCGTGGACCCGCCGGACGACGAGGCCGCGATCGAGACGCTCGCCACGCTCTGGTACCGCGGCGTCTACCACGACCCCGCCCCGGACGCCTGACCCGGCGGAGGCTCACCCCCGGCCCGCGCGCCGCCCGCTCAGCGCTCGCCGGGCGGGAGCGGCCGGGCGAGGATCCGCAGTTCGCGTTCGAACTGGTCGGGGCCCGCGTTGGGAGCGATGCCGGAGTCGACGCTGTAGCTGCCGACCGCCGTGTAGAGCAGCAGCTTGGCCCGCAGCTCCGCCTCGGCCGGAGGGAAGCCGAGGTCGGAGAACGCCTTGGCCATGTACCCGAAGATGCGCCTGTCGGCGGCGCGGACCGCGGCGGCGATGCGCTCGTCCCGCCCCGCCCACATCCGCATCGCCCGGTCGCTGCCCGCCTTCTCCTTGCCGCGATCGTGCAGCCGCCGCAGCCGCTCCAGCGGGTCGGCTGTCGTCTCCAGGGCCAGCTCCACGAGCGTGTCGGCGTGTCCGTTCGCCCAGCGGGAGCAGATCTCGGCGACCAGCTCGGCGCGGTCGGTGAAATGCCAGTAGAAGCTTCCCTTGGTGACCCCGAGCGCCGAACACAGCTCGTCGACCCTGAGGCCGCTGTCGCCCTTCTTGGCCAGGACGTCGAACGCGGTGTCGATCCACTCGTCGCGGGTGACGCGAGAGGTCACGTGGCTCCCTTCGCCGTCAGGCCATCGCCTCGACCGCCAGCGGCGGCCGCCGCGGCGACGGCAGGTTGTCGTACAGATCCTCCACCATTTCGCGGCGGATCGCCGCATGGCCGGGGTCGGCCCACAGATTGCGCCACTGGTGCGGGTCCTCGCGCAGGTTGTACAGCTCCCCCTCGTCCCCGCCGTACACGATCCGCGGGACCTCGACGGCCGGCAGCCCGTAGTGCCGGAGCAGCCCGGCCGTGGGGATCCCCTCCCCCGGCGTCGACGGCTCGTAGGCGGTCAGCAGCCAGCCGTCCCGGTAGATGGAGCGCATGCGCAGGCCGTGGTCGAGCTGGCTGTCCCACTCGCACAGCGCGCGCTCGCGGGTCGGGTCGGGCGCCGCGGGCAGCGGACGGCCCTGCATCCACTCCGGCACCGGCAGCCCCGCGATCCGGCAGAAGGTGGGCGCCAGGTCGATCTGGCCCACCGGGTCGGTCACCACCGCGGGCGCCGTGCCCGTGGCCGGCGCGGGACGCCAGATCAGCGGCAGCCGCATCAGCGAGTCGACGTGGTACGGGCCCTTGTAGAGCAGCCCGAAGTCCCCCTGGAACTCGCCGTGGTCGGTGGTGAGGAAGACGTCGGTGTCGGCGTCCCAGCCGCGCTCGGCGATCCGGGCCAGGACCCTGCCGCACGCCTCGTCCAGCAGTTCGTTCTCGATGTGGATGAGCGCGCTGATCTCCCGGAGCTGGTCGGCGGTCATCCGCGCGGGGACGAAGTCGCCCGGCGCGCCGTCCAGGTTGGGGACCCGGCCCTCGTACCAGGCCAGCCAGTGGGCGGGCTTGGCGGCCAGGATCTCCCGGGCCCGGTCCGCCGAGCCGGGGTGCCCGGCGGGCAGGTCCAGGTCCCGCCAGTCGACGCGGTGCCGTTCGGCGGCCGGGGGGTCCCACGGGTGGTGCGGGTCGGGGAAGCTCATCCAGCACAGCCAGTCGTCGTCCGGGTCGAGGGTGTCCAGCCAGGCGATGACCCGGTCGGCGATCCAGTCGGTGTGGTAGAGGCCGCGCGGGACGGGGTTGTAGGCCACCTCGGGCGCGCCGGTGTCGCCGCGCGGGGTGCCGTCGAAGATCCGGGCGAACCCGTCCCGCCGGCCCGGATGCTCCCTCTTCAGCCACCGCGCGTAGTGGGTCTTGCCCCACGGGCCGTGCCCGGCGAACTCGACGTGCTCGAACCCGCGGTAGGGGCCGTGCCGTCCGGAGGCGCCGAGCCGGTTCTCCTCCCAGCGCAGGCCGGGGTCGGAGATCGGCTCGAAGTGCGCCTTCCCGATCAGCGCCGTGCGGTAGCCCGCCGAGTCGCGCAGGTGTCGGGCGACGCTGGGGGCGTCCGGCGGCAGCGGGATCCCGTTGGCGACGACGCCGTGCGTGCGCGGGTACTGCCCCGTCAGCAGCGTCGACCTGGCGGGCATGCAGACGGTGTTCTGGCAGTAGGCCCGCTCGTAACGGACTCCTCCGGCGGCGAGCGCGTCGGCGACCGGGGTGCGGGCGACCGTGCCGCCGTTGCAGCCGAGCGCGTCGTAACGCTGCTGGTCGGTGGTGATGAACAGAATCTTGCGTCCCATGTCAGCTTTCCGTGTCGGAGGTGTCAGGGGTGTCGGCGGTTTCGGGGGTGCCGGAGGTTGCGGTGCCGCGGGCCGTGCGGCGGGCGGCGCGACGGGCGCGCTGCCGGGCCGGCTCGGGTTCGGGGACGGCCTCGATCAGCGCCCTGGTGTACGGGTGGGCGGGCTCGTCGCAGACGCGGTCGGAGGGTCCGGTCTCCACCACGCGTCCCCGGCGCATCACCGCGATCCGGTGGGAGACGTGCCGGACCACCGCCAGATCGTGCGCGATGAAGAGGTAGGCGGTGCCGGTGTCGCGCTGGATCTCCCGGAGCAGCGCGATCACCTGGCTCTGCGTGGACACGTCGAGCGCGCTCACGGGCTCGTCGAGGATGAGCAGCCGCGGCCGGACGGCGAGCGCGCGGGCGATGGCGACGCGCTGCCGCTGGCCCCCGGAGAACTCGTGGGCGCGGCGATCGGCCATGTCCGCGTCCAGGCCGACGCGTTCGAGCAGCTCCCCGACCCGGTCTCGCAGTTCCCTGCCGTCCAGCCCGAAGTGGATGCGCAGCGGCTCGGCCAGCGTCGACCCGACGGTCCGCACCGGATGGAGGGAGCCGAACGGGTCCTGCCAGACGACCTGGACGGCCCGCCGGTACTCGAGCGGAACCCGCAGGCCGAACCCGGTCACGTCGAACTCGCCCACGCGGATCGTGCCGCCGGACGGGCGGAGCAGCCGCAGCACGGCCCGGCCGAGCGTGGACTTGCCCGACCCGCTCTCGCCCACCAGGCCGAGCGTGCGGCCCTTCTCCAGGTCGAGGTCGACGCCGGTCACCGCGTCCACGGGACGGTGCGGCGACCACGGCCACGGGCGCCGGCCCGGGTACCGCACGGTCAGGCCCCGTACCCGCAGCAGGTCGCTCATCCCGTCCTCCGCTCGTCGCCCGCCGTCACCAGGTCCGCCCGGACGCAGCGGACCTGGTGGTCGCCGGTGCGGCGCAGCGGGACCGGCGCCGCCGAGCAGCCGGGCAGCGCGCTCGCGCAGCGCGGGGCGAAACGGCAGCCCGCCGGCCAGGCGCCGGGCCGCGGGACGCTCCCCGGGATGCCCGCCAGGTCGCCGCCGGGCCGGTTGCGCGGAACCGCGCGCAGCAGGTCGGCGGTGTAGGGGTGCCGCGGCGCGGCGTACAGCGTGTCCACGGGGGCGGACTCGGCGATCTCGCCCGCGTACAGCACGATCGCCCGGTCGCACAGGTCCGCCACCACCCCGAGGTCGTGGCTGATGAGCAGGACGGACATCCCGGTGTCCGCGCGCAGGTCGGCGAGCAGGTCCAGGACCTGGCTCTGCACGGTGACGTCCAGGGCGGTGGTGGGCTCGTCGGCGATCAGCAGCCTGGGTTCGCACGCGATGGCCGCGGCGATCATCACGCGCTGGGCCATCCCGCCGGACAGCTCGTGCGGGTAGGCGCCGAGCCTGGCCGCCGGTTCGGGGATGCCGACCCGGTCGAGGAGTTCGGCCGCGCGTTCGCGCGCCCGCCTGCGCGACATGCCCAGGTGCACCCGGAGCGGCTCGGTGAGCTGGTCCTCGACCGTGCGCGCGGGGTTGAGCGCGGCGTGCGGCTCCTGGAAGACCACCCCGAGGTCGCGGGCGCGCGCCGCGCGCAGCGTCGCCGCGGACGCACCGGCGAGCTCGGTGCCGCCGAGCCGGATCGACCCCCGGGTGATCCGTCCGGGCGGCGGGACGAGCCCGAGCAGCGCGAGCGCGGTGACGGTCTTGCCGCAGCCGGATTCGCCGGCCAGGCCGACGATCTCCGCGGGCGCCACCTCGAAGGACAGGCCGCTGACCACCGGCACCGGCGGGCCGGTCCGGGGCGGGGAAAGGCTGATCTCGAGGTCGCGCACCACCAGCAGCGCCTCCCGGCCGAGCTCGGCGCCGGGCCCGGCGTCGGGCCCGGTGACCTTCGCGACCGCGGGCGGGCCGGCGGCGCGGCGGGACAGGCCCGCACGCCGCGGCACCCGGAGGCGCGGCCGGGAGCGGCGGACCGGTGCCGCCTGGCGCGCGAGGGCGTCGCGCAGCCCGTCACCGACGACGTTGAAGCACAGGACCATGGCGAGGATCGCCAGGCCCGGCGGCACCGCCAGCCAGGGCGCGATGTCGACGACCGTCTGCGCGGCGTTCAGCATCGACCCCCAGCTCGCGTCGGGCGGCTGCACCCCCAGCCCGAGGAACGACAGGCCCGCCTCGGCCAGCAGCGCCGTTCCGCAGGTGAGGCTCGCCTGCATGATGACGGCGGGCGCGATCACCGGCAGGACCCCGGTGGCCATCAGGCGGACCGGCCCGGCGCCGCCGACCCGCGAGGCCGCCACGTACGGCTCCTCCCGCACCGCCAGCACCTCGCCCCGGACCAGCCGGACGAACACCGTCGAGAACACCAGGCCCAGCGCCGTGACCGTACTCGACAGGCCCGGCCCCAGCAGCGCCACCAGCGCGAAGACCAGCACCAGCGCCGGAACGGCGACGATCGCGTCCACCAGCCGCATGACCACCCGGTCCCACCAGCCGCCGAGGAATCCGACGACCAGCCCGATCGGCACGCCGATCAGCATCGCCAGCCCGGCGGAGGCGCCGCACACCACGAAGGCGGACCGGGCGCCGTACAGCAGCCGCGCGAACAGGTCGCGCCCCTTGTCGTCGGTGCCGAGCCAGTGCGCGCCGGACGGCCCGCGCAGCGCCTCGCCGAGCGACTGCGCGTCGGGCGGGTGGGCGGCGATCAGCGGCGCGCACAGCGCGGCCGCCAGCAGCACGACCAGGACCGCCAGTCCCGCGGCGGCGGGCCGGTTGCCCAGGAACTTCCGGGAGATGGCTCTCATGACAGCCGCACCTTCGGATTGAGGTACCCGTACACCAGATCGAGCAGCAGGTTGACCAGGACGACCGCGGTCGCGATCGTGACCACCAGGCCCTGGACCACGGGGATGTCCTGGCGCAGCACCGCCTCGATGGCCAGCGATCCGAGCCCGGGGAGGGCGAAGACCTTCTCCACGACCAGCGACCCGCCGATGAGGATCGTGACCTGGAAGCCGAGGAGCGTGACGACCGGGGACAGCCCGTTGCGGACCGCGTGCCGCAGGATCACGCGGCCCGGCCGGTACCCGCGGGCGATCGCGGTCCGCACGTACTCCCGTTCCAGCACGCCCACCATCGAGCCGCGCGTCTGGCGGGCGAGGTAGGCGCCGGGGGCAAGGGCGAGCGCCACCGACGGCAGCGCGATCGAGCCGAGCCAGGCACCGAGGCCGCCGGCGGGCGGCACGTATCCGGCGGGCGGGAACCAGCCCAGCCTGATCGCGAAGAACGAGACCAGGAGGAGTCCCACCCAGAAGGGGGGCGCCGCCATCGCGGTCGAGGTGAGGAGCGTCACCGCGCGGTCGACCGCGCCGCCCCGCAGCACCGCCGCCAGGATTCCGGCGGTCGTCCCGAACAGCGTCGCCAGCACGAGCCCGCCCGCGGCGATCGACAGCGTGGTCCCGGCGCGTTCGGCCAGCTGCGGGCCCACCGGGACGCTGGAGAAGTAGGAGGTCCCCAGGTCACCGGTGACCGCGCCGGCCAGCCAGTCGCCGTACCGCACGATCAGCGGACGGTCGGTGCCGAGCCGCGCGCTGATCCGGGCCAGGTTGGCCGGGTCGGTGTTGTCGCCCGCGACGATGGCCGCCGGCTCCTCCGGGAGCAGCGCGGACAGCAGGAACGTCGCCAGTGACACGATGAGCAGCAGCGGCGCCAGCGCCGCCAGCCGGGAGATGATCAGTCTCAGCATGCCGCACCCGGTCCCCGGCTCATCGGGCGGTGACGTTGCGCGGGTCGGGGGCGGTGCCGACCGGGATCGCCCCCGACACCCCCTTCCGCACGGCCAGCATCCGGTAGCCGCGGACCAGCGTGATCACGTACCCCTGCTCGGCGGCGCGCCGGTACAGGCCCCGGTACTCGGCCGCGCCGTCCCGGATCGTCTTGGTGGACGCCCGCGCGGCCAGCGCCTCGATCCGCGGGTCGGTGGCGCCGTAGGGGTTGTAGGGGCCCTTCGGGCTCAGGGTCTGCTGGTAGAACAGGTACGGGTCGTCCGCGGGGAGCTGGAGCACCGCGACCGGGTACTTCCTGGAGCGGAGCTGGACGGCGAGGTTGCCCGCCTGCAGGTTGACGAGCCTGGCCCTGATGCCGATCTTCCCGAGCGCGCCGGCGACGGCCTCCGCCAGGTTGGCGAAGACGGGATTGGTGGGCAGGTCGAACGCGAACCCGTCCGGGTGGCCCGCCTCGGCCATCAGGCGCCTGGCCTTGGCGAGGTCGGCCGGGTACGACGACTTGAGCGCGGGCTCGTACGCCGGGCTCCTGTCGTCGAACAGGTTGCCGTCCGCGTCACCGGTGCCGAACATCACCGAGGAGTTGATCGCGGCGCGGTCCATCGCGTACGCCATGGCCTGCCGCACCCGCACGTCCTTGAGCGCGGGGACGGTGCCGCCGTCCCGGTCGAGGACGAGCAGTCCGGCCGGCAGCCCGGGGTCCCGCTCGACGGTGAGCCCGCTCTGCTCGGCCGACCTGACCTGCGCGCCGGAGACCGGGCCGGCCTGGACCTGCCCGCCGCGCAGCGCGTTGATCATGGCGCCGGCGTCGGTGTAGGCGCGGATCCGCACCTTGTCCGCCTTCTGCACCGACGGGTCCCAGTACCCGGTGTTCTTGGCGTAGGTGTAGGAGTCGCCCTCGACGGACGAGGCCGCGTCCAGCTTCCAGGGGCCGGTGCCGACGGGGTTCCGGTCCACCTTGGGGTCGTTGAACGCCTTGGGGCTGAGCATCATGCCGGGGACGCCGCTGAGCATCTGGACGATCGACGGCCCGGGCCTGGCGAGGCGCAGTTCGGCCGTGTACGGGTCGGGGGTCTCGACCTTCTCGACGAGGTTGTACGACACCGCCGCCAGCGGCCCGTCGACCTTCTTGCCGCGTTCGATGTTGGCCTTGACCACCGAGGAGTCGAACGGGGTGCCGTCGGTGAACTTCACCCCTTTCCGCAGGGTGAGGACCAGGTCGGAGCCCGTGTAGGTCCACGTGGTGGCCAGCCCGGGGCCGTACTCGCCGGACCCGCGGCTGCTGATCAGCGTGTCGAACACCGGCCGCAGGTAGGCGATCTGCGGCGTGTTGGCCTTCGCCGGGTCGAAGGTCTGGAGATGGCTGATCTCCCCCAGGCTCAGTGTCGCGTCACCGGTCGCGGCGCCGGGCGACCCGCAGGCTGCGAGCAGCAGGAGCAGGGGGGCGGCGGCGGCCAGGGGGCGGATGGGGTGGGTGCTGTGCATGCGGCCAGTCCTCTCAGCACAGGGAATGCCGGGACCATACCTTCGAGTATGGCCTGCGACAAGACTTTTCGATCCGATAGATCCAGGAAGACTGGGCTATTGACATCCGCCGCCATACGGACTGGTATGTAGCCCGATCGTCTGCGAGCGGAGCGCACCCGTATGACCACATGCCTGGCCGAGATCATCCGTCACTGGGCCGTCGCCGCCCCCGACCAGCCCGCGGTCACCGTCCCCGGGACCGGGCCCGGGGGCGACCTGACCCGCACGTTCCGCGAGCTCGACGCCGCGGCCAGCCGGGTCGGGCAGGGCCTGGCCGCCGCCGGGGTGCGCCCCGGCGACCTGGTCGCCCACCTCGGCCGGAACTCGATGGCCTACTGCGAGTTCCTGTACGGGGCGAGCAAGGTCCGCGCCACGGTCGCGTCCCTGAACTGGCGGCTGTCCTCCGGCGAGCTGGCCGCGATCCTCGCCGAGGCCCGCCCCCGGCTCGTCGTCGCGGACGCCGAGTTCGCGCCGACGCTGGCCACGGCGCTGACGGCCGCGGGCCTGTCACCGCAGGTCCTCGTCGTCCCGCCCGGCGGCGGGCCCGCGCCCGACGGGTACGCGTCCTATCCGGCCTGGCGCGACGCCCAGAGGACCGTCGACCCGGGACTGGTCCCCGAACCCGACGACATCGCCCTGGTCTTCTTCACCTCGGGCACGACCGGCACGCCGAAGGGCGTCATGCTCGGCGTCCGCGGCATCAGGGAGCAGCTCGCGCACCCGCCCGCCTGGCGCAGCGTGCGGCCGGGCGTCGCCACCCTGGTCGTGTCGCCGGTGTTCCACGTCGGGGGCACCGTGCAGATCTACGTGAACGGCCACCACGGCGGCCACGTCGTGCTCCTGCCCGACCCGAAGCCGGGGGCCGTCCTGGCCGCGATCGAACGCCACCGGGTGGAGATCGCCATGCTGGTCCCGGTGATGATCCACCAGCTGCTGGACGACCCCGCGCTGCCCGGCACCGACCTGTCCTCGCTGCGCACCATCGCCTACGGCGCCTCACCGATCGCCCCGGCCCTGCTGGCCCGCGCCCTGCGCGCCCTGGACTGCGGCTTCGTCCAGGCGTACGGGATGACCGAGACCACCGCGCCCATCGCCCACCTGGACCAGGCCGACCACGACCCCGACGACCCCCGCGGGCGGCTCGCCTCCGCCGGCCGCCCCCTCGACCACGTCGAGCTGCGCATCGCCGACCCCGACACGGGACGCCCGCTGCCGCCGGGCGAGGTCGGCGAGGTCTGGGTGCGCACGGCCCAGACCATGGTCGGCTACCTGAACCGCCCGGACGGCGAGTCGGCCCTCACGCCCGACAACTGGCTGCGCACCGGTGACTGCGGCCGCCTCGACGCCGACGGCTACCTCTACCTGACCGACCGGCTCAACGACATGATCATTTCGGGCGGCGAGAACATCTTCCCGGCCGAGGTCGAGAACGTCCTGACCGCCCACCCGTCGATCAGGGAGGCCGCGGTCCTCGGAATCCCCGACGACAGGTGGGGCCAGAGCGTCAAGGCGGTGGTCGTGCCCCGTCCGGGGGCCCGGGTGGAGCCGGCCGAGGTGATCGCCTTCTGCCGGGACAGGCTGGCGCACTACAAGTGCCCCCGGCGGGTCGAGATACGCGGCGACCTGCCGCGCAATCCCGCCGGAAAGGTGCTCCGCCGCGCCCTCCGCTGACGCCCCGTCGCCGTCGACCGGGCGAACCCCGCGGAGCGCCTCGTTCAGGGACCCTCTCAGAGCACCTGGGTCCAGGCGCCGGGGTCGCCCGGGGAGGCGCTGAAGTCGTAGCGGACGCCCTCCGGCGACAGCGCCAGCAGCGAGATCGAGCTGGTGCCCCAGATCCGACCCTCGCCCAGATCGGCCAGCGGGAGCAGCGACGCGGGATCGGTGCGGGCCAGGCCGTCGCCGTTCACCAGCGGCAGCCACTCCCCCCACGCCCGCTCCACCGGCTCGGCCGCCGACGGGCCCGCGTCCAGCGACGGGACGGGCCGCGGCTCGGGCCGCCGGGCCGCCGCGAAACGGGGCCGGAAGTGCCCCAGCCGGGCCGCCATGTGCGCGTCCTCGGTCCGGCCCGCGTGCGGCCCCTCGCCCTCCAGCCCGCTGTTGAGGATCATGTGCAGGCCCGGGCCCAGCTCCCGCTCGTCCAGGTCCGCGCCGTCCCAGTGCCACAGCCGCACGCCGCCGGGCTCCGCGCCCACCAGCAGGAACGGGTCGAAGCGCGGCAGGTCCAGCGGACCGGGCCCGCCGGTGGCCGCCGCCAGCAGGGGCAGCTCGCCGCGCGACCGGCGGCCGTCCTCGGGCGCCGCCGGGCCGCGCGCGTTCAGCACGGTCGCCACCCGCCGCGCCCCCGGATCGGCGGCCAGCCACGTCCCGCCCGCCCGGAGGTCCTGCCCGCCGACGAGGGCGGGCCGGTCCCGCCAGTGCCGGCCCGGCGGCCGCCACGACCGCTCCAGGAACTCGTCGCGCACACCGACGAGGATCACGGGCACCGGGGACGAGGGGTCGAAGCTGACGATCGCCGTGCACATGACCCCTATTGGAGCATTGGCCGACAAAGCACCCGACACCGGGGCGGCAGGCCGCGATCACCCGGCTACATGGGCGGCCAGGGGATGGCCGGCCAGTCCTCCGGCGGGTACGGGTGGATGCGGTGCTTGAGCATCAGCTCCACCCGGCGGCGCGTCGCGTCGACCTCCTCGGGCGTGAGCAGCTCGCCCAGCCGCCGCCCCAGCGGGCCGCCGTCGCGCATCCCCGCCTCGACCCGGGCCAGCGCCTCGACCGACTCCCGCGGCAGCGGCTTGCCCCGCCACTGCCACAGCACCGTCCGCAGCTTGTAGTCGACCGAGAAGCACACCCCGTGGTCGCAGCCGTACACGTGCCCGTCGCCCGGCGGCAGCAGATGCCCGATCTTGCGGTCGGCGTTGTTGACCACCGCGTCGAACACCGCCATCCGCCGGATCGCCGCGTCGTCCTCCGACCGCGACAGCGCCACCAGGTCGACCTCGGGGTCGGGCTCCACCCACAGCTGCACCATGCCCGGCCCGTACGGGCCGTCGCGGTGCACCGTCGGCGGCACCACGTGCAGCCCCATCGTCTCCGACACCGCGTACGCCGCCACCTCGCGCTCGGCCAGCGTCCCGTCGGGGAAGTCCCACAGCGGGCGCTCGCCCGCCACCGGCTTGTAGACGCAGGCGGCGCTCAGGCCCTCCCACTCGATCGCGCAGTACAGCGTGGCGTTGGACGCCTGGACCAGCCGGCCCTCCACCGAGAGGCGGCCCAGGCTCAGCAGCCGCTCGGCGGTCTCGGTGTCTCGGGGGGAGACGGTGCCGTCGCCGGCGGGGGTTCGATCCCGGGAGGACTGCGTCATGCGTTCATTCTTCCGGCCACCCCGCCCATGATCCAGCACAGCCGCCGTCCCGGCCGCGTCCGATCGCCCCGCGCGCCCGCCGCGGTGCCCCCGCGCGCCGCGCCGGCCGCGTGCCGCGCGCTCACCCGAGGTAGCCGTTCTGCCGCGGGCACACGTGCCCGGCCGAGTCCAGCGGCAGCCCGCACAGCGGGCACGGCGGACGGCCCGACGCCACCACCTTCAGCGCCCGCTCGGCGAACGCCCGGGCCTGCGCCGCGGTGATCCGCACCCGCAGCACCGCGATCGCCGGGTCGTCCTCGCCGACCTCGGCGTCGTCGTCCTCACCCTCGGTGACCTCCTGCGCCTCGATGACCACCTGCTCGTCCTCGGGATCCCAGGCCAGCGCCATCGTGCCGACCCGGAACTCCTCCTCGACCGGCTGGTCCAGCGGACCGTCGTCGCGCAGCTCCGACGGGGTCACCGCGGGCACCGGCGCGTCGCCGCCGCTGCGGCGCAGCACCTCGTCCAGCAGCTCCTCCAGGCGTTCGGCCAGCAGCGTCACCTGGAACTTCTCCAGCCCCACGCTGGTGACCCGGCGGCCGGACCGCGCCTGCAGGTAGAAGGCCCGGTCGCCCGGCTGGCCCACGGCCCCGGCGACGAACCTTTCCGGCAGTTCATAGGAGATGACCGGCATGACAACGACCCTACGCGCCGCCGCCCACCGCCGCGTCCCCGCGTCCCCCGGCGCCCCCCGCGTCCCCGCCGTTCTCCTCGTCCTCGGACCGGGGCGGGGGCGGCAGCAGGTCGGCGACGTCGCCGCCGACGTCGTTCAGGCGGACCACGAAGGGGCGCAGCTCGGTGTAGCGGATCACGGTCACCGACGCGGGCGCGGCCTGGATCCGCTGGAACTGGTCCAGGTGCAGGCCCAGCGCGTCCGCCACGATCGCCTTGATGATGTCGCCGTGGCTGCACACCGCGTAGACGGCGTCCTCACCGTGCTCGCCGGCGATCCGCGCGTTCCAGTCGCGGACGGCGGTCACCGCGCGGTGCTGGGCGTCGGCGAGCGCCTCGCCGTCCTCGCCGGGGAAGCGCGCCGCGCTGGGATGCGCCTGCACCACCCGCCACAGCGGCTCCTCGGCCAGCTCCTTCAGCGGCCGGCCGGTCCAGTCGCCGTAGCGGACCTCCCCGAACCGCTCGTCCACCCGCACCTTCTCGATGCCGTCGCGGCCGGCGGCGACCGCGTCGGCGGTCTCCAGGCAGCGGTCCAGCGGGCTGGACACCACGGCGGCCAGCGGGACCGGGGCCAGCCGCCCGCCCAGGGCGCGGACCTGGGCGCGGCCCCGCTCGTCCAGGGCCACCCCGGGGGTCCACCCCGCGAGCAGCGGCCCCGTCATCGCGGTGAGGCCGTGCCGCACAAGCAGAAGCGTCGTCACGCCAGGCACTCTACGAGATCACACCCGATGCGCGCCGATCGCACGGATGGCCCCGATCGGCCGGATGCGCAAGGATGGGTTTCCGTGATTGTCGACAAGGCCATCTACGCGCGCGGCGTCCGGCGCACGATCGAGGGCGACATCAGCGACGCCTTCGACGCCGCCCGCGCCGAGTCCGCGCGCTCGGGGCCCGGCGGCGCGGCGGGCGGCGTCTTCCTGTGGATCGGGCTGCACGAGCCCACCGAGGAGGAGTTCGACCTGGTCCGCGACGAGCTCGGGCTGCACCCGCTGGCCGCCGAGGACGCGGTCTCGGCCCACCAGAGACCCAAGCTGGAACGCTACGGCGACACCCTGTTCGTCGTCCTGAAGACGCTGGTGTACAAGGACGCCACCTCCGACATCGAGGTCGGCGAGATCATGCTGTTCCTCGGCGCCGACTTCGTGGTGACCGTCCGGCACGGGCCGGGCAACCCGCTCGGGCCCGTCCGCAAGCGCCTCGAGCAGGACACCGACCTCCTCGAACACGGGCCCGCCGCCGTCCTGTACGCGGTCTGCGACGAGGTCGTCGACCACTACGGCGACGTGACGCACGAGGTCGAGGTCGACATCATCGAGCTGGAACGGGCCGTGTTCCGCCCCGGCGGGCCCGACGTCACCGAGAGCATCTACTCCCTCAAGCGGGAGGTCCTGGAGTTCCGCACCGCCCAGGACCCGCTCATCCCGGTGATGCAGGAGATCACGCGCGGGCGGGTCCCCGAGTGCGCCCACACCCGCGAGTACTTCCGCGACGTCCTGGACCACCTGCTGCGCGTGGACGGCCAGGTCGACGCGCACAACGAGCTGCTCAACTCGGTCCTCACCGCGCATCTGGCGCTGCTGGGCAAGCGGCAGAACGAGGACATGCGCAAGATCTCCTCGTGGGCCGCCGTCATCGCGGTGCCCACCATGGTCGCCGGGTTCTACGGCATGAACTTCGACTACATGCCCGAGCTGCGCTGGCTGTACGGGTACCCGGCGATGATGCTGGTCATGGTCACCGTCTGCGTGATCGTCTACATCCGGCTGCGGAAGAGCGGCTGGCTGTGACCCGGCCGCACCGGCCGCACAAGCTGTGGCCGATCACCGTCATCACGCTGGTGCTGCTGTGGATCCTGCTGGTCTTCCTGCTGATCCACAACGGGCCGCGGCTGCCCCGCCGGCCCGCCTCAGCTGCGGCGCCCGGCGCCGTCACTCAGGGCGTTCAGGGCGTTCAGGGTGTTCAGGACTTGGAGACCGGGCCCGGACCCGTTCCCGGCCCGCCGGGACGCGGAGGGTAGGAGGCGCCGGGCGTCCGCGCGAGAGCGGGCGCCAGCAGCGCGGCCCACAGGTGCGACTGGGCGCCCCGCGCCTCCAGCCGCCGCCGGATCCGCTCCACCATGCCCGCCGTCGGCAGCGCCAGCCACAGCAGCAGCGGATAGCCCAGCACGAACCCGGCCAGGAACACCAGCACGGTCTCCGCGGCGATGGCCAGCGGCAGCCCGAGCAGGATGACGCCCTCCGCCAGCGCGTACCGCACCAGCACCGCCTGCCGGAACTGCACCAGCGCCAGCGCCGCCGCCCGCTCGCGGTCCTGCCCCGGCGGCAGCGGACGCGGCGTGCGCGGCCCCACCGCCACCGTGACCAGCGCGCCCGCCACCAGCGGCACGCACAGCAGAAGCGGCAGGACGCCGTCACCGCCGTCGCCCCCGCGCACGATCAGCGGGGAGATCGCCAGGATCAGCAGCGGCGCCACGACCAGCACCAGCGCCAGCGTCCGCAGCTGGCCCAGCACCGTCCCCGAGCGCAGGGAGGCCAGGTAGCCGGGCGCCCGGTCGCGGCCGGCGCCGAAGAGCGGGCCCCCGGGAACGTCGTCCTCGGGCGGCTGCTGGGGGAACCGTGGTGAGGCCATGGCTGGGCACTCTAGCCCGCCGCCCCCGGCGGCGACAGACGGCGGCGGGACCGCGGCCTCAGGTCGCTGAGAGGACACCGGCGGCGAGCAGCGCCATGATGATCCCGCCCAACGCCAGCCGGTAGTACACGAAGACCATCACCGAGTGCCGGGCCAGGTACCTCAGCAGCCAGGCGATGCACGCGTAGCCGACCGCGAACGACACCGCGGTCGCCACGGCCGTCGGGACGACGGGCAGCCCGCCGCCGAACGCGTGCCGCAGCTCGAACACCCCCGACAGCACCACCGCGGGCACCGACAGCAGGAACGAGTAGCGGGCGGAGGCCTCGCGCGTGTACCCCAGGAACAGCGCCCCGGTCATCGTCGACCCCGACCGCGAGGAGCCGGGGATCAGCGCCAGCGCCTGGAACGCCCCGATGACCAGGCCGTCGCGCAGGTTCAGGTCGCCGACCTCGCGCTTGCGGGCGCCCGCCCGGTCGGCGGCCATCAGCAGCAGGCCCATCCCCACCAGCGCGGAGGCGTTGAGCCACAGGTTCCGGGACGGGCCCTCGATGAAGTCCTTGAACGCCAGCCCGCACACCGCGATCGGGACGGTCCCCAGGCCGATGTACCAGCCCGTCCGCGCGTCCTGGTGGTGCCGCAGCGCGGGCGTCCACAGGCTCCTGGTCCAGGCGGCGGCGATGCGGGCCAGGTCGCGCCGGAAGTAGAGGACCACCGCGGCCATCGTGCCGATCTGGATGACCGCGCTGAACGCCGCCCCCGGGTCCTTCCAGCCCAGGAACTCCGGCACGAACAGCATGTGCCCCGAGCTGGAGATCGGAAGGAACTCGGTGAGTCCCTGGACGATCCCCAGCACGGTCGCTTCCACGACGTTCACGGGCGGCGCCTCCCCTCGGGCACGGACGGCAGGCTGCGAGCGTACCCGCGCGGTCACCGGCGGTGACGGCGGCGCGGATCAGCGCCCGGCCAGGGATCGGTAACCCCGCGGTCATCCCCGGTCCCGCGTCCGGCGGCCGGTGCCGGCAGGGGCTCGGCGGGGGCCCGGCGCGGGCTCGGCGGACCGACCGGTCGGCGCCTCCCGCTACTGTTCCGACCATGGAAGAGCGTCACCTCGGGCGGAGCGGGCTCGTGGTGTCCCGGCTCGGCCTGGGCACCATGACCTGGGGGCAGGACACCGACCCCGACGAGGCGGCCGCGCAGCTGACGGCGTTCGTGGACGCCGGGGGCACCCTGGTGGACACCGCCGACGTCTACAGCGACGGCCTCAGCGAACGCATCCTCGGGCACCTGCTGCGCGAGGTGGTGGGCCGCGACGAACTGGTCATCGCCACCAAGGCCGCCATCCGCTCCAACGGCCGCTACGACGCCTCCCGCCGCCACCTGCTGGCCTCCCTGGACGCCTCCCTGGAGCGGCTCGGCCTGGAGTACGTCGACCTGTGGCAGCTGCACGCCTACGACCCGTTCACGCCGCTGGAGGAGACCCTCTCGGCGCTGGACGAGGCCGTGCTGTCCGGCCGGACCCGCTACGTCGGGGTGTCCAACTACGCGGGCTGGCAGATCGCCAAGGCCGCCGCGTGGCAGCGCGCCTGGCCGGGCCGCGAGCCGGTCATCGCGGCGCAGCTGGAGTACTCGCTGCTGCGCCGCGACATCGAGCGGGAGGCGGTTCCGGCCGCGCTGGACGCCGGGGCCGGGCTGCTGCCGTGGTCGCCGCTGGGCCGCGGGGTGCTGACCGGCAAGTACCGCACCGGCATCCCGGCCGGGTCGCGGGCGGCCGCGCCGCACTTCGCCGAGTTCGTCCAGCCCTACCTGGACGAGGAGTGCGGCCGGATCGTGGAGTCGGTGGTGACGGCGGCCGAGGGCCTCGGGGTGACGCCGCTGAGCGTGGCGCTGGCGTGGGTGCGCGACCGGCCCGGCGTGGCCGCGCCGGTCGTCGGGTCCCGCACGGCGGCGCAGCTCGAACAGGCGCTGGCGAGCGAGCAGCTCACCCTGCCGATGGAGATCCGCGCGGCGCTGGACGACGTGTCCGACATGGCCCCGGCTTCGCCGTGACGCGCGCCGCGGGCCGTCCCTGGGCGCCCTGATCGGCTACGATCCGGAGCCCGTGACCGACTCCCACTCCGACTCTCCTTCCGGCCCTCCCGCCGGCCCTCCCGCCGGCCCTCCCGCCGGCCCTCCCGCCGGCCCTCCCGCCGGCTCGCCTTCCGGTGTCCCCTCCGCCGCCGACCGGGCCGCGCTCACCGAGCTGTTCGCCGGGGCGGGCGTCCCGGCGGCGCTGGCCGGGCCCGGCCTGGCCCGGCTCGGGCCGGGCGCCGCGGGCCGCCTGCGCGAGGACCCGTGGCGGCTGCTGCGCGTGCCGGGGGTGGCGCCGCGGCAGGCCGACCACTTCGCCCGCCAGGTGCTCGGCGACGAGGCGACGCCGGGCGACCGGCGGCGCGGCCGGGCGCTGGTCGGGCACCTGCTGGCGGACGCGGCCCGGCACGGCCACACCGTCACCCCGCCCGCCGAGGTCGCCTCCGCGCTGGAACGCCTCAGGGTCCCCGAGCCGGCGCGGGCGATCGAGGACGCGCTCGACGCCGCCGAGGCCATCGCGCTCACCGAGGAGCCGGACTTCGACGAGGCCGCGCTCGAGGACGGCGACCTCGAGGAGATCCCCGAACCGGAGGAGACGCTGGGGCTGGCACGGTGGGCGCTGGCCGAGGAGGACGCCGCCGAGGGACTGGCCCGCCTCAACGCCACCGCCGTGCCGCTGCTGGACGACGCCGCGATCAAGGCGGTGCGGTCCGGGCTGCCCGAGGACCGCTCGCTGGCCTTCACGGCGGCGCTGCGCACCGGAGTGAGCGTGCTGCGCGGCACCGCCGCGGACCTGACCGGCACCGCGCTGGCGCTCGCGGAGGCCGCCGCCGCCCACGGAGTGCGCGCCGCCGTGGTGACGCCCACCGACCGCGCCGCCGCCGACCTCGCGGCCGAGGCGGCGGAAACCGGCGCGGCAGGGACCGGGGCGGCGGGGGCCGGGGAAGGGGCCCCTGCGGAGGCTCAGGCGCCCGCTTACGCGATCGGCGGCCTGCACGCGCTCCTGGAGCCGCTGGAGAGCACCGAGGGCGTCCCGGACGCCGTTCCGGGCGCGGTGGTGTTCGGCCGGGGCGAGCAGCGGCCGCTGGAGGCGGACCTGGTGATCCTCACCGACGCCGCCGGACTGGACGTCGAGCTGGGCGCCGTGCTCGTCCAGGCGTGCGCGGACGGCACCCACCTGGTGCTGTGCGGCGAGCCGCAGGCGCTCCCGCCCGCCGGGCCCGGCCGCGTCCTGGACGATCTGGAGGGCTCCGAGACCGTCCCCGTCGTCGAGCTCGAGCCCGCCGCCGGCGGGCCCGCCGATCCGCCGGCCGCGCTGGCCGCCGCAGTGCGGGCCGGAGAGCTGAGGAACGTCGAGGCGCCCGGCAGGGAGGTCGTGATCGTCCCGGCGGCGAGCGCGGCCGAGGCGGTGCACCGGACCGTGCAACTGGTCACCGACTCCATCCCGCGCGCCCTGGGCATCCCCGTCGAGGAGATCCAGGTCGTCGTCCCGGCGGCGCCGGGCGAGGCCGGGGCGGCGGCGCTCAACACCGCGCTGAAGGCCGAGCTCAACCCCGGGCCCGGCAGGTTCGGCGGCTTCGACGTCGGCGACCGCGTCCTGGTCGCCGCCCCGCTCCCCCAGGCCGCGGTGGGCGAGAGCGGGACCGTCACCGGCGCCGACGCCGCCGGGCTGCGCGTGCGGTTCGCCCGGGGCACCGCGGTGGTGCCGCCCGCGCTTGCCTCGCGGCTGCGCCCCGGGTGGGCGGTCACCGTGGCGCTGGGCCGGGGCGCGCGGTACGCCGCCGTGGTCGCCGTGCTGCCGCCCGACGGCGTCGACGACACCGCCGGGCTGTCGCGCCCGCTGGTGGCGACCGCGTTCGGGCTGGCGCGCCGCCATCTGTCGGTGGTGCAGGCGGCCGGTCCCGCGCTGGCGGCGGCCGTGCGGGAGCGTCCCGCGCCGCCGCGGCGCACCCGCCTGGCGCGGCTCGTCGTCCAGTGAGCGAGCGAGGTTCGTGGCGTCGCGGAGGTTTGAGACAGGCGTCCAGTGAGGCAGGAACTGACCGTAAGCGGCTGTTGTGACCGGGGCGCACGGGTCCTACCCTTATTGACGGAGCGTCAACAACTGGCGTCGGCAGTCGTAAGGAGTGAGATGCCCCAGCAGCAGCGGCGCCCCGGCCGGCCCCGCAGGCTTCTAGCGGTCTCGGTGGTCTCGACCGGGGCGATGGCCCTCGTGGTCCTGAACGCACCGCAGGCGGCCGCCGCGGGAGCACCCAAGCCCTGCCCCAAGGGGACCGACCCGGCCAGCACCATCGACAACTGGAAATGCCAGCTGGACAACATCCGCGAGGGCCTCCAGCCCAAGCAGCCCGACCCCACCCCCTCCCCGTCCCCGACCAAGAGCACGAAACCCCCGCAGAAGAAGAAGCCCGGCGAGTCCAAGCCCAAAGCGCCCGGACACGACTCCGGGTCGTCCGGCGGACGTTCCGGCACCGGCGGCAGGGCCGTACCCCCGGTCCCGCCCGGCCCGGTCCCCCAGACCGGGGAGTCGCGGCCCCTCACGACCGCGGACGCGCCCGAGATCCCCGGCATGCTGCCCGCGCCCCAGGTCGCCACCGGCCCGCAGAACGAGGCCGGACCGGCGACCCGCACGCGGCTGACCGCGCCCGTGGCCGCCTCCGAGCGGCAGAACGACCCCACCACCCTGTGGGTCGCCGCCGCGGCCGGCGCCGCCGGCGCCGTCGGCGCGCTCAACCTCAGCGTCCTGGGCCGCACCCTGCGCCGCCCCCGCGGCCACGGCTGAACCGCCCGGCGGCCCTGCCTGAAAGCCCGGACGGCCTCGGGTGAAAAGCCCGGCGGCCCGTCCCCCTAACGGAGGACGGGCCGCGCAGGTCGGGCGCCAGGTGTTCTCGGACGGGCCGGCGCGTCAGCCGTTCGCTGGTGCGGCGGGCGTGGGGGCCCCGATCGCGTGCAGGCCGCCGTCCACGTGGACGATCTCGCCCGTCGTCGCCGGGAACCAGTCCGACAGCAGCGCCGCGCAGGCCCGCGCGGTCGGCTCGCTGTCCCTGAGGTCCCAGCCGAGCGGCGCGGCCTCCGTCCACACCTCGGTGATCCCCTCGAAACCGGGGATGCTCTTGGCCGCCATCGTCGCCAGCGGGCCCGCCGCGACCAGGTTCACCCGGATGCCCTGCGGGCCCAGGTACTTGGCCAGGTACCGGGCGCACGACTCCAGCCCGGCCTTGGCCACGCCCATCCAGTCGTACACCGGCCAGGCCTTGGTGGCGTCGAAGTCCAGCCCCACCACCGAGCCGCCGTCCTTCATCAGCGGCAGGCACGCCATCGTCAGCGACTTCAGCGAGAACGCCGAGGCGTGCACCGCGGTGGCCACGTCCTCCCACGGCGTGTCCAGGAAGTTGCCGCCCAGGGCGGTCTGCGGCGCGAACCCGATCGCGTGCACCACCCCGTCCAGCCGGTCGAACCCGTGCTCGCGCAGGCCGTCGGCCAGCGCGTCCAGCTGCTCGGCGTTGGTGACGTCCAGCTCCACCACCGGCGGCGGGTCGTCGGGGCCCGACGGCAGCCGCTTGGCGGTGCGCGCGGTCAGCGTCGGCCGCGGGTAGGCGGTCAGGACGATCTCGGCGCCCTGCTCCTGCGCGATCCGCGCCACGTGGAACCCGATCGAGGCGTCGGTGAGAACGCCGGTGACCAGGATCCGCTTGCCCTCGAGGATGCCCATGGCGTTCCCCATCTCCTCAGTGCCCTCGTGTGCTCGGTTGCTCTGTGCCGCCGCCCGGCGCCCCCGCTCGGCGCCCCCGGCGAACCGCGTGTCAGTGGCCCATGCCCAGGCCGCCGTCCACCGGGATCACGGCCCCCGTGATGTAGGCGGCGTGCTCGCTGGCCAGGAACCCGACGGCCTTGGCGACCTCCTCCGGCCGGGCGGTGCGGCCCAGCGGGATCGCGCCCTTGATCGCCTTCTGCTGGTCCTCGGTGAGCGCCGCGGTCATGTCGGTGTCGACGAACCCGGGCGCGACCACGTTCACCGTGATGTTGCGGGAGGCCAGCTCGCGGGCCAGCGACCGGGCGAACCCGACCATGCCCGCCTTGGAGGCGGCGTAGTTGGACTGGCCCGGCGACCCCAGCAGCCCCACCACCGACGACACCAGGATGATCCGCCCGGTGCGCTTGCGCATCATGCCCTTCACGGCGCGCTTGGCGACCCGGAAGGAACCGGTCAGGTTGGTGTCCAGGACGGAGGTGAACGCGTCCTCGCTCATGATGGCCAGCAGCGTGTCCTTGTTGATGCCGGCGTTGGCGACCACGACCTCCACCGGCCCCTGCTCGGCCTCGACCTTGCCGAACGCGGCGTCGACGTCCTCGGAGCTGGTCACGTCGCAGCGGACGCCGAACAGGCCCTCGGGCGGCTCCCCGGAGCGGTAGGTGACCGCGACCGCGTCACCGCCGGCGGACAGCTCGCGCGCGATGGCCAGGCCGATGCCCCGGTTGCCACCGGTCACGAGGACAGAGCGACTCATGCGTCGTACCTCTCGTCGACGACGCCGGCGGCCTGCACCGCCCCGGCGTCCTTTTCCATGGTCAGGTCCCAACTGCCGAGGAGCGTAGCGGCCTACCGGCGGTAACGAGATGTGCCGTTCCGACAAGATCCGCCGACCCGGCTTTGTTCCGGGCGCCGCGGCCGCCGGTTTCGGCGCGCTCCGCGCGTTCCGCGACGTCCCGTGCCGTCCCGCCGCCCCGTGCCGTCCCGGCCGCCCCACCGCTCCCGCCGCTCCCGCCGGCCGCCGTGCGCCGCGCGGCGTGCGGGCCCGGGTTGCCGGTAGGTTGCGGAAGGTGCATGACATCGATCCCGCATTCACCGCGCTGCCGCTGCGCGCGCTGGCCGACGCGGCGCTGGCCCGGGCCCGGGAGCTGGGCGCCGAGCACGCCGACTTCCGGCTCGAACGCATCCGCAGCCAGACCCTGCGCCTGCACGACGCCGCCCTGGAGACCGCGCTGGACGCCGACGACGTCGGGCTGTCGGTCCGCGTCGTCAAGAAAGGCACCTGGGGCTTCGCCGCCGGCATCGACCTGACCCCGGGCGGCGCCGCCACGGTGGCCGAGCGGGCCGTGGACGTGGCCGCGGTCGCCGCCGCCGTCAACCGCGAGCCGATCGAGCTGGCGCCCGAGCCCGCGCACGGCGAGCGCACCTGGGTGTCGGCCTACGAGATCGACCCGTTCACCGTGCCGACCGCCGAGAAGATCGCGCTGCTGGCCGACTGGAGCCGCCGGCTGCTGGGCGACGACCGGGTCGACCACGCCGACGCGACGCTGCTGCAGGTCAAGGAGAACAAGTTCTACGCCGACCTGCGCGGCACCGTCACCACCCAGCAGCGGGTGCGGCTGCACCCGGTGCTCAACGCCGTCGGCATCGGCGACGGCGTGTTCGACACGATGCGCACCATCGCCCCGCCCGTCGGCCGCGGCTGGGAGTGGCTGACCGGGGACCACTGGGACTGGGACGGCGAGCTGGCCCGCATCCCCGAGCTGCTGGCCGAGAAGCTGGCCGCGCCGTCGGTGGACCCCGGCTCCTACGACGTCGTCATCGACCCGTCCAACCTGTGGCTGACCATCCACGAGTCCATCGGGCACGCGACCGAGCTGGACCGGGCGCTGGGCTACGAGGCCGCCTACGCCGGCACCTCGTTCGCCACCCCCGACAAGCTCGGCACCCTCCAGTACGGCTCGAAGATCATGAACGTGACCGGCGACCGCACCGCCGAGCACGGCCTGGCCACCATCGGCTACGACGACGAGGGCGTGCGGACGCAGGCGTTCGAGATCGTCACCTCCGGCATGTTCACCGGCTACCAGCTGGACCGCCGGATCGCGCGGCTGACCGGCGCCGACCGCTCCAACGGCTGCGCCTTCGCCGACTCCTCCTCCAGCATGCCGCTGCAGCGGATGGCGAACGTGTCGCTGCAGCCGGCGCCGGGCGGGCCGTCCACCGACGAGCTGATCTCCGGGGTGGAGCGCGGCATCTACATCGTCGGCGACAAGTCCTGGTCGATCGACATGCAGCGCCACAACTTCCAGTTCACCGGGCAGCGGTTCTTCCGCATCGAGAACGGCCGCCTGGCCGGGCAGCTGCGGGACGTGGCCTACCAGGCCACCACCACCGACTTCTGGAACTCGATGGAGGCCGTCGGCGGCCCGCAGACCTACGTGCTGGGCGGCGCGTTCAACTGCGGCAAGGGCCAGCCCGGGCAGGTCGCGCCGGTGAGCCACGGCTGCCCGTCGGCGCTGTTCCGCGGCGTCAACATCCTCAACGCGCTGAAGGAGGCCGGCCAGTGACGGTCATGAGGCCGCAGGAGGCCGTCGAGCGGGCGCTGGAGCTCTCCCGCTCCGACGACTGCATCGTCATCGCCGACGAGTCCAGCACCGCCAACCTGCGCTGGGCGGGCAACACCCTCACCACCAACGGCGTCACCCGCTCCAACCGGCTCACCGTGGTCGCGCTGCGCCGCACCGGCGACGGGACGGCCGCGGGCGTGGTGTCGCGGGCCGCGGTCGGCGCCGAGGACCTGGAGGACCTGGTCCGCGCCGCCGAGGCCGACGCGGCCGGCAACGACCCCGCCGAGGACGCCGCCCCGCTGGTCTCCGGCGGGGCCCCGGCCGCCGGCTGGGACGAGGCGCCCGCCGAGACCGGCATCGGCGTGTTCGGCGACTTCGCGCCCGCCCTCGGCGAGGCGTTCGCCGCGGCCGAGGCGGGCGGGCGCCGCCTGTACGGGTTCGCCAACCACGTGCTGACCTCGACTTTCCTGGGCACCTCGGCCGGGCTGCGGCTGCGCCACGACCAGCCCACCGGGCTGCTGGAGCTCAACGCCAAGGGCGCGGGCGGCTCGGCCTGGGCGGGCGTGGGCACCCGCGACTTCACCGACGTGGACGTCCCGGCCCTCACCGGCGACCTGGCCCGCCGCCTGGAGTGGGGCGAGCGGCGGATCGACCTGCCCGCGGGCCGCTACGAGACGATCCTGCCGCCGTCCGCGGTGGCCGACCTGATGATCTACCTGTACTGGTCGGCGGGCGCGCGGGACGCCCACGACGGCCGCACCGTGTTCAGCGCCCCCGGCGGCGGCACCCGCGTCGGGGAGAAGCTGGCCGGGCCGCCGGTGACGCTGTCCAGCGACCCGGCCGCCGCCGGGCTGGAGTGCGCGCCGTTCGTGGTCGCGCACGCCTCCAGCCGCGAGTCGTCGGTGTTCGACAACGGCCTGCCGCTGGACCGCACCGACTGGATCTCCGACGGCACGCTGACCTCGCTGACCCAGACCCGGCACTCGGCCGCCCACACCGGGCTGCCGCTCACCCCGGCGATCGACAACCTGATCATGACCGGGCCGGACGCGGGCGCGGGCGCGTCGCTGGAGGACATGGTGGCCCGCACCGAGCGCGGGCTGCTGCTGACCTGCCTGTGGTACATCCGCGAGGTCGACCCGCAGCGGCTGCTGCTGACCGGGCTCACCCGCGACGGCGTCTACCTGGTGGAGAACGGGGAGGTCGTGGGCGCGGTCAACAACTTCCGGTTCAACGAGAGCCCGGTCGACCTGCTCGGCCGGCTGTCGGAGGTCGGCGCGACCGGCCCGACGCTGCCGCGCGAGTGGTCGGACTACTTCACGCGGACCGCGATGCCGCCCGTGCGGGTCGGCGACTTCAACATGTCGACGGTCTCGCAGGCGTCCTGACGCACCCTGCCCCACCCTGACGCGTCCTGCCCCGCCCTGAGGCGCCCGCCGAGGGGTGCCCGCCGGTGAACGCCGGCCGGGCGCCCCTCGGCGCCCTCGGGGCCTTCTGACGCGTTCTCAGGCGCGCCCTCAGGCGCGCCGTCAGGTGTCTTCGAGGCGGAAGCCGACCTTCAGGCCGACCTGGTAGTGCGCCACCTCCCCGTCGACGATCTGGCCGCGGACCTCGGTCACCTCGAACCAGTCCAGATGCCGCAGGGTCTGCCCCGCGCGCCGGATCCCGTTGCGCACGGCGTCGTCGACCGAGACGGGCGACGTCCCGACGATCTCGGTGACCCGGTAGGTGCGATCGGTCATTAGGCCCTCCTGGTGTCGCCTGGCAGCCCCCCAGGGCATACCGTGGATATGTGAAGGTCATTCCCCGTCGGCACGCCGAGGTCTACACGGTCACCGACGCACCCAAACCGATGTCGGAGGACATCGGGTACCGGCAGCGCCGCTATCTGATCTCCATGGGCATCCGTACCGGCTGCTTCCTCGGAGCGGTCTTCGCCGGCGCGCTCGGGGCGCCGCTGTGGGCGGTGGGACTGCTGGTGGTCGGGGCCGTCTTCCTGCCCTACATCAGCGTGATCGTCGCCAACGGCGGGCGCGAGCCGCAGCCCTCCGCCCGCTTCGACGACCCTGATAGCCCGCACCACAAGGGCATTTCCGGACAGCGACCGGAAATCGGGTCGTGACTTTCTCTTGACTAGGGGCGGGGGGGTTCGGTGTACGATTTGTACCGGCGCTCTGGTCCCCCGTCGGAGCGCCCGTGCCGGTGTTCCGGGCCCCCGTCGGAACACCGATGATGCGGCGCCGGGTGGATTGCCCCCGTACCACCCGGCGCCGCTTTCACATTCCCGGCCCCTCGTACGGGCTTCGACCTGGGAAGACCCGGCCCCCGCGGCATCCGCCGGACCGTCCGCGCGGCCCGCGCGGTCATGACCCCGGCTTGATCGGATCATCACCCCCTCTTGGCGCCGGGCGCCCGGCGGCACGCGCCAGGCCAAGAAATCGCCAAGACGCTCGCCGGGTCCGCGCCGACCGGGTCTGAAGCCGGCATCTTCCGGCGGGCCGGCCGCGAACGCGTTGATGACAAGACCCAACGCTGGCCTTGTCCGGCCACGGCCCGAAACGCTCTCCAGCGGCCGCCCCGCCCCGCCCCGTCCGATCGAGCCGAACGGCCCCCGGACGCGTATCCACGGGTGCGTCCCCCGCACCGAGGAGCCCGAGGAGGCCGCGTGGACCCTGGTTTCCGGCTCGACGGCAGATACCGGCTGGAACGCCGCCTCGGCGGCGACGCCGGCGGCCGGGCGCAGGTGTGGGAGGGCAGGGACGTACTACTGGCCCGCCGCGTGGTGCTGAAGACGATCCCCCTCGAACGGGCCGGTGGGGACCGGGCGCCGCGCCTGGAGTTCAGGGACGGCGCGCAGGCCGCCGCCGGGCTGGCCCATCCCGGGATCGTGACGACCTACGACTACGGCGAGGCGGACGGCCCGGACGGGTCCGGCCTCACCCTGCCGTACGTGGTGACCGAGTTCCTGGACGGCCGGACCCTGGCGGCGCGCCTCCAGGCGGCCGGCACCGGGACGGCGGGGGCGTTCGCGTCCGGTGAGGCCGTCGCCGTCTGCGCGCGGGTCGCGGACGCGCTCGCGGCCGCCCACGCCGCCGGGGTGGTGCACGGCGCGCTCGAGCCCGCGAGCGTCTTCCTCACCGCCGACGGGGTGAAGGTCGTCGACGTCGGCCTGGCCGGGCTGCTGCGGGACCCTGCGGCGCCAGGGGGGACCCGTTCGGCCCCCTCCCCGTTCATGGCGCCCGAGCAGCTCGCGGGACAGGACGCGGGCCCCGAGGCGGACGTGCACGCGCTGGGGGTGATCCTCGCGCGCTGCCTGGGGCCCGGGGCGGTCGTGCCGGAGGAGGTGGCGGAGATCTGCGCGCGGTGCCGTTCGGCGCGTCCGGCCGAACGCCCCGCGGCGCGGGAGCTCGCTGAGGCGCTGGAGGCGGCCGTCCCGGCGGGGAACGTGCTGCCCGCCGCCGTGCCCGAGCGGGATTCGCCGGACCGGACGGGGGCGATGCTCGCCGGGTTGCGGGAGTGGGCGCGGGGGCGGCTGGGGGTGGCGCTGGGCGCGATGGCCGCCGCAGGGGTCGCGCTGGCGGTCGTCCCGCTGCTGATGGTGGTGATGTCGTTCGCCTCGCCGGGCCCGACCGGCGGGGTGGCGATCCCGCCGCCCGTGCCCGGACGGCCGTCCGGACCGCCCGGCATGGACACCATGGAGCGCGGCGCCTCTCCGGGCCGGACCGCCCCGCCGGCCCCGGAAGGCCGCCGGTCCCCCTCGCGCGGCGCGCGGTCCTCCGAGGCCGCGGTGAACACGCTGGCGCGGATGCGGCGCTCGATCGACCTGGGCATCGCCGCCCGGCAGATCGCCCCGCGGGAGGGGACCGAGCTGGCCACGCTGGTGACCACGCTGCTCAACCGGCTGGACGCGGGCGAGCCGGTCGACCTGGACCGCGGGGTGGACGAGCTGCGCGACCGGATCGCCAGGTGCGGGCCCCGCGAGATCGACCCGGTGCGGGCGGGGGAACTGCACGCGCTGCTGGCCGAGCTGGACGGCCCGGAATGAGCCCGGAATGAGCCCGGATTCCTGCCGCATACCGCTTGACGGACGCACCGGAGGAGACGAACATCACAAGCCCGGCTGAGACACATGATTCATCTGTCTCATGATCGGTCTGACGCCGCGCGGCGGAGGTGCCTGCCATGACGATCACTGAGGGCCGGCGATGAACGGCCACGACGACGACGTCCCCGACTGGATCCCGCACGCCCGCCCCGGAGCCGGAGCCCTCCAGGCCGGGCACCGGCGGACCGCCGCCTCCGTCCCCCGGGCGCCCGGCTCCACCGGCCCCGGCCGCCACATCGCCCCGCCGCCGGCGCGCCGGCGAGGCGGGCTGCTGTGGGGCCCGCTGGCCGGAGCGGCCGGCCTGACCGTGCTGGCCGGCCTGGGCGTGTTCGCGCTGGCCGGCGGCGCGGGCTGCGGCGGCGAGGACGCCCTCACGCTGAACGTCGCCGCCGCCCCGGAGATCGCCCCGGCCGTGACCAGGGCGGCGGGCCGCTTCAACGACGCCGGGCACGAGTTCGGCGGCCGCTGCGCGCGGGCCCGCGTCACCGGCTCGGATCCGGCGGCGGTGTCCACGCTGCTGTCGGGACGGGGCGTCGCGGGCGTCACCGAGAGGCCCGACGTGTGGGTCCCGGACTCCTCGCTGTGGACCGTGCTCGCCCAGGCCCGCGCGGCCGCGCCGGAGCCGGGCGCGGGCCAGGGGACGGGGCCGGGTCCGGGGACGATCACGCGCGGCCGGTCGATGGCGGCCAGCCCGATCGTGGTGGCGATGCCGGCCACGATCGCGCGGCGGCTCGGCGCCCCGGGCGGCGCGCAGCCGTCCTGGCGCGAGTTGCTCACCGCGGCGGGCGCCACCGAGGAGGGCGCCGCCCCCGGTACGGGCCCCAGTACGGGCCCCGGCGCGGGCCCGTCCCGCGTCCCGCCGGGCCTGGTGAGGCTCAAGGTGCCCGACCCGAACCGGACCGCGACCGGGATGGGCTCGCTGGTGCTGGCCAACCTGCTGCTGAACGCCTCCGGCGACGGGAACGCCGACTTCACCGGCGTGGTCCGGACGCTGCGCGAGAGCGTGACGCCGTCGGTGAGGGCGGAGTTCGCCTCGTTCCGGCCCGACCGGCAGGGCCGCCACCCGGTCGCCCTGGCGCCCGAGCAGGCCGTGTACGAGTACAACGCGCGCAAGCCCGCCGAGCCCGCCGTCGCCGTGTACCCCTCGGAGGGGACGCTGGCCATGGACTACCAGGTCACCCGGATCGGCGCCGCCGGGGCCGCGGCGGCCGCGGACGCCGATCCCAGGGCGCGGGCGGCGCGGGAGCTGGAACGGGAGCTGACGGGCGAGGAGACCCGCGCGGACGTGCTGGGCCTGGGGTTCCGCGCGCCCGACGCCAGGGCCCCCGCCGCCTTCGGCGCGCGGACCGGCGTGGACCCGCGCCCGCCGCGCGCGCTGCCCGCCCCGCCGGCCGCCGACGTCCAGCGGATCATGCAGTCGTGGGCGCGGCTGTCGCTGAGCATCCGGATGCTCAGCGTCATCGACGTGTCCGGGTCGATGGAGGAGGAGGTCGCCCCCGGCGTCGACCGGCTGCAGTCGACCGTCCGGACCGCGCAGAGCGGCCTGTCGCTGCTGCCCGACGACACCGAGCTCGGGCAGTGGGTGTTCTCCACCGGGCTGCGGGGCGACCAGGACTGGCGGGAGCTGGTCAGCGTGGGCCCGCTCGGCGAGCGGCTCGGCTCGGCGACCCGGCGGCAGCTGATCCTGTCGGCGTTCGCGCGGATCAGGGCCAAGCGCAACGGCGACACCGGGCTGTACGACACGATCATGGCCGCGTTCGAGCACATGAAGCGGACGTACAAGCCGGAGTTCGTCAACTCGGTGCTGCTGTGGACCGACGGCCGCGACGACGACCCCGGCGGGCCCGGCCTGCGCGCGACGCTGGACCGGCTGCGCGCGGCCTACGACCCGGACCGGCCGATCCAGGTGATCATGTTCGGCTACGGCCGGGACGTGGACGTGGACGAGTTGCGGCAGATCGCCCGGGCGACCCGCGGTGACGTGCTGGTCGCCCAGACGCCCGGGGAGGTGCAGAAGCTGTTCCTGCAGGCCGTCTCCCGCCGGGTCTGCGCCCCTTCCTGCTGAGGGGCTGGTTGTGGCCCGTCACCGTTCCCGCTGCTCGCGGTTGATTCTAGAATTGGATTCACCGTAACTTAGCGTTCCGTGAGATCCGGACGGTTCCGTCCGGATCCAGACGGACACAGAGCCAGGGAGGGGCGGGGCCGTGCGCCGTACCGTGTTCAACGAGGACCATGATGCCTTCCGGGCGACCATCAGGGACTTCATCGCCGCCGAGGTCGCGCCGGTCTACCCCGAGTGGGAGGAGGCCGGGCACCCGCCGCGCGACTTCTACAACAAGCTGGGCGAGCTCGGCGTCTTCGGCATCCAGGTGCCCGAGGAGTACGGCGGCGCGGGCGAGACCAGCTTCAAGTACCAGCTGGTGGTCTCCGAGGAGTGCGCCCGCGCCGGGGTGAGCTTCGGCGGCTACGGCGTGCACGTCAACCTCGTCCTGCCCTACCTGCTGAAGTACGGGAACGAGGAGCAGAAGAAGCGCTGGCTGCCCGGCTTCGTCTCCGGCGACATGATGACCGCCATCGCGATGACCGAGCCCGGGACCGGGTCCGACCTGGCCGGCATGCAGACCACCGCCAAGCGCGACGGCGACCACTACATCCTGAACGGCGCCAAGACCTTCATCACCGGCGGGGTGCTGGCCGACCGGGTCCTGGTCGTCGCCCGCACCTCCCCCGCCACCGCCGAGAACCGCCGCGCCGGCCTGTCGATCCTGGCGGTCGACACCACCAGCGAGGGGTACGCGGTCGGCCGCAAGCTGGAGAAGATCGGCCTGCGCAGCTCCGACACCGCCGAGCTGTCGTTCACCGACGTGCGGGTGCCGGCGGGCGACCTGCTGGGCGAGGAGGGCCGCGGCTTCGAGTACCTCACCCACAACCTCGCCGAGGAGCGGCTGGGCATCGCCGCCTCCTCCTACGCCTCGGCGGCCGGCGCGGTCGAGTTCGCCAAGAGGTACGTCAAGGAGCGCACCGTCTTCGGCAAGACCGTGTCGTCGTTCCAGAACACCAAGTTCGTGCTCGCCGAGTGCGCCACCGAGGTGGAGGCGGCCCAGGCGCTGGTCGACCGGTGCACGGAGGCCCTGGACGCCGGCGAGCTGACCCCCGCCGACGCCGCCAAGGTCAAGCTGTTCTGCACCGAGGTGCAGGCCCGCGTGGTCGACAAGTGCCTCCAGCTGCACGGCGGCTACGGCTACATCCTGGAGTACCCGATCGCCCGGCTGTACACCGACGCCCGCGTCACCCGCATCTACGGCGGCACCAGCGAGGTGCTGAAGACCATCATCGCCAAGGACCTGGGCGTCTGAGCGCCCCGGCGGCACGGGAGGGGAACCCATGAGCGAGCACAGGGTGGCCGTCGTCACCGGGGCGGCGCGCGGGATCGGCGCGGCCACCGCGGTCCGGCTGGCCCGCGACGGCTTCGCGGTGGCGGTCTGCGACCTGGACGAGGCCGCCTGCGCGGCGACCGTCGAGGCCGCGCGGAAGGAGGGCGGCCGGGCGCTGGCGGTGGGCGTCGACGTCGCCGACCGCGACCGCGTGGAGGCCGCGGTGGAGCGGATCACCGCCGAGCTCGGCCCGCCGCTGGTGCTGGTCAACAACGCCGGCATCATCCGCGACAACCTGCTGTTCAAGATGGCCGACGACGACTGGGACGCGGTGATGGCCGTGCACCTGCGCGGCGCGTTCCTGATGAGCCGGGCCGTGCAGGCGCACATGACCGAGGCGGGCTGGGGCCGGATCGTGAACCTGTCGTCCACCTCGGCGCTGGGCAACCGCGGCCAGGCGAACTACTCGGCGGCCAAGGCGGGCCTGCAGGGCTTCACCAAGACCCTCGCCATCGAGCTGGGCCGGTTCGGCGTGACCGCCAACGCGATCGCGCCCGGGTTCATCGCCACCGAGATGACCGCGGCCACCGCCGCGCGGGTCGGCGCCGACTTCGAGGAGTACAAGGCCGCGGCCGCCAAGCAGATCCCGGTGCGCCGGGTCGGCCGCCCCGAGGACATCGCCGGGACGGTGGCGTTCCTGGTGAGCGAGGACGCCTCGTTCGTGTCGGGGCAGGTCATCTATGTCGCCGGCGGCCCGAAGGCGTGAGCCGCGGCGGGCGCCGCCGCGCCGCCGGGCGGCGCGGCGGCTTCAGCCCGCGCGCAGGGGATCGGCCAGCTGCCCGGCCAGCACCCGCGGAGCCTCCACCAGCGACGGGCCGTACCAGGTCAGGTGACGGCCGCTGACCAGCGCCGCGTCCGTCCCCGGGAAGGCCTCCGGGCCGTCGCCGGCGGTGAAGCGGTACGGCTCGTCGGGCAGCACGACCAGGTCGGCCCCGGCCGCGTTGAGCTCCCCGATCGGGATCTTCGGGTAGCGCTCGGGGTGGGCGGCGTAGAGGTTGTCCACCCCGAGGCGGGCCAGCACGTCCCCGGTGAAGGTGGCGCGCCCCACGACCATCCACGGCCGCCGCCAGATCGGGATGATCGCGCGGCGCCGCGCCCCCTGGTCGCCTCCGCCGCCCGCGTCCTCCCCGTCTGCGTACGCCCCGCCCGCGTCCGGGCGCGGCTCCGGCCAGGCGCGGGCCGCCTCGTCCAGCCAGCCCGGGACGGGGACGCCGCAGCCCTCCACCAGCATGCGGCGCAGCGAGACCAGGGCCTTCGCGACCGTGCGGATCTCGGTCATCCACACCGGGATCCCGGCGTCGCGCAGCGCCGCCACGTCCGGCGCCCGGTTCTCCTCGGTGTTGCCCACCACCAGGTCCGGGCGCAGCGCGGCGACGCGTTCCAGGTCGGGGTTCTTGGTGCCGCGCACCCGCGGGACGTCCAGGCCGGCGGGATGGGTGCACCAGTCGGTCGCCCCCGCCAGCAGCCCGGGCGCGGTCCCGGCGATCGTCTCGGTCAGCGAGGGCACCAGGGAGACGACCCGGCGCACCCGGTCCGGAACGGGGACCGGGGCGCCGGTGTCGTCGCGCGGCGGGACCATCACACGTTGCGGCGGTACTGGCCGCCCACCTCGAAGAACGCCTCGGTGACCTGCTGGAGGCTGCACACCCGCGCCGCGTCCATCAGCACGGCGAACACGTTGCCGCCCGAGCGGGCCGCCTCCTTCAGCGCGTCCAGGGCGGCCTCGGCCTCGCCCCGGTTGTGCTGCTGGAAGGCGCGGACGCGGTCGAGCTGCGACTTCTTCTCGACCTCGGTGGCGCGGGCCAGCTCCAGCGGCTCGCCGCCCTGCTCCTCGTCGCCGCCGGGCTTGCGGAAGGTGTTGACGCCGATGATGGGCAGGGAGCCGTCGTGCTTGCGCCGCTCGTACAGCATCGACTCGTCCTGGATCCGGCCGCGCTGGTAGCCGGTCTCCATCGCGCCCAGCACGCCGCCGCGCTCGCTGATCCGGTCGAACTCGGCGAGCACCGCCGCCTCCACCAGGTCGGTCAGCTCGTCGATGACGAACGAGCCCTGCAGCGGGTTCTCGTTCATCGCCAGGCCCCACTCCCGGTTGATGATCATCTGGATGGCCAGGGCGCGGCGCACCGACTCGGCGGTGGGCGTGGTGACGGCCTCGTCGTAGGCGTTGGTGTGCAGGCTGTTGCAGTTGTCGTAGATCGCGATGAGCGCCTGCAGGGTGGTGCGGATGTCGTTGAAGTTCATCTCCTGGGCGTGCAGCGAGCGGCCCGAGGTCTGCACGTGGTACTTCAGCTTCTGGCTGCGCTCGTTGGCGCCGTACCGCTCGCGCATCGCCACCGCCCACACGCGGCGGGCGACCCGGCCGAGCACCGAGTACTCGGGGTCCATGCCGTTGGAGAAGAAGAACGACAGGTTGGGCGCGAACGCGTCCACGTCCATGCCCCTGGCCAGGTAGGACTCCACGTAGGTGAACCCGTTGGCCAGGGTGAAGGCCAGCTGGCTGATCGGGTTGGCCCCGGCCTCGGCGATGTGGTAGCCGGAGATCGACACCGAGTAGAAGTTGCGGACCCCGTTGTCGATGAACCACTGCTGGATGTCGCCCATCATCCGCAGCGAGAACTCGGTGGAGAAGATGCAGGTGTTCTGCCCCTGGTCCTCCTTGAGGATGTCGGCCTGGACGGTGCCGCGCACCGTGCCGAGCACCCGCGCCCTGACCCCGGCCGCCTCCTCCGCCGTGGGCTCGCGGCCGTGCTCGGCGCGGAAGGCGTCCAGGCCCTGGTCGACGGCGGTGTTGAGGAAGAACGCGAGGATGGTGGGGGCCGGGCCGTTGATGGTCATCGACACCGACGTCGTCGGCGCGGACAGGTCGAACCCGTCGTAGAGCGCCTTCATGTCGTCCAGGGTGGCGATGGAGACGCCGGAGGTGCCGACCTTGCCGTAGACGTCGGGCCGCTCGTCGGGGTCGCGGCCGTACAGGGTCACCGAGTCGAACGCGGTCGACAGCCGGGTCGCGGGCTGCCCCTCCGACAGCAGCTTGAAGCGCCGGTTGGTGCGGAACGGATCGCCCTCCCCGGCGAACATCCGCGCCGGGTCCTCGTTGTCGCGCTTGAACGGGAACACGCCCCCGGTGAAGGGGAAGCGGCCCGGCAGGTTCTCGTCGCGCAGGAAGCGCAGCAGCTCTCCGTGGTCCTGGTAGCGGGGCAGCGCCACCCGCGGGATCCGGCTGCCCGACAGCGACTCGCGGGTCAGCGCGGTGCGCAGCTCCCGGTCGCGGATCCGGACGACCTGCTCGTCGCCGGAGTAGGACTCGACGACGGCCGGCCACTCCTCGACCAGTCCGGCGGCCTCGGCGGAAATCTCGCGGCGGGCCTTCTCCAGCAGCCCGCCGACCTCGCCGGCGGCGTCGTCCGAGCCGCCCTCGGCCAGCTCGGCGCGCACCTCGTCCAGCCGCTGGACGCGCCGCACGGCCGCGATCTGCCGCTCCGTCTCGGCGTGGTAGCCGCGGACCGTCTCGGCGATGTCCGACAGGTAGCGCACCCGGCCGGGCGGGACGACCTGCGCCGCGCCCGTGGAGATCCGCGTGCCGCTGTCGGGCAGCACGCCGCGCTCGATGCCCAGCTTCCCGGCCAGGTGCTGGTAGAGGGCGGTGACGCCGTCGTCGTTGAACGTGGCGGCGCTGGTGCCGAACACCGGCATGTCCTCCGGCCGGGCCCCGAACGCCTCCCGGTTGCGCACCAGCTGCCGGGACACGTCGCGCAGCGCGTCGGCGGCGCCGCGCCGCTCGAACTTGTTGATCGCCACCACGTCGGCGAAGTCCAGCATGTCGATCTTCTCGAGCTGGGAGGCGGCGCCGAACTCGGGCGTCATCACGTACAGGGACACGTCGGCCAGCGGGACGATCGCCGCGTCGCCCTGGCCGATGCCGGGCGTCTCCAGGATCACCAGGTCGTATCCGGCGGCCTTGCACGCCTCGATCACGCCCTCGATGTTCTCGGGCAGCTCGCGGGCGCCGCGGGTGGCCAGCGAGCGGAAGAAGACGTGGTCGCCGTCCAGGGCGTTCATCCGGATCCGGTCGCCCAGCAGCGCGCCGCCGCCGCGCCGCCGGGTCGGGTCCACGGCCAGCACCGCCACGCGCACCTTGTCCTGCTGGTCGACGCGCAGCCGCCGGACCAGCTCGTCGGTGAGCGAGGACTTGCCGGACCCGCCGGTGCCGGTGATGCCGAGCACGGGCACGCTGCGCCGGGCGGCGGCCTCGGCCAGCGCGGCCCGGTCGCCGGCGGGCAGCCGCCCGCCCTGCAGGCAGGTGATCGCGCGGGCGAGCGCGGGCCGCTCCCCCGCCAGGACGGCCTCGACCTCGGCCGGCTCGGCGGCCAGGTCCACGTCGCAGTCGCGCACCAGCTCGTTGATCATGCCGGGCAGGCCGAGCCGCTGGCCGTCCTCGGGCGAGAAGATCCGCACCCCGGCGGCGGCCAGCCGCGCGATCTCCTCGGCCACGATGACGCCGCCGCCCCCGCCGAACACCTTCACGTGCCCGGCCCCGGCCTCGGCCAGCGAGCGCGCGAGGTACTCGAAGTACTCCACGTGCCCGCCCTGGTAGGAGGAGACCGCCACGCCCTGGGCGTCCTCCTCCAGGACCGCGTCGACGACCTCGCGGACCGCGCGGTCGTGCCCCAGATGGACCACCTCGGCGCCCTGCGACTGCAGGATCCGGCGCATGATGTTGATGGCCGCGTCGTGCCCGTCGAACAGGGC
Organism: Actinomadura rugatobispora; assembly: GCF_055379765.1. Lineage (NCBI taxonomy): Bacteria > Bacillati > Actinomycetota > Actinomycetes > Streptosporangiales > Thermomonosporaceae > Actinomadura > Actinomadura rugatobispora. The sequence continues at coordinate 9,743,514 of NZ_AP029191.1, read as the reverse complement.
GGCCGCCGTCACGAACCGCACCGGATGCTCGGGAACGTGCATGTCCGATCCCACCCCTTGGACTTCCAATATTTGGAAGCTAAAATAGTTTCCGTGCGTGAGCCCGTCAAGCGACCCCCGATGGCGTACGGTGGGGCGGTGCCCGACCCCCTGGACCCCATCGCCGAGGCGCACCGCCAGTGGAGCGCCCGGTGGCCCGAGCACGCCGACCACATGGCCGCCGTCACCTCCGTCATGCGGGCCCAGCAGCTGCTGCTCGGCAAGGTCGAGGCGGCGCTCAAACCGCACGGCCTCACCTTCGCCGCCTACGAGGCGCTGCGCCTGCTGGCCTTCACCCGCACCGGGACGCTGCCGATGGGCAAGGTCGGCACCCGCCTGATGGTCCATCCGGCCTCGGTCACCAACGTCATCGGACGGCTGGAGCAGCGCGGGCTGGTCGAGCGCCGCCCCTCCCCCGACGACCGCCGCGTCGTGCTGGCCGCCATCACCCCGGCGGGCCGCGAGCTGGCCGAGGAGGCGACGGCCGCGCTGCACGAGGCCGGGTTCGGCCTGCCCGACCTGACCGGCGACCAGGCCGCCGACATCACCCGGGCCCTGCACGCCGTCCGCGTCTCGGCCGGAGACGTCCCCGGCGGGTCCCCCGCCTGAGCCGCGCCGCGTCACCGTCCGGGCGCCGCCGCCGTCAGCGTTCGCGGACCCAGGCGTCGATGAGGTCGGCCGCACGGGGCCGGGAGTTGCGCAGGTAGTGCTCGTCCCTGATGAACTCCATCCGCTTGTCGTCCGCGGCGAGCGCCCCGTACACCGCCCGCGCGTCGCCGTCGAAGACCCCCTCGTCGGCGGTGGCGTGCACCACCAGCGACGGCACGGTGATCCGCGCCAGGTGCGGGGCCGCCGCGCACTGCGAGATGCGCAGGCTCCACATCGACAGCCACGTGCGCAGCGTGCACACCGCCCCGATGCCGAACACGCCGTAGTTGGCCGCGGCCGGATCGCCCAGGTAGCAGCGGCCGGGGGCGCGGTCGGACGGCTCGATCGCCGGGTCGATCATCCGCAGGTCGGCCCACGTCCGGGGCACGGTGAACAGCCGGTCGCGGGCGCGGGAGCCCTTCAGCGCCTCCAGCCCGGCCAGCGCCCGGTCGGTGATCCGCTCGTTGCGGGCGCGCTGCGCGGCCCGGTAGCGCTCCTGGAACGCGGCGTCGAAGGGCGGCCCGTTCCGCGGGTCGAACGGGTCGAGGTCCGGGTCGGCCGACAGCGGGTCGGTCTCGTCGGTCACCGAGGGGTCCATCCAGGCGGTCATCACCTCCGGGCGGCCCGCGTGCGCGGCGAGCGCCACGAACAGGTCGCCCGCGGGCAGGTCCTCGATCGCCTCCACCGGCCGCATCCCGGCGACCGGGACGACGTTGGGCTCCACGGCCTGCGACTGGTAGGCGGCCATCAGCGAGCCGCCGCCGGAGTTGCCCAGCAGCACCACCCGTTCCACCCCGGCCCGCTCGCGCAGCCAGCGGACCCCGGCCCCGATCTCGGCGAGGGCGTGGTCGAGCAGGAAGTAGGCCTCGTTGCCCCGGAAGCGGGTGTTCCAGCCGAGGAAGCCGTGGCCGCGTTCGGCGAGGTAGGGCGCGAGGTAGTGCTCGGAGAAGTCGACGTTGTAGTGCGCGGCGACGAACGCGGTCCGCGGCGGCGGCCCGGCGGCCGGCCGGTGGTAGATCCCCTGGCACGGATGGCCGCCCGCGCCCGCCCTGCCGACCAGCGGCGACGGCAGCCCGACGAACTCCCTGGCGATCCCGGTCATCGTCGCCCTCCCCTTCTCCCGCGGCGGACGGCTGCACCGAACGCGGTTCGGGAAGGGTAGCGCGGGTGCCGTAGCCTGGTCCCGCCCGAACCGAGGGGAGACACACCAAATGAGCGCAGACGGGCCGGCCTTGCCCGCGGCGGCCTTCTACGAGCCGCTCGGCGACGACCGCTTCGCCAGCACCCCCGCCACCGCCGGCCCCTGGTCGCCGGACTTCCAGCACGCCGGGCCCGTCTCGGCCCTGCTGGGGCGGGCGTTCGAGCGGCACGAGCCGGCCCCCGGCACCCGGATCGCCCGGGTCACCGCGGAGATCCTCGGCCCGGTCCCGGTGGCGCCGCTCCAGGTCGCCGTGCGCACCGTGCGGCCCGGCCGCCGGGTCGCGCTCCTGGAGGGCGAGCTGCGCGCCGGCGACCGCCCGATCGTCCGCGCCACCGCCTGGCGGATCGCCGCCGCCCCCGGACGACTCGAGCGGACCGACCACACCCCCGCCCCGCCCCCGCTGCCCGCCGCGTCCCGTCCCCTCGGAGGCTGGGCCGGCGCGTACATGGACGGCTACCTGTCGGCGATGGAGTGGCGGCCGACCGAGGGCTCGTTCGCCCGGCCCGGCCCGGCCGCGGCCTGGGCCCGCGCCCGGATCCCGCTGGTCGCCGGGGAGGCCGACTCCCCGCTGGTGCGCACGCTGACGCTGGCCGACAGCGCCTCCGGACTGGGCAGCCAGATCGACTTCGCCAAATGGCTGATCATCAACACCGACCTCACCGTCGCGCTGCACCGCGACCCCGCCGGGGAGTGGATCCTGATGCGCGCCCGGATCAACACCGATCCGCTCGGCAGCGCGCTGGCCGAGGCCGTCCTCTCCGATTCCTCCGGGGGTTTCGGCCGGGCGCTGCAGACCCTTCTGGTGGACGGACTCCCCGCGGGATAGTCTCGCCGAAGATCGACCGGCACGGCGTGGTGCCGGCGGCGGCCCCGCGGGAGCGTCGATGACGATGCCGGACAGCGATCCGCAGCCTCCGCAGGACCCCCTCACCTACGGGGGCTACCTGCGGCTGGACCGGTTGCTGGACTGCCAGGAGCCCCGGACCGGGGCGCACGACGAACTGCTGTTCGTGATCATCCATCAGGTGTACGAGCTGTGGTTCAAGCAGATCCTGCACGAGGCCGAGCTGCTGCAGCGCCGGCTGGAGGAGGGCCGCAGCGCCGCCTCGCTGCACACCGCCCGCCGGATCGCCAAGATCCTCAAGACGGTGGTGGGCCAGCTGGACGTCCTGGAGACGATGACCCCGCGCCAGTTCGCCTCCTTCCGCGACGCGCTGGGCACCTCCAGCGGCTTCCAGTCCGCGCAGTTCCGCGAGATCGAGGCGGTGCTGGGCCGCCGCTCCTTCCCCGCCTCCGACCTGCGCGCCGACCCGCGGCTGCGCGCCGCGGTGGCGCGCCGGTCGCTGTTCGACTCGCTGCTGCGCTACCTGGACGACCACGGCTACGCCGTCCCCCGCGCCGCCCTCGACCGCGACCCCGCCGGCCCGTGGACGCCCGATCCCGAGGTGCAGCGGGCGCTGCTGGCGGTGTACGCCGACGAGAACGGCCCCGCCGCCGAGGTCTGCGAGGGCCTGGTCGACGTCGACGAGGGCGTGCAGGAGTGGCGCTACCGGCACGTCAAGATGGTGGAGCGCACGATCGGCGCCAAGCTCGGCACCGGCGGCTCGGCCGGCGCCGACTACCTGCGCTCGACGCTGTTCACCCCCGCCTTCCCGGACCTGTGGGAGGTCCGGTCGCAGATCGAGGAGACGGCCGGCCATGACCGATGAGCGGGTCGCTATCGTCGGGGCCGGGCTGGCCGGGTGCCTGCTGGCCACGCTGCTGGGCCGCCGCGGCCTGGAGGTCACCGTCTACGAGCGGCGCCCCGACCCCCGGATCGCCGGGGCCGAGCGCGGCCGCTCCATCAACCTGGCGGTCTCGGCGCGCGGGCTGGCGGCGCTGGAGCAGGTCGGCCTGCGCAAGCAGGCCCTCGAACGCGCCCTCCCCATGCACGGGCGGATGGTCCACCCCGCCGCCCGCGGCCGGCACGCCGCGCCCAACTTCCAGCCGTACAGCGCCGACGGCCGCCGCGCGATCAACTCGATCAGCCGGGCCGAGCTCAACCGGGCGCTGCTGGACGCCGCCGAGTCCACGCCGGGCGTGCGGCTGCGCTTCTCCCGGCGGGTGACCGGGGTGGCGGACGGCCGGCTGCTGGTGGACGGCCTGCCCGGCGACCCCGCCGACGTCGTCCTGGCCGGGGACGGCGCCTACAGCGCGGTCCGCGGCTCGCTCGACGGGATCGCCTGCGACCAGGACTTCCTGGAGCACGGCTACAAGGAGCTGACCGTCCCGCCGCGCGACGGGGACTTCGCCCTCGACCCCGACGCCCTGCACATCTGGCCGCGCGGCACCTCGATGATGATCGCGCTGCCGAACCTGGACCGCTCGTTCACCTGCACGCTGTTCTGGCCGAAGGGCGACTTCACCGCGCTCGGCACCCCGGAGCAGGTGCTCGCCCACTTCCGCGCCCACTATCCCGACGTGGCCGGGCTGATGCCCGGCCTCACCGAGGACTTCGCGCGCAACCCGGTCGGGTCGCTGGTCACCGTCCGCTGCCTGCCGTGGGTGCGGGACGAGGGCGGCACGCTGGTGGCGCTGCTCGGCGACGCCGCGCACGCGATCGTGCCGTTCTTCGGCCAGGGCGCCAACTGCGCCTTCGAGGACTGCATCGAGATCGACCGGTGCCTGACCGAGACCGGCGGCCGGTGGGACCGCGCCCTGGCCCTCTACCAGGAGCGGCGCAAGCCCAACACCGACGCGATCGCCGAGATGGCCCTGGACAACTTCGTGGAGATGCGCGACCGGGTGGCCTCGCCGGTGTTCCGCGTGAAGCAGGCCGCCCAGCACGCCCTGGAGCGGCGGCTCGCCGGGCGGTACGTCTCCCGGTACGAACTGGTGTCGTTCACCACCGTGCCCTACGCGCGGATCCCCGCGCGGCTCCGCCGGCAGAACCTCGCCCTGGGCGCGGCGGCCGGGGCCGCGGCGGGCCTCACGCTGGCGGCCGGGCTGACGGCGCGCGCGCTGTCTCGCCGCCGCCGGCCCTGATCCGGCGGGCGCGCCGTCCCGCGGCCAGGTCGGCCAGCGCCGTGGCCAGCGCCGCCAGCACGAACCCCAGGATCACCACCAGGCCGTTCCGGAAGGCCGCCGCCCAGCCGCCGCCGGCGCCCGCCACGGTGGCGAAGAACACCGCGCCGACGGCCGCGATCCCGGCGGCGGTGCCGACCCGCTGCCCGGTCTGCAGCACCCCGGCCGCGCTGCCGCCCTCGGTGAACGGCACCTCCGACAGCGTGATGGTCTGGTTGGGCGCGATCACCAGCCCGCTGCCCACCCCCGCCAGCAGCAGCGGCAGCGCGGTGACCCAGGCGACCCCGGAGCCGGGGTGCACCTCCACCCCGATCCAGGTGGACACCAGGCCGATCGCCACCAGGACCAGGCCGAAGGCGACCAGCGGCCGCCCGAACCGCGACACCAGCCGCCCGCCGATCGCGGCGGCCACCGCGGACCCGACCGCGAACGGCGTGATCGCCAGCCCGGCGCCCAGCGCGCTGTAGCCCAGGCCGTTCTGCAGGTAGAGGGTGTAGATGAAGAAGATCGCGGTGAACCCGGCGAAGTACAGCAGCGCGATCGCCGCGCCCAGCGCGTACGAGCGCCGCCGGAACAGGCCCAGGTCGGCCAGCGGGGACCGGTGCCGCCGCTCCCAGACCACGAACCCCGCCAGCACCAGGGCGCCCAGCGGGATCAGCAGCCACTTGGCGGCGCCCGGCCACTGCCGCTCCTGCAGGAACGGCAGCATGATCGCCACTACCCCGGCGCCGAGCAGCACCACGCCGAACGGGTCGAGGCCGCGCCGCTCGCCGCGCATCGGCGGCGGCAGCAGCCGCAGGGCCAGCGGCAGCGCGACCAGGCCCACCGGGATGTTGACGTAGAAGATCCAGCGCCAGCCCTCCTGGGGACCGGCCAGCGCGATCAGCGTGCCGCCCAGCAGCGGGCCGACCGCGGTGGCGATCCCGATGGTCGCGCCCAGCGCCCCGAACGCCCGGCCGCGCTCGGCGCCCCGGAACAGCTGCTGGATGAACCCGGCCACCTGCGGGTTGAGCACGCCGCCCGCGACGCCCTGCAGCAGGCGGGCGGCGACCAGCCACCACATCGCCTGCGCCATCCCGGCCAGCGCGGAGGAGAAGGTGAACAGGCCCAGGCCGATCATGAACACCGCGCGGCGGCTGCGCGCGTCCCCCAGCCGCCCGGCCGGGACGAGCACCAGCCCGAAGGCGAGCGCGTACCCCGACAGCGTCCACTGCAGCGCCCCCTCGGAGGCGTTCAGGCCCGCCCGGATCGAGGGCAGCGCGACGTTGACGATGCTGATGTCCAGCAGCGTCATGAACGCGGCGACCAGGCACACCGACAGCGCCTGCCAGCGGTGCCGGTCCCCGGACGCGCTCCCGGAGCCGCCGGTGACCTGGGTAGGCACGGAACGGATCATGTCCGCCGCGGCGACCCCGAAACCCGCCCGGCCCGCCGCGCGGGCCGCCGCACTGTGCCAGGCTGTGCAGGGTGAGGGAACAGCGCGAGGACACCGGCGAGATCACCGAAGAACTCCAGTGCTCGGCCAAGGGGTGCCGGGCCGACGCCGTCTGGGCGCTCCGCTGGAACAACCCCAAGATCCACACCCCGGAGCGGCGGAAGATCTGGCTGGCCTGCGACGAGCACCGCGCGAGCCTGTCGGCGTTCCTGGACCGCCGCGACTTCCTGCGCGACGTGGTGCCGGTCGCCGAACGCGACGCCCCCGGCTCCCCCTGAGAGCGCGGGTCCCGGGTCAGGCCGGGGCCTCGTCCTTGCGGCCGTCCTTCCAGCCCTCGGCCATCTCGGTGATGCGGGCGGCGGCGTCACGCGCGGGCGTGCCCCGCCCCACCGCCAGGCCCAGCAGGTACGCGGTCAGCGGGGCGCCGGGACGGGCCACCCCGTGCGCGACGTCCCGGGCCAGGTCGAGCACCAGGTCGCGGTCGACGTCCCGGCGTTCCAGGCCCAGCTCCAGGCAGACCGCCTCCATCCATTCCTCCAGCACCAGGCACTCCCCTCGGTCGCGGGCGTCCGATCTTCACGGATCGTACGGGGCGGCCAGCCGCTCGGCGTGGACCAGGGCGTCCGGGGTGTCGCAGTCGTACCAGGGCGGGCGCTCCCCCGCCGCCAGGGCCACCGGGACCGGGCGCAGCGGTCCGAGCAGCCCGCGCAGCGAACCGCCCTCGTAGGCGGCCAGCGCGGCGCGCAGCGGGCCGGTCGGCCAGCAGCCGGCCAGCCACTGCTCCCGCCCGTCCTGGTCGACCAGCACGGCCCCGGCACCCCCGCCCCCAGCACCGGCACCGGCCGCGGCGTCCAGCAGCGCGGCGACGTGCGACGCGCGCAGGAACGGCAGGTCGGCGGCCAGCAGCACCGTCCACGGGGCGCGCACCTCGGGCAGCCCGGCGCGCAGCGCGGGGACCGGCCCGGAGCCGGGCGGGTCCTCCCGGACGACGACGGCGTCCGGCAGCCCCGGCCGCGGCGGGCCCACGACGACCAGGCGCCCGGCACCGGCGGCGGCGCCGGCGACCCAGCCGATCAGCGGCCGCCCGCCGACCGGGGTGCCCGGCTTGTCGGAGCCGCCCAGCCGCCGCGCCCGCCCGCCGGCCAGCACGACCGCGTCGAAGGAGCGGTCGGCGGGGCCTCCTCCGGGCGGGGCCACGCGGCTCAGCCGCCGATCGCCGACATCGGGCGGGCCGGCTGCAGGAACGCGGGGTCGTCGATGCCGTGCCCCGGGCGCTTGGCCCAGACCGCCTTGCGCCAGCGGTCGGCCAGCTCGTCGTCGGACGCCCCGGCGCGGGCGGCGTCGCGCAGGTTGGACTCCTCGGTGGCGAACAGGCAGTTGCGCACCTGCCCGTCGGCCGTCAGCCGGACCCGGTCGCAGGCCCCGCAGAACGGGCGGGTCACCGACCCGATCACCCCCACCCGGGCCGGGCCGCCGTCCACCGTGAACGTCTCGGCGGGCGCGCTGCCCCGCTCGGCGGCGCCCTCCGGCTCCAGCGCGAACGCCTCGCCCAGCCGCGCCAGGATCTCGTCCGCGGTGATCATGTCCTTGCGGGTCCAGCCGTGCTGGGCGTCCAGCGGCATCTGCTCGATGAACCGCAGGTGGTAGCCCCGGTCGAGGCAGTAGCGCAGCAGCGGCACCGCCTCGTGGTCGTTGACGCCGCGCATCAGCACGGTGTTGACCTTGACCGGCAGCAGCCCCGCGTCGCGGGCGGCGGCCAGTCCGGCCAGGACGTCCGCCAGCCGGTCGCGGTGCGCCAGCCGCTTGAACACCTCCTGGTCGAGGGTGTCCAGCGACACGTTGACGCGGTCCAGCCCGGCCTCGGCCAGCGGACCCGCCAGCCGTTCCAGGCCGATGCCGTTGGTGGTCAGGGAGATCTGCGGCCGCGGGGCCAGCTCCGCGGTGCGGCGCACGATGTCGGCGATGCCGCGGCGCAGCAGCGGCTCGCCCCCGGTGTAGCGGACCTCGGTGATGCCCAGCTGCTCCACGCCCAGCCGGACCAGCCGCACCACCTCGTCGTCGGTGAGCAGCTCCGGCTTGGGCAGCCACTCCAGCCCCTCGGGGGGCATGCAGTACGCGCAGCGCAGGTTGCAGCGGTCCGTCAGGGAGACCCGCAGGTCGGTCGCGGTACGGCCGAAGGTGTCGACCAGCACGGGTGCCCCTCTCCTCGTCGTCGGCGCCGGGCGGTCCACGCCCGGCGGCCTTTCCCCCGGAACCTCCACCCTATTCGCGCGGTTGACGTTCCGTCGCGTCACAGGAGACGGTATCGGCCGGATCGATCATCGGGGCGGAGGCCCCGGCCCCCAGGAGGTGCGCGTGACGACGACGGTACGCGAGTGGGAGTTCGCCGGATCGCGCGGCGCGGTCAGCGCCCGGATCTGGGCGCGTCCGGATCCGCGCTACATCGCCGTCCTGGCGCACGGGTACGGCGAGCACCTGGGCCGCTACCCGCACGTCGCCGAGGCGCTCGTGCGGCACGGCGCGACCGTCTGCGGGCCCGACCACATGGGCCACGGCAGGTCGGCGGGCGAGCGCGTCCTGATCGAGGACGTCGAGGACGTCGTCGCCGACCTGCACACCGTGGTGGAGTCGGCCCGCTCCGACCATCCCGGGCTGCCGGTGGTCCTGATCGGCCATTCCATGGGCGGACTGATCGCCGCCCGGTACGCCCAGCTGCACGGCGCGGGGCTGGCCGCGCTGGTGCTGTCGGGCCCGGTCCTGGGCCGCTGGGACGCCCTGAGCGAGCTGCTGGCGCTGGAGGAGATCCCCGACGCGCCGATCGACACCGCCACGCTGTCGCGCGACCCGGACGTCGGGAGGGCCTACACCGCCGACCCGCTGGTGTGGCACGGGCCGTTCAAGCGGACGACCGTCCAGGCGCTCCAGGACTGCATCGACCGGATCAACGCGCACGGCCCGCTGGGCGCGCTGCCCACGCTCTGGGTGCACGGCTCCGACGACCGGCTCGTCCCGCTGGAGGGCACGCGCACCGGCATCGAGGCCGTCCGCGGCGACGACCTCACCGAGCGGATCTACCCGGACGCCCGGCACGAGGTCTTCAACGAGACCAACCGCGACGAGGTGCTGGGCGACGTGACCGCCTTCATCGACCGGGTCCTGCGCTGAAACCGCCGCCCCCAGGCGTCACAGGTCGCGGAGGAGCTCGGCCTTCCGGTCGGGAGGGATGCGCCGCCAGTGGGTGTCGGTGAGGGCGCCCTCCATCGCCCACAGCATCGTCCGGGACGGCCCGGGGGCCTCCAGGTCGGCCAGCCTCCGGTAGGCCTCGGCCGCGCCCAGCCGGTCCAGATCGTCCAGGGTGTGCACGTCGATCATGGCGAGGCGCTCCGCCGCCCGCGGGCCGAGGTTGCGGCAGTTCCTGATCAGCAGGTCCCTGCCCCGCTTGATCGCGCCGCAGCGGTCCCAGATCCGCGTGCGCAGCGCGTCGTCCGCCTCCGGCGCGGCGGGATCGGCGAGCACGCGCGCCCGCGCCCGCCGGGCCACGCCGACGTCCCGGCGGAAGTCGCGGAAGACCTGGATCTCGCCGCTGTGCCCGTGGTCCCAGGGGCCCAGGTAGACGTAGTCCGTCCCGAACCGGCCGCCCGGATCGAGCCACCCGGCGTGAACGGCCCAGCCGCGCATCTCGTCGACGCCGCGGGGCCGCAGCACGATCAGGCCCTTGACGCGCTCGACCCGCCCCCGGTCCTCGTGCCGGTACGGGAAGGTCTCCCGGAACCAGGCGCGGGGGTCGGTGAGCGCGGAGTCCAGGCCGTGGGTGCGCCAGCGCACCGTGCCGTCCGGGGCGCCGCGCAGCGGCAGCGCCCTGGACAGCGCGCGGGCCTGCGGCGGCCCGAACGGGGTGTGCCAGTCCGGGACGATCACGATCGGGTCGGCCGGGTCCGCCTCGAACGGCGTCGGCGCGAGGAACGGCCGGTCGATCACCAGCAGCGTCCCCGGCCGCGACTGGTAGGCCAGCCCCCACAGGAGCCGGGCCAGCGTCCGCGCGCCGTGCCGGTCCGACAGCAGGTGCCAGGTGCCGTGGAACAGGTTGGTGCTGAACCGCGCGCGGGTGCCCGGGCGCAGCCCGATGACCGTGTGCGCGCGGCCGGCCAGCCGCACCGTGCGCCGGTGCAGCTTCATGCCGTCGGCGGCGGCCCGCGCGTTGGCGGGCCGCTGCCTCGCACCGGTGCGCGTCATCCCTTCACGCACACCAGCTGCCGGAGGTGCGCCACGACCTCGACCAGGTCCGACTGCGCCTCGATGACCGTCTCCAGGTCCTTGTACGCGCCGGGGATCTCGTCGAGCACCCCGCCGTCCTTGCGGCACTCCACGCCCCTGGTCTGCTCGGCGAGGTCCTCCAGCGTGAACGACTTGCGCGCCTTGTTGCGGCTCATCCTCCGCCCCGCCCCGTGGGAGGCGGAGTTGAAGGCGGACTCGTTGCCCAGGCCGCGCACGATGTAGGTGCCGGTCGCCATCGACCCCGGGATGATGCCCAGGTCGCCCGCGCCGGCCCGGATCGCGCCCTTGCGGGTCACCAGGAGCTCGACCCCGTCGTAGACCTCCTCGGCCACGTAGTTGTGGTGGCAGGAGATCAGCTCGCCCCACGCGCAGCGCTTGGCGCCGAAGTACTTCGTCACCACCTCCTGCGCGAGCGCGAGCATGACGGCGCGGTTGCGCCGCGCGTACTCCTGCGCCCAGAAGAGGTCGCGGCGGTATTCGTCCATCTTGGCGGTGCCGGCCAGGAAGACCGCCAGGTCCTTGTCCGGCAGGTCCTGGTTGTGCGGCAGCCTGCGGGCCGCCTCGACGTGGTGCTCGGCCAGTTCCTTGCCGATGTTGCGCGACCCGGAGTGCAGCACCACCCAGATCGCGCCGTCGTCGTCGGCGCACAGCTCGATGAAGTGGTTGCCGCCGCCGAGCGTGCCGAGCTGGCCGCGGGCCCGGCCGAACCGTCCGCGCACCGCCGGGTGCAGCTCGTCGAACCGCTTCCAGAACGCGTACCAGCCGCGTTCCTTGAGGCCGGGCAGCGCGTCGGGGTCGACCGGCTGCTTGTGGGAGTGGTGGCCGACCGGGATCGCCCGCTCCAGGCGGGAGCGCAGCAGCCCCAGGTCGTCGGGCATGTCCTCGACGGTGAGGGATGACCTGACCGCGGTCATCCCGCAGCCGATGTCGACGCCGACCGCGGCCGGGGACACCGCGTCGCGCATCGCGATCACCGAGCCGACGGTGGCGCCCTTGCCGTAGTGCACGTCGGGCATCACCGCGAGCCCCTCCACCCACGGCAGGCTCGAGACGTTGCGCAGCTGGTCCAGCGCGGCGTCCTCGACGGTGGCCGGGTCGGTCCACATCCGGATGGGAACGCGGCCGCCCTTGAGCGTCTGGTACGGCACCACCTGCTCCTCTCCATCCAATGGACATGTGTTCCGAACCGTGATCTCTGACGGGATCTATGACGCCAGATAGGGGCGATCCGGTTCAATCCATTTTCTGCGGGAGGAATTGCCGTACTCAGTCCTCTCCGATTTCTCCGGTTTCTCCGGATTCTTCCGCCGGGGCGTACACGCGCCCGTCCCTCAGCCGCAGCGGCGGGCGCGCGAGGGCGGTGACCAGGCGGCGGTTCGGCAGGCCCAGGCGCAGCCGCGCCGACTCCAGCGGCAGCCCCGGCGCCAGCGGATTGGCCCGGCCGTGCTCGGTGAGCTCGTCGGCCAGGCGGCGGTGCAGGCCGTCCCAGTGCCCGGGGTCGGCGAGCCACTCCTCGTCGATCGCCAGCGCCGACGGCGGCGCCGCGCAGCCCATGACCGCCAGGTCCGAGCGGTGCAGCACGCCGTGCCGGCGCAGCACCTGCGCGCCGTCCGGGCGGTCGGGCCAGGACGCCAGCTCCCGGGCCCGGGCGGCCGCCGCGCCGCGCCGCACCAGGGTGGGCGGCCGGACGTCCAGGACGCTCACCCCCGCCACCGCGCGCCGCGCGGGGTCGCGCAGCAGGGCGCTGTCGCCGATGTGCAGGGGCAGCCGCACGTTGAGGGTGAGCCGGGCCGTGTCGGGCCCCAGCGGTCGCAGGCCGACGGGCACGGCCGCCGACCCGATGTGCAGGATCATCTGCCGGGCCAGCCGCCCGGACGCCTCACCGAACCGGGTGCGCACGTCGACCGAGGTGGTGTGGGACCAGCGGCCGGGGCTGACCAGCGCCGTCCCGCGGCCGTGCCGGCCCCGGGGCACGCCGCGCAGGACGAGCGCGACACGGGCGACGCCGCTGACCCGGTCGAGCGGCTCCCCGGCCGCCTCGACGCCGCCCACCCGCACCCGCTCCCCCGAGGGCGTGAGCAGCAGCTCGTCGCCGACCGCCACGGTGCCGGCGGCCAGCGTCCCGGTGACCACGGTGCCGTTGCCCGCCCCGGTGAACGCGCGGTCCACCCACAGCCGGACCGGCGCGGTCTCGTCCGGGACGGGCAGGCGGGCGGCGAGGCGGTCCAGCGCGGCGGTGAGCTCGTCCAGCCCCCGCCCGGTGGTGGCGCTGACCGCGACGGCCTCGACGCCGCCCAGGCTCGTCCCGGCGACCCGCTCCCGGGCCTGGCGCAGCGCCAGCGTCGGATCGGCCAGATCCGAACGGGTCACCGCGAGCACGCCGTGCCGCACGCCGAGCGCGTCGATCGCCGCCAGGTGCTCCCCGGTCTGCGGCATCCAGCCCTCGTCCGCGGCGACCGCCAGCAGCACCGCGGGCACGGACCCGACCCCGGCGAGCATGGTGGTCACGAACTTCTCGTGGCCGGGGACGTCCACGAACGCCAGCCGCTCCCCCGAGGGCAGCGCGGTCCAGGCGAACCCGAGGTCGAGGGTGAGCCCGCGGCGGCGCTCCCCGGCCGGCCGGTCGGGATCGGTGCCGGTGAGCGCGCGGACCAGCGCGGACTTGCCGTGGTCCCCATGCCCGGCGGTGGCGACGACCTGCATCAGTTCCCTTCCAGGACGGCCGGTGACGGCCTCCCCGCGGCGTGCGGGCTCCACGCTGAGCAAGCCTAGGGACGGCGGGCCCGCTCGCGAAAGCCGATCCCGCCCACAGAGTGAGATCCGCGTCTCGTCGCGCGCGGCTGGACGCCGGCGATGTCGTCGGCCATCCGCCCCACCAGCCCCGCCAGGCTCCGGCGGTCCTCCGGCGACCAGCCGGCCAGCGCCTCGGCCATCCAGCGGCGGCCGACCGCGCAGATGCAGTCGACGGCGTCCCGGCCGGCCTCGCGCAGCCGCACCCGGTGCGCCCGGCCGTCGCAGGGATCGGGCACCCGCTCCACGTAGCCGGCCTTCTCCAGGCGATGCACGAGCCGGGTCACGTGCGGCGCCTCCACCGCCAGCCGCGCGGCCAGCTCGCCCGGCCGCAGCGGCTCGCCCGCCTCCGCCAGCACCCGCAGCAGCGGGACCGCGGCCCGGTCGACGGGGACGCCCGCCTCCGCGACCGCCCGGTCGTGCAGGCTCGCGCGGGTCAGCAGGTGGGAGACGCGGGTGAGCGCCCGCTCGATCTCCACGATGCCGGCGGGCGGTTCGGGCACGTCGGCGGCGCGCGGCGGCGGGGTGGGCGGCATGACGGCACCCTACCCGTGCAGTTACTTAACTTAAGTAAGTACAATCCTGGACTATCAAGATCGGGAACGTTGCAGGCCCGGTCCGCAGTCCCTCCCCATCCCCCCGACCGCCGCATGTCCGCGGCCCTGGAGGTCACGTGTCCGGCGCTATCACCCAGGCGCCCGGACGGCTCGAACCGTCCGTCCGCCCCGAGCCCGGCGCGCTGATCCTGATGGCGCTGGCGACCGCGGGCCTGGTCGTCGCGGTCCAGCAGTCGATGGTGATCCCGCTGCTGCCCAGCCTGATGACCCGGTTCGACGTCTCGATGACCGCGGTGACCTGGGTGTTCACCGCCTCGCTGCTGGCCGGCGCGGTCGCCACCCCGCTGCTCACGCGGTTCGGCGACATGTACGGCAAGAAGCGGATGATCCTGCTGTGCCTCGGGACGCTGTTCGCCGGCTCGGTGGTCTGCGCGCTCTCGAACACCCTCGCCGTCCTGATCGCGGGCCGCGCGCTGCAGGGCGTCTCGGTCGCCATGATCCCGCTGGCCATCGGCTCGGTCCGGGACGCCTTCCCCGCCGAACGCGTCACCACCGCGATCGGCGTCATCAGCGCCACCATGGGCGTCGGCGGCACCATCGGCATGATCGTGACCGGGGTGATCGCCGACCTCACCTCCAGCCACCGCCCGGTCTTCTGGATCAGCGCCGGGCTGGCCGTCGCCGGACTCGTCCTCATCGCCTGGAGCGCTCCCGAGGTCGGCGAGCGCGCGGGCGGCCGCCCCGACGTCCCCGGCACGCTGCTGCTCGCCGCCTGCCTGGTGTGCCTGCTCATGGCCATCAGCCAGGGCAACCGCTGGGGCTGGGCCTCCCCCGGCGTGCTCGCCCTCTTCGGCGCCGCCGTCGCGCTCTCCGCGATCTGGGTCGTCGTCGAACTGCGGGTGCGCGAACCGCTGGTGCGGCTGAACCTCCTGATCGGCAGCCAGTCCCTGTCGGCCAACCTCGCCTCGCTGCTGCTGGGCTTCGCCATGTACGCGATGTTCACCCTCATCGCCGGCTTCATCCAGGCCCCCAGGGAACGCCTCGGATACGGCCTGAGCGGCTCCGTCATGGACGTGGGCCTCTACATGCTCCCCAGCACCGTCACCATGCTCGTCGCCTCGACACTCGCAGGCCGCGTCTCCGCCCGCATCGGCCCCGCCTTCACCCTCGCCATCGGCTCGCTCGTCGCCGCGCTGAGCTACGTGTGGATCGCGCTCTCCAACGCCCACCCCCACGACATGCTCGTGTTCAGCGCCGTCCAGGGCGCCGGGTTCGGCATCGCCTACGCCGCCCTGGGCACCCTCGCCGTCCGGCACGTCCCCATGGACCAGAGCGGCATCGCCAGCGGCATCAACGCGCTCGTCCGCACCACCGGCGGCAGCATCGCGGGCGCCGCCACCGCCGCCGTCCTCGCCGCCTTCACCATCGCGGGCACCGGAATGCCCACCCTGGGCGCGTACGTCATGTGCTTCTGGATCGGCGCCGTCGGCGCCCTCCTGGCCGCCGGCGTGGCCCTCGCCAACGGCGTACGCCACCGCCACGCGTAATCATCTGGGGGGCGACCCCTCAGACCCCCACGCAGGGGGCTCCGCCCCCCCGCACCCCCCGCTGGGGGGCTTCGCCTCCCCTAGCCCCCCAGGTTCCTGGGGGGCTTCGCCCCCCTCGCCCCCTGGGGGTTCGGGCCTTGCCGCTTGGTGGGGTTGGCCTTCCTCACTTGACTTCTGGTGTCATCGGCGTGCCCTATAGGGAGGCGCCCCGAAATGGGTATTGGGGCCAGCGAACCGCCGTTCCGGAGGTCTGACATGGGCGCCTACGCCGCCGCGTACGAACGCAGCATCGCCGACCCGACGCGTTTCTGGGGGCTCGCCGCGCGGGACGTGCGGTGGATGGTGCCGCCGGACCGGGTGCTGGACGACGGCGCGCCGCCGTTCTACCGCTGGTTCACCGGCGGTGAGCTGAACACCTGCGACAACGCCCTGGACCGTCATGTGGAGGAAGGGCGCGGCGAGCAGGCGGCGCTGATCTACGACAGTCCGGTCACCCGCACCGTCCGGACGTACACGTTCCGCGAGCTGACCGAGCTGGTGGCGCGGTTCGCGGGGGCGTTGCGGAGGCTGGGCGTGGACCGGGGCGACCGTGTGGTCATCTACCTGCCGATGATCCCCGAGGCGGTGGTGGCGATGCTGGCGTGCGCCCGGCTGGGGGCGGTGCACTCGGTGGTGTTCGGCGGGTTCGCGGCCAAGGAGCTGGCGGTGCGGATCGACGACGCGCGGCCCAAGGCCGTGGTGTCGGCGTCGTGCGGCATCGAGGGGTCGCGGGTGGTGCCGTACAAGCCGCTGCTGGACCAGGCGCTGGAGCTGGCCTCGCACAAGGTGGACCGGTGCGTGATCCGGCAGCGGCCGCAGCTGCACGCCGACCTGGTCCGGCCGCGCGACGTCGAGTGGGACGAGGCCGTGGCGGACGCGACGCCGGCCGAGTGCGTCCCGGTGGCGGCGACCGATCCGCTGTACATCCTCTACACCTCGGGGACCACGGGGCGCCCCAAGGGCGTGGTCCGCGACAACGGCGGGCACGCGGTGGCGCTGCGCTGGTCGATGGAGAACGTGTACGGGGTGGGTCCCGGGGACGTGTTCTGGGCGGCGTCCGACGTCGGGTGGGTCGTCGGCCACTCCTACATCGTGTACGCGCCGCTGCTCACCGGCTGCACGACCGTCCTGTACGAGGGCAAGCCGGTGGGGACGCCGGACGCGGGGGCGTTCTGGCGGGTGGCGGCGCAGCACCGGGTGAAGGCGCTGTTCGCCGCCCCCACCGCGATTCGCGCGATCAAGAAGGAGGACCCGGACGGGGCGCTCCTGGCGGACCACGACCTGTCGGCGCTGGACACGCTGTTCCTGGCCGGTGAGCGGCTCGACCCCGACACCTACCGGTGGGCGTCGCGGGTGCTGGACCGGCCGGTCATCGACCACTGGTGGCAGACCGAGACGGGCTGGCCCATCGTGGCGAATCCGCGCGGCCTGGAGCCGATGCCGGTCAAGGCGGGTTCGCCGACGGTGCCGGTGCCGGGCTACGACGTGCGGGTGCTCGCGCCGGACGGCGCCGCGGCGAGTCCGGGGACCGACGGGGACATCGTGGTGCGGCTGCCGCTGCCGCCGGGCGCGCTGTCCACGCTGTGGCAGGACGACGAGCGATTCGTGGAGTCCTACCTGAGCCGCCATCCGGGCCACTACCTCACCGGGGACGGCGGCCACGTCGACGAGGACGGCTACGTGTGGGTGATGGGCCGGACCGACGACGTCATCAACGTGGCCGGGCACCGCCTGTCGACCGGGACGATGGAGGAGGTGATCGCGGCGCATCCGGCGGTGGCCGAGTGCGCGGTGATCGGGGTCGCCGATCCGCTCAAGGGGCAGGTGCCGCGCGGGTTCGTGGTGCTCAAGAGCGGCGCCGGCGCGGATCCGGACGCGCTGCGGGACGAGCTGGTGGCGATGGTGCGCGAGCAGATCGGGCCGGTCGCGGCGCTGAAGTCGATCTCGGTGGTGCCCGGGCTGCCGAAGACCCGGTCGGGCAAGATCCTGCGGGGCGCGATGCGGGGCATCGCCGACGGCGCCGACGTGCCGGTGCCGTCGACGATCGAGGACCCGGCCGTGCTGGAGGAGCTGCGGCCGATCCTGCGCTCGCCGACGGCGTCGCCGTAGGGGCGGGGCGCTACTGGCGGGTGCCGGTCCTCTTGGGCCAGAACGCGGACACCAGGTAGACGCCGATCACCGCCGCGGCGATCTGGAAGATGGTCTCCCAGAAGTTCCAGCCTCTGGTCTGCAGGCCGAACAGGTTGGCGAGCCACGTGCCGATGAAGGCGGCCACGATCCCCACCAGGATGGTCAGCCAGATCGACATGTTCTGCTTGCCCGGGACGATGAGCCGTCCCACCGCCCCGATGATCGCGCCGAAGATGATGGCGGTGAAGATCCCCCCGATGGTCATGTCCGCTCCTTGGGTCTTGGAGTGCGGGTGATGGGATCGGCGGCCGGTGCCGCGGACCCGTCACCGACGGGATACCCAGGGTGCGGATCTATAACGCGAACTGGAAAAACACCCCAAATTCGGCGTCAGCGGACGACGAGGACGCGGCGCCCGCGCGGGACCAGCTCGCCGATGACGGGGGCTCCGGGGACCTCCCCGGCCACCAGCAGCCCGCCGGAGGTCTGCGCGTCGGCGAGCAGCAGCCGCTCCTCCTCGGCGATGCGGCCGAAGTCGCTGTGCGGGGCGACCCAGGACAGGTTGCGCCGGGTGCCGCCCGGCACGAACCCCTCGCGGACGGCGCGGCGCGCGCCGTCCAGGTACGGGACGGCGGCGGAGTCGACGACCGCGGTGACGCCGCCGGCCCGGGCCAGCTTGTAGAGGTGGCCGAGCAGGCCGAAGCCGGTGACGTCGGTGGCGCAGCGGGCCCCGGCCTCCAGGGCCTGCCGTGACGCCGCCGCGTTCAGTTCCGTCATCGTGGCGACCGCCTGCGCGAACACCTCCCCGGTGGCCTTGTGGCGGGCGTTGAGGACGCCGAGCCCGAGCGGCTTGGTCAGCGAGAGCGGGAGCCCGGGGCGGGCGCCGTCCAGGCGCAGCAGCCGGCCGGGGTCGGCGGTCCCGGTGACGGCCAGGCCGTACTTGGGTTCGGGGTCGTCGATGCTGTGCCCGCCGGCGATGGGGCAGCCGGCCTCGGCGGCCGCGTCCCGGCCGCCGCGCAGCACCTCGCGGGCCAGTTCGGCGGGGAGCGCGTCGCGCGGCCAGCCGAGCAGGTTGAGGGCGAGCAGGGGCTCGCCGCCGACGGCGTAGACGTCGGAGAGGGCGTGGGCCGCGGCGATCCGGCCCCAGTCGTAGGCGTCGTCCACGACGGGGGTGGAGAAGTCGACGGTGGAGACGACGGCGCGGCCGCCCTCGATCCGCAGCACCGCGGCGTCGTCGCCGTCCTCGGCGCCGAGGAGCAGCCCGCCGCCGGCGCCGTCCGGGGTTCCGGTGAGCCCGGCGACCACGCGTTCGAGCTCGCCCGGCGGGAGCTTGCAGGCGCTGCCGCCGCCGTGGGCGTACTGGGTCAGCCGCACGTTGGCGGGCAAAGCGGGCAAGGGGTTCACCTTGGGAAATCTATCCCAGAGCCACCCCAAACGATCAAGAAACGGACCGTACGCGTCGCATCACCGAACGGCCACATCCGCCCGCCGCGCGGTCCGCTCCGGGCCGAATCCCGGCCGAATCCGCTTCGGGACCTTGCCGCGGCACCGTCCGGCATGGTGCGATACGGCCGTGCAAGTACGCACTTACATCCGCGTGCGGGCACTCCCAGGCAGGACGTTGACGACGAGGGGCGCGAATGGAGCAGGCGGAGATCCAGCGGCGGCGGGCCGAGCTGGAACGGAGACTGGCGGGCCGGACCGTCCCCGCGGAACTGGCCGGCACCGCCGAACGGCACGGCGGCCGCCCCGCCTACTCCGACCGGGTCGACGGCGAATGGCGCACCCTGACCTGGGCCGACCTGCGCCGGCGGGCGCTGGAGACGGCCGCCGGGTTCGCCGCGCTCGGGCTGCGCCCCGGCGAGGTCGTGGCGCTGATGATGCCCAACCGCTCCGAGCACGTGCTCGCCGACCTGGGCGCCGTGCACGCGGGCGGCACCCCCACCACGGTGTACGCGACGCTCGCCGCCGACCAGATCGCCTTCGTCGCCGGCGACTGCGCCGCCCGCTACGCCGTGCTGGACGGCCGCGACCAGCTCGACCGCTGGCTGCCCGCGCTGGACCGGCTCCCGGACCTGCGCAGGATCATCGTGCTCGACCCCGCCGCGTGCCCGTCCGGGGACGACGACCCCGACGGCCGCTTCCTCACCTGGGACGCCTTCACCGAGCTCGGCCGCGAGCGGCTGGCCGACGCCGGCCACGCCGCCGAGATCGACCGGCGGTGGCGGGCGATCGCCCCCTCCGACGACGTCACCCTGCTCTACACCTCCGGGACCACCGGCGACCCCAAGGGCGTGCGGATCACCCACTCGATGGTGCTGCACGAGGCCGCGCTGGTCGAGGACAGCTCGGTCCTACCCGAGCACCCCGCCGGAATCTCCTACCTGCCCTTCGCGCACATCGCCGACCGCGTGCTCAGCTACTACCTGCCGATCAGGCTGGCCTCGCACGTGCACTTCTGCCCCGACCCCGCGCAGCTGACGACCGTCCTGCGCGAGGTGCGGCCGCACTCGTTCTTCGGGGTGCCCCGGGTCTGGGAGAAGATCATGGCGGGCATCCAGGCGGTGCTGGCCGGCGAGCAGGACCAGGCGAAGAAGGCCGCGGTCGAGCAGGCCCTGGAGGCCGGGCGCCGGTACGTCGCCGGCCAGGAGTACGGCAACACCGCCGATCCCGGCGCCGCCGAGGCGTTCGAGCGGGCCGACGCCGCCGTGCTCACCCCGATGCGGGCGCTGCTCGGCCTGGACCGCGTGGGGCAGGCCTCCAGCGCCGCCGCGCCGCTGCCCGAGGAGGTCGCGCGGTTCTTCGCCGGGCTGGGCCTGAAGATCTTCGACGCGTACGGGATGACCGAGACCACCGGCGCGATCACCGCCAACCTGGCCGACTCGTTCAAGCTCGGCACGGTCGGGCGCGCCCTCCACGGCGTGGAGCTGCGGCTGGCCGAGGACGGCGAGATCCTGGTCCGCGGCGCCACCTGCACGCCCGGCTACCTCAACCGGCCGGAGGCCACCGCCGGCCTGATCGACCCGGACGGCTGGGTCCGCACCGGCGATGTCGGCGTGCTCGACCAGGACGGCTTCCTGCGCGTGGTGGACCGCAAGAAGGAGCTGATCATCACCGCCGGGGGCGAGAACATCGCGCCGTCCCTCATCGAGAACCACCTCAAGGAGCACCCGCTGGTCGGCCAGGCGCTGGCCTACGGCGACCGCCGCCCCTACGTGGTCGCGCTGATCACCCTGGACGGGGAGGTGGCCCCGGTCTGGGCCGCCGCGCACGGGATCGACACGACCGACCTGGCCGCCCTGGCCGCGCACCCGCTGGTCCTGGAGGAGGTCACGCAGGCCGTCGAGGACGCCAACGCCCGCCTGGCCCGCGTCCAGCAGATCAAGAAGTGGCGGCTGCTGCCCGCCGAGTGGACCGCCGAGAGCGAGGAGCTCACCCCGACGCTCAAGCTCAAGCGGCGGATCGTGCACACCAAGTACACCGACGCCATCGACTCGCTCTACGAGGCGTAGCGCCCGCCTCCCACGACGGCGCCGTCCGGAATCAGGCCGCCCCCGGACGGCGGCGGCGCCTCCGGCGGGTGGGCCCGGCCCACCCGCCGGAGGCGTGCGATCGGGCGCCGCGCGGACCGCACGGACCGCGCCGGCGGCGTAGCCTGGAGGCATGCGACGCCGGAAGCTGGCGTACGGGATCATGATGGGCACGTGCCTGACGCTGTTCGTGCTGGCCTGGGCGGTGGTGCGGCTGTTCTCGCCGCCGCTGGCGATCGCGATGTCGGTGGTGGCGATGGTCATCCCGCCGTTCGCCGCCGTGGTCGCGAACTGGGGCGTCGACCGCCGCGACTGAGAGCCCCGCCACCGCGCGCCGCGCCCGCGCGCCCGCGCGGACCTGCCAGAGTGCCGTCCCATGACGGGTACGGACATCGCCGGGCTGCTGGACCTGGCGGGCATCTTCGTGTTCGCGGTGTCGGGCGCGCTGGCGGCGGTGCGGCAGCGCCTGGACGTGGTCGGCGTGGTGGTGCTGGCGGAGATGACCGCGCTGGGCGGCGGGATCGTGCGCGACCTGGTCATCGGTGCCGTCCCGCCCGCGGCGTTCACCAGCCTGGGGTACGTGCTGGTCCCGCCGGCCGCCGCGGCGCTGGTGTTCTTCTGGCATCCCCAGGTGGCCCGGATCATGCCGGCGGTGCTGCTGTTCGACGCGGCCGGGCTGGGCCTGTTCTGCGCGACCGGCACGCTCAAGGCGCTGGAGTACGGGCTGTCGCCGCTGCACGCGGCGCTGCTCGGCGTGATCACCGCGATCGGCGGCGGAATCCTGCGGGACATGATGAGCGGCCAGATCCCGGCCGTGCTGTACGACCGGGAGCTGTACGCGGTGCCGGCGATGCTGGGCGCGGCCGTGGTCGCGGTCGCCACCGCGGCCGGGCTGCACGGGGCGGGCGTGATCGCCGGCGCCGCCGTGCTCGCCTTCGTGCTGCGGGTGCTGGCGATGCGGTACCGCTGGCGGGCCCCGCTCCCCCGCGGCGTCACCGGCCCGCCGCCGCCCGACCCCCGGGACCTGCGGGACTAGCGGGACCCGGCGGGACGGTCCTTCGCGCGGCGGGCCGTTCGGAGGTACCGTCACGGTATGGGGCGGATCACCGTACGCAGGCCGGTCCTGCGGTTGAGCACGGCGGGCGTGCGGGGGCGCAGGCCCGACACGCTGGCGGTCGAGGAGCCGCTGGAGATCCGGGTCGCCGGGCGGCCGCTGACGATCACGATGCGCACGCCGGGCGACGACTTCGACCTGGTCGCCGGGTTCCTGACGGCCGAGGGCGTCATCGGGCGCGCCGACGACCTGCTCGCGATGCGCTACTGCGCCGACACCACCGAGCAGAACACCCTCGACGTGGTGCTGGCCGAGGGGGTCGAACCGCCCGGCGAGTCGATGACGCGGGCGTTCACCACCACCAGCGCCTGCGGGGTGTGCGGCAAGTCCAGCATCGAGGCCCTGCGGGTGCGGCGGCCCTACGACGTCGCCGCCGACGGCCTCGTACTGACCCCCGGCACGCTCGCCGCGCTGCCCGACCGGCTGCGCGAGGCCCAGCGGGTCTTCGACCGCACCGGCGGGCTGCACGCGGCGGGCCTGTTCGACGGGAACGGCGAGCTGCTGGTGCTGCGCGAGGACGTGGGGCGGCACAACGCCGTCGACAAGGTGGTGGGCTGGGCGCTCAACAAGGGGCTGCTGCCGCTGACCGGCCGGGTGCTGATGGTGAGCGGGCGCGCGTCGTTCGAGCTGACGCAGAAGGCGATGCAGGCGGGCATCCCGGTGCTGGCCGCGGTGTCGGCGCCCTCGTCGCTGGCGGTGGAGCTGGCCGAGGACGCGGGCATGACGCTGGTCGGCTTCCTGCGCGGCGAGACCATGAACGTCTACACCGGCGCGCACCGCATCGACACCTCCGGCACCTCCGGCCCGTGATCCGGCCCGTGATCCGGCCCGTCCCGCGCGTCCGGCCGCGGCGCGCACGGCGTGCCAGGTCGTGGCGCCGGGCACTCACACAGTGACGAAAACCAGCCGGTAACTTATCGCCCGGATCTCAAGAAAACCCTCTCCCACGCGGGTTCACTGCTTCCCCAAGCGCAGTGGACCCCGACGACAACGCGAGGAGAGGGCATGGCCACGCCATCGGCGCCGGGCACGACCGCGGCGCCCGGGCTCGACGAACGGCACCCGCCCATCAGGACCCGCCGGGTGGCGTTCGACTGGTCGAAGACGCCGCTGCACTGGGTGCCCGGCGACCCGGTCGCCACCCACATCATCAACAGCTTCCACATCGTCCTGCCCGAGGGCGAGAAGTGGTTCATCCAGTGCGTCAAGGACGCCCGCCCGCACATCCGGGACGAGCGCCTGCTGGCGGAGATCAAGGGGTTCATCGGCCAGGAGATGGTGCACGCCCGCTCCCACCAGGGCGTGCTGGACCGGCTCCTGGAGGCCGGCGGGATCGACGTCACCAGGATCACCGGACCGGCCGGGCAGGGCAACACCGAGCGGCCCGCGCGGATGGCCGCGCTGAAGGAACGCTCGCCGCGCCGGTGGCGGCGGCGGCTGCGGTTCGAGCTGGCGGCCGTCGCCTCGATCGAGCACTACACCGCCGTGCTCGGCCAGTGGATCATGGACAACCGCCGGCTGGACGAGGCCGGGGTCGACCCGACCATGCTGGACCTGCTGCGCTGGCACGGCGCCGAGGAGGTGGAGCACCGCTCGGTCGTCTTCGACGTCTACAAGGCGATGGGCGGCGGCTACCTGATGCGCGTCGCGGCCTGGGTGGTCTCGCTGTTCTTCCTGTACTGGGCCCTGATCGGCGGCTCGCTGTTCCTGCTCAGGCAGGACCCGCTGGTCAAGGGCAGGGTGACGCTGCCGCGCTTCCTGCGGGCGTACCGGCGCTCGGTCCGCAGGGGCCACGTCCCGGGCGTCTTCCGGCTGCTGCTGGGCGAGGCCCCGGTGTACCTGCGGCCCGGGCACCACCCGTCCAAGATCTGCTCCACGCCGCAGGCGCTGGACTACCTGATGCGCTCCCCCGCCGCGCGCGCCGCCGGCTACGACCCGTACTGACCGTCCCGCACCGGCGTGGCGAGATTCACGGGAGGGGCGACTTGACCGGAAGGGATGCGGGCGATTAATTAACAGCGTGTCCAATAAAGTCGCGCTCGCCCGCCCCCACGACCCCGCGGAGCTCGAGCGGTTCCGGGAGGTCCAGCGGCTCAGCTACCGGTGCGCCGCCGAGATCGCCGGCACGCTGGAACCCGGCGTCACCGAGCGCGAGGTGTGCCGCCGCATGCGGCGCTGGCTGCGCGAGCGCGGCGTGGACGACTGGCTGCACACCCCGTTCGCCTGGTTCGGCGACCGGAGCGCCTTCCGCGGCTTCCGGGTCCCGACGCAGTTCCTGCCGAGCGGCGCCCGCCTCCGGGAGGGCATGCCGTACATTCTCGACATGGCGCCGGTGAAGGACGGCTACTCCGCCGACATCGGATACGCGGGCGTCCTGGGCACCAACCGGATCTGGGAGCGGCTCGACGCCGACCTGGCCGGCTACCGCTCCCTCATCCTCCGGCTGGTCCGGGAACGGCGCGCCTTCGCCGACATCTACGCCGAGGTGGACGCCCTCATCGAGCGCCAGGGGTACCGGAACCGGCACCGCGAGTACCCCGGCCGCGTCATCGGCCACCAGGTCGGCGTCCTCGGCGGTCCCCTGCCCAGGCGCGTGGCGTTCCCCTTCGGGGTGCGCTTCCTGCAGACCATCGGCCGCGAGCTGGTCAGGGAGCGGCTGGAGGGGCGCTCCCCGCTGTGGAACGGGTCCGCCCGGTCCCGGCACCCTCCGACGCCGGGCCTGTGGGCGGTGGAGCCGCACATCGGCTTCCGCGGCGTGGGCGTGAAGTTCGAGGAGATCCTCGTGGTCACCGAGGACGACGCGTACTGGCTCGACGACGACCTCCCGCACGTCCACCGGTGGGCCGCCGGGACGGCGGAGGCGTGAGCGGGCGGCGGGGCATGGGCGCAGGACAGGGCACGAGCGAGGAAGAGGGCATGGGCATGGGCGGAGAGCCGGGCACGGGCGGGACCGGGGTCACCCGGCGGCGGGTCCGCGGCGACGGGGTCGATCTCGCGGTCTACGAGCAGGGCGACCCGTCCCGGCCGACCGTGCTGCTGCTGCACGGCTACCCCGACACCCACGCCGTCTGGGACGAGGTGGCCGCCGAACTCGCCGGGCGCTTCCACGTGGTCCGGTACGACGTGCGCGGCGCCGGGGCGTCGTCCCGCCCGTTCGGCCGCCGGCACTACGCCTTCGAGCACCTGATGGCCGACCTGCGGGCGGTCCTGGAGGCGACCGCCCGCGGGCCGGCTCCGGTCCACCTGGTCGGCCACGACTGGGGCTCCATCCAGGGCTGGGAGGCGGTCTGCACGATGCCGGACCGGTTCGCCTCCTTCACCTCGATCTCCGGCCCCTGCCTGGACCACGTGGGCCACCTGACCCGCCGCAACCTGACCAGGCCCACGCCGCGCAGCGTCCGGCAGGCCGCCGGGCAGGGCCTGCGGTCCTGGTACATCTACTTCTTCCAGACCCCGCTGCTGCCCGAGGCGCTGTGGCGGACGGGCATGACCCGGGCGTTCGCCCGCGCGCTGGAGATCGGCGAGGGGATCGCGCCCCGTCCCGGGCATCCGGCCCGCACGCTGCCGCGCGACGGCGCGGCCGGCGTCGGCCTCTACCGGGCCAACATGCCGGGCCGGCTGCGCCGCCCCCGCGACCGCCGCACCGACGTGCCGACGCAGGTGATCGTGCCGACGCGGGACCTGTTCGTCTCCCCGCACCTGGTGCGCGGGCTGGGCGAGCGCGTCCCGAACCTGTCGCTGCGGACCGTCGCCGCCGGGCACTGGGTACCGCGCTCCCGCCCCCGCGCCGTCGCCGCCTGGATCACCGAGCACATCACCGGGGTCGCCGGCGGGCCGCTCACCGCCGCCGAGGAGCGCGCGCTGCGCCGCGCCCGGGTCCGCCGGGGCCGGCGGCCGTTCGAGGGCGCCCTGGTGGTCGTCACCGGCGCGGGCAGCGGCATCGGCCGGGCCACCGCGCTGGCGTTCGCCGAGCGCGGCGCCGAGGTCGTCGCCGCCGACCTGGACCCGGCCACCGCCCAGCGCACCGCCGAACTGGCCGCGCTGGTCGGCCCGGCCGGGCACGCGTACCGGATCGACGTGGCCGACGGCGAGGCGATGGAGGACTTCGCCAAGTCCGTCCTGCACGAGCACGGCGTCCCCGAGGTGGTGGTCAACAACGCCGGGATCGGCATGGCCGGGTCCTTCCTCGACCACTCGGTGGAGGACTGGAAGCGCGTCCTGGACGTCAACCTGTGGGGCGTCATCCACGGCTCCCGGCTGTTCGCCGCGCAGATGGCCGAGCGGGGGCAGGGGGGCCACATCGTCAACACCGCCTCGGCCGCCGCGTACACGCCCTCGCGCACCCTGCCCGCCTACGCCACCACCAAGGCGGCGGTGCTGATGCTGTCGGAGTGCCTGCGGGCGGAGCTGGCGGGCAAGGGCATCGGCGTCAGCGCGATCTGCCCGGGGGTGGTCGACACCGACATCACCCGCACGTCGGCGTTCGTGGGCCTCGGCGAGGAGGAGCAGGCCGCGAGCCGGCGGCGGGCGGCCCGCGCGTACGCGCTGCGCGGCTTCGGCCCCGAGGGCGTCGCGGAGCGGATCGTCGCCGCGGTGCGCGACGACCGGGCGGTCGTCCCGGTCACCGCCGAGGCCTGGCTCGGACGGGCCGGCGCGCGGCTGTCACCGGGGCTGATGCGGCTGTTCGCGCGGCTCGACCTCGGCTGATCGGCGAGGTCGTTTACCGCGAAGGGGTTTTCCCGCCCGGCCGAACGTGCCATTTTGGCAACAGGAGCCCGGCGCACGGCCCACCGCGGTCCCCACCCGGGCTGGCGTCCGAACCGGCACCGGAGCGTGAGCACATGCGGATCCGCGACCTTCTACGCAGAAAGGGGACGACGGTGGCCACCGTGCGTCCCGACGCCACCGTACGAGACCTGCTGGCCGCCCTGGCCGAGCACAACATCGGCGCCGTCGTCGTCTCCCCCGACGGCGCCACCATCGCCGGCATCGCCTCCGAGCGGGACGTGGTCCGCCGGCTGCACGAGCACGGCGCCGACCTGCTCGGCCGCCCGGTCTCGACGATCATGACCGCGCAGGTGCGGACCTGCGAACCGGGCGCCGACGTGGACGATCTGCGCCGCACCATGACCGAGCACCGGATCCGGCACCTGCCCGTGGTGGAGGACGGGCGGCTGGCCGGGATCGTCAGCATCGGCGACGTGGTCAAGAGCGCGATCGACGAGCTGGAGAGCGAGCGCGAGTACCTGGTCGACTACATCCAGCGCGCCCCCTGACCGGCGCGTACGCCGCCCTCGGCGCTGACCCCGGCCCCCGCCGAGGGGGCCGGGGTCAGACGTAGGCGGGCAGCGGGCGCGCCGGCGGGGCCGACCGGACCTCCCGGTAGGCCACCGCCAGGCGGTCGACGGCCTCCCGCAGCGTGTCCGGAGGCAGGACGTAGGGCAGCCGCACGCGGTCCTCCAGGACGCCGTCGGCGCCGAACACCGGCCCGGGCACCACCCGCACGCCCAGCCGCTCGGCCGCCTCGGCGAGCGCCGTCGCCACCGGGGCGTCCATCCGTGCCCACAGCGACATGCCGCCCTCGGGCAGCCCGAACTCCCAGCCGGGCAGCCGGTCGCGCAGCGCCGCGGCCAGCGCGTCCCGGCGGAGCGCCAGGCCGGCCGCCCGTTCCGCGCGGACCTCCTCCACCCGCAGCAGCAGTTCCCGCACGATCAGCTGGTCGATGACCGGGCCGGCGAGGTCCATCGGCTCCCGCGCCACGGTCAGCCGGCGGGCCAGCGGCGCCGTCGTCCGGATCCACCCGACCCGCAGCCCGCCCCACATCAGCTTGGACGCCGAGCCGATGCTGACCACCCGCCCGCCGGTGTCGAACGCGGCCATCGGCGGCGTCCGGGGCGCGGCCGGGTCCAGCGCCACCTCGGCGAAGGTCTCGTCGGCGACCAGCAGCGTGTCGGCGCGGCGCGCCGCGCCGACGAGCGCGGCCCGGTCCTCCGCCCCCATCAGCAGGCCGGTGGGGTTGTGGAAGTCGGGGACGGTGTAGGCCAGGCCCACCGCCGCCTGCCGCATGCTCCCGGCGATGAGCTCCACGTCCCAGCCCTCGTTCACCCCGACCGGCACCAGCCGGGCGCCGAGCCTGCGCAGCGCGCCCAGCGCGTGCGGGTAGGTGGGACGCTCGACCATGACCGGCGCGCCCGCCTCGACCATGGTCTGGGTGAGGAGGGTGAACGCGTGCTGCGCGCCGGTGGTGACCACGATCTGGTCGGGCCGGGTCGGGACGCCGTGCTCGGCGTAGCGGGCCGCGATGACCTCGCGCAGGCCGGCCAGCCCGGCGGGCTCGTACCCGGGGCCGGAGCTGTAGCGCGGCAGTTCGGCGACCGCGGCGGCGACGGCCTCCTCGAAGATCGCCGGCGCGCCCGGGGTCGCGCAGCCCAGGTCGATGAAGCCGGGCACGTCGGCGGGCGCGTGCGCCATCCCGAACCGCCCGTCCGCCGCGCCGGTCCGCACCGGCGCCGGGCGGGGGGCGAGCGCGGACATGGTGGTGGGCGGCAGCGCCGTCCAGCTGCCCGCGCCCTGCCGGCTCTCGACGTACCCTTCCTCGCGCAGCCGGTCGTAGGCCGCCGTCACCGTCGTGCGGCTGACCCCGAGGGCCGCGGCCAGGTCGCGCTCGGCGGGCAGGCGGGTGCGCAGCGCCAGCCGCCCGTCCAGCACCAGCGCGCGCACCGCCCGGGCCAGCGCGGCGTAGTACGGCCGCTCCTGCGGCACGTCCCCCAGCATCCGGGCCAGCTGCGACCCGCCCACGTAACGCGTCCCCATAAAGGCCACTTTTCCACATTGGCCCTTCAATCACCAGGCCACCGGCGGCGAGACTGGCCATCATCATCGGTGGATCTTGGGAGGGTTCGCGAAAATGGCCCTGATGGCACGCAGGCTGGTGCAGCTGTACGCGGGATTGGCCCTGTACGGGCTCGGCATCGCGCTGCAGGTGGCCTCCACGCTGGGCAACGACCCGTGGGACGTGTTCCACCAGGGCCTGTCCCGGCGGTTCGGGCTGTCCATCGGCGCGTGGATCATCATCGTGGGCGCGCTGGTGATGCTGTTCTGGATCCCGCTGCGGCAGCGCCCCGGCCTGGGCACGATCAGCAACGTCGTGCTGGTCGGCCTGTTCGCCGACCTGTTCCTGTGGCTGCTCCCCGACCCGGGGGCGGCGGCCGCGCGCTGGGCGTACCTGGCCGCCGGGATCCTGGCGGGCGGCGTCGCCACCGGCTGCTACATCGGCGCCGGGCTGGGCCCGGGACCGCGGGACGGCCTGATGACCGGGCTGGCCGCGCGCGGGCGCTCGGTCCGGGTCGTCCGCACCGCCATCGAGCTGACCGTCCTGGCCGCCGGCTGGCTGCTGGGCGGCACGGTCGGGATCGGGACGCTGCTGTACGCGGTCGCGATCGGCCCGCTGTCGCACGTGTTCCTGCCGATGCTGGAGATCAAGGACCCGAAGGCGGCGCCCGCGGGCGAGCCGGACGCCGAACCCGGGCCCGGCCCCCGATCCGAGCCCCGTCCCGAGCCGGAGGCCGCCCGCCCCTGACGGCCGGCCGCTCCGCCGGTCAGGCCAGGCGGAGCCGGACGACCTGCTCGGCCAGGTCGGCCAGCAGCCGGTCGGCGGAGCCGGTCAGCTCGTCCAGGGTGCGGGCCCCGTCGGCCAGGCTGAAGGCGGCGGTGAGGCCGAGCGCGTGCAGTTCGTCGAAGGGCCCGGCGACGCTCCCGGCCAGCGCCACCGCCGGCACGCCCCGCTCGCGGGACAGCGCGGCCACCACGGAGACCGCCTTGCCGCCGGCGCTCTGGCCGTCCACCCGGCCCTCACCGGTGATCACCAGGTCGGCGCCGTCCAGCGCGGCGGGCAGGCCCACGGTGTCGGCCACCAGGTCGGCGCCGCGGGCGGGCTCGGCCCCGAGCAGCGCCACCAGCCCGCCGCAGGTGCCCCCGGCCGCGCCCGCGCCGGGCAGGTCGTGCACCCGGACGCCGGTGTGCTCGGCGAGGACGTCGGCGAGCCGGGTCAGCGCGGCGTCCAGCGCGGCGACCTGCTCGGGCGTGGCGCCCTTCTGCGGGCCGAAGACCTCGGCCGCGCCGCGCGGCCCGACGAACGGGTTGGTCACGTCGCAGGCCACCCGGAACCGGGTCTCCCGGACCTCCTTGGACAGGCCGCTGTCGTCGATCGCGGCGAGCCGGGCGAGGGCTCCGCCGCCCGGCGGCAGCTCCTTGCCGGCCGAGTCCAGGAAGCGCACCCCGAGGGCGCGCAGCAGTCCGGTGCCGCCGTCGGTGCTGGCGCTGCCGCCGATGCAGACCAGGATCTCCCGGGCGCCGTGCCCGACCGCGTCGGCGATCAGCTCGCCGGTCCCGGCGGTGTCGGCGCGCAGCGCGTCCAGGCCCGAGTCGGCGAGCAGCGGCAGCCCGGACGCCGAGGCCAGCTCCACCACCGCCGCGTCGCCGTGCGCGGACAGGGCGTAGCGGGCCCGGACCGGGCGGCCCAGCGGATCTTGGGCGGTCAGCACCAGCTCCTGGCCGCCCAGGACGCTGAGGAAGCAGTCCAGGGTGCCCTCGCCGCCGTCGGCCATCGGCACGGACGTCACGTCGGCGTCGGGGTAGGCGCGGCGCACGCCCGCCTCCACGGCGGCGCACACCTCGACGGCGCCGAGGCTGCCCTTGAACGAGTCGGGCGCCACGACGATCCGCGGCGGACGGGACTCCCGGTTCAACGAAGGCTCCATCCGGTCACGGCTCGGCGGTCAGCGTGGTGAGGACCGAGGCGAAGTCGGCGGGCAGCACCAGCGCGTCGTCCTCGTACCTGGTCTCCAGCAGGGTCATCTCGCCCGCCCGCCACCAGTACAGGTGCGGGCTCAGCGACCCGGGCCCCTCCTCGTAGGCGGTGTGGGCCTGGCTCTGCAGCTCCTTGGCCGCGGCGACGGCCGCGCGGTAGCGGGCGCGGGGGCCGCCCTCGGCGGGCTGGATGGGGTGGGCGACGATGAGGCTGCGGTTGGGGGCGATCACCAGCGCGCCGTACGGGCCGATCGGCAGGTACTCCTCCAGCCAGGCCAGATGGGTGACGGCGTAGAACGTCCAGCCGTGCAGGGCCGCCACCCGGACGCCGCCCACGTCCTGCTCCTCCAGCTGCAGCGGCCCGTCGGCGCGGACGTTGGCGCGGCCCAGCATGAACAGCGCGTCGCCCGAGACCGGCCAGCCCTCCATCTCGTCGGTGGTGACGGTGCGGACGGTGGTGGGCGTGTCGACGACCACCACCTCGATCAGCCCGGGCGCGAACGGCCGTGCGGCGAGCACGCCGTTGTCGGCCTCGGCCGGGTAGATGCGGGTGCGCAGCAGGTGCTGGGCCAGGTCGAAGTCGCTGAGGTCGAGGGGCTCCTCGATCGCGGTCACGATCGTGGTGACGTGGTCGGAGACCAGCGCCGGCCAGTCGTCGCGGGGCACCAGCCGGGCCAGCTGGCGCAGGTTGCGCATGCTGACGTGCAGGCGGTTGGCGCCCTCCAGCAGCATGACGTCCCCGGGGACCCGCCGGGACGCGTAGCCCAGGCTCTCGGCGACCAGCACCAGGAGGGAGTCCAGGGTGCCGTCGTCCGAGGGGTCGGGACGGGCGTGCCGCCCGCTCATCGCACACCTCCCTGAGGCGCGGCGGCCAGGGTCAGCGCGCCGGTGTCGAGCCGGTGGGGGGCGCCCAGCTCCAGGGTCAGCTGGCACGGCCCGTGCCCCGCGGGGAGCCCGGCCAGGATCGGCACGCCGAGCGGCGCCAGCCGCCCGGCCAGGACGGCCTCGACCTCGGCGGGGTCGCCGCAGCCGGTCCAGGTGCCCAGCGCGATCCCGGCCGCGCCGTCCAGCCAGCCCGACCGCAGCAGCTGGGTGAGCATCCGGTCGATGCGGTAGGGGGCCTCGGAGACGTCCTCCAGGAAGACGATCCGGCCGGCGGCGGGCGGCGGGTGGTCGGGGGTGCCCAGGAGCGCGGTGAGCAGCGACAGGGTGCCGCCCGTGAGGAGGCCCTCGGCGCGTCCGGGCCGCAGGGCGCGGGTGCCGGTCACCTCGCCGCTCCCCCGGCCCGCCGCGGGGCGCCTGGGCCCCTCTTCGGCGCCGTGCGCGGCACCGCCGGAGGTCTGGGGGGCGTCGCCGGCGTCCGGGGCGAACAGGACCTTCCGGAAGTGCTCCAGGGAGCGGTCGCGGTCCTCGCCGCGGCCGCCCGCGAACACCTCGCCCGCGGGCATCGGCCCAAAGGAGGTGGTGACGCCCAGCCGCGCCCCGAAGGCCACGTGCAGCGCGGTGACGTCGCTGGAGCCGTGCAGGATCTTTGGAGCGGTCCCTCGGCCCGCCGCCGCCATCGCGTCCCAGTCCAGCAGGCCCAGGAGGCGGGTCGCGCCGTAGCCGCCGCGGGCGCACAGCACGGCGCGCACGCCGGGGTCGCACCAGGCGGCCCGCAGGTCGGCGGCCCGGTCGGCGTCGCCGCCGGCCAGCCGCTGCCAGCCCTCGCGCGCCGGTCCGGCCAGGCCGGTGCGGTCGAGCGCGTGCGGGGCCACCGTCACCTCCAGGCCGAGCCCGGACAGCACCGCGCGGCCGGCCTCGAGCCGATCGGGGTCCACGGGTCCGCTGGGAGCGATCACGACCACTCGGTCACCCGGGCGGAGCCGGGCGAAGCGCCGGGGCCCGGAGGCGGGCGCCCGGCCCGGTTCGTCGCCGGGATCGAGGCCCGGATCGCGCTCCCCGTCGCCGTCCGATCCGGACAGGCGATCGGAGGTACGGTCAAGTGGCCGGTCGGACACGCTCCGGCGGTCGTCCTCTGCCCCCGCGCGGGCGACCCCGCTCACCAACCCGATCCCTCCTCGCTCCGCAACGGATAGAGCTTGTCAGGATTGAGCCCCGAGGGGAAGAGGGCGCCGGTCACGACCCGGCGACAAAGCGTGGCCCTCCCCACGCCGGGGCGGCCTCCGGTCGCCGTCGCGGCACGGACCGTCACGGCGCGGAGCCGAGGGCGAGGGCGACCAGCCGCGGCAGCGTCTCGCCGATCGGCCTGCGCAGCACCGCGTCGGCCAGCTCGTCGTAGGGCGTGGGCTCGGCGTTGACGATCACCAGCCGGGCGCCGGTCTCCACCGCCTCCAGGCACAGCCCCGCCGCCGGCTGGACGGTCAGCGAGGTGCCCACGGCCAGGAACAGCCCGCAGGAGCGGGCGGCCCGCAGCGCCGCGTCCAGCACGTCCTCCTTCAGCGCCTGCCCGAACGAGATCGTCGCCGACTTCTGGATGCCGCCGCAGTCGGGGCAGGGCGGGTCCTCCTCGCCCGCGTCCACCCGGGCCAGCACCTCGGGCATCGGGGTGCGCAGCCCGCAGGACAGGCACTCGGCCTCGCGCATGGTGCCGTGGATCTCGATCACCGCCGACTCGCCCGATCCGGCGCGCTGGTGCAGCCCGTCGATGTTCTGGGTGATCAGGGCGCGCAGCCGGCCGGCGCGCTCCAGGTCGACCAGCGCGGCGTGCGCGGCGTTGGGCTCGGCGTCCCAGGCGGCGTGGTCGCGGCGGGACCGCCAGGCGCGCCGCCTGACCTCGGGGTCGGCCAGGTACGTGCCGATCGTGGACATGGCCTCGGCGGTGGGGTCCTTGGTCCAGACGCCCTGGGGCCCGCGGAAGTCGGGTATCCCGCTGTCGGTGCTGATTCCGGCTCCGGTGAGTACGGTGATCATGCCCGACTCCGGCAGCCAGCCGGCCAGGGTGGTTGCGCTCATGGTCACAGGCTAGGACCGGAACGCCCCATTCTGGACTGATTATCCTGGCAGGCTACGGGGAGGACAGGAGACGCCCGGAACCCGGGCCCGCGCCGAAGTGAGAGACTGGGCGGTGGTATGAAGGCAACGCCGCACATCCTGGTGATCAACGGGACCAAGGTCCGGCGCCCGGTGTTCGTGCTGGGCTCGCCGCACTCCGGTGCCGATCTGCTGGCCCGCGCCGTGAAGCGCTCCGCCGGCTTCCATCTGACGGTCGGGCGGCCCGGCGTGCTCCGGGTGACCTACGCGTTCGCGCGGCGGCCGTCGATCGCCTCCGACCGCGGCCGCGGCGCCGCCCGGGTCCTGCGCGATGCCTACGCCGAGGCCTGGCAGATCTCCGGGCGCGGCTGCGCCGAGTGCCCGGCCGAATGCTGGGAGGCGGCCGGGCTGCGCCCGCTGCCGGAGGGCGGCGACCCCGAGTCCGGCCCGTGCGCGGAGCCGCGCGGCGTCGACCGCTTCGCCGACGCCTCCCCCGACCTGATCTACAGCGCGGACGTGCTGCTGGACGCCTTCCCCGACGCCCAGCTGGTCCAGGTGATCCGCGACGGCCGGGACGTGGTCGCCGACATGCTCGACGACGAGCGCTGCATGGCCTGGTTCAAGCCCGGCCTGACCAACCTCGACGAGGTGTTCCCCAACCCGTTCCTGGGCGTGGAGGAGGTCATGGAGCGCGCCCGCTGGCCCCGCGCGGCCGCCGCGGTCAAGTGCGCGCTGCGCTGGCGCGGCTCGGTGCGGCTCAGCGCCAGGCTGCGGGCCCAGACGCCCGAGGAGCAGCTGCTGACCGTCCGGTACGAGGACCTGGTGCGGCGGCCGGGCCAGGTCTCCGACGAGGTGTCGGAGTACCTGGGCTCGCAGATCTCCAAGCTCGCCCTGACCAACCTGGCCCGCGAGGCCGGGGCCCGCGGCGGCGAACCGCGCCGGGCCGAACCGCGCCGGGCCGAACCGCGCCGGGCCGAGCTGCGCAGGCCCGAGGCGCGCCTCGGCGACTTCCTGCGCCCCGACCTCCGCAAGGCCGACCCGCGCAAGACGGACCTGCGCAAGGCGGACCTGCGCAAGGGCGAGGGCCGCAAGGGCGACCGCGACCCGGCCGGCGCCGGGGGCTGGCGCGAGCGTCTCACGCCGCGCCAGCTCGCCCAGGTCGAACGGATCGCCGGTACCGAGCTGAGCCGCCTGGGCTACCCGCTCAGCGCCGGCGCAGCAGCCCGGACGGAGCGGCCGTGAGCCGCGGGCCGAGCCACCCGATGGCCACCCCCGCCGCGCCCAGCCCCACCAGCATGACCGTGTAACGGGCCGGACCGTTCTTGGCCACCTGTGCCGCGCTGGGCACCGGGCCGATCGTCAGACGCACTTTGCCGCTCCTCTTCATCTCCATGTCGATCCCGCCTGTCGTCCACCGCGCGCGGGTGACGGCGGCGCGCACCGGCGACCGCCGCGCCGGGACGCTCCGTGCGGACGCCGGCGCCGCGCTGACACTCTGTGCTGAACTCTGACGCGCGCGGATGGCCGCCGGGTTGCCGTCCCGGCGCGGCGAAAGAAAGACAAGGAAACCGCATCCGAAGCGCGGACACGGGTGATTCCCCGGAAACCGGGGGTTACTCCTGGGAAAGCAGGGACGCGGCCCGCCCGCCGCCGTCCCCGTCGCCCGCCTGGCGGGCGAACTGGGTCCGGTAGAGCTCGGCGTACAGGCCGCCCTCCAGCAGCAGTTCCTCGTGCCGGCCGCGCTCTGCCACCCGGCCGCCGGAGATCACCAGGATCTGGTCGGCCTCCCGGATCGTCGACAGCCGGTGCGCGATCACCAGCGAGGTGCGGCCCGCCAGCGCGGTGCGCAGCGCCCGCTGCACGGCCGCCTCGGACTCGGAGTCCAGATGCGCGGTGGCCTCGTCCAGGACCACCACCGACGGGGCCTTCAGCAGCAGCCGGGCGATCGCCAGCCGCTGCTTCTCGCCGCCCGACAACCGGTAGCCGCGGTCCCCCACGACCGTGTCGAGCCCCTCGGACATGTCCGCGATCAGCTCGCCGACCTGCGCGGCCTCCAGCGCGGCCAGGATCTCCTCGTCGGTCGCGTCGGGACGGGCGTAGCGCATGTTGACGCGGATCGAGTCGTGGAACAGGTGGGCGTCCTGGCTGACCACGCCGACCTGCGCCCGCAGCGACTCCAGCGTGACGTCGCGGACGTCCTGCCCGCCGATCCGGACCGCGCCGTCCGACACGTCGTACAGGCGGGAGACCAGGTGGGTGATGGTCGACTTGCCCGCGCCGGACGGCCCGACCAGCGCGACCAGCTGCCCCGGCGCGGCCGTGAACGACACCCCGTGCAGCACCTCGCGGCCGGGCGCGGTGTCGGTGCGGGCGATCGACTCCAGCGAGGCCAGCGACACCTCCTCGGCGGAGGGGTAGGCGAACTGGACGTCGTCGAACTCCACCGAGGGGGCCTCCGCCGGCACCTGCCCGGGCCCGGCCGCGCGCGCGTGGCCCTTGCCCAGGTCGACGCCGCCGCCGACGTCGAGGACGTGGGGAGCCCCACCCGTCCCGGAGGCGGACCGCCCGTCCGGGCTCGCCGGGCTCTCCGGGCCGTCCGCGCGGCCCCGGCCGTCCAGGGCGTCCAGGTCGCCGCCGGGCGAGGCGGCGCCGTCGCGGCCGCCCAGGACGCGGGCGTCCTTCTTGTCGGCGATCAGCGGCTTCAGGTCGAGGACCTCGAACACCCGGTCGAAGCTCACCAGCGCGGTCATCACGTCGACGTGGACGTTGGACAGCGCGGTCAGCGGGCCGTACATCCGGGTCAGCAGGGTGGCCAGCGCCACCAGGGTGCCGAGCTGGAAGTTCCCGTCCACGACCAGGAAGCCGCCGACGCCGTACACCATGGCCGTGGCGAGCGCGGCGACGAGGGTGAGCGCGGTGAAGAACACCCGGCCGTACATCGCGGCGACCACGCCGATGTCGCGCACCCGGGCGGCGCGCTGGGAGAAGTTCTCCTCCTCCTCGGCGGGGCGGCCGTACAGCTTGGCGAGCATCGCCCCGGCCACGTTGAAGCGCTCGGTCATCAGCGAGCTCATCTCCGCGTCCAGCTTCATCTGCTCGCGGCTGATGCCCGACAGCCGCTTGCCGACCCACTTGGCCGGGAAGATGAACACCGGCAGGAGCAGCAGGGCGATCAGCGTGACCTGCCAGGACAGGATCATCATCGTGATCAGCACCAGCACCAGGCTGATCACGTTGGAGACCACCGAGGACAGGGTGGTGGTGAGGGCGCGCTGGGCGCCGATCACGTCGTTGTTGAGCCGGCTGACCAGCGAGCCCGTCTGCGCCCGCATGAAGAAGGCGACCGGCTGCCGCTGCACGTGCCCGAACACCTGGGTGCGCAGGTCGTAGATCAGTCCCTCGCCGACGCGCGCCGAGTACCAGCGCTGGGCCAGCCCGAGCACGGCCTCCAGCAGCGCCAGCCCGGCCACCGCCACGGCCAGCCAGACCACCAGGTCGTGCCGCTGGGGCACGATGCCGCGGTCGATGATCGCCTTGAGCAGCAGCGGGTTGGCGACCACGATCAGCGCGCCGAGCGAGTTCAGCGCCAGGAACAGCACCAGCTCGCGCACGTACGGGCGGGCGTAGCCCGCGATCCGCTTGACGGTCCCGGGCTTCAGCCGCTGCTGCGTGACCGACCCGTCGCGGCGGAACGAGGCCATCACCTGCCAGCCGTTGCCCGGCATTCCCGGCATCCCCACTTGCAGCCTCCGAGATCTCTGCGGCACCGCCCACATCGACACGCGCGCCCCGGCCGGGGGCACGTAATCAAGTAAGCATCTCAGTGTCCGCCGACCAGAACGCCCCGCGACCGCCGGGGCTTCCCCGCTCCGCTCACGGCGTAACGCCCGGGTCACGCGTTCGGCTCAAGAAGGTCGATATCGGGCCACCGGCTGGACGCCCGCGGTCCGGCGGGTTACAAGTGATCGACATCGTCAGGCTCATCACCCCCTGGAGCCCCCGTGACACGACGTCTCACACGAGGCGGCGCCGGCGTGATCACCCTCGTCGCCGCGCTGCTCGCCACCGCCGCGCCGCCCGCCGGGGCGGCCCCCGCGCCGCCGCGGATCAAGGTCGAGAACGGCCAGACCCAGCCGGTCTTCTCCCGCGCCGAGGCGGTCACCCAGACCGTCAGCATCGAGACCACCGTCGACAGCGACCGGGACGGCGTCCGCGACCGGGTCCAGCTGCGCGTCATGCGGCCGAAGGAGACCGACCGGGGCCTCAAGGTGCCGACCATCCTGGAGCCCAGCCCGTACTGGGCCGGCACCCACGACATCCCGCTCTACCCCGTGGACGTCGACGGCGCCCAGACCCGCAAGAGCGCGGCGCCGAAGCGGAATCTCGCCGAGATCTTCCCCGGCTACTACGACAACTACTTCCTGCCGCGCGGCTACGCCGTCGCCAACCTCGACAGCATCGGCACCGGCGGCTCCACCGGCTGCCCGACCTCCGGCGACCGCGCCGAGCAGGCCGGCACCAAGGCCGCCGTCGACTGGCTGAACGGCCGGGCCCGCGGCTGGGCGCCCGACGGCACCCCGGTCACGGCCGGCTGGTCCACCGGGAACGTCGGCATGATCGGGCAGTCCTACAACGGCACCCTGCCCAACATGGCGGCGGCCAGCGGCGTCGAGGGGCTGAAGGCGATCGTGCCGATCGCCGCCATCTCCAGCTGGTACGACTACTACCGCGCCAACGGCGGCGTCGTCGCGCCCGGCGGCTTCCAGGGCGAGGACCTGGACATCCTGGCCAAGGTCGTCCTCACCCGGAAGGACCCCGAGGTCTGCCGGACGGTGATCGACGAGCTGACCGCCACCCAGGACCGGGAGACCGGCGACTACAGCAGGGTGTGGGCCGAGCGCGACTACGTCGGCGACGCCCGCAAGGTCCGCGCCGCCGTCATGGTCGTGCACGGCCTCAACGACTGGAACGTCAAGGTCAAGAACTCCGTGCAGTGGTGGAACGCCCTCAAGCAGTCGGGCGTGCCGCGCAAGCTGTGGCTGCACCAGGCCGACCACGCCACCCCCTTCCGCTGGCGGCTGGAGGAGTGGCTGCGGCAGACGCACCACTGGTTCGACCGGTGGCTGTACGACATCGACAACGGCGTCACCCGGGAACCGCGCGTCGACATCGAACGCGCCCCCGGCCAGTGGGAGACCGCGCGCGACTGGCCCGTCCCCGGCACCCGCAGCGTGCCGCTCAGCCTGAACGCCGGCGCGGGCGCCGCCCAGCCGGGTTCCCTGTCGCCCCTCCCGCGCCCCGGCGCCGCGCAGTCGCTGGTGGACGCCGGGCGGACCCGTACCGCCGAGCAGCTCCTGGTGAACCAGGACCAGGCCGACCCCAACCGGCTGGCCTACCTCACCCCGCCGCTCAAGGCGCCCGTCCGGATCAACGGCATCCCGAAGGCCGACGTCAGGGCGTCCCTGGACGGCCGCTCGCCGTACCTGACGGCGCTGCTGGTCGACTACGGCACCGACACCCGGCCGACCGGGGCCCGCTACGACACCGGTGAGCGGGTCTGCTACGGCCAGGGCGTGCCCGGCGACGACGGCTGCACGACCCGGCTGGGGCACCGGACCGAGACCGCCCCCTTCAAGATCATCACGCGGGGGTGGCTGGACGCCCGCAACCGGCACAGCCCCGCCCGCACCGAGCCGATCCGGGCCGGGCAGACCTACGACTTCCGCTGGGACTTCGAGCCCACCGACTACGTGGTCAAGCCCGGCCACCGGCTCGGCGTGATCGTCCTGTCCACCGACCACGACTACACGCTCCGCCACCCGGCCGGGACGGAGCTCGCCCTCCGGCCGGGCGCCAGCAAGGTGTGGCTGCCGCTCGCCCCCGGCGGCCGCGAGGCCCTCGGCTGACGGCCCCGGCCGACGGGCCCCGCTGACGGGGATCCGTCGGCCTCAGGGCCGGGAGGCGAAGAGCTCGCGGAGGCGGCCGATCTGCTCATGGCGTTCGGCCGCCGCCTGCTCCTCCAGCGTGCGCTCCGGGGCCTGCCACAGCAGCCGCTTGGTGGCCGCGGCGGCCCCGGCGTTCACCGCCAGCAGGGAGTCGACCAGGCCCCGCACGGCGGCGTCCAGGCCGTCGCGGGGCGTCACGATCTCGGCCAGGCCGAGCCGGGCGGCCTCCTCGGCCCCGACGGTGCGGGCGGTCAGGCACAGCTCCAGGGCGCGCGGCACGCCCACGATCTCCACCAGCGGCTTGGTGCCGGTCAGGTCGGGCACCAGCCCGAGCGCCGGCTCCTTCATGCAGAACGACGTGTCGTCGGCGATCACCCTGATGTCGCAGGACAGCGCCAGCTGGAACCCGGCGCCGATCGCGTGGCCGTGCACCGCCGCGACCGACACGACGCCGGGACGGCGCAGCCAGGTGAAGCCCTCCTGCAGCCCGGCGATGAACCGGTCGGCCTCGGCCGGGTCGGCGCCGCCGGAGAAGCGCCGCTCCCCCTCGCCGCCGGGGGCGAACATGCCCAGGTCGATCCCGGCCGAGAAGGACGGCCCCGCGCCGCGGACCACGACCACCCGGACGTCCTCGGGCAGGCTCCGGCCCACCGCCGCCATCGCGTGCCACATCGCGAACGTCATCGCGTTGCGGCGCTCCGGGCGGTTCAGCGTGAGCGTGGCGACCGGGCCTTCGACGTCGAGGCGGAGCCCCGCCTCCTCCAGGCCGGGCCCGGCCTCCGTGCCCCGGCCGGGCACGCCTTCGCCGGAGACGCCGTCCGCGGCCCGGACCGGCCCCTCCCCGGCCGATCCGTAGGCCGCGTCGCCGGAGGTGGCGGCCCGCGCCGCCGCCTCCGGACGCGTGGCCGGTTCCGGCCGTGCCCGCCCGACCCTGTCGTCCGCCATCCCGTTCCCCTTCCGCGCCCGCATCGATCGGGTGCGACCGCGTCCGGCGCGGCCGCGCCGGACGCGCGGCGGGTGCGGGGACCGGGTTCCCCGCGGCCCGCCCGCCGCCGCGACCGAACCTTACTCGGACGGTCGGGACGGCGGGCCGGGCGGTGCGCTCAACCGGGGGTGGTAAGCCTCCGTTTCAGGACTTCTTGCCGCGGGTCGCGCCGCCGCGACCGCGCAGGTTGACGCCGGATTCGGTGAGAATCCGGTGGATGAACCCGTACGAGCGGCCGGTGGCGGCTGCCAGGGCGCGGATGCTCTCGCCGGAGTCGTACCTCTTCTTGAGTTCCGCCGCCAGCTTGTCGCGCTCGGCACCGGTCACGCGGGTGCCCTTCTTAAGGGTCTCGGCCACGAGTACCTCCCGTAGTGATGTGGTGACCGCTGCGTTATCCCCCGCCATGATCAGTCATTCCCGCGCGTTCGGCTACCCACTCCACCAGAAAAGATCTGCGTGGGACGTCCTGCAGGTCACGCAAGCGCCACCAGATCGGCAAACTCGTCACTCCAGATGTCTTCCACACCATCGGGCAGCAAAATCACTCTTTCCGGCCGGAGCGCGCCCACCGCGCCCTCATCGTGGGTCACCAGGACGATCGCGCCGGTGAAGGTGCGCAGCGCGGCCAGGATCTCGGCGCGGCTGGCCGGGTCGAGGTTGTTGGTGGGCTCGTCCAGCAGCAGCACGTTGGCGCTGGAGACCACCAGCATTGCCAGCGCGAGCCGGGTCTTCTCGCCGCCCGACAGGACGCCCGCGGGCTTGTCCACGTCGTCGCCGGTGAACAGGAACGAGCCCAGGATCTTGCGCACCTCGACGGGCGCGAGGCCGGGCGCGGCCGACTGCATGTTCTCCAGCACCGAGCGCTCGACCTCGAGGGTCTCGTGCTCCTGGGCGTAGTAGCCGACGCGCAGGCCGTGTCCGGCCACCACCGTGCCGGTGTCGGGCTTGTCGACCCCGGCCAGCAGCCGCAGCAGCGTGGTCTTGCCGGCGCCGTTCAGGCCCAGGATGACGACCCGGCTGCCGCGGTCGACGGCCAGATCAACATCGGTGAAAATCTCCAAAGATCCGTACGATTTCGACAAACCCTCCGCGGTGAGCGGGGTCTTGCCGCACGGCGCCGGGTCGGGAAAGCGGATCTTGGCGACCTTGTCGGCCTTCCGCTCGCCCTCCACCCCCGCCAGCAGCTGCCGGGCGCGCCGGTCCATCTGCTGGGCGGCCTTGGCCTTGGTGGCCTTGGCCCGCATCTTGTCGGCCTGCGAGAGCAGCGCGCCGGCCTGCCGCTGCGCGTTGGCCGACTCCCGGCGCCGCCGCCGCTCGTCGGTCTCGCGCTGCTGCAGGTACTTCTTCCAGCCGACGTTGTAGATGTCGATCACGCTGCGGTTGGCGTCCAGATGGAAGATCCGGTTGACCACGGCGTCGAGCAGGTCCACGTCGTGGCTGATGACCACCAGGCCGCCCTGGTGGGACTTCAGGAAGTCGCGCAGCCAGACGATCGAGTCGGCGTCCAGGTGGTTGGTGGGCTCGTCCAGCAGCAGCGTGTCGGCGCCGGAGAACAGGATGCGGGCCAGCTCCACCCGGCGCCGCTGCCCGCCGGACAGCGTGCCCAGGGGCTGGGACATCACCCGGTCGGGCAGGCCCAGGCTGGAGGCGATCGAGGCGGCCTCGGCCTCGGCGGAGTAGCCGCCGAGCACGTGCAGCCGCTCCTCCAGCCGCCCGTACCGGCGCACGGCCTTGTCGCGGTCGGCGCCGGTCGCGGTCGCCATCCGCTCCTCGGCGTCGCGCAGGTCGCGGATCACCTCGTCCAGGCCGCGCGCCGACAGGATCCGGTCGCGGGCCAGTTCCTCGAGGTCGACGCCGCGCGGGTCCTGCGGCAGGTAGCCGACCGTGCCCGAACGGGTGACGCTGCCCTGCGCGGGCTGCGCCTCGCCCGCCAGGACCTTGGTGAGGGTGGTCTTGCCGGCCCCGTTGCGGCCGACGAACCCCACCCGGTCGCCGGGGTTGACGCGGAAGGCGGCGCCTTCGATCAGCAGCCGGGATCCGGCGCGCAGCTCGATGTCGTTGGCAATGATCACGGTGAGGGCTTCCCCTGACGGAGGACACGGCGGACTGGCTCGGCGGGAGGGTCGCACGGACGCGAAACAGCGCGTCACGATCCGTGATCATGACGCGCTTGGAGCCGGTCAGCTCGGGAACGAAACCATCTGATCAGTGTACGTGACGCCGGCGGCCGGTCCCGGCCATGCCGAGGCCGCCCGGCCCGTGCGCGCCGCCGCCCGGCGGCGGCGCCGCATGGCGGCACCGCCACATGATGCCGCCACATGAAGCGGCACCACACGAATACGGCACCACCACACGAAGGAGTGTGCGTCCGATGACCCATCTCACCAGCAACCCGCCGGTGGGCACGCCCACCTGGCTCGACCTGGGGATCCCCGATCTCGGGCGGGCCAAGGAGTTCTACGGGGGCCTGTTCGGCTGGGAGTTCCAGGACTACGGGCCCGAGGCGGGCCACTACCACGCCTGCCTGCTGCGCGGCGAGCCGGTGGCGGGGATCATGCAGCTCCCCGAGCCGACCGGCGACTACTGGTGGAACGTCTACTTCGCCACCGACGACTGCGACGGCACCGTCAAGCGCGTCACCGACGCGGGCGGCAGCGCGGTCGAGGCGCCCATGGACGTGATGGACCAGGGCCGGATGGCGATCCTCAAGGACCCGGTGGGCGCCCAGTTCGGCCTGTGGGAGGGACGCGCGCACATCGGGTCCCGGATCGTGAACGAGCCCGGCTCGTTCGTCTGGAACGAGCTGGTGACCGCGGACTCGGCACGGGCCGCCGACTTCTACCGGGCGGTGTTCGAGTACACGCTGGAGCCGATCCAGGGCGATATGGACTACACCGTGCTCCACCGGCCCGACGGGCAGAGCATCGGCGGCGTCATGGGCTCGCCCGGCGCCTCGTCCGGCTGGTTCACCTACTTCGACGTCGACGACCCCGACGCGGCGGCGCGCAAGGTCGGCGACCTCGGCGGCACGGTCGTCGACGAGCCCCAGGACACGCCCTACGGCCGGATCGGCACGGCCGAGGACCCGTTCGGCGTCAGGTTCCACCTGATAAGGCCGTCCGAGATGTAGCCGGCGCCGGGCACGCCGTGCGGGCGGTGCGGAGGTGGCGCGCCGCCCCCGCACCGCCCGCACGGCGCCCGTTCGCACGGCGCCGGGCGCGGGTCAGTCCTGGCGTTCGGCGGCCAGCCGCTGCCCGATGGTGTGGTGCAGCCGCTGCAGGCCGTTGGTGCCGAGCATGCCGACCTGGCCCTCCAGGTCGCGCAGCAGCGTGTCCTCGCCGGTCACGACCTCCGAGGACTGCATGAGGACGGTGCCCTGCCCGGTGAAGTCGAACTGGTGCTCCTCGCCCGAGGTGCCGCCGATGCCGAACACCATGCGGGCGGCGCCGAGCACGCCCCTCATGTACGAGTGGTCGTAGTGGTGGCACGGCGAGGGGCAGTCGGCCCAGCCCAGCAGCGCCTGCGGGTCGACCCGGATCGGCGGCTCCACGAAGTGGACCGGGCCG
Source organism: Actinomadura rugatobispora (assembly GCF_055379765.1). Lineage (NCBI taxonomy): Bacteria > Bacillati > Actinomycetota > Actinomycetes > Streptosporangiales > Thermomonosporaceae > Actinomadura > Actinomadura rugatobispora. Next base: position 9,698,869 of record NZ_AP029191.1, on the reverse strand, counting down.
TTGGAGGCCGCCACGAACCGGCCCGTGCCGATCAGCGTGAGGAACCCCGGGATGATCGACTGCTTGAGCTCCAGCCCCGGCTCGAACGCCAGCAGGTTCCCGGCGCGGATGGTCAGGTTGCCCTGGTCCAGGTCGAAGGAGTTGACGTCGAAGCCCCGGTCGGCCAGCACCAGCTTGCCCTGCCCCTGGGCGACGATCCAGTCGTGCGCGTACAGCGGGGAGTGGAAGGTGGAGGCGACCAGGGAGTCCAGCGGGCCCGACGACAGCGCCTCGAACCTGATCTGCCCGTAGTAGGCGATCATCTTGCCCTTCTGCGCGAACCACTGGCCGTTCAGGTCCACGCTGAAGGAGTAGGCGTTGACGTTGTCGTTGGACGGCAGCGTCATCGCGTTGAACGTGGCGGGCGGCGCGGGCGGAGGCCCGGGAGGCGGCATACTCACGTCAGATCTTCCTCTCACTCGCCTGGACGTAGACGACGCCGGTGCCGCTGAGCTCCAGCTGGAAGCCCTCGCCCGAGCCGCGCCCGACCAGGTCGCGCAGCCCCACCGCGGTGGTCAGCTTGTTCTGCACCTGGCCGCGGTGGGCGACGTAGGCCTGCGGGTCGACGTGGACAGGCCGCTGCGGGTTGATGGGCATCTGCATGACGCCGCCGTGCGACAGCAGGGCGCACGACCCGTGCCCGCTGAGGGTGGTGGTGAACAGGCCCTGGCCGCTGACCGCGCCGCGGATCACGCCGCCGATCCCGCCGTCCTTGCCCATGAACATGGTGCCGACCTGCAGGGTGGCGTCGTGCACCAACAGCCGGTCGGCCTCGACGACCAGCGTGTCGGCGCCGTTGAGCTCGATGACCTCCACGTACAGCCCGGCGTGCCCGAACATCGCGGTGCCCTGCCCGGTGACGTGCATCATCGAGGTGTGCTCTCCGGCGACGGCGCGGCCGAGGGCGCCGCCGAGGCCCTGCCCGGAGGTGCTGGTGGGCGCGAACGACACCCGTCCGCTGTAGGCCAGCATCGCGCCGCGCTTGCTGTAGACCTCCCGGCCCGGCGCGATCGCCACCTGGAGCATCTTTGAGTTGATCGACTCGTATCCGGGCATGCTCAGATCTCCAGAATTCCGCCGCGCTCGGCCGGCTGGACGTAGACCAGCCCGTGCCCCTGGTACCGGAACTGCACGCTCTCGCCCGAGCCCTGCCCCAGCACGGTGCGCCAGTTGACGTCGGTCACCACGTCCTGCTGCAGCTGGCCGTGGTGGGCGACGTAGGCGTGCGGGTCGACGCAGAGCGGCATCTGCGGGGTCACCTCCAGGGCGATCGCGGGGCCGTTGGACAGGATCGCCACCGTGCCGTGCCCGCCGACCTTGGTGGTGGCCAGGCCCTGGCCGGTGCCCATGCCGCGGAGGCCGACGAACTCCACCCCGGTCTGCAGCTGCCCGTCCAGCGCCAGCAGGCTCTCGGACTCCACGAACAGGGTGTCGCCGGTCAGCTGCACGAGCGTGACCTCGGTGGCCTCGCTGGCCAGGTAGACGGTCCCCTGGCCGCTGATCTCCATCAGCGTCATGCCCTCGCCGGCGATGCGGCGCTTGAGCGCCCCCCGCAGGCCCTCGCCACCGGTCATACCCTGCCGCTTGAAGGACATCTGCCCCTCGTAGGCGACCATGGACCCGTTCAGCGCTCTGATCGTCTCGCCGCCCAGATCGACGGCCAGCATCTTGGAGCCGTTCATTCGGAATTGCGCCACGAGGCCACAAGATACCGGGTGGAGCGGCCGCGTCCCCCGGTCACGCGCACGGACATGGTTTCGCTTGGTTTCGGCGCGGCACGCGGCTTTGGGCACGGCGGGTACGACCCTGTGCCAGGGAGGCGCAAAATCTCGCGCGTTGCAGGCGCCGTTCGCGGTACAGATCAGGAAGGATGGCGTTCATGTGGATCGCCCCCGAGAACCGGAGCCTCAGCCGGTGGATCGTGCCCGGGATCGTGCTCGGCGCCGGCGCGGTGGTCGCGACGGTGCTGGCCACCGACGGCCGGACGGAAACGGGACTCATCGCGCTGGCCGTGCTGGCCGGGTACGCCGCCGCCCTGGCCTACCGCCGCAACGAGCCGGCGCTGACGATCAGCGAGGGGTTCGGCACCGGCCACCGGGCCCGCGCCCACCTGCGCGCGGCCGCCATGACCGGCGACGTCGTCACGGCGGCGCTGGTGGCCGCGGTGGTGGTGCAGGGGCTGCGCGGCGCCGACATCATGCCGTACGTGTGGCCGGCGGCGCTGGCGGGAGGCACCTACGCGCTGTCGGCCATGGCGAGCGCCCGCGCCCTCTGAGCGCCGCGCCCCCGAAGGGCCGCCCGAGCGACTCCGGACGCGCCGCCGAAAACGGGCCCCCGAACGCGCCGTCGGGGGTGTCCCGCGCGGGTGCCGGAACGACGGTGACGGAGCGTCAGCGGCGGCTCGCGCATACGCGGTGACCAGGGACGTCGCCGACGAATTGTGCGTAAACATCTCCTAACAAGTGCGCTTTCATCCGTTTTAGTACGGCATGATGCGGATGTGTCAGCCGTTGATGTCCTGCTTCCCTCCCGGGCGGTGTTCCAGCCGGTGGTCGATCTCGACACCGGGCATGTCGTCGCGGTCGAGACCCATGCGGGCCCTCCGGCGGCGCAGACCCCCGAGGACCCCCGTTCCCCCCACTACCCCGCGCTGCGCATCGACCCGGCCGGCGAGGACGTCCGCCGGGCCGTGGCCGCCGCCCGCGCCACCGCGGACCTGCGCACCCGGCTGCCCCTCCAGATCGGCCTGCGCGCCGAGACGCTCGGGCTCGGCGAGGCCTTCCTCGGCGAGCTGCACCAGGGCCTGGGCGAGGCCGGCCGCCGCCCGCACGAGATCATCCTGTGCGTCCACGGCGGCTTCCCGCCCGCGCAGCGGCCCGCCGTCGCCACCGCGATCCGCAAGCTGAGGCAGGCCGGGTACCTGATCGGCCTGGCCGGGCTCGGGGCCGTGCACGCCCCGCTGGACCTGCTGGTGGAAGGCTCGCCCTACCTGGTCAAGCTCGACCCCGAGCTGGCCCGCCGGGCCGGCGCCGACCCGCGCCGCGCCGCGCTGGTCACCTCGCTGGTGGAGCTGGCGCACCGGCTGGGCGTCCACGTCCTGGCGCCCGGCCTGGCCAGCGAGGAGCAGGTACTGGCGCAGCGCGAGCTGGGCGTCCGCCTCGTCCAGGGGCCCGCCCTCGCCCCGCCCGAGTGGCGGCCGGGCATGCGGGTCACGGTGCCGGTGGCGGCGCGGGAGGAGCCCCGCCGCGAACGGCCGGAGGCGCTCCTCGGCCCGCGCGTCTCGGAGTTCACGCTGCCCGCGGTGACCGTGGCGCACACCGCCACCGCCGACGAGGTGCTCGAGGTGCTGAACGCCGAGACCGGCACCACCAGCGTGGTGCTGATCGACGAGCGGCAGCGGCCCAGGGCCACCGTGGACCGCACCCGGTTCCTGCTGCGGCTCTCGGGGGCGTACGGGCACGCCCTGTACGCGCAGAAGCCCGCCGGCATCCTCGCCGACGTACCGCGCCTCGTTCCGCGGACCGTGCCGGCCATCGCGGCCCTGCGCGCCGCCGGCCAGGAGAACGACCGGGTCTACGACGACCTGGTCGTCACCGACGAGCTCGGGCGCTGCCTGGGCATCGTCCGGGTCGCCGACCTCATCCGCAGCCTCTCCCCCTGACGCCCCCCGATCTGAACCGCCGGTCTGAACCGCGGGCCGGAGCCGCGGGCGGAGCCGCGGCCGGGGCAGCGGCTACGGCGTGGGCCCGGACTCTCGGCCGGGCGGGGCGCCCGCGGCCGTCTCCTGGGCGAGGATGGCCGCCTGCACGCGGCTGCGCAGCCCCAGCTTCCCCAGGATCCGGCTGACATGGGTCTTGGTCGTGGTCTCGGCCATGTCCAGCCGCTCGGCGATCTGCACGTTCGACAGGCCCTCGCCCAGGCAGGCGAACACCTCCCGTTCCCGCGGCGTCAGGTCGGCCAGCACCGCGGGCGGGGCCGCGGGCGCCGGACCGGCCGCGAACGCGCCGATCAGCCTGCGGGTCACCCTGGGGGCGATGATGCCCTCCCCCGACGCCACCGTGCGCACCGCGTCCACCAGCCGGTCGGCGTCGACGTCCTTGAGCAGGAACCCGGCGGCCCCCGCCCGCAGCGCGCCGAAGACGTACTCGTCCACGTCGAAGGTCGTCAGCACCAGCACGTCCGCGATCCCGACGATCTCCCGGGTGGCGGAGATCCCGTCCAGGCGGGGCATCCGGATGTCCATCAGCACCACGTCGGGGCGCAGCTCCCGGGCCAGCGCCACCGCCCGCTCCCCGTCGGCGGCCTCGCCGACCACGGTCATCCCGGGCGCGGAGCCCAGGATCAGCACCAGCCCGGCCCGGACGGCCGCCTGGTCGTCGGCCACCAGCACCCTGATCACGCGTTCTCCCTCTCCACCTCGACCGGCAGCTCGGCGCGCACCCGCCAGGCGCCGTCGCACGGCCCGGCCTCGAACGTGCCGTCCAGCATCGCCGCCCGCTCCCGCATCCCGATGAGCCCGGCGCCCGAGCCGGGCAGCCGCGGGCCGTCCGGCCCCAGCGGGCTGCGCACCTCGACGACCACCCTGTCGCGAAGGTAGCCCACCTGGACCAGGGCCCTGCCGGGGCCGCCGTGCTTGAGCGCGTTCGTCAGCGACTCCTGCACGATCCGGTACGCGGCCAGCTCGACCGCCGCGGGCAGCTCCGGCGGCTCGCCGCGCACCTCCAGCGCGGCCGTCAGATCCGCGCGCCGGGTGTGCCCGACCAGCCGCTCCAGCCCCTCCAGCCGGGGCGCGGCGGGCGGATCGCGGTCCTCCTCCTCGCCCTCCCGCAGCAGGCTGATCATGCGCCGCATCTCGGCCAGCCCCTGGACGCTGTTCTCCCGGATGATCTCCATCGCCCGGTTGAGCGCCTCCCGGTCCAGGTCGGGCACCTTCAGCACGGCCGAGGAGTGCAGCGCCACCGCGCTGAGATGGTTGGCGATCACATCGTGCAGCTCGCGCGCCATCCGGGCCCGCTCGGCGTTCACGGCGCCGCGCCGGTCCAGCTCGGCCAGCCGCGCCATCTGCTCGGCCCGCTGCCGCTCGGCCTGCGCGGTGAACCGGTGCTCGCGCACCGCCATCGCGGTCATCACCGGCATGAACCAGGTCACCCCGGCGATCGCCGCGACGATCACGGTGAGGCTGACGCTGTGCGTCGTGACCAGCGCGAAGCCGCTCAGGGCGAGCGTGCCGGCGGCGGTCGCGGCCAGCAGCCGCTCGGCGGTGCGCCGCCGCCCGTAGAGCGACGCCGCGTACAGCAGGTCGCCATAGATGATCGCCGAGGCGAACCCCGGTCCCAGGACCAGATCGGCGATGTTGAACGGGGTGGCGGCCAGCAGCGCCATGCGCGGGGCCGTGCGGCGGAACGGTATGGCCGCGACCAGGCCGAGCAGCGGCAGCACCCGCCAGCCCTTCCCCGCGTCCCAGCCCTGCGCCCAGGTCGCGTACCCCTTCGCCGCGATCAGCAGGAGGCCGCCCGCCAGCGCGACCACGGCCACGAGCGTGTCGTTCCGGGTGACGCGCGGGAGGCGCACGGGTGGTCTCGTCGATCGCACCCTCCCATCTCAGCATCCCCCGGGAGCGCTCCGCCTCCGCCTGGATGACGGCGCGCCGTACATCGTTCGGACGACCCCCGTTTTCGGCATCCGTGAGGAGGCGCGGGCCCCGCCGCCGCGACACCATCGAAGGCAGGACCGACCAAGGGGGAACGTTGCTGCTCGCGCTGATCGCCGCCAGCGAGATCGGGTTCTGGCTGCTGCTGCTCGCCGGTCTCGCGGTGCGCTACCTGCTGGGCCGCCGCCGGCTCGGGGCCGCGCTGCTGATGTGCGTCCCGCTGCTGGACGTCATCCTGCTGACCGCCACCGTCGCCGACCTGCGCGGCGGCGGCACGGCGAACTTCACCCACGGGCTGTCGGCCGCCTACCTGGGCTACTCGGTCGTGTTCGGGCGCAGCATGATCCGCTGGGCCGACGAGCGCTTCGCGCACCGCTTCGCGGGCGGGCCGCCGCCCAAGGGCAAGCCCAGGTACGGCCGCGCCCGCGTCCGCTACGAGTGGCGGGAGTTCGGCAAGGCGTCGCTGGCCACGGCCATCGCCTGCGGCGTGCTGCTCAGCATGATCGTGATGGTGGACGACACGGCCCGCACCGAGGCGCTGCTGGGCTGGACGCAGCGGCTGCTGACGGTGCTGGCGATCTGGTCGATCTGGCCCATCAGCCACACCCTGTGGCCCGCCAAGCCCAAGCCCGGCGAGGAGGAGCCCGCCGCAGGCCAGGCGCACGGCGCGTCCGCCACCCACCGCTGACGGCCCGGAAACGGCGGCGCCCCGCCACCTCGCGAAGAGGCGGCGGGGCGCCGGCGGTCGTTCGGGCCGGACGTCGAAAGCGCGTCAGACGTTGAAGCCCAGGGCGCGCAGCTGGTCCCGGCCGTCCTCGGTGATCTTGTCCGGGCCCCACGGCGGCAGCCAGACCCAGTTGATCTTGACGTCCTTGACCAGCCCGTCCAGCGCGCTGGCGGCCTGGTCCTCGATCACGTCGGTGAGCGGGCAGGCCGCGCTGGTCAGCGTCATGTCCAGGGTGGCGACCTCGTCGGCCAGGTTCACGCCGTAGACCAGGCCGAGATCGACCACGTTGATCCCCAGCTCGGGGTCGACCACGTCGCGCAGGGCCTCGAGGATCTCCTCCTCGGCCTCGTTCGAGGTGACGGCCGTGGTGCCCGCGGCGGCCTCCGCGGCCTCCGCGGCGTCCGTGCCGGTGGTGTCTGCGGGGGTGTCGCTCATGATGCCTCTCCGAGTGCTCGGGCGGTCGCGTCCTTCCACGCCATCCAGGCGAGCAGGGCGCACTTGATCCTGGCGGGGTACTGCGAGACCCCGGCGAAGGCGACGGCGTCCTCCAGGACGTCCTCGTCCGGCTCGCCCTGACCGCGCGACTGCATCAGCGCCAGGAACTCCTCGCCGACCGCCATCGCCTCCTTGACGGACTTGCCGATGATCAGATCGCTCATCACCGACGCGCTCGCCTGGCTGATCGAGCAGCCCATGGCGTCGTAGGACACGTCCGCGACGCGGGCGTCCTGCCCCTCGCCGTCGAGGTGCACGCGCAGGGTCACCTCATCGCCGCACGTGGGGTTGACGTGATGCGCCTCGCCCTCGTACGGCTCCCGCAGCCCCTTGTTCAGGGGGTTGCGGTAATGATCCAGGATGACCTCCTGGTACATCGCCTCGAGCTGCATGTCGTCCTTTTCTCCTCCGAGGGGCCGTCAGTGCGTGCCGAAGAACTTCTGCGCGTGCCGTACCCCGTCGGCGAGGGCGTCAACGTCGGCGAGGGTGTTGTAGAGGTAGAACGTCGCCCGCGTGGTCGCCGGGATGTTGAAGCGGCGGCAGATCGGCCACGCGCAGTGGTGCCCCACCCGGATCGCCACGCCCAGCTCGTCCAGCACCTGCCCCACGTCGTGCGGGTGGATGTCGTCCACGGTGAACGACACCGCGCCGCCGCGCGCGTCGGTGCTGAGCGGGCCGATCAGCCGGACGCCGGGGATCTCCCCGAGCCGCTCCAGCGAGTAGGCGACCAGCGCCTCCTCGTGCGCGTGCACCCGGTCCATCCCCAGCTCGGTCAGGTAGTCGCAGGCCGCGCCCAGGCCGATCGCCTGCGCCGTCATCGGCACCCCGGCCTCGAACCGCTGCGGCGGCGGCATGAAGGTCGAGCCCTCCATCCGCACCACCTCGATCATGGACCCGCCGGTGATGAACGGCGGCATGGCCTCCAGCAGCTCGCGGCGGGCCCACAGCACGCCGATCCCGGTCGGGCCGAGCATCTTGTGCCCCGAGAACGCCAGGAAGTCGACGCCCAGCGCGGCCACGTCGACCGGCTGGTGCGGGACCGACTGCGCCCCGTCCAGCAGCACCAGCGCGCCCACCTGCCGGGCCCGCGCCGTGATCAGGTCGATCGGCGGCACCGTGCCCAGCACGTTGGACTGGTGGGTCAGCGCGACCAGCCTGGTCCGCTCGTTGATGATCTCGTCGAGGTGCTCCAGGTCGAGCCGGCCCTCGTCGGTGATGCCGAACCAGCGCAGCGTGGCCCCGGTCCGCTGGCAGAGCTGCTGCCAGGGGACCAGGTTCGCGTGGTGCTCCATCTCCGAGACGACGATCTCGTCGCCGGGGCCGACCTTGAACCGCTCGGACTCAGGGCCCGATGTCGCCGCGTTGCTCATCGCGTACGCGACCAGGTTGATGCCCTCGGTCGCGTTCTTGGTGAACACCAGCTCGCCCGGCACCGCCCCGATGAACGTGGCGATGGTGGCGCGGGCGTCCTCGTACCGGCCGGTGGCCTCCTCGGCCAGCAGGTGCGCCCCGCGGTGCGGCGCCGCGTTGTGGCGCTCGTAGAACTCCCGCTCGGCGTCCAGCACCCGGACGGGCTTCTGCGATGTCGCCCCGGAGTCGAGGTAGACCAGGTCGCGCCCGCCGCGCACGGTGCGCTGGAGCAGCGGGAAGTCCTTCTTGAGCTCTTCGGGGAGCAGGGTCATGCCGATGCGCCCGCCTTCACGTACTTCTCGTAGCCCTCGTTCTCCAGGGTGTCGGCCAGCTCCGGGCCGCCCTCGGCGACGACCCGGCCGCCGGCGAACACGTGCACGAAGTCGGGCTTCACGTACCGCAGGATCCGGGTGTAGTGGGTGATCAGCAGCACCCCCGTCTCGCCGGAGCCGGAGAACCGGTTGACGCCCTCGGAGACGACCTTGAGGGCGTCCACGTCCAGGCCCGAGTCGGTCTCGTCCAGCACCGCGATCTTGGGCTTGAGCAGCTCCAGCTGCAGGATCTCGTGCCGCTTCTTCTCGCCGCCGGAGAAGCCCTCGTTCAGCGAGCGCTGCGCGAAGGCCGGGTCGATGGACAGCGCGTCCATCGCCCGCTTCATCTCCTTGGAGAAATCGCGCAGCTTCGGCGCCTCGCCCCGGACGGCGGTGACCGCCGAGCGCAGGAAGTTCGACACCGACACGCCGGGCACCTCGACCGGGTACTGCATGGCCAGGAACAGCCCCGCGCGGGCGCGCTCGTCGACGCTCATGCCCAGCACGTCCTCGCCGTCCAGCGCGACCGAGCCGGAGGTCACCTCGTACTTGGGGTGGCCCGCGATCGCGTACGCGAGGGTGGACTTGCCCGAGCCGTTGGGGCCCATCAGCGCGTGCGTCTCACCGGCCCGCACGGTCAGATCGACCCCGCGCAGGATCTCCTTGCTCCCGTCGGCGCCGTCGGCGACGGAGACGTGGAGGTCGCGAATCTCTAGGGTGGTCATGATCTTGTATCTCTCAGTCGTCTCTCAGTCGCCGGAGCCCAGCGAGACGTACACGTCGCCGTCCTCGACCTTGACCTTGTACGTGGCGATCGGCTGGGTCGCCGGCGGGTTGGTGGGCTTGCCGGTGCGCAGGTCGAAGCAGGACCCGTGCAGCCAGCACTCGATGGTGCCGTTGTAGACCTCGCCCTCGGACAGGGAGACCTCGGCGTGCGAGCAGATGTCGTTCACCGCGTGCACGGCCTCGCCGGCGCGCACCAGCGCCACCGGCGTGTCGTCGATCTCGACGCCGAGCGCGCCGTCCGCGGGAATCTCGGTCAGGGCGCACACCTTGACGTACCCGTCCTGGGAGGCCGTCCCCCCGGCCCCCGCGGGCTTCGCGTCCGAGGTCATCTCTCCCGGGCTCCCCGGTCGAGCTCGGCCTCGATCGCCTCGGCCACCTTCTCGCGGACCTCCTCGACCTCGATCCGCTCGATCAGCTGGCCCAGGAAACCCCGCACCACCATGCGCCGGGCGTCGTCGTAGGTGATCCCCCGCGCCTGCAGGTAGAACAGGTGCTCGTCGTCCAGGCGGCCGGACGCCGAGGCGTGCCCCGCGCCCGCGACCTCACCGGTGAGGATCTCCAGGTTCGGCACCGAGTCGACCCGGGTGCCGTCGGTCAGCACCAGGTTGCGGTTGAGCTCGTAGGTGTCGGTGCCCTCCGCCTCGGCCCGGATGATCACGTCGCCGATCCAGACCGCGTGCGCGTCCCGGTCCTGCAGCGCGCCGCGGTAGTCGACGCGGCTGCGGCAGTGCGGCACGGCGTGGTCGACCAGCAGCCGGTGCTCCAGGTGCTGGCCGCCGTCGGCGAAGTAGACCCCGTACAGCTCGGCGTCGCCGCCGGGCTTGTCGTAGGACACCGTCGGGGAGATCCGCACCAGGTCGCCGCCCAGCGTCACGTTGTGCGAGACGAACCGGGCGTCGCGGCCCAGCAGCGCGTGCTGGTGGGAGACGTGCACGGTGTCGTCGGACCAGTCCTGCAGGCTGATCACCGAGAGCCGGGCGCCGTCGCCGACGACGAACTCGACGTTGTCGGCGTAGGTGGCCGGGCCGCGGTGGCTGAGCACCACGGTGGCCTCGGCGAACGGCTCCAGGAGCACGGTGGTGTGGCCGTAGGCCGCCGCGGAGGCGTCCTCGCCGCGCAGCCGCAGGACCGTCGGCCGGGACGCGACCGTCTCCTTCGGCACGGTCACCACCATCGCCTGCGTGAACGAGGCCCAGGCCTGCGCGCTCACCCGGTCGGCGGGCACGTACGCCTTGCCCAGCCGGGCGTCGTCGCGCCCGACCGACTCCACCCGCACCTCGGGCGCCGCGTCGGCCTCGACGATGACCTTGCCGTCGGGCTCGGCGGTGCCGTTGTGCAGGCCGCGCAGGCGGCGCAGCGGGGTGAACCGCCACTCCTCCTCGCGGCCCGTCGGGACCTCGAAGTCGGCGACCTCGTAGGAGGCCCTCTCGTGCAACGTCGAGAGAGGCCGTGTCTCCAGCCCCATCAGCCGACGGCTCCTTCCATCTGCAGCTCGATCAGCCGGTTCAGCTCCAGGGCGTACTCCATGGGCAGCTCGCGCGCGATCGGCTCGACGAACCCGCGCACGATCATCGCCATCGCCTCGTCCTCGTTGAGGCCCCGGCTCATCAGGTAGAACAGCTGGTCCTCCGACACCTTGGAGACGGTGGCCTCGTGGCCCATCTCCACGTCGTCCTCGCGGACGTCCACGTAGGGGTAGGTGTCGGACCGGCTGATCTGGTCGACCAGCAGCGCGTCGCACTTCACCGTGGACCTGCTGTGCTCGGCGCCCTCCTGGATCTCCACCAGGCCCCGGTAGCTGGTGCGGCCGCCGCCGCGCGCCACCGACTTGGACACGATCGTGCTGGAGGTGTTGGGCGCGGCGTGCACCATCTTGGCGCCGGCGTCCTGGTGCTGGCCCTCGCCGGAGAACGCGATCGACAGCGTCTCGCCCTTGGCGTGCTCGCCGAGCAGGTAGACCGCCGGGTACTTCATGGTGACCTTGGAGCCGATGTTGCCGTCGACCCACTCCATGGTGGCGCCCTCGTAGGCGACGGCGCGCTTGGTCACCAGGTTGTAGACGTTGTTCGACCAGTTCTGGATCGTGGTGTAGCGGACGCGGGCGTCCTTCTTCACCACGATCTCCACGACCGCCGAGTGCAGCGAGTCGGACTTGTAGATCGGAGCGGTACAACCCTCGACGTAGTGCACGTACGAGCCCTCGTCCGCGATGATCAGGGTCCGCTCGAACTGGCCCATGTTCTCGGTGTTGATCCGGAAGTATGCCTGCAGCGGGATCTCCACGTGCACGCCCGGCGGCACGTAGATGAACGACCCGCCCGACCACACCGCGGTGTTGAGGGCGGCGAACTTGTTGTCGCCGACCGGGATCACCGAGCCGAAGTACTCCTGGAAGATCTCCGGGTGCTCGCGCAGCCCGGTGTCGGTGTCCAGGAACAGGACGCCCTTCTCCTCCAGGTCCTCACGGATCTTGTGGTAGACGACCTCGGACTCGTACTGGGCCGCGACCCCGGCGATCAGCCGCTGCTTCTCGGCCTCGGGGATGCCCAGCTTGTCGTAGGTGGCCTTGATGTCGGCGGGGAGGTCCTCCCACGTCGCCGCCTGCTTCTCCGTGGAGCGCACGAAGTACTTGATGTTGTCGAAGTCGATCTCCGACAGGTCCGCCCCCCAGCTCGGCATCGGCTTCTTGCCGAACAGGCGCAGACCCCTGAGGCGCAGGTCGAGCATCCAGTCGGGCTCGCCCTTCTTGCCGGAGATGTCGCGCACGACCTCTTCGTTCAGGCCGCGGCGCGCCGATGCTCCGGCCGCGTCAGGGTCGGACCAGCCGAACTTGTACCTGTCGAGCCCTTCCAGCTCCGGGTGGGCTGCCGTCGTCATATGGGGGTCCTCCCGGACTCCTCGTCGCTTGTGTCACCGTTCGACGCGTCCCCGGCCGCACCTGTCGGCGCGGACGGATCGGCGCCCGACCGCTCGCCGGCCGCGGCGGGATCGCCGTCCTCGTCCCCGTCCCCCCTGGTGAGGGAGCGGGGGCTGACGTGGGTGGTGCAGATCCCGTCGCCGTGGGCGATGGTCGCCAGCCGCTGGACGGGGGTGCCCAGCAGGCGGCTGAACGCCTCGGTCTCGGCCTCGCACAGCTGCGGGAACTCCGCGGCGACGTGCGCGACCGGGCAGTGGTGCTGGCACAGCTGCTCGCCCCCGCCGGGCCTGGGGCCCTTGGCGGCCGCGGCGGCGTAGCCGTCGCCGGAGAGCGCCTCGGCCAGCTTGCGCACCCGCTGGTGCGGCGGGGCGTCCCGCACCACCGGCAGGTAGCGGCGCTCCAGGTCGGCGATCTGCCGCCGGGCGAACTCCGATACCGCGCGCTCCCCCGCCTTCTCGGCGAGGAACCGCAGGGCGCTGGAGGCGAGATCGTCGTAGGCGTGCACGAACGCGCTGCGCCCGGCGTCGGTGATCGCGAACCACTTGGCCGGCCGCCCGCGGCCGCGCCGCGTCTGCGGCCGTGCCCGGCGGATCTCGATCATGCCCTCGGCCAGGAGCGCGTCCAGGTGGCGCCGGATCGCGGCGGGCGTGAGACCCACCCGGTCACCCAGCGCCGAGGCGGTGATGGGACCGTGTTCGAGCACGAGCCGGGCCACCCGGGCGCGTGTGTCGCGCTCGGTCACCCCGCTCGTCGTCTTCTCGCCCACGTTTTTCACAACATCAGTGTGCCGTAATTCCTTCCCGGCGACCAACGCCTTCCCGGATGTCATGGCTCACGCAGGTTAGCCTTACCTAACCTGCGATGATGCGATTCTCCGGCCCCCCGGGGGCGGGTCCGGCCAGGGCGCGTCGGATGGGACGCCGCCGGCGTTCGGATGCCGTGCCGCGCGACCCGGCTTCGCCCGGGGCGGACAGATTTTGCCCCGGGGCGGGCAGATCATGGTCGCGGCTTGAAGCGGCTTGAAGCGGCGTGGAATTCGTCGCCCGATCGAAGGGCGCGGGCGAACGGCCGTCCGATGCGGCGCGGGGAAGGCGTCAGGCGCGTCAGGGCCGCAGGCGCCCGCGGGGGCCGCGCGAGCGCGTCCCGGCCCTGTCCGCGTTCTGAGCCGCCACCAGCAAGGACACCACGACACCCGAGACCAGGAGCGCCCCCACCAGGGCCGCCGGGGCGACCGCCCGCAGCGACGCCAGGTAGCGCGCGAGCCGGCGGCGCGAGCCGACCTCGACGACCTCGATGCGCCGGACGACGCGCTCCGCCTCGGATCCGCCGGCGTTCTCCGCCGCGCCGTCGCCGCCCTCCGCGGAGCCGCCCTCGCGCTCCGCCGGGCCGTGGAGGCCGTCGGACACCAGGCGCCGGACGAGCTCGGGATCCTCCTCGGCCATGCGCCGGGCGATCTCGTTCAGCGTCCGGATCTCCTCTGCCGACAGCGCCATATCCGACCCCCAAAGGCCTACGGGTTGCGATGGTTCCAGTGCGCGGGTGACAAAGCAGGTTTATTTGCTTTTGTCACGCGTGTCCAATTTTTGACCTTGCCATTGCTGTGACCTGGATCACCCTCCACGGGACCGTTCCACCGCAGACCGGGGCACGCGCGCGCGGAGGCGTCCGGGGGCCGACCTAAACTCGGGTCCATGGCACCCCCTGGAGAGAGCGCGGTCGAGGTCGCGGACCTGGTCAGGCGCTACGGACCGGTCACCGCCGTGAACGGGCTCTCGTTCCGCGCCGCGCGGGGCGCCGTGACCGCGATGCTGGGCCCCAACGGCGCCGGCAAGACCACCACGATCGAGATCTGCGAGGGCTTCCGCCGCGCCGGCTCCGGGCTCGTCCGCGTCCTCGGGCTCGACCCGGCCGCCGACGGCAAGGCCCTCAAGCCCCGCGTGGGCGTGATGCCGCAGTCGGGGGGAGTGCCGGGCACGGCGCGGGCCGGCGAGTTCCTGCGCCTGATCGCCTCCTTCCACAGCCGCCCGCTCGACCCGGCCGCGCTGCTGGAGCGGCTCGGCCTGACCGGGCAGGCCCGCACCCCGTTCCGCAGGCTGTCGGGCGGCCAGCAGCAGCGGCTGTCGCTGGCGGTCGCGCTGGTGGGCAGGCCCGAGCTGGTCTTCCTGGACGAGCCCACCACCGGCCTCGACCCGCAGGCCCGCCACTCCACCTGGGAGCTGGTCGAGGAGCTGCGCGGCGCCGGGGTCTCGGTCGTGCTCACCACGCACTACATGGAGGAGGCCGAGCGCCTGGCCGACCACGTCGTCATCGTCGACCACGGGACGGTCGTGGCGCAGGGCGCCCCCGCCGACCTCGCCGGAGCGGAGCGGCAGCTGCGCTTCCGGGCGCGGCCCGGGCTGGGCCTGGACGAGCTGCTGTCGGCCCTCCCGCTGGGCAGCGCCGCCAAGGAGTCCCCGGCCGGCCACTACCTGGTCGAGGGCGACGTGCGGCCCGAGCTGCTGGCCACGGTGACCGCCTGGTGCGCCTCGCACGGCGTCATGGCCGAGGAGCTGCGCATCGAGCGCCGCACCCTCGAGGACGTCTTCCTGGAGCTGACCGGACGGGAGCTGCGCTCATGACCACCGCCGAGCCCGCACCCTCGTCCGCCGGACCTCCGCTCGACCTCTCCCCCGCGCCGGGCGCGGTCCCGCTGCCGCGGATGATCCTCGCCCAGGCCGGCTACGAGCTGCGGACCCTGCTGCGCAACGGCGAGCAGCTCCTGCTCACCATGATCATCCCGGTGGTGCTGCTGGCGCTGTTCGGCGGGACGTCCCTGCTCGACCTGGGCCCGGGCCCGCGCGTCGACTTCCTGGCCCCCGGCGTCCTCGCGCTGGCGGTGATGTCGACCGCGTTCACCGGGCAGGCCATCGGCACCGGGTTCGAGCGCCGCTACGGCGTGCTCAAACGGCTCGGCGCCACGCCCCTGCCGCGCTCCGGGCTGATCGCCGCCAAGACCCTCACCGTGCTGGCCGTGGAGGCGCTCCAGGCCGCCGTGATCTGCGCGGTGGCGCTGGCCATGGGCTGGAGCCCGCACGGCGACCCGGTGTCGGCGCTGGCGCTGATCCTGCTCGGCACCGCGGCGTTCAGCGGCTTCGGCCTGCTGATGGCGGGCACGCTGCGCGCCGAGGCCACCCTGGCCGCCGCCAACCTGGTGTACGTGCTGCTGCTGGCCGTCGGCGGAGTGGTCTTCCCGTTGGAGCGCTTCCCCTCGGAGGTGCGCTCGGCGCTGGAGCTGCTGCCGATCTCGGCACTGGCCGAGGGGCTGCGGGACGTTCTCCAGCACGGCGCGGCGTTCCCTGGCGGGCCGCTGCTCGTCCTGGCGGTGTGGGCCGCGGCGGGGCTCGCCCTGGCCGCCCGCTTCTTCCGATGGGAGTGACGCCGACGGGCGGGGCCGTACAGAGCACGGGAAGGGACCCAGGAAGGGAACGGACGGGAGCGACGCATGGCACTGGCTGAGGCCCCCGGCTCCTACGGCCGTGCGGGCGGCTTCCCCGAGCGCCTGCGGCTGCTGTCGCTCGGCGCGCTCCCGCCGCCCGCCCTCATCCTGCTGGGCATCCTGTCGCTGCAGATCGGCGCGGGCATGGCCAAGCACATGTTCGACCGGATGCCGCCGAGCGCGATGGTGCTCATGCGGCTGCTCACCTCGGCGATCGTGCTCGGCTTCCTGGCCCGCGGGGCGCTCCGCGGCGTGCTGCGCGACCACTCCCGCACGAGCCTGGCCGTCGCCGCCTGCTTCGGCCTGTCGCTGGCGCTGATGAACTTCTCGATCTACCAGTCGTTCTCCCGGATCCCGCTGGGCATGGCGGTCACGATCGAGTTCCTGGGGCCGCTGCTGGTGGCGATCGTGGCCTCCCGCCGTCCCCGCGACCTGGTCTGGGCGGCGCTGGCCGGCGGGGGCGTGGTGATGCTGGCGCGCGGCGGCGGCGAGGCCGACCTGGTCGGCATCGGCTTCGCGCTGCTGGCCGGGGCCTGCTGGGCCGCCTACATCCTGCTCAGCGCCGCCACCGGGCGGCGGTTCGCCGGGTCGTCCGGGCTGGCGCTGGCCAGCGTCGTCGGCACGTTCGCGATCCTGCCGCTGGGCGTCGCCGAGGGCGGCTCCGCCCTGCTCGACCCGCGGCTGCTGGCGCTCGGCATCGGCGTGGGGCTGCTGTCGTCGGTGATCCCCTACTCCCTGGAGCTGGAGGCGCTGCGCCGGATGCCCCCGCGCGTGTTCGGGATCCTGATGAGCCTGGAACCGGCGGTGGCCGCGCTGGTCGGCGTGGTGGTGCTGGGCGAGATCCTCACCGGGCGGCAGTGGGTGGCGATCGCCTGCGTGATCGTCGCCTGTGCCGGGGCCACCCTGGGCCCGGCGAAACCGCCGCCCGCCGCCGAGCCCTGACGCCCGCGGGCCGGCGCCGTCCCCGGGCGGGCCCGGGCGGCCTGGGAGCCCGGGCGCGGTGGCGGGAGGCTCGGCGGAGGTGAAAGGATCCGTGCAAGGATCATCGCAGGACGCGTGTCGGCGAGGAGTTCGAGAGGGGTCACCGTGACCGGCTGGGCAGAGGATCAGGGACTGCCGCCCGAGTACTTCGAGGCGGGCGCTCCGTCGTTCGTCGACTTCCTGCGGGTCCATTCGCCCGAGTCGCTCCCGGTCAACCGGGTCCCGCGGGACGGCGGCGCCGGGCTCGAACTGCCCCACGGCACCACCGTCCTGGCGCTGACGTTCCCCGGCGGCGTGATGATGGCCGGCGACCGCCGCGCCACCCGCGGCCACCAGATCGCCTACCGCGAACTGGAGAAGGTGCAGCGCGCCGACGAGTACTCGGTCGTCGCCTTCGCCGGCACGGTCGGCCTCGCGCTGGAGATGGTCCGGCTCTTCCAGGTCGAGCTGGAGCACTACGAGAAGATGGAGACCGTGCCGCTGTCGCTGCCGGGCAAGGCCCGCCGCCTCGGCGCCGTCATCCAGGCCAACCTCGCCCAGGCGCTGCAGGGCCTGGCGGTCGTCCCGCTGTTCGCCGGGTACGACCCCGACACCGGCGAGGGCAGGATCTTCACCTACGACATCACCGGCTCGCCGCAGCCCGCCCGCGACTTCCACGCCGAGGGCTCGGGCTCGCCGTACGCCGCCGGCTCCCTCAAGAAGCTCTACCGGCCCGACCTGTCGGTCGAGGACGCGGCCGAGGTGTGCGTGCAGGCGCTCTACGACGCCGCCGACGACGACACCGCCACCGGCCTGCCCGACCGCACCCGGCGCATCTACCCGGTGGTGTCGGTCGTCACCGCCGACGGCTACCGCAGGCTGCCCGAGGAGCAGGTCGCGGAGATCGTCGACCGGGTCGTGGAGGCCCGCCACGAGCGTCCCGACGGGCCGGTCGCGCCGCTCCGCTGACTGTCGTACCCCCGCCCTAGACTCGCGGTATGGCACGGGCGAACGAAGAGGCCGCGGCACTCATCCAGGAGCTGGCGGACCTGCTGTCGATCACGGGCGGCGACGCCTTCAAGATCAGGGCGTACGAGAAGGCGGCGCGGGCGATCGCCGGGCACCCCGACGACATCGCCGGCATGGACCTGGCCGGGCTGCGCACCATCCCGACGGTCGGCGAGGCGATCGCCAAGAAGGTGCTCGACTACACCACCACCGGCACCATCCGGCAGGTGGAGGAGCTGCGCGCCCAGATCCCCGCGGGCGTCCGCGCCCTGACCGCGATCCCCACCCTCGGCCCCAAGAAGGCGCTGGCGGTGTACGAGGAGCTCGGCATCGCCTCGGTGGGCGAGCTGGCCGACGCGATCCGCGCGGGGCGGCTGCGCGGCCTCAAGGGCTTCGGCGCCAAGACCGAGGAGAACATCCTGCACGGCATCGAGCTGATGCAGCAGTCGGGCGAGCGGGTCCTGATCGACGTGGCCACCGATCTGGCCGAGGAGATCACGGCCGCCCTGTCCGCGGTCACCGGCTGCCTGCGCTGCACGTACGCGGGCTCGCTGCGGCGGATGCGGGAGACGATCGGCGACATCGACGTCCTGGTCGCCGCCACCGAGCCCGGCCCGATCATGAAGGCGTTCACCGAGCTGCCGATCGTGGCCGAGGTCATCGCGAGCGGCGAGAAGAAGACCTCCGTCCGCACCGCCAAGGGCCTCCAGGTCGACCTGCGGGTCGTCCCGCCGGAGTCGTGGGGCGCCGCACTGCAGTACTTCACCGGCTCCCAGGCCCACAACATCCGCACCCGGGAGATCGCCGTCCGCGCCGGTCTCAAGCTCTCCGAGTACGGCCTGTTCGACGCCGAGTCCGGGGAGCTGATCGTCTCCGAGACGGAGGAGGAGGTCTACGCCCGGCTCGGCCTGCCCTGGATCCCGCCCGTCCTGCGGGAGGACCGCGGCGAGATCGAGGCCGCGCTCAAGGGCGCGCTGCCGCGCCTGGTCACCGTCGAGGACCTCCGGGGCGACCTGCACTCCCACACCGACCTCACCGACGGCGTCGCCACGCTGGAGGAGATGGTGGAGGCGGCCGCCGCCCGCGGCCTGGAGTACTACGCGATCACCGACCACGCGCCCAACCTGTTCATGCAGCGGATGACCGACGAGAAGATGCTCGCCCAGCGCGACCAGGTCCGCGCGCTGCAGAAGCGCCATCCCGATCTCACCCTGCTGCACGGCACCGAGCTCAACATCGACCCCGACGGCGGCGTCGACTGGGACGCCGGCTTCCTGGCCGGTTTCGACATCTGCGTGGCGTCGATCCACTCCCACTTCACCCAGGACCAGGCCGCGATGACCCGCCGCCTGGTCCGCGCCTGCGAGAACCCGCACGTCCATGTGATCGGCCACCCCACCGCCCGCTCGATCGGCAGGCGCCGCCCGGTCGACGCCGACTGGGACGAGGTCTTCAAGACCGCCGCCCGCACCGGCACCGCCCTGGAGATCGACTCCTTCCCCGACCGGCTCGACCTGCCGGAGGACCTGATCCGCCGCGCGCTCCACCACGGCGTGAAGTTCGCCGTCGACACCGACGCCCACTCCCTGGGCCACCACCGCAACATCCGCTACGGCATCGGCACCGCCCAGCGCGGCTGGCTGACCCCTGACGACGTCATCAACACCTGGCCGCTGAAGGACCTCCGCGCCTTCCTCAACAAGCCCGCCTGACCGCCGAAGCCCCGCCTACCACCCCTGACACCGCGGAATCGCGCTGCGTCCGCCGGGCCGTCCCGAGGTCGCCAGGAGGCCCGGCGACGGCCGCCGATGTCCGAGCGGCTGACGGTCGGCGGACCGTCCCGCGAACACCACCCCGCGGGGGCGTGTCCTGGACACCCGGCCGAGATCTCGCGAGGGCGGCCACCAGGATCGCGCTGGAGGCCAGGCCGACCTGGTCCGCGGCGAACGCCTGGCAGGGCCTGCCAGGACGTGGCCGCGCCGCGATCTGACCCCCGTCCGCGTCCCGGCGCTCAACCTCCCGGACCCACGACCCTCGACGGCGTGAGCACGATCAGGGGGTTCCGCCGGGTTGCAGGGTGGTCAGGGCGGCCAGGACTTCCGAGGCGGCCGCCGGGGGAAGGTCGCCGAAGGTGAGGCCGGCCGTCTCGGCGAAGGTGTGGTCGGTGAGCCGGACGGCCTCGATCACCTGCTCGGGTACGAGGTCGCCGCCGTCGAAGTGCAGGCCCGGGTTCAGGTCCACGACGACGTGGCGGGCGCCGGGCAGGACGCGGGAGACGCCGCCGGGGGTTCCGCGGTCCCAGCCGCGGTGCGACAGCGCCAGGACCCGTGTCGTCCGCACCTTGAGGCCCTCGAAGCGGGCGAGGCGGGCCGAGGCCCGTTCCTCCGCGCTGAGGGCGTAGGTGGGCCGTTCGAGCTGCGGGAACGGCTGCAGGATCTCGTAGTCGCCCAGGAGCGTGCGCCAGGCGGCCAGGTCGTCGCCCAGGTCAAGGGGGTGCGCGATCCGCACGGTCGCGGTGCCGGGAAGGGTGAACGGCTCGTCGCGGACGTCGGCGAACGTGCGGTCCTCGGCGACGCGGAAGGCGTCTCCGGCCAGCCAGACCAGGCGGCGGGCGATGTGCCAGACCAGCGGATGGTCGACGAACAGCGCCCGGAACTCGCCGGCCGTCCAGCCGCGGCCGGCGACCATGGCCGCCTCCAGCCGCCGGACCTGCTCGGCGGACGCCTCGCGCGCCACCTTCCGCATCGAGGAGAAGCGCCGGTGGGCGGCCGGGGCCAGATCGGGATCGTCGCCGGCGGCGGGCTTGGGCAGGGTCGTGCGGCGGCGGCCGTCCCCGTCGACGGCGAAGGGCTGCAGCGCCTCGTCGAAGCCGACGGTGAAGCGGCGCGGGCCGTAGTCGAGGGTCATGCTGCCGTCGGGGTCGAGCCCGAAGTCGGGGACGAAGCGGTCGGCGAGCCGTTCCGGGGTCAGCCCGCGCGCCGCCGCGATCTCCTCGATCTTGTCCTTGGCGCGGGCCCGCAGGCCCGTGGACCGCACGTGCCCGGCGAGGGCGTGCAGGTGCATGAGGGCCAGGTCGGTGCCGATCGCGGCGAAGACGTCCAGCTCGGTCACGGCCCGCCTGTGGTGGGCGTCGCCGGGCCAGGCGCGGACGGCGGCGGCCAGCGCGCGCACCGTGCCGTCGTCGCCGAGCACGCCGAGCTGCTCCAGGGCCCAGCCGTCCTTGGCGGGCGCGCCGTGCCGCTCCCAGCGTTCGAACAGGGCCCACCCGAACTCGGCCAGGGACCTCCGGTCGCACAGCTCCCGGACCACGTCCAGGCCCGCGTACGCCTCACCCGGCCGCGACATCGCCAGCATCGTGATCACGTGCCCCGCGGCGGTCGCCGGGAGGGCGCGCCCGCGCCCTCGCAGCAGGATCTGGGGGAGCGCGCCCGCGTCGGCCCAGTCGCCCACGGCGGGCGCGCGGGCCGGGAGGATGTCCAGGGGGTCGGCCGCCAGTAGCGCCTCGATCGCGCCGGCCGCCTCGGGGCCGAGGTCGCGCGCGGCCGCCGCGATCTCCTCGGCGCCGTGCCGGGCGGCCAGCAGCCGCAACGCCCCCTCGGCCTGCTTCCGGGCCTTCCCCGCCTTGCCCAGCGCGGCCGGGAACAGCATCCGCGCGGCGCCGGCGCCGTGCCTGCCGAACCAGGTGATCGCGGCGTGCCGCGCCGTCTTCCGCTGCGCGAGCCACTCGGCCATCAACGTCGCGACCTCGGCGTTCAGGTACGGCAGGAGCACGCGGGCGCAGGTGCCGGGATTGCTCCGGACGGCGGTCATCAGCAGCGGGAGCGCGTCGAACCCGTACCGGCCCACGACCGATTTCATCCACGAGACGTCGTCGGCGTTCCAGAAGAAGTGGGGGTCGTGCCTTTCGGCGAGCATCGGCCGGACGATCTCCGGCGGCCCCTGCGCGACCAGGACGTCCCACCGGACGCGGCCGGCCCGGTAGGCCGCCGCCACCGCCGACCAGTCGCCGCCGGCCGGGTAGGGCCGGGCACCGCTCGGGAGGGCGAGGACCGACCACGCCTCCCGCTCCCCCTCGGCCCAGGTCATCCGCTGCTCGGCGGGCGGGGCCAGGCCGGTGACGACGACCGCCTTCGGCGCCTTGCGCCTGCGGGTCCACGGCGGCTCGACCAGCAGCCGGGGCAGGTCGCCCGTGTTCGCCTCGGGGAGGCGGACGTCGGCCGCGACGGCCTTCTCCACGGTCGCGCGGGCGTCGTCCGGGAGCGCGGGCAGGACGGCGGCGGCCACCTCGGGATGGGCCCGCACGTGCTCGGCGAGCGGCTCGGTGACACCGGCCTCGGCCAGCCGCCGCAGCGCCCGCGCCGGGTACCGCGCCATCGCCGCGATCAGCACGGGCCGGACGTACTTCTCGTCGATGCGCTCCACCAGCGCCCGGAACGCCTCGTCGGCCGGGATCAGGCCGAGCACCTCGAGCAGGCGCCTGCGCTCGGCCGCGTCGACGTGCCCCTCGTCCAGCGTCCGCGCGAACAGCGGAACGGCGTCGGCCGCGGCGGCGTCCGCCAGCGTCACCAGCAGGCTCATCGGGCAGTCGTCGCGGAAGAGCAGCCCGTCCTTCGCCAGCTGCCGAGGCGTGCTGTAGGCGTGCCGCAGCAGCCACCACCTGGGGCTCTCCCTGCCGTACGGTTCGTGGCACTCGTCCAGCCAGTCCTGCCGGGTGGGGATCAGGTACGAGGCGACGGCCTTCTGCGCCTGGGTCCCGCGGTGCGCGGCCAGCCGCTCGACGGCGTCCCGGTGGTCATCGTCGGCGGCCTCGGCCAGCAGGGTGCGCATGCGGCGGCCGGTCTCCCACCCCAGCCGGACGTCCTCGCCGGGCAGGATCCGCACCCTGGACGGCGGGAATCCGGCCCACGCGGTCGTGACCGTGCTGAGCTCGACCAGCGCGCAGGCCGCGAACGCCACCCCGTGCTCGGCGACCCACGCGTCGGCGAAGGCGCTCTGCGCCGCGTCGTCGGGGTACAGCCGGACCCCCTCGCCCCGGGCGGGGTCGGCCGTCGGCCGCGTCCACGCGGCCAGGGTGACGGCGGCGGCGCCCGCGGGGCTCGTCTCACCGGCCAGGTGCGCCCGCGCGCGCTCCACCCGTTCCGCGTCCCCGGCCAGCCGGTCCGGGACGGAGCCGGGGCCCGGGAACGCCTCGTCCACCAGCGCCCTGATCCACACCGCCGCGGACGCGTCGACCTCGACCGGGGCGCCCGCCGAACCGCCCCGCCGGGGATGCAGGTACGGCCGCAGCTCGGCGGGGAGCTCCAGGACGTCCTCGCCGCGCGCCGGGGCGTGTCGATCGCTCATGGGCGCACACCGTAGCCGCGCCGTCCGACAACCCGCCGGAACGCCGGGTCAGGCAGGCTGCGGCTGGCGCTCGGACGGCGCCGAGGCGTCCGGGACGGCGACGGGCCCGCGCTCCCGGGTGGCGAGGATCACCCGCAGCGCGGCGATCCACATCAGCGCGGCGCCGACCATGTGCAGGACGACCAGCGGCGCCGGAACGCCGGTGAAGTACTGAACGTAGCCGACCAGCCCCTGCGCCAGCTCGATCGCGAACAGCTCCATGGCCCGGCGCCGCAGCACGGCCGGGGCCTTCACCCGGTACAGGACCACCAGCAGCGTGATCGTGAGGACGACCGTGACCCAGGCGAGGAGGCTGTGGATCCGGGAGACGTCCTCGATGTTGAAGCCGTAGCGGCGCGAGTCGGAGTCGCCCGCGTGCGGCCCGGTGCCGGTGACGACCGTCCCGGCGACCAGGACGACCGCGGTGGCGGCGGCCAGGGCCACGGCCAGCCGCCGCACCGCCGGGCCCACCAGGTGGCGGGGCGGCTCGTCGCCCTCCCCCGCGCGCACCCACAGCGCCACGCAGAAGATCAGCAGCGCGGGCGAGACCAGGAAGTGCAGCGACACCGACGCCGGATGCAGTTCGGTGAGGACCACGATGCCGCCGATCATCGCCTGGGCGATCACGCTGGCGGGCTGGGCCGCGGCCAGCAGCACCAGGTCGCGGCGGCGCGGCCGCATCCGCAGCGCGGCGACGAACACCATCGCGCCCACGGCCAGCACCAGGAAGGTGAGCATCCGGTTGCCGAACTCGATCGCCATGTTGATCGTGGCGTGCTCGGGGTGCGGGGTCGGGACGAGGCTGTCCCCCGTGCACTTGGGCCAGGCCGGGCAGCCCAGGCCGGACTCGGTGACGCGGACGGCACCGCCGGTGCCGATGATGCCCGCGTTGCCGATCACGCCGAGCAGGGCCAGCAGCCGCATCGAGGCGGGCGTGGGGCGCCACACGGCGTCGCGTGCACGGGTCAGGGGATTTCCTACAGCCACGGCATTCATCGTATGGGCGGGGACCGAAAGCTCGGATCCGACCCCCGCCCAGCGCCCCTCACCAGGGAGCGCGCGGAGCCGTCCCGCCGCCGCCCGCGGGCGGCATGAACCCCGAGGGCTGCCGGGGCGCCCAGGGCGGGGCGTTCTGCGGCGGCGTGCGCAGGAACGCCTGGCGGGCCACCGACATCAGGCCGAGGAGGGCGTCACGGCGCGTCTCGAACCACCGCGGGTCGGCCACGCCGCGTTCGGCGCGCTTGTGCAGCAGGGCCAGCTCGGTGGCGGCGAGCTGGTAGTCGGTCATGGCGCGGGCGGCGCCGGGGCCGCCCACGCGCCGCGCCCAGCGGCGGGCGGCGCGGCGGCCGTGCATCCCGCGCAGCATCTGGACGTCGGCGGGCGTCACCAGCCCGGTCGCCGCGTACATGGGCAGGTAGGACTCGATGCGCCGGACGGTGGCCCGCCGCTCCACGAACACCACCGCGATCAGCGCGACGAGGATGAAGAAGTCCAGCACGTACACGACCGCCAGGCCGCCCAGGCCGAAGGAGGTGGCGCCGTTCCACAGGCCGTGCAGCACCATGGCGGCCAGCAGGCCCAGCACGGGCGCGGCGAACCGGCCGCGCCGGTGCGTGGCGGCCCAGGCCACGCCCAGCCCGATCATGGACGTGAACAGCGGGTGGCTGAACGGCGCGATGATCCCCCGGAGGATGAAGATGGCCTGCAGGCCGTCGGTGCCGCTCTCGTCGAACGCCCGCATGTAGTAGGTGACGTTCTCCATCATGGCGAAGCCGAACCCGACCATGGCCGCGTAGATGATGCCGTCGACGAACCCGTCGATCTCGTTGCGGCGGAACCACAGCATCCCGAACAGGACGGCGCCCTTGAGGGTCTCCTCCACCAGCGGGGCGCCGAACGTGGCGCTGACGAAGTGGGCCTTGTCCTCGCCGAAGACGGGGACGGTGACGTACAGCATGCCGAGGGTGTTGAACACCAGCGCGCCCAGCACGGCCACGCCCGCGCCCCACATGAACGAGAACAGCAGCATCCGCGGCGGCTCGGGCTCCAGCCGGTCGAGGGCGAGCACCAGGGCGATCAGCAGCGGGATCGGCAGGATGGCCAGGACCAGCCCCGCCCAGAATCCCGCCCCGCCGTACACGGCGTCGACGCCCAGCGCCAGCAGCGCGCACACCGACGAGACCGACAGCCCGATGATCAGAGCGATGGGCGGGCGCCCGGGCACCCGCCCCTCGAGCACCGCCTTCGGATCCACACGCGCCATTCCGTGAGCGTAACCGCCGTTTCCCGCTCACGCCACGCGAGGTCGCCCCCGCCCTTCACAGCGGCCTAAGCCACCCCGAGCGCGATGCCGCGCTCGCCAAGGCTCGGTTAGACGCGAGCCGCCAGGCGAGCGTCGTAGGCCGAGACTTAAGTAAACAGAGGATCGAGCGCGACCGCGGTGAAGAGCAGGGCGAGGTAGACGTTGGAGAGGTGGAAGAACCTCATCGGCCGCAGGTGCACGCCCGTCACGCCGGCGCGCGCCGCGCGCAGCAGCCGGTGGCCCTCCAGCAGGAAGACCGCGCCCAGGACCAGGGCCAGCGCCCCGTACACCATGCTCATCCCTGCGACCGGCCACAGCAGCACCGAGCAGGCGACGGTGGCCCAGGTGTAGAGCAGGCTCTCCACGATCACGCGCCGCTCGGTCGCCACGACCGGGAGCATCGGGACCTTGGCGACGGCGTAGTCCTCGCGGTAGCGCATGGCCAGCGTCCAGGTGTGCGGCGGCGTCCACAGGAACACCACGCCGAACAGCACGAACGGGGTCCAGGCCAGGCTCTCGGTGATGGCGGCCCAGCCGATCAGGACCGGCATGCAGCCGGCGATCCCGCCCCACACCACGTTCTGGGAGGTGCGGCGCTTGAGCAGCAGCGAGTAGACGAAGATGTAGAACAGGATCGCGAACAGCGACAGGGACGCGGCCAGGGCGTTGACGGCCAGCCAGAACCCCGCGGTGGACGCGGCCGCCAGCACCACCCCGAACACCAGCGCCTCGGTCGGGGAGACCTCGGCGCGGGCCAGCGGGCGGCGGCGGGTGCGGCGCATCTTGGCGTCGATGTCGCGGTCGATGTAGCAGTTGATCGCGTTGGCGGCGCCGGCCGACAGCGTCCCGAACGCCAGCGTGGCCAGCGCGGTGCCCAGCGGCGGCACGCCCCCGGCGGCCAGGAACATCACCGGCAGCGTCGTGATCAACAGCAGCTCGATGACGCGCGGCTTGGTCAGCGCCACGTAGGCGCGCAGCAGCGCGCCGACCGGGCGGCGGCCGGTCCGGGGAGCGCTCCCGGCCGAGCCCGCGGGGGGCGCGGCCGGCAGCGGGGGCGCGGGCGGGATCTCGTCGTCGAGCTCGACCGCGAGCTTGTTACTGAGCACCGTCACAATCGGGTCCACGTCCAACTAGGCATGAGAAATCGCGTACCACTTCGGCGGTGTGCCCCCGCGCGATCTGGCCGCACCTCGGATCAGGTATTTGTTCGCGGCCACTGTTGTCCAACCGCGGAATCACTGTAGTCCGCCCCCTCCGCAGGTCGAGCACCGGGGCACCTCGACGCGCCGCCGCGCCGCGCGGCAGGGCGCCACGGCGCAGGTCGGCGGGGGCCCGCGGGACCGTTCCGCGGACGGCGGGCCCGCCCGCTCCGCGCGGCCCGGGCCGAGGGCCGCCGCCGGGGTGGCCGGGGTTCCCCCCGGGGTTCACCCGCGCGGGGGGTTAACGGCGAAATCGTCCGGGCAAGGGTCGACAAGGACGCGGGAAGCCCTGCCGCAGGCGATCGACGTCGATGGTGGCGGCCGACTCGTTCGATAGGCTCGGGAAGGGCAAGGCATGATCTTCACCGGGCCGCGCGCAGCGGCCGTGGGCGGGGCGATCGGGGGCCGGACCAGGCGCGGCGCGACGGCTCCGCGGCGAACCGGCCTCCTGGGAGGACACGTCCGGGAAGACACGCCCCGGCGGCCACGTCCGGGTGGAAGGGCCGTGTCGCGCGGCCGTGCGGGGGGCGGGCGCGCGGCGGAACGGCCCGGGCCGGACGTGGGCGGACATCTTTACATTCGGTTCGACGATTTCGGTCGAGATTCGGTTCGAGAGGAGCCTGGCGTTCCGTGAGTGGGGACATCAGCACGTTTGAATGGTCCGATCTGGACCGGCGGGCGGTGGACGCGGTCCGCGCCCTCGCCATGGACGCGGTCGAGGAAGCGGGCTCCGGCCACCCCGGTACGGCGATGAGCCTCGCGCCGGCCGCCTACCTGCTCTTCCAGCGGTTCCTTCGGCACGACCCGACGGACCCGTCCTGGGCGGGCCGCGACCGGTTCGTGCTCTCCTGCGGGCACTCCAGCCTGACGCTGTACATCCAGCTGTACCTGTCGGGCTACCCGATGACGCTGGAGGACCTGAAGGCCCTGCGCAAGTGGGGCAGCCTCACCCCCGGCCACCCCGAGCACGGGCACACCGCGGGCGTGGAGACCACCACCGGCCCGCTGGGCCAGGGCATCGCCAACGCCGTGGGCATGGCGATGGCGGCGCGGCGCGAGCGCGGCCTGTTCGACCCCGACGCGCCCGCCGGCGAGTCCCCCTTCGACCACACCGTCTGGGCGTTCTGCTCCGACGGCGACATCGAGGAGGGCATCAGCCACGAGGCCAGCGCGCTGGCCGCGCACCAGCGGCTGGGCAACCTGGTCATGCTGTACGACGACAACCACATCTCGATCGAGGACGACACGGCGATCGCGCTGTCGGAGGACGTGCGCGCCCGCTACGCCGCCTACGGCTGGGACGTGCACCACGTCGACTGGACCGTCGGCGGCGACTACGAGGAGAACGTCGCGGAGCTGGCCGCCGCGCTGGAGGCGGCCAGGGCCGAGACCGAGCGGCCGTCGTTCATCGCGCTGCGCACCATCATCGGCTGGCCCGCGCCGAACAAGAAGAACACGGGCAAGATCCACGGTGCCGCGCTGGGCGCCGAGGAGATCGCCGCGACCAAGAAGATCCTCGGGCTGGACCCGGCGAAGTCGTTCGACGTCCCCGAGGAGGTGCTCGAGCACGCCCGCGCGGTCGCCGACCGGGGCCGGGAGCTGAACGCCCAGTGGCACAAGCGGTTCCGCGCCTGGCGGGAGGCCAACCCCGAGCGCGCCGCCGAGTTCGAGCGGATCTCCGCGCGCCGGCTGCCGAACGGGTGGGCCAAGGCGCTGCCGGAGTTCGAGGCGGGCAAGGCACTGGCGACCCGCGCCGCGTCCGGGCAGATCCTGGGCGCGCTGGCGCCGGTGCTG
Source organism: Actinomadura rugatobispora (assembly GCF_055379765.1). NCBI lineage: Bacteria > Bacillati > Actinomycetota > Actinomycetes > Streptosporangiales > Thermomonosporaceae > Actinomadura > Actinomadura rugatobispora. The sequence continues at coordinate 9,670,414 of NZ_AP029191.1, read as the reverse complement.
CCGGAGTTGTGGGGCGGTTCGGCCGACCTGGCCGAGTCCAACAACACCACGATGAAGGGCGAGCCGTCGTTCATCCCCGAGGAGTTCCAGACCAAGGAGTTCCCCGGGCACCGCTACGGCCGCACGCTGCACTTCGGGGTGCGCGAGCACGCGATGGCCGCGATCTGCAACGGCATCGCGCTGCACGGCGGCACCCGCCCGTACGGCGGCACCTTCCTGGTCTTCAGCGACTACATGCGCCCGGCGGTGCGGCTGGCGGCGCTGATGAAGCTGCCGGTGACGTTCGTGTGGACGCACGACTCGATCGGCCTGGGCGAGGACGGGCCGACGCACCAGCCGGTCGAGCACCTGTGGGCGCTGCGCGCCATCCCCGGCCTGGACGTGGTGCGCCCCGCCGACGCCAACGAGACCGCGGTGGCGTGGCGGACGATCCTGGAGCACACCGACCGGCCCGCCGGGCTGGCGCTGACCCGGCAGAAGCTGCCCACCCTCGACCGCGAGAACGGGCTGGCGCCCGCCGAGGGCACCGCGCGGGGCGGTTACGTGCTGGCCGACGCCTCCAACGGCCGTCCGGACGTGGTCCTGATCGCGACCGGCAGCGAGGTCGAGCTGGCGCTGGAGGCGCGGGACGCGCTGGAGGCCGAGGGCACCCCGGCCCGGGTCGTGTCGATGCCGTGCGTGGAGTGGTTCGAGGCGCAGGACGACGCGTACAAGCAGCAGGTGCTGCCGGCGTCGGTGCGCGCCCGGGTCTCGGTGGAGGCCGGGATCGCGCTGGGCTGGCGGCAGTACGTCGGCGACGCCGGCGAGTCGGTGGGCCTGGAGCACTTCGGCGCCTCGGCCGACTACAAGACGCTGTTCCAGCAGTTCGGGATCACCGCCGAGCGCGTGGTGGCGGCGGCGCACGCCAGCCTCATCAAGGCGGCGGTGCACGGCGCCGGGCGCGGTGAGACCACGGGGAACTGACCGGCCGGCGCCGGCTTCACCAACGGGCCGTCCCCCGGCGACCCGCCGCAACTCGACGAGGAGAAAGCGATGACCGACAACCTGAAGAGGCTCTCCGACGAGGGCGTGTCGATCTGGCTCGACGACATCAGCCGGGAGCGGCTGCGGACCGGCAACCTGGAGCAGCTGGTCAAGGAGCGGCACGTGGTCGGGGTGACCTCCAACCCCACCATCTTCGCCAAGGCGCTGAGCAAGGGCTCGGCGTACGACGACCAGGTCCGCGACCTGGCGGTGCGCGGCGTGGACGTGGAGGAGGCCGCCCGTTCGATCACGACCTTCGACATCCGGTGGGGCTGCGACGTGCTGCGCCCGGTGTACGACCGGACGCAGGGCCTGGACGGCCGGGTGTCGATCGAGGTGGACCCGCGGCTGGCGCGGGAGACCGAGAAGACGGTGGCCGAGGCCCGGGCGCTGTGGTGGATGGTGGACCGGCCCAACCTGTTCATCAAGATCCCGGCGACCCGGGAGGGGCTGCCGGCGATCACCCGGGCGCTGGCGGAGGGCATCAGCGTGAACGTGACGCTGATCTTCTCGCTGGAGCGGTACGGGGAGGTCATCGACGCCTACTTCGCGGGTCTGGAGAAGGCCCGCGAGAACGGGCACGACCTGTCCGCGATCGCGTCGGTGGCCTCGTTCTTCGTCAGCCGGGTGGACACCGAGATCGACAAGCGGCTCGACAAGGTCGGCTCGGACGAGGCGAAGGGGCTGCGGTCCAAGGCGGGCGTGGCCAACGCCCAGCTGGCCTACGCGCTGTACGAGGAGAAGTCCGGGACCGACCGGTGGAAGGCGCTCAAGGACGCCGGGGCCCGGCCGCAGCGCCCGCTGTGGGCCTCCACCGGGGTGAAGGACCCGAACCTGCCCGACACGCTGTACGTCGACCACCTGGTCGCGCCCGGCACGGTGAACACCATGCCGGAGGCGACGCTGGACGCGGCGGCCGACCACGCCGAGGTGCCGGGCACCCCGATCCAGGGCACCTATGACGAGGCCCGCGCCCACATGAACGCCCTCAAGCAGGTCGGCGTGGACTACGACGACGTGGTCCGCGTCCTGGAGGACGAGGGCGTGGAGAAGTTCGAGGCGTCCTGGAACGAGCTGCTGGCCACCATCGCCGGCGAGCTCCGGGACAAGGGCGCCGGCCAGCAGGGGGCCGGCGCGTGACATCGGTGGTGACCGCCGGGGGGATTTCGGTCACCATGCGGGGCGCCCTCGTGGACGGGACCGAGCCGCTGCTCGACCGCCTGGTCTCCGACGGCGTCCCGGTACGGCTGGCGTCCGGCGCGCGGGGCGGGTCCGTCCCGTCCCGCGCGTCGCGGCTGTGGGGGCCGGACGCGGCCGCGGCGGCCGAGCGCGGGCTGGGCTGGCTGGATCTGCCGGAGCGGTCGCGGGGGCTGCTGGGCCGGCTGGCGGAGCTGGCGGGCGAGGCGCGCGGCGCCGGGCTCGACCGGGTGGTGCTGGCGGGCGGGGGCGGCGCGGGCCCGGCGCCCGAGGCCGTGGCCCGGACCGCCGGGGTGGAGCTGACCGTCCTGGACGGCACCGATCCGCACCAGGCCCGGGCCGTGCTGGGCGACGGCCGGCTGGCCCGCACGCTGGTGGTGCTGACCGGCACCGCCGATCCGGGCGAGGCCGGCGGCGCGCTCCGGTCGTTCGGGCCGCCGGAGGTCGACGTCGAGACCGACGCGCACCGGCGGATCTTCGAGGACGCCTTCCGGCGGGCCGGGATCTCCGGGGCCGCGCTGCGGCGCCGTTTCGCGGTGGTGGCCGTGCCGGGCTCGCCGCTGGCGGCGCTGGCCGAGGAGTCCGGTTACCGGCTGGTGGAGGCCGAGGGCGACGCGGGCGGGCCGTTCGCGGCGCTGGGCGCGGCGGGCCTCCTGCCGGCCGCGCTGGCGGGCGCGGACGTGGCGCGGCTGCTGGACGAGGCCGCCGCGCTGGCGCCGACCCTGGACCTGCCCTACGACAATCCGGCGCTCGCGCTGGGCGCGGCGCTGGGCTCCTCGGCGCTGGCGGGGCGCGACAAGCTGGTCGTCGCCGATCACACTCCGGGCCTGGCCGGGTTGCGCGACTGGGTCGAGCACCTGGTCGCGGGCGCGACGGGCAAGGACGGCAAGGGCGTCCTGCCGGTGGTCGTCGAGGGCGTGGAAGCGCCCGGTTTCGGGGCGGCCGGGGACGTGCGCCGGGTGCTGCTGGGCGACCGTCCCGACGAGCCCGGGCAGGGCCGTGCCACCGCGGGGGGACGGTCCTCCGCACCCTCCGAGCCGGGCCGGGAGGCGGGGCTGAGCGTCACCGGGCCGCTGGGCGCGCAGTTCCTGCTGTGGCAGTACGCGGCGGCGGTGGCGTGCCGGGTGATCGGCGTGAACCCGTTCGCGCGGCCTGACGTGCGCGAGTCGCGGGACAACGCGGCCGCGCTGCTGCGGGCCGAGGAGGGCGTCTCCCCCACGGTGATCGCGCGTCCGGCGGCGCTGGTGTCGGGGGCGGTCGAGGTGCACGGCCCCGAGGACCTGATCGGCGGCGCCCGGACGCTCACCGACGCGCTGGAGGCCGTGCTGGCGGGCGTGCCGGAGCGCGGCTACCTCGCCGTCATGGCGTACCTGGACCGCTGGGGCGACCCGGACGCGGGCGGGCTGCGGTCGCTGCTGGCCGAGCGGGGCGCGGCGGTGCGCAGGTCGCCGGTCCCGGTGACCTTCGGCTGGGCGCCGCGGTGCCTGCCCGCGACCGGCCAGTACCACAAGGGCGGGCCGCCGAACGGCACGTTCGTCCAGGTCACCGGGCGGGTGAAGGACGATCTGCCGGTGCCCGGCCGGCCGTACACGCTGGGGCAGCTGCAGCTGGCCCAGGCGTTCGGCGACATGCGGGTGCTGCGCTCGCGCGGCCGTCCGGCCGTGCGGCTGCACCTGCGCGACCGGGTCGACGGGCTGGCGCAGCTCACCAAGGCGCTCACCGCCTGAGCCGCGCCGGGCGCCCGGGCCGGGCGCCCGGGCCGGGCGCCCGGCGCGCGCCGCGGGCGGGACCGGCCGCGACTCACGTTCCGGAACCAGAAGATCGCGGAGAAGGTCGCGGACGCCCGTTGACTCCTGGAACGATGGGCGTCGGGAGGAACGGTGTCCGGATTCGACGTACTGACGCGCGGCGAGGTGCTCGACGCGGCGCTGCAGGCACGCGACTATCTCGTGAGCTGCGGCGTTCCCGGCGCGCTCGCCGCCAAGGACCCGCGGCTGTGGGGCCGTCGCGCGGTGGACCACAGCCGGCTGGGCTGGCTGGATCTGCCGCACGCGTCCCAGGGGCTGCTCAAGCAGATCGAGGGGCTGATCACGGAGGTCCGCTACACGGGCCTGGACCACATCGTGCTGATCGGCCTGGGCGCGGAGAGCCTGGCCGCTGAGGCGATCATGGCGGAGGCCGCGGACGCGGCGGACGCGGACGCCGGCGGGGAGGGCGCGGCCGGGGCGCCCGGCGCCCGGGGCGGCCCGGGCCCCGGCCGGCTGACCGTGCTCGACGGCGGCGACACCGCCGCGCTGGGCTTCGCGCTGGAGCGGCTCGACCGGACCCTGGTGGTGCTGTCGAGCAAGTCGGGGGTGTCGCTGGAGGGCGACGCCTACCGGCGGATCTTCTCCGAGGCGTTCCGCCGGCACGGCCTGTCCGAGCAGGAGATCGCCGGCCGCTTCCTGGTGATCACCGACCATGGCAGCCCGCTGCACGACTACGCCCGGCAGAGCGGCTTCCGGATCGGGCTCACCGATCCGCACCTGCCCGGCCACTTCAGCGCGCTGTCGGCCTACGGGCTGGTCCCGGCCGTGCTGGCGGGCGCCGACGCGCACCGGCTGCTGGAGGAGGCGGCGGTGCTGACGCCGTCGCTGGGCAAGGACGAGGACAATCCCGGCCTGCTGCTGGGCGCGATCCTCGGCGGCTGCGCCCAGCAGGGCGTGGACGGGCGGCCGCGCGACAAGCTGGTGCTGAGCGAGCCGGGCGTTCCGGCCGCGCTGTCGGGCTGGATCTCCCACCTGCTGTCGGTCGGCACCGGCAAGCGGGGCCGCGGCGTGCTGGCGTTCGACCCGGCCGGCAGCCCGGGGCCGCTGGCCGACGCGCACGAGATCGCGATCAATCCGCGGTCGCCGCGCGGGGACGCCGACACCTCGCTGTTCGCCCCGCTGGGCGCGCAGTTCCTGCTGTGGGAGTACGCGGCGGCGGTGGCCGGGTGGCTGCTGGGCGTCAACCCGTTCGAGCCGGGAGGCACGGTGGTGCAGGAGGCCGAGGACGACGCGGTGACGATGCTGCGCGCGGTCGGCCAGGCGCCGCTGGCCGCCGACCGGCCGCCCGTCTCCGTCGACGGCGACATCGAGATCTACGCCGATCTGGCCTGGCAGGGCGGCGCGGCGGCGGCCCCGCCGGTCGCGAGCGTCCCGTCGATCCTGGACGCGCTGCTGGCCAGCGTGGCGCCGGACGGCTACCTGTCGGTCGTGACCTACCTGTCGGGCGGCCTGTCCGGCCGCGACCTGGCGCCGGCGCTGGCCCGCCGGTCCGGGCGGCCGGTGTCGTACGGCCCGGGGCCCGGCTACCTGCACTCGACCGGCTCGGTGCACAAGGACGGCCCGGGGACGGGGGCGTTCCTGATCGTGAGCGGCGACCCGCCGGCCGGTGACGCGCTCGCCGACCATCCCGTGCCGGGCCGCCCGTACAGCCTGGGCAAGGTGCGGCTGGCGCGGGCGATGGCGGAGGTGCGCGCGCTGCGCCAGCGCGGGCTGCCGGTGGTGCGCCTGCACCTGCGCGACCCGGTGGCGGGCGCGGAGCAGCTCGGCGAGGCGGTGCGGATGGCGGCCCGGGCGTGACCACCTACACCTCGGTCGTCTCCGGTGGGACGGCCATCACCGCGCGCGGCCCGGTCCGCGAGGCCGCCGAGCGCACGCTGGGCCGGCTCTGGATCGACGAGGTCCCGGTCCGGCTGGCGTCGGAGGACGCGGCGCTGTGGCCGTCGGCGGCCCGGGCCGCCGAGGAGGGCCGGACGCTGTGCTGGCCGGGCCAGCCGGGCCCGGCGCGGGCGCTGCTGGAGCGGCTGGGCGAGCTGCGCGCCGCGGCCGAGGAGTCCGGGCTGACCGAGGTGGCGCTGCTGGGCCGGGGCGCCCCGGCCCGCGCCGCCGACCTGATCTTCCGCCATTTCGCCGCGCGCTCCCCCGCCGGCGGGCCGGGGGACGCGGACGGCGCGGCGGCGGCCGGCGGCGCCGGTGCGGGTTTCCTGGAGATACCCGAGAGGCCCGGGAAGCCGGAGCGGGCGGCGGGGGCCGCGGAGCCGGCGGGCCCGGCGGCGGCCGTCGGGGCGTTCGAGACCTCCACCTGGCCGGCCGAGCCCGAGCGGGGGCCCGGCGGGATGTCGCTGACCGTCCTGGACGGCCCGGAGCCGGGCCCGCTGATGCGCCTGGGCGGCGACCGCGACCGGCTGCGCCGCACCCTGGTGGTGGTGACCGGGAACGACCAGGCCACCGACACGCTGCGGCGGGTCTTCGTGCGGCTGTTCGGCGAGCTTGACCTGAGCCCGGAGGAGATCGCGCGGCGGTTCGTGGTCGTGACGGCGCCGGGCGGCGTCCCGGCCAAGAAGGCCGCCGACGCCGGGCACGCGCTGATCGAGGCGCCCGAGGCCACCGCGTTCGGGGCGCTGTCGCCGTACGCGCTGGTCCCTGCGGGGCTGGCCGGGGCCGACGTGGCGGCGCTGCTGGACGAGGCCGCGCGGGTGCTGCCGTCCCTGACCCGCCCGGAGAACAACCCGGGCCTGGTGCTGGGCGCGATCCTGGGCGGCGCGGTCCGCACGGGCCGGGAGACGGTCGTCCTGGGCGGCTATCCGGCGATGGCGGCGGCCCGGCCGGAGCCGGGGCTGGCCGATTGGATCGCGCCCCTGCTGTCGGAGGCGACGGGCGGCCGGGTGCTGCCGCTGGTCCAGCACGGCGGGCTGCCGGTCGTGCCGGGCGACGACCTCTTCCTGGTCACGCTGGAGGGCCGTCCCCACCAGGACGACGCCACCGTGTCGGGGCCGCTGGCGGAGCAGCTGGTGGTGTGGGAGTACGCCGCCGCCGTCGGCGCCTACCTGCTCGGCGCCGACCCGCTGCGCCCGCCGGAGCGCGACCCCGGTGAGGGCGCGCCCGGGGCGCCGGTGTTCGAGGAGGGCGAGCCGGGGCGGGCCGTCGAGGTGCACACCTCGGATCCGGTGTTCGCCGCCGCCGCCGACCTCTCCGGGCTGCTGGAGGCGGTGGTGCGGCAGGCGGCCGCCGACGGCCATCTGGCGATCGTGGCGCATCTGGACCCGGATCCGGCACGCGGGCAGGGCTCGCAGGTCAGGCGGCTGGCGGCGGTGCTGGCCGCGCGCTGCGCGCGGCCTGTGACGATCAGCTGGGGGCGGCGTTACCCGGCGATCGGGAATGATCAGCAGGAGAAGGGCGTATACCTGATGATGACCGGGAACGTCGTCCACGACGTGCCCGTTCCGGGCCGGCACCAGCGGCTGGGCCCGCTGCAGGCGGCACGCGCGCTCGGGGAGGCCCGGGCGGCGCGCGAGGGCGGCCGGCCGGTGGTGCGGCTGCATCTGCAGGACCGCTGGGCGGGCCTGGCCCGGCTGCTGGAGGCCGCTCGGGGAGGGGCATGACCGGGAGGCACCGCGGCGCGGCCGGAGGGCCCGGCAGGCACGGCATGAGCCCGGCGGCGCGGCCGACACGTACCACGCACGGCGGTACGGGGTATGGCAGGACCGGGCATGACCGGACCGGGCACGGCAGAACACCCATGGCATGAGAAACACCACAACGACACAGCGGGCGGGATCGGTCCCTGCACCGGTCCTCGGCATCGTGCGAGAAGAGGGGGCCCTCACGTGACCACCAAGACACCCAACCCGCTCCGGGATCCCCGGGACAAGCGGTTGCCACGGGTGGCGGGGCCGTGCGTGCTGGTGCTGTTCGGGGTCACCGGAGACCTGTCGCGCAAGAAGCTGCTGCCCGCGATCTACGACCTGGCCAACCGGGGGCTGCTGCCGCCGGGGTTCTCGCTGGTGGGGTTCGCCCGCCGGGACTGGGACCACCAGGACTTCCGCCAGATCGCCTACGAGGCGGTCAAGGAGCACGCGCGCACGCCGTTCCGCGAGGACGTCTGGCGGCACCTGGCCGAGGGCATGCACTTCGTCCCGGGCGAGTTCGGCGACCCGGGCGCGTTCGACGCCCTCGCGATGGCGGTCAAGGAGCTGGACGAGACCCGCGGGACGGGGGGCAACTACGCGTTCTACCTGTCCATCCCGCCCAAGTTCTTCCCGCAGGTGGTGGAGCAGCTGCAGCGCAGCGGCCTGGCCGAGCGCGAGCCGGGGTCGTGGCGGCGCGTGGTGGTGGAGAAGCCGTTCGGGCACGACCTGGCCAGCGCCCAGGAGCTCAACGACACCGTGCACCGGGTCTTCCCCGAGGAGTCGATCTTCCGGATCGACCACTACCTCGGCAAGGAGACCGTGCAGAACATCCTGGCGCTGCGGTTCGCCAACACGATGTTCGAGCCGATCTGGAACCGGTCGTACGTCGACCACGTGCAGATCACCATGGCCGAGGACATCGGGATCGGCGGCCGGGCCGGCTACTACGACGGGATCGGCGCCGCCCGCGACGTCATCCAGAACCACCTGCTGCAACTGCTGGCGCTGATCGCGATGGAGGAGCCGACCTCCTTCAGCGCCGAGGCGGTCCGGGCCGAGAAGGCCAAGATCCTGTCGTCGGTGCGGGTGCCGGGCGACCTGCACCTGGCCACCGCGCGCGGGCAGTACGCGGCGGGCTGGCAGGGCGGCGTGAAGGTGCGCGGCTACCTGGAGGAGGACGGCATCCCGCCGGACACCCGGACCGAGACCTACGCGGCGATCAAGCTGGAGATCGACAACCGGCGCTGGGCGGGCGTGCCGTTCTACCTGCGCACCGGCAAGCGGCTCAGCCGCCGGGTGACGGAGGTGGCGCTGGTGTTCCAGCAGGCGCCGCACCTGCCGTTCTCGCACACCGACACCGAGGAGCTGAGCGAGAACACGCTGGTGATGCGGGTGCAGCCGGACGAGGGCATCACGCTGCGGTTCGGGTCCAAGGTGCCGGGCACCTCGATGGAGATCCGCGACGTCAACATGGACTTCGCCTACGGCGAGTCGTTCACCGAGTCCTCCCCCGAGGCCTACGAGCGGCTGCTGCTGGACGTGCTGATCGGCGACCCGCCGCTGTTCCCCCGGCAGGAGGAGGTCGAGCTGTCCTGGAAGGTCCTCGACCCGATCGAGGAGTACTGGGCCGCGCACGGTGAGCTCGAGCAGTACAAGTCCGGCGGCTACGGGCCCGAGAGCGCCGACGAACTGATGGCCCGCGACGGGCGCGCTTGGAGGCGACTCTAGAGATGAACATCGACCTCACCGACACCAGCACCCGCCGCATCCAGGACGCGCTGACCCAGGCGCGGCACCTGATGGGCGGCCCGGCCGTGGGCATGGTGCTGACCCTGATCATCGTGACCGACGAGTCGGCCCAGTACGACGCGGTGCGGGCGGCCACGGAGGCGGCCCGCGAGCACCCGTGCCGGGTGCTGACGGTCATCTCCCGCGACTCGCGGGGCAGCTCCTCCCGGCTGGACGCCGAGATCAGGATGGGCGAGACCGGGCCGGGCGAGACGGTGCTCCTGCGGATGTACGGCCCGCTGGCGCTGCACGCCGACTCGGTCGTGGTGCCGCTGCTGATGCCCGACACTCCGGTGGTGACGTGGTGGCCGGGCGGGAAGGTGCCCAAGGTGCCCAGCGACGACCCGCTGGGGGGGGCTGGCGCAGCGGCGGGTGACCGACGCGTACGCGGCCCGCGACCGGCTGGGCACGCTGGCGCGGCTGGCGAACGCCTACCGGCCCGGCGACACCGACTTCACCTGGACCCGCCTGACGTCGTGGCGGTCGCTGCTGGCCGCCTCGCTCGACCAGGACCACGAGGAGATCCTGTCCGGGGAGGTCGCGGCGGAGCCCGACAGCCCCAGCGCCGAGCTGCTGGCGGCGTGGCTGTCGCTGCGGCTGGCCGTCCCGGTGTCGCGGGTGGTCTCCGACGGGCCCGGGATCACCGGGGTGCGGCTGACCACGCGGGCCGGTGACATCGCGGTGTCGCGCCCGGACGGCCGGGTGGCGACGCTGGCGCGCCCGGGGCAGCCCGACCGGCAGGTGTCGCTGATGCGGCGGCCGCTGCCGGAGCTGCTGGCCGAGGAGCTGCGGCGACTCGACCCGGACGAGGTCTACCAGGAGGCGTCCGCCCGGTTCGCCAAGGACCTGGCGGCGTCGTCCACGGAAACGGACCAGGCGTCCCAGGTGGCCGTGGCGGTGAGCGGCGGCGACCTCGTCGAGGACACCGGCGACGACGCGGAATCCGGCGACGGCGGCGGCGCGGGCGACGGGGGACGCCGGCGGCGCGGAAGGCGCGGGCGGGCGATGACGCCGCCGGCCGTGCTGGTCCACCGCGACCAGGAGCTGCTGGCCAAGGCCGCCGCCGCGCGGCTGGTGACGCGGATCGTGGACGTGCAGGCGGCGCGCGGCAGCGCGTCGATCGTCCTGACCGGCGGCGGCGTGGGCACCGCGGTGCTGGCCGAGCTGGCCGCCAGCGGCGCCCGCGAGGCGATCGACTGGCGGCACCTGGACATCTGGTGGGGCGACGAGCGGTTCCTGCCGTCCGGCCATCCCGAGCGCAACGAGACCGGGGCGCGCGAGGCGCTGCTGGACCACGTGGACGTCGATCCGGCGCGGGTGCGCCCGATGCCCGCCTCCGACGGCCCCGGCGGCTCCGATCCCGAGGCGGCCGCCGACCGGTACGCGGCCGGGCTGCGGGCGGCGGCGCGTCCCGAGGACCACGGCCCGGTGCCGTCGTTCGACGTGCTGATGCTGGGCGTCGGGCCGGACGCGCACGTGGCGTCGCTGTTCCCGGAGATGCCCGCGCTCTACGACGAGCGGCCGGTGGTGGCGGTGCGCGGCGCGCCCAAGCCGCCGCCGACGCGGATCACGCTGACGCTGCCGTCGATCCAGGCCGCCCGCGAGGTGTGGGTGCTGGCGGCGGGCGGGTCGAAGGCCACGGCGGTGCGGATGGGCCTGTCGGGCGCCGGTCCGGTGCAGGTCCCGGTGGCGGGCGCGCGGGGACGGCAGCGCACGCTGTTCCTGCTCGACCGCCCGGCGGCGGCGCAGCTGCCCCCGGGCATCGAGCGCATCGCCTCGCCCTGAGCCGGGCGTGTCGCGTCCGGCGAGTCGCGCGGCGCTTGACGCCCTTCACCCAAATTCGCCCGGATTCTCCCTTTGCTCTCCGCATACTCTGGCGGGCGGGGGAATGCCCCCGCGGGTGGCGAGGTCGAGCGTGGAGGAGGGTCCGAGGTGCTCAAGGGTCGGACGGTCCTGGCGGGCACGGCGATCACGGGAGCGGCCGTCCTGGCCGCCGCGGGATGCTCGTCGGGAGGCGGCGGCGACGGCGGCGGGGACGCACCCGCCGCGAAGGTCGCGATCACCCCGGCGAACGGCAGCCGCGACGTGGCGCCGGACCAGCCCGTGGTCGTGAAGTCCGACCAGGGCAGGCTCGGCGCGGTCACGGTCGCGGATCCGAAGGGGCGCAGGGCGGAGGGGCGGCTCGCGGCGGACGGCCGGTCGTGGCGGACCTCGTGGGGGCTGCGGCCGGCGACGACGTACACGGTCACCGCGCAGGTCGCCGCGGACGGCGGCAAGCCGGTGACCTCGTCGTCCACGTTCACCACCCTGACGCCGGCGCAGCGGCTCGAGAGCGGCATGTCGCCGCTGGAGGGCGAGAAGGTCGGCGTGGGAATGCCGATCCAGCTGCTGCTCGGCAAGCCCGTGACCACGAAGCAGGGCAGGCAGGCGGTCGAGCGCGCCCTCGAGGTGCGCATGTCCGAGCCGGTCGAGGGCGCCTGGTACTGGATCAGCGACAAGGAGGTGGACTTCCGCCCGCGCGACTACTGGCCGGTCGGGCAGAAGGTCCAGGTCGTCGCCCGGCTGACCGGGGTCCGGGCCGGTGAGGGGCTGTGGGGCGTCAAGGACCGCACGCTGAACTTCACCGTCGGGCCGCGGCACGTCACCAGGATCGACGCCGGGAAGTACGAGGCGACGGTCACCGACGGCGGCCGTACCGTGCGGACGATGAAGGTCAGCCTCGGCAAGCCCGGCGACGACAGCTACAGCGGGGTCATGATCGCCCAGGAGAAGCAGGCGGCGATGGTCATGGACTCGTCCACGACCGGCAACCCCGGCGAGTACCGCACGCCGACCAAGTGGAACGTCCGGATGACCTACAGCGGCACGTTCATCCACTCGGCGCCGTGGTCCACCGGCTCGCAGGGCAGCGCCAACGTCAGCCACGGCTGCGTGAACGCCTCCCCCGCCGACGCCAGGTGGTTCTACGAGTTCACCAACCGCGGCGACGTCATCGAGGTCACCGGCACCACCCGGAAGCTGCGGTTCGGCAACGGCCCGACGCCCTGGGCCAAGTCGTGGCAGGACTGGGTGAAGGGCAGCGCGCTGGGGGCCCCGGTCAAGGGCGTGCCGCTCCGCTGAGCGGTGCGGACGCGACCAAAGTCGGTGCGGTCACCGACGTGCGGCGCCTCCCGGAGCGCCCCGGGCTGAGTAGCGTTGGTCCGGTGAGGTTCCGCAGGGCTCGTCAAGGGGTGCGCGACGTGTGCGTCGCGGCCGGCGCCGTCGGCATCGGGCTGCTGACGATGGAGGGCTCGCGGCAGACCTATCCCCATCCGAGCGACTTCCATCTCGCGCGGGACCTGGTGATCGGCGCGCTCGCGTGCGCGGGCCTGCTGCTGTGGCGGCGGCGCTGGCCGGTCCGCGTCGCGCTGGGCCTCACGGTCGTCGGCTTCCTCTCCGCCTCGGCGTGGGGGGCGATGGCGATGGCGCTGTTCACCGTGGCGGTGCACTCCGCGTGGCGGGCGACCGCCGCGCTCACCGCGCTCAACGTCACGCTCATCACGGTGATCTTCACCCAGGTCGACGAGATGAACCGCCGCGAGCGCGTGGAGTCGATCGTGGTGTTCCTGCTCGGCTACGCGGTCCTGGTGATCACCGGTCTGCTGGTCCGCTCGCGCCGGCAGCTGATCGAGTCGCTGCGGGAGCGGGCGCGGCAGGCCGAGGAGGGGCAGCGGCTGCGGGTCGAGGAGGCCCGGCACCTGGAGCGCGAGCGGATCGCCCGGGAGATGCACGACGTGCTGGCCCACCGGATCTCGCTGCTGGCGGTGCACGCGGGGGCGCTGGAGTTCCACGCCGACGCGCCCGCCGACCAGCGCGACGCCGCCGGGATCATCCGCCGCAGCGCGTACGAGGCCATGGAGGACCTGCGCGAGGTGATCGGCATGCTGCGCACCGCCCCGGCCGGCGACGGCGCCGCGGCCGGGCCGGGGGCCGGGGCACCGGGCGCGGCCGCCCCGGGCGGGGACGGCGAGGGCGAGCGCCCGCAGCCGGCGCTGACCGACCTGCCCGCGCTGATCGAGGAGTCGCAGCGGGCCGGGGCGCACGTCACCTTCGACGACCGGCTGCCCGACCCGGGCGCGGTGCCGTCCCGGATCGGCCGGCACGCGTACCGGATCGTGCAGGAGGCCCTGACCAACGCGCGCAAGCACGCGCCGGGCGCGCACGTGCGCGTCACGGTCGAGTCGACGGGACCGGGCGGCGCGCTGTCGATCGAGGTCGCCAACCCGCTGCCGCCCGGCCCGCCCCCTCCCCCCGGGCTGCCGGGCGCGGGCGCGGGCCTGCTGGGCCTGCGCGAACGCGTCGACATGCTGGGCGGCACACTCGACCACGGCCGCGACCCCGACGGCCATTTCCGCCTGTGCGCCCACCTCCCCTGGCCCGGCTGACGACCCGGATCCCGGCGATCGGCCGGAACGCCGAGGCGGGCCCGGCGGCGGCCGGGGGGGGCGTCGGCGGGACGGGCGCGCGGCGGGGCCCGAACTCGTAGGGTGGCGGGATGGACTCCCCCATCCGCGTCCTCATCGTGGACGACGACGCCCTCGTACGCGCGGGCCTGACCATGATGCTGGCGGGCGCCGACGATCTGCGGGTGGTCGCCGACGTCGCCGACGGGACCGAGGTGATCCCGGCGGTGAACGAGCACCGTCCCGACGTGGTGCTGATGGACATCCGGATGCCGCGGCTGGACGGGCTGGCCGCCACCGAGCGGCTGCGCGCCCGCCGCGAGCCGCCCGAGATCATCATCCTGACCACGTTCGACACCGACGACCACATCCTGCGCGCGATGCGGGCGGGGGCCAGCGGGTTCCTGCTCAAGCACACCCCGCCGCCGGACATCATCCGGGCGATCCGGCAGGTGGCGGCGGGCGAGCCGATGATCTCGCCGGCGGTGCTGCGGCGGATGATGTCGTACGTGGCGGGCACGGGCGTCGACCCGCGCCGCGAGCGGGCCCGCGGGCTGCTGGGACGGCTGAGCGAGGGCGAGCGGGCGGTGGCCACGCTGGTGGGCCGGGGCAAGACCAACAGCGAGATCGGCAAGGAGCTGTCGCTGAGCGTGGCGACGGTCAAGGCGTACGTGTCGCGGCTGCTGACCAAGCTGGAGCTCAACAACCGGGTGCAGATCGCCCTGCTGGTGCACGACGCGGGCGACGACGAGGACGCGGCCCGCTCCTAGAAGACTGCTGAAGATCTTGGGGTTCTGGCCCCGTCGCGGTTGCGGCGGGGCCAGTGTGGTGTGGTGTGGTGATGGGTGAATGGGCCGGGGAGAGGGTCGGTCCGGATGTGTGGGAGACGTGCCGGGAGCTGATCCCGGCCGGGAGCGTGTTCGCGTTCCTGGCCGAGCACCGTGGCGCGTTGTTCCCGGCGGAGATGTTCGCCGACATGTATCCCTCGGCCAACGGGCGGCCCTCGATGCCGCCGCAGATCCTTGCCGCGGCGATCCTGCTGCAGGCCCTGCACGGGCTGTCGGACTTTGAGACGGTGCAGGAGTTGCGGTGTGACCTGCGGTGGAAGGCCGCCTGCGGGCTGGGCCTTCACGACACCGCGTTCCACCCGTCGCTGCTGGCCTACTTCCGTCGCCGGCTGGCGCGTTCGGCCCGGCCGGACCGGATTTTCGAGGCCGTCCGGCAGGTCGTCCAGGCGACCGGGGTGCTCAAGGGCCGGCAGCGGCGGGCGCTGGACTCGACCGTGCTGGACGATGCGGTGGCCACCCAGGACACCGTCACCCAGCTGATCGCCGCCGTCCGGGCGGTGATCCGCGAGGTGCCGGGAGCGGCCGGGGTCGCCGCCGCCCGGTGCACCGCGCACGACTACGCCCAGGCGGGCAAGCCCCGCATCGCCTGGGACGATGAGCAGGCCCGCGCCGAGCTGGTGGACGCGCTGGTCACCGACGCGCTGCGGCTGCTGGGGCACCTGCCCGAGCAGGAACTGGGCGAACGGGCCGCGAACGCGGTCGGCATCCTGGCCCTGGTCGCCGGTCAGGACGTCGAACCGGCCGGCGGGTCCGACGGCCGCGACGGACGCTGGCGCATCACCGACGGCACCGCCCCCGACCGGGTGATCTCGGTCGTCGATCCCCAGGCCAGGCATGTCCACAAGACCCGCAGCCACCGCCAGGACGGCTTCAAGGCCCACCTGGCCGTCGAGCCCGAAACCGGCCTGTTCACCGCCGTGGCCCTGCGACCGGGCGCCGGGCCCGCCCACCATGAGGCCGTCGTCGGCCTGGACCTGCTCTCCTGCGAGGACACGCCGGTGGAGGTCTTCGGCGACACCGCCTACTCCACCGGCCAGGCCCGCCGGGCCCTCACCGCCGCCGGGCACCGGCTGTTCATCAAACCCGCCCCGCTGCGGCCCGCCATCCCCGGCGGCTTCACCCTGGACGACTTCGCCATCGACACCACCACCGGCACCGTGACCTGCCCCGCCGGGCACACCGCTCCCTTAACGGAACCCGGCGGGCGACACCACCAGCGCAAAGCCACGTTCGGAAAGCTCTGCACCGGGTGCCCCCTGCGCGAGCGGTGCACCAACGCCAAGGCCGGCCGCATCCTGACCATCCGCCCCCACCACGACCTCCAGGCCGCCGCCCGCCGCCAGGCGGCCGGCGATCCGGCCTGGCAAGCCGACTACCGCCGCTGGAGACCACCGGTCGAACGCGCCGTCGCCTGGCTCGTCCACCACGGCAACCGCCGCCTGCGCCACCGCGGCACCATCGCAGGCGACGCCTGGCTGCACACCCGGGCCGCCGCCCTCAACCTCCGCCGACTCATCAACCTCGGACTCACCCGGACCAACAGCACCTGGCATCTGTCCTCGGCCAACGCATGACCACAGAGGGGCTGTCCGGCCCACGGCCGGACAGCCCCTCTAACAAGATCTTCAGCAGTCTTCTAGTAGGACTTTGTTAGTTCGGTATCATATGGGATGATCTTGGTGTGACTCCGGCTGAGCTGGCTGAGGTTCGTGGCCGTCTTGAGGACTTCGCGGGTGAGATTTTCACGCCGTTCGCGCGTCGTGAGCAGCGCTTGAACGGCGGGCTGTATCTGCGGGGGCTGATGCTGGACGGGCGGCGTAAGTCGATGCAGCCGATGGCCGAGCGCCTGGGGGTCGATCATCAGCGGCTGCAGCAGTTCATCACGTCCTCGACGTGGGATTTCGTGGCGGTGCGGCGGAGGTTGGCGGATCGGTCGCTGCGGGTGGTGGAGCCGGAGGCGTGGCTTCTGGACGACACCGGACACCTCAAGGACGGGGACGGGTCGCCGTGTGTGGCCCGGCAGTACACCGGGACGGCGGGCAAGGTGACCAACTGCCAGATCGCGGTGAGCGTGCATGCGGTCACCGACGCCTGCTCGGCCCCGCTGAACTGGCGTTTGTTCATGCCCGAGCGGTGGGATGACACGCTGGCCGCCGATCCGCAGGAGGCGGGGCGGATCGCCGAGCGGCGCAGGCGCTGCGGCATCGGCGATCAGGTACGGCATCGTCCCAAATGGCGGCTCGTCCTGGACATGATCGACGAACTGGCCGCCTGGGGGCACATGCCGCCGCTGGTCGTCGGTGACGCCGGATACGGCGACAACACCACCTTCCGGCTGGGACTGACCGAGCGCGGCATCGGCTATGTGATGGCTGTCAAGGCCGCCACCAGCGCCTACGACGGCGACGCGGTGCCGGTCACGCCGGCCTATTGCGGACGCGGCCGCCCGCCCGGGCCACGCTACGCCGGGGATGCCTCCAACCTCCGTGACCTGGTGCTGGCCGCCGGCCGCGCGAGCCTGCGGCGGGTGACCTGGCGCCAGGGCACCAGGAAGACCGCGGCCAACCCCACCGCCAAACTGCGTTCACGCTTCACCGCGATCCGGGTACGTCCCGCCAACCGGGACATCCCCAAAGCCGCCGACGGCAGTGTGCCCGCGTGCTGGCTGCTGGCCGAGTGGCCGCCCGGTGAGCCCGAGCCCACCGACTACTGGCTTTCCACGCTGCCCGAAAACACCCCGATCAAGACCCTCGTACGCCTGGCCAAGATCCGCTGGCGGATCGAACACGACTACCGCGAACTCAAGACCGGCCTCGGCCTCACCCATTTCGAGGGCCGCTCCTGGACCGGCTGGCACCGCCACGTCACCCTGGCCTCGGCCGCACACCTCTTCCTCACCGAACTACGCCTGGCCAGCCCAAAAGCGGCCGGGGCGGCCTGAGTCTCTACAAGATTCTCAAACAGCTCCAAGTGCTGCTCGCCACCTGGAGCGGCCGATGCCCCACATGCCACCAGCACCCACCATGACGAACTAACAAAGCCCTACTAGGCTGTGTCTCAAAGTCCCGGCCTACGGCGCTCGCCTGGCGGCGCTGGTCTTATCGGCTCTCGCCTACCGGGCCTGGGCGAGCGCGGCATCGCCTCACCGCCCAGGTAACGCGCTCGCGCGGTGGGCCGGGGCTTTGGAACACAGCCGAGGCGTCCGGGCCATGCGGACCGGGCGGCATCGACTTCGGTCTGGGCGGGTTCGACCATCGGCCGACGCGGCGGGCCGGGCCCGGCGGGCAGCCTGATGGCATGATCGAAGCCGAACGTCTGAGCAAGCGCTACGGGGAGGTCGCGGCGGTCGACGCGGTGTCGTTCCGCTGCGAGCCCGGCACCGTCACCGGATTCCTGGGCCCGAACGGCGCGGGCAAGTCCACCACGATGCGGATGATCTGCGGGCTGACGCCGCCGAGCTCGGGCACCGCGACCGTCAAGGGCGTCCCCTACCGGCGGATCGCCAACCCGGGACGGCATGTCGGCGTGCTGCTGGACGCCGCCGCGATGCATCCGGGCCGTACGGGCAAGGAGACCCTGGGCCTGGCCGCGCAGGTCCTGGGGGTCGAGCAGGCGCGCGCCGTGGAGATGCTGGAACGGGTCGGGCTGCCCGCCAAGGCGGCGCGCCGCCGGGTCGGCGGGTACTCGCTGGGCATGCGGCAGCGGCTCGGCATCGCCCAGGCCCTGATCGGCGACCCGAGCGTGCTGATCCTGGACGAGCCCGCCAACGGCCTGGACCCCGAGGGCATCTTCTGGATGCGCACCCTGCTGCGCGACTTCGCCGACCGGGGCGGGACGGTGCTGCTGTCGTCCCACCTGCTGCGCGAGGTGGAGGCCGTCGCGGACCGCTTCGTGGTGATCGCGGGCGGCCGGATCGCCGCCCAGGGCGCCAAGGAGGAGCTGCTGACCGCGCCGGGCGGGGTGCTGGTGCGGGGGCTGGACGCCGCCGCGCTGCACGGCGCGCTGGCCGCCGCCGGGCTGCCGGCGCGTCCCGAGGGCGAGGGGGCCTTCGTGGTGGACGCGCCGGCGGAGGCGGTGGGCCGGGCCGCCGCCGCGGCCGGGGTCGTGCTGCTGGAGCTTCGCCAGGTCAGCGGGGGCGGGCTGGAGGAGCTGTTCCTGGCCCTGACCGCCGAGGCCGCCGCCGCCGTCCCGCCACCGCCCGCCGCGCCTATCGCACCGCCCGTGCCGCCCTCCAGGGAGGTGGTCAAGTGACCGCGACCATGACCGTGCCCCCGGCCGCGGGTCCGGGCGGCGTGCTCGCCGACCCGCCGCGCCCGTCCCTCGCCCGGCTGACGGCGGTGGAGCTGCGGAAGATGACCGACACCCGGTCGGGGCGCTGGATCCTCATCCTCATCGCGCTGTTCACCCCCGCGCTCATGCCTGTGATCATCTTCACGGTGCCGGCGGAGGACCAGACGCTGCGGGAGTTCTTCATCGCCTCGCAGGCGGCGGTGTCGATCCTGCTGCCGGTCCTGGGCATCCTGTCGGTGACCGGCGAGTGGTCGCAGCGGACCGCGCTGACCACCTTCGCGCTGGTCCCGGAACGCGGCCGCGTGGTGTCGGCCAAGCTGCTGGGGAGCGTGGTGCTGGCCGTCGCGTTCGTGGCGATCGGGCTGGCCAGCGCCCTGGCGGCGCGGGCGATCGGCGGGCTGGCGGGCCGGTCGGAGGGGGCCTGGACGCTGCCGCCCGCGCTGGTGGGCCAGGGGCTGCTGGTCTCGGTGGCCCTGGTCGTGATGGGCGTGGCGTTCGGCATGCTGCTGCTGAGCCCCGCGCTGGCCATCGTGCTGTACTTCCTGCTCCCGACGGTCTGGACGACGCTCGGCGAGATGATCAAGAAGCTGAGCGGGCCCGCGGGCTGGCTCGACACGAACCGGACCTTCGCCCCGCTCACCGAGACGGGCGTCACCTCCGGGGAGTGGGCCCGGGCCGCGGTCTCCGTGGCGGCCTGGGTGCTGCTCCCCATGGCCATCGGCCTGGTCCGGCTGCTCCGCCGGGAGGTGAAGTGAGCGGCGCGTGCCGCAGCAGGAGCGCCGCGGCGAGCCCGGCCGCCAGGAGCGGCAGCGCGGTGAGGAACAGCGTCGAGAACGCCTCGGCGAAGGCCGCGGCGACGCCGTCCCGGACGTCCGGCGGCAGGGTCCGCAGGTACCCGGGCCGCAGCGCGTCGTCGTAGGCGGGGACCGCGCCCGCGGGGACGCGCCGGGCGGCCTCCTCGGCGAACCGGCTCGCCAGGACGCCGCCGAAGACGGCCATCCCCGCGGCGGTCCCCGCCATCCGCGCCGCGAAGACGCCCGAGCTCGCGGCGCCCACGTCGCGGCGGGGCGCCGCGTTCTGCGCGACGAGCATGACGACCTGCTGCGAGAGACCGGCACCGAAGCCCAGCACCGCCATGAAGAGCCCGGCGGTGACGGGGCCGGTGCCGGTCGTCATCGTCGCCAGCAGCGCCACGCCCGCGGCGCTGACCGCCATGCTCGCGGCGGGCAGCCGGTGGTAGCGGCCGGTCGCCGCGACGTACCGCCCGGCGCCCATGGACGCGATCAGCAGCCCGATCATCATCGGCAGCAGGAGGAGCCCGGAGGAGGTGGCGCCCGCTCCCCCGACCGCCTGGAAGTAGAGCGGCAGGTAGGTGGCCAGCCCGAAGCCGGTGGCGCCGCCGACGACGGCCACCGCGCAGGCCACGCTGTAGGAGCGGTCGCGGAAGAGGCGCGGCGGGATGACGGGCTCGGCGGCGCGCCGTTCGGCCAGGACCCACAGCACCGGAAGCACGGCGCTGGCGGCCGCGAGCCAGAGGATCACCGGGTCGGTCCAGCCGTACCGCGTCCCGGCCCAGCTGGTGAGCAGCGTGAAGCAGGTGACGGCGGCGCCGAGCAGGACGATGCCGGGGTAGTCGACGCGGGGCCTGCGCTCCGGCTCGGGCGTCCGCAGGAACAGCAGCGTCGTGACCAGGGCCGCCGCGCCGAGCGGCAGGTTGACGTAGAACACCCAGCGCCAGGAGGCGTGGTCGGTGAGGAACCCGCCGACCAGCGGCCCGGCCAGGGTCGCGACGGCGAAGTTGACGGCGGAGTAGCCCTGGTACCGGGCGCGCTCGCGCGGCTCGAACAGGTCGGCGGTCAGCGCGAACATCGTGGCCATCAGGCAGCCCGCCCCGGCGCCCTGCACCGCCCGGAACGCGATCAGCCAGTCCATCGAGGGCGCCGCGCCGCAGGCCGCCGACCCGGCGAGGAAGCCCAGCAGGCCGGTGACGAAGATCCGGCGGCGGCCGAACAGGTCGCCGAGCCGCCCCGACAGCGGGACGGTCACGCTGGTGGCCAGGACGTAGGCGGTGGACACCCACGCGATCCGGTCGAGCCCGCCCAGCTCGCCGACGATGGTGGGCAGCGCCGTGCCGAGGACGGTGGCGTCCAGCGACGACATCAGCGCGGCCAGCATGAGCCCGGCGAACACCAGCAGCCGGTCCCGCCGCCCCATCCCGGTGGAAGTCATGTGCACCTCGCATTTGATTGACTTAAGCATATAGATGCTAGAAGCACATAGATGAGCCGCGCAACCGTCCCGCTAGGCTGATCCCATGACGCAGGGCGAGGAGGCGCTGGACGCCGTCGAACGGAGCATGGTCAGGCTGCGCCGCGGCATGGCCGGGCAGCGGCTGGGCAGGGCCGCGATCCGGGAGCACAACCTCCCCGTCGACCTGCAGATCCTGCATGTCACCGACGTGATCGACGAGGGCCCCGACGGGCCCGGCGAGGAGATGAGCGTCGGCCTGGTCGCCGCCCGCCTGGGCGTGGACGCCTCGCGCGGCAGCAGGATCGTGGCCGAGGCCGTCAAGTCCGGCTACGTCCGCCGGGTCGCCTCGCAGGAGGACGGCCGCCGCGTCCATCTGGAACTCACCGACGCCGGCCGCGAGATCGTCGAGGCGGCCCGCCGCACCCGCCGCGACAGCCTCGCCGCCGCCATGGACGACTGGACCGAGGAGGAACGCCGCGAGTTCGCCCGCCTCCTGTCCCGCTTCGTCAAGTCCAACGACACCTGAGCCGCCTCCGTCCACCGCGACTCGGCCGCCCGCCACCGCCACCGCGCCCGTCCGTCGCTCCCAGCGGGTCGGCCACGCCCGAGACACCAGGCCGCGTCGTCAGCAGCAGGGCAGCGCCGCCATGGGCATGAGGGTGGTGGCGCCGCCGGGGCGTGCGGCAAAGCCGGATATCCGATGCGTTCGGGGCGGCTGGTGCGTCGGAGGTGACAGAGGCGCAAGCACACCAATTGTGGCATTCCAGTGGCGAACGGTCAGCAGGCCCAGGACAATGCCCCGCATGTCTCGTACAGATGATCGTTTCGCGACGCGACCGCGCGTCCTCCGCCCCGAGACGACGGTCGAGCATGTCGACGAGTTCGCCAAGGGCCTCCGGTGGCCGATGGTCAGCGTGACCGAGCGGGACCGCGAGGCCGGCACCGATGGCGAGGTCGTCTGGCAGGCCGACGGTCACCCGGTCGGGAAACAGGTGCTGAAGACCGGGTCGCTCCACTACGTGGTGGACGCGATGTTCGGCATCGGCTACATCCGTTTCACCGGCACGCCGAAGGGGCTCGTCGAGACCCTGGCGTCCACCGCCGTTCAGACCCTCCGCCCCTGGACGGTGGAGGAGCTGTGCCAGTCGTTCGACCAGGCCCAGGACCCGCGTGCGCGCGGGCAGGCGGCGCTGCGCCTCGGGCTGGCCGCCCCCGCCAAACTCGACCAGCAGGTGTTCAGGCGGATCGGGGCGGCGCTGGCCGACGGCGACGCGCGCGTGCGGTACGCCTCGGTCTTCGCCGCGTCCTTCTCCCGCTACGAGGCGTTCCAGCCGAACCTGCGCGCCATCGCCGACCAGGACCCCGAGGAGTTCCTGCGCGACCGGGCCGCGGCGACGCTGCGCTCCATGGACGGCGTTAAGGTCTAGGGGTGATCACGGAGATCCGCGCCGCGCTGGCCCGGCACCTGCCTCATCGAGACTTCCGTTCCATCGCCCCCCTGGGCGAGGGCCTGGACAACCTGGCGTTCGAGGTGGACGGTGAGCTCATCGTCCGGATCTCCAGGGACGCCGACGAGGGCGAGCCGCGCCGCGAGGCGGAGACGCTGGCGGCGGTGAGCCGCATGTCACCCCTGCCGGTGCCGGTCCCGGTGTTCGCCGACGACGAGTCGGGCGTCCTCGCCTACGCCAAGGTCCCCGGGGTGCCGCTGCTAGGCCGTCCCGTCGGCGAGCCCGAGCCGCTTGCCACGGCCCTGGGCGGGTTCCTCAACGCATTGCACACGGCGGACACGGCCGGCATGGAACGCCTCGTGCCGCACGACACCGACCCCCCGGCGGCGTGGCTGGAGGACGCCGAGGCGGCCTACGGCGAAGCCGCCGACAACATCCCCGGGGACTTCCGCCCCGCGATCGAGGCGTTCCTGGCCGCGCCTCCCCCGGCGGAGCCCGAAACCCGGGTCTTCTGCCACAACGACCTGGGCGCGGAGCACATCCTCGTGGACGTCCAGACCGGCGCGGTCACGGGCGTCATCGACTGGACCGACGCGGCCATCGCCGACCCCATGCACGACCTGGCCCGTCTCTACAGGGACCTGGGGCCCGAGGTCTTCGACCTCGTCCTCGCCCACTACGACGGGCCCTGCGACCGCGATCGGGTCCTCTACTACGCGCGTTGCGCCGTCCTGGAGGACATCGCCTACGGGCTCACCGAACAGGACCGGCGTCTCTACGCGGACGAAGGCCTGGCCCATCTCCCCTGGATGTTCGCCGCGCAGGAGTGACCCGTGCGGTTCGGCGTGCTGGGCGCGGTGGAGGCGCGGTCGGCCGGGGGCGCTCCGGTACCGCTCGGCGGGGCCCGCGCCCGCTCGCTGCTGGCGATGCTGATCCTGGACGCGGGCAGGCCGGTGGGCCTGCGGCAGCTCGTCGACGGCCTGTACGGGCCGCATCCGCCGGGCGATCCGGGGCATGCCCTGGAGTCCCAGGTGTCCCGGTTGCGGCGGCGGCTGCGGGCCGGGGGCGCGGCGGGCCCGCTCATCGAGTTCGAGCCGGCCGGGTACCGGCTGGCCGTCGATCCCGGCGAGGTGGACCTCCACCGGTTCGGGCGGCTGGCGGCGGACGGGCGGCGCGCGCTGGCGTCGGGCGACCATGCCGGGGCCGTGCGGCTGCTGGGCGGGGCCCTGGACCTGTGGCGGGGACCGGCGCTCGCCGACGTGCGGGACGCGCCGTTCGCCGAGGCCGAGGCCGCGCGCCTGGAGGGCCTGCGGGCGGCGGCCGTCGAGGACCTCACCGAGGCGCGGCTCGCGCGGGGCGAGCACCGGGCGCTGGCCGCCGAGTTGCCCCGGGTGGTGGCGGCGCATCCGCTGCGGGAACGGCCGCGCGCGCAGCTGATGCGCGCGCTCGACGGGATCGGGCGCCGGGCCGAGGCCCTCCGGGTGTTCGAGGACGCGCGGCGCACCCTGGCCGAGGAACTCGGCGTCGACCCCTCCCCCGAGCTCGCGAGCGCGCACCTCGCGATCCTGGACGCCGGGCGCGTCCTGGCCGAGGCGTCCCCGGCGGGCCTTCCGGCGCAGCTCACCGGCTTCGTGGGACGCGCCGCCGATCTCGAACGGGTCGCGGCGCTGCTGGGTGGCGAGCGCCTGGTCACCCTCACCGGGCCCGGCGGGGTCGGCAAGACGCGGCTGGCGATCGAGGCCGCCGGGCGGGAACCGGGCGAGGTGTGCTTCGCCGAGCTGGCCGACGTGCCCGGCGCCGGTGCCGTGCCGCAGGCGGTGCTCGGCGCGCTGGGGCTGCGCGGTGCCGGGCCGGTGCCGGGACTGTCCGGCCCCCGCGACCCGGCCGACCGGCTGGCCGCCGGGCTGGCGGGGCGGCGGACGCTGCTCGTCCTGGACGGCTGCGAACGGGTCGCCGCCGCCGTGGCCCGGCTCGCCCGCCGGCTGCTGGGCGACTGCCCCGACCTGCGGATCCTGGTGACGAGCCGGGTGCGGCTGGAGGTCACCGGCGAGTGCCTGCACGCCGTGGCGCCGCTGGGCGTCCCGGCGGAGGCGGCGCCCGAGGCCGCGTCGGCTCCGGTGGTGCGGCTGTTCGCCGACCGGGCCGCCGCGGTGCGGCCGGACTTCGCCGCCGGCGGCGCCGGTCTCGGCACGGTGCTGCGGATCTGCCGGGCGCTGGACGGGCTGCCGCTGGCGATCGAGCTGGCCGCCGCCCGGCTGCGGGCGCTGACCGCGGAGGAGGTCGCCGAGCTCCTCGACGACCGGTTCGGCCTGCTGTCCCGGGGAGACCGCTCGGCGCCGCCGCGGCACCGGACGCTGCGGTCGGCGATCGAGTGGAGCTGGGACCTGCTGGACGGTCCCGAACGGGAGCTGGCCGCACGGCTGACGGTCTTCCGCGGCGGCGCGACGCTGGAGGCGGTCCGGCGGGTGTGCGGCGGGGACGTCGTGGGGACCCTCGCCGCCCTGGTCGACCACTCCATGGTCGAGGCGGGCGGCGGCCGGTACCGGATGCTGGAGACCGTCCGGGAGTTCTGCGCCGAACGGCTGACCGGCGAGGCCGGGCGGCTCGAGGCGGCGCACGCGGCGTACCATCTCGACCTCGCCGTGGACGCGGACGCGCGCCTGCGCGGCCACGGCCAGCTGGACGTGCTCGCCCGTCTGGACGCCGAGCGCGGCAACATGGACGCGGCGCTGCGGTGGGCCGTGCGCGCCGACCCCGTCCTGGGCCTGCGGCTGATCGCCGCGCTGTCCTGGCACGGGCAGCTGCGGGGACAGGCCGGCGAGCGCGCCGCGGCCGCCGCCGACCTGCTCGCGGCGGCCGGCGGCGAACCACCGCGAGGGCTCGAAGAGGAGTACGTCCTGTGCCTGGCCAACGCCGCGGCCGGGGACTCCGGCCACGACCGCGAGCTGCGAGCCCGCCTCCAAGACCTCCCGCCGGCGCCCCTGCGCCACCCCGCCCTGTCGGTGGTCCGCCTCATGGTGACCGGCCCCCGCGCCCGCCAAGGACCGTGCGACGCCGACGCGTGGTCTCGCGCCTTCACGCAACTCGACGAAGGCATGGCGCACCTCCTGGACGACGACCACCCGCGCGCGCGACGAGCCCTGGAGGCAGCCCTCGCCGGCTTCCGCACAACCGGCGACCGCTGGGGCGTCGCCACCGCCCTCGACCAACTAGCCACCCTCACCACCCCGACCTGGCCCTCTCTCACCGCACCCGGCGCCTCCCCCACCCCGAACAACGGCTCCGCTGGCACGGGCATGGCCTCCACCGGGTCGTTCGGAGCCTCTGACAGCCCGGACGGAAGCTCCGTCGGACTGGGCGGGCCCGTCGGGCTGGGCATGGCGGGCGGTCTGCTTGGGGAGGCGCTTGAGCTGGTGGGGCGGCTTGGGGCGGTGGAGGACGTTACGCGGTTGCTGGTGCGGGATGCCGACCGGCTCGTGGCGGCCGGGCGCCTTGTCGATGCCTGGGACGGGTATGAGCGGGCGGCTGCGCATGCGCGGCGGGCGGGGATGCCTGAGGCGCAGGCGGGGGCGCAGCGCGGGCTGGGCGACATCGCGCGGCTGCGCGGCGACCATGACACAGCCCGCGCTCTGTACGAGGAGGCCCTGCTCGGCTGCGGGCGTGACTCGTTGAGCGCCGCGATCACGCGTTGCCGGGTTCTGCTCGGGCTCGGCCTGCTCGCGGAGGAGGCGGGGGATGCGGCGCTGGCACGTGCCCACTACGGGCGGGCCCGCCGCGTTGCCCTGGAGCATCGTGTGCGGCCCGCCGCCGAAGCGGCGCGGGACGGTGAGCGATCGGTGAGCGGGGTGTCGGAGGGTCGACCCCGTTAGATCGATCCTCAGGAGGCCGCGATGGATATGAACGGAAGGACGGCGCTGGTGACCGGCGCCTCGCGCGGTATGGGACGGGCCATCGCCCGGCGGCTGGCCGCCGACGGGGCACTGGTCGCCGTGCACTACGGCCGCGACGGCGACGCCGCGCGCGACACGGTGTCCGCGATCGAGAAGGCGGGCGGGGAGGCGTTCGCCGTGCGGGCCGAGTTCGGCGTGGACGGTGACGTGGACACGCTGCTCGCCGGATTGACCGAGGGGCTGCGCGGGCGGGCGCTGGACGTCCTGGTCAACAATGCGGCGTGCGGCGATCTGGACACCCTGTTCGCCGGCTCGGTGGAGCGGCTCACGCCCCGGCAGTTCGACGAGGTCTTCGCCGTCAACGTGAAGGCGCCGCTGTTCCTCGTCCAGGCGGTGCTGCCGCTGCTGCGCGACGGCGGACGCGTGATCAACATCTCGTCCGCCGCCGCGCGGATCGCCGTGCCGTCCCAGATCGCCTACGCGATGAGCAAGGGCGCCCTGGAGGTCATGAGCCGCACCCTGGCCGGCGCGCTGGGGCCCCGCGGCATCACGGTCAACACGGTGCGGCCGGGCGCCACCGACACCGGGATCAACGGGTTCCTGGACGACCCCGCGGTCAGGGCCGGGATGTCCGCGGCCACCGCTCTCGGCAGGATCGGACGCCCTGCCGACATCGCCGACGCCGTGGCGTTCCTGGCGTCCGACGAGGCCCGCTGGATCACCGGCGGCGTGATCGAGGCGAACGGCGGCCTCTGGCTGGGCCCCCAGGAGCAGCCTCCTGGGTGAGGGCCCCGCCTTCAGCCCTTCCGGAAGTGCTCGACGAGGCGGGAGTAGCTGTCGTCGGCGTGCCCGTCGGCGACCGCGGCGGCCACCAGATCGAGGGTGCGGCGGGGGAACGCGGTGTCGATCCCCCGCTCCCCGCTCTCCCGGACCAGGTCCTCCAGGGACGGCAGGTGGTGCTTCAGCGCGCCGAACTCCACCGCGTGCTCGCTCCGGTCGACCTCCTCGGCGATCGACGGCAGGAACGACACCAGGGCGGACATCGACGGGCGGGCCTGCTCCAGGAACCGCCCGGTCTCGACGCCCGCGCTCTCCAGCAGCGCGGCGGCGTGCAGGAAGCCGTTCAGCATGCCCCACATGGTGCCGTGCACGGCCATCCCGTACAGCGCGGGGACGCCCGGGTCGTCGCCGATCAGGGTGCCCCGCCCGCCCAGGAGGTCCAGCTGCGGGTGGTGCCGGTCGTACACGGACCGGTCGCCGCCGTAGAAGACGACCGCCTCGGCATGCCCGATGCCGGGCGCGATCGTCATGATCTGGCCGTGCAGGTAGCCGATGCCGTGGCCGGCCGCCCAGTCGGCGACGGCCCTGGCCTCCGCCGACGTCCCGTCGGTGAGGTTGAGCACCGAGCGCCCGGCCAGCGCCTCGCCGCCCGCCGACTCCAGCAGGTCGCGGGCGGTGGGGTTGCCCTTCACGCTGACGACGACGAGCTCCCCCGCGCGGACGGCCTCGCGGACGGTCGCCGCCCGCTGGGCTCCCCTGGCGACCAGGGCGTCGCCCTTCTCCGGCGTGCGGTTCCACACGGTCACCGGATGCCCGGCGTCCAGGAACGCGCCCGCCAGGGCGAAGCCCATCTCGCCCAGACCGAGCACGGTCACGGCCGCGGCTTCTCCAGTGGAGATGGTCATGTCTCACCCCCCTCATCGGACCGGCACACCTTGCCGGTTCATGGGAACGCTAGAAACTCGACCGAACTTGAGGTCAAGCCACGATGGCCACCAGTCCTGCCAGCAGGGACGCGGCGTTGGCGGCGAGCGCGGCGTGCAGGCACGCCCGCCCCGGCCTCCGCAGCAGCGCCCCCAGCAGCGCGGCCTCGGCGAGCCAGGCGGCGATCTCGACAGGGAGCAGCGCGATCTCGTACCCTCCCCTGGACCGCGCCGCCGCGCCCAGCGCCCACCACACGAGGGGGTGGGTGACGAGGTTGACCGCGACCGCCGCCGCGAGCACCGGCAGGAGCCGTGCCCGCAGCAGGACCCGCAGCGCGACGGCGTAGACCGGCAGTTCGACGGCGAGGGTCAGGGCGAGCGCGGCCGGATAGCCGGTCACGGGACGAGGGGGACGGCCATCGCGACCGAGGCGCTGCCCGCAGGGCGGCCGCGGCCCGTCGGCGCAGGGGCGGCGGCGCCGCGCACGCTCGTCGTGATCTTCTGCGTCGTGGTCACCGCCGCGCTCGTGGCGGCGCTGCGGCTGCCCGCCACGGTGACGGTCGTCGGCCTGGCCATGTTCGGCATTCTCCACAACGTGCTGGAACTGCGGTACGTGTCGGGCCGTTTCGACGCGATCCTCACCGGGCGCTTCCTCGCTCTCCTGCTGGCGCTCGTCACGGGCATCGTGCTGTGCCGCCTCCTGCCCATGTTCTGGTGGTCGCGGGGCGCCGAGATCCTGCTGGGCTATCTCGTCCTGGCCGCGGCCTGCGGATGGGGCCTGCGCCGCCGCCCGCTGCTGCTGGGAGCGGCCCTCACGGCCCTGGGTCTCGCGACCGCGGGCTCACTGGCGTTCCCCGCCTACCATTTCGTCTTCCTCTCCCACCTGCACAACGTGGTGCCGCTGTTCTTCCTCTGGGAGTGGGCCCGCGATCTGCGGACCGGGCGCACGGCGTTCCGCGTGACGCAGGCCGCGTGGGTCCTGGTGATTCCGGCGCTGATCCTGGCGGGGGCGTTCGACCCGTGGCTGGGCGGCGACCAGGACGGCGCGGCGGCGGCGTTCGCGGGCGGCGGCGACCGCCTGCTGGCCGCCTACACCCCGCCCGCCTGGCTCGACACCGCCTTCGCCCTGCGCCTGCTCGTCGTCTTCGCGTTCCTGCAGACGATGCACTACGTCGTCTGGGTGTGGTTCATGCCGCGGCACGGCCGTCCCGCCACGGAGCGCTTCGAGCGGCGCGCCTCGGCCCTGCGGGGGCACCGGGCCTGGCTCCTGGGCATCGCGGGAACGGCCTTGCTGGCGGTTCTCTTCGTATCGGACTATGCGGGTGGTAAGACCCTGTACGGTGCCATCGCGAGTTATCACGCGTACCTGGAGTTCCCCGTCCTGCTCGCCCTGCTGGCGGGCGCGGGCTCCGTCACCGGGGCCGACGGGGCCGTGGAGAGAGAAGAGACATGATCGGACTCCTGGCGGACGTTCCACGCGAGGAAGAGGCTCCCGAGTGGCTCTTCTACGTCGCCGGCGTCGTGGCCGTCGTCGCCCTCGTCGTCGCCGTCGTCTTCATCATCCGCAACCGGCGCCGCTGAGGGTCGCCGCGCGTGGATGAACGGCCGGAACGGGGGTGCCCCCCAGCTCACCCGTTCCGGCCGTTCCGCTCCCACCCCATGCGGTTCCCAGCAGGATGGCCGCGCAGGAACCGCTACCCGCCCCGAGAGCCTCAAACGCGTCAGAACAATCTTTTTCCCCCATTCCGCAAAACATCCGGACTCAGGAGGGCTACGGCCCTCCGGCGGACGACCGCATCCTGTCAGCGGAGGCGGGCGGCGACCGTGGGGAGGAGGCGGAGGGCGTTACCGCGGTTGATGGCGGCGCGCGCCCGTGCGGACAGGTGGGGGTCGCGGTCGAACGCGCGGCGGGCGTGGGCGACCTCGCCCGCCTCCACCTGCGGCCAGTCGGTGCCGTACAGGATGCGTCCGGCGCCGACGGCGTCGAGCAGCGTCGGCGAGGCGTACGGCGACAGCGGCAGCGCGGTGTCGTAGTGGAACCGCTTGAGGGCGCGGCGGAAGGCGCCTGGGTCCGGGCCCTCGCCGAGGCGGCCCGCGCGTTCGACGCGTCCCCCGATGTAGGGCAGGAAGCCGCCGCCGTGGGACAGGATGACCGACATGCGCGGGTAGCGGTCCATCGTTCCCGAGGCGATGAGGTTGAGGGCGCAGCGGGTGGTGTCGTACATGAAGTCGGCGACCCAGTTCTCGACGCCGGGGATGGGCCGGGGGTCCTCGGGGAGGGCGTCGGGGTGGGTCATGATGACGGCGCGGCGCCGGTTCAGCTCGGCGAACAGCGGGTCGAAGGCCCTGTCGCCCAGGTAGCGCCCGCCGGCGGTGTTCATCATCAGGACGCCGTCGGCGCCGAGGTCGTCCAGCGCGTAGGCGGCCTCCTTGAGGGCGACGTCCACGTGCAGGAGCGGGAGGTAGGCGAAGAAGCCGAAGCGGGTGGGACGGCTCCTGACCAGGTCGGCGAGGGACTCGTTGAAGACGCGGGTTCCGGAGGCGGCGAGCTTCTTGTCGTGGAAGACCTCGGACGGGGCGGGCGAGGAGGCGACGCCAAGCGCGATCCGGTTGGCGTCCATGGTCTCCAGGGTCTCCCGCAGGTCCCACTGGCCCCAGCGTGGTCCGCCCTGCGGCGGGAGCAGGCCGTGCTGGACCGCCCATTCGCGCATGGCCGGGGGCAGCGCGTGGTGGTGGGTGTCGATACGGCCCGCGCCCCCGTCCGAGGCGGGCTCGGCCGCACCCGAGGGGTCGGCGGTCGCGGCGAGACCGGCGACCCCGGCGGCCCCTGCCAGGGCGCTCGCGCGCAGGGCGGTACGGCGGCTCATCAGTGGCTTGTCCATGAATAGGAGTATCAGAGATGATCTCAAGTGAGACAATCTGGCGTTCCCCCTGCCATGGGTGGTGCCAGCCCCACCGCGCGCCCGGCGCCGACCCTTCGACGGAGGCCGAACGGTCCCGGGCATAGCGTCGTGACATGGGAACCAACACCTTCCACGACCTGCACCGGCGGGAGCGCCCGCTGCTCCTGCCGAACGCCTGGGACTTCGCGAGCGGCGCGGCGCTGGCCGAGGCGGGCTTCCCCGCGATCGGCACCACGAGCCTCGGCGTGGCCGCGGCGGCGGGGAAGCCGGACGCCGAGGGCGGCACCCGCGCGGAGACGCTGGCCCTGACGCGCGCCCTGGTGCGGCTGCCGGTGCCCATCACGGTCGACATCGAGGGAGGGTTCTCCGAGCTCCCCGAGGAGGTGGCGGCGCTGGCGGCCGAACTGGATTCCTGCGGCGTCGCCGGGATCAACATCGAGGACGGGCGGCCCGGCGGCTCGCTGGCGCCGCCCGGCCCGCAGTGCGTGCTGATCGAGGCGATCAAGGAGGCGGCCCCCGGGCTGTTCGTGAACGCCCGGACGGACGCGTACTGGCTCTCCGGGCACGAGGAGGAGGCCCTGGAGCGGGTGCGCGCCTACACCGAGGCGGGCGCGGACGGCGTCTTCGTCCCCGGGATCGCCGAGGAGAGGGACGTGCGGGCCGTCGTGGACGCGACGCCCCTGCCCGTGAACGTGCTCTTCCTGCCCGGCAGGGTGACCGTCGACGGCCTGGCCGCAATGGGCGTGCGGCGGATCAGCTACGGTTCGCTGCTGTTCCGCGCGGCACTGCGCGCCGCCGTTACGACGGCGCTGGAGCACAGGCCGCCGGAGGGGACGCCGTCGTACGCCGACGTCCAGCGGCTGGTCTCGGGCTGAGCCCCGCGCGGGGGTCCGGACTCGTGCCGCCGGTCAGGCCTCGACGGTCTCCGGAGTGCCCGCCCGCTCGGCCACGTAACGCGTCAGGCCGTCCGAGGCGCCCTCGAAGGCCCCCGCGTACGGGCGCATGCCGAGGTGCTCGGCGACCTCGGCGGAGGCGGCGTTGCCCTCGTCGATCTCGGCGATCACGCGCGGCAGCGCCAGCACCTCGAAGGCGTGGTCGAGGACGGCCCGCGCCGCCTCCGCCGCCAGCCCCCGGCCCCAGTGCTCAGGCTCAAGGCTGTAGACGATCTCGACGTCGAGCCCGTGCCCGGGCCCCTCCATCCGGCGCAGGCCCACCACCCCGGCCAGCGGCGCGCCCGGCACAGGATCGAGCAGGGCGAACGGGTCGAGCGCGTCCGGGCCGGTGTCCGGCGGCGCGAACCGCAGCGCCCACAGGCCGTACCCCTCGGTGGCGAAGTCGTGCAGGCTGGCCTCGATGATCTCGGTGACCTGCTCGGCGCACAGGATCCGGTCGTCGAACAGGTGGCGGCGGACCCGCGGGCCCGTCCAGTGCCGCAGCAGCGCCCGGTGGTCGCCGGTGCCGACCGGATGCAGGACCAGGCGCCCGGTGCGCAGGACGTCAAGCATCGCCGTCCTCCGGGCCGGGGCCGTACGGTCCCTCGGCCGGCCCCCAGTCGGGCACTGGCTCGCCCGCCGGGGCCCCCACCCGGAACACCCGCATCTGCAGCGCCAGCGCCGAGTAGTAGCCGACCAGGGTCACCAGTTCCACCACGGCGGCGCGGCCCAGCGTCGCCACGGCCTCGGTGTAGACGGGGTCGCTCAGGTCGCCGTCGGCGATCATCTGGCGGGCCGCCTCGCACACCACCCGCTCGCGCACGTCGCCCAGCATGGGCGCGCCGCCCTGGCGGATCGCGGCCAGCTCCTTCTCGGTCAGCCCGGCGCGGCGCCCGATCCGCTCGTGCGCGTACCACTCGAAGTCCGAGCGGCGGTGCGCCGCCACCACCAGAATCGCGATCTCCCGCTCCCGCTTGGTGAAGGCGGTGCGGAAGCGCAGCGCGGCGCCCAGCTCCTGCAGCGGCAGGCCGACCGCCGGGCTGTAGAGCATCGCGTTGAACGGGCCCAGCAGCCGGCCCTCGTCGTCCATGTAGCGGATGACCGAGGGGCCGTCGCGGCGCGGGCCGCCGGTGACCGCCTCGTACACCTCCCGCTGCTCCTCGCCCAGCAGGCCGGGCCTCAGCAGGGGCAGGCGGGCGCCGGGGCGCTCCTCGGCGGGGTGCTCGTCGCCGGATTCGGCGTTGGCGGGGTGATCGATCACCCACCGCACGCTAGGCGTTCGGCGGGGCCCCCTCAAGTGGTGTCCAGAAGGTGAAACCGGGGGCTCATGGTGACGTAGCGGTTCCGTAACAGCGTTCGGCCAGCGTGGCCGGTGGATCACACCGAGGTTCCACCGACCAGCGAAGGAACGGTCCACATGCCGCTGCTGCGCATCCGTACCGAGATCGAGGACGGGCCGGGCCGCCTGGCCGTGCTCACCGCCGCGCTGGCCCGGCGAGGCGCCAACATCCTCGGCCTCTCCGTGCAGGTCGACACCGAGGGCGTGGTCGACGAGTTCATCGTCGACATGCCCGCCGCCGGCGCCGACCCCGGCGGGCTGAAGGAGGCGCTGGCCGCGGCCGGCGGCTCCCGCACCGCGGTCGTCCCCGCCCGCCCGCACGAGCTCGTGGACGAGCCCACCCGCGCCCTGGCGCTGGTGGCGCGGCTGCAGGGCGATCCCGGGGCTCTGCCCGCCGCGCTGGCCGAACTGCTGCGCGCCGAGGACGCCGCCTGGACCGCGTCCAGGCCCGCCCGCGCCGACGCCGGGCGGGCCGACGTGCTGCACGTCCCGGCCGGGGACGGGCGCGCGGTGCGGCTGGCCCGGCCCGGGCTGCCGTTCACCGCGACCGAGGCCGCCCGGGCGGACGCGCTGGTCCGCGCCGTCCAGCCGCCCCGGGCCCCGCGGCCCTCGCGGCGCCTGGTCCCGCTGCGCGACGGCACGCACGTGGTGGTGCGCCCCATCGAGCCCCGCGACGCCGACGCGGTCCAGGCCATGCACCTGCGCTGCTCGCAGGACTCCCGCCGGATGCGGTACTTCAGCCCCAAACCGTTCCCGTCGCGGCGGGCCATGGACCTGCTGTGCGTGCCCGACCGCGGCCTCACCCTCGTCGCCGAGGGCCCCGACGGGTCGCTGCTGGCACTGGCGCACCTGGTCCACCTGCTCGATCCGGGCGTCGCGGAACTGGCGTTCCTGGTGGAGGACGCCTGGCAGGGCCGGGGCCTGGGACGGGCGCTGGCCGAACTGCTGGTCGTGCTGGCCCGCGACCGGGGGCTGGTGGAGCTGCGCGCCACGGCGCTGAGCGAGAACGTGCGGATCCGGCGGCTGTTCACCGCGCTGGGCGGGCGGACGCGCCGTACCGAGGACCCCGGGATCGTCGAGATCCGGCTGCGCCTGGACGGCCGCCCCGCGCCCCGCCCTCCGGCCGGGACGCTCCGGGCGGGGCGGCGGGGGTGACAGGATGGCCGGGTGACCGGCATCTATGACGATCCCTGGGCCTACGAGCTGGCATGCTCGTTCCGCGACGTGCCCGCCGAGGTGGACGTGCTGCTGGGCTGGTGCGCCCGGCACCGCACCGGGGCCGCCGGGCCGGTCGGCCGCGTGCTGGAGCTGGCGGCGGGCCCGGCCGAGCACGCCCGCGAGTTCGCCCGGCGCGGCGTCGCGGCGACCGCGCTGGACCTGCACCCGGCGATGTGCGCCTACGCCGCCGAGCGGGCCAAGGCCGAGGGGGTCGAGCTGGAGGTCGTCCAGGACGACATGACCGCCTTCGACCTGGGGCGCACCTTCGACCTGGTGGTGACCATGCTCGACTCCACCTCCCACCTGATGGACCTGGACGCCTTCACCGCGCACCTCGACCGGGCCGCCGCCCACCTGGCCGGCGGCGGCCTCTACATCGTCGAGATGTCGCATCCCGCCGACCGGCTCGGCGACGAGCCGAGCACCAGCACCGGGTGGACGGTGGAGCGCGGCGAGGCGCGCGCCACCGTCCGCTGGGGCGAACCGACCGACCGGCTCGACCCCGTCACCCAGATCTCCGACGACCGCGTCACGATGACCATCGCCGAGGGCGGCGGGCCGGTCCGGGTCGTCCAGGACGTGGTCCCCTACCGGTTCTGGAGCGCGACCGAGCTGGACGCGGCGGTGCGGCTGTCGGGCGCGCTGGAGCCGGTCGCCCGGTACGGCGACTTCGGCGAGGTCGCCGTCACCGACCCCGACGCCTGGCGGATGATCAGCGTGTTCCGGGCGGCCCGGACGCGCTGACCGGGCGCTCCGCGGCGAGGGGAGCCGGGGCTCAGGGGGCCGGGGCCCAGCCCGGCATCGGGTGGGCCGCCAGCAGCTCGCGGATCTCCGCCGCCACGCGCCGCTCCTCCCCCGCCGTCTCGTCCTCCCCGCGCGCCGTGGCCCGGACGATGTCGTCGATCCACGCCGCCACGCGCGGCATCTGGCCGGGCTCCAGCCCGCGCGTGGTGATCGCGGCGGTGCCCACCCGCAGCCCGGAGGGGTCGAACGGCTTGCGCGGGTCGAACGGCACCGCGTTGTGGTTCAGCTCGATCCCGGCCCGGTCGAGGGCCTGCGCCGCGGGCTTGCCCGGTACGCCCTTGTTCGTCAGGTCGATGAGGATGAGGTGGTTGTCGGTGCCGCCGGAGATGAGGTCGAAGCCGCGCTCCAGCAGCGCCTCCGCCAGCGCCTTGGCGTTGGCGACGATCCGGTGGGCGTAGGCGGAGAAGTCGGGCCGGGCCGCCTCCTTCAGCGCGACCGCGATCGCGGCGGTCGTGTGGTTGTGCGGGCCGCCCTGCAGGCCGGGGAAGACCGCCTTGTCGACCGCGGAGGCGTGCTCGGCCGTCGACATCACCATCGCCCCGCGCGGCCCGCGCAGCGTCTTGTGCGTCGTCGTGGAGATCACGTCGGCGTGCCCCGCCGGGGACGGGTGCGCGCCGCCGGCGACCAGCCCCGCGATGTGCGCGATGTCGGCCGCCAGCACCGCGCCCGCCTCGCGCGCGATCTCGGCGAACCCGGCGAAGTCGATCATGCGCGGGATCGCGGTGCCGCCGCACCAGATGAGCTTGGGCCGCTCCTTGAGCGCCAGGTCGCGGACCTCGTCCAGGTCGACCCGGCCGGTGTCGGCGCGCACCTCGTACCGGACCGGGTTGAACCACTTGCCGGTCGCCGACACCGACCAGCCGTGCGTGAGGTGCCCGCCCATCGGCAGCGACAGCCCCATGACGGTGTCGCCGGGCCGCAGGAAGGCCATGTAGACGGCCAGGTTGGCCGGCGAGCCCGAGTACGGCTGGACGTTGGCGTGCTCCACCCCGAACAGCGTCCTGGCCCGCTCGACGGCCAGCAGCTCGATCGGGTCGATGTTCTGCTGGCCCTCGTAGTAGCGGCGGCCCGCGTAGCCCTCGGAGTACTTGTTGGTCAGCACCGAGCCGGTGGCCTCCAGCACGGCGGGCGAGACGTAGTTCTCCGAGGCGATGAGCCTGATCTTCTCGAACTGGCGGCGGGCCTCGGCCTCGACCAGTCCGGCGAGTTCGGGGTCCTGGTCGGCGAGATGCGGAAGGGACGGCTGGTGCATGGCGGCCTCCGTGCCGGTCGAGCCTGCTGGTCGAACCTGCTGGTCGGCCGGAGGACCGGTGCGCTCGGCGCGGACCCCCGGCTTGCGGGGCCCGTACACCCAGGCGCGCGGTGTGCGGACGTGCTTCGCTCCCCGGTGGTCGACTCCACCTTGACTGCGCCAGTCGCGTCCGCCAAGCATACCGGGCCGCCGCCGACCGGCACGGGCGCCGGCGGCCGCTCGCCCGGAAGCGCCGGTCGGCTAGGCCGGGGGCCGTCCGCCGCGGCGGGCCTCCAGACCGTCCAGCAGGCAGCCGAGCGCGTAGGCGAAGCGCCGCTCCGACTCGGCCCCCGGGTCCACCGGCCCGCCCGCACCGAGCCGCCGGCCGAGCAGCGGGTACTCCTCGGCGACCCGCTCCAGGAAGCCGCCCGCCCGCTCCCGCCAGTCGGCCGTGCCCCCGGCGCGCGCCCCGGTGCGCTCGGTCACGGTGCGCCAGGAGATCTCGGCGGCGACCGCGCCGACGACATGGTCGGTGATCGCCGCCAGCGCCGCGTCCAGTTCGCCGTCCCGGAACCCCGCGGTGGCCAGCAGCCGCAGCCCGGCGTCGGCGAGGGCCAGCGCGTTCGGGCCGAGATTGGGCTGGGACGCCAGGTCCGACAGCATCCAGGGGTGGCGCAGCAGCATCGCGCGCTGCCCGCGGGCCATGCGCTCCAGGGCCGTCCGCCACTCGCCCTCGGGCGCGGGGCCCCGCTCGCTCACCTCACCGAGGACCTCGCCGAGGACCTCGCCGAGGACCTCGTCCATGGCCAGTTCCATCAGCTCGTCCTTGGTGGTCACGTACCAGTAGAGGGAGCCGGCGGTCACCTCCAGGTCGGCGGCCACCCGGCGCATGGACAGCCCGCGGACGCCCTCGGCGTCCAGCAGCGCCACGGCGGCCCGGACGATCCGCTCGCGGCTCAGCCGCCGGTCCCGCCGCGCCCGCTCCGGGCGCAGCCACACCGAGAACGGCGGTTCCCCTGACGTGGATGAAGGCACGAGAGAACCGTATCGGCGCCGGGGAAAGCCGCGCGTTGACTGAGAGTTCGCTGAACATCCGGTGAGATCGCCCCGGTCGGCGCGAACGAGGTGAACAAGGTCCACTAAGGTCGGCGGGTAATGCAAACCGGACATCCCACCCGATTGGTGCCGGATACCTCTCCCCCGGGAGGCCCGGCGGACGGAGCCGCCCCGCAGAACGGGCCCGCCCCGGCGCCCACCGGGGCCGAGCGGCTGGGATGGCTGGACGCGCTGCGCGGCATCGCGGCCATCGCGGTGGCCCTCCACCACGGCTGCTACCACTACCTCCCGCAGTTCCGGCACGAGATCCTGCGGTGGCTGGACCCGGGCAACAGCGGCGTGCTGCTGTTCTTCCTCGTCAGCGGCTACATCATCCCCGCGTCCCTGGAACGCACCGGATCGGCGCGGCGGTTCTGGATCAGCCGGCTGTTCCGGATCTACCCGCTGCTGCTCGCGGTGCTGGCCGTCACGCTGCTGCTGGCGGTCACCGGCCTGATGCCGCTCCGGCAGCGCCTCGGGGAGGCCTACGATCCGCTCGGCGCGATCGCGGCGCACCTGACGATGATGCAGGACCTGCTCGCGGTGCCCAGCGCGCTCAACGTCCTCTGGACGCTGTCCTACGAGATGATCTTCTATCTGCTGGTGGTGGCGCTGTTCGCGCTGGGCCGCCTCGACCGGCACTCGGCCTCCATCGCCACCGCGCTGGCCGTGGCCGCGCTGGGACTGGGCGTCCTGCTGCCCACCGCGGCGCTGTCGCGGGACCACGGCATCACCACCGTCGCGGTGACCGCCGCGCTCGTCATGGCCGCGGCGATCGCGCTGGCCTGCTCGTCGCGGACCCGGCTCGCCCGGACGGGCGCGCTGCTCGGCGGGGCGCTGGCGGCCGTGCTGCTGCTGGGCAACGCGCGCGTCGAGGCGTGGGAGGGCCTGGCCCTGCTCGCGGTGATGTTCGCCGGCACCGCCATCCACCGGGCCGAGCGCGGCCAGATCAGCGTGCGCGCCGCCGCCGTCGCCGTGACCGCCGTGCTGGCCGCGGCGATCGGC
Organism: Actinomadura rugatobispora; assembly: GCF_055379765.1. Classification (NCBI taxonomy): domain Bacteria; kingdom Bacillati; phylum Actinomycetota; class Actinomycetes; order Streptosporangiales; family Thermomonosporaceae; genus Actinomadura; species Actinomadura rugatobispora. Next base: position 9,631,574 of record NZ_AP029191.1, on the reverse strand, counting down.
GGCGGGCTGTGGCACATCACCGTGTACGCGCCGGGGCAGACCGAGTTCGTCCTCAAGCGCGCCTGGACGATCGGCATCCTGGTCACCGCGCTGGTGTTCGCGCTCGGCATGGCGCTGCGCCGCCGCCGCGTCCCGCGCTGGCTCACCCGGCTCGGCCTGATCAGCTATTCGGTGTACCTGGTGCATCCGGTGCTGCTGATCGTCTCCGACATCACGATCGGGCGGCCCCGCGCCGACGCGCCGCTGCTGCTCGTCCCGTACCTGGTCGCGGTGCTGCTGGTGAGCCACCTCACCTACCGGTGGATCGAGGCGCCGCTGCAGCGCCTCGGCCGGCGGCTCGCCCGCCGCACCGCCCCCGTGCTTCGGGAAGGAGCGCTCCCGGACGGCGCGGACGCGGCCCCGGCAGCCGCGGAGAGCACCGCGAAGACCGCCCCGACGACCGCTGCGAAGGCCGCCGCCGGGGACGCGTAAAGCCCGGCTCCCCTACGGGAAACCGGGCTGTCCAGATCGTGCGAGGGCGCCGACCTGGTGGCGGGAGAACGCGGGGGCTCAGACCCGGGCGGCCTCCATGGCGGCCTTGACCTTGGCGCGCTTCTCGCGGAGCTTGGCCAGCGCCTCCTCGAGGATGGCCTCGCCGTCCTCGTCGCTGCGCCGCTCCTTCACGTACGCCAGGTGCGTCTTGTACGGCTCGGTCTTGGGCGGAGCCGGGGGGTTGGCGGAGTCCTGGCCCGCCGGGAACCCGCAGCGCGGGCAGTCCCAGGTGTCGGGAACGGCGACGTCGGTCGCGAAACTGGGGCGGGTCTCGTGCCGGTTGGCGCAGTAGAAGGTCACCCAGACCCTGGGGGCCGCGTCTCCGCGCTCGGCCTCCCCCATCGGACCGGCGCCGACCCGGCTGCCCCGAATCGCGTTTCCACTACCCACGGATTCACTCCTCGTTCGTGTGCGTCCGCGCCGCACTGACCACGCGGCGGGACATTTCGCTGTGTCACGGCCTGCTCAGCCGACGCCCTTGCTCTTGAACAGCAGCCCGAGCACGATGATCGAGGCGAACCAGATGACGCCGGTGGCGACGGTCAGCCGGTCCAGGTTGCGCTCGACCACCGACGACCCGCCCAGGGACGAGGTGACGCCGCCGCCGAACATGTCCGACAGGCCCCCGCCCTTGCCCTTGTGCGCGAGCACGAGGACCACCATGAGCAGGCTGGTGAGGATGAGCACTGCGGACGCTGCGATGATCACTGTTGTACGCCTCTTCCGGCCGACCCCGCGGCGGCGGGGCGCTTCATGTTCGGCTTCGTGTTCAGGGAACGTTCTGTTCGCGGACGCGATCGCGGGCCGAACGGTCGGCCCGTCAGTACGGAAGGGTACGACGAACTTCCCGTTGGTTCGGCAAGAATCCCCGTACCGCGACCGAATTGATCAGAACTGACCAGCTCGGAGCGCCGTCCGGGACGGTACGCCCGGCCCGCGATCAGACCGAGACCGGCAGGTCCCGGAAACGGCAGATCTTGATGAATTCACCCGGGTCCAGGCTCGCCCCGCCGACCAGAGCGCCGTCCACATCGGACCGCGCCATGATCCCGGCGATGTTCGAGCCCTTGACCGAGCCCCCGTACAGGATACGCGTCTCACCGGCGACCTCGGTGTCGTACAGCTCGGCGAGCCGTCCCCGGATCGCGGCGCAGACCTCCTGGGCGTCGTCGGGGGTGGCGACCTCGCCGGTCCCGATCGCCCAGACCGGCTCGTAGGCGATCACCAGGGCGCGGGCCTGGTCGGCCGGGATCTTCTCCAGCGCGCCGTCCACCTGGCCCAGGGTGTGCTCGACGTGGCGGCCCTCGCGGCGGACTTCCAGGCCCTCGCCCACGCACACGATCGGGGTGATCTCGTTGGCGATGGCGGCCTTGGCCTTGGCGTTGACCAGGGCCTCGTCCTCGCCGTGGTACTGGCGGCGCTCGGAGTGGCCGACCGTCGCGTACGAGCAGCCCAGCTTGGCCAGCATCGCGCCGGAGACCTCGCCGGTGTAGGCGCCGGAGGCGTGCGCGGAGACGTCCTGCGAGCCGTAGGCGATGGCCAGCTTGTCGGCGTCCACCAGCGTCTGCACCGAGCGCAGGTCGGTGAACGGCGGCAGCACGGCCACGTCCACCGCCTCGAAGTCGGCCTCCTTGAGCCCGAAGGCCAGCTGCTGCACCAGCTTGATGGCCTCCAGGTGGTTGATGTTCATCTTCCAGTTGCCGGCCATCAGCGGCTTGCGGCCGGTGTTCTTGGAAGCGGGGTTCTTGGGGGCCATGCGTCAGTCCTCCAGAGCCTGCAGGCCGGGGAGCGTCTTGCCCTCGAGGTACTCGAGGCTGGCGCCGCCGCCGGTGGAGATGTGGGAGAAGCCGTTCTCGTCGAAGCCGAGCTGCCGGACCGCCGCGGCCGAGTCGCCGCCGCCGACGACGGTGAACGCGCCGGAGCCCAGCAGGCCCTGCGCGACCGCGCGGGTGCCGTGGGAGTACGGCTCCATCTCGAACACGCCCATCGGGCCGTTCCAGAAGATGGTCGCGGCGTCGCCGAGCCGGGAGGCGAAGTGCTTGCCCGACTCGGGGCCGATGTCGAGGCCGATCCGGTCGGCGGGGATCGCGTCGGCGGGAACCACGTCGTGGTCGGCGTCCGCGGCGAACGCGGTGGCGGCGACGATGTCGGCCGGCAGCACGAACTCCACGCCCGACTCCTCGGCCCGCCGCAGGTAGCCGCGGACGGTGTCGAGCTGGTCCTGCTCCAGCAGGCTCTCGCCGACCTCGTGGCCCTGGGCCTTGAGGAAGGTGAAGACCATCCCGCCGCCGATGAGGATCCGGTCGGCCTTGCCCAGCAGGTTGTCGATCACGCCGAGCTTGTCGGAGACCTTGGAGCCGCCGAGGACGACGGCGTAGGGGCGGGCGACGTCGTCGGTGAGCCGCCTGAGCACCCGCACCTCGGTCTCGACCAGCCCGCCGGCGGCGTGCGGCAGCCGCCCGGGCACGTCGTAGACGCTGGCGTGCCTGCGGTGCACCGCGCCGAAGCCGTCGCCCACGTACAGCTCGGCGAGGGCGGCGAGACGGTCGGCGAACGCGCCGCGCTCGGCGTCGTCCTTGCTGGTCTCCCCGGGCTCGAAGCGCAGGTTCTCCAGCAGCGCGACCTCGCCGTCGGCCAGGCCGGAGGCGGCCTCGCGGGCCGCCTCGCCCACCACGTCGGTGGCGAACCTCACCTCGGTGCCGAGCAGCTCGCCGAGCCGCGCGGCCACCGGGGCCAGCGAGAACTCCGGCTGCACCGCAGGCGTCGTGGCGGAGCCGCGCAAATGGGCTCGGGGCCGGCCCAGGTGGGCGCAGACGATCACCCTGGCGCCGCGCTCGCGCAGCGTCGCGATCGTCGGCACGCTGGCGCGGATCCGCCCGTCGTCGGTGATCGACCCGTCCTGGAGCGGCACGTTGAGATCGGCCCGGACCAGTACCCGCTTCCCGGACACGTCCAGATCGTCGATGGTGCGCATCGAGTGCGTCATCCTTCCGGATACACGCCCGCCGTGCGCCCGGGGCCGGCGAACGGCCCCGGGCGCACGGCGGGAAGTCGGATCAGAGCTGGGTGCCGACCAGGGTGACCAGGTCGGTCAGGCGGTTGGAGTAGCCCCACTCGTTGTCGTACCAGCCGACGACCTTGACCTGGTCGCCGATGACCTTGGTCAGCCCGGCGTCGAGGATGCAGGAGGCCGGGTCGGTGACGATGTCCGACGACACGATCGGGTCCTCGGTGTAGGTGAGGATGCCGCGCAGCGGGCCCTCGGCGGCGGCCTTGAGCGCCGCGTTGACCTCCTCGACGGTGGTGTCGCGGCGCACCGTGGCGGTCAGGTCGGTGGCCGAGCCGGTCGGCACCGGCACCCGCAGCGCGTACCCGTCGAGCTTGCCCTTCAGCTCCGGCAGCACCAGGCCGATGGCCTTGGCGGCGCCGGTGGAGGTCGGCACGATGTTGAGCGCGGCGGCCCGGGAGCGGCGCAGGTCCTTGTGCGGCGCGTCCTGGAGGTTCTGGTCCTGGGTGTAGGCGTGGATGGTGGTCATCAGGCCCTTCTCGATGCCGAACGTGTCGTTCAGCACCTTGGCCATCGGACCCAGGCAGTTGGTGGTGCAGGACGCGTTGGAGATCACCGTGTGGTTCGCCGGGTCGTACTGGTCGTCGTTGACGCCCATCACGATGGTGACGTCCTCGTTCTTGGCCGGCGCCGAGATGATGACCTTCTTGGCGCCGTTGTCGGCGTGCACCTTGGCCTTGGTGGCGTCGGTGAAGAAGCCGGTGGACTCCACCACGACGTCGGCGCCGACGTCGCCCCACTTGAGGTTGGCCGGGTCGCGCTCCTCGAAGGCCTTGATCGCCTTGCCGCCGACGACGATCTCGTCCGCGGTGGCCTTCACCTCCTGGCCCAGCCGGCCCAGGATGCTGTCGTACTTGAGCAGGTGGGCGAGGGTGGCGTTGTCGGTCAGGTCGTTGACCGCCACGATCTCGATGTCGGCCCCGCTCGCCTGAACGGCGCGGAAGAAGTTGCGGCCGATCCGGCCGAACCCGTTGATGCCTACTCGGATGGTCACGGAACGGCTCTCCTCGTACGTCGTCTCTGCATCTCACCTGGACCGGGGCGGCGCCCCACGTCCGACCCTACCGAATGACGGGCCCTCACCTCGCCACCGGCCGGAGGTGATTGCGGGGGTGGTGCCCCGGTCCCCCGGACGGGTGATGATCAGCCGGGACGGGGGCGGGCGTCACCGTCCGTTCAGCCGATCTTCATCCGCTCGGGCGCCCGGCCTGTCAACCCCTGGCAGGGGGTCGCGGGTCTTCTCTGTTGTGCACCTACGATCTTGGCGCGGGCGCTCTCGGTACGGGCGCTCTCGGCGCGGGCGGGCCGTGCCGTTCGGCGCGCTGGTCCTGGCCGTGCTCTCCGCCACGGGCTGCGCCGTCGCGGGCGGCGAGGCGGCGCCGGTCGCCGGGCCGCCGGTCGCGCCCGCCGCGCGGCCCTCCCCCGGCGCGACCGCGCCGGGCCCCTGCCTGGGCTACCACGGGCTGGACGGCGCCAACCCCGCCCGGGAGGTCAAGGCGGGGCGGTTCCGCATCCCGGACACCCCGCCCGAACGGGTCGCCGACGGCCCCGACGTGGACTGGGGCCTGGACCCGCACCGCGACCGGACCTGGCAGCTGTGGCTCCACTCGCTCGAATGGCTGGGCGGGCTGATCAAGGAGTACGGCCGCACCCGCGACCGGGCGTCGCTCGACCTTGCGGCGGGCATCGTCCGCGACTGGCTGGCCGACAACGCCCTGCCCGGCCGCTTCGGCCACGCCCGCCGCGAGGCGATCGAGGAGGGCGCCAAGTTCCGCCTCGCCACGATGACCTGCCTGCGCGCCCACCTGGACGCCCGCTGGCTGGACGAGGCGATCGCCCGGCACGCCGAGGAGCTCGCCGACCCCCGCAACTGGTCGGGCCCCTGGAACCACGGCACCGACGAGTCCATGACCCTGCTGGCCGCCGCCTGCCGCATCGGGCGCGAGGACCTCGCCGGCCTCGCCTACGAACGGCTGGTCAGCGCGGTGCTGCGGCCGCCCGCCGGGGTCCGGCCCGCCATCGACGCCGAGGGCGCCAACAACGAGCAGTCCACGCAGTACTCGGTCTACAACCGCACCCGGTGGCGCAGCGCCATGGACGTCATCCGCGCCTGCCGCAGGCCCGTCCCCGCCGAACTGGCCCGCAGGCACGCGCTCATGGACGAGTTCATCGCCTTCCAGTCCGCCCCGGCGGGCGACCTGATCCAGATCGGCGAGACGTACGCCTCGACGATCTCCCGCGTCTCCCGGCCGGGGCGGGGCCCGCTCCGGTACGCGGCGTCCCAGGGCAGGGCCGGGACGAGGCCGGGCGCACGGGCGCGGGTGTACGAGGCCGGCTACGTCATGGGCCGGTCGGGGTGGGGCGACGGCGACCGGCCGTACAAGGAGGAGATGGCGTACACGGCCCGCTTCGGGCCCGGCCGGTACGCCCACGGCCAGGACGACCACATGGCGCTCACCTTCTACGCCCAGGGCCGCTCCATCCTCGTGCCGAGCGGGCACGCGGGTTACAGCGAGCCGGTCTGGCGCGACTGGCTGCGGTCGCCGGAGGCGCACAACACCGTGGTCGTGCGGGACATCCCGTTCGACTCGCGCGCGGCCACGGCCCTGACCGGCCACCGGTTCGCCGAGGGCGGCGACTTCTTCCGCTTCTCCGACACCGCGTTCGCCGGGTCCACACGGACGCGCTCAGTGCTGGCCGCCTCGGACCCGGACGCGCTCGTGGTGCTCGACCAGGTGCGTTCGGCGGCGCCGCGGACCGTCGAGCAGCTCTGGCACCTGCCGGCCGCGTTCGAGGCCCGCCCGGACGGGGGGGACGCGGTGGCGACGGCGGGCGGGATCCGCGTGCACTTCCTGCGCGTGGCCGTCCCCGGAAGCGCGGCCCAGGCGGGCACCGGCCGGGCCGCCGCGGTCGTCAAAGGGAGCAGGGAGCAGCGGCAGGGCTGGGTCGCGCCGGCGCCCCGCACCGCCGTGCCCGCACCGGTGGTCAGGCTGCCCGCCCACGGGCAGGAGGTGCGGATGCTCACCCTCATCGCACCCGTTCGGGACGGGGCGCGGCCGTCGGTACGGGTCTCGCCGCCGCGCGCGAACGGCGTCTATGTGATCGAGGCCGAGATCGCCGGGCGGCGGCTGGCCGTGGAGGCGGCTCCCGACGGCACCCTCCGCCGCACCCGCTGACCGACCGGGACCGACCGGCCGGAGGGAGCGAGGACGTGCGGCGGGTCAGGGGGCGAGCATCTCGGCGGTGAGGTTGGCGTCGGTGCCCGGGACGCCCTGGTCCTGGGCGCGCTTGTCGGCCATCGCCAGCAGTCGGCGGATCCGGCCCGCGATCGCGTCCTTGGTCAGCGGCGGGTCGGCCAGCTGGCCCAGTTCCTCCAGCGACGCCTGCTTGTGCTCCAGCCGCAGCCGGCCCGCGCTGACCAGGTGCTCGGGGGCCTCCTCGCCGAGGATCTCCAGCGCCCGCGCCACCCGGGCGCCCGCGGCCACCGCGGCGCGCGCGGAGCGGCGCAGGTTGGCGTCGTCGAAGTTGGCCAGCCGGTTGGCCGTCGCCCGGACCTCGCGGCGCATCCGCCGCTCCTCCCAGGCCAGCACGCTGTCGTGCGCCCCCAGCCGGGTGAGCAGGGCGCTGATCGCGTCCCCGTCGCGCACCACGACCCGGTCGACCCCGCGCACCTCCCGCGCCTTGGCGTGGATCTTCAGCCGGCGGGCGGCGCCGACCAGCGCCAGCGCGGCCTCCGGCCCCGGGCAGGTGACCTCCAGCGACATCGACCGGCCCGGCTCGGTCAGCGACCCGTGCGCCAGGAACGCCCCCCGCCAGGCCGACTCGGCGTCGCAGGCCGCCCCCGCGACCACGTGCCGGGGCAGCCCGCGCACCGGGCGGCCGTTGTTGTCGATCAGGCCGGTCTGCCGGGCCAGCGACTCCCCCTCGCGGAACACCCGCACCACGTACCGGTTGCCCTTGCGCAGGCCGCTGGGGGCCAGCACCACCACGTCGGAGGTGTGGCCGAAGACCTCGGCGATGTCCTTGCGCAGCCGCCGCGCGGCCGAGCCGGTGTCGATCTCGGCCTCGATCACGATCCGCCCGCTGACCAGGTGCAGGCCGCCCGCGAAGCGCAGCAGCGTCGACACCTCCGCCTTGCGGCAGCACGGCTTCATCACCGACAGCCTGCTCAGCTCGTCCTTGACCACGCCGGTCATCGCCATAGATGAACCCTCCCCCTAGGAACTCCCCAGCAGTGTGGCCGATGTCGGCCCCGCCGGGAGTCAGTCACGGAAAATCTTCACGAAGGCTTGGGCCAGCCGGGCGGGATCGTGACGTGGTGAGCCGTCGTCGGCGGCGACGTCGGCCAGTTCCAGCCTGCCGCCCAGGTCACGGACGGCCTTGTCCAGGGCGACGGGGTCGTCGACCACCCCCCGGTCGGCGAGGACGACGTCGACGCGCAGATCCGGGGCGTGCGCCTGGAGCACCTCCAGATGCGTCTGCGGGGAGAAGTCGTCGGTCTCCCCCGGCTGCGGGGCCAGGTTGAGCGCGACGACGCGGCGGGCGTCCGTGGCCATCAGGGCGCGGGCCAGCTCGGGCACCTGCAGGTGCGGCAGCACGCTGGTGAACCACGACCCCGGCCCGAACACCACCCAGTCGGCGTCCTTCACCGCGGCCAGCGCCTCCGGGCACGCCGGCGGGTCGCCCGGCACCAGCGACACGCTCAGCACCGTCCCCGGCGTCTTCGCGCAGGCCACCTGCCCCCTGACCCGGGTGACCTCGTCGGGGCGGGACGGATCGGCGCCGCGCACCTCCGCGACGATGTCCAGCGGCACCGACGCCATCGGCAGGACCCTGCCCTGGGCGCCCAGCAGCCGCCCCACCCAGTCCAGACCGGCCACGGTCGAACCGGGCACGGGGCCCTCGCCGCCGGAGTCACCGGAGTCACCCGAATCGCCGGAGTCGCCGGAGTCGCCCGAATCGCCGCCCAGCAGCTCCCACAGCGCCACGATCAGCAGGTTCCCGACCGCGTGGTCGTGCAGCTCCCCCTGGCTGCGGAACCGGTGCTGGACGACGTCGCGCCAGGTCTGGCCCCACTCGTCGTCGCCGCACAGCGCGGCCAGCGCCATCCGCAGATCGCCGGGCGGCAGCACGCCCAGCTCGCGGCGCAGCCGCCCGCTGGAACCGCCGTCGTCGGCGACCGTGACGACCGCGCTCAGCCGGCTCGTCACCCGGCGCAGCGCCGACAGCGAGGCGTACAGGCCATGGCCGCCGCCGAGGGCGACCACGGCCGGGCCTCCGGACTGGCTCACCGTTCCGGATTGGCTCACCATGCCCGGCCGGTCACCGCCTCGCCCGCCGCACCGGCCACCGCGCGCGTCGTCGCCCCAGGGTCCACCGTGCCGCTCTCTCGCTCGTCCGGGCGCCGCCGGGGCGCCTCACTCACGGCCGAGGTCACGGTGCGAGGCCTGCACCTCGATGCCCTCGTCCCTCAGCCGGGCGGCGATCTGCTCCGCCATGGCCACACTACGGTGTTTGCCGCCGGTGCATCCGACGGCCAGCGTCACGTAGTGCTTGCCCTCGCGCTCGTACCCGTCGGCGAGCAGCCGCAGCACCTCGGTGTAGGCGTCCAGGAACTCCTTGGCGCCGCGCTGGCCCAGCACGTAGTCGCGGACGGCGGCGTCCCGGCCGGTCTTGGGCCGCAGCTCGGGCACCCAGTGCGGGTTGGGCAGGAAGCGGCAGTCGACGACCAGGTCGGCGTCCACCGGCAGGCCGTACTTGTAGCCGAAGGACACCACCGTGGCGCGCAGGCTGGACTCGCCGGTGTCGTTGCCGAAGAAGCCGACGATCTTGGCGCGCAGCTCGTGCACGTTCAGCCCGCTGGTGTCGATCACCAGGTCGGCCTCGGCCCGCACCTCGCGGACCAGGTCCCGCTCGCGGGCGATGCCGTCGACCAGCCGGCCGTCGCCCTGCAGCGGATGCGGGCGGCGGACGCTCTCGAACCGGCGCACCAGGTCGGCGTCGCCCGCCTCCAGGAACACCACCCGCGGGTGGACGCCGCGCGCCTCCAGCTCGGCGATGGCCGAGTGGAGGTCCTCGGTGAACGCGCGGCTGCGCACGTCCACCACGACCGCGATCCGCGGGACGGCGTCCTTCACCCGGCCGCCCAGATCGGCCATGGTGGCCAGCAGCGCCGGGGGCAGGTTGTCGACCACGAACCAGTCGAGGTCCTCCAGCGACTTGGCGGCCGTGCTGCGTCCCGCCCCGGACATGCCCGTCACGATCACTATGTCCGGAATCTGAGTGTCGGTGGTCAACTCGGCTCCCCCCTGTGGTCTCGGCCGCCGTCCCCGCCGCCGTCGCCGGCCCGCCCGGCCGCCGGGGACCCCCCGTGCAGGGCCGCGGCGATCTGCGTCGCACCGCGCGGGCCGATGCCCGGGACCTCGGCGATCTGCTCGGGCGTCGCCTGCTTCAACCGCTTCAGCGAACCGAAATGTTTCAGCAGGGCCGACCGTCGTGCCGGCCCCAGCCCGGGAACGCTATCGAGTTCGCTCACGGTCATGGACTTGGAACGCCGCTGCCGGTGGAAATTGATGGCGAACCGGTGGGCCTCGTCGCGCACCCGCTGCACCAGGAACATGCCCTCGCTGTTGCGCGGCAGGATCACCGGGTCGGGGTCGCCGGGCAGCCAGATCTCCTCCAGCCGCTTGGCGATGCCGCACACCGCGATGTCGTCGATGCCGAGCTCGTCCAGGGCCCGCCGCGCCGCCGCCACCTGCGGCGGGCCGCCGTCGACCAGCACCAGGTTGGGCGGGTAGGCGAACTTGCGGGGGCGGCCCGTCTCGGGGTCGATCGGCTGGTGGGCGGAGGCGTCGAGGCCGGTCTCCGCCTCCCCGTCCGCGCCCGCCGCGCCGTCCGCCGCGCCGTTCACCGAACCCGCCGCGCCGCCCGCGCCCGCCGCGGCCGCGGCGCCGGAGCCGTCCTCGGGGCCGTCGCCGAGCGCGTCCAGCTCGCCGAACTTCTCGCTCTCGGCCAGGTAGCGGCGGAACCGGCGGGTGATCACCTCGTGGATGGAGCGGACGTCGTCCTGGCCGTCCACCGCCTTGATCGTGAACCGGCGGTACTCGCTCTTGCGGGCCAGGCCGTCCTCAAACACCACCATCGAGGCCACCACGTTGGAGCCCTGCAGGTTGGACACGTCGTAGCACTCGATCCGCAGCGGCGCCTCCGGCAGTTCCAGGGCCTCCTGGATCTCCCGCAGCGCGCGGCTCCGCGTGGTCAGATCGCTGGCCCGGCGGGTCTTGTGCTGCTTCAGCGCCTCCGTCGCGTTGCGCGCCACGGTCTCCAGCAGCGTCTTCTTGTCGCCCCGCTGCGGCACCCGCAGCCGGACCGGGCCGCCGCGCTGCTCCGCCAGCAGCTCGGTCATCGCGTCCGCGTCCGGCGGCAGCGCCGGGACCAGCACCTCGCGCGGCACCGAGTCGCTCTCGCTGTAGATCTGGATGAGGAAGTGCTCGACCAGGTCGGAGGTGGTGACCGCCTCGACCTTGTCGACCACCCAGCCGCGCTGGCCGCGGATCCGGCCGCCGCGCACGTAGAAGACCTGGACGGCCGCCTCCAGCTCGTCCTCGGCGAAGGCGATCATGTCGCAGTCGGTGCGGTCGGGCAGCACCACCGTCTGCTTCTCCAGCGCCCGCTCCAGGGCGCGGATGTCGTCGCGCAGCCGGGCGGCCCGCTCGTACTCCATGGCGGCGGACGCCTCGCGCATCTGCCGCTCGAGCCGCCGGGTGAACCGGCCGGTCTCGCCGGCCATGAAGTCGCAGAAGTCCTCGGCGAGCAGCCGGTGCTCCTCGGCCGTCACCCGCCCCACGCAGGGCGCCGAGCACTTGTCGATGTAGCCGAGCAGGCACGGCCGGTCGAGCTGGCGCTGCCGCTTGAACACCCCGGGACGGCAGGTGCGGACCGGGAAGACGCGCAGCAGCTGGTCGACCGTCTCCCGGATCGCCCAGGCGTGGGAGTACGGCCCGAAGTAGCGGACTCCCTTGCGTTTGGCTCCGCGCATCACCATCACCCTCGGATACTCCTCGTCGAGGGTGACCGCCAGATAGGGATAGGACTTGTCGTCGCGGTAACGGACGTTGAACCGCGGATCGAACTCCTTGATCCAGGAGTACTCGAGCTGGAGGGCCTCGACCTCGGTGCCCACCACCGTCCAGTCGACCCCGGCCGCCGTCTGCAGCATCGTCTGGGTGCGCGGATGGAGCCCGGCGAAGTCGGCGAAGTAGGAGTTCAGCCGCGAGCGCAGGCTCTTGGCCTTGCCCACGTAGATGACCCTCCCGTGCTCGTCACGGAAGCGGTACACGCCCGGCGAGTCCGGTATGGACCCCGGGGCGGGTCGGTAGGTCGCCGGGTCTGCCACGCCCGAAAGCCTAGTCGGCCCCACCGACAACCGGCGTGCCCCGCGGCGCCCGCCCGGGAGTGACGCAGATCTCGTTCGCCTCGCGGAAGATCGGAAAAAGACGCCTGAAGGATTTTCGAACACACCGGTCATGGAGGTGGAAACGAGACGTGTCCGCGTTCTGGGGCTGGATCGTACTGGCGGCCACGGTGGCGATGGCGGTCATCGTGGTCGAGGGCGCCCGGCGGCTGCTGGCCGGGCGGCGGCTCTCGGCGCGCTGGCCGGGCGCCGGGGAGGCGGCCCGGCACTGCACCGCTCCCGCGTTCACGTTCGCCGTGGTGATCAGTGCGAGCGCGGCGATGCCGTACCACGCGCTGAACGGCGCGGCCGAGGACGCGGTCCGCCATCTGCTCAAGATCGCCGCCATCGGCGCCACCACCTGGCTGGTGCTGCGGATCACCTACGCGCTCACCGAGCCGGCGCTGGCGCGGCTGACCCGGATCGAGGGCGAGCGCAACCGCCGGGCCCGCAAGGCGCGCACCCAGATGCTGCTGCTGCGCCGGATCGCGGCGGCCGTCGTGGTGGTCGTGGCGGTGGGCGCGGCGCTGTTCACCTTCCCCGCGGTGCGGACGCTGGGCGCCGGGATGCTGGCCTCGGCGGGCGTGGCCGGGCTGGTCGTCGGGATCGCGGCCCGGCCGGCGCTGGGCAACCTGTTCGCCGGGCTGCAGATCGCCTTCAGCGACGCGCTGCGCCTGGACGACGTGGTGGTCGTCCAGGGCCAGTGGGGCCGGATCGAGGAGCTGACGCTCTCCTACGTGGTCGTGTGCCTGTGGGACGACCGGCGGCTGATCCTTCCGGTGTCCTACTTCACCGAGCAGCCGTTCGAGAACTGGACCCGGCACTCCAGCCGCGTGGTCGGCTCGGTCACCCTGCACGTGGACTGGACGGTGCCGGTCGAGGAACTGCGCACCGAGCTGTACAAGATGCTGCGCGACAACCCGCTGTGGGACCGCCGCGAATGGATCCTGCAGGTCACCGACGTGCTGCCGAACGGACTGGTCCAGCTGCGCGCCCTGATGAGCGCGGCCGACTCCGCCAGCGCCTGGGACCTGCGCTGCGACGCCCGCGAGCACCTGGTCGCCTACGTCCGCGAGCACCATCCCGACGCGCTGCCCCGCTTCCGCGCCGAGCTGGCCGGGACCGGCGCGGCGGCCGGCGCCGACGCCGATGCCGCCGGCGGCCTCACGGCCGCGCCCGGCCCGCAGGCCGCCCAGCCGCCGGCGTACACCTGAGCGCCCGGATTCACAGGGCGGCCTGCGGCGGCCGATCCGAGTGCGCTCGTGTCGAGGCGGCGAGTCACACCGTGGCCCGCCGCCCTCGCGGGGATCTGAGCGCGGCGCGCGCCGGGCCCCGGGCCCATGCGGCTCCCGGCGCGCGCCCTCCGCCCCCTGACCGGTCGTGTCCGCCGTTCAGCCGAGCGTGATCTGGTCGCCCTGGACGGTGATCTTCTTCTCCTCCAGCGGCTCGGTCGCGGGCAGGTTGGGGAGCGGCGCACCGTCCGCGATCTTGAACTTGCTGCCGTGGCACGGGCAGTTGATCGTGCCGCCCGCCACCGCGTCGACCGGGCAGCGCCGGTGCGTGCAGAGGGAGCTGTAGGCCTTGAACTGGCCCGCGGCGGGCTGCACGACGACGACCTTCTCGGCCTCGAAGACCTTGCCGCCGCCGACCGGGATCTCGCTGGTCGCGGCCAGCGCCTTCCCGCCGCCGCCCCCGCCGGCGTTGCCGTTGCCGTTGCCCGCGGGGCTCTCGGCGCCGCCGGCCGAACCGCCGCCGTCGTCCCCGCCGCACGCGGCGGCGAGCCCCGCGACGCCGGCGAGACCGGCCCCGATCAGGAGCCCCCGGCGGGTCCCGCCCTCCGGTGTGCCGGCGGCGGTCGTCTCCGCGGGGGCCGGCGGCGCCGCGCCGGCCTCCGTTTCCGAGCTGTCCGTCCGCGCTGCGGGCGCCTGTGCCATGCGTCTCCTCCGTGTGTCGCGCGCGTTGGGTGCTTGCCGCGCGTGCCTCCACTGTCACCCTGGAGTACGTACGGCGGCGTTTGAAGGTTCAATCCATCCCGGAGCTTTTGCCGGGCGGACCGGGCGAACACCTTTCTACCTGCACGTTCGCGATGGACCTGCAGGGGCGCGCAACGGAAGCCTGCCGCCGGCGGCACACCGGGCGCGGTACGGGTGCGCCCGGTGTGCGGATGGGCCCCCGGCGGGGCGGAGACGGCGGGTCGGTCAGCCGAGGATCTTGGCGAGGAACTGGCCGGTGTGGCTGGCCTCCACCTTGGCGACGTCCTCGGGCGTTCCGGTGGCGACCACGGTGCCGCCCCGGGAGCCGCCCTCCGGGCCCATGTCGATGATCCAGTCGGCGGTCTTGACGACGTCCAGGTTGTGCTCGATCACGATCACCGTGTTGCCCTTGTCGACCAGCCCGTTCAGCACGCCCAGCAGCTTGCGGATGTCCTCGAAGTGCAGGCCGGTGGTGGGCTCGTCCAGCACGTAGATCGTGCGGCCGGTGGACCGGCGCTGCAGCTCCGAGGCCAGCTTGACGCGCTGCGCCTCGCCGCCCGACAGGGTCGGCGCGGGCTGGCCCAGCCGGACGTAGCCCAGGCCCACGTCGTTGAGGGTCTTCAGATGCCGGTGGATCGCCTTGATCGGCTCGAAGAAGACCGCGGCCTCCTCGATCGGCATGTCCAGCACCTCGGAGATCGTCTTGCCCTTGTAGTGGACCTCCAGGGTCTCCCGGTTGTACCGGGCGCCGTGGCAGACCTCGCAGGGCACGTAGACGTCCGGCAGGAAGTTCATCTCGATCTTGATGGTGCCGTCGCCGGAGCAGTTCTCGCAGCGCCCGCCCTTGACGTTGAAGGAGAACCGGCCCGGCTGGTAGCCGCGGACCTTGGCCTCGGTCGTCTGCGCGAACAGCTTGCGGATGTGGTCGAACACCCCGGTGTAGGTGGCCGGGTTGGAGCGCGGCGTGCGGCCGATCGGCGACTGGTCGACGTGCACCACCTTGTCGAGCTGGTCGACGCCGTTGACCCGGCGGTGCTTGCCCGGCACCGTGCGGGCGCCGTGCAGCTGCTTGGCCAGCGAGTTGTAGAGGATGTCGTTGACCAGGGTGGACTTGCCCGATCCGGAGACGCCGGTGACCGCGGTGAACACCCCGAGCGGGAACGCCACGTCGACGCCCTGGAGGTTGTTCTGCCGGGCGCCCTTGACGGTGACCTCCCGGCCCCTCTGCCGGGGGCGGCGGATCTCGGGCACCGCGATCTCGCGGCGGCCCGACAGGTAGGCCCCGGTCAGCGAGCGCTCCGAGGTCATCAGGTCCTCGACGGTGCCCGACACCACGATCTGCCCGCCGTGCTCACCGGCCCGGGGGCCGATGTCGACCACCCAGTCGGCGGCCTGGATGGTGTCCTCGTCGTGCTCGACGACGATCAGGGTGTTGCCCATGTCGCGCAGCCGCAGCAGGGTGTCCAGCAGCCGGTGGTTGTCGCGCTGGTGCAGGCCGATGGACGGCTCGTCCAGCACGTACAGCACGCCGACCAGCCCGGAGCCGATCTGGGTGGCCAGCCGGATCCGCTGCGCCTCGCCGCCGGCCAGGGTGGCCGAGGCGCGGTCGAGGGTCAGGTAGTCGAGCCCGACGTCCAGCAGGAAGCCCAGCCGGGCGTTGATCTCCTTCAGCACCCGCTCGGCGATGTGCCGGTCCCGCTCGCTCAGCTCCATGGCCAGCAGGAACTTGGCGCACTCGCCGATCGGCATCGCCGCCACGTCGGCGATCGACCGCCCGCCCATGGTCACGGCCAGCACGACCGGCTTGAGCCGCGCCCCCTGGCACGAGGGGCACGGGATCTCCCGCATGTAGCCCTCGAACTTCTCCCGGGTGGAGTCGCTCTCGGACTCGGCGTGCCGCCGCTGGATGTAGGGGATCACGCCCTCGTAGGCGGTGTAGTAGGAGCGGGTGCGGCCGTAGCGGTTCTTGTAGCGGACGTGGACCTGGGTCTCGTGCCCGTTGAGGATCGCCTTGCGCGCCTTGGCGGGCAGCTTCTCCCAGGGCGTGTTGAGGTCGAAGCCCATCGCGTCGCCCAGCGCCGACAGCAGCCGCAGGAAGTAGTCGCTGACGTGGCCGTTGGACCAGGGCTGGATCGCGCCCTCGCCCAGCGTCATCGTCGGGTCGGGCACGACCAGCTCGGGGTCGACCTCCATGCGGGTGCCCAGGCCGGTGCAGTCGGGGCAGGCGCCGTAGGGGGAGTTGAACGAGAACGAGCGCGGCTCCAGCTCCTCGAACGACAGGTCGTCGTAGGGGCAGTAGAGGTGCTCGGAGAACATCCGGGTGCGGTGCTCGTCGTCCTCGGGCAGGTCGACGAAGTCGAGCACGATCGTGCCGCCGGCCAGCCCGAGCGCGGTCTCCACCGAGTCGGCCAGCCGCTGGCGGGCCGAGTCCTTGACGGCGAGCCGGTCGACGACCACGGCGATGTCGTGCTTCTCCTGCTTCTTGAGCTTGGGCGGGTCGTCCAGCCTGATCATCTGGCCGTCGACCAGCGCCCGCGAGTAGCCCTTGGACTGCAGCTCGCGGAACAGCTCGAGGTACTCGCCCTTGCGGCCGCGGATCACCGGGGCCAGCACCTGGAACCGGGTGCCCTGCTCCAGCTCCAGCACCCGGTCGACGATCTGCTGCGGCGCCTGCCGGCTGATCGGGCGGCCGCACTCGGGGCAGTGCGGGTGGCCGATCCGGGCGTACAGCAGCCGCAGGTAGTCGTAGACCTCGGTGATCGTGCCGACCGTGGAGCGCGGGTTCTTGCTGGTGGACTTCTGGTCGATCGACACCGCCGGGGAGAGGCCCTCGATGAAGTCGACGTCGGGCTTGTCCATCTGGCCCAGGAACTGCCGGGCGTAGGCCGACAGCGACTCCACGTACCGGCGCTGGCCCTCGGCGAAGATCGTGTCGAACGCCAGACTCGACTTGCCGGAGCCGGACAGCCCGGTGAACACGATCATGGAGTCTCGCGGCAGGTCGAGCGAGACGTCCTTCAGGTTGTGCTCGCGTGCTCCACGCACGATGAGTCGGTCATGCACGGCGTTGCTCGGTTCCTCTTCTGGGCTCGGTGCCCTCCGGGCGCGACGACGGGTCCGCTGACAGGTCTGGCGCGGTGACAGGCTGGCGAGGGGGTACGACGTTTCCCCGTGTGCATAACAGCGGCGACCGCCGCCGCATTTCGCTTCCGAACCGTACACGTGTTCGAAGATCTATCGCCACCGGAACGCGCCGGGCCGCCTCCGTGCCAGGCTCACAGAGTACGTCCCGGCGCGCCGTGCCCCGGTGGGCCGTCGTCGAGGGCGAAGTCCAGGTAGCGGGCGGCGGAGCGGCGCACGGCCTCCTTGCCGTCCGTCTGGACGATCCTCCTCCACCACGCCCCGTACACGCGGGCGAACGGGTACGGCTCCAGCAGCCGCAGCGCCCGGCGGACGGTCCGGGGCCGTTCGGGGATGAGGTTCGGATAGGAGTACATGAAACCGACCCAGTCGCGGTCGCTCACCACCTGGAGGATGTCGCCCGACAGCAGCGCGCCGCGGCCGTCCTCGCCGTCCCGCCAGTGCAGGACCTGCCCGCCGGCGAAGTGCACCCCGGCGTTGATCAGGGTGAGGCCGTCGGCGATCTCGCGGGTGTCGCCGTCCCAGAAGACCACCGCGTCGTCGGGCCGGGCCACCCACCGGCGGTCCGCCGCGTGGATATGGACCGGGGCGTCGAACGCGCGGGCCCACTCGATCATGGAGCCGTAGAAGTGCGGGTGGCTGATCGCGACGGCCGAGACCCCGCCCAGCGCCCGCACCTCCCGGACCAGGTCGTCGTCGATGTAGCTGATCATGTCCCAGAGCACGTTGCCGCCCGGCGCCCGCACCAGCAGGGCGCGCTGGCCGATGGCCGTCGCGGGCTCGGCGCCGACGCCCACGATCCCCGGGCCCTCCGGCTCGACCCGGCCGCGGTGGCCGGCCGCCCGCAGCTCGGCGAGCGTCGTCCAGCGCTGGCCGTCCCAGCCGACGTACTGCCGCTCGTCCTCGCAGACGGGGCAGTCGGGGCGGGGCTCGGCGTACTGCACTCCGCAGGTCACGCAGATGGGATGCGTCATGGAGATCATTCTCACCCGCTGCCGGGAGCCGGGGCCGGGCAGGATGGTCCCGGACGCGCGGCGCCTCGCGGAGGGCCCGCGCCACCGGCGTACGGAAGGGGCGAGATGGGCGACTGGCGGCGGGTCCTGGCGGAGGTCGAGGCGGGCACTGAGCGGATCGCGGTGACGCTGTCCGGCCTGGACGAGCAGGCCGTGCGCGCCCCCTCGGCCCTGCCCGGCTGGACCCGCGGCCATGTGGCCACGCACATCGCCCGCAACGCCGACTCGCTCTGGAACCTGCTCGAATGGGCGCGGACGGGCGTGGAGATCCCGCAGTACCCGAGCCTGGAGGCGCGCAACGCCGACCTGGAGGCGGGCGCCGGCCGCGGCCCGCGGGCCCTGGCCGAGGACGTCCGCGCGACGGGCGAGCGGTTCTCCGAGCGGGCCCGGTCGCTGCCGGAGGAGGCGTGGGAGGCGACCGTGCGGGCGATGCCCGGCTGGTCCCATCCCGCGTGGTTCGTGGTGTACCGGCGCTGGCAGGAGGTGGAGACCCACCACGTCGACCTCGCCGCCGGCTACGGGCCCGCCGACTGGCCCGAGCCGTATGTGCGGTGGGCGCTGACCGGCACGCTCGCCGACCTGGAGGCCCTGCCCGCGGATCTCCGGGCGGGCCTGCGGGGGCACCGGCTGACGGCCACCGACACGGCGGAGACCGCGGACCTGGGCGCCGGTGCCGGCGGGCCGGAGATCTCGGGGTCGGGGCGGGCGCTGCTCGGCTGGCTCACCGGGCGGTCCGCGGGCGAGGGCGTGGCGGCGCGCCCGGAGGGGCCGCTGCCCGTGCCGCCGCCCTGGCCGCACGCTCCCAGCGCGTTCTGACCGCCGCGGCGGGCGCCTCAGGCGGCCTCGCCGGGGAAGCCGCGGCCGCCCGCCCCGGGCTCGGGATCGCCCGCCCCGGGATCGCCGGCCAGCCGGTGCAGCGCCTCCGGCGACCGCACGTTGATCATGTTGCGGGCGACGGCGAGGCCGCTCTGCTCGGCGGCCAGAATCCGGGCCACGCTGCGCCGGCCCATGCCCGCCCAGCGGCCCAGGTCCTGGCGGCTGACCGGCACCCGCACCTCGACGCCGCCGCGCGGGTCGGCCGACGGCCTGCCGAACCGGGCGGCCAGGCGCAGCAGCCGTCCCGCCAGCCGCCGCTCGGGCTCGTCGGGGAAGTGCGCCACGCGCAGCTCGTTGGCGTCGCGGAGCCGTTCGGCCAGGACGGCGGCGACGGCCCAGGCCGCGCCCGGGTGGGCGTCCAGCACGGCGCGGAACCGGGCGGCGGGCAGCACCAGCGCCTGCACGGGCGTCAGCGCCTCCACGCTGGCGTGCCGGGCTCCGCCGTCCGCCGCCTCCATCTCGCCGACCACGTCGCCCGGGCCCAGCACGTCCAGGATCGCGATGTCGCCGCCCCGGTCGATCCACACCTTGGCCGCGCCCGAGCGCAGCACGAAGACCTGCGACGCGCGGGTGTGCTCGCGGGTGAGGAACCCGCCCGGCTTGATCATCACGCTGACGCCCTCCCGCCGGAGGGCCTCCCGCGCGCGCTCGGGCAGCACGTCCCAGAACCTGGTGACCTCCATCTCGCCTCCCGTTCCACAAGTGAACTCGGCGGTACGGCGCTGGACCGCGTACAACTCCACACTCGGTGGCACCAGGCGGGGTGTCAGGGACGGGCGCCCTCCTGTCCCGCGCCCTGGCCCTCCTCCCCCTCACGGCCCTCCGACTCCAGCCAGCTGTCGATGGCACGGATGCGGCGGACGCAGTCGGCCGCCCCGGCGTCGTCGCCAAGGGCCAGGCACGCGTCACGCAGGCCCTCCAGCGCGGCCCGCTGCCCGCGGTGGTCGGCCATCTCCCGGCGGATGGCGATCTCGGCCCGGAAGTGGCCGACGGCGCGGGAGTGGCGGCCCAGCTTCCGGGAGGCGCCGCCCATGGTGTGGTGCGCGATCGCCTGCTCGCGGGTGTCACCGAGCTCGGTCGCCAGGTCCAGGGCCTGCCGGCCGGTCTCCAGCGCCTCGCCCACCCGGTCGAGCTCAAGGTAGATCGCGGCGAGGTGCACCAGCGCGGTGCCCTCGCTGTGGCGGTCGCCGACCTCGCCCAGCACCCGCAGCGCCTCCAGCTCCATCTTGAGCGCCTCCTCCGGGCGCCCGCCGTGCCGCAGCACGGCGGCGAAGGTGTCCATGCCGACGCCCATGCCGTACCAGTCGCCGATGTCGCGGCGGATCGCCAGGGCCTGCCTGGCCGCCTGCTCGGCCTCCTCGTACAGGTTCAGGCGCAGGTAGGTGCGGGCGAGGCTGCCCAGGGTGCCGGCCAGGCCGCCCTTGGCACCGAGGCGGTGCCACAGGTCCAGCGCCTCCAGGCCGAGGACGAAGGCCTCCTGGTCGCGTTCGAGGCGGCGCATGACCATCGACAGGTGCTCCAGGTCGTGGGCCTCGCCGTGCTGGTCGCCGATCTCGCGGCGGATCTCCAGGGCGCGGACCAGGTGCTCGCGGGCCTCCGGGTAACGGCCCAGCCGCCAGTACGCCACGCCGGTCTGGGCCAGGGTCTCCGCCTCTCCGGAACGGTCGCCGATCTCGCGGTGCAGGCCCAGGGCCTGGCCGCAGTAGGTGAACGCCTCGGCGAACCGGGCCGCGTCGCTCATCAGCATGCCCAGCGTGGTCAGCGCCTTGGCCTCGCCGTGGCGGGCGCCCAGGGCCTGGTAGGTGCGCAGGGCCTGCTCGGCGTCGCGCAGGGCCAGGTCGCGCAGTCCCAGGGAGGCGTTCATGCGGGCCAATTCGTTGAGCGCCTGCGCCGCGCCGTGCCGGTCGGCCAGGTCCTGGCGGATGTAGAGGGCCTCCAGGGCGTGCGAGACGGCTTCGTGGACGGCACCGCGCCGCCGGTGGACCTGTGCCAGGGTCAGCAGCGTCTCGGCCACGCCCGGCATGTCCTCGATGGAGCGTCGTATGCCGAGGGCCTCGCCCGCGTGGCGCAGGGCGGTGTCGTAGTCGGCCAGTCCGATGTAGGCGGTGGCGAGGGTCTCGTGGCCTTTGGCGACGCCGCCCCCGTCCCCCAGGGACTCGTGGATGGCGAGCGAGCGCCGTGCGTGCCCGATGGCCGTCAGGTAACGGCCCAGGGAGGCGTGGACGTCGGCGAGGGTCGCCTGGGCGGCGGCCTCCCCGAAGCGATCGGGCGGGTCCGCCGAACGGAAGCCGCGGCGGGCCTCCTCTCCGTAGCCGATCGCCTGGACCGACCCGCCCAGCTCGAAGTGGGCCACCGCGAGGTTGTGGAGCATGACGGCGGCGGCGCGCCAGTCCTCCTCGGCGCGGGCCGCCCTGAGACCGGCCTGGTGCACGTCGATGTTGCCCTGGCTGTAGCGGCGGAACCACTGGAAGTCGAAGAGGGCGTCCGCCAGCTCCCAGCACGTCCGGTGCAGCCCCAGCCGCGCGGCCTGGTGCACCGCCGCGACCAGGTTGCGCCGTTCCGCCTCGAACCAGGAGAGCGCGGCCGCCCCGGCGGCGGCGCCGGACGGTTCCCCGCAGGACCCGGCGCCCGTCCCCTCGTCCAGGGTGGGACGGCGCCTGCGGCTCAGCCGGCGTCCCGCGTCCCGGGCCTCGGCCAGGTATCCGGCGAGCAGGCGGCGCTGGGCGGCGAGGCGGTCACTGTCGGCGTCCTCGCTGAGGCCGCGTTCACGGGCGAAGTCGCGGAGCAGGTCGTGCATGCGGTACCGGCCGGGGCCGACGTCCTGGACGAGATAGGCCTGGCGCAGCGCCTCCAGGCATTCGCCCGCCTCCTCTACCGGACGCTCCAGCAGGGCCGCGAGCGCGCTGGGGGTGAAGTCGGGGCCGGCCACCAGGCCCAGGAGCCGGAACGCCTCGCGCTGCTCGCGCCGCAGCGCCCGGTAGGCGATGTCGAAGGTGGGGCTGAGCACGGCGTGCAGGCCCTGCGTCCCGGCGGCGTGCGCGCCGGTCTCGTGCAGCATGGCCGCGGGAAGTCCCGGGCTGTAGGACGGCGCCGCGGGCGCGTCCCGGTCGGCCAGCTCGCGGACCGTGTCGGCGATCGAGCGGCCGGGGTTGTCGGCCAGCCGGGCAGCCATGATCGCCAGTGCCAGCGGAAGGAAGCCGCACTCGCGGGCGAGCCGGGCCAGCGCCCGGTCCTCCTCCCGGATCCGCTCGTCCTCGCGGCCCAGCACGGCCGCGATCAGGTCGACCGCCTCCTGCACGGCCATCTCGCTCAGCTCCAGGGTGCGCACGTCGGCCCCAGGCAGCGGCGCGGGCAGCCGCCGCTGCGTGGTCGCGACGACCAGCCCGGCGTTGACGGCGGCGACCAGCGGGCGGATCTGCGCGGCGTCGGCGGCGTTGTCGAGGATGACCAGCATCCGCCGCCCGGCCAGCAGCGAGCGGCACTGGGCCTCCAGCTCCGCCTCGGTGCGGGGCAGCTGGTCGCCCGGGACGCCCGCGCCCCGCAGCACCTGCCCCATCGTCTCGGCCGGGGTGGCGGGGGCGCGCGTCGTCCCGCGCAGGTCGGTGAAGATCACGCCGTCGGGGAAGCGGCCGGCGACCCGGTGCGCCCAGTGCACGGCGAGCGTGGTCTTCCCCACCCCCGCCATCCCCTGGACGACGACCGCGCGCGGCATCGGCGACTGGGACACCAGCAGGTCGAGCTTGCCGAGGCCGACCGTCCGGCCGGTGAAGAACGGCTTGTCCGCCGGCAGCCGCAGCGCCGTCGGCACCCCGGACTCGGGCTCCAGCCGCACCGGCGAGCGGGCCGCGATCGACGCCCCGCCCGCCGCCCTGCCGGCGCCGGCCGCGTCCCGCCCCGGTCCGGTGTCGGGGACGGCCCCCGGCTCGACACGCGGGGAGTCGGCCCCGGGATGGTCGGGCCACTCGTCCCCCCACGGGCCGGCGGCGCGGCGCAGCCCCTCGGGGTCGAGGATGGTCAGCGGTCGCGCCCGGCGGGCCAGGATCCCCCGCGACCGCCACAGCCGGAACCAGCGCACCAGCGTCTCGCGGGAGATGCCCGACCAGTTGGCCAGCTCCGCCTGGCTCATCCGCAGCGGGATCTCCACCCCGCGCGAGGTCCGGCGCCCGAAGCGGTGCGCCAGCTCCAGCAGGTGGTAGGCCAGGCGCTGCTGGTGCTCGGCGGCCCGCACCGCGTGCCGCCGGCCCCCGAACGCCGCGCCCCGCGCCAGGGTGTGCATCATCGCCTCGGCCACCTGCGGGTTGGCGGCCAGCAGGCTGCCGAACTTCTGCCGGTCCAGCCGCAGCGCCGCAACGTGGTCGAACGCGGCCACGTTGCCGCGCTGCGGATGCCCCCAGGGCGCCAGCGCCCCGACCAGGTCGCCCGGCCCCACCAGATCGATGATCGACTCGTCGCCCTCGCTGGAGTCGACGAACTCCTTGGCGACCACGTCGGTCGCGGTGCCGGCCCCCGCCTTGAACACCACGTACACGCCGGGCGCGGTCACCCCCTGGTGGCACAGCAGGCCGCCGGGCGGGACGTCGGTGCGCCGGCCCATCGCGCGCAGCGCCTGCCGGTCGGTGGCGCCGAGCCGTTCCCAGAAGCTGCCCGGCCGCACGTCGTGGTCGATCACGGCTCACCCGCCCGCCCCGGCCGCGGCCGACAGCGCCGACCAGAGGACGAACAGCACGCCGGCCGCCGCCGCCCACAGGACCGCCTGCCAGGCCAGGCCGCAGCAGCGGTGCGCGGCGCCCAGCAGCCGGCGCAGCTCGGCGTCGCGCACCCGCGGGTCCAGCGCCGGGCGCAGCCCGGCCGGGGTCCAGGGGACGGCCGGGTCGAGCGGCGCCCCCGTGGCCGCCCGCACCGAGCCCAGCGCCGCGACCAGCGTGCGCCGCGAGCCGACGGCCAGGACCGCCGAGATCCCGAAGGACGCCGCGACGGCCAGGAGCGGCAGCAGCGCGACCGGCCCCGGCCAGCCCGCGTACGCCAGCCGGGTGACGGTCCCGGCCGCCACCAGGACGAGCAGCACCGCTGCGAGCGCGGCGTCCTGCCCGCACAGCCGCAGCAGCGCGCAGGCGTGCGCCAGCAGCTCCTCCGGCGACTCGGGGGCCGGGCCGGTGCGCAGGTCGTGACGCGACACACCGGAACGGGAAACCGTGGCCAACGCGCCCTCCTGGGTCGAATCCTTCTTATCCAAGTCGATAGTGGGACACCTCGCCGGGAACTTCCGTCCGGAACGGCACTCTTCGGGTGAGTCAGGTGACTCATTCCGGCCCCGGGCGCTTTTCCCGGGGTCCTCGGCGGTCGGAGGGCGGCCGAGGGGGAACAATGGTCCACCGGAGGATCACCGACCGGCCCCAGCGGGAGGCGCACATGAGCTACACGGGAGACGTCGAGGTCGGGGGCGACCCCGACGTACGCGAGCTGCCCGGCCTGACGATCACCAAGATCGCGGTCGGCCCCTACGACAACAACGCCTACCTGCTGCGCTGCGCGGCGACCGGGGAGCGGCTGCTGATCGACGCGGCCAACGAGGCGCCCCGGCTGCTGGACCTGGTCGGCGACGGCCCGCTGGCCCGGATCGTCACCACGCACCGCCACCAGGACCACTGGATGGCGCTGAGCGAGCTGGTGAAGGCCACGGGCGCGCCGGTGGTCGCGCACCCCTTCGACGTGGAGGCGCTGCCCGAGCCGGTCGCCGAGCAGGTCGAGCACGGCGACACCGTCCAGGTCGGCGAGGTGTCGCTGGAGGTGATCCACCTGCGCGGCCACACGCCCGGGTCGATCGCGCTGCTGTACGAGGCGGGCGGCGACGCGGGCGGCGAGGCGGCCGGCGGGCCGCACCTGTTCACCGGCGACAGCCTCTTCCCCGGCGGCGTCGGCAACACCTGGGGCGACGCGGCCCGTTTCAAGCAGCTGCTGTCGGACGTCGAGGAGCGGGTGTTCGACCGCCTCCCCGACACCACCTGGTTCTATCCCGGCCACGGCAAGGACTCCACGCTCGGACGGGAGCGCCCCGCCCTGCCCGAGTGGCGCTCGCGCGGCTGGTGACCCGCCGCTGAGCGGCCCCTGAACCGCGGCCCCGGCATCACCGGCCGCCGGACCATCGGAACCACTGGTCACGGGTGTTCGTTCTTCCGACCACCAGTGTTTTCCGGGGGCCGAGACCAGGAGATGCACAATCCGCGAACTCAAGAAGGCGGAGTCCGGGGCGGGGGCGGGCGCCGAGCTGCGCTATCCCGCCGGTTCGCTCGTGCTGGTGGCCGGGCTGCCCGGCGCGGGCAAGAGCACCCTGCTGGAGCGCCTGTACCGGCTGCGCGGTGACGAGACGGGGCCGGTGCCGATCGACGGCGGCCGGGTGATCGACTCGCGGCAGGCCCGCAACCGCTGGGCGGGGCTGCTGGCCCCGGTGCCGGCCCGCGCCCGGGTGCCGCTGGTGAACGCGACGCACGTGTGGTGGATCGCGCGGGCGGTGATGCGCGGCGAGGGCGTGGTCGCCCAGACCCGGGGAACCTGGCCGCACATCCTGCACCTGTTCTCGTGGCTGGTGCGGCGGCGCGGCGGCCGGGTGCACCTGGTGCTGATCGACGTCGACCCGGGGACGGCGCTGGCCGGGCAGGTCGCCCGCGGCCGGGTGGTGACCGCGGTGACCTTCGCCCGGCACTGCCGCCGGTGGCGGCCGCTGGTGCGGCGGGCCCGGGACGGCGCCGTCCCGCCGGCCGCGACCGTCACCCTGCTGACCCGTGCCGAGGCCGACGCCCTGGGCGCGATCCGCATCGGCTGAACCCGGAGCCCCGGCCCGCCGCGCCGCTCCTTCCCGGAAGCGGGCGGCGCGGCGTCACGGCATGGCACCATGGTTTCCGTTTGTGCCATGAGAGGGGTGCGATGCGGCTGAGGGCTCCGCGGCCTTCGACGGCCGTCGTGGTGGTGCTGTGCGTCTTCGCGGCGGGATGCGGCGCCCCGTCCACGGCTTCCACCGGCGCGCCGGAGGTCCAGCCGCCGACGGCCGCCGCGCCCGGGCCGGGGTCCGCGCCGGCGGCGCCGGACGCCGCGGCGCCGACGGCACCGCGGAGCCGCCTGTCCGCTCCGTCCCGCCCGCTCAAGCCGCTCGGCAAGGCGAGATCGTGGCGGATCACCACCTACTACACCGTGGTGCAGTCCTTCCACGGCGGCAGATCCAAGGCGGTGCGCGGCTGCGCGAAGCTGCACTGCAAGTGGGGGAAGACGCCGCTGGGGTCCTATCCGGAGGGCTTCCTCAAGGAGATCCAGACCGAGGGCAGCGGCCGCATCACCGCCGGGCCGCACCGCGGCCGCTACCTCAACTGGTCGCACAGCATCGGGTGGTGGCTGGACGACAGCACCCGCGACTCCACGGCCAGACCGCTGCGGGCCTGGTCGTCGGCGGCGGCCGACCGGGACGTGATCGCCCGGGGGCAGCGGTTCCAGATCGTCGAGTGCGGCGCCGACTGGAAGGGCCGTCCGGTGGCCCGTCAGATCTGCGACCGGTTCCGCGCCGCCACCTGGAAGGTCACCGACCTGTTCCGTCCCGGGTACGGGGGCGAGCACCACGCCGACGTCTACATCGGCGAGGAGACCGGGCCCGGCTTCAAGAAGTCGCCGTACTACACCACCCTGCGCAAGGCCACGATCGGCGCGGTCCCCTAGGGAACGCGGTGGTCCGGGGAAGGTGAGGCCAGGCGGGTCGGTTCGGTGCGGCCGCGCAGCATGACCTCCTCGCCGAACTCCCAGTGCCGCGCCTCCTCGTGCCCGTCCCCGCGGACCCGCTCGACCAGCGAGCCGGCCGCCAGGACCCGCCCCTCGGTGCCCTTGGCCAGGTCGGTCAGGCGGGCGGCCTCGTTCACCGGGTCGCCGATGACGGTGTACTCGAAGCGCTCCTCGGCACCGATGTGCCCGGCGACGGCCTCGCCCGCCGACACCCCGACGGCGGCGCGCAGCGCGGGGACCTCCCGGGCCAGCCGCACGGCCAGGTCCCGGGACGCCGCCAGGGCGCGGGGGCCGGAGCCGTCCAGGGCCAGCGGGGCGCCGAAGACGGCCAGCGCGGCATCCCCCTCGAACTTGTTGATCCAGCCGCCGTGGTCGCCGATCGTCTCCACCACCACGGCGAAGAAGTCGTTGAGCAGCTTGACCACCTCGGTGGGCGGGCGGTCGGCGGCCAGCCGGGTGGAGCCGATGATGTCGACGAACACCACCGCGACCTCGCGCAGCTCGCCGCCCAGGTCGATGCCGCGCTCCAGCGCGTCCCGGGCCACGTCCTCGCCGACCTGGCGGCCGAACAGGTCCTGCAGGCGGGCGTGCTCGCGCAGCCCGGAGGCCATGTGGTTGAACCCGGCCTGCAGCAGCCCGACCTCGCTGGCGTCGTAGACGGGGACCTCGACGTCCAGGTGGCCGCCCTCGATCCGGGCCAGGCCGAGCCGCACCGACTCCACCGGGTCGGCGATCGCGCGGGCCGCGAAGTAGGTGACACCGAGACCGACGGCGAGGGCGATGCCGCCGAGCGCCAGCACGGCCACCGCGAAGTCGCGCAGCGTGACCTCGGCGATCAGGAACG
Organism: Actinomadura rugatobispora; assembly: GCF_055379765.1. Classification (NCBI taxonomy): domain Bacteria; kingdom Bacillati; phylum Actinomycetota; class Actinomycetes; order Streptosporangiales; family Thermomonosporaceae; genus Actinomadura; species Actinomadura rugatobispora. The sequence continues at coordinate 9,603,916 of NZ_AP029191.1, read as the reverse complement.
ACCCGAGCGCCAGCACGATCAGGCCGAGGATCGGGACCGCGGTGCCCAGCGCCCAGGCGAGCACCGACCGCGCGACCACTCCGGGCAGCCCGGTGCGGCGGGGCACCCCGGACGCCAGCGCGGTGGTGACCGCGCGCCGCAGCAGCCGCTCGGTCAGCAGGTAGACGACCGTGCAGGTGGTCAGGCCGCCGAGGAGGCTGGTGAGGCCGAGCTTGACCGCCAGCAGGGTGGAGAAGGGCAGGTTGATCAGGACCCACCCGACGGTGCCGATGCCCCAGAGCGTGAGGTGCACCGACATCAGCCGCAGCGGGCCGTACAGCAGCAGGGAGCGTTCGTGCGCGCCGGGGGCGCCGTGCCGTTCGGCCAGCCGGCGCACCCGCCGGAAGAAGCGTTCGCCCAGCACCAGCCCGGCCGGCACGGCCGCGATCACGTAGGCGGTGAAGACCAGGTAGTTGACGGTGCGCAGCCGGTCGGAGACCTCGGTGCCGGGGTCGGGGACCACGAGGGTGAACAGCACGACGACCAGTGCGCCGCCCAGGTTGGCCAGGCCGGTGGCGACGGTGACGAGGATCCGGGCGCGGCGGGCGATCCGGGCGCGGGAGTCGCCGGGACGGCCGTCGGCCAGGCGCCGGAGGGGCCCGGCGAGGCGTCCGCGGAGGCGTCCGGCCCCGTCGCCCGTCGCGTCGGTCTTCATGGGCGTGCAGAGTAGCCGCTCGTCACCGCGCCGCGCCCATGACCTCGTCGGACACTCCGGGGACGGGTCAGACCGGGAGCGGCTCCAGCAGGCGGTGCGGCTCGCGCAGCGCCGTGCTGACCGGGTCGTCGCGGTCGGGGTCCAGGCCGGGGCCTGGGTGCATCTCCAGTTCCTCCGGCGGGGCGACGCGGCCGCAGGACGGGCAGGTGCCGTCGGCGTCGATGCGCTTGCCGCAGGGAATGTGGAGGAACAGCCGGCACGGCCCCCGGTCGGAGTAGTTGCGGTCGCCCCAGCGGGCCAGCGCGTGCACGACCGGCCACAGGTCGCGGCCCGTATCGGTGATCACGTAGTCGTGCCCCCGCTTCTCCAGCACCCCGGCCTCCACCAGCGACTGGAGGCGTGCGGACAGGACGGCGCGCGGGATCTCCAGGTGGGCCAGGAAGTGGCCGAAGCGGCGCACGCCGTACAGGGCGTCCCGGACGATCAGCAGCGTCCAGCGCTCGCCCACGACCTCCAGCGCGCGGGCCAGCGAGCAGTCCTGCCGCACGTAGTCCTTGCCGAGTGCCATGGTGGCCAGATTACCCGGCCCATGGTTCATTGAACGAACCGGCGCGTGCTACGGTCGGCGCAGTGCAGTTCGTTCATTGAACTCGAGACGGAGACCGGATGACCACGCTGGCCGCCCCCCGCGCGCCGGAACGGGCCGCGGGCGCCACCGCCGCGCTGGCCCTGCCAGGGGCCGCCACCCTGCTGGCCCTGATGAACTACACCGCCCCGATGGCGGTGCTCACCGACACCGCCGCCGGACTGCGCGCGGGCCCCACCGCCCAGATCTGGCTGATGAGCTCGATCAGCCTCGGCCTGGCCGCGGCCCTGCTGGCGGTCGGCAGCCTGGCCGACGACCACGGCCGCAGGCGGGTCTTCGTCCTGGGCGCCGTCCTGCTGGCCGTCTCCAGCGCCGGCTGCGCCCTCGCCCCCAACGCGGCCGTGTTCGTCGCCGGCCGGATCGCGCAGGGCGCGGCCAGCGCCGCGCTCATCGCCGCCGGTCTGGGCATCATCGGCGCCACCTTCGCCCCCGGCCCGCGGCGCTCCCACGCCACCGGCCTCTGGGGCGCCATGCTCGGGCTCGGCATCGCGCTCGGCCCGATCGCCGCCGCCGGTCTCGGCGCGCTGGGCGGCTGGCGGCTGTGGTACTGGGCCACGGTCGCGGCCTCCGCGCTGCTGGCCGCGGTCGCCGCCCGCACGCTGCACGAGTCGCGCGCCGGACGGCGCCGCGGCCTCGACCTGCCCGGCGTGGTCACGATGAGCCTGGGCGTCGCCGCGCTGCTGGCCGCCATCACCTGGGGACGGATCGGCTGGGGCCGCCCGGAGGTGATCGGGCTGCTGGTCCTGGCCGCCGTGCTGCTGGCCGCGTTCGTGGCGGTGGAGTCGCGCCGCCGCGCGCCGATGCTCGACCTGGCGCTGTTCCGGCGGCCCCGCTTCCTGCTGTCGGTGGTCGGCGCGCTGCTCACCGGCCTCGGCATCATCGGCGTGATGAGCTACGTGCCCACCGTGCTGGCGGTCGTGCTGGGCATGAGCCCGCTGTCCGCCGCCCTGCTGCTGTCCATCTGGTCGGGCCTGTCGTTCGTCGCCGCCGCCCAGGCGCGCCGCCTGCCCGCCCGGCTCCCGGCCGGACGGCTGCTGGCCGCCGCGCTGGCGCTCAACGCCGCCGGCCAGCTCGGCCTGCTGGGCTTCGCCCCCGGCGAGCACTGGTGGCGGATGGTCCCGGGCCTGGTCGTCGCCGGGATCGGCAGCGGGCTCGGCAACGCCATGCTGGCGCGGCTGGCCGTGGAGAGCGTCCCGGCCGACCGGGCGGGCATGGGCTCGGGCGCCGGCAACACCGCCCGCTACATCGGCGCCTCGCTCGGCGTGGCGCTGGTCGGCACGATCGTCACCGGGACCGGCGACGGCCACGCCCGCCCCGCCGAGGCGTTCGCCCACGGCGCCGACATCGCGCTGGTGGTCTGCAGCCTCGTCGCAGTGCTCGGCGCGGTCTTCGCCGCGCTCGTCCGGGAACGGGACTGAGCCCCCCGCCGGGGCCCGGTCCCGCGCGGGCGCCTAGGCCAGTTCCTCGATGAACTCGGTGAGCTGGGCCAGGTTGCGGCACTCGTACATCGGGACGATCTCCCCGTAGCGGGAGGCCGCCGAGTCCCCGGTGTCCCACTGCGAGCGCGGCTCGGGGTTGAGCCAGTACGCGTGCCGCGCCCGATCGGCCATCCCGCGCAGGATCGGCAGCGACAGCTCCCCGTAGTTCGACCGGGCGTCGCCCAGGACCAGCAGGGATGTCCGCGAGGTGACCGCGTCGCCGTACCGCTCCTCGAACACCTTGATCGCGTGCCCGTAGTTGCTGCGCCCGGTGATCCAGACCAGATCGGCCTCCCGCGCCAGCCGGGTCATCGCGTCCACCACGTCCACGCCGGGCGCGAAGAACCGGGTGATCTCGTCGGTGGCGTCGATGAACGCGAACGCCCGCACCTTGCTGAACTGCTCCCGCAGCGCGAACGTCAGCAGCAGCGTGAAGTGCGCGAACGCCGACACCGAGTCGCTGGCGTCGCACAGGATGACCAGCTCGGGCTTGTGCGGCCGGCGCGGCCGGTGGTGGGTGGCCAGCGGCACGCCGCCGCTGCCCAGCGACGCCCGCACGGTGCGGCGGAAGTCCAGCCGCCCGCGGTTGCCCGCCCGCTGCTTCTGCTGCAGCCGGGTCGCCAGCCGCCGCGCCAGCGGGTACACCTCGCGGCGCATCGCCACCAGGTCGGCCCGCGCGGCGCGGCCGAAGTCGAGCCGCTCCAGCGGGGGCCGCACGGCCATCCGCGCGGTCCGCTCCACCCCGGTGTCCTCGGCGATCCGCCGCCGCACCTCCGTCGCCACCAGGTTCTGGAAATGCGAGATCCGGGTCCGGAAGGTCCGCCGCGCCACCCGCTCGGCCATGCCGCCGCGCTCCTGCCCGGCGAGCACCGCGTCGAGCAGCCCGGCCATCAGCGTCTCCGGGGACAGGGCGCGCAGCACGCCCGAGGAGAACCACGACTCCTGGCCCGGCGTCCGCCCGTACTCGGCCACCGCCGTACGGGCGAACTGCCGCATCCCCGGATCGTCGCCCGACAGCAGCAGCTCGAACAGCTCCCGGCGGAGCGCCTGCACCTCCGGGTCCAGCGGCGGGGGCGGGCGGCGCTCGTCCGGGTCCCG